>OY282519.1 GCA_958296405.1 uncultured Pseudomonadales bacterium
GGCCGAGCTGGAGCCGGCGCTGGCGCCCAGCTACCGCTGGCGCGGCGTGAAGGATTCCAACCGCTCCATCGGCGATGCGTTGGAGCGCGCCGAGAGCTTTCTGCTGCTGGGCGGGCTGTTGGCCGTGCTCCTCGCCGGCGTCGCCATCGCCTTGAGCGCCCACCGCTACGCCCGCCGCCATTACGACCATGTGGGCGTGCTGAAAACGTTGGGCGCAACGCCGGCGGACGTGTTCTGGGGCTTTCTCGGCGCACTGGGCGCGGTCGGCGCCGTTGGCGTCGCCGCTGGGCTGGCTCTCGGCGCCATCGTCCACTTCGGCATCGTCGCCATTCTCGGCGCCTACCTGCCGGTGGCGCTGCCGGCGCCGGGCTGGCGGCCCTTGGCCCTCGGCGCCAGCACCGGCTTCATCTGCCTGCTTGCGTTCGCGTTGCCGCCGTTGGCGGCCTTGCGCAACATCTCGCCCATGCGCGTGCTGCGGCGCGATTTCCAAGCCAGCGCGGCGTCGCAGGCGGCCACCTATGGCAGCGCTGCGGTCGGCGCCCTGGGCCTGCTCTTCTGGTACAGCGACGGCATTTGGCTCACGCTGTGGGCCTTGGTCGGCAGCTTGGGCGTCTCCGCGGCCTTCGCCCTCATGGGCCTAGGCCTGTTGCGCGGCGGCCGCGTCGCCGGCATGCAGGCTGGCAGCGCATGGCGGTTGGCGTTGAGCGCCCTGCAGCGGCGCCATCGGGAGAGCGTGGCGCAAATCACCATCTTCGGGCTGGCCATCATGCTGCTCTTGGTGCTTTTGCTGGTGCGCACGGCGCTCCTCGACGAATGGCGCGCGCAATTGCCGGCGGATGCGCCCAACCACTTCGTGATGAACGTGGCGGAAGACGAAGTGGCCGCGGTGCAGGCGCTGCTCGCCGAGCACACTAACTACAACGGCCGCCTGTTCCCGATGATTCGCGGCCGGGTGACCGCCGTGAACGGCATCGCCGCGGACGAATGGGAGCGCCAACACACGGCGCCCACCATGGACGGCGCCCACCTGCGTTCGGAGCGCAACCTCACTTGGTCGGACGCGCTGCCGCCGAACAACACGTTGACGACAGGCGATTGGTGGCCGGTGGACACGCAGGAGGCGTTGATCTCGCTGGAAGACGAGTACGCACTCGAGCATGGCTTGGGCGTGGGGGATGAGCTCTCCTTCGACATCGGCGGCCTCGCCGTCCAAGCGCGGGTCGCCAACCTGCGCGAAGTGGAGTGGGACAGCCTGCAGCCGAACTTCTTCATCATCTTCTCCGCTGCCGCATTGCCAGATTTCGGCGCCACGCACATGACGAGTTTCCATCTGGAGCCGGGCGCGAAGCGCTTTCTGAACCAGCTGTTGTCTGAGCATCCCACCATCACAGTGATCGAGATCGACGCCATCGTCAGGCAGGTGCGCAGCATCGTCGAGCGCGTCACCCAAGCCATCGAGCTGGTGCTGGCCCTCGTCTTGAGCGCCGGCGCCTTGGTGCTGATCGCCTCCATTCAAGCCAGCCACGAAGCGCGCATGCGCGAGCACGCCTTGGTGCGCACCTTGGGCGGCACCATGCGGCTCATCGCCGGCGCCTTGACGAGCGAGTTTGCGGTCCTCGGCGCCTTCGCCGGAGTGGTCGCCGCAGCCGGCGCGGAAGTGACGACCTACATCCTGCAAACGCAGGTCTTTCGCTTGGGTTACGCGCCGCAACCTTGGCTGTGGCTGGTGGGCCCGGCAGTGGGCGCTGCGCTCATCACGCTTGTCGGCGGCATCGGCGCGCGCCGGTTGGTGCGGTCGCCCCCGGCGCTGGTGTTGCGGGAGTTGCGATGAAGGCATCGGTATTGGGTTTGCTGGCCGGCCTTGCCGGCTTCGCACACGCCGAGGCGCCCGGCGACGTGCCAGCCAGCGGTGACGCGAGCCCGGCACTGGAAGAGATCGTCGTGGTTGCCGAAGGTTCCGTGCGCCCGCGCCAAGGCGGCTTTGGCAGCGTCGGCGTGGTGGACGGCGAGGCGCTCACGCTGCTGCGCCCCAACCATCCGAGCGAAGCGCTCGCCCGCGTGCCCGGCGTGTGGGTGGCGCGTGGCTCTGGGCAAGAACACCTGATGGCCATCCGCTCCGGCGTGTTCGCGGGGCCAGGCGCATGCGGCGAATTCCTTTACTTGGAGCACGGCGTGCCCATTCGCCCGGCGGGTTTCTGCAACATCAACAACCTGTTCGAGTTGAACATCGAAGGCGCCGCGGCGGTGGAGGTGGTGCGGGGGCCGGCGAGCGCCTTGTTCGGCGGCAATGCCTTGAACGGCGTCGTGAACGTGGTGCCGCGCAGCGGGCCTCAGCCGTGGCGCCTGAGCGCCGAGGCCGGGCCGCACGGCTACGCGCAGGCGCGCGCTGGCGGCACCGCAGGGTCGCTGCGGATGGACCTCCATTCCACCACCACCGATGGTTGGCGCGACGACACGGGCTATGGTCAGCAGAAGCTCAACTTGGCCCTCGACAGCGCACGCGGCGAGTGGCAGGGCGCCACCTTCTTCTCCGCGACGCTGCTCAATCAGGAGACCGGCGGCTATGTGCGCGGCTACCGCGCCTATGAAGACAGCGCCTTGCGGGACTCAAACCCCAACCCAGAGGCTTATCGAGACGCTTGGTCCGCGCGCTTGGTCAGCGAATGGTCGCTGCAACGCGACGGGCGGCGGCTGGTGCTCACCCCGTATCTGCGGCGTTCCAACATGGCCTTCCTGCAGCACTTCCTGCCCGGCAAGCCGCTGGAGACCAACGCCCAGACCAGCGGCGGCGCGCTGGCGCGGCTCGGCGGCACGAACGGCGCCTTGGCTTGGGAAGTGGGGGCGCAAGCCGAGTACATGCAGGGTTGGCTGCGCCAAGTGCAGGATGGCGCCACCGTGGGCTCCAGGTTTCTCGTTGCCACCCGACCGCCGGGCAAACACTACGACTACGCCGTGGACAGCGTGCTCGCCGCCGCGTTTCACGACCTGCGTTGGACGTTCTCGCCACGCGGCACGCTGGTGCATAGCTTGCGCGTGGAGCGCTTGAGCTACGGCTACGACAACCGCTGGCTGGTGGGCAACAGCCGCGACGACGGCACCGCCTGCGGCTTCGGCGGTTGCCTCTATACCCGCCCGGCCAGCCGCGAGGACAGTTTCACCAACGTGGCGGGCCGGTTGGGGCTGCACTGGCGGCTAGGCGACGCGGAACTCTACGCCACCACCGGCGTCGGCTTTCGCCCGCCACAGGCGACGGAACTTTACCGCCTGCAAAGCGGCCAACTCGCCGCGGACATCGACAGCGAATCCCAAGCCTCCTTGGAACTGGGGTGGCGCGGCACGGTCGGGCGCTTCGATGGCGAGGCGGCCCTTTACGCCGGGCGCACCGAAAACCTCATCTTCCGCGACGCGAACGGCTTCAACGTGAGCGACGGCGAAACCCGCTCCGAGGGGTTGGAGTTCGCCTTGGGCTACGCCGTGGCCGATGCGCAGCGCTTGGAGCTGACCGGTACCTGGGCGCGCCACCGCTACGCCTTCGACCGCGCCGCCGCCCGCGGCGAGCGCATCCAAGACGGCGCCGATGTGGATTCCGCACCGCGTTGGCTCGCGAGCGCCCGCTGGACGGCCCGCTACCGCGGCCTCGTCTCGGAACTGGAAGCCGCGCATGTCGGCTCGCACTTCATCAACGCCGCCAACACGGCCCGCTACCGAGGGCATCTCGTCTTCCACTGGCGTGGCCGCTATGCGCTGCGCGAGCGCGTGACGCTGTTCGCCCGCATCCTCAACCTCACGGACGAACGCTACGCAGACCGGGCGGATTACGCCTTTGGCAGCCATCGCTATTTCCCGGCGCTGCCGCGGCAGCTTTACGCTGGGGTGGAGTGGACGCTGTAGGCGGCGCTTAAGGTCTCTTGTCCCGTAGCCCTCACGATCCCGTGGTTCCGGGCGGTGTGCGCTGCCGAAGCACCTCCATCATGTGGCGGTGGAATGACGGAATGCCAAAACTGACGCTCTCGTCCCGTTCGAGCGTTAGAACGCCGTGCTGGATGGCGTCGGCAACGGCTCGTTCGCCATCCGCGCCCGCAGCGTCGATGGCGTCCTGAACATCCAAGGAGCGGACGCTCTCTTTCGCCATGCGAGCGATCACTGGAACCATCCGGGAACGCCCCCTGCCCATTGCGGTCAAGCGATCGTCGTAGTATTCGGCGCGCAGTTTGTCGCCTTTCTCCAGCACTCTGTCCACCATGTCGGGCGCATGCCATCCAACACTGTGGTCCACCGCGTCCAAGGCTGCCGAAAGGTAGCAGTGGATGTGCTGCGGAAAGTCGTGGCTCGCCGCGGCAAGGGAGTCCACCACATACGGCGGAGCTTCGCGCTCGAAATCGGCCAGCGACTTTGAGATCACCTCGCACGTGGCGTCCCTGTGCAAGGGGCCGAGACGGAGCCCTTTGGTGACACGTGATATGCCGTGGCTCGAAAGCTCGGCCGGCGTGTTCTCCAGCCCGGCCCCCACCACGAGGATGGGGCAGCCGTGGACACCCTCGTGCAACACGCGCAGCGTTTCCGCCTGCCGAGCGTTCAGGTTCTGCAATTCGTCGACGACAATCACTAGCGGGCGCGGCCACTTGGCCTTGGAGGTGCGCAGCATCGACGCGAAGCCGCGATCGGGACGCACATGTTCCTGTGGCGTGCTCGCCGTCGCCGAAGCCACGCCCACGCCGCCGTTCGTGAGGCGTGGGGCGACAGCCGCGATCTTCTCGAAGTGTGATTCCCGGCCGATCGCCGTTCCGATGCTCAGGAACAGGTCGAGCGGGTCGTCCAAATCCGAGACCCCGCCGCGGAGGTTCGGAACACCGCTCGATTCCGCAAAAGCCCGGGCCAACGATGTTTTCCCTGATCCCGGAACTCCGGTAATCAGAGCCAGCCCGCCACTCGCGTCCCCGGTCTTCGCGACCACAGCGAGCCGATCGCCCAACTCGCCCAATTCCTCACCGCGGCCCGCGAAATGGTACGGAGCGTCGCGGTCGGTTCGTCGCAATGGCATGTCGAATCTAGAGGTTCAGAACGCCCATCATACGCTGAGCGCACCGAGGCACTAGGGGAGGCTGGCCTTTCCGACGATGTGGCCGAGGCCGTGCGACTCTGCCATCGAGGGCGCGTCGTGAGCCGGACATGCTGCCCTATCGGTGCGCTGGGTGCGCGACCGGTCGCCCCTGAAGGCATCGAGGCACCAATGAAGTAGTCCCTGTAGCTCCGCGACCACGAACGCCCTCCCTCCACCCGCCCAGATCACCCCCGTCGCCCCCGCCACAAATGTTGCTGGACTATTTCACGGAAGTAACGCATCATTCTTCGGCTACGTTAGGGGATTCTCCAACATGTTGAAACTGAACTGCCCGCGACGTCGGGCGGAGGGGCGGGAGCGGGCGCTGCCTTGGGCCGCGTTGACTGCGCTCCTGCTCGCGGCGCCCGTTCCGGCGCTGGCGCAAGAAGCGGATGATGAGGACGAGGAACAAGCGGCGATGGAGGAAATCGTCGTCACGGGTTCCCGCATCCGCCGGGACGACTTCAGCTCGGCAAGCCCGATCACCGTCATCACCGGCACATCCATCCTCGAGTCTGGCTTCGCCAACTTGGGCGAGGCGCTGCGCAGCACCTCGGTGACCGGCACGGCCGGCTTCAACCAGTCCAGCGTGCTGTCCGGCGGCGGCTCCACCTCGGTGGATTTGCGCAACCTCGGGCCAGACAGGGTGCTCATCCTGATCAACGGCAAGCGCGTGGCGAGCTTCGCAGACGCCTTGGCGAACCAAGCGGTGGACCTCACGTTCGTGCCGAGCGCCATGGTCGAGCGCGTGGAAATCCTGCGCGACGGCGCTTCCGCAGTGTATGGCTCGGATGCGGTCTCCGGCGTGGTGAACGTGATCCTGAAGGACAACTTCGAGGGCATTGAGGGCGGCGTGTCCACCGGCTTGAGCGGCGAAGGCGACGCACAGCGCTATACGGCAGAGCTGGCCATCGGCGCTACGGGAGACCGCGGCTCCGTGGTGCTCGGCGCCGAATACCGCTACTCCAACAACGTGCCGCAGATCTCCCGGGATTGGGCAACGCCTGCCATCTCAAGCCTTGGCGCGAGCGGGGCGAACAATGGCAGCTTCTTTTCGCCCGGCGGGGTCTTCTACGCGCCTGGCCCCGCGTTTTGCACCCAACCCAAGGCGTTCGGCGGCGACGAGATAACCAACGTCTTCCCGAATTGCCCGTCCTTCATGCCCGCGCAGAACGTGTCCAGCCCAGACCAAGTGCAGATGAACCGCTACGACTATGCCTTGGGGCAGGACATCTATGGCGCTTCCGAGGTGTATGTCTTCTCCGGCTACGGCACCTACGACGTGGCGGACGGCATCGAGGGCTTCCTCGAGGCGCAGTTCTCCAAACGCCTCAGCGAGTTCCGGCTGGACGGCAACCCAGGCAGCTTCGGCACCGTGGGGGTACCCCAAGGATGGATAGTGCCTGGGTCGAACCCGAACAACCCGGTGGGCACGGGCTCCCTCTTCATCCGCCCGAGCAGCACGGTTGGCGCGCGGGTGAGCGACCACGAATCCGACACGTTGCGGATGGTGGCCGGGTTCCGGGGCGACATCGCCTCCGATGGCTTCTTGGACGAGTGGAGCTGGGAGCTCTCCTACCTGTACACCCGGGTCGATGCGGACTTGCGCACGAACTCCACATGGAACCTGAACCGCGCCAACATCATCTCAGACCCGGTGCGGTGCGCGGCGGATACCATTTGCTCCAGAATCGTGAACCCGAGTGGCGCACTGGACGCCCTGCGTCCCGGCAACTGGACGCAAGAGGAAATCGCCTACATTCGCCAGAACACGCTGGCCACTTCAGAGTTCCAGACAAGCGGCTTCTTCGGCTTGGTGACGGGGCCGGTGGTCGAGCTGCCGGCCGGGCCCTTGAGCGTGGCCTTCGGCTTCGAGACGCGCACGGACCGCGGCTTCAACAAGCCTGACTCGGTGACGGAAGCGGGTGAATCGGTCGCCAACCAAGTGTTCACGACCGAGGGCAGCTTCTCGGTCTCCGAGTATTTCGGCGAAGTGGAGATACCCATCGTCGCGGACGTCTTCGCCGTGGAGTCCTTGGACTTGAACCTGCAAGCGCGCTCGTCGGACTACTCGAACTTCGGCCGCGAGACCGTCTGGCGCGCCGGCGTGAACTGGCAAGTCATTAGCGACCTGCGCTTGCGCGCCAACCGCAGCACCGCCTATCGGGCGCCGTTGGTGACAGACCTGTTCGGCGGCGGCACCGTCAGTTTCGACTTCTTCTCGCATCCGTGCGCTAGCGGCAGCCCCGTGCGGTCGCCAGGCAACGACGTCGATCAAAACTGCCTGCTGGACGGCATTCCGGCCACCGCGACGCAGATCGCCGCGCAGTTTCCCGTGCTCGCCGGCGGCAACCCAGACCTAGAACCCGAGACGGCCGACACCTCCACCATCGGCATGGTTTTCACTCCCCGCTTCCTGGACGGCTTCTCCGCATCCATGGACGTGTGGAACATCAAGTTGCTGAACCTCATCACCCGCTTCACTTCAGACAGCTTGGTGGATGCCTGCTACGAAGGCCCCGTCGGCAAGACGGCGGAATCGTGCGATCGCTTTGAGTCTGGCGTGGGGGCCGGCGGCATCTTCGTCCGGGGCATGACGAACCGGCTCGTGAATGAGAACCAAGTCACCACCAAGGGCTTCGACTTTGGCGCGCGCTACGAGTTCAGCGGCCCGTGGGACACGGAAGTGGTGGTTGACCTGCAGGGCACCTATGTGAAGCTGAACACCTTTGCGCCCAACGCCGGCAACGCGGACGACCGCGGCTCGATGCCACGCCTGCGCGGCACGGGCTTCGTCACCGTGAACAAGGGGCAGTGGGACTACACATGGCGGATGCGCTACGTCCACCGGATGAACGACCCGCGCTACGACGGCGAGAACGTGTTCGGCTACGACACCGTGCCATCGCATACCGAGCACGACATCCGCGTCGGCTGGCTCGTGGGCGACTATCGGTTCCTGCTGGGCGTGAACGACGTGTTCGACAACGACCCGCCCTACGTCTTCAGCAGCGGCAACAACACAGACCTGTTCCTGTACGGCGCCATCGGCCGCTACGCCTTCCTGCGGATGGACTTCAACAGGTAAGGTTGACCGCGCCTTTGTCATCCCCGCGGCGCCCGAAGCAAGTTCGGGCGCCGCGGACTTTTGGCCTTCCATAGCCCTTCCTGAATGGCCCTTCCTGAAAGGCGGGCGTATCGGTCACGCGGCCCAAAAAGGCCTCGCGCTACGCGGGGCGGCGGCTTGGTGTCACGAGCGCACAACGATTGCAGCCGCGTCGCCCGTCAAATCGGGCGGATGTCGCTACAGCCGGCCCCTCGCGCCCGCCACACTGGGCGCCATGCACGAAGACGACATCTGCCGAACGGCGTTCGCGGATGCCGGCATGGCGCGCTGCCTGTTGGAACTGCTGCCAGAGGACGCCACGGCCGAGCTGGACCCGCGCCGCCTGCGCCGGCTGCCGACCGAGCATGTCGCGGCAGGCGGGCAGCGCCGCCGCGCCGACATGGCCTGGGCGGTTGGCACGCTTGGGCCGGCAGAGCGAGCGGGCGGCTCGGGAGCGGAGGCGTTGCTGGCGTTGGAGTTCCAGTCCTCGCCAGACCGTGCCATGGCGCTGCGCATGGAGATCTACGTGGCGCTGCTGCGCCAAGAGGTGGCGGCCGAGGGCGGACTGCGCGCCGGCGACCTGCTGCCGCGGGTGTTGCCGGTGGTGGTCTACACGGGCGGCCGGCGCTGGCGGCCAGAGACCCTCGACGAACTGACCGCGCCGACGCCAGCGGGTTGGGGCAACTGGCAGGCGCGGTTCGAGTTCCTGTGCCTTGACGCTGCGAACTTGACGGCGGAGGATGGACGCTCGAACCCGGTCGCCGCGCTGCTGCGGCTGCTGGCGACCCGGCAGGCGGAGTCCGTGCCGGCGCGGGCGAAGGCGCTGTTCGACCGGCTGCGGCCGGCCGGTTCGGGCGCGGAGCGGCAGGCTTTTGCGAACAGACTGGCGCGGGCGTTGATGCAACTGCTGATCGCCCGCTTCGCCGGCGACGAGGAGAGCGACCGGCACCGACACCACATGCAGCAAGCGCTGCGCTACATGGAGGAACCCACCATGCTCGCCGAGGCAATCACCGAATGGCGGCAAAACGCAATCGCCGAGGGCAGAACCGAAGGCAGAACTGAGGGCAGAACCGAGGGCTTGAGGGAAGGCACATCCGAGGGCAGCAGGACGCTGCTGCGGCGCCAAGCCACCCGGCGCTTTGGCCTTGAGGCGGGGGACGAGTTCGGCCGGCTCTTGGCGGACGAGGAGGATGCCGATCGGCTGGCGCTTGCCGGCGATCTGGTGATCGACTGCTCCACCGCGGAAGAATTGCTGCGCCGGGCACGTCTCGTCGTGCTGAGGGGTGGCGACGGCGAAATGCGCTAGTTCGCTGCACCGGCATTGCGCTGCCGCCCAGCACTACGCTTGGCGGCCACGTCCCACGCAGGGCAAAAGAGAAGCGAAGTCGGCGATGGCGAGGGCGCTGTTCGACGAGCTGCGAGCGGATGGTTCGGACGCGGAGCGGCAGGCTCTTGCGAATAGACTGGCACGGGCGCTGATGCAAATGCTGATCGCCCGCTTCGCCGGCGACGAGGACACAGCGACCGGCACCGACACCACATGCAGCATTTGGCAGTGGGACGGCGAACCGGATCGATGACGCTCGCGGCCGATCCATCGGCTGCCTTGATCGTCGTGCAGCAACGTCAGTCACTCACCTCAATGGGATCGGTCCCCGGCCCTACGGTGCGGCCTGGTGTCACGAGCGCACAACGATTGCAGCCGCGTCGCCCGTCAAATCGGGCGGATGTCGCTACAGCCGGCCCCTCGCGCCCGCCACACTGGGCGCCATGCACGAAGACGACATCTGCCGAACGGCGTTCGCGGATGCCAGCATGACGCGCTGCCTGTTGGACCTGCTGCCACAGGACGCCACCGCCGAGCTGGACCCGAGCCGGCTGCGCCGGCTGCCAACCGAGCATGTCGCGGCAGGCGGGCAGCGCCGCCGCGCCGACATGGCCTGGGCGGTTGGCACGCTTGTGCGGGCAGAGATAGGGGGTAGCTCGCCAGAGAGGGCCGGCGCGGAAGCGGACTCCGGAGCGGAGGCGTTGCTGGCGTTGGAGTTCCAGTCCTCGCCGGACCGTGCCATGGCGCTGCGCATGGAGATCTACGTGGCGCTGCTGCGCCAAGAGGTGGCGGCCGAGGGCGGACTGCGCGCCGGCGACCTGCTGCCGCGGGTGTTGCCGGTGGTGGTCTACACGGGCGGCCGGCGCTGGCGGCCAGAGACCCTAGACGAACTGACCGCGCCGACGCCGGCGGGTTGGGGCAACTGGCAGGCGCGGTTCGAGTTCCTGTGCCTTGACGCTGCGAACTTGACGGCGGAGGATGGACGCTCGAACCCGGTCGCCGCGCTGCTGCGGCTGCTGGCGACCCGGCAGGCGGAGTCCGTGCCGGCGCGGGCGAAGGCGCTGTTCGACCGGCTGCGGCCGGCCGGTTCGGGCGCGGAGCGGCAGGCTTTTGCGAACAGACTGGCGCGGGCGTTGATGCAACTGCTGATCGCCCGCTTCGCCGGCGACGAGGAGAGCGACCGGCACCGACACCACATGCAGCAAGCGCTGCGCTACATGGAGGAACCCACCATGCTCGCCGAGGCAATCACCGAATGGCGGCAAAACGCAATCGCCGAGGGCAGAACCGAAGGCAGAACCGAGGTGCTGCGGCGGCTGGCCACCCGGCGCTTTGGCCTTGAGGCGGGCGCTGAGTTCGGCCGGCTCCTGGCGGACGAGAAGGACATCGATCGGCTGGCGCTTGCCAGTGACTTGGTGATCGACTGCTCCAGTGCCGAAGAACTGCTGCAGCGCGCGAGTCACTTGCTGAGGGAGGGATCGTCGCCCTGATCCTGTGCGAGCAGGCGACGCGGAAGCTGTCGGCGAGCATACCATGCTATCCTCGCGTCGAAACATACTCCGAAAAAGGGGCAACCATGCTAACCATTCACGGCACAGGTCACGGTACAGGGCTCGTCTAAGCGGGCGAATTGGGCATGCTCAGTCGCGAGGCGCTTTTGCGCTTGTCGTTGGTAGCGGCAACAGTACTCTTGGCCACTTTGCTGGCCCGTGGGTATGTGCATCTCGCCACGGTGTTCGCAGTATTCTGCGCCGCGCTTCTGACGGGGCTAGCTCAAGTGGAGGTGCTCGTGCGTCGTGCGGCGTGGGACTTCATCGTGATGCACGAGCAATCCGCCGAGTGGCAAGAAGCTGAGAATAGGGCCAAACGACTGCTCACCGGCAAGCCGCACGCCGAAGACTGGGCCAGCTTCGCGACACGCTGGAATGAACGCGATCCGACCGCCGAGCAACAGGCCGCGCACATCTTCCACTGGGCCAATCGCAGAGAATTCGCTGCCGTCGCCATACTTGAACGCACAATGCACCGTCGCATATATGCGAGGTGCTGGGGCCGGCAGCATGTGAGAGATTGGAACTTGGTGGCGGGGTTCGTCAAGGCTCTCTTGAAGACGCCGCGGGGCGATGGCGAACTGTTCGATGCCTTCGAGCAGCTTGCTAATGACCGCGACTTTCTCAAACTGGCGAAATGGCCGCGACACAAACACGTCACACAGCTTTGCGAGCTTCGCAGATGCAAACGGCGGGCGGTGCCGCGGCCTCAACGTAGCTAGTCACAGCACCGAAGCCATTAGGTCGCGCTGTCCCAAGCTGATCGCACTGGTGGTGCCGCATCGCCAAACTTCGCTAGGTGGATCCTGTCGGATGAAACGGAAGGAAAGCATGGCTCCGTGAACCTCGATCTGATGTCGCTGGCGTATTCCTCCTGTTCGGCATTAAGAGTCGCCCAGCTAAACGGCGGCTCCCTCGTCGCATGTATTTCAACCAAGCCGACGCGGCATCAAACCTCACAGCCGGGCCGGACGAAACGTGAGTTCGCGCCACACTTGGGGCAGCAACAGCGTGGACAGCCCTGCATCTTCCATCCATCGCCCAATCAATCTCCGGGGCGTTGGCCAAATCAGGGCGTTGGTGTCGAACGCAGGACCGAGCGGGCCATCACTTGCCATGCGATTTGGTCCGTGGGACGGCGAACCGAATCGATGACGCTGCGGCTCTACGGCGCGGATGTCGAACTCCCACGGGGGTATGTCCGATGTCAGCAAAGCCGCGGCGAGCCCCGCGCTCGTTTGTCCGTTGTGCGATGAATCGCCATGACGCGCCTACTCCGCAGCGCCGCCGGCCAACTGTTCGCGTTCGCGTTGCGGGGCGCCGACACCAATGTGCCTGTCCAAGAAAGCCAACAGCGCATTGAAGAAGTCCGCGCGGTTCTCCTCCTTGTAGAAGCCGTGGCCCTCGTTGGCCTTCTCCATGTACTGCGCCTGGATGCCGGCCGCCTCAAGCCGCTTCATTAGTTCGCGGGCGTGGTCCACCGGCACCCGCGCGTCCTCTTCCCCATGCACGATGAAGAGCGGCGTCTTCAAGCGGTCCAAGTAAGTGATCGGGGAAGCTCGGCGGCGGTCCTCCGCGGTGGGGCCGATCACCCGGTCCATGTATTTCTCGCCCCAGCGGGTGCGGCGGGTGAAGTCCGCCTTCTTGTACTGGATGTCGTGGTCGTACACGCCGGCCGCCGGCACCGAACAGGCGTAGAGGTCTGGCTCGCGCACCACGCTCATCAGTGCCGCATAGCCGCCGTAGCTCCAACCGTGGATGCATACGCGCCCTGCCTCGGTGATGCCCGTCTCAATTGCCCAATGGGTGGCATCGGTGAGGTCGTCCTGCATGGCGCCGGCCCATTCGCCGTAGCCGATGCGCTCGAAGCGGGTGCCGTAGCCGCCGGAACCCCGGTAGTTCACCTGCAGCACAGCGTAGCCGTTCACGGCGAGCACTTGCACAAACCGGTCGTACCGCCAATAGTCGCGCGGGCCATGCGGTCCGCCGTGCGGCATTAACACCATGGGCACTGGCCCTGATTGGCCCGGCGGCAGAGTGAGGTAGCCGCGCAGCCTCAGGCCGTCCCGCGCCTCGAACTCAACCGGGCGCACCTCCGCCAAGGTTGCGTCGTCGATCCACGGAAAATAGTCGAACAGACGCTGCATCCGGCGCGTCTCGCGTTCGAAGACATACACCTCCGGCGTTTGGTTGTCATCCTGCACGGTCACCAGCACCAGTTGGCCATCGGTGGTGGCATTGGCGATGGACACAAAGCGACCGGGAAACAAGCTCTGCAGCTGCTGGACCAACACCGCCTCGGCGTTGTCTGAGTCGATGGCGACGATGCTCGGATAGTCTGGCTCGATCCTCGCCCCCCAAGCGTTGCCTTCCCAGTCCATCACCAGCGCGGCATCCACCACATCATGGCGATACACCTCGGTGCGCTCCTGCGTCGCCGGATCCATCAGATAGATGCCTAACGGGCCGTCGTCCGGTGCCGTTCTCACGAAAATGCGTCCATCCTCCGCCACGGCGAGGGGCGTGAGCGGCACATCGCCGTACTCGGTTTTACTCAGCAGGCTCCAATCGCCCGTTTCCGTGTCGCGCACGTGGACGAGGGAGTTGAAGTCGTCATCGGTGGAAAACGAGAAGCGGACATCGCCATCCCGCCCCGCCACCAAGAAGGCATCCGCCGCCGGCGCCCGCACACGCCCGGTGAGGCGGCCCGTGTAGACGTTCAGCTTCGCCGCCTCCACCGCCGAGGACGCAGACCAGTTCCAATCCCGAATCTGCACCAACACGTTGTTCTTGTCGTCCCTCAGCGGGTCGATGATGCTGGCGCTGGCGTTGCGCCGCACGGCGCCCCGCGTTGCGCTGGGGGCTTCTTCGCCGGCGCGGTAGCCGAAGAGATGTTTGCTGCGCCCGCCATCCGCGTCCATGCCGAACAGCTCGCCAGAGGGCGCCAGGAACTCGTAGCGGCCGAAATCCCGCGTCACGGAACCGATGAGCCGGTCGTTGTTCACCCACTGGAAGTCCAGCACTTGGTTGCGGCCGGGGAAGCTCATCACGCCCTTCAAGGCCAGCTCGGGGTAGCTCAGCACCGCCACCACCCGCTTGTCATCGACGATGCGCAGCACCGCCAAGTACTCGGCAGTGGGCGAGATGCGCGCCCGCAGCACTTCAGGAGACTTGGCGAAATCTTCCGGCGTAGGGGGCGCTGCGGCGGCAGCGCCGGCGACGGCCACGAGAGCCAAGGCGCAGAGTGTCTTCATCGGTGTCCTCCCACCAGCCATGCCGCCAAGTTACATCGCCGCCCGTCACCCGCGCAACGCGCCTTGGGCACCGCCTCTGCGGGCCGCGCAGGCGGGCGGCGGCGCGTCACTTGAATCGCACCGCGTGGCTATAATGCGGCCTCTGTGGCGAGCCCCCAAACCGAGCCTCTCCTGTCGATTCGCGGCCTCGCCTGCTCGGGTGGGCGTCGCCGGCTTTTCTGCGGCATCGACGCGACCCTGCGCCCCGGCGACGCCATCGAAGTGCGGGGTGCCAATGGCAGCGGCAAAACCACGCTGTTGCGCTGCGCTGCCGGGTTGCTGACGCCCCACGCGGGGGACGTGCGGCGCGCAGGAGGCCAAGCGCCGCTCTATCTAGGGCACAAATCAGGCATGAGTTCGCTCCTAAGCCCCATCGAGAACATGCGCTGGCATCTCGCCCTCGCCGGCGCCGTGGCCTCGGCCGCGGCGTGCGGCGCCGCCCTCGAACAGGTTGGCTTGGGCGCCGAGCGCCACGATCCATGCGGCAACCTTTCCGCTGGCCAGCAGCGCCGCGTGGGGTTGGCGCGCCTTGCCATGAGCGATGCCCGCCTGTGGTTGCTCGACGAGCCGTTCAGCGCCTTGGATGCGGGTGGGCGCAAGTTGGTGCTGGCGTTGATCGCCGCGCATCGCGCCGGCGGCGGCGGCGTGCTCTGCGCCACCCACGAGGGGTTGAACCTGCCGGACGCGCAAGTGTTGCGGCTGCCGTTGTGAGCATTGCCATCGCGCAGACGCGGCGAGACCTCGCCATCGTCGTGCGCTCGCGGGGCGAAGCGCTCAATCCGCTGGCGTTTTTCGCCTTGGCAACGCTCCTCTTCGGGCTTGCCGGGCCCAGCCCGGAAACCCGCGCCGCCATCGCGCCGGGCGCCGTCTGGGCCTTGGCCGCGCTGGCCACGGCGCTCTCCATGGAAGGGCTGTTTCGCCGCGATGTGGAGGAAGGAGCGCTGGAGCAGTTGTTGCTCCATGCCCGCCCGCTATGGCCGGCAGTGCTCGGCAAGTTGTTCGCGCACTGGTGCGTCACCGGGTTGCCGCTCGTGGTGCTGGGACCGGTCGCGGCGCTCGCGCTGCAAGCCTCTACAGACGTCTTGCCGGCGCTCGCCCTAGGCTTGTTGCTCGGCACCCCCACGCTCACCTTCATCGGCGCCATCGCCGCCGCGCTCACCGCCGGCATCGGGCGCGGCAGCCTGTTGGTGGCGCTGATCGCGCTGCCGTTGTGCGTGCCAACGCTCATCTTCGGCGCCGGCGCCGCCTTCGCCGCCGCGGCCGGCGCGGACGCCACGCCGCAACTGCTGTGGCTCGCCGCGCTCCTCGCCGCCGCGGCCACGGCCGCCCCGTTCGCGGTGGGCGCAGGGCTGCGCGTCAGCCAAGAGCATTGATCGTGGGCCCGCTCAGAACTTACTTCCACAAGCTCGGTTCGCCGCGCTGGTTCTTCGATTTGGCGCGGCCATGGGGCATCGGCTTCGCCGTCGTCGGCGTGAGCCTGCTGGTGGTCGGCTGGGTTTGGGGCCTTGCCTTCGCTCCGGAGGACTACCAGCAGGGCAACAGCTTCCGCATCATCTATGTGCATGTGCCGTCCGCGCATCTGGCGCAAGCGCTGTATGTGGCGATGGGCGTTGCCGGCGTGACGGCGCTGGTGTGGCGCGTCAAGCTGGCGGACATGTTCATCGCCGTCGTGGCGCCCGTGGGCTTGGCGATGGCCGGCATGGCCCTCGCCACCGGCGCCATTTGGGGCCGCCCGACATGGGGCGCGTGGTGGGTGTGGGACGCCCGCACCACCTCCATGCTGGTGCTGTTCTTCCTACTCGTGGGCTTGGTCGCGCTGCGCCAAGCCATCCCCTCCGAGCGCCAGGCGGGCCGCGCCGCGGCGGTGCTGGCCATCGTCGGCACCGTCAACGTGCCGATCATCAAGTACTCGGTGGAATGGTGGCTCACGCTGCACCAACCGGCGAGTTTCAGCTTCAGCTCCGCCCCGGCGATGCCGCCTTCGATGTGGATGCCGCTGGTGGTGAACGTGATCGGCCTGTACAGCTTCGCCGGCGCGTTGATCGTGGCCGGGCTGCGCAACGAGATTCTGCACCGCGAGCGCGACGCGCAGTGGGTGCGCGAGCGTTTGGCGGCGGGGGGCGCGAGGCCATGAGCGAGTTCTTCCACATGGGCGGCCACGGCCTCTACGTTTGGCTCGCCTACGGCATCTCGTTCGCCGCGCTCGCCATCCTCGCCGCGCGTCCAATCGTGGCGCGGCGGCGGCTCACCCGGCGCGGGCGCGATGAACGATGAAGACGATGAATAGGCAGCGCCGCGCCCGGCTAGCCGCCACCGCCTTGCTGCTCGTGGGCGCCGCTGCCACGGTCGCGCTGACGCTCGCGGCGTTGAACGAGAACGTCAACGCCTTCCATCCCCCGGCCAGCATCGTCGGCGGCGAGGCGCCGGTGAACACCTCCATCCGCGCCGGCGGCATGGTGGCCGAAGGCAGCGTGCAGCGGGACGCAACCGGCCTCGCCGTCTCCTTCGTGGTGACAGACCACCAAGGGGCGGACTATCCGGTGCGCTATCACGGCATCCTGCCGGACCTCTTCCGCGAGGGCCAAGGCGTGCTGGTGACGGGCGAACTGACCGCCGCCGGCGTCTTCGAGGCGCGTGAGGTGCTGGCGCGGCACGACGAAAACTACATGCCGCCGGAACTCGCGGACATGGCTGTACATCAGGGGGCCGCGCCGCGGTGATCGTCGAACTCGGCCACTTCGCCGCAATCTTGGCGTTGCTCATGGCCGCTGGCCTCGCCGGCACCGGTTTCCTCGCCGCCACCAACCCCGCGTGGCGGGGACTGACGCAGGCGCTCGCCTTGGGGCAGCTAGCGTTGGTGGCATTGAGCTTCGCCGTACTCGTGGCGGCCTTCGTCGGCAACGACTTCTCCGTTGCCTACGTTGCGCAGAACTCGAACTCCGCCTTGCCCTGGCACTATCGGGTGAGCGCCACATGGGGCGCCCACGAGGGTTCGTTCCTGCTGTGGACGCTCATCGCAGCTGGGTGGACCGCGGCGGTGAGCGTCGCGGGGCGGCAACTGCCGAGCGAGGTGCATGGCCGGGCGCTGGGCGTGTTGGGGGCGCTCAACGCGGCGTTCCTGCTGTTCCTGTTGAGCGCGAGCAACCCCTTCGAGCGGCTGCTGCCAGCGCCGCCGACGGACGGCGCGGACCTCAATCCCCTGTTGCAGGACTTCGGCCTCATCGTACATCCGCCGCTCCTCTACATCGGCTATGTGGGCCTCGCCGTGGCGTTCGCGTTCGCCGCGGCGGCGCTGCTTGCCGGGCGGCTGGACGCCGCGTGGGCGCGCTGGACGCGGCCGTGGACGAACGTGGCGTGGGCGTTCCTCACCTGTGGCATCGCCCTCGGCAGTTGGTGGGCGTACTACGAACTCGGCTGGGGCGGCTGGTGGTTCTGGGACCCCGTTGAGAACGCCTCGTTCATGCCTTGGCTCGCCGCCACCGCGCTCATTCATTCGCTGGCCGTCACCGAGAAGCGCGGCGCCTTCAAGGCATGGACGGCGTTCTTGGCCCTCACCGCCTTCTCCTTGGCGCTGCTCGGCGCGTTCATCGTGCGCTCTGGCGTGCTCACCTCGGTGCATGCGTTCGCGACCGACCCGGAGCGCGGCGTGTTCCTGCTCATCATCCTCGCGCTGGCCGTTGGCGGCGCCTTCGCCCTGTACGCGGCTCGGGCACCCAGCATCGGCAGCCGCGCCACCTACGACGGCATCTCGCGGGAGCTGTTGCTGCTCGCGAACAACGCCATCTTGACGCTGGCGTTGGCGGTGGTGTTGCTCGGCACCCTGTACCCGCTGGCCTACGAAGCGGCCACTGGCGGGGACAAAATTTCGGTCGGCCCGCCCTACTTCAATCGCGTCTTCGTGCCGCTCATGCTGCTGTTGGCGGCCGGCCTCGCCATCGCGCCCATTTCGCGCTGGAAGCGCACGCCGCTCAAGCTGTTCCAGAAGGCGGGGTGGATGCTGCTGGCGGCCGCCGCCATCGGCGTGGCCGCGCCGCTCGCCTTCGCCGGCGCGCTGAAGGCCGGCGCCGCGGCGGCGGCCGCACTTGGCACCTGGGTCGCGGTGGTGCTGGCGGCAGACTGTTGGCGGCACCGCGGCGCGCTGACGCGCAGCTACCTCGGCATGGCGATGGCGCACTTGGGCTTCGCCGTGAGCTTGGTGGGCATCGGCGCCACCAGCCAGTTCTCATCCGCGCTCGATGCGCGGCTCGCGGTGGGCGAAGCCGTCGAGTTGAACGGCGTCGCCTATCGCTTCGCGTCGCTCACGCAAGTTGACGGCCCGAACTACACCGCAGAACGCGGCACGTTCACCACCGATGCCGGCGTCACCCTCCACGCCGAGAAGCGCCACTACGCGGCAAGCGGCCAAGTGATGACGGAAGCCGGCATCGCGGCCGGCTTCTTTCGAGACCTCTACGTCACCCTCGGCGAGCGCCTGCCCGACGGCTCTTGGGCCGTGCGCTTGAACGACAAGCCCTTGGTGCGCTGGGTCTGGCTGGGGGCGCTGTTGATGGCCGGCGGCGGCATCTTGGCCGTGATGGATCCGCGTTATCGGCGGGTGCGGGTGCGGGCACGGAGCAGCCGCGCCGATGTCGCGCCCGTGCCCCAAGCGGCGCAGAGCGGCGGCTGATGCCCCGCCCATGGCGCAGACCGCGGCGGCGCCGGCACACGCCGCGGCGCATCGGATGATCGGGCGCCTGCTGCCGCTCGCGGGGTTCGCGGCCTTGGTGGCGCTCCTCTATCTCGGCTTCACCCTGCGCGACCCGACCCTGCTGCCGTCGGCGCTCATCGCGCAGCCGTTTCCGCGCTTCGATCTGCCCATCCTCGGCGGCGGCGGGCGGCGGGCGACCGAGGCGGATTTGCAGGGCGCGCCGCGCCTCGTCAACGTCTGGGCCACTTGGTGCCCCACCTGCCTCGCCGAACATGCCGAACTCACGCGCATCGGCGCCGAAACGGGGCTTTCCATCATTGGCATCAACTACAAGGACGACGCCGCGAAGGCCATCGCTTGGCTGGTCCGCCACGGCGATCCGTACCAGTTCAACGTCGTCGATGCCGATGGCGACCTCGGCGTGGAACTCGGCGTTTACGGCGCTCCGGAGACGTTCCTCGTCGATGCCGCCGGCATCATTCGCCACAAGCGCGTAGGCGAGGTGAACCGCGCCGTGTGGGAGAACGAAATCGCCCCGGCGTGGCGCAACTTGGCGGCAACGCCATGAGCCGCGCCACGCGCTGCGCCGCCGCCGCCCTGCTCGCCTTTGCCCAAGCCGCCAGCCCCGCTTCGCCGGTAGATGGCTTCGAGCTAGAGGATGCCGCCATGGCAGAGCGCTATCAGGCGCTCATCACGGAGTTCCGCTGTCCCAAGTGCCTGAACGAATCGCTGGCGAGTTCCGGGGCGCCCATCGCCGCGGACCTGCGGCGCACGGTGCGGCGCCTCATCGCAGACGGCGCCGAGGACGCGGCGATCCGCGCACACCTGCAACAGCGCTATGGAGACTTCATCCTCTACGATCCACCGTTGCGGCCCAGCACTTGGGCGCTGTGGTTCGCCCCCTTGGCGCTTGCGCTCCTCGCCGCGGCGTTGCTGCGCCGCGCCGGCGCCCGCCGCAGCGCCCTGCCGCTCAGCGAGGCGGAACGCGGTGTTGTGGAGCGGTTCGTCGAGCGCCGCGGATGATCGCCGTGTACGCCGCCGCCGGCGGTCTCACCCTCATCGCCATCGCGTGGGTGCTCCATTGGGCGCGCCGCGCCCCCGGCACTGCCTTGGATGGCGGCGATGTGAGCGCGGCCATCTATCTGGACCGCGAGCGGGAACTCGCCGCCGAGGCGCGCCGGCAGGGGTTGACCGATGCCGATGCCAGCGCATTGCAGGCCGAGCTGGCCGCCAATCTGGCAAGCGAGCTGCGGGGGGACGAAAGCGCTGCGCTTGGCGCAAGCCGCGAACCGGCCGCCACGGCGCCGCTCGCGCCCATCGCCGCCGCCGCGGCCATCGCCGGCATCGTCGGCCTCACGCTCTATGCGCAGTGGGGCGAGCCAGATGCGACGCGCCTGGCGCAAGTGGTGGCGACGCTGCAGGCGCCATCCGCCGCCAGCGCCGATCTCGCCGCCGCGGAGGCAAGCCTCGCGCGACGCGACGCCCGCGCCCCCGGCGACGGCAGCGCCCTTTTCTACCAAGGCTATGCGCGGCTGCGCATGGGGGACTACGCCGCCGCGGACGCCCTCTTCAACACCCTGCACGGCCGCATCGGCGCGGCGCCGAACGTCGACGCGGTGTGGGCACAAGCGAGCTACATGGCCGCCGGCGGGCGCGTCACGGCGGAAACCCGCGCCATCATCGATCGCGTCCTCGCCGCTAATCCGCACAACTTGACGATGTTGGAGCTGCTGGCGACGGATGCCTTGCGGCGTGGCGACTACGCCGCCGCCGAGGCGCACTTGGCGCAAGCCGCGGATCAAGCGGCGCCGGGGCCCCAAGGCGATGCGTTCCGCGAAGCGTTGGCGTTGGCAAAGCAGCACTCTGGTGCCGCACCAGCGCCCAGCGGCGGCGAATCGCCCGAACCAGCCGCACCGAGCGCACCAGCCATCGTCGCCCAAGTGACGCTCTCGCCGGATTTCGACGTGGCGGCCACCGCCCCCGTCTTCGTCATCGCGCGCGCGCCGTCCAGCACCGGCCCGCCATTGGCTGTGCGCCGCTTGGCCGCCGGAGACCTGCCGGCCCGCGTGGTGCTGACGGATGCCGACGCGATGCTGCCTGGGCAGGCGCTCTCGCAACAAGACAACGTGGAAGTGCTGGCCCGGGTGAGCTTGGGCGGCGCCCCGACGCGCAGCGCCGGAGACCTCGAAAGCCAACCCGCCACGACACGCCCCGGCGCCGAGCCGGTAGCGCTGCATGTGGAACGCGTGGTGCCCTGAGCCAAGCCCGCCCCACACGTTGCGCCGCTGCCTGACAGCCCGGCTCATCAGCCCACGCGGCGCCACGAAACGCCGTTGGGGCGGTGCCCACTAACGACTCAACAAAGGTGCGATTGACGCCGGATTCCGCTAGACTGCCAGCGATTGACTGGTAGCGACCCGCGCCATGCGTCTCAAAGCCCTCAAGCTGGCCGGCTTCAAGTCCTTCGTCGATCCGACGACCGTCACGCTGCCAGGGCACCGGTGCGCCGTAGTGGGGCCCAATGGCTGCGGCAAATCCAACATCGTCGACGCAGTGCGTTGGGTGCTCGGCGAGAGCTCGACGCGGCTGTTGCGGGGCGAAGCAAGCACAGACGTCATCTTCAATGGCTCCAGCGCCCGCCGGCCGACGGCCATGGCAGCGGTGGAACTCAAATTCGACAACACCGATGGCCGCATCGGCGGCGAGTACGCCGGCTTCACCGAAATCGCCGTGCGCCGCGAAGTGACGCGGCTGGGGCAATCCACCTACTTTCTGAACGGCGTCAAATGCCGGCGCCGCGACATCGTGGACGCCTTCCTCGGCACGGGTTTCGGCTCGCGCAGCTACTCCATCATCGAACAGGGCATGATCGGCGAATTGGCGCAGGCGAAGCCAGACGCATTGCGCATCTACCTCGAGGAAGCGGCCGGCATCTCGCGCTACAAGGAGCGCCGCCGCGAGACCGCGAGCAGCATGCAAACCACCGAGGACAACTTGGAACGCCTGCGCGACCGCCGCGATGAAACGGCGAAGCGCCTCACCCTGCTGCGCCGCCAAGCGCGCACCGCCGAACGCTACCGGGAATTGAAAGCCGCAGCGCGCCGCCTCAAAGCGGAGGGGTTGGCACTTGAGCTGCGTGTGGCAGTCGCCGAGGTCGACGCATGGGACGGCCGCCTGTCGAAGGTGGAAACGGCGCTCGAGGCCGCCATGAGCGCCGTGCGGCGCACCGAGGCGCAGCGCACCGTTGCCGGCGCCGAACACCAAGACCGCGTGGACGCAGCGAGCCGGTTGGACGGCCACGCCTATCGGCTCGACGCCGACATTGGCCGCGCCGAGGAGCAGGCGCGCAACTGGGTGGGCCGCATCGAGGAACAAACCGCGCAGCTTGCCGACATCAAGGAACGCCTCGCCGAGCGGGAGCGGCAGATCGAGGCGGACGCCGCCGGCATCGAGACGCTGCGCCGAGCGCTCGCCGACGGCGATGCCGCCGGCGAAACCGCCACCGCCGAACACGACGCCGCGCAAGCGGCGCTGGCCGAGGCCGAAGCTGCCTTGCAGGACGCCCAACGCGCTTGGGATGCGAGCACCGAGCGCTGGCGCGACAACGACGGCGCACGGCGCGTGGAAGCGAATAATGTGCGCCATCTGCAACAGCAGCTAGACGCCATCGGGCGTGAGCTTGGCCACCTTGAGGAACTCTCGAAAGGCGAGCGCCAAGCCGCCTTGGATGCCGCCGTCCGCACCGGCGAAACCGCCATTGAAGAGGACGCGGCGGCGCTCAAGCGCAAAGATGGGGCCTTAGCGGCCAATGCCGCGGAACTGGCCGATGCGCGCGGCGCGACGCGGGCCGCCGAGGCCGCCGCCGCGGCACAGCGCGAGGCGACGCAAACGCTGAAGGAACAGCGCGGCGCTTTGGAAGCGCTGCAGCAAGCCGTGCTGGCGCCGGGCGAGGCGGAGGTCGCCGCGTGGCTGGAAGCGCGCGGCCTCGCCGATGCGCCGCGGCTCGGCCAGTGTCTGTTGGTGGCGCCCGGCTGGGAGCGCGCCGTGGAGACGGTGCTGGCGGCCAGCTTGCAAGCCATCCGGGTGCAGGATGTCGCCGCGTTCGCGCCAGCCCTCGCGGAGCTGCCGCGGGGTCGCGTCAGCCTGTTCGAGGGGTCTGACCTGCCGGCCGCGAGCGCGGCGTTGCCCACCCTCGACACGCTGGCACACACCGAAGGCGGCGCCATCGGCACCCTCTTGGCCGGCGTCTTCGCGGCGGAATCGTTGGACGCCGCCCTCGCGCACCGCAGCGCACTACGCCCCGGCGAGAGCATCATCACCCGCGAGGGCGTGTGGCTGGGGCGAGATTGGATGCGCTTGGACCGCGGCGATGACGCCCTTGCCGGCGTGATCGAACGCGCCGAAGCCATCAAGCGCCTCACCAGCGACGAAGAGGCGGCGCAAGCCGAGCTTGCTGGCTTGTCGCAGCGGGCCGCGGCGGCCGAGGATCACTTGGCGCACTTGGAGCAAACACGAGAGCGCCTGCAGCGCGAGCGCGTGGATGTCGCCGAGGCGCTTGCCCAGCGGCGCGCGGAGCAGAGCGTGCGCCAAGTGCGGGCGCGGGAAGCGCTCAGCCGGCGTGAGCAAGCGGCTCGGCAACGGGCGACGCAGGCAACGCTCACCGAACAACTCGGCGTGGCGCGCGCTGGCGTCGCAACGCTGGAAGCGCAAGGCGAAGGGCTGGCAAGCGGGCGCGACGCCGCGGGGCGGGAACGCGCGCGCCGCATCGAGCAGGCCGAGGCGGCGCGTACACGCGCCGACGCCGCGCGCGAGCGCCGCCACGCCTTGGAGGTTGAGCGCCAGGGCAAGGCCAGCGCGTTGGCGGCGCGGCTTGCCGCGCTTGACCGGCTGCGCGCGCTGCGGCAAGACTCCAGCCAGCAACTGAGCGCCGAGGACGCAGCCATCGCCGCCAGCCGCACCGCCTTGGCCGAAGTCCGGCAGCGCCTGCAGCCAATGCTCGCCGAGCGGCAAGCGCTGGACGCGAAGAAGCGCCGGGCGCGCACCGCGCTGGAAGCGGCGCAAGCCAAGCTGCAGCCGCTCACGGCCACGCTGCATCAAGCCGAGGCGGCCGCAGAATCCGCCCGCAGCGCGGTGGAAGAGGCGCGCATCGAGCGCAAGGGCGCCGCGGTGCGCCGCGACAACTTAGCCGAGCAGGTACGCGGCGCCGGCGCCGATGCGGCGCAGCTCCTCGTCTCGCTGCCGGCCGAGGCCACCCAAGAGGAGTGGCTGCAGAAGCAGGAGCAGATGGAGCGCCGCATCGCGCGGCTCGGCGCCATCAATCTGGCCGCCGTTGAGGAGTGCGCAGCCGAAGCCGAACGCAAGGCCTACCAAGACGCGCAGATCAACGATTTGGAGCAGGCGCTGGCCAAGCTCAGTGCGGCGATCAAAAAGATAGACAGGGAAACGCGGGAGCGCTTCAAGGGCACGTTCGATGAAGTGAATGCGCATCTCGGCGCATTGTTTCCCAAAGTATTTGGTGGGGGGAGCGCGTATCTCGAACTGACAGGAGACGACTTGCTCGTCGCGGGAGTGAGCTTGATGGCGCGGCCGCCAGGCAAACGCAACTCGAACGTCCACATGCTGTCGGGCGGTGAGAAGGCGTTGACGGCGGTGGCGCTCATCTTCGCCATCTTCCAACTCAATCCAAGCCCGGTGTGTCTGCTCGACGAAGTGGACGCGCCGCTCGATGACGCCAATGTCGGGCGGTTCGCCGAGCTCTTGGAGGGGATGTCGGACGAGGTGCAGTTCGTGGTGATCACACATAACAAGCTGACCATGCAAATGGCGGATCACCTCTTGGGCGTGACCATGAACGAACCGGGCGTGTCCCGGCTGGTCGCGGTTGACGTCGAGGAGGCGGCAGCATTGGCCGCCGTCTGAACCCCCCGGCGCCGTTCGGCGGCGTCGCCAGCCATAAGGTGGATTGTTGTGGATAAGGACCTGATTCTGATCGTCGGCGCCGCGTTGATCGCCGCCGTGGTGTTGCATGGGGCTTGGCTCGCGTATCGCAACCGGGCGCAAGAGTTCCCCGTGCGGCCACTGCTGGGCAACGAAGACGACGCCGAAGAGGCCAAAGGCGATTACGGGGATGGCATCCTGAGCCAGCCGCGACTCGCCGGCGCCGCGCCGGCGCAGGAGACGCTTGCGCTGCAAGAGGCACCCATGGCCGCGGACGCGGAGCTGAACGCGGTTCCCAGTGCCGCGGCGGGCGCCCCACGCGCGGCCGCGCGGCCCATCGCAGCCACCGAGGTGCCGCCAAGCCCCGGCGCCACGGCCATCGTTCCAGATCCGCCACCGCGCGCCGGCGCCCGCGCAGCAGCCCGTCCCGGCGCCGGGGCGAAGCCGGCCGCTCGCCGCGCGGAATCGCGCCCCACGCCCAGCAGCCGCCGCGGCAACGGCAAGCCGCGCCCGGCCACCCCCGCCGCCGAGGCGGAGATCTTTGCCATCAACGTGCTTGCCCGCAACGGTGGCCGCTTTACCGGCACAGAGCTGCTCGACGCATTCGACCGCCACGGTCTGAAGTACCGAGACAGGAACATCTTCCACCGCTTGGATGCCGGCACCAACGAGGTGCGCTTCTCCGTCGCCAACGCCGTGGAGCCGGGCTATTTCGACTTGGCGGACATCGAGACGCTGCGCACGCCGGGCGTGTCGTTCTTCTTTCAGTTGCCCGGCGCCGCGCAACCAGCGGCCACCTTCGACGACATGCTGAGCGTGGCGCGGGACATCGCCAGCACGTTGGGGGGCGACCTCAAGGACGAGAAGCTATCCGTGCTGACCGGCCAGACCATCAGCCACTTCCGTGAGCGCATCGCCGAGTTCTCACGCAAACAGATGTCGGTGCGCCCGCCGCCGCATGGCTGACGGGGATGGCGTCGCCAGCGAGTTGGCGACGCTGCGCGAGAGGGTGCGCCACCATCTGCACCGCTACCATGTGCTCGACGATCCAGAGATTCCGGACGTCGAGTACGACGCCTTGTTCGAGCAGTTGGCGAACTTGGAGCGCCGTCATCCGCACCTCGTCACCGCGGATTCGCCAACCCAAAGGGTCGGCGCCCCGCCGGCCGCGGGTTTCACGCCCGTGGCGCATGAGCTGCCGATGCTCTCCTTGGACAAATGCGCCTCGGACCAAGAGTTCGCCGAGTGGGAAGGCCGTTGCCGCAGCCGCCTCTCCTACGAGGGCGATTTCGAGTTCGCCTGCGAGCCGAAGATCGACGGCGTGGCCGTGAGCCTGCTATACGAAGCCGGCGTGTTGACGCGCGCGGCAACGCGCGGCGACGGCCAAGTCGGCGAAGACATCACCGCCAACGTGCGCACGGTGCGGGCGGTGCCACTCAAGTTGCGCGGCGAAGGCTTTCCGCCGCGGCTCGAAGTGCGCGGCGAAATCTACATGCGGCTGGAGGACTTTCACGCCTTCAACGCAGACGCCGCTGCCGCTGGCGAACGGGTGCTGGTGAACCCGCGCAACGGCGCCGCGGGGAGCCTGCGCCAGATGGATCCCAAGCTCACCGCGGCGCGCCCGCTCTCCATTTTCTGCTACAGCGCCGGTCTGCGCCAAGGTTGGTCGCCCACCACCCAGTCTGAGGTGTTGGCGGCGCTCCAGAGCTGGGGGCTGCCGGTGAACCGCAGCGCCGCAGCCGTGCAAGGCGTCGGCGGCTGCGTGGATTACTTCCGCAGCCTGTTGGCGGAGCGCGACCAGCTCGGCTACGAGATCGACGGCGTGGTGGTGAAGGTGAACGAGTTCGCGCTGCAGGAGGCGCTGGGCGCCGTCACGCGCAAGCCGCGCTGGGCCATCGCCTTCAAGTATCCAGCGGAGGAAGCCACGACCACCTTGCGCGCGGTGGATTTCCAAGTGGGCCGCACCGGCGCCATCACGCCGGTCGCCAAACTGGAGCCGGTGTTCGTCGGCGGCGTCACCGTCTCCAACGCGACGCTGCACAACATGGACGAGATCGAGCGCTTGGACTTGCGCGTCGGCGACGCCGTGCTGGTGCATCGCGCCGGAGACGTGATTCCGCAAATCACCAAGGTCATCTTGGCGCGCCGCCCGGAAGACGCCGAGACGTTGGCCATGCCAAGCACTTGCCCAGCATGCGACACCGCCATCGAGCGCGGCGAAGGCGAGGTGGTGGCGCGTTGCCCGGCCGGCCTCACCTGCCCCGCCCAACGCCGCCAAGCGCTGCGCCACTTCGCCTCGCGGCTCGCCATGGACATTCGGGGTTTAGGCGAAAAGCTCATCGATCAACTCGTGACGCGCGAGTTGGTGCAAGACCCGTCAGACCTCTATCGCCTCACGGCCGAGAAGATCGCCGGGCTTGAGCGCATGGCGGAGAAATCCGCCGCCAATTTGGTTGCCGTGTTGAACGCGAGCAAAGCCACCACCTTCGCGCGGTTCATCTACGCTTTGGGCATCCGCGAAGTGGGCGAATCCACCGCCGCGGCCCTCGCCAACCACTTTGGCACGCTCGCGGCGCTGCGCGCAGCCACCGAGGAAGCGTTGGCGGAAGTGCCGGACGTGGGCCCCGTGGTGGCAACCCGGGTGCGGCAGTTCTTCGCCGCCACGCACAACCAGCGCGTCATCGACGAGCTCTTGGCGCTGGGCGTGCAATGGCCGGCGCCGGAGCAGCCCGAGGCAGCGCCGCTCAGCGGCGAAACTTGGGTGCTGACGGGAGCGCTTGCCGGCATGACGCGCAATGCCGCGAAAGCGCGCCTCGTCGCCTTGGGAGCGAAGGTGGCCGCCTCAGTTTCCGCCAACACGACCCGCGTTGTCGCCGGCGACGGCGCGGGAAGCAAACTTGCCGAAGCCGAGCGCCTCGGCGTCACCGTCATCGACGAAGAGGAACTGCTCGATGCGTTGCAAAAGCATGAAACGCGCGGCAGCGCTGACAGCCCTTAGCGCTGCGCTGCTGCTGGCCGGCTGCGCTGCCACGCCGCCGAGCAAGCCCGATGACATCTGCTCGGTGCTGCAGGAGAAATCCGGTTGGCACCGCGCGGCGCGTCGCGCCGGGAAGCGCTGGAACGTGGAGATGCCCATCATGCTGGCATTCATGCACAAGGAATCCAGCTTCATCCACAACGCCCGCCCGCCGCGCAAGCGCTTCCTGGGCATCCCCACGCGGCGGCCATCCAGCGCCTTCGGCTATGCCCAAGCGACGGACGAAACGTGGTCTGACTATCAGCGCGCCACCGGCCATTGGCGCGCCGACCGGGACGACTTTGGCGACGCCATCGACTTCGTGGGTTGGTACATCGACCGCGCGCATCGCCAGCTCAACATCCCCCGGGATGATGCCCGCAACCTCTACCTCGCCTACCACGATGGCTTGTCTGGCTATCGCAGCGGCCACTGGCGCAACAACAACTGGCTGAAAGGCGCCGCAGACCGCGTGGTCGCCACCAGCGGCCGCTTCCGCACGCAGTTGGCAAGCTGCGGCCGGGGCTGACGGACGTTGGGCGCCAGCGCTCACCGCCGCCAAGCGCCTGCCCGTCGCCTCGCCTCCAGCGCCCGCCGCTAGACCAGTTGCTTGACGGGAATGTGTTCCGCCGGGCGCAGCCGTTGGCGGCCGAAGACGATGAGGCCGTAAAGTGCGGCGCCGGCCGCAGCAGCGACGGCGGCGATGCTCACGGCGGACGACGCTGGATGGGCTGGGAAGCTGCCAATCTGGTAGGTGCCCGCCGCCACGGCATAGGCAATGACGAACGACCAACCGACGCTGAACGCCGCCCAGCCGGCGCCGATTTCCTTGTAGATGACGCCGACGGTGGCCACGCATGGCGTGTAGAGCAAGATGAAGAGCAGGTAGCTGAAGGCACCCAAATCGCCGTGGAACAGGTCGCGCATGGCACCCAGCGCCCCCACTTCCACGCCCTGCTCCGCCGCCGCGGCTTGCGCATCCGTCACATCGCCGATGTCGATGCCGAGCGGATCGAGAACCGTTTCGCCCAAGGCGCCCAAATTGGCGCCGACGCTCGCGACCGCCGCCGAGGCTTGGGCGCCGAAGTCGTACTCCGCGTCGCTCGCGGACGACGGTGCGTACAGCGCATCCAACGTGCCCACCACCACCTCCTTGGCGAAGATGCCGGTGAAGATGCCCACCGTGGCCGGCCAGTTGTCACGGTCGATGCCCAACGGCGCGAACGCCGGCGTGATGGACTTGCCGATGGCGGCCAACACCGAAGATTCCTTGTTCTGGTTGCCGATCGAGCCGTCCGTGCCCAATGAGCTGACGACGTTCAGCACCACCACGACGGCGACGATGGCCTTGCCAGCCCGCGCCACAAACCCCTTCAAGCGCTGCCAACTGTGGATGAGCACAGACTTGGGCCGCGGCAGGTGATACGGCGGCAGTTCCAGCGCGAAGGGTGAGACCGGCGATTGGAGGAGATGCCGGCGCACCGCCAAGGCCGACAGCACGGCGACGGCGATGCCGATGAGGTAGAGCGCGAAGACGATGTTCTGGCCGTTGCTCGGAAAGAACGCCGCGGCGAAGAGCGCATACACGGTGAGGCGCGCCCCACAGGACATGAAGGGCGCCATGATGGCCGTGAGGATGCGATCCGGCGCACGGTCTAGGCTGCGCGTCGCCATCACCGCCGGCACGTTGCAGCCAAAGCCCACGACGAGCGGCACGAAGGACTTGCCCGGCAAGCCGATGCGCCGCATCCCGCGATCCAGCATGACCGCGACACGCGCCATGTAACCGGAATCCTCCAAGCAGGACAGCGCGAGGAACAAGCAACCGATGACAGGCACGAACGTGCCGACGAGTTGCGCCCCGCCGCCGACGCCATCCGCCAACAGCGCGATGAGCCAGCCCGGCAACCCCAACGCCGCGTAGAGCAAGCGCGGCCCTTCCACAAACAAAGCACCGCCCACGATGTCGAAGAAATCGATGAAAGCGGAGCCGACGTTGATGCAGAACATGAACATCGCGTACATGGCCGCGAGGAACACCGGGAAGGCGAGCCAGCGATGCATGACGACGGCATCCACCCAATCCGTGGCGGTGCGCCGCCCGGCGGAGCGATCGCGCACGGCCCGCGCCACCAAACCATCCACGCGGCGGAAGCGGTCCGTCCCGGTGACGCTTGGCGCGGTGGCCGGTGTGTTGGCCGCGGCGTTCGCATCCGCTGCGGCGGCTTCCGCCACCGCAGCGCTCAAGGCATCCAAACCGCGTCCGCGCACCGCCACCAAGGCCACCACCGGCCGCATGAGGGCCTTGGCCAAGGCATCGACATTCACCGCGACGCCTTGGCGCTCGGCAACGTCCATCATGTTGAGGGCGACGACCACGGGATGGCCAAGGTCGATGAGCTGCGTGGTGAGGAACAGCCCGCGCGCGAGGCTCGACGCATCCACCACGTTGACGATTACTCGCGCGGCGCCGCTCGCCAGGTATTGCCGAGCGATTTCTTCGTCCAAGGCGCCGCCGGCGTCCGCCTCTTCCAAGCTGTACACGCCGGGCAGATCAATCGCCTCGAATTGCTCGCCCTGCCAGCGGTAGCGCCCCGTCTTGCGCTCCACGGTGACGCCCGGCCAATTGCCGACGCGCTGGCGGGCACCCGTCAAGGCATTGAAGAGCGTCGTCTTGCCGCAGTTGGGGTTGCCGATGAAGGCGACCGGGATGGCGCTCATAGGCGCTCGACCTCAAGCCCCTGAGCCTCGTGGGCGCGCAACGCCAAGCGGAAGCCGCGAAAGTGGATTTCCACCGGATCGCCCATCGGCGCGAACCGCTTCACCGTGAACACGGTGCCCGGAATGAGGCCCAAGCTCGCAAGCCGCGGCGCCAGCGACCCAGACTGCCGGCACGCGACGACGCGAGCGCTTTCACCCAAGGACAAGTCTGCAAGGCCGACCATCATGGCCAGCCATCTTATTGCAAACAATTCTTATTTGCGATGGCGGGGCCGGGCGGCGAATGGCGGGGCGGGCTTGGGCGGCCTTGGGAGGTGCCGTGGGAGGACGAGTGTGGCGAGCTAGAGAAACGGGTGTGGGGGTGGGAGAAAAGGGCAGACGTTGGCGCCGGCAACGCCGGCCAATCATCCACGAACTTTGCGGACGTACAGCACCAACTCGTGATCGACCAGTTCGTAGCCGTGCTCCGCCACCACCTCGCGCTGCAGCGCCTCGATGCGCTCGTTCACGAACTCCGTGACGGCGCCGCTGTCGATGTCCACCATGTGGTCGTGATGGGCGGTGTCCGCCAGTTCGTAGATGGCGTGGCCATCGTCGAAATTGTGCCGTTCCACGATGCCGGCGTTCTGAAGCTGCGTGAGCACGCGATACACCGTGGCCAAGCCAATGGACTCATCCTCGGCCATCAGGCGCTTGAAGACATCTTCCGCGCTCAGGTGGCGGCTCTCCGCGCCCTCCAACACCGCCAGCACCTTGAGGCGCGGCTGCGTCACCTTGAGGCCCGCGCTTTTGAGGTTGTGCTGTGGCATGGGCGCTCTCCTTGTGCATGCGCGATGCGGGACTATGCGGGCCAGCTCCTCGCTCGCCCCCTTGCGACAGGCAAGCCCGACCGGAGGACCGAACCCGATGCGCCCATTATCGCCACGCCACCACGCCAAATCCAAGGCGCGAGGCTCGCACGAATGCTAGGAGACCGCCCGTCCGCGCACAGGAGCTCGCACTCCGACGGGGACCACCGGCCACATCACGCTCGCGGTGTGCCATCGCCGAGACGCACACCGGCCATCGTTTCGAAATCGTCGTTGGAGAGGTACCCGTATCTTTTGCCTTGATGACCGATGATGCGAACTGCGTAGGCGTCGAGCCGACGTCCGATCGCGTCGTCCTTTGCATAGATGCGCAGCTCGTAGCCACTCTCGCGAATGCGCGAGATCGCGGCGATGTCACCGGGACGCGCCAAGCCCGTGCCGCGCAGAGGACCGGTTCCCAATCGGAAGTCTAGATTGTTATCCGCCTCGAAAGTCACTCGAACCTTCGATTGCCGACCAAGCTCAACAAATCGCACTTCTACTTGGCACGAGTAGGTGCGCTTCAGCCCCCGGCGATTGGTAACGGTCAACGGTGGGAAGAAGTCGTAGCAGTCCTTGCTAAGCCAGAAATACTGTGTGCCCTTGCTCTCGCTGGTGCCGGGCGCGGCGTTGACACGAACGGTGTCGGCGTGTCCCAAACGCAAGATCATCGTAACTTCGTTCGTCTCGTCGAGAACGACCGTCGAGGCTTCCTCGTCGTACAGTAGCCGCCACGCCGGCGCAGACACCTCACTCAAGGTTGGCCGCAGGATGGTCCAACGCTGCGCTAGCAAGTTCTCTACCAGCCCCTGCCAAGTGAAGCCCATTTCTCGCGTCGATGGCTGGTCTAGGAGAACTGCCATCTCTACGTTTTGCGCCATGCCAGGACCTGTGAAATTGCCGCTAGTAACCACCAACATGTCGCCCGTGCTCGTCGCAGAACCATAGCTCTTGACATGCATCAGCCGCTTGCGGTTGACAACATACACATCGGCCCCGCAGCCGAGCATCTCGCGTACCACCTGCCTGCTCGTCACTCTCTGGTTTGCGCTGCCGGCGAAGATGGCGATGATCTTTCCGCCCATCTCCACATGATCTTTGAACACAGAGAAGAACCGGACGCCACCGTTGTAGTTGGCGAACGCCGACACGATGTAGAGAGTCCCGTCCCCGAGCGCGTGTTCGCGCAGCCACACCTGCTCTAAGAACGCCACGAGCCCTCGGTTTGCCCCTGTCGCGTAGATGTGAGGATGAACGGCAAGCTCGTTCATGATGCACGTAGCACGACCAGCGTTTCGCGCGCAATCGCGTTGTTCATGTGGTAGCCGTAGCGGTGGTAGGTTTGTAGCGGCAGCTCCTCTTCAATAGCCCAGCCATTGCTCGCAGCCAGATTGGCGAGGTGCCTTGGCGTTTCGATGTCGTAGCGGATGCCGCCCAGCACCGAGTGGTTGCAGCCGGCGATGAATGCAAACGGTGCCTGCTCACGCACTACTCGACGGATGGCACGGAAGGCATCCTGCATGTTGCGGAAGTATCGATAGAGCAGGACTGGCACGGCCTGACGACGAAAACCGTCGTCATTCCCCACGGCATCGGCCAGCCGGCGACAGAAGGAGACTTCCGCTTCCGGCAGCTCGGCCTGGTTAACCTCCAACGCAGCCCGTAGGTTGTTGCGCCGTTGGCCATGAAACTCGCGGCTACCAACTAGCGTCGCCTCCAATCGGAGGATGTCGTCGGGCCGACCTAGCTTGAGCCAAACTAAAGACAGCCGCTGCGTATCTACATACGGCAGCGCCATCGCGTAGGGCGGGCTGGTGATGGCTGCATCGAATGGCGATGGCAGGTCCGAACCGGCCAACACGGTTGCGTCACCAAGCATTGCCCGACTTGACGCGCAGCCTTCGCCGAGCAAGCGCTGGGCGGCTTCAATGCGCGTGATGGAGCGTCGGCAGGCATCATGGAACGACGCAAGGAACGGCGTGCTTGGAAGCGGTGACTTGCGGCGTCGCACACGAAGATCCTGCGGATCTTGCAGCGAGTAGTCGCGCAGCAGATTGCTGGCTATGGTTAGAAAGACAGGCGCCAGCTTCCCCGTGGCGGTGTGGATCTTACAACGCAGCACCTCTATGGCTTGCAGAGTTTCGAACGTGAACCAAGAACGCAAGTACCTATTGCGCCGGTCGTCGGCGTCAGCTGGGCTGGCCACCTTCCCGCTCAACGAGGCGACAAGCCCACGATGCGCTTCCCAGAGCTCGCCTGCAGGTGTGGCAAGTGCTTGGAGTTTGGCGTTGCTGACAAACACCGCTAACGGGTTAATGTCCACACCGTAGCCCGTCGCCCCGACGTGAGCGCACTCGATCAATGCCGTGCCGCTGCCGCAAAAGGGATCCAGAACACGTTGGCCAGGCATGATCCCAAACATGTTGAGCAGAGCCTTGGCAACCTGGGGGTTGAATTTGCCTTTGTACTCGTGCAAGCCATGAACGGAGTACCGCGTCGCCTGACGTGCCTTGCCTTTGCGAGCTGTGTTTTCGAGACAGCTTTGGTGTGTCTCGGAGATGCCATCGTTATGGTGGACCTTGGCAACATAGGTGAGCCTAGCCGCAAGGTCGTGGCTCGGGTCGCCGTGCAACTCCAGCCCGCCAAGCGTCTCACGCAGCGGCGGCTCTGGGAACAAAGCCGTGACTTCACGCAGCGCCAGCTCCTTCTCGTACGCGTAGTATCGGTATCCGTGCCAGAGTAACTTCACGCAACTGGCGGCCTCTGCCGCTGCAGTACTAGGATCGCCTCCTTGTTGATGGTGCCGTAGGAAGGGTTGAACGATTTGCGCTTAGCGGCGAGAACTCGCTCAGCGCAGAAGAGCCTAATGAAACCCAACTCATTGGCAACTTCCTCAATGATCTTGGCGTTGTTGACCATACGGCCATGAATGCGAGAACGACCTATGACGAAGCAGACGTAGCCACCGCCGACTAATACTTGCCCCAATCTTGCGAACGTGTGCGACATCTGTTCAGCAAAGTGCTCCGCAGTATGGCCATGGCGCTTAAAAAAGTGCGCTCGCGCGCCAATTTCGCGCGCCTTTACCGCCAACGGATCGAAGCCTAGCCAGTACATCCGGTACTTGTGGTACAGCCAATATTCGTAGGCATTTGGATAGGGCGGCGAAGTAATGACGGCACCGATCGGCTCGGCAATCTGGCTGGCCTCAAGACGAAGCGTGTCGGCTTCGAGCACCGTTGCTGGCGCAAGGGGGTAATTCCTCGCCGCCAAGGCGGATTGAACGCGGCCCGCCGCTCGCAGGAATGCCGTGAACACGTCGTTTCCGACAATGTCCTTGTCCACCGCGGCATACCGCGTGTCGCTGTCTTGGTTCGAAACGCGCACGATGATGCTGGAGAACGCCAACCTGAGCGCATCGCGGTGACTCAACGGCGCGTCCGACAGGGCACCGCGCAGCGCCGCAAGAGCCCGCTGCACTGGGGCTTTGAACCAATGATCCAAGTTGGGAATGTTCGGCACAGCTGCGGCAGCGCTTCGAGCCGCATCGACAACCAACGCTGCTGCCTCCCCAAGGTCTCTTGGCGTCGGCGACGTCTTCACCCGCGAGATCAAGCAGGCAATGGGATTGAGATCAACGCCCACTGACGCTATTCCAAGCCGCTGACACTCCACAAGCGTTGTGCCGCTGCCGCAGAATGGGTCAAGCACTGCCGTTCCAGCCGGAACGGGCAAGGTGCTGAGCAGGGCACGCGGCAAGTCGGCGACGAACTTAGCGGGATACGGGTGCATGCCTTCTATAGGGCTATGCACCACACGCTCTGGGAAGTCCCAATCGGTCTCTGCGAGCTTGGCCGCTAGCGATGAGCCGAGCATACCTTCACCGCAAACACCAAGCCTCGAAGCCGTCGGCCAATGCGCCACCGCAGCGACAGAACCGCCGGAATCGCCAAGCGTGTTCCGTCTGCTGAGCGCACCGAGCGAAAGCGCCGTACCAGTTCCACTATGCCACAAGACGACCGTGGGCCGCATCCTGCAGTGGAGGATCGCGAACGTGCGGGCGCGGGCGCGAGGTAATCGATGCCACGCATCCTTCCACCCCGCGGCCCTCGCGCTCAACGGCGGTGCCCGCAGGCTAGCTCGCCCGCTTGCGGCCTTGCGCCGTACAACCGCCCCCGCTTCCCATACAATCAGCCGATCATCCCGCGTTCTTGAGGGGGAACGCCATGCTGAACCTTTCCGTTCCAGACAACGTTTCGGGGCTGCGCTCGAAGGTGCTCAACTTCGTCGAGCACGAGATCTATCCGGTGGAATCGGATATGTATTCCGAGACGCCGGAGAAGCGGCGCGCGCTGATGCGCAGCCTCATGGCCAAGGCCAAAGCGGAGGGGCTGTGGGCCCTCGGCCATCCCGAAGAGATTGGCGGTGGCGGCTTGCCGTTCATGGACTACGTCTTCATCAACGAAGTGGTCGGGCGCTCGCCCATCGCCACCGCCGCGCTCGGCACCCACTCGCTGCAAGATTCCATCATGCTGCATCGCTATGCCAACGACGAGTGGCGCGACAAGTACCTGGCGCCGCTGGTGGCCGGCGAGGTGTATCCGAGCTTCGGCATGACAGAGCCGGACGTCGCCAGTTCAGACCCGACGCAACTGCAGACCCGCGCCGAGCTCGAAGGCGACGATTGGGTCATCAACGGGCGCAAGTGGTTCACCTCCGGCGCCGCCACCGCCGCCTACACCACCGCGATGGTGCGCACGGAGCCGGACGACACGCCGGCGCACGCAGCGTTCTCCATGATCGTGGTGCCCACAGAAACGCCCGGCTACAACATCATCCGCGACGTGCGCGTGATGGGCGACTACGACGGCCACTACGAAGTGGCGTACGACAACGTGCGGGTGCCGAAGGAGAACTTGCTGGGGCCGCGCGGCCAAGGCTTCCAAATCGCCCAACACCGCTTGGGCCCGGGCCGCATCTTTCACTGCATGCGCTGGCTCGGCCAAGCCCAGCGCGCGTTCGACCTGATGTGTGAGCGCGCCAACTCCCGGGTGGCGTTCGGCAAGCCCTTGGGCCAGCACCAGCAGATTCAGAAGTTCATCTTCGACACGGCCTGCGAAATACAAGCCAGCCGCATGTTGACGCTGCATGCGGCGCAGAAGATCGACCAAGGCGACGAAGCGCGCGTGGAGATCGGCCTCATCAAGGTGTACGGCGCCAAGATGCTGCACAACGCCATCGACCGCGCCATTCAGGTGCATGGGGCCAAGGGCGTCACCGAAGACACGCCGTTGGAGCGCATGTACCGCCACGCCCGCTTCGCCCGCATCTACGACGGCGCGGACGAGGTGCATGTGCAAACCACGGCGCGGCGCATCCTGCGGCTTTACGCCGGCGGCGGCAGCTTCGATTTCGGCGCCCGCTAGGTGCCAGCTAGGCAGGCACTCGCGTCCGGCGTTCGGGTAGGGAGGAATCCATGACTGGCGAACAACCGCTGGGTTGGGGTGAGGAGCGCGCCGCCAAGGGCGTAGTGGAGCGCGCCTTCGCCATCGAGGTGGCTGGGCGCCGCGTGCCGGGCGCGTGCTGGCGGCCGGAAGGCGGCGACGCCCCCACCGGCCTCGTGATGCTCGGCCACGGCGGTGGCGCGAACAAACGCGCGCCGTATCTCCTCGCCATCGCCAGATGGCTGGCGCGGCGCCATGGCATCGCCGCCTTCGCCATCGACGCCCCCGGCCACGGCGACAGGCTGCCGCCGGGCGCCGAGCCAAACTTCGAGAACGCCTGGCAGGCGCCGGAGACCACGGACAACACCATCGCAGATTGGCACGGCGCGCTGGAGTTCGTGCAGAGTGCGGTCGGCACGACGCCGCTCGGCTATTGGGGCCTCTCCATGGGCACGATGATGGGGCTGCCGCTCATCGCCGGCACACCGGCCGTGCGGGTGGCCCTGCTCGGGCTGATGGGGGTGTGGGGGCCAACGGCGGAGCGGCTGCGCCAAGACGCGCCAGTGCTCGCCTGCCCGGTGCGTTTCCTAGTGCAGTGGGACGACGAGATCGTGCCGCGCGAGACGGCGCTCACCTTGTTCACCCTCATCGGCAGCGAACAGAAGACGCTGCATGGCAATCCGGGCCGCCACCAAGCCGTGCCGGCGCAGGAAATGCGCGCCTCCACAGGCTTCCTGGCCGCCCACCTCAAGGCATAAAGCACGGCGCGACGCAAGCGTGGCCGCGACGCTCCTACAAGTCCGCGACTTGCATGTGAGCTTCGGCGACCTGCCCGCGGTGAAGGGCGTCTCCTTCGACATCGAGGCCGGGGAAACCGTGGCGTTGGTCGGCGAATCCGGCTCCGGCAAATCCGTCACCGCGCTGTCCGTGCTGCAGTTGCTGCCCTATCCGCTGGCGAGCCATCCGCGCGGCAGCATCCTGTTCGAGGGCGAAGAGCTCATCGGGGCAGACAAGGCGCGGCTCCTAGACGTGCGCGGCGGCAAGGTGAGCATGGTTTTCCAAGAACCGATGACCTCGCTGAATCCGCTGCACACCATCGCCAAGCAGGTGGGCGAATCGCTGGTGGCACACAAGCGGCTGCACCCCAAGGCGGCGCTGCAGCGCACGCTGGAACTGCTGCGGCGCGTGGGCCTCCAAGACGCCGAGCAGCGCCTCGGCGCCTATCCGCATGAGCTTTCCGGCGGCCAGCGCCAGCGCGTGATGATCGCCATGGCGTTGGCCAACGAGCCACGCCTGCTCATTGCGGACGAGCCCACCACCGCGCTGGACGTCACCATCCAGGCGCAGATTTTGGAGCTGCTGCGCGAATTGCAGGACGAGCTCGACATGGCGCTGCTGCTCATCACGCACGATCTCACCACGGTGCGCGCCATGGCAGACCGCGTGTGCGTGATGACCGATGGCGAGATCGTGGAAGCCGGCGAGGCCGAGCGCGTCTTCAACGCACCGCACCACGCCTACACGCGGCATCTGCTCGCAGCCGAGCCGAAGGGCGAGCCGGCGCGGGACAATCCCGCGGCGCCGGTGGTGGCGGCCGCGCACGATCTCACGGTGAAGTACCCCGTCAGCAAGGGTTGGTTCGGCGCCAAGCGCTACTTCGCCGCGGTGAAGAACGTGGATGTGACGGTGCGGGCTGGCCAAACGGTGGGCGTCGTCGGCGAATCCGGCTCCGGCAAGACGACGCTGGGCCTCGCCATGCTGCGCCTCATCCGCGCCAGCGGCCGCATCCACTTCGAGAACCGTGATTTGGGCACGATGAAGCGCCGCGCCCTCACCGGGCTGCGCCGGGACATGCAGGTGGTGTTCCAAGACCCGTACGGTTCGCTGTCGCCGCGCATGACGGTGCAGCACATCGTCGAGGAGGGCCTGCGCGTGCATTATCCGCGCGTACCCGTCGACGAGCGACGCAACCAAGTGTCAGCGGTGCTCACCGAGGTGGGGCTTGACCCAGCGCACATGGATCGCTATCCGCACGAGTTCTCCGGCGGCCAGCGGCAACGCATCTCCATCGCCAGGGCCATGGTGCTGAAGCCGCGCTTCGTGGTGCTCGATGAGCCCACCTCCGCCCTCGACATGTCCGTGCAGGCGCAGATTGTGGACCTGCTGCGCGCCCTGCAGCGCGCGCACGGCTTGGGGTATCTCTTCGTCAGCCACGACTTGAAGGTGGTGCGCGCCCTCGCCAACTGGATCATCGTGATGCGCGATGGCGAGATCGTCGAGCAAGGGCCCGCCAACGATGTGTTTGAACGCCCGCGCCACGATTATTCGAAGGCGCTCTTCGCCGCGGCCTTGGACTTGGCTGTGGACGAACGCGCGGTGCGCCAGTAGGCGGCACAGCGGCCTGTGGCGGTGGCGAAAACGGGCGGCCATCGAGCGCTTTGCGCTTTGGTGGCGGCCGGCGACGCGGCGGCCTTGGCGGGCGCCGCAGCCGAGGACCCCGCGGCGGCCGCGCATTGGAAGCCCATCATGGACGCCGCCTTCGCCGGCCGGGCAGATATGGTGGCCGCCTTGGTGGATGCCGGCGCGGATGCCAACGTGATCGCCGGCACCCCGGCGCGCCACACGCCCCTCGTCCGGCTGATGCAGCCGCACACGACGATTCCGAAGCACGACGGGCACAAGGAGGCCGCGGCGAAGCTCTTGGCGCTCGGCGCAGACCCGAACTTGGCCGCAGGGCCGTTGGGCATGGCGCCCTTGGGCTACGCCGCGATGGGCGGCTGCGTCGAGTTCGCGCGCCTGCTCATCGACGCTGGCGCCCGCGTTGGCGTTCACTTAGCGGCGGCGCTGCAAGACGCACAAGCCCTCGCCGCAGGCATCGCCGCGGAAGGCGCGAACGCCAAGGACGCCCGCGAGCGCACGCCGCTGCACTACCTGGCGCTCTCCGGCATGTGGCAGGGCGCCGCCGGCAGCGCCCCCGCAATGGCTTGCCTTGAAGCGTTGCTGGCGGCCGGAGCAGACGTGGACGCCGCGGAACCCATCGCCGAGGGCGACGAGACATTCCACGGCACGGCGCTCTGGCGCGCCATCTCCTGGCAGGGGCACGCCGAGCTTGCGAAGCGCCTGCTCGAGGCCGGCGCGAACCCCGGCACCGCCGTGTTCGGGGCAGCCTTCCGCGGCGAACCGGCGCTCCTTGAGCTGTTGCATGGCTTCGGGGCGAACTGGAACCAGCGCTTCCAAGGGCGCACTCCCCTGCTCGACCTCATGCACTTCCGCAAACCCGGCGCCGCCATCTGGCTGATGGAGCACGGCGCCGATGCGCGCGCCACCGACGATGCCGGGCGCACGGCGTTACACTTGGCCGCCATGCAGGGCGTGCGGATGGATTACTTGGAGGCGCTCATTGCCCACGGCGCGGACGCCAACGCCCGCGACGCGGCCGGCCACACGCCCCTGCAGTTGGCGCAAGCGCACAAGCGAACCAAGGCCGCCGCCTACCTCCAAGGGCAAGCAGCGGGATAATCCAATTCAACGGCCGATGTAGGGGTGCCGATGCTCAAAGCCGTCCAACTGGGCCAGAACAGCGGCCTGCGCGTCTCCGAACTGTGCTTGGGGACGATGAACTTCGGCGAGCCGGGGCGCGGCCATCAAGGCGATTGGACCCTCGACAAGGACGCCGCCCGGCCCCTGTTCAAGGCGGCCATCGAGCGTGGCCTCTTCTACTTCGACTGCGCGGATGTGTATGGCATCGGCGCCTGCGAGCGCGTGGTGGGCGCGCTGCTGCGCGAACTGCTGCCGCGCGATCAGTATGTGCTGGCCACCAAGGTGGCGATGCCGATGGGGCGCGGCGCCAACCAAGGCGGGCTGACGCGCAAGCACATCCTCGAAGGCGTGGATGCGAGCCTTGAGCGGCTGGGGCTGGACTATGTGGACCAGCTCGTCATCCACCGCCATCCCCATGGCGTGCCGGGGCACGCGGCCACGCCCATCGAAGAGACGCTGGAGGCATTGCACGACGTGGTGCGCGCCGGCAAGGTGCTCTATCTCGGCGCTTCGTCCATGTTCGCATGGCAATTCGCCGAACTGCAGATGACCGCCGAGCGCCGCGGCTGGACCCGGTTCGTCTCCATGCAGAACCACTACAACCTCATCTACCGCGAGGAAGAGCGGGAGATGAACCCGTACTGCGCCCACACCGGCGTGGCGCTGACGCCGTGGTCGCCGCTGGCGCGAGGCATCCTCGCGGGTTCCTACCGCGGCGGCTTCGATGGCGGCGCCACCAACCGCTCCAAGGGGGGAGACCGGGCGCGCACCGAGAGCCTGTACCGCGGCGCCGCGGATTTCGCCATCGCCGAGCGCGTTGGCGAGGTGGCGGAGCGGCTCGGCAAGACGCCGGCGCAAATCGCCTTGGCATGGCTCCTGAACAAGCCGGAGGTGGCCGCGCCGGTGGTGGGGGTGTCGCGGGTGGAGCAAATCGAGCAACTGGCGGACGCCGCGTCGATCGCCTTGGAAGCAGACGACGTGGCCTATCTCGAAGCGCTGTACCAGCCCGTTCCGAACTTGCTTTCGGGGGGCTATTCCTAGGGAGGGATGACCATGGCCTTGCACATCGAGCCGGCTGACGCCACCTTGGGCGCCACCGTCACTGGAATCGATCTCGCTCGCCTCGGCGACGCCGCTTGGCGCCAAGTCGAGGACGCCTTCCACCAGTTCGGCGTGCTCGTCTTCCCCAGCCAGCATCTCACCGAGACGGCGCAGGTGGCCTTCGGGCGGCGCTTCGGCGCGGTGGAGCAACTCGTCGCCAAGCGGGACATCGTGCCCATCAGCAACCGCGACGCCGAGGGCGAGCAGCTCTACGACCGCAGCCATCAAGCGCTCGTCCTGCGCGGCAACGAGGGTTGGCACACGGATAGCTCCTACATGCCCGTCTCCGCCAAGGCTTCGGTGTTGTCATGCCGCATCGCGCCCAAGCGCGGCGGCGAGACGGAGTGGGCGGACATGCGCGCCGCCTTCGATGCCTTGGACGACGCAATGCGCGAGCGCGTGGCGCCGCTCGCCGCCTTCCACTCGCTCTACCATTCGCAAGCGAAGCTCGGCCACAAGGTGGAGGTCGGCGCCGGCTACGGCTTCATCGCCGACGCGCCACCCTTGCGGCCCTTGGTGAAGACACATCCGGTCACCGGCCGCCCGGCCCTCTACATGGGGCGCCATGCCTACGGCATCGTCGGGCTTGCCGCCGAGGAATCCGAACGGCTGCTCACCGGCTTGGTCGAGTTCGCCTGCCGGCCGCCGCGCGTGTGGGGGCACCGCTGGGCGCCGGGCGATGTGGTGATTTGGGACAACCGCTGCGTCATGCATCGGGCGCGGCCCTACGATCAGCGCGAGCCGCGCGTGATGATGCACACCCGCATTGCCGGAGACCCGGCCACCGAGGCGGCGCTCGCGACAACGGAACAGGCGCCGCCGATTGGCATCGGCACCGCGGCGTGAACCATAGCGGCATGCCGCCTTCGAGTGCATGGCGGCGCCAACATCGCCACGGCGCACGGGCGGCCCCCGCCACGGCGCATCACAGAGAAGCCGCGCCACCTCCAGCTCGCCGGGCGCACAAGGCGTGAAGCATGGCCGCGGCGCGGCGGGTGCGTGAGCTTCGTCGGCAAGCCCTGCCGTCCCGCCGTGCGCCACACCGCGGCTGGACAAGCGCCGGCCTGCTCGCGCTCGCGCTCTGTGGCTGCGCCTCGGCACCGACCCTCGCCACGTTCCAAGACCCTGCTGCGCCTTGCTACGACCGCAGCCGTGCCCCCTACACCTCCGTGGTGGATACGCACATCCACTTTCGCCCCTTCGACGGCCAAGGCTTGGCGTTCGACACGGTGGTGGGTTACTTGGAACGCAGCGGCGTGTTGTTCGCCAACATCTACGGCATCGGGCAAACACTGCCGACCGACAGCCCATGCCATTACCTCGCCAACTGCCCCGGCACGCCGGTGCGGCCATCCATGCGCAACGACTTCGCCAACGCGCTGGGGCTGCTGGCCAACGATTCGCAGCGCGTGCGCTTGACGCTTTCCATGACCTTCCCAGACCTTGCGCACCCAGAGACGGTGTTGCCGCGCATGCAGCTCTTGGACGACGAGTTCCCGGGGCTGTTTCGCTGGATGGGGGAGGTGAACCTAGTCAAGCACGCCCTCTTTGAGCATGGCCATGATGTGACGCCCCGTGCCGCGATTCCGCGCTGGGCGCCGTTCATGGCCGCATTGCGGGAGCGTGGCGCACCGCTGGCCATCCACTCAGACCTCGGCAACGACGAAAACCCGATCGCGTTTCTTGCGTGGATCGAAGACGTGTTGCGGCTCTACCCGAACAACCAAATCATCTGGATGCACCTCGGCCTCTCGAAGGAGCTCACCGCCATCGAACCCGCCGAGCACATCGCCATCATGGAGCGCCTGCTGGCAACGCATCCCAACCTCTGGCTCGACCTTTCGTGGCATGTGCTGGAGGATCAGGTGTTCGCGGACGCCGCCAAGCGCACCCGCTATGTGCCGTTCTTCAACGCTTGGTCGCAGCGGCTGTTGCCAGGCTCGGATTTCGTCGCCTCTCGCGGCAAAACGCTCGCGTCCTATCAATCGGACCTAGACGCGGTGAGCCGCATCAACCGGCACTTGGATGACGCCGCGTTCCGCAACGTGGCGTTGGGGCAGAACTACTTTCGGCTGTTGCACCTCGATGCCGAGGCGCCGCGCATTTGTGGAGCAGGAGGGAATTGACGATGCAATGCGATTTGATGGTGGGCACGATGACTTGGCGCGAGAGCGCGGCACTCGCGGCGCAACTGGAAGCGGCGGGCTGGTCTGGCATGACTTTCACGGAAACCAGCCAGACGCCTTGGATGGCCATCGCCCACGCCGCCACCGCGGCGCCAACGCTCAACTTCAGCACCGGCATCGCCGTGGCGTTGCCAAGGAGCCCGATGATCTCGGCGCAAATCGCCTGGGAACTGGCCGCCAACACCAACGGCCGCTTCCGCTTGGGCCTCGGCAGCCAAGTGCGCGGCCATGTCGTGCGCCGCTATGCGGCCGCCTTCGACAAGCCGGCGGCGCGCATGCGCGACTACGCCGCCGCCTTCAACGCCTGCATCCGCGCCTTCCGCGGCGAGGAGCGCCTGCACCACGACGGCCCCTACTACCAGCTCAGCTCATTGCCGCGCCAATGGGCGCCGCCGCGCCACGACCACGAGGACGTGCAGCTCGACATCGCGGCCGTGGGGCCCCTCATGTGCGGCGTGGCGGGCGAGCTCTGCGACGGCTTGCATGTACACCCGATGCACTCGCTGCCCTACATCGAGAACCGCCTGCTGCCGGCCGTTGCCGCCGGCGCCGAGCGCGCCGGGCGGACAGCGCAGGACATCGACCTCATCGTGCCCGTGTTCGCCATCGCCGGGGACACGCCCGAGGAGCGGGCGCCGAAGGCGCAACGGGCGCGGACGCAGATCGCCTTCTATGGCTCCACGCCCAACTACGCCTTCCAGTTCGAGGACTTGGGCTTGCATGGCGTCGGCGCCGAGCTGAACCGCCTGATGCGCGCCGGCAAGGTGGCCGAGATGGCGAACGCGGTGAGCGACGAAGCGCTGGACGCCTTCTCGCTCAGCGCCCGCTGGGACGACATGGCGGATGCCCTCGTGAAACGCTATGCCGGCATCGCAGCCACGGTGGTGATGTATCTGGCGCTCGACGACATTCGCCGCGAACCCGGCGACGCCGCGAAGTGGGGCGAGGTCGCCCGGGCCGTGGCCGCCGCAGCGTAGGCGAACGCCAACCCAAGGAGGGCTGACCCATGGCCGCAGCGCGCAAGCTCTCCGTTCCAACCATGCTCTCGTTCGGCGCCGGCGAAGCTGCCGGCGCCTTCAAGAACATGGCTTGGGGCGTGCTGCTGCTCTTCTTCTATCAGCAGATCGTTGGCGTGGAAGCGTGGCTGGTGGGGCTTGCCATCGCCATCGCCGTGGTCATGGACGCCATCACCGACCCGCTGATCGGCACATGGTCAGACCGCATCCGCACCCGCTGGGGGCGCCGCCATCCCATGCTGTTGGTGGCCGCGGCGCCGCTGGCCATCAGTTTCGTCCTGCTCTTCAACCCGCCGGCAGGCATGACGGACCTGCAGGGCTTCGCTTGGCTCGCGGTGTTCGGCGTGTTGGTGCGGGCGAGCTACACCTTCTACAACATCCCGCATCTGGCGCTGGGCGCGGAAATGGCGGACGACTACGACCAGCGCTCCACCCTGTTCGCCTACAGCGCGTTCGTCGGCGCGATGTCCGTGGCGGTGGCCTATGGCCTCATCACCGGCTACTACTTCCCGACCGTGGAGGGGGTGTACGACCCTGGCTTCCTGAATCCCGAGGGCTATCCGCTGATGAGCGTGACCTTCGCCAGCGTGATGGTGGTGGCCATCTTGGTCTGCGTCGCCGGCACGCGCGGGGAAATCCCGCATCTCCGAGCAGACCAGGAACGGGCGCCGGTGCAGTTCTTCACCCTCTTCAATGAGATTTGGGAGGTGTTGAAGAACGCCTCGTTTCGGGCGGTGTTCCTCGGCTTGCTGCTCGGCTCGCTGGTGGGCGGCGTGGAGGCGGCCTTCACCCCATTCATGGGCATCCACTTCTGGGGACTCACCACGGAGGATCTGTTCTACCTCGCTTACGTTGGCCTGTTCGCCTTCCCGGTGTCCTTCGCGCTGATTCCCGCGCTGACGCGGCTTCTGGACAAGCGCCTAGCGGTGATGGCGCCCCTCGCCTGCTGGATCACCGCGGTGAACGCGCCCATCTGCATGCGGCTCGCAGACGTGTCATGGTTCCCGGAGAACGGCTCGCCGTGGGTACTCGCCATCTTCCTCGCCGCTTCCACCGTGGGCGCGCTCGCAGCCCCCATCATCGGCGCCACCGCCAACTCCATGCTGGCCGACGTGGCGGACGAACACGAGTTGGACACCGGCATCCGCCGCGAAGGCGTACTCTACTCGGTGCGGGCGTTCTCGGCCAAGGCCACGGCAGCGTTCGGCACGCTGTTCGGCGGCATCCTGCTCTCCATCATCGAGTTCCCAGAGGAAGCGACGCGCGGCGACGTGCCGCCGGAAACAGTGTGGAACCTGGGCCTCATCGCCGGTCCGGCGACCTCCATCTTCTCCCTGGCAGCGCTCGGTTTCTATCTCCGCTACCGCATCAACCGCCGCCGCCATGAGGAGATCGTCGTCGCGCTGCAGGCGCGGCGGGCGGCGGAGAGCTAGGCGACGCAATCGTTAGCGCAAAGTGGCGGACGGCGAATGGCCTCGCTCGAATTCCCCATTGGGTGGACATGAAATGCCACGACCTTTGATGCGCAGTGTCTCCCACCGCCGCTCTGCGGCGGCAGATTCGCTATGTCGGGCGCGTGCTCTGGGAGCGCGACGATGGAACATCCGGTTCGAGCACGGCGACTTGGCTGGCCGCCGCGGCTTGGCGCAGACGCAGGTCTAAACTAGCTCATGAGACCCATCAACTCCCACTTTGGTCACAGGCGTGTTTCGAGAGCACCCGGCTCGTATTCTCCCGCTGGCAGGTGCAGTGCAAGAACACCGCCCGCGTGTCGCTCGACGACGTGGCCAAAGAGGTGGGGCTCACACATGTATTCAACAGCAACGCCATCGTCATGATCTCCACCGGCAGGATCGGCGATGAGGCCCGCCGCTACGCCAACAGGATCATGGCCGAGTCCAACCTTTGCATCATCATGGTGGAAGGCGACGATCTAGCTCTCATCGAGGCCAAGCCGGCCGCAATCGTCGATGTGTTCGCCCGGGAGGCTCGCCACGCCATGGATCTAAAACAACTCTCTCTATAGGAATTGCAGTGTCGAAAACGACGACAGCGGACTTCAGCGCCTTCCACGAAACGCCTCTCGGTCGGATCGTCCAGGGTGACAGTTTGGACGTGCTTGCTGCCTGTGCGGACGACTCGGTCGATCTGATCATGACGAGCCCGCCGTTCGGGCTGGTGCGCAAGAAGGACTATGGCAATGTCGATGCGGACGAATACGTCGATTGGTTCAGACCCTTCGCCGCCGAACTCCACCGTGTCATGAAGGGCGACGCCAGCTTGGTAATCGACATCGGCGGCGCATGGAACAAGGGCTATCCCACGCGGAGCCTCTATCACTTCAAGCTCCTCATCATGCTGTGCGAGGAGGTCGGATTCCATCTGGCGCAGGATTTCTACTGGTGGAATCCTTCCAAACTGCCGACGCCCGCAGAATGGGTGACGGTGCGCCGCATCCGCGTGAAGGACGCGATCAACACCGTCTGGTGGCTCTCGAAGACGCCTTGGCCGAAGGCGAGCAACCGCAGGGTGCTGCAACCCTACAGCCCCAGCATGCAGGAGTTGCTGGCCAAGGGCTACAAGGCGAAGAAACGCCCCTCCGGCCACGACATCAGCGACAAGTTCAACGTGGACAACGGCGCCGCGATTCCACCTAACCTGATTGCAATTCCGAATACGGAGAGCAACAGCTTCTATCTTCGTTACTGCGAAGAGAGAGGGCTCAAGCCGCACCCTGCCCGCTTTCCGGCCGAGTTGCCGGAATACTTCATCCGCATGCTGACTGATGAAGGCGACCTCGTGGTCGATCCGTTCGCCGGGAGTTGCGTCACCGGCGAGGTGTGTGAACGCACGATGCGCCGCTGGGTCTGCATCGAGTTGCTGCAGGGCTATTGCGAGGCCGCCCTAGGCCGCTTTGTCCGCGACCCGCGAACCACGAACAAGGCCGTCGCCAATCCCGAAGAGCCTTCCAACTACTATCGCCTGCCGCGTCCCGGCATCCTGTGGAATGGGGAGCACGGCGAGCCGCTGCCGGAGGACGGTGGCCGGCATCGACGCCCGAAGCCGAAGGAGCGCCTGGCCGCGGAGTCGCAAAACGCGAAGCCGGCTCCTCGACTGCAGCGCAGGTTCCGGCTGGACTAGCCACTTCCGAATGATGGCCAGAGCCGAAGCCCCGTCAAAACCGATGTCCCTCATGGATGGTGTCAATCAGCTCTGGCAGGGAAGCCCGCCCAAGGCGGCGCCGGCGTTCGAGGATGCGGCGGGACGCCCGCAGCGCCCGCTCATCGTTGTCCACGGGCACGAGTCGGGCGATGGGGTGGCCGCGGCGGGTGATGGTGAGGCTCTCGCCTCGCATGACCCGTTGCAAAAGCCGCGGCAGGTTGGTCTTAGCCTCGGCGACGCCGATGTATTCCATTGCAATGCCTTCGAGCCTGAAGGTGAGATCAGTCTACGGCCAATGGCGGGCTCGCGCAGCGCATCGTTGCTCTGCGTGGACAGCGACGCCTCGCCTTGCCAGCGCATCCGCAAACCGATAGGTTGCTCGGTCTAACCCACGGCGGAGGCACGATCGTGCAAATCGGTAACTGGAAATCCACCCCCGAACTAGGCCCGCTCTATCGGCAAATCCGGGAGATGGGATTGGAACGCAACATCGCGGAGCTGGACGCATTCGGCTTCACGGTGCTGGAGCCCGGCGTCGCAGCTCCGATGGAGTGGGTGCGACGGCTGCGAGACCGCTTGCTCGACGTGGCGCACGAGCGCACCGGTGTCCCGCACGACCTTGAAGGCGGCGCGCATGGGCAACTGAACACGCAGCCCCACTTCAAGCATCAGTACATCCTTTACTACCTCCTGCTTGAAGACCCGATTTTCCAACAGGCCGTGTGCAACCCGCACTTGCTCGCGCTGCAAACCTACATGCTCGGCTTCAACTGCCGCCTGTCGAGCTGCACATCCTTCGTGAAGTGGCGCGACGAAGAAGGCTACGGCCCGACGCTGGGCTTGCACGCGGATACCCCGGTGGCCCATCCCATCCCCGTCGGCAAGGACACGCACACCGGCAACAGCGCGTTCCTGCTCACAGACTACACGCTGGCGAACGGCGCCTTGGCAATGGTGCCGGGCAGCCACCGCCACGCCCGCCAACCGGGCCGCGGCGAAGGGGTGGACGCCGCCATTCCGATTGAAGCGCCGATGGGGTCGCTGGTGGTGTGGAACGGCAACATGTGGCACGGCGCGTTCCCGCGCAGCGAAGAAGGGCTGCGCCTCGTGCTGACGATGTACTTCAACCGCGCCTACCTGTATCCGCAAGAGGATTACCGGCGCAACGTCACCCAGGCGATCTTGGACGCCAATCCGAAGCGTTTGGCGGTGTTGCTGGGCCTCGCGGACGCCAACATGTGGGATAGCGCGGACGGGCCGGATTTCCGCGGCGCCTTCGACGTGCTGCGCGCCGCCCAAGAGGAGGCCGGTCTGCCGACGACGGCCAACCCCTACGAGGCGCAGCCGGACGAGACGGACGTGCAGGTGGCGGCGGGCTAACCGCCGACGCTGCCATACAGCCACCGCCGCATGGCGCAGCGCACCGTGGAACCAGAGCGTGGCGGAGGCCTTTCGCCGGCATCATTTGCTGCTCTGCTGCAACTGCGGGATGTCGGCGGCGATGCGTTCGTCGCGCCGGCAGCGCCGGAGCAAACCGGCCGTCTGTATGGCGGGCAGTTGCTGGCGCAAGGGCTCGCGGCTGCAAGCTGCACCGTGGCAGCGCCGCGGGCGCCACATTCGCTGCACGGCTACTTCCTGCGCGCCGGAGCGGTGGATGCGCCATTGCGCGTGGAGGTGGAGCGCGTCCGCGATGGCCGTTCGTTCAGCGCCCGGGCGGTGCGCGTGCTGCAGGACGGCCGCCTGCTGTTTCGCATGATGGCCTCCTATCAGGTTCCCGAACCGGGCGCGACATTCACGGCGCGCGCCATGCCCCCGGCGCCACCCGCCGACGCCGTGGCGATGACGTACAACGAGTTCAGCCGCCGCGCCGGCGAGGAAGAGGATTGGGACGGCGACGCGCGGCCCATGGACTTGCGCTACGTCAACCCGCCAGACCCGCAGCCCGGCGAACCGGTGCTGGAAGACCAACGGGTGTGGATGCGCGTTCGCGATGCGCTCGGCGACGATGCGGCGCTGCACTATGCCGGCATTGCCTACCTCGCTGACAGCACCTTGATCGACCACGCCGCGCTGCCCCACGGCCGGCGCTGGCAGGAACCCTCGCTCAACGGCACCAGCCTAGACCATGCCATGTGGTTCCACCGCCCCGCCCGCGCCGACGCTTGGCTGTTGTTCGACCAATCCGTGGAAGCCACCGGCGGCGCGCGCGGCTTCGTCACCGGGCGCATCTACGCTGCCGACGGGACGCTGGTGGCCAGTTGCGCGCAAGAGGGATTGCTGCGCTGGAAGTGATGCCGGCGGCGAGCGCCCTACCCGCTTAGGCAGCGCTTTCCGCAGTGTCTGGCTTGGGCCAACCGCCTAGGGGATGCCCACCATTTCGGTGTTGGAGCGGAATATCTTCATGCGCTCCATGTCCACCCACTCTTCCATGCCATCGGCCTTGACCGTCTGCCGATAGCCCCGCCAGCCAGATTCGTCTGGGAAGTAGAGTTCCGCGAGGCCCGCATAGGGCTCCGCCGCCGGCGCCACGCTGTGGCTCACCACATAGCGAAAGCCACCCACTTGCTCCATCACAGACCGCACGTTGGGAACATGCTTGGTGAGCCAGTGCGCGAAAAAGGCGTCATAGTCTGTGCCCGGCTTCGCCGCCACCAAGAAGCTCACCTTGAAGAAACCGGAGCGTGTGCTGGGGAACGGGTCGTTCAGCGTCAGCGGCTCGGCAGGCAAAGCGCCATCCATCACCACATACTCGGTGGTCGTCCAAGGCAGGTAAGGTTCCGTCTTCTGCTGGAACGTGTCCCGCGGCGGCCGCCCGTAGGCCTTGTCCGGAACGGGCAGCGGCTCTTTGAACCAGAGCTGCGCCATGCCGTCCCACGGGTGTTCGCCGGCGGCGTTCGCGCCGAACAACGTGACAATGTAGCGAAACGCGTGGTTCGCGCCGCGCTCCCCTTGACGACGCTGCGCAGCGACGACGCCGGCCATGTGGTTGCCATACCAGTGCGCGACGAGCTCTTCCCGGGAGACCTCGGGCAGCCGCTTGATGAGAAAGATGGTCTTGGCACCCGCGGCGGGCTGCAAAGCGTTCATGGGACCTCCTCCCGATGATCCAAGCGAGTGCCCAGATGTTCGCCCCGCCCCGCCCGCCGGTCAAGCGGGAAAACGTGCCCAACGCCATGTGAGTCTCCGCGTGGCAAGCGTCGATTAGGTGCCATACATGCACATGAATCGATAGAATCGGCCTCGCTCCGGTCGCCTCACTGGTGTTCGACGCCGCGGCTAATGCCATGAGTGACTTCGACCGGCAGTCAATTCTCGGCGGCGTTGGAGGCGATTCGCCATCCTTCCGCTGGCTAGAACCATCCCCGGTTCAACACCTCATCGGTGGTCGCGTCCACGGCCAACAATCGATCCAAGTGCTCTAGGAAGTGTTGAAACGCCTCGGGTGAGAGAGGGTGTTGATCGAGATAGCTCTCAACCATGCTTCGACTCGCTGCCCGGCCAGGCACGGACGCAAACTGTTTCCGTAGATTCGCAGGCAAGCGTCTCGCCTTGCGCAGCACGACAATCTCCTCGATCGCTGTAACGGCGGTGCTTATGGGCGTCATATCGAGCCATTCACAGAGAAGAAAGTAGCGCGCCCCGGGCAGGACTAGCTGCAAGTCCCGTGCCGTAGCGCACGCCTCCTGGAACATCGTCTTGTCGAGGTTCGTTTTCAGTTCCGCTGCCACATATGCGAGGCTTGTACTGGTCTCGCGGGAATTCGCGAAGTCTTGCCGGTGCGATGCCTTGAGGAACAACGGCCTAGCAAGTACGAAGTCGTGATCTTTTACACGAGCCTCCATGCCGGCACCGGGCATGTCGGTTCGGAGGTCGGAATCAAAACGCAATTGAGAAATCGCGGTGGCAGGCCCCACTGTCAAACCGAGTGTGACAATTTTCTCGGACAACACTTGCCTAACGAGCTTGGGAAGAAACTCCTCAAGCACGGTATTGTCCAGCTTGAGTTGGCCTTTCTGCCGGTAGAGAAAGTTCCTGGGACTGTCGTGAATTAGTTCGAGATCAACAGACTTCTTGTAACTGTCCGTGGCGGCCACTAGTCGGCCGAGGTCTGCTCCTGCGTCGTCCATCTGAATCAGCCAATCGTCGTAACGCTCGATTGCCTGGCGGACGCGCGGCAGGTCGGCCTTCGGCAGCTTCTCGTTGACCAGCAATGCTTGGAGCTTGTCGCCGTGAGGTGTCGCGCCAGTCATGGTGGTGCCAGTTGCGACAAAGCGGACGCCGGTAGCATTGAAGACGCTGGTACGTCGTCAACACGGGCCAGCGCCTGGTCAAGACCGGCTTGTGCCTTTTGAGGCACAAGGGGGCGTGTTGAGGACAAAACCCGACGCGCGACGCCGCGGGCGGACTTCAACGCCTCGTCCTCGTCCAAGTACTCGCCGGACGCACGCAAGTGGAGGATGTCTTCGAAAATGTTGGTACCGAAACGGTTCCGGAATACGCGCTCTTGCCGGCGTTCCAGCTCTAAGCGCAATCCATCCACAGCTAACTCAGCTACTAGTTCGCCATTGAGGAAGCGGGTACCGCGCACCGTGGATTCTCGGCCAAGCACTAGAATCAGGCGAGCGTCGGCCTTAGCGACCCGAACCATCTCCCGCAGAGCGAGGGTCATATCCAGTGCGTACTGAACGACCGTAAGGAATCGGTTGCCCCTGTTCCGACGGTTCGAACCGATCTCGCATCGAGCGATGGCGAGAATGTCGCAGTCGAGCGCCTCCACCGAGCGGCGGAACTTCTGGTGGTAGTTGTGGACGTTGATGTAGGGAGGCGACGTCAAGATCAGATCGACGGAACGCGACTCTAGCGGAAGCGCTCGGGCGTCAGCTTGGCGTATCGTGACCAGTTTGCTCGACGTGGGTAGAAACCTAATAGTGCGTTCGAGCCGCGCCCACGTTTGATGCACCGTGGTGACATCCAAGTGTTGTTGAAAGAAGTCGCACAGCACCACCAGAGCGGCCCAGATGTCCCTTGCCGGGCCAATCGGAGACTCGCGCCAGAGGCCCACAAGCGCCCGTTCAATGCTTCCCTTGTCGAGCGTCTGGCGTCGGCCGCCAGCAAACAGGGGCATGTCAGGCGGCACAACTTCCGCAAGGCGCTCATGCAACGACGCGAGAATGTCGGCCCGAACGGCGACAGGGCAGTTTGCCATTCCATACAAACGCGCTAGAGCTACGGCGGCCGGGTTGATGTCGCTCCCCGTCGCGGCCAACCCTAGCCGCGCTGCCTCTCCTAGCGATGTACCACTGCCGACGAACGGATCCAACACTACAGCGCCATGACTCGCGTAAGCTCGCAGCAGCGCCTCCACCAATTGTGGCGAAAACTGGCCGGTCCAAGGCAACGGGTTGGTTCGCACTCGTTGGGAGATGTCCAGCCGATCCTGCGGCATGGAGTCGCGATCCACCGGCGTGGCCGCCAAGATCGAGTGGTACATCCAAATCATTCTACCGGAGGCCAGACTCGGCAGGCAGCGAACCGTGGCCGGGACTAGACGAATCGGGCCGGCATGAGCAAAGAGGGTCTTCCAAGCCACCGCGACGGACACAAAGAGCGAGATGGTCGAGCGCCACGCTTCGGCAGCCTGTCGGGCCATCAGGTCGCAGCGCTTGGCGCCGGGGACCGGGGTTGTGCGCATGCTAGCGATGGTCGCCATGCAGGGCAGGAGGCCCACTTGCGCGTCACCGCCGCAAGGCCTGCCGGACTACCCGCCGGGCTCTCCCCACGCTTGGATGGATGCGGGCACCTCAACGCCGCGCAGCAGCAGTTGCGCGACCTCCGTGCCGACAGCCGCGTTCATGCTCATTCTCTCATTTGGCTGGGGAGACCTGTCCCAGTGAACCGATGCAGCCGTTTTGCCCATCCGCTGGGCAGGTGCTATCTTGCGCCCACCTGCAGCCAAGGAAGAGCCACAGCGATGATCTTCGATGTCCACTATCACAAGTGCCGCTACGGAACGGCGCAAGCGCAAATGAAGCTCTACGAAGAGAAGGGCATGGCCGCCCACCAACGCCATCTTGGCAAGCCGGTGGTGTTCGGCATCGGCGACACCGGCGACGTCGATTCGTACACGCACATCATGGTGTTCGATAGCGCCGCAGAGCGAGAGCGCTGCCGCGCGGCGCTGGGAGCGGATCCTGAGTGGCAAGCGTACTTGGCAGCCTGTCGCGAAGCCGGCTACATCGTGAGCAGGGAGAACCACACCTTGCTGGCGGCTTCTTTCCTCGGCAAGTAACGCTTTCGAGAAGTATCTTCTTCGAGAAGCAAGAGGGCGTCAGGCGGTGCCGCGCTCGGCCGACCACCGAGCCCCGGCCTCACGGGCTAGGGCCGGCTGGCCACCTGCACGGTGAGCACATCCGCATTGTGGAACTGCTGATGGCGCACGGAAGACGCGACATGGCGCAGCAGCCGCAACGGCAGGTCGCGCATGGGGTCGCTCCCGGCCGGTTCCTCGGCGAGCAGGGCAATGCGATCTTGCAGGTTCTCCTCGGTGGCAGCCGTGGTGACGAGTTCCAGCGTGGCGCCGGCGCTCGTGCCGCGCACAGTGAGCTGCAGCCGGCGCGCTTCCCACGCCGCCGCGCCGCCTTCACCCTCCGTCGCCTCGCTCTGCAATAGCGCCGTCAGCGCCTCTTCGGCGGCCGCCGCCACCCGCTCTTGCAGGGCACTGCCCCAGTTGCGGCGCGCGGCGAACGTCGCGAGGAATGTTTGGATGTTCTCCAGTTCCGCCGCTTCCGCCCGCCCGGCAAAGCGCCCGCTGCGCGGCTGCGTCAAGTTCACCACCAACGTCAGCAGGATGGCGGTGACGCCCCCGGCGACCATGCCGTTGCCCAACAGCCCGCCGGCGAAGTCCGCCACTATGTGCGGAAAGATCAGCTGCGCTTGGCAGCCCACGCCGATCCAGAACGAGACGCCGACGATCAAGCCGGCGGAGTAGTTCAAGCCTTCCTGCATCACCTCCCGCACGCCACCGATAAACAGCAAGACCATGACCACGCCGATGGTGGCCGCCACCACAGGGCTGGGGATGGCGATGACGACGGCTAGGACCTTCGGCATGCAAGCCGCCAGAATCAGGATCGCGCCAGCGGCGATGCCCACCCCGCGCGCCGCCACGCCAGTGAGCTCGATGACGGATGCGCCGATTGGATAGGGGGTGTTCGGGGCGCCACCGCCCAGGCCAGCGAGCAGATTGCCAGTGCCTTCGGCGGCGATGCTGCCCTGCACGGCGCGGAAGTCCACCGCGCGGGAGCCGCTCCAAGACACCCGTTGGGTGGCGATGGCCGCGCCAATGGATTTCGTCAGCGCCACCAAGGAAATGAAGGCAAACACCGGCAACAGCGCCCAGAAATCGGCGCCGAAGGCGAGATCCAAGCCCGGCCAATCCGCCAACGACATGCCGACCCATGGCGCGTCCACGATGCGCTGGGTGTCGTAGATGCCGAACAGCGCCCCAACGGCCGCGCCACCGACGACGCCGATCACCGGCGCCCACAGCCGCAGCGCATTGTTGCCCTTGAGGCCGATGCCAACGATCAGCGCCACCGTGACGAGGGCGCAAACCGGCCCTGCTGCGACGGGCGCTTCCGCCGGCGCTTGGTTGAGCAGCCGCGCCAGAATGGGCATGACGGAGACTGGCAGCAGCATGATGACGGTGCCGGTCACCGTCGGCGTCAGCAGCCGCCGCACCAGAGACAGCCGGGTGGACATGGCCATCTGCAATAGCGCCACCACGACCACGAGGGTGGCGAGCAGCGCCGGGCCGCCGGTGGCCAGCGCCGTTGCGGCGACGGCGATGAAGATGCTGGAGGTGCCGGCCACGATGCAATAACCCGCGCCGACGCGGCCGAACCGAAGCGCCTGCAGAATCGTGCCGACGCCGCAGCACAGCACGGTCGCGAACACGCCCCACAGCAGATAGCTTTCTGCGCCGCCGCCGCGGAAGACGACGGCAGCCACCATGACGCAGGAATTGATCGTCAGGATGGCAAGCTGCGCCCCTTGGCCAAGAGCCAGCCATGTGGACGGGCCACCGTCGGCTTCGTAGCGGAGTCCTGCGCTCATTGCTTGGCCACCGGGCTGTGCGACGCTGGCTGCATCCTACCACCGAGTGATTCAACGGCTGCCGTACAGGGCGTCCGGCAGCCATGTCGCAATCTGCGGCACGGTGAAGACCAGCGCGATCGCCCCCAGCATCGCCAGCCAGAACGGCCAAATGCCCCGGAAGATGGTGGCGAGCGGCACATCTTGGGCAATGCCCTTGACGACGAACACGTTGATGCCAACCGGCGGCGAGATCAATCCCATTTCCAGCGTCACCACCACGAGCACGCCGAACCAGATCAGGTTCACATCCGCGGCGACCAGAATCGGCAGCAGCAGGGGGATGGCCAACACCAGAATGGCGAATCCCTCCAAGAAGGTGCCGAGCGCAATGAACAGCAACAACGCCGCCAGCGCGATCTGCGCACCGGAGAGACCTTGTGCCCCGATCCACTCCGCGAGCACAACCATCGCCGCGGTGAAGCCGATGAAGGTCTTGAAGACGAAAGCGCCGCAAAGCACCAGAAACGCCGTGCCGGTGGCGCGCAACGTGCCGGCGCAGACATCCACCACGCTGCGCCAGCTCAACCTGCGCCGGACGACGAGGGTCGCAAAAGCAAGGAACGCGCCGACCCCGGCAGCTTCAATGGCCGAAAATGCGCCCATGTAAAGGCCGACCATCATGCCGCCGATGAGGGCGACGGTCCACCCGGCCTGCGCCAACCCGCGCCAGCGCTCGCGCCAAGGCGGCGATGACCGCGCACGGGGTGCCTTGTCGGGCGCTCGCTTGACCACCGCCCACACCGTCAACACGAACAGCGTGGTCAACAGCATCCCAGGCAAAACGCCAGCCGCGAACAAGCGCCCGATGCTGGCCTCCGTCAGCACGGCGTAGATCACCAGGCCCACCGATGGCGGTATCAGAATCCCCAACGTGCCGCCGGCGGCGATGGTGCCGGTCGCCAGCGAGTCGGCGTAGCCGTAGCGACGCATCTCGCCGAGCGCAACCCGGCCGATGGTGAGCGCGGAAGCGAGCGATGAACCGGACAGCGCCGAGAAGCCGGCGCAGCCGACGATGGAGGCGGACGCCAATCCGCCGCGCAAGTGGCCCAGCCAGCTGTTGGCGGCGACGTAGAGATCCCGCCCCATGCCGGCAACCACCGCGAGATGGCCCATGAGAATGAACAACGGCAGGATGGTGAGCGAAGGCGTTGACGCCACCGCGAAAATCTCGCCGGCGAGGGTCGGCAACGCCGCTGCCGGCCGGATCAAGGCGATGCCGACGGTGCCCGCCAGCAACAACGCAAGGCCCACCGGCACACGCAGCAAGAGCAGCAGCCCGAGGCCGGCGAAACCCAGAACGGCAGTTTCGGTGCCGGCCATCTACACGCCGCAGAGGGTGGCCGGACGCCGGCCGGCAGGCCGCGGCACAGGCACGGCGCGACGCTCGCTGCCTGTGCGAGCACGGCGAACATTGGGCGCGTGCCTCGGCACCCGCACACACAGCCTAGACGGGCGCGTTCGCAGTGTGCGCTGCAAGCTCTCGCCTATCCCGCTGGCGCTTCGCTGCGATGCATCCGCAGCGCCGCCAAGCGAATCAACAGCAGCCCAGCGACAACGCCGAACGCAGCGCCGAGCGCGTAGTAGAACGGCGTGTGGACCACCAACAGGGTTGGCGTGGCGGCGCCGCAAGGGGCCCCGCAGGCACCGTGCCGAAACAAGGCAAAGGCCACCAGCGCCGCCGTCGCCGCGCCAAGCAGCCCTGCGACGACGTCCGTCACCCGCGTTGCGCGTTGCGGAACAACGCTGTCGATGGCGTCCACGGCGACATGCGCGTTGTCCCACGCGGCGTAGACGATGGCGCTCGCCACCACCACTACCAGCGCCATCGCCGAGACGTCCTCCGCGCCAAAGATCGGTGCGTTCAGGGCATAGCGCGCCACCACGGCGACGACGACGGTGGCTGCCATCACCACCAGCGCAACGCCGCCGGCGACGGCGAACCCGCGCACCAGCCAAGCGAACGCCGCATCGGCGCCCCGCCCGCCCGCCACCAACCGGCCGGCGCGGCTCATGCGCCCTTCAGCAACGCGACCACTTGCGCCACCGACATGTCGCCGGCTTGACTCTCAAGGGCAGCATCCAGCGCCGGCGCCACCGCGGCTTCAAAGCGGCGTCGTTCGGCCACCGACAACTCGATCACCTGCACGCCGGCGCTCACGCATGCCGCGAGGCCGCGTTCGGCCTCTTGGGCATAGCCAGCGCCGCCGCGGATCGATAGCGTGGCGTCCGCGGCGGCGTCGACCCAGCCTTGCGCGGCGGGCGAAAGCGCCGCATAGACATCGCGGTTCATCAGCAACGCCACCGGCGTGCCCGACAGCGGCAGCCAAGTGGTGAGGTAGTTGGCCGGTTCCTGCAGCTTGAAGCCGTGGATCGCCGACGCGGGCGCGACGACGCCATCGATGACGCCGTTGGCGAGGTTCTGATAGACGACGCTGATGGGCTGGACGATGGGGGTGGCGCCGAGCGCCTCGACGAATGGCACGTCGAGCCGCGACGCAACGCGAACCTTGAGCCCGCGCATCGCTTCCAGCGTTCGCACCGGAACGTCGCGGGTCAGCAACGCCGCCGGCGACGTGGACCAAAGCGCCAGCACCTTGGCCCGGTACTCGCGCTCCAGCACCGGACGCCCACGCAACAGCGCCGTCGTGCAAGCCGGCGCGGAGTCGCAAACGCCTGGGTAGGAAACGACGTTCGTTTTCGGAAACAAGGCGCTGGTGTAAGCGGGCAACGCGAACACGATGTCCGCCACGCCATCGAGCAGAATCGAATACTGCCTTGGTGGCGACGAGTTCAAGGCGCCACCCGGAAACTGCTTCACCACCAAACGCCCCGCGGAAAGTTGCGCCAGCCGTTCTTGGAAGGGCGTGAACACGGCGCTCGTCATGGCATGTTTCGGGCCCGTGAAGTAGGCGAGCGACAACTCGGTTTGCGCTGTGGCGGCATTGGCGGCGACGATGCCGCTGCACAACAACACGCCAACCCCGGCGCGGGCGAATCGATTTGGCGCTTTGCCGCAAACCGCCGCCTCGCCCTTCCCGTCGCGCCGAGCGCTGCGATGGGGAACGCTGAGGTGACGCCGGCAAGGCATGGGCCAACGCTAGAACAGGTACTTGAACCTGACCGCGACGGAGCGCGTTTCGTCAATGGTGGTGAAGACGCCGCCGCCGACGCTGGCGAAGGAACTGGTCGGGTCCGCCAAGGTGCGCACCACTTTGTCCGTGAGGTTGCGGCCCACCAACGCCACCCGCCACGCGCCGTCCGCAGCCGCCCAAGTAATGCTGGCATCCACTTTCGCATACGCCGGCTCGGTGGCGTAGGGATGATCCACGATCGAAATCTGCTGCTCGTCAACGGCATAGACTTGAACGCCGAAGGTCCACTCCTTGTCCCCCGCCGGCAGCGAGTATTCGCCATGCGCCACCACCGTGTAGGCGGGCGCCAAGGGCGGGACATCGCCGCCCTGATCCTGAAAATCGCCTCGACCGTCGCCGTTCACATCCACATCGCAACCTTGCGCAGCGCTTTGCCGGGCGAAGCCCGGGATGTTCCAGCAGGCGCCCAGGAACTTGTCGTAGCGCGTGTCCGTGTAGACGCCCGTGAGGCCAAGCACAACCTGCGCGGAGACTACCCACAGCAGATCCCATTCCACGCCGCGCGCCGTCGCGTCGCCGTTCACCACCGCTTGCGAGATGTTCACGGGATCGTTCGATGCGAGCTGCAGGCCGTCGATGACGGTGTTGTAGACAGTCCAGTTGAACCGCAACGTGCCGTCGCGCAGCACATGCTTGCCACCGGCCTCCACGTTGAGAGACTGCTCGTGCCCAAACACGAAATTGGCGCGCCCAGCAGCCGTGTTGACGTTGCCGCGGATGTTGAAGCCGCTGCTCTTGAAACCGTCGCCGACATTCACATACAGCATGGAGGACGGCATGCGCTTCCACGTCAGCGCGGCGTTCCAAGACAAGTCCCGCTCATCCACGTCGCCGCGCAGCACATCGTCTTCGCCAGTCGATGCGTTGTGGAAGCAGCCGAACAGGCCGCCGCGCCGGCACAGGCTGTCGGCGCGCTGGGCGGTGCCGTAGACAGCCTGCCATTGGTTCTTGAATGCCTCGCGCCGCTCGTCGGTGGCGCGGACGCTGAGCGCCGCCGTAAGCGCGTTCGCCAAGCGCCAATCCGTGCCGGCGAAGAAGGACAGGCTCTGCGTTTCCACCTCCGCCCGTTCCGCCCGCCGGGCGTTGGGGTTGGGGCCGCCGGCATGATGGTCGAAGTCTTGGCTGAACAACAAGCGGCTGTCGAGATAGTTGAAGCCGGCAAGCCAGCCGAACCGCTCGCCGGCAGTGGATTGGATGCGCAACTCCTGGGTGGTCTGCCGGTAATCCTCACGGTTTTCGATGACGCGCACATTGTGGTTGCTGGGCGCGGCCGCGAGGTCTGAATCGAAGACGTCGACCATGTCGTAATCGGTGCTTCCGGTCAGGGAGGTGATCTTCAAATCGTCCGTCGCTTGCCAAGTGAGCGTCAGGCCGATCAGCTCGGAGCCTAGCTGAAAGCCCTCACGCACTTCCCGGTCCACGAGGCCGCTTGGCGCCGGCAAGCCGGCCACCGCGTAGGAGCGCGCCACCACCGCCGCCGGAATCACCGCGCGGCTATTGTTGCGGGCGTTCACGGCGCAGTCTTCGCCGGCGAAGGCGGGGTTTGCGGCCACGCGGGCGGGATCGACGCAGTGCATCTCACGCGGTTTGCCGCGCCGATCGTAGTCCAAGCGCTGGTAGAGCAGCGCGGCGTTCAGCGTCTCGCGCAGATCGCCTTCGAGGATGATGCGGGCCGTGACATCCGTCTTGCCGCGATGCTCTTCGCCGCTAGGTGCGTTGGTCATCCAACCGTCCTGGTCCTTGCCGTTGACCACGCCCCGCGCGCGCCAAGCATCGCCGAGCGGCCCGGAGGCCATCGCCTGCAATTCCCAGCCGGCGCTGGCGGCGAAGTTGTAGCCGCCCTCGACGCTGAACTCCGGCGCCGAGGTCGGACGGTTGGCGGTGATGTTGATGGCGCCCAAAGAAGTGTTCTTGCCGATGATGGGGCCTTGCGGGCCACGCAAGAGCTCCACTTGGGCCAGATCCACGAACGAAGCGCGGCCCATGCGCGCCCGCGTGGTGAAAAAGCCGTTGAACACTTGGCCCACGGCCTGTTCCAAATGCGGGCCGGAGCCAAAGGTGCCGAGCCCGCGCATGATCAGCACGTCGCCGGCGCCGATGGCTTGGGAGTAGCTGAAGTTGGGAATCGTCGGCGCCATGGTCTGAAGGTCGATGATGCCTTTCTCGGCGACATGATCGCCAGAGTACGCCTGCACGGAAATGGGCACATCCTGCAAGTTCTCCGCCTTCTTGCGGGCGGTGACGATCACTTCCTCGATCTCTTGGGCGTGGGCGGTCGATGCGGCGAGCGTGGCGGCAGCCAGCACCAGCGTCCAGATGCGCCATGTCGCCTCTATGGCATTGCGAAAGCCGGCAGTCACAGTGGCCGATGTTAGCCCAAAGAGCGAGCCTGACGGGGCAGGTTGGCCGGCGCGCGTTCGATGCGGCGCCCCCGGCGCCAATGCCTCAAGAATGGCGTCGGAGTTTCATCACGATGTCGAGCGGCAGCGACACTCGCTTCAGATCATTGGCATCCAGCGCCCGCACGAGACGCTCCAACACATCACCGTCCTGATGCGAGCGGGGCGGCGCGGACGACGGGCTGGCGGCGAGAAATGCCGTCGGCTGCTGGTCATTCTCCTCCAACCAGTCCTGCGCGTTCTCAAGCACCGCGGAGGCGTCCATCTCGGAATCCGCGATGTACTCCGGGGCGATCTCGATGAAACCCTCCGGGCGGTCTTCCGGATACGTGTCTTGAAAGCGAATCGGCGGCGCCACGCTGATGTAGCGATTCTTCATTTCGTCCAACGGCTTGCGGAACGCCGCCCAAAACGCTGGGTGGTAACGCGGCGCTCCGCCGGCAGACTTGCCCTGGGCGCTCTCCAGCCAGCCATCCACGTCGCCTTCCACTGCCGCATCCATCGGCAACACCCCAATCAGCACGGGGCGTTCGCTGTGTTGAATCAGCTGCACCCGGTCTGCAAGCCCTTGGCGCAGGTATGTGCCCAAGCTGTTCGCCCGCTGTCGCGCCAGCCGCGCGATCTCGCCGCGGTCATGCCCGCCCAAACGGCTCAGCAGGAGCGGCATTTGCTGCTCTTCCCAGTGTTGCTCCACCAATTCCACGATGCGGTCGTTCAAATCGTCTTGTTGCGCAGGTTCACTCACTTGTTTTTCCTGTCCAGCGTACTGGAAGATGCGCGAGTCTAGGGGCTTCGGCGCCGAGTTTCCAGCCCTGCGGGGATTCCTGCCGCGCCGAGCGCGCGCCCGCACTGAACTTCGCCCGCATTGGCGCTTCTCGAGCCGGCAGCGACGGCGTCGCTGGGCGGTGGGCAACCGGCCAAGGTGTACCCTTGCACCCGCCGCAGGAGATTTTGAGGCGACGCATGACGGTGATTCGCGCCGAGGACTTGACGCAGAGCGTGGCGGACGCGCTGCAATACATCTCCTTCTTCCACCCGCCGGACTTCATCCGGGCGATGGCGGCGGCCTACGAGCGCGAGGAGGCACCGGCGGCGAAAGCCGCGCTCAGGCAGGTTTTGGTCAACTCGCGGCTGTGTGCGCTCGGCAAACGGCCGATCTGCCAAGACACCGGCATCGTCAACGTGTTCGTGGACGTCGGCATGGAGGTGGCGTGGGCCGATGGCGGCGATGTGGACGAGATGATCCAAGCCGGGGTGCGCCGCGCCTGGCTCAACCCAGACAACGTGCTGCGCCCGTCCATCGTGGCAGACCCGGACGGCGCCCGCGGCAACACCCGCGACAACGCCCCGGCGGTGATCCACTACCGCATCGTGCCGGGAGACAAACTCACCGTCGGGGTGGCGTCCAAGGGCGGCGGCAGCGAAGCGAAATCCAAGTTCACCATGCTGAACCCATCGGATTCGGTGGTGGATTGGGTGCTGGACATGGTGCCGGCGATGGGCGCCGGATGGTGCCCACCCGGCTTGCTAGGCATCGGCATCGGCGGCACTGCGGAAAAGGCCATGCTGCTCGCCAAGGAATCGCTGCTGGCGCCCATCGACATTCACGACCTGTTGGCGCGCGGCCCCGCCAACCGAGCTGAAGCGCTGCGCATTGAACTCTTCGAGAAGGTGAACGCCCTCGGCATCGGCGCACAGGGGCTCGGCGGGCTGACGACGGTGCTCGACGTGAAGGTGGCGGACTGGCCCACACACGCGGTGAACAAGCCCGTCGCCGTGATTCCGAACTGCACCGCCACGCGCCATGCGCGCTTCGTTCTCGACGGCTCTGGCGCGGCGGAGTTCGCGCCGCCGAACTTGGAAGACTGGCCAGACCTCGACGATGCCGCCGACAGCGGCGCCCGCCGCGTGAATCTCGACACCATCACCCGCGCCGAAGTGCAAACGTGGCAAGCCGGAGACACCCTGCTCATCTCCGGGAAGCTGCTGACCGGCCGCGACGCGGCGCACAAGCGCCTAGTCGAGATGATCGACCGCGGCGAAGCGCTGCCGGTGGACTTCCGCAACCGCTTCATCTACTACGTCGGCCCGGTCGATGCGGTGCGCGACGAGGTGGTGGGCCCCGCCGGCCCAACGACGGCGACGCGCATGGACAAGTTCACCCGCGTCATGCTGGAACGCACCGGGCTCTTGGGCATGATCGGCAAGGCCGAGCGTGGCCCCGAAGGCATCGCCGCCATCCGCGACCACGGCGCCGTGTCGCTCATCGCGGTGGGGGGCGCCGCGTATCTGGTCTCCAAGGCCATCGTGAAGTCCACCCGGCTCGCGTTCGACGATCTCGGCATGGAAGCGATCAACGAGTTCGAGGTGCGCGACATGCCGGTGACGGTGGCGGTGGACGCGCGCGGGGAATCCGTGCATCTGCAAGGGCCGCACGAGTGGGCGCAGCGCATCGCCGCCGCAAACGTGTGACTGCGGCTGGCCTGAGCCGGTTGCGGGGCGCGGTCTCCCGCTGAGTTAGCGATCGCGAAGCTATTGCGAGAGCGGTCAGACCAGCCATTTTACGGGCCGCGCTCCCGCCACGCTTAGCTCGCGTGGGAAGCCTTGACGCGCTCCCAAGCGGCCTTGATTTGCTGGGTGCGTTCGGTGGCGGCGCGCATCATCTCCTCCGGCAGGCCTTTGGCGGCGAGTTTGTCCGGATGGTGGCGGTTCATCATGCGCCGGTATGCCTGCTTCGCTTGGGCCTCGGTGGCGTCTGGCGAGATGCCCAGGGTGGCGAAGGCGTCTTCCAAGGGCGGGCCGTCCGCCACAGCGATGGCACCGGCGCCCAACATGCGCTCGATGGCGGCGAAATCCCCCTCGCCGATGCCAAGCCCGTGGGCGACGCGCCACAACAGCCGTCGCTCCTCCGGATGCATGCCGCCGTGGGCCAGCGCCGCCCCAAACTGAATCTCTAGGAACATGCCCACGAGATGGCTGCCGGGGCGACACTCGCGCCGCAACTGCGCCACCACATCGTCTAAGGGGAAGTCCGGCGCTTTGCCGGCATTGAAGAGTTCCCGCGCCGCCTCGCGTTGGTGGGCGTTCAACCCCAACCGATCCATCACGGCATTGGCAAGCTGAATCTCCTCCGCTGTCACCTGGCCATCGGCCTTGGCGATGCAACCCATCACGCTGAACGTGGCGCCAAAGAAGGTTGCCTGCACGCGCTCGCGGCGACTGGCCGTTGCCGCGTTGCCCGGCCGCGCCGCGCCGCCGCTCAGCGTGCCGCCCAGCGCACCGCCCAGCACCGCGCCGATGGGGCCGCCAACGAAGAAGCCGAGCGCGCCGCCAACCAAGGCGCCCCACCAACTCACTCAAGCCACCCCAAAACTCGGTGCGCGCAACCAATCCCGCTCAAGGTGTGGCCGCCGCGGCACCGCCCTGCTCGCTCAGCCATGCAACGATGTGGCGAACATCATCCAACGCAACGCCCACGCTGCTCGCGCGCATCGAGGTGCCCCATGCGTCGTCTGCATGGGCGCCGCGCACACCGACGATGAAGCGGCGCAGCTGCCGGTCGTTGTACCAAGGCGCTTGGTTGGCCAGCGCCGGCGCCGCGAGCGCTGGCATGCCCTCGGCGCGTTCGCCATGGCAGGCCGCGCAGGGGGCATAGAGCTCGGCGCCGAGCGCGGCATCGCCGCTGGCAACCGTCTCTGGCAGCGGCGCCGGCAGCGTCTCCAGCCAAGCGGCGAGCGTCGTGCCAGACGCAGCGTCCAAGGCGACGGCGGCCGCGCGCATCTCCATGCCCTCAGGGTCTTCGGCGTTCGCGCCGCGAAAACCCGCGCGAAAGCTCTCCAGCTGCCGCTCGATGTAGCTCGCTCGCAAGCCGGCGAGCACCGGCCCATCCACCAGCGCGTTGCCGCGGCCATTGGCGCCGTGGCAAGACGCGCACTCCGTGGCGTAGAGCACCGCCGCCGGCGCGTCATCCGCCGCGGCGTCTTGGGCGACGCCGGCGAATACACCGCAAACCAACGCAAGGGTGCAGGCCAAAGCATGGCCTGACGCCATGCCATGCGCTGGGCCGCGCCGCGTCTCACGCGCCAGCGCCGAGCGCCAACCCGCGGCGCGGTTGCCTAGCGTCGCCGCCATCTGAAGCCCTCTCTCGCGCCGGCGTTCAAGGCATGGTGGCGGCGACGGCTTCGATCTCAACCAACATGCCGTCCCTCACCAAACCCGCCACCTGCACTGCGGACCGCGCCGGCAGGCGCGGCTGCGCCTCGGTGCCGAAGAACTGCGTGTATGCCCGCATCAGGCCGGCGAAATCCATCTTGCCGTCGAGTTCCGGGTCGCCCACGAGAAACACGGTGAGCTTCACCACGTCGCCCATGCCAAGCCCCAACTCTCCGAGGGAATCCTGCATGCGGATGAGCACACTCATCGCCTGCGCCTCGGTGTCGCCCCAATAGGCGCGGCTGCCGGGAGCGGCATCGGGGTTCAATGGCTCCGGCACCATGCCGCTGTGGTGAATGAGGCGCGCGTGCGCCGGCGTCTCCACGGCGCGGGCGATGGGGAACGTCGACCCGCCGCCCAGCGGGTGGCGCACGATGCCGTCGGCGGCCGCCGCCGCGGCCTCGTCCGCGGCGGCGCCCGGCGCCATCCACAGCGCTGCCGCCAGCGCCGCGGCCATGCCCAGCGTGTTGCGGCCGATGTTGCGTTGCTTGCTCTTCATGGAATGTCCTCTGAGTGGTTGACTGTCACGCCGCCGCGCGCTCGCGCGCATCGATGTCGGCGAGCGCATGGTGCGCCGAGGCGATGGCGCTCTCCTGCCAGCCCGGCAGGTGGCTCACTTGATCGCCAATCATGTAATGCCGCCCCGCCGGGCGCTGCAAGGTGGGGAAGTGCTCGCGCATGTCCGCCGGCGTCCAGGTGGCGGCGCAGCCGAGCATGTGGTTCATGCGGTGCCAAGCGACGCTCACGCCGTTCTCCAGATGGCTGCGGTAGTTCGGATGGATCTTCTCGCCCTGCCTGATGGCCGCTTCCAAGCGCTCGCTCGGCGTCAGCCGCGCCAGCCGGGCGCCGGCTTCATAGTCGAACACATAGGCGCCGAGGATGACGCCTTTCTCGCCGTGGATGTCGTGCGGCGGATACCAGATTTGCGTGATGTCCTGGCGCGTCCACGAGATGCCGCCGTATATGCCTTCGTCTTCCCAGAAACGCCGCCGCGCCTGAAAGGCGATCTTCATCAGCTTGCCTCGCGCCGGCGCCGCGAGCGCCCGCACATAGGCGGCGGGAAAGTTGTGCGCGAGGCCGGTGACGAGATGCGTGGGGATGCTGTTCAGGCAGTAATCCGCCCTCAAGGATCGCGGTGCGCCGCGCGCGTCGGCGTAGGCGATGTCCACGCCATCTTCCGAGAGCGCGATGCGCTGCACCGGGCACCCGAACTGCACGCCGTCACCAACGCGCTCCATGAAGGCGTCCACGATGCGGTCCATGCCGCCCACCGGCTGCATCATGGGCGCCGCTTGATCGAAGAATTCGCCCCAGTGCATGAACTCGCGCCAGAAGCTGGTGTTGAGCAGCTGCGCCGGGTCCAGAGGCGGCTTGGTGACGCCGGCGGCGACCATGCCGCCGCTCGCCAAGCCGCCGCGGCTTGATCCCTTGTAGACGAAGCCACCGCTCAAGTCCCCATAGACGCGGGCAAACTCGCGCAGGCGTTCCAAATCGTCCACGGTGAAGGGCGCTGCGAGCGCCGCGGCATCGACGGATTTAGCCAACAGTTCCGCCATGAAGCCGCGCGCATCGGCCATGTACTCGCGATGGCGCACCGGCTTGCCGTCGAAGCCGGCGTCGTCCTGCACCCAAGCGCTGTAGTTCTCATTCACGAACAGCTCAAGCGCCACGCCGAACTCGCGGCAGTACCGCAAGATTGCTTGGTGATGGCCGGGAATGCGCGCCGGGCCGGCGTTGAAGTAGAGGTTTGGATGGTCGTCGAACTCACACACCTGACGGCTGCCGAGTTCATCCACCACATCGCCACCGCGCACCGTGAGGTTCCTGCCCCCAGCGCGGGGAGACGCTTCCAGCACCGTGCATCGATGCCCGGCCTTGCGCAGCTCATAGGCCGCCGCCAAGCCGCCCATGCCGGCGCCGAGCACGGCGACATGCAGCCCGCCATCGCGCCCCGGCGCGAGGTTGAGCGGCTGCGCCGCAGCCACCGCCGGCACGAAGCCCAGCGCCTGCGCCGCGGCGTGGACGGCAGCTGCGCCGCCGGCGGCGCCGACGGCAAGGAGCGCGTTCCGGCGCGATAGTGTTCCGTCACCCATGCTCGCGCCACCATCCTCGGCACACCATAGCCATCAGCAAATGAAACGACTTTGCCCGGCGCCGCGCAACCGCGCGCTGGCGCCGATCTTGCTGGGAAGCCCGCCTCGGCGAGCGCCGCTGCCACAACACACGCCCATCGGAGCGCGTCAGCGCGGCTGCAGCGCCGCCAGATTCTCGAACTGCGCCAACGCCTCCGGGTTCGCCAGCGCGCCGACGTTCTTTGGTTGGCGGCCATGCATGAGTTCCCGCACCGCGAGCTCGGCGATCTTGCCGGAGCGCGTGCGCGGCACGTCCGCCACCTGCAGGATCACCGCCGGCACATGGCGCGGCGATGCGTTCTCGCGAATGCGGCGGCGCAACTCAGCGCTGAGCGCCGCATCCAGGCACACCCCTTCGCGCAGCGTGACGAACAGCACGATGCGCGTGTCGCCCTGCCACTCTTGGCCCACGCACAGCGCCTCCGTGACGGCCTCCACGGCTTCCACCTGCCGGTAGATCTCGGCCGTGCCGATGCGCACGCCGCCCGGGTTCAGCACCGTGTCGCTGCGGCCGTGGATGATGACGCCGCCATGCTCGGTGAACTCGGCGAAATCGCCATGCGCCCAGATGCCCGGGAACTTCTCGAAGTAGGCGCCACGCAGCTTGGCGCCGTCGGGATCGTTCCAAAAGCCCACCGGGCGCGACGGGAAGGACTTGCGGCACACCAACTCGCCCTTGCCGCGCGGCAGCGGCGCGCCGTCTTCGTCCACGATGTCCACCGCCATGCCGAGGCCCTTGCACTGCAGCTCCCCGGCGTACACGGGCAACAGCGGGTTGCCCAAGGCAAAGCAGGAGATGAGGTCTGTGCCGCCGGAGATGGACGCCACCGGAACGCCGGGCTTCACTGCTTCGGCCAAGTAATGGAAACCCTCCGCCGGGAGCGGCGAACCAGTGGACAGGATGGCCCGCAGCGACCCCAGCCGGTGGCTCGCGCGCGGCTTCTCGCCAGCCTTTTCGAGGCCGGCGAAATACTTGGCGCCGGCGCCGAACACGGTGATGCCCTCTGCGTCGATGAGGTCCATGAGCGCCGCCGGCGTCGGGCTGAACGGGGCGCCGTCGTAGAGCACCAGCGCACAACCGCTGGCGAGGCCGCTCACCAGCCAATTCCACATCATCCAGCCGCAGGTGGTGAAGAAGAACAGCCGATCTTCCGGGCGCAAATCGCAGTGCAGCCGATGCTCCTTCAGGTGCTGCAGCAACGTGCCGCCAACGCCATGCACGATGCACTTCGGCACTCCGGTGGTGCCGGATGAATAAAGGATGTAGAGCGGGTCGTCGAAGGCGCAGGCGGTGAAATTCAGCGCCGTCTCCGAGCGTTCGCGGATGATGCGGGCGATGTCCTCCGTCCACAGCAAGCCGTCGATGGATGGGATGGCGGCGCGCGCTTCCAGCACCTTGGCGGCCACGTCGAAATCCTTGCCCCCGTAACGATAGCGGCGGGTGCCAATCAAGAGCTTCGGGCCGATCTGGCCAAAGCGGTCCACGGCGCCTTGGCTGCCAAAATCCGGTGAGCAGGAAGACCAGACCGCGCCCAAGCTGGCCGTGGCCAACATCGCCAGCACCGCTTCCGCGCCATTCGGCAGCCAGCCGGCCACGCGGTCGCCTTGGGTGACGCCGCGCTCGCGGAACTCCGCCGCAAGCCTTGCGACGGCAAGGTGGAGCTCGGCGTAAGAGAGCGCTTGCCGCTCGCCGGCCTCAAAGCGCGCCACCAACGCCGGCCGGTCATCGCGCCAGCGCAGCAGGTTCTCCGCGTAGTTCAGCCGCGCGCCTTCGAACCAGCGCGACCCTAAGAAATCTTCGCCGTTGGCGAGCGGCGTGGCGGCCGTGGCGCTGGCGATGACGCCACATTCCTGCCACACCTGATTCCAGAAGGCGCCGCGTTCGCGCACAGACCAATCGTGCAGCGCCGCGTAGTCCCCGCAGCCGGCGCGGCGCATGAAGCCCGCGAGCTGCGATTGCGCCGCATCCGGCGCTGGCGTCCAAAGGGGTTCAGCCATGTGGCCGCCCCCGCTGGACGCCGCTCCCCTCAGCGTGCGCGCGAGGCTTCAATGGCCTTGATGGAGTCGCGCTCCTTCAGCTTCGCCACCATCCCGGCGTAGCCTGGAATGTCGTCCGCGAGGGCCCAGCCGAACAGCTTCTTGGCCACGCCATCCGCGAGCGGCACGGAAAAGTAGGCGGCAAGGTCTGCATAAGTCGGCTGCTCGCCGGCGATGTACGGGGCGAAGCGGGCGCGACGGTTGAGTGCCGCCACGCCCTGCTTGAGATTGGCCTTGGCGGTCTCCTTCACCTCGTCGCTCACCGTGCCGCCGAAGAACGCCTCGCGCAGGCACGGCCGCGCCGCGAGGTCGAGGTACAGTTCGATGTACTTCATCAGCTCCCGCACCTGAGCGCGGCCCAAGGCATCCGCCGGATACAGGCTGCCACCCAAGTGCTCCGCCACATAATCCACGATGGCGGACGACTCCGTGAGGGCGGCGCCGTCGACCTCCAAGGCGGGCACCTTGCCCAAGGGGCTCACGGCCAAGTACGCCTCGTCTTGGGAAGGCATCGTGCGCACATCCTCGAACTCGGCGCCGGCTTCAAGGAGCGCGGCCTTGGCGATGTTGTAGTAATTGCTGACTGGGAATCCGTGGAGTTTGAGCATGGCTGCCTTATCGCGGCTCTATGGGGAGTGCGGATTCTATTGCATCGAGATGGCGGTCTGGAACGCGGGCCGCGCCGTGATGCGCTCCACGTACCCCGACAGGCTCGTCATCTCGTCGGCGACGCAGCCCATGCGATTGCTCATGAAGCAAGCGTGGCCGAGCATCACGTCCGCGGCGGAGAAATCGCCGATGAGGTAATCCTTGCCGGCCAACGCCTCATCCACCGGCGCCAACGCCTTGCCGAGCAAGCGCTGCGCCTGGCCGAGCACGGTGGCGTCGCGGCGCTCCGGCGGCAGCAACAGGGTTTGCACCACAATGGTGTTCACCGGCGGCATCACCATGCCTTCGCAATAGTGGAACCATTGCAAGTAAGCAGGGTAGGTCGGCGCGTCCACAGCCGGCTTCAGCCCGCCGTTGCGATGTCGTTCCAAGATGTACTCGACGATGGCGCCGGATTCGTAGATGCGCACGTCGCCGTCGTCCAGCACCGGCACCCGGCCCAAAGGATGGCGCGAGCGGTGCGCGTCGGACTTCAAGTCCTTCGGGTGGAAGGCCATCTTGTTCACCTCGTAAGGCAGCCCAAGCTCCTCGAGCAACCAAATGATGCGGCCGGCGCGGGAATTGGGGGCAAAGTGGACTGTCAGCATCTGTATCTCCCATCACGTCGATGCGCGGCCTGGCCCGGTGCGGCTGCCGCACCGCGATTCTCCCACACTCGGCGTGGCGGCGACGGTTATGATGGCCGGCTCCCGCCAGCCGCCGTCTTGCTCGCGCATGGCTTCGCCTCCTCTCGACATGGCCGCGGCGCGGCGCATCATGGCGCGTTGCGACGCCTTGGCGGAATTGTCGGACCTCGCCACAGGCATCCGCCGGGTGTATCTCTCCGCCGAGCATCGCCTCGCGAACGAGCGCGTCGGGGCTTGGATGCGCGAGGCTGGCATGGCGGTGTGGCAGGACGCCGCCGGCAGCATCTGGGGCCGCTACGCGGGCAGCGTCGAGGACGCGCCGGCGCTGGTGGTCGGCTCGCATCTGGACACGGTGCCCAACGCCGGCCGCTACGACGGCATCTTGGGGGTGTTGCTGGGCATCGCTGCCGTCGAAGCGCTGAACGCCCAAGCGCGGCGGCTGCCGTTTCCCGTCGAGGTGGTGGGATTCGGCGAAGAAGAAGGCGTGCGCTTCGGCACCACCCTCATCACCAGCCGCGCCTTCGCCGGTGCCTGGGATGCCAACTGGCTCACCCTGCGCGACGCTGCCGACGTGGACTTGGCGGCCGCCATGAAGGGTTTCGGTTTGCCCCCCGAGGCGGCTGCGGACGCGAGCCGCGCCGCCAACCCCCCGTTCGCCTATCTGGAGCCCCACATCGAGCAAGGGCCGGTGCTGGAAGACCGCAACTTGCCGCTTGGCGTAGTGAACGCCATCGTCGGTTGCCGGCGGTTTCTGGCGCGGGTGGACGGGGCGGCGGGGCACGCCGGCACCATGCCCATGCGCCTGCGGCGCGACGCCTTGGCCGGCGCCGCGGAAGCGGTGACGAGGCTCGAGGCGCTGGCGCGGCGGCGCGACGCGGTGGCGACGGTTGGGCAACTGTCTTGCCTGCCGGGCGCAGTCAACGTGGTGCCGGGCACGGTGGAGTTCGCCGTGGACGTGCGGGCGGGGGACGACGCCCGCCGGGACGCGCTGGTGGCCGAGTTCGAGGCCGAACTCACCGGCCTCTGCGCGGCGCGCAACCTAGTTCTAAGCTGGCGCGAAACCCACAACGCCGGCGCCGCGCAATGCGCTCCGTGGCTTCAGGCCGCGTTCTCCGCTGTGCTGCGCGAACTCGGCACCGAACCCTTGAGCCTCGACAGCGGCGCCGGCCACGATGCGATGGCCGTGGCGGAGCTCTGCGACGTAGGCATGTTGTTCATCCGCTGCGCCGGGGGCGTGAGCCATCATCCAGATGAGTCGGTGACGGCCGCAGACGTGGCTTGGGCGCTCACGGCGCTGCAACGGACGCTGGAGCACATCGCCCAGACGCGGGCGTGAGCGGCAGGGCGCCGCGCCGCCTCAAGCCGGCGGCGAACTCCACTCCCGGCATGCAACCACGATGCGCACCCCTTGGCGCGTCGCCTCGATGCGGCCCGGCAACGCCTGCCCGCCGACATCGCGCCACGACGTGACTGCAACGCGCCAGCCAAGCTGCTCGAACACGCCATGCCCATGCACCCGCACCGGCCAGCTTGGCGCCGGACGCCCGGTCACCCAAGCGGAGAAGGCGTCCAGCGGCGCGGACCAGCCGAGTTCTCGCTGCATCAACGCCGCGGCGTCGCCATCGAAGACGGCGACGCCGCGCACATTCACCAGCGTCAGCCCGCCGCCGGCGCCGATGAGCCGCGTGCGGCCCTGGCCGAGGGGGCCCCACAAATCGACTTCAAAGCCGGCCGCGAATTGGCGCCAGAAGAAACTGCCGGATTGGGCGCGGCCATCCTGCGACACGCTGAAGCGGCCACGCAGGTCGAACGCCACCTCGCCGGAAGGCGCCGGCGGCGCCATGCGGATGGCACAGGCACCGGACAGCAAGGCCGCCGCGAGCGCCACGCCGAGGCGGCGCCAAGCCGCCAATCGATGGCGAAGCGACGCCCGATTGCCACGCCGCGCCGGGCGCAGCCGGCTGGCGCCGGCAGGGCAAGGCCATTGCCGCCCATCTGCTATGATTGCCGTTTCGCGCTTCAACCTCGCCTAACTCCTACATGCCACTATTGGCTTACGGCGTCAGCTTTCGCATGGCGGCCATCGAACTTCGCGAGCGCTTGGCGTTTCCTCAGGAAGTCGCCGGCAGCGCTTTGGCCGACCTGCGCGCGCAGGCGGCGCCCGTCGCCGAGGCAGCCATCCTGTCCACCTGCAACCGCACCGAAATCTATTGTGCGCTAGACCACGCCGATCAGGAACCCGTGGCGCAGTGGATGGCCGCGCACCGCGGCGTCGCGCTCCATGAACTCGATGGCGTCAGCTACGCGCTGTGGAATCGGGATGCGGCGCAGCATTTGATGCGCGTTGCCGCGGGGCTGGATTCGCAAGCGTTCGGCGAGCCGCAGATCTTGGGCCAAGTGAAGGCTGCCTACGATCTCGCCCGCGCCGCCGGCACGTTGGGGCCAGAACTCAATCTGCTCGCGCAAACCACTTTCAATGTCGCCAAGCGCGTGCGCACAGAGACGGACATCGGCAAGCACCCGGTATCGGTCGCCTACGCGGCGGTGGCGATGGCGCAGCGCTTGTTCGGGGGATTGGCCGACGCCCGCGCCCTGCTGGTGGGCGCTGGGGAGACCATCGAACTCGTGGCGCGCCACCTGCGCAAGGCCGGCGTCGGCGCGATGAGCATCGCCAACCGCACGCCGGAGCGGGCTCGCCACTTGGCCCAAGCGATGGATGCCGAGGCGCTGGCGCTGGATGACATCGCCACCCGGCTGGCGGGGTTCGACATCGTGATCAGCGGCACCAGCGCCCCGCATCACATCATTCCCAAATGCGTCGTGCAAAACGCGGCGCGGCAACGGCGGCGGCCCTTGTTCCTCGTCGACCTCGCCGTGCCGCGCGACATCGACCCGGCGGCGAACGCCTTGGACCAAGTGTGCCTCCGCTCCATCGATGATCTGACGGCCATCGTCAACGAGAATGGCGCGGCGCGGCGCGAGCAGGCGCAGCGGGCGGAAGCCCTCATCGAAGCGGGCGCGGCGCGGCATGAGCGGGAACGCCGCGTGCAGGGGGAAGCGCTGCTGCGCGAAGTGCGCCGGCAGGCCGACGCCATGCGCGACGCCGCGGCGGCGCAGGCACAAAGGCGCTTGCGCCAAGGCGAACCGGCAGCTGACGTGCTGGCGCGGCTGGCGCGCGATCTCACCAACAAGCTCATGCACGCGCCCACCGCGGCGATCCGCACTGCCTCGGCCGAAGCGCGGGGAGACCTGTTGGAGTGCGCCCGCACCTTGTACGACTTGGATTGATGCGGTGCTCTCCGCGTCCATCATCGCCAAGCTTGACGACGTGGCGCGGCGTCACGAGGAACTGGCGCTGTTGCTGGCCGAGCCAGAGGCCGCGGCAGACCGCACCCGCTACGCCCTGTTGATGAAGGAGTTCGCGGAGCTTGCGCCCATCACCGCCGCCCACGGTGACCTGAAGCGGCGCGAAGCCGAGCTTCACTCCGCGCAGGCGCTGCTGGACGACGACGATCCGGAACTGCGGGAGCTCGCCCGGGCTGACATCGACGCCCTGAACACCGAGCTCAAGCGAGCGGAACGCGAACTGGCGGGCTTTCTGGTGCCGCCGGACGCGGATGACGCCTGCGATGCTTTCTTGGAGATTCGCGCCGGCACCGGCGGCGACGAGGCGGCCCTGTTCGCCGGCGACCTGTTCCGCATGTATGCCCGCTACGCGGACCGGCGCGGCTGGCGCCTAGAGCGGCTCTCGGAGCGCAACGGCGAGCGGGGCGGCTACAAAGAGGTGATCTCCCGCGTGGCCGGCAACGACGTGTTCTCGCGGCTCAAGTTCGAGTCTGGCGCACACCGCGTGCAGCGCGTGCCGGAAACGGAATCCGCTGGGCGCATCCACACTTCCGCCTGCACCGTGGCGGTGTTGCCCGAACAGCCGGAGGTGGCGGAGGTGGAGATCGATCCCAAGGCGCTGCGCATGGACACCTTTCGCGCCTCCGGGGCCGGCGGGCAGCACGTCAACAAGACAGACTCGGCGGTGCGCCTGACGCATTTGCCCACCGGCATCAGCGTGGAGTGTCAAGACGAACGCTCGCAGCACAAGAACCGCGCCCGGGCGCTGTCGCTGTTGAGCGCCAGGCTCACGGCGCAAGCCCGCGCAGCGCAGCGCGCCGAACGCGCCGAAACCCGCCGCAACCTCGTCGGTTCGGGCGATCGCTCCGAGCGCATCCGCACCTACAACTTCTCCGAGCGGCGCGTGACGGATCATCGCATCAACCTCGCCCTGTACCGCTTGGACGACATTCTCGCTGGGGACTTGGACGCGCTGGTGGAGCCCTTGGCGCGCGAACACCACGCGGACCAGCTTGCGGCACTCCGCGAACCGTGACCGGCGCCGCCAGCGTTGGCGCCTGCTTGGACGCCGCCCGCGCCGCCCTGCCACGCTTGGAGGCCGAGTTGTTGGCCGCGCGGGCATTGGATGTGACTGCGAGCGCCCTCTACGCCTTTCCTGAGCGGCCCGCCTCGGCCGCGCGCAGCGCCTGTCTCCGGGCCCTCGTGACGCGGCGCCGGCGCGGCGAGCCCGTGGCGTACATTCTGGGCCAGTGGGAGTTCTGGAGCCTGCCGATCAAAGTGGACGCGCGCGCGCTCATCCCCCGCCCAGAGACCGAAGGGTTGGTGGCAGCCGCCCTTGAGCGCACCGGCCCCGCCCCGCGGGTGCTGGACCTGGGCACCGGTTGCGGCGCCATCGCCTTGGCCATCGCCGCGGAACGGCCGGCGGCCGCCGTGCTCGGCGTGGACAACGACCCGGCCTGCTTGGCGCTCGCCCGCGAGAATGCGCAACGCCTCGGCAGCACCGCTGCGTTTCAACATTCGCACTGGTATGCCGGCATCGCCAGCGAGTTCGACGTCATCGTGTCCAACCCACCCTATGTCGCCGCCGGCGATCCGCATCTCACGCGGGGAGACCTGCGCTTCGAGCCCAAGAGCGCGTTGGTGGGCGGGGCGGACGGCTTGGCGGCACTGCGCAGCGTCGTCGGCGGCGCTGCTCCGCACTTGGCCAGCGACGGCTGGCTCATCGTCGAACATGGCTGCGATCAGGGCGGGCACACCCGACGCCTGTTCAGTGACGCAGGTTTCGCCAAGGTGACAACGTTGCAGGATGCGGCGGGGCTGCCCCGCGTGACCTTGGGGCGGCGTTCGTGAACGACGCACAGCTGTTGCGCTACAGCCGCCAAATCATGCTGCCGGAGTTCGATGTCGCGGGGCAGGAGCGGCTGTTGGGGGCGCGGGCGTTGATCGTCGGCGTGGGCGGTTTGGGTTCCCCCGCGGCGCTCTATCTGGCCGCCGCCGGCGTCGGGCACTTGACGCTGGCGGACGACGACGTGGTGGACCTCTCCAACCTGCAGCGCCAAATCGCGCACAGCGAGGCGACCCTCGGCGAGCCGAAGGTGAACTCCGCCGCCCTGTGCATGGCGCGCCTCAACTCGACGGTGGCGGTGGCGACCATCGCGCACCGTCTCACGGGGGCAGAACTCACTGCGGCCGCGACGGCCGCGGATGTGGTGCTCGACGCGACGGACAACATGGCCACCCGCTTCGCCATCAACGATGCCTGCCTCGCCGCCGGCGTGCCGCTGGTGTCTGGCGCCGCCATCCGCATGGAGGGCCAAGTGGCCGTGTTCGACCCGCGCCAGGCGGACTCGCCCTGCTACCGCTGCCTGTACGCAGATGCTGCGGAACAAGCGCTCAACTGCGCGGAGAACGGCGTGATGGCACCGCTGGTCGGCATCGTCGGGGCGACCCAAGCGATGGAAGCGGTGAAGGTGTTGGCCGGCGTTGGCGACACGCTGGCGGGACATCTCCTGTGCCTCGATGCCAAGCGCATGGAGTGGCGCAAGTTCCGCTTGCCGAAGAACCCCCGTTGCGCGGCTTGTGGCGCGGCTGCGCCGGCCGCGCAAACGTCGCAAACCGGGCCGCCATGACCGGCCCGCTGCTGCTGACCGGCGCCAACGGCCATCTTGGGCGCTTGGTGATCCGCGCCTTGGCAGAAGATGCCGCCGCCGCGCCAGTGCGCGCCTTGGTGCGCTCCGAACGGGCGGCCGCCAGCTTGGCGGACTTGCCCGCCGCCGAGCGCCGCGAGGTGCGCATCGTCGATTACGCAGACCGTGCCAGCCTTGCCGCGGCCGCGAGCGGCGCCAGCGCCGCCATCCACCTTGCCGGCATCTTGAAGGAAACCCGCGCCAACCGTTACCAAGACGCCCATGAACGGCCCGCCGCGGCGCTCGCGCGGGCATGCGCGGAGGCGGGCGTGGCGCGCATCGTGCATACCAGCATCCACGGGGCGAACGCCGCTTCCGCCAACGGTTGCTTGGCGTCACGCGGACGCGCCGATGAGATTCTGCTCCAAGGCGCGGCGCCGGCCGTCATCCTGCGCGTGCCGATGGTGCTCGGCCGCGGCGATGCCGCCAGCGCGGGATTGCGCCGCGAGGCGACCGCCGGCCGTGCGTCACTCGCGCGGGGCGGGGCCACCATCGAGCAACCCATCGCCGCGGCGGATGTGGTGGCGGCGCTGCTCGCGGCGACCCGCGCCGATGTGCGCGGCAACGCCATCCATGCCTTGGGCGGCCCAGAGGCGCTGACGCACCGTGAACTGGTGGCGCGGGTGGCAGCCATCCTAGGCTGTGAGGTGTCCTTCCGCACCATCCCGCTCTTTGCCGCGCGCGCCTTCGCATGGCTGGCGGAAACGCTGGCGGCGGATCCGCCGCTCACCCGCGACATGCTCGGCGTGTTGGAGCAAGATGACGTGATTGATCCAGAACCTGCCTGCGCGGCACTCGGCATCGCGCTCACGCCGCTCGACGCCGCCTTGCGCGCCGCTTTCGCGGAGGACGCCCCATGACGACCACGAGCGCCGGCCACGCGCCGCCCAAGTCTCCCCTCTGGCAGCGGGCGCTCCTTTGGCTCATCACCATCGGCTGCTTCGCATGGCTCTACACGCGCATCGACGCCGCCGCGGCGCGCCAAGGCGCCACCGCGGCCAGCTACCTGCTGGACACTTTCGCGAACGTGTCTTGGGGGCCGTGGCTGGCGCTGATGATCCCCTACTCCGCGTTCTTCTTCTTGGTGGATTCAACGGTGGTGTGGCGCGTCGTGAGTTGGTTCAACGCGCGCGTGCCGTGGACGAGCATCCTGCCCATCCGCGCCAGCGCCTACATCATCTCCATCGTGAACGAGCAAGTGGGCAAGGGCGCGATGGCGCTGTACCTCAATCGGCGCGACGGCGTGCCAGGCTGGGAGGTCGGCTCGTCAATGCTCTTCATCATGTTCTGCGAGCTGCTCTACCTCACCTTCTGGGCCAATGTCGGCTACCTGTTCGCCCACGACACGCTGCCGCCGCAATTCGCCTTGGTGCCGTGGATTGGCGCCGGCGTGCTCGCCATATTCGTGGCTTGGGTGGCTTACTTCCGCGGCGCGGTGAAACTCGGCGTCGGCCTGCGCGAGCGGCCCATGCTGAAGGCGTTCCGCGAGGCATCGCCGCTGCGCTACATCATCGTCGCGGCGATCCGAACGCCGGCGTTGCTCGGCGCCGTGGTCGTCTACACGTTGGCGCTGCGGCTATTCGGCGTGCCGGCATCGTTTCTCGACATGCTCGGCGTGTTGCCTGTCATCTTCTTCGCCGCCGCCATTCCAACCCCGATGCGCGCCGCGGCGATCACCATCTGGGTAGTCCTGTTCCCAGCCAACGAAGCGGCGCTCTCCGCCTTCGGTTTGGTGATGCACAACTTCTTCATCTTCTTCAACGCCGCCATCGGGTTGGCGTTCCTGCGCCGCGCCAACCGGGAGTTGTTCGGCTGACGCAGCGGCGGGCGGGCTTGGCAGGCGCGGCTGCTGTGTCTACCGCATCTGCCACGCCGGCGGGCGGCGCTCGGCAAACGCCTTGGCACCCTCCACGGCGTCTTCAGACGACCAGACAGATTCGATGAGCATGGCGCCCATGCGACGGGCGTAATCCACGGGCAGTTCCAACCCCAAGTGCGCGAGCTTGCGCGTGGCGCGCACCGCCAGCGGGGCGTTGGCGACAATCGTTTCGCCCATCTCGACGGCCGTGTCCAAGATCTCCGCGCGGGGAACGACGCGGCTCACCAAACCCATGCGCAGCGCTTCGTCCGCCGCCACCGGCTCGCCGGACAGCAGCAGCCACATCGCGTTCGACAGCCCGACGAGACGCGGCAGGTTGAACGAGCCGCCGGGCGGGCAAAGCCCCACCTTCACCTCCGCCAACGCCATCCGGGCGCCCTCGGCGCAAATGCGCACGTCGCAGGTGAGCGCCTTCTCCAGCCCGCCGCCATAGGCAGCGCCGTTGATGGCGCAGATGGTGGGCTTGCCGTGATCCGCGGCGATGCGCTCGAAGCGGGAAATCGGGCTCGTGCCCGCGCTCGCCCCCGTGGCGGCGGCGACGCCCTGCTCGGCGGCCTCCTTCAGGTCCAACCCGGCGCAGAAGGCGCGATCGCCGGCGCCGGTGTAGATGCCGAGCCAGACGTCGTCGTCTTGGACGAACTCAGCCTCCGCGGCGCGCAAATCCGCCGACAGCTCGCGCCCCAGCGCATTCATCCGCTCCGGGCGATTGAGCGTGATGATCGCGAGGCGACCGCGTTTCTCATAGTTGACATAGGCCACAAGCAACGTCCCACAAGCCTTGAAGGCGCATGATTGTCGCATGGCTGCGCCGAACGGCCGGCACGCGCCGCGAGCCGGTCGGCGGGGGGCGGCTCGCCGCATCTGGCCGTTTTCAACCCCGCGCCGCAGCAGGGCACCGATGGGCTAGGTGGCGCAGTGCGGCGTCGGCGGCACGTCGATGGCCGGGTTGGCGTCGAAGAAGCCGGTGGGCGCCAGCATGAAGCCCGCGTACTCCACCGGCATCACCGGCCAATCCTCCGGGCGCGGCACATGGGTGACGCCGAGCGTGTGCCACAGCACCACGTCGGCGTCCTCGATGCGCCGGTTCGCCGCGGCATATGCCGGCAACCCGTTGGCGCCGGAGTGCAGGTTCGTGAAGAGGCCACCGGCCGCATCCAGCTCATCAGGCGCATAGGGCGTCACCCACAGGTTATGGCGCGCGAAGCCGGCGCGGCGCGCGTGCAGGGAGCCCTCCCCCGCCAGCAGCGTCGAGGAAGCCTGCGGCACCAGCTTGTAGCCCACCGGCTTGCCGAGCGCGTTGCGCACATGCTCGTTCACCACCCGCCAATGGCGGCTGGTGGCCGCGTTCACGTCGCGCTGCGCCTCCCCCTCGTTGCGCAGCCGCCGCGCCACCGCGTGGAAGGCGCTGCCATGCGGGTTGTCCGCACCGGGCGGGACCGGCAGCACCTCCACTTCGTCCACGGCGTTGACGCGGCCATCGAGGTTGAAGTCCAGCCGGAAACAGAAGAGGTGCTGGTGGATGGGGGAGGCGATGGCTGGAGCGATGGCCGGCGCGGTGGGCGAATCCGCGCCATCCGGCGTCACCGAAACGCCCACCACGCCGGTGAGTTTGATCTCCACCTGGATGGTGCCATCCAAGTAGAAATACCAGTAGAAGCCATACTCGTAGTTGCCGAGGGTGACGATGCTGCTCACCACCAGCCGTCGCGAGCGCCGCACTTCCGGCTTGGGCTCGCGGGTGAAGTAGTTGGTGTGCTTCCAGAGGATGCCGTAGTCCTCTTCGTGCAGGCACACCGCGTTGGCGATGGTGCGGGGCTTGCCCTCGCCCGTGAGCACGGTGGCGTCGAAATAGTGGATCTCGCCCAAGCAGTCGCAGCCGTTCACCAACGAGTTGGCCGCGACCCCCAGCGCCGCCTCGCCGGCATCAAAGGCATGCTTCCAACTGTGCATGGGGGAGGTGTCGCCGTAGGGCACCACCATGTCCGCCAGCGCCGCCCGATAGAGGATGGAGCGTTCCTGCCCATCGTCGTCGTAGCGCACATCGTGCAGCACCAACCCCTCGGTGGGCTGCATGGACACGCGCAGCCGCCACTTCTGCCAGCACACCAAGTTGCCCGCCACCTGAAAGCTCGGCCCTTCCGGTTGGCTGATCTCGATGGGTTTCAGCCCATCGCGCAAACGCTCCACGCGATGCGCCGCGTACTCCGCGGGGTGCGTCGGCATGGGCACCGCGCCGTGGTCCTCGACGATGACTTGACCACCATCGACATCCACATGCGCCATGAGCCCTTCCAGCGGCCGCGCATACTGGTTGTCTTCCGGGTGGGCATGGAGGAACGCGATGACCTTCACCACCCGCGCCTTGGCGGGCAGCGCCGGATGCCGCCCACCGGCGACCCAAGGTTCGACATGGACGAGGGAGAGATCTTCAATGCCGCGCCGTTTCACCGCCGCCACCCACTCCGCATCGCTTGCGAGCGCCTTGAGAAGCGCGAAATAGTCATCCGCGGCCACCGGCGCTTGGCCGTCCTCCACCCAGCCGAACGCCACGACCTCATTGCGCGTGAGGCACACCCGCGCATCAAAGCTCTGGCCGCGCCCGCGGTCGTGGCCGGCGAGGCGGATGATGCGCTCCCATGCGATGCCGGGCGTGAAGCCCAACACCACCTCCTTGGGCGGCTCGGCGGCGTAGCCGGCGGCGAAGAACGCCTTCTCGCCCAAGCGCCCGCTGGCGCGCAGGATGCCAACCGCCGCGGTGAGCTCGGCGCCGGTGGCGGGGTCCAAGGGGTGGGTGGGGGCCTGCTCCGGCGGCACTGCCGCGGCCAGTGCTTCGGCTTCCGCCATCGATTGCCTCCCTCCGCGTTGCGCTCTGCTTGATGATGTTGATGATGGCTGCGACCCAGACGCCGTTCAAGCGCGGCGAGAGACGGCGCGGCCGCTTGATGGACGGCGGGGGCGTTGGATTGAGCCGGAGGAGGACGAGACGCAACCCTCGATGCAGTCCGTTGGCCCGGACGGCTCGCGCTGGGCGCCGCCATCGCCAGCCACGCTCGCCCCTTCCTCGGCATCGCCGACGCGGTCTGCGGGGCTTGGTTAGAATCCAATGGCACGCCTCAAGGGAGAGCACCATGACAGATGCTGCGGCCACCGCTTCCGAACAGTCGGAAGATTCCTCTTTGTACTCATTGGCGCCGAATGTCGTGTCCGACGAGTTGCACCCCCGCATCGACGAATTGGAGCTGTGGGAGGCCGTCGAACATATGCGCGAGCACGGTTACGCCGTCATCCGCGATGCGGCGCCGCCGGCGCTCATGGACGAGCTGCGCGCCGCCATCCACAGGTTCGCGGCGCCGCTCAAGACGCGCGGCAATGGCATGGTGGCCGGCGCACCGATGCTGCTCGGGCGAGACCCAGCGGTGGACCGCGTGGCCACCTTGCCGAAAGTGATGGCATTCGCCGAGTTCAGCGTCGGCAAAGCCATGCGCGTTGGGCGCATGGTCGGCAGCATCAAGGAAGAGTTCAAGGGTGAAGGCGAAGCCGGCCTCGCCCTGCACGCAGACCAGAACTGGATGCCGACGCCGTTTCCGGAACACAACTTGGTGGTGACCTTCTGCTTCGCCTGCGAGGGCATGACCGGGCCCGGCGGCGCCACCTGCGTGGCGCCCGGCTCGCAAAAAATGCGCCGACCGCCCACGCCGAAGGAGGCAAAAGACACAGAGACCATCCCCATCGAGACGCGCAAGGGCGACGTGGCCGTGTGGGACGGCGCCTGTTGGCACGGTTCCTATCCGCGCAACATCCCCGGCACCCGCACGGTGCTGCACGCAACCTACCAGCGCCTCTACACGCAGCCCATTGACGACTTCACCTATCTATTGAAGGACGAGGCGTACATGGCAAACGCGCCGGAGGGGATGCGGCAGCTATTGGGCGCAGATCTCTTCTTCCACACGGCCAAGCCGGGGCAGGACACGGACATGGCGAAGTTCGGCTACGCCATGGCCGCATCGAAGATGTAGCGCACAGGGCTTTGGCCGCAACGAACGCGGCGCCCAGAACAAGGTCGCAGCCGCGCTCGCGGTTGCTTAGCTGTTTCAATGTCCAGTATCCTAGACGGAACCGATTTGGACGGCCAACACATGGGACGAGCGCTTCCGTTTGCTTTGCGAGAGAGCCGCCCCCTCGGCCCCAGCACCGCCCGCGGCCACTTGCACGATCGTTTCGCCGATCGCCTAGTGCGGCGCGGTGATTTGAGCCGTCGCCTCGTCTCCTACCAAGCCAACAAGGCGCAGCCAGGGCTGCGCTGGTTCAAGTACAAAGAAGGCTTCTCGAAAGACTTGGTGGACGATGCGTTGTCAGCCGCCAACGGGCCCGTGCTCGATCCCTTCGCCGGCATCGGCACGACGGCGCTGATCGCCGCCGCCGGCGGACGGCGCGCAATGGGCATCGAAATCATGCCGGTCGGCACACGGGCCGCCAAGGCGATCTCTTGGGTGGCCAGCCAGCGCGACATGGAAGCCTTCCAAGGTGTGGCGAACGATCTGCTGCGGGCCTTGGATGGCCGAGGCGAAGCGCCGCGCGAATGTCGCTTTCGGCATGTGCCGATCACCTGCCATGCGTTCAGCGAGAAGACGGAGGCGGCCATCGCCAAGGCACGGGCGTTTCTGCGCGGCATCGCCGACGACGGACTGCGGCTGACGCTGGACTTCGCCTGCATGAGCGCGCTCGAGGCCGCCAGCTTCACGCGCAAGGATGGCCAGTATCTGCGCTGGGACAGTCGGTGTGGACGCAAACTGCGCGGGCGCATGAACAAGGGGCCGATACCGAGCTATCGCAGCGCATTGGAACGTCGCATCGCCGAAATCGTCGCGGATCATCCAGCGTTGGCGCATCAATACGGCGGCAGGACACCACGCATCGTGGAGGGGTCAACGCTGGTCGAATTGCCAAAGCTGGCGACCAATTCGGTGGGGCTGACGATCACCTCGCCGCCGTATGCCAATCGCTACGACTACACGCGCACCTATGCGTTGGAGCTGGCGTGGCTCGGCTACGACCGCGCTGCGTTCGGCGACCTGCGACAGGCGCTCGTCAGCGCCACGGTGGAGAACCGCTCCAAAGAGCGGCAGCTTGAACAGGGCTATGCGCGACCGCGGACATTCGCCCAAGCGAAGGCAGCCATCGCTTCGCAGGCGGCGCTCGCTGAAGTGCTGCAGACGCTGAACGCCAATCGGGCGGAACTCAGCAATCCCCACGTCATTCGCTTGGTGGCCAACTATTTCGCCGAGGTGGCGCTGGTCATCGCCGAGCTGGCGCGGGTCACCCGGCCGGGAGGGCGCGTCGTCATGGTGAATGACAACGTGCAGTACCACGGCGAGGAAGTGCCCGTGGATTTGATTCTCTCCGCCATCGCCGAAGAGTGCGGCTTCGTCTGCGAGGAAATCGGCGTCCTGCCACGCGGCAAAGGCAACGCCAGCCAGCAGATGGGCCGTTTCGGCCGCCGCGAACTACGCAAATGCGTCTACCGCTGGCGCATGCCCGAGAGGCGTCGATAGTGGCTGACCGCACCTCGCGTACGGCTGACGCAATCTCCAGAGCACGCATCATCGCTCGGCGCATCGGCCAGCAAGCAGATCGACAGGCACTGGCGGCAATCGAGGCATTCGAGCCTGATTTGCACTACAAGAAGCGCCACCTATGCATCGCGAAAGCCGCGTGGCGGCATGTCAAGGAAGCCGGCATCGAACCGCGCTTAGTCTTCGCTCATCCGACTCTTTTAAAGAACATCCCCCAAGCGTCGCTGCACTATCGAGGCATCGCATTGCTCTCGCTCAAGCGGGTGCAGGAAATAGCGGGTGCCGTGACCACATGGGAACGATCGCCAGAGAGTGCGCGGGTTAGCGACAAGAAGGCTCTCGCGGTTTGCAGGCTCTACAACGTGGTCGTCAGTTCGATCATTGTCGATAACACCGATTGGACCCTGGACGATGGCTACCGCAACGTGCTCGCGACAGTGGGCATCACCGAGGACGGCGCCATCCGCAACATCATTGGCCAAGAAGCCGAAGAGGCCATCAAGCGGCACCTCGTTGATTGGACGCAAGACAACGGGCTGCTGCGGGACGCGGAGACCGCTTCCGGCGGGCAATGGATGCTGATTGACAATACGGTGATGCGGTTCGGTTCGGAACCAGACATCGCCTTCGAGAAGGCAGGCCAGCTCGCCGTACTGGTCGAAGTGAAGGGTGGCAAGGACCCCGCTGGCGCTCTCGAACGCCTAGGCGCGATCAAGAAGACCTTCGACGAGGCGCCGGTAGGCTGCAAGAACTTCTTGGTCGTTGGCGTCGTCACGCCCACGATGCGCACACGGCTGGACGAGATGCGAATGGAGCAGGACTTCAATATGGACGACCTGCTGCACGACGATGACAAATGGCGCGAGTTCGTGAACGAGATTTTTCACCACGCGTTGCGCATCGCCCCAGAATACTGACGCGCTGTTGGCGGGAAGCGCACCGGCAGGCCTGCCCCTTTTGAGGGTGCTGCCCCAAGGTGCCGAGCCAGCACGGTACGCTTGCGTGCCGGATCGACGTCTCAATGCGAGGGTGCTCGCCGTGTACGCGACCAGTGTTGGCGAACTGAAGAAAGACCCGTCCTTGGCCTTGCGTCACGCCAAGGACGGCCCGGTGGTGATTCTCAAGGGAACCAAACCGGCGGCGCTATTGGTGCATCTGGAGGGCCTGCTTGACGACGCCGCGGCGGGGGTTCCCCAAGCGTTGGCGGCCAGCCTCTATCGAGATAGCTGCGTTTCATTGGGCAAGGCAGCAAAGATCAGCGGGCTGTCCCTGAGCGCGTTCGTAGACCATCTAGCAAGTCTGGGCATCGAGGTGGCGCAACTGGACGAGACGACAGCTGGCGAGACGCAGGATGTCTCCCGGTGGTTGTCGTCGTAGTCCATGCGGGGCCGCTGATCGGGTTGGCATAGGCGGAGCGCTCATCGCGCTGCGTTAGGGTGCCCAAGCACATCGGCGCACTTCCGTTAGGAGCGTCCCGCCAACCGCGACCAGCACAGGCATCTTCAACGCTGGCCGCAGTTCGCCTAAACTGCCACTTGTCCTGCAACAGCGAACGAGGCTATAGGGGCGTGAGCGAGCCAGCCATCTCCGCGACACCAGATTCCAGCGCCCGGCGACAACGTGGCAACCGGCGGCGGAGTGCCGGCGGCGGGTCGCGCGGGGGGGTCGGCATGAGCGTGGTGCTGGCGGTCGCACTCGCTGGTTTCGTTGCCGCCGCGTGGTTCATCGTGCATCAACAGCAGCAACTGGACGCCACGGAACAAGCCTTGGCCAGCGCCGGCCAACGCCTGCATTTGTTGGAGGAGCGGCTGCGCATGACAGACGCAGCGATGACAGAGTCTGGCGCGGACACCTCTGAGCAACTGACGCTTTGGGAATCCGAAATCCGCAAGTTGTGGGATGTGTCCAATCGGCGCAATCGGGGTTGGATCGAGGGCAACCAAAAGACCATCAGCGAACACACATCGAGCATTTCCAACGCCCAATCCGCGTTGACGAGCCTAAAGAGCGCGGTGTCCCGCCACGAAGCCGCACTTGGCCGGCAGGACGAAGTGCTCGAGCGGTTGGCGTCCATCGATGGGCAGGTGCGCCAGTTGGTGCGCCAGCAGCAAGACCTCGCAGACAAGGTGAACAGCGCCCGTCAGGTGGCCGCGAGTCTGAAGGCCACCTTAGAGCCGAAGGTGAAGGATCACGACGAAGCGCTCAAGGCCAACGATCAACACCGCAGCCAACTGAACCGGCGGTTGCGTGAGTTGAGCGATCGGCTCGCCGGATTGGAACGTCAGCTCGCTCCAGCGTCCATCTCGGCCCGCTAGCCACGCGCGGGTGGCTCGCCGCCGGCGCCCAGCAGCCGACGATCCTTCGCGGCCCACAGAGCATCCGCCCATTCCTTGATGGCTTCACGGCCACCGCTGCTGGCCAACACGTCGGGCACGCCAAGATTCTCGATGCGCACATCCACTGCGGGGCAGCGGCCACACAAGAAATCCCAGAACGACGGCACCCCGGCCGAGTACTGAATCGTCACGTCCACCACGCCCGCCACCCGCTCCCCCAAAGCGTCGCTGACATAGCCCAAACCGGACGCCTTGGGCCGCAGCAGGCGAGCATAGGGGGAGCCTTGCGCACGATGCTTGGCTGGGGTGAATCGGGTGCCTTCCAAGAAACTCAGCACCGCAGTGGGCCGTTCCTTGAAGCCGTCTGCAGCGTCCAGCGTCGCCTGCTGGTCGCGCTCGCGCAGCGCAGGGTTCGCCGCCAGCTTCTCGCGCCCGTAGCGATGCATATAGGGAAAGCCGAGCAACCACATGGCAACGCCCACCAAGGGCGCCCACACGAGCTCCTTTTTGGTGAAGAATTTGAGCGGCGGCACGCGGCCAAGAAAGGCGTCCTGCAACACTAGGATGTCCACCCAAGACTGATGATTGCTGACCACGAGGTACCAGCCGCGCCGCGACAGCGGTGCGCCCCCCGCCACGCGCTGACGCATGCGCGTGAGCCTGAGCACACGGATCATCAATCGATTGCTCGCCACCCAGCCGTCTATGATGCGATCCATCGGCGCACCGAGCCGCTGCCGCAACGCCCCGCGGGGCAGGAGCAACTTGACGGCGCCGAGCAGGTAGAGCGGCACGCACCACAACGCGGTATGCGCTGCCATGAACGCCATCGCCACGACGCCACGCAGGGTGTCCATGCCGCCATTGTCCATCACAAGCCGCCGGCGCCGCCACATCGGTGGTACTCGCTGCCGGACAAACGCCTGCACAGGGCGGCGAACGCGACGGCGCAGCGTCCCGGCGCAACGCGATGGCCTTCCCCGCGCCACGCACTGCCCATGAATCGCCGCGGCAAGTGGCTCGGCCTCATCGCCTTTGTTGCTGCCCTCGCAAGCGTCGGCTGCGAGAGCGCTCTCTCCTACTATCCGCACTTGGCATTCGGGCAGTTGCGGCTGCTCGCAGCGCGCCGAGACGTGGCGGATGTGCTCGCAGACCCAGCAACGCCGCCCGCCTTGGCGCATGCGCTGGGCCGCGTCGAGGGCCACCTCAAGTTTGCGCAGACACGCTTGCGGCTGCCGGTTGGCGGCCGCTACCGAAGCTACGTTCATTTGGAGCGGGCGGCAGTGGTGTGGAATGTGTTCGCAGCGCCCGAGTTCTCGGTGGCGCCCGTGCGTTGGCGACATCCACTCATCGGCGCCGCGGCCTATCGCGGCTTCTTCGATTTGGAACGCGCCCAACGCGCAGCGCAGAGCTTGGCGTCACGCGGCTTCGACACGCAGGTGAGCGGCGCGGCGGCGTACTCCACCCTCGGCTGGTTTGACGACCCGCTGCTCTCCACCTTCATCAACCTGCCGGATGCGCGGCTAGCTGAACTGCTGTTCCACGAGTTGGCCCACGGCGCGCTGTTCATCCCCAGCGACACGGCGTTCAACGAGGCGTTCGCCACGTTCGTCGGGCAACGCGGCGCCCTCGAATGGCTTGCCGCGCAAGGACGCGACGCGCAGCCAACCCGTGCCGCCTTCCAGGCGCGAGTGGACCAAGCCGCCTTCCTCCTCGCTTGGCGCGACCGCTTCGCCGCACTCTACGCCCGCCCACTGGCGGAAGATCAGCGCCGCCCGTTGAAGGCGCGGCTGTTCACCCAGATGCGGGACTGCCATGTCGAACGCCGCGGCGCCACGGCGTTGCCGAGGCGCCTCAACAACGCCGTCTTCGTCCCCGTCGCGGCCTATCAACGGTGGACCGCAGCCTTCGCGGCCATCTTCGATGCGACGGCAGGGCGGTGGCCGGCGTTCCATGCGCAGGCAAAGGCCATCGGCGAACTGCCGGCGCCGGAGCGGGCCCAGCGCCTCGCCACCCTCAGCGCCCGCCATGCCCAAGCGGCCGGCACCCAAGCGACGCCGGCTGAGCTCACTTGCCGCGATGCCGGCGGCCACGCCGCAATTGCGGTAGATTGGCGCCACATGGAAGCAAGCGAGCCTGCCAGCGCGGGCACATCTCCCCTGCCCGCGGCGCAGCGCCGGCTGTGACGTCCGCGCCGAGCCCGCAATCCGGCACCGGCGGCTGGCACCCTCGCACCGTTGGCTGGTGGCTGGGGATCGCTTGCTTCGTTCTGCTGCTCGTCTTCCCGGTTGCCCCAGACAACCTGCCGGCGAGCCGGCTCGCGGCGGTGGCCATGCTGATGGCCGTTTGGTGGATTTCCCAGGCGATCCCGCTTTTCGCCACCGCGCTCCTGCCGCTGGCGCTCTTCCCCCTGCTCGGCATCCTCTCTGGACGCGCCACCGCGCCCATCTACTTCAACAACATCATCGTGCTGTTCATCGGCGGGTTCATGATCGCCCTGACGATGCAGCGCTGGAACCTGCATCGCCGCATCGCACTGGCCATCATCGCGCGCGTCGGCGGCGGGCCGGCGCGCTTGGTGCTGGGATTCATGGTCGCCGCGGCATTCCTTTCCATGTGGATTTCCAACACCGCCACCGCGGTGATGATGACGCCCATCGGGCTCGCCATCATTCTGCAAATGGAGGAGCGCGCCGGCGCTGCATCGCGGCGCTTCTCTGTTGGGCTCCTCCTCGGCATTGCCTACGGCTGCTCGTTGGGTGGCATGACGACATTGGTGGGCACGCCGCCGAACCTGTCCTTCGCGCGCATCCACGAATTGCTGTTCCCCGCCGCGCCGGCCATCGCATTCGGCCAATGGATGATCGTCGCCCTGCCCATCGCCGCCATCATGCTGCTCGCCGCTTGGTTCCTGATCACGCAGGTGCTGTACCGGGCGCCGCCCGAGGCGACCGTAGACGGCGCCATCATCGACGCCGAGCAGGCGCGGCTCGGGCCCATTTCCTTCGAGGAACGCATCGTGCTGGCGGTGTTCGCCGCCACGGCGTTGTTGTGGGTGTTCCGGGTGGATCTGCAGCTCGGCGCGCTCACGGTGCCGGGATGGTCGCGCCTCGCGCCTTGGCCGGCGCTCCTCGACGACGGCGTGGTGGCCATCACGATGGCATCGCTGCTGTTCTTCATCCCAGCGCGCAATGGCGAGCCGGGCGAGCGGCTGATGGGCGCCGAAGTGGTGCCCCGGCTGCCTTGGAACGTGGTGCTGTTGATCGGCGGTGGTTTTGCCTTGGCGTCCGCTTTTCAACAAACGGGGCTGGCGCAGCTCGTCGGCGGCCAATTCGAGGCCGTGGCGGCGCTGCCAACGTTCCTGCTCATCCTGCTCGTGTGCCTCTCGCTCACGTTCTTGACGGAACTCACCAGCAACACCGCCACCACAGAGATGATCCTGCCGATCCTCGCCTCGGTGGCGGTGGCCACCGGCACCCATCCGCTGGTGCTGATGATCCCGGCCACGATGTCCGCTTCCTGCGCGTTCATGATGCCGGTGGCGACGCCCCCGAACGCCATCGTCTTCGGCAGCAACCGTTTGACGGTCGGCGAGATGGCGCGCGCCGGCATCTTGCTCAATCTGCTCGGCGCCTTGGTCATCTCGACGACGGTGTACACGCTTGGGCTGACGATCTTCGACATCGACCCAACGCGGCTGCCGGATTGGGCACACGCCTTGGCGCCGGCCGTCCCATAACGCCCAATGCAGAGTTTCTTCTGGTATGACTTGGAGACCTCCGGCACCTCGCCAGCGCTGGACCGAATCATGCAATTCGCCGGCCAGCGCACGGACATGGACTTGAACCCCATCGAGGCGCCGTTCTCCACCCATGTGCAACTGCCGCCGGACATCGTGCCGTCGCCGGAGGCCTGCTTGGTCACCGGCATCACCCCGCAGCGCGCCGCCACTGGCCTCACCGAATGGGATGCGGTGCGAGAGATTCAAGCGCGCTTCGCCACGCCGGAGACCTGCGTGGCCGGCTACAACAACTTGCGGTTCGACGACGAGTTCATCCGCCACGCGCTGTATCGCAACCTGTTCGACCCGTACGCCCGGGAGTGGCGCGACGGCAACAGCCGATGGGATTTGATTGACGTCGCGCGCGCCGCCTCCGCGCTGCGCCCCGACGGCATCGAATGGCCTATCGTGGACGAACAACCCACCTACCGCTTGAGCGCCTTGGCGCAAGCCAACGGCATCGACCACGACAATCCCCATGACGCCATCGCGGATGTGGAGGCGACCATCGTGCTGGCGCGATTGCTGAAGGCGCGGCAGCCCAGACTCTTTAGCTATGCGTTGACCCTGCGCGCCAAACACGTCCCGCGGCAACTGCTCACGCCGCTCGGCAGGCAGGTGTGCATGCACGCCTCGGGCATGTTCCCCAACACGCGCTTCTGCATCGCGCCGGTCATGTCGGTGGCGCAGCACCCCGACATCGACAACGCCGTCGTGGTGGTGGATTTAGGAAGCGATGTGCAGCCGCTCATCGACGAACCCGCCGAGGCGCTGCGCGAGGCGCTCTTTGGCGAGGGCGTGGAGGAGCGTCCGCCCTTGAAGGAAGTGCGCTTGAATCGTTGCCCGTTCCTCGCCCCGCTCGCCGCCTTGCGAGCGCAGGATGCGAAACGCTTGGGCGTGAACTTGGAGGTCATCCAGCGGCGAGCCGATGCGCTGCGCGCCGCGACGGGGCTCGCCGAGAAGATCGCGCGGGTGTATCAGCGCGACGCGGACGAAGGCTTTGCGGGCGACGGCGGCAAGGCCGGCGACCCCCCGCCGCGGGATGTGGAGGAGCGCTTGTACGACGGCTTCACGCCGGATGCGGACCGCGCCACCTGCGCGTGGTTGCACCAAGGGTTGCTCGCTGGCGCTCCTTGGCCAGAGCTGCGCTTTCAAGACGCCCGGCTTGCCGAACTCGCCACGCGCCTGCAGGCGCAGTTGCGGCCTGAGTCCCTCGACGCAGCGGCAGCCGAGCAATGGCGCCAAGTCGTCGCCACGCGGCTCGCCCGCGGCCGCCGCGGGCGCCTCTCGGTAGCCGAGTATCGACATGAAGTGGCCGAGCGGCTCGCACAGGCGACGCCGGAAGCGCTGCCCACCCTGCGCGCGCTTGAAGCCTACGGCGGCGCCTTGGCCGAGCGGGTGGCTGAATGAGCGAACACTGCGCGCGCTTCCGCGACGTGGGCAAGCGCTTCGACGACCTGTGGGTGCTCCGCGACGTCAGCCTTGAGTTGCCGGCGCGGCACACGTCGGCCATCGTCGGCGAATCCGGCTGCGGCAAAACCACGCTGCTGCAGCTCGCGAACGGCGTGCTGCGGCCAGACGCTGGCGCCATCGACGTGCTCGGCGGCCCCGTGCCCACCACCGACGTCGAGACATTCCGGCGCCGCATCGGCTACGCCGTGCAAGGCGCGGGGCTGTTCCCACATCTCACCGTGCGCGCCAACGTCACGTTGCTCGCTCGGCTCGAAGGGTGGCCAGCCGAGCGCATCGCCGAACGCTTCGAGGAGCTGCTCGATGAAATGGGCTTGGCCGCGGGCTTGGCGGACCAATACCCGATTCAGCTTTCCGGCGGCCAGCAACAGCGCGCCGGGTTGTGTCGGGCGCTGATGCTGAAGCCAGACATGCTGCTCCTCGACGAGCCGTTCTCTGCGTTGGACCCCATCTCCCGCGTCGAGCTCTGCGAGCAGTTTGCGAGCGCCCAACGCCAAGAAGGCGTGAGCGCCCTGCTCGTCACGCATGACATGCGCGAGGCCGCGCAACTGGCGGACTACCTCGTCATCTTGGGAGAAGGCGGCGTGCTGCAGGCCGGCGCGACCACGGAGGTGATCGCCAAGCCACACCCCGGCTACGTCGAGCGCTTGCTGAACACGCAGTTGGGAGACCTGCGGTGACGCGGCGCGGCGCGGCGCCGCAGCGCGGGGGCTGGCCGACATCGGCCCGCTCTCGAGCCGGCGCGGCCCGGCATGGGGCGAGGAACGCCGCCACGGCCTTGGCGTTCGCGGCCGCCATCGCCGCAGCAAGCGCCCCTGCCGCCGGCGAAGCAGCGCCAGCGGACGCCGGCAAGCCCATCGTCGTCGCTAGCAAGAACTTCAACGAAGGCTACATTCTGGCCGAGCTGTTGGCGCAGCTCCTTGAAACCGGGGGCTTCGCCGTGGAGCGGCGCTTCGGCCTCGGCGGCACGCTGGTCTGCTACGAGGCGCTGCTGGCCGGCGAAGTGGATGTCTACCCCGAGTACACCGGCACCTTGGCGCGCGCCATCCTGAAGCGCGAGGATTCGCCCAGCGCGCAAGCGCTGAACGCGGCGGTGGCGCCGTCTGGCCTCGAACTGCTCGGCGCCTTCGGCTACAACAACACCTATGTGCTGGCCACGACGCGCCCCGTGGCCCGCGAGCACGGCTTGGCCACCGTGTCGGACCTCGTGCCCGCCCGGCAGCTGCGCGTCACGGTGAGCCATGAGTTCCTCGAACGCGGGGACGGCTGGCCGGGCCTCGCCCGCGCCTACGGCTTCGATTGGGCACCTTCCGGCATTGAACACGGCCTCGCCTACCAAGCGCTCGCGGATGGCGCCATCGACGTGACGGATGCCTATTCCACAGACGGCGAGTTGCTGCGCTACAACCTTGTGATGCTGCGCGATGACAAGGGCTTCTTCCCCGAGTATTTGGCGGCGCCGCTGGTGCGGGCAGACCTGCCGGCCGCCGCCAAGGAGCGGCTGCGCCGCTTGGCCGGAACGCTCACGGAGGCGAACATGCAGGCGCTCAACGCCGCGGTGCTGTTCGAGGATGCAAACTTCGCCAGCGCCGCGGCGCAACACCTGCGCAGCTTGGGGATAGAGAGCGAAGGCAGGGGCATCGGTTTCTGGGGCGTGCTCGGCCGCAACACCCTGCGCCACCTGGAGCTCACCGCCGTCGCCCTGTTGCCGGCTGTGGTCATCGGCGTCGGCGTGTCGATTTTGGTGTTTCGGGTGGCGTGGCTGTCGCGCGCCCTCATCTACGGCGCTGGGCTGCTGCAGACCATTCCATCCATCGCGCTGTTGGCCTTCATGATCCCGCTGTTCGGTATCGGCGCCGCGCCGGCCATCGTTGCGCTCTTCCTCTATTCGCTGTTGCCCATCGCACGCAACACGGTGACGGCGCTGGTCACCGTGGACCCGGTGCTGCTGCGCGTGGCCAAGGCGATGGGCCTCACGCGCTGGCAGGAGTTGCGCCATGTGCTGTTGCCGTTGGCAGCGCCGAGCGTGCTGGCCGGCGCCCGCACCGCGGCGGTCATCAGCATCGGCACGGCGACGCTGGCCGCCTTCATCGGCGCCGGCGGCTTGGGCGACCCCATCGTCACCGGCCTTGCGCTCAACAACCACGCGCTCATCCTGCAAGGTGCCGTGCCGGCGGCGCTGCTCGCCATCGCCGCGGAGTTTGCCTTCGAGGGCGTGGAACGCGCCTTGACGCCACAGCACCTGCGGGTGGCGCGCACCTAGGCTGCGCCGTGGAACCTAGCCTTCGAGGGGCTGCGCCATGTGCAGCAGGACGCCGGCCGGATCCCAGATGTAGGTGACCAGCGCCCCGTATGGCTCGCGCTTCGGCGGCGTCACCCGCGCCGCGCCGAACGCTCCGCCGGCGATGACGGCCTGCGCATGCTCATGCCACGCCGCGGCGTCCGCCACGGTGACATGCAGCATGGTGTTCTCGCACCATTCGCGCTGATAGTAGCGCTGCAGGAAGATGCGCTGCCCGGCCAACTCCAACTGCGCGAGGTCGCCACGGTCCCAAAGGAGCTGCCAGCCGAGGGCCACATAGAAATCCCGCGACACCGCGAAATCCTGCGCACCGATGAAGGGGGAGACTTGAGACGCGGCGAGGTTGGGCATGGAGCTTGAAGGTTCAGCCGAGTGTCACGGTTTGTCCCGGCGAATTGAAGCATCGTAACACTGGCCGGTCGTCCGCGCGTCCGGGCGGGGGCGTATCTCAACGGGGCTACAGCCGCCCGCATCGCGATCTGTCACCCATTGTCGGCAACTGCTATTTTCATGCGCAGCCGCGCCGCTTCTCCGGTGGCGACTTGTTGCTCTACGATACGGAAGTCGAGACTGGGGACTTCAATGCCTGCGCGTTCTCGCGGATCGAGCCGGCCGCCAACAGCATCGTCTTCCATCCCGGCGCCTATGTGCATGAGATCACTCGCGTGGTCTGCGGGACGGACCGCTTCACGGACGCAAGGTTCGCCATGACCTGCACACTGTTCCTTGGCAGGCGCTCTCGAACTCCGCCGCCGTTCTCGGCGTATGGGCGCGCAGCCGCCGTCGACCTGGACGGGCTGCAGCGGCACGGGGAGGGCTGCCCGGGTCGCGGCGGGAATCACCGGGATCTGGCCTGGCAGGGCGATTGCATTTGGACATGAAATGTCGTCCCGTCGCCCAAACGGGCCGCCAAACAGCGGCAAGCGACCCCTCGAACCGCCTTGTCAGGTCCATTTCGAGGCGTTCTGGAGGCGACATTGGGCTCCAGCAGGGGCTGCCTAGCCATGCAACCCATCCAGAATCCCCAAACGCAATCGCCCTGCTGGCCTGGCCAGTTCCCTTGCATCCCGAAAAGTCGATTGGTTGAATACCGACGATCGAGACGTTCCATCGTTCGACGATTCGATGCCATGACCCTCCGGGAACTCCGCTATCTCGTCGCCCTCGCCGATCTCGGCCACTTCGGCCGTGCGGCGCAAGCCTGCCACGTCAGCCAGCCGACCTTGAGCACGCAGCTTAGAAAGCTTGAGGAGTCGCTGGGAGTGACGCTCTTCGAGCGTACGAGCAGGAGGCTGCACGTCACGCCGGCGGGCGAGCAGATCGTCGCCAAGGCACGGCGGATGCTCGCGGAAGCGGATGCGATCGTTGCGCTGGCGCAAAGCAGGATGGCGCCGCTGACCGGACCGTTCGATCTCGGCATCATCCCAACCCTCGGCCCCTATCTGCTGCCGTGGCTGTTGCCACCCCTCGAACGCGCTTGCCCCGATCTCCGGCTCGTGGTCCACGAAGATCTGACCGAGCATCTCCTCGAACGGCTCAGAGCCCACCGAATCGACGCTGCGCTGTTGGCCCTGCCCGTCGAGAACGGAGATCTGAACACTCTGCCGCTGTTCGACGAGCCCTTCTTCCTGGCCCTTTCGCCGGGACACCGGCTGGCCGGAACGAAAGCCGCCGCCAGCCAGTCCGATCTGCGCCGCGAGCGTCTGCTCCTGCTCAGCGAAGGCCACTGTTTTCGCGATCAGGCTCTCGCGGTCTGCGGCTTCGAAATCCCGCCGGATCGGGATCGGGGTACGGACGTCCGCGCCACCGGCTTGGAGACGATTCGCCGCATGGTGGCCGCCGGCGTGGGCTGCACCCTGCTTCCCGCCATGGCGCTCTGCGGCGGCGGGGATCGGGAACTCGACGTCCGCCCCTTGGATGCAGGAGCCTGCCGGCGCATCGGTCTCGCGTGGCGGCAGAGCTACCCGAGGGCAGGCGACATCGAGCGCCTCGCCGAAGTGGTACGTGACCATCTGCCGGCCTCGGTGCGCGCGGTCTGAGTGGTTCAAGTCGGGCGCTGTCGCCACGGCAGTCGGCGGTGGTGGTCGTTTTCGGCCGGCGCCGCGTGGGCCGAATCCGCGCGCTGGCGCGGCACGGATCAGGGAGCAACCCCGGAGCCAGCGCCACGAGCGCGGGAGGCATGGGTCGGAGCTGCACGCCGCTGCCACCGCTCGCGACGCTCTTCAGCCTTCGGTGCGTGAGGCCCGACGTGCCGTATCATGCACGTCAACGATATATTTTTAGAATAGATATGATTGGAACAATCAATTTTACAAATCACTTCCCATTCGCCGAAGATGCCCTCCAAGGCGGCTGGCTGAGCTGGCTCGCCGCTGGCAGACGGGGTTCCGCGTGCGGAACGCCCGATACCAGGTTCATGAGACAACGGAGGGAAGTTCGATGTCCAAGCCGACGAGACCCACGCTCACCACCGCCGCCGGTATTCCGGTCGGCGACAACCAGAACAGCCTGACCGCCGGACGGCGCGGCCCGCTGCTGGTGCAGGACTGGCAGCTCTTCGAGAAGCACGCCCATTTCAACCGCGAGCGCATCCCCGAGCGCGTGGTGCATGCCAAGGGCTCCGGGGCCTACGGTACGCTGCGCATCACCGGCGACGTCAGCCGCTACACTAGGGCTAGGGCTTTGCAGCCGGGGGCGCAGAGCGAATGCTTCCTGCGCTTCTCCACCGTGGCTGGCGAGCGCGGCGCGGCGGACGCCGAACGCGACGTGCGCGGCTTCGCTCTGAAGGTCTACACCGACGAAGGCAACTGGGATCTGGTAGGCAACAACACCCCGGTGTTCTTCGTGCGCGACCCCTACAAGTTCCCGGACTTCATCCGCAGCCAGAAGCGCGACCCGCGCACCAACCTGCGCAACCCCACCGCTATGTGGGATTTCTGGTCCCTGTCGCCGGAGAGCCTGCACCAGGTCACGATCCTGATGTCGGATCGGGGCGTGCCGAAGAGCTACCGGCACATGAACGGGTACGGCTCCCATACGTTCAGCCTCGTCAACGGCGAGAACGAGCGTTTCTGGGTCAAGTTCCACTTCAAGACCATGCAGGGCATCGAGTGCCTGAGCGATGCCGAGATCGAGGGCGTTATCGGCGCCGATCGGGAGAGCCACCAGCGCGATCTGTACGATGCCATCGAGAACGGCAACCACCCGCAGTGGCGCTTGTGCGTGCAGATCATGCCGGAAGGGGATGCGCAGAAGACGCCCTACGATCCCTTCGACCTCACCAAGATCTGGCCGCACCGCGACTATCCGCTGATCGAGCTCGGAGTGCTTACGCTTGATCGGAACCCGGAGAACTACTTCGCCGAGGTCGAACAGGCCGGCTTCTCGCCCGCCAACGTGGTTCCCGGCATCGGGCACAGCCCGGATCGGATGCTCCAGTTCCGCATCTTCTCCTACGCCGACGCGCACCGCTACCGGCTCGGGGTCAACCACGAAAGCCTGCCCGTCAACCGCCCCCGCTGCCCGGTGCATGGCTATCACCGGGACGGCGCGATGCGCTTTGACGGCAACGCAGGCGGGGCGGTCAACTACGAACCCAACGGCTTCGGCGGGCCAGTGGAGGATGCGCAGTTCAGGGAGCCGCCGTTGCGGATCACCGGCGACGCCGGACGCTACGACCATCGCGCGGGCAACGACGACTACGTCCAGGCCGGCAACCTGTTCCGCCTCATGACCGGGGTGCAGCAGGCTCGCCTGATGGACACCATCGCCGGCGCCATGCAGGGGGTCGAGGAGGCGATCGCACTCCGTCAGATCGCCCACTTCCACCAGGCGGACCTCGCGTACGGCGAAGGGGTGGCCCGGCGGATGGGTCTCGAAGTGCCCAAGGCGCAGGGCGCTTGAGCGACCGGTAGGCATCGCCGACCGAGTCCGCGAGGCAAGGAATCCGCCCGGGGTGTGGCGCCACTCCGGGCGGATCCTCGCCGAGCCGGCCGAACCTGCCCTGTCTCGATCCACCACGGTGGCACCGGTAGCCGTCGCTGTTCGAGTTCGGCGTGTTCGAGAAACTTCGACAGCCGCCGAACGCATGCGTCGACTCCTCACGAGCTCGTTCGCCGAGTGCCTGACGGAACTGCAAGATGCCATGCCCGCTGGCGGTGGCGAAGCGGCGCTGCGAGCTGGCCCTGCTCGTCCGCTTGGGTCGGGCCGCGGTTTCGCAGAGGCCGCCCACCAGCCGGATCTCCTCGACCGGCTGCAAGCGGCACCATCGCGTGGCGCCGTCCGCTCCGCCGCTGTCTCAGTGTATCTTATTGATTTAATTTGGCTTTATGGACTTTCCAAGCATCCATTGCGCCGCTTCTTGTACCTTTTTGCCCGCGGCGCGGGGCATTTGCAGAGGGCCCGACTATCAGGACTATCGGGAGATGATCCGAAAAGAGTTGTTTGCTCCTGCTGACAGCGTCCCGACGCCCTAGGCACTCCCCAAACCACCCGAAACGGCGATGTGCCGCCGTTAAGGTGTCGAGTCGCGCCTTGAAACCCCGAGGCGCAGTGCTCCCCTCAGCAAAGAATGCTTGACACGGCGAACAAGGAGCGGGAAAAGTGGCGTCAAGCTCAAGATCCATTGAATTTGGAGGCAAGAGATGGAGGCAGCAAGGGCAGGTACAGCGCCGTGCTCACCGACATGAACGCTCGGCAAATGTCCCGCCTTGACGCCGGGCAGGTTGCGCTGTGCAGCCGGGTGTTCCGACGGCATGGGAACGCGTTCGACCGTTTCGGCCATGACCTCCTGTGACAAGCCCGATTTGGCTGCGCCCTGAGCTGCGAGATGCGCTGCTGGGCACAGGAGGTCTCCGCGCTCAGGCCGCGGCAGCCTTGCAGCGACGCGCACTTGACGCCGACGCATTGTGGCAGATCGGAGACATGGAGCGGGGGGACGGCCATTTTACGGCCGCACATCAGGCATATCGGCGCTTGTACACGCTCCGCCCCGGCGACCCTTGGGCCTCTTGGCTGTGCGCGATCACCGGCAGCCACCGTTTGCCGGCGCCGCCACCGGGCGTTCGGGCGGCGCCGTTCGTGCAGATCCCGAACTTCCTGACCTCCGCAGAGGGAGAACGCTTGTTGTCCTGGGCGCAGAACGAGCGCGGACGCTTCGCGCCGGCGAAGGTGGGGCCAAGTGGAAAGCGCCGAGTTGACATCTCCGAACGCCGCGGATTGGCGGCGTCTTCCGAAGCCTGCGAAGACATTGGCGCATGGCTCGTCCCGAAGGTGCGCGCCGTGCTGCCAACGGTCTCGGCGCGGCTGCGGCTGCAGGGTTTCGATAACTGCCGGATCGTCCCTGTGGCGGTGGCGTATCTCAACGGGGGCTACGGCCGCCCGCATTGCGACCCGCCACCCCTTTTCGCCAACTGCTATTTTCACGCGCAGCCGCGCCGCTTCTCCGGTGGCGACTTGTTGCTCTACGATACGGAAGTCGAGACTGGGGACTTCAAAGCCTGCGCGTTCTCGCGGATCGAGCCGGCCGCCAACAGCATCGTCTTCCATCCCGGCGCCTATGTGCATGAGATCACTCGCGTGGTTTGCGGGACGGACCGCTTCACGGACGCAAGGTTCGCCGTGACTTGCACAATCTGGCCGAATGGCGGCGCAGGAACGTAGTTGTGTGACCTGCTGAACATCCGCCATGCCGAGCGGCCCGGCCTCGCTGCTGGTGGCCATGCTGCCGAACGCCGCGAGGCGGCTCGGGCGGGTCATCCCGTTCACGCTCCCGCGGCGCCTTCCCCGGCTAGGAACGACTCGGCGTCGCGCAGATAGCCGAACCGCTCCATGACCGGCCCGTGCGCGTCCACCAGCGCCCGCACCTGCCGCGGGCGGAGCGCGGTCCGCCAGGACCCCGCCACGCCGGCACGGAAGAAGGACGGCGCCGGCGGCTGCTTCTCCTCGAACCCGATTTCCTCCTCCTGAGCGCGCAAACGGGGGAAGGCGGCGTGGCCAATGGCCTCTCCAAGGCGAGCGGCATCCCAATCAAGGCCGGCGAAGCGGACGATCGCGCCGAACGCGGCCCGCGGGTTCGCCAGCAGGTCCTCGTACCGCGTGACATGCACCGGCAGTTCCCCTTGATCCAACCAACTCGACGCATGCCCGCTCCACGTCAGCAACGGGATCGGCAAAAAGGTGGAAAGGCTGGGCCGAACTCCCCCCAATGTGGCAGTGGAGTGGTTCATGAACGTCACGGTGTCGTCAATGGTCTGCTGCCTTTGGTGCGCGTAGGAAACCGCCACGTCAAGGGGATTGCGGACCAAGTAGATCACGCCGGCCGTCGCCGCCTTCGGAAACAGGGCCGCGCCGCTTGGCGTGTGGACGCATGCCTCGTGGACCTTGACGAAGGCCGGCGGCGGCATGGCCTCGGCCAGGGCCTCGTGCAGCAGCGGGCGGTGGCGCATGATTTCCTCCCGCGTCATGTCCGACGAAGGCAGCCCGAGAAACTCGTCGAACGTAAAGCGGACGCTGGCGGCGCACCAGCCGATCAGGGCGTTGATCGAAGCCGGCCCGCCGGCCTCGTGCAAGTAGTTGGTCAGCACCGCCCGCAGCCAAGTGTTGCCGGACTTTGGGTAGGAAGCGAGCCAGAAAATCGACACGGACGCTCCCTTGCCGCTACCCGGAAGCGACGGCCGCAGGGGAGACCGTCTCGGCGCCGCGCTGGCACAGAGATCGCTCGATTTCGTCCGCCAGCGCATTGATCCGCATCGGATGCGCGGGCCGCTTCACTCGGAACACCGGCACCTGCCCCGCCATTGCCGCGACGGCGCGAAAGTGCGCCGGGCGCTGGCCAAGCCCGTGCATGCATCGCTTTCGGTAGGTGCATTTCAACAGATGCTCGAAGGCCGTGGAGCGTGCGCACGCCTCGATCTCGATGCCGCTCCCGGGGGAAGGCGTCAGCATGTAGGCGGCGCACACGGCCAAGGGGGTGGCGCGGAACCGCTCCACCGGCGCCAGATACTTCTCCAAGCCTTTCCGCACGCGGCCCCGCGTCCGATGTTGCCAGCCCAATTCGTCCAATGCGTCGGCCCACAGGCGCATGGCGGGAAACGCGGACAGCGCCGTCGGACGTCCGCCGGAGTCCAGGAGGACGCCGGTGACGTCGTCCGCGAGCATGGCGTGCCCCCGCTGCTGCATTGCCGCGAGCAGCGAAGACTTGCCGGCGCCGGAGGAGCCGAGAAACAACACGGCGCCGGCCCGAGTCTCGATGGCGCTGGCGTGCAAGGTGACGACGCCGCGCTGCTGCAGCAGCGCGGCAAACACCGAGCCAATGAGAAACACGCCCACGTCGTGATCGCTGCCGCACGGCTCAACCAGAATGTCGCGGCCTTCCGTGACCAGATACCGCGCCACCCCGTCCACGTTGATCAGGAACGCGCTAGGCGCACTTTCCCACACCTTGGTTTTGATGACGGGCGCGGGCAGGGCCGCGGGCGCCGCGCCGACGCGAATGACGACGTCCGGCTCTTGGTCCGGGGCGCTGGGAGAGGGGGCAAAGGGCAAGGCGATGGGAGAGCGCATCCGCAGCCCGTAGGCCATGTAGTGGTGGAGCGCGCGGCTCACGCGAGAGTCGCTCCCGCGCCCTCGAACACCTCAAAGATGAAGTGGACGCGGTCCTGATCGCCGCCGTTGAAGGCGCGTTGCCATTTTCTGCCCGTGCAGCCGCGTGGAAGAGGTTGGGCCACTTTTGCCTTCAATGAAATGTCCTATTGTTCCGATGGTCGGTTTGGTCAAGGGCGTCGGCGGGTCGGTCAGGTTTTCTGAACCAGCGCAGGCCGCCGTTCCCGCTTGTGCCTGCGCCTTGAACCCTGGGCGTGGCGTCAGCTTGGAGTCCGTTGACAAGGACGGGTCACATGAGGGCGTAGCCAAAATAGTCAAGGAGGTCCCGATGCGGCCGGAACACGCGGTTGAACACCGCAACATCTTGGGCGTCAAGGCGCGCGATCTGCCGGGCGTTCATGTCGGTCAGCATGGCGTCGTAGTCCTTCACTTGGAGGCGTTGCCGCAAGTTCAGATCGTCAAGCTCGGGAACCAGCGCCCGAATCTCCTGCGCGACTCGCTCAGGCTGCGCGCACATTGTCTCGTAGGTGAAGAAGACCCCGCGGCTCCGGTGTGCCTCGATGTTGCGGCGCTGCCAAGCCAGGCAGGTGACGACGTGGGTCGCCGCGGTCTCGGGCAAACTCCTGCCCTGCGCCGCGAACTGGCTCCAGTGCCGGACGAGTCTGGTGCGGTAGCGTCGGCAGATCCCTTCGCAGACCGCGTAGGGATTGCGCACCATGAACAGGAACCGAGCGTTGCGGAAGTGTTGCGCCAACTGGTCCACGCAGAGGACATGCGGCGGCGATTTGGTGACGAACACCGAGGCGTGGGGGCTTCGGGCGCGGGCCTGGAAGTACCAAGTCTTGCGGGTGCGCGGCCAGTTGTAGCGGCCCGGGTCCGCGAAGGCGGCCACCCAACTCGGTTCGGCGGCCCAGATCAGACGGGGGCTCGGGCAGCCGGGCTCCACCGGCTCCCTGGGGCGCGGCCCGGCAAAGCCGCGCATCCCATGGCCTTCCCGGGGCAGACTCCAGGTCGCCCGGCAGGTCGCCAGCGCCTTGCTCAGGAAGGACGAGCCGCTGTTGTTCTGACAGATGACGAACAGATTCATGGCGATCACCTGCTCCATGTCGCGCCCAGCGCCGCGTACGCGGGTCATCCGGCGTCCCTTTCGTCATGCGGCTTGAGCCTGCGGCGCAGGTACGCGTTCGCCAGGACGTCCACATAGGTGTCGTACCAGAGCTTGAACATCGGCATCGGCGGGCGATCCGGATCGCCTCGCGTCCAGTGGAGCATGGCGTCCGGCATCCACGGTTTCACGGCTTCGCTGAAGTGCAGCACCTTGGCGCTGCCGGCGTCCACCCCGTCCTTCGCCCGGATGGCCGCTGCCCAGGGCAGCAGGAAGTTGTAGGTCCATCCGACCAGCGTCTGCCGCCCGGCAAAATACCGGTTCAGGATGAGTTGATCCGTGTGCGCGATGGGGGCGCCGTCCCAGGTCTCCGGGGACACCAAGGCCACGAGGTCCGCGTAGCAGCGCTCGCGGATGAGCCGCTCGTCGATCAGCAGGAAACCGGCGTTGAAGGTCCGCTCGAAGACGCCCGCGGGGCCTGCCGGCGCCCCGGGCGGCAGGGGCGCGAAACTGGCCGCGTCTCGGCGCTTGTCGCGCAGAGCTACGGCGTCGCCGCAGCACAGCAGCGGCTCGTCGCGGTCGAACAGGTCGTCGACGGGCGCTTGGACCAGCACGTCGCTGTCGTAGAACAGCACCTTGCGGTAGCCTCGCAGCCGGAAGGCTTCGAGCGAGTAGAGCAGGGCGGGTTGCGCGAAGTCCGGGCGCGCGGCGCACAAGCCGGCCAGCCGGGCGCGCAGCCCGGGCGAGACCGGCTCGAACTGCACGCCATCGATCGCTGCGTTGAGCCGCGTGCGGTTCTCCGCGGACAGATTGTCGTGGATGACGACGATGTCGCCATCGAAGCGCGGATGGTGTTTAAGGAAGGACCGGAGGGTGACCAGCGTACCCGGCACGAAGCGGTCCGTGGTCGCGGTGGCCAAGCAGATTTTCGAGAACCCGGCAGGAACCCTGAGCAGTGGCACGACAGGCGTTTCTGCAGAAGACTCGCCTGCTAACTCTGGAAGAAGTACCCCGCGTTTTCAGTCGTGCCCGCTTGGGATCCGCCTTTCGTCAGCAGCGCACCGTTCTCAGCGATGATCATCACGATCGGCTTGGACCAAGGTTTCTTCGCCGGCGTTGAAGCCGGCGCTCCGCCTACGCCGTCTTCGTTATCGGGAAGGCGATTTTTTTCGGGGGGGGGGGGGGGGGGGGGGGGCATGTTCTTCTCCTTACTGTCTCAATCGGATGGCCCGAAGGCGTCCGTTCCTTTCTCATGTGGAGCACCGTTTCTCTGATTGTTGTTGAGGCGGGGACATATCGCAAGCTCCAGTGTTAACAACAAATGGCAGTGTCAATGGGCATGTTCGACCACCCGGAGCGAGGCAGGCGATGACCGAAGCGACCCAGGCGACGTTCGCGGAGTTGGATTACATGGCGAAGAAGCGGAAGACGCGGCGGGAGAGGTTCCTGGAGCGGATGGACGGGCTGGTTCCGTGGAAGGAGCTGGAAGGGGTGATCCGTCCGCACTGTCCGAAGGCGGGCCGCGGGCGACGGCGGCGAGCGAGTCGGACATGGCGCGCGCACCGCCTCGTGCACGCCGGCGAGAAGCACGTCTGGGCGGAACGCTGGCTACCTGGGCGCGGGGAAGCGCGAAGAGGACAAGGGCCACGGCGTGGACTGGCGGGTGGTGATGCGCCCGGGCCTGCGCCGGCAGTTGGAGGCGGGCGGCGAGGAGGCTCGGCGGGAGAAGGAGAAGGCGTCGGCCCGCGCCAAGGCGGAGCATCCGTTCTTCCATGTGAAGCGGATTTTCGGCTACGGCAAGGCGCGCTACCGGGGGCTTCACAAGAACGCGCAGCGGGTCGCGCGGCCGCTGATCGGCGCTCTGTTCAGACCTTCCTTAGCCTTTCACCTCTTCAAGCGGTGCTGCCAATCGCGTCTATGGCGCGTAGCGTGTCGTCTCGAAATCTCTCCCACGAAGTCAACTGTGCCAACGGGCCGTTGATCGGGAGATTCACCAGCAGTTGCCGGCGCAAACGCCCGAAGTCGCGTTTGATCTTCTGCCGTCGGCGTCCAGTCGCCTCGCTGGCCGTTAGGAGCGCATTCTCAAGGATGCTCTTTGGATCGGCGCGACGTTCAGCTTCACCCGGTGTTGGCAGGTACAGTGGCGTCCGACTGTCAGGCTTTCCTACCGCCGTACGGATGGCGGCCTCGTCTAGGATTAGCCACGCTTCTGTCATGCAGACCGGAACCACCCCCACCCAATGTGGTGCGTCCGCGACCTCTCCAACCGTGTTCGCAATCTCTTGGAGTCTCGCGTCTCCGTGTGCACTGTCGGCGTCCCTATGCACGAAGAGCAGATCCACCATGTGTTCTGCCACCTGAAGACCGGTGCGTATCTTGTTCGCCAACGGCCCGCCATAGAACCAAGGCTCGCCGTCCACATCCGTCTCGCCACTCTCAATGATCAATCGTTGAATATGTGGAACCAATCCTGCGTCCGATTGTCCTTCGCAAGCGAGCAGGAATCTCATAGGGCCGACGCATCCCGCCAAAGCTCGTCTTGAATCGCCATCCGGCGGCCCTGTGGGGGCAGCAAATAGGACTGCAGCGCGATGTGCGCAATGCCTAGATCTTCCGGGCTGCTCCTCCAAGTACGTAGACATGGGCGGCAGCCGAGCGGTTCGATGGTGCCGAGGCTGGTTTTTCTCATCGCCTTCTTGGCGAGCACCAATTCGCCCTCGTGCTGCAATTGCACGAAGTATGGCGAGTGGGTTGCTACGACGATCTGACGCAATGGATTCTCGTTGCCAACGGGCTCGGTGGGATCAACCGCAATGTCATGGAGCAGGAGATTCATCGCCTCGAGGTTGGCGGGGTGGATGCCGTTCTCTGGCTCTTCCATGCAGAACACGCCCTCGGCGGAACCCTCGGCCAATACCGCCAATGCAAGAAAACGCAGCGTGCCATCGGAAACGGAGTTGGCGGGGAGGCGCAAACCGGAACGCTCTTCTAACTCCAAAGAGAGCAACTGCCGCACATCGTCCCGGCGGACGCGCACCGCGGTGACGGGAACAAGATCAGACAGTCTGCTAGCGATGGTGGCCAACGCTTGCTCGGTGGTATGACCGGGCATCGTCCTACCTATGTACTGCAACGTAGCCGGAATGTGCGCCCCGTTGGACGCGATGCCGGGCGTTTGCGTGTAGGGGTCGGGCCGGCGCATCGCGCTCGGTTCCAGCGCTAGGGTCCGCCAGCTGCGCATTTCGCGGCGGACGGCGAGGATCGTGGGGGTGGCAGCCGTGTTTTCAGTGCCTATGATGGTGCGCACTGCGCCTTCGGCGGACGCAGGTCGCGCACGCCCGCGTGAACCGCCGTCCTGATGCACAAGGATGACGTCTTGTTCACCGTCTTTGGTCGTATCGATGTAGGGCTTGCCGAAACGCCTGTTGTGTACGAGGTGATTGCGGAAGTTAGACTTGTGATGTGGAAACCGCAGGTGGTTGTGCGCTCGCCCTACGGTTATGGGCCGCAGTTCCTCGCGTTCGAGAACCAGCCCTCCGAAGGGACCAATGGCGTCGGACGGCCCTTCGTACCTAAAACCCACCTCATAGCGAAGGAAGGTGGACGTCGACTTTGCCGGCCTGCCGAAATCGTCGGACACTTCTCTGCTCACGATCATCTCAACGGCGAGTTGGAATCGCTTTTGCCGTTGATCGTCAGTCGCGAAGAAGATGTCCGCCAAGTCGCCGGTGTTCTCGCCCGATGGCGTATCGCGAGTACACCGCGCCGCATCGTTCATGGTGTGCTCGGTGAGCAGTGAGAGGAAGCGAATGGCGTCGAAGATGTTGGATTTGCCAACGCCATTTGGGCCGGCGATGCAGGTGTAGGGGCCCAAGTCGAGCGTGAAGTCGACTAGGTTCTTGAATCCATTTGCTTCTAGGCGCGTGAGCATCTAGGCGTCGTCTCCGCGCTCGCCCCGTTTATGGCGGCCCGCTCCCACGCTGCGTACCGCCTGCAGCGTCCCTTTGCTCTGCAGCAGTTGGTGCGGGGGCGGAAACTGCTGCCGGTGTTGGTGTGGGTCGCCATCTTCGCTAGCTTGGAGCATGATTTCCGTGCCGGTCACCGCCAACTCAAGCGTCTCGCCGAGCCGCGACAGCTTGGCGCTGAACGTCCCCGCCGGAGTCCACGGCACTCGCCAACGTCGACCACTGCCACGGCGAGCGAATACACGGGCCTGCCGAGCCTGCGCGTGGCACCCGACCGCTGACGCTGGCCGAGGGCCGCAGCGCCCAAACTAGAGTAGGGGCTCGGCTGATCTTAGCGCACCGAGAAAAACGAGGAATAGCCAATGGCACATTGTTTCTGAGAAAAGGAGGAAAATCGCATTGAAATCAATGCGTTAGAGAAGTGGATGGTGGAGGCGGCGGGAGTCGAACCCGCGTCCGTCAGCACTCCATCGTCGGCTCTACATGCTTAGTTTCGTCTATTGCTTTAGCCAGCCCGCGGCCCGACGAACAGGGTGCCGGCTAGCGATCCTCTTTCGGTTTTAGCTAGCGGCGGCGAGGCGACGCCACCAGCGATCCTGCAAAACTTTGCCCCCGATGGTCCGTTGCAGGCGCCGCGCCATCAGGGTTAGCCGTCAAGCGGCTAGTGCGTAGTTGTCGTCGTTGGCAACTTTTCGAGTGCAGCAATTGATTAACGAGAGTTGCTACCCTCTCGGCATGCACCTTGGACTTCGATACCGCCGTCGAAACCAGATCGCCCCCAACTGTGCTCTGTGGCTGACCTCCGCAATGGCCCGCTTTGGGCACCATTGTACGCCTGTTGGCGCCGAAAGACACGCCTTGGCTGGGCGCCGGCTGGCCGGGAGCGTCCATCAGCGCCCATCTTCCCCACTCCCCTCTCCCCGGCGCCACCGCATACGCTGGGCTGCTGCCTTCATCGCCCTGTGGCCCTTGGTTGGCGCGGCTGCCGAGGTGCCCGGCGAGCGGATGCGCGGCTATCTTGAGCGCGCGGTGGCCTACATCAAAGCGCAGCGGCCGGAGCTCGCCCGCACCTATCTGGAGCCGGTGCTCATCAGCCCGTGGATCACCAGCGTCGAGCGCGCGCAGGCCTACTACTACCGCGGCTTCAGCTTCGACGAACAGGGCTTCCATGTCTCTGCGGCGCAGGACTACCTGCGGGCGTTGGAGTTCAACCGCGCCCAGCCGGCCGCCATCGCGGCGCTCTCGCACCTTTACGCCCAAGGCTTAGGCCACGAGCGCAACGAGGCGCTCGCCTTCAACTTGGCGCAAGAGGCCGCCAAGGCCGGCAACCACCATGCCCAGACCTACGTTGGCCAGACGCTGCTGGAGCAGGGCGAGGTGGCAGCGGCGCGGGAGTTGCTAGGTGCCGCCGCGCAGGGCGGCTATGTCCCCGCCCAACTGGCGCTGGCGCGTTCGTGGCGCCGGCCGCTGGCCGCCGAACCGAATGTCGAGACGGCGCGGCGCTGGCTCGTCGCCGCGCACCGCCAAGGCAGCGCCGAGGCCGGCATCGCGCTGGCGCACATTTACCGCGATGGCGAGTTCGGCGAGCCAGATGCCGCAGAGGCGGCGCGGCGCTTTGACGAACTCGCGGCGTTGGGCCACCCCCACGCCCAAGCGGCGCTCGCGCACATGCTGCTCACCGGGGCTGGCGTCCCGCCCGACGCCGAGCGCGCCCACGCCCTGTATCTCGCCGCCGCCGAGGCCGACTTGCCGGCGGCCTTCCTCGGCCTCGGCCACATGGCGGAAACGGCCGGCGACATGGAGGACGCCCAGCGCTGGTATCGACGTGGCGCCGAGCGCGACGACGCCGCCGCCCAATATCGCTTGGGCCGCTTGTTGGCCACGCCAAGCCACGGCGCTCACTTCGCCGCCGGGCTCGATTGGCTGGAACGGGCCGCCGGCGCGGGACACGCGGGGGCGCAGAACCACGCCGCTTGGATCCTCGCCACCTCCCCTACGCCATCCCACCGAGATGGCGCCTTGGCCGTCCACCTCGCCGAACGCGCGGTGGCTGCCGAGCAAAACGCAGACACGCTGGACACCCTCGCCGCCGCCTACGCCGAACACGGCGACTTCCCCCGCGCCCTCGAGACGCAGCAGGCGGCCCTCGAGCGCCTGTCCGAGGGCGACGCGCGGCGCCAAGAACTCAATACGCGCCTCGCGAGCTATCAGGCCGGGCAGCCCTGGCGGCAATGACCGAGACGCCCCAAACGTCGCCACGCACACCGCCGACGCCAGTGCCCGCAATGGCGGCCTTGGGGCGCTTCTGGCAGAATGTGCCGTTTCGATCGCAGGCAAAATCCTTGGCTAGGCTCAGCACTTCAATCCTTGGCCGGCAGCGATCGGTAGCCGTCCGATGGCGGCACCGGGCTGGAACGGCCGGCGGTGCGCGCCTGTGAGCGAAGCGCTGCGGCTCAACCGCATCGTCCACGATGTCTTCACAACCCTCGCCGGGGACGAGCAGAGGTCGGTGGACGTGGGCGAACTCGCAGCCGCCCTGCGAGCGCGAGACCTGCCCATGGGCGCTTGGCAGATACGCGGCGAACTGTCGGCACTGCGTGAGCAGGGGCTGGTGGAGCTGGACGACAGCACCGCGCGCTGGCGGCCCGCCACCCGCGCTGGGCTGGATGCCCACGCCGCCGGCTGACGTGAGCGCTGCATGAGCGAGCCAGCCGAACCGTTGGACTTCGAGGCGGCCCTATCCGAGCTCGAAGCCCTCGTGCAAAGCATGGAGACCGGTTCGCTCAGCCTTGAGGATTCGCTGCGCGCCTTCGAACGCGGCGTGCAACTCACGCGACAGTGCCAAACCGCCCTGCAGCAAGCCGAGTTGCGCGTCAAGGCGCTGTCGCGGGATGGCTCGGAAAGCGACCTGCCGCCCGGCGGCGAGGGCGGGGATGCGCGCTGACCCAAGCGATGGCTACCTACCGGCAATCGAAGCCGCGCTGCGTAACGCGCTCCCCGTAGGAGACGACCCCGCCCATCAACTCAACGCAGCGCTGCGCTATGCCGCCCTGTCCGGCGGCAAACGCCTGCGGCCCGCCATCGTTTGCGCCACCAGCGCCTCCTTGGGGGGCGCCATCGAAGACGCCCTGCCCGCCGCGGTCGCCATCGAATTGATGCATGCCTACTCGCTGGTCCACGACGACCTGCCGGCGATGGACGATGACGACCTGCGGCGCGGGCGGCCGTCCTGCCACATCGCCTTCGACGAAGCCACGGCGATCCTCGTGGGGGATTCCCTGCAGGCGCTCGCGTTCGAGACGTTGGCCGCCGCCACCGCCGTCCCCGCGGCGACGCGGGTGCGCATGGTGCGGCTCCTCGCAGAAGCGGCCGGTTGGCGCGGCATGGCCGGCGGCCAAGCGTTCGACATGGCCGCCACCGCGGCGCCGGCCCTGCCGTTGGAGGCGCTGCGACGCCTGCACGCCGCCAAGACTGGCGCCCTGTTCCGCGCCGCGGTGCAAATGGGGGCGCTCTGCGCCGCGCCAAGCATCGACGCCGCCCGCTTCCACGCGCTAACGCGCTTCGGCGAGACCCTTGGCACGGCGTTTCAGATCACCGACGACGTGCTTGACGCCACCCAATCCACCGCGGCGCTCGGCAAGCGCGCCGGCGCAGACACCGCCAAGGGCAAGAACACCTATCCCGCGTTGCTCGGCGTGGCAGCGTCGCGCGCCCTTGCCGCCGAGACCCTCGCCGAGGCCCTGCGCATCCTGCAAGACATCGGCTGCGCCGACAGCCCGCTCGGAGCACTCTCCCAGGCGACGGTGCATCGCGCCAGCTAGACGCGCCGGGCCCCGTCTGCCAGCAACGAACGCCACCAGACACCATCCGCTGCCAGCGCCGGTCTCGCGGGCCGGCGGTGGCGCCAGAAGGAGCACGCCGGGCGACGAATCAGTCCGTCTGGCCGCGGCGGGTGCGCGCCGCAGGGTCTGCATGCACCTGCACGATGAGGATGTCCGTGTTGTGGTACTGCTGATGGCGCACCGAAGTGGCGTAGTGCCGCAGGAGGCGCAGGGACAGTTCGCGTTCCACATCCACATCCCCCGGCTGGTCCGAGAGCAGGAAAATGAGATCTTGCAAGTTGTCTGCCCCGGCTGAAGCGACGAACTCCAACTCGGCCTCCTGATGGTCGCCACGCACCGTCACCAATAGCCGCCGGGATGACGGGGCTTCAGCGTCCACTTCGCTCCAAGCGCCCATGAGGCTTAGAAAGGCTTCCTCTCCGGCGGCGCCGAGCCGCTCGGCCCCGGCCTCGGACCAACGCCGCGCCGCGGCGAACCGGCGCAGCAGGGCCTCAACTTCGCCCTGCGAGCCGGCGCCCAACACCGTCTCCAAGCGCTGTCGGCGGCCCTCCAAGAGATGCAGCAGCCCGCTGAGCGCGATGGCCGTGAGACCGCCGCTCGTCAAGCCACTGGCGAACAAGCCGGCCCACCACCCATCCAATTGGTCCGCGAAGATTTTGCCATCCTCGAATCCCACGCCCACCCAGAACGACAAACCGACGATCAGCGCCTTGCGGTAGTCCAAACCCTCTTGCACCACCATGCGCATGCCGAGCACGAACAGCATCGCCGCCAGCACCATCATGTAGGCCGCGGCAACCGGGCCGGGTATCGCCAGCACCACCGCGGCCGCTTTCGGCAAGAACGCCACGGCCATCAAGAAGACGGCGATCCAGACGCCGACGCGACGGGAGGCCACGCCGGTCAACTCGATCATGGCAATGCTCGACGAGTAGATGGTGTTCGGCATGGTGCCGCCAAGGCCGCCGAGGAGATTGCCGATGCCGGTGGCCGTCACGCCGCCCTGCACCTCGCGGAAGTCGGTGGCGCGGGGGCGGCGCCACGCAAGGCTCTGCACGGCGGTGGTTTCGCCAACCGTCTTGCCGGTCTCGATGACCGTCAAGAACAGGAAGGCTGGCAACAGCGACCAAAACGTCGCATCGAAACTCAGGTCGAGCCCTGGCCAGCCGCCGCTCGGCACGCCCACCCAATCGGCGGCGATGATTCCCGACACGTCGTAGAGGCCAAAGAAGGACGCGGCGGCGCAGCCCGCCACGAGGCCGATGGCGAGCACCCACTGGCGCAGCGCGGCGGACGCGAACAAGCCGAGCAACACGATGACCACCGCCGTGACGGCAGCGCTCACCGGCGCCGCGGCCGGGGCCGCGGCCTCTGGAACGTGCTTGAGCTGCTCAAACAGAATGGACGCGACGGAAGCGGCGATGAGCATGACCACCGTGCCCGCCACCGTCGGCGTGATGATGCGTCGCAACCAGGCGAGCCGCGCCGCAAGGCCGAACTGAAACACGGACGAGACGCAGATGAGGGTTGCCATCAGGGCCGCGCCGCCGGCTTCCAAGGCGCTGACGCAAACCGCCAAGAAGGCCCAGGACGAGCCGATCAACAGAGGATAGCCGGCGCCGACGCGCCAAACCCGCGCCGCTTGCAGCAGGGATGACACACCCGTGACAAGGAGCGTTGCGAAGACGATCCAAGTGAGATGCGCGTCGCCAGTGGCGCCGGCCGCGCGCACCAGGATGACGGGCGTGATGACGATCGCCGCGAGGTAGAGCGCCGTGTACTGCAAGCCGAGGCCAACGGCCACCGCTGCCGGCGGGGTCTCGTGGGGTTCGTGTCGGATCATCGAGTGGGGGGGGCTCTTGAGCGGCGGCGCTATGCCAACGCTCGACGCACGGCGGCGCGCCAGCCCGCCAGCCAAGCGGCGCGCTCATCGGGGCGCGCGGCCGGCGTGAAGCGGCGCTCGGCATCGAATGTGCCCACCGCGGCGGGCAAATCCGGCGCGAGGCCAGCGCCCACGGACGCCAGCGCCGCGGCGCCGAAAGCCGTGGTTTCCGCGAGCCGGGCACGTTCCACTTTCGCATCCACCGCGTCGGCCAAGAACTGGCAGAACCAATCGTTCGCCGCCATGCCACCGTCAATCCGCAAGGCGGCCACATCCACGCCGTCGGCGGCGATGGCAGCCAGCAGGTCTGCGGTTTGGAAGGCGATGCTCTTGAGGGCTGCGGTGACCACTTGGTCGCGCCCGTCGTCCAGCGTCAACCCGGTGATGACGCCACGCGCCTCTGGGCGCCAATGCGGCGCGCCGAGGCCAGTGAACGCCGGCACCACATGCACGCCCCGCGTGTCGCCGCCGATGCGGCGCGCGATGGCTTCCGTCTCCGCCGCCGAATCGATGAAGCCCATGCGGTCGCGCAGCCACTTCACCGCCGCGCCGGCGACGAAGATGCTGCCCTCGAGGGCGAACGTGGTCTGGCCACCCACGCGATAGCCCACGGTGGCGAGGAGACGCGCCTTGGACAACACCTTCGCAGCACCGGTGTTGGCCATCACGAAGCATCCTGTGCCGTAGGTGCTCTTCGTCATGCCGACATCGAAGCAGGCCTGGCCGATGAGCGCCGCTTGCTGATCGCCGGCCACGCCGAGAATGGGGACTTCCGCGCCGAGCCATTGCGCGGCGCAAGTGCCGAAATCATCCACAGACTCCTTCACTTCGGGCAGCACGGCCACGGGCACATCGAAGTAATCCAGCAGCGTGTCGCTCCAAGCGTGGCCGGCGATGTCGTAGAGCTGGGTGCGCGATGCGTTGGTGGCGTCCGTGCAGTGCCGTTTGCCGCCGGTGAGGCGCCAGATGAGAAAGGCATCGACGGTGCCAAAGCGCAGCCGGCCAGCCTCGGCGCGGCGCCGCAGATCCCCTTGTTCGAGCAGCCAAGCGAGTTTCGTGCTGGAGAAGTAAGGGTCGACGAGCAAGCCCGTGGCTTCGCGGATGCCATCCTCCACGCCTTCCCGCACCATGGCGGCGCAGCGTGGGGCGGTACGACGGTCTTGCCAGCCGATGGCCGGGTGGACGGCGGCGCCGGTCTCGGCATCCCACAACACGGTGGTTTCGCGCTGGTTGGCGATGCCGATGGCGGCCACGTCCCGCGCCTCAACACCCGCCGCGACCAACGCATCCCGGGCGGCGCCCAACGCCGTGCGCCAGAGCGCCTCCGGATCCTGCTCCACATGGCCATCCGCCGGGAAGGACTGATCGAACGCGCGCTGCCCCATGCCAACCACGCGCCCATCCTTGAAGACGAGGGCGCGGGAGCTCGATGTGCCTTGGTCCAAGGCGAGAATGCACGACATGGAACCTCCTTTTCACGGGCAGCTTCGTTCCCGGCCCGGCCAGTTTCCTCCTCGGCTTTGAACACCGCCTGTTGACAGGCCGTTGACAGCTTCTCCACAACTGCTAGCCTCTGCAAGCAGTTTTGCACACAAGATGTTGCGGCGGCATCGCTGTGCCGTTAAGCTGAGCGTTGGCGGGAACAGGGATTCTCCCGCGCAGCATCGCGCTGCGATGCAGGCCAACTTTTAAGGAGACACATCGAGGAATAGCCACTTGTCGCAACCCGGCACCGCCATCCACCGCTCGCCGCCGTCCGCCGAGCCTTCCCCCATCACACCTTCCATCGCCGCCACCGCACCCGGGCAACTGCGCGTCATCAAGCGCAACGGCGCCGTGGTGGCCTATACGGACGAGAAAATCGAAATCGCCATGACCAAGGCGTTCATCGCCGTAGAGGGCAACGTGGCGGCTGCGTCCTCGCGCATCCGCGAGCGCGTCGCCAAGTTGACGGCAGAGGTCACGGGGGTGTTCCAGCGCCGCTTTCCGTCCGGCGGCACCATCCACATCGAGGACATCCAAGATCAGGTGGAGCTCGCCCTCATGCGCGGCGGCGAGCACCGGGTGGCGCGGGATTATGTGTTGTACCGCGAGGAACACGCCCGCCTCCGCGAGCAGCGCGCCCAAGCCGAGCGCGACGAGGCGCCGCCCCCGACGGCCACATTGCACTGCGTGGACGCGAACGGCGAGCGCCGGCCGCTGGACGTGGCGCGCATCCAGCGCGTGGTGGGCGAAGCCTGCCTTGGCCTCGACGGCGTGGACGGCGAGCGCGTCATCCAAGCAGCCGTTGCCAACATGTACGACGGCATCTCCCCCGACGCGGTGGCGACGGCCTTGGTGATGGCTGCGCGCACGTTGGTGGAAGAAGAGCCGAACTACACCTACGCCACGGCCGGCCTGCTGCTCGACCAGCTGCGCGAGGAGGCATTGGCCTTCCTCGACCTTCGCGTCCACGGCGCTGAAGACCACCGCGCCACCCACGCGGAAATGGCTGAACTCTACGGCGAGGCGTTGCGCGCCTTCGTGCAGCGGGGCGTGGAACTCGGCTTGGTGGCGCCGGCGCTCACCCGCTTCAACCTCGACGCGCTCGGCGCGGCGCTGCAGCCCGAGCGGGACCGGCAGTTCACCTACCTCGGCCTGCAAACGCTTTATGACCGTTACTTCATCCATTCCAACGACGTGCGCTTCGAGCTCCCGCAAGTGTTCTTCATGCGCGTGGCGATGGGCTTGGCGCTGCAGGAAGACGAACCGGAACAGCGCGCCATCGAGTTTTATGACCTGCTCTCGTCGTTCGACTACATGAGTTCGACGCCAACATTGTTCAACGCCGGCACGTTGCGGCCGCAGTTGTCTTCTTGCTTCCTCACCACCGTTTCCGATGATCTCGAAGGCATCTACGGCGCCATCCGCGACAACGCCCTGCTCTCCAAGTGGGCCGGCGGCCTCGGCAACGACTGGACGCCCATCCGCGCCCTCGGCTCATACATCCGGGGCACGAACGGCAAATCTCAAGGCGTGGTGCCGTTCCTCAAGGTGGTCAACGACACCGCGGTGGCGGTGAATCAAGGCGGCAAGCGCAAGGGCGCCGTGTGCTCCTATTTGGAAACGTGGCATCTCGACATCGAGGAGTTTTTGGAGCTGCGCAAGAACACTGGGGACGACCGGCGCCGCACGCACGACATGAACACGGCCAACTGGGTGCCGGATTTGTTCATGAAGCGCGTGTTCGAAGATGGCGAGTGGACGCTCTTTTCCCCGAACGAAGTGCCAGACCTGCACGATTTGTACGGGCGCGCCTTCGAGCAGCGCTACGAAACCTACGAAGCGCAGACCAAGAGCGGCGAGATCACGCTGTTCAAGCGCGTTCAAGCGCAGGCGCTGTGGCGCAAGATGCTCTCGATGCTCTTCGAGACGGGGCATCCATGGGTGACGTTCAAGGACAGCTGCAACCTGCGCTCGCCCCAGCAGCATGTGGGCGTTGTGCATTCATCCAATCTCTGCACGGAGATCACGCTGAACACGTCCAAGGACGAGATCGCCGTGTGCAACTTGGGCTCCATCAACCTCGCCCAGCACATCCGCGATGGCGGGCTGGACGGCAAGAAGCTCAAGCGCACCGTGCGCACCGCGGTGCGGATGTTGGATAACGTCATCGACATCAACTACTACTCCGTGCCGCAGGCACATGCCTCGAACATGCGCCACCGGCCCGTCGGTTTGGGCCTGATGGGCTTCCAAGACGCCCTGTATGAGCTGCGCGTGCCCTACGGCTCAGCGGCGGCGGTTGAGTTTGCAGACCGCTCCATGGAAGCCATCTCGTACCACGCCATCGACGCTTCCTGCCGCCTCGCCAAGGAGCGCGGCAGCTATGCGAGCTTCGAGGGTTCTCTGTGGAGCCAAGGCACGCTGCCCATCGATTCCTTGAAGCGGTTGCGAGATGAGCGCTGGGATGGCTATCTAGAGGCGGACTTCTCCACCACCATGAACTGGGATCGCCTGCGCGACCGGGTGCGCATGAACGGCATGCGCAACTCCAACGTCATGGCCATCGCGCCCACCGCGACCATCGCCAACATCACCGGCGTCTCGCAATCCATCGAGCCGACGTATCAGAACCTGTTCGTGAAATCCAACCTGTCGGGCGAGTTCACCGTCGTCAACCCATACCTCGTGCATGACCTCAAGCGCTTGGGCTTGTGGGACAACGTGATGGTGAACGACCTCAAGTATTACGACGGCAGCGTGCGCCAGATCGACCGCGTGCCGGATGACTTGAAGGCGCTGTACGCCACGGCGTTCGAGGTGGAACCACGCTGGCTCGTGGACGCCGCCAGCCGCCGCCAGAAATGGCTGGACCAAGCGCAGTCCCTCAACCTCTACATCGCCGAAGCATCCGGCAAGAAGCTCGACATCATGTACCGCATGGCGTGGGTGAGGGGGCTGAAGACCACCTACTACCTGCGCGCCCTCGGCGCCACCGCGACGGAGAAATCCACTTTGGAGGGCGGCGTCCTCAACGCCGTCGAAGCGGTGGGCCGCGGCGACGCCTCAGCGACGCTTGCCTGCGTCATCGACGATCCGGATTGCGAGGCTTGCCAATGAAACGCCGCCCCATCGCGCCGACAACGAATGAAGAAGAAAAGGAGACAGAGACAGCATGAGCCGACTTTCGTGGGATGACTACGACGCCGATGCGGACGGCATGATGGCGCACATGGCCATTGAGGGCGGTTTGCCTCAGGCGCCAGAACCGGCTGCCACGGCCCCGCTTAGCTCGGTACAAGAGCGGCCGGCTTCACCGCCGCCGCCCGTCGCGGTGAACCCACATGAGGCGCATCAGCAACAGGCACCCGGCAAACCCTTCCAACTCGAAGCACCCCGCCTCGAAGAGGAAGCCCCGCCGCCGAGCCGGGAGCGCGTCACCGTCGATCAGAAGCGCATGATCAACTGCCGGGCAGACCTGAACCAGCTCGTGCCGTTCAAGTACGAGTGGGCGTGGCAGAAGTACTTGGACGGCTGCGCCAACCACTGGATGCCCCAAGAGATCAACATGAACGCGGACGTGATGCTGTGGAAGTCCGCGGATGGGCTCACCGCGGACGAGCGCAAGATCGTCAAGCGCAGCCTAGGATTCTTCTCCACGGCGGATTCGTTGGTCGCCAACAACTTGGCGCTTGCCATCTATCGCCTCATCACCAATCCAGAGTGCCGCCAATACCTGCTGCGCCAAGCGTTCGAGGAAGCCATCCACACCCACGCCTACCAGTACTGCATCGAATCCCTCGGCATGGACGAAGGCGAAATCTTCAACATGTACCGCGAGGTGGATTCCGTGGCGGCGAAGGCATCTTGGGCGCTGAAGTACACCCAAGAGCTGGCAGACCCCACTTTCTCCACCGGCACCGTCGAGAACGACAAAACGCTGCTGAAAAACCTCATCGCCTACTACTGCGTGATGGAGGGCATCTTCTTCTACTGCGGCTTCACGCAGATCCTCTCCATGGGCCGCCGCAACAAGATGACGGGCACGTCTGAGCAGTTTCAGTACATCCTGCGCGACGAATCCATGCATGTGAACTTCGGCATCGACGTGATCAACCAAATCAAGCTCGAGAATCCGCATCTCTGGGACGCCCCCATGCAGCGGCTGGCGCGAGACATGGTGCTCGAAGGCACCGAGCTTGAGATCCAGTACGCCCGCGACACCATGCCGCGCGGCGTGTTGGGCATGAACGCCACCATGATGGCGGAGTACCTGCAATTCATCGCCAACCGCCGCCTCGCCCAAATCGGCTTGGAGGAACGCTTCCCCGGCGTGAAGAACCCGTTCCCGTGGATGTCTGAAATCATGGACTTGAAGAAGGAGAAGAACTTCTTCGAAACCCGCGTGACGGAGTACCAAACGGGCGGAGCGCTGAGCTGGGATTGAACCGCGGCGTCAACGTTCAATGACCAACCCGCTGCCGCCATTCACCCGAGACCACTACGAGGTGCATGAATGGCGGCATGCTTGTGCGATCTTGCGGGAAGATTTCGCCGACGAGTGGAACGACATCATCGCGGTGATGCAAGCGTTCAGACTGCGCAAGAGTTGGATTACCACGTCTGGAGGTGCCAAGTCCAAGGTGTCTGCATTCATCGATAGTTTCCTCTACGCGAGAGGTTGGGCGGAGAAGGAGTTCATGACTCAGATCGTAGTCGATGGCGCGGTAAGAGATGCACCTACGCACAAAGTGGATTGCTTTAGGAATCGCGTGGCTTTGGAAATCGAGTGGAACAACAAGGACCCCTTCTACGATAGGGACTTAAACAACTTCAGGCTCCTCTTTGAATTGGGAGCCATCAGCGTGGGCGTGATTGTGACTCGATGCGATGACTTGCAGGACATCTTCGTGGCTCTGGGCCGCGGTTCGTCCTATGGCGCATCCACGACACACATGAGCAAGTTACTGCCACGCATCGAGGGCGGCGGCGGCGCTGGCTGTCCGATTCTGGTGTTCGGCATATCGAAGAAGCTCTACTTGGAGGACGAATAGTGTCTGTCGCCAGCGAACTGCTTTCGGAAGTCGGCGCCAAGCGGTTCGCCACGATTCTCGCGGACCCGCCTTGGCGGTTCCACAACCGCACTGGCAAGGTCGCGCCGGAGCACAGACGCCTAACGCGATACCCCACGATGTCGTTTGAAGAGATCGGCGAACTTCCTGTCGCTTCGATCGCCTGCGACACGGCTCACTTGTACCTTTGGGTGCCGAATGCCCTCCTGCCACAGGGCCTCGAAGTGATGCGCAGTTGGGGCTTCCACTACAAGACCAACCTCGTCTGGTACAAGATCAGGAAGGATGGTGGGCCGGACAGAAGAGGCGTCGGCTTCTACTTCCGCAACGTCACCGAGATGATCCTCTTCGGCGTTCGTGGCAAGAACGCGAGGACGCTGCCGCCAGGCAGGAGCCAAGAGAACATTCTGCTTTCGCGCAAGCGAGAACATAGCCGGAAGCCGGACGAACAGTACGACTTGATCGAAGCATGCAGCCCCGGGCCCTATATCGAGTTATTCGCCCGCGGCCCGCGCGAGGGCTGGCTCGGTTGGGGGCAACAGTCCGTCGGCTATGTGCCAGACTGGGCGACATACGCCAACCACTCACAAGTGGACGGCGCGGTTCAAGGTGCATTGGTGTGAGAACCTCAACCACTGCCGACATCTTCGACCAGCAACTGGATCGCGCCAACGCGACCGTCCGGCGGAAGTTGAGCCGCGCATCCACCGACGGCGCAACCGCAAAGCCATCCCGCTGGTTGCTCGCGTGCGAAGACAACCTCACGTTCATGGCGAACTTACCGGATGCGTCCGTCAAACTTGTCGTGACTTCTCCGCCCTACAACGTAGGCAAGGCCTACGAACGACGGGCATCGCTGGAAGACTATCTGCTATCCCAGCGGGAGGTCATCGCCGAGTGCGTTCGCCTACTTCACCCCGCCGGTTCGCTCTGCTGGCAGGTGGGGAACTATGTGGATCGTGGTGAGATCGTGCCACTTGACGCCGTGCTCTACCCCATCTTCAAGGAACACGGCTTGAAGCTCCGCAACCGAATTGTTTGGCATTTCGGGCACGGCCTGCATTGCAAGAAAAGGCTCTCTGGACGCTACGAGACCATCAATTGGTTCACAAAGGGCGATGACTATACGTTCCACCTAGACCCGATTCGCGTTCCGTCGAAGTATCCCGGCAAGCGCCACTTCAAGGGGCCCAATGCCGGCCAGCTCTCCGGCAATCCCAAGGGCAAGAACCCCGGCGACGTGTGGATGTTTCCGAACGTGAAGAGCAACCACGTGGAGAAGACAATTCACCCGTGCCAGTTTCCTGTCGAACTGGTGGAGCGCTTGGTGTTGTCCTTGACGAACCCAGAAGATGCTGTGCTCGACCCCTACATGGGAGTCGGCTCGGCGGTCGTCGCGGCGCTGATGCACGGCCGCAGTGGTTACGGGTGCGACATTGTTGACGAGTATGTGGAAATCGCCAAGGAGCGGGTAAACGCCGTGTGCCTCGGGACGATTAAGACAAGGCCGATGGGCAAGCCCATCTACGACCCGACGAAGCCGAACGGCGGCCACTGACGGCCGATGAGAGTCGTCGAACGCTATTCACACTTGAACGGCGAAGAATACCTCTTAGTTCACCGACCCAAGCTCTGGCAGAACGTCCTCGACGTCATCGAGTCCGTCGATGCCGAAGCATGCAGAGACAAGTTGTCCCTCGAGAAGACACGCGCAGGGCGGATGCTGTACTCGCCAAAGTCCATGAACAAGGCCTTCGCTGCCGGTTTCAGAGCGCAAGGGTGGCAGCCTAGACGACACCGCTTCTTCGTGACATCCGACGTGCGGGTGCTCAAGCAGGTCTACAGTTTGGATGCAGACGCACAGCGAGACGCCATTCTCGAAGCTGGTCTCCAGCCCATTCACTCGTACAACGAAACGGACTTCGTTAAGGATCGGGTGGCGGTGGAGGTGCAGTTTGGCAAGTATGCCTTCGTTGCCCATGACCTCTTCGTCAAGCACATGGCGTTCTTCGTTTCAGACTTGATCGATGTGGGCATCGAGGTGCTACCCATGAAGGAACTCGAAGCGCACATGTCATCGGGCGTGCCCTACTTCGAGCGTGACCTCTTGAACATCATTCGCCAAGGGCGCGGTGTTCCGGCCGTGCCGCTAGTGTTGATCGGCGTCGCGCCCTGACAGTTGGCCGAGCGTCGCGACGACGGCCAAGCGTGGCTCAGCGCCACTTCCAGCCAAGACGAACAGCTTGACAGCACAAAGACGATTGTGACCATCCCGTACGGGAACGGCCTACACAGATACACCGCGATGCGCTAGTTTTCTTACCATACGGTACAACGAAGCGGATTTAGCCCGCCTTCTGCGACATTTCGTACCGAACGGTAAGGAGGCACCTTGAAGGAAGCACCGCGTTACGGCGTCGTGGCCACGCCACAGGCCCTCGGCGAGCTAACCCGTCGGCACCGCAAGGCCACCGGCATCACTCTGGAGACCGCCTCTGCGCTCGGCAACGTCGGTGCGCGGTTCCTGTCCGAGTTCGAGCGCGGCAAGGAGACGGCCGAGATCGGCAAGGCGATGGCGGCGCTCGCCATCCTCGGCTTGGAGTTGGTCGTCCGTCCACGTGGCTACGCAAACGCTGCCGCAGATCGGGCCTTGCAGTCGCACGAGCCGAACCGAGAGGGCTCTCGACAACCATGACCGTCGATGCGCTGGATCTTTGGCACCAACCGGGCCCCGCCGTCAGCCGGCTGGCCGGCCGGCTATGGCGTGAACCAGACGGTCGCGTGGGTTTCCGCTACGACGCCGAATGGCAAGAGCTTGGCTTCCCGGTCTCACGGCAATTGCCGCTCGATTGCCGCGAGTTCCCACCCAACGAGGGGCTCGCTCACCGATTCTTCGCCAACCTCCTGCCGGAAGGCGACGCACGGCTGCAACTGGCACGGTCTCTGGAATCCCCGAACACAGACTTCGACTTGCTCTTTCGGGTTGGCGGCGAGTGCGCCGGCGCGTTCTGCCTGCTGCCAATTGATCAACCGCCACAGGGAGAAGCCGCTCGCTACCAAGCGCTGACGGAGGAGGAGCTGACACGGCTCGTTCTGCGGCGCGGCCTCAGCCAGCCCATCGGCGCAATAGGCCGGCCGCGGCTCTCGTTGGCGGGCGCACAACACAAATGCCCGGTGTTGCTACGTGGCGGGCAGTACTTTCTGCCCTTGAACGAGGCGCCGAGCACGCACATTCTGAAGTTTGAGCTCGCGGACTATCGGCATGTGCCGCTCTACGAAACCTTCACGACCACCCTTGCCGGTGCGGTCGGCCTGCCCGTCGTGGACGTGGAACTGCGCTCGGTGCGCGGCCACCGCTACACGGCAATCGCTCGTTTCGACCGGGGCGCCGACAGCAACGGCGACATCCAACGATCGCATCAGGAGGATTTCTGCCAAGCATTGGGCTATGGCCATACCCGAAAGTACGAAGCAGACGACGGCCCGACATTCGCCGGCTGCGTCCAGCTATTGCGCGAGACCTCGACCTCCCCCGCCGTGGACATCCAGCATCTGCTGCAGTGGCAGGCGTTCAACTGGCTGGCTGGCAACGCCGACGGCCACGCCAAGAACCTAGCACTGCACTATGAGAACGGCACCACGCGGTTGGCCCCGTTTTACGACCTGGCATGCACACGCGCCATCCCGCGCCTGAACCGACACCTGGCCTTGCGCGTGGGCGGCGAAAGCGACCCCGGCCAAATCAAAGCCACCCACTGGCGGGCGTTGGCCGACGCTTGCGGGATCGATCCGCGGTTCGTCGAAGCGCTCGTCGTGTCGGTTGCAGAACAGCTAGATGGCGCGAGTGCCAGCGCTCGCGCCGCCTTCGAGAGGCACCACCGTGCCGCGCCGGCGTTGCAGCGGATCGAGCAAGTGGTGGCGAGGCAGTGTCGGCGCGTGCTCAACGGAACATGGCGTCGGCAGGCTTGGCCCTCACCGCAACCGACCGCGACGGTGCCCGTCACCCCAAACCCGCCACCTGCGCATCGATGAGCACGGCGTCGAAATCGCCGGGCGGGCAACTCGGCTCCACTTGCAGGCGTATCGCACGGCCAATTTCGTGGGATAGGCAACGCAGGTGCGCCGCGTCCTCGTCGAGCAAGCGTTCCACGACCCGCTCGTGGGCGCGAACGCGGTACTCGCCCGGGGTGTCCGCCCCGCGGGACTGGGCGTCGGCGCGGATGAAGCGCAGAATCTCGTAGCAGGTCGTCTCCGGTCGCTTGGCTGCGCCGATGCCGCCGCAGGTCTGGCAAGGTTCGCACAGCACATGGGCCAAACTCGGCCGCGCCCGCTTGCGGCTCATCTCCACGAGGCCCAGCGGCGAGAAGGGCGTCAGCCGCACCTTGCCTGGGTCGTCTTCAATGCCCTTCTCCAAGGCGCGCATCACAGCGCGCTGGCTCGCTGCGTCCTCCATGTCAATGAAGTCCACTGCCACGATGCCGCCGATGTTGCGCAGGCGCAGTTGCCGCGGGATGACGCTGGCCGCCTCCAAGTTGGTGCGCAGCGCCGTCTCCTCCAGATTGCGCGCGCCAAGCCAAGTGCCGCTGTTCACGTCGATGGTCGTCATCGCTTCGGTTTGTTCGATGACAAGGCGCCCGCCGGACTTCAGCAACACCTCCTTCGCCAGCGCCCGCTGCAACTCATCCTCGATGCCGCGGCGCTCGAACAGCGACGGCGGGGGCGCATCATGCAACTCCACGCGCTCCGCGAGCGCCGGCAAGTGCTCGCGCGCGTAGCGGCGCAGCCGCCGACACGTTTGAGCATCATTGACGAGCACCCGGGTGAGTTCGGCGGTGGCGAGATCGCGGATGGCACGGGTGTGGACCGGCAGTTCCTCGTACACGAGTTCGCCGATGGCAGCGCGCCGGCAGCGCTCTTCAATGCGCTGCCAGATGTCCCGGACGACGCGCATGTCGGCGCGCAGCTCCTCGAACGAGGCGCCTTGCGCCACCGTGCGGGCGATGAACGCCGCGTCAATGCCTTCGGCCAACGCCGCGGCCGCCGTGTCCCGACGCAAACGTTCGCGCTCCGAGACATCCTCAATGCGTTGCGAGACGCCAACCCGGTTGCCACGCGGCAGCATCACGACGCTGCGCGAAGCGATGGCCAAGTTCATGGTGAGGCGAGCGCCCTTGGCGCCCACCGGGTCTTTCGCGACTTGCGCGAGGACGCGTTGCCCCTCGCACACCAGCGCCTGGATATCCGGCAGCGCCGCATCGCCACCTTGCACACGACGCCCGCCCTGCGCTTCGCGCACATGCAGGAACCCGAATCGATCTAGCCCAATGTCGACAAAGGCCGCCTGCATGCCCGGCACGACGCGATCCACGCGGCCCACATAGATGTTGCCGGTGAGGCTCCCACGGCCCGAGCGCTCCACATGCAGTTCCTGCAAGGCACCCTCTTTGGTGAGCGCCACGCGAGTCTCGAAATCGCTGACGTCAACGAGCAATTCGTATGTCATGGCGACTCATCGCTGGCGACACCGCCAACATTGCACACCGAATGACCTTAGCAAATCGTCAGTTTCCCGCAATGGCAAACCGACGATGGCGCCAAAGCTGCCATTGATGCGGGCGGCGAAGACGCCGCCAATGCCTTGAATGCCGTAACCACCCGCCTTGTCCGCGCCTTCGCCAGTGCGCCAATAGGCAACGGCCTCCGCGCGCTCGATGTCACGAAACGAGACCGTCGCGCTGGCGAGGCGGCTCGCCTCGCGATCGCGATCGCGCATGTGCAGCCCAGTGAAGACCTGATGTTCGCGGCCAGACAAGGCGAGCAGCATGGCCACGCCTTCATCCAGCGTGCGCGGCTTGCCCAAGATGCGGCCGTTGAGCGCCACCGCAGTATCGGCCCCAAGCGTCGGCGCCTCCCCGGCAACGGCGGCGGCCTTCGCCCGTGCCAGACGCAACACATAGGCAGGGGTCGCCTCGCCTTGCCGCGGGGTTTCATCCACATTGGCGGGAACGGCCCGAAAGCGAACGCCGAGGCGACGCAACAATGCAGCCCGGCGCGGTGACGCCGATGCGAGCACCATCACTGAACGCGCCGCGCCCAAACAGCCAGCGCTTTGGCCGCGAAGGGCCACAACAGCGCCGTCACCGCGGCCGAGGTCACCACCGCCCAAGACAGCGGCGTTTCTTGCACCAAGCGCCCCGCCACATCTCGCACCACGCCGATCGCCAAGGCGATGACGAACAGCACCAATGCCTGCTGCAGCACGGCATTCATGCGCAAGCGCTGGTACCAAGTCCACCCGATCAACGCCATCATCGCAAAGCACAAGCCATTGACGCCGAGTGGATCCGCATGCAGCACATCGAGCAGCATGCCAAACATCCAGCTCACCAGCATGCCAACGCGGTGCGGGCGCTCGATGAGCCAAAAGAACATCACCAGCACCACCCAATCCGGCCGCCACCAACCCACCCAATCCGGCAAGTCGCCCGGCACGCGGGCCACCGAGAGCGTGGCTGCGGCGAGGAACGTGAGGCTCATGACCCAGCCACCCCGAAACGGGCTCACGCAGCCGGCTCCACCGGGCGCCGCCCGTGCGGTCCCTCCTGAGTTGCTGCGTCCACTGACTCGGCGGCTTGGTCCGCAGCGCGGCCGCGCACGTCCAAGAACACGAGCACATGCCGCCGCCGGTCTGGGTTCATCATCGGCCGGACGGTCACGCGGGCGAAGCGCGCGGTGGGCTGCTTCTCCACCTCCACCACCTCTCCAACCGGATAGCCCGGCGGAAACCGGCCGCCCAATCCGGACGTGACGAGCAGATCTCCCTCCATGACATCTGCGGACTGTGGCACGGCCTCGAGTTCGAGCACATCGAAGCGGCCCGAGCCGGCAGCGATGGAACGCCAGCTATTGCGCTCGGCTTCAACCGGCGTCGCATGCAACTTGTCTGTGATGAGCAGCACAACGCTGGTGAACGCCGAAGCCTCGACGACTTGGCCGTACAGGCCGGCTTCGTCCAACACGGCGGCACCGGTCTCCACGCCGTCGTCGCGCCCTTTGTCGATGACGACGCGATGCTTGTCCGGGTCTCGCACCACCGCCATCAGTTCCGCCACCACCACCCGGCTGGGCGCCCGCGGCCGGCTGCCAAGCAGCTCGCGCAAACGGGCGTTCTCGACGCGTTCGGCACGGGATTCCTGCACCATCAGCGACAGTTCCGCCACACGGCGCTCCAGCGCGGTCACCCTCGCCTCACTGGCGAAGAGCCGCCCTGCATAGTCACCGACGACATGCGGCGATTCCGCGATCACATAGAGCGGCCCGGCAACGGCGCCGATGCCGTCACGCAATGGCGCGAGCAGGCGGGTGTTCGCCTCGACGAACCCAAGCAACAGCGATGCGGCGAGGAGGGCGAGGAAAAGGTGGACAGCACCGGAACTGCGCGCGAACAGCGCCTTCCCGGAGGGATCAGCCCCCGTCTGCCCAGAAACGATTGGCCTTGCCCTCGGTCATAAGAACAGCGGATCGACGTTGCCGGCGTCAATCAGATCCAATGCGCGCCCGCCGCCGCGCGCCACGCAGGTGAGCGGATCCTCCGCAATGATCACGGGCAGCCCGGTGTCCTCCGAGAGCAGCACGTCAATGTCGCGCAGCAAGGCGCCGCCCCCCGTCAGCACGATGCCCGTTTCCGCCACGTCGGCGGCGAGCTCGGTCGGCGTTTGTTCCAGCGCATTGCGGACGCTCTGCAGAATCATGGAAAGTGGCTCCTGCAGCGCTTCGAGAATCTCGTTGCTGTTCAAGGTGACGCTGCGCGGCACGCCCTCCGCGAGATTGCGGCCACGCACGTCGATCTCCAGCACTTCCTTCTGTGGATAGGCCGCGCCAATGGCCTGTTTGATGCGCTCTGCGGTGGTTTCGCCGATGAGGCTGCCGCGGGTGCGGCGCACGTAGGCAATGATGGCTTCGTCGAAACGATCTCCCCCGACGCGAACCGTCTCGCTGTAAACGACGCTGTTAAGCGAGATGATGGCGATTTCCGTGGTGCCGCCGCCGATGTCCACCACCATCGTGCCGATGGCTTCGTGTACCGGCAAACCGGCGCCAATGGCAGCCGCCATGGGTTCCTCCACCAAGCGCACGTCCCGCGCACCGGCGGAAATCGCAGACTCGCGGATGGCGCGCCGCTCCACCTCCGTGGATTTGCAGGGCACGCACACGAGCACACGCGGGCTCGGCCGGATGATCGAGTTTTCGTGTACCTTCTTGATGAAGTACTGGAGCATCTTTTCCGTCACGACGAAATCCGCGATCACCCCATCGCGCAACGGGCGAATCGCCAAGATGGTGCCCGGCGTGCGCCCCAGCATGCGCTTCGCCTCCTGCCCAACGGCGGCCACGCTACGCTGATTGTTGCTGTTGCTGCGGACGGCGACGACGGAGGGTTCGTTCAGGACAATGCCTTCGTCGCGGACGAAAATGAGGGTGTTGGCAGTGCCGAGGTCTATGGAAAGATCGCGGGAGAACAGGCCGCGAAGGGTTTTTAGCATCGTGGCGCGTCGCCCTTGGCTACTCTCTCAACCGACCCACTCTACCCGTTGAGGCCAAGGCAGGCAAGGGAAACTTGGCCACGGGGCGGGGTGGTTGGGCGGCATCTGGCCGGGTTAATCGGGCGATGGGGCCACCTGTTCCCGCCCTGCGACGAACGGCTTTGAGCGCATAGGCGAGCACAACGCAGCCCCACGCAGGAAGGCCGCCTTGACGCCGCCATCGCCGCCGTCCACTCCCCACAGCACTCGACAACGCCGCCCCGCGGCAAGACAATCATGCGCTTCCTCGGCGCGTTCGCCAATGAACCAAGAAGTCCTCGACAAGCTGACGCGCCTCGCCCAACTCGCGTTGGCACCGGAAGAGGCGCGCCACGCGCTGGCGGACCTGCGCGCCATCGTCGACTTGATCGACGAGATGCAGACGGTGGACACCGAAGGCGTGGCGCCCTTGGCGCATCCCTTGGACATGGAGCAGCCGTTGCGCGCGGACAGGGTGACGGAGCAGCCGGCGCGGGAGCGCTATCAAGCCGGCGCGCCGCTCACGCGGGATGGGCTCTACCTCGTGCCCAAGGTCGTCGAGTGAGCCGTGGCGCACGCAGCCAACATCGCCGCCCTGCGCCACGGCTTGGACGCCGGCGAGTACAGTGCGCGGGAACTGACGCAAGATGCGCTGGGGCGCATTGACGCAACCAACCCGTTGCTCAACTGCTTCATCACGATCACCGCAGAACAAGCCTTGGCCGATGCCGACGCCGCGGATGCGCGCATTGCCGCCGGCAACGCCGGCCCCCTCACCGGCATCCCCATCGCCCATAAGGACCTCTTCTGCACCGCCGACGCGCCCACCACCTGCGGCTCGCGCATGCTGGCCGAGTACATGCCGCCCTACGATGCCACGGTGGTGGCGCGGCTGCGCACCGCCGGCGCGGTGTCGTTGGGCAAGACGAACATGGACGAGTTCGCCATGGGCGCCTCCAACGAGACGAGTTGGTTTGGCCCAGCCCGCAACCCGTGGCGCCCACAGCACACGCCGGGCGGCTCTTCCGGCGGCGCCGCGAGCGCCGTCGCCGCCGGGCTTGTGCCGCTGGCCACAGGCACGGACACCGGCGGCTCCATTCGCCAACCGGCTGCGTTCTGCGGCGTCACCGGGCTCAAGCCCACCTACGGGCGCGTGTCGCGCTATGGCATGGTCGCGTTCGCATCGAGCCTAGATCAAGGCGGCGCCTTCGGCCGTTCGGTCGAAGACGTGGAGTGGCTGTTGCAAGCGATGGAAGGGCATGATCCGCAGGATTCCACCAGCGCCGAGCGCCCCGCGACTACGCGCGCGGCCGCCGCCGGCATGACGTTGGGCTTGCCGCGCGAGTACTGGGACGGCTTGGACGCCGGCATGGCGCAGTGCCTGCAAGCCGCCACCCGCGAGCTGGAGGCGGGGGGCTGCACCGTGCGGGACATCTCCTTGCCGCACACCGCGGCGGCAGTGCCAGCCTACTATGTGATCGCCAGCGCCGAGGCGTCGGCGAACCTCGCCCGCTACGACGGCGTGCGTTTCGGCCATCGAGCCGATGCGCCAAAGAGCTTGGACGACCTTTACCGGCGCTCGCGCGGCGAAGGCTTTGGCGCCGAGGTGAAACGGCGCATCCTCACTGGAACGTATGTGTTGTCCGTCGGCTATTACGATGCCTACTACCTGAAGGCGCAGCGCGTCCGCCGGCTCATCCGGCAAGACTTCGTGGACGCCTTTGGGGCAGTGGACGCCGTCGTCGCGCCAGTCACCCCAAGCGTCGCCTTCGAGTTAGGGACAGTGCAGGATCCCGTGGCCATGTGCCGCCAAGACGTTTTCACCACGCCAGCGAGCCTTGCGGGGGTGCCCGCGATGTCCGTGCCATGCGGATTCTGTGACGGCTTGCCCACCGGACTGCAACTCATTGCGCCGCATTTTGAGGAAGGGCGGCTGCTCGCGCTCGGCGCGGCGTTCCAACGCCGCACAGACTGGCACCTGCGCCAGCCGTCGGCATAGGTGGCATAGGTGAGGCAGGCGGCAATGGATTGGGAGAGCGTCGTCGGGCTGGAGGTTCACATCCAACTTGCCACGCGCTCGAAGATATTCTCCGGCGCCGGCGCTGCCTTCGGCGCCGAGCCGAACACGCAAGCCTGCGGGGTGGATTTAGGATTGCCCGGCACCCTGCCCGTGCTCAACCGCGAAGCCCTGCGCATGGCGCTCACATTCGGCCTCGCCATTGAGGCGGAAATCGCCAGCGAATGTCGGTTCGACCGCAAAAACTACTTCTATCCAGACCTGCCAAAGGGCTATCAAATCAGCCAATTCGAGGCGCCGGTGGTGCAGGGCGGCACCATTGTCATCAGCGCAGGGGAAGCAGAGCAGCGCATCGGCATCACGCGGGCGCACCTTGAAGAGGACGCCGGCAAGTCTCTGCACGAGGACTACGCCGGCATGACGGGCATCGACCTGAACCGTGCCGGCACGCCGCTCTTGGAGGTGGTGTCTGAACCAGACCTCCGCTCCGCGGCCCAAGCCGCCGCGTTCTTCCGCGAACTGCGGGCGCTCGCCCGTTACCTGCGCATCTCGGACGGCAATCTGAATGAAGGATCCATGCGCTGCGACGCCAACGTCTCTGTGCGGCGCCGGGGCGCCACCGCTCTTGGCGAACGCACAGAAGTCAAGAACCTCAACTCGTTCCGCTTCATCGAGCGCGCCATCCGCCATGAAATCGCACGGCAAATCGATGTGCTCGAAGGCGGTGGCCAAGTGGCCCGAGAGACGCGCCTCTACGACGCCGAGCGAGATGAGACGCGGCCCATGCGCGGCAAGGAGCTGTCGGACGATTACCGCTACTTCCCAGACCCAGACTTGCTGCCCGTGCGCATCACGGAGGCGCTGCTCGCCGAGGCCCGCGCCGAAGTGCCCGAACTGCCCCGCGCCAAGCGCCGCCGCTACCAGGAAGCGCTGGGGCTCTCTGCCGCCGAGGCTTGGCAACTCGCCGAAGAGCCAGGCATGGCCGCCTACTTTGAGGCCGTGGCGGACGCCGCGCCGCCGCGCCGCGCCGCGCACTGGATGATGGATCAAGTCGCCGCGGCGCTGAATCGCAGCGGCTTGGACATCGCGGCTTGCCCCGTGCCGGCGGCGCAGCTCGCGCAGCTCCTGCAACGCATCGAAGACGGCGTGGTGTCCGGCAAGATCGCAGCCACCATCTTCGAGGCGCTGTGGAACGAGGGCGGCGACGTGGACGCCATCATCGCCGAGCGCGGGCTGCGGCAGCTGAGCGACGCGGACGCGCTCACCGGCATCGTGGCGCAGGTCGTCGCCGCGCATCCGGCACAGGCGCAGCAATTCCGCAACGGCAAAGCCAAGTTGCTGGGCTTCTTCGTGGGCCAAGTGATGCAGGCCACCGCCGGCAAGGCAGACCCGAAGCAGGCCAACGCACTGTTGCTGAAAGCGTTGCGCAACCCCTGAACCGCGCCGTTGCGGCCCGCCGCAGCGCCCACCAGATTAGAATCAAGCCAATGTCCGCGCTCACCCACATCCGCGAGCTCGAAGCCCAGAGCATCCACATCATTCGCGAGGTGGCGGCTGAGTTCGAGAAGCCGGTGATGCTCTACTCCATCGGCAAGGATTCGTCTGTCTTGCTGCATCTCGCCCGCAAGGCGTTCTTTCCCGGCGCCCTGCCCTTTCCCCTGCTGCATGTGGACACCACTTGGAAGTTCCGCGACATGATCGCGTTTCGAGACCGCATCGCCCGCGAACTCGGCCTCAACCTCATCGTCCACACCAACGCCGCGGGAGCGCGCGACGGGGTGACGCCGTTCACCCACGGCAGCAAGAAGTACACAGACATCATGAAAACCCAAGCGCTGCTTGGAGCCTTGGACCAACACGGCTTCGACGCCGCCTTCGGCGGAGCGCGCCGCGACGAGGAGCGTTCACGGGCCAAGGAACGGGTTTACTCGGTGCGCGACCGCAACCACCGTTGGGACCCGAAGCATCAACGCCCAGAGCTGTGGAACCTATACAACGGCAACATTGACCGCGGCGAGGAAGTGCGCGTGTTTCCGCTCTCGAATTGGACGGAGCTGGACGTTTGGCAATACATCCACCTCGAAGGCATCGACATCGTGCCGCTGTACCTCGCGGCGCCGAGGCCAGTGGTGGAGCGGGACGGCATGCTCATCATGGTGGATGACGAGCGCATGCCCCTTGAACCGGGAGAGCGACCACAGCCGCGCATGGTGCGCTTCCGCACCCTCGGCTGCTATCCGCTTTCTGGCGCCATCGAATCCCACGCCGCCACATTGCCAGAGATCATTGAGGAAATGCTGCTCGCCCGCCAATCCGAGCGCCAAGGCCGGATGATCGATTTCGACGCCGCCGGCTCCATGGAACGCAAGAAGCGCGAAGGCTACTTCTGATGGCGCCAACACATGCGGCCAGCGAAGCCAGTGAAGATGTGTTGGCCTACCTTGCGCGGCACGAGCGCAAGGAGCTGCTGCGCTTCCTCACTTGCGGCTCCGTCGATGACGGCAAGAGCACACTCATCGGGCGCCTGCTGCACGATACCCAGGTGATCTACGAAGATCAGCTGCAGGCCCTCGAACGAGACAGCCAAACGGCAGACGGCACGCTGGATTTAGCACTGCTCGTGGATGGCCTGCAGGCGGAGCGCGAACAGGGCATCACCATTGACGTCGCCTACCGTTACTTCTCCACGGAGAAGCGCAAGTTCATCATTGCGGACACGCCGGGGCACGAGCAATACACCCGCAACATGGTGACGGGCGCGTCCACCTGCGACGTGGCAGTGATCCTCATCGACGCCGGCAGCGGCACCCTCACCCAAACGAAGCGACACACCTACCTAGCGCGACTGCTGGGCATCCGTCATCTGATCGTCGCTGTCAACAAGATGGATGCTGTGGGCCACAGCGAGGCGGTGTTTGATGGCGTCCGCGAGGACTATGGCAGCTTTGCCGAACGGCTCGGCGTCACCAGCCTGAGCTTCGTGCCAATTTCGGCGCTGAACGGAGACAACGTGGTGCAGCCATCGGCGAACATGCCGTGGTATCGGGGCGCGACCCTGATGCACCTGTTGGAAAACGTGCCGGTCGGCGCGGCGAAAGACTTCGCGCATTTCCGCATGGCGGTGCAGCGCGTCAACCGGCCGGACGCTTCGTTTCGCGGCTACAGCGGCACGGTGGCCGGCGGGGTCGTGCGCCCAGGCGACGCAGTGCTCGCGCTGCCCTCTGGCCAAACATCAAGCGTGACGCGCATCGTCACCATGGATGGCGATTTGGATGAGGCTTGTTCCCCGATGGCCGTGACGCTCACCCTCGCCGACGACATCGACCTAGGCCGCGGCGACATGCTGACTAGCGCGGAGCGCTTGCCACACTTGGCAGACGTGTTCGACGCGAACGTCGTCTGGATGGCCGAGGCGCCGCTCGACCCCGGCCGCCAATACATCGTGAAACACGGTGCCAAGCAGGTGTTCGGGCAAGCGCTGGCGGTGCGCCACCGCGTGGATGTGAACACTCTGGAGCTGCTGCCGGCGGCCAAGCTGCAATTGAATGAAGTGGGCCGCGCACTGTTCACCCTCGCCGAGCCCATTGCCTTCGATGCCTATCGGGACAACCGCGACACCGGCGCGTTCATCTTGATCGACCCACTCTCCAACGCCACGGTGGGCGCTGGCATGATCGAGCCGCCGGCGGCGACGATGGGCGGCCCGCACTGGGATGACGCGCCTCGCGGCGCACTCGCCGCCGCCCCCGCCGCAGTGACCGCGGGCGAAAGGGCCGAGCGCTTGGGTCAGCAGCCAGCCACCGTGTTGTTCACCGGCGTCTCCATGAGCGGCAAGACAACCATCGCCCAAGCGGTGGAACGCAAGCTGTTCGAGGCCGGGCAGCTAGCGACGGTGCTGGACGGCCAAAGCTTCCGCCTCGGCATGAGCCGGGACTTGGGGTTTTCCTCTGCAGACCGCTCCGAGAACCTGCGCCGCGCCGCCGAGGCCGCAAAGATCGTGAACGGCGCTGGCTTGATCTGCCTCACGGCGTTCGTCGTGCCCCACGAGCGTGTGCGCGAGCTGGCGCGAGAGGTGGTCGGCGCAGACCGTTTCCTGGAAGTGTTCCTCACCGCGCCGCTTGAGACGTTGCAGCAACGCGACAAGCGCGGCCTCTACGCCGCCGCGCAACGCGGCGAGCTGCCGAGCTTCCCCGGCGTCACCTCCACCTTCGAGCCGCCAGCAGCGCCAGATCTCACGATCGACACCGCCGCCACATCCGTGGAAGAGGCCGCCGAGCAGGTGCTGACGCTATTGCGCGCGCAGGGGTTTGTTTCGTGAAGCCGAGATGGGGTGGCCAGCAGATTGCGCTTCGCTGAGCCGCCGGTGCCGCGCTTCAAGGGCGCGCTCGAAACTCACTAGGCGGCGGATGAGCGCGTTGTAGCGAGAGTGGGCGTCTGCGTGCGCCTCGGCGATGGCTTCGTACAGGGCAAGCTCCGGTTGCTGCGGACAACCCGGCGCATGGGGCACTTCGAGGCCGGCAGCACGCAATCGCCGCGCGCCGATTGCCACCAGCAGCGCCTCCGGGGTGATGGTCTCCCGCTCGCCTTGCGCCAAGGCGCGGAGTGCATCCAAACCGCGCTGCACGAAGTCTGCCCCCGGCAGGTCGTCTATGGGTACGCAGAGTGCATGAGCGCTCATGGCCATTGGCCATCGTCCATGGCATTCGTCGCGACATCCACCCTGCCGGCGAAGCAAGCAACATCGATGGCGGGATAGCGCGGGATGCTCGTCTTGATGGCATCGAACAGCGCCGCTAACCGCCGCGGCTCAATCAAGGCGTACTCATGCATGGCGCGAACATCGCCCCAATCCTGTTCGTGGCCGCGTTCGATCTTGGCGAGCGCTTGGGCGTAGAAATCGTAGTGGAAGAACTCCACCGGGCCGTGCCGCGCGACCGACGGGCTACGCGCTCGCCAATCCGGCAGCAGCGGTATGAAATCATCCGGCGCCGCCAATTCGATATTCATGTTGAGCGCTTCCTTCAGGCGCGCGATGGCTTGGAATACCCCCGGCGGTTCGGGGGCCAGCTTGATGTCCACGTCCACCGTGGCGCTGCGCCAGCCGACCAGCACCGCCGACGCGCCACCCACCAAGTAGATGCGCCCCGGCCCCCGTGCTGCTTCGCCAAGCCGACGCATGAGCTGGCGCACCTTCACAGCTGTGCTGACTTCTCGGCGCATGGGCAACCTATGGGTTCTCGACTGCTAGCCAGCGAGCATGTTCGCTTCCGGTGGCCGAGGGTTCAACCAGCTGAAAGGGATCATCACCTTCTGGACAGTGCCGCGCCCAAGGAAGCCCTTGGGCGCGGCGGTTCGGTAGCCTATGAGTTGAGAAGCAACATGGGAGACCGAACGATGCGGATGTTGGCACAAGACAGGGCGTTCCACCTGAATTTGCGGGTGGACGGGACGGACGACGCGGAGGCGCTGCGTCGGCTGCGGGAGCTGGAGGGGATCGACCGGATCCGGAAGGAGGTGGGTCTGGCGGAGGCTCTGGCGGCGTTCGGGGTGGGGCGGAGCACGTACTACGCGCGGAGGAAGCGGCTGCTCGAGGAGGGGGTGAAGGGGCTGGTTCCGCGCAGCAGCCGGCCGCGCAGCCATCCGGGGCGGCGGTGGACGATGGCGGATGCCAGGCGGGTGGTGCGCATCCGCCGCGAGACGCCGTGGGCGGGGAAGGCGAGGATCGCGCTGGACTTGGCGGAGCGCTGGCCGGAGCGGGCGCTGAGCGAGGCGACGGCAGGGCGCATCCTGCGCTGGGCGGTGGAGCGCGGGCATGCGCGGCCATGCTCGTTCTGCGAGGGGAGGGCCGCCGCGAAGCGGCGGCGCGACTTCACCGGCGCGCATGCGCGCCGGTGGAAGCCGCGCGACATGCACTTCGGCGTGCAGTTCGACCACATGACCACGCACATTGACGGCGTGACCCGCAAGGAGTTCCGCGCCGTGTGCCCGCGCACGCGGCTGCAGTGGGCCAAGGTCTACTCGCGCGCCACGGCGAACACGGCGCGGGCGTTCCTGCGCGAGGCCGTCGGCAAGCTGGACATCCGCGCCGTGCAGGTGGACGGCGGCTCGGAGTTCATGGCCGCCTTCGAGGAGGAGTGCAGGGCGCTGGGGCTGCCGCTGCTGGTGCTGCCGCCGCGCTCGCCGCAGCTCAACGGCATCGTCGAGCGCGCCAACCGCACCGCGCGCGTCGAGTGCTGGAGCCAGTACCGGGGAGAGCTCACCTGCGCCGCCATGAACGAGGCGCTCGCCCGCTACCTCGACTACTACAACAACCGACGCCGACACCGCTCCCTCGGCATGAAAACGCCCGCCGAGTTCGCTAGGATGATCGAGGCGGCTGCCTGACCCCAAATGTCCAGAAGGTCGCTGATCCCCCACACCAGCGAATGACGCATGAATGCGCTCATCTAGCGCTAGTGCCTACCCCTCGCACCCACTAGCTCCGCCATCTCGCTCAAGAACGCCGCGTCGCAGGCTTCATCGACGTGGCGGTTGTTCCAAAGGCCGGACGCACGCACCCGCGGACGGTCGCAATGCACTCCAAGCCAGCCGGCCGAGGGCGTGTCCGCGGCCGGTGCGCGGGCGTGGCTGAGCAGCGCGATGGCGTTGCGTTCGATGCGGCCGCGGGCGCTCTGCGGGCCTGGCGGGTCAGGCACGTCCAGCCACAGGAACGGCATCTGCCCGATCTGGGCGCTGACGCGCTGTTCCAAGTCCAATTCTGCGTGCCGTACCGTCGCAGCCGACGCCAGCCCAAGCCGGCGTGCGGCCTTTCCCGGATCACTTTCGACTCCCCAAGATTGCGGCAAGGGGCAGTGGCCGCGGCGAGCAAGCGCCACACCCACAAGCAGGCGGAAGATGGAGCCGCGATGGTTGCCTCCGCCGCTCTTCGCGCTGCCCCGATGCTGCGACAGACGCTGCCACAGCGTGGAGCGTGAACCGCCCTTCAACGCGTGGGTTCCAACGCGCACGATGCGCCCTCCAACCCCCGAGCGGCTGCGCCGCTCGCCGGGCTCGAAGAAGAAGTACACCCCCAGCTGCGGCCAATCCATGCGGCCGTTGCACTCGGCAAGTCGGCGGCACCCCCCCGACGTTGGCGGCCAAGTTCGAGAGCAGATCGTAGAAGCGCTTGGTGTCTGCGACGCGATCCGACGCCGATTGCGTGCCTACGCGACGCATCGGTTGAGCCACGCCAACTGCTCGCCGATACGCTGCCCTGCCATCGGAACACAGACCTAGATGCCGCAGCCAGCCAATGCGGGAGCCAAGAACTCACGGTAACGCCACCCCGCGAAGAAGACCACGGATTGCGCTCCCGCCAAGTGGGGCCCAAGCGCCCTCACGCAGCGCTCTGCCCAGTCACGCCGCTCGGGCTTGAGCATCTTGTTCAACGTCTTCTCGTAAGGCTCAATCACCTGCTCTGGAGACACCAAGCCATACTCGGCGGAGAGGATGAACCAAGGCCAACCTTGCGCCTCCACGTAACGGCGCACCTTCCGAAACCAGGGCGACGTGTACAGTTCTCGTGCTGGTGCCGGGTGAGGCAGCTTCCGGGCCACGCAAGATACTAGGCATAGATCGGCCTTCGGCAACACATCCGATGCTTTGCGCACACTGGGTTGACTTGCTTTCTTCATGGCCCGTTCCCACTAGGCAGGGGAGCGGACTCTACCGCATTCAGCGGCCAATGCACCGAACCATCGCTAGGCTTCGTCCAGCGCCCGCAGCATCCGCTTCAAAGCGACGTGGCGATAGCTGCCGAGCGCGAGCCTCTGCACCTCGTCAAAGTCGAAGTGTTCTTCAATGTCGAGAGCGATCCATCCTTGGTGGCCGGCGTGGTCTGGGATGGCGAAGCGTGGGTCGTCGGTCAAGGCCGCCTGCAGTTCAATGCCCACCCAAACCGTCACGGTGAGTCGGCGCTGGTAGCGGTCGCGATGGACCGCGAGGAAGGTCTTGTTGCCGGCCTTAAAGGCAGGATTGCCGAACTGTTGCCCTTCCGTGGTCTCCGGCAGCGTCGCGCACCAAGCGCGCAGCCGTCGCAGCATGTCTTGGGCGTGGGGTGCCGAGAGCGGATCGAGCTCCTCTGGGTCAATCGTTTCCGTCGGCGGTTCGATGGCCGGTGGTTCACCAAGCTGGCGACGCAGCGCCGCCGGCGCCACTTGGGCGAACGCCTCCTGCACTCGCCCGGCGATGGCCAACCAGTCGTTCCCCCGGTCTAGATAGATGCCTAGCCAGCCATTGGCGCCGACATGGGGCGGCACAAAATAGCAGGCGGGTTCGCTGCCCACATAGTGTTGTTGCGCCCCTTCGGGCGCCCGCGCCCACAACGCGATTCGCCCGTTCCCGCGATAGTTGATCGCCAAGGTCGCGAACGTCCTGCCTGCCACTCTGAAATCCGCCATGCCGATGCCGTGGCGCTCTTCCACATCCGGCAGCGCCGCGCAGATCTCCCGCACCGTTGCGCCGATGTCCTTGCCCATGGGCAACACCCTAGCCCGCACCCGCGGGAAAGTAGCACGGCGGGCCGGGGCTCGATCGCAAAGCTCGCAGCCGACGTTGACGGCGACAGCGGGCGATGGAAGGCGGACACAGCACAGGCGGCTCTAGCCGTGATTCTTCCATGCAGATACGGCCATGTCGGCGGCACCACGGACATCGACGTGATTCCCGTTTTCGCCCCAAGGCCGTGAGCTTGCGCCGGGTTAGCGGATTTGGCACTGTGTCAGCCTTGATCGACTGAGGCGGAGATCGCATGGGCGTAACGCATGTTACTGCGCAGGTCCTCGATCTAGGGCGTACCGGCACGCCGTTCGAGACGGAGTTTCTAGTCGACACCGGATCGCTTCACTGCATGGTGCCGGCGAGCCGGCTGCAGGAAGCAGGGGTGAAGCCCGAAGGCAGGCAAGTATACGAGCTCGCTAGCGGTGAGCCGGTTGAGTATCGCTATGGCTTTGCACGAGTTACTTTTTTTGGCGACGAGACCGTGGCACACGTCATTTTCGGACCCGAACATGCCGAACCTATACTAGGCGTGGTCGCCTTGGAGAACACCGGTGTGATGGTGGATCCGGCAAGCCAAACCCTGAAACGGCTGCCCGCGATGCCGCTCAAGTGACATTGGCCAACAACGGCTATGCACAAGCGGTTGGCCTTGCTGGACTTAGCGAAAGTCTGTGTGCGCCTGAGCTAGCTGGTGGAAGGAAGGTAGGCTGAGGAGCGTCATGCATTGCTCCCGATGCGTCGCGCTGGCGGCGTTTGGAACATTCGTTTAGCTGCTCCTCTCCCCATCACCCGTGACGAACCCTAGGTAATTCCCCGGATGCACCACTTGAAACGCGCTTTCCGGATAGGCATTTCGCCAGCCGCCGGGCACCCGTGGCGTGCTTCTGGGCGACCACTTCATCTCGGCTGCCGTCAGTTGCCCGGCGTAGTCTTCGACCAGATCTATCTCCTGCCGGTCATAGGTGCGCCAGAAGTGGCTCGTCGGGTGGCGGCCGGTGTACAGGTTGTACTTCATCCGCTCGGCCAGCACGTAGTTCTCCCAAAGGGCGCCGGCGTCGTCGCGCAGCTTGAGGGGATTGAAGCTGCTGATGAGGCCGTTGCGTACGCCGTTGTCATAGAAGTAGTAGCGACGGCTCTTCGTAATCTCTTTGCGGAGGTTGCGGCTGAAGCCAGCAGTACGACTTCCGGGTAGGCACCGTAGAGCAGGCGGGCTTGCAGATTGGTTCGCGTCTCGTGGGCGGATTCCACCGGCGCCAGTTCCAGCTGCGCGAGCGGCAAGAGCAGCAACGTTGTCTTGCGGCCGGTCAACGGTTCGCCGGTTTGCGCCGCCAAGTCGAACGAGGATGAGCCGGTCGCGACGACGCGCAGGCCATCCACATGATCCACCAGCAGTTTCAGATTGAGCCCGATCTGCCGCACATGCTGGGCCTCGTCCACTACCAGCGTGCGCCGATCGCCGACGAACTCGCGCAGCTTGGCAACAGACTGGGACTCGAGATATTCGCGCACGGCGATGTCCTCGCCCGTCACGACCATCGCGTCCGGCGCGTGCTCGCGCACGTAGCGACGAATCAGCGTGGTCTTGCCGACTCGCCGCGGGCGGTACAGCACGGCCACCTTGCCGGGCGCCACCGCGCCAGCCAACCGGCCAAGCTGAGCCTGCGGTATGTAGGCCCCGTCCGCCATAGGCCCCAATTTACATTAATTCGGTTAGAAAGACGGACAGTTTTACTGGAAATGAGGAATTTCTGGGCTTTACAGCCACTTGCGTCCATCAGCGTCACGCATGGCTTGCCCCGCTGCTGCGGGAGGGGGGGGGGGGGGGGGGGGGAGGGGGGAAGAACGCCAACTCACCCTCCAATAAATCGCTAAATCACCCTCTATAATTCCGCCAAATCACCCTCTGAAAAATCGCCGAATCACCCTTTAGGCATTGCATTTCTGCATCGGAACGCGCTATTTTGGGGCATGGCCCGGCAACGTTCCGCCTACCGTCCGCGCGTCGTCGACGCCGAGCTCGCCGCTCTGTTGGATGCGTCCGGCGCTGTCCTCGTGGAGGGCGCTCGGGCGGTCGGCAAGACGGAGACGGCGATTCAGGCCAGCGGCAGCCATGTGTTTTTCGACATTGACCTCAACGCGCAACGGATGACGAGCATCGATCCTGCGGCCATCCTGACAGGGGCGGTGCCTCGATTGTTCGACGAGTGGCAGTTGGCGCCAGACATCTGGAACCACGTTCGCCGCAGCGTGGACGAGCGCTCGGCAAGCGGACAGTTCATCTTGACCGGTTCGGCGGTGCCGACGGATGACATCACCCGCCACACCGGCGCTGGCCGTTTCACCCGGCTGCGGATGCGGCCGATGGCGCTTTTCGAGGCCGGCCACTCCACCGGCAACATCTCGCTGCGTGGCCTGCTTGATGGCGAACCGCAGCACGATCGCACAGCACCGCTCCCAATTGCCCAGTTGGCCGAGCGGGTTGCCATCGGAGGCTGGCCAGCCCACATCGGCCGCGCTGCGGCACCGGCCTTGCGCCTGAATCGCGGCTATCTGGAGGACATCCGGCGCGCCGACATCTCGCGCCTCGATGGCAAATCGCGTGACCCCATGCGGGTTGGCCGGCTCCTGCGGTCCTTGGCGCGCAACGTCGGCACGCCAGTCTCGATGGCAGGGCTCGCGGCCGACGTTGGCGGCGACGGCACGGCAATGAAGGCGGATACGGCGGCGGAATATCTGGACGCGCTCGAACGGCTGATGGTGGTTGAGCATCAACCCGCTTGGCGTCCCCACCTGCGTTCGCGCGCCTCCTTGCGTTCAACGCCCGTGCGCCACTTCGTTGATCCCTCGTTGGCGGTTGCCGCTCTAGGCGCGTCGCCGGCGGCGCTCGCGGCCGACTTGGAGTGCTTCGGCTTCCTGTTCGAGTCCATGGTCATCCGCGATTTGCGCGTCTACGCGCAGGCCTCGGACGCGGAGGTGTTCCACTATCGAGAGAAGGACGGCTTGGAGGTCGATGCGGTCGTCGCCACCGCAGACGGCCGCTGGGCCGCCTTCGAGATCAAGCTGGGCGACCGCTGGGTCGCCGACGGCATGAAGAATCTGCGCCGCTTGGCCAAGCGAATGCAGAATAGCGATCATGGCCCGCCAGCCGCCTTAGCTGTGATTCTTCCAAGCGGATACGGCCATGTCGGTGGCGCCGCGGACGTCGGCATGATCCCCGTTTGCGCCTTGGGGCCGTGAGCGGCACATGCTGCGGCCATGCATCCGACGCCGGAGCCGATTCATCACTGGGCAGACGCGTCGGAATCCCTGCGTCAACCACTTGGGCGCGGACGGGCGCCGTGCCTACGAGGAGCTCTGAAACATGTACGATAAATGCGTGAACGATTCCGACGCGGCGCTGGCCGCGCGAGCGGGGCGAAAGGGTACTCGGCACCTCGGTTGGCGGCGGACGGTCGTTCACAGCATCCCACATCGGGCCGATACCCAGCCACACGCCAAGCAAGCCGGGCGCGCTCGCCCCAAGGCCACCAGCCAACTCGTCGGCGCTGATAGGCATGAAAACGACAAAGTACTTTCAAGAGCAGGTCTTGCGCAAACGTCCATACATCGACCCCTCGTGGTGTGTGGATGTCATCGCCGCACCTCTTCAACGTCAGGCGCAGGAAGACGGGCGCTTGCGTTTCTGGGGCAGAGTGCATGACCCACGCGACGCGAATTGGAGGATACTGCGGGTGGTAACTCTGAGTGACGGCGAGACCATCCACAACGCCTTCTTCGACCGAGGCTACCGCGAGGACCAACCATGAAGATCCACTACCACCCCGAGACCGACAGCCTCTACCTCGAACTCAAGGCTGAACCCGGCGTCGAGACCCGCGAAATCGCCGACGGCGTCAACGTCGACATGGACGCCAAGGGCGAGGTCGTCGGGTTCGACATCGATCATGCCGCCAAACGCTTCGATCTCTCCACGGTTGAAGTGGATGCGTTGCCGGTACGGACCCATCGGACCGGCTGAACTGGAGCATCGCGGTGAGTTCTGCACAGACTTGAGCGTCGTCTTGGCGGGAACGCCGATGTGGGGCGGCACGAAACAGTAGGTGGGTTCGCTGCTCACCGGGTGTTGTTGCGCCCTTGCCGAGTGCGCTGCCAAGATCGCCCACCGCGGTGAAAAATCCTTGCCAATTGAACGATAGCCGTTAAATTAGCAAGGATGATTGAACGACACGCCAAGCGTAGGGTTCTACGCAGCCTTGCCGAAGCGGCAGCCGTCGCTCTCCTCGGCCCGCGCCAAGTTGGCAAGACCACGCTCGCCAGAGACATCGCCGCCGACGTGCCGGACAGCCTGTACCTCGATCTGGAGAATCCCGGCGACGCCGCTCGCCTTGCGGACCCAACGCAGTATCTCAACGCTCAAGTCGGCCAGTTGGTGATTCTGGACGAGATTCAGAGGATGCCGGGGCTCTTCCAAGTTTTGCGCGGGCAAATTGATTTGCGCCGCCGCAAGGGTGAGCCCACCGGCCAGTTCCTCTTGCTTGGTTCGGCTTCGGACGCGCTGCTGCGGCAATCGGGGGAATCCTTGGCCGGGCGCATCTTTTACGACGAACTTCCCGGATTGACCGTTCTGGAAATCGGCATGGGTTCTGCGCAGCAAAGGCTGTGGGTCCGCGGCGGCTTCCCAGACGCCTTCAGCGCTAGGAGCGATGCCGTGAGCGCGCGTTGGCGGTTTAACTTCATCCGCACCTATTTGGAGCGAGACATTCCACAATTCGGCGTGCGGGTGCCGGCCCCCACACTCCAGCGGCTCTGGACCATGCTTGGCCACTATCAGGGCGGGTTGCTCAATGCTTCCGGACTTGGGCGCAGCCTGGCCGTCTCCGTGCCGGCGGTAATGCGCTACATCAATCTCCTCGTAGACCTAATGCTGGTGCGGCGGCTGCCCCCGTACTTCGTCAATGTGGGCAAGCGGTTGGTCAAGGCGCCCAAGGTCTACATTCGAGACAGCGGCATCCTCCATTCATTATTGGGCTTACGCACCTACGACGACCTGCTCTCCCATCCAGTGGTGGGCGCCAGCTGGGAGGGTTTCTCCATCGAGAATTTGCTTGCGGCCGCCCCCTTTGGAACCGATGCCTATTTCTACCGAACGCGGGCCGGCGCGGAGATCGATTTACTGTTGCTTCTGCCGAATGGCGAACTCTGGGCCATTGAAGTCCAGCGCAGCACAACGCCCCGCATCGGCAAAGGCTTTGCTTTGGCGGGTGAAGACGTCAACGCGACCAAACAGTTCGTCGTCCACTCGGGCGATCACAGCTTCCCCCTTAACGCGAACACAGTGGCCATCCCTTTGCCGGCGCTCATGGATCGCTTAGCTGCGATGGATTGAACAGGACAGAGAGCTCCAAAACTGTTCGCTGTTTCGGTTGGCAAGTGGCCCGCACAACCGGCTTTCCGGACGGCCAACGCTCAATCGCTACAGGCCCGGCCGGTAGATGACGCCTAGCCGCACGACGCCAAACTGGTTCTCGATGCGGTAAGACACAGGCCTTCGCGGAGAGCCCGCCCCACAGCAGCGATCATCGCCGGAGCGGTTCGCGTCATGGGTGCTGTCCCCGAAATCCATGTACAAGCCTTCGAGCCGCAGCGTCCAAGCGTCGCTCAGCGAAGTTTCGATGCCGGCGCCGACCACCCAACCGAGTTCCGTCGAGCCATCCCGGAACGAATCGTCGGGGTCTGTGCGCTGCGCGGCCCTGCCGTCCGCCAGCAACACCCATTCGCCGTTCTGATCCCTGTAGGCGTCGAGGTCCCGCAGCGATTGCTCGATCCGCGCAAGTGCCAGCCCCGCGGACGCGAACATCGTCACGCGCCCAATGGGCCGCTCGACCCCCGCCCGCGCTGTCGCGACCCATCGGAACTCCGACTTCACCGTCTCGTCCGGCGGCTGGTATCGCGGATCGATGCGGTTCGTTTCCGCCGACAGTTCGCCGAACATGCCGTCGATCTCGACCGTGAGCGGCACACCGCCGATCTCGACCTTCCTTCCTATCAGGGCGCTGCCAGCGGGCCCAGCGTCGTCGTAGTCGACAGCCCAGCCGGGATTGCCTGAGTATGAGAAGCCATCTTTGTCAACGACTTGGCCGTCCACCCGGCCAGCGCCGGCGAAGACGCCCGCGTAGGTCTTCTTCCAGCCGGAGGCATCGTCGTCTGCAGCGTTTGCGGGGCTGCCGTCCGCAAGCATGGCGATGAGCGGCAGGGCGATGATCGCCCGCCATGCGAAACGGCCAACGGCAGGAGGTCCAGCAATCTCCATGATGGCCACCTATTCGCAGCGAAGCACGTTGATGATGTCGCCGAACGGATCAGGCGATACCGTACATCTTCGGAAGCCATCGGCTTTCTAGATGCATGTGGAACAGCGCCTGTCCGCTTCCATGTGGCATGATACCGAAATGATGGCAGTTAACTGCGAAGAGAGCGATGGCGACGATCAACCTACGGCAGCTGGATGACAGTGTGGTACAGCATCTCAAGCAACGCGCTGCGGGAAACAACCGCTCCTTGGAAGGTGAGGCGCGGCACATCCTCCAAGGCGTGGCAGAGGGGGAGCTGTCGCTAAAGCGCGCGTCCTTCTTGGCGCTGGCAACGCGGCTGCGACGCCAGTCCGAAGGATGTGCGCAAACACCTTCGGAGGCCTTGATCCGGGAAGACCGCGAAGCGGGACACCGTGCCACCTGATGCGTCTGGTCGTGGATGCCAGCGTCGCGGTCAAGTGGCTGGTCGCGGAAGAAGACTCGGACGCCGCGGATCGATTGCTGACGGGCGGCGATGATCTCTACGCGCCGCGGCTGCTGGCATCCGAGATCGCCAATACCGTGTGGCGCAAAACTCGGATGGGCGAGATCGAACGTGGGCGGGCCGGCATCCCAGCGGCTGCCGTAGCGGAGATGCCGGTTCATTGGCGCTCCGACGAGACGGTTTGCGCGGACGCGGTGCGTCTGGCAGTGGCACTAGACCGACCGGTTTACGATTGCCTCTACCTCGCACTCGCGCATCGGCTCGATGCCCAACTGGTGACGGCAGACATCCGCTTTGCAAACGCTCTGGCGACAACCGAGCACGGCGGTGCGGTGATGACGCTGAGAGACTATGCGAAGGAACAACGCTGACGTGACCCGAGCGCTCGATCAGCCGACCCGCACAACCATCGGCTGGGCCATGTCCCGCTGCGGACTTGGAGGCATCCTCTACACGCCCAGCCCACAATGACAGTCGAACACCCAAACCCAACCATTGCCTCGCGGGCACCGTGGCTCTACTCCTTCAACGCGCCGCCCAGATCCAGGACACGTTTGCCGGCTCGCGCCACCTGCGATACGGCGATGGAGAGACGCTGCGCCGACAGATCGAACAGACGACGGCTGAGGCACGTTCCCAACGTTGCGACGGACGGCTAGTCGTTTCACAAACCGGGAAAACTCGACGCTGCACCAGCCATCTACTTCGCCAATACCAAGCGCCGCACTGCGATGAATGCGAAAGCGGGTACATCATGGCGACGGCGAGCAAGCGAAGTGCGCCAACCGTCGCTGCACGGGTGCAGTTCGCGGTTGCCCGCTGTGCGTTTTTCCAGCACCGAGGATGTGGCAATCGCCGTGTCGCCAACAGCCTCGTAGCGACGAGCGCAGAGATTATCGAAAGCCCCTCTGCCGGGTCGCGCAGTGGCGTCGAGATAGTAGGCGGGCTAGCCGGGCACCGGGTGTTGTTGCGCCCGTTGCGGAGCGCACGCCCACAACGCGATGCGGCCGTCCCTGCGGTGGTCGATCACAAGCATCGCGAACGTCTTGCAGGCACCCGAAAAAATCCGCTGAGGCACGCCTGCCACCGTATCCCAAACACCTACAATGGCCCTCTAGCCTTGATCACAAGCCACCATCAGCATGCCAAACTTCTTCGAGCAGCCCATCCTGAACTCGCCTTACGAGCGCCCTGCCCGGCACTGGGAACTGGATGAGAATCGGCAGCCTACCAACCAGCAAGTCGAACGCCGCCGCGAGGCGTCCTTCATCACGCCCATTCCTCCGCCGAAGAAACAACGCAGCCAAAGTCGATTGGAGTTCGATGCTGCGGCCGCGGCAGTCGCCAGCGACAAGCAGCAGTACGAGATCGCCCAAGTCATCAACAGCGTACGGCGGCAAGTGGCTGCTTGGCGGGAACTGCCCGAGCGGCAGTGGAAAGTGACGTCGCAGACAGCACGACTGCTGAAGCACTGGCGGCATCATTCCTTCAGCGGCATTCGTCCGTTCTTCTGCCAGGTGGAAGCCGCGGAAACTGTCATCTGGCTCACCGAAGTGGCACCGCAGGCGGGCCGAGAAGCGCGGGGCTTCCTCGATCACTTAGCATCCGCCAACGAACAGGCGAACCCGGGCCTCGCCCGCTTGGCGCTGAAGCTCGCCACCGGTGCCGGCAAGACCACCGTGATGGCCATGTTGATCGCTTGGCAAACCGTCAACGCCGTGCGCCACCCCGCCAGCAGCCGCTTCACGCGGGGCTTTCTGGTGGTGACGCCGGGCATCACCATCCGCGACCGACTGCGGGTGCTGAAGCCCAATGATCCAGACAGCTACTATCAAGCGAATGAACTGGTGCCCCCAGATATGCTGCCGGACATGGGGCGCGCCAACGTCGTCATCACCAACTACCACGCCTTCATGCGCCGCGAACGCATGCCGCTGGCCAAGGGCAGCCGAACGTTGCTGCGGGGCCATGGCCCGCCTTTGCGGACGGAGGAAACCGAAGGCCAGATGCTGCGCCGGGTGATGCCGGAACTGATGGGCATGAAGCGCATCTTGGCGTTCAATGACGAAGGGCATCACTGCTACCGCGAGCGCCCCGACGCTGGCGAAGAGGGCGACTTGAAAGGCGAGGAAAAGGACGAGGCAAACCGCAACCAGGAAGCGGCGCGCGTATGGATTTCCGGCTTGGAAATCGTTGCCGCCAAGTTGGGCCTAAGCCGCGTGATCGACCTTTCCGCCACGCCGTTTTTCCTGCGCGGGTCCGGCTACGCCGAAGGCACTTTGTTTCCGTGGACGATGTGCGACTTCTCGCTTATGGACGCCATCGAGTGCGGCATCGTCAAGCTGCCCCGCGTTCCAGTCGCAGACGACATCCCCAGCGCGGAAGTGCCCGTCTACCGCAACCTGTGGGAGCACATCGGCAAAGACATGCCTAGAAAAGGGCGGCGCGCCTTGGATCCATTAGCACTGCCAGTGCGCCTGAAAAGCGCACTCGAAGCGCTGTACGGCCACTATGAGCGGGTGTTCAACGAGTGGGAGGCAGCTAAGATCGAAGTGAAGCCGTGCTTCATCGTGGTCTGTAACAACACCGCTACCTCCAAACTCGTCTACGACTACATCGCCGGCTTCCACCGCCAACGCCAGGACGGTTCGCAAGAACTAGTACAGGGCCGTTTGGAACTGTTCCGCAACTTCGACGAAGCCGGCAACGCTCATCCGCGCCCGCGCACGCTGCTGATCGACAGCCAACAGTTGGAGTCCGGTGCTGGGCTTGATGCGAAGTTCCGCGACGTCGCCAAGGACGAGATCGAGCGTCTGCGCCGCAACGTGGTGGCGCACACGGGCCTCGGCCGCCGCGCCGAGGACTTGACGGACGCGGAGCTGCTGCGCGAGGCCGTCAACACCGTTGGCAAGGCAGGCAGGCTCGGCAGCGAGACGCGCTGCGTGGTGTCCGTCTCCATGCTCACGGAGGGCTGGGACGCCAACACCGTCACCCATGTGCTGGGCGTGCGCGCCTTCGGCACCCAACTGCTGTGCGAACAAGTGGTGGGGCGCGCGTTGCGCCGTCAATCTTACGAGTTGAATGACGCCGGCCTGTTCAACGTGGAATACGCAGACGTGTTTGGCATTCCCTTCGACTTCACCGCCAAGCCCGCCGTCGTCAAACCGCAGCCGCCAACCAAAACCGTGCTGGTGCAGGCCATCAAGCCAGACCGCGACGTTTGCGAGATACGTTTTCCGAGGGTGGCCGGCTATCGTGTGGAACTGCCGGAAGAACGGCTGACCGCCACGTTCCACGACGATTCCACGATGGTGCTAACGCCCGAACTGGTGGGGCCCGCGGAAACGGTAAACGAGGGCATCGTCGGCGAGAGCGTGGTGCTGACGTTCGCGCACACTGCCTCGACGCGGCTTGCCACAGTGGCCTACCACCTTGCCAAGCATCTGGTGGAAACCAAGTGGCAGGACGCAGATGGCGCCCCAAAACTGCATCTGTTTGGACAACTGAAGTGCATTGCGCTCCAATGGTTGCACAACCATCTGGAGTGCAAGGGTGGCACCTACCCGGCGCAGCTTCTCTACAAGCAGCTAGGCGACCAAGCCTGCGAACGCATCACACACGGCATCGTCCGTCACAACATCGGCAGCCGCCCGGCGACAGTGGTGTTGGACCCCTACAATGCGGAGGGTTCAACCGCACAAGTTCACTTCGCCACCTCCAAGGAGACGTTCCGTACGGACGAACGCTACTGCCATGTGAACTATGTGGTGTGCGACAGCGGCTGGGAGAAGCAGTTCGCCAGCGTCATCGAGAGGCATCCCAAGGTGCGTGCCTATGTAAAGAACCAAGGGCTGGGCTTCACGGTGCCCTACCGCTTGGGCGGTGAAGCGCACACCTACCTGCCGGACTTCATTGTGCTGGCCGAAGACGGCCATGGCGAAAACGACCTGCTGCATCTGGTGGTGGAAGTGAAAGGGCTCCGCCGAGAGGAAGACAAAGTGAAGCAGGACACCATGCAGACCTATTGGATCCCGGGCGTCAACCGCCTGGGCGAGCATGGGCGCTGGGCCTTCGTGGAGCTTCGAGACGTGTACGATATGCGCAAAGACTTCGATGCGGCGCTGGCATCCGCGAGCTCCGATGAAGAAGATGATTGATCGAGCCGCCAAGAGCAGAACTCCGCGCAGCCTTGCCAAAGCGCCGCCTGTTCGCCGAGCGGATCCCGGCTCCATATGGCGGCTTTCCGCAAACGCCCAATCACTACAGGCCAAACCCGTAGGTTACGCCCAAACGCACGACGCCGAGCTGGTTCTCCACGCGGTAGGAACGCAGGACACAGGCCTTCACGGAAAGCCTGCCCCCACAACGGCGCTCATCGCCAGAGCGCCGGCGAAGACGCTTGGGTAGGTGCCCGTCCAGCGGGATGCATCATCGTCCGCCGCACTCGCTGCGCCGCCGTCAGCAAGCATCACGCACACCGCCAAGGCTCGCCAACGGCATGGCGAGTATCGACAGGCTGACGACGATGAGCAGGCGATGATCGCACACCGCCAAGGGGAGCGGCTACCGGAGGGAAGTCGAGCGCTCTTTTCCGTAGCAGCCGCCTCATTCGCAACTGAACGCGGGCGGGTGAGCGGCTCCTACGCCCGCTTCCGTGTGGCATGATACCGACTGCAGGTGATTGGGGAGCTTGTCATGGCGACAGTCGATGTGCGGCGACTGGATCACGGCGCGGTCCGGCGTCTCAGGCAACGCGCTGCACGGAACAATCGCTCCCTCGACAGTGAAGCACGGCACGTTCTCCACGGCGCGGTCGAGAACGAGCTGTCGGCGAGGCGCATGTCCTTCCTTGCCTTGGCGGCGCGGCCGACAATCACCGGTTGACCATATGCTGCACAGTGAACAGACCTATCAACCCATCTTCCCACCCGGTCTTCACCCCATGACCGTCGATGCGCTGGAGAAGACATTTGTGGCCCCCGGTTTCGCCACTCCGCTCCGACGAAGGCTGACCGAGCAGCTCGGCCTTTTTGTAGGCAAGCTAGTCGGGCTCGGTGTTCACGGGGACATCTGGATCGATGGTTCGTACGCCACAAGAAAACCGGAGCCGCAGGATGTGGACGTTGTGCTCGTGGTGTCGCCTGTGGTGCTCAGCGCCATCGCCCCGGAGAAATTGGCCACCTTAGCGCACTACATGACGCGAGAGGGCAGGGCATACGTCCGAGCAACGTGGCAAGTGGACTTCTACATCGTAAAGGCGAACAGCTCCGAGGGCGAGCACTGGGAGGAGTGGCTGTCGAGAAATCCCGACCAATCGAGCAGGAAAGGCATTCCCTTCGTCCAGATATGAACTTCCCTACGGAAATCCCAGAACTGGAAGCGCAGTTGGCTCGTTTGCTCGGCATCCGCGAGGAGCAGGAGCAATCGCTAGCCGAGTCGGCCATGCCGGAAGTGGAAAGGATATTCCTTTCAAGTACCGAACGACTACAAGAGGAATTGGAACGTCGCCTGAGAATTGCGAAAGCCGAACGCGCCCACGAGGTGCTGAGTCTGGAGTTGAGCGGAGTCCAACTGGCGCGCGGGTGCGTTCCACTGCGTCTATTGGCCAAGCTCGCCGAGCCATTCAATGCCGCTTTGGAGCAGTCCGCGTGGCGTGTCTGGGACAAGGAAGGCGATGTGGCCAGGATCGACACCGAGTTCATCCGACAGTTGGATCTCCAGCTTGCGGGCATCGACGTGGGCAGCACGCAGCTCTCCATCATCGGGAATACCGCTCCCGATCTCACCGGAGTTTCCGCCTTGGAGACGGCACTGCGCGAAGTCTTCGACGTACTTGGCGCGGACGTCGATGCGATGTCCGATCGAGTCCACGCCATCGGCTTTCGCGCAGGCAAATCACTGTGCGACTTCCTGCGACTCTTGGAACGAGAGCATGTCGCTGCCGACCTAAACTGGAGAGCGCCCGATCAGACCTACCAATGGCATGGCGATGGCCGCGAAATCACGAGAGTACGGGCGCTGCTTGACGACATCGGTGAGCCCGAGACGACGACCGAGTCGTTCCGCGCACGAGTAAACGTGCTGTCGATCCGCAACCGTATGGAAGTAGAGCGCCTTGACACGGGCGAGAAGCTCCGCTTGAGCTACCATAAGTCACTGTCCGACGCGGTGCATGAACTGCATTTGGCTGACGAGCGTGTCCTGCAAGTAGAGAAGACAACGTATCCTTTCGTTGCAAGCCGGCGCAAGCGCGACGCCTACCGACTCATGGAGTTGCAACCAGCTGCTGGGTCGCAGTGACTATCGTGCAAGGATCTAGCGTCCCACATGGCCGACTGCCTGTCCCACAGCCCCGAGGCAGGATGAGCTAAACGATGGCACGAAAGACCCGACAGCCCAAGCAAGTGACGGCGCTCACCCATGGCGAGGCGTCGCGCAAGAACATTCCGACGGCCGAGCATCAGGCGGTGATGGCCGAAGGACAGCGCAAGCCGGTCCCGGTGATCTACGAGCGGCGCAATCGCGATCTGGACCCGCAGTTGGTGTGGCGCGGTAAAGACGAGCAGGATTGGCAGGACTTGGTGGTGCCGGCGCCGCCGCTGTTCATTCAGGAGAAGGTGCATCCCAAGGTGCTGATCGACGACCTCTTGCGGCGCAGCAAGGAGGATCGGGCGGAGGCGGAACCGCAGGTGGACCTGTTCGCGGATTTCAACGGGCTGCCGGACGAAAATGCCCGTACCGAGTTCTACCAGCACGACGCCAACTGGGCGAACCGCATGATCCTCGGCGACGGCCTGCAAGTGATGGCATCGCTAGCCGAACGCGAAGGCTTGCGCGGCAAGGTGCAGTGCATCTACATCGATCCGCCCTATGGCATCAAGTTCAACTCCAACTTCCAGTGGTCCACCACCAGCCGCGACGTGAAGGACGGCAAGACCGAGCACATGACCCGCGAACCGGAGCAGGTCAAGGCGTTTCGGGACACCTGGCGCGACGGGATTCACTCGTATCTGACGTATCTGCGCGACCGGCTGACGGTGGCGCGGGATTTGTTGACGGAGAGTGGCTCCGTGTTCGTGCAGATCGGCGACGAGAATGTGCATCGGGTGCGCGCAGTGATGGATGAGGTGTTTGGGGATGAGAACTGCGTCACCACTATCGCGTTCAAGAAGACTGCTGGACTTGGGAAAGGCGAAATAGCTGAAGTAGCTGATTTCGTCCTGTGGTATTCGAAGTCAATAGCGACGGTCAAGAAACGGTTGCTGTGTGACTCGAAGGTACCAGAGTTCGACCCAGCCTACTCGATGGTGAAGGACACGGTCGGCCACTTTCGGAGAATACGTCGCGAAGAAAGCGTTGCGATAAACGAGTACGTCCGCTTCCAGATCCTATTGGCGGCAGGTCGAACGCCGAGTTGCGTCTATGACATCCGGGCGTTTGGACAGACCTACTCACCGACAGCTGGACGTAGTTGGTCAACGAACGAAACGGGTATGGTCCGCTTGCAGAAGGCTGATCGCGTTGCCCGATCTGGTCGAACGCTAAACTATGTGCGCTTCGTAGGTGATAATCCCGTAAACCCACTCTCTAACTTGTGGGGAGATACTGCCTCCGGTAGCGGTATGGGCAAGGTATACGTTGTCCAAACATCTACAAAGGTGGCGCAGCGTTGCATCCTAATGACCACCGACCCCGGCGACCTAGTGCTGGACCCGACTTGCGGTTCCGGGACCACCGCCTACGTCGCGGAACAGTGGGGCCGCCGTTGGATCACTGTCGATACGTCCCGTGTCGCTCTCGCCTTGGCGCGTGCGCGGGTCATGGGCGCTCGCTATCCCTACTACATGCTTGCCGATTCGGCCGAAGGCCAAGCAAAGGAAGCAGAGCTCGCTCGCGACGCACCCACCGAAGCATCAACGCACGGGTCAATCCGGCATGGCTTCGTCTACGAGCGCGTACCACACATCACTCTGCGCTCCATCGCCAACAACGCCTTGATCGACGTCATCCACGATGAGTACCAGGCCAAGCTCGAATCCCTGCGCGAAGCGCTCAACAAGGCCCTAGGCGAGCAGTGGCAAGAGTGGGAGATACCTCTCGACGCCAAAGACGAATGGCTAGACGAAACGAAACGACTGCACGCCGAGTGGTGGCAGCAGCGCATCGGCCGCCAGCAAGACATCGACGCCTCCATCGCCGCCAAAGCGGACTACCAGCACCTTTACGACAAACCCTATGAAGACAACAAGCGTGTGCGCGTGGCCGGCCCGTTCACCGTGGAGAGCTCGTCGCCACATCGCACGCTGGCGGTTGACGAGAACAGCGACGCGCAAGCCATCGAAGTCCACGACGCACACCCAACGTACCAAACAGGCCAAAGCAACCAAGACTTCACTCGCATCATCTTAGATAACCTAGGCACCGCTGGCGTCCAACAGGCGCACAAGGACGACAGGATCAGCTTCACGTCGATCGAAGCGTGGCCCGGCGCGATGGTCTGCGCCGAAGGCCGGTACGCGGAAGCAGATGGCGATGCCGCGAAGCGCGCTGCCATATTCGTCGGCCCTCAGTTCGGCACCATCTCGCGCCCCGATCTCGTGGAGGCCGCGCGCGAAGCGGCGGACGCCGGTTTCAACGTGTTAATCGCTTGCGCCTTCAACTACGACGCGCAGGCGTCCGAGTTCTCCCAGCTAGGGCGCGTGCCAATCCTCAAGGCGCGCATGAATGCAGACTTGCACCAAGCCCAAGACTTCAAGAAGACCAATCGTGCCAATCTGTTCGTCATCTTCGGCGAGCCAGACATCGAGATCGTACCCACCGATGGCAACGGGAAGAGCGAACAGTTGCAAGTGAAGATCAACGGCGTGGACGTGTACCACCCCAGCACCGGCGAAATCCGCAGCGACGCTGCGGACGGCATCGCCTGCTGGTTCGTGGACACGGACTACAACCAAGAGAGCTTCTTCGTCCGCCACGCCTACTTCCTCGGCGCCAACGACCCTTACAAGTCCTTGAAGACCACGTTGAAAGCCGAGATAGAGCCGGACGCTTGGGCCACCCTCAACAGCGACACTTCGCGCCCGTTCGCCAAACCTAAATCCGGCCGCATCGCCGTGAAAGTGATCAACCACCTCGGCGACGAGGTGATGAAGGTGTTTCGGGTCTGATCGCCAAGGCGCTCGGAGCCCTACTCCAACCCCGCCATCACCTCCGCGATGGATTCGCCGCGCAGAGCGTTCTTCACGGCGGCGTAGGACGCGCCATCTAGTTCCATCAGGCGCTTTGCGGCGGCGCGGGCCGCCTCTGGCAAGTCTTCGGGGGCGACCACTTCGTCGAGGAAGCCGGCGTCTTGGGCCGCTTGGGTGTCGAACAGGGTGGCACCGATCGCGGCGCGGGCGAGATGCCGTTTGGAGAGGCGCTCTTGGGCGAGCATCAGGCCAAAGGGCGGCAGGCTCATGCCGATGGCGGTTTCGTTGAGGCCAATGCGGAACTCGCCATCAACGCCGATGCGATAGTCCGCAGTGAGTAGGCAAAAGGCGCCGAGGGCGATGGCGTGGCCGGGGGCGGCCACCACGAGCGGCTGTGGCAGGCCGTAGAGGCGCATCATCAGGCGCGCGCCGGCCAAACTCATGGCGTGGGCAGCTGCAGCGTCGCCGCCGCGGATCACCTTCAGGTCGAAGCCGCCGGAAAAGATGCCTGGGCGGCCGGTGATGAGCACCGCCTTGGCTTCGCTGGATGCGCGGTCTAAGTGCGCATCCACGGCGGCGATCATGTTCGGGCCGAAGGCGTTGGCCTTGCCGTCGTCCATCGTGATGATGGCGAGTTGGTCACTCAATTCGTAGGAGGCGAGGTCTGTCATCGGTCTCTCTTCACCTTTGGTGTTTGGTCTTTAGGAGGCTGTTCTAGGGGTCAAGGGGCAGTGCGCTTCAAGAATCCGTCCCGCCGCCCCCACAACGCGGCCCGAACAGATCCATGCCAACGCCGAATTGCGGCGCGAGGAGCGCTGGCCCTGCGTCGCCGGCTTTACCGGCATCGAACCAAGCGAAGGCGTCTAACGTTTCTTGGCTCGCCAAGACGATGGTGCCGAACGGCTGCCAGAAGTTGTCCCAGTGGATGGGCACCACGCAGCGCGGCGCCACTGCCTCCACGATCTCGGCCCAGTAACGCGCAGTGTGCTCCTTGCCGAGGAGGTTCAGCCCGCCGATGCCGAGCAACACGACGTCTGCCTCAATGGCGTCCAGCGCTCCGGGAACGAACCCCGCACTGCCCTGCACCAACGCGCTGCCCGCCGGGTGGCGCACTACCACGCTGTAGCTGCCGCCTTCCTTCCAATCCGTCAACGCCGCCGGCGGCACCAGCGGGCGCTCGATCGAGCCTGGAATGGGCGGCCCGCCATCCACCAAAGGGGCGTGCGCCGAGCGGATGAGGACGATCTCGAACGCCCCGAAGTTGTATGTGCCGGCATCGCCCTCCAGCACTTGGATGCGCTCTTCGGCAACGCCGGCGCCACGCGCGATGTTGGCCGTGGACTCGGAACCGAGCACCGCGGCGTTCGTGCGCTTGGCGATCACGCCCAAGTCCATCGCGTGGTCGAAGTGGGAATGAACGGGGGTGATGGCGGCGAGGCGTTGGAGGCCAAGGCGCTCTATCTGTCGCTCGATTTGATCGATTTCTGGCGCGATGCGCGCTGCGTCGTCTTGGCTCGTCAAGCTGTCTTGGCTTGGCCGACTGAAGAAGCCGTCAATGAGGAACTGGGTGTCGCCATCGTCAAACAAAAGCGTCGCCACGCCCAACCAAGTGATGGTGAGGCGCGTTGCGTCCGTGGCCGGCGGCGCATCTGGCAGCCCCAGCGGCCCGGCAGCGAACACGGCGTTCGGCAACGTGATGACGAGCGCGACGAGCGCGGCAAGGATGCCCTTCCGCACTGGCGCGTGCGGCATGAGCGCCATTTCGAATGCCTTTCGGTTCGCCACTCGCTACATCACTCCCAGAGGGAGATCGGCATCCTCACCCGACCTCACCCGACAGCCTAGGCACACCCTCTTGCGGCTTGAAATCATCCGCCAGCGGGTCTGCAAACGTGGGCGCCATCTCCGTTGCTGAATCGCCGGAAATCCTTGAACCACGCAACACGCGCGGATGGCTGGTGTCGTAGAGCGCGGCGCGGTGCATGATGCAGCGGTTGTCCCACACCGCCAAATCGCCCACCTGCCATTGATGGCTGTAGATGCGCGGCGGCTGGCAGGCCCAGGCCATGAGCTCGTTGATGAACCGCTCTGATTCCTCCGCCTCCATGCCGGGGATCTCGTAGGCATGGCGTCCAGCGTAAATCGCCATGCGGCCGGTCTCCGGATGCCGCTTCGCCATCGGCCGCAACGGTTGGCCCTGGGTGTGGAAGCCGTAGCGTTGGTCTGTGTTGTGGACGAAACCGATCTTCCTTTGCGAGTGGTACAGGGAGTGGTACGCCGAAAGGCCTTCGAGCTGCTCCTGCTTGGCTGCGTCCAGCGCGTCCCAAGCGGCGCGCATGTCTGCGAACTCCGTTTGCCCGCCGGCCGGCGGCACCTTGAGCGCAGACAGCATGCCCGCCTTCGCCGCCAACGGCATGTAGGTGCTGTCGATGTGCCAGCCCTCGTTGCCGCGCTGCAGGCGAAACGCTTCGTCCTGCTTCGTGGTGAGGGTACCATCCTTGCGCTGATTGGTGATGCGTCCGCTGGCGCGGCCCTCCATGCGGTCTCCGAAGCGGTAGGCGAACGCTTGTTGCGCGTCGTCGTCCAAATGCTGGCCCGGAAACACCAGCACGCCATACTTCAAGAACGCGGTGTGGATGTGGCCCCAAGTGCCGTCATCCACTTGGTTCAAGTCCACATTCGTGACCACTGCGCCAAGCGTGGCGTCAATCGGCTCAAAAGTCGGTGCGTTGCTCATCCATGCTTCCTGCTCGCCGCTCAAGCGGGGGAGACTAGCAGTTGCCCTGACGCCGGGCTAGGCCTTCGCCCACCGCATGTCGATAGCAAATTGATCTGTCCGCTTTTGGCAGCACGTCATCTGTCCGGTTCTCCCGCTGGCCGGACGAGCCCTGCGGGCAGTCGTCCGAGCAGCGCTTTCCACGGTCTTTCCACGGGCGCGATCCCCTCGAACATGAAAGCGCGGGTGGGAAGGCGGTGGGAAGCGCGGCGCCGAGCCGGCGCGGCCTCTTCATGCGCCGGCCGCCGGCGCGCCGTCCGCGCCGTAGCGGCCCAGCCGCCGCGGCCCGTGGAACACCGACAGGCGCCCGTCCGAGTGTTCGTGGACCCGCACCGTCCGCCTCACGTAGTGCCTGCCGTGCGGCCCCGGCGGGATCTGCAGGCGCAGGTTCTTGTACCGAATGCAGTTGTCGTTGCCCACCTTGCGCTCCTCCTTCAGGCACAGGATGTCGTCCAGGTCCGCGTCCAGCGCCGGGACGAAGCCGTCCCCCGACTCCGCCGCAGGCACCGCGAAGCGCTGGTTCCACGACGGCCAGAACGCCTGCTCCAAGTATCGGTTGGCCGCCTCCATGTCGCGGACGCCCTCCGCCGCCAGCTCCTTCGGCAGCCGCCCCTGCATGGTTCCGAACTGGCGCTCCGAACGCCCCCGCGCCTGCGGCGAGTATGACGGGATCATCTCGATGCCCAGCTCCCGCATCGCCCTCCCGAACTGCGTCGGGTTCGACTTGTCCACTCCGCCGCCCGCCTTCGGCGTGTGCCAGTAGTGGCTGCCGCGGTCCGTCCACAGGCTGCCGAACAGCCCGCGGCGCTCCACCGTCTCGCGAACCCCGCGCAGGCTCGACCAAGTGTCCTCCTCGTCCACGAAGAACCCGGAGTACACCTCCGTCGTCGCGTCGTCCAGCGTCACGATCAGGTCCCAGACCGCGCCCTCCACCCAGCGGTGCGTCGATCCGTCCTGATGCGCCAGCAGACCCGCCATCGGCGTCCGCTCGCGCTGCTTCCGATGCTTCCCCTTCCCGCGCCCCTTCGCCACCAGCCCGGCCGCCTGCAGCCGGTTCTTCGTCCACGTGTACGACCGCTCTCCGCCGTGCCTCTCCCGGTAGCGCTCGTGGAAGTGCGCCACCGACCAGCCGGCGTAGCGCTCCCTGTACAGCGCCTCCATCCGAACCACCTCGTCCACCGGCGCGCTCCGGGCCGACACCTGGGACATCCGCTTGTCCGCCAGCCCCTCCAGCCCGTCCTCGCGGTACCGGTCCACATACCTCCGGAACGACCGCGGGCACACCCCCAGCAACTCCGCCGCCTCCTCCTGCGTCAGCCGCCCCTCCGTCCACGCCGACAGCGCCTCCTCGAATCTCCTCATCCTCGTCTCCTGCAGCCATGCCGCCTTCTTCACAGACCCTCCGGGTCCATCCAAAAGCGGACAATCTATGTGCTGCAAAAGCGGACAGATGATGTGCTAACAACAGGCCTTCGCCCACCGCAGCGCCTCCCCGATGCCCCGACGCGGCCTCATTCAAATCGTGCGATAGGCGGGTGAAGCCACGGTTGTTGGCAACCCACCGTTGTTGCATCGCCCCTAGCCTTTGCCGATGAGCGGCAGCACACACTGTTTCACCAGCCACTCAACCACCGGCACGCACACCGCATCGCCCAAGGCATACATGGCTTGGCGTGGCGACACGGATTGGCATTGCATGTCCCCGGCGCCCTGCAGCGCCGCATACTCGCGCACATCCATCCAGCGGGCGGCCAAATCGCCATTGCCGGCGCGCAGCACCGCCTGCCGGCCCGAGCCGCCGGCGGTGGTGCGCAGCGTGCCGGCCACCTCATCGGCGCGCACTTCCCAAACGGCGCGGTGGCACCGGGTGCGTCGGTAGGCGCCGTGGTGCGCCACGCGCGGGCGCATCTGATAGGCGTCCACCCGCGCCGCCTGAATGTCCGAGAGCGAGCACAGGAACTTGCCGAGCCGCTTGGCGCCCCACCACTCGGCGTGGTCAACGGCGACGTCGCCGAGCCGCAAACCGGGGTGGCGCGGCGGCGGGTCCGGCAGAAGCACTGGGTCCACATCCAGAAACCCGAGCAGGAAGACGCGCAGGCGGCTCTGCGGCACGAAGGCCGCCGCGTCGATCAGCGCATGGTTCGCCTTGTAGCCCAGCGCCCGCAAGCGCGACACCACGGCAAGGTAGGCCTCGCCGCGATTGGCAGTTAAGAAGCCGGGCACGTTCTCGAGGATGACGATGGGCGGGCGCCGGCGCATCTCGCCCACAATTCGCAGGAAATCGAAGACGACGCCGGAGCGCTGGCCTTCGAGGCCGGCGCGGTTTCCGGCCAGCGACAGATCCACGCAGGGGAAGGACGCGGTGGCGATGTCCACCGGCGGAACGTCCTTGCCGGCCAATTCGCGAATGTCGGCTTCGCGCAATTCGCCAGCGCCCCAATTCTCGCGGTAGAGCCGTGCCTTGATGCGGTCGAAATCGTTGGCGAACGCCGTCTCGATGCCGCACCGCGCAAGGCCCGCCCGCATGAGGCCCATGCCGGCGAAGAACTCAGCCGCTTTCATGCACCGCTCTTGGCAAGAGTGGGAGCGCCAGAGGCTCCGCCCCGCAAAAGGAAGTGCGCACGAGTGGCAGCACCCTTCGCGAGACGATGAGTGGTGGCCCGCATGGGGTTGTCGTCCCACCGACCGCCGGCCCGGGAGCACGGAGTGCGATGCGGCGCTTTAGCCAACGACGTGCCCTGATGCCTCCGCGGCCCAAGCAAACGTTGGGCGCGAGCGCGGCATCGTAGCACGGCGCTTGGAGCGCGCTGCGGCGGCTCGGTTGCACACGACCAAGGACGCCGGCGGCGAGCCGCACGCCGCCCGAAGTCGCGCTGCGCCTTCAAGGCCCAGATCGGCCACCCGGCATGGTGAGCGCACAAGGGGACATTGCTACCTTGCATTCTACTCTGCCCTGGCACCGGCCGGCCGGCGTTTGTGACCCCACGCACGAGTTTGATACGCTGCCCGCATGTACGACACGTCTTATCCGGTGCGCGCGAACCTGCGCGAGGCCCATGAGCAAGCATGGCAACTCATTGCCCAGCCCGGCGCATTCTGGAGCGGCGCCCAGCGGGTGCAGATCGTGCAGGAGGCGCGGGCGGCGTTGCGCTGCAGCCTCTGCGAGCGGCGCCAAGAAGCGCTTTCGCCGAACGCTGTGCAGGGCGACCACGACACGGCGAGCGCATTGCCGGCTGCCTTGGTGGAAGTGATTCACCGCCTGCGGTCAGACCCTGCGCGCATGACGCGCTCCGTGTTCGATGAAGCCCTCGCCGCCGGCCTCTCAGCGGAACAATATGTGGAGACGGTGAGCGTCGTCTGCACATCCGTCGTCATCGACACGTTCCACATCGCGCTGGGGCTCGAAACGCCCGCCCCGCTTGAGCCGCAAGCCGGCGCGCCGACCGGGCAAGAACCGCCGCCAGTGGTGGACGGCGGCGCTTGGGTACCCCTCACGGCGGTGGATGTGCAAGACGGCACCTTCGGCCTGCCCCGCGCCCCAAACATCGGCCGCTCAATGGGCTCGGTGCCGAGCGCCGTGGCGCTCTTCTTCTTGGCATTCCGCCCGCATTATGCGCTGCGCGACATTCCCCTTGCCATCAGCCAAGCGCAGGCGGAGTTCATCGCCTCCCGGGTGTCTGCCCTCAACGAATGCTTCTACTGAGCCACCTCGCACACCATGCTGCTCCGGGCGAGCGGCGAGCGCGATGGCACCACCTATAACCTTTCCGCCGTGACGGACGATGCCGCCGATGCCGGCGTTCCCCACAGCGGCCTGATCCGCGGCCTGACGGAAGCCGCAGTGCATCATGACGCCACGGCGCTGGCCACCCTGCGCGAGGCAGCGACCGTCGCCATGGGCGAGCAGCAGATGGTGGACACGCTCACCGTCGCCGCCGCCTTCAACGGCATCACCCGCGTCGCCGACGCCACCGGCATCCCGCTGGACGCCAACACGCAGCAGATGACCGCGAGCCTGCGCATGGAGACGGGGATCGATGGATTCGATTATGGCGCGAAGAGGGCGCGCTATGACGGCGTGGCGTCCGCCGCCGGCGCTTGATTGGACGCTGATGGCGGACGGGCGCCGGCGCGAGGGAACGCCCCCGGATGCCCAGCATGTTCCATTTCGCCACGCATCAAGCTATGCTCACTGCAACTTGAGCCGTTCGCCCAAGCGAGCGAACTGGCTGGGCTGGCCCCGGCAAGCGTGCGGCAGACGCGCGGGCGAAGGCCAGAGCAAGCCACTGACACGAGATGAGCCACGCATGGGCCACGCATAGGGCGCATGGGCCACGCATAGAGAGGGGAGGCGCTGATGTCCGATAAGCCGCTGCCTGCGGTCGATTTCCTGAAGATTCCAGACGATGGCGAGCCCTACCTTGAAGGGCACAAGTGCCAGCCTTGCGGCGCCATTTTCCTCGGTGCCAGAAGCGTCTGTTCCAAGTGCGGCGCGCGCGATCAAATCGAGCCGATGAAGCTCGCAAACCTCGGCTCGCTGTATTCGTACTCCATCGTCCACCGCTCGTTTCCGGGCATCGAGGTGCCGTACATCTCAGCCATCGTGGATTTAGACGATGGCGCATCCGTGAAGGGCAACCTCATCAACGTCGACCCAGACCCTGACAAGATTGAGTTCGGCATGCCTATCGAGGTGGTCTATGGCGATGCCCTCGGCCGCAAGGACAGAGACGGCAACTCGTACCTTTCCTACTTCTTCCAACCACGTTAACCCCGTTACGAGTGGCGCGAGCCACTAAGGAGCCTCAACAAATGAGCGACGCTTACATCGTTGGCGTAGACATGATCAAGTTCGGGCGGTTCCCAGAGAAGACCGTGCCGGAAATCGGCTCACAAGCGGCGCTCCTAGCGCTCGACGACTGCGGCCTCTCCGTTCAAGACATGGAAGCCCTGTACTGCGGCAACCTCGGCCAATCGAGCGGCATGGTCGGGCAGCGCATCCTGCAGCAAATCGGCCAAACGGGCATTCCGGTGGTGAACTGCTCGAACGCCTGCGCCACCGGCGCCACCGCATTCCGCGAAGCATGGACGGCGGTGAAGGCCGGCTTGTACGACTTGGTGCTTGCGGTGGGCGTAGAGCAAATGGGCAAGGGCTTGCTCGGCGGCGCCGGCGGCGCGACGGGCATTCCGAAGGAAGGGCTGCTCGGCTCCGGCACCATGCCGGCGGTGTTCGCGGAAGCCGGCATGGAACACTCGCGCAAGTACGGCACCACCTTCGAGCAGTTCGCCAAGGTGTCGGTGAAGAACCATCACCACTCCACCATGAACCCGAAGGCGATGTACCAAATCGAGACGCCGCTCGAGACGGTGATGAACGCCGAGATGATTTCGTACCCGAACACCAAGCTCATGTGCTCGGTGAACGTGGACGGCGCCGCCGCCGCGGTGATCGCCACGGAAAGCAAGGCACGGGAACTCGGCCTGATGAAACGCGCGGTGAAGGTGCGCGCCTCGGTGCTCACGTCGGACCCGTGGCAGGAACGCGACTTGGTGATGCCGGACGTCAACACCTGCACGCGCAAGGCGGCCGCCGCCGCTTACGAGATGGCGGGCGTCGGCCCCGAAGACATCAACTTGGTGGAGCTGCATGACTGCTTCGCCACCGCGGAGATCCTGCACTACGAGAACTTGGGCCTCTGCGGCGACGGCGAAGCCGGCCGGCTCATCGACGAAGGCGAGGTCGCGCTCGGCGGGCGCGTGCCGGTGAACGTGTCCGGCGGCTTGCTCTCCAAGGGCCATCCGCTCGGTGCCACGGGCATCGCCAACATCTACGAGGTGTCCACGCACCTGCGCGGCGAAGCTGGCAAGCGTCAGGTTGAGAACGCGCGCTTCGGCCTCACCCATGTGATTGGCCTCGGCAGCGCTTGCGGGATACACGTCCTCGAGAAGGTCGCTTAACGCGACTGACAGTTCGCCCAGCCGCCGCCGGGGCCATCCCGGCGGCGCGGGCCCTGCCATCAAAGCGGGCGGACGCCCGAACCCAGCCATGCGCATCGGCGTCGTCAGCGACACCCACAACAATCTCAAGAACTGCCGGCGCATCGTCGAGCTTTTCAACGAGTCTGGCGTGGACGCGGTGTTCCACACCGGCGACATCACCCAAGCGAAGACCCTTGAGGTGTTTGCCGATTTAGCGGTTCCGCTGCACGGCGTTTTCGGCAACAACGATCAAGAGCGCGAATCCTTGCAGCGCGCCGTCCGCGCCTTTGGCTTCCACTTCCAAGACCCGCCCTTTGAGGCCGTGTGGGGCGGCCAAAGCATCGTCGCCGTGCATGACCCGCTGGATTTCGACGGCGTGCTGCGGGAAGACCACAGCCTCGCCTTGCACGGCCACACCCACCTGACGCGCATCGAGCGCAACAACGGCCAGCTCATCTTCAACCCCGGCGAGTGCGCCGGACACATGCGCGGGCTGAATGTGGTGGGCGTGGTGGAGCTCGCCACGCTCACGCCGAGCCTGCTGCACTTCTAAGGCAGCGCGAAGGCTCGGCTCTCAGCCTAGGGCCTGCTTGGGCGTCTGCGCGGCGTGAGCGGCGCCGCGCAATGGCAGGCCGCTGGGTTGGCGGGGGGCGTTGCGCCTTCAGCCGGCCGCGGTGCTCCGCGTATCAGCGGCGCTGCACTTGAACGAGCCGCTGGGCTGGGTGTTGGGTCTCAGCCAGCCGCCGCGCCGGCGCCTTGCTCCACCGCGGCCTCGAACTGCGCCAAGAACGTGAGGATGCGCTGGGCATTCAAGCCGAGGTCGCTTTGCCCCACGCGCGACACAGAGCGCGCATCGACGAGGGTGCCGTCTCCGTCCGCGCGCAGCCGCACCACCATGTCGTCCTTGAAGCCGAACCAGAACGTCGTGTGGGTCACCTCGATGATGCTTTCCCCCTTGGGCGCATCGAGTTTGGCGTTCACGAGTTCAAGCCCCATTGCATCCAAGATGGCAAGCGCCCGTTCCGTCGCGCCATCAAGGTCAGCCGCGAACCGTTTGGTCGCGAGTTCCGGCCACGCCTCGCGCTGCGCCAACGCCAGCGTGCGCGCACCCACGGGTTGCTCCGCATCATATTCATGGGGGTTGGCGCCCTCGCCGCGCAGCGCCACCACCGCGTCGAACGCCGGTGGATCTGCGGTGTCGGTGGTGATGTTGTGAATCGGCGGCACGGAACGCGCGGCGTTGTACTGCACGAACAGCACGGCCAGCGTGAGCGCACCCACCGCGGCGCCGAGGCCCAGCGGCGCAAACTCGGTACCGAGGGACCGCGCCGCGACGAATATGAGGCCGACGATGCCCAAGAGCGTGGCCGCCACGGCCACCACCGCGCCGGCGCCAAGAAAGACAAAGCCCGTCGTGAACGGCCATAGGCCGAAGCGGCTGCCCAGCGCTCCGAGCGGCAGCAACATCGCTGCCACCACCGCGCCAATGAGGATGGTCTTCGACCACCACATGTTGCCCATCATTCCTCTCCTTAACCTCCTAGTGCCCGGCGGCCGCCGCCAGCAAGTGATCGCCCGGCTACCGGCCTTCCCAATGGATGCGTTCGCCGTTCAGCGCCGCCCGCAACGCCCGCGCCGCGTCTTCGCTCTGCATGCAGCGGGCGAACTCCTGCTGCTCGATCATCAGCCCCGCGGCAAGATCGACGTCCAGCCCCGCATAGATGGCGCGCTTCGCCGCGGCGAGGCCAATGGGTGAGCGGGCCGCCAGATTCGACGCGAACGCCAGCGCCGCGTCGGGCAGATCCGCCGGCGCATGCAAGCGATGCACGAGGCCCAACTCACGCGCCTCCTGCGGCGAGAGCGTGGCGCCGTGCAAGATCAGGTCCAACGCTTTCGCCACGCCAAGCAAACGAGTGAAGCGCTGGGTGCCGCCGGCGCCCGGAATGATGCCCACGCCCGTTTCCGGCAGGCCAAAGCGGTAATTCCCATCCGCCATCAAGCGAAAGTCGCACCCCAACGCGAACTCGCAGCCACCGCCGGCGGCGTTGCCGTTGATCGCCGCGATGGTGACGTAAGGCGCCGCTTGCATGGCCAAAGTGAGGCGATGGAAGGCGTGGAGCGCTGCGTCGTCTTCCGGCGCCTGGCGCGGGCGGGTCGTGCGGCCTTCTGCGGAATCCGCAAGCTCCGCCACTTCGTAGTGGGCAATGAACACGCCTTCGCCGCCGCCGGTGAAGAGCACCGCGCGCACATCGTCCCGCGCGGCCAGCGAGGCCACGAATGTGCCGAGTTCTTGAAGCTCCGCCGCCACCATCGTGTGACGCGGCGGATTGCTCATCACGCAGCGTTGGACGCCGGCGGCCGGCTCGTCGATGTCCAAGTGGCGGTAGGTCATGCATCCCCTCCGGCGCGGAGCCGGCGCCGCGCTTGGCGAATATCGTACCGCAACGCGCGCCCAGCGCCGCCAGCCCGTTTTGTTTCCCACCCGGTGGGCGTATAGTGCCGGGCTTTTCGCTGCCCCAACGCTCACATGCCTGCCCAGACCATGGAAGAGCTCGTCGCGCTCTGCAAGCGGCGCGGGTTCGTCTTTCAGGCCGGCGACATCTACGGCGGCCTGCAAGGCGTTTACGACTACGGCCCCCTAGGCGTTGAGCTCAAGAACAACCTCAAGGCCGCCTGGTGGCGGGCGATGGTGTATGAGCGGGACGACGTGGAAGGCTTGGATGCGGCCATCCTCACCAACCCCAAGGTGCTTCACTACTCCGGCCACGAGGACACATTCTCAGACCCATTGGTGGATTGCTTGGCGTGCCACGCCCGCTGGCGCGCGGATCACTTGGCCGAAGACCGCTGCCCCAAGTGCGGTTCACCCAAGCTCACGCCGCCGCGGCCATTCAACCTCATGTTCAAGACGCATGCGGGGCCGGTGGAAGACGCCGCGGCGCTGGCCTACCTGCGCCCAGAGACAGCGCAGTCCATCTTCACCAACTTCAAGCATGTGCTGGATTCCACGTCGCGCCGCCTGCCGTTCGGCATCGCGCAGATCGGCAAGGCGTTTCGCAACGAGATCACGCCGCGCAACTTCATCTTCCGCGTGCGCGAGTTTGAGCAAATGGAGTTGGAGTTCTTCGTGGCGCCGGGCGAAGACGAGGCGTGGCATGAGGAATGGGTGCAGGCGCGGCTCGATTGGTGGGCGCGGCAAGGCGTGGATTCCAACCGCTTGGCGCTGTACCGCGTGCCTGCAGAAGAGCTCGCCCACTACTCCAAGGGCACGGTGGACATCATGTACCGCTTCCCGCATGGCACCGAAGAGCTGGAGGGGATCGCCAACCGCACAGACTTCGACTTGGGTTCCCACACCAAGGGGCAAAGCGGGCTCGACATCGATGCAGCGGTGAAATCGAACAGCGATGCCAACGCCCGGCTCGCCATGTTCGACCAAGAGGCCAAGGCTTGGCGGGTGCCGTACGTCATCGAACCCTCCGCCGGCGTGGACCGGGGGGTGCTGGCGGTGCTGAACGAAGCGTACCGCGTGGAGACCCTGGACACCGGCGCCGAACGCACGGTGCTCGGCTTGAAGCCGCATCTCGCGCCCATCAAAGCCGCCGTGCTGCCGCTCAAGCGCAATCACCCCGGCATCGTCGCCAAGGCCCGCGACATCAAGCGCAACCTGCAGGCGCTCGGCTTCGGGCGGGTGCTGTTCGAGGACACCGGCAACATCGGCAAGGGCTACCGACGCCACGACGAGGTAGGCACGCCGATTTGCCTGACGGTGGATTTCCAGACCGTGGAGGAGGACGACACCGTCACCGTGCGCGACCGCGACACCATGGCGCAAAGCCGCGTCGCCGTGGGCGACCTGCCGGCCTACATGGCGGACTATTTCACCCCATGAGCCGCGCCATCATCGCCGCGATCGGGCAAGACCGGCCCGGCCTCGTCAACGAACTGTCGAAGCTCGCCGCAGACCTCAACCTCTCCATCGAAGACAGCCGCATGACGGTGCTCGGCGGCGAGTTCGCCGTGATCATGAGCGTCGCCGGCGGCGACCTGCCGCTCAAGCGCTTGGAAACGAAGCTGCGCCAACTCGCCGACGAGAGCGGGCTGGCGTGGCTGTTTCGGCGCACCGGAGACCGGGAGGACGTCGAAGGCCGCGTGCCCTATACCGTCAATGTGACGGCCTTGGATCATCCCGGCATCGTGCATCGCATCACCGGGTTCTTCTCGTCCAAGGGCATCAACATCCACAACTTGGAGACCGTGACCGAACGCGCCCCGCACACCGGCACGCCGATCTTCTCCTTAGCCATGGAAGTGGAACTGCCCGGCGAGTTGCGCATTGCAGACCTGCGCGACGAGTTCTTCTACTTCTGCGACGACCAAGACTTGGACGCGGAGTTCCGGCCTAGCTGAGGGCCGGGTGGGTCCGTGGCGGGCAACGCTGGGTTAGCATGGTGTCCTGTGCCGCATCGCTATCGTGGCGGCGCGAGCGGGGGCGTCATGGCAGGGAGCGACCAGCGAGCCGAAAACCCTTGTAGACGCAACCAGTATTCGGCTACATTACATGACAAATGAACATGTAACCTGAGCTGGTCGTGAACACCCAACATCAAACGAGTTCGGCAAAGTGCTTCAGGGTGCTCCCCGAGAGACAGCTTGCCGCCGCCGAGGTTGAACGCCATCGCGTCGTCTCGCTGTTCAGCGGCTGCGGCGGGATGGACTTGGGCTTTCTCGGCGGCTTCTCGTTCGGTGGCGAGTTCTACCGCCGGCTGCCGTTCGAGATCGCGTGGGCGAACGACATAGACAGGTTGGCGTGCGACACCTACGCGGCCAACCTTGGCGACGGCCACCTGCATCGCGGCAGCATCGTCGACGTGCTCGACACCCTGCCAGAGTCGGCGGACGTGGTGATCGGCGGTTTTCCCTGCCAAGACGTGTCGATCAACGGCTCGCGGAGCCTAGGCCAAGGCGAGCGGACAATCCTCTACGAGCAGATGATCGAAGTGGTGCGGCGCACGAATCCCAAAGTATTCGTCGCGGAGAACGTCAAAGGGTTACTCATGTCGCACGGCAAGCCCTTTTTCGATCAGATGCTTGTAGACTTCTCGCTCCCCGGCTACACGGTTTCGCACCAGCTGTACCTCGCCGCGGACTACCGCGTGCCGCAGATGCGCGAACGCATCTTCATCGTCGGCGTGCGGGGCGATGCGCCGTTCGCCCATCCCGAAGCGCTCGATCACCGCATGACGGCGCAGGAAGCCTTGAAGGACTTGGAGTCCGCCGACGAGGACAAGAGCACATCGCACATTTGGAGCAAGGCACGGCGCAGCCCGGAGCAAGGCAACCGGCGCCTCAAGGCCGACAAGCCGGCGACCACGATCCGCGCGGAACACCACGGCAACGTGCAGTGGCACTACAAGCTGGAGCGGCGCATATCGCTGCGCGAAGCCGCGCGGCTGCAATCCTTCCCGGATGGCTTCGACTTCGTGTGCGCCATGCGCGCGACGGAGCGGCAGATTGGCAACGCGGTGCCGCCGGTGCTGGCGTGGCATATCGCCAACGCTGTCCGAGAGCACATTGACCCAGAGCGAGTTTGAAACGCTCCTAGACCGTGCGGCGCGGTTGCGTAGCGGAGCACCCGTTCTTCCATGTGAGACGGATGTTCGGGTACGACAAGGGTTCCCGTGCCTTCCATGCGTCGCCAGGGCGATGCCGGAGCGATGGCGGCGATAAGTGTTCGCATGCGGATTGCACGATGCGTGGCGTGTTCGAGTTCGAGTGGGATCCGGCGAAGGCGGCAAGCAACGTGCGCAAGCACGGCGTGTCGTTCGACGAAGCGGCCACCGTATTCGCGGACAATCTGCTATTGTCGATGCAGGACGACGAGCATAGTGACTTCGAGCAGCGGTGGATTTCTCTAGGCCGGTCAAGCGAAGAGCAACTCCTAGTCGTGGTTCACACGTACCGCGAGTTGGACGACAACACGATGGCGGTGCGCATCGTCTCAGCCCGGCCTGCAACGCCTAGGGAACGACGGCGCTACGAGCAAACGCCATGAAGGAGGAGTACGACTTCACGGAGGCCAAGCGAGGCATGTTCCACGCCAGCGCTAGGCTGAGGCCCTCAACCGACCGTGCTAAGAACGTATGGGAAGGGCCGGATGGCGCACTCGGACGTTTCGTCGAGGCCGAAAGCCGCAAGACACTTAACGCCTATCGTGAACAGCCGCAGCTCGTAACCGAACACGCCAACCAAGAATACGACACCGCTCACGGCGGCTATGCCCATCGACAGCTCTACGAACTGGTGCAGAACAGCGCCGACGCCTTGACCCACCCCGGCACAGGCCAGAGCATCTTGATCCGCCTAACCCACCGGTTCCTCTACTGCGCCGATGACGGCAAGCCAATCGATGAAGAGGGCGTCAAGGGCCTTATGTTCGCCCACATGTCGAGCAAGCGCGGTACGCACGAGATCGGCAGGTTCGGGATGGGTTTCAAGTCTGTGCTCGGTGTTACCGACGCACCAGAGTTCTACAGCTGGTCCGGCGCTATGCGGTTCGACAGGAGCCGTGCTGCTGAGCAGATTCAGCACGTTCGACGGGCTGAGCGTTATCCTGCGCTTCGGCTGCCGGTGCCGATAGACTCCAATGCCGACGCCGCGGACGACACCGATCTTCGGGAGCTGATGAGTTGGGCAACCAACGTAGTCCGCCTTCCCCTCGGAGCCGACGCGTTCGACGACTTGGAAACGCAGATTCAGGAGTTCCCTCCTGAGTTCCTGCTGTTCGTTCCGGATGTTCGCTACTTGACCCTAGAGGCGCCCGACGAGTCCAGAGAGTTCACGCTTCAACGGGAGGGAGAAGCGCTCAAGCTGGACACCGGAAAAGGCACCTCTCGGTGGCGGTGCTGCGAGACAAAACATACACTATCGGCCAAAGCCCGTGCAGACAGCCGTACGCTGGATGACACTGGAGATGTGCGGATTGCATGGGCTGCACCGCTCGATCGCCTGTCTGAACCCGGCCGTTTCTGGGCGTTCTTTCCAACACAGACGGTCAGCTTGCTCGCCGGCATCCTGAACGCGTCGTGGAAGACAAATGAAGATCGCCAAAACCTTCTACCGGGTCCGTACAACGATGAACTGATCGACGCGGCGGCCGAAATGGTGGCCCGTGCATTGCCTGCGCTGGCAACACCAGACGACCCGGCGAGACATCTTGACGCCCTGCCTCGGCGCCCTGAAGATGGTGATGGTGTTCATAGCGACCGACTTCGCGAGAGCTTGATTTCCGCCCTTGATGGGCGGGAGGTCGTCCCAGACCAAGATGGCCACTTGAGGCTAATCAATGAAGTCCACTACGCGCCCCAGGAGCTAACGCCGCAAAGAGGAGTTCTCCAAGAGCCCTTGGATCAATGGGGGGAATACGAGCACCGACCAAGGCGTTGGTTGCATCATAGTGCCCTGACAAGAAACAGACTAGCTAGAATAAATCGGCTATTCGGCGAAAAACGCTGGTTGTCGAGCGTCGATTGGAGCTGGCGAACCGGCGCTCCTCGAGCCTCGATCGCCGAATGGCTACTTGCGCTGAAGGAAGAGTGGCCAAGCGCCTGTGCAGTCGATGCGTCCAAGGCAGCGGTCAGAGTTGCCGCACTTTGTGCATCTGTTATACGCACGACCCCGCGATCTTTGGGCGGCATCGTCTTGATGCAGAGCGGGCGCTGGCAGCCCCCCGACCCGGACGCTCTCTTCTTGCCAGCCTTCGCTGCCTCCGAAGACGACAACGGCAGAAGAGACCATTTGGTACATGTCGAGCTGGCGTCGGACGAATGGGCGGCAAGAGATCTTCGAGCGCTGGGCATTCGCGAGATCTCAGCGGAGCGAACTTTCGCGTTGGTTGTGGATGGATTGCCGGGACGTCTTGAAGACAACGCGAGCGATCAATGGTGGCGAGAGTTTTGGGCGAGATCGCGGACGGTGGATGTCGATGTCGCAGCATCGAAACTGACCGGGAAGGGGCACCGCGTTCGCCTCTACACGGTTGGTGGCAAGTGGCAACCAGCGGACTCGGTGTTGCTGCCCGGTGATATCGTGCCAGCCGATGGGAGCAGGGATGCAGACGTGGCCGTGCATGTCGGTTATCACGCCGACGACATTGACCTGCTGCACAAAATTGGGGTTTCCGATCGGCCGACAGAAAGAGATCTCTCGACGGAACCTTGGTTTGACCAGTTTCTTCAGGACTGCCGCATTGACTATAGGTCGCATGAACTTCCTCAGAACCCGCATGAACACTTGCTCGTGTTCAAGTCTTCTACTCGCGGTAGCGGCCCGCTGCAGGTTCTAACGTGCCTTTCAGACGTAGGCGCATCGGCTTTTGTTGACGCATTGCTTTTTGCAGATAGCAGCTATCGGGACTGGCCTATGGGGCACGAGACACGGCCCGAAGTCTATCCGGATATCCAGTATCGTTCGCCAGTGCTGACGATGCTTGAGCGTTACGGTCGCATCAAATGTGCAGGCGGATTCGCAGATTTTGGCGACGGCATTGGCCATGAACCGCGCAACCTACACGCTCGGCGTGCGCTGCTTGCTCATCCTATGGCCCATCGTATCCGTCAGGCATTCACCCTCGCCGACCCCCGATTCGAGACTGCTGACGAAGAAGACCCTATTCCCCTATTGGATGTGTGGCCAGGTGCCCCTTCCTCGTGGTCTGCCTATAGTTTGGTGCGCTGTGGGCGCATCCGGGGCGACGATGGCAGCGAGCCGCCTTGTGTAGGTGTGGACTCGACCGTGTTGTTGGTTGGCACTGGGAGCAACGCAAGCGATATCCGTCTAGTAGCCGATGAACTCGGCACCCAGTTGGACGAAATAGAGCTCGACGCAATCCTACGATTCGTTACGCAGGATGAGATCGAGCAAAGAAGGGCGCACGTCAGGGAGCAACCGACAGATGCAGCCAAGCTGCTCTGCGCAGTCGGCGAGGCGGCGCTTCGGCAGCGCCTCCCCTCGTCGCTTTTGGACGCTCTAACAGCCAACGGCACAACGTTGGCAGGCGTCAAGGTAGCAGAGGCCGCGATCGCCACGTTTCATACGCGAGCGCTTCTGGAGTACCGGTGGGCGCTCGATGGGCTGGCTCCGCCAAGTCGCTGGGCAGGGTCGCAGCGAGCGGTGGAGTTCGTTCAATCTCTGGGCTTCGCACCTGAATGGGCGGGCGAACGTGACGTTAAGAGAGCGCCGTTTGTCGAAGTCGAGGGTCCGTTCTCCTTGCCGGCGTTGCACCGCTACCAACAGCGCATCGTAGACCGCATCACTGCTTTGCTCGGCGACCGATACAACGGGGCGCCACGACGCGGAATGATCACCCTGCCAACCGGGGCAGGGAAAACCCGCGTGGCCGTTCAGGCCATCGTCCAAGCCCTTCGCGACGGCATTTATGCGGGGGGCATCCTCTGGGTTGCGGACCGGGATGAACTGTGCGAACAAGCCTTAGAGGCTTGGCGACAGGTCTGGTCGGGGATGGGTGTTGCCGCCACGTCCTTGCGAATCTCGCGCATGTGGGGCCAGCAACCCGCGCCGGTCGCAACTAGCGAACTACACGTCGTGGTCGCAACGATTCAAACGCTCCGTGCTCGGCTCTCGAGAAACAACCCCGCCTACCGGTTCATAGGCGATTTCGGATTGGTCGTCTTTGACGAAGCGCACCGATCCATCGCGCCAAGTTATACGTCGGTAATGGAAGAAATAGGTTTAACACGGTGGCAGAGGCACGGGGAGCCCTTCCTGCTTGGCCTCACCGCGACGCCCTATCGTGGCCACGATGAGTCTGAAACTGAGCGGTTAGTTAATCGGTACGGCCGGAACCGACTGGACAAGGATGCGTTTGAGAGCGATGACCCGGCTAAAGTGGTCCACGAGCTGCAGGAGATGCGTGTGCTGGCCCAAGCGGACCACGAGACGATTGCCGGTGGCGACTTTTCCCTAAGCGAGGACGAATTGGCGGAGCTGCGGGCCATGCCGCGACCAGCTTGGCTACCGCGTAGCGTAGAGGAACGCATCGCCGCCAACACCAGCCGAACGCTCAGCATCGTCGGCGCCTATGCGCTTCATGTCGCCCAAAAGAATCCGGACTGGCCGACTTTGATCTTCGCCACATCGGTAGAGCACGCCCAAACCATCGCGGCGTTGTTGAACACTAGGGGCGTGAAGGCCCGATCAGTGAGCGGAGACACGGATCGCGCCGTTCGTCGAAGCGTGGTTGAGGATTTTCGCAGCGGCAAGATCACGGTGCTTGTGAACTATGGTGTGTTCCGGGAAGGATTTGACGCGCCAAAGACGCGGGCAATCGTCGTTGCCCGGCCCGTCTACAGCCCCAACCTGTACTTTCAGATGATTGGCAGAGGGCTCCGCGGCCCCAAGAACGGTGGCAGCGAGCGTTGCCTGATTATCAACGTGCAAGACAACATCGACAACTTCAACAGGGAGTTGGCGTTTGCGGAGTTGGATTGGCTTTGGGCTTGAGGCGGGACGGCCGCGGGCGCTTGACACGATTGGAAGCTGTTGAGCCGCGGCGAGCGTTCTGGCGGCCAGCGCTGCCCTAATCTAACGCGCGCCGGCGGCGCACCATGGGGGCGCCGGGCGGCTCGCCATTGAACGGCACTTGAATCCACATTTCGGGGAATGTCTTGCCGTAGGCCACCGCATACGGGAACTCCATCACCCGTCGCGCACCAATGGTGGCCATCACCTTGTCGTAGAACGCCGCGGCGCGGGCGAGGTCTTCCACGCCGATGGAGACATGGTGGATGATGCTCGGCACATCATCCACCACCACAGGGTCAGCCGCCACTAGGAGCTTCTTCGGCCATTGCTGCCGGGGCCTCTGGGGCTGCCGGGGCGTACCAGATGGGCGATGTCCAAGCCCGCTCTTGAATCGTCGCTTGGAGATCTGGCCGCGGCGCCACGCCGGCGCGCAGCGCGTCCCAGGTAGACCAGCGGCAAGTGGGGTTCTCCAGCACCCGCGCGTAGTACACAGCGCGCTGCGACGGGTCGAACTGCGGGTCTTGCCAAGCGGCGGCGAGTTCGGCCGCGCCCATGCCTTCCGAGATGGCGCAGTTCTCCAAGTTCACACTCGCTCCGTTGTCTGGGCAGCGGTGCGTTGTCGGATCCACGGCACCGCCGTCGGAACAGGCGACGTCGAACACTTGTTCCCGCATCGCGCCGTCTTCCACCCAACCCTTGATGACTTGGGCGCGTTGCAGGGGTGCGCTGCGCGCGTCTCTGGAAGCCCACAGCAGGAAGGTGGGCGCCCCATCCGCCTGCGCTTGCAGATCGCCGCCCATCGGCACGCCGCCGGCATACGCTTGGGATGCCCGATCCATCGCGTCCATGTCCACGCCGTCAAGGCCGAAGCCGCCAAAGAAACGCACGCGGATGCGCGGCCCGCTGGTCGCAAAGGTTTCCTTGCGGCGGAATGCGTCGTGGATGGATGCGCGGGTGTTCTCCTCCGCCCATGCCCCAGTGAGGCCAGAGGCGCTCCAATAGGTGTAGTAGCCGGCGGCGAATTGGTCTGCGTCCGCGCCGCACCAAACGGATGGCGCCGGCTCGGTGGATTCGCCGGCAACGGCGGTGGGCACTGTTTCCGGACAGGGCTGGATGTCGAAAGGCCCAGCCTCTTCCTGCGGCTCCATAGGCACGGAGCCACGCCGTTCAGCAGTGCCGTCAAGCATGCCAACCTTGCTGTAGAAATCCGATTCGTCGCCGGCGTAGGAAGCGTTGTGGGTGTCGCTCGCGCCGACGAGGCCGAACTTGAACGGGTTGAAGCCTTCGTTCTCCTCGAACTCAAGCCCTTTCACCAGCGCCTCGCGCGCATAGCTGCCGGAAATGTTGCTGATGACCTGCGTGGCGATGCGAAATGGCATGATCTCGAAGTTCGCCCACTCGTCGTTGGGGGAGAGCAAGGGATGGGTGTCGGAGGTGCCCTTCACCTGCGTCACTTCCACCAGCGGCTCGTTGCGCATCCGCAACTCGGCGTAGGCGGCATCCAACGGCGCATCGTCATAGTAGGCCGGCTTGAACATCTGGCCATTCGAGCCATTGGAGTTGTGTGGGATCGCCACTGCGTCCTGACCGTTGGCGCGGGCTGCGTCCATCCAAGCCCACAGGTCTTCCGGATTGGATGAATCCAGCCGCGAGAACGGCACCGCCGGCGCCGCATCGCCGCGGAAGATGACATTGCGGTGCAGGTTTTGCGATTCCGGCCCAGAGGTGTATTCATAGCCGATGAAGGCGGTGAATGTGCCGGGTTCGTTGGCGCGGTTCGCCGCCGCCATGATGTCCGCCCAAGCGGAGCGGACAATGTTCAAGTCCAGAAGTTCGTCGGCCTTCTCAGGGTCTGAGAGGATGGGCCGCATGTCGGCGAACGCCGCGCGACGCTCATCCACCGTCTGCGCGGCTGCGAATGGCTGCGCGGCCTCTTTCTTCGACACCTCGGTGGTTGGATCTGCCATGGCGGGGAGCATTCCCAAGAACATGGCGTGGTCTGTGACTGAGTAGAAATCCAGCGGCTCCGGCATCTTCATCTCGAAGCCAAGCGCATGCTTCAGGTTTTCGCCGCGCGCGTAGCGGTACGCCTCGTCGGGCGTCGCGACGGTGCCGAACAGGAACGCGTCAAAGGAAAAGCGTGAGTGGACGTGAAGGTCTCCAAAGTAGGCGTTGCGCTCTGGATTGGCCGCCGGCATGGCCGGCGCATCCGGCTCAGGCATCGCAGGTTCGGGCGCGGCCTCCGGCTCAGATTCGGCCGGCGCCGGCGCTTCGGCGCAGCCTGCCAGCGCCGCGAAGGCCCCGGCCCATGCAACGCGGACGCCCCAGCCCTTCAAGCGCGCCAAGCGAGCGCCGTCATGTGTGTTCGCGTTCATCTCTTCTCTGCGCCTCCCTGCCTCCACACCATCTGCCACCATGCTAACCGAGCTTCACGGCGATGTGTACCGACGTGCCGGTTTCACCACATCTGGCGCTGGGCGGCCTAGCAGGCGACAAGGCAGTCGTTGGGGGCAAGGTAATCGAGGGATGAGTGTGGGAGCTTGCAGTTCCGAAAGAACGCGTGCCTGAGAAGCCGCTTGGAGGACCGCGGCGACGGTGAGGCCGCAATCGAGGAGGTTCCAGAACTCGATGCGGGCGGCGTGGTTGGCGCAGCCGTTCCATCGCGCGCGGCGCGGCGGCAGGATGCGGAGGCGCCGCCGCCGAGTTCCCTGCAGGCGCCCTCGAACTCGGCTATGAACTCGCTGACGCTGTCAGCGCAAAGCAGAAATGTCCCCTTTTGCCGGCGACATCCGCGGCTTGGCTCGCGTCGATGACGACGCTCTTCTTTGTTGGCGTTGCGCGCCAGAAACGGGATGCCGCCGCGTGGAGACTCGCCGGCGTTCGGCACCTGCGGGCGGCGACGGCACGTGGCGGCCCCTTCCGGTGGCTCCACCAAGAACACCTCGGCACCACACGCGACCCACAAGCGCCCCGCGTACTCGGTGAGTGGATGCGCCACCTCCACGACGCGCAAGCCCGACAACACGCCAATTCCCATGGAGCCTCCTCAAGGTCGCCAGCAAAGGCCATGCATATCGGACAGGTGCAGGTTGTGGGTGGCGGAGCCCTCGGCGCTCGCATAGCCGACCGCCAAGACCAAGCGGCCCTCCGCCAAATCCAGCAGTTGCGCAGCAGTTCGACGAATCGCACCCGGATTCTCATCGTCGCCCGCCAGACTGTACGAGTTGTGATCGAAGTGGAAGCTTTTCGACGTATTCTCCACCGCGGAGCTGCGCCGTGCTACATTCTTGAGGTTGCCGGCACCCTAATTTCCCCTCAATGCGGGCTTAGGTCACCCCGCGGAGCGCTTGCCTCTTCTGAACAACCTTGCCCAGAACCCGCGCTTTCCCTCGGATGCCTGCGAGAAGAGGTCGAGGGTCTCCTTCAGCACACGAATTAGCTGTTTGATGGTCTTGGCATTCAACTGTTCCGCTCGCTCGGCAGCGTACCCCTTAACGATCTCTCCATTGGCCGTCACCATCAAGATCGCCTCGATGTGCTTGCGCAGTTCCTCTTCCGTGATTCGTGAGCCTATGACTTCTCGGATCGCTTCCGGCGTCGTTTCCTTCTCGTATTTTTCCCGCAATCGATTTCCAGCGCTCTCAAGAGTCTCTTGGCTCCGGGAGCCGAAGTCGGTCAAGGCACCTTGCATCTGTTGAGTGAAGTTGTTGACCTTCTCCCGCTCTTGGGCCATGGCCTCGTCCATCTTTCCCTTCCCGTCGGCCACGGCGTTGTCCATCTTTTCCTTCCCGCCAGCCACGATCTCGTCCATCCTTGCCTTCCCGTCGGCCACGATCTTGTTCATCTCATTTGTCTCTTCGGCCACGATCTCGTCCACGACCTTGGTCATCGTTTTCTTGGCCACGCGTTCCGCCTTGAGCCGGGTTCCCCGGTCGATGCGGAGCGTCATGAACAAAAAGATGCCGGTGATCGCCACCGTCGTCATGGCGGAGTACACAGAAACCATGGGGCCGTAGTCCACTGGGCTGCTTGTCTGCGCACTTGGGCTGCTTGTCTGCGCACTTGGGCTGCTTGTCTGCGCGCTAATGGAGTTCCAGACGGTCAGCGCGGGCGCAACCCAGAGGCTGCCAATGAAGATCATCGCGGCGAGAGCCAACATGAACTTCGCCCCCTCTGACCATCCCTCAAAGAAACCCTTTCCGTCATCGGAAGCCATGCTGTTCGCTCCCGGCGCTAGCCGCGCCTCAAGTGTTGTCAACGATTCCGCCAAAGGGGCGTTGCCCCTCTTGGAGGGCTAATCAGGACGTCGGGCGAACCCGCTGCCGACGCAAGGGCCGCGCGGCTCCGTCACTCAGGGCACACAACGCCCATGTCGATGCCCTTCGCCACCACGGTCTTCACGCCGCGGATGAACTCGCAGACCGCCGCCGGCAGCGGCTCGGTCAAGGGATTGTCCGAGATGTTCAGGTACTGCAGCTCGCTCAAGCCCGCGAACGCCTGCGGCGGGATCGAAGCCACCTTGTTGCCCTCAAGCCACAGGTGCGTGAGCTTCCGGTTGTTCGACAAGTCCGGCATCTCCTCCAGCTCGTTGCGGGAGAGCTGCAGCGCCGTCAGCTCCGGCAGGTGCGAGAGGCCGTCGCCGACGGCGGCGATCGCGTTGCCGCCGAGCCAGAGCCGCGTCAGCTTGCCGTTGCCCGACAGGTCCGGGAACTCCGCCAGCCGGTTGCTGGACAGCTGCAGCCCCGTCAGCTCCGCCTGCTCCGAGAGCCCGTCCCCCACGCTGGCGATCCTGTTCCAGCCGAGCCACAGGTGCGTCAGCTTCCCGTTCATCGACAGTTCCGGAAACTCCTCCAAGCGATTGCGGGACAGGTTGAGCTGCCGCAAATCCTCAAGGGCGTTGACGGTCCCGTCGTGATAGACACGCCCAAACGTCTCATCCAGGAGGCTGGAAATCCTGTTCGAGCTCAAATTCAAGTGCGTGAGCTTGGGCGTGTATGCGAAAACGGCGTCGCCAACAGCCTCGATGCTGTTGCGCGCCAAATTCAGTTGCTTCAATTCGTCAGCCCCATAGTCAGCCCCATAGAAGGACTCCCAGTCCAAGGCTTCAAGCTGGTTGTCGTTCAACTGCAGAGACTCCAGATGCCGCAAGTCTCCAATCCAACGGGGATCCAGCTCCCTCAACTCGTTGTGGCTCAAGTCCAATGTCTTCAAGGGGTAGTAGTCCGCATCGCGGTTGTCGGCGTCGAACGGCTTGTCGAAGTATGAGTCCTTGATCCTGCTCAGCTTGTTCCCCTGCAGGTTCAAGTGCTCGAGTTGCGGAAGGTGCGCCAGCGCCTCGTCTTCAAGCTCGGTCAACTCGTTGCCGCTCAGGTCGAGGCTCTTCAGCAGGTTCAAGCCGTCGAAGTACGAGTTCTGGAAGTGGCCGAGCAGGTTGTCGCTCAAGTCCAAGTCCTCCAGGCGGGTGAACCCCGCGAACATTCCGCTCGAAAGCCGGAAGCCGGAGTAGGGGTTCCGTCCCGAAAGGTCCAAGGAGACGGCATCCTCGGAGGCGCCGGACAGGCCGCCGCAAAGGGCGTTGTCGAAGCCCTGCTCCACAGACATGGTCGCGGGGGCAACGCCAGGCACTCTGTCCAACCACCCGTCCAACGTCATCTCGGTCAGCCACACCCTGACCTCGGCGGTCCTCGGCCCAGAGCCGCAGGCGCCGTCATGCGGGGCGGCGGCGATGGACAGCCGGTGCGACCCCAGGCGGAGCTTCTCGGCGGACGCGCTCACCGCCGCGAGGGAGGAGCTGGCTTGGAGCGAGACGCGGGAGCAGTTCTCCGGCGCCGGGAAGGACACGTCGAACCGCCGGGTTCCCCCTCGCGCGGGGAAGGCCACCGCGTCCGGCAAGGAGGAGAGGGCATCGGCCGCGACGTCCCCCTCGTTGCAGACCGCCCGCTCCTCTTCGGCAAGGTCGGACAGGCTGGCGACGATGTCCCAAACCTCGTCGATGGCTCTTGAGGCGTCAACGGGGCCGTCCAAGTCGGTGGTCCTCTCATCCCCCGGCACTCCCATGGGGGTGTTCGGCCGGTAGGGGTAACTAAAGCGTGCCGGTGGAGGGGGGAAGAACAGATCAGGGTTGGAAAAATAAGGTACTCTTATTCTTCGAGCTCTATTATTTCCACACACACCCTCCTCAATGCCGGCAGCCATGACAGTCCATTGGCTTACACATTCTGATGAGATATTGGGATCGATGTAGCCGAAAGCATAACTTTTGAAGGGCCCGTCCTTCTCCAAGTCAGCCCCTTCCCAGTTATAACTCTCACGATTATGAGCAAGCCCCAAGCTATGGCCTATTTCATGAGCAAAAGTATAAATTTCGGTGCATCTAATTGAAGAAACAGAATATATATCCGTTCTTCCCCATCTCTGCCGCCGGGTGTGCTCCACGCATGACTCCTTGTCGTCAGCGCTCTCGCAATCTTTTTGAACAAAGTACTCATCGACCAAACCATATCGACTAACTGTGCCACAAGCACCGCGCGCTTCCACCACAAAAAGATGAACCATGTCCGCCCGATGCTCTTCCATCAGCGAGTGTTGCACCTCATCCAAAGCGCTCCGGTCCCGCCCGTCATTCCGGTACTGATGGTCTTCCTCAGTAAGCTTCAAATTTTGAAGATCAGTGCCTATGCTCTCTGTCTGCTCGTAATCGACCTTTTCCATGGACAAGCGCACTTGCCTGTGGGAAAGCCCGCTGTTGTCCAAGACCTGATTCATCTTAGCCATTTCGTTTTCGATGGTGGCTCTAATCTGCTCAGGCCCTCCCTCATGATCCTCCACCCTTTGGGTGTAGAGCGCCAGTATGTCAATGGCCTCGGAGGCTCCGTCGTCCGCCTGCGCCGGGGCCCGCCTTGCCGGCCGGCTCCAACCGCCTGCTCCCGCGCCGGCGGCAGGCCCCCAGAGCCGGCCCGCCCCAGCGGGAACCTCGCCGCCCGCCGGCAGCGCCTCTTGGCCACAGCCCGGCAGCTCCGACACGTCCTGCTGCCTGATCAGCACCTGATTGAAGTCCTCCCCTTCAGACCTCATGGCGTAGACGCCTTCGGGCGAATGCACCTCGCCCCGGACGATGCCGCTGCCATGCACGAAGATGCTGAAGTGCCCGCCGCCCTCCAAGGAACCCGACGTGAAGGAGGCGCCGCCGCCCAAGTCCTTGGTCGCTTTCACGCGCCCCCGGACCTCCACGTCGTTGAACAGGTTGAGGACCAGCGGCATGCCGGCGCCCGCGGCGCGGGCGACCTCGCTCCGGTCGAACCGGGCCACGCGCCAGCGGTCCGGAACCGCCAACGGGTCTTCCCGCAGCTCCTGATGCCTCGCAGGGCTCAGGCTGTCGCCTGCTGCTTGAAAGACATGGGCTTGGGCAAGGGAAGGGAGCAGGCCCACGGACAACGCGGCCGCGGCGAGGGCCGCCTTGCCGGGGAACCTCGTTTTCAGGGCAATGCCAAGGCGCTGAACAGTCATTGGGCGGCGAGACTACCCCCCCCCCCCCCCCGTCAATACCTGTGTAAACTGCCAGCATCCTGTCAACGCAAGAGCGGAAACGCGCCCCCCTATTGGAGAACGCGGCGCGCGCCTTGCCCTCACCGGCTCGGCGGCCGCCCTCCGATGCCGCTGCGGTCAACTTCCGCCGCCACATTGCGCCTTAGGCTCACAGCCAACGGCGGCGGCTTGCGCTATCCTCTCCACGAACTATTGGGGCGGGGTGGAAGAGACATGGCGAAGGGCATCAACAAGGTCATACTCATCGGCAACTTGGGGCGAGACCCGGAAACCCGGTACACCCAAGCCGGCGCCGCCGTCGCCAACTTCTCGCTCGCCACCAGCGAGCGCTGGCAAGACCGCAACACCAACGAGACCCGCGAGCAGACGGAGTGGCACAACATCGTGTGCTTCGCGCGGCTGGCGGAAATCGTCGGCGAGCACTTGCGCAAGGGCTCCAAGGTGTACATCGAGGGCCGCCTGCAAACCCGCTCTTGGGAGGGACAGGACGGCCAAACGCGCTCGCGCACGGAGGTGATCGCGCGGGACATGCAGATGCTGGACTCGCGGCCCGGCGGCGCTCCGGACGCCTCGCGGGACGGGGCGCCGGGCGAAGGGTATGCTCCGCCGCCACAGAGCCGCCCGGCCACGCGGCCTGCGCCAGCGCCGGCGCCCGCGGCGGACACGGACGATTTCGACGACGACATTCCGTTCTAGCGGGTTCCTCCACGCCATCGGGCGCTGGCGCAACGCAGGGCAGGCTCGCCGGCGCTGCTCACCAGCAGAGGCCCCTCACCAAAAGGCCAGCAAGAACGCGCCCAAGGCGAGCCGATACACCACATACGGCGTCATGCCGGTGCGGTTCACGAGAGCCACGAAGGCCGCCATGCAAGCGTAGGCGGCCACGCCGGCGACGACGAAGCCGAGCGCCAGCGATGGCCACGCTTGTGCCTGCCAAGTCGCTGGTTCCAGCGCCGCCAGCAACACCGCGCCGCCGATGGTCGGCAACGCAAGCAGGAATGAAAAGCGCGCCGCGCTTGGCCGGGAAAGGCCCAGCAACAGCGCTGCGGTGATGGTCACCCCGGAGCGTGAAGCGCCGGGAATGAGCGCCGCCGCCTGCGCCAAGCCGATGAGCGCCGCCTGCGCGAACGTCACCGACGCTTCGTCCCGGTCGCCGCCGCCACGCCGGTCTGCCCACCAGAGGACGATGCCGAAGCCGATGGTGGCCGCGGCCACCACGCCCACACTGCGCAACGCGGTTGCGGCGAACGGTTCGATGAACCAGCCAGCCACCGCGATGGGCACCGCCGCGACGGCCACCTTGGCCATCAGCTGCGCGTTGGCGTCCCAGCGCAGCCGCGCGGCGCTGGCGCCGAAGCCGGCCAACTCGCGCCGGAAATAGAGTGCGAGCGCCGCCAACGATCCGCCATGCACGGCGATGTCGAAGGCCAAGCCCTGATCCTGCCAACCCATCGCCTTGGCGGCGAGGATCAGATGCGCCGAGCTGGAAATCGGCAGGAACTCTGTGACGCCTTGGATGAGCGCCAAGCAGATGACATGCAAAGGGTCGATGCCGAGCTCTCCAAGCAGGCCCGCGCCCGGTGCGCGCCACCGTCGCCATGCTATCGTTTCCAACCATGGCCGGCATGTGTGAAATGCCTCTGTTTCCGTTAGGGCAGGTGTTGTTCATCGGCGCCTGCATGCCGCTGCGCGTCTTCGAGCCGCGCTATGTGGACATGGTGGGGCGCTGCCTGCGCGAGGATGCGGCGTTCGGCGTGGTGCTCATCCGCAAGGGCGCGGACGCCTACATCGGCGCCGATGCGCGGCAACCAGACATCTTCAACATCGGCACCTCGGCGCGCATTGTGGATTTCGACCAGGCCAGCGACGGCATGCTCACCATCAAGGTGCTCGGCGAGAGCAAGTTCCGCATCCACGGCACCGAAGAGCAGGCAGACCATCTGCTCGTCGGCGAGGTGGAGATGCTGCCGGAAGAGCGCGAAGTGCCGCTGGGGGAAGACTTCGAGTGGCTGGCCACGCTGCTGCAAGAGTTGATGCGCCATCCCCTCATGGCAGACCGCTGGCGCGACGAGTTGGACTTGCGGGACGCCCGCGCCGTGGGTTGGCGCCTCTCGGACATGCTGCCGCTGCCGCCGGAAACGAAGCAGGGCCTGCTGCAGATGAACCTGCCCCAGGAGCGCTTGACGGAGATCCGCCGCTTGGTGGACAAGCTGCGCGGCTAGCCGAAGAACATGCGCCTCTGCACGGCGACGGCGCGTTGGGCCGGGCAGCCGGCACGGGCGCCGCGGCTATAATGCCAAGGCGATGAACATGCCCTTTTCCATGCCCGACATGGGCTGCCGCGCCCGTGCCGCATCACGGCGCATGGCCGCGGCCGGCGCCGGCGCCAAGGCGGCGGCGTTGCATGCCGTGGCGCACCGGCTCGATGGAGACCGCGGCGCGCTCAAGGCCGCCAACGCCGAAGACGTGGAGCGCGCCACCGCCACTGGATTGGATGCGCCGTTGGTGGATCGGCTGGTGCTGGACGACCGCGGCATAGACCGCATGTGTGAAGGCGTGCGCCAAGTGGCCGCGCTGCCGGAACCCATCGGCGCCATCGCGGAATTGGACTACCGCCCCAGCGGCATCCAAGTGGGCCGCATGCGCGTGCCGCTAGGCGTCATCGGCATCATCTACGAATCCCGCCCCAACGTCACCGCAGACGCCGCGAGCCTGTGTTTGAAGAGCGGCAACGCCTGCATCCTGCGCGGCGGTTCCGAGGCGATTCGCTCCAATCGCGCCATTGCGGGGAGCATCCGCGCCGCCTTGGAGGCGTCTGCCATGCCCACCGATGCGGTACAACTCGTGCCCACGACAGACCGCGCCGCGGTGGGAGACCTGCTTGGCCTCGATGGGTACGTCGATGTGATCGTGCCGCGCGGCGGCAAGAGCTTGATCGAGCGCGTGACCCGCGAATCCCGCATCCCCGTCATCAAGCATTTGGACGGCGTGTGCCATGTGTACATCGACGCCGACGCGGATTTCGACATGGCGGTGGACATCGCCTGCAACGCGAAGGTTTCGAAGTACGCCGTTTGCAACGCCATCGAGACGCTGTTGGTGGCCGCCGACGCGGCCGCGCCGACGCTGCCGCGGCTCAAGGAGCGCTTCGACGCCGCCGGCGTGGAACTGCGTGGCTGTGAACGCACCCGCGCCATCATCGACGCGCTGCCGGCCACCGAGGCGGATTGGGGCGAAGAGTACTTGGCGCCGGTGTTGGCGGTGCGCGTGGTGGACGGGCTGGACGCCGCCATCGAGCACATCAACCGCTACGGCTCTGGCCACACCGACGCCATCGTCACGAAGGACTACGCGCGCTCGCGCCGGTTTCTTGCCGAGGTGGATTCGGCATCCGTGATGGTGAACGCCTCCACGCAGTTCGCAGACGGGTTCGAGTACGGCCTCGGCGCCGAAATCGGCATCTCCACGGACAAGCTGCACGCGCGCGGGCCGGTGGGCCTTGAAGGGCTCACCACGCGCAAGTTCGTGGTGTTCGGCAACGGCGAGCTGCGCCAGCGTTGAAGCGCGGCCTCGTCGTCCTGCTGGGCGGCACCTTCGACCCGGTACACATCGGGCATCTACGCGCCGCGCAAGCGGCGCGCGCGGCCTTGGGCGTGGACGCCGTCACCCTCGTGCTGTCGGCGCGGCCACCGCATCGCTCGGCGATGGCGAGCGCCCAGCATCGTTGGCACATGCTGCGCCTCGCCGTCGCGGACGAAGCTGGGCTGGAAGCCTCCGACATCGAGTTGCAGCGGCGCGGCCCCTCCTACGCCATCGACACGATGCGGGCGTTCGCCGCGCCAGACCGCAGCGTCGTCTGGCTGCTCGGCAGCGACAGCTTGGCGGCGTTTCGGGAATGGCGCGACGTCGAGGCGTTTCCACGCTGCGGCCACATCGCGGTGCTGGCGCGGCCACATGCGGCGCTCGGCGGGCTGCCCGGGTTCCGCCCGGCGCGAGAACCCGCGTGCCTGCGGGAGTGCGCCGCTGGCTGCCTGCTCACCTTGGACGCGCCCATGCTGGATGTGTCCGCCACCGATGTTCGCGGACGGCTCGAGCGCGGCGAAGATGCTTCGCATTTGCTCAAGCCGACGGTGTGGCACTATATTTGGCGGCATGGCCTTTACCGCGCTTGAGCCGCGGGGCCGCTAGTGGCGCCAGCGGAGCTGCGCGACCTCATCGTCGCGTCGCTCGATGACCTGAAGGGGCGAGATGTGCTCGCCTTGGAGGTGACGCGCCAGACGACCCTGACGGACTACATGATCCTCGCCAGCGGCACGTCCGAACGCCATGTCCGCGCCTTGGTGGACAACGTGGAGGCGGCGGCGAAGCAACGCGGCGCGCGCATCTTCGGCATCGAGGGCCGGCCCGCGGCGCAGTGGGTGCTGGTGGACTTGGGCGATGTGGTGGTGCATGTGATGCAGCCGGAGACGCGGGCGTTCTACGCGCTCGAACGCCTGTGGGGCGATTTGGCGGCCGTCGAGGCGGAAACGCCGGCCTGAGCGCCGGCGCGCTGCCCGTCGCCGCGCGTTCGTTCAAACACCATGACCGAATCGCTGCACATCAAAGACACCCGCCTCGAACAGCGGGCATTTGCGGCGCGCGCCATCGTCATCTTCTTCGTCTCGCTGACGCTGGTGCTCGCGTTGCTGGCGCGCCTGGTGCAACTGCAGGTGGTGGAACACGATTCCTACGCCACCCGCGCCGAGGAGAACCGCACCCAAACGCAGCTCGTGGCGCCAGACCGCGGCTTGATTTATGACCGCAACGGCGTGCTCCTCGCAGACAACCTGCCGGTGCGCTCGCTCGCCGTGGTCGTGGAGTTGGTGCCAGACCTCGACGCGCTGATTGCCACCTTGCGCGAGCGCGTGGACATCACAGAGGCGGACATGGCGCAGTTCCAGCGCCGGGTGCGGCGGCGGCGCCCCCACGAGCCCGTCGCCCTGAAGCTCAATCTCACCCAAGCGGAGATCGCCCGGGTGCGGGTGGACGGGCATCGCTGGCCGGCGGTGCGGATTGCCGACGAGAACCTGCGCCACTATCCGTTCGCCGCGCTCACGGCGCACGCCTTGGGTTCCGTGCGCCGCGTCACCGCAGAAGATGCGGAGCGGCTGGACGCGGAGCGTTACCGCGGCGTCAAGTTCGTGGGGCGCTTGGGCGTGGAGAAGTTCTACGAGGATGTGCTGCACGGGCAGGTGGGTTGGCAGCGCGTGGAAGTGGATGCCCGCGGCCGGGTGCGCCGCGTGGTGGACGCAACGCCGCCGGTGGCCGGCCAAAATCTCACCCTGCATTTGGACATTGCCCTGCAAACCGCCGCCGCCGAGGCCTTGGAGGGGCGCCGGGGCGCCGTGGTGGCCTTGGATGTGCGCTCCGGCGGCGTGCTCGCCTTGGTGAGCAACCCTGGCTACGACCCGAACCTGTTCGTCGTCGGCGTGGACCCAGCGCACTATCGGGCGTTGGTGGATTCGCGGGACACGCCGCTCTTCAACCGCGCCACGCGCGGCCGCTACGCGCCCGGCTCCACCTTCAAGCCCATCGTCGGCCTTGCCGGCTTGAGCGTCGGCGCCACGGATTGGGAGCGCGTCCTCAACGACCGCGGCGAGTTCCGCCTGCCCGGACGCGCGCGCGCCTACCGCGATTGGAGCTGGCAGCGCGGCAACGCCGGCGGCCAAGGCATCGTAAACCTGCGCAAGGCGATCTATCGCTCCTCCAATGTCTATTTCTACGATTTGGCGACGCGCATGGACGTCGACGCGCTGTCGGATTTCGCCGGCCAATTGGGCTTTGGCCGCGTCACCGCCATCGACATCGCCGATGCCGACCCAGGCTTGCTGCCCTCGCGGATCTGGAAGCAGGGGGCGAAGGGCGAGCCTTGGTACGCCGGAGACTCGGTGAATCTCGGCATCGGGCAGGGCAATCTGTTGGCGACGCCGCTGCAGCTCGCCACCGTCGCCATGGTGATCGCCAATCGCGGCAGCTGGATTCGCCCGCGCATGCTGCTCTCCAGCGACGGCGCCGTGCCCGGCTTTCCCGCCGCCGCGCCAACGCGGGTGACAGCGCCTGGGGCCGAGCACTGGGAACGCATGGTCGATGCCATGGAAGAAGTGGTGCATCGCGGCAACCAAGGCTTCCGCGAAAACGGCACCGCCTGGTTCCACATCGGCCGCGACATCGGCTATCGCATGGCCGGCAAATCTGGCACGGCGCAAGTGGTGGGCATCGCCCAAGGCGAAGAATACGACGCAGCAGAGCTGGACGAATATCAGCGCAAACACGCGTGGTTCATCGCCTTCGCGCCAGCGGACGACCCGGCCATCGCCGTCAGTGCGCTGGTGGAGAATGGCGGCGGCGGCAGCTCCGTGGCTGGGCCGGTGGCGAAGGCGGTGCTCGACGCATGGCTGCTGCCGCGGCTGGCCAAGCGGGCGAACCGCCAAGCGCCCGCCTTGGCCATCGCCCAAACGCCCACCGTCGCCGCGGCGGCGGCGGCGCAGGCGCCGGGCGCCTAATGCTCGACAACCGCTTCACCCGACACATGCCGTGGCAGCCGGTCACCGCGGCGGCGCGCGCCTACCCGCAGCGCCTCGACCTCCCACTCCTGCTCTGCCTGCTCGCCATCATCACTTTCGGGCTCATCATCCCGTCGCACGCGCGAGACGCCTTCGTCGGCCAAGTGCTGCGCATGGGCGTGGCACTCGGCTTCATGGTGGCGATGGCGCATGTGCATCCACGCTGGTACTTGCGCGCTGCGCCCTTCATCTACATCGGCTGCCTTGCGCTGCTCATCGCCGTGCCGTTCTTCGGGGTGGTGGTGAACGGCTCCCGGCGCTGGCTGGAACTGCCCGGCGGCATCCGGTTCCAGCCCTCGGAACTCATGAAGGTGGCGATGCCATTGGCGGTTGGCTGGTACTTGAACACGCGCCGCCTGCCACCGCGGTTGACGCATGTGGTGGGCTGCCTCGCCATCGTCGCCGTGCCGGCGTTGCTCATCGCCCAGCAACCAGACTTGGGCACCACGGCCTTGCTGAGCGCCGCCGGCCTGTTCCTGATCGTGCTGTCCGGCGTGCGCTGGCGGTGGATGTTGGCCGCCGGCGCCGTGGCCGCGGCGGCCGCGCCGGCGCTGTGGATGGTGATGCGCGAGTATCAGCGCGAACGGGTGCGCACGTTGTTCGACCCAGAGCGAGACCCGACCGGCGCCGGTTGGAACATCATTCAATCCACCACCGCCATCGGCTCCGGCGGCGTGTTCGGCAAAGGGCTGGACCAAGGCACGCAGAGCCGGCTGGACTTCCTGCCAGAGGCCAACACAGATTTCATCATCGCCGTGATCGGCGAAGAGCTGGGCCTCATTGGCGTCACCTCGCTGCTGCTCGTGTACGTCGCCGCCTTGGCTCGGGGGCTCTACATCGCCACCACCGCCTCGGACACCTTCGGGCGCTTGGTGGCGAGCGGCGTCACGCTCACGTTCTTCCTCTATGTCTTTGTTAACATCGCCATGGTGTGCGGTCTGCTGCCCGTGGTTGGCGCGCCCTTGCCCTTGGTGAGCTACGGCGGCACGGCGGCCATCTCCATCCTTGCCGGGTTCGGCATAGTGATGTCCATTCAGACGCATCGGAACTGGTAGGAGCGGGAGCAAGTGCGTCGAGCAATCCTCGCGGCCGCGGCCGCCCTTTGCGGCGCGGCGGCAGCGGACTACAGCGATCGCGAACCGGTTCGCGCCTACATCGCGGACTTGGTGGAGCGACACGGCTTCGAGCGCGAGGCGCTGAACGCCTTGTTCGCCAAGACGGAGCGCAAGGAGGGCATTCTCGCGGCGATCTCGCGCCCGGCGGAACGCACCAAGCCGTGGCACGAGTACCGTGACATCTTCATCACGCGGGCGCGCATCGAAGGCGGCATGAGCTTCTGGCGCGACAACCAGGCGGCGCTTGAACGCGCGCAGGCGGAGTTCAGCGTGCCGCCAGAGTTCGTGGTGGCCATCATCGGCGTGGAGACGAGCTACGGCCGGGTGACGGGCAGCTACCGGGTGATGGACGCGCTCGCGACGCTCGCCTTCGACTATCCGCCGCGCGCGGCGTTCTTCATGGGCGAACTCACCCAGTTCCTGTTGTTGGCCACCGAGGAGAGCAAGGATCCTTTGAGCCTGAAGGGGTCTTACGCCGGCGCCATGGGCCTCGGCCAGTTCATCCCGTCGAGCTACCGCGCCTACGCCGTGGACTTCGACGGCGACGGCCGCCGCGACATCTGGCACAACGTCACCGATGCGGTGGGCAGCGTCGCCAATTACTTTGACCGGCACGGTTGGCGCAGCGGCGGCCAAGTGGCGCTGCGCGTGGAGGTGGAAGGCGAGGCGGCGCAGGCCGCGGCCAACGAGGGGTTGGCGCCGAACTACGACATTGCGGAACTCAAGCGCTTGGGCGTCAAAGTTGATGCGCTGGCGGACGACGCCAAGGCGGCGCTGTTCCGCATGGAGGCGGAGGACGGCGACGAGTATTGGCTGGGCCTGCACAACTTCTACGTGATCACCCGCTACAACCACAGTTCGATGTACGCGCTGGCCGTCACCCAACTCGCCGCAGCGCTGCGGGGCGCCAAGGAGCGCGTGGCCGGCGCCGGGTTGCCAAACAGTTTCGCCCGGCGCCGCCCATGAGCCGCCACGCACCGCTCACCGCTTTCGCCCGCACGGCGCTCGTCGGCGTGGCCACGTTGGTGGCGGCGCACGCCGCCGCCCAACCAGGCTTGGTCAAGCCCCCGGACATCGCTGCGCGCAGCCATGTGCTGATGGACGCGGACACCCTGCAGGTGCTTGCCGAACGCAATGGCGACCTGCCGCTGCCACCCGCCAGCCTCACCAAGATCATGACCAGCTTCGTGGCGGCCTCTGAACTCGAGGCCGGCCGCATCAGCCTGAGCGACGCCGTGCCGGTGAGCGTGAATGCGTGGGACACACCCGGTTCGCGCATGTTCATCCGCGAAGGCACGGAGGTGTCGCTTTCGAACTTGCTGCATGGCGTGATCATCCAATCCGGCAACGACGCGAGCGTTGCCGTGGCCGAGTACATCGCCGGCGCCGAAGACGCCTTCGCCAACATGATGAACGACCATGCGGCGCAGCTCGGCATGATGAACACCCACTTCGCCAACTCGACGGGCTTGCCGAACACGGCGCAACACAGCACCGCGCGGGACATGGCGCTCCTCACCCGCGCGCTGATCCAGCGCTTCCCCGAACACTACGCCATCTACTCCAAACGCCAGTTCAAGTACAACGACATCGAACAGCCGAACCGCAACCGCCTGTTGTGGCGCGACCGCACCGTGGACGGCGTGAAAACCGGCCACACCGGCGCGGCCGGCTACTGCTTGGTGGCATCCGCCGAACGCGACGGCATGCGCCTCATCTCCGCGGTGATGGGCGCAGACAGCGCCGACATCCGTGTCCGCGAGACACAGAAGCTACTGCAGTACGGCTTCCGCTACTTCGAGACGCGCAAGCTGTACGATGCCGAGACGACGCTCAAGGCGGCCGAGGTGCGGTATGGCGACGCTGACGAGGTGGCGGTCGGCGTTCCGGAAGCGATTTTCGCCACCATCCAACGCGGCCGCTATGAAGACTTGGAGGCGACGCTGGACCTGCCGCCCGCCTTGGAGGCGCCGATCACCGCCGGCGAAGAACTGGGCGAGCTGCGCGTGACGCTCGACGACGAGTTGGTGGCCGCGGCGCCGCTCATCGCCAAAGACACAGTGGCCGAATCCGGCTTCTTCTCGCGCATGTTCGAGGGCGTCTTCCTCTTCTTCAAAGAGTTCATCGGTTGAAGCCGCCAACCATCGAGTTCCCTTGCGACTACCCGTTGCGGGTGTTGGGCGTCATGCAGGCGACGTTCGTCCCAGAGGTGCTCGAAGTGGTGGCCAAGCATGCGGCGCCGGTGCCGGAGAGCGCCGTCACGTTGCGCGCCAGCCGGCATGGCCGCTACCAATCCGCGGGATTCCGCTTTCGCGCCACCGGCGAGAGCCAGATTCGGGCGCTCTACAAGGAGCTGATGGCGCACCCTGCAGTGAAAGTCGTCCTGTAGCCGTGGCCCACAAGGGAGGAAGGGCGGGCAATGCCTTTCAGCACACTCATCGCGCGCGACCTCGGCAGGACGGATTACCCTGCCGCCTATGCGCGGATGCGCGCCTTCACGGCGGCCCGCAGCGCCGCAACGCCGGACGAGTTCTGGCTCACCGAGCATGACCCGGTGTTCACCCAAGGCCAAGCTGGGCGCGACGAACATGTGTTGGCGCCCGGGAATGTGCCGGTGGTGCGTACCGACCGCGGCGGCCAAGTCACTTACCACGGCCCCGGCCAAGTGGTTGGCTATGCCATGTTCAACCTGCGCCGCGGCGGCCTCGCCCCGCGCGGGCTGGTGGCGGGCTTGGAGCAAGCCATGATCGACGCCCTCGCCGCCTTCGGCATCGCGGCCAAGGCGCGCGCGGATGCGCGTGGCGTCTATGTCGATGGCGCCAAGATCGGCGCGTTGGGCTTGCGCATCCGGCGCGGCTGCTCCTACCACGGCTTCGCCCTCAACGTGGCGATGGACTTGGCGCCGTTTGCGCGCATCAACCCCTGCGGCCTCGCCGGCATCCAAGTCACGCAAGTGGCAGACCTCGGCGGACCTAGGGACTTGGCGGCCGCCAAGGCAGAGCTCTTGGCGGCGCTCCAACGCAGCTTTGGCTTCAAAGCGGTGCGTTGGCGTCTGGGAGAGTGTCCATGAAGCACCTAGCCATCCCGCCGCTGCGCTCCGCGGACATGCCGAAACGCGGCAAGAGCTATCTCAGCATGATGGGGCCGGGGGCCGTGATGGTGGGTCTCGCCATCGGCTCGGGGGAGCTCATCCTGTGGCCTTGGATCACCGCCAAGTTCGGTGCCCAGATGATGTGGGCGGCGGCGCTCGGCGTGTTCATGCAGCTTTGGATCAACATCGAGATCGGCCGCTGGGCGGTCGCCACCGGCGAGAGCGCGTTCACCGGCTTCGCCCGGCTCTCCAAGGCTTGGGTGTACTTCTTCCTCACGCTGCTGTTGGTGGGCGCCTTCCTGCCGGGATGGGGGCGCGCCGTCGGCACGTCCCTGAAGATCCTCTTGTTCGGCCCGGAAGGGCCGGGCGCGGATTGGGTGTGGACCGCGGTGGTGTTCTTCATCGCGCTCGCCATCGTATTCGGGCCGAAACGCATCTACGCCACCATCGAGCGCTCCATCGTGGTGATGGTGTTGGTGATCGTCAGTGGCTTGCTGGTGGTGGCGTTCAACGTTGGCGCCTTCTCCGATGTGGTGACGATGGCGAAGGGAATCGTCAACTTCGGCGCCATCAGCTTGGACGACGAGTTCACCTTCCAGCGCTTCTTCGGCGCCTTCGTGTTCGCCGGCGCCGGCGGCCTCGGCAACCTCTACTACGCCTATTACTTGCGCGACAAGGGCATCGGCATGGGCGCCCGCATCCCAGCGCTGATGAACCCATTGCGCGAAGCGCAGCGCGGCGACAGCGAAATCGGCTACCTGTTCGCCACCACCGCCGAGAACGTGCGCCGCTTCCGCGATTGGTTCCGCTACGTGTTGCTGGACACCACGGCGCTGTTTTGGCTCGCCAACACCTTCACGATGTTCCTGTTCATGTTCGGCGCGCTGGTGGTGCTGCACCCGCAGGGCATCGTTCCGCAGGAGAGCCAACTGGTGTGGGACCTCGCCATCATCCTTGAAGGCTCCATGGGCATCGGCGGGCGCTACCTGTTCCTCATCATTGGCATTGCGGCGCTCTTCAGCTCCGTGCTCACCGGGCTCGACGGCGGCGTGCGCCTGTGGGTAGACCTGCTGCACACCAACTTCTCCTTCATGCACAGGTTCGCCGCCAACAAGCTCTATCTCGCCATCGCGCTGTCCCTCGCCGGGATTGGCGTCGCCGCCACTTGGTTCTTCGAGGCGTTCGATGTGAGCGCGCTCGACTTCTTCTTCATCAGCGCCATGCTGAGCGGCTTCGGCATGGCGGCTTATGTGCCGATGGTGCTCTACATGAACCTGCGCCACCTGCCGCCGGCCGTGCGCCCCAAGCCCCTCAACATCGTGATGGTGGGCATCGGCGCGGTCACCTACATCAGTTTCGCCGTCTATACGATCGGCGCCAAACTCGTCGAGTGGCTTGGGTGAAGCGGGGCGCCGCCGCGGGGCGCTACACCACGCCGTAAGCCAGCATGGCGTCCGCCACCTTGCGGAAACCGGCGACGTTCGCGCCGCGCACATAGTCGATGCTGCCATCGGCCTGCTCGCCGGCATCTCTACACTTCTCGTGAATGTCCCGCATGATCGCTTGCAGGCGGGCCTCCACTTCCTCGCGCGGCCACGAAATGCGCAGCGAGTTCTGGCTCTGCTCCAAGCCGGAGACGGCCACGCCGCCGGCGTTGGCGGCCTTGCCGGGCGCGAACAACACCCCGCCGCCGCGGAGCACGGCCACGGCTTCCGCGGTGCAGGGCATGTTGGCGCCCTCCGCCACGGCGATGACGCCATGCTCGACGCCGGCGCGGGCGTCCGCCGCGCTCAACTCGTTCTGCGTGGCGCACGGCACGGCGAGGTCTGCCGGCACGCCCCACGGCCGCGCCTTGGCGTGATACGCGCAGCCAAAGTGTTCCGCGTACTCGCGGATGCGCCCGCGCCGCCGCTCCTTCAAGTCCTTGAGCCAAGCCAAGCGTTCGCCATCAATGCCGTGCGGATCATGGATGAAGCCGCTCGAATCCGAAGCCGTCACGGCCTTCGCGCCGAGTTCCGTGAGCTTCTCGATGGCGTAGAGGGCGACGTTGCCGGCGCCGGACACCAGTGCTGTCTTGCCGGCAATGTCGTGGCCCGCCGCGGCGAGCATGTCGCGCATGAAGTATGCGGTGCCGTAACCCGTCGCCTCCGTGCGCCCCAAGCTGCCGCCGAAGGCGAGCCCCTTGCCGGTGAAGACGCCCGCGAAACGGTTGCCAAGGGTGAGGTACTCGCCAAACAGAAAGCCGATTTCGCGTTGGCCCACGCCGATGTCCCCAGCCGGCACATCCGTGTCTTGACCGATGTGGCGGTGCAGCTCGCGCATCATGGCTTGGCAGAAGCGCATCACCTCGGCCTCGCTCTTGCCGCGCGGATTGAAGTTGGAGCCACCCTTGGCGCCGCCCATCGGCAGGCCGGTGAGGCTGTTCTTGAAGATCTGCTCGAAGCCCAAGAACTTCAGCACGCTCTGCGTCACCGTGGGGTGGAAGCGCAGGCCGCCCTTGTACGGGCCGATGGCGTTGCTGAACTGCACCCGCCAAGCGCGGTTGACGCGCACCCGCCCAGCATCGTCCTGCCAAGTGACGCGGAAGGTGATGATGCGGTCTGGCTCGGTGAGGCGCTCAAGAATCCGCGCCTTCTGATAGCGCGGCGCCTCGGCGATGAACGGCAGCACGGATTCCGCCACTTCCCGCACGGCCTGCTGGAACTCCGGCTCGCCGGGATTGCGCCGGACGCAGCCGGCCATGAAGTCCTCGAGCCGTGCCTTGGCGTTGTGGTTCATAGTGGGCTCCATCCTCGGTTGGGGGGCACTGCGGCTAAAGGGCGTCGCGCACCGAAGCCTCCGCGCCGCTTGGCGGGCACCCATCGTCCCGAAGCCTTCCGGGGCATATCAAGCAGGGGACGGCATCGGCCTAGCGGACGCTCCATCTATGGGGAGAGCGGCATTTGCCCCACCTAACTCCTCGGGCACCGCCGATTGTATGGGACACCGCCCGTGGTCCGGCACTTCTCTCGCCCTCGCCGGCACACGTTGTTCTATGCTTGATGGAATGACGGAGCATCCCCGAGCCGCCGATTTGTTTTGCGGCGCCGGTGGCTTGAGCGCAGGGCTGGAAGCGGCGGGTTGCCGCGTCGCCTATGCCGCAGACTGCGACCCGACCGCGGTGAAGAGCTACTGCCTGAACTTCCCGCGCCACGCCGCTTGTGAGCGCCTGCATTGGGACAGCGCGTTGCCAAGCGTCGACATCGTGGTTGGCGGGCCGCCGTGCCAAGGCTTCTCGTCCGCCGGCCACCGCAACGCGCACGATGCCCGCAACTCCTTGGTCGCCGTGTTCGCTCACCTCGTGGCACGGCATCGGCCGCCGGCGTTCTTGTTCGAGAACGTGGAGGGGTTCCTCACCGGCAACGATGGCAAGTGGGTGGTCGAATTGCTGGACCCGCTCATTGCGGCGGGCTATTGCATCCAAATGCGGAAGGTCAATGCGGCCAACTACGGCATTCCGCAACATCGCAAGCGCGTGATCGCCCTTGGCGGGCTGGGCTGGAATCCGGGGTTCCCAAGCCCCACACACCGCGCCGCGGGCGCACCCGGGGCGCTCGCCGTGGGCGGCGGCCTGCCGGTTTGCCAGAGCACTGAAGAGGCCTTGAGGGAGCTGCCACCCGCCGTGCCGCGCGGGCCGGGCGCACAACCAAGGCTGGCCCATCATGACTTCCGCGTGCCGGGGGGCGCGGACACAGAGCGCATCCGCGCGTTGCGCCAAGGCCAAACCATGAAGGACCTGCCGGAGCGTCTCTGGCACGACACCTACCGGCGGCGTGCGCATCGGCGCGTGATGGACGGAACGCCAAGCGAACGCCGCGGCGGGGCGCCGGCCGGACTGCGCCGCTTGGTCGCGAATGAACCATCCAAGGCCATCACCAGCGGCGCCAACTCGGAGTTCATCCACCCGACGGAAGACAGGCCCCTGACGTTGCGCGAGTGTGCTCGCCTGCAGACCTTCCCAGACGACTTCCGCTTCGCCGGCACGCTGGGCAACACGGCGATGCTGATCGCCAACGCCGTGCCGCCGCGATTGGCCGAACTGTTCGGTCGGCACTTAGTGACGGCGCTGCGTCGGCCACGCGCCGCGCCGCCCGGCCTCGCGTCCTTCCGCGTCACAAACGCGCAAGCCATGAGCCCAGCCTTGCGGCGCACCGTGGAGGCAGTTGAGCGACGCTATGCGCCCACCGGCCAGCGCTCGCTCTTCGGCGGCACGAGCATTAACCGGTGTCAGACGCCGCCGACGGCTGGCTTGCCAGCGTGTGACCGCCCGCAGCACCGGGTGGCGGGGATTGCATGAAGGCGCGTTTTGCGCGGCGCGCGTGGATGCGCGCGCAGCATGTCTTAGCCCGACGCCTAGCGGGACGCTGGTTCGCGCGCGGAGCGCACAACTTCTCCAACGCACGATGCGCCATTTCGTGCGGGTATTGCCGATGTCCACATCGATCGCTCTAGCCCGAACGGCCCACATGGCCGCTGGTCCGCATAGCCGGCGCTAGAATGGCTGAAGGCCCGTTTGACCTACCGCGACCGTGATGGACTCCGCCGATTTCGTTAGCTGGTTTCGCGACTCGACGCCCTACATCAGCGCCCATCGCGGCAAGACGTTTGTGGTGATGCTCGGCGCCGATGCCGTCGCGTCCGCGAACTTGGTCAACATGGCGCACGACTTGGCGCTGCTGCACGTGCTCGGCGCACGGCTCGTCATCGCGCACGGCGCGGAAGGGTTGGACGCCGGCGCAGCGCCGGCCGCCGGCGATGGGGAGTTTGACGCCGTGGCAGCGACGGTGGGCGTGGCCCGCAACCGCTTGGAGGCGCTCTTCTCCACCGGCATTCCCACCAGCCCGCTGCGCGGCAGCCGCATCACGTTGGCGGGCGGCAACTTCGTCACGGCAAAGCCGGTGGGCGTGATCGATGGCGTGGAACGCGGCCGCCGCGGCGAGCCGCGGCGCATCCATGCGGACGAACTACGGCGGCTGTTGATGACCGGCGCCATCGCACTGCTGCCGCCCATTGGCCATTCCCCTTCCGGCCAAGCGTACGCCCTAGCGCCCGAAACCCTTGCCGCTGAGGTCGCGCTCGCGCTGCGGGCAGACAAGCTCGTCGTCTATGACGCCGCCGAGCGCGTCGGCACGGCGAGCGAGCTCACCTTGGCCGAATTGGAGCGCGCCCTAGAGCAAGGCCGCTTCCCGGCGCCGACGCAGGCGCGCCTGGAAGCCATCCTCCACGCCGGGCGCGGCGGCGTGCCGCGCTGCCACCTGATCTCGCACGCCGCAGACGGCGCCCTGCTGCAGGAGCTCTTCACCGCCGAGGGCGTGGGCACGCAGATCGCAGAGGGGGACTACCGCGCCATGCGCAGCGCCACCGCCGGGGATGTGGCCGCCATCGTCGAGTTGATCCGGCCGCTCGAAGACGCCGGCCTGCTGGTGCGCCGCCCCAGGGATCGCCTCGAAGCCGAAGTGGAACGCTTTTTCCTTGCCGAGATCGACGGCATCGTCATCGGCTGTTGCGCCCTCTATCCGCACGGCGATGCGGTGGAACTCGCCTGCCTGGCCACGCATCCGAGCCATCGATTCCGCGTTGGCGGCAAATCGCTGGGCGAACGCATCCTCTTCCATGCCGAAGAACAAGCCGCGCGCGCCGGCTTCACGCGCATGTTCGCCCTTACCACCCGCGCCGCGGATTGGTTCGCGGACCACGGGTTCAGCCCGGCGGCGGTGGAGGCGTTGCCCGCTTCTCGGCAAGCCTTGTACAATTTCCAACGCAACTCCAAAGCGATGTTGAAGGAGCTTGCCGACGCCCCCCGCCGGGATGGAGAGCCGCCGCGCCAAGCAGCCGAAGAGGTGCTCGAATGAGCGACAATGCCACGCAAGACAAAGCTTGGCAGGCCTATTGCGAAGCAGGCTGTGAACGCGCCATGGCTTTGGGCAATCGCGGCCCCATGCGTTTCGACGCCAATGGCCGGCTGGAGCAAGACATCCTCGACGCCTACTTCCGAACCGGCTTCTACGTGTTCGAGGGGGTGTTGGCGGAAGAAGAGGTGGCGCAACTGCGCGCCGAGTTCGACCAAGTGTTGGACAACGCGCCCCTAACGCCCGACGGCGACGTCGATCAGCACGGGCGGCGTGTCCAATTCCCCGGCTACTACACGCTCTCGACAAAGCCGTCCAAGGCGCCGCCGGCGCATGTCGGCATGGTGTCGCACCCGTTGCTGATGATGGATTCGGCGCTCAACGCCTACGCCCATCCAGACATCTTGCGGATGGTGGCCAGCATCAACGGGCCAGACTTCGTGCCCTTCCACGAGGCCGTGTTCCACAAGGCCGCCGGACACGGCGCGCCAACGCCTTGGCATCAGGATGGCCGCACGCATTGGCGCGAAGACGGCACCCCGCTGCTGGGCCTCGATGGCCGCGGCAAGTCTCACGGCTTCAACCTGTCGGTGTCGTGGTCGCACTGCACGCCAGACAACTGCCTGTGGGTGATGCCCGGCAGCCATCGCCGCTGGCTGCTTGCGGACGACGGCGAGTTTCCGCCCATCACCGAGTGGCTGGAAGGCGCCGTGCCGATGCTGCTCGAACCGGGGGACTGCGGGGTCGTGAACCGCAGTTCCCTGCACGGCTCGTATCCGAACCAATCCGCCGAGCGCCGGGTGACGATGGTGCTCGGCTACCACAACCGCGCCTCCGCCATCGGCGCGGAGACCACCAACGTACACGCCTTCAAGCGCCCGGCGCCGGATTGCGTGAAGGCCATCAAGTACTCGGAAGACCATGTGCTGCGGCGCACGCGGATGATCCCGCTGGCGATTGATGCCCGCCGCCAGCGCTACCCCGACGAGACGCCCTTCGACTACCAAGGCGGCTACATTGGGGACGCGGCTTGGAACGAGCAGGTGAGGGCAGAGATCAGCCGCGAAGGGGATGAATACTGGCAGCGGGACATCACTTTGTAGCGGCGCGCGGCCGCCACACGTCTAGCCACGCCTACGCCAACGTCAAGGAGCACTGTCCGCATGGCCGAAGCCCGCAAGCACTCTTCCATCGTCGTCGATGGCGTGGAGCAGGCGCCGAGCCGCGCCATGCTGCGCGCCGTTGGCTTCGCCCAGGAAGACTTTGCCAAGCCCCAGGTCGGCATCGCTTCCACCGGCAGCCAGGTGACGCCGTGCAACATGCACATCAACGGCCTTGCCGAGGCCGCGGCCATGGGCGCGGACGAAGCCGGCGCCAAGAGCTTGGTCTTCAACACCATCACGGTGTCGGATGGCATCTCGATGGGCACGCCCGGGATGCGCTACTCGCTGGTGTCCCGGGAGGTCATCGCAGACTCCATCGAGACGGTGGTGGGCGCGCAGGGCTTCGACGGCTTCGTCGCCATCGGCGGCTGCGACAAGAACATGCCTGGGTGCGCCATGGCGATGGCTCGGCTGGACCGGCCAAGCGTCTTCGTGTACGGCGGCACGATTCTGCCCGGCGCCGAGCGGCGCGACATCATCTCCGTGTTCGAGGCGGTCGGCGCCCGCGCCGCCGAGCGCATCACGGATGCGGAACTGCTGGAAGTGGAGCAGACGGCCATCCCTGGCGCCGGTTCCTGCGGCGGCATGTACACGGCGAACACCATGGCGTCCGCCATCGAAGCGTTGGGCCTGTCGCTGCCCAACTCTTCGGCGCAGAACGCCGTGAGCGACAACAAACGCCAAGACAGCTACGCCGCCGGCGCGGCGGTCGCACGGCTCATCGAACGCGGCATCAAGCCCTCCGACATCCTCTGCCGCGAAGCCTTCGAGAACGCCATCACCGTGTGCATCGCCTTGGAAGGCTCCACCAACGCAGTGCTGCACCTGCTGGCCATCGCCAACGCAGCCGGCGTGCCGCTCACGCTCGACGACTTCTCGCGCATCGGCGCCAACGTGCCGGTGCTGGCCGACATGCGGCCGGCGGGGCAGCACGCCATGTCTGAGCTCATCGACATCGGCGGCATCCGCCCGTTGATGAAGACGCTCTTAGACGCCGGTTTGTTGCACGGCGGCTGCCTCACCGTCACCGGCCAAACGCTCGGCGAAGACTTGGCGGAGGTGACGCCCTATCCCGCCGGCCAGCAGATCATCCGGCCACTGGCAGACCCCATCAAGCCAGACAGCCACCTCGTTGTCTTGCACGGCAACCTCGCCCCGGAAGGCGCCGTGGCCAAGATCACCGGCCATGAAGGGCTGCGCTTCACCGGCACGGCCAAGGTGCATCACGGCGAGGAGGCGGCGATGGCGGCCATCATGGCCGGTTCGGTGTCGGCCGGCGATGTGATCGTGGTGCGCTATGAAGGCCCGCGCGGCGGGCCCGGGATGCGGGAAATGCTGAGCCCGACCAGCGCCATCAATGGCCGCGGCCTGTCTGCGGACGTGGCCCTGGTCACAGACGGTCGCTTCTCCGGCGGCTCCCACGGCTTCGTGATCGGCCATGTGGCGCCGGAGGCGTTCGACGGCGGCCCTATCGCCCTCATCGAAGATGGCGACGCCATCACCATCGACGCCGAACGCCGCGAGATCAACGTGGCGCTGACGGACGCGGAGCTAGCGCGACGGCGCGAGCGTTGGCAGCCCCCAGATCCGTATGCCCAGAAGGGTGTGTTGGCCAAATATGCGCGGCTGGTGAGCTCGGCAAGCCTTGGGGCGGTGACCGATGGCTAGCGCCCGCGGCCAAGGGCGCCGGCCGGGGTTGGTTGGCAGCGCTGCGCTCGGGCTAGCTTTGGCAGCGGCGCCCGGGCCGGCGGCGTTTGGGCAGGATGGCTTCGAGGACGTCCAAGAGGTCGTCGTGTCCGTGGGCACGCGCCGCCAAGCGCGTTCCGCGACGGATTCGGTGGCGCCGGTGGACGCCGTCACCCGCGAAGACTTCACCGACCAAGCCAGTTCCGACATCTCCGACATCCTCAGAATGTTGGTGCCCGCCTACAACGTGAACACCCAGCCCATCTCCGACGGCGGCACCATCGTGCGCCCGGCGAACCTGCGCGGCCTGTCGCCAGATCAGACGCTGGTGCTGTTGAACGGCAAGCGCCGCCATCGCGCCGCGGTGATCACGTTTCTGGGCGGCGGCCTTGCCGATGGCGCCCAAGGGCCGGACGTAGGGGTCTTCCCGGCCATCGGCTTGAAGCAAGTGGAAGTGCTGCGCGACGGCGCCGGCTCGCAGTACGGTTCGGACGCCATCGCCGGCGTCATCAACTTCGTGCTGCGCGACGCCGCCGACGGCGCCGCCTTCGAGGCAAAGTACGGCAGCACCTACACCGGCGACGGCGACAACTACCAGGTCGCCGGCAACATCGGCCTGCCGCTGGGCGCGGATGGCTTTGTGAACCTCTCGATGGAGTATGGCGAAACGGACGGCACCATCCGCTCCGTGCAGCGCGCCGACGCGGCCGGCCTCATCGCGGCCGGCTACACCGACGTCACCGACATCAACGTGAACGGCATCACCCGCCGGGTGACGCAAATCTGGGGCCAGCCGGAGATCCGCGACAGCGTGAAGCTGTTCGCCAACTCCGCGTATGAGTTCGGCGCCGCGGCGGAGGTCTACGCCTTTGGCAACTACGCGGCGCGCACGGTGGATGGCGGTTTCTTCTTCCGCAACCCGACGCGGCGGCCAGGCATCTTCGAAGGGCCGCGCGTGAATCCGGCCAACGGCAACCCGGTGGCTGTGGACGCGGACGGCGTGGCGCGGGACACCCTCACTGGCGCCGTGGTGTCGGCGCCCGCCGCGTCAGTGCGCGTGGGCGACCTGACGGGGAATGACCGCGGCGATTGCCCCGCCGGCATCCCGCTCACCGCAGCTGGCGGGCTGCTGCCGGATGCGGACATCTTGGCGAGTGTGCAGGCGGACGACAACTGCTTCTCGTTCATCGAGCGCTATCCCGGCGGCTTCGTGCCGCGCTTCGGCGGCGACAGCACGGACGTTGGGGTCGTTCTCGGCCTGCGCGGCCTGCTGGACTTCGGCACCGGCCTCTTCTACGACGTGAGCTACTCCTACGGCTACAACGAGATCGACTACGCCATCCGCAACACCGTGAACGCGAGTTTGGGGCCGGCTTCACCCACCGCGTTCGACCCTGGCGCCTACGAGCAAATCGACACCAACTTCAACGTCGATTTCTCCTACGAGCAACCCATCGCCGCGCTGGAAAGAGACTTGCACATCGCCGCCGGCTTCGAGCGTCGGGAAGAGCGCTTCGATGTGTCCGCCGGCGAGCCGGCCTCTTACGCGCTCGGCCCACTCACTCGGCCTTCCCCGGCGTTTCCCGGCGGCCAAGGCTTCTCATCGAGCTCCAATGGCTTCGGCGGCTTCACGGCGAGCACATCGAACACTGAGGACAGCATCGCCGCCTATGTGGACTCAGAGGCGCAACTCACGTCCAACGTGACGGCGCAGGCGGCTCTGCGCTGGGAGGACTACAGCCACTTCGGCAGCACGACGAACTACAAGCTGGGCGCGCTGTGGCGGCCAACGGAGCGCCTCAGCCTGCGCGGCACTTACTCCACCAGCTTCCGCGCGCCCACCGCCGGGCAAGCTAACGTCACCAACGTCACCACCGCCTTCGCCGGCAACGTCATCACGGACGAAGGCACGCTGCCGCTCACCAGCGCCGCCGGACGGTTCGTCAACGCCGAGTTGGGCGGGCGCTTCTCGCTGCGTGCCGAGGAAGCGCGCAACCTCTCCGTCGGCGCATCCTTCTCGTTGGGCGACATCGACATCACCGTGGACTACTTCAACATCGAGGTGGAGGACCGCATCGCCATCTCGGAACAGCAGGACTTCCGCGGCCTGCTCGTCGCCGCTGGGCTGCGCGCCGGCTTGTCGCTGGCAGACATGCAGGTGACCGCAGACGCCAACGGCGACGGTGCGATCGACGCCAACGACGCCGAGACCAGCAAGGTGCTCAACACCTTGGACGGCGTGGGCGTGTTGAACGCGGCAGACTTTGCCGGCTCCGAGGACCTCGCCACGGTGGGCTTCTTCACCAACGACTTCGACACCAAAACCCAAGGCATGGACATGGTGGCAAGTTGGCAGTTCGACCACGGCGCCGGCATCACCGACCTCGCCTTGGCGCTCAACTACACCGCAACGGAGGTGACTCGGGTGGGAGGTTTGGCACCCGCTCGCCGGCGGCAACTTGAGGAGACCATCCCCAAGTGGAAGGGCCACTTGTCCGCGCGCCACCAGCGGGGAAACCTGCGCTACTTGGCGCGGCTCAACTTTCACGGCGACTACGCGGAAGCCCATTTGGACGATCCGCTGCGGTGGGTCGAACCGGGCGCCGAGGCCACTTTGGATGTGGAAGTGGCCTATGCGCTTTCGGACCGTTGGGAGGTGATCGCGGGGGCCGCCAACCTGTTCGACAGCTTCCCCAAGCAGCACCGCTACGCCACGCTGGCCGGCTCGAAGTATCCCACCACGGCGCCCTTCGGGCTCTCCGGCGGCCAGTACTACTTGAAGATGCGCTACGGCTACTGACGCCGGCGCGGCGCTTGCGGCTTGGCCGGGGGTGCTCTTGGGCGCAGCGCCGGAACGCGACCTGAAACGCCCGCGCCCGCTGGCCGGCGCCTACCGGGCAGATTCGCCCTGCACGAACTCCACCAGGAACTTCACGTTGTCCACCGGCGTTGTGGGGAGGATGCCGTGGCCCAGATTGAAGATGTGCCCGGCGCGCCCTTGGGCCTCGGCGAGCACTGCTTGCGCATGGGCCGCCACGGTGGCGCGGTCCGCGCATAGGACGGTGGGATCCATGTTGCCTTGCACGGCCTTGGCGCCGAGGCGTTGCCAAGTGGCGGCCAACGGCGTGCGCCAATCGAGGGCGAGCAAATCCGGGCCGGTGGCGAACATCGCATCCACCAGATGCCCATTGCCGGTGCCGAAGTAGATCACCGGAACGCGCCCGCCAATGCGCGCCATGAGCCGCTCGGTGTGGGGGCGGACGTAGCGTTCGTAATCCGCCAGCGACAGGCAGCCCACCCAGCTGTCGAATAGCTGGATGGCGTGAACGCCGCTGTCGATTTGCAGCGCCACATAGCCGGCGATGGCATCCACCAGCTTGACCATCAGCCGATGCCAAGTGCCCGGGGCCAAGTACATCATGCGTTTCACGCGCAGATAGTCGCGCGAGCCTTGGCCTTCAATGGCGTACGAGGCGAGGGTGAACGGCGCCCCCGCAAAGCCGATGAGCGGGATGTCGCGCGGCAAGTCCGCGAGGGTTCGCTTGATGGTCTCGCCGATGTAGGGCGTGGCTTCCTCCGCCGGCGGCACCACCAGCCGCTGCACATCCGCCTCGCCCGCCACGGGCCGCTCGAACACCGGGCCGACGCCCGGCTTGTAGTCCAGGTTCAGCCCCATCGGAACGAGCATGGGCAAGAGGTCTGCAAATACGATGGCGGCGTCCACGCCCAAGATGCGCTGTGCGTCCAGCGTCGCCCGCGCGGCGAGTTCCGGCGTGGTGAAGAAGCGCAGGCTCGGCGTATCGCCCTTCAAGGCATGGTATTCGGGCATGTAGCGGCCCGCTTGCCGATTCAGCCAAATGGGCGTGTAGTCCGTCGGTTCGCCGCGGCAAGCCTTGAGGAAGACTGAGTTCAAAGTGCGGTTCGACTCAGGCGAGCGTTGGGGAAACGCTCGCTTCGTAGTTCACGCCGGCCACGCCGAAGCCGAACAGCCTCAGGAAGTCTTCCCGGATGCCCTCAAGATCGGCGAGTTCGGCGACGTTCTCGGTGGCGACCAATGGCCAGCGCCGCCGCACTTCGGCCTGCACCGCCTCGGCGAGCTCCAAGTCATCCATGCGAATGCGGCCGGACGCATCCAACTGCGGGGCTCGAGCGCCGTAGAGGCCGGTGCGAAACAGCCGGTCGATGTGGGCGAGGCAATCCTCGTGGGTGCCTTGCTCCTTCATCACGCGAAACAGCAGCGAGAAGTAGAGCGGCACCACCGGGATGGCCGAGCTCGCCTGCGTGACGACGGCCTTCAACACCGCCACCCGCGCCTCGCCGCCCAAGGGCGCCAAGCGTTCGCGGATGGCCGCGGCGGCGCGGTCCAAATCCTCCTTGGCCTTGCCGAGCGTGGCCTGCCAATAGATGGGCCAAGTTAGCTCGCTGCCGATGTAGGTGTAGGTGGCCAGCTTGCAACCCGGCGCGAGCGCATCCGCGGCCAGCAGCGCGTCCACCCAGAACTCCCAGTCCTCGCCGCCCATCACCGCCACGGTGTCCGCCACTTCCGCTTCCGTCGCCGGTTCCAGCGCCGCTTCATGCACCACGCCGGTGGCCTGGTTCAGGGTTTTGACGTGGAAGGTCTCGCCCAGCGGCTTGATGGCGGAACGATGCGTCACGCCGGTGCGTGGATGCCGCCGCGCCGGCGCCGCCAAGCTGTACACAAAGAGATCGATTTGCCCCAGCGCCGCCTTCACCTCCGCAACCACCTGCGCCTTGGCGTCGTCTGCGAAGGCGTCGCCATCCAGCGTGCGGGCATAGAGGCCGCGCTCGGCCGCGGCGGCCTCGAACGCGGCATTGTTGTACCAACCGGCGGACGCGGTGCGGGTGGGCGTGGGCGCCTTCTCCAACGACACGCCCAAGGTCGCCGCGCCGCCGCCAAACGCCGCCACGATGCGCGACGCCAGCCCGTAGCCGGCGGACGCCCCCACCACCAACGCCTTCTTCGGACCCGGCGCCAAGGGCGCCACGCGCCCGATTTGCTCGCGCACATTGGCGGCGCAGCCGGTGGGATGGGCGGTGGTGCAGATGAAGCCGCGCACACGCGGTTTGACGACCATCGCCGTAGTCTGCCACGAATCTTCAAGCGCCGAACGCTCGCCTAGGGACGCGGGCCGCTGCGACCAAGCATCCGCCCCGCGACCCGCTCAGCGCTCGTGGATCAAACCGTTCGCAACCGCTTGGCGCATGGCCGCCGCCACATCCACCACCCACGGCCCATCGCGGCGGATGGACACCGCAGCGTTCTGGCCGGGGCGCAGCCGATGATCCCGGTCGCCATCGAGGGCGAGCACGCCATCGCCGGCAAACGCCACCGGCACATCGAAGGGGATGCGCGTCACGCGCCGCACGCTCACCCGCTCAAAGAGCCCCGGCGAGAGCGGCGCGGCAAACGTTCGGCCAGGCCCCATCTCCACCAGCAAGCCGGCGTCGTCCTTGGCCTCCACCACTTCAAGCAACCCGCCGATGGGCGACATGCCAATGGCGTCTGGCTCTGCCCGCGTGAGCAACAGGCGGCGCAGCTTGGCGGCATCGAAGGGCAGGAAGTTGCCGACGAAATCGCCCGCCAAGAAGGCGGCATCCACCAAGCCGACGTCCACCACGCCATCGGCGAAGCGCACATGCAAGCGCTTGCAGCGCTGCGCCGCGCCTTTGAGCAAGCCCCGCGCCGAAAGGCCCGCCACCATGCCGGCGACGGTCGGTTCCACCAAGGTGGGGAACACGTTGTTGGTGCCGGTGGAGAGCGGGATCAGCGTCACGTCCGGCGCTTGGCGGGCGATGGCGCGGTTGGTGCCGTCGCCGCCCAACGAGACGATGTGCGTCACGCCTCGCTCGAGGAACGCGGCGACAGCGGCCTCGGTGTCCGCGGCGCCATGGGTGAGCGGCGTGCGCAACACCTCCACCCGCGCCCTGAGCGGCATCAGCGACAGGGCGAGGGAGGCGATGCGGAACGGCTCTTGCGTGACGAAGATGCGCTCCACCCCCACCGCGTCCGCCCCGGCGGCGATGCGCGCCACGATGTCGCGTTTCGCCTCGTGGGTCATGTTGGCAGCACGCGCCGCCAACCGCCGCACATCGCGGCCAGACATTGGATTCACGCAGATGGCGATGGCAGGCATGAGGCTCTTCGCGCCCGCGGCCTAGTTCAGCACTTGGCGCTGCAGGAACAGCGCTGCGGCCGCCATCTGATAGTCCCGGTTGGCCTTCTTGCGGAAGCCGTGGCCCTCGTCACGCGCCACGACGTACCAAACGGGTACGCCCTGCTGCTTCAGCGCCGCCACCATCTGCGCGCTTTCGCTGGCTGGCACGCGCGGATCGTTCAGCCCTTGCGAGATGAAGAGCGGCTTGGTCATCCGCTCCACTTGGTTGAGCGGCGAGATGCGCTCGAGGAAGGCACGCATTTCCGGGTCTCGCTCGTCGCCGTATTCGGCGCGCCGCAGGTCGCGCCGGTAGCCTTGCGTCGTGGTTAAGAACGTGACGAAACTGCTGATGCCGACGCGATCGATGCCGGCGCGCAGCCGGTCGCCGAAGTGCGCCAAGGACGCGAGCACCATGTAGCCGCCGTAGGAGCCGCCCATCACGGCCACGCGGCTCGCGTCCAAATCTTCGCGTTGCGCCAGCCAATCCAGCAACGCGCCAATGTCGCGCACGCTGTCTTCGCGCAGGTAGCCGTTGTCCAGCTTCAGCCACGTCTTGCCGTAGCCGCTGGAGCCGCGCACGTTCGGCGCCACCACCGCGAAGCCCAGCTCGTTCACGAAAAACTGCGTGGTAGAGGAGAACCTTGGGCGGTATTGGCCTTCCGGGCCGCCGTGGATGTCGATGAGCACGGGATGCGGCGCGCCGGCGCGCGGTTTGAAGACAAAGGCTGGGATGCGCCGGCCATCAAAGGTTGCGTAGCTCACCAGCGACGGCGCGACAAGCCGCTCCGCCGAAAGCCCGCCAAGCTCGCTCGCCGTCCAGCGCACGAGGGCGTTCGCTGCCAAATCCACGGCGTAGACATCGCCGGGCGCTTGGGCGCGATTCAATACGAATCCTAAGCGCTCACCCCCAGCCGTGAAGGCCGGCGATTGCACGATGCCTTCCGGGATGGCCGGCAGCGGCATCGGCGCCATGCTCGGCAACTGCCGCACATGGAGCGTTGAGAGGCCGCCCTCGTTGGCGACGAACGCGAGCTTGTCGCCATCCGGCGCAAGGATGAAATCCTCCACATCCCAAGGCAGGTCCGGCGTCAAGCCGGTGACGGCGCCGGTCGCCGCGCGCAGGCGGTGCAAGCCGACGAACTCGCCGCCGAGGTCAGCACTGAAGATGATGTCCTCGCCGTCGGCGGCGTAGCGCGCATCGTGGATCGCCGCGACGCCGGCGTCCTCGACGAGCCGCCGCAGCGCTCCCGTGGCGAGATCGACCTCATAGAGCCGCGATTCGTTGATGGAGAAGTATTGGATGGCCAAGAGCCGCGTCTCGTCCGGCGCAAAGTCTGCGGTGGTCCAGCCCGTGCCGCGGCCGGCAACGGCGACGCTGCGCTCCGCGCTCGGCGCCGCGCAGCTACCGGAAGCCGCGTCGTCACGGCCCAAGGAGCGCACATGGATGTCCCAGTCCACGCCGTTGCGCTCCGTGGTCGTGTAGGCGAAGCGGCAACCGCTCGCCGCCCACGCCACGCCGGAATAGCGAGACTTGCCGTCCGTCAAGAGCGTGGCCGCGCCAGTTGCAAGGTCGTGCCAAAAAAGCTGGTGAAACTCGCCGCCGCCCACGTCCTTGGCGAAGATGAAGCCGCTTGCCCCGCGGTTGGGGTTCACCGCGGCATTCCACACGGGTTCCTTGCCGAAGGTGAGTTGGCGGCGCATGCCAAGCGGGGCATCGACGCGGTGCAGTTGCGACACGTCGCCGAACCGGGTGGCGATGAGCGCGGCATCGCCCAGCCAGCCGGCGAAACTGGCTGAACGCGCATTCTGGTAAGCGTTCAGGCGCACCGTGAGTTCCGCCGGAATGGGCGGCACCCCGTCGATCACCAGTTGCCCGCGCACCACCGGCTCGCCGGACGCCACCCACGCCGGCCACGTCGCGCAAACCATCGCCGCGGCCAGCGCGGCACGGCGGCAGGCGCCCCGGGCGCGGTGGTTCATGCCACTCCCCGTGCCGCGCCGCCGGGCGCTGTGGCCGGGCGAACGCGGTCCAGGATGCGCACGGTGAAAGCGTGGGCGTGCTCGGCGTCCGCGGGGTAGTTCTCGGTGGAAATCACTTGGTAATCGTTGAAGTCAAGCGGTGGAAAGAACGTGTCGCCGGCCAGTTCCGCGTCAATCAAGGTGGCGTAAAGGCGATCTGCCCGCGGCGCCGCCAAGGCGTAGATGTCCGCCCCGCCGGCGATGAAGCATTCGTTCGTGCCGTCCTGCCCGCAACGCGCCTCAGCCAAGCGCAACGCGGCGTCCAAGGTCGTCGCGACGCAAGCGCCCGGATACTCGCGCCCACTGCGCGAAAGCACGATGTTCATGCGCCCCGGCAGCGGCTGCGGCAGCGTCTCGAACGTGCGGCGCCCCATGATGACGGGTTTGCCGAGGGTCACGGAGCGGAACAAGGCCGCCTCCTTCGGCAGGCGCCAAGGCAACCCGTCGCCTTGCCCGATGACGCGGTTGCGCGCCATGGCCCAGATCATGGAAACCCGCATGCGCTAGACCGCGATGGGCGCCTTGATGCCGGGGTGCGGGTTGTAGCCGACGAGCTCGAAATCGTCCGCGGTGAAGGCGAACACATCCTTCACGGCGGGATTCAGCTTGATGGTCGGCGGGGCGCGGGGCGTTCTGGCCAACTGCCGATCAGCCTGTTCGAGGTGGTTGGCATAGAGGTGGGCGTCGCCGAAGGTGTGGACGAACTCGCCGGGCGCCAGCCCGGTCGCCTGCGCGATCATCAACGTGAGCAAGGCATACGAGGCGATGTTGAACGGCACGCCCAAGAACAAGTCTGCGCTGCGCTGATAGAGCTGGCAGGAGAGCTTCCCCTGCGCCACATAGAACTGGAACAGCACATGGCACGGCGGCAACGCCATCTTGTCGATGTCCGCCACGTTCCAAGCGGAAACAATGTGCCGCCTGGAGGTCGGGTCGCGCTCGATGGCCTGCACCACGCGCGCCATTTGGTCGATGGCCTCGCCGTTCGGCGCCTGCCATGAGCGCCACTGCGCTCCATACACCGGGCCGAGTTCGCCATGCTCGTCCGCCCATTCATCCCAGATGGTGACGTTGTTGTCCTTGAGGTAGCGGATGTTCGTGCTGCCGCGCAGGAACCACAGCAGTTCGTGGACGATGAGCCGCAGCAACACCTTTTTGGTGGTGACCAAGGGGAAGCCGGCGGCCAAGTCGAACCGCAGCTGATGGCCGAACACGCTATAGACGCCCGTGCCGGTGCGGTCGTCCTTGTACACGCCGTGCTGGCGCACATGGCGCATGAGGTCCAAGTACTGCTTCATCGCGCCGCCGGCTGGCGCATCAACAAGAAGATGCCGATGGCCACCATCGGGATGGAAAGCAACTGCCCCATGGAAAGCCAGTCTAACGCGACGAATCCCAAGTGCGCGTCCGGCTGGCGCCAGAACTCGGTGACGAAGCGCAGGGCGCCATAGGCCGCGAGGAACAGGCCCGTCACGGCGCCGTCAGCGCGGCGGCGCAAGGCGTAGAGCCATACGATGACGAACAGCGCCACGCCCTCGGCCAGGGCTTGGTAGAGGCTCGATACGTGCCGCAGCACCGGTTCGTGCTCGCCGAAGCAACCCAAGGCGTGCTCGCGCACGGCGAAGCACGGGAAATGCGCCCCCCACGCCACGTCCGTCACCCGCCCCGGCAATTCGGTGTTGATGAAGTTGCCCACGCGCCCCAGCCCCAACCCGATGGGCACCAAGGGGGCGACGAAGTCCGCCACTTCAAGCAGGCTTCTGCCCCGCCGCCGCCCCCACAGCCACATCGCCACGCAAACGCCCAACAGGCCGCCGTGGAACGACATGCCGCCTTCCCACACGCGCAGCAGCCACAACGGGTCTGCCAAGAAGGTGTCAAAGCCGTACACGAGAACAAAGCCGGCGCGCCCGCCGAGCACCACGCCGGCAACGCCGTGGAAGATGATGTCCGACAAGTCTGCCCGTTCGAACCCCGCGCGCGGCGCCCGCCACGCGCCGAGCGCGTAGACGACGGCGAACGCCAACAGGTACATGAGGCCATACCAACGGATTTGCAGCGGCCCCAAGCCGAAAATCACCGGGTCGAACTGCGGATAGTGCATGGTGTATGCTCGCGCCTCGCCCTCGAATCGCGGCGCCTTTGCGCCGCTGCCAAGAAAGTGTGCCTCATCCTGTTCTCGTATTGTGAGCGCCCTGGGCGGCCGCTGTTGGTGGCGGCGAACCGGGACGAGTTCTACGCCCGCCCCGCGCACCCCGCCGGCTACTGGCAGGATGCGCCGCAGGTGTTCGCCGGGCGCGACCTCATCGGTGGCGGCACTTGGCTGGGCGTCGCGACCAGCGGGCGTTTCGCCGCCCTCACCAACTTCACGGACTTCGACTTGCCGGCGCACCCAACGCCCTCCCGCGGCGACCTGCCGAAGCGCTTCCTAGACGGCAACGAATCTGCATTGGACTATGCGCGGAACATCGACGGGGAGCGCTACCAAGGCTTCAATCTGATCGTCTTCGACGGCGATGAGTTGGTGTACGCCTGCAACCGGACGGGTGCTGCGCGCGTGCTGGCGCCCGGCGCCTACGGCCTCGCCAATGCGCCCTTGGACGAGGTGTGGCCGAAATCCGCCCGCGGCGTGGCGGCGCTCGGCGCACTGACAGACGACGCGCCCCCGGAAGCTTTGCTCGACGTGCTGCGCGACGAGTCTGAAGGTTACTTGGCGGACGGCGGCGAGCCGGAAAGCGCCCGCCGCGCCACCCCGGCGTTCCTGCGCGGCAATGAATATGGCACCCGCGCCAGCACCGCGGTGGCCTTTGAGGGTGGGCGCATCGACTTCATCGAGCAGCTCTATGGGCCGCTGGGCGCGCCGGGCGGGCGCGTGGCCGCGCACATTCCCATCGAGCGCGCCACGCGGGCGCCAGCGCACTCGAGCCGGAGCGCCTGACGCATGGAATGTCGCCTTGATGGCAAAACGGCGTTGGTCACGGGCGCGAGCCTAGGGCTGGGACGCGCGATGGCCACAACATTCCACGCCGCCGGCGCCAAGGTGGCGCTGTTGGCACGGCGGGCAGAACCCCTTGAAGACGCATGCGCAGCCATTAACGAACAGCCGGGCGGCGGCGCGCGCGCCTACGTTTGCGACGTGACGGACGCCGCCCAAATCGAGGCGACTCACGCCAAGATCGCGCGCGAGCTGGGCGCCGTGGACATCCTCGTCAACAACGCCGGCCAATCCCAAACCGGCGCGTTCGAGGACATCACCGACGCCGTTTGGCAAGCCGATCTCGACCTCAAGCTGTTCGCCGCCATCCGCCTCGCGCGGCTCGCGTTTCCCGGCATGAAGGCGCGCCGTTGGGGGCGCATCATCAACGTGCTGAACACCGCCGCCAAGGCGCCGCCGCCCGGCTCTGCGCCCACCTCCGTCTCGCGCGCCGCGGGGATGGCCTTGATGAAGGTGCTGAGCGGCGAGGGCGCACCCCACAACGTGTTGGTGAACGCACTGATGATTGGCAGCATCAAGTCGGACCAGATTCGTCGGGCGTGGGCAGCGTCCGGGTCAAACGCGCCACTGGATGACTTCACGGCGGCCGCCGGCAAGCGGCTGCCCATGGGCCGCATGGGCGAAGCCGAAGAATGCGCCAACGTGGCGTTGTTCCTGGCCTCGGACGCGGCTTCCTATGTGACTGGCTGCGCGATCAACATGGACGGCGGGCTGTCGCGGGTGGTTTGAGGCCAGCCCCGGGCCATACGCTTTCCGCTTGCGGGGCCGCGGCAACCGCGCGGCCGCCGTCAAGACACCTCTGGCACGGCATGCCGCGGCACCACCCTGCCGAGCCCCAACTTCACCAGTTCCTTGCGCAGGAAGTCGTGGATGGCGTTGGCGTCCGTCATGCGCAAGGCGCGCGCCAAGATGCGGCGGCAATCCAACAGCGACACCTGGCGAATCGTCCACTTCACCTTCGGCAGGTTGGCGGCGTTCATGGACAGCACGTCATAGCCCATGCCGACGCACAGCACCGCGCCCTCTGGCGTGCCCGCCAGTTCGCCGCAAATGCCGATGCCCTTGCCTTCGGCGTGGGCCGCCTTCGCCACCTCGCGCATGGCGAGCAACACTGCCGGGTGGACATCCCGGTAAAGCTGCGCGACGCGCGGGTTGTTGCGGTCCACCGCCAGCATGTACTGGGTGAGGTCGTTCGAGCCGACGGCGAGGAAATCCACCACCTTGGCGATCTGCCGCGCCAAGTACACCGCCGCCGGCACCTCGATCATCACGCCGATCAACGGCCGCTTCGCGTCGTAGCCTTCTTCCACCACCTCGCGGTGGCCGCGTTCCACCAGCGCGATGGCCTCATGCACTTCCTCGAGGCCGCTCACCATCGGCAGCATGATGCGCAGCACCCCCTCCAAGCCGGCGTTGGCCTTGATCATGGCGCGCACCTGCGCCATGAAGATTTCCGGGTGGTCGAGGGTGACGCGGATGCCGCGCCAGCCGAGGAACGGGTTGTCCTCTGTAATCGGGAAGTAAGAGAGGGACTTGTCGCCGCCGATGTCCAAGGTGCGCATGGTCACCGGGCGCGGGTCGAAGGCGACCATGTGGTCGCGGTAGATGGCGCGCTGCTCCTCTTCGGTTGGAAAGCGGTCTTCCGTCATGAACGGCACTTCGGTGCGGAACAAGCCGATGCCCTCGGCGCCGCGGTCCAGCGAGCGCGTGAGGTCTCCCACCAAGCCGATGTTCACCCACATCGAAATGAGTTGGCCATCGCGCGTCTTGCAGGGCAACTCGCGCAGTTCCTCCAACTCTTCGGCGAACTCGCGTTCCTCGTCCATCAACGCGGTGTAGTGGTCGATGACGGCGCGCGACGGATTCGCCACCACGGTGCCATAGAAACCGTCCACAACCACGGTGCGGTTCTCAACCCCGTACAGCGGCACGTCCGCCGCCCCCATGACCGCGGGAACGTCCATGGCGCGCGCCAAGATGGCGACATGCGAATACCGCGAACCCTTGTGCGACACGATGCCGCGCAGCTGTTCCACCGGGATGTCGCTCAGCATCGATGCGGTCACCTCGCTGCCGACGAGCACCACCTCGCCGGACGGGTGGCTGCGCGGCTTGCGGATGTTCTGCAGATAAGCCAACACGCGCTGCCCTAGCTCGCGCACGTCCGCGGCGCGCTCACGCAGGTAAGAATCCTCCATCTGCTCGAAGGCGCGCGTGTGTTGGCCGATCACTTGGCGCAGCGCCCCTTGCGCCCATTGCCCTGCGCGCACCCGCTCGCGCACTTCCTCGGCGAAGGCGTCGTCGTCCAGCATGTGCAGATACGCTTCGAACAGCGCGTGCTCCTCGGCCGGCAGGCTGGATTTGAGCTGTTCGCCGAGGCGCTCAATGTCGGCGCGCACCTGGCCGATGGCGCTGTCGAACATCTTGAGCTCTTGGGGGATGTCCTGCGCGGCTTTGTCCGGCACTTTGTCCAACGCTGCGGCCGGGTGCGACACCACCGTCGTGCCGATGCCGATGCCCGGCGCGCCGGCCACCCCCTCGAAGCGCGTGTCCTGCTGCTCGGTGCGGTCCTCCATCAGCGCCTTGATCTCGTCGGTGGCCTCGGCGTGCGCGACCACCGCCGCGAGCTGCGCCGCGAGCGTCACCAGAAAGGCTTCTTCGTCTTCGTCGAACTTGCGCGTTTCCCGCTGCCGCACCACCACCACGCCGAGCACGCGCCGCAAGTGGATGATCGGCACGCCGAGGAAAGCGTGGAACGCTTCATCGCCCATCTCCGGCAGATGGATGAAGCGCGGATGCCGCGGCGCGTCATCCAAGTTCACCGGCTCCGCGCGCTCCGCAGCGACTCCCACCAGCCCCTCGCCGGGGCGCAGCACCACTTGGCCGATGGCCGCTGGATTGGCGCCTTCGGCGGCGACTAGGTGGAAGTTGCCGGTGGCGCGGTTGACGATGTAGATGGTGCAGGTGCCGGTGTCCAAGGCGGCGCGCACGCGGGCGACCATCGTCTCCAGCGCAGCCTCGAACCCAGCGGCGACGCTGACGTCCTGAACGATGCGGCGCAGGTCTTCAAGCACGTTCGTCGATGACCAGCGCCGGCGCCAGTTCCTTGAGCGCGCGCCGGTAAACATTGCGCTTGAAGGACACGACCTTGCCGACGGGATACCAGTAGCTCACCCAGCGCCAGTCATCGAACTCGGGCTTGTCGGAAGACGCCACATGCACGTCTGCATCGGCGCACAAGAGCCGCAGCAGGAACCACTTTTGCTTCTGCCCCTTGAAGTGCGGCGCGGAATCGTGGCGCCGCATGCGCGCCGGCAGCCGATAGCGCAGCCAACCGCGCGTGACGCCGAGCACCGCCACTTGGTCCGCCTCGAGCCCCACTTCCTCGCCGAGTTCGCGGAACAACGCATCCCGCGGCGATTCCGCGTCTTGGATGCCGCCTTGGGGGAACTGCCAAGCATCGCGGCCACCGATGCGCCGCGCCCACAGCACTTGGCCTTGGTCGTTCGTCAACACGATGCCGATGTTGGGCCGGTAACCGTCGGCGTCCAGTCTTTCGCCCATGTCCGCGCCTCCCGGGCCACCACCTTCCACTGCCTCCCCTCTCTATCCCCTCCCGGGGGCCGCAAGCGCCTTGTGCCCGTTTCGGGCGCCGTCTGAAGCCCGCCGATGCGTAGGCATTGTTCCACATAAGCTATCATCCGCCAAAGTCCGCCACCCGGCTTGCTGGCCCAGATGAATCGACTCGCAGGCGAGACGAGCCCCTACCTCTTGCAGCACGCCGGAAATCCGGTGGATTGGCATCCGTGGGACGCGACGGCGCTTGCCCAAGCGCGCGCCGAGGACAAGCCCATCCTGCTCTCCGTGGGCTACTCCGCCTGCCACTGGTGCCATGTGATGGCGCACGAATCCTTCGAGCACGCCGCCACCGCAGACGTGATGAACCGGCTGTTCGTGAACGTGAAGGTGGACCGGGAAGAACGGCCTGACATCGACAAGATCTATCAGACCGCCCTGAATATCCTGATGCGGCAAACAGGCGGCTGGCCGCTGACGATGTTTCTAGACCCGAAAACCTTGCTGCCTTTCTTCGGCGGCACCTACTTCCCGCGCTCGCCGCGCCACAACCTGCCCGGCTTTGCAGACCTCATGCTGCGCGTGGCTGAAGCCTTCAAGGACAAGCGCGGCGAACTCAACACCCAAGGCGAAAAGCTCGCCGCCGCCCTCGACGGCTTGGCGCCCACCGCCGTGGAGGAGCAGGGCATTGAGGACCAAGCGCTGCTGGCCAAGGCGGTGGAGCAATTGGCAGCGTCTTTCGACGCGGTGGAAGGCGGTTTCGGCGGGGCGCCCAAGTTCCCCATGCCGGGCGCCATCGAGCGCTTGCTGTGCCACTGGGCGCACGGCCAGCGCGCCGGAGACCCAGAGCGGCGCGCCCTCGACATGGCGATGACGACGCTCACCAAGATCGCCCGCGGCGGCATTCACGATCACATCGGCGGCGGCTTCTGCCGCTACGCGACGGATCGACAATGGGCGGTGCCGCATTTCGAGAAGATGCTCTACGACAACGGCCTGCTGCTCGGCCTCTATGCGGATGCCCTCGCCGTGGCGCCGGATGCGCTGTTTCTGGACGCCGCGCGCGGCACGGCCACTTGGCTGATGCGTGAAATGCAGCATCCGCAAGGCGGCTACTTCTCCTCCTTGGACGCGGATTCCGAGGGCGAGGAGGGCAAGTTCTACGTGTGGCGGCGCGATGCCGTGAAACGGCTCCTCACCGAGGACGAATATCTGGTGGTGGAGACGCTGTACGGCTTGGACAAGCCGGCCAACTTCGAGGGCAAGTGGAACCTGCGCCGCCATGACGCTTGGCGCTCCGTCGTCCAACGCCTGAGCTTCGAGCCCGAACGCGCCGATGCGGTGCTCGCCGCCGCCAAGGCCAAGCTCTTCGCCGAACGCGAGGGCCGCGTGCCGCCGGGCAAGGACGACAAAGTGCTCACCTCATGGAACGGGCTCGCCATCCGCGGCATGGCCAAGGCCGCGGCGCGGCTTGACGAACCCGCTTGGCTCGCCTCCGCGCAGCGCGCGGCCGATTTCGCCCGCGAACGTTTGTGGGACGGCAAACGCCTGCGCGCCACTTGGCGGGAAGGCGTTGCCAAGCACCCCGCCTACTTGGACGACTACGCCAATTTGCTGGAAGGCGTGCTGGCGCTGTTGGAAGCCGCGTGGCGCGATGTGGACATCGCCTTCGCCAAAGCGCTCGCGGACGCGCTGCTCACCCACTTCGAGGACGCCGACGCCGGCGGCTTCTTCTTCACCACGCATGACCACGAGGCGCTCATCCACCGCCCCAAGCCGACGCTGGACGACTCCATGCCGCCCGGCAACGGCGCCGCGGCGCGGGCGCTCTTGGCGCTGGGCCACCTGTTGGGCGAGCCACGCTACCTCGACGCCGCGGCCACCACGCTGGAAGCGCTGCGTGGCGCGATGGAGCAATACCCTGCTGGCCACTGCACGCTGCTCGGCGCTGTGGAAGCGAACTTGCACCCGCCGGAGCAAATCATCGCGCGCGGCCCGGCGGAGTTGCTCGGCCCATGGCTCGAGGCGGCGCGCGCCACTTACAAGCCGTGGCGACGCGTTTACGGCATCCCCTATGTGGACGCCGGTTTGGCGCCGAGCTATCTGCCGCGGTTGGTGAGCGCCGAGACGCAAGCCCGAGTGACCGCCTTCGTGTGTGCCGGCTTGTCCTGCTCCGCGCCCATCGACTCACTCGAGGCGTTCGAGGAGGCCATCGCGTAGCGGCCACCCGCCTCGGCGCGGGCCCCAAAGCGGAAGCGCGGAAGAACGGAAAAGCAACGCGGCAGATCAGCGCGGAAGAAAAGCCAAAGCTGCAGTGCCCGGCCCGCCTCAAGCCTTCGGCAACGTCACCCCGCGCTGCCCTTGGTACTTGCCGTCCCGATCCTTGTAGCTCGTCTCGCATGGCTCATCGGCTTGGAAGAAGAGGAGTTGCGCCACGCCCTCGTTGGCGTAGATGCGCGCCGGCAGGCTGGTGGTGTTGGAGAACTCCAAGGTGACGTGGCCTTCCCACTCCGGTTCCAGCGGCGTCACGTTCACGATGATGCCGCAGCGCGCGTAGGTGGACTTCCCCACGCACAGCGTCAACACGTCGCGCGGGATGCGGAAGAACTCGATGGTGCTCGCCAGCGCAAACGAGTTGGGGGGCACGATGCAGCTGTCGCCCGCGACATCGACGAAGCTCTTGTCGTCGAACGCCTTCGGGTCCACCGTCGCCGAGTGGATGTTGGTGAACACCTTGAACAGCGGCGCGCAGCGCACGTCATAGCCGTAGCTCGACGTGCCGAACGAAATGACGCGGCGGCCGTCCACGGCGCGCACTTGGCCCGGCTCGAAAGGCTCGATCATGCCCCGCGTCTGGGCCATCTCCCGAATCCAGCGGTCCGAGCGAATCGTCATGGCGCGCTATTCCATGCGGATGGTCGGCGCCGGCGCGGCGCGCCGCAGGGTGCGCCATGCGAGGGCAGCCATGCGCCGCGCCGTGTCCCGATACAGCGCCGCGATCGCGCCATCCGGGTCGCTCACCACCGTCGGGCGGCCGGCGTCCGTCTGTTCGCGGATGGTGGGGGCGAGGGGAAACGCGCCCAGCAGTTCCGCGCCATATTCCTCCGCCACGCGCCCGCCGCCGCCGGCGGCGAAGATGTGGTGCCGCTTGCCGCAGCCATCACAGTCGAAGTAGCTCATGTTCTCCACCACCCCCAAGATCGGCACATTCACCTTGGCGAACATTTCGATGCCCTTGCGGGCGTCCGCCAACGCGATGTCCTGGGGGGTGGTCACGATCACCGCGCCGGCCACCGGCGCGCTTTGCGAGAGCGTGAGTTGGATGTCGCCGGTGCCCGGCGGCATGTCGACGATGAGGTAGTCCAGGCCGCCCCACGCCGTTTGCTTCAGCAACTGCTGCAACGCGCCGGACGCCATGGGGCCGCGCCATGCCATTGGCGTGCGCTCCGTCACCAACATGCTCATGGACATGGCCTCGATGCCGTGCGCCTTGATGGGCACAAACGTGCGTTCGTCGCGCACTTCGGGGCGGCGCCCTTCGGGCACGCCGAGCATGATGCCTTGATTGGGGCCGTGGATGTCCGCATCGAGGATGCCCACGCGCGCGCCGATGCGGTCCAGCGCCAACGCCAAGTTGACGGCGGTGGTGGACTTGCCGACGCCCCCCTTGCCGGAGGCGACGGCGATGAGATTCTTGACGCCGTCCATGCCCTTCGCGCGCGGCGCCTCGAAGGCGAGCGTCAGCTCCACCTCGGCACCCAGCCACTCGGAGACGGCGCGCGCATACTCGGCTTCCAAGCCGGCCACGGGGTAGCCCAAGCGCACGTCGGCCAGCCATTTGCCATCCCGCCGCGCGCTGCGGCGCACGGCGCCGAGCTCGCCCCACGCATCGCCGAGAATCGGGTCCCTAAAGGATTCGAGAGAGGAGGATTCGAGGGATTGCGCCATCGCCGCGCTGCCCGCGGCCCACGCCGCCCAAGTTGGGGCACAGAATTATAGGGTATTCTTGCTCTTCCATAGGTCCATAAGCCGCGGCTTGGGTCTTTGCGCGGCTGTGCGGCGCAACACCCCCGGTGGCGCCCGCGTCGAGAACACCGCAATGAACGCCGGCGAGCGACGCCGAATACTGGTGACGAGCGCGCTCCCGTATGCGAGCGGGCCCATCCATCTTGGGCATCTGCTGGAACACATCCAAACAGACATCTGGGTGCGCTTCCAGCGGCTGGCGGGCCACGAGTGCATCTATGTGTGCGCCGAGGACGCGCACGGCACCGCCACCATGCTGCGGGCGTCCCGCGACAACGCCACCGCCGAGCAACTGGCCGAAGCGGCGCGCGCCGAACACAGCCGAGACTTCGCGGCGTTCCACGTCGGCCATGACAACTTCCACAGCACCCACTCGCCGGAGAACCAGCACTACTCGGAGCTCATCTACGAGCGCCTGCTGGCGAAGGGCCACATCTTCACCGCGGCGGTGGAACAGCTCTACGACGCCGAGGCGGGCCTGTTCCTGGCGGACCGCTATGTGCGCGGCGCCTGCCCGCGCTGCGGCGTCGCAGACCAATACGGTGACAACTGCGAGTCCTGCGGCGCCACCTACGACGCGACGGAACTGATCGAGCCGCGCTCCGCCTTGTCTGGCACCGCGCCAACCCTCAAATCCTCAGACCATTACTTCTTCGACCTGTCGCAGTTCACGGATTTCCTGCGCGCTTGGACCCGCGACGGCGTGCAGCCCGAGGTCGCCAACAAGCTGGCGGAGTGGCTGGACCAAGGGTTGAAGCCTTGGGACATCAGCCGCGATGGCCCTTACTTTGGCTTTCAGATACCCGGCCAAGAGAACAAGTACTTCTACGTCTGGATGGACGCGCCCATTGGCTACATCGCCAGTTTCCGCAACTATTGCGACCGCGAAGGCATCAACTTCGATGACTTCTGGCGGGCGGACTCCGATTGCGAAGTGCATCACTTCATCGGCAAGGACATTGTGAACTTTCATGCGCTGTTCTGGCCGGCAGTGCTCACCGGAGCGGACTTCCGCCCCCCCACCCGCGTCCACACCCACGGCTTCATCACGGTGGATGGCGTGAAGATGTCCAAGTCCCGCGGCACGTTCGTCACCGCGGCCACCTATCTTGAACACTTGGACCCAGAGCATCTGCGCTACTACTACGCCACCAAGCTGGCCCCGAACACGGACGACATCGACATCAACTTGGACGACTTCGCGCAGCGCGTGAACTCAGACTTGGTGGGCAAGATCGTCAACATCGCTTCGCGCTGCGCGGGCTTCCTGCACAAGGGCTTCGATTCGACGTTGGCGTCGGGCTTGAGCGACCAAGCGCTGTGGCAGGAAGCCGCCGCGGCGCGGACATCGCTGGCCGCGCTCTACGACGCTGGGGACTTCGCCCGCGTGACGCGGGAAGTGGCCGCGCTCGCGGACAGGGCGAACCAGTACATCAACGAACACGCGCCTTGGAAACTGGCCAAAGAGGCCGGCCGCGAGGCCGAGGTGCATGGCGTCTGTTCCCTCGGCATCAACCTGTTCCGCATCTTGGCGATTTACCTGAAGCCGATTCTGCCCGGCTTCGCAGAACGCGCCGAGGCGTTCCTGAACGTCGCCCCCCTCACTTGGGAGGATGCGGCTCGCCCCCTCGCCGAACACCGCATCGAGAAGTTCAAGCCCCTCGCACAGCGCATCGACCGCAAGGCCATCGATCGCATGATCGAAGCGTCGAAGGCGTCGGACGGCGACGACGCGGCACCGCCAGCCGAGGCGCCAACCATCTCCATCGAAGAGTTTGCGAAGCTCGACCTGCGGGTCGCCCGCGTCGCCGCCGCCGAAGCGGTGGCCGGCGCCGACAAGCTGGTGCGCCTCACCCTCGATGTGGGAGACCATGAGCGGCAGGTGTTTTCCGGCATCAAGGCCGCCTACGATCCGGCGAAGCTGGTTGGGCGACAAGTGGTGGTGGTGGCGAACTTGGCGCCCCGCAAGATGCGCTTTGGCACCTCGGAGGGCATGGTGCTGGCCGCGGGGCCCGGCGACGCCGACATCTTCCTCGTGGCGCCTGATGCTGGCGCGGCGCCCGGCATGGAGGTGCGCTGACTGAGCGATCTGCTGCTGTTGGTGTTGAGCGCCGCGCTGGTGAGCAACTTCGCGCTGGTGCAGTTCCTCGGCCTGTGCCCATTCATGGGCATCTCCAACCGGCTGGACACGGCGTTGCCGATGGCCCTCGCCACGGCGTTCGTGCTGGTCACCTCCAGCGTTGCCGCCTTCGCCCTGCATGCGCAGTTGCTCACGCCGCTTGGCCTTGAGTACCTGCGGTTGCCGGCCTTCATCGTGGCCATCGCGGCCGCGGTGCAATTCACCGAGACATTCGTGCGCGGCGTGAGCCCGCTGCTGCACCGGCTGCTTGGCGTCTACTTGCCGCTCATCGCCAGCAACTGCGCCGTGCTCGGCGTCGCCCTCATCGCCACCGACAGCGCCGCCAACCTCGCCGAAGTGGTGGCGCTCGCCCTTGGCGCCGCGGCTGGCTTCGCGCTGGCGTTGGCCTGCTTTGCGGCGCTGCGCGAGCGCATGGATGATGCCGTGGCGCCAGCGGCCATGCGCGGCGCGCCGTTGGCCTTGGTCACCGTCGGCATCATGGCCCTCGCCTTTCAAGGGCTGCGGGGCGTTGGCGCTTGACCGCGGCGTTGGCGATGGGCCTCCTTGGCGTCGCCATCGGCGCGGCGCTCGCGTTGGCGCGCACCCGTTTCCGCGCCAACGAAGACAGCGTGGTCGAGGCCGTGAACGCGCTGCTGCCGCAGAGCCAATGCGCCCAGTGCGGCTATCCCGGTTGCCGCCCCTATGCCGAAGCCATCGTCGGCGGCGCGGCGCTGAACCTGTGCCCGCCTGGCGGCCAAGACACCGCTGCCGCCCTTGCCGAGCTGTTGGGGCGCGATGGCACCGGGGCGCCGGTCACCGAACACCGCGAAGTGAAGGCGTTCATCGACGAAGCGGCCTGCATCGGCTGTGCGCTGTGTTTGGAGGCGTGTCCGGTGGATGCCATCGTCGGCGCCAACAAGTTCATGCACACCGTCATCGCCGCGCGCTGCACCGGCTGCGAGTTGTGCGTGGCGCCGTGCCCGGTGGACTGCATCGACCTCATGCCGGCCCAAGAGAGCGTTTGGCAATGGCCCCGGCCGTAGCCGAACTGCCGCTGCCGGCGGTGCTGCGCCATCCACTCGCCACGCCTGTAGGCCGCTTTCGCCCAAGCGCCGAGGACGGTGCGCGGGCGCGGTTGGGCGATGTCATCGCGGAGCGCTTCGAGGCCGGAGGCGGCGCGGACGAAAAGCCCGTTGAGGTGCTGCGCGCCGCGGCGAGCGGCCGCATCGAGCGAACCCCCGACGCGCTCCTGTTGCATCCCGACGGCGGCGCCAAACGCGCGCCGCCTCTGCAAGCGCCAAGCCTCGTTGAACGCACCTTGGAAGCCGGCATCGTCGGGCTCGGCGGCGCCGGCTATCCCACCCACCTGAAGCTGCGCCAAGCGCTCGAACGCAACGCCCATGCGCTCATCGTCAATGCCGTGGAGTGCGAGGCCGGCGTCAATGCCGACCGCGCGCTGCTCAACTGCCACGCAGACGATGTGCTGCACGGCATCCACGCCGTGGCCGACGCTTTGGGCGCACCGCAGGTCACGCTCGCCGTCAGCGCACCGTTGCCAGCCGCCATCGACTTCGCCACGCAGGTGGTGGACGGTCCCTACCCGGCCGGCTGGGAGCGCGCCTTGACGCAGCGGCTCCTTGGCCTCGAGGCGCCACCCGACGGCTATCCCACCGACGTGGGCGTGTTGGTGCTGAACGTCGCCACGGTGTTCGCCATTGGCCGCGCGTGGCGCCACGGCGAGCCGCTCATCCAGCGCGTGGTGACGGTGGGCCGGCGCGAGTTCTGGGTGCGCATCGGCCATCCGGTGGCTGAACTGCCGTTGCCGCCTGGAGCTGCCACCGTCGGCGGCCCGGTCACCGGATGGCCGGCGGACGCCGACGCCGCAGTGGGCAAGACCACCCGCGCCGTGACGCCGCGGCCGGCCGTTGCCGCCAGCCCATGCATCCGCTGCGGCTGGTGCGCCACGGCCTGTCCCGAAGGCTTGCTGCCACAGGAGCTTTGGCACGGCATCGCCGCCGGGCGCTGGGCGCAAACCGAGCGCTTGCGCTTGGCCGACTGCATCGAATGTGGCGCCTGCGACCTTGCCTGCCCCAGCCAACTGCCACTGCTCGCGGCATTGCGCCACGCAAAGAGCCAACGCATGGAAGCGGCGCGCCGCGACAGCGCCGCCAACTTGGCGCGCACGCGCTTCGAGGCGCGCAATGCCCGTTTGGCCGCCCGCGCCGCAGCAGACCGCGCCAAGCGCGCCAACCGCTTGCAAGCGCCACGCGACTGGATGCGGCCACGCGCCGCCGACGCGCTCCGAAACATCCCGCCCGAGCCCGAGCCGGACGCGCCGCCGGACGGCCCGCCACCGCGATGACCTCGCGTGGCGTGATGCTGCGGGTGGGCGCGGCGCTCGTGCCCGCGGCCGCCGCGGCGACTTGGTGCTTCGGTGCCGGCGTCTTGGCCAATCTCGCCATCGCCATCGCCGCCGGCATGGCGCTGGAAGCCGCTTGGGTGTGGCTGCGCCACCGCTCGTTGGCGGCGGCCACGGACGGCAGCGCTCCGGTGACATGCGCGCTCATTGCCCTCGCGGCGCCGCCCGGCCTCGCCTTGGGGCCGCTGCTCTTCGCCGTGGCCGTGGCCGTGTTGCTCGCCAAGCACCTGTATGGCGGTTTGGGCCGCAACGTCTTCAATCCGGCAATGGTGGGCTACGCCGCGGCCTTGGTGGCCTACCCAACGCCATTCGGCGACTGGGACGCGCTCACCGGCGCCACGGCTCTGGATGCCATGCGCTTCCGGGACGGCGCCACCGTCGCCGAGGCGTGGGGCAGCGACGCCTTTGGCGCCATCGGCGGCCGCGGCTTCGAGATCGTCAACGCCGCGGCGCTGTTGGGCGGCGTGTGGCTGTGCGCTGCGCGCGTCGCCAACTGGCGCTTCCCAGCCGGCGTGCTGGCCAGCTTGGGCGCTTGCGCGGCGCTTGGCTACGACGGCGGCAGTTCCGGGAGCCTCGGCTCGCCGCTCTTTCATTGGTTTGCCGGCGGCACGATGCTGGCCGCCTTCTTCATCGCCACGGATCCGGTGACGGCGCCGGCCGCCCCCGCCGCGCAATGGCTTTTCGGCGCCCTCATCGGCGCGTTCATCTATGTCATCCGAGCGTTCGGCGCCTGGCCGGATGGCATCGCCTTCGCCGTGCTGTTTGGCAACCTCGCTGCGCCGGCGCTGGATCGGTTGTGCCTGCCGCGCTGACCGCGGCGCTGCGCGGCGCACTCGTGCTAGGCGGGCTGATGGCGGTGGCGGGCCTCGGCTTGGCCCTCGTCAACGCCGGCACCGCGGCGCGCATCGAGGAGAACCGCCGCGCCGCCCGGCAGGCGGTGTTGCGGGAGCTGACCGGGCTCAACGTGGAGATGGCCACGCACCAAGACATCGTGGCTTGCGAACAAGGCTTGGTGGCGTTGGCCATGGTCGAGCGCGGCTATGGGGGCGGCATGGACGTCGTGGTCGCATTCCGCAATGGCCGCCTCGTTGGCGTGCGCGTGCCGCGCCACACCGAGACGCCCGGCTTTGCCGACATCCTAGCGCCGGCGGATTGGATTGGCGGCCTCGGCGCACCAGACGGCGCCAACATCGACGCCGTGACCGGCGCCACCATCACCTCGCGCGCTGTGCTGCGGGCGCGCGCAGCCGCGCTCAACCGCCACCAAGAGGCAGCGCCGTGGTGCGAACGCTGAAGCTCGTCAAGGCCGCGGCGGTGGAACGCAATGCCGCATGGGCGCAAGGCTTGGGGCTGTGTCCGCTGTTTGCGGTGACAACCAGCATCGAGAACGCCGCCGCCCTTGCCCTGGCGAGCAGCGTTGTGCTCGTCGGCGCCGCGGCGGCCGTCGCGGCGTTGCGCTCGCTGGTGCCGGCAGACGTGCGGCTGCCCTGCTTCGTGCTCATCATCGCCACCCTCACGGCGAGCGTCACCATGTTGGCTGAAGCGTTCGCCTTCGACGTGTACACGCAGGTGGCGCTGTTCCTGCAGCTAGTGGTGACGAACTGCATGATCTTGGGCCGCATCGAGCAGTTCGCATCGCGCAACCCGGTGCCTCGCGCCACGCTGGACGCCCTAGGCACCGCGCTGGGCTTCGCTTTCGCGCTGCTGATCTTGGGCGCGGTGCGGGAAGCCCTCGCTGACGCAGTGCCCCTCGCCGCGCTGGCTCCTGGCGGGTTCATCGTCGCGGGGCTCCTGCTCGCCCTGGCCCGCGCCGCAACGGCGTGGGCCGGGCGGGTGGAAAGGGGGGCGTGGGCCGGGCGGGCGGAAAGGGGAGCGTAGGCAAAGCAAGCGCTGCGGCGCTTGCGCCCCAACGGCACCGCGTCCACCACGCAAACGGCCCGCCAAGCAGGCGTTTGAGCCGCCCGAACCGGCCACGACTGGCGCCGCCGGCGGTTGCTTTACGCCCAGAGTTGGGCAACGCTGCAATGTGTCCGGCTTCAAATCGTGTCAAACTTTGGCGTGTCTCGCGCCCGGGGAGAGGGACGAAGGGTGCAGCGCAAAAGCAGTGGCAAATCGGGCCCGTCCTCGCACGCGTTGACGCGCCGCGCCGCGCTCAGCGGTGGCGTCGCCGGCGCCGTCTTGGGGCCGTTGGCGCACGGCGCCGGCGTTGCCGGCGCCGGCGTCACGGACACCGAGTTCGTGCTTGGCACGTCCGCCGCGTTCTCCGGGCCGTCGATGGGCCTCGGCATCGAGCTCTATCGCGGCGCGATGGCCTACTTCGAGCACATCAACCGGCAGGGCGGCATCGGCGGGCGGCGCGTCGTCCTGAAAACCTACGACGACGGCTACCAGCCAGATCCATCCGTGCGCAACACCATGAACTTGGTGCTGGAGGACGGCGTGTTCCTGCTGTTCGGCTACGTCGGCACGCCAACGGTGACGCGCGTGTTGCCGATGTTGAAGCTGTTCCAGAATCGCAACGTCTACATGTTCTTCCCGTTCACCGGCGCGCAGCCGCAGCGGGAACCGCCATACGGCGAGTTCGCCTTCAACTTGCGCGCCTCCTATCGGCAGGAGACGGCCGGGCTGGTCAACAACTTCTACGCTGTGGGCCGCTGGCGCATCGCCGTCTTCTACCAAGCGGACGCCTACGGCCGCAGCGGCTGGGCCGGGGTGCGGGCGGCTCTTGCGGAACGCGGCGAGACCATCGTTGGCGAGGCGACCTATCAGCGCGGCACGAAGTTCACGGCGACCATGCGGCGCCAAGTGGAGATTCTGCAGGCGGCGCAACCGGATGCTGTGATCTGCATCGGTTCGTATGCCGCATGTGCCGCGTTCGTCCGCGACGCGGTGGATTTGGGCCTGCGCGTGCCCATCGCCAACCTCTCCTTCGTCGGCAGCGAGAACTTGCTCAAACTCCTCACCGAAGGCATGGAGAACAGCAGCCAATACACCGATTGGTTGGTGAACTCGCAGGTCGTGCCGAGCTACGAGAATGTCTCCATCCCGGCGGTGCGGGAATATCGGGAACTGATGGCGCGCTACGACCCGGCGCCGCCGGAACTGGTGACGGAACCATACACACCGTTCCCGCAGAGCTTCGTCAGCTTGGAAGGCTTCCTCAATGCGAAGCTCATGGCCGAAGTGCTGCGTCGGCTGGATGAACCGCCCACCCGCGCCGGCCTGGAACGCGCCGTGTTCGCCGTGCAGGGCTTCAACCTAGGCGTGAGCGAGTTGATTTCCTTCGGGCCAGCGCGGCGCCAAGGGATGCAGCGTGTCTACTATACGGTGGTGGAGGGCGGCCGCTTCGTCACCCTCGAAGATTGGGGCGCCAAGTTCGCAAAGACGTGACGGAGGGATGGAGCAGTGGCTGAAGCAACGAAGGTGAAGAAGCTATTCCAAAAGACGTTGTTCGGCGTCTTTTCCCTGTTCGGCTTCATCGCGCTGTCCATGTCCGCCTTGTGCATCTACACCGTGGACACGCACCTTTCCGAAGAGTATGTGAGCAACAGCCAAGACATCGCCAAGACCATCGCGGACTCGAGCGTGGACATCATGCTGAACCGCAATTTGGCAGCGCTGCAATCCTTGGTCGATCAGTTCGTGGAAATCCAAGGCATCAAGTACATCTACATCACCAACGAGACTGGCGAGTTCCTCGTTCACACGTTCGTGCCCGGCATCCCGGACGAAGTGCTCTCCGCAGACCCGATGAACACCGCATCCGTGGAACGCACCCTGCCCGGCATGGGAGACTTCGTCGAAGTGGGCGCGCCCATTCTCGCCGGCGTCGCCGGCACCGTCCATGTGGGCATGGACACGAGTTTGATCGCGCTCAAAATCCAACGCGCCATCGGGCGTCAGATTTACTTGATTTCCGGCGTCTTCTTGGTCGGCGTGTTCGCCGCCATTTGGCTCGTCAACCTCGCCGCCAAGCCCTTGAACGCCTTGCTTGCCTACGCCGTGGAACTCGCCCGACAAGGGCAAGCAGCGGCCGGCGAGCCGGCCGTTTTGGAACGCAACGACGAAGTGGGGCAGTTGGCGCGGCTGTTCCTGTACATGGCGCGCCAAAACAGCGGCGACGAGCCGGCGAAGGCGCCGGCTTGACTGTGCGCAGGCGCCACGCATGACTCTGTTTGGACGGCCCATGCCGCGCTGGCTCATCGCGGTGCTCTGCACGGCCATTCAGATGTGCCTTGGCACCGTGTACGCATGGAGCTTCTTCCAGACGCTGCTCGTGCGGCAACTCGGCTGGACTTACACCGAAACCGCGGTGGCGTTCAGCATCACGATCTTCTCGTTGGGCATGGCCGCGGCCTTCGGCGGCGCCGTGCTGGGGCGCTATGGACCGCGCCGCCTCGCATTGGTCGGCAGCCTGATGTTCTGCAGCGGCTACCTGATCGCCAGCCTGTCGCTCACCATCGACTCGCTCACGCTCTTCTACTTGGGCTATGGCGTCGTCGGCGGCGCTGGCATTGGCTTGGGCTATGTGACGCCGGTGGCGACCGTGGCCAAGTGGTTCCCAGACCGCAAGGGGCTCGCAACGGGCGTGGTGGTGATGGGCTTTGGCGTCGGCGCGCTGGTGTTGAGCAAGCTGCTCGCGCCTGTGCTCTTGCTGCAGGCAGAGAACGATTTGGCGCTCGTGTTCTTGGCGCTCGGCTTGGTGTTCGCCGCCATCCTCATTCCATCGAGCCTGATGCTTGGCGACCCGCCTGCGAGCCGGGCGCCCATGCCGGCAGACCGCGGCGAAGGCGCGGACGAGGCCACGGTGAAGGCGTGCCTGTTGTCGCCGGAGTTCACGGTGATGTGGATTGTCTTCTTCTTCAACATCGCCGCCGGCATTGCCGTCATCAGCTTCCAGTCTGCCCTGCTGCAAGACGTGTGGGGCCTTGCGGATCCAACGGTGGAGCCAGAGGCGCTAGCCGCTTATGGGGCAACGCTCATCGCCGTGAGCTCGCTCTGCAACGGGCTGGGCCGCTTGCTGTGGGGGCTGCTGTCAGACCGCATTGGCCGTGTGCGCGTGTTCCGGATTTTGCTCGCCAGCCAGATGTTCGTGTTCGGCATCCTGATGACCGAGCAGAACCCGTGGATCTTTTCCGCGCTCGTGTGCTATGTGCTGCTGTGCTTCGGCGGCGGCTTCGCCACGATGCCGTCCTTCGTGCTCGACGTGTTCGGCGCCCGGCGCATGGCGACGGTCTACGGCGCCGTGCTGAGCGCATGGGCCATGGCCGGCATCTTTGGGCCGCTCTACGTCGGCCACCTGAAGGACCAATACCCAGACCGCGCCGTGATCTACTGCTTCCTCATCGGCATTCTCATCTTGGGGCTGGGCTACGTCTTCACCTACCTCTTGAACGACGACCGCATCCGCATCGGCAAGCCGACGGTGGCCAGCACCGTCCGCCAATTCGGGCTGCCACCGCAGCGCGGGGCGGCGGCGGGCATGGCGGGGGCCGGTTCGGCCTAGTGCGGCCGCCGGCACCGCCCGCAGACAGCCGGGATTGCTTTGCAGCAGCGCACCCCACGCGATGACATGTCGGCCTTCGGCAGCGTTTGCCAAACCATGTTGCGGTGGCCGCGCGCCGGTTTCGATGCGAAGCGGGGTGATAAGATGGCTTGCGGCCTAGGCATGGTGGGGAGCGGATGCAGGCTGGATTGACCGTGCGGGACGATCTCATGATCGTCTCCAACTGGACGGATGCCTCCTTCGCCCTCGACACGGCCCACCACTTGGGCCAAGCGCCGGGCGTGTCGGACCTCATCTCCCTCAAAACCTTCGCCAACAGCGAGTTCTGTCCCCGCTTCATCAGCGACGCGGACGACCTCAGCCGCATCGGCGCGCATCTGCGCGGCAAGCGGGTGTACATCATTTCCACATCCGCGCCGCAACACACCCGCGTCGAACTCGCCATGCGCAATCTGTTGATCGCTTCGGCGGCCAAGGAGAACGGCGCCGCGCGCGTGGCGCTGGTGGAGCCGGATTTGTTCTTCTCCGCCCAGGACCGCGGCCCGCACTCCATCGACCACCCGCAGATGACCGGGCCGGAGGCCTACAAGAAGTTCGATGGCCAGCCAGCGTCGGCGCAGCTTTACGCGCACATGCTGAAACAGGCTGGCGTGGACCAGGTGGTCGCCGTCCACAACCATAAGCCAGACGTGCTCGCGCGCATCTACGACGATGTGTATGGCGCCGGCCGCCAAGCGTTCTTCAACTTGGACATCGCCCATCTCGTGGCGCATTACGTGCTGCAGGTGGCGAACCCTAGCCGCTTCGGCGCCAATGTGGGCTTCGTGGCGCCAGACCAGGGCGCCGCCGGCTTCGCGCGCAACGTGCAGCGCTTCACCGGCTTGGCCGAAGCCGAGACGGTGGTGTTCGAGAAGCACCGGCTTGGACAACGCAACGTGGAGATGCGCCTGCCCGACAACGCCCATCGCCTGAAGGGCCGGGACGTGTTCATTCTGGATGACATGGTGCGCTCCGGCAGCACCATCGCCAAGGCACTGAGCCTATTGCACGAGAACCCGGAAACGCGCCCGCACCGCATCTATTTCTACTGCACCCACACCTACATTTCCCCAGAGGCGCGGGCGAACCTCCATGCGCCGGCGCTCACGGAGTTCGCCACCACCAACACGCTGCCGAACGTGCTGAACCGAGACGACCAAGGCCGCCTGCGGCAGAAGATCGTGGTGTTGAAGATCGAAGCATTTCTCGCGGACGCCATCCGCCACTGCCTTGAGGGCGGCGAAGACCCGGCGCAACGCTATGGTGCTGAGCGGGTGCAGTTCGCCGGTGGGTACTATCGGCTCGACTACTCCAGCCGCAATGCGCTGCGTGGCGACGGCGCCACGTCGCGCGACTCGCAGTTGCCCCTAACCTTGGTGCGCTAGCGGCAATCGCTCCCCGGCGCGGGAGGCGTGTCGGGCGCTGCCGTGGGAGGGACGTGTCATGGAACGCGGCGAGGCGCCGCCGGCTCACCCCGCGCTGCCCCTGGCACTTGCCGCCGGCCAAGCGTCCGCTGCCGGCTGGGCGAGCGCAGCCTTTAGGTGTCCGTCTTAGCCTTGAACTCGCACAGGTCTTCGATGACGCAGGCGCCGCAGCGAGGACGGCGCGCCACGCAGACATACCGCCCATGCAGGATCAGCCAGTGGTGGGCGCCCTGCTTGAACTCCGCCGGCGTCACCTTGAGCAAGCGCTCCTCCACCGCGCGCACCGTCTTGCCGGCAGCCAGGCGCGTGCGGTTCGCCACCCGAAAGATGTGCGTGTCCACCGCAATGGTGGGTTCCCCAAAGGCCGTGTTCAGCACTACGTTGGCGGTTTTGCGCCCCACGCCCGGCAGCGCTTCAAGGGCCGCGCGATCATGCGGGACAGCGCCTTCGTGCTCGTCCAACAATGCACGGCACGTCTTCAAGATGTTCTGCGCCTTCGTGTTGAAGAGGCCGATGGATTTGATGTGTGCCTTCAAGCCATCGAGGCCGAGGCTGAGCATCGCTGCGGGGGTGGCGGCCGCGGCAAAGAGCGTTTTGGTGGCGCGGTTGACGCCAACATCTGTGGCTTGGGCAGAGAGGATCACCGCGATCAAGAGCTCAAACGGCGTGCGGTAGTTGAGCTCGGTGTCCGGCACCGGATTCGCTTCTCGCAGCCGTTCGTAGATGATGCGCCGCTTCGCGTTGTTCACCCTTCCCCCAAGCGCTGCCTCGGCAGCGATTATAGGGGGCGCCATGCAAGCCGGAGCCGCGCGGCCGCGGCTTCGATTGGCGTTCATTCAGCCCCCGGCGCAAGCCAACTCACCGCGTCCCGCCGCGCGGCCAACCTGCTATGCTCGCCCGCGGATGATGCGGCGGGGCGCCGCTCGCCAAGCGAGGAAAGACCATGCAGACAATGCTGAACGGCGGCCACATGCCGGACTGGAGCGCCAGCGAAGACTTGAACGACGTGTGGGGGAACATCGCCCGGCTTGGGCTTGAGCCCAACGTGGCGCAGCTCGAAGCGTATGGCTTCACCTACATCGAGGGCGTCTTGGATGCCGACACGCTCACCACCGCGCGCCAAGCGATATTGGACTTGGCGGAGGCGCAAACCGGCGTGAAGCCGAATCTCGACACGGGCGAGGGGCACGACAACCTGCGGCTCATTCCGTACCTCATGCCACGCCATCCCATCTTCCAGGACGTGCTGATGAACGAGAAGATGCTGGCCTTGGTGACGTACCTCGTCGGCAAGCAATGCCAGCTCTCAAGCATGACCTGCCACTTCAAGGGCATGGGGCGCGGCGGCGAGATCGGCCTGCACACAGACACGGGCATGCCGGCGCCGTTGCCACGCTACTCCCAAGTGGCCACCGTGAATTACGCGATGGTGGACTACACCAAGGAATCCGGCGCCCTCGCCATCGTGCCAGAGAGCCACAAGCGGGCGCGGAACCCGAAGCCTCTGGAAAGCCGCCTCGCCGGCGCGAACGAGAACCCGGACGCCATCCCCGTGGAAATGCCGGCCGGTTCCATGGCTATCTGGCACGGCAACACTTGGCACGGCTCCTATCCACGCATGGTGCCGGGGCTGCGTCTGAACCTTGCCGTGTACTTCGCCCGGCCTTGGATGAAGCTGCAGGAGCGCTATGGCGCGGAGCTGGACCCAGAAGTGGTCGCGCGCCACGGCAACAACCCGCGGTTCCGCCAACTGGTCGGCCTGAACGAGTACTACGGCTGGAAGGAGGAAGGGCCGAACTTCATGGACCCGAAGGAGAACAACGCCATCTTCACGGACGAACTGAACGACGACGAGAAATCCGAACTCGCCAACAAGGCGTTGCGCCGTGGAGACAGCTGGCACGCCTGAACGCGGGCGGCCGGCCCCTCGGCCCGCCACCGCTGCGGCGGCGGGCCATGCCGGGGCGCCTTCCTGCCTCGGCGCCGGCGGCGCTCAGCCCGGCCGGATCCAGATGGGCGAAGAGTAGGCGCGTTCTTGAATGGTGGCCGGCACGTCAAGGCGCGGCGTGCGGCCGGCGCGGATGGCATCCCACGTTGACCATCGGCAAACGGGGTTTTCCAACACGCGCACATAGTAGAAGGTGCGCTGGGCCGGGTTGAAGTCCGGGTCTTGCCAAACGGCGCTGAGCTGCCCAGCGCCGGCATCTGCCGTGACGCTGCAATCCTCAACGTTCACTTCGGCGCCGTTGTCTGGGCAACGATGGGTGGCCGGATCCACCGCCAAGCCATCGGAGCAGGCCACATCGTAGACGCGCTCCCGCGACGCGACGCCAGCCGCGCCCGCTTCCGTCCAACCCTTGACGATCTGCACGCGCTGCAGCTTGGCCGCGTGCGGGTCTTGCGCGGCCCACACCAGAAAGCTCGGCGTGGCATCGGCGCGGGCGATGAGGTCTCCACCCATCGGCACGCCCTGCTCATACGCCGCCGCCACTTGGTCTGCGTCCAGCATGTCTGCGGACAAGCCATGCCCGGCAAAGAATCGCAAGCGGATGCGCGTGCCGGTGGTGGAATACGTCTCCTTACGCCGGAATGCGTCGAAGATGGCGTCCCGATCATTGCGCTCAGCCCACACCGCAGCCATGCCGGAAGCGCTGAAGTGAATGCCCGACACTTGCCGGTAGGCAGTGGGCTCGTCCTCGCTGGAGACCGGGACGGAACCCCGGCTCATCGGGTCGTCACCGTCGATGTCGCCCAATTTGCTCACAAAGCGATCTTCGTCGAAGACATCGCCGGAGTTGTGGGTGTCGCTCGCGCCCACCACGCCGAAGCGATACGGATTCACCCCGCTCTCTGCCTCCATCGCCAAACCATTGCGCCACGCTTCCCGCGTGTAGCTGCCGCGCGGACGGCTCTTGAGCCACGAAGCGATGCGATAGGGGAAGATCTCGAAGTCTGCCCATTCGTCGTTCGGCGACAGGAACGGATGCGTATCCGAAGTGCCCTTGATCTGGGTGTTCTCCACCAGCGGTTCGTTGCGCATGCGCAGGGCGGCATAGTCTGCGTCGATGGCGCTGCCATCCCACTGCATCTGCTGGAACATGTGGCCATCGGAACCATTCGAGTTGTGCGGAATGGCGATCACATCCATGCCTTCATCGCGCTGCCGATCCATCCACGTCCACAGGTCTTCGGGGTTCAGTGAATCCAGCCGCGTGTAGGGGATGGACGGCGCCGCGTCGCCGCGGAAGATGACGTTGCGATGCAGGTTGCCAAACTCCCGGGTGCTCGTGTACTCGTAGCCAATGAACGTCGTCAGCTTGCCCGGTTCGTAGTTGCGGTTCGCCGCGGCGATGATGTCGGCCCACGCGCTTCTGACATCCGCTTCGCTGAAATTGGCGGAGAGGAAATCCCCTGCCGTCGTGAAGGCGCGGCGCCGTTCAAGGGTGGTGGAAGCGTCCAAGAACTGGCGCGCCTCGGCATCTTCGTTCAAGGGATGCCCCGGTTGGTTCATCGCCCGCCACATGCCGAGGAAGAAGCCGTGGTCTGTGACGGCGTAGAAATCCAACGGCCGGTCGAGCTGCATCTCGAAGCCGGATGGGTGCTGCAGCGGCTCGCCGCGGGCGAAAGCGTACGCATCGTCCGGGTTCGTGCGGGTGCCGAACAGGAACGCGTCGAACGAATACTGGGTATGGATGTGCAAGTCGCCAAAAAACACTTGCCGCTCGGCGGCGCCAACCGGCGCAGCAGCGACGAGCGCCGCGATCAAAATGAGGTGTCGCATGGTTGCTCCTTTGCGGTTGGCGGGCTTCGGCATCGATGCCACTAAGCGCCGGACAGGCCGCGTGGCTTGGCTCAACTGGATTCCGCGGCGGCGCGGGGAGGCGCACAACCCCGATGCTTGGTTCGTGCGTCGCTGCGCAGCCGCCCAGCGGTGCGGCAAGTATCCGAGCAGAAACGGGCGGCGGCGTATGGCACGAACCACTCCCCGCAAGCGGCGCACTGCGTTGGTTCAGACTTGGGCGCTGTGAGTTCCCCGGCGCGGCGCGCTTCGAGCAGCTTGGCGATGGTGGGGTTGCGCGCCGCCATGTCCCGAAACTCCCGATCACCGACATCGAGGAGGTCCAGAATCGTGCCGGCCGCCAGCCGCGGCGAACGCAGCAGCAACTCGATGGCTTTCTCTTCCAACGTCATGGCTGACGCCTCTTCCTAGAGAACGCTCCCATCGCCCAATGCCCTATGGGATAGCCCGGCTGCCGCGTTGTCAACCGCCTTTGGACTGGGTGGCGTCAGCTATTGTGCCGGGCGTCCTTGAGCACTTCGGCCACCTGCCGCCGCACCGACTCCGGCGCATGGTCACTCAGCGCCACGCCGATGTGAAAGGACAAGCCGTAACCGGCCGCAATGCGCAACAGGTTCGGAATCGCCTCGGCCAAGTTCTGCAATTCCGATGCATCCAGTTCCAGATTGGAGACTTGCGGTTGGGGTGCAGGGGTGGGGGGCGGGTGCGGGGCGGGGGCGGGTGCGGGGGCGGTGCCGGCCGGCACCTTCAACCGCCATTGGCCCGCTTGGTCGAAGTCATCCACCACGCCAACGCCGCCCACGGTCTCCAACCATCGGCTGCGCACAGCTTCCCTCATGCCGTTTCGAACCAGCCCCCACGGCACCGCCTCGCCGCGTTCCCGCGACAGCGAGCGCACCAACGCCACGCCGTTGGTTTCACCGTTCTCCCAAGCGCCGGGCAACGCTTCCGGCGTGAGCTCCTGTGGCGTCAGCGGTTGCGGAGGCGGACGCAGCTTCCGCGAACTCGGCGAAGGTGGGCTCGCCGGATTTGAGTTCGGGCTTGAGGGTGACGAAGTGGTGCCAGGGTTCATGGGCAGTGGGTGCGCGAGGGCGTGACTTCGAACGACCGCCCATGTGCGCGGTAGGTCTCGAAGTCGTTGTGATCGATGGTGAAGATTGTGTTGGTGGAGAGCCGTTCAGCGACACGCACCAAGGTCGCATCCGCGAAATCCATGGGGCGGTCAGCGTACTCTGCCATCAGAGCCTTCAGCAAATGGTGTTCATCGTCTTGGGCGGCGACGGGATCAGGATGCGGAGGCGCGCTCGTATAGATCGGGAGATAGTCGCCAGGTCCGAAATCATCAACTAGGCTGAACGTTTCTCGCACTACGCGGAATGCGCCACCTGACGTACCAGCACGATCAATGCCAATTCCGTATGTGTTGACGGGGGTGAACATGGGACGCCCCAAATCGACGTCCACATACATGGAGTCTTGTCCGTAACGGATGATCTCCGCCGGGGCACCCCGAATCTCCTCCCACTCGACTTGCCCGCCCGCGCCACACTTGCCGCCCAGAATGTCGGCCAACGTATACCCGCGTCCAATACCGTGCAGAAACCGAAAGGCATCGCGGATGTTGCTCTTGCCGCTGGCGTTAGCACCCACGATGACCGTAAAGGGCCCCATCCGCAGCCTCTCGTCGGCGAAGTTCTTGAAGTCTCGGAGGCGCAGGGACGTGAACATAGCTATGCCATCGAACAGTCGTAGCTACCTGCCAGCATCTCTCAACCCGCCTTCTGGCCAAACCAAAGTTGCAAAGTTTCCCTGAGTTCCGTAAACGCGGGGCATTGGCAACGTCGCCACGTCACACTTCGCGCCATCTGGCCGAACAGAGCCGCCGACGCCGCTTTATGCGTCTCCCGCAATGCGGCCTTCATCGCAGCCTTCGGATCTGACGGTTTCGCGTTGCTGGCCGACCACAAACCGCGGTCCATAAGCCAAGCCTGCAGGTCTTCGTAGCTCTTCGACCAACCCAAGACACTTGCAACGTGTGGAGACCCTGACCAGACCCACGTCTCCAGTTCGGGGTCAATAACAACCGCTTTTGCCCGATCATTCCACCCGTTGACCGCAAGGTCCTGTTCAATTTCCCGTTGGATGTCCTCCCTAGGGGTGTTCTCTCGACCACAGCCATGTTTGTCCAGCACAACAAGTGCCTTGCAATACTGCTGCAAGTGAGGCCGCAGCCTTCGAGAAGCGTCCGAACGGCAGCCAGCGTCCCTCTTGATGTGCCGCTCAACTACATGTTGGATGTTCCGAATGCGAAGGCTCTTTGGTCGGCCAAGCAGGGCCTCTAGTGTTTCAACCATGTCTTGGTCCGCGACAAGTACATAGAGGTCTTTCATGCAGCCACTATCCTAGGACCTCCGACGCGAACAGCAGGTCGACGTCCGCGGCGCTTTGCCACTCCGTCAGAAACGGATGCTCGTCGCCACGAACGATCTGTGTTTCGCCATCCCGCTTGGAGAAGCACAACAGTTCCTTGGGCTCGGCATAGGCCAAGAGGACCGGCGAGTGCGAGGCGATCAGCACCTGCGAGCCGTATGCAGACGAAAGCGATTGATAGACCGCTTCCACTGCCAGTGGGTGAACGCCGTTCTCTGGCTCTTCGATCAAGTAGGTGTGCCCATCTCCTGGCAAGTATGCAATGATCGTCAACGCTAGCAGTCTCAATGTCCCGTCGGACAATGCCCAAGATGGCACTTCGAGGCCATCGCCAAAGACCGCAGACAAATACGAGTGCCTATCATCCTCGCGAGTCTTCACGTGGATTTCGCGGATATCTGGAATGGCAGTACGGATGTGCTGTAGCCAAGCGTCGTAGCGGTCCGGGTAGCGCCTGAGTCCGTGAACGACCCAAGGAAGAGAACCGTTAGGTGTTGGGCTCCCAAATCTGGGTGCTCGACTTGCTTTGCGAAGAAGGCGACTGTCAAGAGTCAATTCACTGACGCGGAAGAACAGATCTGTGACGAGGCGAGTGACAAGCGGATGCTCTAAGGATCTATCTATTCTAAACGGGCTGCCAGAGTCGAAATTCATCTCTGTCACCCAAAGCCCAGGCGAAAAGTTGCTCCCAGCTGGTTCCTCTTGACCGGTTCTTTGCTTGAGATTCGCTTTCAGATTTACACTCAAGTTACCATCGTTACGTTCATGCACACGAAGCGAGACGGCAAATCGATCATAATATCTAGGTATCTTCTCCCTGAGCCGGTCTGGCACGTCCATCTCGAAGGAAAACTCGAACGCCAAGTCGCGGTCAGGGCGGCCCCACACCAAGTCACGGAAGTCGTTTGTTCGCCGGTCAACTGCGATGTCTAGGTCACCGAAAAGCAGGTCTCGAACAAAGAGGAGAACGTCGAACAGCGCACTTTTGCCACTGCCATTCGCACCCACAAGCACATGGAACTGGTCTAGTTCAACCTCTACGTTCCGTAGACAGCGGTAGTTGACCACCCGTATGCGACGTATTGCGCCACTCATCGTTTGCGGCCCCGGCACCGCATCGGAACCCGCTGTGGGCACCGGTCGGCCCGTAGAATCCCCATTCGTGAGGGGGCTGGCCCGGTGCCTCCCGCTAGTGACTCACGGGTTAGGCCCTCAAGGCGCAGAAACGTGAACATGGCTATTCGTCCAAGAGCGCCCGTTGACGCGGCGTTGATGTTCCACCGTGGGCCGCCAAGTGGTTTGGATGTACTCAAGGGTAGCACGCTCGTCGGTGCCGGGCTTGGCGAGTTCCAGGATGGCCTGCACCACCTGCCGGTAGAGTTCGTTGCGCCATAGGCCTTGGGCTTCCAAGTAGGCGTCTACGCGGCTCTGTTCGCCGGTCTTCCATGGGAAGCGCAAAACGAGCGAAGGTGTGGCCCAACGTCTCTCGTCCGTTGTGCCAAGAACAGATTGCGCTGCTGTAGTCCCACCAGCCCCGCTGGCGGCACGATGAGCACCCGCCGGATGCGGCCGCGGGACATCATTTCGCGCACCGCCAAGCCCGTCATGATGGTTGCCGGCGCCGGCGTCGTCCGCCAACAGGAACCGCAACGGGTCTTGCGGCAGCATGTGTTCGTACACGGCGATGCGTTGGTGGGGCAACGGGTCGATGCGCGAGATTTCGCTCGCGAAGGCGGGGTTGAACTGATGGCCGAACGCTAGCCGGAGCGCCTCGGCGACGGCCAGCGCGGCATCGGGATTACCGCTGAAGTCCAGTGGCGGCGGGGCTGCGTTAGGGCGCGTTCTGCCGCTTGGCGCCGGGCCGGCAGCAGCCTCGTGTTCCAGCTCCCGCAACTTCTCCAATGCCAGCGGCCTTGGGGTGGATTGGCCGGATTCCCAGCGCAGCACGGTTAGCGGCGTGACGTGCAAGCGCTCTGCGAACTGCGCCTGCGTCAACCCCATGCGCTGGCGCAAGTGGCGCACGTCGGGGCGGTTCCACGGCTCGGCGGCACGGCTCACGGTGCGTCACCGCCGGCCAACAAGCTGGGAAGACCCGCGCTAATCAACCGCCACCCATCGCTTACCGCGCTTCAACGTCCACCAAGCGGCGCCCGTCCGCCCAAGCACATGGGACTTCGGGGCGCCACCTTGGGGCGGTTCCGGCGCCAACCGCCGCCTGCCGAAATCGCCGCTAGGTGGTCAACCAACCAAACTGTTGCGGCTTGCGGCCCGCCTTGGGATGCAGCGGCACGTTCACGAGCGCGGGGCCGTCGAACGCCATCGCCTCGTCCAAGGCGGCGCGCAGATCGGCCGGGTCTTCCACATAGAAGCCCTTGCCGCCCAAGGCTTCCATCATGCCTTCGTAGCGGGCGCCGTAGGTGAGCACGCCCGGCGGCACGGTTTGGCCTTCCTTCAGCGGCCCGACGCCGCCGCCGATGCCGCCGTTGTTCAACACGATGAGCTTCACGGGCAGGCCGTAGCGAATCATCGTTTCCATCTCCATCCCGGAGAAGCCAAACGCGCTGTCGCCCTGCACGGAGACGACGGGCTGGTCGGGGCACGCCACCGCCGCGGCGACGGCGAAGCCCAAGCCGATGCCCATGGTGCCGTAGGTGCCGGCGTCCAAACGATGGCGCGGCGCGCGGTTGGGCATCTGCGTGCGGCCGATGTCCATGGTGTTCGCGCCCTCGCCGATGATGATGGCGTCGTCTGGGAGCCACTCCACGATGTCCCGGTACGCCCGGTAGTAGTTCATGGGCGAGGATTCGTCCTCGATCATGGGGCGCACCGCTTCGGCGTTGGCTTGCGCCTTCTCATTCAAGGTGCCGCGCCATGCCGTTTCCGCCGGGTAGAACCACTGGCGGTTCGAGAGCGCCTGATTCAACTGCCCCATCACCGCCTTGCCGTCGCCAACGAGGGCGACTTCGGCGGGCACGTTGCGCCCGATTTCCTCTTGCTCGATGTCTAGCTGCACGATGCGCACACCCGGCTTGAAGCGGGGCGGCAGGCCGAAGTGCATGATCCAGTTCAGGCGGGCGCCCATCAGGAACACCACATCGGCTTCTTTGAGCGCCGTGCTGCGGGCGGCGCCGACGGAAAGGGGATGGTCATCCGACATCACGCCCTTGCCCATCGGCGACGCGAGGAACGGCAGCTGAGTGCGCTCGATGAAGTCTCGCACTTCGTCTTCCGCCCGCGCCCACGCCATGCCCTTGCCGACAATGACGAGCGGATTCTCGGCAGATTCCAGCGCGTCCAGCGCCCGTTCGACGTTGCCGGGGTCTGCCAGCGGCCGGGTCGGCGGAGCGAAAGGCGCCGCTTGCACCACGTTCTCTTCCTCCGCCTCGGCGCGGATCACATCGTCTGGAAAGTTCAGGTAGACGGGCCCAGGGCGGCCATTCAGGGAAGTGCGGATCGCCTGTTCCACGTAATACGGGATGCGCTCCGCCCGGTCGATCTCTTGGGCGTACTTGCAGTACGGCGCTGCGAGTTCGGTCTGCCGCTCCTCTTGGAACGCGCCCATGCCGTTTTGGTAGGTGGGGGAGGCGCCGCCGATGAGGATCATCGGCCAACAGTTCTCGCGCGCATTGGCAAGCCCAGCGAAGGCGTGGATGACGCCAGGGCCGGAGACCACGAGGCACGCCTGCGTGCGGCCCGTGAGGTAGCTCGCCGCCTGCGCCGCATAGCTTGCAGACTGCTCGTTGCGCATGCCGATGTAGCTGATTCCCTCCTTTTGCGCGGCGGCGGCAATGCCGGGCACTGGAAACCCGACGATGCCGAACATGTAGTCCACGCCCTGCGCCTTAAGGCTGCGCGCCATCAATGTGGCGCCATCTACGCTAGCCATTGCAGTCCCTCCCCCAAACGGCTGTCGTCGCGAAGCGCGCTAAGCTATCGCGCAGCGCCCTTCAAGTCCAATGAGAGCGACGGCGTTGGGCTGCTGCGCATGGTGCGTGGAGGCCGGCTGCACGGCGCCGGCCGCTGTGCGGAGCCGCCTTGCACTGGCGACCCATCCAGCATATGTTCTCGGCTCCACCTCGTGCCCGCCATGCCATGACGCTTGCAACAGCCAACCGCCACACAGAATCCACGCAGGTCGAGGCCACTGCCGGCCAGCGCGCGCTGCCCCTGAACGGCGGGGCGGCCGCCCACACCCGCGGCGCGGCGACCATCCACCTTGGGCGCGCCGAGCACCACTACGCAAGCTGGCCAACGCCGACATGCATCATTGTGGACGGTCCCTACGGTGTGAGCGGCTTCCCAGGCGATGTCCACACGCCGGCATCCTTGGCGGACTGGTATGCGCCGCACATCAGCACATGGAGCGAGCGCGCCACGCCAGAGACCACGCTTTGGTTGTGGAACACCGAGGTCGGCTGGGCCTCGATTCATCCATTGCTGCTGGCGAACGGCTGGGAGTATCGCTGCTGCCACATCTGGGACAAGGGGCTTGGCCACATCGCCGGCAACGCCAACACGCGAACGCTGCGGAAGTACCCGGTGGTCACCGAGGTGTGCACGCAGTATGTGAAGGCGGCGCAGTTCCTGGTGGATGGCGAGCAATTCTCCATGCAGCAGTGGCTCCGCCACGAATGGCGCCGCGCCGGCTTGCCGCTCAGAGTTGCCAACGATGCGTGTGGCGTGCGCAATGCGGCGACGCGCAAGTACTTGACGGCGGACCACCTCTGGTACTACCCCCCGGTGGAAATGTTCGCCAAGCTGGCAAGCTACGCAAACGAACATGGCGCCCCCGCGGGGCGGCCTTACTACAGCATCGACGGCAAAGCTCCCCTCGCACCCTCCTGTTGGGCCAAGATGCGCGCCAAGTTTCACTGCGACGTGGGCATCACCAACGTCTGGCGAGAACCGCAAGTGAGCGGCACGGAACGCATCCAAGGAGCCCGCAGCGGCATGAAGTACAAGTTCGCCAGCCTGCACGGCAGCCAAAAGCCGCTTAAGTTCATCGAGCGCATCGTGCGCGCCTGCACAGACCAAGGCGATGTCGTGTGGGAACCGTTCGGCGGGCTGTGCCCCGGCGCGGTGGTCAGCCACTTGCAGGGGCGACGCTATCTGGCGGCCGAAATGAACGCCGAGTTCTACCGTGCCGCGATAGCGAGATTGGAGGCCGCATGACGGAGGGCGCCGGCTGGGGCCGCGGTTGCCGGGCTGCGGGGTGCCATCCTCCATCGTGCCGAGGGCCGCTTAGCGCTTGAGGTGCCTCAAGATCGCTTTGCCGCCAAGTTCATCGAGTTTGCCAATTGCCGGCGCGCTCGGCAGCGGCTTGGTGCCAACCCGTCCGTCGCCGCTCAAATCTCAACGCTGGCGAATCCGCCGCAGTCCGTCGCGCGCGTTCGACCACCTGCTCAAGATCGCGGCTGTGCTCCCACCTGATGGTCAGCCGCGCAGCTGTTTCGTAGAGATGCGATCCCTGCAACGCCTTCTCCAACGCGCTCAGATCTTCAAACGCAGCGTCCACCGACCAACGAGCGTTTGGCTCTGGCGCGACGGTGGCCAAGGCGTTGACCAGCAGTTGATCGGCCAGCTCGCCACCTGCATACGCCCGCATGAGAGCGTCGTCCAGAGTGACGAGCAGGCCCGCATTGCGTCCCAGCATCTGCCCCACAAAGTGGTTCACCTCATGATGGTCGATGGTGTTGAAGTCGCCCGTGACCATGAAATCGACGCCTAGCACCAGCGCTTCGGATACGGCTACGGCATCGCCGTCGGTCTCAATGCGGTCCACTGGCGTCTTGGGGAAGCAGCTTTGCGTGAACATCCGTCGCATTTCCAGCGCGCGTTGTTCCTGCTCGCGGTCCAGCGATGCCCACTTGAAAGGCGCATCCGGCGAGTCTTGCGCCATCAGCCACGCCGCCGCGGAGTTGAATCCCCCGTCGGCTCGCAGTCCCCTCGTCAACTCGTGTCGAACTTGAGGCAACACCAAGGTGGGCAGCTTGGCGTCGTCCATCCACACGCCAACCAGTTTCCGCTGGGTGGGACGGATCAGCGTGTTGGTGTCGAACGCGGGGCCAACGCGCTCGTCAGCCGGCATCGCCTCGTGTCTCGCGGGGTTTGACCGGCGCCACCACCGCCGCTGCCGTGGATTCGTCTCGGCGCGAACGCGCTAAGCGACGGTGCCAATCGCTGACGTAAACCGGCTCGGTGCCGGGTTCGATGGCGCGTGGGTCGAACTCCCAATCGGGCACGTCGGTCGTCAGCAGCGCTGCGGCCAAGCCGCGGATGGCAGGGTCGGTCGGGTGCGAAATGGCCATGCGTTGAGAATACCACCGTCCAAGGCGCGGGATTGGCGGCGTCGGCATGAGGGCACTGCGCGGCTGGCGCCCCGCGGCGCTTGGCCTCAGGCATGGGTTTCGTTACCGTGGCGCACCATGAAGTGGCGGCGTGGCGCGGCTCATCCGGCGCAGGTTTCGCGAAGGCTCTGGGCGCGGCCAACCGCACTGGCGTTGGTGTGTGCGCTGGCCGCTTGCGATGCGCCAAAAGAGGCACCGCCCCGCAACGCCCCGGCGCAAGCGCTGCCATCCACAACCTTGCTGGCCCACCTTCCAGCCGACCGCACCGGGGCGCCGAGGGATTGGCCCACGCTGGCCGAGGCCGCCGCCGAAGGGCTGCAAGGCACCATCCTCCATCGCGCCGAGGGCGCCTTAGCGCTTGAATTGCCACATGATCGCTTTGCCGCCAAGTTGCTTACCGCGCCGGGCCTCACTGGGCGCGGAGCGCTTGAAGACGGCATGGCCGTCGTCGTTGGCAGCGGCTTTGTCGCGGAAATGCGCTCGCTGCAGCCCCTTGGCCTGCTGCAGGTGGATGGGGCGATTGCGTCCGCGGTGTCCATGCACGGCTACACACGGATTCTTGGCACGCGTGGCGGCGGTTTGGCCGCGATTGGGCGCGGGGATTATCACCGCGGGCTGTTTGAATCCGCCCTGCAGGCCGGGCCGGGCATCATCGAACGCGGGCAGATCGCCATCCGCCCACGGGAACGCAACTTGCCAGCTTACTTCCGGGCGTTCGTGGGCGTTTGCGCGAATGTGAGCATCGCCGGCGTCACCACCGCGCCGATGCATCTGTACGATTTGGGCCTCGGCCTGCTGGGGCTGTTCGAGGCCGCGGCCCTCGATTGCTCCGAAGTGGTGAACCTCGCCGGAGACCGGGAGGCGCTTCTCGGCATCCGCGGCGCCAGCCGCACATTCATCGCCGGCCATGCGGACATCGGCAAGGCGACGCTCATTGGCTTTCAGGCGCTGCCGCCGAACTCCGGCGCGGAGGGCTTCCCCAGCGCCACGCCCTAGCTGGAACGATACGGTCGGCCAGCTTGGTCCATCAGCGCGTTGTAATCGCGCAGGATCTGCACCACGCGGGCATTGCGCGGGCTCTGCTTGGCAATCTCGTCCCAGAACTTGCGGGCTTCGGCCACCACCGTCGCCCACTCCGCATCCGGTATGGATGTGAGTTCAAGCTTCGTCCCCTCCACCCGCAACTTCGCTTCGCCGCCCCAATACCAGTGCTGCCGGTAGTAGTGCGAGCTGTCCATGCAAAGGCGGAACAACTCCTTTAGATGTTCGGGCACGGCGTCCCATTTCTCAGAGTTGGCGAAGTACGAGCCGCACCAAGCGCCGGAGATGTTGTTCGTCAGAAAGTAGTCCGTCACGTCCGCCCAGCCGACGGTGTAGTCCTCGGTGATGCCAGACCATGCGATGCCGTCCAGCTCGCCCGTCTGCACCGCCACTTCCACGTCCTCGGAAGGCAGCGACACCGGCACCACGCCAAAGCGTGACAGGAAGCGCCCGGCGGTGGGGAAGGTGAAGATGCGCAGCCCCTTGAGGTCGGCCAAGCTCCGAATGGGCGCCACGGTGTTGAAGTGGCAGGGATCCCAAGCGCCGGCGCTGAGCCAAGTCACCCCTTCCACCTCGCCATATGCCTCTGCCCAGATTTCATCCAGCCCCCACTGATGAAAGAGCGCCGGCACGTCTAAGCTGTAGCGGCACGCGAACGGGAAGTAGCCGCCGAACACGGAGACATCCACGGGAGCGGCGATGGAGTCGTCGTCGGACTGCACGGCGTCGATGGTGCCGCGCTGCATGGCGCGGAACAGCTCGCCCGTGGGCACTAGCTGATCCGCGAAGAAGAGCTCGATCTCCATGTCGCCGTTGGCGGCTTTGTTGAAGGAATCGATGGATGGCTTGATGACGTGCTCTGCGAGAGCCGGGCCGGCGTATGTCTGCAGCCGCCATCGGATCTTGGTTTTGGACTGCGCGTGAACGGCCGGCGCACCGAACGCCGCGCCGGCTGCGGACGCAGCGCCCGCCTTCTTCAGAAAGTTCCTTCTCGTTGCCATGCGCCATGACCTCCTAGTGGACTCAACGCCGCAATCATAGCCGGCTCGCCGGCTGGCAGACCTGCGCCTTAAGCCCCATACCGCAACTGCGGCAGCCACAGCGCGAGTTGCGGGAAGGCCATCACCAACGCCAGCGCGAGCACCATCACCAGCACGAAGGGCACGATGGAGCGGTAGATGTCACCGATGGTCACCGCGGTGGGCGCCAACGCCCGCATCAAGAACAGGTTGTAGCCGAACGGCGGCGTCATGTAGGCGATCTGGCAGGTGATGGTGTAGAGCACGCCGTACCAAACCAAGTCGAAGCCGAGCGCCCCGACGAGCGGCACATAGAGCGGCGCCACGATCACCAACATCGCGGTGTCGTCCAGGAAGGCACCCATCAGCAGAAACGAGAGCTGCATCAGGATCAGCACTTCCCAAGGGCCAAGGCCCAATCGCTCGAGGAACAAGCCCTCCAAGACGCGCACCGCCCCAAGGCCGTCGAACACCGAGCCGAAGCAGAGCGCCGCCAAGATGATCCACATGAACATGCAGCTCACCCCCAGCGTTTTGCGCAGCGTCTCTTCCAGCACCACCCGGGTGAGCCGTCCCTTGGCGAACGCGGCCAAGGTCGCCGCCACGGCGCCCACCGCGGAGCTCTCCACGAGGCTCGTGTAGCCCATGAGAAAAAGCCCCGTCATGCTGAAGAAGATGGCGAACGGCACCAACCCCGCGCGCAGCGACTTGAGCTTGTCCGCCAACGGCGCGCGCCGATCCGCCGCCGGCAGCGGCGGGCCGAGCAGCGGCTGCCAGTGGCAGCGCACGGCGATGTAGATGATGAAGAGCGCCGCCATCAAGAGGCCCGGGATGACGCCGGCGAGCCAAAGTTGCCCCACCGGTTGGCGCGCGATCATCCCGTACAGCACCAGCACGACGCTCGGCGGCACCAAGATGCCGAGGGAACTGCCGGCCTGGATCACCCCCGTCACCATGATCTTGTCGTAGTTGCGCCGCAGCAGCTCCGGCAACGCGATGGTGGCGCCGATGGCCATGCCGGCGACGCTGAGGCCATTCATCGCGGACACCACCACCATCAGCCCGATGGTGCCGATGGCGAGGCCGCCGCGCACCGGGCCGAACCAGACATGGAACATCCGATACAGGTCGTCCGCGATGCCGGATTCGGCGAGCACGAAGCCCATGTAGACGAACATCGGCAAGGTGAGCAGCGGATACCACTTCATCAGCTTCATGGCCGCGGCGAACGCCATCTCGCCGCCGCCGTCGCCCCAAAGGAGGAGCGCTGCGATCGCCGCCACGGAGCCGATGGCCGCAAACACCCGCTGCCCGGTGATGAGCATCAGCATCATCGACGTGAACATCAGCAGCGCGATGAGTTCGTAGCCCACTTCAGAGCTCCTCGCCTTTGGCCTTGGCGATGTCCTTGAACAGCGTCGCGAATCCCTGCAGCAGCATCAGCAAGATGGCGATGCACGCGAGCACCTTGATGGGCGCCATGTACGGCCCCCACGCGGAGTGGCCGCGTTCGCCGTACTCGATGGCGTACTGGGCGCTGTGCAGGCCGCCGTATAGCAGCAGCGCCAAGTAGGCGAGCAGGAAGACGATGGTGAAGCTATCCACCCAAGCACGGGTGCGCGGCGACCATGCGCCGTATGCCAAATCCATGCGCACATGGCTGTCCAGCTGCATGGAGTAGGCGCCGCCGAGCAGGTAGTAGGCAACCATCACGAACTGCGCCATCTCCAACGTCCACAGCGACGGCGTGAAGAACGTCTTGGAAAGCGAAGACCAGAGCAGCACACCCGCCATGGCGACGATGAGCCACATGGCGCCGCGGCCAACGCGCCGATTCACGGCTTCCACCCAGCGAACGTAGGTCTTGATGGCGTGTGGCATTGGCGGCTACGGCTGCCCCAAGCGCGGCGGAATCAACAACAGACGCGGGATTATCGCCGCGGCGGGGGTTCGGCGCATCGGCGCTTGAGCGGTTGTCGGGCCAGCGCAACGCAAGGGACGCAAGCGGGCATGGCACCTACACCGGCGCCAGCCCAGCCCTTGCCGCGGGCGCGGCCGAAGTGGGCCACGATGGGCGCCCGCACCCACCGTGCCGCGACGCCATCCCCTGCCCTCGTGGAATCGCCCCCTGAGTCGGTTAACCTTTTGGCATCAGGGGAGGGAGCGCATGTCCAAACAGCAAGACGTCGTCGACATCGTGGCCAAGGCGATGAGCGCCGGGCGGGAAGCCCTGAACGCCGCCGAGGCGCACCGCGTGTGCGCGGCCTACGGCATCTCCATGCCGCCTCAAGGCGTCGCCACATCCGCCGCCGAGGCGACGCGCATCGCCGCGGACATCGGCTATCCAGTGGTCGCCAAGATCGATTCGCCAGACATCCTCCACAAGACGGACGCCGATGGCGTGATCCTCGGCATCGCGGACGACGCGGCCCTTGAAGCGGCTTGCGAGCGGTTGGTGGAGGCCGCGAAGGCAGCCGGCGCACAGGCTAACGGCGTGCTCGTGCAGCGCCAGATGGAACAACGGCCAGGCACCCAAGAGACCATCATCGGCGCCGTGACAGACCCCGTGTTCGGCAAGCTGGTGGCCTTCGGCCTCGGCGGCGTGTTGGTGGAAGCCTTGCAGGACGTGACGTTCCGCCTCGCTCCCGCCGACGCAGCCGAAGCCGAAGCCATGCTCGGCGACATCGCCGGCGCCACGTTGCTGGACGGCGTTCGCGGCGCCCCAGCGGTGGACCGAGCGGCGTTGGCGGACGTCATCGCCCGCGTCAGCCAGCTGGTGGCCGATGTGCCGGCCATCCACGAGCTAGACTTGAATCCGGTGTTCGCAGACGCCCAAGGCGCCACCGCGGTGGACGCCCGCATATTGCTGAAGCCCCCGGCCGCCGCGCCAGAGCGCCCATCGCAAGACGCCATCCTCGCCGCCATGCGGCGCATCATGCAGCCAGATTCCGTCGCGGTGATCGGCGCGTCCGCGGAAGACGGCAAGATCGGCAACTCGGTGATGCGCAACCTCATCGACGGCGGCTACGAGGGAGCGATCCATCCCATCCACCCCCGCGCCGACGCCATCCTCGGCCGCCCATGCCACGCGAGCGTGGCGGACGTGCCGGGAGACATCGACATCGCCATCTTCTGCATTCCCGCGCGCTTCGTCGCCGGCGTGTTGGCCGAATGTGGCAAGAAGGGCATCCCCGGCGCCATCCTCATTCCATCCGGCTTCGCGGAGGTGGGCGAACACGCCCTGCAAGACGAGATCGTCGCCGTGGCCCGCGCCAATGGCGTGCGCCTGATGGGGCCCAACATCTACGGCTTCTACTATACGCACAAGAACCTCTGCGCCACCTTCTGCACGCCGTACACCGAACGCGGCAAGGTGGCGCTCTCTTCCCAGAGCGGCGGCGTCGGCATGGCCATCGTCGGCTTCAGCCGCTCCGCCAAGATGGGCGTGTCGGCCATCGTCGGCCTCGGCAACAAGGCAGACTTGGACGAAGACGACCTGCTCACCTTCTTCGAGCAAGACCCAAACACCGAAGTCATCGCCATGCACGTGGAGGACTTGAAGGATGGCCGCGCCTTTGCGGAGGCGGCCGCCAGGGTGTCCAAGAAAAAGCCCGTGGTGGTGCTGAAGGCGGGACGCACCCGGTTAGGCGCCCGCGCCGCGAACTCGCACACCGGCGCCCTCGCCGGGGATGACCGGGTGTACGACGCGGTGCTCAAGCAGAGCGGCGTCATCCGCGCCATGACGCTGAACGACATGCTGGAGTTCGCGCGCGGCCTGCAGGTGCTGCCGACGCCGAAGGGCGAGAACGTGCTCATCCTCACCGGCGCCGGCGGCTCCGGCGTGTTGCTCTCAGATGCGTGCGTAGACCACGGCTTGTCGCTCATGCAGATGCCGGAGGACTTGGACGCCGCCTTCAAGTCCTTCATCCCGCCTTTCGGCGCCTCCGGCAACCCGGTGGACATCACCGGCGGGGAGCCGCCCTCCACTTACCGCGCCACCATCGACTTGGCGCTGGCGGACGACCGCATCCACGCCTTGGTGCTCGGCTATTGGCATACCATCGTGACGCCGCCGATGGTGTTCGCCGAGTTGGTTGGCGAAGCGGTGGCTGCCGCCCGCGCCCAAGGCATCGACAAACCGGTGGTGGCGTCTTTGGTGGGCGACGTGGAAATCGAGGCGGCGTGCGACTACCTGATGGACCGCAACATCCTCGCGTATCCGTACACTGCGGAGAAACCAGTGGCGGTGCTCGGCGCCAAGCATCGCTGGGCGCGGGCCGCGGGGCTCATGAACTCGGCCTGAAACGAGGGAGGGGCAAGATGACTCCACCGCCATTGAACTTCAGCCGAGCGCCAAACGCGGCGGCCCAACCCGCGATGGCTGCATTGGCGCGACAGCCCGCCGCGCGCGGCCGCGGCCATCCAAGGCCAACCCGCCGAGCGCCAGGCAAGCGCTGGGGCGCGTTGTTCCTCGCTGCCGCAACGCTGCCTTGGATGTCCGCCGGCGCGGAGAACCTGCAAGGCTTGGGCGCCATCAACTTCCCCACCTCGGAAAGCGGCGCGGCGCAAGAACACTTCCTGCGCGGCGTCACCATCCTGCACAGCTTTGGCTGGAAGCAAGCGCGGCAAGAGTTCCAAGCCGCGCAGCGCGAAGCGCCGGATTTCGCCATGGCGCATTGGGGCGAAGCGCTCTGCTACAACCACCCGCTCATCGCCGAGCGGGACACGGAAACGCCCAAGGCCGTGCTGAAGCGGCTGGGCGAGACGCCGGAGGAACGGCTTGCCAAGGCGCCCACCGAACGCGAGCGTGGCTTTCTCGCCGCTGTGGAAGCGCTCGTCTTCGGCGAGGGGGACACGTTGGCGCGGCGGCGCGCTTATGCGGCGCAGATGCGCGCCCTTTACGAAGCCCATCCCGAAGATGACGAAGTGGCCGCCTTCTACGCGCTGTCGCTGCTGATGTCAGCCGGGCCAGCCGACCAAGGGCATCGCGCCAACGTGCTTGCCGGCGCCATTGCCCTCAAGCTCTCGGCGCGCAATCCACAGCATCCGGGCGCCGCGCACTACGCCATCCACGCCTTTGACGACCCCATTCACGCCCCGTTGGCGCTGCCGGCGGCCGATGTGTTCGCCGGCATCGCGGAGAAGGTGTCCCATGCGCGGCACATGCCATCGCACATCTACATCCAACGCGGCATGTGGGACCAAGTGTCCGCTTCCAACCAAAGCGCCTACGACGCCGCGGTGGACTTGTGGGAGCCGGGAGACAGCGTGGGCGACATGGCCCATGCGCTGGATTGGGGCCAATATGGCGATCTGCAGCGCGGCGACGAAGAGCGGGCGCACCTTTGGATCGAGCGCATGGAAGGCATGGTGGACAAGGCTGCCGGCCAAGCGTTCGCCATTGCCATCTTGCCGCAGGTGAAGGCGCGTCTCGCCATCGAAACCGAGTCTGACCAGACATGGCCGATCACGGAAGATTCGGCAGCCACCGAGCTGTTGGCCACCGGCATCGGCGCCGCGCGCAATGGCGACATTGCCCTCGCCACCCAAGCCGCGCAACGGCTGGGCGAACTGGCGGAAGAAGCCGACGCCAACGACGGCGACCGTTCCTATTACTTTCGGGACAGCCGCCCCATGCAGATCATGCACCGCGAAGTGGCCGCGTTGGTGGCCATCGCCGAAGGCGACACGGACGGCGGCCTCGCCCTGCTGCGCGAGGGCGTGGCGATCGCGGAATCCATGCGGCCACCCAACGGCGCGCCACGCCCGTTGAAGCCGGTTCACGAGCTCTACGGCGAGGCGCTCCTTGAAGCCGGCCGCGCCGCAGAGGCGCTCGCCATGTTCGAGCAATCCTTGCTGCGCACGCCCAACCGTCCCCTGTCGCTGCGCGGCTTGGCGCGGGCGCACGCGGCGCTCGGCGCGGCGCCAGCGGCGCGCGCCACCTACGAGCGCCTGGCGGACGGCTGGCGCGAGCGCGACACGGCATGGGGCGCGGAAGCGCAGGGGTATCTCGCCGCCGGGGCGGAGTAGCGCCTCGCGGCCCGCGCACTGACCAGCCGCGTTCGGCAGACTAGTGGGCCTGCCGGCGCGGCGCTGGTCGCAAGTGGAAACCGGCCGCTAACCGGCACCGACACCGCCCTTCTTTGGGGCGGAGGCTGCCCCTAGCCGGCGCAAGGCACCCTAGCTTGCGGGCGCTGCGCCCTAGCCAATCACGCCGGCCTTGATGAGCGCGTCCACGTCGCCGGCGCCTAAGCCGAGGTCGGCGGCCACCACTTCGCGGGAATGCTCGCCCAAGAGCGGGGCGGCCCGCAGCGGCACGTCGCTTGCGGACATCCGCGCCGGCCAGCCAAGCAGCTTGATGCGGCCATGCACATCGTGGTCCACCTCCTGCACGAACCCGCGCGCCATGAGATGTGGGTTGTCGAAGAGGTCTTTGGTGTCCAACACGGCGCTTGCCGGCACGCCGCCATCGCACAGCGCCTGCATCGCCTCGTACTTGTCGCGCTGCTGCGTCCAAGCAGCGATGATGGCTTGCAATTCGTCCGCATTGGCCAAGCGCTCCGCGGCGGTGGCGAAACGCGGCGCGGTGGCGAGTTCCGGGCGCCCAATCACCGCGGCGAGAGAACGCCACATGCGCTCCGTCACCGCCATGACGTACACGTAATCGTTGGCGCCACCGCCGCTGCACGGATAGAGCGTCATGGTCGGCAGCCCGCCATTGCCGCGGCGCGGCGTCGCCCGCTCGCCAAAGCGGGTGCCAGACACCGCCGTGCGCAGGTAGTACGTCATCGCCTCTTGCATGGAAAGCTCGATGAACTGCCCCTTGCCGGTGCGGAGCTTCTGCGCGTAAGCGGCGGCGATGGCCAGCGCCATCTGCACGCCGGTGCCGGCGTCTCCGGTGGTGGGCCCAGGGCGCATCGGCGGCCCGTCCGCCTCGCCGGTGATGGAGAACGCCCCCGCCGCGGCCTGCGCCACCATGTCGAAGCACTTGTATTGCGCCCACGGGCCATCTAGCCCGAAGCCCTTGATGCGGGCGTAGATGATGGCGGGATTGACGGCGCGCAGCGCGTCGTAGCCGATGTCCAGCTTCTCGATGACGCCGGGGCCGTAGTTCTCCACGAACACGTCGTAATGGGGCGCCATGGCAAGCAACAGGTCGCGCCCCTCCGGGCGGCGCAGATCGATGACGACGCTGCGCTTGTTGCTGTTCCACACCACGAAGTACTCGCGGTTGCCGCCGTCGCCGCGCCCCGGGTCCCCGGTCGGCGGCTCCACCTTCACCACGTCTGCGCCGAGCCATGCAAGACACTGCGTGCAGGACGTGCCGGCCTCGTATTGCGTCATGTCCAAGATGCGCAGGCCATCAAGCGCGGCTGACATATGGGCGTCTCCTGTGCTCGCCGGTGGGCGTTGCCACATGATAAGCGCCCGCTCCGCATCGACGGCGCCACGCGCGAGACCGCCCGCCAAGTTGCTACCATGCCGCGCTTTGGGTGGTGCGCCGCGGCCTGCATGAACCTCCTGACCGACCGGCAGATGGCTCAATTCTTGACGGACGGCTACGTCGTGCTCACGCCGGCGGAGTTGCCCGGCACCTACCACGAGCAAATGTTCGCCGCACTTGCTGACCTCTACGACGAAGGCGGGCGCATCGGCGGCGACACCCTGCACCTGCAGCAGTTTGGAGACAACCTGCTGGCAAGGATTCCTGCCTTCGCGCAGCTGCTTGAGTGCCCAACCATCGTCGGCGCACTGACCAGCGTTCTGGGCGACGGCTACGCGCTGCATCCGCATCACTACGCGCACACTTCAACGCCGGCCGACCAAGGCTTCCACCAAGACGGCAACCTGCCTTGGAACGAACGCGGCCACTATCGTTCGCACCGCCCGGTGTGGGCGATGCTCTTCTACTACCCGCAGGCGGTGACGCCGGCAAGCGGGCCAACCGAGGTGCTGCCGGGCACTCAATACTGGACGCGCGATTTTGAGCGGGGCGACGGCTGGCGTTCCAGCGACCCGCTGGACCCAGACTTTGGCGCAGACATCGGCGGCGCGGGCGATCTTGCGCTGCGCGATAAGCGCCTCGCGCAGTCCGTGGCGCAGTTCGGCATCGAGGGCGTGCGCCCGCGCGCTTTGGCCCTCGACGCCGGCAGCGTGGTGCTCGCCCACTACGATCTGTTCCACCGCGGCACACGGCGGGACGCGGCGTTCAACGACCGGCGCTACATGGTGAAGTTCTACTTCTTCCGCACCCACGAACCGCGCCAGGCCAGTTGGCAGAACGTGCTGGCAGAACCACCGAAGGTTGATGGCCACGCAGCGACGCGGCCCATCGCGCAGGCAAACTGGGCTTGGCTGCGAGGCGAGCAAGCCGCAGTACCGGCACCTGACGCAGACGCTGCGCAGGCCCTGCTGGCGGGACCAACGGAAGACGTTAGGGTGGCCGCAACCTACTCGCTCGGCACCGCTGCGCGACAGGGCGAAAGCGCCATTGAAGCACTGGCGACCGCGCTCACAAGCGATGTGGAGGGCGCGCGCCGCGCCAGCGGCTACGGCTTGGGCTTGGCCGGCGACGCCGCGGTGCCCACGCTCTGCGGGGCCTTGGAAACGCAAGACCCTAGGGTGCGGCGCGTGGCGGCGTTCTCCTTGGGGGAGACGCGGACGTTGCTGCCGGCCGCGGCGCAAGCGTTGGCCATGTGCTTGGAAGACCCAGACGATCTCGTGCGCTGCAACGCCAGCTACGCGCTGGGCAATTTGGGGCGCTGCCAGCCACTTGCCGAACGAGTCGTCGATGCGATGCTGGAGCGGTTCAGCCCGCAAATCGAGCCGGACAACACGGCGAAAGGGCCGCCGCATCGCTCCACCGTGCGCGAGAGCCTTGCTTGGGCGCTGTTGCAGCTTGCCCGCAACGACGGCTTAGCGGCCAGCCATTTGCAGCGCTTCGCCACCGCCGGCATGGCAGACCGGGACCGCTATGTGCGCGGCCTCACCGCCGAGGCGCTGCGCGGCTTGGCTCTGGACGCGGGGCTGCCTTGGCTGCGGCCGCTGCTGGACACGCTGGCGCAGCGGCAGTTCCATGCCCTAGATGCGCACGACGCGGCGCGTTTCGGCGCTCGACGGTAGCTAGGCGCAGCCCAGCGCCCGAGCCACGCGGCGGGGCCACCGTTACGAAGAACCTTCGAGCGAACGGCGGAGGATCGCAATCAACTCTTGTCTGAACCTTTCAGGTTCGTCCTGGGACCAAAGAACAGTCGTGCAGTGGTTGGTATCAAAATGAGTCCCTCTCTCTTGAAACTTCGTTCGTTCGCAAATGTAGACCACCGGCTTGCCGAGACCTTCGGCATAGCCCGCTTCCCAATACGCTCCACTATTGTCATGGGTGAGGTCAACGATCACGAAGTCCGCATCCCTGATCTGGACGCGCATGATGTCGTCGATGACTCCTACTCGCGCGACATCGCGCATATCGACGAGATCGTATTCGATTTCCTCTTCGACGGCAGGTTTCACGACATTCCGAACGAAGCTGTCGAGATCGGGATCTTCGAACTGCAAAGCGATGAAGCCGTAGCTCCCCTTTAGTTCTCCCCGTTTCTCCTGCGCGTACCGCTCCCACCCCTTGAGCGTGAGGTTCATACCTTGGAACATTGTGGTTCCACGAAGTTTCACGTCACCCGCAAATTGCACGATGCCACTCGCCACTAACTCATCAATGAGTTGTTTAGTGAATTGGTCGTCTACAACGAACCGGTCCAACGGTTGACCCGACTCGGACGCTTCGTCCCCAATCTGTCGAATGATTTTCATCGCCTGTCGCTCAGGATCGACAAACTCGCTCATAGCATCTCCTCGGTAGGGCTCACGCAGCAGATTCTATCGTCGCACCCCACCCTCCTACGCCGCGGCACCGCCAGCCACGGTGATATAGTTCCCCGCATCGCTCCGCCGAGAAGCCCCGCATGCCTTACCGGCACATCGCAGTGGAACCCGTGACGCCGACCATCGGGGCGGTGGTGGAGGGCGTCAGGCTCGCCGAGGTGGATGATGCGACGGTCGCGGAAATCCATGACGCTTGGATGGAACACTGCGTCCTGTTCTTCCGGGACCAGACGCTCACTCCAGAGCAGCACTTGGCGTTCGGCCGCCATTTCGGGCCGCTGCATGTTCACCCCGCGGCGCCCTATGCCCACGGCGACCCTGCGCTCATGGTGATCCATACGGACGAGCACTCGAAGCGCAACAACGGCTCTGGCTGGCATTCGGACGTGTCGGCAGATGCCGAGCCGCCACTCGGCAGCATCCTGCACCTGCATCAAGCGCCATCGCAGGGCGGAGACACGCTGTGGGCCAGCATGTACGCGGCCTTCGAGGCGTTGTCCGCGCCGCTGCGGGCGCTGTTGAAGCAACTCACCGCTCACCATGGCGCAGACTACACGGGCTACTACGGCGACCATCCACCCCAGCGCGCGTTCCCCAGCGCCACCCACCCGGTGGTGCGCACCCACCCTGTCACGGGGCGCAAGGCGCTGTTCGTCAACGCCGGCTTCACCCGGCGCATCGTCGAGCTGGCCGCGAGCGAGAGCCGCGCCCTGCTCGACTTCCTCTTCAAGCATGCGACGCACCCCGCGTTCCAATGCCGCTTCAAGTGGCGCGCCGGCGACGTGGCGATGTGGGACAACCGCTGCACCCAGCACTTGGCGGTGTGGGATTACCACCCTGAGACCCGCGCCGGGCTGCGCGTCACCATCGCCGGCGATCGGCCGTTCCTTGCGCGAGACGCCGACGCAGACGCCGCGCCCCTCAACGTAGCGGCCGGACGATGACGGACCCGCTCGCCATCACCGAACATGCCGTCCGCGCCGGCGACCACACCACCTTCTACCTGCAGGCCGGGCCACCGGAGGGGCCGCTGGTCATCTTCCTGCATGGCTGGCCGGAGCTTTCCATCAGCTGGCGCCATCAATTGCCGGTGCTGGCCGGGCTCGGCTTTCGCGCCGTGGCGCCAGACATGCGCGGCTACGGGCGCTCCAGCGTCCCCGCCCGGCATGAGGACTACGCGCAAGCACACATCGTGCGCGACATGATCGGCCTGCTTGGGGCTCTGGGGCGCGACGCCGCCATTTGGGTGGGGCATGACTGGGGCAGCCCCGTGGCATGGAACATCGCCAGCCACCACCCAGAGCACACCCGCGCCGTGGCGAGCCTGTGCGTGCCCTACAACACCTTGGAGCGCGGCGTGGAGGCTTGCTTGCCACTATTGGATCGCGCTGTCTATCCGGCGGACGCCTATCCGGTTGGGCAGTGGGATTATCAGTACTTCTACGAGGAGTCCTTCGACGCAGCCACGGCGACGATGGACGCCAATCCAAGCTGCACTGTGAAGGCACTGTTCCGCAAGGGCGACCCAAGCGGCGTGGGCAAACCCGCCGGCACTGCCTCCATCCGCGCCGCCGGCGGCTGGTTCGGCGGCGCCGAGCAGGCGCCAGACGTGCCGCGCGACGACGACATCGTCTCCGAGGAAGACGTCTGCCGCTACGCCGAGGCCCTGTCGCGCAACGGCTTCTTCGGCCCCAACGCCTGGTACATGAACCACGCCGCCAACAGCGCCTACGCGGAGCAGCGCACGCAGGATGCCCGCCTTGCCATGCCGGCGCTCTTCATCGGCGCCCGTTACGACTATGTTTGTGAAACCGTGCATTCGCGCTTGGCAGAGCCGATGCGCGAGCACTGTGACGACCTGACGGAACACATCGTCGATGCCGGGCACTGGGTCGCCCAAGAACGGCCCCGCGAGGTGAACGCGCACCTTGTGCATTGGATTGCAAACCGCGTGCCGGACTTCTGGTTCGTCCGCTAACTTGCCGTTGGATTCGCAGCGTTTCAGCGCCCGCACGGCCTTGGCCGTGGTGATGGCGAACATGATCGGCACCGGCGTCTTCACCAGCCTCGGCTTTCAGTTGCTGGACATTCAGTCTGGTTTCGTCATCCTCATGCTGTGGGTGGTTGGCGGCGTCGCCGCGCTGTGCGGCGCGCTCACCTACGCGGAACTCGGCGCCGCCCTGCCGCGTTCCGGCGGCGAATACAACTTTCTGGGGCAGATCTATCACCCCTGCGCCGGCTTCATCTCCGGCTGGACGTCAGCGACCATCGGCTTCGCGGCGCCCACGGCCCTTGCCGCCATCACGTTTGGCGTCTACCTCTCGTCCGTGTTCGAGGCGCTGACGCCAACTTGGCTCGCCGTGACGCTGGTGGCGGCCCTCGCCGCCATCCACGCCACCAGCCGTCGCGCCAGCGGTGGCGCACAGCGCGCCTTCACCTACCTGAAGGTGCTGCTCATCGCCGTGTTCTGCGTCTTGGCGTGGGTGCTGGTCGATACCCCGGCAACGGTAGATTTCTTGCCCGCCGCGGGGGACGGCGCCCTGCTGGCGTCCGGCGCCTTCGCCGTCGGCCTCATCTATGTGAACTACGCCTACACGGGTTGGAATGCCGCCACCTACTTCATTGACGAGTTGGAGCGTCCGGAGCGGTCGCTGTCGTGGGTGCTTGCCCTGGGCACCGCGCTGGTGATGACGCTCTATGTGCTGCTCAACTTCACGTTCCTGTACGTCGCGCCGATGGACGCCTTGGCCGGCGAACTCGAAGTGGGGTACATCGCCGCGCAATTCGTGCTCGGCGAATCTGGCGCTGCGGTGATGGGCGTGGCGTTGGCGCTGCTGTTGATTTCCACCGTGAGCGCCATGACGCTGGCAGGGCCGCGTGTGCTGCAAGTGATCGGGCAGGATTTCCGCGCCTTCCGCGCCCTCGCTCGCGCCAACGTGCGCGGCGTGCCGTTCGTGGCGGTGTTGTTTCAGTCCGCCTTGGCCGTCACGTTCATCCTGACCGCGTCGTTTGAATCCATCCTCGTTTTCGCTGGGTTCACGCTGGGGCTCAACACATTTTTCACCGTGGCTGGCGCGTTGGTGCTGCGGTGGCGCGGCACCGCGACGGCCGGCGCGTGGCGCATGCCGCTGTACCCCTTGCCGCCGCTGGTGTTTCTCGCCATCACGGGTTGGACGCTGGCCTACATCCTGATGCAGCGCCCCATCGAGGGGCTTGCCGGGCTGGGCATCGTGGCAAGTGGCGCGGCGTTCTACTTCGTCAGCAAGCGCTTCGCGCAGCCGCGGTAACTTCGCCGCGCGATGGCGGCACCTAAGTGCGGAGTGGGCGAGAGGCGAGGAGAGCGGAGAGAGCGAAGGAAGCGAAGGAAGCGAGGAAGCGAGAGGCGGCTGCCCTGCCTGAGCCCGCGCCACAATCGGCGCGGGCTCGGCAGAGCGATTGAAGCGGCCTAGTTGCCCATCGTGTAGCTCAAGCCCACCCTGAACATGCGCCCAAACGGGTTGTGCGAGAAGGCGTCGTAGTTCATTTCGCGAGACATGAACGGCGGATCGTCATCCTCCATGTTGAGAATGGAGAACACGGCCCGCAACTGATCGTTCATGAAGCTGTATGTGATGTGCATGTCATGCGTGACGTGCGAGGCGACTTGGCCTTCCACGCCGAAGCCCTGCATCAGGTAGTCGTAGCTATCGATGGCATTCACAACCCAGCGGGCATTCAACGCATTCCAAGCGTAGTTGGCCGACAAGCGTCCCTTCCACTCCGCAAGCGTGCGCGCCAGCGGCGTTCGGTAATTGAGCCGCCCCAACGCGTCGTAATCGCCACCGAACTCCCAAGCGCTGATGTCGTAGGAGAGGATGCGCGTGCCGGCAAGGTCGAACGACAGGTAGCCCGGCCCAGCCTCCATGCCATAGCGGATGGTGAAGTCGATGCCATCCGTCTCGATGTCTGGCCCGTTGACGATGTCGATGTTGATGATCTCCACGTCCGCGGCGGCGGCGTTGCCACCGAACACCAGCCGGTCGAAGTACGGGCTCGCGGGATCGCACGGATCCGTCGCGGCACCCGGGCAGGCAAGGCCCAACACATTGTTGAAAGGCTCCGTCACCAGCGGCTTTTGGAAGTCGTAAGACCAGTAGTCCAAGGTGACGAACAGGTTGTCGCTGTCCGCGATCAAGGCGTCCCGGTCCACCAGCAGCCCGACGTTGATGGTGGTGGCCTCCTCAGGCTCGAGACCCGGGTTGCCCCGCGTATCGATGCGCTTGAACGCGCCCGTCACACCCACGAACTGAAGGCTGTTCGAGGAGTTGGCCGGCACGGTCTGATTCAGCGTGGGGCCGCGGAAGGTGGTGCCGAAGGAGGCGCGCACGCCCACGCTGGGCGTGATCTGCCACCGCATGGCAACCTTCGGGTCGGTGCTGCCGCCGGTCTCGCCGCCATAGTTCTCATGGCGCACCGAGAGCGTGCCGTCCAGCACATCCGAGAACGGCAGCCTGAACTCCGCAAACGCGCTCCAGATGCGGCGATCGTCATCAATGGGGAAACTTGGCGGCAGGAAGCCGTAGAGGCCCGTCCTGCCGGTCTCGCAATCCTTGATTTCGGGGCCTGCAGCGCACGGGAACGTCACGCCGTGGAAGAAATCCGAGGAGTCCACGCCGCTCTCGTAGGTCTCGCTGCGGTACTGCGCGCCAAAGGCGTACTCGATGTTGCCCCCCCCCATCTGGAAGCGGTCCAACCCGCCCGTCAAGATGCCCTCGAACACCAAGAGCGAGGTTTCCCCCTCGAATAAGCCATTAGTCACCATGTAGTCTCTGAGCGGTTGGTTGCTCAGTGCCGGGTTGGCGTCTGGGTTGGACGCTTCGCCGTTCTTCACGAACGGATGCGAGCCGGGCATGGCGTTCGAGAACGGTATCCAATAGCTGCACGGGCCTTGGCCGGCCCAGCGCTGCACGGTATCCAAAGAAAACGAAAGGTTGCCCTGATCGTCGTACTCGTTGGGCACTTGGCGTTCACATTCGAAGCCGCCAAGCCCTTGGCGGGCGCGCGCATCCCGATACACCATCGTGTCGCCGCCCGCGCTCTCGCGTTCAGACTGCGAGTAGGTGAGCGACATCTGCCAAGCGCGGTCTCCCCAATCGCCATCGAGGGCGGCGGCGAACCGCTGCAGCTCGGAATGACGGTGATGGCCCCGGCGCGGGCCGTCTTGGCCGTAGTAGCGGCCGTAGTACCAGCCAACCTCCTGCCACGCCGCCGGAATGTCGGCGTCGTCTTGGGTGCCGCCATCGCCCTGCCAACGGCAATAGGCCGCGTCGCAGTGCGCGTAGCCGCCGTAGATGTCCGGGTACTTGGACGCCATGTCCACGAGGCCCGGGTTGTTGGCGCGGATGGTGCGGGTGTCGTCCACCAGCCTGTTCGGCGGATAGCTCGGCGACGTGCCCCAGTGCGGCACATCGCTGTCCGTCATCAATAGTTCGAGGCTCAGCGTGGCGGTGTCGCTCACCGCCACGGTCGCTTCCGTGAACCACTGCCAGCGCGTCGCATCTTCAATCAAGTTGTCGAACGCCGTGTACTGGAAGCGGCAGAAGCCGCCGATGCCGGGATTGCCGTTGCCGAGCGAATCTGGATCCGCGAACGGCGTGTTCGAGATGTTGGTGTTGGCGCCGCCCAAGTCTTCGCAGTTCGGGTCGACAATGCCGGTGGCGAGCAAGCCGCCAAAGCCGCTAAAGCCAGTGCCATCGGCGGCCGACGTAGCGTTCCACCGGTCGAGCGGCACGAACACCGCCGGACGGCCCACCGAAGACCAACCGCCGGCCGGGCTGTCGGCGTAGCTCCGCAGCGCCCAATCCCGGTCTGCAATGTTGAGTTCGCCGCGGTCGATGTAGCTGGCGGAAGTCATCAACTGCACGCGGCCATCCATCAACTCGCCGCCCCAGATGAGGCCGAACTCGGTGTCGCCGTCGGCGTCATCCACAGTCTTGTGGCTGGCGCTCACCTCAAAGCCCTGGAAATCTCCCCGGGTGATGTAGTTCATCACGCCGGCGATGGCGTCGGAGCCGTAGGTGGCCGCAGCGCCGTCGCGCAGCACTTCAATGCGCTGCAGGGCGATGGACGGCAGCATGTTCACATCCACCAATAGCTGCGCTTGAGCGCCAATGGCATGCGGCGACCAAGTGGTGCGGCGGCCATTCAACAGCACCAAGGAACGGCTCGGCCCCAACCCGCGGATGTTGATGGTGGCGCGGTCTGCCCCGGCGCCGGCCTGGAATTGGTCCGTCTCGCCATCCGCGCCTTGCGAGAACGACAAGCTCTTGATGAGGTCGATGGCGGTTGGGGAACCTTCGAGCGCCAGATCTTCCCGCCGCAGCGTGGTGACCGGCAGCGCCGCATCCTCCGGCGTGCCCTTGATGTAAGACCCGGTGACGACGATTTCCTCGATGCCCTCGGCGTCCTCCTCGCCCCAAGCGAGGCTGGCGAGCCCCACCACCATGCTTGTCGCAAGCGCATAGCGGAACTTTCTTGAGCCATTGATCATGCCAAACTCTCCCATGCGAGGACCCTGCGGCCCGGTGCTCTGCCTCGCGGCAGCCAACCAATCGAGATGCCAACGCCGTGGCCATTCGTCGCTTGTCCAAGCGACGTGTGTCAGGCCATGTCGCCCAAAAGCGGATATTCCGCCTTTGTTGCAATATGTCAAGGGATAGTTTCAGCAGCGCCAGCCCCGCCGGCGCTGTTCTGGTTCAGGCGCTTGAACCGCCGCCCACAGAGGAATAAGTTGCGCTTGATGGATAGTGTGCCACGCCCAACCGCCCGGCCCCGAGCGGGGCCGCCATGCCCGCCTTGGCGCGGCGTTGCGTTGGTGGCGCTGTTGGCGCTAGGCGGCTGCAGCGAGCCGTTCGGCTTCATTCCCGGCGGCGCGCTGGAAGGCAACGAAGCCATGCCGCCGTTCGACTGGTCGACGCTCGCGGACGTTGACGACGTGCAGTTGGAGTTCCGTCCCGACAGCCCGTACTCCATCAATATCTGGGCGGTGGGGTTGGGGGCGGACGCCTATGTCGCGACATTCGAAGATGGCACCCGCTGGACCGAGTACCTGCGCGAGACGCCCGATGTGCGCATACGCGTGGGGGCTTCCATCTACCGGCTCTTGGCGGTGCGCGTACGCGATGCCGAAGAGCGCGAGCGGGTGAGCGCCGCATTCGCCGCCAAGTACGACATCGACGAAGACGACAACTGGGTGGCCAGCGGGCAGGTGTTCCGGCTGGACCGGCGCGTCGAGGCTGCGCAGGTAGCTAGGGAAGGCTTGAACAGTGCGCCAAGCGATCGCTGACGGTCGGCGAGGGCGGCCTCCGCCGCGCCTTGGGCGCCTGCTGATTCGCTAACGCGGCTCGTTCAGGCTCCAGTCGTAGTCGTAGTCCAGCCCGCCTTGATAGCCGCGCAGGCGCGTGGCCAAGTCCGCTTCGGCGTACTGCGCCAAGTGTTCGATGACGCCGGCTTCATTGCCGCCAAAATCCTCTTGGTACCAGCCGTAGATGCTGGATACCACCAAGCCATCATCGGCAAAGCGCGCGCCGCGCGGATGATTCACATAGCCCTTGGCAGCAGCCGTCAGCAACCATTCCGCGTTGGCGCCGGTGAACGCCTGCGACGCTAGGTTTGGGCAGCCGATGCTGGCGCAGTTCACCGCGTAATGGATGCGCGGGTCTCGCCAGATCGGGCGCAGAATGCGGTGTTCGATGTCGTCCAAAGTGAGCGCCTCGCCGGCCACGGCGACGCGCTCGTCCCCCCAAGGGCCATTGCTCAACCGCCTCTCGCTGATGTCCAGGATTGAGTCCACCGGAAAGGCATCCACCACCACCTGCACCGTCAAGGCGTTGTAGAAGTTCACCCAGTAAGCGAACTGCTCGGCCTTGGCGTAATCGCGCGGATCCATGGCCTGCAATGACTCCAAGTACGCCGCCAAGCGTTCGTGGTCCGCCGTTTCCTGCAGTGCCGCATAGTCGAATCGGTTGACGCCGGATGGATCGTCGGTGACGAGATAGGCGTCGAGCAGCGCTTGCCAATCGCTGTGATCGATGGCTGCGGCGTTCGCCACATCGCTCTGGTCCCACAACGCCGTGTCCGTGTCGCCCGTGCTGGCCGCAGCCGCCAAGCAGATTGCCGCCAGCGCGGCGCAACGCACCATCGGGCGCTTGTCCCCATGCTTCGCCATGTTCCTCGCTTCCCGCGTTGCCCTGTCGCCAGCGCAATGCCGCGATGATACCCAGATGGCCTCGCTCGCGCCGCTGACGTCGCGCAGTCGGCGCGGGCTATGGCGTGTCCAGCCTGTGGGGTGTACCGTTGCGGCATCGGCATCCGGGTGAACGCATGGGGCACGAGCGTGGCGCCGACCATCGCTTCCTGTTGAGCGGCGAAGCGCCATTCCGACGCCCGCAGCGAAAGCGCCCCAGCGCGCTCGCCGGACCAAACATGCGGCAAGACACCAAGTGGCGATGAGCCAATGCGCCTGACCAGAGCCCACTGGGGCATCGCCATCGCCGCCGCGGTGACGGTGTTCCTTGCGGCAGCGCTGGTGCTGGAGCACGGCTTCAACATGGAGCCCTGCGCACTCTGCCTGATGCAGCGCCTATGGTTCGCGTTGGCCGGGCTGTTGGCCGTTTGTGGCGTGCTGCACAAGCCGCGCCTTGGCATCTACCCCGCCGCCACCGGGTTGGCGGCGGTGGTTGGCGGCGGCTTCGCCGTGCGCCAGCTCTGGCTTGAGAGCCTACCGCCGGGCGAGGCGCCAAGTTGCGGGGCGGGCATCCAATACTTGCTTGAAGCCGGCATGGCCAGCGAAGCCCTCAGGGCCATGGCCCTCGGCACGGCGGACTGCGCCGCCACCCCACCGTTTCTCGGCCTGTCGCTCGCGGCGTGGGCGTTGGCCGGTTTCGGCGCCATCGTCGCCGCCGCGGCCATGCAGTGGCGCGCCAACGCCTAGGCAGGCGCCGCCTGAACGTGGCCTGTTTCTGCCTTCCACTCGGCCACGGCGCGGACGAGGGCCGGAAAGTAGCCGGCGAAATCCACTTCAAGGGCCGGCAACTGAGCGTCCAGGATGGCGTCGAGATGCATTGCCAGATGGCTCTGGCGCAACCGCTCCAAGATGTGCAGCATCCCGCGTCGCGCGGCTTCTGGATGCTGGTAGCGCGTCAGTAAATCGATCTCGCACATGTGCTCGAAGAAGCGCCGACCGGCGGGGGGCAGGTGTTGCCGATACCCCGCGATGGCCGCATAGGACGACGCGGCGAAGCTGGGCAGGCTGTCGACGCCTTGGCGCGCCCAGTCCTTGGCGAGGCAGTGATCCGCCACCACGTCCACCAACGCTGGCGCCACCCGCCGCAACGCCGGATGCAGCCGGGCGACGCTCTGCGCGATGCCGGGCAGGGCGTTGCTCACCGCATCAATGCGCCGATGCAGGCGAATGCCGGCCGCGAGCGGCGGCGGCAACCGATCCGGCACGGGGCCCTTCACAAAGTCGCCGATGAATCCGCCCGCCATCAACGCCGTGTCTGGGTGGCCCAGCAGGCAGTGGGCGAGGAAGTTCACGCGCCGAGGCCTTGTCGCGCCAGATAGGCGTCCAGCGGCTCGGCATCCGTCGCCTCAACGCGCGCCTGCTCCGCCAAAGACTCCCGGCTCAAGCGTTCAAAGCGCTCATGCGTCGCCGCGGCGAACGGCTGCGCAAGGAAGTGGCGCTTGTGCAGGACGGACTGACGCATGGCGAAGTGGAAGAACGGCGTGCGCTCGGCCTGCATCGCCGCGAGGACGCGGGCCGACGGCGTGGCCGCCGGGTTGGCCACCTTTTCCTGTTGCGCGGCCACGGCGCGGGCCGCCGCATCACCGCCGCCGGCGGCGTCGATGAGGGCTGCCGTCGCTTCGCACTCAGCAAGGATTTCAGCCGCCCACTCCGTCTGCCGGCGCGGGCCGCCGGCGCCCTCTAGCCACAGTTCCGGCGACCGCCCGCGCTCGACCACGGCAAGCTGGTTGGCCAACATGCGCTCGGATTCCTCGGCGCTGTCGGGCGGGCTGTCGGCGAGCAGGCAGGAGAGCAGAAACACGTCCATGAAGCGCATCGCGTCGGCATCGATGCCCACCGGCGCGAACGGATCCAAATCCAAACAACGCACTTCCACATATTCGACGCCGCGCGCGTTGAGCGCTTGGATGGGGCGCTCGCCGGGCCGAGCGCGCCGCTTGGGCCGGATGACGCCGTAAAACTCGTTCTCGATCTGCAAGAGCGCGGTGCCGAGCTGCAGATAGTTGCCGTCGCCATCCTTCAGGCCGATGGCCTCATACGGCGGATAGGGGCGCGTCAGCGCGTCGCGCAAGGTCGCGCCGTAGGCCTCGAGGCTGTTGTAGGAGACATGCAGGGAGGACTGCGCCGCGGATTGATAGCCCAGCGGCCCCATGCGCAGCGACGTGGCGTGGGGCAGGTACAGGGAGCCCTCATCGAAGGTCTCCAAAGTGTGGCGGCGGCGCCGAACGAATGACTTGCACACCGCCGGCGATGCGCCGAACAAGTACGCCAATAGCCACGCCCGGCGCCGGAAGTTACGGATGAGGGCGAAGTAGCCCCGCGTCGGCGCGGCGCCGTCAAAGGCATCTCCGCGCGCCGCCGCCACCGCTGGCCAAAGGCTCGGCGGCAGCGAAAAGTTGTAGTGGATGCCGGAGATGGTTTGCATCAGCCGCCCGTAGCGACGGCCGAGGCCAACGCGGTAGATCGTTTTCGTCCGGCCCACGTTGGAGGTGCCATAGCGGCCCACGGGAATGGCCGCGTCGTCCTCCAAGATGCAGGGCATGCTCGCCGCCCATAGCAGTTCGTCACCTAGGTGCCCGTACACGCAGCGATGGATGTCGGTGAGCTCGGCGAGGCAGGCGCCGGCGCTGTCATGGACGCCGGTGATGAGTTCCGGCTGCGCCTCGCTGAAGTCTGTGGTGATGTGTGGATGGGTGAGCGGCGAGCCGAGGCCAACGGGATGCGGCGTGCCGGCCAGCGCGCCGCTTGGCGTCACCCGCAGGCTCTCCTTTTCGATGCCCCGGCGCAGCTCGCCGAGCTCACGGAGCCCCTTGAGAGGGCTATTCATCGCCGGTTGAACTGACCGGCCGCTAGCTCGCGCGCGGCCCCGCCTGGACGATTGCGGCGTCCACCTTGAAGTGCGCGAAGTTGGCGATGAACTTGTCGATCAAGCCCTGCGCTGCGGCGTCGTAGGCGGCCGCATCCTGCCACGCTTCGCGGGGGTTCAGCACCGCCGCATCCACCCCCGGCACTTCTTGCGGCACGTCCAAGTTGAGGCCGTCGAGGTGGGTGGTGGGCACTGCGGCCAACGCGCCGGACTGAATGGCGGCGATGATGGCGCGGGTGGTGGGGATGCTGAAGCGCTTGCCGACGCCATACCCACCGCCGCTCCAGCCGGTGTTGACGAGATAGACGCGGGCGCCGAAGGCATCGATGCGCTTCATCAGCAAGTCTGCATAGACGTTTGCCGGGCGGGGGAAGAACACCGCGCCGAAACAGGCCGAGAAGGTTGCCGCATACGGCTCTGCAGCATCCACGACGGTGGACCCCACTTGCGCCGTGTAGCCAGAGAGGAAGTGGTAGGCCGCCGCCTCCTTAGACAGGATGGAGACTGGCGGCAGCACGCCGCTCACATCGCAAGTGAGAAAGACGATGGAGCGCGGTTCGCCGCCGCGGTTCGCAGCCGCCCTGGCGGCGATGTGGTCGCGCGGGTAACAGGCGCGGGTGTTTTCGGTGAGGGTGGCATCCGCATAGTCCGGCTCGCGGGTGTTGCCGTCGATGACGACATTCTCGATGATGGCGCCAAAGGAGATGGCGTCGTAGATCACCGGTTCCGATTCACGCGAGAGGTTGATGCACTTGGCGTAGCAGCCGCCCTCCAGATTGAACACCGCGCCCGGTGCCCAACCGTGCTCGTCGTCGCCGATCAATAGCCGCCCAGGGTCTGCGGAAAGGGTGGTCTTGCCCGTTCCCGAAAGGCCGAAGAACAGCGTCACGTCCCCCTCCGCGCCGATGTTGGCGGAGCAGTGCATGGGCAGCACGTCCCGCGCCGGCAGCAGGAAGTTCTGCACCGCGAAAAGCGATTTCTTCATTTCGCCCGCGTAGCGCATGCCGGCGATGAGCACCCGCCGCTTGGCGAAGTTGATCATCACCGTGCCATCGCTGCGGGTGCCGTCCCGCGTCGGGTCGCAGACGAAATCTGGCGCGTTCAACACCTCCCACACCGGCTTGCGCCCCGGGTTGTAGGCATCTGGCACGATGAACAGCGCGCGTCCGAACAGGGCATGCCACGCATGCTCCGTATGCACCTCGATGGGCAGGTAGTGCTCGGCATCGGCGCCGACGTGCAGATGCGACACGAAGGTCTCGGTGTTGTCCAAGTGCTGCTGCACCCGCACCCAAAGCGCATCGAAGACGCTTGGCCGGATAGGCTGATTCACCGCCCCCCAGTCGATGTGGACCGATGAGCCCGGCTCTTCGACGATGAAGCGATCCTTCGGCGAGCGGCCCGTGCGCTGGCCCGTCTCCACCACGAGGGCGCCGGTGGAGGACAAGCGCCCCTCGCCGCGCTGCACCGCCAATTCGGCCAGCGTTGCCGGGCTTAAGTTGTGAAAGGTCGCCTTCGAATGGGCGTCTAGGTCGAGCGCCATGCTGCAAGGGGCCTCCAAAAGGGTCGGCGGATGATACACGAAGCGAGCGCCGGCTCGGCGGTTCGCCGCGCCGGCAGACATCGGCAGGACGCCTTGGGCCGCAGTGCGGGCGGCTGGTTGGAACGGGTTGGCCACCGCCACGCAGACACGCGGCCCGGCGTCCGGTCACGCCCTGCCGTCGCCTTTCCACTCCTGCAGTTGCCGCCGCGCTTTTTTGGTCGGCCGGCTGTCGCGCAGAGCGATGCCCGAACGCGCCGCGCGCCGGGCTGCCGAAGCCGCCTCGCGACGCGCGACGGAAGCCGGCGTCTCCGTGTAGAGGAGCGCCGCGGCAGCCGCGTCGCCGCGGCGTTCCGACAGCGCCGTCACTTCGATGGCGAACTCTTGGTAGCCACGCCGGATGGTGAGCGCATCGCCTTGGCGCACATCCTTGGCGGCGCGCACGCGATCACCCGCCACGCGCACCTGCCCAGACTGGACGGCCGCCTTGGCCTGCGAGCGGCTCTTGAAGAAGCGAGCGGCCCACAGCCACTTGTCGAGACGCACGCCGTCCATCAGCGCGGCATGATCTCCGCAAAGTGGTTGAACGCGGGGAACGGCAGCCCGCCGCGTGGTGGACGGCCCGAATCCGGCTGGGTCACGCACAGCAGATGGCGGATGCCGCTCGCCGCGGCGGTGCGCAACACGGCGACGTTGTCGTCGATGAGGAGCGTCCGCTCGGGTTGGTATGCCTCGCGCTTGGCGAACGCTGGCCAGAACGCGACATCCTCCTTCGGACAGCCGAAGTCGTGCGCGGAGAACTCCGCATCCAAGCGCGCGGTCAAGCGCAACTGATGATCCTTCACCGCAAGGCTCTTGGGATGCGCATTGGTCACGAGGACGGCGCGCCGGCCGGACGCGCGCACGGCGTCGATGAACGCCTCGGCGCCGCCGCGATACGCCACCAAGCCGACAAGTTCCTCATGCAGCGCGGCAATGTCCAAGCCGGTATAGGCGGACCAGTACTCGATGCAGTAGAAATCCAAGGTTGGCGGGGTGTCTCGCATGTGCGCGTAGAGACGCTCCCGCGCCGCGTCCAAATCGATGCCGTGGGCCGCGGCGACGCGGGCCGGCAAGCGCTGGTTCCACAACACGTTGTCGAAGCGCAGGTCGATCAAGGTGCCGTCCATGTCGAGCAGCACGGTGTCGATGTCGGGCCACGCGAGCATCGCCGCCTATAATAGCCAGATGCCCCTGCCCCAGATACTCAAGGCGACGCGCATCGCCGAGAGCCGCTTCTTCCATGTCGAAGCGTTGGAGTTGCGCTTTGCGAACGGCGTGCGCCGCACCTACGAACGGTTGCCGCCGCGCGGCCGCCAAGCGGTCATCGTCGTCGGCGTGACCGCGCGCCAGGAAGTGGTGCTGGTGCGCGAGTACTTGGCGGGCCTGCACAAGTATGAGCTCGGCCTGCCGAAGGGCACCGTGGATGGCCCCGACGAGACGTTCGCCGAAGCCGCCAACCGCGAGCTCAAGGAGGAAGCCGGGTTTGGCGCTGAACGCATCGACTACCTGCGTGAACTCAGCGTCGCGCCCTCGCACATGGGCTTCACCGTGCATGCGCTGCTCGCCCGCGGGCTGTACCCAGAGCGGCTGCCCGGCGACGAGCCGGAACCCCCGGAGGTGCGCACTTGGCCCCTCGCCGACATCGACGATCTGTTCCTCTCCGGCGAGATCAGCGAAGCGCGGTCCTTGGCCGCCATCCGCATCGCGCAAATCCATCTGGCGCGCGAGCGGAGCGCCTGATGGGCGGTGTGCCGCAGGCGCTGCAGGAAGGCCTGATCGCGGCTGTGCAGGACGCCGGAGAGGCGATCCTCGCCATCTACGAGACAGATTTCTCGGTGACGGCGAAGGCGGACCAATCTCCGGTCACCGAAGCGGATTTGCGCGCCCATGCCATCATCGTGGAACGCCTCAAGGCACTCAGCCCAGACATTCCAATCGTGTCGGAAGAGTCTGCGCCGCCGCCCTTTTCGACGCGCCGCGGCTGGCCGCGCCACTGGCTCGTCGATCCGTTGGACGGCACCCGGGAGTTCGTCGGACGCAACGGCGACTTCACCGTGAACATCGCGCTCATCGAGGCCGGCCGGCCGGTGTTCGGCATCGTCGGCGCGCCGACCAAGCGGGAGACATTCGTCGGCGACGTGGCGAGTGGCGCCGCGCACAAAGTGTCCGCCGCGGGCCGCCGCGCCATTCGCACCCGGCCGTTCTCCCGCGACACGCTCACCGTGGTGGCGAGCCGCAGCCACGGCGGCGCGCGCCAAGCGCGCTTTCTCGATGCCTTGGCGCAGAACGCCGGCCGCGTCAAACAACGGGCTGTGGGCAGCTCGCTCAAGTTCTGCATCCTCGCCGAGGGCGAGGCGGACTTCTACCCGCGCTTAGGCCCCACCTCAGAGTGGGACATCGCCGCCGCCGAAGCGGTGCTCATCGCAGCCGGCGGCGCGGTGTGGGACTTGGACGGCGCGCCACTGCGCTACAACGCCGAGGAATCGCTGTTGAACCCGAATTTCTTCGCCGTGGGCGACCGCGACTTCGCTTGGGATGCGTTCCGCCACGCGCTCGTGAACAGTGTTTAGGAAGGGTTCGCGCAAAGCGTCTAGGGGCTGGAACGAACTCAATGCACGGGGCTTAGGAACGAAGCAGAAGGCGTGGTCTCACTGGCCGGCTGCATGAGTGCTTTCGCCCTGCCGAGCTTAGCAACACTGTTCGTAACTACAGGCGGCCAGTGAGGGCTTCAATATACCCAAGCCCATTTCGGAAAAGTAGGCCGACGCCGCCAGACGCCGCGAAGAATCGATAATTTCTCTGTAATATCAAACGATTAAACCGAAACAATCCATACTATCTTCACTTTCTCCACTCTTTTCCACTTCCAAGCGCCGCCTCTGAAACGAATCTGCAACGCCCTGCGCACGTCGCCGCAACATCTCGCCGGAACGAAGCCGCCGATTGCGCCGCCCGCACCCCGGCGAACGCCTCAAGTTGCCACCGTCATCTCGCGAATGAGCATCGAGCCGGCATGCACATTGCCGCGCCGATCCACGTCATCGCCGACGCCCACCACGCCCAACAGCATGTCGTTCAGGTTAGAGGCGATGGTGATCTCGCTGACAGGAAACGCCGGCGCGCCGCCCTCGACCCAAATGCCGGCGGCGCCGCGGGAGTAGTCCCCCGTGACGAGGTTCACCCCTTGGCCCATCAACTCGGTGACGATGAGCCCAGTATCCATCTCCTCCATCAGCGCTTGCACCGGCGATTTGTCACATTCCACCACGAGATTGAAGACGCCGCCGGCATTGCCGGTGGTGGCGAGCCCGAGCCGGCGCGCCGAATACGAGCTCAGCACATAGCTCTCGAGGCGGCCGCGCTCCACGAACGCCTTGGCCGTGGTGGCGACGCCTTCGCCATCAAAGCCGGCGCTGCCCAACGCCTTCGGCAGGTGCGGATGCTCCGCCAGCGTGATGAACGGCGCCGTCACGTTGCGGCCCAAGGCATCCAACAGGTAGGACGCGCGCCGGTACTGCGCACCGCCGCTGATGGCGCCGAGCACGTGGCCCACCAGCCCCGCCGCCATGCGCGGATTGAACAGCACTGGCCAGCTGCCCGTTTTGATGGGGCGTTTGCCGAGTCGCTGCACGGCGCGGCGCGCGGCTTCCTCGCCCACTCTGGCATGGTCATCGAGTTCGGTTGGGTCGCGCGCCACGGTGTACCAGTCATCGCGCTCCATGCCAGCGCTGTCTTCAGCGATGACAGAGCAACTCGCGCCGTGGCGCGTGGCGCTCACCGCGCCCACAAAACCCAAGCTGTTGGCATAAACTTGGCAACTGTTCTGCGTGGAGGTGCGCACGCCTTCGGAGTTGACGATGCGCGCATCAAAGCCGAGCGCCGCTGCCTCCATGCCAAGGGCCAATTCCCGCAGCGCGTCCGCATCCACATCCCAGGGGTGGTGCAGATCCAACGGCGGCCAAGCCGCAGCCAACCGATCCGCATCTGCAAGGCCATTGCAGGGGTCTTCTTGGGTGTGCCGGGCGATGTCCATGGCCGCGCCCACCGTGGCGCGAATCGCCTCGCCGCTCGCTTCGGAAGTGCTCGCCGAGCCTTTGCGGGCACCGTCGTAAACGGTGACGGCGAAGCCAACGTCGCGGTTGAACTCAATGGTCTCCAAGGCTTGTTGACGCACCCCCACAGAGAGCCCTTCGTCCTCTGTGATGGACGTTTCCGCGGCGCTGGCGCCGGCCTTGCGGGCTTCCCGCAGGATGTCTCCCGCGATGTCCGCAAGGGCGGCTTCCCGCTCCGCCAAGCCCTTGGCGCTTACCTTCCCCATGCGCGGGTAGCATAGCCGACGTGGGCGCCGAACCGGGGCCAGCGCGGCGCAGCAAGTCCGCCGCCAAGCGCGAGGCGTTGGCGGCGCAGCAACTCGGCGCCGCGCTGGCCAAGCTCGAACCGCGCCGCCGCGCCGACATCCCCATGAGCGCGACGTTGCAAGCGGCCCTCGATGCCTACCGGCGCTGTGCGGGCCGCGAAGCCAAGCGGCGGCAGATGCAGTTCATTGGCCGCGTGATGCGCGACGAAGACTGTGAGGCCATCGCCGCCGGCCTCGCCCGCGTCACCGGCCTGACGCCGGCGGAACAAGGGCTGAATCGCAACCTCTCGGCGTGGCGCGAGCGCTTGCTCGCCGATCCGGCAGCGCTGGGGGACTACCTCGCCAGCCACCCGAGCGCAGACGCGCAACGGCTGCGGCAACTCTTGCGACAAGCCGCGCGAGCCACCCACCCCGACACCCAAGCGCGCTTGGCCACGCGCCTGTTCCGGCTGCTGCGGGAGGGCGCAGCATTGCGGGAATAGTTCACTTTGCAGGGGGGTGCCGCGGCACCGCCCCCTTTGGTCCGGAGCACGCAACGCGCGGCTGCGGGAAGGCGGTCAACCCTCGGAGCGCCGGCCGCAACCAGCGTCAAGCACTCGTGCCGCCCACCGTGATGCTGTCCACCTTCAACGTCGGCTGCCCGACGCCAACCACCACCGTCTGCCCGTCTTTGCCGCAGTTGCCAACGCCGGCATCCAATTGCAGATCGTTGCCGACCATCGACACCCGCGTCATCGCCTCGGGGCCGCTGCCGATCAACGTGGCGCCGCGAATCGGGGCGGTGAGCTTGCCGTGCTCGATGCGGTACGCCTCGGTGGCCGAGAACACGAAGCGTCCGGAGGTGATGTCCACTTGGCCGCCGCCAAAATTGACCGCATAGACGCCCTTGGCAACGCTGGCGATGATCTCTTCCGGGTGCGCCTCCCCCGCTTCGAGAAACGTGTTGGTCATGCGCGGCATGGGCAGGTGGGAATAGGACTGGCGCCGCCCGTTGCCCGTCGGCGTCGCGTTCATCAGGCGGGCGTTGAGCTTGTCTTGCATGTAGCCCTTCAAGATGCCGCGCTCGATGAGCACGGTGCGCTGGCCGGGCGTGCCTTCGTCATCGAGGGTGAGGGAGCCGCGCCGGTTCGGCAAGGTGGCGTCGTCGATGACGGTACACGCCTCCGAGGCGACGCGCTCGCCGATGCGCCCAGAGAACGCCGAAGTGCCCTTGCGGTTGAAATCGCCTTCCAAGCCGTGGCCCACCGCTTCGTGCAGCAACACGCCCGGCCAACCCGGCCCCAACACCACCGGCATGGAGCCGGCGGGCGCATCCACCGCGTCGAGGTTGGCAAGCGCTTGGCGCACCGCTTCGCGGGCAAACTCTTCGGCGCGCCCGGCGGCGTCCGCGCCCAAGATCCAACCCAAGTCGTGACGCCCGCCGCCGCCGTCGAAGCCGCGTTCCCGGCGGCCGTCGCGTTCGACGATGACGGACACGTCAAAGCGGCACAGCGGGCGTTCGTCCGCCGCCAAGGTGCCGTCGCTGGCGGCCACCAAATTCGTCTCGCAACTGGCGCCAATGCGGGCAGTCACCTCCTTGACGCGCGGATCCAAGCCGCGCGCGAACGCGTCGATGCGCGACAGCAGCGCAACCTTCTGCGCCGCCGTCGATGACCCGATGGGATCTTCGCCGCGATAGCGCCGCTCCGGTTCCGCGCGCCGCCATGCCTGCACCGCGCCGTCGCCGCCGGCACGGGCGATGCTGCGGGCGGCGTCCACCGCCTGCGTCAACGCCGGCAAGGTGATGTCGTCCGCGTACGCGAAGCCGGTCTTCTCGCCGCTCACCGCACGCACGCCGACGCCGCGATCCAAGCTGTGATAGCCATCCTTGACGATGCTGTCCTCCAGCGTCCATGCCTCGGAGCGTTGGCGCTGGAAGAAAAGTTCGCCGAAGTCGATGCGATGGCTGGTCAAGCGGCCCAAGAGACGCTGCACATCCGCCTCGGCAATCCCGCCGCTCTCCCACAGCGCCCGCTCGGCTGACTGCATCAATTCGCTCATCATTGCCCCACTTCTTTGCCTGCCTCTGGGCCCCGCTTTCTGGGGCCCGCCTCCGCACCGCCGCCAGCCGCCGCGGCCGGATCGAGGTCGCCGGAGAATAAACCAACCAGCTTGGGCTCTGGGTCATCGATCACTCCAGTCACCCGGTAGCGGGCGCTGGACAACGCGGCGAGTTGGTTTTTGAGTACCTGCTGGCCAAGCAACACGCCGGCGGCCGTGGCCGGATTGGTCGATGCGAGCCAGATGGCGTACCACGGCAGGCTCGACGACAGCGGCAGCGTGACGATCATGTCGTTGTCCAGGCTGCCGTTGGCAAAATCCACGGTGCCGTAGATCTTGAACTCTGAGCCCGGCCCCTCGATCAGCATCGGCTCCGCGAAGCGCAGCATGCCATCGTCGAACACAGTGCGGGCGCGGATGGTGTCAAACCCGATGCCCTTGCCAAAGACATCGGAGAAATCCAATTGCAGCCGGCGGGCGATCTTCGAGAAGTTGAGCAACGCCAGAAAGCGCCCCCCCGGCGCTTCCCCCACGTCCAAGAACCGCCCATCGTCCACGGTGAGGCGCATGTCGCCGGAAAGATCGCGCAACGCGAAGTTGAGCGGCGAGCCAGGCCAACGCGCCTCGCCCTCAATGCGCACCGCGGCGCTTTCCACGTTGGTGCCGTAGCCCCACTGCGGCAGCACTTCAGCAAGGTCTCCGGCGACGACGCTGCCGCGAAACCAAGTGGCGTCCGTGTCTTTCGCCCACAGGACGCTCTCCGCCGCCACAATGCTCAAGCCCTTGATGTCGCCCGCCACGTCGATGAAGCGCAGTTCGCCGTCCGCCGGACGGATGCCGAAGCGCCAACTGCCGAAGTGCTCGCCATCGAGCAACACCTGCCCGATGGCCACATCCATCGCGGGGACGCGATCCATGAGCGCCACGTCAAGCGGATCCGCATCGGCGGCAGCGTCGGGCAGCCGCACATGCGCCAAGTTCACTTGCATGGGAGCATCCCCTTGCCTAGCGATTTGGCCGGCCACTGCCTCACTTTCCACGCCGAGATTGAACCAATCCGGCGCGAACGTTCCGTCGAGCCGCACGTTCGGCAACGCGAGCGATTGGAGGTGGAGGCTGCCGATGGTGAAGTCCCGCAGGCGCCAAGCCGTCATCGCGTCCGCTTCGAGGTTCTCCAAATCTTCAATGGCGGCGAACTGCAGTGCGCCGATGCGGCCGGTCACGATGACGCCTGAGCGGGCGGCCGCAGGCGCCGGCGCACCGACGCCAATGGCGCCGCGCAACACGTCACCCTCCAGCACATGGAGCCAACCCGCGAGGCCCCCTTCCAAGAAATCCACCCGCGTATAGTCGTCGCTGAAGGTGAGCGCCGCGCGCAACGCGCGTGGCAGGCCCGCCGGCTTGCCGAGCGGCGCCGGCAAGGCCAACCCGAGCCCCACGCCGTCTGTTGCAACCATCAGTTCCGGCGGGCGCTCGGAGGCAGGGAAAACGGACAGCTTGGCATTGAAGCCGAACGCGCCCGCAGCGCGCGCAAAGCCGGCGGTGCGGTCGCTGATGAGACGAAAGACGTCGTCCACGCCGGCCCTGCCCTGCACCGTGAAGTCCACGGCGTCATCGTTCGACGCGGCGGACACGGCGACCGGGGCGTCGAACAACGTGCCTTGCAGCGCATCGGCGACGAGATGATGCGGGGAGCGAAATCGCGCTTGGCCGCGCAAATCCGCAAAGCGCAGGCCCACATCCGCAAAGTCGAGCGCCGTGCCGGCGAGATCAAAGGTGAGATCCACCTGCGCCCCCTCCAGCCCGCTCTTGCGCCGCGCCAGCGCCAAGGCCGCGGCGTCGGGGGCTTGGGCTGCTCCCGCCGGCGTGGCGGAGCCTTGCGGTGACGCCGCGCCGAGCCCAATGCCCCCCAACGGCACGCGCAGGCGCCCATCCACCTCAATGGGGCCGACGCCACGCCAACATTCGCACACATACGGCGCGAACGCCGCCGTGGGCGTGCCATGCACGAAGTCCAACGCTTGCTGCGCGTCAACCCGTGTGCGGCCGCGCACATCCGCGTGGCTGGCGCCGGGCGGCGCATGGACGGACACATCCTCGAACGCGGCGCCAGCCGCCACGCCGCTAAAGCCCGAAGCCAGAACAGCCGTGCCGCTGACCCGCAGCTCGCCATCCAACCGCTCTGCCACCGGCCAAGCTTGGTGATACGCGAGCGCTCCATCGGCCACGCGGCCGGCCAACTCCAGACGCCGCATCGGCAACCCCGGCACCGACCGGGTGTGGCCGTGATAGAGGATCGCGGCGGCATCGAGCCGCCCCGCCACCAAGCTCGCATCCAGCCACGGCTTCAGCCCGCCGGGCAGTTTGCGCGGCATGTAGCGCTTGGCGTCGTCCACTTGCACGGCGTCCACCGCGGCGGCCACCGCAAGCCGTCCCTCCAGCGCATCCCGCGGGCGCGTCAAGCCGATGGCTACCGCCGAGCGCGCCGCGCCGAGCTCGGTCTCAAACTGCCCGCGCAAGCCGAGGTAGCTCGGGCTGAACCAAGCGGTGACGACGCCGGCGGCACGGTCATAAGGCCAAGTGCGCTCGAAGTGGTCCGGCAGCGCGGCGTGCGCGGCGTGGCTCTCGAACTCCATGCGCGCTGCCTGCGGATGTCCCCATAGCTGCCCGTTCGCGCTATGGAACTCCGGAATGCCGCGATAACTTTTCGTGGTGGCGCCCTCGATCCGCCCAGAGTACGCGACGCCGTCGCCGTCGAGATGCAGCCGCACCTGCCCCAAGTTGCCCTGCGCGCCCACGCCGTCGAACCATCGCCCCACAGCGCCGTCGGCGCCCAAGGCCGCGATGAGAAACCCGCTCCAAGCACCGAGGTCCAGTTCTGCCGCCCACAGCGTCAAGGCCCCGCCAACGTTGCCAACAAAATCCAAGGCCGGCGGCAGCAGCATGGCGCCCGCCGTTTCCCCTTGCATGTCCAACACGCCCCGGTAAGAGCCGTTGTAGCCCTTTGCCGCGGCGCTCGCCGCCAGCGCCACCACTCCTCCCGGCAACCGCATTTCGGTTGTCCGCGCCTGCAGCGCTGCGCCGCCTTGGCGGCCGTCGCTGTGCCAGCGGCCTGCCAATTGCACGGACATGGGCGGCAGCCCCGTCGCCGCGGCCAACGCGGCATCCACTGCAAAGCCGCGGGCGCTGACCCGCGCAGCCCCTGCAAAATCCCGGCGCCGGCCGGCGTCGTCAATGTCCAAGTCCACCCGCAAGGCACACTCCGCACAGCCGTCGGCCGCCAACTCTGCGTGCCAACGGTTGCGTCCATTGCGGTTGACGACCAGCGCATGGACATCCAGCTCGCCGGATGCGGTAGCCCCGGCAAACTCGACGCGCGCGCTCAGGCGCATTTCGTCGCTGTGGCGGAAGAACGTCGCCAAATCCAAGCTGCCGGTTCGCTCGGCGCCATCGAGCCACCAGCCATCAAGCGTCTTGACGAGGCGCAGGCGACCGCCCGCGACCTCAAAGCGACGGGCGACGATGCGGTTGCGCCACAGGCTCTCGCCGAGGTCGAGCTCCAGCGTGATGCCGTTCAAATCTCCGCCCGGAAACGTCACGCGCTCCGCGGCGAGGACCGGATGCAGCCCGTGCCAAGCGCCGCGCACGCCACGCACATGGACGCGGTGCGGCGCCAGCCAATCGTTCAGGGGCGCCTCAAAGCGGGACAAGTGCGGGGCAATGAGGCGCCCGCCCACCTGCAGGAGAGCGAAGCAGACGGCGACAGCAGCTGCCAACACGAACAACTTCTTCCCGAAACTCGGCAAAAGAGTGCCCGTCGCCATCAGAAATCCGACGCATCATACTCCCGTCGGCGGCAACGGCCCTTTGCGCCGCGGTGGGCGACGCCGGCTCGCTGGTTTCGGCCAGCCAAGACGTTGGGGGGTGCTGGCATGGGGCGTTCAATCAGGCTTCGCCGGAACTTGCGGGCGCTTGCGCTCGCGTTGCTGGCCGCCGTCGGCATGGGTTGCTCGGAACCGGAGCGGCCAGAGGGCGCCGAGGCAAACCAGGGCAGCGTGGACGGGGCGGAACGGACATCGGCGGCCGTGGCGGCCGGCATCCCGGCACAAGTGGCGGTGACGGGCGGGGTGGTGCATGGCCTCGCGCAGCCACGCGGCACTGAGCCGCCGCTGATGCAGTACCACGGCATCCCGTATGCGGCACCGCCGGTTGGAGCGCTGCGCTGGGCGCCACCCGCGCCCGTGACGCCTTGGCAGGGCGCACGCGACGCCACCGAGCCCGGGCCCATTTGCCCGCAACGCACCCATGTTGGCGTGGCCTTCTACGATCCGCCGCCTGGCGCCGCGTTGCCGGAGCAGAGCGAAGATTGCCTCACGCTGAACGTTTGGACCGCGTCGGCACGCGCGGACGAGCGGCACCCCACCATGGTCTGGATTCACGGCGGCGGCCTGCAGCAGGGCTCTGGCGCCGCCCAGTCCGGGCGCTTGCTCGCCGAACACGGCGCCGTGGTGGTGACCTTCAACTATCGCCTCGGCCAACTGGGCTTCTTCGCCCATCCGGAGCTGTCCGCGGAGAGCGCACGACCGGGGAACGCGGAGAGCGACCGCATCGCCAGCGCACACCCCGCCGGCGTCTCCGGCAACCAAGGCTATCGAGATCAAATCCAAGCGCTGCAATGGGTGCGCGACAACATCGCGCAGTTCGGCGGCGACCCGGGCAACGTGACCATCTTCGGGGAATCTGCCGGCGCCTACAGCGTCTCCGTGCTGCAGGCGAGCTCGTTGGCGCACGGGCTGTTCCACCGCGCCATCGGGCAAAGCGGCGGCGCCTTCCACCCCATGAGCCGCCGCCTTGAAGACACCACCTACGCGCTCGCCGCCGAGCAGGTGGGTTTGCGCTTCGCCGCGGCCCTCGCCGGGCCAGACGGCGATCAATCCCTCGCCGCCCTGCGCGCGATTCCGGCAGCGCGGGTGGTGGAGGTGGCCGCCGCCAACCCGCTCTTCTCGGAGTTCGAGCTGCTCTCCACCGTGGATGGTGACGTGCTGCGCGAAGATGTCGGCACGGCCTTCGCCGCCGGCCGCCAAGCCGATGTGCCGGTGCTGGTGGGCTCGAACGCAGACGAAGGCACCGCCTTGGTCGCGCATTTCGAGCGCTTCCTCGGCACCGGCGCGGCCGGCTTCGCCAACTTCGTGCAGGCGAAGCTGCCGGAAGCCGGCGCCGAACTGGCGACCCACTATCCCGCCAACTCGGATGCCGAGGCCATGCAATCCTGGGCGGAGCTGTTCACAGACCTCACCTTCACCTATCCACAACGGACGTGGGCGCGCAGCATGGCGGCGTTGTCGAGCCCCGCTTGGCTGTACTGGTTCACTTGGCGCCCGCCGGTGCCCGATGCCGCCACCTACGGAGCTTTCCACGGCGCCTTTCAGATGTACCTCTTCAACGATTTGGAGGCGTTCAACGCGACGCCGACAGCGGCTGACCGGGAGTTGGCCAACACGTTGGCGCGAACTTGGGTGCGGTTCGCCAAGTTTGGCGACCCGAACGGCGGGGATCTGGCAGCTTGGCCGGCCTACACGACGGAGAACGAGGCATACATGGAGTTCGGGCAGCGCATCGGCAGCGGCCACCAACTGCGCGTTCCCCAACTCGCAGCCATCGAACAGGCGTGGGCGGCGCGGCGGGCGGCCAATGCGCCGCCCCCAGCGTCCACGGTGCGGTAGGCTTCACACGACCCTAAGCCCTCAACGCATGGGAGCGCGTCGCCATGTCCATCCAGAAAATCGCCGAACTCGAACGACAGATCGTCGCCCTCACGGAGGAAGTGGGCGCCCTGCGCAAGGCCGCAGTGGGCGAGCCGGCGCGCAACCATGTGTTCAGCACCCTCGGCGGCGAAACCACGCTGTTGGATCTCTTCGGCGAGCGCGACCAACTGCTCGTCATCCAGAACATGGGGCAAAGCTGCCGCTACTGCACGCTCTGGGCGGATGGCCTGAACGGCTTGCTGCCGCACCTGGAATCCGCCTTCGCCGTGGCGCTGGTATCGAAGGATGCGCCGACGACGCAGCGGCGGTTCGCCAACGAACGGGGTTGGCGGTTCCAACTCGCCTCCCACGGCGACGGCGACTACATGCGCGAAGAGGCGGCGTGGAAGGGCGAAGGCCAAAGCGCCGGCGCGGTGCTCTACGAGCGTGACGGCGACGCGATTACGCGCAAGAACGCCTGCGTGTTCGGCCCCGGAGACCTCTACTGCGCCATGTGGCCGCTGCTCGCCCTCGCCGGCCTAGACGGCGACGCCTGGACGCCGCAGTACGCCTACTGGAAGCGCCCCGCCAAGCTGGACGACGGCGGCTTGAATATCGCGGAGTGAGCGGCGCTTGCCTTTCCGGCAGCGCCCCGCGTAGGCCACCAACTGCGTGTTCCCAACTCGCACCCATTGAGCGGGCGTGAGCGACAGGGCGCGGCGCTCATGTGCCGCGTGCCAGCGCCGTGCTGCCACTGTTGACCGTGCAGCGTCCGCGTACCAGCGGCTTGTGCCTTGCGTACGACTTCCAGTAGCCGAGGCAACGTCTGCGAATTCGACAAACGAAGGAAGACAACTAAGAATATCCAATGCAAGTGTTTCTCGAAGAGGCGAAGGCAAACACCGCTTGGTTTTGCTCGAACGCCGGGACCGGGCGTCGTGCTCCGTTGGCTACGCGGACGGCCTGACCGACTATCGCGTCCGGCCACACTCGCTCACTGGGGACACGGCGGGCCTGGCATCGTGGACTTTGCGGAACAGCTTGCTGATGGTTGAAAACTTGGCGGCCTGCTCGCCGACGGTGGCATCGGACAGCGGCCCGCTCCAAGCACCGCGCAGCCGGCGGTCCTCATCTCATTTCGGATGCCCAGCACCAGCACGGTGTCGCCCCTCGTCCACTACCGGCCCGAATGGCCGCACGGTTGATTTGCTGCGTGGAACCAAGCCCGCCACGCCGCCATCCTCCAAGCGCCGGTGCCACGCGCCAAAGGTCACTGCCGAGACGACGAAACGCCCTGCACACCGCGGCCGCCGCTCCGCCTCGTTCGTCCCGTCCATCTGGACGCACACCGACAGAACGCCTTGTACTGAGAACGTCCGCAGTCCGGTCGCCCTGACTAATAGGGTGTCCCTCTGCCCTTTTCAGTCGTCCTCAATCTATGTGGGGGCCTATGTACGCAACTCGAAGGGACTCCCGAGCGTCGAACACAGGCCAGTCGAAATGGATGCGGAATGCGTCAGCACGGATCTTGCCATGCCAGAAACAGGTTAGCCTTCCTGCTCCGCTAGGATTGGGAAACGAGAACTTCTGCGGAATTCTCTCCTTTCTCGAACTAGATTCATCCGTAAACGAAGCTAAACTACCTACAAAGAACTTGGAATGCAGTCTCCTACCTTCGGACGACAACTCACCATCTTCATCCATCTCTGCCTTTATGTTTTGAAGCACACTTAGGAGCTGCAGTATCCTTCTACCCTGACTTGGTCGATATGTCTCCCGAGCGAGCACACTGTCGCAATGCTCCCCAATGCAGAGATTGTCGAACCGCCCACGCGCTTCCGCGAGCAATTCGGCCCATGTCGACGGCTCAGGACGTTCCCCTTCAATCGCTTCGGCGAGCTTCGCAGCTTCAACGAAATTTGGTACTGGAATCCGCCCAAGAGGCTCATCGGCCAAGCCGTGGATCACGATTAGGGGATCGGCCGCGAATCGAGACGCCGAACTTTGTACCAAGCTCAATGTCGCAGCAGAGAACGACTGGATCACTCGCCGGGCGGCCTCCCCTAAGCCGAGATCGGTTACTTCGTCCTCGTCGAAAAAGAACAGGTCTTGGTCTATAACCTGCCGATCATCATCTATGAACGGCCCTCTGCTCGCCGTCCAATTGAAGAACAGGTTCTTCTTATCGCGCGACAGTTTTGCCGCGATGTCGCGAAGATAAACGCCCGGGCGTACCTCCGCACTGGACATACTCCGCGCGCAATAGAGCCCACTCGCGAGCGCAGGCCGCCTAGACCTTGCCCCAAGCAACGCTTCCAAAGGCGCCACATCCGGACGCGCCGCATTACACGCCTCGGCCAGCGCCAGCTCGTTCACATAAGCACGCAAGGCTATTGCCAATCCGAGAGGATGGCCAAGTCATGTTCCGCTTGATCAAAAAAGCCCTCCGGCCAATCGCTGACGGCCCCATTTCCATCGAGCTCCAACGTCGTTACTTGGCCTACCCTACCCCCTTCGCCGAAGAAGTGGAGCGCCACATCCCTAGGCTTCAAAAGGCCATCCCGTACGGCGAGCCGAATGCCACTTAACAGGTGGTCGCTATGTGTCTCCACGAATATCTGAAGGCCGGCGCCCGCCATCTGTGCCAAGAGCCGACCAACGGCAGATTGAGCGCGGGGATGGAGATGAGATTCAGCACTATCCACGACGAAAATCGAGTTTCTCGGCCTCGTCAGCAAGGTCACCAGCATAGGAAACGCATAGCTCAAGCCAAAGCCAACATTGGTCGGACGCGCCCTCGAACCTGATTTGATGGGGCTAAACGTCAATCGGACCGGGGCGTCCGGAGCCAATCGGTCCGCTCTTGCCACCATACCGGGGAACAGCTCGCCCAACCAAGCATCTACTTGGGCCCGTACCGTCCCCCCACCATTCCCAGGATGCCTGCGTACCTCTGGAACTTCCTCATCTGCACACTCCAAGTACCAATACGGCGCATACTCTCCCATAGCTCCTACGTCACCTTCCGAGTGTGCTGTAGGAACAGGAAAGGCATCCAACTGCAGGGCCCGCGCAGCACTGATGAAAGCCGTACCTCGTATCGCCAACGCAAGCGGTGAATTCGTGCCTCCAATAGCAGGCCAAATGCGTCTCGGTCGTCGTCCGCCCAACGATGTCTTCTGTTGACCGTCCCGCACATACTCCAGACCACTAAGCTGAACCAACCCCCTACGCGATCTGTTTCGTCTACTGCCAAATTTCCACCGGATGCTCTCGTTCGCAGAACGTACTCCAAGAGAGAAGGATGGAGTGACCGCCCCGGCCCGCAGTACGTCGCCTTCCGCTCCAAGGCAAACGAGATCGCCATTGAGCGCCAGTTCCCTCTCGTCAGCCGAGCCCCGCAAGGCCTGCGTCATCAGCAGCAAGGGCTGGATCGCGGTAGACTTTCCCGCAGAGTTATACCCCGTAAGCACTGTTAAGGACGAGCAAGGTAGATCAAGCGCCTCATAGCACTTGAAGTTCTCCATCTCAATTACTTGTAAAATCATTCCTTTATCCAATCATAAAGCCACTCATGGACCATTTCAAATCTCGTCTTGACTTGCGCTGTACTATTCGTTGTGCGCGTTATAGCGTCTTCGAATTCTTCTTCCGAAAATAGTTCCATGACGCGGAGTCGGATGTCATCCTTCTCTACGTCAATTGCCCCATCGCTTACTCTTGCGAAGGCCCAAGAAAGAACGTCAAACAATGCTATGTTAATAGGAGATCGTTTAGCGTACATCTTTCCTTCTACTAGCGACTTTCGAAAGGAATGACGACCGAACAGATTGTAATTGTGTTCCATAGATGACATGAATCTATGCCCCAGTGCGGATGGCAACTTCTTGTTCATCTCTTCAATTGTGCGAGCAAGAAAGTCGTCCATATCGCCCCGATGATAGGCCTTCCAACCCAGGAGATAAAATCCTGCAAATCGATTAATCGCTTCCCTATCTCGCATAATTTTTGTATTGAGCGAACGACCCGTCGCTCTCGAAAATTGATCTGATCCTGCCATTTTCTTCAACCAGCGCGTTCCAGCACCATTGAATATCGCGTTCCTCATCTGTTGGCGCGATAGTGCAACGCCGCCATTGACGCGCTCAAAGATATCTAGCTGTGCTCTCTGCGGAGCACTCTTATCGAGGATGTAGAGTATCAATTGAGTTTCTTCTACACGCTCCTGAAGATTCAAATCTAGTTGAGAGAACTTCTTTCCATTCAACGGATGCCCCTCGCCAAGGCCAGTCAACGATAGCTTTCCATTAAGGAAGCGCGAAAGGGTCGCTAAGCGCTGAAGACCATCAACAACCACGATACGCCCATCCGGGGCCTCGGCGACATATAGGACTGGAAGGGGTATTCGCATGACGCAGCTCTCAATGAGCTTCGATTGCTTCCTAGGTTCCCAGACAAAGTCTCGTTGAAAGTCCGGGTCCATGATGTATCGTTGGCGCTCGATACGCTTAACGACCTCAGCGACTGTGCGTGTTTCCGAACGGACCATGATGTTGTCCAAAGGATACGTGCCGGCATCGATATCCGAGCCGAGGTCTAAGCCTTCAACCTCCTCAGTTTGACTCTCTTTGTTTGGATCGTTCATCCCTGTCCTCGCGTGTCTGAAGGGCATCACGGTTCCCGGAGCAGACAGCGCCTAAACGCTGGCCGCCACTACGACTAGCCAGCGTCCATTGTTGCATATTTGCCGGGGCATGAGAAAGGCGTGCTCGGGCTTAGCACCTTCTGGACGGCGCTGCACCCAAGGAAGCCCTTGGGCGAGACGGCGGTTCGGCAATCTATGAGGTTTTGGACAACATTTTTGGACAACATGGAGACCGAACGATGCGATGTTCGCAAGGGGCAGCACGTTCTACGGTAGGCAGCGGGCGGACGACGTGGAGGCGCGGCGTCGGCTGCTGGCCACGCATGGGACGACGCTACCATGGACCGCGACGCTTGGACGCCGCAGTACGCCTACTGGAGGCGCCCCGCCAAGCTGGACGACGGCGGCTTGAACATCGCTGAGTGACCGGCGCTTGCCAGCCGCCTAAGCCACCCGGTCTGGCGGCTCTTCGCCGGCGAAGAATGCGTCGAGGTTTGTCGCCACGCGCAAACCCATCGCCACCCGCGTCTCCTCGGAAGCGCTGCCGAGGTGCGGCAGCAGGACGACGTTCTCCAATGCGGTGAGGGCGTCTGGCACCTTGGGCTCTCCCTCATAGACATCGAGGCCGGCGCCGGCCAGCCGGCCCTCCTTCAGTGCCGCCGCCAACGCTAGCTGATCCACCACGTCGCCCCGCGAGGTGTTGATGAGAAAGGCGTGGGAGGGCATCCGCGCCAGGCGCTCATGGTTCATCAAGTGGCGCGTCTCCGGCGTCGCCGGGCAGTGCAGGGACACGAAGTCTGCCGCTTCGAGCAAGGCTTCCACGCTGTCGCAGCGGCGCCCGCCCACAGCTTCGGCAGCGCCCGGCGGCGGCGCGAACGGATCGTGGTAGAGCACTTTCATGCCGAAGCCAAAGTGCGCCCGCTGCGCAACGGCGCGGCCAATGCGCCCGAAGCCGACCAAGCCGATGGTTTTGCCCGTCACCTTGGCGCCCATCATGTGCGTAGGGCGCCAGCCCACCCAAGCGCCGGAGCGGACATGGCGTTCGCCTTCGCCGGCGCGCCGGGCGGCGGCGAGCAGCAGCGTCATCGCCAAGTCTGCCGTGCAGTCCGTCAGCACCTCCGGCGTGTTCGTCACCACGATGCCCCGCTGCCGCGCCGCGTCGACGTCAATGTGGTCAAAGCCGACGCCGTAGCTCGCGATGATGCGCGCGCGGATGTCCAAACCATTGAGCAGCGCGGCGTCGATGCGGTCTGTCACCGTCGGGCAGAGCGCATCCGCCGCAACGAGGGCCGCGCCTAACGCCTCCTGCGTCAACGGCATGTCCTCGACATTGCGCGTCAGCGCGTAGCGCTCCGCCAAGTGCGCCTCTGCGGCGGCTGGCCACGCCCGCGTCAACACCACTTTGCGCCGCTCAGCCATGTGCTGCCGCATCCTTGGGAAGTGCCCTTAGCAGTGGGCGATTGGCGTATTGTAGGGGCTATGCGCATCCTGCACATCGCGCACCAACAGCTTCGCAAATACGGCCTCACCCGCGTCAGTTGGGCGAAGAAGCTGGAACTTGGCCTCATCAAGGCCGGCCACGACGTGGCCAGCTTCAGCGACCGCGACGTGGCTGCCTTCGAGTCGCCACTGGGGTTCAAGCCTGTCGGCCGGCGCCGCGCCAACCGGCGCTTGCTCGAAATGGCGGAAGCCTTTGAGCCCGAACTCGTCATCGCCGGACACTGCGATGTCATCACGGACGCAACGTTGGCCGAGTTGAAGCGCCGCCGGCCCGGCCTCGCGCTCGTCCACTGCAACAACGATCCGCTGTTCGTGCCGGAGAACGCGGCGCGCATCGAGCGCCGGGCGACGGTGGCCGACGCGGTGTTCGTCTCAACCGGGCAAGGGGTGTTGCGGCAACGCTTCCCCAACGTCCCAGCGCGGCTCTACCACATGCCGAACCCCGTTGATGCCTCCATCGAGCGCTACGATGCCTCGCAACAATCGCAACTGCCCGTGGACCTCATCTTCTGCAGCAAGAGCGATGCCCACACAGAACGGTTGGCGCTGGTGGGTTGGCTGCGCGACGCCCTGCCCCGCGATTTCGCGTTCCGCACCTGCGGCAGCTTCGGTGAACCGGCCGTGTGGGGGCTGGACTACGACCGGGCGTTGGCCGCCTCGAAGATGGGCCTGAACCTCAACCGCCAAGAAGGGCAGCACTGGTACTCGTCGGCACGGATGGCGCAAATGGGCGGCAACGGGCTGTTGGTCTTCACCCATGCGGACAACGGGTTCGACGCGCTGTTTCCGGCGGAAACCCTCGTCTACCACCGCTCGCGGGAGGAACTGCTGCGGCGCGTGGTGGACTTCCACAACGATGACGCGCGACGCCGCCACTGGGCCGCCAACACCCGCCGCTTCATGCACGAGGCGCTGAATGCGACGCTGTTTGCCCAGTACATCGTCGAAGCGGCTCTGCAGCAGCCGTTCAGCCACCCCTACGCTTGGTGCCAGTGATGCGCTTGGCGGCGACGACGCCGTTTGCGCGCGGCGGCAACCGGCTGTGCTTTGTGCATCCTGAGCGAGCGGATATCTGTGTGAAGGTGCCGCGGCCGAACGTGGATTTGGCGGAAAAGCGCCGCCGCAAGGGCCTGAAGGGCCGCCTCAAGTTTGCGGCGAGCTTCGACGACAACCGCGTGGAGGCGGAGACCCTCGCGGCGTTGCACCGGCGCGTGGGGCCGGCCCTTGCAGCCTTCGCGCCGCGTTTCTTGGGCTGGGTGGAGACAGACTTGGGCCGCGGCATCACCGTGGACTTGATCCGCGACGTGGACGGCGCCATCGCCACGCCACTCAAGCAGCATGTGTGGGAACGGGGGCTGGATGCGCCGCTGCAGGCCGCGCTGGCGGAGTTCAGCGCCTTCTGGGTGCGCGAGCGGGTGCCCTCCCGAGAACTGCTGCTGCACAACATCGTGGCGCGCCGGCACGGCGACGAAGCGTTGCGGCTGGTGGCCATCGATGGCCTCGGCAACGCGGATTTGCTGCCGCTGTCGCGCTGGTCCGCACGGCTCGCCGAGAGGAAATCGGCCCGCAAGGTGGATCGCCTGCGCACCCGCATCGACGCGCTCTTGGCAACGCGCGCCGCCGGCGGGCACCCCGGCGAGCACGGGTTTTTGAGCGCGGCAGCCCGGACGCCGCCGTGATTCGCGCTTGCGCGGCGCTCAGCCGGCGTCCACACGCTGGGCGAGGCCGCCCAGCGTGTCTCGCAGCGCCGCCACAAACGCCAATGGCTGATCTAGGAACACATGGTGCTGCGCAGCGTCAATGCCCACCGCCGGCGTGTCCGCGCCGAGCAGTTCCAACATGTACGCCAACGTGCGGCTGGAGAAGGATGCGCTCTCCTTGCCGTAGATGAGGCCCACAGGCAACGACAGCGCCGTGTAGTCCTCCGGGTATCGTTCCCCGCCCTTCAGCGTGAGCGGCAGCTCCTCGTCGAACTTCCATGCATAGCCGCCCTCCACCCGCATCAGGGACTGGCGGGCGATGTATTCCATGATGTAGCGGTTCTCGCATGGCTGCGGCGGATAGAGCCGGAAGCGGCTTTCCGCAGTGCCCCGGTCTGGATAGGTCTTGGGCCGCCCGCCGCCCATCATCGGCTGATCTCGCACTGGCTCGTCTGGGTGACGGATGCCTGAATCCACCAGCACCAAGGCGCCGAAGCGCTGCGGAAACAGGTTCGCCGCCTTCGCCGCCATCATGCCGCCGAAGCTGTGGCCGACGATGAGCGGCCTCTCGCCCATGCCGGCCGCATCGCAGACCGCCACGATTTCTTCCGCGTAGGTTTCCGCGTTGTAGCCGTAGCGATAGTCCGAATCGCCCATGCCGGTGAGGTCCATGGCGACCACCCGGTATTCGTCGAGCAGTTGCGGCGCGATGAAATCCCACCAGTGGCTGTGGGCGTTCATGCCGTGAATCAAGAGCAGCGGCGTTTCGCCGCCGCCACGCCAAGTGCGGTAGCGCACGTCGCACTCATCCACCTCCACCGCGCCCTTTTCGCTCGGCGTCTCCACCGCCTGCCAAAACCAATCCGGTATCGCGCTGCTTGGAGCCTTATCCCACCTCGCCATCACATCCGCCCGTGCCGCCACGCCCGAAATACTAACCGCTAGGCTAGACTTCGGGAATCCGGGCGTCGCCTGCGGCGCTCGGCCACCCTGACACCGCGCCTTAAGGAGCCCGCATGGCCTACGAGCAGATTCGCTACGACGTGGAAGATCACATCGCAACGCTCACCCTGCATCGCCCAGAGAAGCTGAACGCCTTCACGGCGCGCATGTGCAAGGAGTTGATCGACGCCTTCGACCGCGCCGACGCGGACGACGCCGTGCGCGCCATCATCGTCACCGGCGCCGGGCGCGGCTTCTGCGCGGGGGCAGACTTGGGTGGCGGCCGCGGCGTGTTCGAGCGCGACGCCGGCAAGCGCGATGCCGGCGGCTTGCTCACCCTGCGCATCTTTGAGTGCAACAAACCCGTCATCGCAGCCATCAACGGCCCGGCCGTCGGCGTTGGGGCAACGATGACACTGGCCATGGACATGCGAATCGCAGCGGAAAACGCCCGCTTCGGCTTCGTCTTCGCCCGCCGCGGCATCGTGCCGGAAGCGGCTTCGAGCTGGTTCCTGCCACGCGTGGTCGGCATCGCCAAGGCATTGGAATGGAGCCTCTCCGGCCGCATCTTCGATGCCCAAGAGGCGCTCGGCGGCGGCCTCGTGCAGAGCCTGCACCCGAAGGAGGCGCTGCCCGCCGCGGCGCGGAGCTTGGCCGGCGACATCGCCAGCGAGTGCGCCGGGGTGTCCGTCGCGCTCACGCGCCACATGATGTGGCGGATGTTGGGGGCGGACCACCCGATGGAAGCGCACAAGCTGGACTCCCAGGCGCTGCACCACACCGGCCGCTTGGCCGACGCCAACGAAGGCGTCGCCGCGTTCTTGGAGAAACGCCCGGCAGCGTTTAGCGGTAAAGTAAGCGCCGACATGCCGGACTTCTTCCCGTGGTGGGAAGCGCGGCGATTCGAGTAAGCAGGAGGCTTGTCATGGCAGATCCGGTGATCGCGCAACCCGCGCCCTTTCCAGTGGATGTGGAAGCGGGCAAGAAATACTTCTGGTGCGCTTGCGGCAAGAGCGCCAATCAACCCTTCTGCGATGGCTCGCATCGGGACACCGAGTTCGTGCCGCGGCAGTTCGAGGCGACCGCGAGCCGCACCATGTACTTTTGCGGCTGCAAGCGCAGCGCCAAGGCACCGCTCTGCGACGGCACCCATAACTCCCTCTAAACACTGCAAATCGCTGCAACATTCGGACACCATGAAGGTTCCACGCCATGCTGTCGAGATTCTTCAAGCGCAAGCCAAAACTGACAGACGCCGACCCCGCGCGCCGGTTGGCGGCTGTGCAGAACCTCGACGCCGCCGGGCACCAGCCGGCGTTGGCGACGCTTGCGCGCGACGATGGCGATGCCAGTGTGCGCGTCGCCGCCATGGAACGTTTGACGCCGCCCTACTTGGGCACGTTGCTGGAAGCCGCCGAAGCCCGCCAAGACCGTTCCGCGGCGCTTGACATCGCTGGACGCCTCGCCGCCCTCGGCGACGACCACGCCTTCGCTAACCACCCACTGATCGCCGTGGCGCGCTGCGCGCAGGCGCCGTCGGCGGCAGCCCTCGCCACCATCGGCGACGCGGAACTCGCGGCGTTGGCCATCACGCAGGTGGGCGACGCTGAGGCCCGCGCCAAGCTGGCGGACGCGGTGTGGAACGAAGACCGCCTCACGGCCTTGGAAGCGCAAACGCGCAACCGGGACAAAACCACCCACCGCTTGGCAAAAGAACGCTTGGCCGCCTTGAAGCGCCTGCAGCAGGCGCGCACCGAGCTCTTGGCGCGCGCCGAGTCGCTCGCTGACGCGGCGCGGCGCCTGCTGCCCACGGACACCCAGCTTGCGGCGCGCCGCGATGCGCTCAGCCAAGAGTGGCAGAGCGTCTGGGGCGATCTGGACGCGAACGCCGCCAGCTTGGCGCGCTTCGACCAGGCGCCCGCAGCGGAGACAGCACTGCGGCAACGCTTCAGCTTGCCGGAGGACGCCGCCGCGGAGCCGCCGCCGGCCGCGACGGCACCAGCGCACGGGCAATCATTCGAGCAACTGCTCGCCGAACTCGAAGCGTTGGAGAAAGCGCTGCTCAGCGAACTCGATGCGCTGCAGGACGCCGGCAGCTTTGCGCAGCGTTTGGCGGCCATCGAGGGGCAATGGCGCCAAGCCGCGGACGCAGCCGCTCCCGGGGCCGCCACCGGCGCCTCCTACCGGGCGCTGCGCGAGCGGCTGCGTGACATCCTGGATGCCTTGCAGCGCACCCAAGAGCGGCGTGGCCCGGCCCTCGCCATCCTCGCCCTCGACACGACATGGACGGCGCCGAAGGAGCAAGAGGACTTTGCGGTGTTGTGGCAATCGCAAGGCGCTGTCCGGCGCGCCGCCCGCGAGGCCGCGGCCATCGTCGAGGCAGTCGCTTGGCCAGCCGACGCCACCGCCCCCGCGTGGCTTGATGAGTTGGCCGCCAAGGAGGCGGCGTTGCGCGGCGTGGACGAACGCTGCCATGAGACGTTCTTGGCCTTGCAGCAGGACATCGCAGAGTCCATTGCCAAGATGGAAGCCCATGTCGAGGCCGGCGAGGTCACCGCCGCCTCGCGCCTTAGAGACGAAGCCAATCAGCGCATCCGGCGGCTGCCGAAGTCCGCCCAAGCTGGCCCTTCCGCGCGGCTTGCGAGCCGTTCCGGGCCCTTGAAGGAACTGCACGCATGGCAGGCGTTCGCCGAGCGTGGCCGGCGCGAAGCGCTCTGCGACGAGATGGAAGCCCTCGCCGACAACCCGCTGCCGCCGGGGGCGCAGGCGGAGCGAATCAAGGCGCTGCGCAAGCGCGTCCAAGCAGTTGGGCGCATCCGCTCGGGCACCGATCGGATGCTCATGGAACGCTTCGACGCGGCCGCGGAACGCGCCTTCGCACCCTGCCGCAAGCACTTTGAGGCGCTTGCCGAGACGCGGCGCTTCAACTTGGCGCAGCGCGAGACCATCTGCAGCGAGCTGGAGGCTTTCCTAGACCAAAACGACTGGCAGAACGCAGACTACAAGGGCGTGGCCGAAATCCTGCGCGCCGCCCGCGAGGAGTGGCGCACCTACCATCCGGTGGACCGGTCGCCCGGCAAGCAGGTGGAGGCGCGCTTCAAGGCAGTGACCGACCAACTCCACAAGCGCCTGAAAACCGATTGGGAGCGCAACTTGGCCGCCAAGGAAGCCATCGTCGAAACCGCTCGGGCGGCGGTGGCGGCGGATCGCCCGGTGCCCGAACTCGTCGAGCTGATGAAGCGGCTGCAGCGCGAGTGGAAGGAGGTGGGGCCCACGCCGCGGCAAAAGGATCAGAAGCTCTGGAAGGCGTTCCGGGACATTTGCGACCATGTGTTCGGCGCCCGCGACACAGACCGCGTCGAACGCCGCTCCAAGGCGAGCAGCGCCGTCGCCGAAGCGAACGCGCTGGTCGATGACGTGCTGAGCGCCGCCTCCGAGGATGCGACGGAAGTGCCGGACCGCGCCATGCTGCGCGATTTCGAGGCCCGCGCGCAGGCGTTGGAGGGGCTGCCAAGGGAAGTGGAGCGGCGCTTGCAGCGCGCCCTGTCGGATTTCGAGCGCGAAGTGGCGCTGGCCGCGAGCCGCCGCCGGGTGCAGGAGGAAGCCGCGCACATCGAGCGCATGGATGCGTTGGACGCAGCGCTCGCGGCGCTGGAGCGTGAGGGCGGCGCCACGGCCGCTTGGCAAGCCGAGGCGGGAGACCTCAAGGCCGCCTTCGCGCCACGCTTGGCCGGCGCCGGCACTCACGCCGCGGACGCCGAGGCGCTCAAGCGGCTCGCCGTCGAGGCGGAGATCGCCGCGGAGTTGGACTCTCCGGCAGAAGACCACGCACTGCGCTTGGCAGTGCGCATGGAGCGCTTGCAAGGCGGCCTTGGCAACCACGATCGCGAGCGCGCCGACAGCGGCGAGTTGCTCGAACGCTGGTGCGCAAGCGCCGCCGAGCAGCGCGGCGCCGAAGCGGCCCGCGAGCGCTTCTTCGCCGCGCTGCGGCGCATCGTGCAACGTTGAAGCGCTCAGGAAGGCCCAAACGAGGAGAACCGCCGTTGAGCACACCTGACTATTTGCATGATTGCTTGGATCTGTTCCCCGAAGTGACGCAGCGTCGATACGGCAAGGAGCAACGCCCTGACGAGGTGGAACGCCGCGTGGCAGGCATGTTGAAGGACGGGCAGGACTTGTGGGAGATCATCCGCGACATCCACGACAACGACGCATTCGACGCGGAGATGTTCGGCTTTCTTCCGGACCAGATCGAGGTGGAGCTCAAGAAAACGACGTGGCACTCGCAGTGGAACACGCTCCCCGAGGAGCAGCTTGTCAGGCAGCTGCACGGTGTGTTTCGTCAGATCGAGCAGGTGTCCATGGTGCTGCGCTTCGTCGATCCGAACCGCTTTGGCATCTTCAGTTCGCCCGTGGCCACCATCTTGGGCGTGAGGCCTCGGCGCCGGCCGACCGCGGCTTACGAAGCCTACTTGAAGAGCCTGTGCGAGGTCCGCGATGACCGCGGCTTCCACAGAACGGCGGACGTGGACATGGCCCTGTGGGCGTTGCAAGTGGGCGTGTTGGAGAGGCGCCTTCCGGAGGAGCAACGCCGTGGCTTGAAGGAGAGCTACGAGCGCGACCTCCCGCTGCGGCAGATTGCGACGCGGAATCTCACGTCGCAACTGCTCTCCGAGAACACCAAGCTCACGGTTGCCGAGTATCTGCTGGGCCAGAAAGAGGAGATCGCGCTGGCCGGGCAGATCGCCGGCATCGAGTTCGAGCAGGTGGTCGGCAAGCGCACCCGCTCGGCTGGGAGCGCTCGGCAAGACGAAAATCTCTACGACCTCATCAACCGTTTTAAGCCCTCGGACATGCGTCCACGCTTGCACCGGGCCCGCATCATCCGCAACGATGCGATTCATGAGCCAGCCAAAGTAACGAAGGAAGACGTCGAGTTCCTCATCGAGATGGCAAGGGAGGTTGAGAGACGCGCTCGGTAGTCCGCGCCAGTCGAGAGCAGGCGCCCCAAAGGGCCACTGAAGTTAAGGGACTAACGGGTTCGCGCAGCCGCCACGGCGCACAAAGCGACTACACAACGTAACCCTCCCTAACGCGGCAGGGTGAGCGTTGCCTTGGCGCCGCCCAAGTCGCTCTCCGCCAGCGCGAGGGCGCCGTCGTAGCTGTGCGCCAGTTCCACCACGATGGCAAGGCCGATGCCGTGGCCGGCGTGGCGCGTGTCCGCCCGCGCGCCGCGCGCCAGCACCCGTTCGCGGGCGGCGGCCGGAATGCCCGGGCCGTCATCCTCCACCACAATCCGAGCGCCGGCGCCGGCGGCAACAGTGACGCGCACCCGCGACGCCGAGTACTTGTAGGCGTTCTCCAACAGATTGCCGAGCATCTGCAGCAGGTCGCGCTCGTCGCCACGCACGCTCACCGGCGCCGGCGCCACGAGTTCCACGGCCACGCCCTTAGCCGCATACGCTCGGTCCAAGGTGCGCTGCAGCCGTTCGATGAGCGGCGCCACGGCTAGCGCCCGCTGCGGCACCACGCTGCGGACGGCCACGGCGCGGGAGAGTTGGTGCGCCACCGTGGCGTCCATCAGTTCAAGCTGCTCGTCGAACAGCGCCCGCGCGCTCGGTTGCAACTCCTGCGCGGCGTTGCGGAGCACGGTGAGCGGCGTCTTCAGGCTGTGCGCCAAATCGCCCATCGCCTTGCGATGGCGCTCTTGGTTCTCGCGCTCGCCGACGACGAAACGGTTCAAAGTATGCGCCAAGGCGTCTAGCTCGCGTGGGTAGTCCGTGCCGATGTCATCGCCGCGGCCGGCGCGCAGCGCCGCAATCCGCTCGGTCATGCGCCGCACCGGCGCCAGCCCCCAACGCAGCGCCACCAATTGCGCCACGATGAGCAGCAGCGTGGCGCCCGCCAAGCCGATGGCCGCGTTGCGGCGAAACGCCGTGATCTCCGCGCCGAAGGGGCGTCGATCCGCCAGCATCCAGAAAGTCATTTCCGCTTCCTGCTCGGCTTCCCAGATGACGGTGTAGCCGAGTTGGTAGACATCGGGCTGCCCCGCGTCGGCGCTCGCCCGGTCCAAGAAGCGAAAGCTGCCCGGCAGCGGCCGCCGCGCCGGCGTCGGCAGCAGCGGGGTGACCTGCAGCGAAGGCGAGCGCCAAGTGATGGCGCCGTCTGCCGCTTCAACATAGGCATACAGGCCAGACTCTGGCGCCGACAGCCGCGGATCTCCCAAGCCTTGCGGGAAGCCCAGCCGGCCTCCATGCACCTGCGCGGCGCCGAGCAAGCCGTAGATGGCGCCGCGCATCTGCTCTTGGGCGCCGGCGAGCACGCTGCCGGCGAAGGATCGCTCCAACACCCAACCAGTGGCGGCGAGAAAGGAACCCAAGGCAATGGCCGAGGTGACCATGAGCCGCCCCTGCAGGCTGCCGCCGCCGGGGCGCCGCCGCGCGGGGGCGCCGTCGTTCAAGCGCCGGCGGCGAATCGGTAGCCGCGGCCGCGCACCGTGAGGATGGGATTCAGCGCGCCATCCGGGTCCAGCTTCTTGCGCAGCCTGCCCACGAACACTTCGATCACGTTGCTGTCGCGGTCGAAGTCTTGCTCATAGAGGCGTTGCGTGAGTTCCGCCTTCGAGACGACCCGCGCGCCATTGAGCATCAGACATTCCAGCAAGCGGTATTCGAAGCTCGTCAATTCAACGGCGCAGCCAGCGGCGGTGACAGCCTTCTTGGCCGTATCCAGGGTGAAGCGGCCTTGGGTGATGACGGGCGAGGCGTGGCCCGCGGCGCGGCGCACCAAGGCGTTCACCCGCGCTAGGAGTTCCTCCATGTGGAACGGCTTGGTGAGGTAGTCGTCTGCGCCGGTTTCAAGCCCCGTCACCTTGTCTTGCCAATCGGCCCTGGCAGTGAGGATGAGGATGGGGAAGGAACGTTCCTCGGCGCGCAGCCGAGCAATGAGGTCGATGCCGTTCAGCTTCGGCAGGCCAAGGTCGATGATCGCGGCGTCGTAATCGAACTCGCGCCCGAAGTAGAGCCCTTCTTCGCCGTCTCCGGCCAAATCCACCACGAAGCCGGCGTCACGCAGGCGCTTGTCGACCTGCGCGCGGAGCAGCATCTGGTCCTCCACGAGCAAGATGCGCACATCAATCTTCCGAGACGGCGCCCCGTCGATCCACAAAGACGTTCTTGATGCGCCCGCCCTCGGTGAGCACTCGCACGTCGAAGCCCCGCTCGCCATCCCGACGCACGGCGCCGGCGGAGAGGATGCGGCCATCGAAGCGCCCGCGCACGATGCGCACAGCGCGCTCTTTCGTCATCTGGGCGGCAGTCGGCGCGAAGTTGCTGGCGCCATCTGGCGCGGCCGCCGCCGCGGGCGCCGCCACGCAACTTGCGCAGATGCAGAGCAACATCCTAAGCCGTGCCGAGGACATGACCGCATTGTACCGGCTGTCGACGATGGCGCGCGCGCGGGGGGAAGGTGGCGACCGGAGACGGTGGCGCCAAGCAACGGCAAACATGCATTGGCGCGAGCGCGCGCCCTGCCGCCTCCGCGGGGAGGAGGCCGGGCAGCGCGCCGCGCCGGCGGCCGCGGGCGCCCATCAGCCTAGCGGCGTCACCCGCACCCGCACGCGGATGCGGTCGCCCGGGTGTTCGCGCAGCCGCGCCGAGTATGTCTCGCCGGCATAGCGGTACGTCACGTCGTAGCCGACCAAGCGTTCGCGGCTGGTCTCCTCCGCCACGATGTCGCACACCTCTTGTTCCCGATACACGGCGCGTTCGCCATGGCGGCGGCGCGAGATGTCGTAGCCGACGCTGCCGCCCAAGGCAGCGCCGAGCACGGCGCCAACTTGCTTGTTGCGCTTCTTGTGGCCGAGCGCGTTGCCCACGGCGCCGCCAATGATGGCGCCCAAGATCGGCCCGGTGGCCGAGGCGCCACGCGAGCGCGCCGGTCGCCGCTCGATGCGGCACTGCTCAACCGGCGTGACGTGAACTTCGGTTCGATACACCGGGTGCGCATCGAGCACATCGGCGTAGTCCGTGGTGGCATCCGCACTGGCACCTAAAGCGGCGCCTAAGCCGACGAGCGCGGCGCATCCCATGCGGCGGTGGCGACAGTTCATGTTGGGTTCCTCAGCTAGAGAGCGATGGCGACAGGTTGACGCGCCGAGGCTGAACGCGACATGAATGTGGGGCGCCTCACCCACTCCCTCCCCCCGCGCCTCGCGCCGGTGCGGGTTCAGCGCGTCAGCCGCCCGTGCGCGGCGACACCTCCGCCACCCGATGCTGCCCATCGAGCTGCACCACCACATCGGCGCGCGTCGGCAGTTCTTCGCGCATCCACACCGTCAGGCGTTCGTAGTGGGCAACGAAACGCTCGATGGCGGCCGCGCGCAAGCGCTGCGCCGGCGGCCGCTCGCGTTCGGCCAGCAGGCGCCAGCGGCGCACCGCGGCCATGTCCGGCACACGCAGGTAGATGAGCTGGTCGAACGAGGCGAAAAGGCCCGCGTAGGCACCGGCAAGGGACGCATTGACGCGCCGCCGCCACACGCCAGACGCATCTTCGTTCGCCTCGAGCGCGTTGATCGGCGTGACCAAACGCGCGGCCGGCTCGGGTCGGGCACCCACGCACCACCCCTCGATGAGCGCCAAGTCCACCGGCGTCGCCACCGCGCGCGGGGTGGGCGAGCGGTCGTCCCGGCCCTTGTCGAACATCGGAATGGACGCCGTGCCCGGCTGAAAGAGCCGCGCCAAGGTGGCCTCGCACAACGCCACGTCATGGCTGCCTGGCGGGCCGCGCGTGACGCAGAGCGGATGCACAGTTTGCCCCAAGCCGATGCGCTCGGCGCGGGTGAGATAGAAATCGTCCAGCGACAGCGCCACGGCCTTGATGCCGAAGTGTCCCGCGGCCGCGACGACGGCGCCGGCGAGGGTCGTCTTGCCGGCGCCCTGGCCACCGGAAAGCGCCACACGCCGGGGCACTCCCGTTGCAGCCCATGCCGCCGCCCATTGCGCCGCCAGCACCCGCCAGTCTTCCGGCAGCGCCGCATCCAAGGCGGCGAAGCAAGCGCGCGCCGGGGCGGAGAGGGTTTGCTGCAGCGCTGTCAAGACAACGCCCTCAGCTGAGCGCCAGCCGCCGCACCGGCGCCGGATTGCCCGACAACCGCCACACCCGCCAGACGAGCATCACCGCGGCGACGGCAAGCCCAGCCACCAAACCCATCCAGAAGCCGGTGACGCCGAGCGCAGCCACCCCGCCGATCCCGAACCCCAACGCAGCGCCCAGCGGCAGGCCGATGACCCAGTAGGCAAACGCCGCGGTGAGCATCGGCGTCCGCGTGTCCTTGTAGCCGCGCAGCGCCCCCACCGCGGTGACCTGGGTGTCGGCCACGAACTGATACAACGCCACCAGCAACAGCAGCCCGGCGGCCGCGCTGATGACCTCCGGGTCCTTCGTGTAGAGCCCGGCGATGTCCTCCCGCAGCGTGAACACAGCCGCCGCGGCCACCAACGCGAACGCCAGCGAGGCGCCCAAGGCCACGAACGCCGACCTGCGGGCGCCGGCATAATCCCGGGCGCCAATGCTGTAGCCCACGCGAATGGTGGCCGCCATGCCGAGGGCGAGCGGGATCATGAACGCGACGCCGCCGACGTTGCTGGCGATCTGGTGCGATGCCACGGCGTCCACGCCGAGGTGTCCAACGAGCAGCGTCACCACGGAGAACACGGCCACCTCGAAGAACAGCGCGACGCCAATCGGCACGCCGAGCTTTAGCAGCCGCCAGATAATCGCCAAGTTCGGCCACGAGAAGCGGGCGAGCACGCCGAGATCCCGCACCCGCGAGCGGCGGGCGATGGCGACCATGGCGATGAGTTCGCCCCACATGACGATGGCGCCGGAAACGCCGCAACCGACGCCGCCCATGGCCGGCACGCCGAAGCCGCCATACACGAAGAGGTAGTTGAGCGGCACCTTCAGCCCCAGCGCGCACAGCGCCACCACCATGGCCGGGCGCGTCCAAGACAGCCCGTCGCACAAGTAGCGCAGCACGAAGAAGCCCAAGATGGGCACGAGGCCGAAGCTCATCGCGCCGAGGTAGGCGCTGGCGATGGGAATGGCAGCGGGGTCCACGCCGATCAGGCGATACCCCGCCTCCGCGAACTGCATCGGCACCGCGAGCAGCAACCCGCCGATCAAGGCGATCCACAGCGCTTGGCGCACCACGGCGCCGGCTTCGCTCGCTTGGCCGCCGCCATGCATCTGCGACACCGTCGGCGTCACGGACATGACGATGCCGGAGAGCAGCAGCAGCCCGGGCCAGTAGAAGCTCGTGCCCAACGCGACGCCGGCCAAATCCACCGGGCTCACCCGGCCGGCCATGACGGCATCCACCGCGGACATGCCCATGTGCGAGAGCTGCGTCAGGATGATCGGCGCCGCCAGCACGCTGAGCGCCTTGAGCTCGGCCGCAACGCGGCCGCGCCGGCCCGCCAAGGCCGCCGCCTCCGGGCCGGCACGCGGCTCAGCCGCCGCCGCGCCCTCGCGTTGCGCCGCCGCGCCCTGCGCCATGCTCAAGTCCGGGTGAAGGAAGGGGAAGAGGGGCGATTTTAGTCTGCCCGCCGCCAACGGTGCTGCGTCCTTGCAGCGCCGTCAAGGCAATGCCGTCAGCTGAGCGCCAACCGCCGCACCCGCGCCGGATTGCCCGACAACCGCCACACCCGCCAAACGAGCATCACCGCGGCAACGGCAAGCCCCGCCACCAAACCAATCCAGAAGCCGGTGACGCCGAGCGCAGCCACCCCGCCGATGCCGAACCCCAACGCGGCGCCCAGCGGCAGGCCGATGATCCAGTACGCGAATGCCGCGGTGAGCATTGGCGCGCGTGTGTCCTTATAGCCGCGCAGCGCACCCATCGCCGTGACTTGGGTGTCGTCCACGAACTGATACAGCGCCACCAGCATGAGCAGCCCCGCGGCCACGCCGATGACCTCGCGGTCGGTCGTGTAGAGCCCGACGATGTCCTCCCGCAGCGTGAACAGGGCCACGGCGGCCACGCACGCGAACACCAGCGACGTGCCCAATGCCACCAACACTGACCTGCGGGCGCCGGCATAGTCCCGGGCGCCGATGTTGTAGCCCACGCGAATGGTGGCCGCCATGCCGAGGGCGAGCGGAATCATGAACGTGACGCCGCCCACATTGCTGGCGATCTGATGCGAGGCGACGGCGTCCACGCCGAGGTGTCCGACGAGCAGCGTCACCACGGAGAACACCGCCATCTCGAAGAACAGCGCAAGGCCAATCGGCACGCCGAGCTTCAACAGCCGCCAGATGATCGCCGGATCTGGCCACGAGAAGCGGGCGAGCACATTCAGTTCCCGCACCCGCGAGTAGCGGGCGATGGCGATCATGGCGATGAGTTCGCCCCACATGACGATGGCGCCAGACACGCCGCAACCGACGCCCCCCATGGCCGGCACGCCAAAGCCGCCATACACGAAGAGGTAGTTGAGCGGCACCTTCAGCGCCAGCGCGCACAACGCCACCACCATGGCCGGGCGCGTCCAAGACAGCCCGTCGCACAGGTAGCGCAGCACGAAGTAGCCCAAGATGGGCACGAGGCCGACGCTCATCGCGCTGATGTATGCGCTGGCGATGGGAATCGCCTCGGGGGCCACGCCAATCAGGCGATACCCCGCAGCGGCGAACTGCATCGGCACAGCGAGCAGCAAACCGCCGATCAAGGCAATCCATAGCGCCTGGCGCACCACGGCCCCGGCTTGGCTCGCCTGGCCGCCGCCATGCATCTGCGACACCGTTGGCGTCACGGCCATGACGATGCCGGAGAGCAGCAGCATCCCTGGCCAGAAGAAGCTGGCGCCCAAGGCGATGCCGGCCAAGTCCACCGGGCTCACCCGGCCCGCCATCACGGCATCCACCGCAGACATGCCCATGTGCGAGAGCTGCGTCAAGATGATCGGCGCCGCCAGCACGCCGAGCGCCTTGAGCTCCGCGGCAACGCGGCCGCGCCGGCCACCCAAGGCCGCCGCCTCGAGCCCGGCGCGCGGCTCAGCCGCGGCCGCCGCCGAGCCGTCGCCTTGCACTGCCGCGCCTTGCGCCATGCTCAAGTTCCAAATGAAGAAGGGAGAGGAGGCGCGATTCTAGTCTCCTGCCGCTGCCAACGGTGCTGCGTCCTTGCGACGCTGTCGGTGCGCGAAAGCGCCGCCGGCTGCCCCGGCACACTATGGTCTGAAGGTTGCAGGCGCCGCAGCGCCAGATGGAGTGAACCGCTTCAACAAAGTGGCCAACAGGCACCGAAAACCCTATACTGACGCAAGCTCGACAAGAGAGGGAAAGGAGCCCCAAGCGATGCAACTCAACGACAGCAAAACCCTGCAAAACCTCAAGGATGCATTCTCTGGCGAATCCCAAGCGAATCGCCGTTACCTCTACTTCGCGCAAAAGGCGGACGTCGAAGGCGAAAACGATGTCGCCGCCGTGTTCCGCTCCACCGCGGAAGGGGAGACGGGCCACGCCCACGGCCACCTTGAGTACATGGAAGACGTTGGCGACCCGGCCACCGGGCTGCCCATCGGCACCACCAAGGACAACTTGGCCGCCGCCATCGCCGGCGAGACCCACGAGTACACAGACATGTACCCGGGCATGGCCGCCACAGCGCGCGACGAAGGCTTCGACGAGATCGCCGATTGGTTCGAGACGCTGGCCAAGGCGGAACGCAGCCACGCCAATCGATTCCAGAAAGCGTTGGATTCCGTGGAGTAGGCGGCCACGCCGCCCGCAAGCCGGGTGGCGGCCAGCTCAAAGGCGCGGGCCAATGGCGACCAAGGAAGGCAGTCTCGAAGCCCCCCGGCGTGAACCTCTGGATTGGCGCAATCCAGATTTCCACGATGCAGCCGCGGTAAACGCCGAACTCGCCAGGGTGTTCGACATCTGTCACGGTTGCCGCCGTTGCGTCAGCCTGTGTCAGTCGTTTCCGACGCTGTTCGACCTCATCGACGAATCCGACACCATGGAAGTGGACGGGGTGAGCGTCGAGGACTACGGCAAGGTGGTGGACCACTGCTACCTGTGCGACCTCTGCGCGGAGACGAAGTGCCCCTACCTGCCACCCCACGAGTGGGCGGTGGACTTTCCCCATCTCATGCTGCGGGCGAAAGCCGCGCGCTACCGCGACCCCGCCCAAAAGACGCGCTGGCGCGACCGCCTGATCACCAGCACCGGGCCGCTGTTCAAGGCCGCCGCCATGCCGGGCGCGGCGCAACTGGCCAACGCCGCGGCCGGCAACGCAGCGCTGCGCAAGCTCGGCGCCCGCGTCGCCGGCATCCACGCCGATGCGCCGACGCCCAAGTTCACAACGCGGACCTTCAGTTCGGAAACGGGCGATGCGGTGGGCGCGGACCTTGAAGCCCGCGCATCGGCGACGACCACCGGGCGCGTCGCCATCTACGCCACCTGCTACGGTGAGCACGAAGCCGAAGCGTCATCAGACTTGGTGGCCGTGCTCAACCACAACGACATTCCGGTGCGGGTGCTGAAGGGCGCCGCCTGTTGCGGGATGCCGAAGTTCGAGCTCGGCGACTTGGCAAGCGTCGCCAAGTTCATGGAAAAGAACCTGCCGCGGTTCTTGGACGCCATCCGCGACGGCTACGACCTGATGTCCATCATCCCCTCTTGCACCTTGATGTACCGCCAAGAGCTGCCGCTCATGTTCCCGGAGAACGCGGACGTGGCACGGGTGGCCGAGCGCTTCTTCGACCCCTTCGAGTACTTGTCGGCGCGCGCGCGGGAGGGGCTGACGGCCACGGATTTCCAAACACCCTTGGGCAAGGTGGCCTACCAAGCCGCCTGCCATCAGCGCGTGCAGGGGTTCGGCCAGCGCACTCGGGAGTTCTTGGCCGCCATGCCGGGCGCCGAGGTGACGTTCATTGAGCGCTGCTCCGGCCACGACGGCACCTACGCGGTGAAGGCGGAGACCCACGGCCATGCCATGAAGATCGCCCGGCCGGTCGTCAACCGCGTGCGGCAAGCGGAAGTGGATGCCTACGGTTCGGATTGCCCGATGGCCGGTCATATGATCGCGCATGGCTTGGCCGACGGCTCGCAGCCGACGCACCCCATTTCGATGGTGCGCAAGGCCTACGGCATCTGATGGAGAAACTGAGCCACAGCGCGCTCTTGAGCTTGGAGCGCTACGCCGTTGAGCGTTCCGCGTTCCGCGCCCGCGTGATGGCGCACAAGCGGCCGCGGCGGGTGGCCCTTGGCGCCCATGCGACGCTCCTCTTCGAGGATTTCCTCACCATGCAGTACCAAGTGCAGGAGATGCTGCGCACCGAACGCATCTTCGAGGCCAACGAGATACAAGCCGAGCTGGATGCCTACAACCCGTTGATTCCAGATGGCCACAACTGGAAGGCGACGCTGCTGATCGAGTACCAAGACGTGGACGAACGCCACCAAGCGCTGGCGCGAATGGCCGGCATCGAGCACCGCGTGTGGGTGCGCGTCGGGGGCTTCGAGCCCGTGTTCGCCTTGGCCAACGAGGACATGGAGCGCAGCAACGAGGAAAAAACTGCCGCCGTCCACTTCCTGCGATTCGAGCTGCCGCCGCCCGCCATCGCCGCGCTGCGCGCCGGCGCATCGCTCAAGATGGGCATCGACCATGCGGCGCTGCCCTACGAAGTGGCCGTGGGCGCGAACATCCGCGAAGCCTTGGCCAAGGACTTCGACTAGCGGCAAGCGTTCAGCTTCTGGCATGCAAGAGCGCCTCATCGCAGACCTGCGCAGCTGGGACGCCATCGCCGGCCACCGCACCGGCACCGACGGCGACCATGCCACCGCCCGCTGGCTTGCCGACAGTTTGCGCGCCGTTGGGCTTGAGCCGGATTGCAAACCGTTCCCGTTCGCCCGGCGCGTGTTGCGCGAGTGCGCGGTGGTGGTAGGCGGAGACCGCGCCGACGGCGTGCCGCTGTTCGACGGACACCTGACAGACGCAGATGGCCTCACCGCACCGCTCGCCCCTGCCACCGCAGCGGATGGCTGCATCGGCGTTGCCGCCTTCTCATCGCTAGGCGGCGGCGCGGCCAACGCCGAACTGGAACGCGCCCGCCGCGCCGGCCAAGCGTGCGCCATCGTGGCTCACGCAGCCACGGAAGATGCCGTCCCTGGGCTTGCGCTGATGAACGCGCCGAGCTACGCAGCGCCGTTCGGGCCGCCAGTGCTGCAGGTGGCCACGCAGCACCGCGATTGGCTGATGGCCGCGGCCCAAGCCGGCGTCAGCGCCCGGTTCGTCGCCCATGCCGAGCTGCAGGAGACGACCGCCTGCAATGTCAGCGCCGCCGTCGCCGGACGCAAGCGTGGCGGCAAGCCGGTTGTCATCGTGACGCCACGCAGCAGCTGGTGGACTTCCACCGCGGAGCGTGGCGGCGGCATCGCCGCGTGGCTGGCGTGCGCCCGTCACTTCGCGGCAACACCGCCGGCGCGGGACGTGGTGCTGGTCGCCACCACTGGCCACGAACTCGGGCACTTGGGGCTGAACCGCTTTCTCGCTGAACATCCGCCGGCCGCAGCCCACGCTTGGCTGCATCTCGGCGCCAACTTCGCCGCTCAGGACGGCACCCTGCGCCTACAGGCTTCCGAGGAATGGCTGCCCACGGCCCTCGCTGCCTTGGACGCCGAGGATGTGGGGGCGGACAGCGTGATGCCGGCCGCGGCGGAACCCGTCGGCGAAGCCGCGAACATCCACGCCGGCCGCGGGCGCTACGCTTCGTTTGTGGGCACCCAACGTTGGTTCCACCACCCGGAAGACCGCTGGCCCCACGCCATCGACATCGAACGCGCCGAACGCACCTGCCGCGCAGCGTTGCGCATCGCGCAGGCAATGGCCAACGATTAGGATTAGCTCGCCGCGTTCACTCAACTCGCTGACGCCCCACCGGACTGACAACCAGCGCAGGCACGCCCGATCTTGGGCCTAGGCGTTGAGCGGTGCGAGGCGCGGCGCGCCAAGGTGCCCTAGCGGGGGAAATCCCCATCCATGAGGCCGGCCTCCACCGCGTCGCAGAACTGATCGACATGGGATGGCGTCGTGGCGGTGGAGAGGCAGCCGCCCACTCCGCGCACCAGCATCCACATCCCGCGGTTGAGCAGGAAGTTGCCCATGAACTGGGCCATGCGGTGCGCTTGGCGCGTCCCCCACACGTCATCCAAGCGGCGCAGGGGATGTTCATGGAAGTGGATGGCGAACATGGAGCCACCGCCGGCCACTTGGCCGGCCACGCCGTGCTGCCGCAACAGGCCGCGCAAACGTTCGCGCAGGCTTTCCCCCAAGCTGTTCAGCGCAGCAAAACGCTCTGCGTCCATGTGCGTCATGGCGGCCAATCCCGCGGTCATCGTGACCGGATTGGCGTTGAAGGTGCCGCCGTGATGCATGGACGCCGGCCCGCGTTCGGTGTCCTCGAAGACGGACATCACCGCGGCGCTGCCAGCGATCGCTCCCACCGGGAAGCCACCGCCGATCACTTTGGCGATGGCGGTGAGATCTGGCTCGAGGCCGAGGTGGCCTTGGGCGCCACGAAAGCCGAGGCGCAGGCTCACCACCTCGTCCAAGCAGAACAAGATGCCATGCCCGCGCGTCACGCGCTGCAAGGCGCTCAGGTAGTCCTCCTCGAACATGGCCATGCCGAGGGCCAAGGGCAGCGGGTCGATCATCACCGCGGCGAGCGTGTCGGCATGGCGTTCGATGAGGGCCTCCGCGGTGGCCACGTCGTTGAACGGCAGCACCACCACCTCATCCAACACCGATTGCGGCGTGCCCCCGCAGTAGGGTTTGGCGATGGGTTCGCGTTCACGCCGATCGTTGGGCCCGTTCGAAAGGCCCACCTCCGCGAAGTCATAAGAGCCGTGGTAGCACCCTTCCACCTTGGCGATCTTCGGTCGGCCAGTGTAAGCGCGCGCCACCTTGATGAGGTTCATCACTGCCTCTGAGCCGGAGTTCATGAACCGCACCCGCTCGAACGACGGCACTCGCGCCGAGAGCAGTTCCGCAAGCTCGATTTCCACCTCGGTGGCCATGGCGAAGCCAGTGCCGCGCGCAAGCTGTTTGCCCACCGCCTCCATCACCGGCGGGTAGGCGTTGCCGTGGATGAGCGATGTCATGTTGTTGTTGAAATCCAGATAGCGATTGCCATCCACGTCTGTGACTTCGGCCCCAGCGGCATGGGCGACATAGAGCGGATAAGGAGACTTGTCCACGCTGGCGCGGCTGTTGCCGGCCGGCAGCACATGCCGCGCCCGGCCATTGAGCGCCGCGGAGCGGGAATCGAGGTCCGGATAGGTCATGCAAGTTCCTCATGGCGTGGCGGGCGGTGACATTCGGTGCCCGCGCCGGAGCCCAAGGCATCGGCGCCAACCTTCATGCAGCGCCAAGGGCCACCCCCCGAGGCCACGGCACGGAGCGCCGTGACGCCGAGGGTTGCAGTGGCGGCTAGATGCGGTAGCCGAACTGCAGGCCGTAGGTGCGTGGACGCCCGAAGCGGTAGCCCACCTGATTCAGCTCGTAGATGATTACCTCGTCCGTCACGTTGCGGACATAGGCAGACACCTGCCAGCCAGAGCGCCTCATCGTGAGGCGCAAATCCACCGTCTCGTACGCCGGGGCAGGACGCTCGTTGTTGGCCGTGTTCCAAGATTCAGCGATGGCGTAGGCGTCTGCCCGCGCCGTGGCGTCGTAGCCCATGAGTTGGAAGTCGTAAACGAGCGACGCGTTGAAGCTGTACTCCGGCGCGTTGGCGAGCCGGTTGCCCGGTTGGATGCCCACGCCCAGATAGCGGCCAGCGGCAGAGGCGTAGATGTCCGCTTCCCAGTTGTAGTCTCCACCGAAGTTGAAGCGCAGCGAATCCGTGATGGTGGTTTGCACTTCAAACTCCATCCCCTCGCTGCGCGCATCGCCGGAGTTGCGGTTGTATTGGAAGCCAAGCGGCTCGACCGACGGGAACTCGGGCAAATCCTCCCGCACGGCGATGATGGTATCGACCCAATCGATCCGATACAGGGCGCCCACGAAGCTCATCCGGCCGTCTGCCAAGGTCGCCTTCACGCCGAACTCATAGTTCTGCGCCTCGTCACCATCAATGGTTTGCAAGCCCCCCAAGCGATCAATCTCCGCTTGGGCGGAGGCCCTCCGCGCCGCGGATTCCTCATCGTCGGCCAGCACTGCCCGAAACCGCGAGATGGTGCCGGCGAGGGTGGTGTTGACGATGCCGGGCCGAAATCCTTGCGAGTAGGTGAAGTAGAGCATCCAGTCGTCCTGCGGCCGCCATGTCACAGTGACCTTGGGTGACGTGACTTTCGTGACGACCTCCAGCTCGTTCAACGGACCGCGCTTGGTGTCGACGCCCGGTTGGGCGACGATCAGCTCGTAGCTCACGTCCGCGTAGCGGGCGCCGACCAGCACCTCCCAAGCATCGCTGAGCTGGTACGTCACCTCCCCGAACACCGCCTGTTCGCCGAACGACAAGTAGTTTGTGTTGCCGGGAACGATGCCATTGAGGAAGCCGACGATGGCGGCCTGCTGATCGAGCGGCACTTCCGGATAGAAGTTGTATTGCAGCCAGCAGTGGGTATCGAGAGTGTCGTACACCGGCGGCCCGCCATTGTGGCAGCCCCGGTGATGGCCAGTTTGCGTTTCGTCATCCTTGTAGTAGGCGCCCGCCGTCCACTTCCAGCGGCTGTCCGTGTTGGAGACGAAGCGGAACTCTTGCACGAAGCGTTCCGTGCCGCTGAAGAAGGCGCCATCGCCGCCTAGGCCCGTCATCTTGGTGCGGCCGTCCGCCTGCGCCCCAAAGGCGGCCGTGGCCGCACCGATGAGACCGAGGGCAAACCGTGGGCTGGTCTCTTCCGAGTAATCCCGCTCGCGATCAAACCACGAGGTGGAAGAGATGAAATCGGCAAAGGAGAACTCCCAATCGATCTCGAAGTTGTACATCGCCGCATCGTCGTAGCCACCGCTTTGGTGGTTCCAATGCGCCAAATCAGAAATGTACGGGTCGTCCTTGAACTGCTCGAACTCGCCTCGGGTGTAGTAGTCCGCCGCCCAATCCGCTTGACGCGGCGTGCAATCCGGACGCGCCGGCAACGGATAGACATGCACCTGCCCAGACGGATCCGATGGGGTGGACTCATTGAAGCAGTGGAACGCGAGGCCGGGGCCGCCATAGTCTCCATCCACGAGGTTCACCATCGCGGAGATTTCAAGGGCGTCGTTCACATACCAAGCGATCTTCACGCGGCCGCCAATCTCTTCAAAGGTGTCCGTGTCTTTCTTGTTCCGGGGCGCGGCTTGGTCGATGACGCCCTTACGGTCGCGCTTGTAGGCGACGATGCGCGCCGCGAACCGGTCGCTCAACGGAATGTTGACCATGCCGTCCGTGCGGTACGAAATGCCGCTCGATTCGCCGATGGCCTCCATTTCCAAGCGGGCGTTCCAATCGAAGCCGCTCACATCCGGCTTCTTGGTGATGTAGCGCAGCGCACCGCCCATGGCACCCTCGCCGTAAAGGGTGCCCTGCGGCCCCTTCAGCACTTCCACCCGCTCCAAGTCGAACAGCGGCCCGATGGTTTGCGCGAGGCCGCCGACCCCGGAATCTGTGATGGGCATGTTGTCGAAGTAGACGCCAACGGTGGCGGCGCCCCCGCCGGCCGGCGGCGTGATGCCGCGCACGGTGAGCGTGTTGTAAGTCTGCGAGTTGGTGCGGTAAGCGAGGCCAGGGATGGACTGGTACAGGGTTTGGATGTCCTCAATGCCCTTGTTCACGATGTCTTGGTCGGTGACGGCCGAGATCGTGAGCGGCGTGTCCATCAGACGGGTGTCTCGATAGGTGGCGGAGACGATGATCTCCTCTACCTCGCCAGCATCGTTTTCTGCTTCTTCCTCGGCTTGGGCCGGCACGAAAATCGCAGCCAAAGAAGCCAATGCCAGCAGGCGCCAAGCCAATCCGCGCCGTTCAATATCACCGCTTCGCATCGCTTCCCCCTTGATGTCTTGCAGTAAGCCGTTGCTTGTTCGCATAGGCCACAGGGGTTGTCAAGGGCCGGTGCGGGGTGAGCGGGAGCACTCGCACGGCCCCGTTCTTGGTTTGCCCGTCCCTTCAGCGAACCAGCCACTCCAGCAAGCGGCTGGACAGATCCCGGCGAGCATCGAGGATCGCCATGATTCGCTCAGGCTGACGATTGACGTTGCCATCGGGCACCTTGAAAACGGTTCGGACAGTCCATGAGATCGTAGCCGAAGTAGCCCAAGGTGTCCTGATGTTCCCGGAACACGCGGTTGAACGCCGCGATTTGCCCGGCGTCCAGACAGGTGATCTGGCGTTCGTTCATGTCGGTCAACATTTCGTCGTAGTCCTTCGCCTTGAGGCGGCGGCGCAGGATCAAATCGTCCAGTTCCGGCACGAGGGTTTGGATCGTCCGGGCGGCCCCCTCGGGATCTGCGCACATGGTCTCGTAGGTGAAGAAGACACCGCGTTCCCGGTGCGTTTCGACATTGCGGCGCTGCCAGGCGAGGCAGTTGGCGACGTGGGTCGCGGCCGCCGCCGGCAGGCTCCTGCCCGACGTCTCGAACTGGCGTTGGTAATGCGCCGAGAGCCGGGTCCGGTAGCGCCGGCAGATGCCTTCGCAGACGGCGTAGGGGTTGCGCACCATGAACACGAACCGGGCGTTGCGGAAATGCCGGACCAGTTGCTCCACATGCAGCAGGTGCTGGGTGGACTTGGTGACGAACACCGAGGCGTCCGGGGCATGGGCGCGGGCGTGGAAGTACCACGCCTTGCGGGTGCGCGGCCAGTCGTAGCTGCTCGGCTGCGTGAAGAGGTCGAGCCAGCTCCGCTCCGACGCCCACAGCAGGCCGGGGAACCATTGCTCGCCCTCTGGGCCGCCCAGGGCTCGATAGGTCACCGGCCCGGCGAAGCCGCGTATCATCTGGCCTTCCCACGGCAGCCGCCACGTCGCGCGGCAGGACTCCAGCGCGGCGGTGAGGAACGACGAGCCGCTGTTGTTCGGACAGACGACGAACAGATGCGTCCCGATCACGGTCGCGAGGTCGCGGTCGGCGCCGGGGACGTAGTTCATTCCCTGTTCCCGGCGAGCCTGTCCCCGGCGCTGCGCACGTGCGCGTCCGCCAGGCAGCCCACATAGGCGTCATACCAGAGCCTGAAGGCATCCACGGGCTTGCGTTTGGGGTCGCCCTGCGTCCAGCGGAGCATGGCCTCCGGCATCCAGGGTTTGACGGGCCCGGCGAAATGCAGCGTCCTGGCGTTTCCGGCGTCGACGCCCTCTCGCGCATGAATCGCCTCGGCCATGGGGACCACGAAGTCGTAGGTCCAGCCCACCAGCGTCTGGCGCCCGGCAAAGTGGCGGTTCAGGATGAGCTGGTCCGTATGGGTGGTGGCGGCGCCGGACCAGGACTGCGGCGCCACCAGGTCCAGGAGTTCCGTGTAGCAGCCTTCCTCCACGAGCCCCGCGTCGATGAGCAGGAAGCCGGCGCCGAAGGTGCGCTCGAGCACGCCTGCCGCGCCGGGCGGTCGTGCGGGGGGCAGGGGCGCGAAGGTGGCGGCGTCGCGTCGCGCGCCGCGCAGGAACACGTCGTCGCCGCAGCACAGCAACGCTGCGGGCGAGTCGAACAGGTCGGCGACGGAGGCTTGGAACAGGACGTCGCTGTCGTAGAACAGCACCTTGCGGTAGCCGCGCAGGCGGAAGGCTTCGAGGGAGTAGAGCTGCCCCAGCCTGGGTGCGAGTTCCGGGCGGGCGGCGCCCAGGGCGGCCAGCCGGTCGTGCAATTCGGGGGAGATGGGCTCGAAGCGCACGCGGGGGCAGGCCTGCGAGAGATGTCGGCGGTGGGCTTCGGGCAGCGCGTCGTGGACGACGACGAGGTCGCCGCCGAAGCCGGGGTGGTGTTTCAGGAAAGAGCCGAGGGCGACGAGCGTGCCCGGCACGAAGCGCTCCGTGGTGGCGGTGACGAAGCAGATCTCCTTTGCGGCGTGCCCGCATGGAGGAGTTGCGTCAAGAGTCAAGGGAACCCCTTGAGGGAGCACGACGAAAGACTATGGAGACTCTTTCGTTATGACGTCGGGTGGTAAGTAGCGTTTTCGACCACCGGATCGGGATCGGTTCCGCTTTGCGTCTCCAGGGTGCCGTCCTCTATCCGGAGAATGCGTGGCTTGGACCACACCTTCTTCGGCGCGTCGGCGACCGCTTCATTTTCGGGGGGGGGGGGGGGGGGGGTACTTTTGGCCATCTTCGCTTTCACCTCCTCGCGTTGCTCTAGCTGCCACCTCGTCCGATTGGATGCGCACTCACGGCTGCTGTCCAGAGGATTGTATCCGTCAACGGCCACAAAAAACCCCGCCGGAGCGAGTTTTTCTGGTTGCTCTTGGAGCAGCGAAAGCCGCTACATTATGCCGCCCATGTCTGGCATGCCCCCGCCTGGTGGCAGTGACGAAGCATATCTCCTTTGCGGTGCGCCCGCATGGAGGAGCTGCGTCAAGAGGCAAGGGAAGCCCTTGAGGGAGCACGACGAAAGACTATGGAGACTCTTTCGTTATGACATCGGGGAGTAAGTAACGTTTTCGTTCGGATCGGGCTGCGCCCCGCTTAGCGTCATCAGGGTGCCGTCCTCTATCCGGAGAATGCGTGGCTTGGACCACACCTTCTTCGGTGCGTCGGCGACCGCTTCTCTATTTTCGGGGGGGGGGGGGGGGGGGGTACTTTTCTCCATCTTCGCTTTCACCTCCTCGTGTTGCTCCAGCTGCCACATCGTCCGATTGGATGCGCGCTCACGGCCTGCTGTCCAGCGGATTGTAACCGTCAAACGGCCACAAAAAACCCCGCCGAAGCGGGGTTTTCTGGTTGCTCTTGGAGCAGCGAAAGCCGCTACATTATGCCGCCCATGTCTGGCATGCCCCCGCCTGGGGGCGGTGACGGAGCAGATCTCCTTTGCGGTGCGCCCGCATGGAGGAGCTGCGTCAAGAGGCAAGGGAACCCCTTGAGGGGGCACGACGAAAGACTATGGAGACTCTTTCGTTATGACGCCGGGGAGTAACAACAATTTTCGGGATCCGGATGGGTATCGACTGCGGTTAGCGTCTTCAGGGTGCCGTCGTCTATCCGGAGGATGCACGGCTTGGACCACACCTTCTTCGGTGCGTCAACGACCGCTTCTCTATTTTCGGGGGGGGGGGGGGGGGTACTTTTGGCCATCTTCGCTTTCACCTCCTCGCCTTGCTCTGCCAGCTCATCTGATTGGATGTGCGCTCACGGCGCACTGTCCAAGGGATTGTAACCGTCAAACGGCCAAAAAAACCCCGCCGGAGCGGGGTTTTCTGGTTGCTCTTGGAGCAGCAACAAAAAGGCGCTACATCATGCCGCCCATGTCTGGCATGCCACCGCCTGGAGGCGCTGCCGGCTTGTCTTCCGGCGCTTCCGCCACCATGGCCTCGGTGGTAATCATGAGCCCAGCGACGGACGCCGCGGCCTGCAACGCGGTGCGCGCGACCTTGGCAGGGTCTGGAATGCCCATGTCGATCATGTCGCCGTATTCGCCAGTGGCGCCATTGAAGCCTTGATTGCCTTCGAGGCTTGCCACTTTGTCGAGCACGACCGCGCCTTCCGCACCGGCGTTCTGCGCGATTTGGCGTAGCGGCGCCGACATGGCGCGCTTGGCGATGCCGATGCCAACGTTCTGGTCTTCGTTGTCGCCGGCCAAGCTGTCGATGGCCTGCAGGGCGCGCACCAGCGCGACGCCACCGCCAGCCACGATGCCTTCCTCCACGGCGGCGCGGGTGGAATGCAGCGCGTCTTCGACGCGTGCCTTCTTCTCCTTCATTTCCACTTCCGTGGGGGCGCCCACCTTGATGACCGCCACGCCGCCAGCCAGCTTCGCCAACCGCTCTTGGAGCTTCTCGCGGTCGTAATCCGACGAGGTGTCCTCGATCTCTTGGCGAATCTGCTTGATGCGGCCTTCGATTTCGACTTTAGCGCCGGCGCCATCCACGATGGTGGTGTTCTCCTTGGTACAGGAGATGCGCTTGGCGGTGCCGAGATCTTCCAGCGAGGCGCCTTCAAGGGTGAGCCCCACTTCTTCGGAGATCACCGTGGCGCCGGTGAGGATGGCGATGTCCTGCAGCATGGCCTTGCGACGGTCGCCGAAGCCGGGGGCTTTGGCGGCGACGATCTTCACGATGCCGCGCATGTTGTTCACCACCAACGTGGCGAGCGCTTCGCCTTCGATGTCTTCCGCGATGACCATGAGGGGCTTGCCCGCCTTGGCCACGTTCTCGAGCATCGGCAGCATGTCGCGGATGTTCGAGATTTTCTTGTCGCAGAGCAGGACGAACGGATCCTCCAAGTCTGCGGACATCGAATCTTGGTTGTTGATGAAGTAGGGCGACAGGTAGCCGCGATCGAACTGCATGCCTTCGACGACTTCCAGCTCGTTCTCGAGGCCGCTGCCTTCCTCGACGGTGATGACGCCCTCTTTGCCGACCTTTTCCATGGCGTCCGCGATGATCTCGCCCACCGCCGGGTCGTTGTTGGCAGAGACGGTGCCCACTTGGGCGATGGCCGTGGAATCTTCACACGGGGTGGCCATGGCGCCGATTTGTTCCACCGCGGCGATGACTGCCTTGTCGATGCCGCGCTTCAAGTCCATCGGGTTCATCCCCGCGGCGACGGACTTGAGCCCTTCCGTGAGGATGGACTGCGCCAGCACCGTGGCGGTGGTGGTGCCGTCGCCGGCCTCGTCCGAGGTTTGGCTCGCCACTTCCTTCACCATCTGGGCGCCCATGTTCTCGAACTTGTCCTTGAGTTCCACTTCCTTGGCGACGGAAACCCCATCCTTGGTGACGGTGGGCGCGCCGAACGATTTGTCCAGCACCACGTTGCGGCCCTTCGGCCCCAAAGTCACCTTCACCGCGTTGGAGAGGATGTTCACCCCTTCGAGCATTCGGCTCCGGGCATCGTCTCCGAACTGTACGTCTTTCGCACTCATGCGCTTGTTCCTCTTTCCTGCTTGCCGGTCAGCCTTCGAGCACGCCGAAGATTTCGCTCTCCTGGAGGATGAGCAGTTCTTCGCCGTCTATCTTGACGGTGCTGCCACCGTACTGGCCGAAAATGACTTTGTCGCCGACTTGGACGTCCGGCGCGCGAATCTTGCCGTCGTCGAGCGCCTTGCCCGGCCCGACTGCAAGCACTTCGCCCTGCGACGGTTTCTCGGATGCCGTATCCGGCAACACGATTCCGCCCGCGGACATCGTCTCTTCGTCCAGCCGCCGCACGACAACCCGATCGTGAAGTGGTCGAATGTTCATGTGTTGATGCTCCCAAGAACTTCGTTGCGCGCGCTTCCCCCGGCGCGCCGCCCATTGGATACATGCGAGCCTTCAGCCTCGGCAGCAGGCCCGCGTAAGCACTCTCACCATGAGAGTGCTAATCGAGGGAGCGCCTATCATAGGGGCGGCTTTTCATTATTCAACCCCTTGAGCGGGATCAGCGCCTTCTGGACGGGTGCCGCGCCCCCTCCCGCCTTGGCGCCCAAGCGACGGGCTTGGCCAACGCGCCAACCTGCGAGGCTGAGAGCCATGTCCAATGCCTTGGATGACGCGGACGAACGCATCTGGCAGGTGGTGGCGCAAATCCCGCGTGGGCGCGTGGCCACCTACGGCCAGGTGGCGGCCCTCGCCGGCTTGCCGCGCGGCGGCAGGCGCGTCGGCAGGGCGATGGCGCAATTGCCACAGGGCAGCGCATTGCCGTGGCACCGCGTGATCAACGCGGCGGGGCGCACGGCCATTCCCGGCGCCGGCGGTGAGCGGCAACGGCGGTTGCTCCGCGCCGAAGGCGTCATGTTCGTCAACGGCAAAGTCAATCTGCAACGATGGCGATGGTGCCCGTGACCATTGCGGACGGCCCCGCGAGCCGGCGCAGGGTTCATCGCGTCGCCGTGCCGAGGAGGGGACGGCGCATACACATGCAACCATGTGCGCAGCCGGTGCCCCGCCTCGCCCACCCTCGCGCGATGCCGAGGCCAGCGCGCTGAACGGCGCACCCGCTCCCGGAGTGCTGGCGAGCGTCACCGCCTATTTCCAGCCGCGAGTTGCCGCGCTGGCTTGCCTCGGCTTTTCGTCCGGGCTGCCGCTGCTGCTCATCTTCGCCACCCTATCCTTGTGGCTGCGCGAAGCCGGCGTCGAGCGCGCCGCGGCCACCTACTTCAGCTGGGCCGCGCTCGGCTACTCGTTCAAGTTCGTTTGGGCGCCGCTCATCGACAAGCTGCCAGCGCCTTTCGGCGCCCACCGCCTGGGGCGCCGCCGGGGCTGGCTGTTGCTGGCGCAACTCGCCGTCATCGGCGCCATCGTCGCCATGGCGCTTGCGGACCCGGCCGCGCCGGGTGGCCTCACGGCCATGGCTATCGCCGCGGTGGCCCTCGGCTTCTCCTCCGCAACCCAGGACATCGTCATCGATGCCTACCGCATTGAAGTGGCGGACGAGCGCTTGCAGGCGCTCCTCGCCTCCGCCTACGTCGCTGGCTATCGGGGGGGCATGTTGGTGGCCGGGGCGGTGGCGCTGTACTTGGCCGCTTGGTTCGGCAGCGTTGCCGACCACTACGACTACTTGGCGTGGCGGCACACCTACTTCTGCATGGCCGCGGCGATGGCGGTGGGTGTCGTCACCACCCTCGTCATCCGCGAACCCGCGGCGGCGAGTTCGCGTCAACGCCACAGCCCGGCGCACCACGCCCGCTTCGTGTTGCTGTTCGCGTTGGTGGCCGGGGCTTTCGTCGCCGCTTTCTTGGCCCTCGCCGACACCGCCCACTGGCTGCGCGGCGCGCTGGGCGGGCCGTCCGCGCCCCTCGCCGGATTTGTGGCGGAGGCGACGCGCTTGGCGCTTGCCTTGGCCGCGGCGCTGGCGATAGGCGCCCTATGCGCACGCTTGCGGGTGGCGCAACCAGAGCTGGTGCGGGACGCCTATGTGGCGCCCGTGGCGGACTTCTTCCGCCGCCATGGCCGCGGCGCCCTCGTCATCCTGCTGTTGGTGGGCTTCTACCGCGTGTCCGACATCGTGTTGGGCGTGGTGGCGAACATCTTCTACTTCGACATGGGCTACAGCAAGGAAGCCATCGCCACCGCGACCAAGGTGTTCGGCCTGTGGATGACGCTCGTGGGCGGCTTCCTGGGCGGCTGGCTCTCGCTCAACTTCGGCGTGATGCGCGTGCTGATGCTGGGCGCGGCGCTCACCGTGGCCACCAACCTGCTGTTCATCTTGCTCGCCGAAGCGCCGGGCAACCTGCCGCTCCTGTACGCCGTGATCAGCGCGGACAACCTGACGGCGGGGCTCGCCAGCGCCGCGTTCGTCGCCTACCTCTCAAGCCTGACGAGCCTTTCCTTCACCGCGGTGCAGTACGCCATCTTGAGTTCGCTCATGACGTTGTTCCCGAAGGTGATCGGCGGCTACTCCGGCACGATGGTGGACGCCGTGGGCTACAGCCACTTCTTTCTTGGCGCCGCGGCCATCGGCGTTCCGGTATGCTTGTTGGTGGCGCTGGCGGCACGCCACCGGCCGCCACGCGCAGACACTGCATCGCCAACCGCCACGCCCTCTTGAGCTCCCTTGAGCATCATGTTTGAACCGCCGCGACGACTGCACGGAACGCTGTCTCCAAGCCAACGCGAGGCCGCCGCGCGCCATGCCTAGCCCCCGCATCAGCCGCGTCATCACCCGCACCGGAGACCGCGGCGAGACGGCGCTGGCAGACGGCAAGCGCATGCCCAAGGGGCACCCCCGCTTCGAGTTGGTGGGCGCCTTGGACGAAGCCAACAGCTTTATCGGCCTGTTGGCGGCGCGCGTTGGCGAGGGCCTGCATCAGGAGCGGCTGACGGAGATTCAATCGCGCCTGTTCGATGTCGGCGGGGCGGTGGCGATGGGCGCAGCCACTCCGGTTTGGGAAGCGCAGACGGCCATCTTGCAGGACTGGGCCAAGGCCATGAACGCAGCGCTGCCGCCGCTCAAGGAGTTCGTGCTGCCCGGCGGCGACGAGACGGTGGCCTTGGCGCACGTAGCGCGCAGCGTCGTGCGCCGCGCCGAGCGGGCCTTCTGGGCAGAAGCCGAATCCCTCGCGCCGCTCGTTGAAGCGAATGTGGGCGCGTGGCTGAACCGCCTCTCTGACTACCTGTTCGTGCTGGCGCGGACGCTGGCGCGGGAATCCGGCGCCGGCGAGTTGCTCTGGCAGCCTTTGGCGCTGCCCGACGAGGGCGAGTAGCCGGCGACCGGACGCGCCAACGCTTCCGGCAGCGACAACCACCCCACGCTCGACCTCCCACGGCTCGCCGCCTTGGCGACGGCGAGCGTTCAGAGAGCGCCGCTCCTCCAACTGCCTCACCTGCGTTTTGCGCTGGCAGTCTTGCTGTTATTTCATACAGTGGTTGACGGGGGGGGGGGGGGGGGGGGGTAGGCTTCCGTCCCATGACTGTTCACAGACGGCGCCACGGCGACTGCATAGGCGAAAGTGGCCAGCGCGACGTGACGGCGAAGTTCGAAGCCGAGGGCGGCGTTTGCGCTCTCCGCGAAGCGGGGACGAGGTGCTTGAGGCTCCTTGGACTTTCGTTGGCCATGGGTTCCCTCCCGTTTTCCGCGCAGGCCCAAGTGTTGTTCCAGCCCGCCGACGGCAGCTTGAGCATGGAGAGGTCTCTGCAGCTCCAAGCAGACCCCTTGGTCGTCCCGGACCGCTGGCGCATGGTTCGTCTCGACCGAGATGAAATCGCCCGCGCCGCGGACTCCGACATGCCCTTGGTCTTCAACCTATTCGACGACGTCGAGGTCAGAGGGCATGTGCAAGGCACGAAGAGCCTGAGCGGCGGCTCCTCCTTCGTTTCCGGCTCCTTGGAGGATGGCGGGCATTTCACGATCTTCTTTCATGGTAGCGGGATTGTTCGAGGGGAAGTCCACTCGCCCCACGGCTTCTACAGCTTGAAATCCGAAGGCGACGACTTCAGCCAAGTGTTGGTCAAGCAGGAGGACGTGTCGGAGCTTCCAGGCTGCGGCAATGAGCAGCTTTCCACCAGTGATGAGGCCGCAGCGAGAGCAAGGAGGGCACCGGCGCACTTGCTGAGGCCTCCGGGGTACGCCGGCGCAGGGGCCGCGGGCGTTTGGCCGAGCTCAGGGCGCCCCACTGCACAGGCCGATGATGAGACCTCCAAGACCATTGATGTATTGGTGCTCTACACCCAAAGGGTTGAGGACCACGAGGGCGGGCCTGAGCAGGTCAAGGCCACCATCGAAAATGAGATGGCCAAGATGAACTGGATTTTGGAAAACAGCGGGCTTGGCCACAGGCGGATGCGCTTGGCCATGGAAAAAGTGGATTACGAACAGAAAGAGCACCTAGGGGTCGATCTGCAAAATCTGAGTAAAACTGAGGAAGACGAAGAGCGATTTTTCGTCGAAAAGGACTTCGGCGCTTTGGACGAGGTGCAGAACTCGCTGATAGAAGAGCACCAGCCAGATCTAGTTCATCTATTTGTGCTGGACAATGACCCCCGCATATGCGGGAGGGCAATGGGCGGCTATGGTGAACGCGACGAGTACTTTGCCCAAATAGATTGCGAAGATGCCGACGACAATGCTCTATGTGTTGACATTGAGCGGCGCCTGTCATGGCAACGTCGAATCTACTCCGTCTCGGGGACTAGATGCAGTGTTGGTCGCCGTACTTTTGCCCATGAGCTAGGCCATAACCTAACGCTCCGGCATAATCGCGAGATTTATGGTCCCTTTGAGATCAATGACCGCTGGCCCGACAACACATACAGAGAGTTCCAGCCTCTGAATTACAGTTATGGCTACATCGATCCCAATGGAAGGGACTACTGCCTCGGCCAAGGGACAGTTATGGCTTACTGGTTGCCTGAATGTGAAGACAGAGCACCGCTTCGTGGGCCCACGATCCCCTACTTTTCCAATCCGGAACTTTCCTTTCCCCCTGACAGCCATCCAGGCTATCAGCCCAGTACTCCCATGGGAGTGCCGGGGGATGAGCTAACTGGTGATCTAGATGGCCCCGTCAACGCTTCCAGGACCATTGATGAGGTTTGGGACATTGTGGCCCGCATTTCGGAGGTTGATGGCCCACTTGACTGCACTGAAGGGGACATTTCGGCCCATGCCCTCTCCTCTTTGCCGGAGGACATGACCTTCCCTGCACAGGGCGGGGAAAGGGAGTTTGCCGTTTCCTTTGCAGTGCCCGAAAACTGCGCGGCCATTTTCCTCCAAGTCAGTTCTTCGCTTTCTGCATTCAGCGCCTCCGTTGAATGGCTTCGTTCAGGCGAGTATCTGGTGTCCATCATTGCCGATCCACATGACGGGCCGTGCGGATCGGGCCCTCGGACGGGCAGGATGTCGGCATGGTTGGGACATGGGCCCGATGCTTCGACCAGGACCATCGCCGTGGAGCAGAGCTTCGAGAGCGAGTTTTGCGACGCCCTCGGAGGCTCGTCTACGGATGTCGTCGCCTTGGACTTGTCAGGAAGGAACATCAACAGCGCCTTCAAGCTCTCCGACCGCATGTTTTCGGAGTTCCCCCGCTTGGAGGACTTGGACTTGAGCGACAACCTGCTCGGCCACTTCCAGAACTCGCACTTCGACGGCTTGAACCTGCTGAAGAGGCTCGACCTGAGCGGCAACGAGCTGACCGAGCTTGAAGACGGGGTGCTGGTGGAACTTCCGGAGCTCGAGCACCTGGACCTGCGGGGGAACAAGCTGCGCGGGATCAAGGACTCCTACTTCGACAAGCCGTCCGACCCAGATGCGACGGGCCACCCCTTGAAGACGTTGGACTTGAGCCACAACGAGTTGAGGGAGCTGGGCGATGGGTGGAATTTGTACCTGTACCAATTGGAGTCCTTGCAGTTGAACAACAACCAGCTTGAAGCCATAGACAGTGACTCCTTCGCTTACTTTGAGGAATTGAAGCGACTGAATCTGGCGCACAACAGCATCGAGGCCGTCGGCCCTTACGTTTTCGCCGGCAAAGCGCCAAAGCTCACGCATCTGAATTTGAGCTCGAACAGGATTTCCAGCATCCCGGACACGACGTTTGGACACGTCACTTGGGAAGGGCGCGTTAGGGCCGCTGCGGAATTGCGGCAGCTCAACCTGTCCCGCAACCGCTTGGAGGAGTTTCCGGAACTGTCGATGAACGGGAAGCTGACGCACCTGTGGCTCGGCTGGAACAGAATCGCCAGCGTGGGGGACGGGCTCTCGGAGCAGACGGAGCTGACGGGGCTGCAGCTGTCCAGCAACCGGCTGGCGGAGTTCCCGGACCTGTCGAACAACGGCAAGCTGACGCGGCTCTGGCTCGGCGGCAACGCGATCGCCGCCGTCGGCGACGGCCTCTCGCACCTGCCGGAACTGACGGCTCTGCAGCTCTCCCGCAACCAGCTGGAGGAGGTGCCGGACTTGTCGAACAACCGGAAGCTCACGCACTTGTGGCTTGAGGGCAACAAGGTGGCTTCGATCCCGCCGCGGGCGTTCGCGGGCTTGAGCGAGCTGCAGTACCTGAACATCTCGAACAACCCCTTGACCGAGCCGTTGCCGCGCGCCGTCTGCACGTTCATCCGCGGCGTGAAGACGGTGGTGGCCGAGGGCATCGACATGAGCGTCGTCTGCCCTCAGTGACGGTGCAGCGCGTGGCCACTTTCGACGACTTTCACAAGGCATGAACCGCCGGTGACCACGGCCGAGCTGATGGCGACGGTGTCCTTCATAGTCTGCGCCGTCGTTGCGCTGTGGCTGTTCTGCAAATTTCTGAGCCTGTGCAAGCACCTCAATCTCGCGAAGCGATATGACGTGTACATAACGAGCGACAACATGTATCAATCCCTGCCCATATACGACTACCTGCAGTTCCATGTCTACGTCGTGCTCCTGGGCCAGTGTTGCCATACTGCTCTTCAGCATCTCCTTTGCCATCGCGCCATTATTCGATTGCGATGCCGACTGGTTGCCTCGGTGCCAAAGCGAGTGTGCTCCGCAATTCGTCAGTTTCGTGGTGGCGTTGCTCACAGTGGTGCTGGCCGTCCACACGGCATTTGCGGCCTTCTACGAGAGCACTAAACGCTCCCAAGCGCAGGACCCGACCATCCAGCGTATCCTGCGGAAGTGCCGCAAGAAGCTGTGGGCGCGTACGCTGCTCTTGTTCTCCTTCGTCATCGCGTTGATGGCGCTTGGGATGCTTCTGAGAACCTGAAAAACGAGGATTCGAACATGCAAATCTACATCATCGGCATCGGCCAGTGCGGCACGTCGATAGCGTACGACGTCATCGCTGAGCTGACCGGGTTCACAAAGTCCAAGAGCGTGACCTTGGCACCCGAACACGGTGCCAGTGACGAAGCGAGCAACCAGCTAGAGACGCTGCTGAACAAAGACTTGGGCAACCGCTCCAAATGGAGCGCTCAGCTGAGAACTTGGTTGAGCCGCATCGTGAACCCGACGTCGCCACGCAAAGTCTTCATTCGGCCAAAGATCGCGATCGTTGACGGCAACCCGGACAACTTCGTCAAGAATGCGTTTCAGAGGTTTCGCGGGGGGTTGGCCCCGGGTGACGGGGACGACCGCGATCTGCAGGAATTGGCTCTGTTGATCAACAGCGTGCAGGTGCTGGGGCTCGGCAGTTGGCAGAATGGCTGCGCGAACGGCATCGTGGGCGAAACCGTTGCCTCGTTGCAACTGCTACCGGCCCAGTTCCAAGCGCGACTTGGCGTTGACGGAAACGGAAAACTCGTGCCTGATGGCGGTGCGCCTCCCGTGAGAGTCCATCTCGTGGTTTCGTCCGCCGCCGGAGCCACGGGCTCCGGCGGCGGCGCCTACTTGAGCCAAGGCAATGCGCTTGTTCAACCGGCTCCCGATAGCCCTCTGGTGCTCAACGCCTTGGTCTTGCCGAGCATTCAATCGAGTGCGAACAACCCGAAATACGCGTTGAATGCCGGGCGGGCATTGGCTCGGCACGCCAACGTGATCGTGCCCAAGGCGCAAGGGAAAGGAGCGGGCAGGGGATCGTCTGCCGTTTTGTTCTCCAATCCTGCGAACGAGGGCGATTCGGAAGCCTTGCAGACGTTGAATGACTACATTGCGGAGTTCTTTCTCCGGTTGGCGAACTTCACCTTCGCCGGCAACGTCGCCCGCGTGGCGAGGGATTTGGATCCAAGCGAACTCACCTCTTTCTTGGCGGGCAAGGCGTCTGTGCTGGGCATGAGCCATTTGGTGCTTGGATCCGGGGAAGGGGACGTTGAGGAACGCTTGGTCCAGAAGGCGTTCGGTGACCTGTACGACAGGAAGGACGACAGGCGGAAGCCAGAGGGGCTGTCTGTGGAGAGGGAGCTGAAGGTCGATGCCGACGGCGAACCGTTGGATGTGTTGGCCGATGCGAGCAGTGTCTTGGTGGTGGTGGGCTTGCCACCTGGGTTTCACGGGGGAATCGACATCCAGAAGATTGTCGACTGCATCAGGCGCTTCTCTAACTCCGACATCCGCGGCGGCGTCAGGACGTTCGCCTACGGGTCTGCCAAGAACCTCGAATTGACGGTGTTGCTTCGATATCGGCGATGGGACGCCTTTGCCCTCGCCCGCCACTTCATAGGGCGATATGTGGACCTCGCTGACGCGACCTTGTCCGAAGGCACCATTGACGAGACCGAGTATCTGAAACTCAGGGCGGAGGGCGATGACGACATTGCGGAGATGTTCGAGGAAACGGTTAGGGACTTGGAGCATCTTGGTGGCTTGGACCACTTTGATCGCTTCGTGTTGAGGGACATTCGGCGTTAGCTTCCCTCATCCCGCAAGCGGCACCACCGCCTCGCCGCTTAAAGGGCGAGACGCCGGATGTCGCCGAGGAGCCGGCACAGCGCCATGACGAAGTTGCCGCCCTCCACGCCGTTGATGGCGCGATGGTCGTAGGACAGCGACAGCGGCAGCATCGCGCGGGGTTGGAAGGCCGCGCCATCCCACACCGGCTTGGTGGCGAGCCGACCTACGCCGAGGATGGCCACCTCCGGGGCATTGACGATGGGCGTGAATCCAGTGCCGCCCACCCGCCCTAAGCTGGACACCGTGAACGTGCCACCCTGCAGCTGCGCTGGCCGCAACGCGCCGCCGCGGGCCAGTTCGGAGAGTTCGGCGATTTCCTCGGCCAGCGCCCAAACGCCCTTCTTGTCCACATCGCGAATCACTGGAACGATGAGGCCGGCATCGGTGTCAACCGCGAAGCCGATGTGCCAGTGGCGCTTCAAGATCAGGCCATCCACCGCGGCGTTGAGCGAAGCGTTCAAGCGCGGGAAGGCGCGCAGGTTGTCTGCGCACGCCTTCAAGATGAAGGGCAGCAGCGTGAGCTTGACGCCACGCGCTTCTGCTTCCGCGGCCAGCGACTTGCGGAAGCCATCCAAATCCGTCACGTCCGCTTCGTCATGCTGGGTGACATGCACCACGTTCAACCAGCTGCGATGCAGGTTGCGGGCGCCACGCACGCCAACGCGGGGCAATGGCACCTCCTCCGTCGGGCCGAACCGCGAGAAATCGACCACCGGCAGGGCCGGGATGCCGCCGCCGGCACCGTCCTTGGCCGCGCTCATGGCCGCCTTCACAAACGCCTTCACGTCATCCTTCACGATGCGCCCGGCGCCGCCGGAGCCGCGCACGCGCTCCAAATCCACACCGAGTTCCCGGGCCAGGCGGCGGGTGGCGGGGCCGGCGTAAACCTTGGCCTTAGGCGGTGGCTCGGCGTCTGGGGATGCCTCGCTGGTTGCCGGCGCGGAGGGCGGCGGTCGCGGGGCGGCTGGCGGGGTTTGCGCCGTGGTGGGTGCGTCAGCCACGCCTTGCGCCGGGGCGGCCGGCGGCGTGGGCGGCGCGGCCTCGGCGGCATCGCCTTCAACGTCGAGCACGGCGATCAACCGCCCGGTGTTCACCAAATCTCCCAACGCCACGTTGAGTTCGCGCACGGTGCCAGCGCATGGCGACGGCACCTCCATGGAGGCTTTGTCTGATTCGATGACGATGAGGGCGCCATCCACCGACACCGCATCGCCCGGCCGCACGCAGAGTTCGATCACTTCCACGTCTTCGGCATCGCCGATGTTCGGAATCAACACTTCCCGCGTTTGCAGCGCGCTCATGCCAGCCTCGGGTTCGCCTTGTTCGGGTCGATGCGCAGCGCTCGCATGGCCGCGCCCACCTGCGCTTCGGAGACCATCTGGCGGCACGCGAGCTCGCTGAGCGCGGCCAATGTCACGAACCGCTCGTCCACCTCAAAGAAGCTGCGCAGCTTGGCGCGGGTGTCGCTGCGGCCAAAGCCATCGGTGCCGAGCACCCGATACGGCGCCTTGAAGTGCGCCCGCAAGGATTCCGCATGGGCGCGCACGTAATCGGTGGCGGCCACCGCCGGCACGTCGCCATCCAAGCATTCGGCAACATGGGAGCGGCGCGGTGCCTCGCCGGGATGCAACAGGTTCCAACGCTCTGTGTCCGCGCCTTCACGGGCGAGCTCCGAGAAGCTGGTGACGCTCCACACTTCGCTGGCGACGCCGTAGTCTGCTTCCAGCCGCGCCGCGGCGCGTTCCACCTCGCGCAGAATGGCGCCGCTGCCCAACAGCCGCACGCGCTTGCTGCTGCCGTGGAAATCCCCGACGGTGCGCAAGCGGTACATCCCTTTCACGATGCCGTCCCGCGCGTCCTCCGGCAGCGGCGGCTGCGGGTAGTTTTCGTTCATCAGGGTGAGGTAGTAGAAGACGCCCTCCTGGTTGGCATACATGCGCCGCAGCCCATCCTGCACGATGACGGCCATTTCGCTGGCGTAGCACGGGTCGTAGGCGATGCAGTTGGGAATGGCGGCGGCAAGCACATGGCTGTGGCCATCCTGATGCTGCAGCCCCTCGCCGTTCAGCGTGGTGCGCCCCGCCGTCGCGCCGAGCAGGAAGCCCCGCGCCTGCATGTCGCCGGCGGCCCACGCCAAATCCCCCACCCGCTGGAAGCCGAACATGGAATAGAAGATGTAGAACGGGATGAGGGTGTAGCGGTGGGCGCTGTAGGAGGTGGCGGCGGCCATCCACGCGGCGAACGCGCCGGCTTCATTGATGCCTTCCTCCAGCACTTGGCCATCTAGGGACTCGCGGTAGGAGGCGATCTCGCCGTGGTCTTCCGGCTCGTAAAGCTGGCCGACGGAAGAGTAGATGCCGAGCTGGCGGAACATCCCCTCCATGCCGAAGGTGCGCGCCTCGTCGGGCACGATGGGTACCACGCGCTCGCCGATGGCGCTGTCTCGCGCCAGCGTCGACAGCAGCCGCACGAACGCCATTGTGGTGGACACGCGGCGTTCGCCGGAGCCTTGGAATTGGCGGGTGAACGCCTCGTCGCTGGCCGGATTGAGCGGCGTTTCATCCATCATGCGCTTCGGCAGCGGCCCGCCCAAGCGCTCGCGCTGCTTCTTCAAGTAAACCGTTTCTGGCGCGTCCTCCGGTGGGCGGTAGTACGGCACCGTGGCCAACTCCTCGTCTGAGAGCGGCACGCCGAACCGATTGCGGAAGTGCTTGAGGCCCTCCAAGTCCAGCTTTTTCACCTGATGGGTGGTGTTCTCGGATTCGCCGGCGTCCCCCATGCCGTAGCCCTTCACCGTTTTGGCCAGAATCACCGTCGGCTCGCCCTCGTGGTGCGCCGCCGCGTGGTAGGCGGCGAACACCTTGAAGGGATCATGCCCGCCCCGGTTCAGGCGCATGATGTCGTCGTCGGAGAGGTGTGCCACCAGTTCGCGCAACTCTGGGCGGGCGCCGAAGAAGTGTTCCCGGGTGTAGCCGCCGCCCTTCGCCTTGTAGTTTTGGTACTCGCCATCCACCGTCTCGTCCATGCGCTGCTGCAGCAGGCCGAGTTCGTCCTTGGCGATGAGCGGATCCCACAGGCGCCCCCAAATCACTTTGATGACGTTCCAGCCGGCGCCGCGGAACTCGCCTTCAAGCTCTTGCATGATCTTGCCGTTGCCGCGCACCGGGCCGTCCAGCCGCTGCAGATTGCAGTTCACCACGAAGATCAAGTTGTCCAGCCGTTCGCGGCCAGCCAGCCCCAAAGCGCCCATGGACTCCGGTTCGTCGCACTCGCCATCGCCTAGGAACGCCCACACCTTGCGGTCTCCCATGGGGATGAGGCCGCGGCGGTCCAGATACTTCATGATGTGCGCTTGGTAGATGGCCTGAATCGGCCCAAGCCCCATGGAGACGGTGGGGAATTGCCAATAGCCCGGCATCAGCCACGGATGTGGGTAGGAGGAGAGGCCGTTGCCATCCACCTCTTGGCGAAAGCGATCGAGCCGCGCTTCATCGAGGCGGCCTTCCAAATACGAGCGGGCGTAGATGCCGGGTGCGCTGTGCCCTTGGAAATAGATGAGGTCTCCGGCGTGCGCGTCTGTGGGGCCGCGGAAAAAGTAGTTGAAGCCGACATCGTAGAGCGTGGCGGCCGAGGCGAAGGTGGAGATGTGGCCGCCCAAGTCTCCATCGCCGCGGTTGGCGCGCACCACCATCGCCAGCGCGTTCCAACGGATGAGGGAACGGATGCGCCGTTCCATGAAGAGGTCGCCCGGCATGAACGCCTCTTCGGTGCTGGGGATGGTGTTGCGATACGGCGTGGTGATGGCGCGAGGCAGCGGCAAGCCAGTGCGCGTCAGGCGCGAAGACAGCCGATCGAGCAGGAAACCGGCGCGTTCCGGGCCGCTGCGCTCCAACACGGATGCGAGGGCGTCGAGCCACTCCCGGGTCTCAACGGGGTCTGTGTCTGTAAGGCGTTCTGAACCTGCCATCGTCGGGGTTTCCACGCGCAAAGATTATAGTCGGGGCGCGGCGCGCTCCGCTTGCGCTGGGTTGCGACGGGGCACATCGCCAAAACGCCGATTTCGGCTGGCGCAGGGTGCGGGGCGTCAGGGCATCGGGGCTCGGGCCGTCGGGCGCGCGCGGCGTCAGGGGAAGACGGCGGCCAGCGCGCGCGGCCAATCAAACGCCGCGCCAGGGTCTGTCTTCCGGCCTGGCGCCACCTCGTTGTGGCCGACGATGGCTTGGCCGTCGATGCGGGGATACGCGGCCAAGAGTGTGCGCAACACCGCCGCCAACGCCTCGTATTGGGCGGCTTCGTAGGGGGTGTCGTCCGTGCCTTCGAGTTCGATGCCGATGGCGTAGTCGTTGCAGCCCGCCCGCCCGCCGTGGCTTGAGACGCCGGCATGCCATGCGCGACGGTGGAACGGCACGAACTGCGTCACCCCGCCGCGGCGATCAATGAGGACATGCGCGGACACGCGCACGCCGGCAAGGCTCGCCAAACGCGCATCCGCGGCGGTGTCGAGGCGATTGGCGAACAGCGCCTCCACCGCGCCCGTGCCGAACTCGCCCGGCGGCAGCGAGATGCCGTGCAAAACGATGAGCGAGATGTCGCCCGGGTCTGGCCGCGCATCCTGGTTCGACGATGGCGACCGTCGCACTCCTTCAAGCCAACCGTCGGCAGTTACAATCACGCTGCGATGATAGCCGAGGGGGAGAGAGCGACGCCCGCGCCGCCGCCAAAGGAGGTGGTGCGCGGCAATGTTCGCGCGGCGCTCGCCGAGGATGTGGGCGCCGGCGACGTCACCGCGGCGCTCATCGAGGCGGACGCGCCAGCGCGCGCAACGGTGATTTCGCGCGCGGACGGCGTGTTCTGCGGCCGCCCGTGGGTGGATGAGACCTGCGCCCAGGTGGATGCCGGCATCGCCTTGCAGTGGCATGTTGACGATGGCGACGCCGTGCGCCGCAACGATGTGCTCTTCCAGGCGCACGGTGCCGCGCGCGGCTTGCTCACCGCCGAGCGCACCCTGCTGAACTTCGCGCAACTCCTCTCCGGCACCGCCACGGCAGCCCATGCTTGCGCCGCCGCCGTGCGCGGCACCGGGGCGCGCGTGCTCGACACGCGCAAGACCGCGCCGGGGCTGCGCGCCGCGCAAAAGTATGCGGTGGCGGTGGGTGGCGCCGACAACCACCGCATGGGCCTCTTCGACGCCTTTCTCATCAAGGAGAACCACATCGCCGCCGCCGGCGGCATCGGTGCCGCCATCCGCCGCGCGCGCACTGCCCGGCCAGATCTCTTCGTGGAAGTGGAAGTGGAGACGCTAGCGCAGTTCGAGGAGGCCCTCGCCGCCCGGCCAGATTGCATCATGTTGGACAACTTTTCGTTGGCGGACATGGCGCGAGCGGTGCGCCGCAACGACACGCCAACCAAGCTCGAGGCCTCCGGCGGGCTGCAGCCGAGCGACCTTGCCGCCGTCGCGGCGACCGGGGTGGACTATGTGTCCGTCGGCGCCATCACCAAGCGCATCGAGCCGCTGGACCTGTCGATGCGGTTTCGCTAAGAGGCGCAAGCGCTGGGCGCTTGCCGGGGACGGCTCACCGCGGCGGGTGTCTTGGTGCCGGAACGGAGACTCGAACTCCGGACAACCGCATTACGAATGCGGTGCTCTACCAACTGAGCTATTCCGGCGGGGGCGCCAAGGATACTCCGTTTTGCGGCGCCTTGGCCGGGAGCTGAGCGGGCGCATCAGAGGCCGCCGACTCTGGCTTCGGTGCGTCGAACGCCGCCTCGATGCGCGCCATCTTCTCGTTCAGATACCACGTCGCTCCGACGATGGCTGCAATGATGACGACGGTACGGGCGACGGCCAAGCTCACGATCAGTCTCCCCTCGCTCATGCGCCTAGCCTACACCTGCAAACCGCCGGTGTCGTCGCCCGGGGTCACATCGGTTCCGATGCAATAGCGCGGCCAGACTCGACGGGCAAATCCAACTGCCGCAACGCTGCGCGATGTTCAATCACCTTGGCGACTGTGTGTTCTGCCTTCAGGAACTCCCCATCGCGCCTTTGGATGGTCTCGACCTCACAAATCAAGATGTCTCCCTTCGCAAAGGCAACCTGATTGGAGCCCACCCTTCGCAGAAAGCCAGCGTCGGCCATCAACGCGGAGATCGCGGCGCTGCCGTCGTGTAGACGCCACTTGTTGTCTTCCTTAAAGGCTAGGGAGACTATCGAGTAAGCAGCGGTGTGCTTGTTCTTGAGAACAATCTCGTCAGGAGTGTCTGGTTTGCTGAAGTAATCAGATTCTTGGACAGACACCGACTCAACGGAAACACCTTCCTCGCGCACCTCGAACGCATCGATGCCTTCTTTGCTCAACGGCTCTTTCACGAGGCGTTCGAGGGCGTGTCTAACCGCAAGATCACCGTAAAGACGCAGCAGGTCCACTGGAACCTCAATGGTTCCCGATTCGTGGGTGACTCTAACCACTTCTTCGTCAGTCTTTACCAGCTCCTTGGGGCTGGTTCCGCGCAGCGTCTTGACAAGCCAGATGAGCCCGCCAACGCCAGCGCCCCCGCCGACCAAGACCAGCTCCTTCAGTTGCAGCGCTGCGGTGACCGTCTCTCCGCTGAAGATGCTGACAAGCTGCGACCCCATCCCCTGCACGACATCGAGAGCGACCTCAAACGACCCCTGGGAGGTGGCTTGAACATTGACGCTAATCGTCGTTTTCTCGTCATTGAGAATGGAATTGGCCGCATCGAACAGTTGCCCAAGGGCCAAGAGCGCTGGGGCTAAGTCGCGGACATCCATCGACCCCGATTCGACGGCGGGGCCGTCATAGGCAATGGAGAAGCTGGTGTGACTCATTAGGTCGGCATGCGGGGGCCGTTGTACTCCATCGCCGCCGCCACAGCGTCCCGCTGACGCACATCCTCCGCGAGCCGTCCGATCAGCTGGTCAACCTTGCTTTCCACGCGGCCAACTCTCTCTTCGAGGGGGTTAACTCTCTCTTCAAGGCGGTCAACGCTCTCTTCAAGGCGGGCAGTTCTCTCTTCAAGGCGGCCAACTCTCTCTTCAAGGCGGGCAACTCTCTCGTCGAGGCGGGCAACAGCCGCTTCAACCCGCGCGATGGCACTAGCGTTGTTCGCAACGCCTATTGCCAAGCGGCCAATCGCCACTTCGAGGCTGCCAACTCTCTCGTCAACCCGCGCGATGGCCGCGGCGTTCCGCTCGATGCCCGCGGCGTTGTTCGCAACGGCCGCTTCGATGCGCGCCAAGCTCTCGCCGATAAACCACGCCGTTCCAACGATGGCGACGAGGACGGCGACGGCGCTGGCGGCGCCGCTCAAGATTTGTGTCCGCCCGCTCATGCGCTTAGCCTACGCCTGCAAACTATCCGTGTCATGCTGTTGCTCGCTCGCGCCTCAGCAAGCCGCCCGCGCCGGCAGAATCCGGCAGACCGAGCGCCCTTGGGCGTCCGTGGCGGTCACCCGGTAGCTGGTGCCGGCGCTGGCGTCCACCACGAACACGGTGCCGCCTTCTCCAGTTGGCTGCCAGCCGATGGCGGTGGTCAGCGACGTATCTCCCGCAGCCACGTTGTAGGTGCCGCTGGCATAGGCGCCGGCGCGCAGCATCACTTCCTCTTGAAACGGCGCCATGGTGGCGATGCCGTTGACGAGGGCGCCCGTGGCGGCGCTCTCAACGTAGCCGCGGTAGGCGGGCACGGCCACCGCGACCAGCGCGGCGAGCACCGCCGCGGCGACCATGAGCTCGATGAGCGAGAAGCCGGGCGCCGAGATCAGATTTCGTTCCATCGGATCACCCGCTGCGCCGGCGCTTGAAAATCTCCATACGCCGGGCGCGTGAGGATGATGACGTAGTTGCCGGCGGTGGCGATGTCCCCGGCTTCGGCCACGCCCACTTGCCCTAGCGTCGCGTTGCCGGTAGTGCCGTCAATGTAGGGCGGGCCGCCCCCCGGCGCCGTGCCAGCGCCGTTGCCTTCCAGTTGCCGCACCCAGAACTGATTGGTCATCAGCGTGTCTTGGGCTTGCGGCGTGCGGACATTCATCGCGAGCTCCGCCTGGATCTTGCGGAACTCGCTGGCGACGAAGCGGGCGCCTTCCTCGTAGTGGGCGTTCACCTTCGCCATGTTCGCGTTCTGGACGTACTCCTGATAGGCCGGCAGCGCCACCGCCGCCAAGACGCCGGCGATCGCCACCACGATCATGAGTTCAATCAACGTAAAGCCCCTGCCTTGCATCCGCTGCCTCCTGATCGTTGCCGCGCATGGCGTCGAGAAGATGGTGGGGATGGTAATGCGGCAGCGGCCTCGCAATGTGCGAGAAATCTGCGCGCGGGCAGCGGAATCCGCGCCGATTTGCGTGCGCCGCGGCGCACGCGCCACGCCGTGCCCGCAATGTCTCACGCAAATTGCGGCAAAGCGCCATCGGCATGGAGCGGGCGCGCACCCTACACTTGCGGCCACTCAACCGCCGCTTTCGGAGACGCCGCATGGCAGCCCCACTGCCCGGTTTGGCGCGGCGCCTTGTGGCGGCCGGCCATATGGACTTGCCGGCGGCGCTGGGCGCCGCAGAGACGGCGCAGCGCGAAGGCGCAACGCTGGCGCACTGCCTCGCCGCCGTTGCCGGGCCAGCGGCCGTGGCGCGCGCCGCGGCCTTGGAGTTCGGCGCGCCAGCGCTGGATTTGGCTGCGTTGGATTTGCAGGCCTGCCCGCGCGACGCCATCGACGCCGCGCTCATCCAACAATGCCGCGCGCTGCCGCTTTCGCGCCGCGGCGGACGCCTGCATGTGGCCGTGGCAGACCCGGCGGACCTCGCCGCGTTGGACGCCATCAAGTTCCAAGCCGGCATCGCCATCGAGCCCGTGGTGGCCGAAGCGGACAAACTCGCTGCGGCCATTGAGCGCTTCCTGCACAAAGACGACGCCGACGCTTTGGGAGACCTTGACGATGCCGAGCTGGACGCGCTGGACTTGGAGGCCCGCGTCGACGACGGGGCAAACGAAGCGCAGGAAGACGCCGCAGCCACGGACGATGCGCCGGTGGTGCGCTTCATCAACAAAATGCTGCTTGACGCCATCAAGGCCGGCGCCTCTGACATCCACTTTGAGCCCTATGAGCAAGCCTGCCGCGTGCGCTTTCGCATCGACGGCGCGCTGGCCGAGGCGCGGCGCCCGCCCGCCAATCTGTTCAGCCGCCTGGCGGCGCGCCTCAAGGTGATGGCGGCGCTCGACATCTCGGAGCGCCGCCTGCCCCAAGACGGGCGCATCAAGATGCACCTCTCCAAGGCGCACTCCATCGACTTTCGGATGAGCACCTTGCCCACCCTGTTCGGCGAGAAGGTGGTGCTGCGCATCCTCGACCCCGCGAGCGCCCGCATGGGCATCGAGCGGCTCGGCTTCGAGCCGGAGCAGGAGCGGTTGTATCGCGCCGCGCTGGCGCGGCCGCAGGGGATGATCCTCGTCACCGGGCCCACCGGCAGCGGCAAGACGGTGACGTTGTACAGCGGCCTGCACGCCCTGAATGACCCGACGCGCAACATCGCCACGGTGGAAGACCCGGTGGAGATGAACTTGGAAGGCATCAATCAAGTGCCCGTGAACCACCGCATCGGCTTGGATTTCGCCGCCGCCATGCGCTCCTTCCTGCGCCAAGACCCTGATGTGCTGATGGTGGGGGAAATCCGCGACCTGGAAACCGCGGACGTCGCCGTGAAGGCGGCCCAAACTGGCCATCTCGTGCTCTCCACGCTGCACACCAACTCCGCCGTGGAGACGCTCACGCGGCTGGCGAACATGGGCGTGGCGCCCTTCAACCTCGCCACTTCCGTCAGCCTGCTGGTGGCGCAGCGGCTGGCTCGCCGGTTATGCCAAGACTGCCGGCAAGCCATTGACGTGCCGCGTGAGACGCTCTTGCGGGAGGGCTTTGAGCCCGGCCAAGTCGAACGCGGCGTCACCCTGCATGAGGCGCGGCCCGAAGGCTGCGCGAACTGTCGGGGCGGTTACCGCGGCCGCGTCGGCCTCTACGAAGTGGTGCCGCTGACGCCGGAACTGGCGCGCATCGTCATGGCAAACGGCGGTGGCCTGCAACTCGCGGAACAGGCGCGGGCACACGGCTTCCCAAGTTTGCGCGCCGTTGGGTTGGACAAGGCGACGCGCGGCATCACATCGCTCGGCGAAGTCAATCGCGTCACCATGGGGCGGCTGTAGGCCATGGCGCAGCAATCCGCGTTGGCCCGGCGTGGCCGCCCCGGCGCCGGGCGGCGCACGCGCCGAACACCCGCCTCAAACCAGCCCCGCAGGCAGAGCGCCGGCAGGCGGCCCGAGCGACGCCAAATGTTGAGTGGCGGGCGGGTGAAGCCGGCCGACATTGCGACGTTCGCGCGCCAACTCGCTGCGTTGACGCGCGCCGGGGTGCCTTTGGTGTCGGCGTTCGACATCATCGCCGACGGTGCCGACAAGCCGGCCTTCGCCGAACTCGTCCACGCGATTGCCCAGGATGTGGCGTCCGGTGATGCCTTGGCGGTCGCGCTCGCCCGGCATCCGCGCCAGTTCGAGCCGTTGTTCCTCAACTTGGTGGCGGCCGGCGAACAGTCCGGCGCCCTGCCCACGATGCTGGAGCGCGTGGCGACGCACCGGGAGAAGGCGCAGCGCCTGAAGGCGAAGCTCCGCCGCGCCATGACCTATCCGATCGCCGTGCTGTGCGTGGCCATGGTCGTGTCGGGCATTTTGCTGGTGCAAGTGGTGCCGCAGTTTCAACAGATGTTCGCCGGCTTCGGCGCCGAGTTGCCGGGTTCCACGCTGATGGTGATCGCCTTATCGGATTTCGCGCGGGCGTGGTGGCCGACCCTCGTTGGCGGCGTCATCGGGTTTGCGCTGGCAGTGAGGTGGGCGTTCCGGCGTTCGCCCGCATGGCGGCGCGGGCTGCATCGCGTCACGCTGCGCCTGCCGGTGATCGGCGCCGTGGCCGCTAAATCCGCCGTGGCCCGCTGCACCCGCACGCTGGCCACCGCCACCGCCGCCGGCGTGCCCGTGGTGGAGGCGCTGCGCTCGGTGGCGGGCGCCGCCGGCAATGCGGTGTTCGAGAGCGCAGTGCTGCAAGTTCGGGATGAAGTGGCCACCGGCCGGGAGATCAACGCCGCCATGCGAGACATGGGGCTGTTCCCCAACATGGTGGTGCAAATGGTGGCGGTGGGGGAAGCCGCTGGCAACCTGGCCGAAATGCTGGACCGCGCCGCCGCATGGTACGAAGAGCAAGTGGACGACGCCGTGGACAACCTGGCGGCCTTGGCGGAACCTGCCATCATGGCTGTGCTGGGCGTGGTCATCGGCGGCTTGGTGGCGGCGATGTATCTGCCAATCTTCCAACTCGGCAGCGTGGTGGCCTGAAGGCAATGTTGATGAGCCAAGGTTGGGCCGCCCTCCTGCTGCTGACCGTGGCCTCTTTGGCCATTGGCAGTTTCTTGAACGTGGTGGCGCATCGGCTGCCGCGAATGTTGGAGCGAGGTTGGCAGGCCGATGCGCGCGCGCTGCTCAACATCGAGGGGGGCGCCGAGCGCGAAGCCTTCAACCTAGTGCGCCCGCGCTCCGCCTGCCCGGCGTGCGGCCAGCCCATTCCATGGCGGCGCAACGTGCCGTTGGTGAGTTGGCTGCTGCTGCATGGGCGCTGCCAGGATTGCGGCGCGCGCATCTCGCTCCGCTATCCCTGCGTGGAAGCGTTGACGGCGGTGCTCAGCCTGCTCGTCGTGCATGTTTGGGGATGGCAGTGGCTAACCGCTGCGCTGTTGTTCTGCAGTTGGAGCCTCATCGCGCTCGCCGTCATCGATTTTGAGACCAATCTGCTGCCAGATCAGATCACGTTGCCTCTGTTGTGGGTCGGCCTGCTGTCCGCCGCGATGTTTGGCCAGGTGGCGCCGAGCGAGGCCATCGGCGGCGCCGTCGTCGGCTACCTCACGTTGTGGGGCCTCTATTGGACATTCAAGGGGCTCACCGGCAAGAAAGGCATGGGGCACGGGGATTTCAAGCTGTTCGCGGCCCTGGGCGCTTGGCTCGGCATCGCCGCGCTGCCGGCCGTGGCGCTATTGGCCTCCCTTGGCGGCCTCGCCTACGCCTTGACGCTCATGGGCTTCAAGGCCATGCGCCGGGAAGACCCGATTCCGTTCGGCCCGTTCCTGGCCGGCGCCGGCTGGGTGACGCTCATGTTCCGCGACGAGTTGGTGGCGCTCTACGCGCTGGCGCCGCTGGGGCCATGAGCTAGCGCGACGACATGTGACCGGGCGCACAGCCAGCGTTGACCGACGCGACGCGCCCGGCCGAGGTCGCAGCACATGGCGCCAAGGCAATGCTGGACCGCCCCAAGGCGCTGGACGCGCTGGCCGCCGAATGGCGCAACTGGCGCCGCGCGGTCGGTACTGGCAAAGAGGTGTTCGCGCTCGGAGCGCTGCATCCGAACGTGGCGACGGCGTGGCAGCGCATTCGCGGCACCCGGCCGCAGTCCGCTGCAGTGACGATCACGCACAGGGACATGCTGCACATGCAGAGGCCGCCAAAGCGGCGACGCGGCCGGTCGCTGGACGCGGCCGACTTGGATGGCCTGCCACAGGCCATCGCCCGCCCGAACGCGGTGCTTCTTGATCGTCATGACCCGGCGCTGATCTACGCCTTCACCCCCGCGGGCCGGAACGGCAGGGTCGCCAAGGCGGTGGTGCGCATCGACTATAGCCGCAACATCGGACGCGGACAGGGGCGGCGCGTCACGAACGCGCTGCGCACGTCCGGATATATTGCACCCGCCAACCTGCGCGAAGAACGCTACAAGGTGATTTGGGGAACATTGGATTGAACGCCGGAGGAGGACGAGACGCCAACCTCGATGCAGTACGCTGGACCGCTCGCACGGTCAAACCATCTATGGGGAGAAGGGCGACAAATTACCCCACCTACCTCCTCCAGCGCCGGCCATTGTAAGGGAGACTGCCGTGGCCCGCATCCGCGCCCGACTTTGCGCGTTGAACGCTGCATGGTGATTTGGGGGACGCTGGCTTGAGCGCCGGAGAAGGACGAGACGCGACCCTCGATGCAGTCCAACCACCCCCGTTAGGGGGGCGCTTCATCTACCGGGATGACGAGTTACCCGGCCTACCTCCTCCGGCACGATACATTGTAAGGGAGGCTGCCGTGGCCCGCTTCCGCGTCCCGACCTTGCGCGTTGGGCGCTGCATCGTGATCTGGGGGAACATTGGATTGAACGCCGGAGGAGGACGAGACGCCAACCTCGATGCAGTACGACGGCCCGACTCGGGCCCTCCATCGATGGGTCTAGGCCGATACTCTCGAACCACCGATGGGCGATTCTTGAATACTGTCTGGTCGAGAGGTGGGCAGATGCCTGAATTCGACTTGGAAAAAGGTAATTGCTGGCATTAAGCGCAGCCTCTGCGATCCAAGCTGATACTGATTCCTGAGTTTCAATCAAAAGCAGACGGTGATGGGTGGCAGGAAATCAGGCTCTTCGGTGCCCAAACCAGCCATCTTTCGACCGTGCTGTTTCATCTGGCCGAGAAGTTCTGAGCGGGCACACGGGGCATGCCTGGGCGAGCACGGACTTTTTTCGCTCAGCGTCTCGGTCGAGCGCGAGTGACCCGAACGATCTGACCGCCGGAGGCGTGCTCGAGCAGCAGGTAGAGCTCGCCCGCTAGGCCGATCTCGACATCTCTAATCCGGGCCAGGTTCTCGATCAGGATCTCCCGCTCGACTAGCTTGCCATCCTCGATTCGGAGCCGAATGAGGTCCGCTGCCTTGAGCGAGCCGACCAGCAGATCCCCGCGCCAGGCGGCAAAAGCGTCACCGTCATAGACCACGAATGCCGACACGGCCACCGACGGCGTGAGATCTACCACGGGTTGCTCGATGTCCTCGAGCGAAACCTCGGTGCCGTGGCGCCCATCCCCGTTGACCAGCGTGCCATCGTAGTTTTGTCCTCTCGAGAAGAGAGGCCAGCCATAGTTACGTCCGGGCAGCAGCAGATTCACCTCGTCGCCGCCCCGGGGTCCGTGCTCGGTTCCCCACAGGCGACGGGTGCGCGCATCGAACTCGAGGCCCTGCGGAGTCCTGTGGCCATAGCTCCAGGTGCTCTGCAACGCGCCGGGCACATCGACGAAGGGATTGTCCGCAGGGACTCGGCCATCGTCCCCGATCCGGTGGATCTTGCCGTGCGGCGAGGCGAGGTCCTGAATCCCGTCGTCGCTCTTATAGCCGACGCTGAGGAACATGTACCCGTCCGGGTCGAAAGCGATTCGACCGCCGGCTATCATGTCGCTCGAGGGCGAGTAGGATTCAAGCGGCGGCTGCCAGATCACTTGCTCGTCAACCCAGCGGGCGTTCTCAATGCGGCCACGGACGAGCTTGACCATGGAAACCGGGCGCCCCGAGACTCGACTGGCCTCGTTGCAGCCTTGGCAGCGCTCGGTGTAGGCGAGGTAGATCCAACCGTTCTCCCGGTAGCGCGGGTGCGGGGCGACATCCAGCAGCCAGCCGAGGCCCTCCTCGACCCCACCCAAGCCGATCTGGCCGTCGTCGTAGACCGCCGGCGTGCCTTCGATGAGCGCCGAGAGCTCTCCCCCCGGCGTTATGAGCCGAAGGCCGCTCATCTTCTCCGTGACCAACACATGACCGTCCGGCAGCACCGCGAGGGAGTATGGCAGTGGGTCGAGACCTGCTGTCAGCACATCGATCTTAAGGTCGTACGCCCGGGTTCGGATCGTGCCGGCCGGAAGGGTGAGCTCGTCTGTGAAGTTGAAATCGGAGTAGAGCAACCCTTCCCGAGTCTCGACGATCCAGATTGCCAAGGTTTTGATCTGCTGAGCACTCATGGTGGCGGACCAGGCCGGCATGCCGCGCTCCGAGAAGCCGTTGCTGATGCTTGCCACCAGCTCGTCGGTGGACGCGCCGTGGGCGAGCGCTCCCCCGATCAGCGGCGTGCCCTGAGGCGCCCCCTCCATGCGCTCGCCGTGGCAGACCGCGCAGTGCTCGCGGTAGAGCTCCGCGCCAGCCTCGAGGATGAAGCGCTCGCCCTCCACGTCGCGCTTCATGGAGTACGTGCCGGCGTTTGTTCCGGGTGGATGGTTGTCCTCACCATCTTGGTCAGCAGGCGCAGCGCAGCCGCTGGCGGCCAGGAGCACGATGAGCAGCACCCCAGCCAGCCACCACGGGGCGCCCGCACTGCGAAACACCAAGCGAAGACACATAGCAACGGGGCAAAGCGAAAAGCGCATGGGGTCAGTGCGTCCTGGCAACGCGAAATCCAACGCTGTTGTACGTCCTTGCAGGGTCGTCCTTGCTTCGGTTGGCAGACCGCAGGCCCATTGGGCCGTAGAACCAAGAGCCGCCGCGAACCACACGCTGCGAACAGTCGCCCTCTTCCGGCGCGGCTTCGTCGTACGCCCCATGCCAGCAGTCCGCCGTCCACTCCCAGACATTGCCCATCATGTCGTACAGGCCATACGCGTTCGGTCGATAAGTCCCCACCGGGGCCGAGACCACATGACCGTCGGCACACTCTACGCTCGACCGCTCGGTGAACCTGGACTTCGCGTCCTGATCGGCGCCGTTGGCGAAGTCGCACTGGCTTGCGCGCCGGTAGACCTCCCAATAGCGTGCGGTGGTCGTGCCACCCCGGGCGGCATATTCCCACTCGGCCTCCGTCGGGAGCCGGTAAGGCCGACCGGTGCGCGCAGCGAGCCATTGGGTGTAGGCCAACGCATCGTCGAAGGACACGCAGACAACCGGCATCGCCGCGACTTGGGCTACTTCGGGGTAGCGTGGATCCCGCCAGGATGCGTTCACGCCGTCGACAAAAATGGTGCCCTCTTCGTTTACCGCACGACAGTCCCCGCTATCAGCCGTCGCGACATATCCCGTGTCCTCGACGAAAACGGAGAACTCCGCCACCGTGACTTCGCAGCGGCCTAGGGCAAACGGCTGCACCGCAACCTTGTGCACCGGTTTCTCATCACTGCCACCGTAGACCGAGCCCCTCCAGAAATGACCGCCCTCGATGACGACCATCTCCGGACCCCTCGTCGGATCACTGCGGCAGGCGTTCGCGTCCCGATCGGGGAGCTCAATGGTCAGCTTTTGGGGAGTCTCGCTTTCGCTGCCGCCACTCTGGGGAATCCCAACCCGACCTGATCCAACGACCACTCGCTCCACGTCATCGTCGCCCTCCTCATCGTCGAACTCGGCCTGTGCTGCGCCGATGCCGAACACGGCAACAAAGACCAGCAGGGACAGGTGCGCAGCAAAGCCGCGCGTCCATTGGGCGCCAAGCCGTCTGCTCTCGAGTCGATACGGTTGAGCCACCTCCTTCACTCCTGAGCACCGTACACAAGTCGCCGCGGAAATCCTACGAGACGAGCCTCGTCCGGTCCGTGCCTTCGGCGAAGTCCGTCACGGGTTGGGTCGAGCAGGCGAAAGCGCTGCCGCGCGTCATCACCCACTGACGGCGTGAGCGCGGCGCCGGTCAATCGGCGCCGCGCTTGCTTTACTCCTCGCCGGATTCTGCCACCGGCCCCGTGTACTCGCTCTCGAGGATGCGCGCACCGCGCAGAATGTTGCCCATCGCGTGGTTGCCCTCGTGGCAGGCGTACTCGTAGACCTTGTCCTCGCTCGCCTTCCAGACGTACTCGCCGCTCCAAGGCTGCTCCCAGATCGTCGGATCGGTGACGGTGAAGTTGTAGAGCAGGTTGCCGTTGTCGAGCTTCTGGAAGCGCTCGACGAGGTGCAGGTTCTCGTCACCGCCATAGAGTCCCGTTCGCTCCCTGAAATTCTTCGTCTTGACGACCAGTGTGTCGCCCTCCCACCACCCGATCGAGTCCCCGAGCCACTTGCGGATTAGATCCGGCGCGTGCTCCGAGTTGAGCCGGATGATGCGCGCGTCGTGGACCATCTCGAGCAGGATCATCACGTGATCCTCGGTTTGTACGATGCGCTTGAAGTTGTTGTAGAGGCCGGGGAGGCTCGGCGGCCCGGCACTGAAGCCGAGCAGGCAGCGTTCCGAGAGCGCCAAGGTCTCCGGCCCGTCGAACGGCCCCGGCCCGGGCTTCGCCAACCAGGAAGCGGTGCCGTCGTTCTCGTAGGCGAAGCTCGCGAAGTTCTGCGCCCTGATCCTCCTGCCCTTCTCGGTCATCGGCGGCTGCCGGCCGTTCGGCGGATCGTAGATGATGGACGTGCGGTACTTGCCATCGACCTCGGAGACGAAGCTGCCGGGGTCGACCCAGAACGCGTTGTAACCGCCGACGCCGCCCGCGCCGGCCCGGGCCAGCGTGTCGAACGAGATGACGCCGCCGCTGTTGCCGTCGCCGCCCGCCACCGGCGCGCCGCGATTCGGGTCGCTCGCCTGGTTTGACGCGGCGAGTCCGGCCTGTTGCCGCTCGACGATTTCAGCCGCTTCCTCCTGCGTCATGAACTGCTTGTCGCCGAAGTACTCCGGGCGATTGAGCGGTGTGAGCGTGCCGCTGTCGTAGAATCCCGACAGATCGGGTTTGCCTCCCGGCGTCCGCGGTATGTCCGCTACCACGCCGGCCGCCATCGCGACGAGCGCCGTGGTCAGCGCAAGACGCAGCATGGTCGTCCTCCAGTGTGTTTAGGTGGGTAGCGAGGGCCCCATTGGGGCCCTCGCTCGAGCGACGGGCTACAGCGAAACCTTGAGTCTTGCGTATAGCTGGCGCATGAAGGGGTTGTGAACTCGGGTCACATACCCTTCGAACCTATGGAACGGAGGTTCTTCGTCGAATATGTTGATCGCGCCCAGTGCGATGTTGTACTGCTGCGCATCGCCGAAGGTGTACTGGTATTGCAAGTCCACCTCCGTGTGGGCATCGACAGTGCGAACGGTCGCGCTGCGATCGCCGAAGATGTCGTCGACCATCTCGCTGATGTAGCGAATCGCGCCATTCACCGAGTGGTTACCCATGTTCACATAGACGAACAAGTTGGAGCGTATCTCCGGAACGGGGCTTCCCGGGTTGCCGTCGTTGGTGTAACCAACGCCGTCCTCGACGGGGTCGTTCGGGTTATTGCGGATGTCGTAGTCGAGCATCATCGAAGTCTGGCTGCGTATCGTCACGTTGGCCTCGCCGACATCGAAGGAGTACTTCGCTTCGAGGTCGACTCCGGATATCTCCGTTCCACCCGAGTTGAGGAACGACTGGTTGACGATCAGGACGTTACCCACAGGACCCGATCCGCAGTTCCCGGTCGGGTCGTTTGCGAGCAACGGGTTGGGGATGAAGTTGATGGGGTCTCGCTGCACCGCCGGTCCGCACGGATCTTCCCGGACAACCAGGCTTGCCGGCTTGACCTGAATGCGATTCTCGAAATCGAACGTGAAGTAGTCGAGGTCCACCTGCAGTGAGTGATTGCCGTCACCCCAAGGCAACTCGGGTAGGAACGAGACACCGAAGTTGTAGTTATCCGACTCCTCGGGCTCGAGATCAGGGTTCTTCGCGACCAAGATCGTTCTAAACGTGCCGGTGCCCGTGTTGAACTCGACCGGATCGATCGGGTCCTGCACCTCGGCCACCCAAGACGTGCTGTCGGTGCCGACAACTTGCTTCAGCGACGGCGCTTTGAACGACGTTGCGTAGCTGCCGCGCAGCGATAGCCAGTCCGTCGGGCTCCATTTGATACCGACTTTCGGGTCGGTGCTTTCGAGCCCCTGGCTGTACTCCTCGCGACGCACCGCAAGCTGGACGTTTAAGGTGTCGTGCATCGGCAGATTGAGCTCGGCAAAGAAAGCGTTCACGTCGCGCTTACCTTCACCCCCGCGACCGGGCGGATTAAAGCCTTGATTCAACGTATTCTGAAACGCCGTATCGAAGCGCTCGAACTCATCGCGACGATACTGGTAGCCAAACGCGAGCCCAGCGTTGCCGCCCGGTAGCGCGAATATGTCACCGGAAGCGACAGCTTCCCAGACGTACAGCTCACGCTCGTTGAAGCTCTCGGAGCGCGCCATGAACCAATCGATGACATCAAAGGTGTCTGCGTCGGGCGCTTTCACGACATTGCCCATAGCGTCCACCCGAAATGCCGACGCAAAGCCGGAGTTCGGATCGAACGTGCTGAGGTAGATGTCTGAAGCAAACGGGCTCCAATAGAAGCAGTTACCCTCACCCGGAGACGAACCGCTTGCGGGTCCGTCAAAGCGGATTTCGCACTGGGGTCCACCGAAGCCTTGCAGCGCGAGCTGAAGCCGCGTCAATTCGGTGTCGCGGTCGCGCTCCGTTGTGCGGTCCCACGAGTACTGTCCCGAGACGAACATGCCCCATGTCGAGAGCATCTCCCCTGCCAGATACTGGCCGAAGTCGAGGTTGTAGGTGACGGCGAAGCGATGTGACTGCAGATCGTCCTCCTGCCGGTTGTCGACGGGCGTGTTTCGGTACGCATTGCCGAGCGGGCGCCCTGTCCAGGCGACGTCCTGATTGAAGGGATTGAGCGGGTTGCTTGCCGGAACGACCGGACGGCCGTTGGTCATCGGGAAGCTCGGCACGAACAACGAGGCGGTCTCCGCCCATCGCATACTGTATTCGAGCTCGATGTCCTGACCGTCGCCGATGTCGAATCCCCAGTTGGTGTAGGCCACCAAAATGTCTTCCTCAGGTGTGATCGAGTTGCTCGGCTGATAGGTGAATAGACAGCTGCCTACGCCCCAAGGCGCACCGGGAAACTGCTCGGTGAACTGCCCGCCGCCGGGGATGACGGCACCGGATTGGCCTGTCGTGGGTGGTGAGGACCCGTCGGCAAACCAGTCCATCACGCGTCCGCCTGGAAAGTCCGGCACGATACCGGGAATACAGTACGGATCGGCAACCCGAAGGCTGGTGACCGGCATTTGCCCCGCAAACGGCCCGGACGCGATGTTCCCGTCCGCGTCGAGGTTCGACGTGTCGGTGGCTTGATCCCAGAGCTGCGTGTAATTGATGACGTTCGTCCCGTTGTCGACGATCAGATCGCTTACTCCGTCGTCGGCGAGCGGTCGCGCCGACAGGTTGTACGTGCCGGGACTGCCGTTGCCGGAGGTATTGTTGATTAGCCTAAACGATCGCTCGTCGTTTCTTAGCGGATCCTGATGGGTAAAACCGATTGCGGCCATCCCGCGCACCCGGTCGCCTCTGACCCCCGCAATCATCTGGAACTCGACCTGGCCGGAACCATCGATTTGCTTGCCGCCGGTGCGGATTTCGAGCCCTTCGAAGTCCTTGCGCGGCAGGAAATTCACAACCCCCGCCACCGCATCGGATCCGTACACCGCCGAGGCGCCGTCGAGCAGCGTTTCCACACGATCGATCGCGATTACCGGCATTAGCGACTTGATATTGACCATATCGTCGTCGGCCGAACCCCTATCGTTCGTTGCGACACGTTTGCCGTTCTGCAGGACTAACGTCGATGACGAGCCAAGCCCTCTGAGCTCGATACCTCGCGACGAGCCGCAGCAACCGGACAGCAGTCCGCTACGCCCCCAAGAGCTGGTATTGAACGTAAGGGTTTCGGCGATGTCTTCGATGTTGGACCAGCCGTTGGCGGCGATTTCCTCCATGCCAAGCACATCGATTGGCGATGGCACGTCGGCCTGGTTTGTCCGCTTGATGTGGCTGCCGGTCACTACGATTTCCTCGATTTCGCCGGATGTGTCAGTGCCCGCGTCTTCCGCGGCTGTCACCGGCGCGCTAGTGGCGAATATGGCCGAAGCGATGGCCGTGACGATGCGGCCAAGTATTGAACTCCTTTTAATCTGCATTGAATCTCTCTCCGTGCTCTCCTTAGTTGCAGACACCGCAACTTCTGACATCGGTGTCACCGTCAACAGGCGGCGCGTGGTGCCCCCGCACCTGCTCCGCGACCAAAAAAGCACGTTCCCCCCCCCCCCGTCAACATTTTTATGTCTCTTTCGCCATGTCTTCTGACGCTAAGCCCTCCGATCTGTTCGCCGACCGGCTCAAAGCGGCCAGGCTGCTCCGGGGGTGGACGCAGGCCGACCTCGCGGCACGGGCAGGGCTGCCGCCCACATCCATCGCCCACTTTGAGGCGGGCTCCCGCAAGCCGTCCTTCGACAACCTGCGCCGCCTCGCGACAGCGCTGGAGGTCACCACCGACTACCTGCTCGGCCGCTCCGACGACCCTTCCGTCTCCCAGTCGGACGATCCGCCGTACCGGCACGCCAGCCAGCTGACCGGGGCCGACCGAAAGCTTGCCGCTGACTTCCTCGAGATACTTGCCGCAAGAAGCACCGACGGCCACATCGACCTTGTCTTGCCCAACGGCGCCACGACCCACGCGCGTCACGCGCCGGCTTCCAGTCCGCCGACATCCACGAGCGCGAAGCGGACCACTTCAGCGCCGGGTTGATGATGCCAACGCGGCCTTGTCGGAGACTGCTCGGTAAGTTCGAGCCGGGGCTTGCCGCCGTCGAGGCACTCGCAGCCGCTTGTCGTACCTCTCTCTCGGCGACGGCCATCCGCGTGGCCGAACTCTCCGAGGACGCCATCGCCGTCGTCATGTCGACGGCCGGCGTGGTCGACTACTGCTTCCTGTCCGAAACGATGCAGGGCCTCCCGCAGCTGACTCTCCCGCGCAAGGGCTTTCCAGTACCGCGCGGCACCGCCACCCATGCCTTTGCCAACGGCGCGCCCAACCGCCACCGCCCACGCATTGAAGCCGAATGCGACATCCTCGACTGGCTCGGAGGCAGCCGATCACTGCCAGCGACAGAAGAGATTCTCCACTTGGCGGGCTACGGCAAGACACTCACGTTGCTGACCGTCCCCGCGCTGCTCGACCAGACGTTCCAAGACGAGGATGAGGACGAGGACACTGATCTCCAAGAGCGCTGGACACCGCGCTTCCGCCGCTGACACGATTCGCCTAGGCTCTCAAGCTGGCCAAGTCGTCGCGACAAATACCCCGCCCACGCCTCCATCAACTCCCGCCGGCGCTTGACAAGGTTTGTCCTCGCATAGGCGGCCTCGGCTTTGTGCCGCATAGTGTGCGCCAGAGCGGACTCGGCGAGTTCCCGCGGCTGCCCGCTCTCCCCGCACCAAACGCGAAAGCTCGTCCGGAAAACCGTGCGGAACCGCGTCAATGCCGAGATCTCGCAGCAGCTCGGAAAGCGTGCTGTCACTCATGCGCCGCCCGGTCGCGGACGGGAATACGAGGTCGTTCTGCCGCAACTCCTCCGCCTCGGCCAAGACCTCGGCCGCCCGACCGCTGACCGGCACCCGATGCTCGCCCAGCCTTCATGCGCGACGCTGGAACAGTCCAGAGCCTGTCCTCGGTGTCTACCTCGTCCCAGGTCATCAGCCTTACCTCGCCGGACCGAGCCGCCGTCAGCACCAGAACTCGAAGGCGAGCTTCGTCGACATCTGCGCCTTCGACCCGCGCACGGTCGCCAGCTCCGCCAGATACGCCTGTTATCTTATTGTTTTACAACGTAATCATCTTGAGAAATACTTTGGGTCCCTCACTTGGTCCCATGTCCGGACGGGGATATAGGGCGCTCGCGAGCGCGAACTCGCGCCCATCGCGTTTTCCCGCGTCTCCCACCGTTCCGGTGGCCTGGTCCCACAAAGCCGTCCTGCATCGCGCCGATCCCCCACACCGCGCCCCGCGACGCCGCAGGTTCGGTTACGCTCACAGGTTGAAGCCCAACCACGCTGCCGCATCCGAGAACGCCTAGCAGTGTCTGAACCCACGCGCATCTTGGCCTGCCCCACCTGCCGGAAACCGGTGCAGTGGAAGGCGGCGAACCCGTTTCGGCCGTTCTGTTCGAAGCGCTGCCGCTTGATCGATTTGGGGGCGTGGGCCGATGAGAGCCATCGGATTCCCGGCGACTCTGCGTTTGACGGCGTGTTGTCCGATGATGTGGAAGGGGCATGACCAAGCGGCCTAACGGCGCCGCTCAGCCAAGCCCGCCAGCCGGCGCCCCGGCGTCCGCGGGCAGGTCCAACCGCACAGGCTTGATCGGCGCGAACAAGCACAGCAGGCGCACCACCCAATAGGCGCGGCCGCCTTGGCGCTGCATCTTGCCGGTGAGCAGTTCCACGGCTTCCGGCGTATTCACCGGATGCGCGGTGAACGCACGCACGTCATCGCCACGAATGAGCTCCACCTCTGGATTCTCAAGCAACCGGTTGTACCAGCCGCGGAACCAGTGGCCAGACTCCACCCAGAGCTGGCCATTGTCCTCGTGCAGGGAGAGCACCCGCTCGTGCGCTTGGCCGTTCGCATCGAACGTGCGCAGCACGGCGGTGCTGTCGCCCTGGGGTTGCAGGTAGCCAATGGCGCTCTCGAACAACATCCCCAAGGCCACGATCACTGCGGCCACGACGGCGACGATCTTAACGAGCTTCATGTTGGTTCCTCCTTCTTGGACGGCCTCGTTGGACGGCCGCGGACGACGCTGGCGCGATGACTCTAGGTTCGGTATTCCGCGTTGATGCGAACGTAATCGTGCGACAAGTCTGATGTCCACACCGTCTCCGCGCACGGGCCGGCACCCAAATCGATGGACACCTCGAACTCATCCTGCGCCATCACCGCCGTCCCCGCCGCCTCGGTGTAGGAAGCCGCGATCACTCCGCCTTCGGCCACGCACACGTCATTCAGATGCAAGGAGACGCGGCCCGGCTCGAGGCCGGGAACGCCGGCATTGCCGATGGCCATGCAGAAGCGCCCCCAGTTTGCGTCCCCCGCGAAGATGGCCGTCTTCACCAAGGGTGAGTGGGCCACGGCGTAGGCAACGCGCCGGCAGTCCTCCCGCGTCGCCCCGCCCGACACGTTCACCGTGACGAACTTGGTGGCGCCCTCGCCATCGCGCACTGTGCGTTGCGCGAGCTCCACGACCAGCGGCGTCAGCCCAGCCAGCAGCGCGTCCTCTTGCCCATCGCCCACCCCGGCCGCGCCGGTGGCGGCCACGGCGAAGGCATCGTTGGTGGAGGTGTCGCCGTCCACGGTGAGGCGGTTGAAGCTGCGCTCGGCGAGGGCCGCCGCGAGCCGCTGCGTCGCCGCCGGAGAGAGCTTCGCGTCCGTGCCGAGAAAGGCGAGCATCGTCGCCATGTTCGGGCGGATCATCCCGGAGCCCTTGACGATGGCCGTGGCAGTGACGGTTCGCCCAGCCACCGGGAACGTGGCCGACACGCCCTTTGGCTGCGTGTCCGTCGTCATCATGGCACGGGCGGCAGCGCCCCAGCCCGCGGCGTGGAGCGCCGCGGCGGCGCGCGTGATGCCATCGCGCATCCGCCCCATTGGCAAGAACTCGCCGATCACGCCCGTCGAGAACGGCAACACCTCATCTGCGCCGCAGCCCAAGGCCGCCGCCGCAGCAGCGCAACAGGCTTTCGCGTCTGCCTCGCCGCGCTCGCCCGTGGCGGCGTTGGCGTTGCCGCTGTTGACGACGAAGGCGCGCGCATGGCCCAAGCGCCCCGCGGCAACGGCCACCGGCGGCGCCCGAAAGGCGTTCTGCGTGAACACGCCGCCCACAGCGCAGCCGGGCGCTAGCTCAAACAGCGCGATGTCGTCCCGGTTAGGGTATTTGATGCCGGCGGCGGACACGCCGATGCGGATGCCCGGCACTGCGGCCAGCTCGCCCATCGGCGCCAAGCCCACCGCCACGGCTTAAGCGGCCACACCGCAGCAGTGCTTGTACTTTTTGCCGGAGCCGCACGGGCACTTCTCGTTGCGCCCAACCTTGCGTTCCCCGCGCACGAAGGTCGCCGGTTTGGGTTCGGCGCTCGCGGCGGCGACCGGGCCGGCCCCGCCGCCGTCGCCATCCGCCGCCGCGCCCAACGCGCTCGCGCCGGCGTGCTGGAACCGCATGCGCTGCGCCAGCTCTTCACGGCGGCGACGCTCCAGCTCCGCCAAGTCCTGCTCCGGCTCCAGGCGCACGCGGCACAACAGCCGCACCACGTCGCGCTTGATGTTGGCGAGGAGCTCTTGAAACAGGATGAAGGCTTCGCGCTTGTATTCCTGCTTGGGCTGCTTTTGGGCGTAAGCGCGCAAGTGGATGCCTTGGCGCAGATGATCCATCAGCGCCAAGTGTTCCTTCCACTTCTGATCCAAGATGGACAGCATGATCTGCTTCTCCACCGAGCGCATGTCGACGCCTTGGCCCACCCACTCCTGCTCTTTGCGTTCGTACTCCTCGTCAATCTGCCGGCGCACCCGTTCGCGCAGGGTGTCCTCGTTGAGCTCGTCGTCCTCGGCGAGCCACTGCGAAACCGGCTGCACAGAGTCGAACTCGGTGGCAAGGGCCTGCTCAAGCCCTGGGATGTCCCATTGGTCGTCAATGCTCTGTGGCGGCACATAGTCGCTGATGAGGCCCTCCACCACTTCGGCGCGGATGGAGCGAACGGTGTCCGATAGATCCACCGTGCTCATCAAGTCGTTGCGTTGCTGATAGATCACTTGGCGCTGATCGTTGGCGACGTCGTCGTATTCGAGCAGATTCTTGCGGATGTCGAAGTTGCGGCCTTCCACCTTCCGCTGCGCCTTTTCGATGGAGTTGTTCACCATGCGGTGTTCGATGGCTTCGCCTTCCTCAAGGCCCAAGTTCTGCATGAAGCCGCGTATCCGATCGGTGGTGAAGATGCGCATGAGGTTGTCTTCCATCGACAGATAGAAGCGCGACGAACCAGGATCTCCCTGGCGCCCAGCGCGGCCCCGCAGCTGATTGTCGATGCGGCGGGATTCGTGGCGTTCCGTGCCGACGATGTGCAAGCCGCCGGCCGCCACGATGCCATCATGGCGTTGCTGCCATGCGAGGCACACGTCTGCCTCGTCGGCTTCCCCGGCGGCCACCTCCGCATCGAGATTGCCGCCCAACACGATGTCCGTGCCGCGCCCCGCCATGTTGGTGGCGATGGTGACGGCGCCCGGCCGCCCGGCTTGGGCGATGATGTCCGCCTCGCGCTCATGCTGCTTGGCGTTCAGCACGTTGTGGCGGATGTCGTGCCGCTCCAATTCGGCGGACAGGCGTTCGGAAGATTCGATGGACGCCGTGCCCACCAGCACCGGCCGGCCAGCCTCAATGCACTCCTCGATGTCCGCCGCGATGGCCGCGAACTTCTCGTTGGTGGTGAGATAGACGAGGTCATTGCGGTCGTCCCGGATCATCGGCTTGTGCGTCGGGATGACCACCACGTCGAGGCCATAGATTTGGCGGAACTCAAAGGCTTCGGTGTCTGCCGTGCCCGTCATCCCCGCCAGCTTGCCGTAGAGCCGGAAGTAGTTCTGGAAGGTGGTGGAGGCAAGGGTTTGCGTTTCATTCTGAATGCGCACGCCTTCCTTGGCTTCCACGGCTTGGTGGATGCCCTCCGACCACCGCCGCCCCGGCATGGCGCGCCCGGTGTGCTCGTCCACAATGACGATCTCGTCGCCGCGCACCATGTAATCCACGTCGCGCTTGAAGAGGGCGTGCGCCTTGAGGGCGGCATGGACATGGTGCAACAGGCCAAGGTTGGTGGCCGCGTAGAGGCTGTCGCCCTCTTGCAGGACGCCGAGGCGGATCAGTTCGGTTTCGACGAAGGCATGGCCCCGGTCCGTGAGTTCGACTTGGCGGTTCTTCTCGTCCACGAAAAAGTCGCCAGTGTCTTCCACTTCCTCGCCGCCAAAGCGCGTCGGCAGCGTCTGCTCCACCATCTCCTGCTGCGTGAGCCTCGGCGCCAAGCCGTTGATTTTGAGGTAAAGGTCTGTGCTCTCCTGCGCCGGGCCGGAAATGATGAGCGGCGTGCGCGCCTCGTCGATGAGAATGGAATCCACCTCGTCCACGATGGCGTAGTGCAGCGGGCGCTGGAACTTGTCTTCCATGCGGAAGGCCATGTTGTCGCGCAGATAGTCGAAACCGAACTCGTTGTTCGTGCCGTAGGTGATGTCCGCTTGGTAGGCGGCGCGCTTGGCGGACGGCTCCTGCCCAGATTGAATGACGCCCACGGTCATGCCGAGGGCTTCGTAGATGGGCCCCATCCAACCGGCATCCCGACGCGCCAGGTAATCGTTGACGGTGACGATGTGGACGCCTTCGCCGGACAGCCCATTGAGGTAGGCGGCGAGCACCGCCATCACGGTTTTGCCCTCGCCGGTGCGCATCTCGGCGATGCGCCCGTCGTGCAGCGTGACGCCCCCGATGAGCTGGACATCGAAGTGCCGCATGTCGCGGACGCGCCGCGCCGCCTCGCGCACCGCGGCGAACGCCTCCGGCAACAAGCTGGCCAACGGCGCACCGTCCTCAAGGCGCGACTTGAACTCCGCCGTCTTGGCGCAGAGCGCCTCGTCATCGAGCGCGGCCATGGCCGGCTCCAAAGCGTTGATGCGCGTGACGACACGCTGCATCTGCTTGATTTCACGGGTGTTCTTCGTGCCGAAGAACTTGTTCAGGAATCCGCTGGGCATCGTCGGGGGGCGCGGCGCTTGGCCTTGCGATTCTAAACGCTTTTGGCCGGCTAGTTGGTGCCCGGCGCCGTTGCCCACCCCACCGCCGGCAGCGGTGCGCGACGCCCCGACAACCCCCTAAGGAAGGTCTGAACAGTACGCCGATCGGTCGCTGATGGTCGGCGAAGGCGGCTTCGGCAGCGCCTTGGGCGCGGATCCGCCGCGAAAATGGCCCGATTCCGTCGTTTCGACGCCGTTTCCGGCGTTTTCGCCGCCTTCCGGGCGCACGGGCGCCGCGGTCACGCCGCCAAGCGCCGCTCGGCGATCATCAGGTTGGCGAAGCCCAGCAGCATCGTCCGGCTCAACGGGCGCTTCAGCCACCTGCCCCAAGCGAACCGCCACTGCGCCGCGCCCCAAGTGCGGCCTAACGCTCCAGCCCCTTGCCTTCAGCCACCTGCCCCAAGCGAACCGCCACTGCGCCGCCCGGCAGGGCGAGGCCCTGCGCGAGGTGGTCCGAACCCCTCCTCGGCGCTGAAGCCCCTCCCCCGGCGCCCTCCCGCGCCTGGGGGCCGCCTGGACGCGCCAATCCGCGGAAAAACGCCCCAAAACCCCCTCGCGCCAGCCCCGAAGAAACCTCCGAAAACCCGAACGCGCGCGTCAACTCCCCCATCGCAGCGCGGCGCGGAAAACCAAACCCCGACTTTAAAATGGCCTTGGCGGGCTCAGCGCCTTCTGGACGTCGCCGCGCCTAGGGGAGGCTGGTTGGGCGCGGCGGTTTGATGGCCAGAGGGCCGCCCGCGCTGGTATCTAGGCCGGCGGTGGCCGATGGGGAACTGGTGCCGCCGGGGTGCGCCGGCGAGCGCGGTAACGCCTTGACCTGATTCACGACGCTCAGGTTCCGAATAGCGCCAAGCCCGGCACTTGGACGCGCGTACGATACAGCCCGGTTGAGGCGGTGAGGAAGAACATGCGCAGATCGTCTCCGCCCCAAGTGAAATTGGCGCAGAACGCCGGCGTTTCGATCACGCCGAGGCAGGCGCCGTCGCTCGGGTGATAGATGTGGACGCCGCCGGGTCCGGCACAGAACACATGGCCGGCGCTGTCTGTCTTCAAGCCGTCTGGCGCCCCGGCGCCTTCGCCAGAAGACTCGGCGAAGACATCGCCGCCGGACAGCGCGCCGTTCGCGTCGATAGCGAACTTGCGGATGTGCATGCGCGGCGTGTCGGCCACGTAGAGGCTGCGCTGGTCCGGCGTGAACGCCAAGCCGTTTGGCATCTCGAAATCCTTCGCCAGCAGTGTGAGCGCATTGCCGTTCGCCGGGTCGATGCGATAGACGCCGCGGAAATCGAGCTCCAGCTCGCGTGCGAGGCCAGTGCCGCCGAAGCGCCCATAGGTGGGGTCTGTAAACCAAATGGTGCCGTCGTTGCGCACGACGATGTCGTTCGGGCTGTTGAGTTCCTTGCCCTCGTAGTGGCTCGCCAGCACGGTGATGGTGCCGTCGTGCTCGGTGCGCGTGACGCGGCTGGTGGCGTGCTCGCAGGAGAGCATCCGCCCCACTTTGTCGTAGGTGTTGCCGTTGGCCATGTTGCTCGGCTCGCGCAAGAGGGCAAGCCCCTCGGCTTCGCTCCAGCGGAACATCCGGTTGGCCGGAATGTCGCTGAATGTGAGGTGCCGCTCGCTCGGATGCCAGATCGGCCCCTCGGTGAATTGGAAATCCCCCGCCAACTGCTTGAGCGTTTCGTTGCGATCCAACACCGCCAACAAGCGGCGGTCGCGAACCTGAATTGCCATGGTTGCTCCCCGTGTTCGGGCCGCGAGCATAGCGCAGGCGGGTTAGTGCCAGAGCTCGCCGGCAGCGACTTCGGCGGCGAAGCGGGCTGCCGGCCACACTTCAATGCCGTCGGCGGAGCGGAAGGAGCGCTGCCCGGTGTAGACCAGCACGCGGCGCGCCAGTTTCGGCAGCCCGTCGAGCTTGCGCAGGCCCTTCAGCAAATCCGTGCGATAGCGATCGGTGGCCTTCACTTCGATGGCCAAGTGTTCGCCGTTGCGGTGCAGCACGACGTCGACCTCCACATCCGATTGGTGTGGCGACCAGTAGAAGATGTTGTCGTAGAGATGCTGCACCTGCGCATGCGTGCGCAATGTGGTGACCACCCAACTCTCGAACAGCGGCCCGCGTTCTTCGGCTGCCACCGCGCCGAGTTGCCGTTTGACGGCGCGGACAACGCCGGGGTCTATCCAATAGAGCTTCGGCAACTTGCGTTCCCGCACCCGCAGCCGTGCCTCAAAGGCCGGCAGCCTGAAGGTGAGCAGGGTGTCTTCCAAGATGTCGAGATAGCCTTCCACCGTCGTGCGGGCGACGCCGGCGGTGCGAGCGATGCTGGTGACGTTGATGGTCTGCCCGTTGAACAATGCCGCGATGGGCAGGAACCGCACGAAGCCCGGCAGGTTGCGCACCAGCGCTTCGGCGCGGATTTCCTCGCGCAGATAGAGCTGGGCATAGGCTTCGAGCGCCTCTGCCGGCGCTTCGCTGTTCCAGATCAATGGCACCGAGCCGAAGCGCAGCACCCGAGCCAAGTCGAAATCCGGGCCCAGCTCGGCGGCCGAGAGCGGGAACATGGTTCTCGCGAGCGCCCGACCAGCGAGTAGATTGACCCCGGCGGCCTTCAGCTTTCGTGCGCTGGAACCGAGCAGCGCGAACCGCAGGCGCTTGGCCTCAATGGCGCGATGCACCTCGTTCAGCAGCGCCGGCAGCCGCTGCACCTCGTCCACCACCACCCAATCGCCGCCGCTGAGATGCTCGATGGACTGCGCGAACAGCGATGGATCCGCCAGCAGGTCTTGGAACAGGCGCTCGTCGAGCAGGTCCAGCGTGGTGGCGTTGGGAAAGCTCGCTCGCGCCCATGTGCTCTTGCCCACGCCACGCATCCCGAACAGAAAGAAGCTCTGCGCGGGAGGCCGCGTGAGGCGCTGGTAGGTGGACACAATGCCGGCATTATTCCATGAAAAATGACGACATGGTATGCAATAGGGCAGGGCAGGCAGAGGCGGGCGAGGGTCGGTGAGCTCCCTTAGAACGCCTCTCGGTCATCTATCGCCGTGGGGGTCGAGTCGTGTGTCACGTCACTCACTTGCCGCGTTTGGATGCATCAGCGATGAGGCCCTCGATACGATCGCGCAAGGATTTGGGCGTGCCGACGATCAGCGATTCCGACTTGGCGGAGACGGGCGCCGGTGAGGTATAAGCCTCGTTGACGAGCCTCCCAGCGCCGTCACGGATCTCGTAGTAGATCAGCAAACGGAAATCCCACTCCACCAATTGCGCAGCAACTGTCACCGATTCGCCGTAGACGATGCTGCGACGGTAGCGTACGCGCGTGTCGACGATCGGCCATAACTGGCCGACGCTGGCCATGCGTCGATAACCGAAATTGAGCTTCGCCAGCAACGCTGTGCGCACTGCATCGTAATAGCGGAAGTAGTTTCCATGCCACGCCACGCCTCTGGGGTCCGCATCTTGGAACGGCACCCCTGGCCAGCACATTGGTGACTACTCGGCCGTAACGCCGCGCTGCCGGGACGTCATCGCCGAACACCGGACGACCGGAGAACACCTGCTCTGGATTGCGGCGAGAGCGGCGGCAGAGCAATGGCAGGTCGGCGGGGTCGTGCTGGCCATCGGCATCCATCGAGATCGCATGTGTGAATCCCCGCTCCGCGAGCAAATGCAGGCCGGTCAACACCGCCGCTCCTTTGCCACCGTTGGTGTCCCTAGTGGCCAACGATGCCCAAGAGTGGGCGGCAACGAGCTTGCGCAGCCGATCAAGCGTTTCGGCGCCGCTGCGGTCGTCCACCACCAGCAGCGGCAAGCCAGTGTCCGCCAGCCGAGGCAGAAAGCGCGCGAACTGCGAATCATGGCGATAGTGGGGAATGAGAATGCAGTAGCTAAGATCCACCGTCATGCCGCTGCTGAAGATGCCGGATAGTGCCGTTTGCGATACCAAAGCCGGAACAGGTATTCGCCGCCAAGCAGCGCGCCGATCAGCAAGTAGCTGATCAAGCCGTTGTACATGGCCCAAACACCAGTGGACGTGTGCATGGCCGTGTATGTGGCAACAGCGCCATTGGCAATGAAGAACATCGCCCACATCGCGGTGACGCGGCGCGTGTAGGTGGTCTTGCGGTCATCGAAGCGTTCGGTTGGATTCGACAGCCGAACGAGGCGCTCAGCAGCGGAGGGCGGATACGCCAAGGTCCACAGCGCATACGACCCCCCAACCATGCTCACGAACACCGGATAGAGCTTGACCAGTTGGAAGCGCGAGCCAGCCCACCATGCGAGCGCACAGAAAGTGGCGATGCCCAGAAGCCCCAGCAGATGCTTGGTGTCGAGCCTGCCGACCGCCACAAGCCGTGCGCCGCACGGCGGCGAGCAGCGCGTCTGGGCGGACGCGGGCTACCGCGGGGTGGAGAAGCGCGAGGAGAACAAGGGTCGGTACGTGGACTGACGCGTGGCGATGCGTCCGGGCCTGCGGCGGCAGTTGGAGGCCGGCAGCGAAGCGGCGCTGCGGGAGAAGGGGAAGGCGTCGGTCCGCGCCAAGGTGGAGCATCCTTTCTTCTATGTGAAGCGGATGTTCGGTTACGGCAAGGCGCGCTACCGGGGGCCTCACAAGAACGCGCAGCGGATCGCGCTGCTGCTGGGCTTCGCCAACCTGCTGATCGCCGAGCGGCGCTTGGCGGCGTGACCGCGGCGCCCGTGCGCCCGGAAGGCGGCCGAAGCGCCGGAAACGGCGGAGAAAAGGCCGGAATCGGGCCGTTTTTGGCCGCCTGGCACGGAAGCGATCCGAAAACCGCCTCTGGGCCACCTCCGGCGGTCGATCGACGCTTTGTTCAGACCTTCCCTAACGGCCCGCGCCAATCTTCGGCTTGAGGCCGGCCTGCTCCATGATGGCGGGAATCCACTCCTCCCGGCCCAGCGCCATGATGTGTACGCCTTGGCACAGCGGCTTGAGGCCGGCGACGATGCCGGCCGCGGTGGCCACGCTCGTCGCCGCCACGTCCACGGCGGCGTCGAGCTCCTCAATGAGGGCGTCGGGAACCTTGATGCCGGGGACATTGGCGTTGAGATAACGCGCCATGCGCGCGGACTTCAGCGGAATGATGCCGGCCAGCACCACCACCTCCGCCAAGCCGAAGCGCTCCAGCCGTTCGCGGAATGCCTCGAACGCCGCCACGTCATAGATCGCCTGGGTTTGGAAGAAGCGCGCCCCGGCCTCCACCTTCGCCGCCATGCGGCCAAGCTCGGCGTCCAAGTCATCGGCGCCCGGATTGACCACCGCGCCGATGCAGAGGTTCGGCGCGCCGTTGAGCGCAGCGCCGGCGATGTCGCTCCCCCTGTTCAGCGTGGCGGCGGCGGCAACGAGCTCGGCGGAGTTGAGGTCGAAGACGGCTTTGGCATCGGGATGGTCGCCGCGCGCTGGAGAGTCGCCGGTCATCAGGGTGACATTGGAGACGCCAAGCGCCGCCGCCGCCAACAGGTCCGCTTGGATGGCGATGCGGTTGCGATCGCGCGACGTCATCTGCACGATGGGTTCGATGCCCGCTTCCAGCAACAGCCGCGCCGCCGCCAGCGGCGCCATGGTCATGCGGGCGTTGTGCGAATCCGTCAGGTTGAACGCATCCACCGCGGCCGCGAGGCTGCGCGCCGTCGCCAACAGGGGCGCCGCATCCGCGCCCTTGGGCGGCGTCAGCTCCGTGGTGGCGAGGAAGGCGCCGGCGGCGAGGTCACTGATCTTGGGCATCCGTTCCTCCGCCAAGCGCCAACTCGGGACGGCGTACTCCCGGCTCTTCCCGGCCTTTACTCCCGGCTCTTCCCGGCCTCCCCCGTAACGGATGGCCGTTGGCGACGCCTCTAGCCCTCTATCCCTTGGCCAGATGCTGCCACGGATTCACTTGGCGGCCGTCCTTCAGCACCTCGAAATGCACATGGTGCCCGGTGGAGCGGCCGGTGCTGCCCACATGGGCGATGGGTTGGCCCTTTTTCACGGCGTCTCCCACGGCAACGAGTATGCGTTCGGCATGGGCGTAGCGCGTCGCCAACCCATCGCCATGATGCACATCCACCATCAGCCCGTAGCCGGCGCTCCGCCCAGCGAAGGTGACGATGCCCCCCGCCACGGCCACGACGTCACTGCCGGCGCGGCTCGCGAAGTCGATGCCGGTGTGCCGAGCCGGCCGGCCCGAGAAGGGATCGACCCGCCGCCCAAACGCCGAAGAAATCCATGCCCCCTCCACCGGCCAGCCAGAAGGCGCCACTTGCTCTCGGAAGCGACGGCTCGCCACCAGCGCGTCGAGCACATTGAGCTCTTGCTCGCGCAACTTGAGATCTGCCGCCAAGCGCTCGATCTTGGCAAGATAGGCCGGCGGGATCAGCCCTTGCGGAGACATCGCCGGCGCCGGGCCACCGACCGCCGGCGGTTCGTCGAAACGGAACTCCCCCTCGGTGAGCTGCGCCATCTCTGACACCCGCTCGCCTAGGGCTTCCATCCGCAACAGACGCGCTTCAAAGCCGGCAAGCCGCTGCCCCACTTCGATGAGTTGCGCCTGCGCTTGTCCCGTGAGGTCGTTGAGATCCGCGCGTTGGGCGGCAATGCGGTCATTCCAAACCGCCACCGCCAAGCTGTCCAGCAAAGCGCCCTCGAAATGGCGCGCCGAGAACCAGATGCCGATGGCGCAGATGCATGCCACGATGGCCAAGGCGCCCACCACAGCGCTGCGCGGCACATGCAGCGGCCGGATTCGACCCTGACCGCCGTCAAGGACTAAGATGTCCACTCGTTTAACCATGCACGGCCCACCCCATGCCGCTCGCTAACATAGACCAAATTCTGAAGGATCGCCAATCGCGGCGCTCCGCCTTGGGGCGCCTGGTCACCAGCGCCGAGGAGCGCGCCGCGTGGACTGGCCAGTTGCGCGCGCTCCTGCCGGCCGATGAGGCGCGCCACTACGCCGTCGCCAGCATCCGCGCCCGGCACCTCACGATCCACGCAAAAAGCGCGTCGTGGGCCACCCGGCTGCGCTTTCGCGCGCCAGAACTGCTGCCGATGCTGCAAGCCCTGCAGGACTTCGCCCAAGTGCGGGACATCCACGTGCGCACCGCGGCACGGCCTTGGTGAAGCCGGCGGGGGCGCACAGCGCGACGCCATCCGCCGGCGTGGCGTGAAGCCGGCGGATGACGCGACAGCGCTACGCTTGCGTGAACCGACGGATGTCCAAGTACTCGACGTTCTCCGCCACCGGCGTCGCCGGCTCGCTGCGCAGCGGGCCGGCCGGCTTGCGGGTGTACGACGGACGGTCGAAGGCCTCGTAGTTCAACTCGCCGCTCTCGCTGGACACCGGCGCCGGCGCCGGTGCCGGCTCCTCCGCTGGCACAACTGACCCAAGCCCCGTGGCGACGATCGTCACCTTGATTTCGTCGCCGGCATCCTCGTCGACCACCATTCCCACCACCACGGTGGCATTCGGGGAAGCAAAGCCACTGATAGTGTTCCCCACCGTCCTCACCTCGTCCAATGTGAGGCTGGGGCCGCTGCCCACGTTCACGAGCACCCCACGCGCGCCATCCAGGCTCACGTCGTCGAGCAACGGGCTGCTGATGGCCGCGTGGGCGGCATCCTCGGCACGGTTGTCGCCAGAGGCAGTGCCCATGCCCATCACGGATAGGCCCATGCCCTTCATCACCGTGCGCACGTCGGCGAAGTCGACGTTGATCAGGCCGCTGCGGGTGATAAGGTCAGCCACCCCTTGAACCGCGTGCAGCAACACGTCGTTTGCCTGCCCGAACGCATCAAGCATCGTCGTTGCGCCGCCGAGCTTGTCGAGCAGCTTTTCGTTGGGAATGACGATCAGCGAATCCACATGGCGCGCAAGTTCATCAATGCCTTGATTGGCGACTTCGCTGCGGTGCTCGAACAAAAACGGGCGCGTCACCACGGCGACGGTCAGCACGTCTTCCTGTTGCGCCACCTCCGCGATGACCGGCGCAGCGCCCGTGCCGGTGCCGCCACCCATTCCGGCGGTGATGAACACCATCTCGGTGTCCCGGAGAATCTCGCTGATCTTGTCCCGGTCTTCGTACGCCGCCTGGCGGCCGATTTCCGGGTTGGCGCCGGCGCCGAGACCCTTCGTCACCGACGGGCCGAGTTGCAGCGCTTGCCGCAAGCCGAGCTTGGCGAGCGCTTGCGCGTCCGTGTTCGCAGCGATGAACTCGACGCCCGACACGTCTTTGTTCAACATATGCTCGACGGCGTTGCCGCCGCCACCGCCGACTCCAATTACCTTGATTCGCGCCTTGTTCGACGCGCTGTCCGCTAGCTCAAACATCCTGAGCCTCCTATCGAAATTGCCAAAGAAGAGGAGAGTGCTCCATTGTTCGGAGTCATACGTTCTCCCGGAACCAACTTCCGATGCGGCCTAACAGGCCCAACGACCGCGAGCGGCCGTCGCCGGAACTTTCGTCTTCCTCCCTTTTCCCCAAAATCAGCAATCCGACGCCGGTGGCGTACAACGGATTGCGCACGATGTCCTGCAAGCCACCGACGTGCTTTGGCGCAGCCACGCTGGCCGGCATCTCGAAGACGCTCTCCGCCAGCTCGGCCAATCCTTCCATGCGCGCGCTGCCGCCAGTGAGCACGACGCCGGCGGCGACGGACTCTTCGAAGCCGTTGACCCGCAATTCCTCTTTCACGAAGCCAAACAGCTCCTCCAGCCGAGCCTCCACGATCTCCGCGATGGCTTGGCGCGGCAGCGGCCGCGGCGGGCGGTCGCCAACGCCGGCCACGTTGATCGTTTCGTCCGGTTGCACCAGCCGCGTCAACGCGCAGGCGTACTTGATCTTGATCTCCTCCGCCTCGCGCTTTGGCGTCGGCAGCGACATGGCGATGTCGTTCGTCACTTGATCGCCGGCGATGGGAATCACCGCGGTGCGGCGGATCGCGCCGTTGGCAAAGACGGTGATGTCCGTGGTGCCGGCGCCGATGTCGACCATGCACACGCCGAGGTCGCGCTCATCGTTCGTCAGCACGGCGTGGCTCGATGCCAGCGGCGCCGGCGCCAAGCGGCGTACCTGCAGGCCGCAGCGTTCGATGCACTTCTCCACGTTGCGCGCCGCATTGGCCGCGCAAGTGACCACATGGGCGCCCGCCTCCAAGCGCACGCCCGACATGCCAAGCGGCTTATGCACGCCTTCTTGGCCATCCACCACATAGTCCTGCGGCAACACATGGAGGATGCGCCGGTCTGCCGGCGTCGGCACCGCGCTGGCCGCCTGCATGACGGCATCGATGTCTTGGCGGCGCACTTCGCCGCTGGTGATGGGCACCACGCCATCGGAGTTCATGCAGCCGATGTGGCTGCCGCCGACGGCGGCGTACACGGATTCGATTGGCGCACCGGCCATCAGTTCCGCCTCTTCCACCGCCCGTTGGATGGCTTGGACGGTGGATTCCACATTCACCACCACGCCCTTGCGCAAGCCCCCGGAGGGGTGGGTGCCCACACCGATGACCTCGATGGCACCGTCGGGCAGCACTTCACCGATGACCGCGGCAACCTTCTTGGAGCCGATGTCCAGCCCCACGATGCGCCGCTTGCCGTCTTCTGCCATCAGTGCCTCGCCAGCATCACGGGGGCGCCGTCCGCGGCGTCGCGCCAGCGCACTGCCACGCCGCCGGCGTAGCGGGCGTCGATCCGCGCGACTTCATCCATGCGCCCAACCAGTTCGTTCTGATACACAGCCAGCGCCCGCCCCAAGCGCCCGCCCAAATCGTCGTCGCCGAGCAAGATGGGCACGCCACCGTCCAAGGTGACGCGCCACTCGCCGATGTCGGTCTCTTCAAGGGCGGCGAGCGTGAGGCCGGCATCCGCAATCCAAGGGCTCAGCAGTTCATAGACTTGCTGCGCTTGATCATGGGACGCGAGCACCCGGCTGACGCCCGGCGGCGCTGGCGCGTCAAGTTCCAGATCGATGCGGATGGCGCGCGGCCAAATGCGGCGCACGCTGGCGCCGCGAATCCAATCCACTGCCTCTAGGTTCCGCGCCAGCTCGGCGACGCTGGCGCGGGCGCCCTGACGCGCCTGTTCCACCACGCGGCGCACGGCTTGCGCTTCGTCGGCCGTCAGGGTGTCGGGCAGTTCCACGCCATCGAACGGCATCTCGAAGAAGCGCCACCCGACAACGCCAATGAACGCGGCAGCGCCGGCGAGCGCGGCCGCCGCGAGCAAGGACTTGAGCTGGCGCATCACCTTATGCATCGGTCGCCGCCGCGAGCCGTTCCGACACTTGGTTGACGTTCCCCGCACCCTGCACCACCACCACATCGCCATCTCGGGCCAGCGTCTCCAAGTTGGCGCCGGCGTCCGCCGGCGTCGCCGCGAAGATGGGATTCAAGCCACCAAGCTGGCGAATGCCTTGGCAGAGGGCGCGGCCATCGGCGCCGGCGATGGGTTCCTCGCCGGCCGCGTAGACGTCCACCACCACCAACATGTCCACCAGCGACAGCACTTTCACGAAGTCGTCGTAGAGGTCTCGGGTGCGCGTGTATCGGTGTGGCTGATACACCATCACCAAGCGACGACCGGGCCACACTCGGCGCACCGTTTCGATCACCATGCGCACCTCGGTGGGATGGTGGCCGTAGTCGTCCACCGCGCGCACGCGCTTGCCGGCCACGCGGCGCATGCTCACTTGGAACCGCCGCCCGACGCCGCGGTAGTGTTCAAGGCCGGCCTGAATGTGTTCATCGGCCACGCCTTCGTCGGTGGCCACCGCAACCGCCGCCAAAGCGTTCAAGACGTTATGCATGCCAGGCAACGGCAGCTTGACGCGCAACGCGCCGTGGTCGCGGCGCTGTGCAGTGAAGCTCCAGCACACGCCGTTCGCATCGATGTCCAGCGCCCGGAAGTCCGCATCCTCATGCAAGCCGTAGGTGAGCGTTGGGCGCGACAGTTCATCGAGCAGAGACTCGATGCGCGGATCGTCCAGGCAAGCCACCACAGCGCCGTAGAACGGCAGGCGATGCGCGAAGTTGACGAAGGCCCCTTTCAAGGCGTCGAAGTCCTGCCCGTATGCCTCCAGGTGATCACGGTCGATGTTGGTCAGCACCGCGACCATCGGCTGCAGGAACAGGAACGACGCATCGCTCTCGTCCGCCTCCGCGATGAGGTAGCGGCTCGCCCCCAACCTGCCGCCACGCCCCTCGCTGGTGAGCATCCCGCCGATGACGAACGTCGGATCCAAGCCGGCCGCTTGGAAGATGGAGGTGATGAGGCTCGTCGTCGTGGTCTTGCCGTGGGTGCCGGCCACCGCGATGCCATGGCGGTGACGCATGAGTTCGCCCAGCATCTCGGCGCGTGGCACCACTGGCACGCGGCGTTCCCGCGCGAGGGTCAGTTCTGGGTTCGATGCGTCGATGGCGCTCGATGCCACCACCGCGTCTGCGGCCGCCGCTCCTTGGCCGTCATGGCCGAGCGCCACCGGAATGCCAAGCCCAGCGAGGCGCTGCGTGATCGAGGACGTGGCGGCGTCTGAACCCGTCACCTCGTAGCCCAAGTTCGCCAGCACCTCCGCGATGCCACACATGCCGGCGCCGCCGATGCCAACGAAGTGGATGCGCCGCACGCGGCGCATTGCAGGCATGGCCGGGGCCGCGCCGTCAACGCCGTCCATGGCCACCCTCCCAGTGGGCGCGCAAGCCAAGCGCGACCAGCGCCGTGCAGACGATGAGGCTATTGCCGCCGTAGCTGACGAACGGCAGCGTCAGCCCTTTGGTGGGCAACACGCCGATGTTGACGCCAACGTGGATGAGCGCCTGCGCGGCGATCAGCAGCCCGGCGCCATAGGTCGCGTAGGCGGCGAAGACGCGGCCTTGGGCGGCCGCGGCCTTGGCGATGTTGAACAGGCGCAGCACCATGAAGACGAACAAGGCGATCAGCGCGGCGGCGCCCACGATGCCGAGTTCCTCCACCACCACCGCCAAGATGAAGTCGTTGTGCGCTTCGGGCAAGAAGTGGAGCTTTTGGGCGCTCTCGCCCAAGCCCATGCCCAACCAACCGCCCCGCCCGAACGGAATCAGCGCCTGCGTGAGCTGGTAGCCGCTGTCGAAGGCCACCGCCCAAGGGTCGAGGAACGAGGTGAGCCGCGCCAGCCGATAATCCTCACCGACGGCAAGCGCCGCGAAGGCGGCCACCGCGAGGATGCCGGCGGCGCAGAAATAGCGCAGGCGCACACCGCCCAAGAACATGAGCCCGCCCGTCACCGACGCGATGACCACCGCCGAACCAAAATCCGGCTCGAGCATCAATAGCGCCAGCACCGCCCCTACCCACAACAGCGGCCGCAGGAAGGTGAGCACGTCATCCCCCAGCGCCTTGCCCGCCTGCGCCAAGTAGCCGGCGAGGTAGATGGTGATGAGGAACTTGACGATCTCCGAGGGCTGCAAGGTGAAACCGCCCAACCCGATCCAACGTTGCGCTCCGTTGACTTCCCGGCCGATGCCCGGCACCAGCACCACCGACAACAGGATGATTGCGAGGAACAGGCAGGGCCGGTGCGCCGTCTGCCAGTGGCGCAGCGGCACGGCCAGGATGGCGGCAAACGTGAACAGCGCCGCTAACAGGAACACGCCGTGGCGGGTCTGAATGGCCACCGCGCCCAACGCCGCGGAAGCGGACGCCACCATCACCACGCCGAACGCCAACAAGGCGAACCACGTCATGGCGAGCGGCGCGTCATGGCGTTCGCTCATGGCCGGCCTCCGAGCTTGGCCACCGCCGCCACAAAGGCATCGCCGCGCGCCGCGAAGCCGGCGAACATGTCAAAGCTGGCGCACGCCGGCGAGAGCAGCACCACATCGCCGTCGTGCGCCGCGGCGAGGCTCCGCGCCACCGCATCGTCCATGTCTTGCGCGCGGCTCGTGGGCACAACGCCCGCCAACGCCGCCTGCAGCCGCTCAGCATCCTGGCCCAGCAAGACGGCATGGCGCACATGGGCGGCGACGGGGCCCTTGAGCGCAGCGAACGATGCGCCCTTGCCGTCGCCGCCAGCGATGAGCACGATGTGCTTGCCGGCGCCGCCCAAACCCGCCAAGGCAGCCGCACAGGCGCCCACGTTGGTGGCCTTGGAGTCGTTGACGAAAGCCACCCCGCCGATGCGGCCGGCCGGAGCAAAGCGGTGCGGCAAGCCGCTGAAGCCCCGCATGGCGGCGTCGAAAGCCTCCAAGCGCGCACCGCACAAGCTGGCGATGGCCGCGCTGGCCAGCAGGTTGAGCGCGTTGTGGCGCCCCAGCACGCGGTACGCAGACAACGCCCGGCGCTCGCCATCGAGCACCAGCGCATCGCCATCAAGGCGCCAGCGTTCGTCGGCGCCAAAGGCGATGCCCCGCGTGCCCGGCGGCGGTTGCGTGGCGGCGTCCGCGCCGTTGTGGGCAGCGACGCGGCAACCCCGGTAGACGCGCCGCTTGGCGGCCGCGTAGGTGGCGAACGAGGCGTGGCGATCCAGGTGATCTGCGCTGACATTGAGCACCGCAGCCACATCGAACCTGCCAGCGACCAAGCGCTCCAACTGGAAGCTCGACAACTCAAGCACATAGCGCTCGGCATCCGCGTCGAGCAGATCGAGCGCCGGCGTGCCGAGATTGCCTCCCACCTGCACGCCCACGCCGGCCGCGCGCAACAGTTCGCCCACCAAGGCCGTCACCGTGCTCTTGCCGTTCGTGCCAGTGATGCCCACCACTGGCGCGCGCGCCGCGGCAAGGAAGAGGTCGATGTCGCCAACCACCTCAAGGCCAGCGGCGAGGGCGCGGGCGACGAGGCAGTGCTGCAGCGAAATGCCCGGGCTCACCACCAGCCGGTCGAAGTCTTGCCAACGCACGGCGCGGGGCTTGACGAGTTCCACGGCGCCTGAGCGAACCGGCGCACAGTCCGCGCACGGCGGGCGGGCGCGCGTGTCGCAAACGGCAACCGGTGCGCGGCCATGCAAATGCTCAACGCAAGAGCGGCCGGTTTCGCCAAGCCCAAGCACCAATGTTCGCGGCGCGCTCATCGGATCTTCAGCGTGGAGAGGCCCACGATCACAAGGATCAGGGTGACGATCCAAAAGCGCACGATCACGCGCGGCTCGGGCCATCCCTTCAACTCGAAGTGATGGTGAATCGGCGCCATGCGGAAGACGCGCTTGCCGGTGAGCTTGAACGACACCACCTGCACGACCACCGACACCGTCTCGATGACGAACAGCCCGCCCATGATGAGCAGGACGATCTCGTGGCGCACGATGGCCGCGACGAGGCCCAGCGCAGCGCCGAGGGCCAGCGCGCCCACATCACCCATGATGACTTGCGCCGGGTAGGCGTTGAACCACAGAAAGCCAAGGCCGGCGCCGATCAGCGCGCCGCAGAACACGGATAGTTCCCCGGCGCCGGCGATGTAGGGGATCTGCAGGTAGGTGGCGAACTGCACATGGCCGGCAAGGTAGGCGATGAAGCCGAGCGCCGCGCTCACCATCACCGTTGGCAGAATGGCCAAGCCATCCAAGCCGTCAGTGAGGTTCACCGCATTGCTCATGCCGACGATCATGAAATAGGTGACGACCACGGAACCCACGCCAATAGGCACCGCGATGTCCTTGAAGAATGGCACGAAGAGGCTTGTCTCCGCGGGGGTGGCGGCGCTCTGGTAGAGGACGATGGCAGCCGCCAAGCCGGCGATGGACTGCAGCAGGTACTTCCAGCGCGCCGGCAGCCCCTTCGAGTTCTGTTGCGACACCTTCAGGTAGTCGTCGTACCAGCCGATGAGGCCGAACGCGAACGTCACTGCCAACGCGGTCCACACATAACGGTTGGCGAGGTCGCCCCACATCAACGTCGTGGCGAGCACCGTCAGCAGGATGAGCGCACCCCCCATCGTGGGCGTGCCGGCCTTGGCGAGGTGCGTCTCCGGGCCATCTTCGCGCACCGCCTGGCCAATTTGATGCATGGACAAGCGGCGAATCATCAGCGGCCCGATGAGGAGCGCGATGCCAAGGGCCGTGAGCGCGCTCACCATGGTGCGGAACGTCAAGTACTGAAACACGCCGAACCCGCTGGCGAATCCCGCGAAGTAATCTGTGAGCCAAAGCAGCATCCGCGCCCCTCCTCAGCGCTCGCCGCGCAAGCCGAAGGCCGCTTGCACCGCGGCGCGGTCGCTGTGGGGCAGCCGTGCCTGCGCAACCTCTTGATGACGCTCGTGGCCCTTGCCGGCGATGAGCACGACGTCGCCGGCGCTGGCCGCGCCGATGGCGAGCCCGATCGCCGCTTCCCGGTCTGCCTCGCAGATGACGTCGGCGGGCTGCTCAAAGCCCGCCAAGATGTCCTTGATGATGGCGAGTGGCGGCTCGCCGCGCGGGTTGTCCGAGGTGACGAGCACTCGATCTGCGCCGCGTTCCGCGGCTGCGGCCATCAGCGCCCGCTTGCCCCGGTCCCGTTCGCCGCCGCAGCCGAAGACGCAGACGAGCTCGCCGCCGAAGTGGTGGCGGGTGGCGTCGAGGGCGGCGGCCAACGCCGCCGGCGTGTGGGCATAGTCGATGATGGCGACGGGGCCGGCGCCACCGGGCGGTTCGATGCGCTGCATCCGACCTGGCGGCGAACGCAGGCTCGCGAGCCGATCCACCACCGCTGGGAAGGGCTCGCCGGCCAGGCACGCCGCGGCCACCGCCGCCGCGGCGTTGGCGACGGAGAAGGGGCCGTAGAGCGGCAGCTGCAGCGCGGCATCGCCCCACGGCGAGCGCCAGCGCCCGGTAATGCCACGCGGCCCGTATGCGATGTCCGACCATGAGATGTCCGCGTCGGCAGCGGCGCCGTAGCGCAGCGTCTCCACGGCAAGTTCCGCGGCCAAGGCCCGCCCCCAGGGATCGTCGACATTGATGGCCGCGGCGCTGAGCGTTGGCATCTCGAAGAGCTTGCGCTTCGCCGCGGCATAGGCGGCCATGTCGCCGTGATAGTCCAGATGGTCGCGCGTCAGGTTCGAGAACACGGCGATGTCGATGCGCATGTCGGCAACGCGCCCTTGGTCCAGCGCGTGGGAACTCGCCTCCAGCGCGACATGGCGGCAGCCGCGCGCCGCCAAGCGCCGCAGGCGCCGCTGCAGCGTCACCGCGCTCGCCGTGGTGAGCGTGCTCGGACACAGATCCGGCGGCGTGCCCCAGCCCACCGTGCCGATGCAGGCCGCATCCGGCAGCAACGCGGCGCAAAAATGCGTGATGGAGGTTTTGCCGTTGGTGCCGGTGACGCCGATGCAGGTCAATCCGGCGCTTGGGTCATCAAAGAACCGTGCCGCCAGTTCCCCTTGGCGCACCCGCAAGTCCGCCATCACCACGTTCGGCACCGGCACCGGCACCCGCCGCTCCGAGCAGACCGCAACGGCGCCGCGGCACACCGCTTCCGCCACATGGTCGTGGCCGTCGCTCACCGCGCCGGCGCAGGCGAGGAACAGGTCGCCCGGCGCCACGCGGCGCGAATCGCTGGCGATGCCGGTCACGGGCACAGCGCCCCCCGCGCCGCAGACTTCCTGCAGCGTCTTCCCCGCCATCAAGCCATCACCGCCGGCGCCGTGCCGGCTGGGTTGACGCCGAGGAGCCGCAACGCCCGCGCCACCACCCGCGAAAACACGGGCGCTGCCACGGAGCCGCCGCCGCGCAGCGCGCCGCGCGGCTCGTCCACCACCACCACGACAACGATGCGCGGGTTCACTGCCGGCGCGAAGCCGGCGAACAGGGCGACGTGCAGGTTGTCATCGTATTCGCCGTTCGCGCCCACCTTGCGCGCCGTGCCAGTTTTGCCGGCGACGCGGTATCCAGCGACGCGGGCGGCCCGCGCCGTGCCCTGCGGCGTGACCACCTGCTCCATCATGCGCCACACCTCGCGCACATGGCGCTCCTCGAAGACGCGCTCATCCGGCAATTGATGGCCATCCAAAAACACTGTCACCGGCCGCCGCACGCCGCCGGCGGCCAGCGTCAAGTACGTCTGCGCGAGCTGCATGGGCGTCGCCGTCAGGCCATAGCCGAATGCCAGCGTGGCGCGCCCGATGCGCTTGTTGAGGTCCACCGGCGTGAACACGCCTAACGTCTCGCCCGGCAGGCCGGTGCCCGGCGCGGCACCCAGCCCGGCGCGGCTCATGACGTCGAAGATGGCGTGCTGCGGCAGGTCCATCGCCACCTTGGTGACGCCAACCTGGCTCGACTTGGCGAGCACTTGGGTGAGGGTGAGGGCGCCGTAGTCGCGCGGGTCCTCAATGAGCTTGCGGCCCACGCTGGTGTAGCCCGGCGCAGTGTCGAGCACCGTGTCCGGCGTGTAGCGGCCGCTCTCAAGGGCAGCCAGCACCGACAGCGGCTTGACGGTGGAGCCGGGCTCGAACGTATCCGTCACGGCGCGGTTGCGGGCGCCTGAGCCGCCGCGGTCCACCGGGTTGTTGGGGTTGTAGGAAGGCTGGTTCGCCATCGCCAGCACTTGGCCCGTCGCCACATCCAGCATCACCAGCGACGCGGCCCGGGCACCGTGGCGGAGCACTGCGGACTTGAGTTCTTGGTGCGCAAAGAACTGCAGGCGCAAATCCAAGCTCAGGCGCACGTCTTGGCCGAACTGCGGCGCCTTCAGGTAGGCGAGGTCGCGGATGGTGACGCCGCGGCCGTCGCGCAACACGCGCTTCTTGCCCGGCTCGCCTTTCAGGTAGTCGTCAAGGATGAGCTCCACCCCTTCCTGCCCAGCGTCGTCGATGTTGGTGATGCCCACCACATGCGCCGTGGTGTCGGCGGCCGGGTAGAAACGGCGGTACTCCCGGTCGAAGCTCACGCCGGCCACGTCGAGCGCCCGCACGCGCGCCACCGCCGCTGGGTCTGCATGCCGCTTGAGGTAGGCGAAGCGCCTGTTCCGGCTGCGTTCGAGCACACTTTCGAGCCGCGCCGCCGGCACTTGCAGCGCCGCCGCCAGCTTTGGCACTGCCGCTGCGGGGATCGGCGTCTTGACTGGATCTGCCCAGACGTAGAATGCCGGCGTGCTCACCGCCAGCGGTTCACCGTGGCGGTCGAAGATGATGCCCCGATGCACGGGGATGGAGACGGTGCGCACCGAGCGCTTGTCTCCTTGGTCCGCGAGGAAATCACGCTCCGTGGTGCCGAGGTGGGCGATGCGTCCAAGCAGCGCGATCACCGCCGCGATGAACAGGCTGACCAACAAGTGGTGACGCCAAACCTTCATGCTATTGCCGAGGACGGCGAACCGCCGTGAACTCTTCCGGGAAGCGCATGGCCAGCGCGTTGGCCGCCGTATCGCCCACATTGCGGTAGCTAGACAGCATGCCGCGCTCCAACAGCAGGCGACTGTATTCCGCCAGCAGCGCGTCGCGCCGCTCCTGCGCGGACGACAACGCGCCGAATGCCTGGCGCATGTGTTGCGCTTGCGTGGCCACTTGCACCCCGGACGCCGCCGCCACGATGCCCACGCACAGCACCGCGGCCCAGCGCTTCGGCGACATCGGTTCGCCCGTCACGCGCACTTCTCCACCACCTGCAGCATGGCGCTGCGGGCGCGTGGATTGCGGCCCACTTCCGCATCCGTCGGGCGCGCGCCGCGCACCACCAGCCGCGCCCGACGCGGCGGCTCGCCCCGCATCGGCGCCCGACGCGCCACCGCGGCGCCTTCCCGCCACGCCCGGAAGCGGCGACGCACGATGCGATGCTCAAGGCTGTGGAAGGTGATGACGGCGAGGCGGCCGCCGATGCCGAGCGCCGTGAAGGCCGCGTCCAACCCCGCGTCCAGTTCGCCGAGTTCGTCGTTCACGACGATGCGCACCGCCTGGAACACCCGCGTGGCCACATGGCGGCGCGCGTCGCGGTCCTGCGTCGACGCCGACGCGACCGCGGCCGCCAAATCCGCCGTGCGTTCGAGCGGCCGGCGCGCCACGACGGCGCGGGCGATGCGGGTGGCGTCTCGTTCGCCGCCAAGTTGTCGGAACGCGCGAGCGAGTTCGACGGCGTCCGCCGCATTGAGCCATTGCGCCGCCGTCATGCCAGCGCCGCGGTCCATGCGCATGTCGAGCGGGCCATCGTGCAAGAAACTGAAGCCGCGGTCCGCCTCTTCCAACTGCGGCGAGGACACGCCAACATCCATGAGTGCGCCGGCGAGCGGCGCCAAGCCATGTCGTTCCACCACCTCGGCAAGGCGGGAAAAGCAGGCCTGCTCCGCCTCGAGGCGTGGCTCCGCCCGCGCCAAGCGCACGGCGTCGGCGATGGCTTGCGCGTCGCGGTCCAGCGCCAAGAGCCGCGCTTTGGCGCCCAAGCGCGCCAACAGCGGGCGCCCGTGTCCGCCGCGGCCCCATGTCGCATCGACGTAGTTGCCGCCATCCGCCGTCACGATGGCGACCAGCGTCTCCTCGAGCAGCACAGGCGCGTGGCGCATCCAACCCCCCTAATAAGAGATCTCGAACCCCAAGGCTCTGGTTTCCGAGGCGAGGTCTTGTCCTTGCCACTCGCCGCGGTCGTCTTGGAACTCTGCCTCGCTCCACACCTCGATCTTGTTGTCATCGCCGAGGAGGACCAGCTTCTTCTTGAGCCCCGCGTGTTCGCGGAGCATCGCTGGCAGGAGCAGCCGGCCGTTGGCATCGAGTTGGCCATCCGCAGCGTGGCCGATGAGCGCGCGGCGCAGGCGGCGCATCGCCGCGGGCAGGTTGGAGACTTTCGCGAGTTGCGCCTGCACCGTGTCCCATTCCGGCAACGGGTACACCAAGAGGCAGGGGTCGCCGCCCGGATGTATCGTCGTGACGACGCGGCCGTCAGCGCGGCTTTGCAGGGTTTGACGGCAGCTTGTCGGCAAGGCCATGCGGCCTTTCGCATCCAAGCTGACGCTGTTGATGCCGCGGAACATGGCGCAGAAGGGGCCGTGAAGGAAGGCGCGATTGAACTATCTCGCCCACTTTCCTGCCCGACTTACCCACAATTACCCACCGGACGAGCAACTATAGAGGCTGAAAAAGGGATGTCAACGGCTTTTTCGCCGGCCTTTTCCCGGCAGAAGGCTGGCGCGCACGAAGGGTGATGGCGGGCACTAGGCCGAAGGCGGCAGGTCCACGGCTCCTCAACAGCGCTTGCCCGCAAGGGAGCGTGGACGACCCCGGCGCCGATGCTCAAGCCACCGTCGACGCATGGCGCTGAGCGCGAGCCGGCCGATAAGCCGGGTTCTGTCGAGGGCAATCATTCATCTTCGATGCCCGTCACCGGACACCTCTAGCGGCCTACCCGAGCCCAGCGCGGACCACGCTCAAGGGCTCCTATTTGGCCTTGCTCCGGGCGGGGTTTGCCTAGCCGCCGACGTTGCCGCCGAACGCGGTGCGCTCTTACCGCACCGTTTCACCCTTGCCGCCGGCGCCGCTCGCGCAGCAGCCGGTGGCGGTCTGCTCTCTGTTGCACTTTCCGTGGGCTCGCGCCCCCCAGGCGTTACCTGGCGCCCTGTCCTGTGGAGCCCGGACTTTCCTCCACGCCGCATGGCGCAGCGATTGCCTAGCCGGCTCGCTTGGCCACCATATCACGTCGCGTTCTTATCGGGCCGAGCGTCTGGCCGGCGGAGCGTCGCCTGCTGATAGAGCGTGGCCCTGGAGGCGCCAGTGAGTTTGCTGGCGAGGCGCGCCGCTTGCGCCGGCGCCAACTCCTCCAGCAAGGCGTCCAACACACCCTCGGCCTCCGCAAGCGGCGGCGCCGCGGCGCCGGCCAGAATGCAGACGTACTCGCCGCGCGGCGCGCCAAGCCCGGCAGCGACAGCGGCCACCGATCCATGCAGGATCGTCTCAAACACCTTGGTGAGTTCACGCGCCACGGTGATCGGACGCTCGGCGGCGCCAAGGTCAACCAAGTCTGCGAAGGTCGCTTCGATGCGATGCGGCGCCTCAAAGAAGACAACCGCTTCCGGACGCCGCAAGCGGTGCGCGAGGGCGGCGCGGCGAGCCGTTTGACGCGCCGGCAAGAAGCCCTCGAAGACAAACCTGCCGCCGGCCACCGGCGAAGCCGACAATGCGGCCGTCAATGCGCTCGGCCCTGGGATGGGGACGATCGGAACGCCGTCCTGCGCGGCTTGGCGCACCAGCTCAAAGCCTGGGTCCGACACCAGCGGCGTGCCCGCATCAGACACCAAGGCGACATCCCGCCCGGCCACCAACCGCCGCAACGCCAAGCGGCTCGCCGCGGCCTCATTGCGCTCATGCAGGGGAATGAGTTCGCTGGGTTCGGCGCCGATGTGGCGCAAAAGAATCCGGCAGCGTCTGGTATCTTCGCAGGTCAGCGTAGGCGTGGCTTTGAGGATGCGCACGGCACGCGCCGTGATGTCCTCCAAGTTGCCGATCGGTGTTGCGACAACGTACAAGCACCCAGTGTCCAAATTGGCTTCCCTTGTTTGCCTGAAGGCCGTGGCGAGTTGCCTCGGCGCTGGCGTCATTGTCGCAATCTCCGGGTGCCAAGCCCAAGACCGCGCCGGCGAGGCGCCGCAGCCCACCGTGGCCGAGCCGGCGCCAACGACGCCGGCGACGAGCTCCGACCGCGCAGCATTGAACGCCGCCGACGCGCTCCTGAACGCTGGCGACGCCGACGCGGCCAGTGCCATCGCGGTGCGGCTTGCCGCCAAGGCTGCGGCCGGCGGCTTGGCAGACGCGCTGCATTTCGACCTGCGCATGTTGGAGGCGCGCATCGCCGCCGCCAACGGCGATGTGGATGGCGCTCGCCAACTCCTGCGCCAGATGAGGCCCTTCAACGCCGCGCAACGCGCCAACCGCATCCGCTTCGCCGCCCGCTTGGATGCCGAAGCCGGGCTGCCGGCGCAAGCCGCGGCGCGGCTCGCCAATCTTGATGCCGACGCCGTTGACAATCCGGCGTCGGTGGTGGCCACGCTCTGGGCCTATGCGCTGCGCGCGCCGGCATCGGCCATGGCCACGCAGCACAGCGCGCCGGGCACAACCGCCGCCGCTTGGCAGGCGCTGCTGATGGCGTACAACGATGCGCTCACGCCGCGCCAGCAGCGCAATGTCTGGGAACAGTGGCGGGCGGCGCATCCGAACCACATTGCGGCGCGCGCCGAACCGCCCTTGGCAAGCGCCGCCGCCATGCCGGGACGCATCGCGCTGCTGCTGCCCCTTTCCGGGCCGCTCGAAGCTGCGGCGCGGGCCGTGCGCGACGGCTTCCTCGCCGCCTATCTGGCGTCGGCGCCGCCGCCGTGGCAGACCGTGCGCATCTACGACACGGATGCTGCCTCCGTGGAGGCGTTGTACGCACAAGCCCTCGCCGACGATGCGGCGCTTGTGGTTGGCCCGTTGGCGAAGGAGGCGACGCGCCGCCTGTGGGCATTGCCAGCGGGCTTGCCCGTGTTGGCGCTCAACACCGTCCCCGCCAGCGCCGGCAACGCCGACCCGCCGCCGTCAGCGCAGTCCGCGCAACGCATTCAGTTCGCCTTGGCCGCGGAGGATGACGGCCGCGCCATCGGTCGGCGCTTAAGCGCCGACGGAGCGCGCCGCGTGGCGCTCTTCCGCGGCGGCGCCTGGTCTGAACGCGCCGCGACGGCGTTGCGCACCGGCTTGGGGCCCGAGACGCAGGTGGTCGCCGCCGGCATGTTGCAGGACATCAAGGATGTGACGACCAACGTCGCTCAGACGCTCGGCGTCGTGGCAAGCAGCGAACGCCACCGCGCCCTCGCCCAGCACTTCGGGTCCGACGTGGAGTTCACCGCCCGCCGGCGCCAAGACGTGGACGCGGTGGCGGCCCTCGTCGAGGCAGACTACTTGCCGTCACTGCGCCGGGCGCTGGCCTTCCATTTCGCCGCGGACGTGCCCATTTACGCTTCCGCGCAAGCGCTGCGCACCGCTGGGGGTGGGCGTGAGCTGGATGGCGCCCGTGTCTGCGGAATGCCTTGGCAGCTCCAGCCGCCACGCGCCAAGGCCACGCTGCAAGGCGCGTTCGACCAACTGAGCGGTGCGATGGAAGCGCTGTTCGCCTTCGGCGTGGATGCGTTTCGCATCGCCAACCAGCTTGAAGACTTCCACGCCGGCGCCAAGATTCTGGGCGGCGCCGGCGTGCTCACGCTGGGCCAAGATGGCGTGGTGCGCCGCGAACTCGCTTGCGCGGCGGTGCGCGGCGACCGTCTCGAGCCATTGGCGGCAGCGGCGCAATAGTGCGCGCCGCCCTCACGTTCCCCGCGGCGCGGCGACGGTGGCGCAACGCCAACCGTGGTCGCCGCGGCCGGCGCGCCGAACGTCGCGCCGCGCGCTACCTGCGCCGCCGCGGGTTGAAGTTGGTCACGCGCAACTACGCCACGCGCGCTGGCGAGATCGATCTGGTGATGCGCGACGGCGCCACCTTGGTGTTCGTCGAGGTGCGGCTGCGTGGGGCCACCGCATGGTTCGGCGGCGTCGAATCCGTGGATTGGGCCAAGCGACGCCGTTTGGCGCGCGCTGCGCGGTCCTTTCTCGCCGCCTACCCGAGATACGCGCAAGATCGAGCGCGGTTTGACGTCGTGGCGATGTCGAGCACACACTTGGGGGCGCAAGTTGAGTGGGTGCGCGATGCCTTCACTGCCACGTCCTAACCGAGCCAGCCGCCTTCGATCCATTGGCGGCGCATTGCTGCTGGCCGCGCTGTGCGCCGGCTGCGCCACCGTCACCGGCACCGACCCAGGCGCCCGCAGCTTAGGCGTCATCTTCGACGACCGCGGCATCGAGTTCGCCGCCAAGAACGAAATCCGGGATGCCGGGGAAGTGTTGGCGGCCAGCAACATCGGCGTCGACAGCTTCAACGGCGTTGTGCTGTTGACCGGCTCGGTGGCGACGGACGCGCTGAAGCGCCAAGCGCAGCAGGCGGTGGAAAGGGTGCGCAAGGTGCGCCGGGTACACAACGAAATCGTGGTCGGCCCGCAGGACACCATCGTCTCGCGCGCCAACGACCGCTTGTTGTCCACCAAGGTGCGCGCCGCTTTGGTGGGGGATGCAAAGGTGAACGCAGACCGCGTGAGCATCGTCACGCGCAACGGCGCCGTCTTTCTGATGGGGCTGGTGCCCGCCGAGCAGTCCAACGCGGCGGCCGAGGTGGCCCGCAAAGTGCTTGGCGTGCAACGCGTGGTCAAGGTGTTCGAGCACGTCGCGCCGGCAGCGACGGCAGAAGAGGACGAGGCGCGGTAGCTCCGCCGCCGGGGCTACTCCACCAACTTCAGGGCCGGCGCGCCACGCGGGGCGGGCTGCGCGTCGTCCTTGGGGGGTTGCGCCTTGGCTGGCGGCTCAACCTCGAACGCCATCCCTTCCCCGTTCTCTTTGGCATAGACGGCCGCCACCGCCCGCAACGGCGCCACGACATGAAACGGCTCGCCACTGAAGCGCGAGTCGAACTCCACCGCGGCGTCGTCGAGTTGGAAGTTGCGCGTTGCCGCGGCAGAGACATTCAGCACGATGCGCCCATCCTGCACATGGCGCTGGGGCACCGCCACGCCATCGGCATCCGCCGCCACCAACAGGTAAGGCGTGCAGTCGTTGTCGCTGATCCACTCCAAGAGCGCACGGATCAGATACGGACGCGAGGAGGTCATTCGCGCATTTCCACTTCAGCCTCGGTGAGGCTGGCGCGGAACGAAAGCCGCTCGAAGACGCGCTTCATGTAGCGCCGGATCGGACGCACTTGACGATCCGGCAGGGTGATCTTCATGGCCTTGAGGCGCCAGAGAATGGGCGCCACATAGCAATCCACCAAGCTGAACTCGTCGCTTAAGAAAAACTTGTTCTGGCTAAACACCTGCGCCGAGCCGATCAAGTTTTCGCGCAGCTCTTTGCGCGCCCGGGTGGCGGCGTCGGAATGCTCGCCGGACATGAGCAGATCGACATGGCCGCTCCATTCCTTGTCGATGCGATGCATCATCTGCCGCGCTTGGGCGCGTTCCACCGGATAGACGGTGAGGAGCGGCGGGTGTGGGAAGCGCTCGTCCAAGTACTCCATGATGACGGCGCTTTCGTAAAGCACGACCTCGCGGTCGAACAACGTCGGCAGCGTGTTGTAGGGGTTCAGTTCGCCCAAATCGATCGGCTTGTGCTTGGAATCGACTTCCACTCGCTCGATGTTGACGCCCTTCTCGGCCACCACCATGCGCACGCGATGGCTGTACTGATCCGTCACGTCCGAGAACAAAGTCATGGACGCGCGCCCCATCAAGACGCTGATTGGAACGTCGGTTGTGATCAGCGGATGCCCTTCCAATACTCGCGGTTAAGCAAAAAGGCGAACACGAAAAGCACCGCCAAGAACGCGAGGACATACGCCCCGATGCGCTCCCGTTCGAGCCGCGTCGGCTCACCGACGTAGTAAAGGAAGTTCACAAGGTCATAGGCCGCCGCGTTGAACTCCTTCTCGTCGTAGATGCCCGTGCCGGCCTCCACCTCAAGCAGGCACTGCGACGCACGGGGAGCGCCGATCAGTGCTTCGCCATGCACGATGTCCAAAGGTTCGTAGCCTTTGCACACTTCCCGCTGCGTGCCCTGCAGTTCCATCATCACATGGGGCATGCCGACGTTATCGAACACCTTGTTGTTCACCCCAAAGGGCCGCGTCGGGTCGATGTAGAAGGTTTTGAGATAGGTGTAAAGCCAATCCACGCCCCGCACCCGCGCCACCATGGTGAGGTCCGGCGGGGCGGCGCCGAACCACCCCTTGGCTTCCTCTTCCGGCATCGCCGTGGTCATCAGGCTGCCGATTTTCTGGCCGGTGAAGATCACGTTCTCCATGACGATGCCGTGGGGCGCTCCCAAGTCGTCCGCAGTGCGCTCGTAGCGCTGGAACTTCAGCGAATGGCAGCCCAAGCAGTAGTTGGCGTAGAGCCGGAGGCCACGCTGCAGCGAAGGCTTGTCGGTGAGGTTCGGCGTCATCGCCTCAAGCGTCCACGACGATTCGGCCGCGAGAGCCGGCATCCCGAGCACTGCCGCCACCAACAGCGCGCCGAGCAAGCGCATCATCGCGTCACCCGCTCTGGCTCAGGTTTCACCCTCTCGATGCGCGAATACCACGGCATCAACAGGAAGTAGGCGAAGTAGACGATGGTGAAGAGCTGCGCCGCCACCGTCGCGCCCGGCGAAGGCGGGATGGTGCCCAAGTAGCCGAGCGCGATGAAGCTCGCCACGAGCAGGCCCAGCATCAGCTTCGACCACGCGCCCTTGTAGCGAATGGAGCGCACGGGGCTGCGGTCCAACCAAGGCAGGATGGCCGGAATGAGGATCGCGCCGGCCATCACCACCAGCCCCCAGAACTTCGCCGACAACCCAAACAGCGGGAACGTCGTCGCCCGCAGCATGGCGTAGAAGGGGGTGTAGTACCAAACTGGCGCGATGTGCTCCGGCGTCTTGAGCGGATTCGCCTCCTCGAAGTTCGGCTTTTCGATGAAGTAGCCGTACATCTCCGGCGCGTAGAAGAGCACCAAGCAGAACAGGAACAGGAACACCACCGTGGCCTGCAAGTCATGCACGGTGTAGTAAGGATGGAACGGAATGCCATCCACCGGCACGCCCTCGGCATCCTTCTGCTGCTTGATGTCGATGCCGTCCGGGTTGTTCGAGCCGACATGGTGCAACGCGACGATGTGCAGAAACACCAAGCCCACCAACGCCAGCGGCACCGCCACCACATGCAGGGCGAAGAAGCGGTTCAAGGTGATCTCGGACATGCCGTAATCGCCGCGCACCCACTCCATGAGTTCTGGGCCGACGATGGGGATGGCGCCGGCCAGCGAAACGATCACTTGCGCCGCCCAGAACGACATGTTGCCCCATGTGAGCACATAGCCGAAGAAGCCTTCTGCCATCAGCACGAGGTAGATGGCCATGCCGATCAGCCACAGCAGTTCGCGGGGGGCGCGATACGAGCCATACGCCAGCGCGCGGAACATGTGCAGGTACACCACCAAGAAGAACGCCGAGGCGCCGGTGGAGTGCATGTAGCGGATGAGCCAGCCGAACTCCACGTCGCGCATGATGTACTCGACCGAGGCGAAGGCGCCGGCGCCGCTCGGCACATACGACATGGTGAGCCAGATGCCGCTCAATAGCTGGATGACCAGCACCACCATGGCGAGCGCGCCGAAGTAGTACCAGAAGTTGAAGTTCTTCGGCGCGTAGTACTTGGTGGCGTGGTACTCGACGGTCTCCGTGACCGGCATGCGCGCGTCGAGCCACGCCATGAAGCGTGTCCAACGGCCGGGGCGCTTCACTGTGGCTTCGGCCATGTCAGGCAGCCGCCCCGTCTTGGCCGATGACCACCACGTTGTCGCTCTCGAAGAAATGCGGCGGCACCGGCAGGTTGTCAGGCGCCGGCACGCTCTTCACCACGCGCCCAGCGAGGTCGAAGCGCGAGCCGTGGCATGGGCAGAAGAAGCCGCCCTGCCAATTGGCGTCGAACGTTTCCGGGCGCACCTCGCCGTAGTACTTCGGCGAACAGCCAAGATGCGTGCAGAGGCCGAGATAGACGCCAATGTCTGGGCGGCGAGACCGCCAAGCGTTGCGCGCGTACTCCGGCTGCATCGCCTCGTTCTCGGAATCCGGATCGGCCAAGGCCGCCGTCGCAACGTTTAGTTTGGCAAGCGTCGCCTCGGCGCGATTGACGATGAAGACGGGCTGCCCCCGCCAAGCTGGAATCGGGCCGAGGATTTCTCCTGGGCGCAGCTTCGCGATGTCCACGCGAATCGGCGCGCCCATGGCCCTCGCCTTGGCGCTCGGCAACCATGCCTGCACGAACGGCACCGCGGCGCCAACCATCCCGACGCCGCCAACCGCCGCGGTGGCGCCGATTAGGAAGTAGCGACGCTGCTTGTTCACTGGGCCGGCGTTCATGCCGGCCCGCCCTTGCGATCCATCCTGCTCCGGACTGCCGCGATCAACGCTTGGAGTACTGCGGGCGCTTGCGCGCCTTGCGCAATCCGACCTTCTTGCGCTCCACCTCGCGCGCATCCCGCGTGATGTAGCCAGCGCGGCGCAAATCTCCCCGCAAAGATTCGTCGTAATCCACCAGCGCCCGCGCGATGCCGTGACGGATGGCGCCGGCCTGGCCCGACGCGCCGCCGCCGCGCACGGTCACCATGATCTCGAACTGATCCACGGCGTTCGCCGTTTCCAAGGGCTGGCGCACGATCATGCGCGCCGTCTCACGCCCGAAGTACTCGTCCAGCGGGCACCCGTTCACCAAGATGCGCCCGGTGCCATTGCCGCGGCGCAAAAACACGCGGGCGGCGGACGTCTTGCGTCGCCCCGTGCCGTAGTAATGCGTTTCTGCCATGGGTCTTGCTTGCCTCAGCAGGGCGCGAGCAGCTTCGGTTGCTGCGCCGCGTGGGGATGCTCTGGGCCGGCGTACACCTTCAACTTGCGGAACACGGCGCGCCCCAGCGGGTTGCGCGGCAACATGCCCTTCACCGCGTGTTGGATGGCGCGTTCCGGATGCTTGTCGATGAGGTCCTCAAAGCGGGTGGCCTTGATGCCGCCTGGGTAGCCAGAGTGCCGATAGTAGATTTTGTCCCGCCGCTTCGAACCGGTGACCCGCACCTTCTCGGCATTGACGACGATGACGTAATCTCCCGTGTCTACATGCGGGGTGTAGCTCGCCTTGTGCTTGCCGCGCAAGCGCCGGGCAATCTCGCTCGCCATGCGGCCGAGCGTCTGGCTCGCCGCGTCAACAACATACCACTCGCGCTCGACATCCTGCGGGCGCGTGCTCACGGTTTTCATGCGAGGCCCGTGTAGGCGGGAAAGCGGCCATTCTATGCGCCGCGCACTCCGCAATCAAGGTTTGTGCGGGCGGCCAAGATACGCCCGCGAGCGCATCTCGTTGAGGCGGCTTTGCGCGCGTTGGAACTCTTGCGCCAAGCGTTCCCCGCGGTACAGGGCTTCCGGCGCCGCCGCCGCTGACAGGGCGAGCTTGACGTTGCGGTCGTAGAACTCGTCGATGAGGCTGACGAAGCGCCGCGCCGCGCCGTCGTCCTGGCCGTCGAACACCGGCACCCCGCTCAACACCACGGCATGGAACTCCTTGGCCAGTTCCACATAATCATGGGCGCTGCGCGGCCCTTCGCACAGCTCGGCAAAATCGAACCACGCCACGCCCGGCGCGCGCCGGCGGGTTTGGATGCGGCGGCCATTGACCTCCAGCGCCGCGCCATCCCCGGTCGCGCCCAATGCCGCTGCCACACCGTCTGCGGCCGGGGCTTGCAACCCCGTTTCGGATTCGTCCGCGTCCCCCGCGGCGGTAGCCGCCGGCGAGAAGGCTTGGAAACACTCCGCAAGGCGCGCCTGCGCCAGCGGCGAGAACGGCCATTGGTAGGTGCCGGCGTCACCCAAGGCGCGCAGGCGATAGTCTTCGCCGGCGGCGATCCGCAGCACGTCCATGTGCGCCTCAATGCGCTCGATGGCGGGCAGGAAACGGCGGCGTTGCAACCCGTTTTCGTAGAGCCGCCGCGGCGCGACGTTCGATGTGGCAACCAACGTGACGCGCCGCTTGAACAAAGCGTTCAGCAACTCGCCGAGGATCATCGCGTCGCCGATGTCCGAAACGAAGAACTCGTCGAAGCAGATGACGCGCGCTTCAGCGCGCATGCCGTCGGCCACCTCATCCAAGGGATTGGCCGCGCCCTTCAGGCGCGCCAGCTCACCATGCACCCGCAGCATGAAGCGATGGAAGTGCAGCCGCAGCTTGGCCCTCCCCGGCAGACATTCGCAGAAGAGATCCATGAGGTATGTCTTGCCGCGGCCCACCCCGCCCCAAAGATAGAGCCCCTTCGCCGGCGCCTGGCGTCTGAGGCGGATGACCTTGGACAACCGCCGGTCGTCTTGCCCGGCAAGCCGCTGGTGAATCGCATCGAGCCGCTTGAGCGCCTCGGTTTGCGCTGGATCGTCGCGAAAGCCGCGCTGCAAGACGTTGCGCCGGTGTTGCGCAAGGGGCGAGTCGGCGCGCTCCGTGCCGCCGCGCCCACCGCCAGCCACCTCAGTCGCGGCGCGCCAACGCCGCAGCCGCATGGGCGTGGAGGCCCTCGGCGGTGGCGATGGCGGCGGCGTTGGGAGCGAGTTCAGCGGCGCCCGCCGGCGTGATGCGGATGATGGAGCTGCGCTTCAGGAAGTCCTCCACGCCGAGCGGCGAGGCATAGCGGGCGGTGCGATAAGTGGGCAGCACATGGCTCGGACCGGCGTTGTAATCGCCAAACGTCTCCGCGGCCGCAGCGCCGAGGAAGATCGCGCCGGCGTCGCGCGCGCTCGGCAGCAGCGCGTCCGGATCCGCCACCGCCAGGTGCAGGTGCTCCGGCGCCATGAAGTTCGCCACCTCCATGGCCTGCTCCAAGTCTCGCGTTTCGATCAAAGCGCCGTGCTCCGCCAGCGATGCTGCAATGATCTTGCGCCGCGGCATGGTCGGCAGCAACGCAGCGGCTTCGGCGGCCACGGCGTCGAGCCACCCAGCGTCCGGACACGCCAGCAGGGCTTGGGCGGCAGCGTCATGCTCAGCTTGGGCAAACAGATCCAAGGCCGCCCAGCGCGGCGGCGCGCTGCCATCCGCGACGATGAAGATCTCGCTCGGCCCAGCAACGCTGTCAATGCCCACGAGGCCGAACACCTGCCGCTTGGCCGCCGCCACCCGGCCGCCGCCGGGGCCCACGATCTTGTTCACTTCGGGCACGGTCTCGGTGCCATAGGCGAGCGCCGCGATGGCTTGGGCGCCGCCGACCGCGAACGCCATGTCCGCGCCGGCGACATGCAGCGCCGCCAGCACATGATCGTTGCGGGTGCCGGCCTGCCGCGGCGTGGCCACCACGACCTCGGCCACCCCAGCCACGCGCGCCGGGATGACCGTCATCAGCGCCGTCGACGGATAGCTCGCTTGCCCGCCAGGCACATAGACGCCCACCCGGTGCAGGGGCGTCAGGCGGTGCCCCAAGCGATTGCCGAAGGCATCCTCGTACTCGAACGCAGCAGTAGCCCGCAACTGCTGCTCGTGAAACGCGCGAATGCGCTCCGCGGCGGCGGTGAGCGCCGTGCGATCCGCCGCCCCGAGCCGCCCGTAGGCCGCCTCCAAAGCCGCGGCGTCTGCGGTGAGCGCCGCCATCTTGCTAACCCGCAAGCGGTCAAAGCGCCGGGTGAAATCGAGAAGCGCCGCGTCGCCAAGCTCTCGCACTTCGCGCAGTATCGTGGCGACCTGCTGTTCCACCTCCTTGGCCGCGGCCCCCTGATGCCAAGCAAGGCTTGCCAACGTGCGCCGGAAATCCGGGGCGCTGGCATTCAGACGTCGCAGTTCAAGCATGGCCGCAAGTCTAACCCGCGACCCACATGGCGCTTTCTGGAACTGGCGTCACGCCGGGAGCGCTAAGCAGCTGGTTTTGAAGTGTCGGCAAGCCTCCTTTGTTCGCCGTCGGACGCTGGACTTCGGCGCGGGCCGCTCCGACCACTCTTCACAAGATCGTCAGCTTCGCACAGCCTATCTTCTCACCCCAAAGGGCTGCGTCTCACCCCAAAGGGCTGCGTCACTCGCGACTCTGGCGGCCTTACTCGCGATCTACAGTGAGTCACCGAGCAACTTGGTCACTGCGCTGACGACTGTTTTTTCTTCCATGCAACCCCTGCCCTTTTTGGGACAGGGGCTTGTCTGCCAGTTTGCCCGGCTACTCAGGGCACTCCAATGGCTCGCCGCGATTGTTGGTGCATTGCGTGAATCCGTACAGCCGAATTTCATTGCGAGAAAATGCCACACACGATTCGGCATCCGCGTCAGGCCATCGGAAGAACGATGCTCCAGCACCGCATGGCCTCGGGCAAGACCATTCTGGCTTGTCGTTGGCGCAGGATTGCTCCGCATGAGCCTTTTCAAGCCCATGCCGTCGCACAACGGCGGTTTTCCACGCTTGGTGGAGCTCTTGCAATTCGCCCCCTTGTGCGACGCCGCCGCCTACAGCCGTAAGCCCTGCCTCCACCACGGCCATGCCCTTGCTGTAGTCAGAATGTTCCCTGGCGTAGTCGCAGAACTTGTTGGTGAGTTCCATTTCCGCCACCAGCTCCGGGCAGCCTTGCACTTCGCCAAGATAAGGCGGCAACCGCCCCAATGATGGCGTGGAACAACCTGTTGCCACTATCAGCGCCATGGTTGCGATGATGACATTCCTGATGCTCATTTTCCTTCTCCTTTGGATAAGGGTGCGCAAAGGCAAACTTACGCATCACCCTGTGCAGGGCACAATAGCACAGCGTCGCTGCTCCAAGTGATGTCAAGCACCGTCGTCAGCACATCTCTCGTCGCCGCAGACGGCGCCTTTCTGGAACGGGCGTCACGCTGGGGGGCGGGCCGGTCTGGCGGCGGTGAGACGCATCACATCGGCGCCGAGCGCGCCGAGCTTCTCCTCAATGCGCTCGTAGCCACGATCCATGTGGTAGATGCGGTCGATCACAGTTTCGCCGCGCGCCGCCAGCGCACCCACCACCAAGCCGAACGAGGCGCGCAGGTCCGTCGCCATCACCGGCGCGCCGCGCAGGGCGGCCACCCCCCGCACCACCGCCGTATGGTTGCCTTCCAAGGCGATCTGGGCGCCGAGCCGCGCCAGTTCGTTGACGTGCATGAAGCGGCTTTCGAAGATGGTCTCCGTGACGCGGCTCTCGCCCTCGGCAACGGCGTTCATGGCGAGGAACTGCGCTTGCATGTCGGTTGGAAAGCCGGGATACGGCGCCGTCTCCAAATCCACCGCGAGCGGGCGGCGGCCGCCCATGTCGAGGGCGATCCAATCCGCGCCCGTGCGCACCTCGGCGCCAGCTGCTGCCAGGCTCTCGAGCACCGCTTCCAGGGTGGACGGTTGAGCGCCGCGCACCCGCACGTCGCCGCGGCTGGCGGCGGCGGCGATGAGGTAGGTGCCCGTCTCCACCCGGTCTGCCATGATGCGGTGGTCGCAGCCATCGAGGGCTGGCACGCCTTCCACCTCGATGACGGAGGTGCCATGCCCGACGATGCGCGCGCCCATGGCGATGAGGCACTGCGCAAGATCGGAGATCTCCGGCTCCCGCGCCGCGTTCTCAATCACCGTGCGCCCTTTCGCCAGCGCCGCCGCCATCAACAGGTTCTCGGTGCCGCCCACGGTGGCCATGTCGAAGATGACGCGGCCGCCCACGAGCCCATTCGGCGCCCGCGCCTTCACGTAGCCGCCATCGATGGCGATCTCTGCGCCCAACGCGGCGAAGCCCTTGAGATGCTGATCCACCGGGCGTGAGCCGATGGCGCAGCCGCCCGGCAAGGACACCTCCGCCCGCCCCCATCGGGCTAGCAGCGGGCCCATCAGCAGGAACGAAGCCCGCATCGTCTTCACTAACTCGTAAGGCGCCCGGAAGCGCCGCATGTCGGCGCACGACACCTGCACGACGCCGCCTTCGCCCTGGGCCTCGGCGCCCAGCGTGCGCAGCAGGCGCACCATCGTCGCCACGTCTTTCAAGCGCGGCACATTGCGAATGCGCACTGGCTGCGCCGCGAGCAGCGCCGAAGCGAGGATCGGCAGCGCCGAGTTCTTGGCGCCCGAGACGGCGAGCTCGCCAGAGAGCGGCGCACCGCCGATGATGCTGAGCTTGTCCAACCGTTGGCGGCGTCAGGCCCCTGCCGGGACCTCGGTTTCGATGGTGACGGCGTGCAGGGCGCCATCGCGGATGAGGTCGCCAATGGCCTCGTACACGAGTTGCTGGCGACGCACGCGGCTCAAGCCGGCGAATGCAGAGCTGGTCACGCGCACATGGAAGCGATTGCCATCGCCGCTCGCTTGCACGGCTGCCCCCTCAATGCGCTGCCGCACCAAGGCCTCGATCTGCTCTTGCATTTGTTACGCCCCTTCGCCCTGCTTTGCCCTGCGCCCGTCGCCTTCCGCCCTTCGCCCTGTGTTCCTTTTGGCCCTTCACCGCTTGCCCTTCACCGGGGCAGATGCCGCTGCGGCCGCGCCATCCGCGCCGGGGCCTTGCCACCTTAACGCGCCAATCCACAGCGATGGTGGAGAAAAAGTGAACCGCGGCGCAGGCGCCCGCGCTCAATGCGCCATTCGCGCCAGACCAGATCCATGAGGAGGCACACAGCCGTTTGACGCAACATGGCCAAGTTGCAATGCTTGGCCGCAGGCAGGTCTGAGAAAGACGCCCGCATGGGTCTCCCGGTCTTGGCGTTGATCTTCGGCTTCGTCGCGCTCGTTTGGAGCGCGGACCGCTTCGTGTCCGGCGCCGCGGCCACTGCCCGGCACCTCGGCGTCTCACGGCTGCTCATCGGCCTGACGGTGGTGTCCATCGGCACTTCCGCCCCAGAGATACTGGTCGCCTTGGCCGCCGCGATGGAAGACGCCTCCGCCTTGGCCGTGGGCAACGCCATCGGCTCCAACATCGCCAACATCGGGCTGGTGCTCGCCCTCACGGCCATGGTGGCGCCGCTGCCGTTCGCCGCCTCGGTGCTGAAAGCGGAACTGCCGTGGCTGATCGGCGTCACCCTGCTGGCGCTCTACTGCCTGCACGATCTTGAGCTTGGCTACCTCGACGGCGTGCTGCTGGTGCTCACCCTGTGGGCCATCATGTACCACTTGGTGCGTTCGCAACGGCGCGCCCCCCATGGCCTCTCCGACACCATCCGCGAGGAGCTCGACGAGCTGGAGGAGATGCCTACCAGCCGCGCCTTCTTTTGGTTGGGGGCAGGGCTCGCCATGCTGTTGACCTCCGCTTGGGTGCTGGTGTGGGCGGCCACCGAGATCGCCCGCCTGCTCGGCGTCGGCGAGCTCATCATTGGCCTCACCGTGGTCGCGGTGGGCACCAGCCTGCCGGAGCTTGCCGCCACCTTAAGCGCTGCCCTGAAGGGGCACACCGACATTGCCATCGGCAACGTAGTAGGCTCGAACATTCTGAACATCCTCGCGGTCATGGCCGTGCCGGCCTTGGTGAACCCCATCACCATCGAGGCGCATGTGCTGTGGCGGGATTACGGCATGATGGCCGCGTTGACGCTCTTGCTGGTGCTGTTCGCTTATGGCATCGGCTCGCAACCGCGCATCACCCGCTTTGAGGGCTGCGTAATGGCTTTGGCTTGGATTGGCTACATGACGCTCCTGTACCACCAGTCATGAACGACGACGGCGACCGGCGCGGCGGCGACCAGCGCGATCGGCGACGCGGCCGCGGCGACGCCCAGCGGCCAAGCCGCCCCGGCGGCCAAGCGGCGCGTGGCGAGCGCGGCCGCAACGCACCCCGGCGCGGCGGCGATGGCGAACGCCCTCCGGCGCGCCGCAACCCGCGCCACGACGGCCCGGAGCGCGGCCGCGGCGGCGACCGGCGCCCGCAGCCAAGCCAGGACGCGCCGCAGAAACCGCGGCGGCAGTTGCCCTTCGCCGTCGACGTCATGCGGACGGCGGCGCGGGTGGAGCTGCTGATCCTCGATGTCGATGGGGTGCTTACGGATGGCCGCCTGTACTACTCCTCCGATGGCGTGGAGACCAAGGCGTTCTACGCCCAAGACGGCGCCGCCATCAAGATGCTGCAAGGCGCCGGGGTGCCGGTGGCGCTGATCAGCGGGCGCGACAGCGAGGCCGTGGCGCGCCGCGCCGCGGAGCTCGGCATCGCGCACGTTTACCAAGGCGTTGAAGACAAAGGCGTGGCGCTGAACGACCTTTGCGCCGCCGCAGACTTAGCGCCCATGCGCATGGCGCATGTCGGCGACGACGTGGGCGATTTGACATTGTTCGACCGGGTGGGCTTCCGCATCGCCGTGCCGAGCGCGCATCCCGAAGTGACCGCCCGCGCCCACCACGTCACCACGGCGCCCGCCGGCGCTGGGGCGGTGCGGGAAGCCTGCCAACTGATCTTGATGGGCAAGGGGCGCTGGGCGCCTGCCTTGGCGGCACTCTCGGCGCCCTAGTGGCCTCGCTGCCGGCAGCGGGTCCGGCGACGCCGGCGATCACGGTTAAGCGCTGGGCCCTAATCGGAGGCTTCACCGCGGCACTGGCATTCACCTTGCCGTGGCTGCGCCACGCGGACGAACCGCCGCCGCCCTTGCCGCCGGCGCTGCGCGACGAACCGGACGTCTACATGGAAGCGCCTGTCATCACCCAGTTCGGCGCCGATGGCGCCATTCGCTACCGGCTCGCCGCCGCGGAGATGCGCCAATTCGACCACGAGCGGGTGGCCACCATCGCCGCGCCGGCGCTGCTCCTCTATCCGCGCGACGGCGGCGCGCCGTGGCACATCACCAGCGCCACCGGCGAGTTGCGCGAGTGGGAAGCCGACGCCGGCGATGCGCTGGCGCCGACCATGGGCCGCGCCGCGAGCAAGGCCGAGCGGGAGACGGCCCCTGCCGCAACGCCGCCGGAAGACCCTGCGGCCATCGACGCCGAGCCGCATGGCGGCAGCGCCGCCACCACTGGCGCTACCGGCACGACGGCGGCCCAAAGACAGGAAAAGCAACCGGAAGCGCAACAGGAAGAACTGCTGCTGCGCGATGACGTGGCGCTGCGCCGGGACTATGCGGACGGGCGTTTCGTGACGCTCAAAACCGCTGCGCTGCGCGTCCATCCCGCACGCCGCCGCGCCGACACCGACCAGCCTGTTATCATTGAAACAGCGAACAGCCGCACTACCGCGGCAGGGTTCGAAGGCGATTTGGAGCGTGGCTGGATGCAGCTCTATTCCGCGCCATCGCAACGGGTTCAAGTCGTTGCCTTGCCAAACCGAAGCAATCGATAGCCCAACCGGCGGGCCGCCAGCAAGGGGGCGCAGCGTCCTGTTGCGCGGGCGCCGCCGGCCTTCGCGGAGCGTCATCGCCGTGGTCGCGGCCTTGGCCCCGCTTGGCGCGGCGGCGCTGCCAGAGGACGCCGACCAACCCATCCGCTGGCGCGCGGACCAAGCCGAAGGCGAGATGGCGGGGCATACCATCCTCACCGGCGCGGTGCGCATGGAGCAGGGCACGCTGCGCGTGGATGCCGAACGCATGGTCATCGAGTACCAAGGCGACAAGGTGGCGCGGGTGGTGGCCGAAGGCGATCTGGCCCACTACCAGCAAACGCTCCGCGACGGCGCCGAGCCAGTGCGCGCCGATGCATTGAAGATCATCTACCACGCCGCCGAGGAGCGCATCGAACTCATCGGCCGGGCCCGCCTGACGCAACGGCGCCATGAGTTCCAAGGCGAAGTGATCCACTACGACTTTCGCGCCGGCAAGGTGGACGCCACGGACGCAGAAAACGGCGTGCGCATGGTGTGGGCGCCTGCCGAGGAGAGGGGCGCCGCGGCGGGCGCTTCCCGTTGAGCGTGGCCAACGCCTCGCCGGCATCGCTTGAGGGGAGCGCCAACGCCACGCAGCAAGCCTTGAGGCCGAGCCTCGTGGCGCGCCATCTGCAGAAGCGCTACCGCGGGCGCGATGCCGTCGCAGACGTGAGCTTGAGCGTGGCCGGCGGCGAGATCGTTGGCTTGCTCGGCCCAAACGGCGCCGGCAAAACCACCTGCTTCTACATGATCGTCGGCCTCGCCAAGATGGACGCCGGCGCAATTCACCTCGCCGAGCAGGACTTGAGCCGCGCACCCATGCACGCGCGCGCCCGCGCCGGCATCGGCTACCTGCCGCAGGAGGCGAGCGTGTTCCGCAGGTTGTCTGTGGAGGACAACCTGAAGGCCATCGTGGAGTTGCGGCGGGGGATGCCCAAGGCGCGGCGGCGCGAGACGGTGGAGCGGCTGCTCAAGGAGTTCCGGCTCACGGACATCCGCACCAGCTTGGGGGAGCGTTTGTCCGGCGGCGAACGCCGGCGGCTCGAAATCGCCAGGGCCCTCGCCAGCGAGCCGGCGTTCATGCTGCTCGATGAACCCTTCGCCGGCATCGACCCCATCTCCATGGACGAGATCAAGGCGGAAATCCGGCAACTCGCACAGCGCGGCATCGGCGTGCTGGTGACCGACCACAACGTCCGTGAAACCCTCAACATCTGCGACCGTGCCTACATCGTCAACGCCGGCCGCATCATTGCGGAGGGCGATGCCGGTGCCATACTATCGAACGCGACCGTCAGGCGTGTTTACTTGGGCGAGCGGTTCGAGTTGTGAGCGCAGCCGACGCAGACCGCTGGCAAGCCGCCGACGCAGCCCGTTGGGAAGTTGAGGTGAAATGAAGCAGTCGCTGGCGCTGGGCATTCGCCAACAGCTCGCCATGACGCCCCAGCTTCAACAGGCGATTCGCCTGATGCGGCTCTCCTCCCAAGACCTCGCCGTGCAAATTCGCGAGGCCATCGAGACGAATCCGATGCTGGAGAGCGAAGAAGAGCCAGAGCGCGACGCGGACGGCATCGAAGTGGACGATTGGAGCGACGAATCGCCCGCCGAAGCCGCCGAAGCCGTGGAAGATCAGTGGCAAGACGGCGCCGGCGCCGACAGCGCGTTCGAACCCGCGGACAGCACGGCCATTCCACCCGAACTGCCAGTGGACACCCGCTGGGAAGATCTCTACCAGCCAAGCGCCTACGCCCTCTCCACGCCGCCGCGGGAGCACTTCGAGCCACCGGCGCGGGCCGCCGCAGAGTCATTGACGGATCACCTGCTTTGGCAGCTCAACGTGCTGCCCGTGCCAGAGCGCGACCGCATGATCGGCGCAGCGATCGTCGAGGCCATCGACGCAGACGGCATGTTACGGCCCGGCGGCGCGGCGGGGCGCCGCGGCTGCTTGCAGGAAATCGCCGCCGCGCTCGATTTGCAGCCGGCGGTGGAGTGCGCCGAGGTGGCGGCCATGCTGAAACTCGTGCAGCAATTCGAACCCGCCGGGGTGGGCGCGCGCGACCTGCGCGAGTGCCTGCTTCTGCAGCTCGCCCAAACCCCCGCGGCGGCGCCGCACCGGGCGGCGGCGCAAACCATCCTCGAGCACGGCTTCGATGCGTTGGCCGCCGGCGACCGCGCCGCGCTGGCGCGCCGCTCGCGGCTCGGCCAAGACGCCGTCGATGGCGGCGTGGCGCTCATTCAATCCTTGAATCCGCGCCCCGGCACCGAGTTTGGCGACTTCGCCTGCGAATACATCGAACCGGACGTCTACGTGCGCAAGGAAGCCGGTCGCTGGGTGGTGGAGCTCAACGCCGCGGCGGCGCCGGGCGTGCGCATCAATCCGCTCTACGCCTGCCTCGTGCGGCGCGGCGACACCAGCCGAGACAACACATTCCTGCGCGACAACCTGGAAGAGGCGCGCGGCTTCGTGACGAGCCTGCGCCATCGCAACGAGACGCTGCTGAAAGTGGCGACGCAGATCGTCGCCCATCAGCAGGCGTTCCTCGAACAAGGCGCGGAAGCCATGCGGCCGCTGGTGCTCGCCGACATCGCCGTCGCCGCGGCGTTGCACGAATCCACCGTGTCGCGCCTGACGACGAGCAAGTACATGCACACGCCCCAAGGCGTGTTCGAGCTCAAGTACTTCTTTTCCAGCCATGTCGGCGCCAGCGACGGCGGCGAGGTGTCGAGCACCGCCATCCGCGCGCTGATTCGCAAGCTCATCGGCCAAGAGAACCCGCAGAAGCCGCTCTCCGACAGCCGCATCACCGCCATGCTCGGCGAACGCAACATCGAAGTGGCGCGCCGCACCGTCGCAAAGTACCGGGAGTCGCTGTCGATTCCCTCGTCCAGCCACCGCAAGCGGCTCGCGTGAAACGAGCCGGCAGCGCAACAAGGAGGATGCCGTGCAACTCAGCATTTCCGGACATCATGTGATCGTCACCGCGCCGTTGAAGGCCTATGTGGAAAACAAGATGGCCCGCCTTGCCCGCCACTATGACCACATCACCAACGTTCACGTGGTGTTGTCTGTGAACAAGCAGGTGCAGCGCGCCGAGGCCACGGTGCATGCGAACGGCGCCGACATCTTTGCCGACGCCGGCGAAGCCGATCTCTACGCCGCCATCGACGCCTTGTCCGACAAGCTCGACCGCCAAGTTGTCAAGCACAAGGAGAAGGTGAGCGAGCACCGCCCGCGGGCGCACTGACTGCTGGCCGCCACACCGCCCATGATCGACTGGGGCGACTTGCTGCCGCCTGCCGGCGCGCGCACCGTCGGCGCCCCGGCAACCAAGAAGGCAGCGCTGGAGGCAGCGAGCGAGGCCGTGGCGGACGCCCGCCCGCAACTCGACCCGCGGCGGCTTTTGGAAGCGCTTTTGGAACGCGAGCGGCTGGGCAGCACTGGCCTCGGCGAGGGCGTGGCCATCCCACACTGCCGCCTGCCGGGCTGCGAGCGGCCGGCCGCGGCGCTGTTGCGCCTGCGCCCGCCGGTGAACTTCGACGCGCCGGATGGCGAAGCCGTCGATCTCCTGTTCGCATTAGTGGTTCCGGATGGGGAACACAAGCGCCACTTGGACATCTTGGCGGCGCTCGCCGCGACGCTCGCGCAGTCCGCCAACCGCGAAGCGCTGCGGCAAGCCGGCGATGACGGGCAGTTGCGTGAAACATGGCTCGCCATCGCCCGGCCGGCGCCATGAGCCGCCACCGCGCCACGCCAACCCCATCGACGCGCCGCCAGTGATCGAAGGCGAAGTCACCATCGTCAACGCGCTGGGGCTGCACGCCCGCGCCGCAGCCAAGTTCGTCAATCTCGCCAAGACGTTCACTGCAACCATCGAACTTGAACTCGGCGACAAGCGCGTCGATGGCAAGAGCATCATGAACGTGATGCTGCTGGCCGCCGCCCAAGGCACCGTGCTCACGCTGCGGGCGAGCGGCGCCGACGAAGCCGAGGCGTTCCCCGCACTGGCTGGGCTCATCGCCGAACGGTTTGGCGAGGAGGAGTGACCGCCGGCGCCATGGACAGCGCTGCGCAGCTTGCCGAAATCGTCCGCGCCGTTGCGGACGAGGCTTGGGATGACGTTCGCGCCCACATCGACGGCATCGATGACGCGGCGGTGGCGAATGTCTTGGAAGCCACCCCACCCCGGGTGCGCGGCGAGCTGTGGCTATTGCTCGACGCGCGCCGCGCCGCCGGCGTGCTGCATCGGCTGAACGAAGCCGCCCGCGCAGAGTTCGTGGAGACCATGGACGCCGGGCAGCTCGCGGCCTTGGCGGACGAACTGGACACAGACGACCTCGCCTTCGTGCTGCGGCGCCTGCCCGACGCCATGACGGAGGCGTTGATGGAGGCGATGAGCGCCGCCGACCGCGCCCGCGTCGAGGCCGTGCTGCCATACCCCGAAGACACCGCCGGCGGCATCATGAACACGGATGCCGTGGCGGTGCGGCCTTGGCACAGCATCGAGCTTGTGCTGCGCTACCTCCGCCGCCGCCAAACGCTGCCAGACGGCACAGACAACCTCTTCGTGGTGAACGCCGAAGGCGGCTACGTCGGCGCCCTGCCCCTCGCCCGGCTCCTCACCGCAGACCCGGCCGCCGCGGCGCGCGACGTCATGGACACGCAAGTGGAGGCTGTGCCGGTGAGCATGGGCGATGCGCTGGTGGCGCGCCGCTTCGCCGAGCAGGATTGGGTCTCGGCGCCGGTGATTGACGACGCCGGCGCACTGGTCGGGCGCATCACCGTGGACGACGTGGTGGACGTGATCATCGAGGATGCGGACGAGGCGCTGCTGGCGCAAGCCGGCCTCGAAACCAATGAGGAAACGTTCACGCCGGTGCTCATTTCCGCCCGCCGGCGGGCGTTGTGGCTGGGCGTCAACCTCATCACGGCGTTCCTCGCCGCGGCAGTGATCAACTTGTTCGAGGAGACCATCGCCGAAGTGATCGCGTTGGCCGTGCTCATGCCCATCGTCGCCAGCATGGGCGGCATCGCCGGCACGCAGACGCTCACCTTGGTGATCCGGGGCATGGCGCTGGGGCAAATCGCTTCCGCAAATCTCGGTTGGTTCTTGAACCGGGAGTTGCTGGTGGCGGCGCTGAACGGGCTGTTGTGGGCAACGCTGGTGGCCCTCGGCGCCGCGGTGGCGTTCCAGGACGCCTTGCTCGGCTGCGTCATCGCCGCGGCGATGGCCATCAACATCTTGGTGGCCGCGGTGTCCGGAAGCCTGCTCCCATCGCTGCTCTCCGCCCTCGGCATCGACCCTGCAATCGCCGGCGGCGTGGTGCTCACAACGGTGACGGACGTGGCCGGATTCTTCACCTTCCTGGGGCTCGCGACATTGGCCTACGGCTGACCGCGCCGCGCTGACAGCGGCACAACCCAGGTTCCCACCCGCCCGGAGCGAAAAGTGGCGGTGGGCTAACATTTGCCAACTCGCGCGCGGACGCCGCATGAGCCGGCCGTCCTACGCCGAACTCCATCGAGGCACGGGGGAATCAAGCAATGGCAAGACTCGAAGGCAAGGTTGCCGTCATCACCGGCGGCGCCAGCGGCATGGGCGCCGCGACCGTGCGGCGCTTTGTCGCGGAAGGCGCGCGGGTGGTCATCGCCGACCTGCAGGCCGACAAGGGCGCCGCCCTCGCCGCGGAACTCGGCGACGCGGCCACCTTCATCGAAACGGATGTGGGCCAAGAAGCGGATGTGAAGGCGATGATCGACTTGGCGATGAATCGCTACGAGGGGCTGGATTGCTTGTTCAACAACGCCGGCTTCGGCGGCGTGACCGGTCTCATCGAGGAGACGGACATGGGCGAAGCCTATGCCCGCACGGTCGCCGGGATGCTCACCGGGCCCATCCTTGGCATGAAACACGCCGCGCCGATCATGAAGGCGCAAGGCGCCGGCAGCATCATTTCAACGGCCAGCATCGCCGGGCTGCGCGGCGGCGGCGGGCCGCATGTGTACAGCGCCGTCAAGGCCGGCGTCATCGGGCTGACGCGCAGCGTCGCCATCGAATTGGGGCAACACCGCGTGCGGGTGAACGCCATCTGCCCCGGCGGCATCGTCACGCCGATCTTCCTGTTCGGCCAGCAGCCGAAAGCCGGCGCCAATGTCTCCGTGGAAGACGCGCTGCGTCCTGCGTTCGAGAACATGCAGCCCATTCCACGCGCCGGGGAAGGCACGGACATCGCCGGCATGGCGCTGTTCTTGGCCAGCGACGATTCCACGTTCGTCACCGGCCAAGCGCTGGTGGTGGACGGCGGCCTGATCTCGGGCCTCCAAGGCACCTTGGAGGAAGGCGAGAGCCCCATCGCCCAAGCAGTGGCGGACTTGATCGGTGAGACGCCGGCGTGGGCGCGCCCCGAGTAACTGGGGCGAATCAGGCGCCACGTCAGCTTCCCGCCGCGGCCACGTTCAAGCGGTACGGCGGCAGGGAATCGAGCAGCGCCTGCCCATAGCGCTTCGTCACGATGCGGCGGTCCAAGAGGGTGATGCGGCCGCGATCCTCTTCATGGCGAATCAGGCGCCCGCAGGCTTGCACGAGGCGCGTCGCCGCGTCTGGAACGGCGAGTTCGAAGAACGGGTTGCGCCCCTGGCTCTCCACCCATTCCGCGGTGGCCTGCTCCACCGGATCGTCCGGCACCGAGAACGGCAGCTTGGCGATGACCACATGGCGGCAGTAATCGTCTGGCAGGTCGATGCCTTCCGCGAAGCTCGCCAAGCCGAAGAGGTAGCTCGGCTCCTCCGCGTCGATGGCCGCCCGATGCGCGGCCAAGAGCGCCTGCAAGGAGCGCTCGCCTTGGATCTGACAGCGCTCCAGCACAGCGTCCGCCAAACTGTCGCAGACGCCGTTCAACTGCCGCCACGAAGCGAACAACACCAAGGCGCTGCGCTCCTTGGCCAACAGTTCCGGCAACAGCGCCGCCACCTCTTCGGTGTGCTTGGGCGCATCCCGCGGGTCGGCGCGCATGGCCGGGACGTCCAAGCTCGCCAGCCGAGGAAAGTCGAACGGGCTGGCGATGGCCTCTTGCGCCGTTTCTGGCGGCAGGCCGGCGCGCTCCATGAAGTGTGCGAACGTGCCGAGGGCGCGCAACGTGGCGGAGGTGCAGAGCGCCGCATAGCACTTGGTCCACAGCGCCTCTTGGAGGATTTCGCCGGGGTCGAGCCGCGCCGACACGAGCTCCAGATCATCTCCCACAGATAGCGTGATGGGGCTGATCCAGCGCGCCGCTAGCGGCGCTTCGTCGCCGGTGGCACGAGCGTAATCCTCAAACAGCGCACCGTGCGCCGCCGCCCGCTCCTCAAGCTGGCCGACCACCCCCAGCCAATCCTCCGCCTGCTCTGCATTGGGCCAGAACCGTGTTCCGGCGGTGACTGCCTCCAAGCACTCGCGCAGTTCGCGCAGCTGCGCCCCGATGCCTTGCAGGCCAATGGCCAAGCCGTCGCAGGGTTCAGCCAGCGCTGCATCCACCCTGCCCAGCGGGAAGCGATGCGCGGCGGAGCGCTCCCCGGCGGCCGGCAAGTCCAACGTCTTCGCGGCGGCCTCCAATTCCTTGAGCCGTTGCGCCGCCGATGCGGTGTCTCGCGCCAGCCGTTCGGCCAGCGCCACCAGTTCCGCTGGGCGCGAGAAGCGCTGCGCGCAGGTGCCCACCGCGGCGTTCAACTGATCGAGCCACTGCATGGCGCCGCGCAACTGCGTCCGCGCCGTGAAGTGTTGTTGCGTCTTTTCAGCCAGATGGTGCGCTTCGTCGATGACGAAGATCGTCTCGTCCGGAGTGGGCAACAGGGTGCCCCCGCCCAACGCCAAATCCGCCAGCACGACGTCGTGGTTCGCCACGATCACGTCCACATCGTCCAGCATCCGGCGCGCCACGAAATGCGGGCAATCGTGGAAAAACGAGCAGCGCTTGTTGGCGCAGCCGCGATGGTCTGTCGTGATGGGGCGCCACGCCTCGGCTTCGGGTTTCTCCTCCCACGAATCGATGTCGCCGCGCCAATCGCCCCGCGAGAAACGCGCCAACATGTGCTCATAGGTGCGCAGGTGGCTGGCGGTCGGCACCGTCGTGAACGGCATCTCCTTTTGATCCTGGCGCAGCCGCTCGTCCAAGCGCTTGAGGCACACATAGCGCCGCCGCCCCTTGGCCAACGCGAAGGAGAACTCGATGCCGGCATGGGCTTCGAGGTCCGGCAGGTCTCGCAGGACGATTTGCTCCTGCAGCGCCACGGTGGCCGTGCTGATGACGACGCGCTTCTTCAGCGCTTGCGCCAAGGGGATGGCGGCCAGACAGTAAGCAGCCGTCTTGCCGGTGCCGGTGCCGGCCTCCACCGCCACCAAGCGCGGCGCCGCGCCACCCAAGGCGCGCGCCACCACAGCGATCATCTCGCGTTGGCCGGGGCGGGGCTTGAAGTTCCGCGCGCCAAGCCAAGCCCGGTAGGCGGCCTGAATCTCGCGCTTGTTGTCCGCGTCCAAACCGCGCGCCGCGCTCATGGCTCAACTGGCCCTCCGGCGCCTTGCGCCGACGTGCCGCGGAGGCGACGCGGCTTGGCAAGCGCGATCACACGTTGAACCGGAAATGGACGACGTCGCCGTCGGCGACGACGTAGTCCCGCCCTTCGAGCCGCCACCGGCCAGCGTTCTTGGCGCCTTGTTCGCCGCCACAGGCCAAGTAGTCCTCTCCGGCGATGACTTCGGCGCGAATGAAGCCGCGCTCGAAGTCTGTGTGGATGACACCCGCCGCCTGTGCCGCGGTGGCGCCCACCGGAATCGTCCACGCCCGCGCTTCCTTCGGGCCGGCGGTGAAGAAATCATGCAGCCCCAAGAGCGACTGGCCGCACCGCGCCACGCGGTCCAATCCGGCTTCGGCAACGCCGAGCTCCGCCAAGAACTCAGCGCGCTCATGTTCCTGCAGTTGAGCGATTTCCGCTTCCATTTGGGCGCACACGGCCACCACCGGAGCGCCGCGCTGCGCCGCCAGCGCAACCACCGCATCGAGCAGCGGATTGTCGTCGAAGCCGCTTTCCGACACGTTGGCGACGTACATCTGCGGTTTGGCGGTGACGAGCCCCAGTTCAGCCACGCTGTCCCACGCCGCGTCATCCAGCGCCGCAGCGCGCGCCGGCTCGCCGGCATCCAGCGCGGCGTGCAGCGCTTCAAGGGCCGCAATGGCGGTGGACGCCGCCTTGGGGTACGCCTTGGCCTCCCGGCGGCGGCGCGCCAACGCGCGTTCCACGGCGTCCAAGTCTGCCAATGCCAGTTCCGTGTCGATGACCTCGATGTCGTCCCGCGGCGAGACGCGGCCGGCAACATGGGCGACTTCCGCATCCTCAAAGCAGCGCACCACATGGGCGATGGCGTGCGTCTCGCGGATGTGGGCGAGGAAGCGATTGCCAAGCCCTTCCCCGCGCGACGCCCCCGCCACCAAGCCGGCGATGTCCACGAACTCCGTGGCGGCCGGCACGATTCGCGGCGAGCCTGCCAGCGCCCCGATGCGGCGCAGCCGCTCGTCCCACACCGGCGCCGAGCCGACGTTGCTGTCGATGGTGCAGAACGGGAAGTTGGCCGCGTTCGCACCAGCGTTGGTAAGCGCATTGAACAGCGTGGACTTGCCGACGTTCGGCAGGCCGACGATGCCGCAGCGAAAGCCCATCAGCTTGCGTCGGCCGCGGCGCTCCGCGAGTGCAGGGTGGTCATGGCCTTCTGCCAATCGCCGTTGACGATGGACGCGAGCAGCGCGTCGTCCATCGACAGGCTCTCCGCCACCCGCTCCCGGTCTGCCGCCAGCATCTTGGCGCCGGTGAGAAAGCCGATCATGCGGGAGCGCCCAGGGTGCCCAACGCCAATCCTGAGCCGCGCGAAATCGTGCCGGTTGCCAAGGGCAGACGCCACGCTGGCGACGCCGTTGTGCGCGTCGTGGCGGCCGCCGAGCTTCAAGCGCGACACACCGGCGGGGAAATCCACCTCGTCGTGGGCGACGAGAATCTCATCGGGCTCGATGCCGTGAAAGCGCGCGAACGGCCCAACGGACTCGCCGGACAGGTTCATCCAAGTGGACGGGATGAGGAGCCGCAGATCTTGCCCGAACGCCTCGCCGCGCGCCGCGCGCCCCTTGAACCGAGCGCGTTCGGCCCACGACAGGCACAGGCGCTCGGCCAAGGCTTCGACCCACCCGGCGCCAACATTGTGCGGCGTGCGCGCGTACTTCGGGCCGGGATTGCCCAAGCCCACGATGAGGCGGATGGCCGCCATCGCCAACTCCCATGCTTGATGCGCCGGCTGGCGGCGCTACTCGGCGTCTGCTTGGGGCGTTTCGCCCTCTTCGGACTCGCCTTCCTCGTCCTCTTCACCGCCGAGGCCGCCACGCGGCGCTTGCACCGTCACCACCGAGGCATCGTGGCCTGCCCCTTGCGCCAGCGCGACGATGGTGACGCCCTCCGGCAACACGACATCCGAGAGGTGCAGGGATTGGCCGACGTCCAGCGCCGCGACATCGACCTCGATGTACTCCGGCAACTGCTCCGGCAGGCAGGAGATTTCAAGCTCGATCATGTTGTGGGCGATGAGGCCGCCCGCGCGCGCGCCCTCGCACTGGTCTTCATTGATGAAATGCAGCGGCACGGCAATCTGCAGCGCCTGATCTGCGCGCACGCGCAAGAAATCCACATGCAGCACTTTCTCTGTGGCGGGATGGCGCTGCATCGCCCGCACCACCGCCGGCTGGCCGGCGCCATCCACCGACAGGTTCAGCACCTGCGAGAAGAACGCCGGCTGCTGCATCGCCTTGGCGAGCGTCCGCGTGGACAACGCGATCTTCACTGGCTCCTCGCCGCCCCCGTAGACGATGCCCGGCACTCGGCCTTCAAGGCGCCGCATCCGGCGGCTCGCGCTGGTGCCGGACGCCTCGCGGGGCGCGACTTCGAGCATGATTTGTTCTGGCATGGATGCCCTCCCGATGAACGGCGGCTTGGGGCCGCCTAACCCCCGCTATGGAAACAATTCGCTGACGGATTCTTCCTTGCTGACGCGCCGGATGGATTCCGCGAGCACGCGCCCAAGGCTCAGTTGGCGAAACTTCTCCGCGGCCCGCGCCGGCGCGCACAACGGTATGGTATCCGTCACCACCACTTCGTCGAGTTCCGAGGCGACGATGCGCTCCACCGCGTCCCCAGACAACACCGGGTGCGTCGCGTAGCCTGCCACCCAAGTCGCCCCAGCCGCCTTCAGCGCTTCGGCGGCGGCGCACAGGGTGTTCGCGGTGTCCACCATGTCATCGACGAGCACCGCGGCGCGGCCTTCCACCTCGCCAATGACGTTCATCACCTTGGCATGATTGGGCAACGGGCGGCGTTTGTCGATGATGGCGAGATCCAGATCGTTGATGAGCTTGGCCACGGCGCGGGCCCGCACCACCCCGCCAACATCCGGCGACACCACCACCGGGCTGCGATACCCCTGACGCTTGACCTCCTCGACCAGCACGGCGGAGGCATAGACGTTGTCCACGGGAATCTTGAAGAAGCCTTGGATTTGGTCCGCATGCAGGTCTACCGTGAGCAGCCTGTCGATGCCGGCGCCGCCGAGCATGTCCGCCACCACCTTGGCGCTGATGGGCACGCGCGCCGAACGGGGCCGCCGGTCTTGCCGGGCGTAGCCGAAATAGGGCACGACGGCCGTGACGCGGTAAGCCGAAGCGCGGCGCAACGCGTCGGCCATGATGACGAGTTCCATCAGGTTGTCGTTGGTGGGCGCGCAGGTGGACTGGACCACGAACACGTCCTTGCCGCGCACATTCTCTTGAATCTCCACGCTCACCTCGCCATCGCTGAACCGCCCGACCGTGGCGCGGCCCAAGGCGATGCCCAGCTCATCCACCACGCCCATCGCCAAGCGCGGATTCGAGCTGCCGGTGAAGACGATGAGGTCCGACATTGCGACGCCTAAGCAGGCTCGGCGCCAAGCCGCATGGGAGACATTTTCGTTGCCTTCTCGAAGAGTGCCCTTCGCGGCGCTCTCACAGACCTCGCAGTGGCTGTAGCTGGCTGGGGTGGCAGGATTCGAACCTGCGAATGCCGGGATCAAAACCCGGTGCCTTACCGCTTGGCGACACCCCAATGGCAGTGGTGGAGGACCCGAAACACAGCGACCTGACCACGCCCCGCACGGTGCGCCGGCAAGGCCATCGCATCAACGAGCGCAGCGTATTTTCGCGTTGCGGCAAGGGTGTGTCAAACTGAACCGGGGCGAGCGCGGGCGGGCGCTTGTTCTTTCCGCCTCTGGGGGCAACTCGCGCAGCGACGTCACACTATTCACTCTGCGCAACCTCTTCTGCTCGGATGCTGCGAGGAATGCGGCCATCCTGTGACGACGACGTGGCACAGCCACACGTTCCAGTACGGGTCTGGCGAGTCCGCAGCCGCGCTTGAGGTTCGGCTACCGGTGAGACGCTGCGATCAGTGCGACTTCGACTATCTGGACGATGCGGGAGCAAGCCTCAAACACGAAGCCGTCTGCCACCATCTTGGAGTTTTGACGCCTCGGCAGATACTTCAGACACGCGAGCAACATGACCTGTCCCGCGGCGCGTTTGCCAAGCTCACCGGCATCGGCGAAGCATCGCTGGGCCGTTGGGAGAACGGCATCGACATCCAAGCGCCAAGCGACGACCGCTATCTCCGCGTACTCGCTCATCCGGGCGCGCTGGCGTTGTTGGAACAGATCGGCAGCGCACCGCCCGCCACATAGCCACGCGGCGAGCGCTTCAGGGCGAACGCCGTCTAACGCTTAAGCGTCATGCGCCGGGCGATTGTCCCGAATAGACTCTCCCGCACCCGGCGCTCAGGGGCCTGCTTTGGGCGCGTATCCCCGCAGGCGCTCATCCCACGCAGGGGCGCAAGCGCTTGGCGAGGCCCCGTCCGGCGCGTATCTGTCAGCGCAAAGCAGTAATGTCCCCTTTCTGCAATTCTAAAGTGTCCCCTTTTGACGACTTCTCCGGGGTGGGAATTGAAGTTCGAAGGGATGATGACGATGGCGGAGGCGGACAGGGCGTTGGTGGTGCAGGCGGTGTTGGAGAGGCGGCTGAAGCAGCGTGAGGCGGCGGAGCGCCTGGGCCTGAGCGTGAGGCAGGTGAAGCGCCTGGCGAAGCGGCTCCGGGAACGCGGCGTGGCGGGAGTGGCGTCGGGTCGCCGCGGCAAGCGCCCGAACAACGCGCTGGCCGCGGAGGTTCGGCAGGCGGCGACGTCGCTGGTTCGCGCGCGCTACGCGGACTTCGGGCCGACGTTCGCGGCGGAGAAGCTGTCGGAGGAGCACGGCCTGTCGCTGTCGCGCGAGACGCTGAGGAAGTGGATGGCGGAGGACGGCCTGTGGCGCCCGAAGCGGCGGCGGGAGGCGCGCGTCCACCAGAGCCGTCCGCGCCGGGCGCGGGTCGGGGAGCTGGTGCAGGTCGACGGTTCGCCGCACGACTGGTTCGAAGGGCGGGGGCCGCGCTGCGCGCTGATCGTGTTCATCGACGACGCGACGAGCCGGCTGCTGGCGCTGCGGTTCTTCAGGTCGGAGACGACGCAGGCGTACATGGAGACCTTGCGGAACCATCTGGCGGAGCACGGCCGGCCGGTGGCGCTCTACTCGGACCGCCACAGCGTGTTCCGCGTGAACCGCAAGGACGGCGAGGACGCGCTGACGCAGTTCACGCGGGCGCTCAAGACCTTGGACATCGAGCCGATCCACGCCAGCACGCCGCAGGCGAAGGGGCGGGTGGAGCGGGCGAACCTGACGCTGCAGGACCGGCTCGTCAAGGAGATGCGGCTGCGGGGGATCGACGGCATGGAGGCGGCGAACAGCTATCTGCCGGAGTTCATGGCGGACTTCAACCGGCGCTTCGCGGCGCCGCCGCGGGACGCGGTGGACGCGCATCGCCCGGTGCTGCACGACGCCGAGGAGTTGTCGCTGATCCTCTGCGAGCAGGCGACGCGGAAGCTGTCGAAGAACCTGACGTTCAAGTTCGAGCGGCGCGAGTTCCAGCTGGTCGGGGAAGGCAAGGGCCGCCGGCTCCGCGGCGCGGCGGTGACGGTGTGCAAGGGCTTCGACGGCGCGGCGTCGGTGCTGCTGAAGGGGCGCAGGCTGGCGTTCCGGGTGCTGGCGGAAGGCGAGGCGGCGGTCGCGGTCGCTGGCGAGAAGGACGTCCGGGACCGGGTGGACGAGGCGAAGGCGGCGCAGGCCGCGCGCCCGGACTGGAAGCCGGCGCCGGACCATCCGTGGCGCCGGCCGTTCAAGCCGGCGCGCGCCGCGGCATGAGGGCCGCGCCGGGCCGGGGACGGCGCGTCCGAAGCGGCGCCGCGTTTGCCACCGTCTTCCCACCGCCGCTCTTTTGGGTGGGGGGACCGCGCCCGTGGAAAGACCGTGGAAAACGCTGCTCGGACGGGCTCGGCGGCTCGGCCGTTCAGGGGCTGCGTCGCCGGCAAAAGGGGACATCTCTGCTTTGCACAAAAAGGGACATCTCTGCTTTGCGTTGACACGTCCGGCGCGTATCTTGCGCGTCTTTCGCTCTCTGGGGGACACATGAAGTTCGACAACCGCGTCACGCGCTTGCTTGGCGTCGAGCGGCCCATCGTGCAGGCGCCGATGGGGTGGATCGCCCGCTCGCAGCTCGCTTCGGCGGTGAGCAACGCCGGCGGCCTCGGCGTGATCGAGACATCCTCCGGCGAGCTCGATGCCATCCGGGAGGAAATCAAACGCATGCGCACGCTGACGGACAAGCCGTTCGGCGTCAACATCGCCCAAGCCTTCGTGCGCGACCCAGACATCGTGCAGTTCGTCATCGACCAAGGCGTGCAGTTCGTCACCACTTCCGCCGGCAGCCCGGAACGCTACACGGAGCAGATCAAATCTGCCGGGCTCACCGTGTTCCATGTGGTGCCAAGCCTCGCCGCGGCCTTGAAGGCGGTGGCGTGCGGCGTGGATGGCCTGATCGTGGAGGGCGGCGAGGGCGGCGGCTTCAAGAACCCCCGCGAAGTGGCGAGCATGGTGCTCCTGCCCTTGGTGCGCTCGAAGGTGGACGTGCCCATCATCGCCGCCGGCGGATTCGTCGATGGCCCCTCCATGGCCGCAGCGTTTGCCTTGGGCGCGGAAGGCGTGCAACTCGGCACGCGCATGGTGTCCGCGGCGGAGTCTCCCGTGCATGGCAATTGGAAGGAAGCCATCGTCGCCGCGCAGGAGACCGACACGGTGTTCCTAAACCGCTTCAACTCGCCGGCGCTGCGGGCGCTGCGCACCGACAAGACCACCCGTTTGGAGAAAGACTTGGCCACCAACGCGATGGCCGAGTTCGGCACCGCCAAGGACCTCTACTTCGGCGGCGACATGGAGGCGAGCATCGCCCTTTCCGGGCAGGTGTGCGGCCGCATTGATGCGGTGCGTCCGGTGGCCGGGATTCTGGACGAAATCGAAGCCACGTTCTTCGAGACGGTGGGCGGGCTGGCGACGCAGTACCCGGGTTGACTTAGCCGGCGCCGAGCCTCTTCACGTCCGCCGCCGCGACCCGCATTTCGCCGCACAGTCCCTTGGCGTCTGCGGTGGGCCGCAATCTGACGACGATGTCCGTCATGCTAGGCTGCCCGCATGGACTGGGCGGATTGGCTGCAACTCGCCTTGGTCGCCGGCGCGTTCGGCGCCGTCGGGGTGAGGGCGTTGAAGTGCCGGACGACCGCGCGGCGGAGCGCCGCGCTGCTGGCTTGGGCTGGCGGTGGCGCGGCGGCCTGGTTCCTGCCCGCGCCGGGGCCCGAGGCGGGGATGTTCATCATCTTCGCACTCGGCCTGTTCGCAGTCATCGTCTTGCCTGCGCTGGCGGTCTGGTTGGTGCTATGGGACATCCTCCGCAGCTAGCGCCAACACCGCCGCTTCCAAAGCCCACAGCCCAGGAAACGCCTTCCTCCAACTGATCTTCCTGCGTTCGCGGGCTGCTTGGGCGTCCAGCCCTTTGAAGCCGACCAGTTCAACGCGGATGCCGGCCATGGGCTGCATCCTTTTTACAATGGAGCGTGCCGGAGGAGGTAGGTGGGGTAAATGCCGTTCTCCCCATAGATGGTTCGCCCGCGTGAGCGGGCCAGCGTACTGCATCGAGGGTTGCGTCTCGTCCTCCTCCGGCGCTCAATCCAACGTTCCCCAGATCGCTTCGTAGCGCGGGCGGCGCAAATCCCGCAGCTCAACGTACCCGGACGTGCGCAAGACGTTGGAAACGATGGTTTGGCGCGCCTCGTCACACCGCCACGAGGAGGTGCTCAAGGACGCGAAGCGTTCAGGGCGAGCAGCCTCCACAGCGCGTCTTCTTCCACGATGTCCTCATGCCAGCCGTAGGCCGCGGCGACGGCGGCGTCGAGGGCCGCATGGGCGTCGGCGAGCCACTGCGGGCGGGCGTTGTAGAGTTTGGTGAGCGTGCGCGCCTTGAGTTGCGCCGCGGCTTCATCGTTGCGGGGAACAGGCCGCCGGGGGTAGCCGGGAACTGGCTCGTCGATCCAGTCCACCCACTCGGGCGGGTTGAGCCAGCGATCGCGCAATTCGACAAGTCGGCGCGCGGCGCCAGCGATCGCGACGGAACGCGGGTCTTCGGCATAGTCGGCGGCGGGGATGTCGGGCGAGAGGCCTTCTGGGAAGGGAAAGGTCTGGAATGTCGTAGTCGGGGTGTAGCGCGGGTCGTTGCCCTTGCCGAGCCGAGTGCCCAGCCGCAACGACCACGCCTCGTGAAACCTGCTGTGGAGGATGCCAAAGGTTGTGTCGTCATCGCGGGCGATGACGATCAATTGGTGGTCCGGGCAAACTCCCGCAACGAGCCAGACGAAAAGCCGGTGCTTCGCCACCGTAGGCGTTGCAATGTAGCGCGACAGGCCGGCCACGGCCTGCCACATCCCCGGTCGCGGGCCCCAGTGCCGCCACCATTCATCTCGAAGCGCCTTAACGCGATTGTTCGCCCGCGCCGGCTTCACATGCTCCATCACATGCCCGAACGGCGCTTCGTACAGCGCGGCATCCGCCACGCTCATGGAGGTGCCGAAGTCGATGATCCACTGATCGCTCGAACGGCGTGTTACATCCATGCCGTTGATCCGAGGCTTCAGGACATCGGCATTGCGCCGCCCGTTGGGATTCGCGGGAAGCCCCAGCCACTCCCGGGCCACATCGCCGGGTATGTCGAAGGGGCCGTTCTTGTTGACGCCGAGGAACGCCACCGATCGGTTCGCCGCCAGCGTCAGTGCTGCCGTCAGGTCCGCGACGCCTTCCGCGAGGTCCGCATGTATGCGCACCGTCTCCACGCCGTTCAGGGATGCGGCGAGTCCAACACCCTTTCGGGCAAAACAAATCAGAGAAACCCGCACGGCTGCGCCCTCGACAACCCAAGGCTCGTCCGACCATGCGTTGAAGATCGTGCCGTGCTCGACGATCCGGTCCAGCACCATCCGGTTGTTGCCGCCACGGATCGAGTTAGTCGCCACCAAGCCGGCCCGGGCGATCCGCCCTTGAGCCACCAAATCGCCGGCCTTATGGAACCAATAGCAGACGAGATCGGCAGACGATGGCACTGCACCCCGATAGGTGCGGCGCAAACGCTCGGTGTATTCGTGCCCCAAGCCGCCCCGCATGACCCGATCCCCGAGAAACGGCGGGTTGCCGATCACAACGTCCGCCTCGGGCCATTCCGGCTCCCCATCCGGCGCCAAGATCGCATCACGGCACTCGATGTTCTGCAGGGGCTTTAAGATCGGGTCTCTCGACACGCCGAAGCCGTTGCGGCGCATCCACTGGATCTCGCCCACCCACACCGACACCCGCGCGAGCTCGGCGGCGTAGGCGCTCACCTCGATGCCGCGCACGTTGGCTGGGCCGACCGCCGGAAACTCCCGCGGCAGGCCCAGCGTCTCGGCCTCTAGCTGCACACGGTGTTCGAGGTCTTTCAGCGTGTGCAGCGCCAAGTAGAGAAAGTTGCCCGAACCGCACGCTGGGTCGAGCACGGTGAACCCACGCAGCCGTTCAAGGAAGACGCGCAGCGCCCGCTCCGCATCTTGGCGGCGGCGGGTGCGCGCCGCCGGCGACCGGGCCGTCTCCGCCTGCTCCAACGCAGCCGCGATCCCCGCCTTCGCTGCCTCCCATTCGTGAAGCCACGGGCGCTGGATGACCGGTTCGACGATGCGCATGATCTTGTCGCGGTCCGTGTAGTGGGCGCCAAGTTGGGAACGCTTGTCCGGGTCTAGCCCGCGCTCGAACAGCGTGCCGAGGATCGATGGTTCGATCTCCGACCAGTCCAGCGCCGCCGCCCGCAGCGCCACCTCGATGTCCGGCTTCGCCAGCGGCAGCGCGGCCTCGTCATCAAACAGCCCGCCGTTGAACCACGCCACCGCCTCGAACCCGATCCGCCCACCGGTGGCCATCGCTCCGAACAGCTCGCGCGCCAATTCCGGGAAGCCCTCGGGCTTCCGCCGCGCCTGTTCGAGCATCCGGGTGAACAGGTTGTCGGGAAGCAGGCCCACATCCTCTGCGAACATGCAGAACACCAGCCGGGTGACGAAATGCGCGACGGCTTGCGGTGCGTGGCCACGTTCCCGCAAGGCTTGCGCGAGGTCTGCAAACCCCGCCGCGGCGCGCTCCGTCAGCGCCTGCCGGCTCTCGCCCGGGCGCAGACGCTCTGGGTCTGACATGGCCCACTTCAGCGTTTCCCGCGCCGTCGCATCGGCGAGGTCTTCCAACGCGAGCTCGTGCGTCTCGCTCACGCTGTTGGTCCAGTTGGTGCGGATGCGGAACCGCGCCATGTCGGAGACGATCAGCAGCGGCGGGTTCTCCAGCGCCAGCGTGTATTGGCGCAGTTGGTCGAAGGCCGCGTCGAGGTTGGCGTGCTTGCCCTTGTACTCCCAAGCGAAGCAGTGGCGCTTCCACACGTCGGCCCAGCCGTCGCCGCCCGTGTCCTTGCGCGCCCCGCGCTCGAAACAGTAGGCCGCGCCAGTGGGGTCTGCCTCGGCGGGGGTGGGCTCGTCCAGCAGGCGGCACAGGTCGATGAAGTGCTCTTGGCTGCCGGAGCGCTCCTTCAACGCCGACGCCTGCCACTTGGCGATGAACTCCGCCGGCGTCATGCCGGCGCCAACGCCAACGTTGCGGCGCGGCTTCCGAACGGCGTCTCCATGTTCAAGTGCTTAAGCCCCCGAAGTGCGCCCGTTCCCAGCCAAGCTGCCCGCGGCGCTGCGCGCCCGGCGCGCCGATCATCGCCGAGAACGCCGCCGACCGCCGACGGGCTGCCCGAAGGCAGGTCTTTGCGGACAGGCTGCCCGGCGCTCAGTTGCCGGGCCAAGCATCGTCGCGCACGGTGTAGGCGCCGAACATGCCTTCGAGGATGTTGTCGTGGGCCTGCTTCCAGCGTTCCTTGGCGTCTGGCGAGGTTTTGTCCCATACGCGCAGCCAGAAAATGCAGGCGTAACTGCGCACTTGCTCTTCACGGCCAGCGGTGCTGATGGGTTGCAAGTGCCGGATGATCTCCGTGTCAGACAGCGGCCGCCCGTAGGGGATGGGGTTGAACGGCAGGCCACGCGCTTCTTCGGCGTAGGCGGCGCCGCCATCGTCTGTGGCGCTGCCGGCCGGTGGTTCGGGACGATGCACAACCATGTGGCCGTCGAACACGGCCACGTTGAGCGCATAGAGCGGCTTCTCCCGGGTGCCGCGCTCGTCGTCTGGAACGATTTGATACCAACACGGCGGGTTTTCGCCCTTGGTGCGCAGCAAATCCAGCTGGCGTTGCGTTTCCGCTAAATCCTGTTTGGCCACGTCGCGCTGCTGCTCCGCTTCGAGCAAGGCTTCGGCTCGCTCCGCAGCCTGCTGCATCGCGTCGTCGCTTTCGCTCAACACTTCCTGCAATACCTCTGCGTTGCGCTCCGCCGCTTCCTTCTGCTGGCGCAACGTGGCGATCTCCTCCGGCGTCTCGAACTCCTGCATCACGCCTTGCCACTTGTCTTGCCGCTCCTGCAGCACCACCAGCCGGTCATTCAGCTGCGTTCGCTCCAGCGCCTCCCGCTCGCGCTCAGCTTCCCAGTCGCGCACCAGCACCAACAGCGCGAGCAGCAGCAGAAACAACAGCAGAATGAACACTTCCGCCACGGTGAGGCCGAGCACTATGCCACGCCGATAGTCCGCATCGCGCTGCGCGGCAGCCGTGTTGTCCATGCGTCTTAACGGTTGCGGTTGGCGGGTTCCAACAGCCGATCCAGCCGTCTGATGAGGACGGCGAAGCGCGACGTCTCCGCAGACAAGCGCTTGGCGCTCTGCGCCGTGTCGAAGCCATCCAGCAACTCGCGCCAAGCGTCCGCTTCCGTGGCGAGTTGCTTGCGGGCGTCCTCTGAAAACCGCGCTGCCGCCTCGCGCCAGACACGCAGGCTCTCTTCCTGCTGCTCTTTCGCGCCCTCCGCCAACGCGCTGAGCGTCGCCAACACTTCACCCGCGCGAGCCTCCGCGCCGGCGGCGGCGCCAGACGCCGCGCGGCCCAACGCGGTGATGTCCTGTTTCGCCCCGCCCAAGCTCACCACCAAGGAGTCGATGGCGCGCCCGGCATTGGCCAAGGCGCCCTCGCTCGATTTTCGCTGCGCCTCGGCGGCGGCATCGAAGTCACTCACAGCCTGTTGCCAAGCCCGCGTTTGCTCGGCCATTTGGCTGCGCACCGCGGCCGTGAGCGCCGCCGCAGCCGCCTCGAAGGATTCGAGCGCAGCGCCCTGAGAGGCCTGCGTGCCCGCCACCAGCGCGCGCTGCGCAGCAACCGTCTCGGCGGCATTGGCATCCAGCGCCGCGGTCGCGCCGGACGCTTTCTCCGCCAACGTGGAGACATGCCGTTGCGCAGCGTCGAGGGCGCTGGCGAGCGACCCAAGGGCGCCATTGGTCGTCTCAAGCTGCGTCAGCGTTTGGCCCATCTCTTTGGCATTGGCCTCAAGGCGGTTGCGGGCGGCAAGCGAAGCAGAATCGATCTGCCCCACCAAGCCGCGCCATGTCTCCTCCGTGCGCTCGACCGCGCCGGAAGCCGCTGCTTCGATGCTGCGCAGCAGGCCTTCGCCATCCTCACGCATGGCTTCTCCCACCTTGCGCCAAACCGCTCCGGTGTCGTCGATGCCGCGCTCCGCCACCGCCGCCATGTGCTGGTTGAAGCCTTCAAGCAGTTCTTGCGTGTGGGACTTCACATGGTTCGCGTGGCTCAAGGTGACGCGGGTGAAGTGGGCGAAGGCGTCCGCGGCTTCGCGCAGTTCTCGCCGCAGGCGCAGCATGTTGGCGGCGGCCTCGCGCATTTCCGCAGTGAGCTGGGCTTGGTGTTCGCGGGCGCTTTCGCCAGCGCTTTCGTCTTCGTTGGCGCCTTGGCCTCCGCTGCTGCCTCGGCTTCCGCCAGTGCCTGGTTGGGAATCGCCCGGTGGCCACGGGCCTGATCCCGGGCCGGGCCCCTCGCCAGCAGGATCCTGCAACGCCAAGCGTCCCAAGATGCCGGCGACAGTAGAGATGAGCGCAATGCCGAAGCTGCCGATGAGCGTGTCAACGCGCACTTGAACATCGCCAGCGTCAGGACGGAAGGCGAACAGCACTACCAGCACATAGCTCAAGGAAACCAGCGTCAGCAGCAGGCCGAGGTAGTAGAGATTGTCGGCGGCCCGGTCGGGCTGCGCTATCTTGCTCGTCGCATAGTAGATCCAAAGCCCCGCAACGACTGCCACGGCGGCCACCGCAGCGAACATGGCACCCCCCAAGCCGGGGAAAAGCCACCGGATGCCCCAAATCAACGCGGTGCCCGCCAAGAACGCCCCGAAGAACACCCCGAACAGCGGCTTCTTCACGGCTAGATGGATTCCTGCCAAACCACGCGGCCGCCGAAGGAGCGCACCAGATACGTCCACCAGTAGTAATGGTCCGGCGTCTGCCAGCGCGCGTCGCGGCTCCGTTCGAGGCGCAGCAGGCTCACGTCGATGCCCGTCAAATCCGTTTGCAGCGCCCGCAAGCCGGGCGTGTTGCGCACGGCGTCACCGGGCGGATAGGGGCCATAGTGCGAGAGCGCTTCGGAGTGCTGCAGCAGGTCTGAGAACAGAATGAGATGGGTGTGGCCGCCAGCGCTGGAAGCGGCTTCCCGGGCGCTCGGCGCATGGCGCGGCACGATCACCCCCAAGGTTTCGATGAGGGGTGAACTGGATTGCGCCGTGTCCGTTTCGATCTGATCAAAGAGGCCCTCCACGGCCTCCCGGAAGCGGCGCCAACGCTGCAGATCGATGGCCCGGCCCCGGGTGAGTTCCTGCCACCATTCCCATTGGTCTGGATGCTCGCCGGGATTGCACACCGTGAGCACGGGAGCGAGCGCGTCCAAGTTCGCGCCGAGTTCATAGACGATGAGCGCTTCGCCGGCGGCCACTTGGAGTTCCGCCGTCTGGCTCTGCAGCTCGTTCACCAGCCGCTGCAGCTCGGCGCGATGCTTGACGCTGAGCGGGTCTGAGGTGTCGAGCAGCAGCACGGTGTTGCGCGAAGGCTGACCATCGCGCGGGCACAGGTTCGCGTCCAGCCGCGCTTGGCCGCAGCCCGCGCAGACGAGGGCGAGCAGCGTCGCGGCCATGCGCAACATCAGCGTGCGGACGTTGGCCACTCCGCTGGGGCAGATGCCGCGTTTCGGCAACGCCGCGCCGCTAAGCTGGCACTGCACGCGCTTCTTCCACGCCCCGCCTGGTCAGCGCTTCCAACGTTTCGTATTTGCGGCGGGCAGCGCGATATTCGTCCTGCAACGCCGTGATGGCGCCGTTCACCTTTTCTGCCACGCCGCTCAGGCTCGTCTCCTGCGGAGGCTTGAACGACGGCGGGCGCAGAATGGCTTCGTCCACCGGCACGTCAGCGGCGAAATGCGGCGGCGGCGGCGTCCTCCGGGCAGCGACATTGGCGGTGCGATACGCGGCAAGCAGGTAGTCCAAGTCGTGCTGATATTGATCCAAATTGGTGGGATAGTCCTCGACGATCTTGTCGCCGCGTTTGCAGGTCTCCTTCCACTTGCTCTGCTTCACGACGAGTTTGTGGCGCATGTCACGAAGTTCTTCTTGAAAGCCTTCATGGATGCCGCCCAGCGTTTCCTCCTCGCGGTGGTACGCCTCCTTATAGGCGTCCTTCTTGCCCTTCAGTTCGCGTTCCAATCGACCGTAACCGGGATAGGCATCGTCCCGTTGATACCACTTCCATGCACCGATGCCAAAGCACATGACGCCGAGCAGGACGAGCAGGGCGGTCTGGAAAGACGCCAAGTCGAAGGGGCTGTCCACCAGCCGCTGCAGCACGTCATTGCCCATGGCAAGGATGTCGGCGGATTGATCGTCCAATGCGGCTTGCATGCTGTTGCGGTAATGCCCCACCGCTAGGTTGAAGCAGAGCACCAAACTGACCACGGGGACGATGCCAAGCCACGCCACGGCCTTGCCCCAAGCCGCAACATGGTTGCGCAGACGCAGCAGCACGCCCATCACCAAACCCAAGAACACCACGTTGACGAGGCTGATGAGCCCCATCTGCATGGTGGAGCCGACCAGCCCGAAGGGATTGACATCCATCAGCAGAGAAGCATTCAGCACAATCTCGGCAAAGAAACAGCCGAAGATGTACCAGAGCGCCTTGCTGCGGTGGGAATGGTCCACGAGCCGTGTGAGCTTGGACCGTCGCCGGAACCGCTCGAACTCCGCGCTGCCGGTGACAACCTCGGCCTCCTGTTCCGTGAGCCGCGTGCGGCCGGCGTCGATGCCGCGCTCCAGAGCGATTTCCGCTTCCTGCTCCAGTTCGTCCACGCGGTTCTCAAGTATGGTCAGCTCGGCGTCGTTCTCCATGTCGGCGAGTTCGCGCTCGAGATCCGAGAGATGTCCGCTGACATTGCCGCGGCACACGCGCCCGCGAAGATTCACCCAGTCCACAATTTTGGATTCGAACTCGTCGCGGGTGTCGTCCTCCGCGGCTGGCAAATTCTTTCTGCCGCGGTCCTCGCCCTCCTCCTTGATCTTGTGATCCTTGAGCCACTGTCCGAGATCTAGCTGAACGTACAGCTCCTTCTCTCGGTCGAAGCCGGGAATGTTGTCCCAAGCGGATTCCTTAGCGCTCACGCCGCCGCCCCAAGTGGTAAACCAGTGGATGCTACCAAACGGCGGCACGGGCCCCGCTTCCCGTGAATACGCAGAAATTGCACGGCTTGCGCCTTGTCTGGCATCTTCGCCTGCCCTATAACGCGGCAGGTTGGGCGCGGGTGCCGCGGGGCGAGAGGTTTTCATTTTGGCAGCGAAGTCAGCGGCGACAGCGACCGGTTCGCGCATTCCGAACTTTTTCCGCATGCCGGTGGAAGAGCGGATCGCGGCGCTGCAGGAACGCGGCCTGCTCACAGATGAAGACGTGCGCACCCTTGCCGCTGGCGACCACACCCTCGCCCGCCACGTGGCAGACCGGATGATCGAGAACGTCATCGGCGTGCTCGGCCTGCCGCTGGGCGTGGCGCTCAACTTCCTCATCAACGGCAAGGACTATGTGGTGCCGCTGTCCGTGGAGGAGCCGTCCATCGTCGCCGGCTTGTCCGGCGCCGCGAGAACGGCGCGGCTCTCTGGCGGCTTTCAGGCCGAAGCGACGGATCCCATCCTCATCGGCCAAGTGCAGGTGGTGGACGTGGCAGACCCGCAGCGCGCCATCGAGGCATTGCTGGCGGCGCGGGATGAGTTGCTGAACTTGGCGAACAGCCTGCACCCGAAGATGCTCGCGCGTGGCGGCGGGGCGCGGGAGGTGGAAGCCTATCGCCATGTCGCCCCTGAGGACGGGCGCGACATGGTGGTGCTGCACCTGTTGGTGGACACGCGCGACGCGATGGGCGCCAACCTCGTGAACGGCATGTGCGAAGGCATCGCCACCCTCGTGGAATCCATCACCGGCGGCAAGGTGTTCCTGCGCATCCTCTCCAACCTCACGGACCGCGCCCTGGCGCGGGCGAGCGTGCGCATCCCGGTGCAGAACTTGGAGACGAAGGGCTACGCCGGCGCCCAAGTGCGCGACGGCATCATTTTGGCGAGCGACCTCGCCCGGGTGGACCGCTACCGCGCCGCCACCCACAACAAAGGCATCATGAATGGCGTGGATGCGGTGGCCATTGCCACCGGCAACGATTTCCGCGCCTTGGAAGCCGCCGCCCACGCCTACGCGGCGCGAGACGGCCAATACCGCAGCCTCACGCGCTGGCGCAAAGACGCCGCCGGCGATCTCATCGGCACCATCGAAATGCCGATGAAGGTGGGCACGGTGGGCGGTTCTTTGGAGACCAACCCCACGGTGCGCATCAACCACCGCCTGCTGGGCTCGCCGGGCGCGACCGAACTCGCCATGGTGATGGGCACCGTGGGGCTGGCGCAGAACTACGCGGCGTTGCGCGCGCTCTCCACCTCTGGCATCCAACAAAACCACATGACGCTGCACGCGCGCAGCGTGGCCGCGGCGGCGGAGGCGCCGGCAGACCACTTCGACGCAGTGGTCGAAGCCCTCATCGAATCTGGCGAGATCAAGGTTTGGAAGGCGCGCGAGATCATGCAGCGGCTGCGCCGCCAAGCCACGGCCCAGCCAGCGCCGGCCGACGCCCCCCGCAGCACCGCATTCGGCAAGGCGATTTTGCTCGGCGAACACGCCGTGGTGTACGGGCGCGCCGCGTTGGCCGCGCCGATTCCCCTCGCCGTGGAAGCGCGCGTGCTGGATGGCCACGACGGCGTGCAGTTGCTGATCCCACGCTGGGGCGTGGAGCAGCGCGTGCCACCCGCCGACGAACGCCCGCAGGGCGTCGCCGGGGTGCTCGCCACATTGCTCGGAGACTTGCAGCTCGGCGGCCGCGCCATGACCATCGAAGTGTTTCCGCACCTGCCCCGCGCCATGGGCTTGGGCGGTTCCGCGGCCCTCGCCGTGGCCGTGCTGCGCGCCTTGGACGCGCACTACGGCCTCGGCCTGACGGACGCGGAACTCAACGCCCACGCCTTTCAATGCGAGAAGGCGGCGCACGGGGGCGCCTCGGGCGTGGACAACACGGTGGCCGTTTACGGAGCGCCGCTGCTGTACCGCAATGACGGCGAACCGAGCTTTGAGCGAGTGGCGGTGTCGCTGCCGGCGCCCGTGGTGGTGGGCGTGTCCGGCAAGGAGAGCCTCACCGCGGCCGCCGTTGCCCAAGTGCGCGCCGCTTGGCAACGGGACGCAGGGCGTTACGAGGCGTTGTTCGACCAAATCGAGGGCTTGACGCTCAACGCCGCGGACGCCCTGCGCGATGGCGCGTTAGATGAACTCGGCGAGCTGATGAATCTCTGCCACGGCTACTTGAACGCGCTGCAGCTCTCCACGCCAGAACTGGAAGAGCTGGTGCATTTGGCGCGCAGCAACGGCGCCGCCGGCGCGAAGCTCACGGGCGGCGGCGGTGGCGGCTCCATCATCGCGCTGTGCCCCGAAGACAGCGAGCGCGTCGCCGCCGCAATTCGCCGCGCCGGCTACGAGGCATTCACCTTTCAGGTAAGTTAAAGGCTGCCCCACCGGCTAACGGAGCCACCCGTAGCGAATCCAAGCGCAAGGCGCCAGCGCAGGCGCGCCCAGTTCTCGGCTCGCCGGCACGGCTGCCGGCAACATTCGCCCACGCGCCAGCGCGGCGGCAACGCACAGTGCTGAAGCTGCGCATCGTCACGGGCTGCGCCTTGGCGGCTGCGGCCCTCGCCCTCATCCTGTGGGCGCCTCCCGGCGCGCTCGCCATCTTGCTGCTGCTGTGCGCCGCGGTGGGCCTCACCGAATGGGCCGCGCTGTGCGGCTTTCAGCGCAACGTGGCCAAGGCCGCCTATGTCGTCGTCTGCCTCGCCGCGGCCGTCGCCATGTGGCTGCACCCAGCAGCGCAGTTCGGAGCGCTGGCCGTGGCCGTCGCGTTCTGGGCCGGGGCGACGGCGTTCGTCGCAACCTACCCTTCCAGCCGCGGCCTTGCGCGGCCGCGCGCGGCCGTCGCCGCCGCCGGCGCCGTCATCTTCGTTGGCGCTTGGCATGGCCTGATGACGCTGCGGGAACTCGACGGCGGCGACGCGGCACAGCCTTACCAAGGCCAATGGCTGGTGGTGTGGACGTTGGTTGTGGCCTGTGTGACGGACACCGGCGCCTATTTTGTGGGCCGCGCCTTTGGCCGCCACCGCTTGGCGCCCAGCGTGAGCCCGGCCAAGACGTGGGAAGGATTGGGAGGCGGCGTGCTCGCCGGCGTCCTCACCGGCGCGGCGTTGGCTTGGTGGCTCGGCTGGCGGCCCCTCGACCAGTGGCTCGCCTTGGCGCTTGCCCTCGCGCTCGTCAGCGTGGTCGGGGACTTGTTCGAGAGCGCCTTGAAGCGAACCAGCGGCGTGAAGGATTCCGGCGCCCTGCTGCCGGGGCATGGCGGCGTGCTGGACCGCATCGATTCCACCCTCGCCGCAGCGCCGACATTCGCCCTATGGGCGGCATTGTTCTTGGTATGATGGCCAGCCGATAGCGAATCCGGGCACCGCCCATGGAAGCGCTTCAATACATCTTCTATCTCTTGCTCACCCTTGGCGTGCTCGTCACGGTGCATGAGTACGGGCACTATGTCGTCGCCCGCGCTTCCGGCGTGCGCATCCTGCGCTTCTCGGTGGGTTTCGGGCGGCCGCTGCACACATGGACAGACCGTCGCGGCACAGACTTCACGGTGGCGGCGATTCCCCTCGGCGGCTACCTCAAGATGCTGGAGTCCAGCGAGCGCGGCGCCGACGCTGAAGCCAAGGACATCGCCTTCGACGAGCTGTCGCCGGGTTGGCGCATCGCCATCGCCTTCGCCGGGCCGGCCGCCAATTTCCTGCTTGCGTTCCTCGTGTATGCGTTCATCTCGATGATGGGCGTCACGACTTTCCTGCCAGTGATCGGCGCGGTGGCGCCCGGCTCGCCGGCGGCCACGGCCGGCCTCGTCCAAGGCGAGGAATTGGCGCGCATCGACGGCCGCCCCACGCAAACTTGGATGGACGTGGGCATGGGGTTGGCGGCGCGCCTTGGCGACACCGGCACCATCGACGTCCAAGCCCGCTGGCCGGGCCAAGCGGCGACGCGCAGCTACGCCATCCCCGTGCGCGAGTGGCACGAGGCCGCCGCAGAGCCAGACCTGTTGGGTTCCCTTGGCATCTCCGCCGCCCTGCCCGCCTTGATCGGCGAAGTGTTGCCAGAGAGCGCCGCCGAAGCCGCCGGCTTCAAACCTTGGGACCGGGTGGTGGCCATCGACGGCACGGCGATCGACACATGGGCAAGCTGGGCCGAGACGGTGCGGGCGGCGCCCGGCGAAACCTTGCATGTGCGCGTTTCCCGCCACGGCCAAGCGGCGGAACTCACGCTGGCGCCAAACGCCGCAGAGGCGAACGATGGCAGCGTGGTGGGGTTCGCCGGCGTCGGCGCGGCAACGCGCACGGTGCGCGCCGGCCCGCTCGGCGCCATTGCCGCCGGGGCGCGGGAGACCGTGGCCAACACGGTGCTGACGTTGGGGCTGCTGAAGAAGATGGCGCTCGGCTTGGTGTCGCCGAAGAACCTCTCTGGCCCCATCATGATTGCCAAGGTGGCGAAAGAGTCCGCCGAATCCGGCTGGCGCAACTTTCTCGGCATCTTGGCGCTGCTTTCCATCAGCTTGGGCGTGATCAACCTGCTGCCCATCCCCATCTTGGATGGCGGCCACATCCTGTTCGGCGTCGCAGAGTTGGTGACGCGGCGGCCGGTCTCCGCGCGGGTGCAGGCGGTCGGGCTGCGGATGGGATTGTTCGTCGTTGCCTGCATGATGATGCTCGCGATCTACAACGACATCACACGCTTCCTTTAGCCCCCTGACCGACTTAGGAGAATGCCGTGACGGAGCGCAGCCGATGAGACGCAAACGAGTGCTTGCAGGGTTTGCCGCGATGTGGCTCGCCGCGAGCGCCTTGGCGTGGACGCCATTTCGCGTCGCGGACATCCAGTTGCAGGGCTTGCAGCGGGTTTCCGCCGGCACCGTGTTCAACCTGTTGCCCGTGAACGTTGGCGACAGCGTGGACGCGGTGACCGTCCGCCAGTTGGTGCGCCTGCTGTTCGGCGCCGGCTACTTCAACGATGTGCGCATCTCGCGTGATGGGGGCGTGCTCATCGTGACGGTGGCGGAACGTCCGGCCATCGAATCCATCGAGATCGATGGCAACAAGGCCATCAAGACCGAATCCCTCCTTGAAGGGCTGGCCGCGCAAGGCCTGCGCGAGGGGGAGATCTTCAAGCAGGCGACATTGACGCGGGTGGGGCTTGAGCTCGAACGCCAATACGTGGCGCAAGGCCGCTACGCGGCGGACATCGAAACCAAGGTGGACGAACTGCCGCGCAACCGCGTCGCCATCGAGATCAACGTCCAAGAGGGCAAAGGCTCCGGCATCAAGCACATCAACGTGGTGGGCAACACCCAGTTCACCCAGAGCGAGTTGTTGGAGGGGCTGGAGCTGCAGCATCCGAGCTTGTTCTCCTTCATTGGCGGTGGCGACAAGTATTCCCGCGAGAAGCTCACCGGAGATTTGGAGAAGCTCGAATCCCATTACCAAGACCGCGGCCACGTGGAGATGTCCATCGCCACAGCGCAAGTGAGCATCACGCCAGATCGCCAAGGCGTGTACGTCACCATCAACATCGACGAAGGCGAGACCTACACGGTGGCGGATGTCGACCTCATCGGCGAGCTCAACGATGTTGAACCGGACGCCATTCGGGGCCTGTTCCTCGTGGCGCCGGGGGAGACTTTCTCCCGCGCGCGGGTCACCGCCACCGAAGAACGCATCACCAACGCGCTCGGCAACTCTGGCTACACGTTCGCATCCGCCTCCGGCATTCCAGAAATCGACCGCGAGGCGGGCACCGTCGATGTCAAGTTCTACATCGACGCCGGCAAACGCGCCTATGTGCGCCGCCTTTCGTTCGCCGGCAACACCATCACCCACGACGAGGTGCTGCGCCGAGAGATGCGCCAGATGGAAGGCGGCTGGGCCTCCGCCGCAGCCATCGACCTATCGAAGGTGCGTTTGGAGCGCTTGGGCTTTTTTGAGGACGTGAGCGTGGAGACGCCGGCCGTGCCCGGCGCCGACGATCAAATCGACGTCGAGTTCGCGGTGAAGGAGCAGCCCACCGGCAACATGACCGGCACCATCGGCTACAGCGAAGGCTACGGGCTGATCCTCGCGGCCGGCTATCAGCAGCGCAACTTTGCCGGCACCGGCAACAGCCTTGGGGTGAACTTGAGCTGGAGCGACTACGTGAAGTCCTTGAGCTTCAACTACTTCGACCCCTACTTCACCATGGACGGCATCAGCCGCGGCTACAGCCTGTACTTCCGCCGCTCGGATTTCCAAGCCCGCAACATCGCCCGCTTCTCCACGGACGCCTACGGCGCCGGCGTGAACTTCGGCTTTCCCATCGGCGAAACGCAGCGGCTGCAGTTCGGCCTGACCGTGGAGCAAACCGAGATTACCGAAGGCGCCTTCGCCGCGCTTGAGATCGCAGACTTCTTAGACCGTGAAGGCGACGAGTTCATCAACTTCAAGGCCGAGGGCGTGTGGAGCAGCTCCACGCTCAATCGCGGCCTGTTCCCCACCGCTGGTCGCTCGCAATCCTTGGCACTGGAAGTGACCGTGCCGGGCAGCGACCTGTCTTTCTACAAGCTGCGCTACGACGGCGAGATCTACTTCCCGTTCAGCGAGGATTGGTCGCTGCGGCTGCGCACGGAGGTTGGCTACGGCGGCGTTTACGGCGACACGCGCACGTTCCCGTTCTACGAGCACTTCTTCGCCGGCGGCTTCGGTTCGGTGCGCGGGTTCGAAACGAGCACGTTGGGGCCCCGCGCCACGGAGGGCGAGCAGTCGCTCTTCAACGATCGGCGCGGGTCGCCCATCGGCGGCAACCTGTTGGTGGAGGCGAGCGCGGAGCTCATCTTCCCGCTGCCCTTGGTGGAGAACACGCGACAATTCCGCCCGGTGATCTTCATCGACGCCGGCAACGTGTTCAACACAGATTGCCCCACCGCCGAGCGCTTGGGCACCACCACCGGCACAGACCCAGCGGAGATCAACGTCCGCTGCGAAGCTTTCTCTGGCGACCAGCTCCGCTACAGCGCCGGCGTTTCAGTCACTTGGCTGACACGGATGGGGCCCATGACCTTCGCCCTCTCCGTGCCATTCAACTCGGCGCCCTACGACGAAGAAGAGCGGTTCTCCTTCGAGATGGGGCGCACCTTCTGAGTTCGCGCTCAGCGCGCGCCAACGGCTAGGAGAGCACTGATGGCAAACAGCAGCGCAGCGCTCAAACGTTTCGGTGCCAGCATCCTGCGCGGTGAGGGGGGAGGAGAGGGGGGAGCTGAACCGGGAGACGATGGCCCCGCGCTGCCGCGCAATCTGATGGTGCTCATCTCCCTTGGCCAAGGCGCCGCGCTGCTTGCGCTGTGGCGGGCGGCCAGCGAGAACACATGGCCGCTGCAAACGCCGCTCATCAACTGGCCATTGTGGACACTCGCCGTCGTCTGGCCGACGATCCTGCTGTTGAGCCTCGAGGCCGGCAACATCGCCCGCGTGGTGAAGCTCGCCGCCGGCGCCGCCGTCGTCGCCGTGCTCCTCGGCATCCAAATCGGCTGGCAGGCATCGCCTTTCGGCGGGTTCCCGGTGCTCTCGCTGCTCACCGTGTACCTGCTGACGATGCTCGTCGCCGGCTTCATGACGCTGCTGCATCTGCAGCAACGCGCCGCCGGCGCTGTCACGACCTATGTGGCGCTGTTCGCCGGCTCATGGCGGAACTTCTTGGTCACTGCGCTGTCTGGCGCGCTCACCGGCGGCGTCGCCCTGATTTTGATGCTGTGGGGCCAACTGTTCCGCGCCATTGGCATCGACTTTTTCATCGACCTCTTCTCTGAGGATTGGTTCCTGTTCCCGGTGCTGGCGGTGGCTTTCGGGCTGGGCGTCTTCATCTTCCGGCGGCTCACCCGCGTCATCGATGCCATCGTGAGCCTCTTGGAAGGGCTCATGCGGCTCTTGTTGCCGCTGCTTGGCTTGGTCGTCGCGATCTTCCTCGCCACCTTGCCGTTCACCGGCTTGGCGCCACTGTGGGGCACCGGCACCGGCACCGCGCTGTTGATGGCGTTGAATGGTTTCGCGCTCTTCGCCGTGAACGCCGTGTACCAAACTGGCGAGCGCTCGCCCTATCCATTGCCGGTGCATCGCGCGCTGTACGGCAGCTTGGCGCTGTTGCCGATCATCTCCGCGCTCGCGCTGTATGGCCTGTCGCTGCGGGTAGAGCAATATGGCTGGACCGTGGCGCGTTGCTGGGCCGTCGCGTTGGCGGCGCTGCTCGCCGCCTTTTCGCTGGGCTATGCGTGGAGCATCGTGCGTTCGCGGGATGCTTGGAGCGGCGGCTTCCCAAGGGTGAACATCTGGATGGGCTGGGCGGTGCTCGCCCTGGCGGTGCTCGTCAACACTCCCGTGTTGGACTTCCGCGCCATCGCCCTCGCCAGCCAGATGAACCGCGTTGAAGCTGGCGAGATCGACCTGTTGGACTTCGACTTCGCCTATGTGGAGGAACACTTGGCGCGCCCCGGCTGGTTGTGGCGCACCGCGCTCATCGAGGAACACACCGAATCCAACCCCGCCCTGGCCGAGCGCGTCCGCAACCCTGTGCCATCGTGGTCCAACCCGCGCATCTGGGAGCGCATGACGTACCGGCCGGAGCCTTTTGAGATGCCGCCCGGGCTGCGCGCCGCCATCACCAGCGCGCACCCCCTCAACATGGACTCCACCTTGGTGCGGGCAGATCTCAACGACGACGGGCAGCCAGAATATGCGCTGTTGTTCACCTCCCACGGCGACATCTGGGGGCAGATGTTTTATCGCAAAGCCTGCGCCCCGCTACACACCGACGCCATCGCAGCCCCGTTGCTAGGCGCCGCCGTGCCCGTCGCACCCGCAGACTTCGCTTTGGACAGTTGCGTGTCTGGCTGGGGCTTCATCGCGCTGCGCACCGGCCCGCTGCCAGAGGGGGCGGATGCGCGGTCCCTGTTGCGCGATGGCCGCATCCACACGGTTCCGGCGACATTTCAGAATCTCAAGATCGGCGACATGGTGCTCTACGCAGATTGGTAGGCACCCAGCTAGGCCGCGTCGTTAGCTCGGGGAAGAGTGCGAATGCGCTGCGTGGAGAAGGCAGCGCCAAGCAAGGAGGAGGTGGGAAGTGAGGCTTGGAGCAGTGCTTGGCCCGATTGCCGAGCCAGACAACCCCAAGTGGACGGCAGAGCAGGCCGCGCGGTTGGCCGGGGAGGGCTTCGAGAGCCTCTGGAGCCTGCAGGTGGTCGGGCGCGGCTTCGCCTTCGCCGACCCATTCGTGACGTTGGCGACGGCCGCCGCGGTGACGCACGATGTGGAACTCGGCACCGCCATCGTGCAAGCGCCGCTGCATCAAGTCGGCGATCTCGCCCACCGCGCGCTCTCGCTGCGCCAACTCTGTGGCGAGCGGTTCATCTTGGGCCTTGGCGCCGGTTCCACCGCGGCAGATTTCCAAGCCTTCGGCCAACACTATGAGCACCGCTTCAAACGCTTCAACGCGCTGTTGCCGAGGCTGCGCGAGAGCTTGCAGAGCGGCGCCATCGACGGGCTGCCTCTGGCCCCATCGCCAACCGCGGCCGGCGGGCCACCGCTGTTGCTCGGCTCGTGGGGCAAAGGCGTGCGCCGCGCCGCGCGCGAGTTCGACGGTTGGATTGCCTCCGCCTTGTACCGCTCGCCGGAGCAGGTGGTGGCCGCATTGCGCGAGTACCGCGCCCATGGCGGCGGCCGCGCCGTGGTGTCATCCATTCAAGTGGCGCCGAACGCAGATTTGGGCAAGCTCAAGGACACTCTCGTCGGCTTCGCCGACGCTGGGTTTGACGACGCGGTGGTGATCTTGGCGCCGGGGGCGCCGCCGCCGGCGGCCATCAGAGGGCTCGTGGGCTAGCCCGCTCGCCGCGCCGACGCGGATTGTTCAGCGCCTCGCATCCGCCGCGGGCTACCATGCCCGCAGCGCAGCGCGGTTTTGAGTCGCCGGCATCGGTGCCTTGGCCAAGCCCCGCGCCCACGCCGATTGGCCGAATCAGGAGGCTGCGTGCCACGCTCTCGCTTGCTGGATTGGAACCTCGCCATCCTCGCTGGGGCGCAGCTTGTGTCCGTTTCTGGCGTTGTGGCGATGGTGACGCTCGGCGGCATCGTCGGCCAGCGGCTGGCGCCATCGCCGGCGTTGGCCACCTTGCCGCTGTCGTTCCTCGTGCTGGGCATCGCCGCCAGCACCATCCTCGCCGCTTGGTGCATGGCGAAGATCGGCCGCAGCCGCGGCTTCGCGCTCGGCGCGCTGATCGGGTGCTGCGGATACGCGATGGCCGCGTTTGCCATGGCCGCAGCCAGCTTTGGCCTCTTCTTGGCCGCCGCCGTCCTGATCGGCGCCGCCAACGCCTTTTCACAACAATATCGGTTCGCCGCCGTCGAGAGCATTCCCGATGCCCCAGCGCAGGCCGTCTCCATCGTGCTCATGGGCTCGCTGGGAGGCGCCTTGGCCGGCCCGGCGCTCGCCAACCGGGGCGAGGATTGGTTTGCCGGCGCGCCGTTCGCCGGCACGTTCGCCGCGCTCGCCGTTGCCGGACTCGGCATCGCCGCGGTGCTGCTGCGCCTGAACGTGAAGCCGGCATTGGCCGAAGGCGTGGCAGACGCGGTGCGACCGCTTAGGCAAATGGCGCGGCAGCCGCTCTTTGTGGTGGCGGTGATCGGCGGTGTGGGCGGCTTTGCCGCCATGAACTTGGTGATGACGGCCGCGCCTTTGAGTATGCACGCCGGCGATGGCTATTCGCTGGCGACGGCCGCGGCGGTGGTGCAGGCGCATGTCATCGCCATGTACTTGCCGTCGCTCTTCACCGGGCACCTGATCGCCCGTTTTGGAGTGGGCAGCGTGATGGCCGCCGGCGCGCTCATCTTGGTGTTGATGCTCGCCGTCGGCTTCCTAGGACAGCAAGTGATGCACTATGCCACGGTGATGATCGCCCTAGGCCTCGGCTGGAACTTCCTGTATGTCGGCGGCACCGTCCTGCTTGGCCAAGCGCATCGCCCCGCGGAGCGTTTCCGCGCCCAGGCCGTCAACGACTTCAGCGTCTTCGGCATGTCTGCGGCTGGGTCTCTGAGCGCCGGGCTCATGTTGCATCTCTTTGGCTGGCAGGGTGTGTTGACTGCTGCCGCGTTGCCGATCGTGGCCGCCATCGCTGCGCTGGCGGCGATCCGCCCAGACCGACGCATGGCGATGGTCTAGCCCGACGGTTCACCCGTCACGCCGCGGCCACAACCAACCTCGGCGCCGCGTGACGGCACCGCACGTCAGCAAGCGCTCACCCGCGACGACCATGTGTTCCCGCATTGGCGCCATCGGATGTCTAGCCGCGGCAGGACGCCGCCGCAGCGCCCCACTGGCGCGCCACATCGCGCTCGATGGCGGCGAACACCGGCGTGGCCCGTGCCCGGTTGCTCAACTCCGCGGCGAAGGCAAATGGCTCGGCATAGGCGGCGATGCCGGCGACAACTGGCGGCGCCTGCGTGAACGGCGCTTCCACCACCCGAAAGGCAGCGAACAAAGGGGGCCCCAACGCCGCGGCGCAACGCTCCAGAGACGCCTTCACGGCGCGCAGGATGAGCGGCGCGTTCGTCGCATGGGCGGGGGCATGGAAGACCTCCACGACGACGCCCCGCCACATGTCCCGCGCCACCACATAGCGCCCCGAATGGATGGTGAAGTGGCGCGCGTTCGGGCTATCCGCTGCGTACTCGAAGTAGCGCCGGTCGTCCTCCTTCCAAACGCGCCCGCGAGAGCCCGGCGCGATGGCGATTTGATCCATAGACGTGCCCACCCTCACCTTGAAGCGCGGCTTGCCGGGCGCGGACGGCGCCGTGCTTGGCGGCGGCGCGGACGTGGCCGCGGGGCCGAGGCGCGGCACCAGCGTCTCGCCAGCTAAGAGGGCGCTGTTCGCTGCGAGACCCGCGGCGCGGTCGCGGTTGGCGAAGCCGGTTTCGCGCCACGCCATGTCAAACGCCACCTTGATGCGCTCGATGGGGCGCAGCGGCGGATCGAACGTGTAGCGGCGCACACCGCGGCGCACATCCTGCTCCACCAACCGCGCCGGCACATCCAGCGCGTTCACATGCACTTGGGGCGGCACGAACAGCGAGAACTCATTGATGCGCGTTGCGCCAACATTGCCCAGCAACATCGTGCCGGCGGCCGCAACGCGCCGCTCGCGGGGATGCAGCTCAACGCGCAAGTCCAAGGCGAGCAGCGTGGGACGCGCCAACGGCGCTTGTCCGCCCTCGCCACGCCCCACTTCCGCAGCCATCGATGCCTGGTGAGTGGCAGCGGTGCGTTGCGGCGCCCACGGTGATGCCATGGGAGCGGAGTTCGCCGCTGTGTGGCAGATCCAAGCGCCGCTGCCAAGCCACAGGACGGCGCACGGCGCCGCCGCGGCAGCGCTGCAGCGCAGGCGGCGCTTGGCGCGGGCGAAACGCTGCCGCCGACTCTCGCCCGGCGTTCCCGGCCCCAGCGCCCATGCGCCGATGACAACCAAGGCCGTGAGCGCCGAATAGTGTGCACCGGCGGCGACGAAGGCAGCGAGATGTTGGCCGTAGCCGTTTAGCTGCGAATAAGGCATCGGGCGCGGGCCGAAGTACAGCAGCATGTGCTCGGCGCCGAGCCGCGGCAGCGCCAAGGACGCCAACAGCGCCAACGCAACCGCCGCGGTGCCGCGCCAGCGCAAGGCGGCCAACGCCTGCATCGCAACCGCAACCCCGGCCCAGAGGCAAAGGCCCCAGCCAACGTTGACGACGCCGGCGGCGTAGAGCGCCCAATCTGGCGCCGCGCGGCCATCGGCCCACTGCAAGGCGGCGGCAGCCAAGCTCGCCACGGCCAGCACGGCGACAACGATGCACGCGAGCGCGACGATGTTCGCGGCGACCACTTGGCCGGGCAATCCGACGGCGGCGCCGTGGATGCGCATGGCACACCGCCGGCCATGCGCGACGAGCGCGCCGCTCCCCCAAGCGAGGAGGATGCAGAGCGGGACGCGCAAGAGCGCAATGCCTTCCAGCAAACGCTCCGAGGCTGGCCGCATCGGCACGTCGTAGGCGAACGGCAACGCGAGGAAGAACCAACCCGCAACCCAAGCCAAACCGAACGCAAAGCCGCCCCACGCCCACCACGCTCGCGCCACTTGCGCAAGCGCCGCTTGGGCTGCCGCGAAGAAAGGCGTGGTGGCGCCCAGACGCCGCCTGCCGCGGCGGGGCGTCGAAGGGCTGGCTGACGCTGGCGCGGCGGGCATGAGGACGCATTCGAGTTGGGTAGGCGCCGCGCACCGCCACTGGCAAGGCTCAGGCGCTGTGCCAAGCGGCAATCTGCGGCGCCGGCAGCTTATCATGGCGCACTGATTGGACTGCCCGATTCCGCGCTCGTGGAACCCCCCAAGCCAAAGACCATCATTTCCTACGTGGAGCCGCTTTCCGTCGCGCCAGGGCAGCGGCTCGACGTGATGGTGAGCTGCGAAGCCGGCGACGCCTTCCGCGCGGACTTGGTGCGGCTCATCTGCGGCGACCCCCGGCAGCGCGGGGCTGGCTATCAGGAGCACGTTGTCGAATCCTCCCTGAGCGGCCACGCCTATCCCGCCCGCTTCCAAGCGCTCAAACCGGGCTCCTACGCCACCCTAGAGGGCCTGCCAGCCTTTAGCGCGCTCTCTTGGCACGCCGACGTGATGCCGACGACGCCGCATCGCCCGCGGCAAACGATCGTTGCCGGGCCCGGCGACGTTGCGCTCAGCATTGCCGGCGGCCGCCTGACGCTCCACGCGGGAAAGCACCAGTTGCAGATCGATGCACCCATGACGGCGGCGCGTTGGCATCACGTCGCCATTGAGTGCGACGGCGCCACGACCACGCTGCGCTGCGAGACACGCGGCTTGACGGTGGCGGAACCGGCGGCGCTCGCTCGCTCGGCCACTGGCCAGTTCCGCATCGCCTGCCCGGCCGGGGATTGGCAGCTCGCGGCTCGCGCCGGCGTGCCCGGCTTCAATGGCCGCATCGAAGCGCCCCGGTTCGAAGACGGCGGCGAGCTCATCGCCGCATGGGATTTCAGCCGCGACATGGCCAGCGCGGAGTTGGTCGAAACGGTACGCGGCTACCGGGGCATCGCCCATCAGCATCCGGCGCGGGCTGTCACCGGCGCGGCGTGGGATGGCAGCACCCAACGGTGGCGTGACGATCCTTCCCAATACGCCGCCATCCACTTCCACGAGGACGACCTCACGGACGCCGGTTGGGCGCCAGACATCACATGGCAAGTGCCGAAAGACCTGCCGAGCGGCGTTTACGCGGTGCGCCTGACGACCGCGACGAGCGAAGACCATGCGGTGTTCTTCGTGCGCCCGGGCGCGCGGGCGCGGCCGGCGCCAGTGCTCTACCTTGCCGCCACCGCCACCTATACCGCCTACGCCAATCAAACCGCGTCCCTTTCCCGCAACCGCAACCCATCGGACGCCTACTTCCTTTCGCATCCAGAAGTGGGCAAGTCGCTCTACGAATCCCACGTTGATGGCAGCGGGGTGATGTACTCATCGCGTAAGCGCCCGGTGTTGAACCTGAAGCCCCGCACCGTGACTTGGTCTTTCAATGCAGACACCAGCGTGACGGCGTGGCTCACGCACATCGGCGCCCATCACGACGTGGCGACGGACGAAGATCTGCATCACGAGGGGGCGGACCTCTTGCGCCGCTACCGCGCCGTTATCACGGGCACGCACCCGGAGTACTACTCCACCGCCATGCTCGACGGAGTGCAGGACTACTTGGCGGGCGGCGGGCGGCTCATGTATCTCGGCGGCAACGGCTTCTACTGGCGCATCGCCTTCGACCCTGCCGACCCCGCCGTCATCGAGGTGCGCCGCGCCGAAGACGGCACCCGCACTTGGATCGCGGAACCGGGGGAGTACTACCACTCTTTCACCGGCGAGTACGGCGGGCTCTGGCGGCGCATGGGACGCCCGCCGAATCACTTGGTCGGCATCGGCTTCGCCGCGCAAGGGTTCGACGGCGGCACCTACTACCGCTTGCGCCCCGGCGCGTCGAGCGAGCGCGCGGGGTTCATCATGGAAGGCGTCGTGGCGCAGGACATCATCGGCAACCACGGTTCCCAAGGCGGCGGCGCCGCCGGGGAGGAGATCGACCGCTGGGACCCAAGCCTGGGTTCACCCGCCCACGCCCTGATCCTCGCGTCGTCAGAGCGGCACGGGCCAAACATGTTGCGGGTGAAGGAAGAGTTCCAAGCCACGGAGCATCCAGACCCGAAAGACCCGAACGTGCGGGCAGACATGGTGTTCTTCGAGACCCCGGCCGGTGGCGCGGTGTTCTCCACCGGCTCGATTTCCTTCGCCGGGGCATTGGCGACGGACGACTACGACAACGACATCGCCCGCATCACCGGCAACGTGCTGGCGCGCTTCAGCGACCCGAAACCGTTTGCATACCCAGAAGGCGACGCGGACTGAGGGCACGGCGGCCACGGGGGCCAGTGAGGCTGATGATCGGGTACTGGGCGCTGGCGCGGATGAGCGCGGCTGCCAAGTGCCTTGGAATCATCGCCAGACTGTACAGATTGCATTTTCGATGTGCAATCTGCACACACTGCGACCGATCGCCCAGACGTGACGAGTCGTTTCTCGAGAGCATTGCGAGGCGTGGCAGCCTCACCCAAACTAAGATCGCAGCAGAGGAGGAAGGCGGTGTCCGATCACTACACCTATCGCGTCACTTGGTCCGCCGAGGATCAAGAACATGTGGGCCTGTGCGCGGAGTTCCCATCCCTAAGCTGGCTGTCCGCTTCACCGGAGCAGGCGCTCGCCGGCATTCGCGAGCTGGTGCGGGACGTCCTCACGGACATGGCAACGACCGGCGATCAAGCACCTGCGCCCTTCGCTGATCGCGGCCGACGCCCGGCAGGATGACGACATCTTCAAGCTCACGGCCACATGGCCAGCTGACTCGACTGCCGACCGACCGCGGCGTCTGGGGCGGACGCCGGCGAGGCTAGTTCGTACCCATTGAAGAGGGAAGTCACCTCGTCCGGCAGCCAACGGCCTCCCCGTTCGACCAAAGCGGCATTGCCAGAACTCGCAGCGTTGCCGCGATGAACCCATAACGGCACCCAACCGTGCTTCAGGTTCTCCACGGCGCCATTCCAAGTTCCGCCAGCGCCCTCTTCGCTAGCAACGACCGCAGCAACCGATGCGAGGCAATAGATGTATCGGTTGCGTCCCATCGCGTTGCCGACATGAAACCGCGCAGTAGGAGCGAACGGCGAAATCAGCGCGAGATCGCCGCGTTCGAGCGCACCGCGCCACTTGCGCGACATGGACGCCCGCTGCAGGCCGGAAGCCAGCACGCCAACCGCCGTGCCTTCGACATCGAGGCTTGCGAGCATGGCCGATTCGTCCACCCCCCGGGCACCGCCAGAGACGACCATGTGGCCGTTGGCCGCCGCTGCCCGGCCTAGAGTGGCCGCAACTTCAACATCCCCTTCCGATGCACGGCGGGAACCCACCACCGCCAGCCCCCTCTTGGCCAGCAGACTGCGATTGCCACAGCCGAACAGCAACGGTGGCGACTGCCACTCCAAACGCCGCTTGAATTGCCGCGGATAGTCCGCATCCGAACGCACCAGCAGCCACAAACCGGCCCGTTCCCAACGTTCAAGACACAATGCCAGAGCAGTGCCGCGGCCGAGGAGGCGGCGCACGCGGTCCGCCGTAATGGAGCGATGCTGCCAATCGCACACCAGCTGCTCGCCATCGCGCTCGAGCAGATCGGATGGCTGCATCCGGTGGCTTTGCAGTAGCTGAGCAAACTTCGCCCACTCGCCGATCGAGAGCGGTTTCGGGCCGTCAGTGCTCCGCTCGCTGAGGACCGCGGTGAGCAACGCCACGCTTTCCGCTTGCCGCGTGAGCACGTCAATCGCCCAAGGCAGCGCTGGCCAGGGCCGCGGGGAACACCGGCCGGCTGCCTGCGGCTCTCGAAGCCGTGCCCGCGCAGCCCCGCGAGCCTAAGCGTCCGCCCGCAGCGCCTCGTTCAGGAACCCGATGAGCGCCGCGTTCGTTTCGGCCGGGGCTTCTTGCTGCGTCCAGTGGCCGATGCCCGGCAGGATGACGACATCCTTCAAGTTCACGGCCACCTTGCGCATGTTGGCCTCGTAGTGCGGGTTGTTGGCGATGAGGTCTCGATCGCCGCTCACGAACAGGGCGGGCTGCTCGATCTTGCGCCCTTGGAACGGTGCGGCGAACTCCCACGTCAAATCCATGTTGCGATACCAGTTGAGCGGGCCGCGGAAGCCGCGCTCTTGGTAAGCGGCCACGAAGCAGTCCAAGTCTTCCTCCGTGAGCCAGGGCGGCAGCACTTCGGCGTCTTCCATCAGTTCAAGGAAGAACGCGGATTTGTGCGGCGGGTCCATCATGCCGCGCAAGCCCCGCTTCGAGTTGCCAGACGCGCTGTACAGGAACTTGCGCATGGCCACGCGCACATCGCGCTGCAGTTCGTGCTCCGCCACGCCCGGCGTTTGGAAGTAGAGGATGTAGAAGAACCGGTCGCCAAAGGTGGCCTTCATGCTCGCCGTGGGTGGTTGCGCCGGACGGTCGGACGCCGGCACGGACAGCGCCGCCACGGCGCGGAAGATGTCCGGCCGCCACAGCGCGGCATTCCACGCCACTGGCGCACCCCAGTCGTGGCCGACGATGGCGGCTTGGCTCTCGCCCAACGCGGCCACCAACCCCACCATGTCGCCAACCAAGTGGAACTGCGTGTAGTCGCTCACATCCGGCGGCGCGTCCGTTTCCCCGTAGCCGCGCTGATCCGGCGCCACGACGTGGTAACCCGCCTCCGCCAGCGCCGGCAGCTGATGCCGCCACGAATACCAAGATTCCGGGAAGCCGTGGCAGAGCAGCACCAGCGGGCCCTCGCCGGCCTCCGCGATGCGCATGTTGATGCCGTTGGTTTGCACCGTGCGGTGCTGGATGTCTGCCATGGGTTCAGCGCGGTTCAAAGGGGAAGGCACCCGATACTACGCAAACCCGTCATCGAGTGGAAACGCCGTTTCGGTATGCTCGCGCGCATGGACGAGCGCTGCGGCAACGCCTGAATGTGCCCACGCGCACTCGTCGCGGAATGCGTGGGAACGCTGTTCCTGCTCGCCACCGTCATCGGCTCGGGGATCATGGGCGAGGCATTGGCTGCCGGCAACGACGCCATCGTCCTGCTCGGCAACACGGCGGCCACCGGCGCCATGTTGGTGGTGCTCATCACGGTGTTCGGCCCCATCTCCGGGGCGCACCTCAACCCAGCGGTGACGCTGGCCTTCCTGTTGCGCGGCGAAATCACTGGCAGCCGCGCCGCCGCCTACGTCGTCGCGCAAGCGCTGGGGGCAGTGGCAGGCATGTTGCTCGCCCACGCCATGTTCGACCTTGAACTGCTGCAAGCCTCCACCAAGAGTCGCACCGGGCTGGGGCAGTGGCTCGCCGAGGGCGTAGCGACATGCGGCTTGGTGGCGACCATCCTCGGCACGCTGCGCACGCGGCCAAACGCCGTGGCGGCGATGGTGGGACTGTACATCACCGCCGGCTACTGGTTCACCGCCTCCACCTCATTCGCCAACCCCGCGGTGACCTTGGCGCGCGCCTTCACAGACACGTTCTCCGGCATCCTGCCAACCCACGCGCCGGCCTTCGCGGCAGCGCAGTTGGTCGGCGCGGTGACGGCAGTGGCGCTGTTCCGCTGGCTGGCGGCGAAGGATTGAGGGCTGGGCGGCGGACGCGAAGAGCCAAGGAGCAGCCCGGAGCGGAGAGCGAACGGGCTGCGAGGCCGGGAAGCGACAGCGCCAACGCCCAGCGACGGCCGCACCCGCGGCAACGGGCGAGGCTCCGCATGCCGATGAGAGCGCCCCTCAAGCACAAGGCTGACGCTCCTCAGCGTTGCCACCTTGAGCGCCTAACCGCCCGCCGATGAGAGCGCGCGGTTAGGCGCACTCACGGCAACTCCGGCCGTCGCCGCCGCGCCTTCACTTCGGTGCGCCGCCGCTTCGCCTCGCGGCGGCTTGCCTTCGCGGCCTTGGAAGGCTGTGTGGGAATGCGCCGCCTGGGCGCCTGCCGCGCCGCCGCCAGCAATGCAGACAACCGCGCCAACGCCGCGGCGCGATTGCGGCCTTGCATGCGGTGCGTGTCTGCAACGATGACGATGTCGCCCTCGCGCGTGAGCCGCCGCCCAGCGAGTTTCTCGGCGCGTTGCCGCACCGGGCCGGGCAACCCCGCCGCGGCCAAGTTCAGTCGACACTCCGCGGCCGTCGCCACCTTGTTGACATGCTGGCCGCCCGGCCCCGAAGCGCGCGCAAACCGCCAGCTCAGCGCCGCTGCCGGCACCTGCACGCCGCCTAGTTCAACCATCGCCATCACCTGCCCATTGTCGCCGAGCGCGTAGGCGCCCGGATAGAAGCAGTGTCCACAGCGCCGCCGCACGCGCTACGCTTGCCGCTCCCGCAAGCCACAGCGAGCGCCAATGCTGACGCAGCAAGAGATTCGTCAATACCAGCAAGATGGCTATGTGATCCCGAACTTCCGGCTCGACGAAGATGCGCTTGAAGCGATCCGCGCCGCCCACACGCGGCTGCTCGCCGCGCACCCCCGCTTCTCGGACTATTGCCCAGCGCTGCTCGCCTTCGACCAGTGGTTTCTCAACATCGCCCGCCGCGCCGAGATTCTGGACATGGTGGAGCAACTGGTCGGGCCAGATTTCGCCCTATGGAACTCCAGCTTCTTCGCCAAGCCGGCGAAAGTGGGCACCAAGACGCCGTGGCACCAAGATGGCGAGTACTGGCCGATTCGGCCGCTCGCCACCTGCTCCGTGTGGATCGCGGTGGATGCGGCAACCCCGGCCAACGGCTGCCTGCGTGTCATCCCCGGTTCGCACCGCCGCCGCGAGCTTGGCCGGCACGATGTCAACAAAGGCCCCGGCTTGAGCCTGCCGCTTGAGATTCGCGCCGATGAGTTCGACGCCGCCGGCGCGCGAGACATCGTGCTCGAAGCTGGGCAAGTGTCCTTGCACGACGTGTTCTTGATCCACGGCTCCGAACCGAACCGTTCGAAGACGCCGCGGCGCGGCATGACATTGCGCTACATGCCCACCACCTCGGTGTATCGACGCGACCTCGCGGACGACAGTCGCAACGGCCCGCTGGCGATGTCCCAGCGCACGCTGTTCCTGATGCGCGGCGCCGACCGCAGCGGCGTGAACGATTTTTCGCCGCGCCACTAGCCACCAGAAGGCGGAGGGCCGGCGCGTCAGGAGACGCCGGCGAGCCTTGGCCCCGCTCAGGTCTCGACGCGGTACACCCGCGTTGCCGTGTCGTGGAACAGCGCGGCCTTCTCGTCGGCGGAGCACCCTGCGGCGATCTTCTTGAAGGAGTTCCACAGCACATGGAACGAAGCGCTTTGCTTATCCACGGGGAAGTTGCTCTCGAACATGCAGCGGTGCGGGCCGAAGCAATCGATCATGTGCAGGTAATAATCCCGTGTGGCCGCCACCAATTCATCAGACGTGGCCGGCAAGGCGCGCTTGTGGAAGCCGAAGCCGTTGATGGGCATCACCAACCCACCCAGCTTGGCGACGACGTTGGAACATGCCGCGAGCGCCGCCATGTCCACCTTCCACTGCTCGAAAATCTCCGCCCGCTTGCCCTCGTAGGGGCCGATGCCAAGCGGCCCGCCAAAGTGATCGAGCACGATGGGCTGGTGCGGGAACGCCCGCGCAAGGTCCACCAACTCGGAGATTTGTGGGTGGTAGAGCCAAGCGTCGAACGTGAGGCCGCGTTTGCCAAGCTCCGCGAAGCCGGCGCGAAACGTTTTGTCCGCCAGCAATCCCCGCGTGGGGTTGGTGTGTGAGTTGCGCACCGCATCGCTCGCATCCCAGCCGGAAGCGTGGCGGATGCCGCGAAACCGGCCGCTCGCCGCCATGTGCGCATCCAACGCTTCCCCCGCCGCGGCGCCCAAGGTGAGATCGACGAAGCCGACGATGGCGGCGCACATGCGCCCCGCGCCATAGCCGCCGCTCGCGCTCATCGCGGCCACGCCGTTCACAAACTCCGTTTCGCCGAGCGAACGCAGCGCCGCGGGGCCATCGGCGCGGTACATGGCCGCGCACTCCATGAACACCGTGGAGACAACGTTGTGGCCGCTATCCGTGTCGGCAAGCAGTTCATCGAGCAGATAGCGGTTGCGGGGGTGATCCCACAGGTGGTGGTGCGGGTCGCAGATGGGCAACTGCGGTTCCAGTATGTCTTCCTGCACTTGGGCAAGCCATGTGGCGGCATCCATGTTTCTCTCCCTGCTGAACGACGGCCTCAGTAAACGACGACGGAGCGGATGGACTTGCCCTCGTGCATCAAGTCGAAGGCGTTGTTGATGTCTTTCAGCGGCATGGTGTGGGTGATGAGGTCGTCAATGTTGATCTTGCCTTCCATGTACCAATCCACGATCTTCGGCACATCCGTGCGCCCCTTGGCGCCGCCGAACGCCGTGCCGCGCCACACGCGCCCGGTGACGAGTTGGAAGGGCCGCGTGGCGATCTCCGCGCCGGCCGGCGCCACGCCGATGATGATGCTCTCGCCCCAACCCTTGTGGCAGCACTCCAATGCTTGGCGCATCACTTCGACATTGCCGATGCACTCGAAGGAGTAGTCCACGCCGCCGCCGGTCAACTCGACGATGGCGGGCACGGGATCCCCCACGTCGCTTGGATTGATGAAGTCCGTCATGCCGAACCGCTCGGCCAAGGCGCGTTTGTCTGCATTCACGTCCACGCCGATGATGCGATCCGCCCCGGCGATGCGGGCGCCCTGCACGACATTGAGGCCGATGCCACCCAAGCCGAACACCGCAACCGTGGCGCCTGGTTCAACCTTGGCCGTGTTCATCACCGCGCCCAACCCCGTGGTCACGCCGCAGCCGATGTAGCACACCTTGTCGAACGGCGCGTCGGGGCGGATCTTCGCCACCGCGATTTCCGGCAGCACCGTGTAGTTGGAGAACGTGGAGGTGCCCATGTAGTGCAGCACCGGCTCGCCGTTCAACGAAAAGCGCGAGGTGCCGTTGGGCATCAGGCCTTGGCCTTGCGTCTCGCGGATGGCGCCGCACAGGTTCGTCTTGCCGGAAAGGCAGAACTTGCATTGGCGGCATTCCGGCGTGTACAGCGGTATGACATGGTCTCCCGGCTGAACGCTGGCGACGCCCGGCCCCGTCTCAACCACCACGCCGGCGCCTTCATGCCCCATGATGGCGGGGAACAGCCCCTCCGGATCCGCCCCGGAAAGCGTGTAGGCGTCCGTGTGGCAGATGCCGGTGGCCTTGATCTCCACCATCACCTCGCCGGCTTCCGGGCCCGCGAGCTGCACCGTTTCGATGGCCAGCGGCGCACCCGCCTCGAACGCCACCGCCGCTAGTGTGTCCACATCCATCCCCTCTTCGCGCGCAAGAACGGCCACCGCGCCGCCAAGCCTTCCCGCAACCGGACTGGCGCGTTCCGCGGCGCGGGCTGCTAGAGTCGCTTTCCATGTTTGCGCCTGTCAAGGATTGGACGCGCTTCGTCCCCATCGTCGCCGTGGCGCGGGGCTACCGCGGCGACGATTTCCGGCACGACCTGTTGGCCGGCCTCACTGTCAGCGTGGTCACGGTGCCGCAAGCGGTGGCCTATGCCTTCCTCGCCGGGCTGCCGGCGCAGGCCGGCCTCTATGCCTGCCTTGTGCCCATGGTCATCTACGCGGTGCTGGGCTCTTCGCGCCAGTTGGTGGTGGGGCCGGTGGCCGTCGCCGCGCTGATGGTGGCGGCCACGGTGGGCGCCCACGCCCCGGCATATTCGCAGGCGTATCTGGCCATCACCTCGGTGCTCTGCCTGCAGGTGGGGCTGGTGCTATGGGGTTTGCGGGCGCTGCAGCTCGCCGGCATCGTGAATCTCCTCAGCCATCCGGTGGTGACGGGGTTCGTGAACGCTGCAGCGCTGCTCATCGTGTTGAGCCAGTTGCCGGCCTTCGCCGGCATCGACATGGCGGTGCGCGGCGCGCCGCTCAATGTGTTGACGCAGTTGGCGCAAGGCGTCGGCAGCATGAGTGCCACGCCGCTGGCCATCGGCGCGGCCAGCCTGATCGCGCTCATCGCCGTGCGTCGCGGCGTGGCGGCGTTCACCGGCAAGGAGAGCCACCCCTTGGGGCGCACCGGCCCCATGGTCGTCGCCGTGGGCGCCACTGCTGCGACGGCGCTGTTTGGCTTCGACGTGGCAACCGTCGGCTACGTTCCGGCAGGGTTGCCAACCTTCACAGCGCCTGGCTTGGAATTGGCGCTGTGGCTGGACCTGGCGCCTTCCGCCGCGGCCATCGCGCTGGTGGCCTATGTGGAGAGCTACACCATCGGCGCGACGCTGGCGGAACGACAACGACAGCGCCTCGACCCAGCCCAGGAAATGGTGGCGCTCGGCGCGGCGAACATCGGCGCTGCCTGCACTGGCGCCTATCCCGTGGCCGGCAGCTTCGCCCGTTCGAGCATCAACAGCGCCGCCGGCGCTCGCACCCCCGTGAGCAGCCTCGTGTGCGCCGCAGCCATCGCGGCGACGCTGCTTTGGCTCACGCCCTTGTTCGAGCATCTGCCCCACGCGGCGCTCGCGGCCATCGTCATGGCATCGGTGGTGAGCCTGATGGATTTCTCCACGCTGCGCGAGCAGTGGCGGTTCTATCCGGCGGATGTGGCGGCGCACTTGGCCACCCTCGGCGGCGTGCTCGTCATCGGCGTGGAAGGCGGCCTGCTGCTCGGCATCAGCGTGGCGGTGATGCTGTTCGCGCGCCGCTCGAGCCGGCCGCACATCGCGGTGTTGGGCCGCCTCGGCGACTCGGCGCACTTTCGCAATGTGGCTCGCTTTGAAGCAACGACGCACCCGGCCGCCATCGCCGTGCGCGTGGACGAGAACCTCTACTTTGCCAACGCGCGGCAAGTGGAGAGCCGCGTGCTCGAAATCGCCGCCGCGCAGCCGGGCGCCAAGCACCTCGTGCTGATGTGCGGCGCCATCAACTTCATCGACGCCACCGGCTTGGAGATGCTGCGGCGGCTCGATGATGGCTTGGCGGCCTTGGGGTTGGCGCTGCACCTCTCGGACGTGAAGGGCCCTGTGCGGGATCAGTTCGCGGCCATCGGCTTCGCCAAGGAACTCTCCGGCAACACCTACTTGACGCTGGATGAAGCGATGGCGGCGCTTGGGAAGGGATGATCGGCGTTTGACGCCCTTGCCCCGCTCTAGGAAACTCCCCCATCGTCAACCACCGCAGGACGCCAATCCATGTACCCAGGCAAGTGGGCCAAGATCTTCCCGGACAAGCCAGCCGTCATCGATTCCGCCACGGGCGCGGCGCGCACCTACGGCGAGCTGAACGACCGCTCCAATCAACTCGCCCAGCTTCTCTACGACCGCGGCTTGCGCCGCGGCGACCACGTTTCCATCTTCGCGGAGAACCACATCGATTGGTTCGACGTGGTGTGGGCGGCGATGCGCTCCGGGCTCTATCTCACCACCGTGAACCGCTACCTCACAGACGAGGAGGCGGGCTACATCCTGGACAACTCCGAATCCCAAGCGCTCATCACCACCATTGGCCGCGCCGACATCGCCGCCAACCTCCCCAAGTTCGCGCCGAATTGCCATGTTCGGCTGATGATCGGCGGCGCCATCGAAGGCTATGAGGACTATGAGGCGGCCATCGCCAAGCACCCGGCTGAGCCCTTGGCGGAGGAACCCGCCGGCACCTTCATGCTTTACAGCTCCGGCACCACCGGGCGGCCCAAGGGCATCCTGCGCCCGCTGCCGGAAACGTCCATCCGCGAAGATTCCGGGCTCGTGGGCGGGCTGCAGGCGATGCTCTGGCAGTTCAACGAAGACACCGTGTATCTCTCGCCGGCACCCCTGTATCACTCCGCGCCCATCGGCTTCTGCACTGGCGCGCAGTCCTTGGGGGGCACGGTGGTGCTGATGCCGCGCTTCGACCCATCCCACGCGCTGCAAGCCATCGAGCAATTCAAGGTGACGCACAGCCAGTGGGTGCCGACGATGTTCTCGCGCATGTTGAAGCTCGAACCCGCCGAGCGCGAGCGCTACGACCTGTCATCCCACAGGGTGGCCATCCATGCCGCGGCGCCATGCCCGCCGAAGGTGAAGGAGCAAATGTTCGATTGGTGGGGGCGCATCATCTACGAGTACTACGGCGGCACCGAGGTGAACGGGCTGACGCACACGGGGCCCGACGAGTGGTTCGCGCACCGCGGCACCGTGGGCAAACCGGTGCTGGGCGTCATCCACATCTGCGACGAGGATGGCAAGGAACTGCCTGTCGGCGAGCCCGGCATCGTCTACTTCGAGCTGCCGGCCATGCCGTTCGAGTACTTGAAAGACCCGGAGAAAACCAAGGATGCCCAACACCCTCAGCACGCCAACTGGAGCGCGTTGGGGGACGTGGGATATGTGGATGAAGAAGGCTTCCTCTACCTGACGGACCGCGCCACCTACATGATCATTTCGGGCGGCGTGAACATCTATCCGCAAGAGATCGAGGACGCCATGGTGATGCATCCCAAAGTGCTGGACGTGGCCGTCATCGGCGCCCCGAACGAAGAGATGGGCGAAGAGGTGAAAGCCATCGTCCAGCTGGCACCCGGCGCCGAGCCCGGGCCCGGCTTGGAGGCCGAGCTCATCGCCTACGCGCGCGAGCACATCGCCCACTACAAGTGCCCGAAAACCGTGGACTTCCGCGATCAGCTGCCGCGCCTGCCCACCGGCAAGCTCTACAAGCGCCTGTTGAAGGACGAGTATTGGGGCAAAACCGGCTCGCGCATCGTTTAGCATCCCACGCTGCGGCCTCGCAACTTCATTGCCACTTGGTACGTTCAAGCCCATGCACAACCGGCTCGCATCTTTCGTCGACGAACACGCCCCAGCGCTGTTGGCGGTGTCCCACGACATCCACGCCCATCCAGAGTTGGCTTTCAACGAGACCCGCGCCAGCGCGTTGCTGGCGGACACGGCGGAGCGCTTTGGCCTCACCGTGGCCCGCGGCGCGTATGGCTTGCCCACGGCGTTCGAGGCGCGTTTCGGCACCGCCGGCCCGAACGTCGCGGTGCTGGCGGAGTACGACGCGCTGCCGGGCATCGGCCATGCCTGCGGCCACAACCTCATCGCCACCGCCGCCTTGGGCGCGGCCCTCGCGCTGCACGACGCGCGCGATGAGCTCGCCGGCACCGTCACATTCCTTGGCACACCGGCCGAAGAGAAGGGTGGCGGCAAGGAAGTGATGGCTCGCGCCGGGGCGTTCGAAGGCGTGGATGCGGCCATCATGATGCATCCTTCGGGCATCAACTTGGCCACCATGCCCTGCATCTGCGTCGCGGAGGTGCGCGCCATCTACCACGGCAAGGCAGCCCACGCCTCCGCCATGCCGCACCGGGGCCTGAACGCGCTCGATGGCCTGCTGCTCGCCTACCAGGCCATCTCCAACCTGCGCCAGCACATCCAACACACCGAGCGCATCCACGGCATCGTCAAGGAAGGTGGCCAAGCGCCGAACATCGTGCCGGAACGCGCCGTCGGCGAGTTCTATGTGCGGGCGAAGGACGAAGCCGACCTAGCGCGGCTCAAGCCGCGGGTGCAGGCGTGTTTCGAGGCCGGCGCCAAGGCTTCCGGATGCCGCTTGGAACTCATCTGGTCCGATGTGGACTATCTAGACCTCAAGACCAACTGGCCACTGGCAGCCCGGTTTCAGCGCCATGCGGAGGGGTTGGGGCGCGAGTTCTTCCCGGTGGAGCGTTTGGAGCCGGGGTCGAGCGGCAGCACCGACATGGGCAACGTGAGCCATCGCGTGCCGTCGATTCATCCCATGCTGGCGTCTGCGCCGCGCCATGTGGTGATCCACAACCCGGAGTTCACCAAGTGGGCGGCCTCAGAGATGGGAGACCGCGCCGCGCTCGACGGCGCCAAGGCGCTGGCGATGACCGCCGCAGACTATCTGGCGGACGCCCCGTTGCGCGAGGAGGCTGCCAAGGCGTTCAAGGTCTCCACCGGGCTGGCGTAGGGGCTGCGCCGCTCGCACCTGAGCTGCCGGCAAGGCCGCATGGGCGCAAGTGCCATGACGCCGGGCACCGGTGTGGAGGGCGGAGCCGACGCGCGCACCGGCGAGCGGGCACGGCGCTACTTCGCCTACGGTTCAAACATGCATCCTTTGCGCCTTGGGCAGCGCCTGCCCTCGGCGCGGCGGGTCGGCGTCTATGCGCTAGCGGGGCACGCGCTGCGCTTCCACAAGGTGGGCAAGGATGGCTCTGGAAAGTGCGATGCGTTCCGCACCGGCTTGGCGGCCGATCGGGTGCTGGGCGTCTTGTACGAGATCGACTTGGAGGAAGAAGCCACTTTGGATCGCTTGGAGGGGTTGGGCATCGGCTACCGCAAGGCAACCGCGCGGCTCAGCGACGCGGCCGGCGTCAGCGCCCTCGCCTTCACCTACCAAGCCATCCGCATCGACGCGGCGTTGCGCCCGTTCTGTTGGTACAAGCAACATGTTCTCGAAGGTGCGCGAGAAGCCGGATTGAACGCGGACTACATCGCCGCCATCGTCCGCCAAGAGGCCATCGAAGACGCCTGCGCCGAGCGGACGCGGCGCGAGTTGGCCATCTATCGATGAGGTGAGCGCTAGGGCGAGGCGCACACTACCCACACGGGATGGTGGGCCTCGCAACTCAAAACGGCGGCAGCCAACAGACCTCAGATGGTCGCTGGGTCGAGCCGCCCGATGTCAGACTTGGCGATGAAGTGGACTTGCGGCCAGATGGGATCGTCCTCCGGCTCGTCCCACACTTTTTCGACGATCTCCACGAGGGTGTGCAATATGCCCTTGCCGCCCAGCAGCTGCTCGACCGGGCCATCGTAGATGATCTTCACATCCATCAACGGGTCGCCATGGTAGTCGAAGCCGGGCTTGACGTTGATGCTGAGGATTTCAATGTCGGCGAAGCGGGCCTTGAACGCCTTCTTCGCGATCTCGCGTATCTGCTGCTCGTTCATCTCGAATCTCCTACGATGGCCGTTGCTTGAACAGCACATGTGCAGCGAAACCGCGCTTGGCCTTGATGACGGACCTCAGATCGTCGCTGGGTCGAGCCGCCCGATGTCAGACTTGGCGATGAAGCGGACTTGCGGCCAGATGGGATCGTCCTCCGGCTCGTCCCACACTTTTTCGACGATCTCCACGAGGGTGTGCAGTGTGCCCTTGCCGCCCAGCTCGACCGGGCCATCGTAGATGATCTTCACGTTCATCAACGGGTCGCCATAGTAGTCGAAGCCGGGCTTGACATTGATGCTGAGGATTTCAATGTCGGCGAAGCGGGCCTTGAACGCCTTCTCCGCGATCTCGCGTATCTGTTGCTCGTTCATCTCGAATCTCCTACGATGGCCGTTGCTTGAACAGCACATGTGCAGCGAAACTGCGCTTGGCCTTGATGTCGGCCCGCTCGAATTCGCCGATGGCGTCCTCCGCGGAAGCGATGTAGTTTAAAGCGTCAGACTTGCGGTAGGCCTCCATGTCCAGTGCGTAGTCCGCCTGCTGCCGCTCGACCTGCAACGCGACAAACGCCTCGGCGAAGTTGCGAACTTCCGCCGGGAACTCCTGCATCGCTTGCGCTTGACACGCGCTCCTCGCCCTGCCGTGCTCCAACGCACGGTACACCCGATGCCACGCCGGGTCGCGCTTCCTGCCAACGAACAGGTTGGCCGCCGACGCCGCCAAGAAATGGAACATCGCATAGTATGCGGTGCTGATGGCGCGACGAAGCCTCGCCTGCGTGGGCCGCCCGCGGCCGGATTCCGTCAACATGCGCGCAGCTTCCATCAAGTCACGCGAGTTCACGGCGCAAGCTCTCCAAAATCCCCTGTCCGCACATTTTACGTCAGCTCGAAATCGCAGCTAGGAACAGACAAGCATGGCGACGCCCGCGCAACCAGACACGGCACAATCCGCCGGCGCACCCACTTGGGTGTTCGGCTACGGCTCGCTCATTTGGCGGGTGGACTTTCCGTGGTTGGAGCGGCGCAAGGCAGTGCTGGCAGGCTGGACGCGGCGCTTTTGGCAGGGTTCCCACGACCATCGCGGCGTGGCGGCGGCGCCTGGGCGCGTCGTCACCCTCATCGAGGCACCGGGCGAAACCTGCGTCGGCGTGGCCTATCGCGTGGCGGCCAGCGTTTTGGATGGCCTAGATCATCGCGAGAAGAACGGCTACGAACGGCAAGCCGTGGCGCTCATGCTGGACGGGGCCGCTGCCCTAACCCCCAACGAGGGCCACGCCGCCTCTGCCGCGCCGGAAGGCACCGCAACCGAAGTGTCGGGCATCGTCTATGTCGCGCCGCCGGGCAACCACGCCTTTCTCGGCGACGCGCCGCTTGAGCACATGGCGTGGCACATTCGCAAGAGCGCCGGGCCAAGCGGCAGAAACTTGGATTACTTGCTGGAACTGGCGCGAGCGCTGCGGGAACTCGATGCCGAAGATGCCCATGTCTTCGCCCTTGAAGCGGCGGTGCTCGGGCGACGGCCCGACGCACAGGAAGCGACAGCCTCGCACCTCCACGACGAGCCACCCGGCTGACACGCCGCCGACTCCCCGCACCGCGCTATCATCGTTTGCTCGTTCGCCCCCAAAAGGAATGACCATGGCCGATTCCATTCAAGGCGGCTGCCGCTGCGGCACCGTGCGCTACACCAGTGACGCACAGCCCACATTCAGCGCGCACTGCCACTGCCGAGACTGCCAATACTCCTCCGGCACGGGATACGCGACCCTCTTCATCGTCCCTGCCGCAGCCTTCAACATCGAAGGGGAGGTGCGCGGCTATGCCGTGCAAAGCGACAGCGGCAATGAGGTGACGCGCCGCTTCTGCCCCAACTGCGGCACACCCGTCTTCTCCGAACTGGCTGCGAACCCAAGCATCGTCGCCGTGAAGGCGGCGACGTTGGACGATCCCAGCATCGTCTCGCCGCAGATGCACATCTGGACTGCCAGCGCCCAACCGTGGGCAGAGACCGGGGAGCTGCCGACCTTCGAGAAGTCCCCCGGCTGACGCCACCCGATGCAACGCCCGCTTGCCACCACCATCGGCGCCCCAGTGGCAGAGGTCGACACGCCGGCGCTGCTCATCGACCTAGACCGCCTCGACGCCAACATCGCCGCGTTGCCGACCCCGGCCCGCGCCGCGGCATGGGTGCATAAGACGCCGGCCATCGCGCATCGCCAAGCGCAAAGCCCATTCTTTCGGGGGCTTGCCGCCCGCAGCGTGGCCGAGGCGGAAGTGTTCGCCGCAGCCGGCTTCAAGGACATTCGCATCCTGCGCCCGTTGGTCACCGCAGCGGCGCTGCGACGCGCCGAAGCGCTGGCCCGCTCGGTGCGCCTCGTCACCGCCGAAGAAGCCGATGCGTTGCCGCTGTGGGCAGACGAGGCGCTCGCCGACGCCGTCACTGTGTCCGCCCGGGTTGCGAGCGCGCCGGAAGCCGGCCGCGCCATCCACGATTGCGGGCAAAAGGCCATCGGTCGGGACTTCGGCAACCCCCTCATCAAGGGCTGGCCGGGCCTCAAGGCGGGGGGTGGCAGCGCCGAGCACGGCATCTTGCTGGGCGATGACGCCGCGCCGCTGCCGCAAATCGGCGCTTGGCTGGAACTCATTCCCAGCGACTTGACGACGGTGTTCAGCCTGCACGACTTCGCCCACGGCATCCGCGCCGGCGTCCTCGAAGCGGTTTGGCCGATCAACGCGCGGGGCGCGTTTTGATGATCGGCACCGCCTTGGACGCGGTGGAGACGCCGGCCCTCGTCATCGAACTGGACGCGATGGAGCACAACATCCGCGTCATCGCCGTGTACTACCGCGACAAACGCATCCGCCTGCGCCCCCATGGCAAGAACCACAAATGCCCAGCGATTCTCGCCATGCAGACCGCCGCCGGCGGCACCGTCGGCGGCGTCTGCTGCGCCAAGGCGTCGGAGGCGGAAGCCTTCGCCCAAGGCGGTGGCACACGCAACGTGCTCATCGCCAACCAAGTGGTGGACGCGAAGAAGATTCGGCGCTTGGCGGCGTTGGCGCGGCGCGTCGACGTCACCGTCGCCATCGACGACCCTGCCCAGCTGCCGCTGCTTGCCGCTGGCGCGCAAGACCTCGGCGCCACCCTCGGCGTCATCATCGAAATCGACACCATGATGGGCCGCGGCGGCGTTCGCACTGTGCATCAAGCCCTGGCCCTCGCCAAAGCGGCGCACAAGACGCCGGGGCTGTCGTTTCGAGGCGTGATGAGCCATCAGGTGCCCACCGTCCCGATGCCGGATGCAGCAACGCGCCGGCAAGAGGGCAGCCGCTACATCGACCAAGTGGTCGCTGCAAAGCGTGCCATCGAAGCCGCCGACATTCCGGTTGCGATGGTCTCCACCGGCGAAACTTGGACTTACGACGTGGCGGCGGACAACGCCGAGGTGTCCGAGATCCAAGGTGGCACCTACATCATGATGGAAGTGCCCTATGCCTACATGCGCGAGTTTCGCCATGCCGCCAAGGTGATGGGCCGCGTGGTGGCGCGGCCGGACGCCCACACCGCCATCGGCGACGTACCCATCGACGCCATCGGCGCCCCCAACGGGCCGCCTTCCATCGACGGGCTGGAAGGCGTCCGCGTGGAGGGCATCGATCACTTCGGCGTCACCCTGCGCAGCGATGGCGACATGCCGCTGGCCATCGGCGAGCGCTTCTTCCTGCTCACGCACCAGCAGGACATCACCATGAATCGCTGGGAGCGCTACCTCGGCATCCGCGACGGGCGCGTGGAAACCATCTTCGAGGCCACGGCGCGGGGCTGCGTTCACTAGGAAAGTCTGGAACAAGCGCCGGCGGTGCTAGGAAGTGGGCGTGTTGGCGACACCGTGTTGCCGAAGCGCTAGGCGCTGCGACGATCTGCGTCAGCCGTGAGTCGGCGTGCCCGAGTGCCCGCTGCGCTATGCTTGAGTCAATGAGTTACGGTGCTCGCCGCAGCGAGGCCCAGCGCCAGCGATACCTGTCTAGTGGTGTGGGAGCCGGGAGGTGCGCGAAGGCCGTTCGTTCAGCCCGGGCGAGTTCGCCATCGCTTCGGAGCAGGCGGTGCCAGCGCACATCTGATTTTTGACATTCGAGATGAGCGGCAATAGTCAACGCGCAAACAACGTCAACCCGTCCATGCTTGTTTGGGCGCGGCAGACCGCGGGTCTCTCCGAGGAGCTAGCCGCCCAGAGCGTCGGCTTGTCGGCGTCGCGCCGAAGCTCCGCAGTGGAGAAGCTGGCCGCCATCGAGTCTGGAACCACGCCCCCCACGCGGCGTCAGCTCATGCGCTTCGCAGATGCCTATCGGCGGTCGCCCACGGTCTTCTACTTGGCATCCCCGCCCACACCGGGCCCGCGCGGCGAGGACTTTCGTACCGCGCCCGATGCCCCGCAGAGTTCCCGAGATTCCGCCTTGCTCGGTGCCTTGCTGCGGGACGTTCGAGTCCGGCAGAGCATCTTGAGGGCGGCATTGGAGGACGACGAAGATTGGCACCGCCCGGAGCTGTACGGCCTACTGTCCTTGGAAGATGGCGTTCCGAACGCCGTTGCGGCAATGCGGCTGGCACTTGGGGTACCGAATCACGACTGGGGCCGTGGCATGAGGCCCGATAGCGCGTTCGGGTGGCTCCGTGGCCGTGTTGAGAAACTAGGCGCGTTTGTCTTGTTGGCCGGCGATCTCGGTTCGCACCACAGCGCCGTCAGCGAGCGCGTATTTCGGGGCTTTGCCCTTGCCGACGCGGTCGCTCCGTTCGTCGTCGTCAACTATCAGGACGCAGTCAGCGCGCGTCCGTTCACGCTCCTGCACGAGCTCGCCCACATCTGCCTCGGCGCCACAGGCGTCAGCGCGGCCCCGCCTTCGGCGCGACCAAGCCGCAACCACGACCGCATTGAGTTCTTCTGCAACGACGTTGCCAGCGAATTCCTCCTGCCGAACGACGCGCTCTCCATGTCCGGTCAGATGCGGACTTTCGATGCCGCGCAAGAGTGGATCAGCCCAGTCGCACAGGAATGGCGCGTCAGCGAGGCAATGATCGCGTATCGACTGTGGCGGCTCGAACGAATCGAGCGCGACGTCTACCGCCAGCTCCATGCGTTCTACGCCCGCCGTTGGCATCTCAAAAGAGCCGAGATGCGCGATGAAAGGGGCGGACCGAACTACTACGTCGTGCGGCGACATCGGCTTGGCAAAGCGCTGCTCTCGCAGACGCGGCGTCTGCTTCAAACCGAAGAGATCTCCTACACGAAGGTCGCAAGGATTCTTGGCGTGAAGCCAGGCCGTGTCGAGCCGCTGTTGAGAGAGTTCTCCGATGTCGAACACCCGCTCGACATCTAGGGAAACATGGCCTTGCTGTACCTGCTAGACGCCAATGTTTTGATTCGCGCCAACCAAGATTACTACCCACTGGATCGCATGAGGGGATTCTGGGATTGGCTCCAAAGCCAAGCATCGGCCGGGTTGATAAAGATGCCCTTCGAGATTCACCAAGAGGTGGCGGCTGGCAACGATGAACTCGCGGTTTGGATCAAGCAATCGCAAGTGCAGGATGCTCTTCGCCTTGACGAAGAGGTCGATAGGGAAGTGCTCCAAAGAGTTCTCGACACGGGTTACGGGCCCAGCCTGACGGAGGATGAAATCGAGGAGGCCGGTCGTGATCCGTTTCTTGTCGCTCACTCGCTGATGGGAGGCAGCCCGCGAACGGTGGTCACCAAGGAGGTCTCGCGGCCGACCAGACAGCGAGGTCGCACAAAAGTGCCGGACGCCTGCCACAGATTGGGTGTGCCGTGGACAACAGACTTCGAGATGTATCGTCGGCTGAACTTCCGGCTGCAATAGTCGAGTACATACCGTCGCGTGATCCCGAAACAATGCAGGCGCCTTGCCGAGGTGAACTTCCTCATCGCCCAAGTGAATCACAGCAACATACGGAGACCGGGCAGCCGAACCACACCCGGAAGGACCGTTTCAGGTCATAATTTCAAACTGAGACAGTGCTTGGAGCAGCGGTTTCGTCTGTCGAACAACCGCAATCCACGGTCGCGCTCTCGAACCATGTTGTTGCGTCTGAAGGCGGTGGCAGATCCGTCGCGGTCTCGGGGCACGCAAACACATCGACGCGCCGGCTCTCTCCACTGTTGCCCTCAAGGTTGCTCCCCTCAAGAGCCTCCCCCTCAGCAATTTCTCGAAACGCCAACCTCTGCTGGTCGCCCAGCTGAGCGCCTAGGCATCGAACAGTGCAAAGCGCTCGCAATTCGGACAAGTGCAGGTTATGCACTGCGAAACCCACGGCGCTCGCATAGCCGACCACCAAGACGGAGCTGCCCTTGGCCAACGTCTGCAGACGCCCAGCAATCTTACCCAGATTCTCATCATCGACCGCCAAGCTGTACGAGTTGCGAGCGAAGTGGATGCTCCCGACCTCTCTTTCTCCATCGCAGAGATGCGTGGTGCTGGGCCCCGGGCTACCCAAGTTCCCCCCAAGGCGGGCAAGGCCGGCCGCGACGGCTTCGCCGGCTTGGTCTACGCTTTTGGACAGACCATCCACGCTCGCGGACAGATCGTTGCGGAGCAGCGTGGATTCCGCGGCCATCGCATCTACCGATTCGGCCAGCGCCTCCAATTTCTTCCCGTTGTCCGCGAGGCCGGCCGCAACGGCTTTGCCGGCTTCGTCTACGCTTCTGGACACATCCTCCAAGCCCCGAAGTTGGCGTGGAGCACCTGGGATACCAAGATCATCACGCTTGCCGGCTTCGGCCAGCGCCTCCAGTGCGGCAACGCCCCGCTCGCCAAGTTCCTTCGCGAGCGCACCGCCGACAGCCACTTCCGCGGCAATTTTGGACGTGTTCGCCGCAATTTGGCGCTGGTGCTCCTCCATTGCCTCCAGCACGTTGGCGGGCTGTACGGGAGTGACCTCCACCGCGTTGCTCCAACAGCCTTTCTGGCCAGATTCCAAGATGGCTCTAACCCGAAACGAGTAGGCCATGTCATTCGTTAGGCCCAACACTACATGGGACGTGGCCGCCGACCCCGTGCCCCGCTCCGTTGCGGCATTTTCCTGAGATTCCTCTTCCTGGGATTCCTCTTCCTGAGATTCTTCGTACGACCAGCCCTGCACGCGACGCAGCCCTTCAGCGGGCGCGCTCCACGTCAGCGTCACTTGGCCGTCTCCCGCCGAGCCCCTCAAGTTTTGTGGGACGATATCTTCGCATTGCGGCACCTCGCCCGTGGAGATGCGATCCTTGAAGTCGAAAGCTAGCGCCACTGCCGCCAGCGCAAGAGCGAACGCGAGCGCGAGCGTCAGGCCAACCTTGGCTGGCATGAACTTCCTCGCTACTCGCTGCTTGTGGCTTGGCCTAGAGTCATTCTGCGGGGCGCGGTGCCCTTCTGAACAGCTTAGCCCAGAACCCGCGCTTGTCCTCAATGGCCCGCAACAAGGTCTCGCTCACCTCCTTCAACAAGCCAATGAGCTGTTTGACGGTCTGCGGATCCAAGTTTTCCGCTCGCTCGGCTGCGAACCTCCTGACGATCTCTCCGTTGGCCGTCACCATCAAGATCGCCTCGACATGTTCGCGTAGCTTCTCTTCGGTGATTTGTGAGTTTACGGCTCCTAGGATCATCTCTTCGATTTTCTCGGCCACGATTTTGTCCATCTTGTCCTTGGCCACGCTTTCCGCCTTGAACCGGGTTCCCCGGTCGATGCGCAGCGTCATGAACAGAAAGATGCCGGTGATCGTCGCCGTCGTCATGGCGATGTATACCGACATCATGGGGCTGTAGTCCACGGTGCCGCTTCCTTGCGCCTTGACGGACTCCAAGGCGCTCAGCACCGGCAACCCAACCCACACGCCACCAATGATGATCATTGTGGCTAAAGCCAACCAGAACTTCGCCCAATCTGGCCAGTCCTCCAAGAGGCGGTTTCTGTTTTTGGAAGCCATGCCGTTCGCTCCCGGCGCCATCCGCGCCTCAAATGTTTGTCAACAATCGCGCCCAAAGGGGTATGTTGCCGCTCTGGAACCGTCAATGCGTCCTGCGAACCCCGATACGTTCAGCCCGGTACCGTCACTGAGGGCAGACGACGCTCATGTCGATGCCCTCGGCCACCACCGTCTTCACGCCGCGGATGAACGTGCAGACGGCGCGCGGCAACGGCTCGGTCAAGGGGTTGTTCGAGATGTTCAGGTACTGCAGCTCGCTCAAGCCCGCGAACGCCCGCGGCGGGATCGAAGCCACCTTGTTGCCCTCAAGCCACAAGTGCGTGAGCTTCCGGTTGTTCGACAAGTCCGGCACCTCCTCCAGCTGGTTGCGGGAGAGCTGCAGAGCCGTCAGTTCCGGCAGGTGCGAGAGGCCGTCGCCGACGGCGGCGATCGCGTTGCCGCCGAGCCAGAGCCGCGTCAGCTTGCCGTTGTTCGACAGGTCCGGGAACTCCGCCAGCCGGTTGCTGGACAGCTGCAGCCCCGTCAGCTCCGTCTGCTCCGAGAGCCCGTCCCCCACGCTGGCGATTCTGTTCCAGCCGAGCCACAGGTGCGTCAGCTTCCCGTTCATCGACAGTTCCGGAAACTCCTCCAAGCGGTTGCGGGACAGGTTGAGCTGCCGCAAGTCCTCAAGGGCGTTGACGGTTCCGTCATGCCAAACCCGTCCAAACGTCTCATCCGAGAGGCTGGCAATCCTGTTCGAGCTCAGATTCAGATGCGTGAGCTCGGTCGTGAAGATGAAGGCGGATCTGGCAACGGCCTCGATGCTGTTGCGCGCCAAATTCAGTTGCTTCAGACCGCTGGGACCCAAGAATGAGTCCTTGTCGATGGCTTCAAGCTGGTTGTCGTTCAGCTGCAAAGACTCCAAGTACTCAAAGTGTCGGAACGACCGCTCGTCCAGCTCCTTCAACTCGTTGTGGCTCAAGTCCAATGTCCTCAAGGCGCGATACCTTGCCGCGTCGCGTTCCCAGACCGCCTTGTCGAAGTAGGAGTCCTTGATCCTGCGCAGCTTGTTCCCCCGCAGGTTCAGGTGCTCGAGTTCTGGAAGATTCGCAAACGCCGCGTCCTCAAGCTCCGTCAGCTCGTTGCCGCTCAGGTCGAGCCTCTTAAGCAGGTTCAAGCCGTCGAAGTACGAGTTCTGGAAGTGGCCGAGCAGGTTGTCGCTCAGGTCCAAGTCCTCCAGGCGGGTGAACCCCGCGAACATGCCGCTCGAAAGCCGGAAGCCGGAGTAGGGGTTCCGTCCCGAAAGGTCCAAGGAAACGGCTTCCTCGGAGGCACCGGACACGCCGCCGCAGAACTCGTTGTGGAAGCCCTGCTCCACGGAAATGGTTTTGGGGGAATCCTCTGATACTACCGCCGGCCCCCGTGAGAACAACGGTGCCTTTGCGACCAGCGACACCGTGATCTCCGCGGTTCTTGGGGCAGAGCCGCATGCGCCGTCATGTGGGACGGCGCCAATGGACAGTTGCCACTCTCCCTGCCGCACCTTCTCAGCGGACGTGCTGAACGCGGAAAGGGAGGAAGAGCTTTGGACATAGGCGGCCGAACAGTTGTCCGGCTCCGGAAAGTAAACGGCCAGTTGCGCCTCTTCCCCTTGGGGCGACAGAGCCACTTCATCCGGCAACGAGGAGAGGGCGCCGGCAGCAATGTCCCCTTCATTGCAGACCTCCGAAAGGCTGGCGACGACGTCCCAACTTTCGTCAATGGCCCTAGCGGCGTTGACGGGGCCGTCCAGATCTTGAGTTCTCTCGTCCCCCGGCACCCCCATGGGAGTGTTCGGCTGCCAAGGATAATCCCGCAAGCGGCGCGCAGGACGAGGAAAAGGCAGATTGGGGTTGGAAAAAAATGGTACCCGCAGGCCTCGATATCCATTACATGAAAGGATCCCAGCACCCATGATAGTTGATTGACCTACGCAATTTTCCTTCCCATTCGGATCTATGTAGCCGAAGGAGTAGCTTTTCCAACCCCCATAACTCTCAGGCGTCCAATTCTTATCGAAGCGAAGGCTGTCGCGGTTGTGAGCAATGCCCAAGGCATGGCCCGTCTCATGAGCAAAAGTACGACCAGAAAGACAGTTGGTGTCGGAAGTAGCGCCATGGTTACTTCTCCATCTCTGGCGTCTGGCGTTCCGCACGCATGGCTCGTAGTTGTCGCAGTCCAACCGGATGTAGTATTCCGATCGCATGCCGTAACCGCCACCCCAGCCACATGCCCTTCGGATAGGGTGCTCTACGGGGTATCTGCGAAAGTCTTCCAATAAATGATACATGTCCGCTTGATGCTTTTCCATCAGAGCGAGTATTTTCGCCTCGTTTTCTGCCACAAGCTCATGGTTGGTACTGTCTCCCTCTCTTCTTGTCAAATCTCTTGCCAATTCGATCTTGTCCATGCCCGCCAAGCGCATCTGCCTGTGGGAAAGCCCACTGTTGTCCAAAGCCTGATTCATCTTGGCCATTTCATTTTCGATGGTGGCCTTGATCTGCTCAGGTCCTCCCTCGAAGTCCTCCGCCTCTTGGGTGTAGAGCACCACCATGTCAATGGTCTTGGAGGCTCCTTCGTCACTCCCGTCCGACGGCATGCCTTGAGGCCATCCCGCCTGCCGGCTCCAACCGCCCGCTCTCGCGCCGGCGTGGCCCAGAGGGCCCAACGGGCGCGCGGTTGACTCAAGTTCCTCATTGCCACAGCCCGGGAGCTTTGACACGTCCTGCTGCCTGATCAGCACCTGATCGTAATCCTCGCCTTCGGACTTCATGGTGTAGGTGCCGTGACGCGAGTGGATCTCCCCCCGGACGATGCCGCTGCCATGCACGAAGATGCTGAAGTGCCCGCCGCCCTCCAAGGAGCCAGAAGTGAAGGAGGAGCCGCCGCTCAGCCTCTTGCTGCTTCGCACGTGCCCCCGGACCTCCATGTCGTTGAACAGGTTGAGGACCAGGGGCATGCCGTCGCCAGCGGCGCGGGCGACCTCGCTCCGGTCGAACCGGGCCACGCGCCAGCGGTCCGGAACCGCCAACGGGTCTTCCCGCAGCTCCTGATGCCTCTCAAGGCTCAGGCCGCCGCCAACCGGCTGAAAGACTTGGGCCTGGGCGAGGGAAGGGAGCAGGCCCACAGACAGCGCGGCCGCGGCGAGGGTCGCCTTGCCGGGAAATCTCGCTTTCATGCTGCGAACCCGGCAGCGCCGGGGCGTGGAACGTTCATTGGGCGGCGAGACTACCCCCCCCCCCCCCCCCCCCCCGTGTCAACTCCTGTATTGGCTGCCAGTGGAATGGCAACGTGAGATCTAGCGGTTGCTGCTGCCGGAGGTGCCGGTGCCTCCGGTTGAGACCCTCCCTAGCCGTCCACGCTCCACCACCGGCAATTCCCAACCGTTTTAGTCGGGTATTAGCTATACTCGATGCATGAGCGGGCCGAATGCAGCGGTCGGCGAGCGCCTAGCGCAAGACTACGCCGCGGGCTTCGTCACCGACATCGAATCCGAGACGTTGCCGCCGGGGCTCAACGAAGCCACGGTGCGCTTCATCTCCGGGAAGAAGAGCGAACCCGCTTGGCTGCTGGCTTGGCGGCTGCAGGCGCTGGCCCGGTGGCGGAAGATGACGGCACCGCAGTGGGCGCACGTCACGTTTCCGCCCATCGATTTCGACGCCATCTCCTACTACTCGGCCCCCAAGCAGGGCCCGAAATCGCTGGACGAAGTGGACCCGGAGCTGCTGCGCACCTACGAGAAGCTCGGCATCCCGCTGCATGAGCGCGCCGCGCTGGCTGGCGTCGAGACGCCCCAGGTGGCTGTGGACGCGGTGTTCGACAGCGTCTCCGTGGTCACCACGTTCAAGGAGAAGCTGCGCGAAGCCGGCGTCATCTTCTGCCCCATCGCCGAAGCCGTGCGCGAGTGCCCAGAGCTGGTGCAGAAGTACTTGGGCAGCGTGGTGCCGCAGTCCGACAACTTCTACGCGGCCCTGAACAGCGCCACCTTCAGCGATGGCTCCTTCGTGTACGTGCCCAAGCACACGCGCTGCCCGATGGAGCTCTCCACCTACTTCCGCATCAACGCCGCCAACACCGGGCAGTTCGAGCGCACGCTCATCATCGCGGACGAAGGCAGCTACGTGAGCTATCTGGAAGGCTGCACCGCGCCCATGCGCGACGAAAATCAGCTCCACGCGGCGGTGGTGGAACTGGTCGCGCTGGACGATGCCGAGATCAAGTACTCCACCGTGCAGAACTGGTACCCCGGCGACGAGCAGGGGCGGGGCGGCATCTACAACTTCGTCACCAAGCGCGGCGCCTGTTTGGGAGCGCGCTCGAAAATCAGCTGGACGCAAGTGGAGACGGGCTCCGCGATCACTTGGAAGTACCCGAGCGTGGTGCTGCGGGGCGATGGCTCGGTGGGCGAGTTCCACTCCGTGGCGCTCACCAACAACCGTCAGCAGGCGGACACCGGCACCAAGATGCTGCACATCGGGCGCGACACGAAGAGCACCATCGTCTCCAAAGGCATCAGCGCCGGGCGCAGCCAGAACGCTTATCGGGGCCGCGTGCTGATGAACCCTGGGGCGAGCGGCGCGCGCAACTACACGCAGTGCGACTCGCTGCTCATTGGCGACGAATGTGGCGCCCACACCTTCCCCCACATCGAAAGCCGCACGCCGGAGGCCATCGTCGAACACGAAGCCTCCACCTCCAAGGTGAGCGACGAGCACCTGTTCCTGTGCGCCCAACGCGGCATCGACGCCGAGAAGGCCGTGTCCATGATCGTCAACGGCTTCTGCAAGGAAGTGTTTCGAGAGTTGCCGATGGAGTTCGCCGTGGAAGCGGGGAAGCTCCTTGAAGTGAGCCTCGAAGGCGCCGTCGGCTGACGCGCCGGACAACCCGCCATGCTCCGCATCGAAAACCTGCATGCCAATGCCGGGGACGAGCCCATTCTCCGCGGCGTGAATCTTGTGGTGCGCCCCGGCGAAGTGCATGCGCTGATGGGCCCCAACGGTTCGGGCAAGAGCACGCTGGCGAACGTCATCGCCGGCCGGCCGGGCTACGACGTCACCGCCGGCAGCGTGAGCCTCGATGGGGTGGACCTCCTGGCCCTGCCCCCGGAGGAGCGGGCACAGCAGGGCGTGTTCATGGCCTTTCAGTACCCCATCGAGATTCCGGGCGTCAGCAACATGGAGTTCCTGAAGGCGGCGCTGGATAGCCGCAACGCCGCCCAAGGGCGGCCGGAGCTCTCCGCAGTCCAGTTCCTCAAGCTCGCCCGCGCCGCGGCGGAGCGCCTTGGGCTCGGCCCGGAGTTCGGCAAGCGCGGCGTGAACGAAGGCTTCTCCGGCGGCGAGAAAAAGCGCAACGAGATTCTGCAAATGCTGTTGTTGGAGCCACGCCTCGCGTTGCTCGACGAAACGGATTCTGGCCTCGACATCGATTCGCTCGGCACGGTGGCGGCCGGCGTCAATGCGTTCGCCGGCGAAGACAACGCCATCGTGCTGGTCACGCACTACGCCCGGTTGCTGGAACACATCGTGCCAGACCATGTGCATGTGCTGGTTGCCGGCCGCATCGCGCGCAGCGGCGACAAATCCTTCGCCCTTGAGATCGAAGCCAAGGGCTACGGCTGGCTCACGGCGCCGGCATGAACGCGAGCACCGCGCAGGCCTTCCGCGACTCCGCGTTGCGCCACGCCACGCGCTACGCGCCGTGGTTGGACCGTCGCCCCAGCCGTGATGCGCTGGCGGATGCCACGCTGCCGGAGCCGCGTTGCGAGGCGTGGCGCCACACCAACCCAAACCGCTGGTACGGCGCCGAACGGCCAGCCCGTCGCCAGCGGCTGGATGCGCGCGGGCCACCCAACATTCGCGTCATCCCCTTCGAGGAGGCCGACGCGGAAGACCGGCATCGCATCGGCCAGCACCTGAACGCCACCTTGGACCGCGCGCGTTATCCGTTGGCCAACGTCAACGACCTGCTGCTCGACCAAGGCGTGCTCATCCGGGTGCCCCGCGCCGCGGCGCCGGCCGAGTTGCTGTTGGGAGACCTTGGGGGCGGCTATGAACGCGCCCTCGTGCTCGTCGAGCCCGGCGCCGAGTGCGTGCTCACCGAGCGCCCTGCCGCGCCCCGCCAGCGGGTGGTGGAACTCGTCGTCGGGGCCGGCGCCACCCTGCGGCACATCCGCCTGCAGCCGTCTTCGGACGCCGTGGAGCACCACTTGGTTTCCGCGCAAGTGGGCGCCGGCGCGACCTATCGGGTCGCCCAGCACGGCTGCGGCTCGCCGCTGCGCCGTTGCGACCTGCACATTGCGGCCAGCGGCGCCGGCGCGGAGATTGCCGTGCGCACCGCGTACCGGCTCGGCGAGCGGCAGCATCTGGACACCCACATCGCGGTGGATCACGCGGCGCCAAACGTGGTGAGCCGGCAGGTCGCCCGCGGCGCCGTGGGCGCGGCGGCGCGGGCAGTGTTCGATGGCCGCATCCACATTGCCCCCAAGGCGCAAGGCGCAGACGCCACGTTGACGGCGAAGCACCTGCTGTTGGCGCCAGACGCCGCCGCCTATGCCAAGCCGGAACTGGAGATCTACGCGAACGATGTGCAGTGCGCCCACGGCGCCACGGTGGGGGATCTAGACGCCAATGCCCTCTTCTACTGCCGTTCCCGCGGCATGGACGAAGCGGCTGCGCGGCAGCTGTTGGTGATGGCTTTCCTCGCGGAAGCGCTGGGCGACGCGGCGCCCGAGGCGGCGCAGGCGCTGCTGGGGATGCAGCGATGACTTCCGAGGCGCCCCCCAGCCGGAAAGGTGGGCACAATCAGGCCACGCGGCGCCCAGTGTCGCGACGCAGCGCGTCGCGCAACCCGCCTGCCGCGTTCGATGTGGAGGCTGCGCGCGCCGCCTTCCCGCTCATCGCCAACCGGCCAGACTTGGCCTATCTCGACAACGCCGCGACGACGCAGAAGCCCAGCGCGGTGCTCGACGCCACGCGCAACCACTACGAAGCGCGCAACGCCAACGTGCATCGCGCCGCGCACGGGCTGAGCGACGCCGCCACCGCCGCGTTCGAGGCGGCGCGGCACCGGGTCGCGCAGCGCATCAACGCGGCCAGCGCCACCGAAATCGTGTGGACGCGAGGCACCACGGAAGGCATCAACTTAGTCACCCAATCCTATGCGGACGCGGTGCTGCGCGAGGGCGACGCCGTGCTCGTCACGGAGATGGAGCACCACTCCAACATCGTGCCTTGGCAGATCGTCTGCGCACGGCGCGGCGCCGAACTGCGCGCCGCGCGCGTCACCCCAGAAGGATGCCTCGACATCGAAGACTTCAAGGCCAAGCTCGATGGCGCGCGCATCGCCGCTTTCTGCCATGTCTCCAACGCCTTGGGCACCGTGAACGCCGTGCGCGAACTCACGAGCCTCGCCAAGCGCGCCGGCGCCACCACGGTGGTTGACGGCGCCCAAGCCATCCCCCACTACCCGGTGGATGTGCAGGAGTTGGGTTGCGATTTCTACGCCTTTTCCGGCCACAAGGCCTACGGCCCCACCGGCATCGGCGCCCTGTACGGGCGCGAGGCGCTGCTCGAAGCCATGCCCCCTTGGCAGGCCGGCGGCGAGATGATCGAGGAAGTGCGGTTGGAGGCCACCACCTACGCTGGCCTGCCCTTCAAGTTCGAGGCTGGCACGCCGAACATCGCCGGCGCCATCGGCTTGGCCGCCGCCTTCGACTATTTGGACGGCCTCGACGCAGAGAGCCTGCGCCGGCACGAGGAACAGCTGCTGGCCGAAGCCACTTCCGGCTTGCTGCAGATAGAAGGGGCGCGGGTTGTCGGCACCGCGCACCGGAAAGGCCCGGTGCTCTCGTTCGTCATCGATGGCGCCCATCCACAGGACATCGGCACGCTCTTGGATCAGCAAGGCGTGGCGGTGCGCGCCGGCCACCACTGCGCGATGCCGCTGATGCGGCGGCTCGGCATCGGCGGCACCGTGCGGGCGTCCTTCGCCTTGTATAATTCCAGCGCGGACATCGAACGGTTGGTGAGCGCGGCGCACAAAGCCAAGACGCTGCTCTGACACCCTTCGAACCGCTGGGAGGCCGCCATGCAAACACGCAGTTACGACCCGCACGCCATCACCTTGACGCCGCCAGCGCTGGACCATGTGCGGCGGCAACTGGCCTCGGAAGGGGCCGCCGCGGTGGTGCTCGGCGTCACCGAGAGCGGCTGCAACGGCTACATGTACGCTCTGGACTTCGCCGCCCACGCGCCGGCCGAAGCGCGCGCCTTCCGCTTCGACGCCGGCGTGCAAGTGTTCGTCGCGGAGCAGGATTGGCCCCTCGTGCGCGGCACGGAGATCGATTACGTCACCGAGGGGTTGAACTCCGCGCTCAAGTTCCGCAACCCGAACGCCGTGACGGAATGTGGCTGCGGCGAGAGCTTCGCCATCGAATCCCACGGCTAGGGCCGCTCCCGCAGGAGGCGTCGCCATGGAGCGCCGCATCGTCCCCATCCGCCGCGCCGTCACCGCCCGCCTTGTGCCGAGCGGCGCGCCGGTGGACATTCCGGCCGGCGCGTTCGTCACCCTGACGCAAGCCTTGGGCGGCGCCTACACCGTCGTGTCCCAAGGCAACATGGCGCGCATCGACGGCGAAGATGCAGACGCGCTGGGCTTCGAGCCAGAGCGCTTGCGGTTCACGCCGCCGCCGGATGGCGAACCGAGCATCGAGCAGGTGCGGGCGGCCCTCGCCACGGTGCATGACCCTGAGATTCCTGTGAACATCGTCGATCTTGGCTTGGTCTATCACACCGAACTGCGGGGACGCTCAGCGCACATCGAGATGACGTTGACGGCGCCCGGCTGCGGCATGGGGCCGGTGCTGGTGGATGACGTGAAGCGGCGTGTGGGCAGCGTGCCCTTCGTTGCCGACGTAGCCGTCGAGCTGGTGTTTGAGCCGCCTTGGTCGCGCGACATGATGACGGACGAGGCGCAACTCGCCCTAGGCCTCTTCTAGAACGCCGATGAACGCGGCACTGGACGAGATTCAGGGCGCCTTCAGCCTGTTCGACGACTGGGAGGACACCTATCGGTTCATCATCGACCTCGGCAAGGCGCTGCCTGGGCTGGATGCGGCGCACAAGACTGAAGAGCGGCTCGTGCGGGGCTGCCAAAGCCAAGTGTGGTTGGTGTCGCGCCTGGACGAGAACACCGGTCGGATGCGGCTTCGCATCGACAGCGACGCGCACATTGTGCGCGGCCTCATCGCCATCGTGCTGGCAGCCTACGACGGCGAAACGCCGGCCGACATCGTGGCCTACGACATTGAAGCCCTGTTCGAGGAGCTCGACCTATTGGCCCACCTAAGCCCCACCCGCGGCAACGGCTTGCGCGCGCTGGTCGGCCAGATCAGGGGCGTTGCCGCGGCGGCCGCCGCCGTCGTGCCCAGCCATTCCGGGCATTGAACGGGCGCCTTCAGGCCACCAGACCCAGCAGCGTCCATCCTCACGCCGGCGCCCGATCTTGGCGGCGCTCGCTCGCACCGGCACATCGACCGCGGCCACCTTGACGGCCTGTTCATCCCATCTCCGCTGCTGAAGCTGTTGAGCACGGATCTCGTGACGTCGGCCGCAACGGCAATTCGAGGCCGTCTGCCGCTCCAAAGCCGCAGCGCCGCTCTCGGCGACGGCCGCTGGCCGCTCCCCGCGCCAGTTTCCCGAGCGTCGCCCCCTGCTGCTACATTGACGTGATGATCCGCGTCATGCCAAGCACTCCGGAACCCGCTGGCGACGCCGGTGACGCGCCTCTCGATGCGTCAACAGACGCGCTGGACGCCTTCCACCCGTTGGTCGCCGAGTGGTTCCGCGGCCGCTACGGAGCGCCCACCGAAGTGCAGGCGCGGAGTTGGCCGCGCATCGCCGCCGGCGAGCATGTCCTCATCACCGCGCCCACCGGCAGCGGCAAGACGCTCACCGCCTTTCTTTGGGCATTGAACGCCTTCGCCCGCGGCGAGGCCGAAGCGGGCGCCACCCGCGTGCTCTACATTTCGCCATTGAAGGCATTGAACAGCGACATCCGCCGCAATCTGGCGCAGCCGCTTGGCGAGTTGCGGCAGCTCTTTGAGCAGCGCGGCAAGCCGTTCCCGAACGTCCGCGCCCAGACGCGCAGCGGCGATACGCCGCCCGGCGAACGCCAACACATGCTGCGCCGCCCACCCGAGCTGCTCATCACCACGCCGGAAAGCCTCGCCTTGATCTTGAGCACCGCGCGCGGACGCGAGGCGCTGGCCACCACCGAAACCGTCGTCTTGGACGAGGTTCACGCCGTGGTGGAGAACCGCCGGGGCGTATCGCTCATGACCAGCCTCGAGCGGCTGGTGGAAGTGGCCGGCGAGGTGCAGCGCATCGCCCTTTCGGCGACGGTGCGCCCGTTGGAGGCCGTGGCCCGCTACATCGGCGGCCATGCGCCGCGCCAGCCCGGCCGCGGCGCGGCGCGAACCACGCCCCGGGCAGTGAGCATCGTGCAATCGCGCATGGCCAAGCGCATCGAGTTCTCCATTCGTTTCCCCGCCGCGGCCCGCGAGGCAGCGGAGAACGGCATCAAGATCTGGAACCCGTTGGCGGATGCCTTCAAGGACGTGATCGAAGCCAACCAATCGACGTTGTTCTTCACCAACAGCCGCCGCATGGCCGAGAAGATCACGCTGAAGCTCAACGAAGACGCCGCGGCGCCACGCGCCTATGCCCACCACGGCTCGCTTTCGCGGGAAATCCGCACGGAAGTGGAGCGCCGCCTGAAGGACGGCGAACTGAAGGCCATCGTGGCGACGAACTCGCTGGAACTAGGCATTGACGTGGGCGCCCTCGACGCCGTGGCGCTGGTGCAGTCGCCGCCGTCCATCGCCGCCGCCATGCAGCGCATCGGCCGCGCCGGGCACAACGTTGGCGAGCCAAGCCGGGGGCTGCTGTACCCCAGCCATGCGCGCGATTTCCTGGACGCCGTCGTCATCGCGCAAGCCATCCGCGAGCGCGACATCGAACCGCTGCGGCCCATGGCCGGCGCGCTGGACGCCTTGGCGCAAGCGATCATCTCGACCACGGCGTCTGAAACTTGGCGCGTTGAAGACCTGTACGCGATGCTGCGCCGCGCCGCGCCATACGCAGCGCTCGAACGCGAGCAGTTCGATTTGGTGGTGGAAATGCTGGCCGGGCGCTACGCCGGCGCCCGCATTCGCGCCTTGGAGCCGCGCCTCGTCTTCGACCGGCGCAACGGCACGGTGAGCGCCCGCAAGGGCGCCGTGTTCGCGCTGTATGCCGCCGGCGGCACCATTCCAGACCGCGGCTACTACAAGTTGCGCGAGGCGGACAGCGGCGCCCTGATCGGCGAGCTCGACGAGGAGTTCGTCTGGGAAGCCACCGTGGGCCAAACCTTCACGCTCGGCGCGCAGAGCTGGCGCATCCACCGCATCACCCACAACGACGTGCTCGCCAAGCCAGCGCCCGCCAACGCCGCGGCGCCGCCGTTCTGGCGCGCCGAGAACATCGACCGACGCTTCCACTTCGCGCAGCGCGAGGGCGATTTCCTCGAGTTCGCGGAAGGCTTGCTGGCGCGCGACGGGCAGGACGAACTACTCGGCCACCTGCGCTCGCAACTCGGCTTTGACGCCGTGGCCGCCAGCGAGCTGGTGGACTTTCTGGCGCGGCAACGGCAAGCGACTGGCTGCGCGCTGCCGCATCGCGGCCATCTGCTGGTGGAGCAAGTGTTGGCCGCGCCGGGCGGCTACGCGAGCGCTGAAGGCGAACGTCAAGTGGTGCTGCACACTTGCTGGGGCGGCCAAGTGAATCGCCCCATCGCGTTGGCGATGGCCGCCGCGTGGCGGCAGCGCTTCGACGCCCCGGCAGACATCCACGCGGACAACCATGTCATCGTCGCGCGCCTCGGCGCGGAAGGCGATGCCGAGGCGCTGTTGACGCTGGCGACGCCGGCAAACCTCCACGTGCTGTTGCGCGAGGCCGTGGAGCGCAGCGGCTTCTTCGGCGCCCGCTTTCGCGAATGCGCCGCGCGGGCGCTGCTCATCACGCGCGGGCGCTTCAACCAACGCATGCCGCTGTGGCTGACGCGGATGCACGCCAAGAAGCTCCTCGAGGCGGTGTCGAAGCTACCCGATTTCCCAGTGCTGCTCGAAGCATGGCGCACCTGCCTGAGCGACGAGTTCGACCTGCCGGCGACAGAGCAGGCCTTGGCAGACCTGCAGTCTGGCGCGGTGCGCTGGTCCATGACCACGGCATCCACACCCAGCCCGTTCGCCGCCGACATCGCCTTCGCGCAAATCAACCGCTACATGTATGCCGACGACCAGCCCGAACATCAGCACCGCTCGGCGCTCGCCGACGACCTCATTCGCCAAGCCACCTTCGACAGCCGCTTGCGGCCGCGCATCGACCCCGCGGTGGTCGCCACATTCGAGGCGAAGGCGCAGCGCAGCGCAGACGGCTACGCGCCGCGCGATGCTGTTGAGCTCGGCGAGTGGCTGAAGGAGCGCGTGCTCATTCCCGCGGCGGAGTTTCGCGCTCTGCTCGCGGCCGCTGGGCTGGAAGCCCCGGCTGCGGCGCAGCGCATCGAGCGGAACGGCACCGCTTGGCACGTCCACGGCGAGAACTTGGCGCACGCGCGGCGGGTGCTGCTTGGCGAGGACGTGCCCAGCGAAACGGCAGATCAGCGCGACGCCACCCAGCTCTTCGCCGAGTTTGCGCGCTGCTATGGCCCACGCACCGCGGCGGAGTTCGAGGCATTGTTTCCGGCCACTCCGACAGTGGTCGCCGCGGCGCTCGCCGAACTCGGCGAAGCCAATGTCATGGTCGAGGGGCCGCTGATCGCCGGTGATGACGCCATGCGCTGGTGCGACGCGGAGAACTTGGAGACGCTGATCCGCTTCCAGCGGGCGGCGCGGCGCCCGGCGCTGGCGCCCCGCTCAGTGCGCGCGCTGCCGGCGTTCCTCGCCAACTGGCATGGCGTTGCCGCGGCCGCTTCGCAACCAGCGCTGTTGGACGCGGCGGAGCGTTTGCGGGGTTATCCCGCGCCGCTGTCGTTTTGGCTGGACGACGCCTGGCAGGCGCGGCTTGTCGGCTTCACGCCGGAGCGCCTGAACGCCGCTTGCGCCAACGACGGCCTCGCTTGGCGCGGCGTGGGCAAGGAGTGGGCCACGTTCGCCTTCGCAGACGAGATCGACGCGCTCGCCCCGCCGGCCGCGCGCGAAACCGACATGCAGCCGTTGTTCGCCGACCCTGCGGCGCGTTACACCTTCCACCAGCTATTGGACGCCGGCGATGAAGATGCCGAGACGTTCAACGCAGCGTTTTGGAACGCCATTTGGGGCGGCGGGCTTGCCGCCGACGGGCCCCAAGCGCTGCGCACCGGCATGGAGCGGCGCTTTCGGCTCGTTGACGGCGGGGCGGGCCGCCAACAGCGCCTGCGCCGCCGCGCCCGGCGCGTCGCCCTCGGCTGGCCCGGCAACTGGTTCCTGACCGGGCGCGCCGACGCCGAGCGCGATGCGTTGGATGAGCTGGAAGCCGCGAAGGTGCGCTGCCAAGCGCTGTTGGATCGCTACGGCATCGTCAGCCGGGAAATCGCCAACCGCGAAGGAGGCGATTGGCGTTGGGCCAAGACGTTCACCGCATTCCGCCTGATGGAGTTGGCCGGGGAAGTGCTGGCCGGCCTGTTTTTCCAAGGCATGTCCGGGCCGCAGTTCGCCTTGCCGCAAGCGCTCCACCATCTCGAACGCCGCGCCGCCGCGCCGACCGCCTTCTACTTGAGCGCTTGGGATCCCATCGCCCCCACCGGCTTGGGGCTGGGCTGGGAAGGCCTGCCGCAACGCCGCGCCGGCAACTACCTCGGCTTTCACCGCGGCGAACTGGCGTTGACGGTGGAAAACGCCGGCAAGCGCTTGCACATTCTGCTCGACCCAGACGACCCCGGCTTGGACGCGCTGCTGCCCAACTTGGCCGCGCTGGCCACGACGGGCCGCCGCCTCGTGGTGGAGACCATCAATGACGCGCCGGCGCGTGACAGCCCGTATCTCGCGGCCCTGTCTCGGCACTTGACGCTCGGCCAAGATCACCGCGGCGTGTTCTTCGAGCGCCAGATCGCCTGACAACCCAACGGCAGGCGCTTGGCTGCTATAGTCCCGCGCCATCGTTGGGGCGCACTCACACCGCGCCGCCATCCGTTCGCCGAACCGAGAAGAGCACCGTGGCCAAGGACATTCCAGAAGCAGTGCGCGAGATTTGCCTCGCCTTGCCGGAGGCCGATGAACAGCCCTCGCGCGGGTCTCCCAACTTTCGGGTGGCGGGCAAGACCTTCGCGACCTTGTCCATCAACCATCATGGCGATGGCAAGATCGCACTGTGGTTGAACGCGCCGCCCGGCGCCCAAGCGCTGCACACGACGCGGGAACCGGAGTTCTACTTCGTGCCGCCGTATGTGGGCCCGCGCGGCTGGCTGGGCGTCGAGCTGGACAAAGGGCTGAACTGGCGCGTCGTTGGCGAACGCCTGCACGAGGCATACCGCCATGTGGCGCCGGCGCGCCTTGCCGAGGCCACGCTGCCGGCCGCCGACATCGAGCCGCCAACGGCGACGCTGGATGACGAATCCTTCGACCCGCTGCGCCAACCTCGCGCCCAGGCCATCCTCGCCGAGCTGCGGGAGTTCTGTTTGGGGTTGCCGGAAACGTCCGAGACAACGCAATTCGGCTCGCCGGTGTTCAAGGCTGGCGCCAAGAACTTCTGCGGTGCGCATCGCTACGGCCGCCGCCTGCGGCTCGAGTTTCGGGTGAGCGCAGACCAGCAGGCCACGCTGACGTTCGACGAACGCTACTCGATTCCGCGTTACATCGGCCATCACGGCTGGGTGGCATTGGATGTGGAGGACCACATCGATTGGGATGAGGTGCGCGAACTCGCGCTCTCAAGCTACCGCCGCGTCGCGTTGAAACGCATGCTGCGCGCGCTGGACGGCATGGCTTGAGGCGCTTCGGCGCCGGGCAAGGGGAACTCGTGCAGGGGGACTAGAGCATGACCTTTCGGGTGTTGTGGCCACGCGCCTTTGGGCGCGACCACCAGGTTGAGGTGGATGCCTTGGGCGAAGGCTTCGCCGCAGAGTTTTGCCGCGGCTTCGACGCCGTGACCGAGGCGCAGTGGCGCAACTGCGATGCCATCGTCGGCGTCGCACCGCCCACCGAATACTTGGACCGGCTCGACCGATGCCGCATCTTCGTCAAGACCGCGGTGGGATTCGACGACGTGAACCTCGCCGAATGGGGGGCGCGGGGCATCCCCGTCTGCAACACCCCAGACTACGGCACGCGGGAAGTGGCAGACCACGCCATCGCGCTCATGCTGACGTTGGCCAAGAGCATCGCCTTCCACGATGAGAGCTTGCGGGCGGACCCCGTCGGCAACTGGCGGCCCGCCCTCAACCCCTATGGCCGCCGCCTATCGGACTGCACGTTCGGCGTGATCGGCATGGGCCGCATCGGCATGGCCGCCGCCCGCCGCGCCGCGGCCTTCGACATGGACGTGGTGTTCCACGACCCCTTCGCGCCCAATGGCACCGAGCTCGCGTTGGGGTTCCGGCGCGTCCAAACGTTGGCGGAACTGCTCGCGGAGAGCGACGTCGCCAGCGTTCACGTGCCCTTGAACGACGCCACGACGAAACTGCTCGACGCCAGCGCCCTCGCGGCCGCCAAGCCAGGCATCACCATCATCAACACGGCGCGCGGCCCGATCATCGATTTAGACGCGCTGCACGAAGCCATGCGGAGCGACGTGGTGTTGGCGGCGGGGCTCGACGTGCTGCCGGACGAACCGCCGAACGTGGACGCCCCGCTCATCGCCGCGTGGCGGAGCAACGAGGCATGGATCAAGCACCGCCTCGTGATCACGCCACATTCGGCGTTCTTCACTCCAGAAAGCGTGCGCGACATTCGCGCCTTCTCCGCGCGCACCGCGGCGCGCTACCTACGCGACGGGCGGCTGGAAAACTGCGTGAACGAAGGGCTCTTGGCGCATCGGCGCTAAGCGCCCAAGGCGGCCATCGTGCAAGGCGCGGCGCGAAACTAGGGCGAAACGGGCGCGGTTCAGCCCACCGCCTTCAGGTCTGACCGGCTCACCACGCGGCTGCGCAACTCCGAGCTGGAGAACGGATGCGGGCGCTTGTTGAAGTAGCACCGCTCCAACGTTTCCTCGCGCCCGGTGAAGTGTTTCTCACGATATTCGTTGCCGAGAATGCGCACATCCCAGTGCAGGCACTTGAGAATCTCCAACACATGCGCCTCGGTGTCGTAGACGAGGGTTTCGTCCACATAGCGGCACGCCGCCACCTGAATCTGCCGCTCCACGATGCTCTGCACGGGCCGGTTCTTCTCCACCCGATCTATGCTTGGGTCGCTTTGGATGCAGACGACGAGGTGGTCGCACACCGTCTTCGCTTCCTGCAGCATCAGCACATGGCCGGCATGGAATAGATCGAAAGCGCCAAACGTAATGCCCGTCTTCTCCGCTGCCATCAAAGGCTCCCCAACGCTTCGCCGCCGCAGACTCTAGCGCAGGCGCGGGAGTGGGGCAAATGCGTGAACGGGATCACGGGATCATCACCTCCTGGACAGTGCCGCGCCCAAGGAAGCCTTTGGCGCGGACCTCGCCTGCGGCGCGTGGACGGCGTGCCGAAAGCCGGCGCCCCCCTCACCCCGCCATCGCCAGCGCAATGCAGGCGGCCTGCATCACGCGCCGTTCCCGTGGGGTCGGAAGTGGTTCATTTCGCCCGATTTGCCCGGTCTCCCTGCGTACCGTTCGAATGCTTAGGCCTAAACGGATTGAACGTCGACGAACCCAGAGCGCTCGCGGCTTGCCGGATTCTAAGTTACTGCTCCTCGTCAACATCCATCATGATGACGGGCGTCGTCGAGATCCGTGAAGATGATGGCTTCTTTGCGCACCATTCCAAGCTCCGCTTTCCGCTTAGCGTTTGGCTATCTTCGGTCCGACGTACACGACGAATAGCGGCGTAGCCGCGTTTACGGGCCACGAGAAGTGAATTCTGAGCTGAGAAGTCTTCACCTTGCCGTGCCATGTGCAAAACAGGGTTTCTCCGGCAAGCACAGGGTGAGGAAATGTGAGCTCTTGCCGGAAATCCGCCTTCTCCGTGGCAGACGAGTCTGAAAACCAAGCATTCTTCCCGGTGAAGTGCTTGGCGTACATCTCGTGGCCTTCAGCCGTGCGTTGGCCGACTTCATCGGAGCAATTCTTGAGGTCCTGCAGGATGGTGAGCCGTGCTAGCAAGGCCTGCGCGACACCAGTGCCGAATGGGTGTCCGTGCAACGGCTCGAAGCACTTCGGCGAGAACGACAGATCGGGGCATCGTCTTCGCGCGACCGTCTCCAAGCCTCTCCACGACGTGAGCGATAAGGGCACCGCATCGAGAGCGGCCTTCATGCCTTGAGCATCCCAGTAGTTGGGAATGCTTATGCTTCTTGTCGGCTCGTGCTCATGCTCATGCCACTCAACCGCCAACGGCGAGAAGAGCCACGATGAAGGATCCACGCTCACGAGGCCGCATAGAGTACCGTGGAAGATGCGAAGGGCCACCTCGCCTACCGCGGTGTCGGTGGCCAATTCTCCGTTGCATTCCAGATAGTCGTCGCCGCTGTGCCACCGATAGTCATCCCAGAAGGGGCCACTCCGCGTCAGCCATTGCATCAAGGCGCGGCGCTTGTCTGTGCTCAGATCCTGAATGGCTTGCGGCATCGACAGGTCGTGGGACACCTGAGCACCGGCGACGTTCCGATGACATTGCAATTCCCGTCCATATTGGCCACGCGCAAGTTCCCGCATCGCCATCACGCGGCCGATCGCACCTCGAAAGGTCGCGGCGTCCCGAAACTGTCCATGTATCGAGAGATCGTTGAAAAAGAGATCCACTTCAGTACTCGTCTTCTCCCCATCCGGCGAAGTAGTTTGTGTCCTTGTCGAACTGATCGAAGAACCCATCGGGCCAGGAATCGATGTTGCCGGAGTCGTCCATCGCCGGGCTCACGACTTGGGGCTGATCCTCTGACCTACGCCGAAAGAAGTGGACGACAACCCGATCCGCACCAAGGCGGCCTGTCTTGACAGCACGGCGAACGCCGCTGAGTACATGGTCGCTGTGCGTCTCTACAAGAACCTGTATGCCAGCCTGTGCGACGTCAGCCATGAACCGCCCCATCTCGGCCTGACCGGCTGGATGGAGATGAATTTCTGGATTCTCCACTAGGAGGATGTCGCCCTCAGACGCGGAGAGCGCGGCGATGACGATCGGCAAGCACTGGGTGAGGCCGAACCCAGTGTGGGCTGGGAGATGGAAACCTGTATCGTCTGAAGTTCGCAGGCCCAACGTTACGGCATTCGCTCGTGGCGCCTGCTGCAGGTCCAGGGTGCAATCCGGAAAGAGTGTACGCATGCGCTGCTCGACCTGCCGAAATCGGCTGGCAGGCGCACCCGGCAATGTGAGGTCGGCTAATACGGGTTCGTCCCGGCCCCAATGGAGCACGCTCACCGCGTGTTCGCCCTGCGGTCCGACGACGTTGACGTCATGAGGGTCCTCGAGCGCGTAGGTCGCTTGGGGCCCCACCCTTTCAGCGGTGACGTAAGTCAGGCCCCGCAGCCGCCGGGCCAGAGCGGCAGCTGTTGCCTCAGACAGCATGTCAGGAGGCAATAGATAACGTAGGGAGTCGGGTGCCTCGACAGCCCGTCCACCGACGGCAACACGTTGGACGGCCATGGACATGTCGCGCCGGTCACCCTCGAACGTCCAGCCGTACATGTTCTCGTCGTCCATAAGTTCGATCTCGAAGCTCCGCCGGCCGAAGACTTCGTCAACAACATCCGGCATCGCACCCAACCGGATGCCGGCACCGTTGAGAGAAAGCCGCGTCGTCCACTCGTGTTCGCGCATGGTCTGATGCAGCAACACCAGCGCCTGAAGCACAGACGACTTGCCAGAGGCGTTTAGGCCAGTGAGAAGCGTCAACGGCGCCAGAGGAAGCTGCAGGCGCTCGAAACACTTGAAGAAACGCAGATCAAGACGGGTGAGCACCGAAGACCTCCTTGAACATCTCCGCCGCCATGGCGAACCGACGTTTCACTTGGCTTGCGCCGCTGGGCCCTCGCGTGATCGCATCCATGAACTGCTCGTTGCTCATGAGTCGATCAAATGCATCCCTCGCGAGGCCCGCTCTTTCTTCTACAACTTCTGTCGGATAGCGCGAAAAGCCTGTGGACATGACGTCCCAGAGTGAGGCATTGAGCACATTGCGTCGGTCCGGGCGACGTTTCCGAAATGCTTGCCTCTCGAACAACCGGAAGTTGTTTTCGAGCGCCGTCCTGAACTGTGAAGACAATGCAGACAACGACTCCGGTTTGCTGTTCATTTCTCTGAGGCCGTCGGCAAGAAACTCATCCATGTCTCGATACTTCTCTGTGCCGAGTAACTGAAACGCGCAAAACCGGTTGACGAACTCGCGATCCCGCATCATCGAAGTCTTCAGGCTCCTTCCGGTCGATCTCAGAAAGATGTCACTCCGCGCCTCTTCCTTTAGGAATCTGGTCGCCTCACCCATGTGTAGGCAGTTACGCATCTGTTGCCGAGATAGTGGAACGCCGCCATTCACGCGCTCGAAGATGTCCAACCGGGCTCTCTCGGGGACTTTCGAGTCGATGACGTACAGGATCAGATTGCAGTCCTCAACGCGGTTTTGCAGCTTGGGCGTCAGATCTTCGAATTTCTTGCGGTCCAGTTCAGGTCGGTCCTTGAGTCGGAGTTGGAGTTCGTTGTTCACGAAGCGCTGGAAAGTGGTTAGCCTCTGCAGACCGTCCACGACCACAGGACGTTCCTGATCATCCTCGGCGAGATAAAAGACGGGCAGGGGGATGCGCATCATCACGGATTCGATTAGCTTGCTTTGCTTCGCGTCGTCCCAAATGAAGTCGCGCTCGAAGTCTGGATCCATCACGAACGCGCCGTGCTTTATTCGGCGCAGAACGTCGTGGACTGTGCGGGTCTCGTTCCGTATCAGCAGGGCGTCGATGGGATAGTCGCCCCAAGACGCTGCTCGGTCATCTTCCAGACCGTCCGGTTCGTCAGGCTTCGTTGTGGTGCGCGTCGTCACATTCTTCGTCCAAAGTGGCCATATGGAGCAAACGTCAGGGCTGGCTTCAATGGCAGCGTCCTTGCTATGCCCTTGTGTGGGGGATCAGCGGCGTCCCAGACGTTTGGAGTCAGGCAGCCGCCTCGGTCATCCTAGCGAAGTCGGCGGGGGTTTTCATGCCTAGGGAGCGGTGTCGGCACCGGTTGTTGCAGCAATCGAGGTAGAGGGCGAGGGGCTCGTTCATGGCCGCGCCTGGTCGTGTGGTCGAACTGAACGCCGACGTGCCTGTCGCGCCCCTCGCAGAACGAGTACGGCCGCACCCGCCCGCGTTCCAGCGGCTGCAGCAACGGACACGAGCACCGCGACGGCAGATAGCTGCGAGAGGCGCGGTGGCGCGGTTCCACTCTCGCTGTGCGCTCCCCGAGAGAAAACACAGCCGCGGCCATCCGTGCGGTGCGGAAGTGGAGCAAATGCGCGAGCGCTGCGGTGCTGTTAAAGTTCCTCCTCTCGCGCCCGTAGCTCAGTTGGATAGAGCGTTGGCCTCCGAAGCCAAAGGCCACAGGTTCGAATCCTGTCGGGCGCGCCACTTGAAGGGTCGTGGCGCTTGGCGTTCGCGCCGCCGGCCACGGTGCCTTAGAGCGGCGCCCAGCCGCGGGATTGCCTGAAGGAGTTCGCAAAATGCGTTGGTTGGCGATTGCGGCGGTGGTGCTGTTGGTGGTGGTTGTCGGTTGGGTGACGCTGCGCGAACCGGCGCCGACGCCACCGACTCCGGAGAGGGCCACCGCCGCGGACATCGCCCAAGGCCGCGTGGTGGGCTTCGTGAGCGGAGACGCCTACGCTTGGCGCGGGATTCCGTTCGCAAAGCCGCCGGTGGGTGCCTTGCGCTGGCGTGCGCCTCAACCGCCAGAGCCGTTCGCGGAGCCCTTGCTTGCCACCGAAACCGGCAATGCCTGCATGCAGTTGGCCAACGCCTTGGCGAATTTTGAGGATGCCGACGGCGATGGCATCGTGGGCAATGAAGATTGCCTCTACCTCAATGTCTATGCACCGGCCGGCGCGCACGAGGACGGCAAACGGCGCCCGGTGATGTTCTGGATTCACGGCGGGGGCAACAGCGTGGGTCACGCCGGCCCCTATGACGGCTCGCGGCTGGCGGCGCAACATGATGTGGTGATGGTGGCCGTCAACTACCGGCTCGGGCCACTGGGCTGGTTCACCCACCCCGCGCTGCGCGAGGACGACGCCAGCTTGGATGACGCTTCCGGCAACTACGGCACGCTGGACTTGGTGCGCGCTTTGGAATGGGTGCGCGACAACATCTCAGCGTTTGGCGGCGATGCCGGCAACGTCACCATCTTTGGCGAATCTGCCGGCGCCACAAACGTGTTGACGTTGCTCGCCTCGCCGCGCGCCGCCGGGCTGTTCCATCGCGCCATCTCCCAAAGCGGCGGCTTGCGCATCGCGCCGCGCAGCCACGGCGAGGCGTTCGCGGAGGGCTCGTCTGGGGACGAGACAGCCGGCCACCGCCACAGTTCGTCCGAAATCGTGGCCACCTTCTTGGCACGAAGCGGCTTGGACATGGCGGCGGCCCGCGAACGCGCTGGGGCGATGGACTACGCCGAGATTCGTTCGCTGCTGCGCGACGTGGACGGGGCCGAGTTCTTGTCCCTGTACCAGGGCGAGGAGGGCTTCGCCTTCGGCATGATCGACTTCCCGAACCTCTTCGGCGACGGTGCCGTGCTGCCGGACGGAACCGCGGCGGCGACATTCGCCGCGGCCGCGAAATACAACGCCGTGCCGACCATCCTCGGCACCAACCGCGACGAGGTGAAGCTCTTCATGGCCCTGAGCCCACAATGGGTTGAACGCCGCTTCTGGCTGTTCCCGCGCCTGAAAGACGCAGCCGCCTACGAACGCGCCGCCCGCTACGGCTCGGACTCTTGGAAGCATCGGGGGGTGGACAGCTTGGCGCGGCTTCTGTCCGCGGCACAGGGCGAAGCGGTGTACGCCTACCGCTTCGATTGGGACGAACTCGGTTCGGTGTTCGGCTACGACTTGGCGCAGGCGATGGGCGCGGCACACGGCTTAGAGATCGGCTTCATCTTCGGCGACTTCGAGGGCTCGGCGGCAGCCCTCGGCAACATCTACGACGATGCCCGCCTAGCCGAGCGCGACGCTCTCTCGGCCAGCATGATGTCCTACTGGGCCCAATTCGCCCACACTGGCGACCCAGGGCGCGGCCGGGACGGCGCCGAGCCTGAGTGGCGGCCTTGGCAGAGCGCACCCGACGCCGAGCGCATGATCGTGTTCGACACCCCGGCAGATGGCGGCATCCGCATGTCGGCGGAACAGATCACGCTCGCTGGCTTGAAGGCGCGGCTCTTGGCGGATGCCTCCATCACTGATCGCGGCGAGCGTTGCTTCACCTATGTGAGCCTGTTTCGCCGCAGCGCGGAATGGGACGATGCCGAATACGCAGGGTTTGGCGGCGGCGAGGGCTGCGCCGCGTACCCGCCGGATGAGTTCCAGCTCTTCTGAGGCGGCAGGGTCGTCTGTTTGGGAAGTGGGGCTCGTTCTCAACGCGGCCCGGCCGGCCGTCGCCAGCCCGGCTCGCGCCTAGGTTGCCGAGGACGCTGGCGCCGCCGTCACGCGGTAAACCCAAATCCGAAACTGCACGCCGGGTTCTCCCTTCGGTAACCCCTCGAAGGGCGCGCCGGCTTCCACCGGCGTCCAACTGCCGGCGGCTTCCAACGCCGCCTGCTTCTCTTTGAAGCCTTGCTCGGCGTACACGTCTTCCCGCAAAGAGAAGACGACATGGCCACCGGGGCGCACCACGCGGGCGATCTCATCCAGCGCCGCCGCGGGGGCGTGGCCCAAGGTTAAGACGCCCACTGCCACCGCAGCATCGTAGCGGCCATCCCGAAAGCCCAAGGGTTCACCCAAGCGCATCTCGAAGCGCTCCGCGTACACCGCCTTCTGCGCGGCAAGCGCGAGCATGTCTGGCGACATGTCCAGCGCATCGATGTGGCGGTAGCCGAGCTGGTGCAAAGCCGCACCGACCAGGCCCGTGCCGGCGCCGGCGTCCAGCACCTTCGCGTCCTTCGGCACGAAGCGCTGCACCGCGCTGGCGGCGGCCGATGGCAGCAAGTAGCCGAAATCCCGCTCCAAGTCCTCATCGTAATCCGCCGCCCATTCCGCGTAGCGCTGCAGCAGTTCATCCGCGTTGCGAGCGGCGTAAACACGCTGCACTTTGTTCTCTTGGCCCATATCCGCCCTCACCTCGCCCGCCAAGGCGGCACGGCATCCCAATCGAACGGTTCGATGCCATCGTCGTTGATGAGCCAGACGGACGCGCTGGCATTGCCGTCTTCGAGCGTGAGGAAGCCGATGGTGCCGTATTGCGTGTCGTAGTTGTGCGGGTATGTGGCCGAGCCAGGGTTCACGCAGAGGATGCCGTCCACTTCGTTGACGAGTTCCACATGGGTGTCGCCATAGACGATCACATCCGGCGTTTGCTCCGGGAAGAAGCGCTCCACCCAACGCGCCACGGTGAAATCCGGCGGTCGCTCCTCGCGGGCGGGAACGTAGTGCGTCAAGCCGATTTGCAGCCCTTCCATGGGCAGCGTCCACGCGTAGCGAACCCGTGGGTCTTCCGGCTGCACGGCGCGCCCGCCGGAACCATCCTCGCCGTTGCCGCGCGCGGCATACACCGGCGCCACCTCTTGCAACGTATCCAGCACCCAGAGTTCGTGGATGTCGCCAGCGTGGAAGATGTAATCCACCCCTTGGAAGGCGTCGTACACCTGCGGCCACAGTTCGGCGCGCGCCTCTGGAATGTGTGTATCCGCAATGAGGCCGATCGTTAATGTCACGGGCAAAACCGGGGCGAAACGGGCTACCCTACGCGAGGGATGGAGAAACGACAAGCGCGGCACCTTGGCGGGATCTCGGCTTGCGACGGCATTGACAACCCGTTTTTCCTCGGCGCGAACAGGCGGATGTTGTTTGGCGCCGCAGAGGCGGCCCCCCTTTTCCGCGTTGATCGCAAGCAGGAGGCACTCATCCATGGAACTCCACGATGTCATGCGCACCGCGTTTGCGGCGCGCGAGTTCACCGACGAGCCGGTGGGCGACGATGTGTTGCAGCGGGTGCTGGACAACGCCCGCTTCGCGCCGAGCGGCGGCAACCGGCAGGGCTGGCATGTGATCGTGGTGCGCGACGCCGGCAAGCGCAACGCGCTGCGCCCCCTCATCGAGCCCCCCTTCCGGCGCTACCTCGCGGAAATGCGAGCTGGCGCCAATCCGTGGAACACCGTGGCGCCGGCCGAACTCGCCCAAGCGGACATTGACGCGGTGACCGTGCCGAGCGAGTTCATCGCGCGCTTGGTACACGCGCCGGTGGTGTTGCTCGTCACCGTGGACCTCTCAGTGGTGGCATCCATGGATCGACATCTGCCGCGCATCGGCGTCATCTCCGGCGCCTCCATCTATCCGTTCGTGTGGAATATCCTGCTCGCCGCCCGCGACGAAGGGCTCGGCGGCACACTCACCACGTTCGTCGCCGCCAAAGAACCGGAAGTGAAGGCGCTGTTCGGCATCCCGCCGCACCACGCCGTGGCCGCCATGCTCCCCATCGGCAAGCCAGTGAAACAGCTCACGCGGCTGCGCCGCAAGCCAGTGTCGGCGTTTACGACGGTGGATGGGTTCGAGGGGGAGGTGTTCGGGGCGGATTGAATCGCTGGAGGGTAGGGGGAATGCCAATCGTAATGAAAGTCCAAGACCAAAACGGCGGGGCACTTAAGACATTGGAGGACTGGCAAGCCCTCCATAAACCGATGCATTGGAAGCGCGGGCGCAGCGCCTATGAGGTGGCGAACTTCATCGTCAACCGAAACGGCGCAGACAAGCTCGCCGGGCGAGTCTCGCAGGTGCTTGGCGATAGGGTGCAGTTCGAGCAGATCACGGCCGAGTGCGAAGTGCGATTCGACTGCTACGGCAAGGGCAGATGCCACGATCTCGGCATCCGGGGCGCAACGTCGTCCGGTAAGAGCCTGTTCGTCGGCGTAGAGGCCAAGGTCGATGAGCCGTTCGGCTCAAACGTCGCAGAGGAGTGGCAGAAAGGACAGCAAACCATCGAACGAGGCGAGCGCACACGTTTGCCAGACCGCATACTCGAACTATGCGGCCGATTCCAAGATGGCCGGGCGATCTCCGAGACAGACGACGTCCGTTATCAGCTAATGCATGGCACGGCTGGCACCGTTGCAGCGGACGCCGATGTTTCGGTGTTCTATGTGGCCGTCTTCGTAACGGGCGACTACGATCCAACGAAAGGCGAAGCCAACTACGATGACTACACGGAGTTCATACACCGCGCCGGCGGAATCGCAACTGCTCACAACGTCATTGGCGCAATGTGCCACACGCTAAGACTTAGTGGGAAGCGGCTAACTGCCATCTACGAATACATCCGCGAAGGGGACTAGCGGCGACCCCTCGTGCCCTCCGCCCTGCGTTTAGCGGCCTACGGTATCGCCCACAGTGATGGCCATGTTCCTTTTGAGGCATACGTCGTGCCGTACTCCTGTCAGCCATCCTTCCGGCTTCCATCCAGGAAGCGCGTGACGATGGGCTTTGACAGCCCGCTCGCACAGCCACAAACTCTCCCGCATGGCGAAGAGACATCAAACCCGCGCAGGCGATTGGGAGAGCATCGTCGGGCGGCTGCAAGAGCTCGTGCTTGCCAACTCCGGCGAGGACGAGTTCCAAGAGATATTCAAGATACTCGTCGCCAAGCTATACGCCGAAAAGTTCGCTTCGCGCGGGCCACGCTTTGGCGTTCGGGAGTCCGCCGCGGCCACGGCGAACCTCGTACACGACTTGCTGGCGAAGGCGACGGCGCAGTGGCCCGGCATCATCGACGGCGACGCGCGCTCGCGGCTGGCGGACGACCACCTGGCCATCTGCGTACAGGCCATCGCCGGCCACTCGATCTGCGACACGAACTTTGAGGTGCTGGACGGCTTCTTCGAGTTTCTCGTGAGCCGCGTGGCAAAAGGAGCGAAGGGCCAGTACTTCACGCCGCGGCAGGTCGTCGAGTGCTGCGTGCGCATCGTCAACCCGACGCCGGATGAAACCGTGCTGGATCCGGCGTGTGGTTCCGGTGGATTCCTGCTGCATGTTGCGAACCACAACGCGAGGCGCTTGAACACATCAGCACAGCGGTATTGCGCGTCCAAGTTATGGGGCTGCGACTTCGACAAGCGCGCCATACAAGTGGCGAAGGCGCTGATGCTTGTGGCTGGCAACGACCGCGCGAATCTTCATCAACTCAACAGCCTGGCGGTGGCAAACGCCAACGATCTTGTGGACATCGCGGCCAACGGCACCCCCAAGCTGACCATCGAAGACTTGATGCGTTCCAAAACTCGCAGATTCCGTGGATTCGACGTGATTCTCACCAATCCGCCTTTCGCGGGCGAGATTCGCGAAACCCACGCTGCTGAACTGCTACGACATGGCGAAGCGCAACCGTCGCATGGAGCGCGACGTGCTCTTTCTGGAACGCTGCGTGCGGCTGCTCAAGCCCGGCGGGCGCTTGGGCATCGTGTTGCCCCACAACAAGTTCGGCGGCGCCAGTTGGGCGTACTTGCGAGAGTGGCTAGTGCGGCAGATGCGGGTGGTGGCAGTGCTCGGCCTAGACCGCAGCGCGTTCCTGCCACACACGCACCAGAAGGCGAGCGTGTTGTTCGGCGTAAAGCGCGACAAGCCGGTGCGCCAGCCGACACGCGAGCCGGTGCTGTTCGTGCTCAGCGAGGCGTCTGGCAAGGATTCCACCGGCAAGGTTCGCGACAGGCCCGGCGCATTGCCAGACCATCCGGCATGGGTTCGCGCCGATCATGATTTCGAAGGCGTCGTCGATCGGGTTGCGGAGTTCACCCATACGCACAGCGTCGGATGGAGTGCTTAAGTGGCCATCGCAGCGATTGTGGACATCGCCCGGCTGGACGACGGTTGGATTCTCGCCCCCGAGCGCTACGACCCGCGTCGTCGTCGCGCCGAGAACGTTGGCCCGTGCGTCGGCGATTTCGTTCATGTCCGACGCGACACCGTCACCGCCAAGGCCGACCCAGAGCGGAAGTTCCTCGTTTTCGATACGGGCGATGCCAAGGACGGCATCATCGCGGTGAGCAAGCCACCTGTTGCCGGTTCTCAAATCCGCAGCGCGAAGAAGCGCATCCGCCCACGCCAAGTAATCGTTTCACGCCTTCGCCCGTATCTGCGCCAAGTAGCGTGGGTCGACCCCGGCCTGCTGGCCGACCCGGCACCTTTGGCCGGCGAGGGCGACGGAGCTGCTAGCGAGACGGGGCCGGCCGTCGAGCTGACCTGCAGCACAGAGTTCTTCGTGCTCGAATCCATAGACGGTGCCAGCATCGCGTTTCTGGTGCCGTTCCTACTGAGCACACCCGTCCAAGCCGTTCTATCCGCGGCACAGGAAGGCGGCCATCACCCCCGATTCAACGAGCGAACGTTGACGACCCTGCCCATCCCGGTGTCGTTGGCCGAGCAGGCGCAGGAACTCTCCGTCCGGGTTGAGCAGGTCGTGATGCAAGCACGCGAAGCGTATGCGGCCCTTCGAGGCACGGTGATGACGGCAGACAGCCTGCAACACTGATGCCCGACAAGGTAGATGTCGACATGCTGCGCTCGCTGGATTCAGAGGCCGCACCGCGCGGCAAGACCGCAGCGAGCCGCTGCCACATGGCACCATAGCACTTTAGCCAAATGCAGTATCCCGATGCGTGACGGCCGGTACGCTATCGCAATGAGGATCCAAGACCGGAAAAGCAAGTCGCCCGGCGCTTCACGGAGAGTGAATGTAATCGGTAAAGCGACGCTGCCACTCATCAATCTTGTGAATCCCTTGATCGTACAGCCCGTAGCCCATGAAACTCGCAGTGGCGATACACAGCTCCGCGTGATCGCTCTTGGGATGAAACATCAGTATATCACGCAGTGTCTCACTTTCGGGATCGTGATTGACAAATACCAGTAGCAACATCGGTTTTTCGTCGCTGAACGTACCCAGATCTTTCCCGCAATCAATGAGCCCCAAGCTTCGTTTCTGGTTAAAAACTCCTACCATTTCCTGTTTCAAACTATACACTCTAGTTTGGTCAGACAGATAGTGGTCTATGTCGCTAACATGCTTTCGAACCCCTGCGTTGCGTCCTAGCGCTCTGTCTCCATATTTCATTTCAACGAAAACGAGTCGGTGGTCATTAGACTGTTTTCGGCTTACGCTCTTCGACGGCCAACTTACTCCAATCAAGTCAAACTGCCCTCGTCTGCTCCGGTATTCTGGGTCTCTGCTCTGGTATTCAATGTCACAGACGTAGTAGTCCGTACTTCTCGCGATTTTTCCGAAGTTGTTTTCCCGCAGGAGAGTTTGCTGGGACTCCCTCTCGTTGTTTTCTTTTCGGTCTATCTCCTGCTTCAGTTTAGGCCTAGCTCTAAGCCAAGCATCAATGCTCTCCCTCTCTCCCGGGAGTGTAATCTGGGACTTAGCCCTGAAGGAGGTCTTGTACCCACTGCCAGTCCGCTCCACCCTCATCAGGTTTCTCCCTCGATAATAGACATTGATGTAATGTCCTCTCAACTCAAGACAAAGGCTCGGGTCGGACTTGACCGTATCTGTGAGCTGAGCTAGCTCTCCTTCCTTCAGGTCCTTCAAAAAAGCATCGTTGAGTGTGCGCATTCTCACTTTGTGCTTCCTAGAGTTGGTAGCGATCACGCATATACGTTGTCCAGTCGGTCAGTCCTTCGGCTTCACCGACACCTATGATCTTTGACGCGGGGAAAGTCGGGGCCGCGCCCGCATCTGGCAAGAGGTGTCTCCACTCCTCCCAAAGCGGGGCTATGTCAGAATTGTCATCGTGCTGGCACAGGGCGAACCATGCCTTCTCCACCACGTCCTCCTGTTCGAGAGCACGGGCGATGGCGAGATTCCGCATTGGTTGCTGCATGTCATAGGCGAAAGGACATGGGCCGCTCAGGTCGGTGTGGGGGAAGGCGGCCCGAACACTGCCGTGACTCGTCGCGAAAATGTCCCAATAACGCCGATCCCGTTGCTTTCGATACGGCCTATGAAGGTAGCAGTCGGTCGGGGCTTTTAGGAAGAGTTCGGCAGATTTACAGACGTCTCGCCGACGGTTTCCACGGCTCTCGCGTCCGTTGCAATGTGTGAAGCTCTCTTCACTCAGCTTCACCTCCACTAGCACCACGGCGCGGCGACCGTTGTCCAGCCGGCCCCAGAGTACGACGTCAACCGCGGTCGCACACTCGTCGCCAACGGGATACTCGCCATCGAGTTCACAGAGCAAGTCACCGGGAGGCACCCACTCGAAACGCACCTTGTCTATGGCCAGATGGACGCCGAGAGTCTCGCCAACATACTCGGATAGCCGCGTTCGGCTTCCTTCTCGAAACGGCAAGAACAGGTTGAATGCAAACGTCTGAGAGCTGAGTATGTGATTGGCATGGCTGTGGAACTTCACGGAATCAGCGAGCACTGCCTTCTCGGCCAGCTCACGATAGTCGGCATGAATTCCGTGAGTCCAGTTGGCCCACATGATCGGGCGTCTCCCAACTTCATCGCTCCACGCCATCATGCGCTCTCGCATGGCGTCCGCGAATGGCGTTGGGCGGTCGCGGCGCGTCACGCCGGCTCCCGCTGTTGCGACCAAGCGAAGCCCTTAAACATGCCTTCCAGCCGCGCCATGCGCTCGCGCAGTTCGCCAACCTCCTTGCGTACGAGCGCCAGTTCCCAACGAACGCCGGACAGCGCCGACAGGATCAGCCCCGCCACCGTCGCGACAACGGCGAGCATCGTCGCCCCGACTGCCAGCGCCGCTGCCAACTCCGCGCTCATGACGCAAGCATACTGCTCACTTAGGCTCAGATGCGGACAGAGTTCGTCCGGCGCGAATCCGGCGCACCAACAGCTGGCCGGTTCCGGCCCCCAGCACCTCACTCGTCATAGTGCCGCCACGAGCGCATCAGCGCCACGGATTCCTCGATCTCAGCGTCGGGTTCCACGAACGCCCCGGCAAGCGGCAGGATCACGCGGGCGGCCTCTCGGAGTTCCAGCTTGAGCATGCCGCCGCCCAAGGGGTGCCCTTCCAGTTCGCAGCTGAGCCGGGCCAAGGGTGTTTGCCAAGCATCCAAGAGGTCATCCGCCGAGGCCGAGCAGCGCAGGCGCACGCCGTGCAGCGTGTTGGTGGAGGATGCGCCGGCAGCGTTGCGAACCAGATTCGGCGCACGGCCCGCCATGTAGGTGAGAAAGAAATCTGGCACGCGCACATCCGGCACGGCGTACCACGGCGTGCGGCACCGGCACTTGTACGCTTGGCGCGCGCGCCTGCCAGCATCGCTGCCCAGATAGCGCTGCACCCGGGCCGGCACCGCAGCCCCCTTGGGGATGCGCAACAGCAGCATCGGGTTGTCGTTGCGGCGCCAGCGGTCCACGGTTCCGAGCGTGAGTTCTCGCTCTGGCAGCAGGCGCCCGCTGCGTACCGTGGGTTGCAGGAGCGCGTCTGGGATGCCCGCGCTTGCGGCGGTCGATGGCGTGAGGTGAAAGAAATCGTTGGCGCCGCTCACATAGCCGAGGTCGATGGCAGCTAAGGCCCCGAGGCGCGAAGGAGCGGCCCGTCTCTGCGTTGACATGCTGGCAACAGCGTCGGCAGCCATTGGCGAAGACGTGCCATCTGCCGCGCTCGCGGCCGCCAAATACAGTGCTCGCGCCGGCGGTGTCAGCAGGTAGGGCCGGAGGCGGCGGCGCCATGCGTCTCGCCACTCGCCCACGTCAACGCGGACTTGTGGGTGCGGCAGCGCTTCTTCGGGCCGAATGGCATCCACCGCGGCGAAACCGATCTGGCAGGTCGCTCCGCCGAAACCATCCGCGAACGCCAGCCAGCAATCCTCTGAGAGGTGCGGAAACAGCTTCCGCCGCACGGCGATGATGCGGACTTCCCGAAATCGGCCAACCAAGTATTCCAAGAGGGGGCCGGCATAAGGAGCGTGGCCAATGGCCGCGGGCACCACAAAGGCCAAGCGCCCACCGGGCCGCAGCAGGCTCGAAGCCGCCACCAGAAAGGGCGCCCACGAAGCCGTGAGGCCAGAGAACCGGACGCCGAGTTCCGCGCACAGTTCCAGCGCGCGGCGGCGCACGTCGCCGGCGAACGTTTGGTAACGAATGAACGGTGGATTGCCGACCACGCAGTCGAACCGTTCGCCAGTCTGCCGGGCCCGTTGCGCCCACGCGAAGAACTCCTCGTTGTGGATGTGCGCCAGCGGTGCCCGCTCGCTGGCCGCAGCCGCCGCGCGCGCGTCGCGCTCGACGCCGCTGCCATTGGCGTGATGCGCAAGGAAACGTCCGTCTCCACAGGAAGGATCCAGCAATCGGTCTGCCGGCGAGCGCACCGCAGCGCGCACCAGCATGGCCGCCACAGCCTCTGGGGTGTAGTAGGCGCCGTCTCGCTTGCAAGCTCGCGCCTCGGCCTTCGCTTCGGAGTGTTCCAACAGACATTGATGCGGCGATTGAATTGCTGATTGTACTCACAGTATCCTGCTGATGGCACCCCCCGCAGTGCCAGCGCCTCATCCACGCTTCGACGGCGACCTCGTCGTCATCCACGAGGCGCTCCCCCAGGCCGCGTGCGACGCCCTGCAGTCCGTCTCTGACCGCATGCAGAGCTACCGCAAGCGCAACCGGTACTACCACTTTGCGCTGGCGTGGCGATGCGACCGGGCCTGCGGCGGCAGCTGGAGCCCGGCGGCGAGGCGGCGCTGCGGGAGAAGGGGAAGGCGTCGGTCCGCGCCAAGGCGGAGCACCCATTCTTTTACGTGAAGCGGATGTTCGGCTACGGCAAGGCGCGCTGCCGGGGCTTCACAAGAGCGCGCAGCGGATCGCGGTGCTGCTGGGCTTCGCCAACCTGCTGATCGCCGAGCGGAGTCTGGCCGCCTGAGCGTGGCGCCCGTGCGCCCGGAGGGCGGGGAAAACGCCGGAAACGCGCCTTTTTTCGACCCTTCGGCACGGAATCGCCGCCAAAGCCGCCTCTGGGCCACTTCCGGCGGTCGATCGGCGCACCGTTCAGACCTTCCTCAGGGCTTGGGCGCAGCGCGGCTGCAATCCAGCTTAGGGGATTTCCGCCCGCCAAACACCCTTAAATGGGTGGTTTGTGTAGATTTGTCGCCATGAAGTCATCGCTGTTCCGCCAAAGCTTAGACGCCATCTCCAAGGCGACTGGGCGTTCGGTGCACACGACAGGCGACCTGCGATGCACCGCGATGCGGGGCGACACGCCAAGGTCGGCGGAAAAGACAGTGGCTCGCGCCGTGCGGGACGGATTGCTGGTCCGCGTGTGCAAGGGATTGTATGCCTACGAATACGCCCCGCGGCGGGGCCTCTCGATCTGGGAAGAGATCGCGCTGCGCCTTCGGCCGAAGGCGTTCAACTACGTCAGCCTTGAATCCGCGCTGTCTTCATGGGGGGTGATCAGCCAAGAAATGCTGGGAGGCATCACGGTGATGAGCACCGGGCGGAGCCTCACGCTGCGCACGCCTTACGGCATCATTGACATCACGCACACGGCCAAACGGCCGGCCGATGTCGCCGCGCAGATGGTCATCCCCGAACCTTGGGAGTGCTGGCTTCCGTACGCCAAGCCCCGGCTGGCCGCGGCCGACTTGCGCAGAGTGGGCCGAAACGTCGATCTGATCGACTGGGATGAGATCCGCGAAGTCGAAAGAGAGATGGCAGCGTGACCGGAACCCTTGGCGATTGGGCCGACAGCATTGTGGGACTGGTGCCCGAATTGGCGGGCATCAAACCCGCTGTCGAGAACGAACTCTTGGCGATGGCCGTGTTCGATGCCCTCAACCGTCGCAGCTTGCTGGCGCCCGACGCGGTGTTCATCGGTGGGACGGCGTTGCGGCTTTGCCACGGCAGCCCCCGATTCAGCGAAGACTTGGATTTCCATGCGTCGGAGCCTGTTTCCCGCGCTTTGGACCGCAGAACGCTCGCCGAGGAAGTGGCCGCCGTCATCGGGTGCGACGTGGATGTCAGCGTCCCAACCGCCAACGGCAGGTCAACCTTGGCGCGCGTGAGCGCGATTCTGCCAGACCGAACGCGAGACAAGCGACGGCCACGGACGAAAATCGGTTTGGGAGAAGGCGCGCAATTGGACGCGCGGCCGACCGTTGTGACGCTCAGGATGGCAGGCGGCTTGTTGCCGGGCATGGGCGACGTCGGGGACATGTTCAGTTTCATGGCCTCGAGCATGGAAGAGTTGCTCGTCAACAAGCACATGGCGCTCGTTGGCCGCGCCAAGCGCATCAGGCAGCGGGGCGTCTTCGACCTGCTGTGGCTTCACGGCCAGAGCGTCAAGTTTCGTCCCGACTTGCTGGCGGCGAAGCTGCCGGAGAAGGAAAAGGGCGACTTCGCGGACACCCTGCGCCAGCGGGCGGCAGCCGGGAAAGAGGGTATGCTGAACGGCGACTACCAAGCTGAAATGGAGCGCTTCCTCCCGGCGGGCTCGAGTTGGCTCTTCAAAGACGACAAGCGCCGCGAGGGCATGGCCGGCGGGTTCGAGACGCTGATGCTGGATCACGCCAACGCCGCGGAGCGGGAAATCACCCGCACTGCCGCGCCCGTTCAACCGCGTAGGGCTTGAGCGCCATGTCCGCCGCCCAAGAGCCGGCCGCGCAGCCCTTTGACGACATTCGCGTGGTCGAGTTCGGCCAATTCGTCGCGGTGCCGTTCGCCGCGCAACTGCTCGCCGAAGGCGGTGCCCGAGTCATCAAGGTGGAGGCCCCGCAAGGCGACCCCACCCGCGCCTTGCTGCCGCTTGCGCCCAACGAAACGCGCACGTTCATCTCGCGCAACCGCGGCAAGCGCTCGCTGCCGCTGGCGTTGCGAGATGCCGCGGCGAAGCCAGTGCTGGACGCCTTGCTTGCGTGGGCGGATGTGGCGTTGCTCAACTTTCGGCCAGGGCTTGCCGAGGCGCTGAGCTTGGCCCCGGAAGCGCTGACGCAGCGTTTCCCGCGTCTGATCATCGGCTCGGTGTCCGCCTTTGGCCTCAAGGGGCCGGAGGCCGCCCACGCCGGCATGGACATCGTGGTGCAGGCGCGCAGCGGCTTGATGGCCGCCAACGGACGCGAGGTGGATGGCCGCCCAGCGCCTGGGGACCCAGTGAGCGCAGACTACATGTGCGCCATGAGCCTCGCCTTCGGCGTGAGCGCCGCGCTGTTGCGGCGCGAGCGTTCCGGGCGCGGCGGCGTGGTGGACACATCCTTGCTGCAGGCGGCGCTCACCCTCGCCAACAATCAGCTAGTGCGCGTCGAGGCGCATGACGGCGAGAGCCATCGCCGCGCTCTGCATGCCTTGGCGGAACAGCGCGCCGCCGGCGCTTCCTTCGGGGCGCAACGAGCGGCATTGCCGACGGCTCGCGCGCCGGCGATGCTGAACGTCTACTTCCGCACCTATGAGACGGCGGATTCGCATGTCGCCATCGCATGCGGAAGCCCGTCGTTGCGAGTGAAGTTCATGCAGGCGATCGGACTGCGGGACGCCGCGTTGGCAGGCGCCGCCGCTGACGTCGGCGAGGAGCACTATGCGGCGCTTCAGGCCAGCGCGGAGGCGGTGCTGAAGAGCCGCTCGACGGCGCAGTGGCTTGCCGCCTTGAACGCAGCGGGCGTGCCGGTGGCCTCCGTGAAGTTCCCCATCGAGCTATTCGACGATGCCCAGGCACAGGCCAACGGCATGTTCCACACCCTGCGCCATCCTGCCGTGGGCGACGTCACGGCGCTGTCGCCGCCAGTGCGCCTCGATGGCGGTGGCTTCAGCCCGAGGCCGCCCACCGCGGCGTTTGGCTCCGAGACGCAAGCCATCTTGGGGGAACTCGGCTTTTCGGACACGGCCATCGACGGCCTGGTGGAAGCTGGCGTCACGCACCGCGGCAAGCCCGGCTGAGGCGCTTGGCCGGGCGCGGGTTGCCGGCCTGATACGGCGCAAGTTCTGGAGCAGCGAGACAGTGGGGCACGCGCCGGCGTGTAAGATGCGCGGGACACCTTAGATAACCCGCACACCATGCCTTCAGCCATCCCCCCAACCGCCACGGCGCGCGGCAAGATCGCTCCGGCGAAGTTTGCGCACGTCGTTTACCGCACGTCGCGCTACGCCGAGATGATCGCGTGGCACCGCACGGCCTTGGAGGCCGAGGTGATGGCCGCCTCGCCGATGTTGACGTTCCTCACGTTCGACGCCGAGCACCACCGCGTCGCCATCGTCAACATGCCCGGCTTGGAAGATCGGCCAGCCAGCGTCGCGGGGGTGGATCATTGCGCCTATGCCTACAACTCCTTGGATGATCTCTTTGCCACCTACGAACGCTTGGCCGCCGAAGGCATCAAGCCGTATTGGTGCATCAACCACGGCCTTTCGCTCTCCATGTACTACCGCGACCCAGACAACAACCAAGTGGAGCTTCAGGTGGACGTCTTCGACTCCGTGGAGGCCTGCAACGCTTGGTTCGCCGCAGGACACTTCGACGCCAACCCGATCGGCGTGAAGTTCGACCCAGAGGCGCTCATCGAGCGCCACCGCAACGGCGAAGACCGCGCGACTTTGCTGCGCCAGCCCAGCATCAAGCCAGAGGAAGTGCTGGCGCAGCTGCCAAGCCCGGCGTGAGGTGTGCGGCGTCGCAGCCGGCTCAACGGCTCCGCAGCCAGCTCAGAACCCGCTCAGAAGATGCTGAAGCCGCCATCGATCTTGATGACGTCCCCGGTGTGCCAGCGAGAAGCGTCGCTCATCAGGTAAACCGCGATGGCGCCGAAGTCCTCCGGCTTGCCCCAGCGCCGCATGGGAATGCGTGGCATCACCGCGTTCACGAACTTCTCCCAGCCGAACAACCCCGCGGTCATGGCGGTGTCCACCCAACCGGGGATGATGGCGTTGGCGGTGATCTGGTAGCGCGCCATCTCCGTTGCCAGCCCCAGCATCATGGCGATGACGCCACCCTTCGTGGCGGCGTACGCTTGGCCACGCGCCGAGCCTTGGATGGCGGTGCCGGAGGAAGTCAGCACGAGGCTGCCGCCTTCGCCTTGCTTCACCATCGCCCGGGTGGCGGCCCGCAGCGTGTAGAAGACGCCGTGCAGGTTCACGTCGATGACGCGAAACCAATCCTCGTTGGTGTGCTCGAAGAAGGGCTTTTGGTTCTGGGTGCCGATGCCGGCGTTGGGAAAGCACGCATCGACGCGCCCGTAGCGTTCGATGACGCCGGCCATCGCCGCTTCCACAGCCTCTTCGTTCGCCACGTCGCAGACGGTGGCGCTCGCCGCGGGATTGATCTCCTGCAATTCACGCAGGGCGGCGGCGTTCTTGTCTGGGTTGGTGCCCCAGATGCTCACGTCCGCCCCCGCGGCCGCCACGCCCTTGGCGTAGCCGAGGCCAATGCCGCCGTTGCCGCCGGTGATGACCGCCACCTTGCCGGCGAGGTTGAAGGGTTCGTTGGGCATTGGCGCGTCTCCTGTTGGGTGCTGCGAGCATTGCGTGCGTTCTTCGCCCGGACGGGCGTGGGGCAAGGTTACTCCGCTCCGCGCCGGCGCGGAGCGAACTGCCGCCGCCGCGCCGAATCGCCCGCGGCGGCGCGGGCTGGCTGGCGCCGGCCTTTCTTTCGCCATGCGTTTGCGCCACCATCGGCGCTTTGGCGTTGAGTCCAAGGGGAGGGCGCAATGGAGACCGCAGCAAAGCTATTGAGCGACGAAGTGAAGCGATTCGGGCTGGAGCGGTATGTGTTGGAGCTTGAGAGCGACGGCCTCACCATCGTGCCGCCGGAGGTCACCGGCGCGACGCCGGAGCACATGGATCGTTGCACCCAAGCGCTGCTCGCGCGCTTCACGGAGATGACGGGCGGCTGCCCCATCACCGTGGAGGACGGGCCCTTGGGCGAACTCACCTGGCCGCAAGGCCGAGGCCTGCCGCTCACGGACGAAGACGCGCCGCAACCCTCGCAGATGCTCATCCAACAAACGCTGCGGCTGGATCGCAGCCTCCGGGACTTGGCTGTGAACCCGGTGGTAGACGCGCTCATCGACCATCTCATGGGTCGCAGCGCAACGCCGGCGAATGGCAACCGCGCCGCGGCGCAGAACGCCAAGGCGCGCCGCCTCAGCAGCTCCAATTCCTTCGTGAAGTGGCAGGGGGATTTCGGCTATGGCCCCGCGCTGGGGCTGCACTGCGACCAAGGCGCCACGCCATTGCCGTGGGGCCGCGTCGCGCTCACGGCGAACGCCACTTGGTGCCTTACGGACTACACCTTGGAGGACGGCGCCTTGGCGTATGTGCCCGGCTCGCATCGCTCCGGCGGCCACCCCGTGCAGCCGCAGGCCGCGCAGGACGCCGTGGCAGCGGAGGCGCCGCGCGGTTCATGCATCATCTTCCCCGGCAGCACTTGGCACGGCGCCTTTCCGAAGCGCACGCCGGGCTTGCGGCTCAACGCCGTCACCTACTACCGCCACGCCTCTGTGCTGCCGCAAGAGAACGTGCCGGTGACGATGCGCGACGAACCTTGGCAGGATTGCGAGCATCCGGAAGTGATGCGCGAGTTGCTGGGCTTGGATGATTTCTTTCCCTATATGGAACAAAACATCCCAGTGCCGCAGCTCGCCGCGGCGGGTTAGAGTTCGGGGCGTCTGACAAACGGGGAGGGGCAACAATGAGGTTCGGCGTGCAGGTGAACTGCTATCGGACGACTTGGCAAGACATCAAGGCATCCATCGAGACGTTGGAGGCGGGCCGCTGGTCGAGCCTCTGGTTTGCGGACCACTTCCTGCCGCCGGGCCAAGACGAGCACCACACGGCGTTCGAGGGCTACACCTTGATCGCCGTCGCCGCCGGCATGACGCAGAAGCTCCGCCTCGGCCACTTGGTGCTTGGCAACACCTACCGCAACCCTGCCTTGGTCGCCAAGATGGCCGCCACGTTGGACCAAGCATCCGCCGGCCGCTTCGTGCTCGCCTTGGGCGCCGCGTGGTTCCAGCGCGAACACGAGGCGTTCGGCTGGCGCTTCCCGCCCATGAAGGAACGCCAAGATCGCTTTCAGGAAGCCTGCGAACTCATCCGCAAACTGTTCCAAGCCGATGGGCCGGTGGATTACGAAGGCCAGTACTACCGCCTCGACCAAGCGCCGCTTTCGCCAAGCTGCCACCAACAGCCCCATGTGCCGATCATGGTGGGGGGCACCGGCGAACGCCGCACATTGCGCACCCTAGCCATGCACGGGGACATCTTCAACCTCGATGGCTGGGCGCGCCAAGGCATGTCTCGCAAGCTGTATCGCCACAAGGCGCAAGTCTTGGAACGGCACTGCGAGGACGTTGGCCGCGACCCAGCGGAAATCCAGCGCACACTGCTGATGCCCTTGCGCATCACTGAAGACAAAGCCGTGCAAGAGCGCTTCGTCGAGGCGTTGGGGCCGGGTTCGGTGGCGGGGCCGAAGAGCTACGTCATCGACCGCATCGGCGAGTTCGCGGCAGACGGCGTGGAGGAGATCATGTTCGGCGCCCTGCGCACGGGGGATGTCGAGGCATATCAACAGGTGGAAGAGGACATCATCGCCGCGTTCCACTGAAACACTCGGCAGAGCAAAGGGCATGGATGCTGGTGCGCGAGGTGGGCGGCGCGTGGCACGACGCCGGTTTGCGCCCTCGGCGCCGATGCCGGCTTGGTGCTTGGCCGCTGCCGTCGCTGCGGCCGGCGCCGGGGCAGCGGCGGATGCGCCGGCGCCCGCCCCCGCCGAACCCGAATGCAAGCACGGCTATGCCTTTCTCGCCGAGCCAAAGCTAGGTCCGAATTTCACGCACTTCGATTGGGTCAATCCCGACGCGCCCAAGGGCGGCCGCATCCGCGTGCCGGACATGGGCAATTGGGATAGTTTCAACATGATGGGCTTGGGGCGCGTGGTGCGCGGCATGGACACGCGCGGCGCAGCCGAACGCCATAACCACGACAGCCTCGTCGTCGTCGCGCCGGACGAGCATGGCACCGCCTATGGGCTGCTCGCCGAGTGCATCGCCTATCCGGATGATGGCGCCTACATCGACTATCGCCTGCGGGAAGGGGCGCGCTGGCACGATGGCAAGCCCATCACCATCGACGACCTGGTGTTCAGCTTCCATGCCTACAAGGAGAAGGCGAACCCAACCTTGGCGACGCGGGTGGAGCCATTCACCGGCGTGGAAGCCGTGGGCGAACGCACCATTCGCTATCACGTGGCGCCCGCCCATCGCGGCAACCGCATGCTGCCCATCCGCACTGGGGAATTGGCGGTGATGCCGAAGCATTACTGGGATCGCCCCGGCTTCGACATCGGCAGCACCACTGTGAAGCCGCCGCTTGGCTCTGGCCCCTACCGCATCAAGGACTACGACATCGGCCGCTGGATTGAGTGGGAGCGCGACCCAGACTATTGGGGCAAGGATTTACCCGTGAATCGGGGCCGCTACAACTTCGACATCGTGAAATATGACTACTTTCGCGACGATCAGATGCAAACGGAGGCAGTGAAAGGCAACGCCATAGACATTCATGTCGAGAACGTGCCGCGGCGCTGGGCGACCGCCTACGACACGCCGGCCGTGGCGGCGGGGCTGTTCCGGCTGGACTTCCTGCCGCAATCCAAGCCGGCGGGCCTGTGGTGGCCGATCTTCTGGAACTTGGAGCAGCCGCGCTTTCAAGACATCCGCGTCCGCGAGGCGCTGTGGCTCTTGAACGACTTCAAGTGGATGAACCGACGCGGCGGCTATGGCTTCTTCGACGTGGCCACGAGTTTCCTGCACCGCTCGCACCTCGCGGCGACCGGGCTGCCGAGCGAGCGCGAGCTTGAGCTCTTGGCGCCGGTGCGCCACTTGGTGCCGCCGCGCGTGTTCACGGAACCGTACCGGCCGCCGCCGCATCAGGGCGAGGGCTGGCATCGCGACAACATCGTGCGCGCCGCGCAACTGTTGCGCGAAGCCGGTTGGGTGATCGAGGACAACCGCTTCGTGCATGAGCGCACCGGTGAGCCGTTCTTCATTCGCTTCGTCGCTGTGTCGCCGGCCCTCGGCGGTTCCTTCATTCCCTACACGCGGGTGTTGCAGCGCGTCGGCATCGAGTCTTCCATCAAGTCGCCGGAAATCTCCAACTGGCTGTATCGGATGCGCTCTGGGGATTTCGACGCCGGCGCCATCTGGTTCCTGCCGGACAACACGCCGAGCATCGCCATCACCAACGGCGTGTCGAGCGCCGCCGCCGATCAACCGTTCAGCAGCAACTGGGCGAAGATTCGCAATCCGGCCGTGGACCACTTGATCGACGCCATGAACCAAGCGACGAGCTACGAGGACTATGTGGCCGCCATCCGCGCCATCGATCGCGTGTTGCTGTGGAACTTCTACTTCATTCCCGGCATGTCGAAGGTGAAAGAGGGCATCGCCTATTGGGACCGCTACGGCCAACCGGCGCCGAGGCCGCTGAGCCGCAAGACATTGGTCGACGCATGGTGGTGGGACACCGATAAGGCAGCCGCCGTGGAAGCCTTCGTGGGCAGGGAGTGATCGGCGATGGGCCGGTACATCCTGCGCCGGGCGCTGTTGATTCCACCGACGCTGTTCGGCGTGATGATCATCAACTTCATCATCATCCAGTTCGCGCCCGGCGGCCCGGTGGAGCAGGCCATCGCGGAGATGTCTGGCCTGTCAATGAGCACCACGGCCTCCATTTCCGCCGCCGAGAGCATGGGGCCGTCAACGTCTGGCTACCAAGGCAGCGCCGGCCTCGACCCAGAGATCATCGCCAAGCTCGAGAAGCAGTTCGGGTTCGACCGGCCGGCCCACGAGCGCTTCTTCCTGATGATCTGGAACTACCTGCGGCTGGACTTCGGCACCAGCTACTTCCAAGATCGCCCCGTTTTGGAATTGGTGGCGGAGCGGCTGCCGGTGTCCCTCTCGCTCGGGCTGTGGTCGTTGCTCGCCATCTACTCGATCTCCATCCCCTTGGGCGTTGCCAAAGCGGTGCGCGACGGAGCGCGCTTCGACGTTTGGACGAGCGCCATCGTGTTCACGGCATATGCCATTCCTGGCTATCTGTTCGCGGTGGTGCTCATCGTCGTCTTCGCCGGCGGCAGCTACTTGGATTGGTTCCCCATGCGCGGGTTGGTGTCGGATTCGTTCGATCAACTCACCTTTGCGCAGCAGGTGGGAGACTACCTGTGGCATCTGGTGCTGCCGCTAGCATCGCTGACCGTTGGCGGCTTCGCCACCCTCACCATGCTCACCAAGAACAGTTTCTTGGAAGAGCTTGGCAAGCAGTTCGTGCTCACGGCGCGCGCCAAGGGGCTGGCGGAGAACCGGGTATTGTTCGGCCATGTGTTCCGCAACGCCATGCTCATCGTCATCGCCGGATTCCCGGCCGCATTCATCGGCATCTTGTTCACCGGGGCGTTGGCCATTGAGGTGATCTTCTCGTTGGATGGCATTGGCCTGTTGGGCTACGACGCGGTGGTGAAGCGCGACTATCCCATCATTTTTGGCACGTTGTTCTGCTTCACCCTCATCGGCATGGCAATGCGCCTAGTGGGCGATCTCACCTATGTGCTGGTGGATCCGCGCATCGATTTCGAGGAGCGCGGCGCATGAGCCCGCTGAATCGGCGTCGCCTGCAGAACTTCAGGGCGAACCGCCGGGCGTGGCATTCGCTGCGGATTTTCTTGGCGCTGTTGATCGCGTCGCTGCTGGCAGAGTTCATCGCCAACGATCGGCCCATCGTGTTCTCGCTCGGCGGCGAGTTGCACTTTCCCGTGTTCTTCACCTACTCGGAGGCCGAGTTGGGCGGCGTGCTGGAAACCGAGGCATGGTATCGGGACCCATTCGTGATGAACCTCATCGAAGCGGATGGATGGGCCATCTGGCCGCCCATCCCCTTCTCGTACAACACCATCGATTGGGGCATGAGGGATTTGCCGGCGCCGCCGGACGCCGTACACATCCTCGGCACCGACGGCGGAGCGGCGGATCTGTTCGCCAAGGTGTTGTATGGCTTTCGGCTTTCCGTGCTGTTTGGGCTGTCGCTCACCCTGATGAGCTCGTTCATCGGCGTGCTGGTCGGGGCGGTGCAGGGGTACTTTGGCGGCCTGACAGACCTCCTCGGCCAGCGGCTGGTGGAAATCTGGGAGGGGCTGCCCATCCTCTTCGTGCTCATCATTCTGGCCAGCGTGGTGGAGCCAAACGTGTTCTGGCTGTTGGGCATCTTGGCGCTGTTTAGCTGGATGGCCCTCGTTGGCGTGGTGCGCGCGGAGTTCCTGCGTGCCCGCAACTTTGAGTTCGTGCGGGCAGCGCAGTCTCTCGGCGTGTCCAACCTCACCATCATGCGCCGCCATGTGCTGCCGAACGCGACGGTGGCGGCGCTCACCTACCTGCCGTTCATCTTGACCGGCGCCATCACCGTGCTGACGTTCCTGGATTTCTTGGGCTTCGGCCTGCCATACGACTCGCCCTCGCTAGGGCGCCTGCTCTCCGCCGCCAAGGCGAACCTGCAGGCGCCTTGGATCGGCATCACGGTGTTCGTGACGCTGGCGCTGTTGCTGACGTTGGTGATCTTCGTTGGCGAAGGGGTGCGCGACGCCCTCGATCCGCGCCGCGCCATTGGTTTGGGCGGCGGCACCCCGGCGGAGCCGGTGCAACTGCAGGCTGGCCAGTAAGGCGCTTCAAGAGCCGGAGCGCGAGGCGGGCCGGGAGCGCCGCGGCGCCGGTCAGTTCATGTTGGCGACGTCCGGCAGCACTTGCTCAATCAACAGCCGTGTCTGCGTCAGCATGTCTGCCGTGCCAGCGGCGATCGGGCGCAGGATGAACTTGTGGGCGCCGGCGGCGCGAAAGCCGTTCAGCAACGCCAAGACGGCGTCGCGCCCGCCCACCGCTGTGTAGGCATCCGGCGGCTTGCCAAGCAGGCGCGTCAAGCCCGCGTTGTGCTGTTGCACGATCGGTTCGTCGGCGTTGCCGAAGCGGTAGCTGAAGCCGGCGCCGAAGTGGTCGATGTCGATGTGCCGGCCACATTCGGCGGCCTTCTCCTTGATGGCGCGGATGACAGGGCCAATTTTGTCGGCGGGTTCGATGCCGGCCTGCCAGCCCGTGCCCCAGCGCGCCGTGCGTTCGATGGCCTTGGCGGCGCTGCCGCCGATCCACAACGGCATGGGCCGCTGCATGGGCTTGGGCGCGATGGTGGCCTCGTCGAGGCGCACGAACTCGCCGTGCATGGTCACTGCGTCTTCGGTCCACAAGCGGGTGAGCGCCTGCAGCTTTTCGTCCATGCGGCGGCCGCGGCCCTGGGTGGGCGAGCCGGTGGCGGCATAGTCCCGCGAGCGGGCGCTGCCCAAGCCGAACGCCGGCAGCAGGCGGCCTTCGGAGAGCACGTCGATGGTGGCGCACTGCTTCGCCGTCAACACCGCATCGCGCAGCCCAAGGCTCGCCACGTTCATGCCGAACTTGAGCCGCCGCGTGGCGCCGGCGAGGGCCGCCATCACGCTCATGCACTCCAAATTGTCCGCACCGGAAATCAGCCGGTCGGATTGCCAGATCGAATCCAGGCCGCCACGCTCGCATAGATCCACCCACTTCCAGAAGCCTCTGGCGTCCTCAAAGGGGAAGTTGGCGATGCCGATGCCGGCGCTGATGGTCATGGCGAGAACCTAAGAAAACTCGCCAACACCTTCCATCAGATCACCCGGCAAAGCAATAGCGGGCGCTCTCGCGCGCGGACGGACAGCGCTTGGCGGGCGCGTATGGCAGGCCTGTGATTCCCGCAATCAATGGAACATCTAACACTGGAACATCAATCGTTGTACCCGAATACTAGGTTCCAATGATTTCGGGCAATGCGCTATCATCTCAGGATGGCGGACGCACCCGATCTCTTCCCACTAGGCGTGGCCACCGGCGTCGCCCACTGCAACCGCGCCGCGGAACAAGCCGAACTCAAGCGCAACATCCTCGCTGGTGACCACACTTGGCTTTGGGGGCGTCGCCGGATGGGCAAGACCAGCCTGATTGAACAGGTCGTCACGGCGCTCACCCACGGCCGGCGCAAGGTGGCCGCGGCGGCCATGGACCTGCTCGTCGTGCATGACGCCGAAGACTTTGCGGCGCGGTTGCGCACCTTGGTGGAGAGCGTGAGCGCCCAACTCGTGCCAGCGCGTCGCAAGTCCGGCGGCAAATTGGCCGAGGCGTTCAGCGCACTCAACCCGCAGTTCTCGGTCGGCGCCATGGGCTTGGGAGTGAAGCTGGCGCCATCGGCGCGGCCGGAGCAGGGTGTCGCGGAACTGCTGTTGGGGCTTGATCGGGCGGCCGGCCTGCACGGGCGCCGCGTCGTTGTGGTGTTCGATGAGTTTCAGCAACTCGGCGCGCTGCAGCCCAGCAGCGCCCAACGGAGCTTGGAGGGGGCGGTGCGGCACGCCGTGGAGCGGGCGCACCATGTCTCCTACATCTTTGCCGGCAGCCAAAGGCACCTATTGGCGGCGATGTTCGAGGACGAAGCCAGGCCGCTCTACCGCTTGTGCAGAAAGATGACGCTTGGGCGCATCGGCGCCGCCGAGTACGCCGCGTTCCTGCGCCAAGCCAGCGCGTGTTGGCAGCGTCCTATCACCGCCGAAGCCAGCGACCGGATACTGGCCCTCACCGCTCGCCACCCCCACTACGTCAACGCCCTTTGCGCCCGGCTGTGGAGCGCCAGGCAACCGCCGACGCCGGCGGCCGCGGAGAGCGCTTGGGCACGCATCGTCGAGGAGGACCAGCGCGTCGCCGCGCACCAAGTGCTGCGGCTGCCTTCCAGCCAACGCGCCCTGCTGAAGGCCATCGCCGCGGTGGAGGGCGGCGTGCGGCACCCGGCATCGCTCGCGTTCCTGGCGCCGCTGCGGTTGCCGACGTCCACCGGCAACCGCGCCAAGGAACTGCTGGAACAGGAGGACTTCATTCGCCAAGAGCGCGATGGGCGTTGGACGTTGGTGGACCCAGTGCTCACCGGCTATCTACGCGGCCTCGCCAAGTAGGTTCATGCGCCAGACGGCGCCGCCTCACTGCGTGGCCACATCGGCCGCTTCGGCATCCCGCCAGCGGCGCAGCACGTCCAGGAAGGCGGCGCCGTAGCGGTCCAGCTTGGCTTGGCCAACGCCGTGCAATTGCAGCAACGCCGCTGGGGTGGCCGGTTGTTGGCGCGCCATCTCGTGCAGCGTGGCGTCGTGGAAGATGACATAGGGCGGCACGTTCGCCGCCTCGGCCAAGCGTCGGCGCTCTTCCCGCAATGCCTCCCACAGGGCCGGCGGCATGTCTGCCGGCACCTCTGAACGCTTGCGCGCGGCCGCCGCCGGGCGCTGCGGCGATGCGTCTTCACGCAGGTGAACGCGCTCTTCGCCGCGCAGCAACGGCCTCGCTTTCGGCGTGAGCGAGAGGGCGCCATAGCGTCTGGCGTCGGTGTGCAGGTAGCCGCGCACCAGCAGTTGCCGCAGCACGGAGCGCCACTGCCGGTCCGAGAGCTCGGCGCCGATGCCGAAGGTGCTCAAGCGCTCGTGGCGATGTTGCCGCGCCTTCGCGGTGTCCTTGCCGCGCAGCACATCGATGATGTGCCCGGCGCCGAAGAACTGACCGGTGCGGTAGATGCACGACAGGAGCTTCTGCGCCGCCACGGTGCCATCCCAAGTGCGCGGCGGATCAAGGCAGGTGTCGCAGTTGCCGCAATCTGCAGGCAGCGCGTCGCCAAAGTGGGCGAGCAGCGAGCGGCGGCGGCATGTCGTCACCTCGCACCAGCCGAGCAGGGCGTCCAAGCGCGCCCGTTCAACCCGTTTTTGTTCCGCGCCGGCTTCGGATTGATCGAGCAACTGCGCGAGCCGCACCACATCCTGCAAGCCGTAGATCATCCACGCCTCGGCAGGTTCCCCGTCGCGCCCGGCGCGGCCCGTCTCTTGGTAATACGCTTCCACGCTCTTCGGCAGGTCGATGTGGGCGACGAAGCGCGCGTCTGGCTTGTCGATGCCCATGCCGAAAGCGATGGTGGCGACGATGATCACGCCGTCTTCGCGCAGAAAGCGCGCTTGATGGGCGGCGCGCTCAGCGGCTGGCATGCCGGCGTGGTAAGGCAATGCGTCAAACCCGCGCTCGCGCAGCATGGCCGCCGTCTCGTCCACGCGGCGGCGCGTCATCGCGTAAACGATGCCGGCGCGGCCGGCGTGGCGCTCCAAGAACGCAACCAGTTGTTCGCGTGGCTGCGTCTTGGCCTGCACCACGTAGCGAATGTTGGGGCGATCGAAGCCGCGCACGAAGCGTTGCGCGTTGCGCAGCGCGAGGCGGGCGAGGATCTCTTCGCGGGTGTCGGCGTCCGCGGTGGCGGTGAGCGCGAGGCGGGGCACGCCCGGAAAGCGCTCGGCCAAGACATTGAGGCCCAAGTAGTCCTGCCGGAAGTCGTGCCCCCACTGCGAAACGCAGTGCGCTTCGTCGATGGCGATGAGCGCCACCTCGGCGCCCGTCAGCAAGTTCAGCGTCTCTTCCTGCAGCAGGCGCTCCGGCGCGAGATAGAGGAGGTCGAGCCGCCCGCCGAGCGCCGCGTCCAGCACCGCGCGCTGTTCCGCATAGGGCAAGGTTGAATTAAGGAACGCGGCGCGGGCGCCGAGCTGCCGGAGCGCGGCTACCTGATCTTGCATGAGGGCGATGAGCGGCGAGACGATGAGGCCCACGCCGGGGCGGATCATCGCCGGCAGCTGATAGCAGAGAGACTTGCCGCCGCCCGTTGGCATCAACACCAAGGCGTCGCCGCCGGCGAGCACTTGGGCGATGATGTCCGCTTGGCCGCCGCGAAACTCGGAGTAGCCGTAAACCTCGCGCAGCAGCGCGCCGGCGCGCTCCATCACGTCGCGTTCAGGGCGCGGCGACCCAGCCTTGCGCCGCCGCCGCTTCTTGGCGCACCAGCTCCGGCGCGCCCAACATCTGCCGGTTCCAGCCGATGCGCTTGAACCAGTAGTGCAGCCCCAACAGGTCTGTGAAGCCCATGCCGCCATGCACCTCGGTGGCGGTGCGCGCGATGAAGCGGCCCGCTTCGCCCAGATGCGCCTTGGCGTGGCAAGCCATCGCCCGCGCCTCGTCAGGAATCGCCTGCTGCGCGTGCGCCGCATACCAGACGAGCGCGCGGCACGGCTCCAACGCCGCGGCCATTTCCGCGCACAAGTGCTTCACCGCTTGGAAGGAACCAATCACGCGGTTGAACTGACGCCGCTCCTTGGCGTACTCCACCGCCTTGTCGAACATGGCCTGCGCGGCGCCGAGGGTGTCCGCGGCAAGGGCGACGCGGCCGGCGTCGATGGTCGCCTGCAACGCCTCGCCTTGGCCAGCGGCGCCGGGCAGCGGTTCCGCCGGCGTGTCATCAAACTGCAACGCCGTGACGGCGCGGGTGCGGTCGATGGTCGGCAACGCCGTTGCTTCGACGTGTTCGCCAAGCACCAGATGCAAGGCGCCGGCGGTGTCTGCGACGATGCAGGCTTGTGCCGCAGCGCCATCGAGGACGAACATCGCCTTGCCGCGCAGCCGTCCCGCAACAGCCTCGACCCCTGCCCCCTCGCGGGCGCCGACGTGCTCAGTGACGGCCACGGCCACCACCGCATCGCCGGCCGCCATGCGGGGCAGCCAAGCCTCCCGCTGCGCTTCGCTGCCGGCGGCCAACAATGCCGCCGGCGCCATCACCGCGGTGGCGGTGAACGGCACCGGCGCCGCGGCGGCGCCCAAGCACTCGGCGATGATCGCGGCGTCCAACAGCGACAATCCCACGCCGCCGTATGCCTCGGGGATCAGCGCGCCGTGGATGCCGAGGTCTCGAAGGCCGTCCCAGATGTCGCTTGGGCGGGTGTCGCCGGCATCGGCGGCGGCGCGCACCCGGTCCAACGGGCAGGCCGCGGCCAGGAAGCCGGCGAGGCTCTGTTGCAGCAGCCGCTGCTCTTCGGTGAGGCCGAACTCCATTACGCGGCGCCTTCTTGGCGTTGCGCTGCCTTCGGCTCCTTGGGCAGGCCGAGGGCGCGCTCGCCGATCATGTTCTTCTGAATCTGGGCGGTGCCGCCGCCGATGATGAGCCCCAAATCCAACATGTAGCGTTGCTGCCAAGCGCCGGCATCGCGCAGGTGCGGGTTGGCATCCGTCGGGTCTGGCGCGACGCCGGCGGCGGGATACAAGGTGCCCAACTCGCCCAGCAAGTCGATGGCGAGGGCGTCCATCTGATGATTGAGCTCGCAGCCGTTCAGCTTGACGATCCAACGTGGCAGCCCGGCCTCCTCGCCCTTGATGGCGTGGCTCAACACCCGCATGCCGTTGAACTTCATCGCCAGCATTTGCCCCTGCAGCTTGAGGAGCCGGTCTCGATACGCCGGATGCTCCATCAGCGGCCGCCCGTCGAGCGTCTCGTTCGTCATCATGGCGACGATGCGCCGAAAGCGGTTCTCGGCAACGTTCGGGTCTCCCAGGCCGCCGCGCTCGTGCTTCAAGGTGGCGTTGGCGACGAACCAGCCTTCACCGCGCTTGCCGACGATCTGGCTCGTTGGCACGCGCACGTCCGTGAAGAACACCTCGTTGAAGGTGGCCTCGCCCGTCATCGTCACCAACGGGCGCACCTCGATGCCGGGGGTGTCCATGGGAAACAGCAGGTAGCTGATGCCCTGATGCTTCGGCGCATCCGGTTCGGTGCGCACGAGGCAGAACATCATGTCGGCGTAATGAGCGCCGGAGGTCCAGATCTTTTGGCCGTTGATGACGAACTCGTCGCCATCCACATGCGCCTTCGTTGCCAGCGACGCCAGGTCTGACCCGGAGCCCGGCTCCGAATAGCCTTGGCACCAGAGCATGTCGCCACGCACCGTCGGCGCGATGTAGGCGCGCTTCTGCTCTTCCGTGCCCAACTCCAACAAGGTGGGCACCAGCCGGTTGTCGCCGTCGTGGCCGCCTAGGATGTCGGCGTTGCCGAACTCCTCCGCAATGATGTGAGACTTGAGGATGTCCGGCTCAGCCCCGTAGCCGCCGTATTCCTTGGGAATGGACCGCGCCGCGTAGCCGTGTTCGATCAGCAGCCGTTGCCATTGGCGGGCGCGTTCGTCCGGTGGGCCGCGGCGCCCGAACGCCGGCGGCGCTTGGTGGCCGTGCGCTTCGATGAACTCCCGCACTTCGGCGCGGAACGCTTCGTGCTCTGGGCTATGGGATAGCAGCAAGGTTCCCCCTCCTCACTCGTCGATGGCATCGCGCTGCGTGTTGCTTGGCGGCGGGGCGCCGGCAGCGCCGCTCGGCGGCGAGTGATCTTCCGCCGGCAGCGCGCGCACGAAGCGCCATGCAAGGTAAAGCCCACCGAGCCCGACCAAAACGCCGAAGCTCGTGATGATGATGGCGCCGATGATGTCCTCCCGCTCGCCAACATGCGCGGCGCCGCTTCACGACGCTTGCGCTGGCCCCAATTCTCGCCCATTTGGCGCGCGAACGGGCCTTTCGCGTGGCCGCCGGGTTCCGCCGGGTGCCGCGTTGGTGGCAGCCAGCGCCCTAGAAGTGGTCTGGGCAATGTGGCGCATGTTGCGTCGCAAACAGCGCATCGAGCGCTTGCACCGCCTGCGGCTCGGCTTCGAGCAAGCCCCATGCGCGCAGTTCCCGCGCCGAGCGGCGGCCAGCGTAGAGGGCGGCCAGCGCCTTGATGGAAAGCGTTGCATCGGCGCTTGCGCTGTTTGGCGCGCGCGTCACGGCCGCTTTGCCGTTTGCCGCCTCGATGTGAAACGTGCCGTCGTTCCACGGCGTCAGGCGGTCTGGCGCGATGGCGAGGGTGGCGACGCCAGCCGCGCTCCAACCGCGCTCGGCCAGCGCCGCAGCCACATCCATGAGGCGCAGCCAAACGCCTTCGCCATCCCTGGCGTGGAGCAGACGCGGCTCCAGCATCAGCTCCGGCGCTGGGTCATCCAACGGCGCGCCGTCCCAACGCACTCTGCCCACCAAGTCGTGCCGCTTGAAGAATGTCCACAGCGAGCGATAGGCGTCTTGGGAAAGCCACGCCAAATCTCTGATGACGATCTCTTGGCCGCGGCTCGAATGGTTCACCCGGTCTGTGCGCAGGGTGTAGACGGCATAGCCGTCTGGCTCACCGGCAGCGTCCCGAGAGAGGGCGATGTGGATGGGGCCGTCCGCGGCGCGTTCCTCCAAGGCGTTGTTCAGCCACAGCGCCCGCGCCCGGTGCAGGTAGCACATGCGGCCTTCGATGAAGCGGATGTAAACCTGTTTGCAGTGATCGTAGCCGGCCGCCACGTCCACGCGCTCCACCCGGCCGGCGCCCTCATCGCCATCGTGGAAGCCGATGTCCACGGTATCGATGGTGTAGCTGCGCAGGACGCTGGCCATCGCGTACCCGTAGCGCTGGTAGATGGCCGCTTGCGAGGCCCACAGCGCGGAAACCGGCTGGCCGCGTTCGCGCATGTCTTGGAACGCTTGCGTCAGGATGCGGCGCACCAAGCCGCGGCGGCGATACTCCGGTAGCGTGCCAACGGTGGAGACGCCGGCCAGCGACGTCGCGGCGCCGTTCGCCCGCATGGTGAACGGGAAGGCGCTGTAGCTCGACACCAGCTTCGGCCCGTCGAACGCGCACAAAGTCCACTCGGCGCGCAGGCTCTGGGCGATGGTGTTGTCTGCGCCATCGCCGAACGCGCCGCCATAGACGTAGCCGCCGAGCGCGGCGAGGTCGCCAATCTCGCTTTCCGTGGCGGGTCGCAACTCGATGCCCATGTTTGCCTCCAAGCTCCTTTGCGCAGACGCCCGCTGCGTGGCGCTGCTGCCTCCATTGTGGCGGGAGCGTTGGCCGCGGCGCACATGACGCATGGCAGCGACGCGGACCGCGCAAGACAGGGTTCCCGCAGATAAGGAGACAGTGTGCCACAGTGGTTATTGGCGGTGGCCCCGCGTCGAGCGCTCTGGGCGTGGGGCGGAGGCTGCTCCAGGCCCTGCGCCCGCCCGTATCATCTGCCACGCAAACATTGCGTCAAACACCGTGTCGCCAGCGCGGTGGCGAGCCATCTGGAGGGGAACATGCCGCGCGGATTGTCGGAACAACGCTTGGAAAACACCTACGCACTGATGCGCCGCTATGTGGACGCGGGGGCGTTGCCGGGCTGCCTGTGCCTCGTCGCGCGCGGCCACGACACTTGGTTCCGGGCCTACGGCCACATGGACGTGGAGCGGCGGCAAGCGATCTGGCGCGACGTGGTGTTCCGCATCTATTCGATGACCAAGCCGGTGGTGAGCGTGGCGCTGATGACGCTCTACGAGGAGGGCCGCTTTCAACTGGACGATCCGGTGGCGAAGTTCATTCCGTCCTGGTCGAAGCTCGCAGTGTTCCACGACGGCGATGCGGACAGCTACTCGGCCGTGCCGCCAGAGCGCCCGATGACGGTGAAAGACCTGCTCACGCACACATCGGGGCTGACCTATGGCTTCATGGAGAGCCACCCGGTGGATGCGCTCTACCGCCGGCACAAGGTTGGCGAAGGCGACCTCGAGGGCCTCATCGAGGGGCTTGCCGAACTGCCGCTGCTGTTTTCGCCCGGCACGCGCTGGAACTACGGCTACTCCACGGATGTGTGCGGCTATCTGGTGCAGGTGCTCGCAGACATGCCCTTGGACGACTTTGTGCGGGAACGCATCACGGCGCCGCTCGGCATGGTGGACTCGGGCTTCAGCGTGCCGGCGGCGTCGGCGAGCCGCTTCGCCGCCTGCTACGAACACGCCGGCAACAACGCCTATCGCCTGCAGGACGCCCCCGGCGACAGCCGCTACCTGCAAGCGCCGAAGCTGCTCTCCGGCGGCGGTGGCATGGTCTCCACCGTGGACGACTACCACCGCTTCTGCCGCATGCTGCTCGGCAAGGGCGAACTCGACGGCGCGCGCATCTTGGGGCGCAAGACGGTGGAACACATGACCTGCAACCACATGCCCGGCGGCTGCGACCTCGCCGCCATGGGCCAGCCGGTGTTCAGCGAAACGCCCTACGAAGGCATCGGCTTCGGCTTGGGTTTCTCGGTGGTGCTGGACCCGGCCGCCGCCAACGTGCTGGATTCCCCCGGCGAGTTCGCTTGGGGTGGCGCCGCGAGCACTTACTTCTGGGTGGATCCGGCGGAGGAACTCATCGTCATCTTCATGACGCAGCTCCTGCCATCGTCTTCCTATCCCATCCGGCGCGAGCTCAAGGCGACCATCTATCCGGCGCTGGTGGAGTGAGGCTGAACAGCTGCTCGCGGCCCAGCCGCCGAACGCCGGCGGGACGACGCCCCGCTCGACAGCGAGGCTGACTGAACCGCAGCCACGAATCCCGTATTATCCGGCGGGCGCAGGGGAACGAAGGGAGCAGTGCGATGCGCGCATTGGCATGGAGCATCATCGTCGTCATCGTCGCGGCCATCGCCTATTGGGTGGGCTGGCGCGAGGAACCGATGCCGGCGCCCACAGCGGCGCCGGAATCCGCGCAGCAGGCCCCGGCCGTGCCGGCGCCAACGCTCGGCCTCATCGACGATGCCCGCATCATCAACGCGGATTCGGAACCCGGCAACTGGCTCGCGCATGGCCGCACCTACGCGGAGCGCCGCTTCTCGCCGCTCACGAGCGTCAATCGCGGCAACGTCGGCGAACTGGGCCTGCAGTGGTACCGCGACATGGGCACGAACCGCGCCCTCGAAGCCACGCCCATCGTCGTGGACGGCATCATGTTCCTCACCAGCGCTTGGAGCCGGGTTCACGCCATCGATGCCCTCACCGGGGAGGAGCACTGGTCTTACGATCCAGAAGTGCCGCCGGAGTGGGGCCGCCGCGCCTGTTGCGATGTCGTGAACCGCGGCGTCGCCGTGTACAGGGGGCGCGTCTACGTCGGCACCTTGGATGGCCGGCTGGTGGCGCTGGACGCCGCCACTGGCCAAAAGGTGTGGGAGGTGGACACCATCACCGACCGCGACCGCTACTACACCATCACCGGCGCCCCGCGCGCCGCCGCCGGCAAGGTCTTCATCGGCAACGGCGGCGCCGAGTACGGCGTGCGCGGCTACGTGACGGCATACGACGCTGAGACGGGTGAGCAGGCGTGGCGTTTCTTCACCGTGCCCGGCAACCCATCCCTGCCGTTTGAACATCCGGAAATGGAGCTCGCCGCGGACACCTGGAAGGGCGGTGAATGGTGGGAAATCGGCGGTGGCGGCACCGTGTGGAACTCCATCGTGTACGACCCGGATTTCGATCAGGTTTACATCGGCGTCGGCAACGGTTCGCCGTGGACGCGGGCCATCCGTTCGCCGGGCGGCGGCGACAACCTGTTCTTGTCATCCATCGTCGCCTTGGACGTGGAAACCGGCAGCATGAACTGGCATTACCAGACCACGCCGGGCGACAACTGGGATTACACCGCGGTGCAGGACATGGCGCTGGCGGACATGATGGTGGACGGCGTGTTGACGAAGGTGCTGCTGCAAGCGCCAAAAAACGGCTTCTTCTATGTGATCGACCGCGCGGACGGGCGCCTGCTGCGCGCCCACCCCTTCGCCGCCGTCACTTGGGCCACGCATGTGGACTTGGAGACAGGACGCCCGGTGGAGAACCCAGAGATGGACTACACGGAGAGCGAGAAGTGGGTGCTGCCGGGGCCGCTCGGCGCCCACAACTGGCAGGCGATGTCCGTGGACGTGGAGGCGGGCCTCGTGTACCTGCCGGCGCAGGACAACCCGCTCATCTACGGCATGGCGGAAGAGTGGCAGGAAACCGGCCTCTACAAGCGCAACCCCGGCAGCATGAACTTGGGTTTGGAGTTTGGGCGCATCGCGCAGTTGCTCGTCAACAACCTAGAGACGCAGCCCACGCCGAAGGGCTATCTGAAAGCGTTCGACCCGCTGACTGGCGAATCGCCTTGGACGGTGGAGATTCCCCACTATTGGAACGGCGGCGTGCTCGGCACTGCCGGCGGGCTGGTCTTCCACGGCGACGCGCTCGGCCACTTCAATGCTTACGACAAGGCCACCGGCGAACTGCTGTGGCGCTTCAACACCTACACGTCCATGCTGGCGCCGCCGATCACCTTCGAGATCGACGGCACCCAATACGTTTCCATCCTCACCGGCACCGGCGGGGGAGACCTGTTCTCCGGCGAAGCGCTGCCGCCGCTCGAGAAGACCGCGTCCTTCACCTATGGGAACAGCGGGCGGCTGCTCACCTTCACCCTCGGCGGCACGGCATCCTTGCCGGCGCCGACGGCGGTGGACCGCACCATTCCAGAGCAGGAGCTCGCGGGCTTGGACGACGCCGAACTCGCGCAGGGCGAACGCCTATACAATACCTACTGCGCGACGTGCCACGGCTTGTTGGTGCGTTCGGGCGGCTCCATCGCGGATTTGCGGCTGATGACGCCCGAAGTCCATGCCGCCTTCCGGCAAGTTGTGCTCGATGGCATTTACGCCGGGCAAGGCATGGCGAGTTTCGGGGATGTGGTGACGGAGGAAGAATCTGCCCGCATCCATGCCTATGTGCGCGCCCGCGCCCATGAGGACCGGGAAGTCGCCTTGGGCAACAAGGACATTCCGCGCATGACGTGGTTGCAGTAGTTCGCGTGAGCGAGTGTTTGCGGTAGTAAAGGATTTGCAGTGATGAAGCGCCTCTTCACTTCTCTGCCGATGATTCTGGCCATGGCAACGGTGGCCGCGCTGGCGTTCATGTTCATCATCGTGGACGACCCAGCCGACAAACCGAATCCGGCGGAAACGGTCGAGCACTGAGGGCCGGCGGCGCCAGCAGGCGTTGCCGAGGAGCGCTTAAGCGCCCGCAAGCGGCTTCGGCGGCAACGCGGGCGGTGGCGCGCGCCGAAACTCGAAGCGCGGCCCGTCGACATTCGTGGCAGAACCATCGGGCTGGTCGGCGCGCGCCGTCGGCTCCAACTCGCCAGCTTCAGGCGCGACGGCCTGCCGCGTGAACGTGCCATTCAGCGGCTTGCCCTCTTCCAACTGCGCGAGAGCTTCCTGCATCGTCGCCGCGGTGTCTTCGTCCCACGGCAGCCGGTGCGCCCGCGGCGGGCCGCTTGGCAAGCCGGCGTCGTCCAGCTCGCGCACCCACAGGTAGATGGCGCCGGGGCCATCGGCGGCCTTGTCCGGTTCGTCCACCGTCACCCAATGCAGCCGGAACGTCGCCGGCGCCGGCGCCGGCGTTGCCCAACCCAGCAGGCCCTTCTGCGCCTGCCACGCGGTGAAGTAAAGCCCGGTGACCAGGACGACGGCACCGGCCTTCACCGCGAAGGGGCGCGCGGTGGAGAGGTTCAGGTTCAGCAACAGCGCCGCCGTCGCCACATAGGCGAGCGTCAGCGCTAGGGCCGCCCCCATCATGCCTTGCCGCTCACCGCCTTCGTCAGCAGCGGCTTCGGCAGCTCGTTGACGCCGGCCACGGCGCCGCTCGCGCTCACGGTGAAGCGCACCGCGGTCTGCTCGTCGCCGGCGCCCTGCAGCGCGCGCTTGCCGTAGTACACGAGTTCAACCTCTGGGTTCAGCTTCTCCACCTTGATGGACACCGGCAACGGCTCGGCATAGTTCGCTTGGTAGTGCAGCACGTTGACGACGTATTCGCCGGGCGTGAGGGCGCGCAGCGTCACCGTTTCCTGGTTCAGCGGGTTGGAGATTTCCTCGCCGTTCAGCACGATGCGGTCTTGAAAGAGGCCGCGGTCGTCCCGGTCTAGATGCATCAGGCCGGCGTCGCGGTTGTGGTACCAAACGAGGTTGCCTTTTGGGTCTTCCACCAAGGTGTCCACGTCGTCTGGGTGGCGGTCTTCCCAACGCACGGTGACGAGAATCTCCGCCTTGGATTCGACGTTCCCGCCCTCGGTGGGTTCCGCCATCAATGCAAACGCGATGACGAACATGAACGCGAAGCCGAGCAGCGCGTTGAACAGCAAGTCCGTGAAGGCGTCTTGAGATTCAGCAGCTTGGTAGATGCTATGGCGCATCGGCGGCGGGCTCGGCGGCGCGGGAATTGAGGGCGGTGGACGGCTGCGTCAGATAGACATCTGCCAGCACTGAAAGGCGTGTCGCCAGTTGGGCGGCGGAGGCGTCCAGGATGTGGTACTGCAGCTTCAAGAGCGTGCTCGTCACCAAGCCGGCCAGCGTGGTGTAAAGCGCCACCGCCATGCCGGCGCTCATGGCCGCCAGCAGTTGGCGCATCAAGCCCGGATCAAACTCCTCGACGTCTCCCACCGGCATCAGCATCAGAATGAAACCGACGATGGTGCCCAACAGGCCGAGCTTCAAGAGCGCGTCGCTTGCGAAGTGGCCGAAGGCGTGGCGATTGGCCAGCGCATCGCCGAACGCGGCAAGCAGCGTGGCCGCGTCGCCGCCGTCGCGCTTAGCGCGCCAGCCAACGAGGAACTGGCCGATGAGGCCGTCGCCAAGCGGCATGTCCTCCGCGGCGTTGGCCTGCAGCGCCTGTTCCAGCGTCGCGCAGCGCTTGCGCTCACCGGCCAGCGCATGGACGAGCCACAGCCAGTGTCCGCTGGCGACGACGTAGAGGCCGAGGATGACGTAGGAGAGGTAGCTCTTGTCGGCGCTCAAGGCGGGTGCGACCAAGCCGCGCTCCGCGGCCAGCCAGAAGCCGAACGCGATCAAGCCGAGGAGGATGAGCGCCCGCAGTGCGAGGTTCGTGTCGAGCGGGCGGATCATCGAGGCCATGCGTCGGCCTCGCTCGGCAGTGCGCCGCAGCGCGCCCGGCACTTCGCCTTCAGCCAGCTCTCCTGCGTCGGCAGTCTTCCCGCCCAAGCCGTGCCCCCGTCGATGCACCGCGCGCCAACGCTCGGCCAGCCTCCGGGTGCGCTCCGCTTCCGCCTACCGTGGCGAGGCGCGCATTGCCGCGCCGCCGGTGCTGCGCCCGCTATCGGTACTCCTCCAGCCAAGCGTTGAAATCGGGCTTGCGCTTCTCGCGGAACGACAGGCCACCCTCCCGGGCGTCCGGGTGGTGGTCTGTCACGGCGGTCTTGGCGGCGATCTCGTCCAAGGATTGCTCGAATGTCATGTCCGCCGCGTTGTAGACCGAGCGCTTCAACATGCGGATGGCGACTTGCGGCCCTTGCGCGATTTCCGTTGCGAGGCTCATCGTGCGGGCTTCCAACTCTGCATCGGGAACCACCTCATGCACCAACCCAAGCGCGTGCGCTTCGTTGGCATCAACGATGCGCCGCTTGATGAAGAACTCCATCGCCTTGGCCACGCCCATGAGCTGGACGCACAGGTACTGGCCGCCTTCGTCCGGCAGCAGGCCGAAGCGCAGCGTCGCGCTGCCAAGCCGGGCGCTTTCGGCAGCGATGCGGAAGTCGCATGCCAAGGCCAACGTCATGCCGGTTTGGATGGCAAGCCCGTTGATGGCCGCAATGGCGATTTTGTCGCAGTTGCGCAGCGCGAGGTTCACCGTCTGCGACAGGTGGCGCAAGCCTTCATAGGTGCCGATGGGGTTGTCATGGCCATGCGGGATGGGCGCCGTCAGCGCCTCGCCGCCAATCTGCTTGGCCTGCCCGGAGATGTCGTCCCCCGCGCAGAACGCGCGGCCTTCGCCGGTGATGACGAGCACGCGCACGCGGTGGTCCATCTGCGCTTGCAGCACGGTTTCCACCAAGTCGCGCTTGATGTCTTGGCGAAAGCCGTTCAGCCGCTCGGGGGTGTTGAAGCGGATCCATGCAATGCCAAGGTCTCTGATTTCAACGTCAAAGCCTGTGAAGCCGCCGGTTCGCATCATTGCGTGTCCCTCCATTCGCTTGCGGCCATGATAGCGCCGAGCGCGTTGGGTTAGCATTCGTGGTTTCGCCTTGGAGCGCTCGGTGTCGCCCGCGCCCTTAAGCCCCACCGTGGGCAACACCCGTGCTGCCGCGCCGCCCGCTCGCCCAAGCGACGTGCCGCGCGGCACCGACAGATCCATGTTCGCGTCGCTCAAGGTGCGGGATTACTTCCTGCTCTGGATCGGCATGGTCGGCTCGGCGTTCGCCATGAACATGCAGCTAGTGGCGCAGGGCTGGCTCGTCTATGAGATGACGGTCTCCGCGCTGAACCTCGCTTGGGTGACGCTCTCCTTCACGCTGCCACAGATATTCTTCTCGCTGGTCGGCGGCGTGCTCGCCGATCGCTTGCGCAAGCGCCAGATCATCCTCTATGGGCAGGCGTTGAACGGCGTTGCCACGTTGTTCATGGCCATCATCATCATCACCGGCAACGTCACCTTTTGGGACTTCATTTGGGTGGGCTTCGTCAACGGCACCATGTTGGCGCTCTCAATGCCGGCGCGCACCGCGTTCATCCCAGAAATCGTCGGCGAGCGGCTGATGTTCAACGCCATGGCGTTCAATACCGCCGCTTGGAACCTTTCCCGCATTCTCGGGCCGGCGTTGGCGGGCCTCATGATTGCGCTGTTCGCCGGCGGCGACACGGCTTCGCACTTCGGCGTCGGCTTGGTGTACTTCGTGTTGTCGGGCCTCTACATCGTCTCCTCGGTGACGGTGTTGTTCATGAGCACCACCGGCAAGCCGCCGGCCGGCCGCGGCAAGAGCCCGCTCGCCGATGTGCGCGAAGGCTTGAACTACGCCATCGGCTCGCCCGTCGTCGGCGGCCTGATTCTGCTGTCGATCTTGCCATTCCTGTTCGGGCTCACCATCAACACGTTGATGCCGGCGTTCAACATAGACGTGCTGCAGGGCGGGCCAGAGTCGTTGGGCCTGTTGATGACGGCGATGGGGGTGGGCGCCATCGGCGGCTCGCTGGCGCTCGCCAAGCTCGGCGAAATGCGGCACAAAGGCTTTTGGCTGTTCTTGACCTGCCTGCTGTGGGGCGTCTGCGTGACCGGCTTCGCGTTCACGGAGACGCGCTTTGCGGCCATGGCGATGGTGGCCGCGGTAGGTTTCATCTCCGCTGTGAACATGTCCATGAACCGCACCATCGTCACCTTACAGGTGACGCCGGAGATGCGTGGCCGCATCATGTCCATCGACATGATGTCCCATGGCCTGATGCCGCTCGGCATTCTGCCGGTGAGCTTGCTCGCGGAGCGTGTGAGTGTGCCGGTGGGCATCGGCGCCAGTGGCGTTGCGCTGGTGGTTGGCACGTTGGCGCTGTGGTGGGCGCTGAAGGAAGTGCGGCGCATCGACAAGGGGTTTTGATGGCACCGCCTAGCCAATCAACGCGCTCCGCGCGGGGCCAATCAACGCGCTCCGCTTACACCAATCAACGCGCTCCGCGCGGGGGCCAATAAACACATGGCGAGCCGGAAGGAAGAGCAACTCGAAAGCAGTGTGAGAGTAAAGCCAATGGACCTGCTGGAAGGCATGATGAGTTCGGCGCGCACCGAGCGGCGCCGGAGTCGCTTGGTTAATCAGGCGGCAATGTTGCGACCAGAGCCTAGCGCCCGAGCCGGGCGCGCAGTCGATTCCACATTGACCCCGCGGTGGTGGCGGCGAGCAGCCAGCCAAGCCCCAACACCAAGGCATCCACGGGCCACGCGAGGCCCAGCCCATCGCGCACCACCGGGATGCCGGCCAGCGCGTAGTAGGCGATGCCGTTGTAGCGTCCAAGGCGGCTGGCCCGCAACGGCCGCCCGGTCAACGCGCGGCTGTCCGCGGCGTATTGCAGAAACGCTGCGGCGATGAGGATGGGCAGGATGGTTGGCGCGATGCTCTTGGCCGCCAACGCAGCGACGACCGTGGTGCAGAACAGCGCATCGACGCCGTGGTCGATGAGGCCGCCCAAGGCTGATGCCTCGCCGCGCCGCCGCGCCACCGGGCCATCTGCCATGTCTGTGACGACGGCAAGGACAAATGCCCCTGCTGCAAGCTCCACCTCCCCGGCCAAGACGGCCCACGCGCAGGCTGGTGCACATGCGAGGCGCACGGCGCTCAAGGCGTTTGCCAACGTGAAGAAGTCTTTTCCGGCGTTCATATCGCTATCGTATCCGAACGACTCCGCGTCACATCGGGAGCGCCCATCCAAGGGGACGGCGCACCGCAGGGGCACGGTGGCGTGGCGTTGTAGGCGTTGGGGAGCAACAACCAATCGCAAAAGTCCACAAATTCTTAGTGCGACTTCCCATGAAACTGCGCGATCAGCTCGCCGAGGCGGCCCTAGGTCGCCGCCGGAGCTTGAACTCGGAGATCGTCGCGCGGCTTGAAGAGTCGGTGCGCATGTCGCAAAGGGGCCAATTGGAGGGGTTGGGCGTCGGGCAGATGGAGATGCAGTTCAATCAAGAACTGTCCTATGACGAGGACAGTTTGGTGCGGCGGTTCCGGCTGTTGCAGGAGCGCCAGCAACGGGCGTTGCTCGTCCTGTTGGCGAGATAACGGGGCGCACCGCGGCTTCGCGCTGGAAGCGCAAGCCGGCCCGCCGCGGGTTTGTTCGGGCACGTTGGCGCGGCGATGCGGCCGCACCAACGTGCTCGCTGCCGGCTCGTGGTTCAATAGGCGCAATCGCTGCTGTGCAGCGATGGTGGCGGGGCGTCGCCATCGAACGCCACCCTACGCCCGCCCAGAGACGGCCTCGCTTGGAGGTTGGGAGAAACGATGATCGATCTCGAAGTGAACGGCGCCGCGCATCGCGTAGACGCCGAACCAGACATGCCGCTCCTGTGGGTGCTGCGCGAGCGGCTCGGGTTGACCGGCACCAAGTTCGGCTGTGGCATCGCGCAGTGCGGCGCTTGCACCGTGCATTTGGATGGCGTTGCCGTGCGCTCCTGCGTCACCCCCATCACGGCTGCCGCAGGCCGCTCGGTGACGACCATCGAAGGCTTGGCCGAGGACGACGGGCGCCACCCCGTCCAGCAGGCTTGGATCGATTGCCAGGTGCCGCAATGCGGCTATTGCCAGTCTGGGCAGATCATGTCCGCGGCGGCGCTGCTCGCCAGCAACGCGGCGCCGACGGACGCGGACATCGACACGGCGATGCGCGGCAACATCTGTCGCTGCGGCGCCTACTCGCGCATTCGACGCGCCATCAAGCAAGCCGGGGAGGCGCGGAACAGTGTCTGAAACAGCGGCATCTGAAGCGAAGGCCTCTGAACAGGTGGCAAAGAAACGCCTCGGCAAGTGGAGCCGTCGCGGGTTGATCACCGCCGGCCTCTTGGCCGGGGGCGCATTGGTGGTGGGCGTGGGCATCCGCCCCGGCCATCGGGCGCCGCGCTTGCGCTCCTTGGTGGCTGAGGGCGAAGAGGCACTCCTCAATGTGTGGTTGAAGATTGCGCCGGACAACCGCGTCACGGCCATCGTGCCCCATGCCGAGATGGGCCAAGGCGTTCACTCGACGCTCGCGCAAATGCTGGCGGACGAACTCGACGCGGACTGGAACTTGGTGGATGTGCAAGAGGCCCCAGCCCACGAGGAATACGCCAACTATGCGCTGGGCAAGGGTTTCTTGCTTGGCGACGTGGACATCCCGCGGGCGTTGGTGGGCACCGTGGACGGCGCGTTCCTGAAGTTGAGCCAAGCGATGAGCCTGCAGATCACCGGCGGCAGCACCAGCGTTCGCACCAGCGGCCGCTTTGCGATGCGTGTGGCCGGCGCCGCGGGTCGCGAGATGCTGGCCAGCGCCGCGGCGGCCGCGTGGCAGGTGCCGAGCGCCGAGCTGGTGCTGCAAGACAGCCACATCGCCCATCCGCCCAGCAAACGCCGCGCTACTTATGCGGAGTTCGCCGCGGCGGCGGCAGAGTTTGCGCCGCCGGCCAAGCCGCGCTTGAAGACGCCGGACGAGTTTCGGCTGATGGGCACGTCGGCGCCGCGCTTGGACATTCCCGCGAAAGTGGACGGCAGCGCCGTGTTCGGCATTGATGCGAGCGTGGATGGCTTGAAGGTGGCCACCACGCGCCGCTGCCCGGTGTTCGGCGGCACGGTGGCCAGCGTGGACGATGAACGCGCCCTGCAGGTGCCGGGCGTGCTGAAGGTGGTGAACCTAGAGGACGCCGTGGCCGTGATCGCAGACGGCTACTGGCAGGCCCGCAAGGGCTTGGACGCGCTCACTGTCGAATGGGCGATGAACGGTTTGGAAGAAATCGATCAAGCGCGCATCTTCGGCCAGTTTTCGGCCGCCTTGGATTTGGCAGATGCCGAGGGCGATGGCAACACTGAAGCGGAAGCGGGGGACGTGGAGGCTGCGCTCGCCGGCGCGGCGCGACGGCTCGATGCGGAATATCGGGTGCCCTATCTCGCCCATGCTTCGATGGAGCCGATGAATTGCACGGTTTGGCTGCGTGACGGCGCTTGCGACGTTTGGACGGGCACGCAGAACCCCTTGGGTGTGCGGGCAGGAGTCGCCGACATCGTCGCGCTCGATGCAGAGTTGGTGAATGTCCACAACCTGTACTTGGGCGGCGCGTTCGGACGCCGTTTCGTGGACGACTACGCGATGCAGGCCGCGCGGGTGGCCAAGGCCATGCCCGGCGTCCCCATCAAGGTGATTTGGTCACGCGAGGAGGACACCCGGCAAGACCACTACCGCCCCGCCGTCACCAGCCGCTTCCGCGGCGGGTTGGATGCCGAGGGCAATCCGGTGGCGTGGCGCAATGTCTATGTGGATAAGCACGAGCCGGCGGAAGCCCCGCTCATCCCCTACGCCATTCCCAATCGCCTGGTGCGGCATGTCTCCAGCCCGACCCATGTGCCATTCGGCGTTTGGCGCAGCGTGGACCACTCCCAACACGCCTTCTTCACCGAATCCTTCATCGACGAACTGGCCATCGCTGCGGCGCAAGATCCGTACCAATACCGCCGCCGCCTGTTGGCGGACTCGCCACGGCATCGCAAGGTGCTCGACGCCGCCGCGCAAGCCGCAGACTGGGGTGCGCCGAAGCCCGCCGGAACGGGACGCGGCATCGCCTTGCACGAATCCTTCGGCTCGGTGGTGGCGCAGGTGGTGGACGCGCGGGTGCAGGCGGGCAAGGTGCGTGTCGAGCGCGTCTGCTGCGCGGTGGACGTGGGCTTCGCCATCAATCCAGACGGCGTGGTGGCGCAGATGGAGAGCGGCATCGTCTACGGGCTGAGCGCCGCCCTGTACGGCGAGATCGGCATCGAACGCGGGCGCGTGAAGCAAAGCAACTTCCACGACTACCCGATGCTGCGCATCGACGAGATGCCCGTGGTGGACACGGTGATCGTCAACAGCGGCGCCCCCCTCGGTGGCGCCGGCGAGCCCGGCACACCCCCCTTAGCGCCCGCCCTCGCCAACGCGCTCTACGACGCCACCGGCGAGCGCATTCGAGTGTTGCCGGTGAGCAGGCACGAGTGGGGAGGTGTTGAGGCGTGAAGCGGGGTCCGGCGTGCTTCGCCAGAGAGCAAGTTAGGGATTAGGATGCGCATATGGCACACGCTTCCGCAGCTATGTTTCGAGCCCGGCCCGGCTACGCCAGCGGCGCTTTGTGCTTTGCCGGAACGAAGGTTCGCGTGGAAACGCTGTTCAATTACCTATGCGACGGCGGCACCGTCGACGAGTTTCTCGACGAATTCGAGGGCGCAGTCAGTCGCGAGCAGGCCATGTGCGCCATCGAAACGGCGGCGAGCGAGTTCGTTCAGGGGCGCGAGAGCCCACGGTCCCGTTGAGGATTCTTCTCGACGAGTGCGTTTCGCCAAGAGTCGAACCGGTGTTGGTCGCCTTGCTGCTGTCGGGTTCGTCCTGCGATCATGTTCGCCGAGTTGGCTTGGCCGGGACATCCAATGGGGAACTTCACACCAAGGCAGCGGATGCTGGCTACGACGCAATGGTCACCACGGACATGCGGATGGAGTTCCAAACTCCGGCTCGGTTGCCCGTGATCGTCGTGCCAGCGGACAGCGGCCTCAAGCGAATCGCACCCTACCTCGACAGAGTCGTTGAACTGCTGTCCGCGCCTCTAGACATCGCCTATCACGCCATCGCGCCTCATGTGGGCACCCCAGAGTGGAAACGCATGCAAGCCCGATTGCGTCGCAAGCGCACGGGGCCGTCACGCTAGGGGCATAGAAGACTCGCTGCGATGGCGTGCTGTTACTCCCATAGGACGCCCAAGCCGCTCATCGTAGCGCCGCCCTTAACCGGTGCAACTGGTGCGGCGCAGACATCATTGCTCACCAACTTCGAGGCAAAGCCATGCGCACCTACACGGCGATCATCGAACGCTGCCCAGACACCCGCTTGTATGTTGGATACGTTCCTGGGTTCGCTGGAGCACACAGCCAAGGGGAGACGTTGGACGAACTGAACGCTAACCTCAGGGAAGTCGTCGAACTGCTGCTCGAGGACGGCGAGCCGGTCTTGGATAGCGAGTACATGGGAACCCAGACCGTCTTGGTGGCCTGACTTCAGTGGCGCCGGCGGCGTGGAAGGAGCGCTGCAAAGGGTGGGGATCCCCGCCGTGCTTAGGAATTCGTGAGACTTGGCAGCCCGTGTGATCAGCGGAGGCAGGCGGCGACTTTGTCGTGGATGACGTCCTGATCGAAGCATGCGCGGGCGGGGGCGACGAGTCTCTTCCGATGTCGCGTTGCAGGCACGAGATCTTGCCCAGCGCACAGCAGGTTGCGGACGCAAGCATCATCTCTTGAAGCCGACAGATTGCCGACAAGGTCAACGCGGATGCGGGCCATGGCAGTTTCCGTTACGATGGACGATGACGGAGGAGGTAGGTGGGGTAATCTGTCGCCTTTTCTCCCCATAGATGGAGGGCCCGATTCGGGCCGTCGTACCGCATCGAGGTTGGCGTCCCGTCCTCCTCCGGCGTCAGTCCACAGTCCGCTGTGAACTCGTTGCCAAAGCGATGGGGTTTTGAGGTGACCAATGCCACCACCCATGGAGACCAGCACCATGTCAGAACCGCCGCCCGGAACTATACAGTCACACAATACATCGTCTGGCGCACAGTTTTACAAGTGTGCCTTTCAGATCAACCCTCATCACTATGCCCGCACATACCGCGGGCAAGCCAATGTGGGAGATGCAGCCGGTTACGCTCAGGCTCTAGTTGCCAAGGCCGATGAGCTTGGCATCAAGGTACTGGCAGTTACGGATCACAATCACGTTGGCGGATTGCCTACAATCCGCGCCGCCGCTGCGGAGCGCGGCATCGCTGTCTTCCCCGGGTTCGAGCTCTCCTCCTCCAACGAAGGGATACATGTGCTCTGCCTCTACCCGCTCGATACCCCAGAGGACAAGCTGAAGCTCTTCCTTGGCGCCTTTGGGATTGAGACGACTGAGCCTTCGAATGCCCCTTGCAGGAAGTCGTTTTCGGAGATCCTTGCGCTCGTGCGAGAACACGGCGGCATATCAATCGCTGCTCATGTTTCCAACCACAAGGGCTTGTTCGAGGCGCTTAAGGGACAGGCGTGCATTCAAGCCTGGCGGGACGAAAATCTGCACGCCATTCAGATTCCCGGTTCGATAGAAGGCCTCCCAGAGCGCATTCGGAAGATTGTGCAGAACAAAAATACTGACTACGCTCGAGAGCAAGCACCGGAAACGAACCTAGCAATCGCTGTCTTGAACGCCAAGGATGTTGCACAACCCGAAGACCTTGCGCATGAAGGATCCACTTGCTGGGTGAAGATGTCTAAAGTGAGCATCGAGGGGCTTCGCCAAGCGTTCCTCGACCCTGGATCGCGTATCAGGCTAGAAGACCCGCCACCGGACAGACATGCCGAGATTGTAGAGATAAGTTGGCAGGGCGGCTTTCTGGATGGCGTCGAATGCCAATTGAACTCGAACCTCAATGTGCTCGTTGGCGGGCGTGGCGCTGGCAAATCCACCATCATCGAGAGCCTACGCTATGTGCTGGCGTTGGATCCTTTGGGCAAGGAGGCACGCTCCAACCACGATGGCATCGTGCGACATGCGCTTGGGAACGCTACCAAGGTATCCCTCATCGTCCGCAGCCACCGTCCTGCGGTGCAGCGCTACCGTATCGAGCGCACTGTTCCAAACCCGCCGGTGGTCCGTGACGCCGAAACGGGCAGCGTATTGAACGTTGAGGTAGGCGATATCTTCCCTAGCGTTGAAGTCTACGGTCAGCACGAGGTTTCGGAACTTGCCCGAAGCCCGCAGAAACTAACCCGTCTGCTCGGGCGATTCATGCCACAGGACGTATCCTCCTCTCCCCGAAAGCGTGAGTTGGCCATTGAGTTGAGGCGCTCGCGCGAGAACATCCTTCGGACACGGGAAGAACTGGAGGAACTCGAAGATGAGCTAGCGGCCCTGCCGGGGCTAGAAGAGATCCATGAGCGGTATCGAGAGGCTGGCATCGAGGAGGACCTAAAGGAACAAGGCATGCTGGTGCGTGAGGAAAAGCTGCTCGATACGGTGGATGAGCGGCTGGCACCATTACACGAAGGCCAAAACGAACTCAAGCAAGCGCTTCCAATCGACAGACGTTTTCTCTCGTCCGAAGCGCTGGCAGAGCTGCCAAACAAGGACATGCTAGCCGAGGCGGATCGTGTGCTAAAGGAGGTAAGTGCAGACTTGCACAAGGTGGCGGTAGCGTTCGAGACGGCGCTTGATGATGCCGAAGAAAAAATGGGGCATATTCGGGAACGGTTTTCAAAACGCCGTGTGCCCATGCAGGCTGCCTACGAACGAAAGCTGCGCGATCTCCAACAGTCTGGGATCGACGGCACGGAGTTTATTCGCTTGCGCCGCAGAATCGAAACACTGCGTCCGCGCACGGAACGGCGGCACCATCTCGAACGCCACGCGTCGGAGCTTCACAATCGTCGTTTAAATCTGCTCGCTGAATGGGAAGAGTTGAACGCCGCCGAGTTTCGTTCGCTCGACAAGGCCAGCAAGCGGGTAACGCGAGAACTCGCCGAACGAGCGCGCGTACGGGTGGAGTTCGGCGGCGACCGAGGACCGTTGTTCACGCTTCTGCGGGATCGGATCGGCGGCCGCCTCTCGGAATCGATCGATAAACTGCGCGACATAGCCAGGCTGTCGCCCATCGGACTAGCGCGCGCCTGCCAGCAAGGCGCGGAAAGTGTGGAGACAGAGTTCGGGATCAGTGGTGTGCAGGCGGAGCGACTAGCCAATGCCTCCCCCGAGACGCTCATGCTCATTGAGGAACTGGCGCTTCCTACCACGACGGACATCGAGCTCAACGTGGCGCCGCAGGGAGAAACAGCGAACTGGCAAGCGCTTGATCGGTTGTCCACTGGCCAGAAGGCAACCGCTGTCTTGCTTCTGTTGTTACTCGACGCCGATGCGCCGTTGGTGGTGGATCAGCCAGAGGACGATTTGGACAACCGTTTCATCACAGAGGGCATCGTGCCGCGCATGCGAGACGGCAAACAACGTCGCCAATTCGTATTCTCGACGCACAACGCCAACATTCCGGTGCTTGGCGACGCCGAGCTGATTCTTGGCTTGACGCCATCGGGCGAAGCGGAGGGAGGAAGAGCCAAAATCAAACTTGAACACCGCGGCTCCATAGATGTCGGCCCCGTCAGGGCGCTCGTGGAAGAACTGCTGGAAGGCGGCGAGGAGGCATTCGAGCGGCGACGGAGAAAATACGGCTTCTAGGAAGTGTAGTGACGAAGACGGAACTGTATGAGCTGATCGCGCAAGGGGAAAGCTCTGGCGTGGAGTTCAAGAGCGATCGCATCGACAACCGAGCATTGGCAAAGGAGATCGTCGCGCTGGCCAATCTGCGCGGCGGTCACGTCCTTCTTGGCGTGGAAGACGATGGCAGCGTCAGCGGCTTGGTGCCACGAGGCCAAGAGCAAGCCGGGTCACGCGGCTATCGTGAGCACGAGGAGTGGGTGGTCTCAGCTTGCCGAGACAAAATACGCCCTGAACTCATGCCCCACTTCTCGATTGTGCGTGACGTGGAACCGGGCCGAGACGTTGGGGTGGTGCAGATCAGTCCAGGCTGGACGGTGCATCACCAATGGCACGCCCAACATCGCACTTACTACATTCGCGTCGGCAGCACGAGCCGTGAAGCAAGCCGCGAGGAACTAGAGCGCCTGTTCCAGCAACGGGGTGCCTTTCGCATGGAGCTTCGCCCCGTGTCCGGCACGTCGTTCGCGGACATTGATCGCCGCCGGCTTGTGGACTACTTCTCGCGTGTGCGAGGACAGGAGGTTCCGCTCGACAAGCCATCGGCGGAGTGGCTTGAGAGTACCGAAGCACAGGCCCGGGCCGAGGATGATGCACACTGGCGAGCGCTTGCGGAGTCCCGCGAGCGGGAGTGGCGAGATGCCCAAGAAGCCGCTTGGGAGTTGCTGCTCCTGAACACTGAGATGCTCCATGAGGACGAGCCACACTCCGCAACAGTCGCGGCGCTGACGTTGTTCGGCAAGAACCCCAACAGGTTCCTGCCGCATGCGAAGATCGACGCCGCGGCGTACTTCAGCACAGAGAAGGACTACGACACCAAGGAACGACGCACGTTGCGTGGACCGATTCTGCCGCTCCAGGGTGTCGACAAATCCTTGTTGGAGCCCGGCCTCGTGGAACAGGCGGTGGATTTCGTTAGGCGGAACATCGAGGCCGTGAGGCTGGCGGACGGTATCCGACGTGAGGAGCGTTGGGACTATCCGCCCGACGTAGTGCGCGAGGCAATCGTTAACGCGATTGTCCATCGCGATTACTCGCTCTCCGGCACGGACATCGAACTCAGCATCTATGCGGATCGCTTGGAGATCGTCAGCCCCGGCCGTCTCGCCAATGGCATCACGCCCGCGCGCATGAGGGCGGGTTGCCGGAGCGCCCGCAACGAGCTTCTCAAAGACGTGATGCGGGACTATGGTTACTTAGAGCACATGGGCATGGGCGTACCCCGCAAAATCGTGCGCGGCATGATGGAACACAACGGCACCGACCCGGACTTGGAGGAACAAGACGAACGGTTCACCGTGCGTCTGTGGAAGTAGCCATCTGTCTCACGGTCCACGCATGGCGCGAACACACCGATGCAACGCCACTCCTCCCACCACCGTCCGCTGGATGCCAGTCCCTAGCCGCCGGTCTCATCCGGCGGCTCCCTTTGGGGCACCCTCCAAAAGGCGCCGAAGCCTGCACGCGCCCTTGCCCTCAACACCGTCAATCGGTAATCTTTCGCGCCACTCGAAAGCGGCCCGCGTAACCGTCGTGCTTGGCGCGAACCGTGCGGTTGAAGAGGTCGCCGTCAGTTGCAGATTCCGGAGGGGCGGGTGCCCGAAACGCAGCGGCGACAGCCGCCTCTCGCCGATTGGCGCGGCCCGTGCGTGGACATGGGAAGCGCCAGCGCGAGCATGATCCCCGCAGCGCCGCGGCAAGGCTTGGCCGCAAGGCTCCCGCATATTGCGGGCAGGGCGTTCTAGACATGGCGCGCGTCCACATCGACGGTCAGGAGCACGACCTGCCGGCGGGGCAGAACCTGCTCCATGCGGTGCTCTCGGAACGGGTTGACCTGCCTTATTTCTGCTGGCATCCGGCCATGGGGTCCGTCGGCTCCTGCCGCTTGTGCGCCGTCATCCAATATGCGGACGAGGACGATCAGCGCGGGCGGCTGCAGATGGCCTGCATGATGTCCGTGCAGGATGGGATGCGCGTTTCCGTCGCCAACAGCTTCGCTGCGGATTTCCGCAAGCAGGTGATCGAATGGCTGATGGAGAACCACCCGCACGATTGCCCGGTGTGCGAGGAGGGCGGCGAGTGCCACCTGCAGGACATGACCGTGATGACGGGCCATGCCATGCGCCGCTACGGGGGCGCGAAGCGCACTTGGCACAACCAGTACCTAGGGCCCTTGATCGGCCACGAGATGAACCGCTGCATCACCTGCTATCGATGCGTGCGCTACTACCGAGACTACGCCGGCGGCACAGACCTTGACGCCTTCGGCTCGCGCGGGCGGATGTACTTCGGGCGCGCCGAAGACGGCGTGCTGGAGAGCGAGTTCGCCGGCAACTTGGTGGAGGTTTGCCCCACCGGCGTGTTCACGGACAAGCCCTTCGCCAAACACTACACCCGCAAGTGGGATCTGCAGTCCGCCCCGTCCATCTGCCCGAATTGCGCGGTCGGCTGCAACACCTTCCCAGCCGAGCGCTACGGCCTGCTGAAGCGCGTGCATAACCGCTACCACGGCGCGGTGAACGGCTACTTCCTGTGCGACCGGGGGCGTTATGGCTCGCACTTCGTCAATCATGCCAAGCGTCTGCGCCACGCCGGCGCGCGCGCCGAGGACGGCGTGTTCGAGGCGGCCGGGAGGGATGCAGCCCTCGATGCCGCGGCGCGGCTGCTCAGTGCCGGGGAATCACTCATCGGCATCGGCTCGCCGCGCGCGTCGGTGGAGGCGAACCATGCGCTGAAGCGGCTGGTCGGGGCAGATCGCTTCTGCGCCGGCTTCGCCGACGACGAGGCGGACGCCATGAACGCGGCGGTGCAGGCATATCGTGCCGGCGGCTTCCACATTCCGTCGCTCACGGACATCGAAAGCGCAGACGCCGTGCTCATCCTCGGCGAGGACATCTCGAACACCGCGCCGCGCTTGGCCCTCGCAGTGCGTCAAACCGTGCGCGGCGTCGCGTTTGACATGGCCAAGGATGCCGGCATTCCAGATTGGCAAGACGCCGGCGTGCGCGGCCACGGACAGGGCGCGAAAAGCCCGTTGTTCATCGCCTCCGTGGCCACGACCCGGCTCGACGCCTTGGCGACGGCCACGCACCGGGACGCGCCGGGGCAACTCGCGGGCATCGGCATTGCCATCGCCGACGCGCTGCCAGCGCCAAGCGCGGATGAAGACTTCACCGCCGCCGCGGCACGCGCCTTGGGGCAAGCCAAACGCCCGCTCGTCATCGCCGGCGTGGAAGCGCGCAACGCGGAGCTGCCAAGCGTCGCCGCACACCTCGCCCAAGCGCTCAAGCGCGCCGGCCGGGACGCCATGCTCGCCCTGATCGCCCCAGAGGTGAACAGCTTTGGAGCAGCGCTGCTGGGCGGCGAGCTAGGGCTTGCCGACGCCCTCACGCGCATGCGCGAAGGCGCGCCGGCCATCGTGTTGGAGAACGACCTGCATCGCCGCGCGCCGGCGGCGGCCATCGAGCTCGGCAACGCCATTGTGCTGGATGCGCTGGAAACCTCCACGGCGGACGCCGCAGCCGTGGTGCTGCCCGCCGCCGCTTACGCGGAGCAGACTGGCGCCTTCGTGAACTACGAGACGCGCGCCCAACGCTTCTACCAAGTGTTCGAACCCACGGACGACATCGCACCCGCTTGGCGCTGGCTGACGGCCTTGGCCGCGCGCATGGGGCGCAAAGACATGGGCTGGCCAGACATCGATTCCTTGAGCGCCGCTTGCGCGACCGGGGAGTTCGAGGCATTGGCGCGCATCGGCCCGAAAGCGGGTTTCCGCGCGCGCGCCCACACCCGGATTCCACGCCAACCGCACCGCTACAGCGGGCGCACGGCGATGCGCGCCGACGTGAGCGTGCATGAGCCGAAGGCCACCGTGGACGACGAAACGCCGCTCTCCTATTCGATGGAGGGGCAGAACGTGGGCGATCAGCCCGGCGCCGTGGTGCCCTACGTTTGGTCGCCGGGTTGGAACTCGAACCAATCCGTGTTCAAGTTCCAACAAGAAGTGGGCGGGCCATTGGCTGGTGGAGACCCTGGCATCCGGCTGCTCAACGCCGAAGCAGAGCTGCCCGAAGCCACGCCACCGCGCACGACCACCGCCGCGAGCGAACCCGCGGCGGGCCAATTCCAACTGGTGCGCGTCAGCGATGTGTTCGGCAGCGACGAACTTGCCGCGGCCTCCGCGCCCATCGCCGAACGCATGGCCGCGCCGTATGTGCTGCTGCGGCCAGCGGACGCGCAAGCCCTCGGCATCGCCGCCGGCGGTGGCGTCAGAGTGGAAGGCGTTCCGATGAGCTTCCAAGCGCGTCTGGACGCCGGCATCGCCGCCGGCTGCGTCGGCGTCACCCAAGGGTTCCCGGGCGTGCCGACGATTGCCGCCACCGCGGTGAAGCTCGCGGCGGATCCAGACTTTGCGCCCCGCGCCGCCGCGGCGGCAGATGTCATCGCCAAGGGCTGAGTGATGGAACTCAATTGGAGTTACCTCCTCATCGTGCCCCTCGCCGTTGGCGCGCTGGTGCTGGCGCTGTTCATCGTCTGGTGGGAGCGGCGCCTCCTCGGTTGGTGGCAAGACCGGCTGGGCCCCAACCGCGTCGGCCCGTTCGGCGTCCTCCAAGCGCTGGCGGACATGGTGAAGCTGCTCACCAAGGATGATTGGCTGCCGCCCTTCGGCGACCGGGTGTTCTTCATCATGGCGCCGGCCATCGTCGTCGGTTCCATGCTGATGGCCTTTGTGATCGTGCCCTTCGGGCCAGGCCTCCACGTCACAGATTCCAACATTGCCATCCTCTTCTTCTTGGCGATGAGTTCCCTCGCCGTCTATGGGGTGCTGCTGGGCGGGCTGTCCAGCAACAACAAGTACGCCATGCTCGGCGGCCTGCGGGCAGGCGCCCAGATGCTCACCTATGAAGTGTTCATGGGCTTGTCGCTGATGGGCGTCGTCATCCACGCCGGTTCGTTCAGCTTGGTGGACATCGTGGAGTCGCAGCGCGGCATGTGGTACGTGCTGCCGCAGTGCGTGGGCTTCTTCATCTTCCTCATTGCGGGGCTCGCCGAATCACACCGGCTGCCTTTCGACCTGCCGGAAGCGGAGCACGAGCTCACCGCCGGCTTCCACACCGAATACTCCGGCATGAAGTTCGGCCTCATCATGGCCGGCGAATACTTGGCCATGATGCTCACCTCCGCGCTGGTGGTGACGCTCTTCTTTGGTGGCTGGCTGGGGCCGAGCTTCTTGCCGCCGGTGGTGTGGTTCGCGCTGAAGACGGCGTTGGTCATCAACTTCTTCATCCTGCTGCGCGCCGCGATTCCACGGCCTCGCTACGACCAGCTGATGTCCCTCGGTTGGAAGGTGCTGTTGCCGCTCTCGCTGGTGAACCTGTTGGTCACCGGCGCCATTGCGCTGGCCGCGGCGGATTGAACGCTTAGGGCGGGGAGCAGGGCGCGAAATCATGTGGAGCCAGCTACGAACGATCTGGACGGTGCTGCAGCACACCTTCATGCGCAACGAGACCGTCCAGTACCCGGAGGAGATGCCGTACGCGGCGCCGCGCTACCGTGGCCGCATCGTGTTGACGCGAGACCCAGACGGCGAAGAGCGCTGCGTCGCCTGCAACCTGTGCGCCGTGGCCTGCCCGGTGGACTGCATTGCGCTGCAGAAGACCGAGCGCGAGGAGGACGGGCGCTGGTATCCGGAGTTTTTCCGCATCAACTTTTCGCGCTGCATCATGTGCGGCATGTGCGAGGAGGCTTGCCCCACCTACGCCATTCAGCTCACCCCGGATTTCGAGCTGTGCGAGTTCGATCGCTCGAACATGGTGTACGAAAAGGAACACCTGCTCATCAGCGGCCCCGGCAAGTATCCGGATTACAGCTTCTGGAACGTGGCGGGCAAGACCATCGCCGGCAAAGACAAGGGCGCCGCGCAAAACGAACGGCCACCCGAAGACACACGGAGCCTCATGCCGTGACGCAGGGCGATTCGCCGTGGAGTTGACGCTCTTCTACATCGCCGCCGCCGTTGCCATCGCCGCCGCGGCCTTGGTGGTGACGCGCCTGAACGCGGCCCACGCCTTGGTGTGGTTGGTGGTGGCGCTGCTGGCCATCGCCGTCATCTTCTTCCTGCTCGGCGCACCGTTCGCGGCGGCCTTGGAGATCGTCATCTATGCCGGCGCCATCGTCGTGCTGTTCTTGTTCGTGGTGATGATGCTCAATTTGGGGCGGCGTTCCATCACCCGCGAGCGGCTGTGGCTGGAGCCCGGCATGTGGATCGGCCCGGCCATCCTCACAGCCATCCTGTTCGGCGAAATGATCTTCCTCATCGCCAGTTCAGACACCGGCGACGCCGGCTCGCCGATCGGCCCGAAGGCCGTGGGCGAGGCGCTGTTCGGCCAATATCTGCTCGCCGTGGAACTGGCGGCGATGCTGTTGCTCGCCGCTTTGGTGGGCGCCTACCACTTGGGGCGCCGCTATCTGCGCGATCGGCGCGAGGAAGCGTCGTGACCAGCTTGGCCGTGCCCATGGAGCATGTGTTGCTGATCGCAGCGGTGTTGTTCCTGATCGGCTTCGCCGGCGTCCTCGTGCGTCGCAACGTCATTTTCTTGCTCATGTCGCTCGAAATCATGATGAACGCTTGCGGGCTGGCGTTCGTTGCCGCCGGCGCCAAGTGGGGCCAGCCGGACGGCCAGATCATGTTCATGCTCATTCTCGCCATCGCGGCCGCGGAAGTGGCGGTGGCGTTGGGGCTCGTGCTGCAACTCGAACGCCGCTTCGACACGCTCGACGTGGATGCGGCGAGCGAGTTGAACGGCTGACGGCCGGGGCGGGGCGGCATGGATCTCCTTTGGCTGGTGCCGACGCTGCCGTTGTTGGGCTTCTTCGCCCTGTTCGTGGCCGGCCTCTTCGTTTCCGAAGCGCGGCCCCTGAAATGGTTCTCCGGCATCGTCGGCGCTGGGTCGGTGGGGCTCGCCGCGCTGGTGGCGCTCGTGGTGGGCATGGATTTCTACGCCCAAGACGCCGAGCCGCAGTGGTACTTGCTGTGGACCTGGATGGACGTGGACGGTTTCACGCCGAGCATTCGCCTGTACTTGGATGGGCTGTCGCTGGTGATGATGGGCGTCATCACCGGCGTCGGGTTCCTCATTCACCTCTACGCCACTGGCTACATGTGGGACGAAGGCGGCTACAGCCGCTTCTTCGCGTACATGAACCTGTTCGTCTTCGCCATGCTGATGTTGGTGCTTGGCGACAACCTGCTGGTGCTGTTCTTGGGTTGGGAAGGCGTGGGCCTCTGCAGCTATCTGCTCATCGGCTTTTTCCATGCACAGCCAGAGAACGGCTACGCCGCGCGCAAGGCATTTGTCGTCACCCGCGTCGGCGACACCGCCATGCTGCTCGGCCTTTTCCTCTTGTTCCGGGAAGTGGGCAGCATCGAGGTGCAGGCGTCGATGGCGGGCGCCCGCGAGCTGTGGCCGGAAGGCTCCACCATGGCAACCCTCATCGCCCTCCTGCTGCTCGGCGGCGCGGTGGGCAAATCCGCCCAGCTGCCTTTGCAGACGTGGCTGCCAGACGCCATGGCCGGCCCAACGCCGGTGTCCGCGCTCATCCACGCGGCGACGATGGTGACGGCCGGCGTCTATCTCATCGCACGCACCCATGAGCTGTTCCTGCTGTCGCCGACGGCGCAATTGGCGGTGGCCAGCGTCGGCCTCGCAACGCTCTTCATCGCGTCCTTCACGGCATTGACGCAACGGGACATCAAGCGGGTGCTGGCCTATTCGACAATGAGCCAGATCGGCTACATGTTCCTGGCGTTGGGCGTCGGCGCATGGTCGGCGGCCATCTTCCACTTGATGACCCATGCCTTCTTCAAGGCGTTGCTGTTCTTGGCGTCTGGCTCGGTGATTCTGGCGCTGCACCACGAGCAGGACATGTTCAAGATGGGCGGCCTGTGGCGCAAACTGCCCATTCCATTCGCCAGCATGTTGATCGGCTCCATCGCGCTGGCCGCGCTGCCCTTCACCTCTGGGTTCTACAGCAAGGACGCCATCGTGCTTGCGAGCTTCGATTTCGAGCCCGCCGGCTGGCTGTTCTGGGGCGGCGCCGCGTTCGCTGCGTTTCTGACGGCCCTCTACACGACGCGCATGATGGTCATCACGTTCTTCGGCAAAACGCGCATCGAGCCGCATGACCACTCGCGCATCAACATGTGGGGGACGCTGGCGCTGCTCTGCCTGCTTGCCATCGGTGGCGGTTGGTTCGGGCTGGCGCCGGTGGCAGCGGTGCTGCCGGACGGCGGGCTTGGCGAAGCCGACCACACCAGCGCCGTCGCCCTCGCCACGATGGCCGCGCCGTTCCTCGGCATCGCCTTGGGCTGGCTGCTGTTCCACAACCGCCGCATCAACGTGGATGGCTTGGTGGCGTCGCCGTTCGGCGATGCGATGCGCAGGTTCTGGTTCAGCGGCTGGGGCTTCGACTGGGTGTACGACCGGGTGTTCGTCAAGCCCTTCATCATCGTCGCGCGTCTCAACAAGGCCGATGTGGTGGACTTCGCCTATCGCATCATCGCCGCGGTCACGCGCGGCCTGCACTATGTGATCGCGCTCACCCAAAGCGGGCGCCTGCGTTGGTACGCGGCGAACATGGCCATCGGCCTGCTGGTCGCCTTCCTGATCGTGCTCGACGCGCTGTGAACATCCTCGGCCTCATCCTGTTCCTGCTCATCGCCGGCGGCGTCGCTTGGGCTGCGGAGCGCGTCAACCCCAACGCGCCGCGGTGGGTGGGGCTCATCGCCTTCATCGCCGCCGGCGCCTATGTGGCGAACGCTTGGGCGGGGGGCTACGCCTACGCGAACCAATACATCGAGTGGATTCCGCGCTTCGGCATCCACGTCATCCTGAGCATGGATGGGCTGTCGCTCATGCTCACGGCGCTGACGCTGTTCCTCGGCGCGGTGGCCGTCGTCTCCTCATGGACGGAGACCAAGCGGCGCACCGGCTTCTTTCAGTTCAATGTCCTGTGGGTGATGGCCGGCGTCGTCGGCGTGTTCACCGCCCTGGACTTGTTCCTGTTCTTCTTCTTCTGGGAAGTGATGCTCATTCCCATGTACTTCCTCATCGCCATCTGGGGGCACGAGAACAAGGCCTTCGCCGCGATGAAGTTCTTTTTGTTCACGCAAATCAGCGGCCTGTTGATGCTGTTCGCGATCTTGGCGCTCGTCTACTTCAATTACGCGAACACCGGCAGCATCACCTTCAATTACAACGACCTGTTGGGCGCGGAGCTCGCGCCAGACGTGGCCTTCTACCTGATGCTCGGCTTCTTCGTGGCCTTTGTGGTGAAACTGCCCGGCGTGCCGTTCCACACTTGGCTGCCAGACGCCCACACCCAAGCGCCCACCGCCGGCAGCGTCATCCTCGCCGGCATCCTGCTGAAGACGGGCGCCTACGGCCTCATCCGCTTCGTCATCCCGCTGTTTCCCGACGCCTCGGCGCAGTTCGCCAATTGGGCGATGTTCCTCGGCGCGTTGAGCATCCTCTACGGCGGCTACATGGCGTACAGCCAATCAGACTTCAAGCGCCTGGTGGCCTATAGCTCCGTCGCCCACATGGGTTTCGTGCTGCTCGGCGCCTTCGCGTTCGTGGACGCCGGCGGCGCAGCCGGGATGAACCCCCTTGGCATGCAAGGCGCCGTCGTCACCATGATCGCGCATGGTTTTTCCACCGCGGCCCTGTTCATGATGGCGGGCGCTTTGCAGGAACGGCTGCATACCCGGGAGATGTCCAACATGGGCGGCCTCTGGATGCGGGCGCCGCGCATGGGCGTGATGACGATGTTCTTTGTCGTCGCCTCGGTGGGGATGCCGGGCCTCGGCAACTTCATCGGTGAATTCTTGGTGCTGCTCGGCGCCTTCCAAGCCAATGTGCCGCTCACGGTGGCTGCCGCCTTGGGTGTGGTGGTGGCGGCGGTGTATGGCCTCGTGCTGCTGCAGCGCGCCTTCCAAGGCGAGCCGAATCCGGACGTGCCTGCCATGCGCGACTTTGGGTTGCGCGAAATGACGGTGATGACGCTGATGATGGCAGCGCTGATCTGGATTGGCGTCTACCCGCAGCCGCTGTTGGACTTGTCGGCGCCCGTCATCGAAACACTGTGGATCGCGCCATGACGATGGGCATGGAGCAAGCGCAGGCCGGCGCGGGCCGGCTAACGGGGCGCAACGCATGACCGGCGCAGACCTGCAGGCCCTCGCACCGCACTTGGTGCTCATCGGCGGCACATTGGCTTTGCTGCTCGCAATCTCCTTCGTGCGCAGCCATGTGCTGGCGCTGGCGGTGACGCTCGCCACCCTCGTCGCGACGCTGTTCGCGCTGCCGGCCTCCAATGCCGCCGGCGCTCGGGTGATCGACGGCTTTCTCGCCATCGATGCCTACGCCAATTTCTTCAACGCGCTCTTTGTCATCGCCGCCATCGCTTCCGCGTTGCTCGGCTATCGCTACTTGGAACGCCGCATCACGTTGGCGCACCGGGAGGAGTTCTACGTTCTGCTGCTGACCGCGACGTTGGGCGCCATGGCGATGGCGAGCGCCACCCACTTCGCCGCCTTCGTGTTGGGGCTGGAGGTGTTGTCCATCTCGCTGTACGCGATGATCGCCTATCCAGAGGAAGGCCAAGCGCCCCTAGAGGCCGCGCTCAAGTACCTCGTGCTGTCCGGCGTCGCGTCCACCACACAGCTATTCGGCATGGCCTTGGCCTACGCCGCCACCGGGTCGATGGCCTTCGAAGCGGCGTTCTCGGCCAGCAGCCTGCTGGCTGTGGCTGGCCAAGCGATGATTCTCGCCGGCGTCGCCTTCAAGCTTTCCTTAGTGCCGTTCCACATGTGGACGCCGGACGTCTACCAAGGCGCGCCGGCGCCGGTGACGGGCTTCGTGGCCACCGTTTCCAAGGGTGCCGTGGTGGCGCTGCTGCTGCGCTATGTGGTGGAAACGGGCGCTTTGGGCGCGGCGCCGTTAGTGCTCGGCGTCGTCATCATTGCCGTCGTCTCGATGGTGGTCGGCAATTTGCTCGCCTTGCTGCAAGACAACTTGAAGCGCATTTTGGCGTATTCCTCCATCGCCCACATCGGCTACCTGCTCATCGCCGTGGTGCTCGCCGCATCCATCTCCGGTGCGCCGATGGCGCTGGAAACGGGGATGGTGTATCTCGCCGGCTACTTCCTGATGACGCTCGCCGCCTTCGGCGTGATGACCGTGCTGTCGAGCGAAGCCGGCGGCGAGGACGCGGAACGCTTGGAAGCCTATGAAGGGCTGTTCTGGCAACGCCCCTTGCTCGCCGCGACGCTCTCGGCAGCCGCCTTGTCGCTGGCCGGCATCCCGCTCACCATCGGCTTCATCGCCAAGTTCTACTTGTTCGCCGCCGGCGCCGAAGGCGAACTCTGGACACTGGTGTGGGCGCTGGTCATCGGCAGCGCCATCGGCGTCTACTACTACCTGCGCATCATCTTCACCATGACGAAGACGCCGGCCGCGGAGGATGAGGGAGAAGCGCGTGAAGCCGCGCCGGCCGCCGAGCGGGCGGGCGCCTGGGAAGCCGCGGCAGTGGTCGTCGCCTTGGGCGCCGGCATCGTGGTCTTCGGCATCTATCCCACGCCCATCATCGACATCGCCCGCGCCGCAGCACAGGCGTTCGGTGGATAAACTGCCCTGAGGCGGCCAGCAGCCGCGGCACAGGGGAGAGAAGCACATGGCAAGGCTCAACGGCAAAGTGGCCGTCATCACCGGCGGCGCGAGCGGCATGGGCGCCGCCACCGCGCGGCGCTTCGCGGCGGAAGGCGCCACGGTCGTCATTGGCGACCTGCAAGTTGAAAAGGGTGAGGCCATCGCCCAAGAACTCGGCGCGGCGGCGACGTTCATCCGCACGGATGTCGGCGTCGAGGCAGACGTGAAGGCGATGATCGACTTCGCCGTCGACGCGCACGGGCGCTTGGACTGCATCTTCAACAACGCCGGTTTTGGCGGCGTGGCTGGTCCCATCGACCAAACGGACATGGGCGCACCCTACGCGAGCACCGTGGCATGCCTGCTTACCGGGCCGATCCTTGGCATGAAGCACGCCGCGCCGATCATGAAGGAGCAAGGCGGGGGCAGCATCGTGTCCACGGCCAGCATTGCCGGCCTGCGCGGCAGCTCCGGAGCGCCGGTTTACAGCGCCTTGAAGGCCGGCGTAATGGGGCTCACCCGCGCGGTGGCCGTTGAATTGGCACCGCACCACATCCGCGTGAACGCCATTTGCCCCGGCGCCATCGTGACGCCGATCTTTCTGTTCGGGCAGCAGCCCAAGGCCGGCTCGAACGTCTCGGTGGAAGAGGCCCTGCGGCCCACGTTCCGCAACTTGCAGCCCATTCCGCGCGCTGGGGAAGGCTTCGACATCGCCAACATGGCGCTCTTTCTGGCAAGCGACGAATCCGCCTTTGTGACCGGCCAAGCCTTTGTGGTGGATGGCGGCCTCACCACCACCATGTCGGCATTGGGAGATGCGGCTGGCAGCCCCCTCGCAGCCGCCATCGCGAACCTGGTGGAGCCGCCGCCGTGGATGCGGACTGAGTGAAAGGCGGCGCTTAAGCGGCAGGGCGATGCCGCGGTGACAGAGCGCCGCGCTGAAGCCTCGCCCTACTGCCCCGCGTCGCGACAGAGCCGCTCGCACGGCATCCCGTCGCCGTCGCCATCCAAGGTCTTGACGCCACACTGCGTTTGGTGAAATCGCGCTTCGTCACACGACGCCATTTCGCGGCAGAAGCGCTTCGCCCCGCAGGTGAACGCGCCCCGCACCATCGGCGTCGCAGCCACCCGGCGCGCCTTCGGTTTCGGGCTGCGGGCGCCACGCCGCCACTCCCAAGGCGGCACGCGCTGCGCTGCCGGCAGCGACCACAGGCCCATCCGGCGTTCTTGGGCCGCCCCCTCATCCTGCAGCAGCCAAATGTCCGAGGAGTATTGTCGATACACCCAAGCGTGGCCTTCGCGCACCATCTCTCGATTGATGTCCCGCCCGCCGAGGTAAACGCGCCCTAGCAAGCGGCCGTAGCGGTCCTCACCGCGGGAGACGACTTGCACCTGGCGGCGAAACACCTTGTTCGCGAGCGCTTGGCGAGCGCGGGTGCCCCAAGGCTGGGCACGTTCCGGCGTGTCGATGTCGGTGAGGCGCACACGTTGTTGGCGCTGCGCGCCGGCATCCTGCACCAACAGCGTCACGGTGTCGCCGTCGGCGATGCTCACCACCGTGCCCGCGATGCAATGCGCGTCCGCGCAAGGATTCGCGCTGGCGCTGGCCGCGGCGAGGAAGAGCAACCCAATGGCGGCGAGGGGCCACTTGCCCACTGCAGCGTTCTCGCACAGAGAAAATGGCCATCATCCTACAACGAGGCGGGGTGTTCGCGCACACGCGGGCCGGCCCGCTGCAGTGGCGAGCGAGGACGGGGACGGGTGTGGGAGAGACGCGAAGGGGCGGGAGACGGGGGGGGGGGGGGGGGGGGGGGGGATGGGAGATAGAGAAAGAATGAGAGAGAGCCGGCGTTAGCCCAAGCCGCTCAGCGCCTCCAAGGTTTGGCTCAAGGTTGTGACGCCATGCACCTCAATGCCGCCAATGGGCCGGCGCGGCAAGTTCGCACGTGGCGCGATGGCCAGCGTGAAACCGTGCTTCTGCGCCTCGCGCAGCCGCTCTTGGCCATTCGGCACCGGCCGCACCTCGCCGGTGAGGCCAATTTCGCCAAAGCACACCAAATCTCGCGGCAGCGGCCGATTGCGGAAGCTCGACAGCACCGCGGCCACTAACGCCATGTCCGCGCCAGTTTCCATGATGCGAACGCCACCGACCACGTTGGCAAAGACATCCTGATCCGCCAGCGACAGCCCACAGTGTCGATGCAGCGCGGCGAGGTGCATGCCGAGGCGCTGCGGGTCCAAACCGACGGCCAACCGTTTGCCGTAGCCGCCCTGGGCGTCGTCCACCAAAGCCTGCAGCTCCACCAACAGCGGCCGGGTGCCTTCCCAAGTGACCGTCACGACGCTGCCCGGCGACATTTCTTCCGGGCGCTGCAAGAAGATGGCTGAGGGATTGGCAACTTCCTTGACGCCGCCCTCGGTCATGGCGAAGACGCCCAGTTCGTTCACTGGGCCGAAGCGGTTCTTGTGGCCACGCAACGTTCGGAAGCGAGTGCCGGCGGGGCTGTCCAGCATGACAAAGCAGTCGATCATGTGCTCAAGCACCTTGGGGCCGGCGAGGCCGCCTTCCTTGGTGACGTGGCCAACGAGGACCACCGCGGTCTGCGTTTGCTTGGCAATGCGCGTGAGCGCCGCCGCGGACTCGCGCACCTGGGTCACGCTGCCCGGCGCGCTGCTCGATGATTCAACCTGCATCACCTGTATGGAATCGACGATGACGACGCGCGGCCGGTGCTCGGCGATGAGCGCAGCCACTGCCTCGACGCGCGTCTCAGCAGCGGCCAAGAGGTCTTCCAACGGCAGCTGGAGGCGCCGCGCGCGCTCCGCGATCTGCTCCAAGGATTCCTCGCCAGTCACATACAGCACCGTCACCCGGCCGGACAGCGCCGCCGCCACCTGCAACAGCAAGGTGCTCTTGCCGGCGCCGGGGTCTCCGCCCATCAACACCACGGCGCCGGGCGCCAAGCCGCCGCCGAGAACCCGGTCCAGCTCCGCCATGCCAGTTGGCAGCCACTCGCGCGCAGCCGCTTCCACTTCCCGCAACCGGGTGACCTGCGGCGCGGCGCCGGCATAGCCGCCGGATCGCCGCGCGGGATCGATGGTCACCTCCCGCATTGCGTCCCACCGCCCACAAGCCGCGCACTGCCCCTGCCATTTGGCGTGTTCGACGCCACACTCCGCGCAGACGTAAGCAGCCTTCGGTTTGGTGGCCGCCATCAGCTTTCTGGATAGTCCGGATAGCGGTCTGGAATGTACGGCTCGAACTTGGTGAGGTGGCCCCGAAACGTGAGTTTCACCATGCCGGTGGGGCCGTTGCGCTGCTTGGCGATGTTGAGCTCGGCAAACTTGTCTTCGGTGTTTTCGTCGTACACCTCGTCGCGGTAGATGAACAGAATGAGGTCCGCATCCTGCTCAATGGCCCCGGATTCGCGCAGGTCCGACATGCGCGGGCGTTTGTTGTCGCGGTTTTCGGGGGCGCGGTTCAGCTGCGACAGCGCCACCAACGGACACCCCATCTCCTTGGCGATGGCCTTCAAGCGGCCGGAAATCTCAGAGAGTTCGCGGGCGCGGGATTCGGCCTTTTCGGTCGGGCGCATAAGCTGCATGTAGTCCACCACGATGAGCTTCAGGCGCCGGGTTGGGGTTTCACGCCGCACCCGTCGCGCCCGCACCAGAATGTCGAGGGCAGTGACCGCCGGCGTGTCGTCGATGTAGAGCGGTTTGTCGCGCAGCAGGTTTAGCGCACTGTCGAAGCGGGGCCAATCGTCGTCATGCATTTGGCCGTTGCGCATGCGTCCTTGGTCGATGCCGCCCACCGCGGAAAGCAGCCGCATGGCGAGCTGCTCTGCCGATTGCTCAAGGGAGAACACCAGCACTGCGCCGCCATCGCCTTGGTTTTCCAACACTGCGTGCTCCGCGATGTTCACCGCCAGCGCCGTCTTGCCCATGGATGGTCGCCCCGCGATGACGATGAGGTCTGAGTTCTGGAACCCTGCGGTCTTCTCGTCCAGGTCGCTAAACCCCGTGGACACGCCGGGGGTGGGGTTGCCGTCGCGCTGCAGCGCCTCAATGTGCGCCTTCGCCCCTGTCAACAGCGGCGTCACGGGCTGCGGGCCAGCACCCTGCAGGCGCTCGTCCGAGATGCGGAACACCGACTGTTCCGCAAGGGACAGCAAATCTCCGCTGGGGCGACCGTCCGGGGCGTAAGCGGATTCGGCGATGTCGTTGGCGGCGACGATGAGCTGGCGCAGAATCGAGCGTTCCCGCACGATGTCCGCATAGGCGGCGACATTGATGGCCGCCGGGGTGGCCTCCACCAACTCCGCAAGGTAAGGCAGCCCGCCGCTTTGCTCCACCAAGCCATGTGCCAGCAACGCCTCCCCCAAGGTGACTGCATCCAACGGCTGCGCATCGTTGGCGAGTTCTCCGATCACGCGGAACAGCACGCGGTGGTTGGCGCGGTAGAAATCGTTTTCGCTCACTCGGTCCGCAATGGCGTCCCACTTGCCGTTGTCGAGCATGAGGCCACCGAGCACGGCCTGCTCCGCCTCGATGGAGTGGGGCGGCACCTTGAGGCGGGCAGGCGGAGAGGCTTGGGTATCTGCTTGGGGCACGGACGATCTCAGCCGAGCGTTCAAAGCACATCTTAAGGATGTGCGTGACGCTGTGGGATTGCTGGGGATGCAACGGCGCCCATGCTTGGCGGCACCTTGCGAGAGTAGCGGGACAGCGGCGCGGACGCGCCGGCGCGAAGCAAGGGGAGGTGGGAGAGCCCCTCGAAATGAGGAGCTTGGGCGCGGCTACTCTCCCACCACATGCACCGCCACGGCGCGGGTGACATCCGCGTGCAGTTGGATCTCCACTTCGTAATCGCCAACCGAGCGGATGACGCCTTCGGGCATCCGCACTTCTGCCTTGGACACTTCTACGCCCCGCTCCGTGAGAGCGCGGGCGATTTGCACGGTGCCGACAGAGCCGTAGAGCTTGCCCTCTTCGCTGGCGCGCGCCATCAAGGTGACGGCAAAGTCCGCCAGCCGATCGCCCCGCGCCTCGGCGGCGTCACGCCTGGCGTCGGCCGCGGCCTGCAAGTCTGCCCGTTGGTCCTCGAAAGCGACGCGGTTGTCCTTCGTGGCGCGCACGGCGCGGCCTTGCGGAATGAGGTAGTTGCGCGCGTAGCCGCCCCGCACGGCCACTTCGTCGCCAAGGTTGCCGAGGTTGGCGATGCGCTCGAGCAATATGATTTTCAAGAGCCTGCGTCCCTCAGCTTACTTGTGCTGGTCTGTGTACGGCAGCAGCGCCAGATAACGGGCGCGTTTGACCGCCGTGGCCAACTGCCGCTGGTAACGGGCGCTGGTGCCGGTGATGCGGCTCGGCACGATCTTCCCAGTTTCGGTGATGTAGGGTTTCAGGAGATCGAGATCTTTGTAGTCGATCTCCTTGATGCCTTCCGCAGTGAAGCGGCAGTAGCGCTTGCGCCGAAAACCTCTCGCCATGATCGTCCTCCGTCAATCCGCGCCATCGGCAGTGGTGGCTTCGGCCTCCACGGCGCCTTCCGCCTGCGGCTCGGCCGCGACATTCGCCTCCGGCTGCGCCGGTGGCTCCTCCGGCTGCGCCGGTGGCTCCTCTGGCTTGGGCGCCGGCGTTTCCTCGGCGTCGTCGCGCTCCGCGGCGGCCTCCCGGCGCGCGGCGCGCAGGGCAGCTTCCTCTTCGCGGCGCCGTTCGCGCTCCCGGTCCTTCTCTTGCTCGCGCAGTTCCTGCTCGTAGATTTTCGAGACGCCAGTGGCGGCTTCCTGACGCTTGATGATCAGATTGCGCAACACGGCATCGTTGAAGCGGAAGGCGCTGGTGAGTTCATCCAAGGTGTCGTTGGCCACCTCGATGTTCATCAACACATAGTGCGCTTTGTGAATCTTGGAGATGGGGTAGGCAAGCTGGCGCCGCCCCCAATCTTCCATGCGATGCACAACGCCCTGATTGCGCTCGATGAGCGCACGATAGCGCTCCATCATGCCCGGCACCTGCTCGGATTGGTCCGGATGCACGAGGAACACCACTTCGTAGTGACGCATTGAGGCTCCCCTTGGGTTCGCCGCCGCCGGCGTGGCCGAGGTGCGGCAAGGAGTGGTTGAACGGACGGGCGATTCTAACGCCGCTGCCGCGCCGCTTCAAACAGCAAGATGCCGGCCGCCACCGCCACGTTGAGGCTGGCCACGGCGCCGGCCATGGGGATGCGCACCAACACGTCGCAACGCGCGCGGGTGAGACGGCGCAAGCCTTTGCCTTCGCCGCCCAACACCAACGCGGTGGGAGACGGCAAATCGCACTCGAAGAGCGATTGTTCCGCCCTCTCGTCGCCGCCGACGATCCATACGCCACGCGCCTTCAACCACTCGATGCGCCGGGCAACGTTGGTGACGGAGACGATCATCAAGCGTTCGATGGCGCCGCTCGCCGCCTTGGCTGCGACGCCGCTCAAGCCGGCGGCGTTGCGCCGATGCAGCAGCACGGCATCGACGCCGGCTGCGTCCGCGGTGCGCAGGCAAGCGCCGAGATTGCGCGGATCCTGCACACCCTCCAGAACGAGCAGGAATGGTCGGCGAAACTCGCTGAAGCGGCGCTCAAGCGCTTGTTCCGTGGCTGGCGCAAAGGCGTGACATTGCGCGGCCACGCCCTGATGGACGCCAGGGGCGACGCGATCAAGCGCGGCGCGGCGCACCCATTCCACCGGCACTTGGGCCGCGCTCGCGGCGCTCAGCAAAGCGGCAAGGGCCGGCGCGGCGCGGCGCGCGTCGAGCGCCCACAACCGCCGCACCCGCCCAGGCGTCGCTTCAAGGAGGTGGCGGACCGTGTGAATGCCGTAGATCCAATCCTCATCCGCAGCATCCACAACATCCGCAGATGGCGGCGCATCGGCGTCTGCGCCGGCGTTGCCACGCCTGCCCGCCTTCACCGCGGCGGTCTGCCGCTGTGCCGCCGCTTCACGCCCGCCCGCGCGGCGACGCGCGGCGCACCACGGCAAGGCCAACGCGGCGCGCTTCCACAGACACCTCCTCCAACGCGACGATCAAGGCATCGCCCAGCGAGTAACGGTGCCCAGACCGCTCCCCGACCAAGCTCATGCTTGCCGGCGCGAACTGGTAGTAGTCCGCGCCGAGGCGGGACACATGCACCAACCCTTGCACGCCGACCCCGTCAAGCTCGACGAACAGGCCAAACTCCGTGACGCCCGCGACGATGCCGGCAAAGCGCTCTCCCACCCGATGCGCGATGAAATCGCACTTCAGCCAGTCTGCCACGGCGCGGGTCACGTCATCTGCACGCCGCTCCGTCATGGAGATGTGGGTGGCAGCGTCCGCCAGCCAATCCTGCGGCGCGGCGACGCCGCTCTTGATGATGCGATGCACCATCAGGTCCGCATAGCGGCGAATGGGCGAGGTGAAGTGGACGTACTTCGGCAACGCCAAGCCGAAGTGGCCGAGATTGCGCGGGTCGTACCGCGCCTGCGGCAGGGAGCGCAACAGCAGCGCCGCGAGCAGCCAATCCGGCAGCGCAGACCGCCCCCGCGCTGCCTCCAACGCCGCCTGCAAGGACTTCGGCGACAACGGGGCAGCCCCCAACGACACGCCGCCCAACGCCAACGCGGACGCAAGCTGCGCGCGCTTTTCGCCCGCCGGCGCCTCATGGACGCGGTACACGGCGCCGAGGCGTTCGAGATGCCGCGCCGCGCAGACATTCGCTGCGATCATGGCTTCCTCGATGAGCCGATGGGCGTCGTTGCGAATGGTCGGCGAAACCGCTGCCACGCGGCCTTCGCGCAGCGTGAGCACAGTCTCTCGGGCATCGAGGTCGAGGGCGCCGCGGGCGGCCCGTTGGCTGCGCAGCGCTTGGTACGCGTCAAACAGCGCCGCAAGCGACGCCGCCTCATCCGCGGCGGACTCGCCGCGTTGGCCAGCGCCGCGTTCGAGACGCGCCGCGACATCCTCGTAAATGAGCCGCGCGCGCGACTGAATCACTGCTTCGGCAAAGGTGTAGCCGCTGATGCGCCCCGTTGCCGACACCTGCATGTCGCACACCAGCGCCAAGCGTCTCTCGTGGGGGCGCAGCGAGCAGATGCCGTTGGACAGCGCTTCCGGCAGCATCGGAATGACGCGGTCCGGCAGATACACGGAGTTGCCGCGGCGACGCGCCTCCAAGTCCAGCGCCGAGCCCGGCGCGACATAGTGCGCCACATCCGCAATGGCGACGACCAGCCGCCAGCCCCCGCGCGGCCGCGGCGCGGCGAAGACGGCATCGTCAAAATCTCGGGCGTCGGCGCCATCGATGGTGACGAACGGCAGATGCGTGAGATCCAAACGCCCAGCCGCATCGGCTTCGGTGACCGCCGGCGGCGCGGCTTGCGGCACTTCCGGTGGCCACGCGACGGGCACGCCGCGGCTTGTCAACATCGCCGTGGCGGCGCGGTCCGCCTCGTTGCGCGTTGCCAGCACACGCACGATGCGTCCGGCAAAGCGCCGCCGCGCCGCGCCCCGGCCATGACGCCGCTCGCTGGCCCAAAGCAGCCTGATCTCAACGATGTCACCATTTTGCGCCGTGTCGTCATCGTCTTCGACATCGACGTGGCCCTTCACCGCAGGATCGAGGGATTCGACGAATCGCTCGCCGCGCCAGCCTTCCACCAAGCAGCCGACAACGGGCGCCGGCGAAGGTTCCACGATCCGCCGCACCTCGGGACCGAGCGGCCCGCGGCGCACTTCCACTCGGTCGCCGGCGCGCGCGCCGGCCGCAGCCGGCAACGCTTGGCCGTTGTCGCGCAGCTTGAGAACGCCGTCCACCTCGACCACTTCATCCAACATGACGGCCGCATCGGCGTTGAGTGAGTAGGCGCTGCCTTCCCCGCGGCAAACTTCGCCTGAGTGTTCAAGCCCGCGCAGCAGACGCCGCAGTCGATGGGCGCCGGCACCCTTGCGCACCTTGAGATGCTGCGCCAAATCATGCCAAGTGGGTGCCCCAAGGGTTTGCAGCGCGGCGCGGACAGCCCCGGCGTTGAGAGTTGCGGGACGCTGCGGTCGCTTCTCGAAGCCGCCGCGCGCGCGTCCTTTGGGGGAGCTCAAATTGACAACCCTCTGGTGGGAAAGTAGATTGCGCGTCCGGCCCGGAGCGCTTGGCGTTGCGGGCTCTGCCGCTTCACGCCGAGGTGGTGAAATTGGTAGACACGCTAGCTTCAGGTGCTAGTGGGGGTAACCCCGTGGAGGTTCAAGTCCTCTCCTCGGCACCACGGCGTTCCTCCGCGCCGGCTTCGGCCCTCACCGCCAAGCAACATCCGCCCAAAACCCCGCGGCGTCCATCGGCGACTAAGGAATTGGCCGGTAACCGTCTTGCATGCCCCTGGTGAACACTGCCACGGCGTTGTGGGCGTGGAGGCTTTCGTGATGCTCCACGCGCACCCAGAAATCGACTAGCCGCGGGTCTGCGCCTAACGCGGCTTTCACGCGGCGGCCGGCATCCTCGCAGAACATGAGGTTGGCGGCGTTCAAGCGAGCGAACTCCTGCTCGTCTTCGCGTTTCACCGCTGTCTGCACCGGCGTTTGCAGCGCTGCCTCCACGCAGTCGATCAGGTCGGTGAACGGAAAGTCTTCCTGCGTGTGGCGCAGTTTCACCAACAACTTGGCGATGCTGCGCTGGCTGTGCGGCGTGCCGGCCAAGCCATCGTCCGTGCCGAGCCAAGCCTTCACGTCCTCCACCCGGGCCGTGCCGCCGGCGCCAAAGTCTTGCTCGAAGCGCTGCTGCGCCAACTGCTGGGCCAAGGCTGCGGAACAGGGGCAGGTGCTGGAATAGAAGATGCCGAGGGACAGCTCCACCTGCGTCTCGCCGGCCACCTGCGTTCCCTTGATGGAGGCCGGGTAGGCGTTCCAACCAGAGTTGTCGCTGACGAGGGCCTTGCGGCGGAGGTGGTAATCGAAATCGAACTGCACGAAGGCGCGGCCAGAGAGGTCTCGATGGGATTCCAGCAACGAGGCGAGCAACAGCTTGAGGCCCGGCACCGAAAGCGGGCGCGTGTCCGCGTGTTCGTCCAGAATGAGGTAGAGGCGTGACATGTGGATGCCGCGCGCGTCGGCATCGTCCAGGTCCACATAGAGCTGCACCTGCGCCTGCACATCATGCACGGCTTGGCCGTCGCGGATCTTGAGCGGGCGGCGAATGCTGCTCATGCCCACCCAATCCAGCGTGGCGGCGGCATCGAGCACGCCGTGGCGGGCGATGTCCGGCATCTCGGTGGCCGGCGCGATGTGCGAGCCATTCAAGGCGGCGCGATTCACTGTGCTCAACCCTCTCGGCACCGCGTCCAACACTCCTCCACGAAGAGCGCCGACGCGGCAGCGTGCTGAAAGTTCCCTCTGACCAAGCAGTTTAGCGGAAAGCGAACCACCCCACCAAAGCGCGTGAGCCGCACATTCTCGCGTCGGCAGTGGAGGAAACCACCGTGCGTCATGGGCGGACATGGCCGCCACGCCTCACTCCAACGTTCGCAGTTCTTCCAAGCTCAACTGCCGCGCTTCCTGCTCCAGCATCACCGGCACGGCGTCGCGCACCGGATAGGCTAAACCGCTTTGGCGGCACCACAATTCGTCGCGCTCGGCGCGGTACACCAGCGGCCCCTTGCTCACGGGGCAAACAAGCAAGTCCAACAGCTTCGCGTCCAGCATCGCCTAGGCCTCGAACGGATCCTTGATGACGATGGTGTCGTCGCGATCCGCTCCGGTGGAGATCATGTCCACTGGCGCGCCAACGGCTTCTTCGATGCGGCGGATGTAGGCGCGCGCATTGGGTGGCAGTTCCTCGACGCTGAGCGCCCGGTGGGTGGACTGACGCCAGCCCGGCAGTTCTTCGTAGATCGGCTGCGCCTCTTTGTAGGATTCGCCGTGGAAATTCGCTTCCGCCACCTCGCCGCTGGCGCAACGGTAGCCGACACAGATGCACACCTTCTCCATGCCATCCAAGACGCGGAGCTTCGTCAGGCAAAGCCCCGAGAAGCTGTTCATTTGCACCGAGCGGCGCATGGCCACCGCGTCGAACCAGCCGCAGCGGCGCGGCCGCCCTGTGGTGGCGCCGAACTCCTTGCCCACCTTCGACAGGTGAGCGCCGTTCGCATCGGTGAGCTCGGTGGGGAAGGGCCCCGCCCCCACGCGCGTGACGTAGGCCTTCGCGACCCCCAATACAGCATCCAGATACCGCGGGCCCAACCCCGTGCCCGTCGCCGCGCCTCCGGCGGTGGTGTTGGAAGACGTGACAAACGGGTAGGTGCCCAAGTCGATGTCCAGCAACGCGCCTTGGGCCCCTTCAAAGAGGATACTCTCCCCGGCCATTTTCAGCGCCTGCAGTTGCGCTCCAACATCCGCCACCATCGGCTTCAATGCTTCCATCGCGGGGCCGAGTTCCGCCAAGGTGCGCTCAAGGTCCACAAGGTCTGCGGGCGGCACACTGTAATAGCCTTTGAGCAGGAAGTTGGCGTAATCCACCGCTTCGCCGACCTTCGCGGCGAGTTCTTGCCAGTGGAACGCATCGCCAACGCGGACGCCGCGGCGCGCCGCCTTGTCTTCATAGGCCGGGCCGATGCCGCGCCCGGTGGTGCCGATCTTGCATTCGCCCAACGATTGCTCCCGCGCCACATCCAGCGCGACGTGATGCGGCAGGATCAGCGGGCAGGCCGGGGAAATGCGCAGCCGGTCGCGCACGGAGATGCCGAGCGCCTCCAAGCCTTCTATCTCATCGAGCAGTGGCTGCGGCGCCAACACCACACCGTTGCCGATGAAGCACTGCGCACGGGGGCGCATGATGCCGGATGGGATGAGGTGCAGCACGGTCTGCTCACCGCCGATCACCAAGGTGTGGCCAGCGTTGTGGCCGCCTTGGAACCGCACCACGGCACTGGCCTTGGCGCTTAACAGATCGACGATCTTGCCCTTGCCTTCGTCGCCCCACTGAGCGCCAAGCACAACGACGTTGCGGCCCATGTCTGGTTCTTGCGCGAGGGTTGGAGGAGTCGCTGACTAGGCGGCGGCGGCCCGCCGCTCAACCCCTGCCGGCCCCGTTCTTGAGGTATTTGAAGAAGTCGCTGTTGGGATCCAAGATGAGCATGTCGCCCTTCTCCCGGAACACTTGCGCGTACGCATTGATGCTGCGATAGAACTCGTAGAACTCCGGATCCTCGCCGTACGCCCCCGCATAGATCGACGCCGCTCTGGCATCGCCATCGCCGCGCAGTTGCTCGGCCTCCCGGTAGGCTTCGGCTTCAATGACCACCACTTGGCGCTGGGCGTCCGCCCGGATGCCCAACTCCTGTTCCCGGCCGGTGGCGCGATGCTGCTGCGCCTCGATCTCGCGCTCGGAGTTCATCCGCTCATACACGGCGCTCGACACCTCCGGGGGCAAATCGATCTTCTTCACCCGCACGTCGATCACCGCGACGCCCATCTCGCGCCGCATCTCTTCGTTGAGTTGGTGCGTCAGTTCGGCCATGAGTTCGTCGCGCTGCCCAGAGATGACCTCATGCATGTCGCGGCGGCTGATTTGGTTGCGCAAGCCCTCATTGACGCGCTGCGCCAGCAAGTTCCTGGCGCGGGTCACGTCTCCCGAGCTGGCCGTGTAGAACCGCTGCACGTCACCGACGCGCCATTTCGCAAACGAATCCACGATGAGCGGCTTCTTTTCCAAGGTGAAGTAGCGCTCCGGGCGCGAATCCAAGGTGAGGATGCGGCCATCGAACTTCTTGGCTTCCTCTGCGATGGGCAGTTTCAGATGCAGCCCCGGTTCCAAATCCGCCCGCGTCACGGCGCCAAAGCGCAAAACGATGGCGCGTTCCCGCTGATCCACGGTGAAGACGCCATCGGCAATCAGCAGCACGATCAATGCCACGATGACGCCAATCAGAATGTTGCGGACACTCATCTTGCTTTCCTCAATTCCACGCGGGCCGCGGGCGCCTAGCGGGCGTCGCGGCGCTGGTCGCCACCTAGCCGCTCACCCAAGGCTTCGTCCACCAAGCGACGCAACTCATCCGGATCCGCGGTGGCGTTGCCGCGGTTCGCCAAGCGATCGAGGGGCAGATACAGCATGTTGTTGCCGCCCTCGACGTCCACCATCACCTTCGTGCTCTGGCTCAGCACGGATTCCATCGCGTCAATGTAGAGCCGATCGCGCGTGACGTCCTCGGCGAGGTGGTACTCCTCAAGCAGCTTGGTGAAGCGCCTCGCCTCGCCTTCGGAGCGCGCGATCACCTGGTCTCGATAGGCGTTCGCTTCTTCAATTTGCCGTTGCGCATCGCCACGCGCCTTCGGCACAACCTCTTCCAAGTAGGCGTTGGCCTCGTTGATGTAGCGCTGTTCGTCTTCCTTGGCCTTCTGCACATCATCGAACGCTTCCTGCACCTGCTGCGGCGGGCCGCTTTGGTCGATGTTCACGGTGACGACCTGAATGCCCGTCTCGTAGCGATTGAGGTAGGTCTGCAAGCGTTCCTGCACCTCGGAACCCAAGGCGGCGCGGCCCTCGGTGATGACGAGGTCCATCGTGGAACTGCCGGCAACATGCCGCAAGGCGCTCTCCGTGGCGTGGTCTAGGCTGATCTCTGGATCACGCACCTTGACGAGATAATTCACGGGATTGTCGATGATGTACTGCACCGTCATCCCGATGTCGACGATGTTCTCGTCCTCCGTGAGCATCAACGCTTGGTGTTCATGGTCATTCACGCGGGTGACATTCACCTTCTCCACCCGATCCACGATCGGCGGGTTCCAATGCAAGCCGGGCAGGACGACGTTTTCTTGGGCTTCGCCGAACCGGAACACCACGCCCCGTTCTTGCTGATCCACCTGATACAGGCCCCACATGCCGTAGCCCAAGGCGAGCGCGACCACGGCGATGCCGAGCACCGACATGCTGACGCCACGCCCACCGCCACCGCTGCCGCTCTTGGCCTTGCCGCGGCCGAAGATGCCGGCAAGTTGCCGCTGCAGGTTGCGGAATGCCTCGTCAAGGTCCGGCGGGCCCTTGTCGCCGCCGCGATTGCCCCAAGGATCCTTGCCGCCGCCGGAATCGTCGTTCCACGCCATTCGTTATGAATCTCCAGTCTGGAACTCAGACAGTTCGTTCGATTGTAGGAGTCGGCTCAACTCGCTGCAACAAGGCCCGCCGAGCGCAGCCGCCGCGCTTCGGCGGCATCCACGCGCACCGCCAAGGCCAGCCGCCCATCTTGGCCGACGGCTTCCGAGCGCACGGCGCCCAAGGCGTAGAGGCGCGCGCGCACCTTCCCGGCGCCGGGCTCCAACAGCACCGTCAGCGGTTCGGACGCCACACCCAACGCAGCGCCGACGGCGCCGCGCAAAGCATCTAGGCCCACGCCGCCAGTCGCGCTCACCGGCACCCGTTGCGGAGCGCCGCCATCCGCCCGCAGCGCGCTGTCGGTCGCCAGCGCCTCGTCGGCAACATCGCCGGGCAACAAGTCCACCTTGTTCCACACCTCGATGGTCGGCACGTCGGCGGCGCCGATTTCCGTCAGCACGCCGAGCACATGGCCGCGCAATGCCGCTGCGTCTTCCGCCGCCGCGTCAATGACGTGCAACAAGAGATCCGCTTCGGCCACCTGCTCCAACGTCGCCTTGAAAGCTTCCGCGAAACCCGGCGGCAAATCGCGGATGAAGCCCACCGTGTCTGCCAGCACAACCTCTCCCGCACCTTCAACCTGCACCCGCCGCATGAGCGGATCCAACGTGGCGAAGAGTTGATCGGCCACATAGGCGCCGCCGGCGCCGGCGGGCTGCGTCAAGGCATTGAACAAGGTCGATTTGCCGGCGTTGGTGTAGCCGACCAAGGCGACGGTTGGCACGCCGGTGCGGCGACGGTGCCGGCGGCTGCCTTGGCGTTGGCCATGCACCCGTTCCAACCGCTCGCGCACCACGCGGATGCGTGAACGCAGCATGCGGGCGTCCAGCTCGATCTGCTTTTCCCCAGCGCCGCGCAAGCCCACACCGCCACGCTGCCGATCCAAATGCGCCCAACCTCGCGCCATGCGCGTGCGCGCATGGTTGAGTTGGGCGAGTTCGATCTGCAGCTGGCCTTCCCGGGTGCGGGCGCGGTCTGCGAAGATGTGCAGGATGAGCTCTGCGCGCGTCATCACGCGGCACTCCAAGCGCTGCTCCAAGTTGCGCTCTTGCGCCGGCGTCAGATCGTGATTGGCGATGAGCAGATCCGCTTCGCCGGCGCCGAGCGCGGCGGCAATCTCATCGAGCTTGCCAAGCCCCACGAACCAACGCGGATGCGGTTTCTCGCGCGCGCCTTCAACGCAACCGACGGGCCGCATGGCGGCAGACTGGACGAGTTGCGTGAGTTCACCGCGCGCCGCGGTGAGCATCGCTGCCCGGTTGCCGGCGGGCCCGGCGCCAAGGCTCACGTTCAGCAGCACGGCGCGACGGCCGGCTTCGGGACGTTCAAAAAACATGGCTTGGGTTCCTTGCGCGGCCAGTGGCCGCGCCGTGGCCGCTGCCGTTAAGCCGCGGCATCACCCTTCTTCAGGCTCGCCGCCGGCGCATCAGCGCGCAAGCCCTCCGCCGGCATCGGCGCGGGCAACTGCACGTTGCGCTCAGGCACCACCGTCGAAATGGCGTGTTTGTACACCATCTGGCTAACCGAGTTGCCCAGCAACACGACGAACTGATCGAAGGATTCGATCTTCCCTTGCAGCTTGATGCCGTTGACCAAGTAGACGGAAACGGGGATTCCTTCCTTCCGCAAGGCGTTGAGATAAGGGTCTTGCAGCGAATGCCCTTTTGACATCGTGGATCTCCTAGGGGGGCGGGCGCCGCGGCAGCAGGCGCCCGAACGGGCAGCCAAGCGGCGCATGGTGGCCTGCCGGCCACGGGATTTCAAGCACGGGTGCAGGATCTTGGCGCTGGGCGATGCGGTGCCGCTCACACGCGCGTGGCGACGCAGGCGCCTAGCCGGCGGCGCGGCTTTCCACCAAGCCGAGCGCGCGTTCGGCCATCGCTGCGGTGGAGCCCTCCAATGCCACTAGCCCCGCCCAGCTGTTGAGCCAAGTGCGTTGCCGCCTAGCGAGTTGCCGGGTCGCGCTGATGGCCGCGGCGCGCGCGGCCGGCAACTCCCACTCGCCGGCGAGGTGCCGCCATAGCTGCCGATAGCCCACCGCGCGCATCGATGGCTGCGCCGCATGCACGCCGGGCAGCCCGCGCAAGCGGCGCACTTCGTCCGCAAAACCGCGCTCAAGCATCGCGTCGAAGCGCTCTTCAATGCGCTGCGCCAAGTGCTCGCGCGGCACGTCAATGGCTGCTTCAACCAGGTCCAGCCCCAAACGTGTGCGCGCCGGCACCCCGGCTTGCCGTTGCCATTCGGAGAGCGGGCGGCCTGTGGTCTCAAACACTTCGAGCGCCCGTTGGATGCGCTGCGGGTCATTGGGATGGATGCGCTGCGCGGCGGTGGCATCCACCTTCACTAGCTCGCCGTGCAGCGCCGGCCAGCCCACCAACGCGGCGCGTTCGGCCAGCGTCGCGCGCGTCTTGGCGGACGCCGAGGGCAGCGCCGACAGCCCATCGCGAAACGCTTTGAAGTAGAGCATCGTGCCGCCAACAAGCACGGGCAGTTGGCCGCGCTCGATAGCGGCCTTGACGGCGGCGTCGGCGCCGGCCACGAAATCTGCCGCAGAGAACGGCTCGGCGGGATGGCGCACGTCGATCAGCGCGTGGGGATGGCGCGCCAGCGTCGCCGCGTCTGGTTTCGCGGTGCCGATGTCCATGCCGCGATAGACCATGGCGGAATCCACGCTGATGAGCGCGACATCGGCGCGGGCGGCCAAGGCGAGGGCGACATCGGTTTTGCCGGCCGCGGTGGGCCCCATGATGCAAACTGCAACTGCCCGCCGCCCCGCGACGGCACGCGGCCGTGGCGGCGGCGGCTCGCTCACGCTCGCGTCACTGCCCGCGCAGGAACAAGCGATCGAACTCGACGAGGCTTTGCGTCAGGTACGTCGGGCGGCCATGGTTGCATTGGCCGGCGTTCGGGGTGGTTTCCATCTCACGCAAGAGGGCGTTCATCTCTGGCACCGTGAGCGCTCGGTTGGCGCGCAGCGAACGGTGGCAAGCCATGCTGGCAAGCACTTCCTGGGAGCGGGCGCGGATGGCGTCGCTGGCGCCGAACTCCGCGATTTCCGCCAACAAGTCCCGCGCCAGCGCCTCAATGTCCGAATCTGCCAAGAGGTGGGGCGTTTGGCGCACCACCAGGCTCTGCGGCCCAGACCGCTCCACGACCAAGCCGAACGCCGCCAGCGCCGCCGCGTGGGCTTCCGCCAACTCGGCCTCGCGGGGGGTGACATCGAACGCCACCGGCACCAGCAAGCGTTGACCGATCAACGCGCCGGCCTCGTAATCTGCCTTGAGCTTCTCGTAGGTGATCCGCTCGTGGGCGGCGTGCATGTCCACCACCACCAGCCCCTCGCGATTCTGGCTCAGCACATACACGCCGTGGAGCTGCGCCAGCGCGTAGCCGAGCGGCGCATCGCCGTCTGCCGCCAGCGCCGTCTCGCGCACCGCCGGCTGGCGCCCTTCGAACTCCGAGACGAGCCGCGCCAAGCTCATGGCGTTCTGGCGGCCGCCACGCGGCGCATCCACGAGCAGCGGGCGGCGCGGCGGGGGCGCAGGTGCGGGCGCATCGCCTGGGCGGGCGTCACCGAGCAAGCGATGCAAAGAAGCGAAGATGAAGTCGTGTACGCTCCGGGAATCGCGGAAGCGCACTTCGTGCTTGGTGGGATGGACGTTGACGTCGATGCCGGCCGGGTCCAGTTCCAGATACAGCGCGAACACCGGATGGCGGCCGTGGAACAGCACATCCCGATAGGCTTGGCGCACCGCATGGCCGACGAGCTTGTCCCGCACGGAGCGGCCATTGACGAAAAAGAACTGTTCCGTCGCCTGCGCCCGCGAGTACGTCGGCAGCCCAACCCAGCCAAAGAGCCGCATGTCGCCGGCGGCGGCCTCCACCCGCGCCGCTTGCTCCAGGAACTGCTCCGGCAGCACGTCCGCCACGCGGCCAGCGAGCTCGCGGGCGGCACCGAGCCGCTCTGTCACCCGCGCGCCGTGGCGCAACTCGAAACTCACCTTGGGCTTTGCCAGCGCCAAGCGCCGCAGCACATCGCTCACATGCCCGGCCTCGGTGCGCTGCGCCTTCAGGAACTTGCGGCGCGCCGGCGTGTTGTAGAACAGGTCTGACACTTCCACCGTGGTGCCTTGCGGATGCGGCGCCGGGCCGCTGCCTTGATCCTCGCCGCCAGCGATGGCGAGCCGGGCGCCGCCGCCGGGGGCCATCGCCGAGGTAATGGACAACCTGGCGACGGAGGCAATGCTCGCCAGCGCTTCGCCGCGGAAGCCCAAGGTGCCGACGCGCTCAAGGTCTTGCGCGTTTTCGATTTTGCTGGTGGCGAAACGGCTCACGGCGAGCCGCAGGTCGTCCGCTGCCATGCCGCAGCCATCGTCACGCACGACGATGCGCTTCACGCCCCCCTGCTCGATGGCCACCTTGACGGCGACAGCGCCGGCGTCGAGGCTGTTCTCCAACAATTCCTTGACGATGGACGCAGGGCGTTCCACCACCTCGCCGGCGGCGATCTGATTCGCTACGAACTCTGGCAACTTGCGAATGCGCGGCACGGTATGGGCTGCTCAGGAGCCAGCGGGAATCACCAGCACTTGGCCCACCCGGATGGTGTCTCCGCTGAGGCCATTGGCGGCGCGCAGAATGTCGGCCGGCACGCGGTAACGCGCCGCGATAGTAGAAATGGTGTCGCCGCGGCCGATGGTGTGGCGCAGGCGGCGACCGGCGGCGGCGATGGCGGTGTCGGGCGGCGGGTTGCGCAGCATGTAGCCGCGAATGCCATCGGCGATGGCACTGGCGACTTTGCGTTGATGGGCGGCGGTGGCCAGCAGCCGCGCCTCCTGCGGATTGGACAGGAAGCCAGTTTCCACCAAGATCGACGGCACGTCCGGCGATTTCAACACCGCGAACGCCGCCGTTTCAACGCGGCGCTTGTGCATTTTCGCCACCCCTGAAAGCGAACCGACCACGGCTTCGCCCACGTCCAAGCTGGCGCGCAGCGTACCGTCCATCGACAAATCCAACAGCACGGACGCGAGGTCATCATCCTTGTCGCGCAGCGACACCGGGCCCACGCCGCCGATCAGGTCTGACCGGTTCTCTCGGTCCGCGAGCCGACGCGCCATCTCCGAAGACGCCCCTTTCTCCGACAAGGCGTACACCGACGCGCCGCGCACACTCGCTTGGCCAAAGGCGTCCGCGTGGATGGAGACGAACAAATCCGCCCGACGTTGGCGTGCGATCTCGGTGCGCCGACGCAGCGGAATGTAGTAGTCACCGGACCGCACCAGCACTGCGTCAAAGCCTTCCATCGCGCGCAGATCCTGCTGCAGCCGCTCGGCGATGGACAGCACGATGTCCTTCTCGTAAGCGCCGGTGGCAGCGATCGCGCCTGGGTCTTCGCCGCCGTGCCCTGGGTCCACGGCGATGAGCACATTCCGCTCCGTGGCCGGCGTTGGCAGGAAGCGCGGCGCGCGCTCGGCCTCCGGGGCGTAGAGGTCCACCACCAAGCGATGGCCGTAGGGTTCAATCGGCCGCAGCGTGAAGTGCTTCGGGCGCACCGGCTGCGCCATGTCCAACACCACGCGATGGACGCCCCCCGGCTGCCGCCCCAAGCGGATGCGGCGAATGGCGTCTCCCTTCGACATGGGCACTTGGAAGCCCCGCTTGGGGCGCGTTTGCTTGAGATCGACCACCACCCGAAAGGGGTTGTCCAAGGAGAACACCGTGTAACGCACCGCTTCGCTAGTGTCGAAGACGACGCGGGTGTGATCCGGCGCTTGGTGAGTGCGGATGCCTTCGAGATCTGCCGCCTGCGCCGGGGGGAAGCAAGCGAGCGCCACAGCGAGCGTGACGCCGAACGCGCACGCGCGACGGTGGCGAGATCGACAGCTGCCGCGGTTACGGCGCCGCCGAGCGATGGTCCACCACTTCAAGCAATCTGCCCTCGTCCCCCAGCGCCAGCACGATGTCCACGTCCGGCTTCGGCAAACGGTCGCCGCCACGCTCTGGCCACTCCACCAACTTAAGCGCTGCGTCCGCCAACAGTTCGTCGATGCCGATGAAGGACAACTCTGCCGGATCTTCAATGCGGTAGAAGTCGAAATGATAAACCCTTCGCCCCCGAAACTCATACGGCTCCAACAGTGTGTAGGTGGGGCTTTTCACGACGCCGACATGCCCAAAGCCGCGCAGCAGGCCGCGGGCCAAGGTGGTCTTGCCAGCACCGAGTTGGCCGCGCAGGAACACGAGTTCCGTGGTGAGGCCGGCGGCAAACTCGGCGCCCCAGCGCAAGGTGTCGGCCTCGGATGGCAAGTGGACGTTCATCGGGCCGCGGCGGTTAGCCACGCCGCCAAAGGTGGTCGATGATGTCTGCCGCCACCAACGGCTGAGGTTCTAGCCGCGCCGCGGCGGCATCCCCGGCCAATGCATGCAAGCAGACGCCTTCCGCCGCGGCCGCGGCGATGTCGCGCTTTTGTGCCAACAACCCCGCCACGACACCGGTGAGCACATCGCCGGCGCCGGCCGTCGCAAGCCCCGGATTGCCGAAAGCGCACAGACCCCGCAGCGCGCCGGCTTTGGCGACCAACGTGCCAGCGCCCTTCAGCGCCACGACATTGCCGTAACGCTGCGAAATGTCTCGAGCCGCAGCCGGCCGATCCACCACTTTGGCAATGCCAAGGAGCCGCGCCGCCTCCCCCGGGTGCGGCGTCATCACACTGTCTGGCGGCACCGCGGGGCCGCCGTTCGCGATCAAGTTCAAGCCGTCCGCATCAATGACCAGCGGCTTGCCGGCAGCCAGCGCTTGCGTCAGCAGCCCGACGCCCCAGCGATCGCGGCCCAGCCCGGGGCCCACCGCCACCACTGTGCTGGCCGCCAGCGCGTCGCCGATCGCATCACCCTCCGCCACGCCACGCACCATCAACTCTGGTCGCCGCGCGAGGAAGGCTGAACAGTGCTCTGGGCGGGTGGCGACGCTGACCAACCCGGCGCCGGCGCGCAACGCGGCCTCGGCGGCGAGCAACGCGGCGCCGCCCATGCCGTGATCGCCACCGACGACAAGCACATGCCCGAACGTGTGCTTGTGCGCCGAACGCGGGCGCGTGATGGGCGGTGGAGCGTTCAAGATGGCCAAGCCAGGCACGGCGGCGTAGATGTGCTCCGGCACGCCGAGGGACGCGAACACTAACTCGCCGGCGCAATCGACGCCGGCACCGGTGTACAAGCCAAGTTTCTCGCCGATGAAGGTGACGGTCACATCGGCCGTCACGGCAACGCCCAAACGCTCGCCGGTGTCCGCAGCGATGCCGCTCGGCAAGTCCACCGCGATGACGGGAGCGGCGCTCGCGTTGATGGCTTGGATGGCGGCGGCGTAGGCGGGCCGCGCGGGGCCGGCGGCGCCCGTGCCAAGCAGCGCATCCACCACCACATCCCCGGCGATGGCCGCGCCGGCGCTGAAGGGCTGGGAACAGACGCCGACGGAGAGCGCCCAATCGCGGGCAGTGGCGGCGTCGCCCTGGAACTTGGCGGCATCGCCCACCTGAAAGAGCTGCACGGACACACCCGCCTCTTCGGCGAGGCCGGCGACGACATAGCCATCGCCGGCATTGTTGCCGGCGCCGCAGAAGACGGTGATTCCGCCAGTCCCTGGCCAACGTCGCCGCACCTCGTCGAAGACGGCGCGACCGGCGCGTTTCATGAGGACGATGCCGGCCACGCCAGCCGCGATGGCGCTGCGCTCCAGCTCGCGGGATTGCGCCGCCGTGTAGACCATGCTGGGGGGCATGGCGGCAGGATAGCACCACGCCGGCGGCGCCCCGCTCAGGCGTGGACGCGCGCGCCGTTTTAGGATTCGACGAAGCCCCGCTGCTTAGCGCTCAGCCGCGGCCGCCCGCCATCGATCCAACTTGTAGGTCACCACCGCGGTGGCTACTTCTTGGCCGGCCGCGTTCACCACGCACACCTCGCCCACCGAAATCGTGCCGCCGCGGCGGCGCACGGTGGCCGTGGCGGTGAGGTCCGTGGCCACGGCCAAGTGCAAGTAACTGATGGTGAAGCCCACGGTGGCGCCGCGCGCCTGCGGCGACAGGTCCGGGCGCGACCAAAAAGCCGCCGTCGCCGCGGTGTCCACCAGCGCGCTGATGGCGCCGCCGTGGATGCGGCCGATGCCCAGCGCAGGGCGATAGGGCATGCGCACCACCACCCGGTCCGCCTCGCTCTCGACCAGCTCGATGCCGAGCAGCGCCGCGAAGTTCTCTTCGGCGATGGCCCGCACGCGGTGCTGAGACATGGGCGCTAGCGCAGAAAGCTGGAGCGGAATTGAATGCCCCAGCGCCCGGCCACGCAGGTGGCGATCCACAGCGTGTCGAACCGGTTGTACACCGTGCCATCGGCATGGCAGCGGCCCACGGTCATGGCGAGGTGTGCCTTGTCCTTGCCGACGTGAACCGCCTCCACCGCCTCCACCACGCTGTGATGCCAGCCCTCCTCCCGCAGCCGTTCAGCGCCGGCGCGGCTGCGTGCCACGAACGCTTCCCGGTTGGCGATGGTCGTGAACGCGCCGTTGGCGAGGCGCACATGTGGGTAGTTGAGGGTGTCCGCCAGCGCCTCGTGCCGCTGCGCGTTGAAGGCGTCGATGAAACGCGCGGCGGCGGCCAACGCCTCGTCTTCCATGAGTCCCCCACATCAAGGCCGGCGGCAACCAACTCCGCCTTCACCTTCTGCGCACCGGCGCGGACGGCTCGGCGCGGACGGCATGTTAGCTTAATCCTCATTCATCGCATTCGAGAGGGCGCCGTGGCCGCGAGGACAGAACGCCGCAGCTTTTGGACTTGGGGCTATGTGTCGGATGAGCCGACGGAGGCAGAGCGCACCGCCGCCGCCAAACAGGTGTCGGCGCGGTTTGGGCGCGCCGTGACGCCGCCACCCATCCCCCGCATCGAAGACATCGACTTGCCGCCAAGCCGGGTGTCGATCCCCTCTCGCTTAGGGGACTTCGTGAGCGCCGACCATGTCGAGCGGGTGACGCACACCTACGGCGGCCACAACTTGGAACTGCTGGCCGCGGCGCGGGGCGTGTTCCGCAACCCCCCGGACGCCGTGGCGCATCCGCGCACGGAAGATGAACTCGAAGCGGCGCTGGCGTGGTGCGACAGCCAAGGGTTCACCGCCATGCCTTATGGCGGCGGCACCTCCGTGGTTTGGGGCGTCAACGCTCCAGAGGGGGCGCAGGGCGCCGTCACCATCGACTTGGACAATCTGAACGCGGTGCTCGAATTGGACACGGTGTCCCGCGCCGGGCGCTTCCAAGCCGGCCTCTTGGGGCCAGACTTGGAGGCCGCGCTGCGCCCGCAGGGCCTCACGCTGCGGCACTTCCCGCAGAGTTTCCCGTGGTCCACGGTCGGCGGCTGGGTGGCAACCCGCTCCGGCGGCCACTACGCCACCAACCACACCCACATCGACGACTTTGTGGAGTCCACGCGCATGTTGTCCCCGGCCGGCTGGATGGAGACGCGCCGCTTGCCGGGCAGTGGCGCCGGGCCAAGCCCAGATCGGCTGGTGATCGGCTCCGAGGGCATCTTGGGCATCATCAGCGAATGCTGGCTGCGGCTGCAGAAACGGCCTCGCTTCCGCGCCACCGCCGGCGTCACCTTCGATGGTTGGCAAGCCGGCTGCGAGGCGGTGCGCGGCGTCGTCCAAGCGAAGCTCTGGCCGGCGAACCTGCGCATTCTCGACCCGACGGAGGCCGGCGCCAGCGCCGGTCTCGACGGCCGCCACGCGCTGCTCATCATCGGCTTCGAATCCGCCGACGTGCCCCAAGGCGGCAACATCCGGGAAGCGGTGGCCATCGCGCGCGACCTCGGCGGGCACATCGACGACGCTGATGTCCGCATCGACGACGGCGACGGCAAAGCCACCGGGCGCGAGGGCGCGGTGGGCGCTTGGCGCAACGCCTTCATCGGCGTGAACGCCGGCGTGCGTCACGGCTTGGGCTTGCTGAACGACACCTTCGAGACAGCCATCACTTGGGAGCGCTGGCCCGACTTTGACGCCACGGTGCGCCAGCGCGTCGGCGCCGTGCTCAAAGAGACGCTCGGCGCCGGCGCCACGCTCTCATGCCGGTTCACCCATGTGTATCCGGATGGCCCAGCGCCTTATTACACATGGAGCGGCCCCGCCGCCATCGGCGGCGAGGCGGAGCAGTGGCAGGCCATCAAGGACGCCGCCAACGCCGCGGTGGTGGAGGCCGGCGGCACCGTGACGCACCATCACGCCGTGGGACGCATGCATCGCCCCGGCTGGGATCAGCAGCGACCGGAACTCTTCGCCGAGGCGTTGCGCGCGGTGAAGGCGCGCCTCGACCCGAACGGCATCTTGAACCCCGGCGTGCTGATCGACTGAAGGATCAGCCGCCACGCCCATCGCCGGCACGCGCCGGCGAAGCGGAGCGTCCCGCTAATCCGCGCTTGCGGCTGACGCTTGGCGGCGCAGCCAATCCTGCATCGTCGCCGAGACGTGCTCGCTCGCGTCCTGCTGCACGAAGTGGCCGGCGCCCGGAATGGTCATCAGCGTCAGGTCCTTCTCCAGCCAGTTCCAAGTGCCGTTCAACGCCCCCGGCAACAGCGCTTGGTCGTCCAGCCCGTGGAACATCAGCACGGAGCATTGCACCTTCGGCAAATCCGGCGGGGCGAAGCCCCCCGCTTGGGGCGCGGCACCCGCCGGCGACTCTTCCGTGCGCGGATAGTTCGCCTTGTAGTAGTTCAGCATCGCCTCGAAGTTCGAGCGGCCGAAGGCTTCCAGATAGTGCGGGCGCGCGGCCTCGTCCGTCACCCAGCCCGTCAACGCCTCGGCGGTGAGCATCTCGTGGGCATTGGGTTGCTGGAAGTTCCTTGCGTACTGGCTGTTGCGGCGCTGGTCCGCATTGGTCGCCAGTTCACGCGCCAGCCCCGCGGGGTGTGGCAGGTTCAAGATGATGAGCGCATTCACCAGTTCCGGGCGCGTCATCGCCACATTCCAAGCAATGGCGCCGCCCCAGTCGTGCCCGACGACGATGGCCGAATCTTCGCCCTCAGCGGAAATCACCGCGGCGACGTCCGCCACCAACTCCGGCATGGCGTAGCGTTCCACGCCAACGGGCTTGTCACTCAGGTTGTAACCCCGCAGGTCTAACGCGGCGACGCGATATTCGCTCTCCAGCGCGGCCATCTGATCGCGCCACGAATACCAGAAGTCCGGGAAGCCGTGCAGCATCACCACCAGCGGCCCTTGCCCAGTCATGGCGTAGTGGATGCGCACCCCGTCGTTGTCCGCATACTTGTGTTCAACTCGTTCCATCAGGCTCCCCGAGGCGGCTGCCGCCGCCAGCATGGCGACGCTTGCCGCCCACATCCGCGCCGCTTGCATGGCGTCCATCCATCTGTGACCCGTTCGTGGGCGATGTTATGTTGCGCGACAGCCTTTCGGATAGGCCAATCGTGTCGCCACGTTCCGACAACCCGACATGAGCCACGGTCGGCTGCGCGTCGACCTCGACGCGGTGGCGGACAACTACGCCACGCTCAAGCACCGCGCTGCCGGGGATGTCGCGGCGGTGGTGAAGGCCAATGCATACGGTTTGGGGGCGGTGCCGGTGGCGCGGCGGCTGGTGGCGGCAGGCTGCCGGCAATTCTTCGTGGCGACCGAGAGCGAGGGCGTGGCGCTGCGCCCGGCGCTGCCGGAGGACGCAGAGATCTTCGTCTTCTCCGGAGAGGCGACAGCACCCGGCTTGATTGCCGTGGCCAACTTCCCGGAGCAGATCGGCCAGCAGCCGGTGGCGCTGCATGTCGATACGGGCATGCAACGCTTGGGCTTTCCATGGCACACGGTGCCCAAGGTGGCGAAGGTGAAGCTCCTGATTTCACACTTGGCCTGCGCCGACACCCCCGAGCACCCGCTCAATGCCGAGCAGGTGCGGCGCTTCGAGGCCGTGGCGGCACACTTTCCCGGCGTTCCCACGAGCCTCGCCAACTCGGCCGGCATCTTGAACGGCGTACCCGGCTTGGGCCGCGCCGGCATTGGCCTCTACGGCGGCAATCCGTGGTCTCACCGCCCAAATCCGATGCGCCCCGCGGCGACGTTCGAAGGACAGGTGCTCCAAGTGCGCGCGGTGCGCGCCGGCGAGGCGGTGGGCTATGGCGCTGGGCGCCGCATGGAACGCGACGCGCAAGTGGCGGTGGTGGGCGTCGGCTATGCCGATGGCGTGCAACGCATGTTGTCGAATCGCGGCGCCGCCGCCTTCAATGGCAAACGGCTGCCCGTCATCGGCCGCGTCTCGATGGACCTCACTCACTTGGACGCCACCGGCAGCGGCTTGGCCAGGGGCGATTGGGTGGAGTTCTGCGGGGCGCACATCGGCGTGGACGAAATGGCCGCGTGCGCCTTCACCATCGCCTACGAAATCCTTGTCGGCATCGGCAACCGCGTGGAGCGGCGGTACTTGCCCTAGGCCGCTGGCGCGGCTGCCTTCGCCGCCCCGGGACGGCGGCGGCGGCGCACGGCGGCAAGACGCCGTTGCGCTATCATCGATGGTTCAACGCAACGGCTTGCGTGACACGCATGACAAAGGGGGGGTGGGCAATGGCCGCAGTGAATCGGGATGGCGCGCTGAAGGGGCAGGTGGCGGTGGTCACCGGCGCCAGCCGAGGCATTGGCGAGGCGATCGACAAGCGGTTGGCGATGGAAGGCGCCAGCGTCGTGGTCTGGCCTCAACGCAGCCAGGATTTTGAAGTTTGATATTCCTGAGCGATATCTCAATCACGATGACGCACAAGCGGTAGCGGAACAAGTTAGGAGCGAGAAGTAATGTCTAAAACTGTACTGATCACAGGATGTTCGACTGGAATGGGCCGCTTGGCGGGGTTTACGTTTCAGGAAAAAGGCTGGAACGTGGTTGCAACCATGCGACGACCAGAAAACGAAACAGAATTGAATGCCCTAGAGAATACGTTGGTGCTGGTGTTGGATGTGACTGATCAGTCGAGCATAAACGACGCGATAAGTCAGGCGATCGACAACTTCGGAACGATTGATGTACTTGTGAATAACGCAGGCTACGGTGGCCATGCGGCGCTGGAACAATCAAGCGACGAGTCGGTTCGCGCCATGTTTGATACCAACGTTTTTGGCGTGTTTAACACCACCCGCGCTGTAATGCCCATCCTGAGAAAGCAGGGCGCTGGCGTAGTTATTAATGTGACTTCCATGGCTGGGATGATCGGCATCCCTCTCGAGACATCTTATTGCGCTTCAAAGTGGGCCGTCGAAGGCTTCACAGAGGCTTTAGCTATGGAGTGTCGTGATCTTGGTATCAAGGTGTGTTCAGTGCTTCCCGGTGCCTACGCGACTGCGTTCAACGGGAACGTACAGGACAATCTGGAAACGGGTGATACCCAAGTGGTAGAACACGCGCAGAAAATTCGAGCTCACTTCCGCGCTATCGTCGAGGATCACCACGGGAGCGAACAGACTGCAGACGCCCAAGAGGTAGCTGACCTAATCTATCAGTGCGCGATAGAAGATATGCCGGTGCATAACCCGTGCGGTAGTGATGCCCAAATGCTGGTTGGACTGTCCCAGTCTCCTGGGCGGCAGGTGTTTTACAACAACTTGACGGGATTACTGCTTCCCGCACCACCAGCATAAGCTCGTCCAAGCATGACGTTTTGGATACCTCATCGGCTAGATGCCGACCGGTTTCGACTTTCAGCCTGGCTCAACGCGAACCTGATCGTGATTGATTTGGAGGAAGGTATCTAATGATCAAGTGGATTATTGGAGTCCTGGTCCTCCTGGCGGTAGTGGTAGTTGTTGGCTTGGTCACGCGTAAATCAGTGCGTGCTGAGATTCTGATTGAGGCGACGCCTGATGAGGTTTGGGCGGTGATCACTGATCCCTCCTCTTACCCCGACTGGAATCCGATTTTCGTTTCCTATGAAGGTGTGTTTGCTGAAGGCAGCCAAGTCGCGTTGCAGATGAAAATGGGCGAAGGCGATCCCACACGAGTACAAGTTGAGGTAAAGGACTTCGTACCCAGGGAATGGATGCATCAAGGTGGCGGATATCCCCTCATCCTGATCTATGACCACAACTGGTATTTGGAGGCAGTGCCCGAAGGCACGAAAGTAACTCAGTATGAGTACTACACCGGGGTTTATGTGCTCTTCTGGGATCCCACGGCTGCGCGACTGGCCTACGAACAGGGAAACAAAAACCTCAAGGCGAGATTAGAAGGCTAGGGTTTTGAAGACGGAGAGAAAGATGGATTACCGAGCCAGGGGCGATTGGGTGGAGCTCTCCGGGGCGCACATCGGCGTGGACGAAATGGCCGCATGCGCCTTCACCATCGCCTACGAAATCCTTGTCGGCATCGGCAACCGCGTGGAGCGGCGGTACTTGCCATAGGCCGCTGGCACGGCTGCCTTCGCGGCCCCGGGACGGCGGCGGCGCACGGCGGCAAGACGCCGTTGCGCTATCATCGATGGTTCAACGCAACGGCTTGCGTGACACGCATGACAAAGGGGGGTGGGCAATGGCCGCAGTGAATCGGGATGGCGCGCTGAAGGGGCAGGTGGCGGTGGTCACCGGCGCCAGCCGAGGCATTGGCGAGGCGATCGCCAAGCGGTTGGCGATGGAAGGCGCCAGCGTCGTGGTCTCAGCGCGCACCGTGGAAGCGAGCGACCATTTCCTGCCCGGCACCATCAAGCAGTGCGTGGCCGACATCGAGGCAGCCGGCGGCAGTGCCCTGCCGGTGCGCTGCAATCTGGCGGATCCGGGCGACCGCGAGCGGCTCATCGACGAGACGGAGCGCGCCTTCGGCCCCGTGGACATCCTAGTCAACAATGCCGCCGTCACTTGGTTCCTGCCAGTTTCGAACTTCACGGAAAAGCGCTATCGCATGATGATGGACGTGCAGGTGTATGCGCCCTTCGAGCTCACGCAGCGCGTGCTGCCGGGGATGGTGGAACGCGGCCGCGGTTGGATTCTGAACATCTCCTCCCACGCGGCCATCCACCCCGAGGCCAACGCGCCGGGCGGCCACGGCGGCACCGTGTACGGCATGTGCAAGGCTGCCTTGGAGCGCTTCACCACCGGCTTGGCGCAGGAACTCCACGGCACCGGCGTGGCGGCCAACGTCATCTCGCCGGGGCTCGTCGCCACGCCTGGCGTGGTGCATCACAAGCTCATCAACGACACGAACAAAGATCGTGTGACGCCGGTGGAACACATGGCCGAAGCGTGCCTGCGCCTCTGCCACGGCGACCCAGCGCAGATCACCGGCCGCATCGATTATGCGGACCAAGTGATGGCGGAGTTCAAGCTGACGGCTGCGGAGCTCGTCTAGCCAGCCGACTCCCTGCCCCAACCCAGCCCGGCGATCACGGTTCGCGCACCGGCACTTCCGTGCGCTTGACGACGGTGCGCAGCGCGAAGTTGGAGTGAACCCGGTCCACCCCCGGCAGGCGGGTGAGGTGGCGCCGGTGGATGCGTTCGTAATCCGCGGCGCCGCGCGCCACCACGCGCAGCATGAAGTCTGCCTCGCCCGTCATCGTGTAGCACTCCATCACTTCCGGCAGATCGCGCACGGCCACCTCAAAGGCCTCTAGGTCTGCGCGCTGCTGCGAGGCGAGGGTGATCTGCACGAACACGTTGTCCGGATAGCCCGCCTGCGCCTGGTCAACCAAGCCCACATAGCCGCGGATGAGGCCGCTCTGCTCCAAGTTCTGGGTGCGCCGCAGGCAGGTGGACTCCGACAGGTTCAAGCGCTTGGCAAGCTCGGAGTTGGGCAACCGGCCATTCGTCTGCAATTCGTGAAGGATACGCCGGTCAAACCGATCTAAACTGGCAAAATCTTTCTTCATGGGAACGCCCAGCGACAGGTTCTTGCGAATTGAATCATCGCGGCGCCGAAAAAAGCAAGCACCTTCCAACCACCCTCATCTATGTTTTCACGCAAGCGCCACAGGGTGGCCCTGCCGGGCAACACATAGTAGAGGCAACGGCAGTTGCGGGAAGAAAAGCAGCGGCAGTTGCAGGGAAGGTTGAGATGAAGACGCGCATTGGCGTTCCGAAGGAAATCAAGAACCATGAATGCCGCGTCGCGCTGCCGCCCCACGCGGTGCGCCAGCTAGTTGCCGCCGGGCATGAAGTCGTTGTCGAGGCGGGGGCCGGGGCCGGCATCGGCATAGACGATGCGGCCTATCGCGCATCCGGCGCCCGGCTCGGCGACGCCATGGCTGCCTACCAAGCAGAGCTCATCGTGAAAGTGAAGGAGCCACTGCCGAATGAGTGCGCGCGGCTTCAACCCGAGCAAGTCATCTTCAGCTACTTGCACCTCGCCGCCAACCCGACGCTCGCCCACACCCTCGCCGCCCGAGGCGTCACTGCGCTCGCATACGAAACAGTGACGGCGCCGGACGGCAGCCTGCCGTTGTTGACGCCCATGAGCGAAATCGCCGGGCGGCTTTCGATTCAGGTCGGCGCCATGGCGCTGCAACAGGCAAGCGGAGGCCGGGGAGTGCTGCTTTCCGGCGCCACTGGCGTGGCTGCGGGCAAGGTGGCCGTCATTGGCGGCGGCACCGCCGGCGCCAACGCGGCGCGGCTGGCCTCGCAACTCGGCGCGGACGTGACCATCCTCGACAAGTCGCCGTCACGGCTCAGTGCGCTGCGCAAGCAATTCGGCGCGGCCGTGCAGGTATTGTCGGCAAGCCCGGATGCCGTGGAACGCGCCGCGCTCGATGCAGACCTCGTCATCGGCGCCGTGCTGGTGCCGGGCGCGCGGGCGCCACGCGTAATCTCGCGGGATGTCCTGCGCAACATGCAGGACGGCTCGGCCATCGTTGACGTCTCCATCGACCAAGGCGGCTGCTTCGAAACCAGCCGCCCGACCACGCACGATGCCCCCACCTACATGGAGGAAGGCGTCGTGCATTACTGTGTCGCGAACATGCCTGGGGCGGTGGCGCGAACTGCCACGTTTGCCCTTTCCAGTGTCGTTCTCCCCTTCGTACAAGCGTTGGCGGACAAAGGCTGGCGCCAAGCGCTGGCCGATGATTCGCACCTCGCCCCAGGCATGAACGTTCACGCCGGCCGCGTTCAACATCCGGCCGTTATCCGCTCGCTGGCTTCGGCTGGAGCGCTCGACAGCGCAATGCCGGGCGGCGGGGATAAGGTTTCATCCCGCCGTGCGGCGTGACGTTCAAACAAGGAAATGGCGGCATCCCCTCCCCCCACCCCAAGCCGCCGGCATGGAAGCAGAAGCCGGGGCGCAATGCCCCGGCTTCACCCACTCCGCCCTGCGCGAAGCGCCAATGGCTCGCTGACGGCACCATCCGCCACGACATTCGGGTAATCTTGCCCTTTTAGCCACGCATGCGCCGCTAGGCGCGCCAGCGATGTCCCACCCCTTGCACAACGAGTTTCCGCCGGATTCGCTGGAGGCGAAAGACCTCAAGCATCTCCTGCACCCGACGACGCACCTGCGCCGGCACCAGAACGAAGGCCCCGCCGTGCATGCGCGCGCCAAAGGCGTGTACCTGTGGGACAACCACGGCAAACAGTACTTGGAAGGCATGGCCGGCCTTTGGTGTACCGCGCTCGGCTATGGTGAAGAGGAGCTGGCGCGCGTGGCCGCGGAGCAGATTCGCCGCTTGGCTTACTCGCAGCTTTTCGCCGGCAAGACGAACGAGCCGAGCATCCTGCTTGCCGAGAAGCTGATCGGGATGCTGCCCTTTGACGTCAGCAGGGTATTCTTCGGGCTGTCTGGCTCCGACGCCAACGATACCCAAGTGAAGCTCATGTGGTACTACCACAACTTGATTGGGAAGCCGGAGAAGAAGAAGATCATCTCGCGCCGCGGGGGCTACCACGGCATCACCGTCGCCAGCGGCAGCCTGACTGGCCTAGCGCCCTTCCACAAGCAGTTCGACCTGCCGATTTCCGGCATCCTGCACACCGGCAATCCACACTTCTACCGGCACGGACTCGAAGGCGAAACGGAGGAAGCCTTCACCACGCGCCTTGCCACCGAACTCGAAGCGCTCATCGTAGCCGAAGGGCCGGAGACCGTCGCCGCCTTCATCGCGGAGCCCATACTCGGCGCCGGCGGCGTCATCGTGCCACCAGATGGCTACTACGAGAAAGTGCAGGCGGTGCTCAAACGCCACGGCGTCCACTTCATCGACGACGAAGTGATTTGCGGGTTCGGCCGCACCGGGGCGCCGTTCGGCGCCCAAACGATGGGCATCGAGCCCACCACCATCAGCATGGCCAAGGCGTTGTCTTCCGCCTATCTGCCCATTTCCGCGGTGGCGCTGCCGGAATGGATGCACGACGCCTTCGTCGCCGCCAGCGACGAGTTGGGGAACTTCAGCCACGGCTACACCTACTCGGGCCACCCTGTGGCCGCGGCAGTGGCGCTGCGCAACTTGGAGCTGATGGAAGAGCGGGACATCTTCACCCACGCCGCGGTGGTTGGAGAAGCCTTCCAAGCGCGGCTCGGCGCCCTGCGCGACCATCCGCTGGTCGGCGAAGTGCGCGGCAAGGGCCTCATCGGCGCGGTGGAGCTGGTGGCGAACAAGGAGACGCGCCAGCCCTTCAACGCCGCGTTGGGCATCGGCGCCCATTGCATGGAGCGCGCCCAAGCGCATGGCCTCATCGTGCGCAGCTTGGGAGATTCAATCGCTTTCTGCCCGCCGCTCATCATCACCGACAAACAGGTCGATGAAGTGTTCGGCAAGTTCGAGAGGGCACTGCAAGACACCCTCGATCACATGCAGCAGGCAGCGTGAGCCGGCGCCGTTAGCGGCATCCGCTCGTCAAGCGTTCAGCGCGGCGCCATGATGGTGACGGTGCCTTGCGCCATCGCGCACAGGCGGCCTTCGTTGTGGACATCGATGCGCACCACGGCTTGCGTCCTGCCCATGTTCAGGATGGTGGCGTAGCCATCCACGGTGCCTTTCGTCACGGGCCGCGTGAGGTTGATCTTGAACTCTGTGGTGGCGGCCCACTGCCCCTTCTTCATCACCGGGTAGCACACCGTTCCCAACAGATGGTCGCAGAAGGCGGACAGCACGCCACCGTGCATGTTGCCGAAGCCCGTCAGCAACTCGTCGCGCACCTTGAAGCGGCCATGCATTTCGCCGGGGCCGACGCCCACCGTCTCGAAGCCCAAGAACTCGTGCAAGCCGCCGGAGCGCTCGCGATTGGAAAGGAAGCTCGCCGCGACGGCTTCGTTGTACTCGAACTTCGGAGCGATGGCGGGCGTGCTCATGCTGTTGGCTCCACGCTGCAAGGGACAGGCCCGCAGTTTAACGCCCCGCTCCGCCGGCATGCAGCCAAGGCACCGCTGCAGCAAGGCGGCTGCCGCGGGCATCACTTGGGTGGAATGAGGCAGGAGTGGATGGATTCGTCCCCGGGCACCTGCCGCGCCAAGGTGCGGATGGCCAATTCCGCATCCCGCAACGCAAAGTCGTGCGTGTGCATGTCCGCGATGGGCGCCCGGCCAGATTCGATCAGGCGGATGGCGTTGCGGTAGCCGGATGAGGTGACGCCGATGGCGCCCCGCACGCTGAGCTCCTTCATCACGATGAGGTCTGAAACGAAGCCGTCAACGGGCTTGAAGCCTTTGATGCCAGCAAGCACCACCGTGCCGCCGGGCCGCGCCATGCTGAGGGCGTCCACCACTGGCTTGGTGGCGTAGGAGCTCACATCCACCACCACGTCGGCGCCGCGGCCGTCCGTGAGGGTGCGAACGCGCTCCACGGCATCTTCGTTGTCCACGTCGATGGTGTGGTCGGCGCCGAACGCGCGCGCCAATGCCAGCTTCTTCGCGTCCGCGGCCAAGCCGGTCACGATGATGGTGCCAACGCCCACCTCGCGGCACGCCAGAACGCTCGCCAGCCCGCGTTGCCCAGGGCCGAGAATGACGACGACGTCCCCCGGTTGCGTGTTCGGAATCTCCACCGCCCAACGGAACCCAGCGCCGAGGGGATTGAAGGCGACTGCAATCGCCGCCGGCAGCGCCGCGGCCATCGCATGCACGACGGAGTTGGGGTGCAGGTACATGTACTGCGAATAGCCACCCCAGAGGCCCGGCGGTTCAGTGAGCGGCACATAGGAGTAGATTTTGCGCACTTCGCACAGGTGATAGCTTCCGCCTAGGCAAGCGTCGCAGTGGCGGCAGGACAGCATCGTCTCGACGGCCACCCGGTCCCCCACATCCACGCCCCAACGCGCCGCGGCGCGGTCGCCAATTTTGGCGATGCGGCCGAGCGGCTCATGGCCCGGAATGGCCGGCACCGGCGTGCGCAACAGCCCCTCGAACTGCTCGTAATCGCTGCCGCAGATGCCGCACGCTTCGAGCTCCAAGATGGCGCCGTCGTCGTCGATGTCTGGCAGCGGCACGTCGTGCGGCGTCAAGACACGCGGCCCCGTCTGCACCATGGCGAACGATGTCTTGGGCAGCGCGGTCATCGCCCTTGCCACCGCGGCGCACGTTGATCGACAAAGACGCGGTGGCCGTCGGCGGCCGCAGAATCACGCCGCCGCCGCTCCCAAGCGCACTCCATTTGGAGAGCGTTTGGCAGCGGCATCTCGAACTCCGTCACCCCCATGCCCGCCTCCATCACCGGCGCCTCAGTGCCGGCATCTTCGCGCAACGCGGGGCGGCGCGCAAAGGCGGACGGCACCGACACGGGCACAACATTCGCCCATGCCTGAAATGGTAAATTGTTCGGCCATCGCCTGCTGGCCATTCGGCGGCGGTGGTCACGCCCGCCACGAACGTCGGCTCGTCCCACTTGCCATCGGAGGCTGATCACCGTGCGCAAACTGATTCTTGCAGTTCTCGCGAGCTTGGCGCTATTGAGCGCCGCCCAAGGCGCCACGGAAGTGAAGGTCGTCATCGTCAGCATGTTCGAGCATGGCGCATTGACGGGCGACCGTCCCGGCGAGTTTCAGTTTTGGGTAGAACGCCTGCCTCTGCCCATCGAACACGATTTTCCCGCCGGCCCCTATCCGCTGCGCGCCAACGCCGACGGCGCCCTGGGGGTTTGCATCGGCGGCGGCATCGCCAACGCCGCGGCGAGCGTGATGGCGCTCGGCTATGACCCGCGCTTTGACCTGCGGCGCGCCTATTGGCTGATCGCCGGCATCGCCGGTGGCGATCCGGAAGACGTGAGCCTAGGCAGCGCCGTGTGGGCGCGCCATGTGGTCGATGGCGACCTCTTGTACGAAATCGACGCCCGCGAGATCCCCGACGGCTGGCCCTACGGCTTGATTCCGCTCGGCGCCGAAGCGCCGGCGCAGGACGCGGAAGACATCAAGACCGGTTGGACCATCGACAACGTCCACTTCGCGCTGAACGCTCCGTTGGCGGAGTGGGCCGCCGCCCTCACACGCCCTCACGCGCTGGCCGACAGCGCCGCGCTGCGGGAGGGCCGCGCCGCCTATGTGGGCTATCCGCGGGCGCTGCAGCCGCCAACCGTGATGCTCGGCGACACCCTGTCTGCCAGCACCTACTGGCACGGCGCCCTGCTGAACGCTTGGGCCAACGATTGGGTGCGGCTCTATGGCGGCGAGGACGCAGAGTTCGTCACCACCAACATGGAAGACAGCGGCACCTTGACGGCCCTCGCCCGCCTCGCGGCCATTGGCAAGGCGGACATGGAGCGCGTGCTGGTGCTGCGCACCGTGAGCAACTTCTCCATGCCGCCGCCGGGCAAGGACGCCGCGTGGAGCGCGACGGCGGAGTATCCCGGTCAAGGGCGGCCCGGTTTAGAGGCTGCCTTCCAAGTGGGCAACGTGGTGGCGCAAGCGCTCATCAAGGGCTGGGCCGAGCATCGGGAGACACTACCCGGCAGCGAATTGCGATAGAATCCCCACGGGGTTCTGGGAGGTGGCTGTCCCTCGCCGGCGTTTCGCTGGCGGGGCGGCAGGGTGTTTCTGCTTTCCCTACCTGACTCGGTTGTACACGCGCCACAGGCGGGCGGCGAAACCCGAGCTCGCCCTTACAGACGGAGATTGCAGATGAGGAGACTGGCACTGCGAACCATCTATGGGCTCGCAGCGATGACCATTGGCTTCGCCGGCCTGCCCGCAGGCGCCCAAGATGAAGCCGAGGAAGAAGTGGTGGAGCTGGAAGTCTACACCGCCGAAGACGAGGCCGAGGATGCCATCGGCATCCTGCCGGCGGGGCCCATCGAAACCATCTTCGGCTTCGACAAGACGCTGTTGGAGACACCGCGTTCCGCCACCAGCATCACCATCGAGACCATCGACCAGTTCGGCATCACTGAAATCGACGATTTCGTCGTGCTCTCCCCCGGCAGTTTCACGCAGTCCTTCTTTGGCGTCTCTGGGTCGCTGGACTTGCGCGGCACCTCCGGCGAGAACTACTTCAACGGCATTCGCCGCCTCGACAACCCAGGCAACTACACCATGCCCATCGGCGCGGCGGACCGGGTGGACATCGTGCGCGGCCCGGCGTCCGTCATTTACGGACCAAGCAAAATTGGCGGCTACATGAACTTCGTTCCGAAGTCTGCCCGCGCGGAAACTGGCCAGTACCTTGCGCAGCCCACCGGCGAGTTGTCCGCCGTGATCGGCAGTTGGGACAAGTCTGTGCTCACCGGTGAAGTCGGCGGGCCAGGGCGCTTTGGCGACAAGGCCGTCGGCTATTACTTGTTCGGACAAATCGAGGACTCGGGCAGTTTCTACGAGAACACGGAACTCCGGACGACGAACTTGCAAGCCACCTTCAACATGGACCTGACGGAGCGCACGCGCATCGCCTTCGGCGGCATGCACTACCGCTTCGACAGCAATCAGGTGGCCGGGTGGAACCGTGTCTCGCAGGCGCTCATTGACGACCGCATCTACGTCACCGGCCTCGCCAAGCCACTCGACACCGACGGCGACGGCTCCATCTCCCATGCAGAGTACAACGCGGCGAACGGCGACGACGGCATGTTCTCGTTCGTCTTCGACCCGTCGGGCCGCACCGAAGCGGTGACCTTCGGCGACGACTTCTCGTTAGACCCGGCGACGGTCGGCACCACGCGCCTGCAGCGAGACCAAGTGCTCGTGTCTCCAGACGACGTGCTGCAGAGCGAGAACACGGTGCTGTATCTGGATGTGTTCCACACCATGAGCGACCGCTGGACCCTCACCAACAAGCTCTACTACGAGGAGTACGACAACCTGAGTGAAAACGCCTACGGCTTTTCGCAAGAAGGCAAAACTTGGGTGATGGAAGATCAATTGGGGTTCAAGTTCTCGCAAGAATTCGACGCCATGCGTCTGAGCGCCCTGCTGTCGCCATCGATTCGCCATACAGACTTCGACCGCGGCGACGACTTCACCAACGAGCACTTCGACCGACGCGACCTCACGCGCCCGTCCACCGCTCGGGACCTGCGCCTGTTGGCGACGCGCATCAACAAGGAGTACACCGAGTATCACATCGGCAAGCACACCGTCATCGGCGCGGCCGCCCTCGTGGACTTGGACTTCGACAACGGCCTGAACATCATTCTGGGCGTGCGCCAAGACCGCATAGACCTTGAGAGCTTCGAGCCGGGCGAGCTGCTCCTGTTCAACGATGGCGACAAACGCGCCACGGATACGGAAGGCGCCTTCTCTTGGACGGCAAGCGTGTCGTACACCACGAGCTTCGGCTTGGTGCCTTACTTCACGGCCTCTGAGCAAACGACGATGATTACCAGCCAACAAGGGGACATCGCCGTCGAAAACATCGCGGACGGCGAAGCCGTCGCCGGCTCCGAGTTGCTCGAAGGCGGCGTGAAGGGTTCGTTCCTCAACAATCGGCTCTTCATGCAGGCGGCGTACTATGAGCAGGAACGCACCGATTTCAGTGCCCAATCCATCGTGACAAACCAAGCCTCCAAGACGGAAGGCTTCGAGTTCGAGTTGCGTTGGCTGGCTTCGGAGAAGCTGACGCTCACGGCCGCCTTCACCAACATCGAGGTCGTCAACTTGAGCACGCTGGATGAAGGCGGCCGGTTTAGCTTCCTCGGCGCGGACGACTTGCCCGACACGCCGCCATGGACGTTCTACGGCGGCACCGTTGGCGGCTTCGTCACGCTGGCCAACAACAGCGACGCGCGCCGCGCCGGCATTCCGGAGAACGTCCTAAGCTTGAGCGGGATTTACGACATCGGCAATGGCTGGAAGGTGTTCGGCAGCGTGATCGACGTGGACAGCGTGTATTCCGGGTTCTCCCAAGCGGTGGAATTGCCGGCCTACACGCTCGTGAACCTCGGCTTGCAGTACGACGCCGAGCGCTGGAGCTTCACGCTCAACGGCAAGAACCTGACGGACGAGGAGTACTTCCGCTCCAACTTCCCGAACCTGTTCGGCTCCGTGATCGTGCTGCCAGAGCTGCCGCGGCACTTCCAAGCCTCGGTGGCCTATCGGTTCTAGGCGGCCAACGGTTGGCGAGCGTTCGAGCTCAAACGGCGTCGGCCGGCGTGCGCACCTGTGCGCGCCGGCTGGCGCATGACGTCGTTCGCCGGCATCCAACGCTGCGACGCAAGGTGCTAGCCGCCAGCAGCGCTGTCGCGCATGGCTGGCGGCGATTGGCGCGTTTTGGCTGGCGGCGCACTGTTCCAATCGCCGGCTTGCTCGCTGCGGCCAGTGCCGGCAGCGTCGCCGCGCAAGACTGGTTCGATACGTTCAAGGACACGGCCGCGCCCGCCGAGCTGCATCGCTTTCTATACGCGATGCCCAAAGGCGGAGACTTGCACTTGCACTTGGGCGGCTCCGTCTTCTCTGAGTGGTACTACGATTTAGCCGTGGCGCAGGCGGCCAACGGCTACCGCTACTTCACCAAGGTGAAGATCGAGAACTGCGCGGACGCGGCGCCACCGCCCCGCCGCACGCCCTACCTGTTCCGCTTCCACACCGTCGACCAGAACACCTTGGAGCGGTTCAACGCCTGCGAGCGCTCCGAGTATGTGCCCCTTGAGAGCTTGACGGGCAGCCAGAAGGCCGCTTGGCTCGACAGCCTGCGGCTCGACCAAGCCCACGAAGGCCGCAACGAGTTCTTCGAGGCGCATTGGAGCCGCCTCGGCGACATGACGCGCAACCCGCACTTAATCGCGGAAGCGCTGTACCGCAACATGCAGGCCTTCGGCACCGAGGGCGTGGCCTACATTGAGCCGCAAGTGGGCGTGCGCGGCTTGCGGGCCAGCAACGGCAACGCGTTGAGCCCCGATGCGGTGATGGACATCTACCGCGAACGCATCGCGCGACCAGACGCCCAAGCCACCGGGGTGAGCGTGCGCATGCAGGTCTCGTTGCTGCGCTTCGTTGCGGACGCGGAGGCGCAGCTCGCCCAGCTTTACGACATCGCGGCGCGCCATCAAGAGATCGTGGCCGTCAACATGGTTGGGCGGGAAGACAACGACAAGGGCTACCCGCTGCGTTTCCTAGACACCCTGCGCGCGCTGCGCCGGCAGTACAGCGGCGTGCGCCTATCCATCCACGCCGGAGAGGTGGACGAACCAAACCACCACGTGCGCGATACGTTGCTGTTGGGCGCTGAGCGCATCGGCCACGGCATCAATCTCATCACAGATCCGCAAACCTTGACGGCGATGCGCCACGGCCCCTACTTGGTGGAGATCAACCTCATTTCCAACTTGCTGTTGGAGTATGTGGACGACTATGCCCAGCACCCGTTCCCGGAGTATCTGCGCATCGGCGTGCCCGTGGCGCTCTCCACGGACGATCGCGGCATGTGGGATTCGACGCTCACCGATGAGTTCTTCGTCGCCGTGACGGAGTTTGACCTCACTTGGGCGGAAATCGAGCAGCTATCCCGCAACTCGCTGCGCCACAGCTTCCTTGAAGCAGGGGAGAAAGCGGCCTTGTTGGACGATTACTCGCGTCGCGTTGCGAACTTCGTGGCAGTGTTCCAAGCTGAAGGCATGGCCGCTTTCGCCGACCGGCGCCCGCCCCGCCGTGGCTTCATTTGCCGACGCTATGGCCTTTGCCCAGAGCCGAACGAGGGAAACCCATGAACACGCTGCAACGCTTGGCACGGCTGCAGATCCTTGGCTGGTGCCTTGTCGCCGGCTTCGCCAGCGCGGCCGCCCCGGACATCCTTGAGGCCACCGAGCCTCTGCCCGTGAAGGTGGTGATCGTCACCATGTTCGAGATCGGCGCAGACGAAGGCGACGCACCCGGCGAGTTCCAACTCTGGAAGGAGCGCCGCAACCTCGACGTGCGGCTGCCGTTTCCACATTCGCACCACGACCTGTTCTACAACGCCGAATCGCAGCTGCTCGGCATGGTGACCGGCATTGGCACCGCGCAATCGGCCGCGGCCACCATGGCGCTGGGGTTGGATCCACGCTTCGACTTGAGCCAAGCGTACTGGCTGATCGCCGGCATCGCCGGCATTGATCCGGAAGACGCCTCCATCGGGTCCGCAGCTTGGTCCGCCTACTTGGTGGATGGCGACCTTGCCTACGAAATCGATGCCCGCGAAAAGCCCGAGGATTGGCCCACTGGCTACTTCGCCCGCCGCTCGCAGCGACCGTTCGACCCGAACAAGCCCGATCCGGTGGAGGGCGAAATGCATGTCGCCAACATCGCGCTGCGCGATTGGGCGTATGAACTCACAAAGGGCTTGGAGCTCTTCGATTCGGAAGGCCTGGCCGCCGCCCGCGCGCCGTTCACCGAGCACCCCAACGCCCGCAAACCGCCGTTTGTGTTGAAAGGCGGCCACATCGCGGCGATGACCTTCTGGCACGGCGCGCTCATGAACGATTGGGCGAACGACTGGGTGCGCTACTGGTCAAACGGTGCGACGGACTTCGTGACCTCCGCGATGGAAGAGACCGGCACGTTCCTCTCGATCCAATACCTGCACCGTTTGGGCCGCGTGGACAAGAACCGCTTGATGGTGCTGCGCGCCGGCAGCAACTACACCATGCCGCCGCCCGGCCTCACCGCCGCCGAGCATCTGCTGCGCGAGAAGAAGGGCTACTCCGGCATGGAAGCAGCGCTTGAGGCCCTGTACTTGGTGGGTTCGACGGTGATCGACGAACTGCTCAGCAACTGGGACACCCACGGGAAGACGATTCCCGGCGAGGGCGGAGAGTAGGCGCTGCGCTGGGGCGCGGACGCGCGTCGTCGGTGCCGAACCGCCACGACGGCGCGCATCGGAATCTAGGAAGGTTGGCTCCGCCTGCTGGGCTCGAACCAGCGACCCGCTGATTAACAGTCAGCTGCTCTACCAACTGAGCTAAGGCGGAAAGGGGCGCTATTCTAGCGGCTCGCTGGTGCTCGTCAACTGAATGTTCGGCTCAGCCAAGGCCATCTTAACCGGGTTTTCGTTTTCCGCTCTGCGGTGCGATTGGGGAGTTGGCGCACACACTCGGGTTCCGGAGGCTTTTCAGGGCTGGCGCGAGGGGTTGGGGGGCGTTTTCCGCGGATTGGCGCATCCGGGCGGCCCCTTGGCGTTCTGGAGGTGCCGGGGGAGGGGTTCCGACCATCTCGCGCAGGGCCTCGCCCTGCTGGGCGGCGCGGCCGTGGTTGGCTTGGGCCGGTGGTTGAAGCGCCCGTTGAGCCGGACGATGGAGACGGCGGCGTTGGTCAGGCAGGCCAAGTTGCGGGGCAGGCGCCTAGGCTTGGCGCGGCGTCGGTCCTCGCCGCAGGTGAAGTCGCGGACGCGGTGGAGGCGGTTCTCGATTTCCCAGTGGCCGCGTTTGAGGGCGAGGAGCTGCGGCGGGCACCCGAGAGGCGCCCGCCGCGCAAGCCTGTAGGCGAACCTGTCGCCGTCGTTTAGTCCCTCGCAACTAGAAAGTGAGGCCGCCGGCGACGAACCAGTAGCGGCCCAAGGCGTCGTACATGCCGGGGAAGGTGTTGCCGTTGCCGTTGATGGACGGTCCGGCACCATTGCCGCCGATGGGCGGCGCCTTGTCGAACAGGTTGTTGATGCCGACGCGGACCTGGACGGACTCCCTGACGTCCCAAATGGTCGCTAGATCAATGTAGGACACGGCCTTCAGGTCCACGTTCTCATTGAGGTCCTTCAACTCGCTGGTGTAGCGCCACATGATGGTGGCCGCCACATCCCAAGGCGTAGTCCAGATCAGCCTAAGCTTGTTGCGCAGATCCGGCGTGGGGTAGCCGCATGACCCCCCCCCCCAATTGCCGGCGCACTTCGCCTTGGGGGCACCCGCCAGCTCCTGCCGCTCCCACTTGCTGAAGTAGGCAAGGACGTTGCTGACGTTCAAGGTACCCATGTCGCCCAGCGCTACGGCGTAGTCCGCCACCAGGTCGTAGCCGACCACCTTTTCGATGGCTAGGTTGTCGTTCGTCGCCACGATTTGGCCGCTGCTGTTGACATTCGAACCGATCCAGAGGTCGCCAGGGACACCGCGCCTGACCAACTCGCATTGGGACAGGTTGCCGTCCAAGCATTGGTTCAGAATGAACTCCGGGCTCAGATTGTCGATGCCTTCGGTGATCTCGATGTTGAAGTAGTCCAAGGTCAGGGTCAGCCCGTCGATGGCGGTGGGCGTCAGCACCACGCCGAAGGACCAGGTGTCCGATTCCTCGGGCTCCAAGTTTGGATTGCCGCCTTGCAGGTAGTTGTACTGGCCGGCCGGGGAGTTCGCGATTCTGCCGAACTGCTCCGCGGTGACGCCGCTGCGGGCGCATTCCTCAAAGGTGCGGCCTCGGGCGGTCATGCCGTTGGTGACTGGCCCGCCACAGGGGTCGCCCGTCATGTCAAACAGGTTTAAGCCTTGGGGCCGAAACAGCTCCCGAACGTTGGCACCGCGGATGGCCCGCTGAAAGCTGCCGCGCAACTTGACATCCTGATTGATGGCCCAGCCAGTGCGGATGCCGAAGGTATCCGTCGTAACGCCGTAGCTGTAGTCGGAGTAGCGGAAGGCCAAGTCCAGAGTGAGCTCCTCCGCGAACTGCTTGCCCTCCACCAAGGGAATGCTCGCCTCCATGAACAGCTCGAAAACGTCATAGCCGCCGCTGACCGGCACGGTGGCGCCGCCTTGGCCGGCGCCTTCGCCGCTGCGGAAGCCCTCGTCCGGGTTGAAGTCCAGGTTTTCCTCCCGATACTCCGCGCCAAGCACCACGGCGACGCCGGTGTCCGCCGAGGGCAGCCGAATGCCGTAGTCGGCAAGGTCCCCGGCGATGTAGCCGGAAGCCACCAACTGATCCGTGGAGCCCCGGGCAAACAGCGGCAGGACGATGTAGTCCAGCGCTTCCTGAGTGACCCCGCCCTCTTGGAAGATGTTCCAAGGCACGCAGTTCGGATCCGAGCCGTCCACCACCGAGCGGCACACGATGTCGCCGTTGTCATTCCGCACGGCGTCCAAGGCGCGGCGAATCTTGGTGGTGCCCAAATCGTTGAGATAGGTGTTCTCCATGCTGACTTCGGCATAGAGCAGGGAGGCGTCGTAGCGCCAGTTTTCGTTGAGGTCCCCCCGTGCGCCGAAGACGCCGCGGAACGTGGTGTGGCGCAGGTCTTGCTGACGGTTGCCGCCCTCAACATTGCGCCGGCCGATAAAAAACGGGTCCCGGGTGTCCTCCCTGGTCAGCCCGATGGCACCGCAAACGGCCTCGAACTGCTGGTCGGACATCAACGGATTGCCGCAGCTTAAGGATTCGGTGACGAAGAAGGCGCCGGAGGGGGCGATCTGGGAGACGCTGCGGTCGTCCATGAACATCAGCTCCATGTAGGCTTCCACTTGGTCGCTGACGGCGTAGCGGGTGAAGGCCCCGTAGGTCCATTGCTCATCGGGCCGCTGATAGTAGTTCAGAGGGCCGTAGTTGAAGGTCTCCCCTTGGCGCGGGACGAATTCGCTGCCGGAAACGATGTAGTCAACGGCGGGGCCGCCGACGCCGAAGTTGGTGAAGCGGCCTTGGGGAATGGTCGATGATCCGAAGCAGCCGTCGGCGTTGTCATTCAAGGCGCAGGAACTGTAGTCCCTTGCGCCCTGCCGCACCGGCTCGATGTCCCGGTAGGTGGCGTAGGCGGTGGCGTTGCCGCGCCCGTCGGCGAAATTGCCGCCGATGAGCAAGGAGATGTAGGAGGCGTCTCCATCGGACACGCTGCCGTCCGCCGCTGGGTAGCCGGCGTCCTGCACGATGCCCTGCCACCTGCTGGAGTCGTTGTTGTGATTGTACTGGCTGAATTGGTAGTCCAGCTTCAATCCCTCAAAGTCGTCCTTCATGATGAAGTTGATCACCCCGGCCACGGCGTCTGAACCATAGGTGGCAGAGGCGCCGCCGGTCAGCACCTCCACCCGTTCCACCAAGGCGCCCGGAATTTGGTTGATGTCCGCACCGATCCCCCCTTGTATGGGCGAACCAGCCGGCAAGCGGCTGCCGTTGACCAGCACCAAGGTGCGCTCCGGCCCGAGGTTGCGCAGGTTGATGGTGGCGGTGCCGGTGGCGCCGTTGGACTGCCCGGTGTTCTGGTCTGACCAAACTTGGGGCAGGGTGCGCACCAAATCCTCCGGGCGGACCGTGCCTTGGTAAAGAAACTCGTCCGCATCGATCTGGGTGACTGGGCTGGCGCTGACCAGATTGGCGCGAATGATGCGCGAGCCGGTGACCACCACTTCCTCAATGGACGAGGTTGCCATGTCTTGCTCGACTTCCTCAGTTCCATCGGCCTCCTGTGCATGGAGGGCTGGCGGGAACGCCAGCGCGGCGGCCAGAGCCGCCAAGCCAAACGCCAGTTTGGTGTGGGTGATTTTCAACATTTCGGAACCCCCTAGTAATGGTGAATGTGGGTAATTTCGTGGAGGCGCAACGGCACCGGGCACCACTCGCGGTGCAGCCATTGCTTGGGCCTCTTTGCAGGCCCCTAACCGGACAATAGTAACAGCAGTGCCATCTTAAAGTCGGGGTTTCTTTTTCCACACTGCGGTGCGATTGGGGAGTTGACGCGCGCGTTTGGATTTTCCGGAGGTTTTCGGGCTGTCGCGAGGGGGTTTGGGGGCGTTTTGGCGGATTGGCGCATCGCTGCGGGGATTGAGGAACGTGGACGGCGGTTCGGAACCCATGGGGGACTTCGACGCCGCATGCGCGGCCCTGGGAGGGGCGGCAGCGGCTAACGCCGGTCGAAGATGCGCTGCACCTGCACGTCTCGCCCGCCGGTTTTCACCACCACTTCCACTCGCAGCCGGGTGCCGTCCCGTTCGAGGCGCATCGTCTCCACGCCTTCCGTCAAGTCCCGCCGCGAGCGAATGACCAGCGCTCCATCTCGCCAGCCCGCCTGCACCAGCCAGTGGTCGCGTTCCCGCTCGCCCCAAGAAACGTCTCGATAGGGGCCATCGTCGTAGCGGATGCCCATGGAACGCGCGTCTTGCTCGATGGTCATCCGTTGCGCCTTGACCACCGGAAAGTCCTCCCCCACGAAGGCGCTTGAGGCTTCCGGCTTGCGCTGCCGGCCACGCACGATGTCCCGATCTTCAAGGCGGCGTATCTCCTGCGGATCAGGTGGCGCGTCGCTCTCCCTGGCATCGACGTGCCAGACCCCCGTGAGGTTGAAACCGGCTGCCGGGCGCGTCTCCAACTGTGACTGACAGCCAGCCGCCACGCCCAACACGAATGTCGCCAGCGCCAGAGGTAGAGCGCTCAGCGAAGCACGGAGCGGTGAGCGCAGGATGGCGCCAACCACCCGGCAGCCCCTTACGCGCGGGCTTACGCTAGCCACCTGACAGACGGTTGATGCGCCTTCCATCCGCGCCAGTATAGTGAACCGCGTCGCCGACGGTCATCGCGGTCCCGAATCGGCCACGCACGGCAGCCATCTATCTCGGACCGCCCTGACGAACGGTGCGCTTGAGCGCCCGCAGCGAAGTGCAGCCCGACGTGCTCCTGCGCATTGACGAAAGTGCCAGTGGAAGGGTGCGGGGCAGCGCCGACGGGCACTTGGAGGGTGCCCCAGAACTGGTTGTCGAAGTCGCGGCGAGCAGCGCGTCCATCGATCTGCACGACAAACTCCGCATCTATCAGAGCGCCGGCGTGCGCGAGTACATCGTCTGGCGCACGCACGACGACCGCATCGACTATTTCGGCCTCGCCGATGGACGCTAGCGGCCCTTGCCGAAGGATGCGGCCGGAATTGTTCACAGCGAAGTGTTCCCGGGCTTGTGGCTGGACACGCCGGCGTTGTGCCTAGGCGAGTTGGCAACGGCCCTCGCCACCTTGGCGGCAGAAACGAACTCGCCAGCGCATCGGCACTTCGTGGAGCAGCTGGCGACCAACGAAAACGTCAGGTGACCTAGCAGCCGCGCCATGTGCGGCGCTGCACGATCAACTAGCCGAGCACAGCCGCCGGCCACACTCGCCTTGGCCATGCCCTCGCACGCGGTGTGGTAGGTTGCGGGGGAACTTGGCAAGCCCCGCAGGAGCCTTGAACCCGGCATGAACGGCATCGACTACATCACCGAAATACTCAAGCGCGAAGGCGTCGAGACAATGACGTGCTTCCCCTCCAATCCGCTCATCGAGAGCGCCGCCAAGGCCGGCATCCGGCCAGTGATGTTCCGCCATGAGCGCGGCGCGGTGATGGCCGCCGACGGCTTCAGCCGCACCAGCGACCGGCAGCGTTTCGGGGTGGTGGCAGTGCAAAGTCAAGCGGGCGCGGAGAACGCGATGGGCGGCTTGGCGCAGGCGTTTGCGGACAATGTGCCCATCCTCGTGCTGCCCGGCGGGGTGCTGCGCCGCGAGATCCATGTGCGTCCGAACTTCTCAGTGGCGGCCAACTATGGCGGCATCGCCAAGCAGGTGGAGGCGATCTACGACCCAGCGCAAGTGGGCGACGTGATGCGCCGCGCCTTTCACGCCCTGCGCAACGGCCCGCCGGGGCCGGTGGTGGTGGAACTCACCGCCGACGCCTGCCACGCCGAAGTGCCGGAACGCGGCTTGAGCTACGCGTCGCCAAAAGCGGCGCGGCAACAGCCCACCCAAGGAGACATTGAGGATGCCGTGACAGCGTTGCTGAACGCCGAGAAGCCCGTCATCTGGGCTGGCGCCGGCGTGTTGTTCGCGGGCGCCACGGAGGAGTTGCGCACCTTGGCGGAGCTCGTCGGCGTGCCGGTGTTTTGCACCATGCCCGGCAAGTCCGCCATGGACGAGACGCACCCCCTCGCCTTGGGCGCCGGCAGCGGCATGACCACCCTTGCCGCGCACCGCTGGCTCCAAGAAGCGGACGTGATGTTGTGCCTAGGCACGAGCCTCACCCGCACGTTCTATGGCCAGCCTGTGCGGCGCGGCAAGACGCTCATCCACAACACCGACGATCCGGCGCAAATCAACAAGGACGAGGCCGCCGACATCGCCTTGCCGGGCGACGCGAAACTGACGCTCGCCGCGCTCATCGACACAGTGCGGGGCCGGCTCGGCGACGGCAGCGCCCGGGACGCTGCCAACGTCAAGGGCGAGATCGCCGCATTGCGCGCCGAGTGGTTGGCAACGTGGCAGCCACTGCTGCACTCCAACGAGGCGCCCCTCAACACCTACCGCGTCATCCATGAAATCGACGCCACGCTGGACCGGGACAACAGCATCGTCACCCACGACGCCGGCGCCCCGCGCGACGCGATGGTGCCGTTCTACACGGCGACGACGCCGCACAGCTACATCGGCTGGGGCAAGACGACGCATCTCGGCTTTGGCATCCCGCTCATGATTGGCGCCAAGCTCGCCAATCCAGAGCGCTTCTGCCTCAACATGATGGGCGACGGCGCCTTCGGCATGTCTGGGCTAGACCTCGAGACTGCGGCCCGTGAAGGGCTGCCGATCACCACCGTAGTGCTGAACAACGGCGGCATGGCCACCTACCCGCCGCAGTTCTTCCCGACGGCGCGCGAGCGCTACGGCGTTTCCAAGATGCGCGGCGACTACGCGAAGATCGCCGAGGGCATGGGTGCAGTGGGCATCACCGTCCGCGCGGTGGAGGAAATGCGCCCAGCGCTGGAAAAGGCGCAGCGCTGCAATGCCGATGGACAAACGGTGTTGATCGACGTGTCCTCCAACATGGAGGAGCGCCGTTCAGCCTTCAGGTGACGGGCGCCGTGACGGCCAGCGCCTAGCCGTGAGCGGCCCGCAGCCGCTAACCGTAGACGTCCTGCAAACGTCGCATGCCCTTCAGCCAACGGTCCGGGTCCGTCGCCTTGCGGCGCATGTACTCTTTCACGTTCTCATGCGGCAGCGCGAAGAAGCGCTCTTCCGCGATGGCGTCCACGCACACTTGCGCCACCACGTCTGGTTCAAGCATGCCATCCACCCCGGCCACGCCCGGGCCACCAGCGGTCATTCCCGTGCGCACGGCCTGTGGACAGAGCACGGTGCAACGAATGCCGTCCCGATGATGGGTGATGGACAGCCACTCGGCGAGGGCGACCGCGGCGTGTTTCGTCACCGCGTAAGTGACCGAGCCGACCTGCGTGAGCAAGCCAGCAGCGGAAGCGGTGCTGAATAGGTAACCGCCGCCACGCAACGTCATGCGCGGCACCAAGTGGCGGGCGGCCCAGACGTGGGACAGGGTGTTCACGCGCCAGATGGTGTCCCACACGTCGTCCGGCTCGTCGATGCCCTTGCCGAGGCCGATGCCGGCGTTGGAACAGAATAGGTCGATGGGGCCCGCATCCCGCTCCGTGCGCTCGATGAGCTCGACGATGTCCGCTTCTTGGCCCACATCCACCTGCATGGAGGTGCCGCCGATCTCATCCGCCACGGCCGCGGCGCCAGACCCGTCCAAGTCCGCCACGACGACATGCTTGGCCTGCTCCTGGCCGGCGAAAATGCGCGCCAATTCGCGCCCGATGCCGCTGGCACCGCCCGTCACCACCACCACTTTGTCCGCAACCCGCATCCCCTGCACCCCCTGCTCAACACCCCAAGCCGGAACGCAAAGTTAGTCGGTTTGGACGACGGGCGCCAGCATTGCTCTTGACGGGACACACCGGACGATAGAGACGGCACCGTCCGCAACGGGCGCTCCGGTTCAATCCGGCTCCCGACGGTACTGTTGCCTATAGGTATCGTTCGCCCTGACTCGGACCAGCTTCTCGCGAGGTCTTAGCTCAACTGTCAAGATGTTCGCCTGGCCACAGTAGACAGCAACCTGATCGCCCGGTCGAAAATGCACGTCAAGACACAGGCCCTGTACGTTGCATTCATTCAGGTCAATCAAGGGCGACAGAAACTCTCCCGGCTTCAATAGTGCCAATAACCTCTTAGACGGGGCACGTCGGTAGCAAGGAAATTCGCCGGTCATGTTCGACCTCCAAGCATGTAGCGTTCGGCGACGTCGCTAGGAGAGGATTGTTAGTGTTGAAGCGCTCGCCAACCGCTTCGCGATCTCTATCCGATGCGCCTTATCATCATCCGGCCAACCCACGATGTTCGCATGGCGTTCGTGCGCCGAGGTTTCGGGCGTAACATCTAGCGGTTGAGCAGCCCGCACGGCGCTCGCCGCAAGGGTGGCGTAAGCTCTTGGATCCGGCCTATGGGCTGCTGCCAAAGACGCCAAGCTACTCGTTTCGCTCTGCGTAAGGCCGTCGATGCGGAACACCGACGTCTCCATGCTACGTGGCGGCACCATTGCCCCGTACTTCACCGCTCCATTTTGGGAGAAGTGGCGGGAGGAAAAAATGAACCGGGCGAGCTGTTCCCGATCATCAACGACGGACTTCAAGCGGCGCAAATCTCCTGCACGAGCCTCAGGACGTCTGGAAATAGCCGTCCGTCACAGCGCTCCCGGCCGAAGCGGCGGGCACCATTCGGGAACATGGCAACGAAGTGCATAATGCGGTCCGGCGAAACACTCACGATGATCGAACGCTCGCCAACTGACCAATCAAGCCCCAAGCTGCCGTCGGGCTCGGGGCAAACGACCGGGATCGGCCAACGTGGCGGCAGGTTTTTGATCACGCAGATGACCAAGTTTGCCACCTCGCCAGAAATCGGTTCAGCACCGTATCCATCCCAGTTGGACGTCCTCGCGTCTCTAGCCGTTTCTCGTACTTCGCGGATTGCCTCATTTCTCCTCACTTCCCAGATAGACTGGGACTGTAGCTGGCCCGTTTCGGCTTGCCCAAGGGCACGAGAGGCCTCGCCGACGGCGGTCGATCTCCAAGGATCAGAGTCGGGATAGACATCTAACGCGAGCTCGCTCACTCGTATCCTCCTATGCAGCCATCGGTCAGGTTCTCGAAGAAGATGTCGTTCTTTGCATGCCGAAGTTGCTCAATCTGATCCCAGATAGAGTCGTCCTTGCTATCCATACCTTCAACCACCAAGAAGACGTCTATGTCGAAGATGACCAAAGAAGTGCCGTTAACGGGACTCAAGGCGCGGCTGACGATGGCTTTCACGCTAGTGCTTGGTTGAGACAGCACGAAACGATCGATTGCAGATTCTAAACGTAGAGGTTGACGAGTTCTTGGCGCCTTGAGCGGTTCCGAGAAAAAGTCCTCTAGTGGGACGCCCGCAGGCACTTCAATCTCGTTGACGTAGCGGACACCCAGCCTAGTTACTTTCACCGACTTCAGGCCGCTGGCGTAGATATTCCAGAACGACTTTGCTTGGGTTGCCACTTGTTCCCAGCTCGGATAAGGTCTCAGCCTGCTAAATGTGAAACCATCTCGTCGCAACTGCACAACGCGGCTCTGGTCCGCAGAGGACAGTGCATAGCCCAAGAGAGCGTTGTCGTGTCTCAGCTTCGGTGACTCACCGTCCAACGCCACCTCTACCCTAGCCGAATGCACCAAGCCCTCTTCCGGGAACTCTTCCGACAGTCGCTTACGCATACTCCAGAGAGAGTCGAGGACATCCTGTTCTCCCCCCTCTACGTCGCACCGCAAGTCGATGACCGCTTCCCGAATGGGAGCATTCCCAAGCGTTCGCGCCTTGGGATGCGTGAAAGGCTGATGGAAGGTCTTCATCGGGTCTGGACTCCGGCAAGATGAGGCGACGGTGGCGTGTGCGGCGTCATCCAACAGAGTGCGGCACCGGAGAGCAGGCAGAACTTATGCCACTTTCTCCCTACTTTGTCCACTAGGCCGCTTGCCCGGTGCTCGCCGCGCCCGCGCCTCTCAGCCAAACAACGCCATGCACCCCGTGCCGGCCAGCGCTTCATCCACGCAGGCGCGGTCTTCGGCGTCTAGGCGGGCGTACTCCTGTCGCACCCACTGCAGGCACTTGGCTTGGTAGGGGAAGGGCTGCTGCACCCACGGCCGGCCGTCGATTTCCGTCTCCACCTGCTCCGCGCCGGCGTCGATGGCGCGGGCGTTGGCGAGCAGCGCCGGCACATGGGTGCGGCCAACCTCGGTGAGCAAGGCGCGCAAGGAGTCCGGCAAGGCATCTCGATCCACCCAATGCCCAGTTTCCGGCTCGAGGCCGGAGAGGTCTTCCACTGCTTGCACCCAAGCGAGCACGCGCGGGGCGTTCGCTTCGGTGAGCCGCGATGGCGTGGGATCGAACGTGGCGAGCTGGGTCAACTGCCCGAACAGCCCGAAGTCCGCCGAGGCCGGGCGGCGGCCAAGCAGGAACGGCCCATCTTGGATGCAAGCGTTCAGGCATTGCAGGAAGCGCTCGTAGCTCGCTTCAATGACCGGCGCGGTCACTTCGTTGCTGCCGACGACATAGAGGCGCCCGATCTGCCGCTCGCGGACGAAGCGCGCTTGCGGGGCGATCTCGGCATCCGTGCCCGTCAGGTTTCGCCAGCGCGGCAGCACTTCGCCAGCGAGCTCGATGTCCGCCGCGTAATGCCAGCGGTAGTGGAACATCGCCTTGGTGAGCCACTCGTCCGCGTAGTCTTCCAGCAAGTAGTTCAGGAACGCCACTGCCGGATCTTCGGGCAAGACGCTGCGCCCGAGCGCCTCGTCCTCCAAGCGGCGGATGATTGGAGTTGAGTCCACCACCGCCTCCAAGCCGCCATCCGGCGTCTCGAAGTAGAACGTTGGCAGGAGTTCCACCTTGGGGCGGGGCAAGTCTTCGGGCAGCGAGCCGATGCCCCCCACCAGAAAGCGGTAGGGGATGCGTCGGTAGCGGAGCACCGCGAGCATCTTGCGGGTGTACGGGGAGCCCGGTGCGCCGCGCAGGGCGATGCGTTGGCGAATGGTCATGGAGCGCTCCTATCGGCGTTGCGAAGGCTGCCTAGCGGCCCGGCGGCGGCTAAGGCGGGATGTCGGGCAAAGATTCTAACCGCGGCGCCTGGCCAGCCCTTTTGGCCGCCATGCCTCCGGTACACGCGCTGGCAGCGTCCCTGAACGGCCCCTAAACGCAGCGGCCAGTCGGCCCGCACGGACGCCCGCGGCGCCTATACTGCAAGCGAAATGGAATGGAGCCTCCCATGAACTCACGCATGCCCCCCTTCCACCGCCGCCTCGCTTGGGCGTTGCTCGGCCTCGGCGCGTTCTGCGCCCCGTTCGCGCTCGCGCTGTCGCTGTTCGATGTCATCCAGATGACGGAGGGCGGCTACGAGGAGGCAGAGATCATCCGCCTCATGGACGTGACGGGCGCCCGCTTCGAGCTCGACGCGGACGGCGTGAAGGCGCTCAAGGAAGCGGAGGTGTCGCAAGCCATCATCGACCGGCTCCTCGACGATGGCGGCGTGGCGCCGAACGAGCACTCGGCGGCGGACGCGCAACCGCTGTTGGCGCTGCAGCAAGCAGGGCTTCCTGAAGCGTCCATCCTGAAGTTCGTCCGCCATCGCAACATGTGCGAGGCCCTTGACGACGAGGCCGCCGACGGGTTGCGTGACGCGGGTTTCACCGCAGCGTTTTTCGATGGCTTTGCGAACCTCGTGGCTGAATGTCAACGGGCTCGTCTGGCGCGGGCGCCCGTGGAGCCGGCGCTGCCACCCAGCGCCTATGTCGAAGACGCATCGGCGCACGATGAGCCAGAACACACGGCGCACACCGTCATCATCCGCGAGTACCCTCATTGGCGCGATCGCTACCACCCGCTGCGCTATGAGCGCTATCCGACTTGGTACCCCGTTTACATCTACCGAGACCATCGCGGTTATCGGGGGCATCGCTTTCGCGACCGGCATCGGCATGACCGGCGCCATCGGGGCGATCGTGACCGGCGCCGCAGGGACGACCGGCATCGCGACCGCCCACGCAGACAGGCAGAAACAGAAACCGAGCACCCAACAGCCGTGGCCGCTGCGGAACCCCGCCATGAACCGTGGGTGACGTCTCGTCCGGCACCTTTGGACGGGCCGCCAACACGGCTCCTGCCGGCGGAATCGACCCATGCAGCGGCGCGACCCAAGCCACCGCGCGCGCCAATTCCCAGAGCGCCAGATGCCCCCATCCCAACGCCCGATGCAGTGGATGGCCCCGCCCCCGGCGCGCTGACGTTGCAGCCGATCATGTCCAGCTCGCCACGCGGACTCTCGCGTTCGGCCCGGCCGACACGCGGCACCGCGCCGGCCGCCAGCGGGCGACGGGGCACCCATCAAGCTCCGGCGACGACGCTGCCAGCGCGGCCAAAGCCGACCATTACGCGGAGCCAAACTCCAACGCCCAGAGTTGAGACAGCGCCGACCACATCTTGGCGCGCGACAGCAAACCCCCGCGTGGCGCCACGGCCATCCCTTCACGCCACCCGCAGTGAGCCGCGCAGGGCACCACAAGCGCGGCGCTCAGCCACACCGGCGCCGCGGCCAACTTCAGCGCCGCGCGCCATTGGCGGGGGGAGCAGGGCCGCACCGCCCGCATCTTCCGCGCGGTTGCCGAACATGAACACCCTGCCGACGCGGCCGTTGGCCGGCGCTTCCCCGCGGCGACCACCGGCAGCTATCTCCGCGCCGCGCAGGGGCCCGCCACGCCACGTTCCAAGAGCGGCCATCCCGCGCCCAGCGACCGCGCCGCGAGCTCGGCCAACGCCGCGCCCAACTCCCCGCGCTGCACCGCCACGAGCTCGGCCAACGCCGCGCGCAGCCCCCAGAGCGGCACCGCCGCGGGTGGCGCCGCCACGGCGGGTGGTCGCACCTCCAAAGCACAACGACGCGCACAGCAGACGGTGAAAGCGCCGCAAAACTGATATTGCATACAGTATCATGCGAGGCCATGCAGGGCTGGCCTCGCATCGTTCTCCACGCAGACATGGACGCCTTCTATGCCTCGGTGGAGCAGCGGGACAACCCTCGGCTGCGTGGCCGACCTGTGCTGGTGGGGCCAAACAGCCATCGGGGCGTGGTGCTGGCAGCCAGCTATGAAGCGCGGCGGCACGGCGTCGGCAGCGCGATGCCGGTGACGCGTGCCCGCCAGCTGTGCCCCCATGCCGTGATGGCGCCACCGCGGTTCGCCCGCTATCAGGAAGCGTCGCAGCAGGTGATGGCGACGTTTGCAGACTTCTCGCCCATAGTGGAAGCCCTGTCGCTGGACGAGGCGTTTCTCGACATGTCCGGCGCCGAGGGCATCTTCGGGCCGCCGGCGGCCATGGGCCAGCGCTTGAAGGCGGCCGTTCGGGAAGCGACGGGGCTGAACATCTCCGTCGGCATCTCCGGCACGAAGCATGTCGCGAAGGCGGCAAGCGCCCACGACAAACCGGACGGCCTCACCATCGTGCCGCCACAGCAGGCGAAGGCGTGGCTGGCGCCGCTGCCGGTGGCGAAATTGTGGGGCGCCGGGCCAAAGACAGCCGCGGCCCTCGTCGGGCTGGGGCTGGTCACCATCGGTGACGTCGCTGCGGCAGACGCTCGATTCCTGCACGAGCGGCTTGGCGGGCTGGGCCTGCGCTTTCACGAGCTTGCCAATGCGCGGGACCCGCGCCTCGTTCACCGCGCCCGCGTCGCCAAGAGCATCGGTTCAGACCGCACCCTCGAGGCGGATGTCTCCCGGCGTGAAGACATCGAGCTGCATCTGCGCCGTTCGGCAGAGCGCATCGCTCGCCGCACGCGCGCGAAGGGATGGCTGGCGGGCGCCATCCGCATACGCCTCAAGACGGCGCGGTTCCAAATGCTCACCCGCCAACGTCGTCTGCGCACCCCGTCCGACTCCGGCACCGCCTTCCTAGCCGTCGCCAAATCGCTCCTGCCCCGCTTCGAGCACCCTAGCCCGTTCCGTCTGGTCGGGATGGCTGCGTTCTCCTTCTCTGAACGAGAGAGCGCCACGCAACTGGACTTCTTTGAGGATGACGTTCGCCGGCACCTCGACGCCACGGTGGACGGATTGCTGCTGCGCTTCGGCAACACCGCCGTGATGCGCGCGCGAGACCTTGGGCATCCCGGCACGGTTCAAGACGGCGTGAATCTAGATTTCCTCGATGCACCTGCCGAACTCACCGGCTGAAGGCCGCAGCGGGCGTCGTTCGTGGGCAAGAGACCAGCAGGCCGACCATCGCCGGAACGCCGTGCCCCTCAGCGCAACCGCACCGCCGTTCCGGTGGCGACCAGCAGCACCATCCCCTTGCCGCCGCCGCTGATCTCGCTGTAGTCCATGTCGATGCCCACCACCGCATTCGCATCGAGTTGCCCAGCCGCTTGCGCCAGCTCCTCCAAGCACGCATTCCTAGCTTCTCGTAACGCTTTCTGATGGGTGCCGCTGCGCCCGCCCACAATGTCCCGAATGCCGCCGAGAAAATCGCGAAAGACATTGATGCCCAGCACGCACTCGGCGCTGACAATGCCGAGCGCTTCGCGCACCTCTCGCCCAGGCACCGAATGAGTGGTGACAAGCAAAGCTGGTGAGATCATGGATAGTCCCCCTGTATTGACACTTGGTGGATCCTCTGCCGCACCGGCACTGCCGGATCCTGCGCCGCGGCCATCATAGCCCTGAGCGCAACGTCGAACGCGTGGCCGCCGCGGCACGCCTGCCACTCTCGCCAACCATGCACGCGCCGGCGGGCGCACCTCGTGTAGTACGATAAGCGCTCCCCGCGCGGGCGTCGTATAACGGTTATTACCCCAGCTTCCCAAGCTGGAGACGTGGGTTCGACTCCCATCGCCCGCTCCACATTGGCAACGCGCGGCAACGGCCATCCGCGGGGTAGGCAAAGGCCGCGGCGGGCCGGCTGACTGCCACCGCGCGGGCACTGGCCTTGGCCGGGCCACATTGATTGGCGATGGGCTTGCCTTGTGCGATTGAGCGACCGCTGGCGGCTGGTGGCGAGCGTCTTCGTGATGCTCATGGTCTCCTCTGGTTTCAGCTTCCATAACCTCTCCGTCTACACGGCTGCCCTCGCCGAGCAGCGCGCCTTCTCCGTGGCGGACATTTCGGGCGCCATCGCGTTGCTCTTTGTGGCAACCGGCATCGCCGGCCTTGGCATCGCCCGACACATCGCCACCAACGAGGCGCGGTGGACAATTCTGGCCGGCGCCGCCATCGGCGGCGGCGCGCTCTCGCTCATTGGATTCGCCACCGAGATATGGCAAGTGTGGTTGCTCTACGCGCTGTTTGGCATCGGCAATGCCGGCGTGTCGCTCATCCCCGCAACCACGTTGGTGACCCGCTGGTTTCCGGGCAGCGATCGCTCGGTGGCGCTGTCCGTCGCCTCCACCGGCCTCTCCGCGGGAGGCGTCGCGCTCACCCCGGCGAGTGCCTTTGCGCTGCATCAACTCGGCGTTGAAGGGGCCATGCCTTGGTTTGGGGCGGTGTTCTTCCTCGCCATCGCACCCATCGCGCTGACGGTGCGCGATTGGCCTGCCGGGCGTCGCATCGCGGCACGCACCGCGGCCGACACCGATGCCGCGCGCGCCGCCCTGCGGTCGCGGTTTTTCATCGGCGCCGCCATCGCCTACGTGCTCGCCTTGGGAAGCCAAGTGGGAGTCATCACCCACATCTTCAACCACGTCGACAAACTGGCAGGCCAAGTGGTGGCGTCGTCATCGGCGTCCACTTTGGCCCTGTGCTCCATCCTCGGGCGGCTGCTGGGTGGCGTGCTCGTCAAGCATGTGCCCATTCGCGCCTTCACATTAGGGAACATGCTCGGCCAGTGCGTCGGCGCGGCGGTGTTGGCGTTGGCGCAAACACCCACGACGATCTTGCTCGGCACCGTCTGCTTTGGCTTCACCGTCGGCAATCTCTTGATGCTGCAGCCCCTGCTGATGGCCGAAGCCTTCGGCGTGAGGCTTTACCCGCGGATATACTCGGTGGCCAACCTCGCGACGACGGCCGGCGTGGCTGGCGGCCCGCTGCTGCTGGGCGTATTGCACGATCTGCACTCCTACGTTCCGGCATTCCTCACAGCGAGCGCCGCGAGCGTGCTCGGCTTCGTCGCCCTTGTGGCCGCCGGCGCCGTGCCGTCTCCTCTCCCTGAACCCGAAGGACGCCAGATGAACAACAGGGCGCAACATTGACTCGTCGGGCGTCCAATTGCGCCGGCGCCGGCGGCGGGGCAAAGCGGTCATTCGCTGCGCTGGCCCTGTCTGCCCCGGTGGCCCTGTTTGCCCCGATTGTCCGGCGCCTTCGCCGGCCAGTTTGGGCGTTCACGCTGGCGCTGTTGGCGGCGCCCTGCCTCCAAGCCGCGTTGCCATCCCGCGTGGCCGAAGCCCCGCTGCCGAGCTTGGCGCCGATGCTGGAACGCGCCACGCCGGCCGTGGTGAACATTGCCACCTACGCATCGGTGCGCGTGTCGAATCCGTTGCTCGACGACCCGTTCTTCCAGCGCTTCTTTTCGCTGCCGGACGAACGCCGCCGCTATCGCAGAGCGCAGAGCGCCGGCAGCGGCGTGATCGTGGGCGCCGCGAACGGCTACATCGTCACCAACCACCATGTCATCGCCCGGGCGGACGAAATCGCAGTGGGGTTGGCCGATGGCCGCGAACTGCAGGCCGAGCTCGTCGGCGTGGACCCGCAGGTGGATCTCGCAGTGCTGCGCGTGGCCGCGGAGGGCCTGACCGCGCTTCAGTTCGCAGATTCGGCAGCACTGCGGGTTGGCGACTTCGTGGTGGCGGTGGGCAACCCATTCGGGCTGGAGCAGACGGTCACCTCCGGCATCGTCAGCGCCCTCGGCCGCCACGGCCTCGGCGTCCGGGGCTTTGAGGATTTCATTCAAACGGACGCTTCGATCAATCCGGGCAACTCCGGAGGCGCCTTGCTGAATCTGTCCGGCGAAGTCGTCGGCATCAACACAGCCATCGTCTCGCCAAAAGGGGCCGGCAGCGTCGGCATCGGCTTCGCCATTCCAAGCAACATGACCAGCGCGATCATGCGCCAGCTCATCGCCCACGGTGAAGTGCGCCGCGGGCGCTTCGGCCTCGTCGTGCAGGCTCTGGACCCGGAGCTCGCGGCCGCCTTCGGCTTGGCCGCGGCGCAAGGCGTGGTGGTGGCGGATGTCGCGCCAGGCGGCGCCGCGGACGCGGCCGGCATTCAGGCCGGGGACATCATCCGGGCGCTGGGGGAGCGCGAAGTGCGCCGCGTGACGGACTATCGCGGCCAATCGGCGCTCATCATGGAAGACGACGTGGTGCCGCTGAGGGTGCTGCGCGATGGCGAGGAGCGGCACATTCGCGTGGTGATGGCGGTGCCGCCGGTTTCCGAAGTGGCCGGGGCGCGTGTGGATCCGCGGTTGGCCGGCGCCAAGCTGTCAGACTTCCGCGACGACGATGCCGATGAGGGCGCCGGCGTGATCGTCGCCGCCGTGGAGCCCGGCAGCCTCGCAGCGCGGCATGGGCTGCGCGGAGGGGACATCATCATCGCCGCGAACCGCCGCCAAACGCGCAACATCGGCGATCTGTGGCAACAGTTCCGCAACGCGAGCGCCGTGCGCCTGCGGGTGTATCGGGCGGGGCGCTACGGCAACATCGACCTGCGCTAGCCCGTTAGCGGTGGATCAGGCCACCTGCCGTCGCGCACGAGGTCGGCGCCAGCCCCTCAATCGAAGACGATCACGTTGCGCGCCGTCTCCCCGGTCTCGAGTTGCTCAAGCGCATCGTTCACATCTTGGAGCTTAATGCGGCTTGCGATCATGTCGTCCAAATGCAGTTTGCCGGCCAAGTAGAAATCCACGAAACGGGGCATGTCCACCCGAAACCGGTTGGAACCCATGTTGGAGCCTTGCAGCTTCTTTTCGCGCAGAAACTCAGGGCCGTGTATCTCCACTTGCGTGCCGACCGGAATCATGCCGATCACCGTCGCCACGCCGCCATTGCGGATCATCTTCCATGCCTGCTCTGTGGTGGCCTTCAGCCCGATGGCTTCGAACGCATAGTGGGCGCCGCCGCCGGTGAGCTCGCGCACCGCCTCCACTGGATCTTCGCTGCCGGCATCTACCGCGTCCGTGGCGCCGAACTTGCGCGCCAAATCCAGCTTGGCCGGCGCCTTGTCGATGGCAATGATGCGCGATGCGCCGGCGATGGCGGCGCCGTTCACGCACGACAGGCCGACGCCGCCGCAGCCGATCACCGCCACCGTGGCGCCGGGTTCCACCGCCGCGGTGTGAATGACCGCCCCGACGCCCGTGGTGACGGCGCAGCCAATGAGTGCGGCGCGGTCGAGCGGCATGTCTTCACGCACCTTCGCCAAGGCATGCTCGTGCAGCAGCATGTACTCCGCGAACGACGAGAGGTTCAGGAACTGATTGATGCGCTCGCCATTGCTGCTCAAACGCGGCGGCGCGTCGCCCGCGCGCTGCAATTCCGGCGCTTGACACAGTGACATGTGCCCGGTGAGGCAGTACTCGCAGTGCCCGCAGAAGGCGGACAGGCAGGTGATGACGTGATCCCCGGGCTTCACATAGGTGACGCTGGAACCCACCGCCTCCACGACGCCGGCGGACTCGTGGCCCAGCACCACGGGCAGGAAATAGGGGTAGGCGCCATTCTGGAAGTGGCGATCCGAGTGGCAAACGCCAACCGCAGCGGTGCGCACCAACACCTCGCGGGGGCCAGGGTCGCCATGTTGGACGTCCTCGATCTGTAGTGGTTGGTTGACTTCCCTCAGCACGGCGGCTTTCATTCCGCGACTCCCCGGTTGCATGGCTGGCCAAAAAGGTTTCTACCACGGTGACGCGGGTTCTGGTAGCCCTCGGCTCAAATCGCGGGGCGAGCGAGGCCACCATCCACGCCGCCCTCTCGGAACTCGGGACGCTATCCTGCGGGGGCTTTCGGGCATCTTCGCTGTGGCGCACGAGCCCGGTTGACTGTCCGCCCGGCACCGGAGACTTCATCAATGCCGCTGCCGCCTTCGAGACGCGCCTGCCCGCCCCGCAGCCGCTGCTGGCGGCATTCAAGGACATGGAGCGGCGCCACGGCCGCGCCGAGACGCGGTTGCGCCACGCCCCGCGCGAGTTGGACGTCGACCTCCTCCTGTTTGGCGATTGCATGGTGGAATCCGCTGCGCTCACCTTGCCGCATCCGCGTGCGCTCATGCGCCGGTTCGTGATGACGCCGGCAGCCGAAGTGGCCGCGCATTGGGTGTGGCCGGGCACTGCCACGACCATCGGCGAACTGGCGGTGCAGGTGGTTTCGGCCGAGCAGTTGACACGCCTGCCAAGCGCCGCCCAAGTCGCCGGATGAAAGCGCGCACGTCGTTCTTTGGCGCGGCGGCATGTTGCGCTCTCGCCGCGGCGCCCCTCGCCTACGATGGGCGAGCGCACCAAACGCTCACTTTCATCGCCGCGCAACACTTCAATCGCTGCGCGGGGGACATCGGCGCCACGCTGCTCACGCCGCTGCAGGTGCGCTACATCGTCAAGGCGAACGTCGGCCAAGCCGAGGCCAACATGTTCCGTAAGATGACGCGGTGGAGCTACTACGACCGGGCGGGGCAAGGCGAGCGCAGCACGATGGGCATTCAGACGCGGATGCACCAGCATTTCAACGGCGTCGCCGCGGCCCTGCACACCGCAGACAATCTCGCCGAACGCTACGAGAATCTAGGCCGCCTCATCAACTACTTGCAGGATGTCACCTCGCCAGCCCACGTCGTGCCTGTTTTCTTCGTGCGCTGGTGGCGCTTCAACGTCAGCGACCGCTTCAACGGGTTTCCAGTGCGCGAGGAACGCTTTGCCGCGGCATTGGGAGACGATTGCGTTCCACTGCAGCCACAGGTCGATGCCTATGCCAGCTTGCTGGCGGCGACGGCTGCAGGCACCTTGAACGCCGTTCAGGCGCCCATTCCGGACATGCCGGCCACTTGGGAGGCGTTTTGGCGCAGCGATGCGCCCGGCGGGTTCGGCGAGTACGGCGACGCCGGCAACAACTTCGGCCGCCAAGCAGACTTCGACTGCGGCCAAGAAGGCGAGCAACGCTGTATCTTGCTGGAAGATGATCCGCTCTACGGCGCCTTCGCCGCGGCGCGGCATTTGGATGCCGTGCGGGCGACAATGACAGCCATGTGGTTGCTGCAACGCCGGCAAACAGCCGGCGCACCGCCAGCGCGGTGAACTTCGTGGGGAACAGCGAATGAGCGCTCTCAGTTTAGGGCTGACGCCGTGGATCGCACCCGGCCTCGCCGACGCGCAAACGCTTGGGCGGCAGGCCGAACTCGCCGAAGCGTGGGGCTATGCGTCTTTCTGGCTGCCGGAGAACCACTTCGGGGGCAGCGGCTCCATCCCGGAACCGCTCATGCTGCTGGCCGCTGTCGCCGGGCGCACCGAGCGCATTCGGCTCTGCACCACCTCGTTCCTGCTGCCGTTGCGCAACCCACTGCAGGCGGCCGAGCAGGTGGCCGTGTTGGATCAGTTGTCCAACGGCCGCGTGACGCTCGGCATTGGTCGCGGCTACGCGCCGGCCATGTTCTCCGCGTTCGCCGTGCCCCGGCGTGAAAAGCGCGCCATCTTCGAGTGGTGCTTCGAAAACATGACGAAGGCATGGCGCGGCGAGCCGGTGGCGCTCACCGAGGACGCAACGCCGGTGGAGGTGAGCCCACGGCCGGTGCAGACACCCCATCCACCCATTTGGGTAGCGGCTTTCGGACCAAAAGCGTTGCAGCAAGCGGGGCGGCTTGGGGCGCCATACCTAGCTTCGCCCATGGAACCGCTGACGCGTCTCCAAGAGAACTACGCGCGTCATGCCGACGCTTGCGTGGCCGCCGGCCAGCCGGTGCCGCCGGAGGTGCCAGTGATGCGCTCCGCCTTCCTGTCCGACGACGCGCGCCAGATCGACCGCATCAAGGCCGATCTCGACGCCCAAGCGCGCCAAGCCGCGGCATCCGGCAGCACGATCCGGCGTCCCCCAGCGGCCGTGGAAGACTGGGCTATCGTCGGCAGCCCCGCCGCCGTCGCCGATCAAGTTGCCGAATACCGGGAGACGCTCGGCATGACGCATCTCATCGTCACGCGCCTGCGCATTGGCAAGGTGGACCAGCCGGCCCTCGAGCGCTCGGTCGCCGGTTTGATTGAGCTATTGGGTTGAGCAAATCGCCGAGCGGCACCGTCAACCCTTCACGCTATCCCTTCAATAGCGGCGTGTCGTAAGTGCGCAGATTGTCCACCATCAGGTACTGCTTCAAGTAGTGCGTACAGAGATAAAACGGCCCGGTGTCAAACAGCGCGACGGCCATCTTGAAGACGTAGCTGCTAGCCGCGATCACGATCATCGCCTTGAGCGTGAAGTCTCCCGCCAAATAGGCGGCGCCGAACGTCACCGTCACCACCATGACCGAATCCACCAGTTGGCTCGTGAGGGTGGAAAAGTTGTTGCGTATCCACAGGTGGCGGCCGCGCGTCAGCCGCTTCAGCAGGTGGAACATTTGCACATCGCAGAACTGGGCGGCGATGTAGGCGAGCATCGAGGCGAACACCGCGCCGGACGTGCAAGCGAAGATGAGCTCATACAGCTCCACGCTGCCAGAGACGATGGCGCCGTTCGGCAAGGAGATGTCTTCCGCGAGTTCCAGCACCTGCCAAGGCGCCGGTTGGTCGGATGCCGGCATTGAGTTGCCAAGCCATAGGCAGCCGAGGATGAAGAAGTTGAGCGCGAGGCCCAGCCCCACGAGGAAGTTCGCGCGGCGGCGGCCGTAAAGCTCGCTGATGAGGTCTGTGCAGAGGAAGGTGAGCGGATAGGGCAGCACGCCAACCGCCAGCGTCAGGGGGCCCCATTGCATGAAGCGCGTGATGCCAATGATGTTCAGCATCGTCATCGCGCACAGAAAGAAACCGGCGAGAACGAGAAACACGCGCTCGCGGCGTTCGTCGAGGCGGCTTTGTGTCATGTTGGCCCTTAGCGTTCTATCTGGCCGAGGTTAGCGTGCAGCAGCGCGCCGTTCAGCAGGGGGTGGCGCGCCGCGAACAGGAGCAGCGCGGCCACTTCGTCTGGCTCGACGAGGCGCCCGAAAGTCGACAGCGACGCGACGTCCTGGAGCGCTTCCGGCGGCATGTGCTCGCGCAGCATCGCTGTGTCCGTAAAGCCGGGGCACACGCACACGGTGTGGATGCCGGTGCCGGCCAAGTCCTGACAAGTGGCGCGCATCATGCCAGCCACGGCGTGTTTGGCCGTCACATAGCTAAATGCGCCCGGCACGCCCTTTTCGGACAGCGTGGAGCCGACATAGAGAATGCTCGATCCGCGCCCCATGTGCGGAATGACGAAGCGGTTCAGCGTGTTCGGCGCCACGACGTTCACTTCGAGGGAATCCCGGAGCGCGGCGCTCGATGCGTCGGTGGCCGCGTCGCTGACGAGGCGCGCCGCGTTATGCAGCAGCGTGATTTCCCTCGCCGCGGCCAATTGCGGCGCGAGCTGCGCGCGGATGTCCGTGAGAAACGCTGGTTGCGATAGGTCGCAGGCGATGTTCAGGGCTTCGGGCACCGGGCACGGACGCCGCGACAGGTTGACCACCGCGTAGCCGGCGCCGGCGAACGCCGTCGCAGCGCTAGCGCCGATGCCCCCGGAGCCGCCGGTGAGCAACAGGAGTTTCACCGCGTCAGTCCAGGATGGCGTCCGCGAACTCGCGCAGGTTCGGGAAAGTCCAATCTGGCTGCGCGGAGGCATCTTGGGCGGCGCCGACAGCGCCTTGGTTACGGTCGATCCACACCGTGTCCATGCCCAGTTCGGCAGCCGGCGCAACGTCGTGAAACAGGCTCTGCCCCACATGCAGCACCTGTGACGGCCGCTGCCCCAAGCGCTCAAGGGCGGTTTGGAACATCACCGGGTTCGGCTTGTAGCAGCCGGTTTGCTGCGCGGTGACCACCGCTGCAAAGCGCGCCCCCAGCACCGCGTTGGTGGTGGCGAAGAGATCGTCATCAACGTTCGAGACGATGGCGAGATCGAACCGCGCTGCAAGCCGCCCCAACGCTTCCAGCGTGTCTGCAAACGGCGGCGACGCGGCCAGCGCCGGCGGGAAGCCGTCCAGCTCCTCCGCGCTGGGCAAGAACGCGAGCCGGGTGCCGAGTTGGCGCAGCACATCGCGCAGCACGTCCGCGTAGCTTCCGCCAGCAGCCTGCAAGACGGGCTCTGTCCGCGAAAAGAAGGTGAGGATGAACTCGTCGATGACGTGGGCGTCATGGCGCAGCAACACCGGCTGCAGATAATCGACGATGCCGCGCTGCCAATCGACCAGCGTACCGTAGCAATCGAACGTCAACGCCTCGTATGCGTCGGGGTCGATTTCGGTGGCCATGCGAATCTCCAAGCCGAAAGCGGCTGACGCCTGACGCGGGCTGTCTGAATGCCTCGCCGCGGCGCCGCGGGGCAAACCAGCGATTCTACTCCGTCCGAATCTGCGAGACGATCAAGCCGCAAAAGCTCTCTTGCCCGCGCTCGAACACCCAGCCCATGTGGCGGCCGCATCCTTCGCAATGGGCGAGCCGCCAACTGAAGCCGGGGAACCAGCTGTCGGCGGCGATGGGCGAGCCGACGACTTCAACCCCAGGGGCTTGCGCGTAGCAGCCGAAGTGGTGGGTGACGCCGTAGGGGTTCGTCATGGCGTGTTCATGGGTGCCCATCACCTCGATGCGGTCCGCAGTGTGGGCGATGACATGTTCGCAGGCGGTGCAGTACAAATAGCCGCCGCGGGCACGGTCCGTGGGCTCCACCAAGTCCTTGAGTTTGGGATCCAAGGTGTCTTGGCGCGTGTCGTCGAGCACATCGGCCATGGCGGTTCGGTGGCGGCTGTCGGAGCGCAGATTGTGTCGCCTTGGCGGCGCGCATGGCAACCGGCGCGCGCGGCAGCCGGCGCACGGCTCACAACAGCGTCTTCAAGTCCACCAGCGGGTCTGCCAGTTGCCCGGCATCCAGCTTCCGCCCCACCAATTGGCGGCACGCCATGAACTCCCGGGGCGAGTTGACGGCATCCACTGCAACCAGCGCGCCGGCCCGCAGGTGGAAAACGGCGAAACGGCGGGCTGCCATGTCGCCACGCACGACGCGCTCGTCGCCATCCGCGGCGAACCCCACCATCTGCAGCTTCAAGTCGTATTGGTCAGACCAGAACCACGGCACCGCAGCGTAGATCTTGTCTGCGCCGACCATGTTGGCCGCGGCGACCCGGGATTGCTCCATCGCATTGGGCACGGATTCCAGCCGCAGCCGCCGCTCAAGCACTGGATTCGGGTGATTGGTGCAGTCCCCCGCGGCATAAACATCCGGTGCCGACGTGGCGCAGCGCTCATCGACCACGATGCCGTCGCTGCAATCCAGCCCCGCCTCGGCGGCGAGTTCCACGTTCGGAACGATGCCGACGCCGACGATGACGACATCCGCCGGCACCAACGCGCCGTCCGCGCAGCGCACCGCTTGGACTTGGCCGTCGCCCTCGAAGCCAACCACATGGGCGCCAGTGCGAATGACCACGCCGGCTTCCGTGTGCAGCTGTTCGTAGAAACTCGACATCTCGGCCACGACGACCCGTTTGAGGATGCGGTCTTCAACTTCAAGCACCGTGACCGAGAGGCCAGCCCGCACTGCCACCGCCGCGGCTTCAAGGCCGATGTAGCCGCCGCCGATGATGGCGAGGCGCTTGCCGGGCCTCAGTTCCAGCTTGATGGCATCCACATCCGCAATCGTGCGCAGCAGGTGGACGCCGCCGAGGCCCGCGCCTTCCACGTTGAGCGCGCGGGCGCGGCCGCCAGTGGCGAGCAACAGCTTTTCGTAGCGCAGCGCCTCGCCATCCTCCAAGGTCACCACATGGGCCGCTGCGTCGATGCCCACTGCGCGAACACCTCGGCGCAGGGTGATGCCCTTGGTTTGATAGAACTGCTCGGCGCGCAGATGCACCCGGTCCAGCCCCTGCTCGCCAGCCAAATACTGTTTGGAGAGCGGCGGACGTTGATAGGGGAGGTGCGGCTCTTCGCCCACCACGACGATCTCCCCGTCGTAGCCGGCTTGGCGCAAGCTGGCGGCGGCTTGGCCACCAGCGTGCCCACCGCCAACGATCACGAACGCCATCGGCTTACCGTCCGTTCGCCTGCGCCGCGGCCAACACGCGCTTCAGGAACTTGCCGGTGTGGGATTTGCGGCAGCGCGCCAACTGCTCCGGGGGGCCTTCCGCCACCACCGCGCCACCGCCGCCGCCGCCTTCGGGCCCAAGGTCGATGATCCAATCCGCCGTTTTGATGACATCGAGGTTGTGTTCGATGACGACCACGGTGTTGCCTTGGTCGCGCAGCCGGTGCAGCACTTGGAGGAGCTGTTCGATGTCTTGAAAGTGCAGGCCCGTCGTCGGTTCGTCCAAGATGTAGAGCGTCTTGCCCGTGTCGCGCTTGGAGAGTTCACGCGAGAGCTTCACGCGCTGCGCCTCGCCGCCGGAGAGGGTGGTCGCGCTCTGGCCCAAGCGGATGTAGGAAAGCCCAACATCCATCAGCGTCTGCAGCTTGCGCGCCAGCGCTGGCACGGCGTCGAAGAACTCGCGGGCTTCTTCCACCGTCATGTCCAGCACTTCATGGATGTTGCGGCCCTTGTAGCGCACATCCAGCGTCTCGCGGTTGTAGCGCTTGCCCTGGCAAACGTCGCAGGGCACATAGATGTCTGGCAGAAAGTGCATCTCCACCTTGATGACGCCATCCCCTTGGCACGCTTCGCAGCGGCCGCCACGCACGTTGAAGCTGAAGCGGCCTGGCTTGTAGCCGCGCGCCCGCGCCTCCTGCGTCTGCGCGAACAGTTCCCGCATCGGCGTGAACAAGCCCGTGTAGGTGGCGGGATTTGAGCGCGGCGTGCGTCCGATTGGGCTCTGGTCTATGTCCACCACCTTGTCCAGCAATTCAAGCCCCTCAATGTCTCGATGCGCCAGCGGCGTCACCGAGGTGGCGCCATTCAAGCGCCGCGCCGCGATCGGGTAGAGGGTGTGGTTGATGAGCGTGGACTTGCCGGAGCCCGACACGCCGGTGACGCAAGTGAACAGCCCGGTGGGAATCTCCACCGTCACGTTGCGCAGATTGTTGCCGCTCGCCGCGATGATGCGCACGCAGCGCTCAGGGGCCTCGCGCACGCGACGCGACGGCACCTCGATGCGCCGCTTGCCGGAGAGGTATTGGCCGGTGATGGAAGCCGGACAGCGCTCGATGGCAGACAACGCGCCCTTGGCGACGATGCCACCCCCATGCACCCCGGCGCCTGGGCCGATGTCGACGATGAAGTCTGCGGCGCGGATGGCCTCTTCATCGTGCTCCACCACCAGCACGGTGTTGCCGAGATCTTTCAGATGCGTGAGCGTGCGCAGGAGGCGGGCGTTGTCGCGCTGATGCAAGCCGATGGATGGCTCGTCCAAGATGTACATCACGCCGACCAGGCCGGCGCCGATTTGGCTGGCCAAGCGGATGCGCTGCGCCTCGCCGCCGGAGAGGGTCTCGGCGCTGCGGTCTAGGGTGAGGTAATTCAGGCCAACATCCACGAGAAAGCGGAGGCGCGCGCGAATCTCCTTGACGATCTTGTCGGCGATGGCGCCACGCCGCCCGGTGAGTCGCAAGCCCTCGAAATAGTCAAGGGTGCCGTCCACCGAACCGGCCGTGATCTGCGGCGCCGTCTTGCCTTCGATGTACACATGGCGCGCTTCTTCCCGCAAGCGCGCCCCATCGCAGGCCGGGCAGTTGCGCGTGGCCAGATACTTCTGCAGCGCCTCGCGCACACCGGAGGATTCCGTTTCCCGGTAGCGGCGCTCCATGTTGGGAATGACGCCTTCGAACGTGTGCCGCCGATGCACTTTGTCGCCGCGCGAGTTGACGTAGCTGAAGTCGATGCGCTCGCCGCCCGAACCATGCAGCACCGCAGTGCGCTGCGCCTTGCGCAAGCGCCGGAACGGCGCATCCACGTCGAACTCATAGTGCTTCGCCAAGCACTTGATGATGTGGAAGTAATAGACGTTGTGACGATCCCAGCCGCGAATGGCGCCGGCGGCGAGGCTGAGGCCGCGGTCTCCCACCACGCGGCTCTCGTCGAAGTACTGCTTCACGCCGAGGCCATCGCACTCCGGACACGCCCCGGCGGGGTTGTTGAAGGAGAACATGCGCGGCTCTAACTCAGAGATGCTGTAGCCGCACAGCGGGCACGCGAAGCGCGCGGAGAAGGCCAAGTCCGCCCGCGGCTCGTCGTCGCCGATGAAGCTCACCGTGGCCACGCCCTCAGCGAGGTTGAGCGCGGTCTCGAACGATTCGGCCAAGCGCTGCTGCATGTCCGCGCGCACCCGCAGCCGGTCCACCACCGCCTCGATGGTGTGCTTCTTGTTCTTGTCGAGCTTGGGCGGATGATCCAAATCCGTCACCAAGCCATCGATGCGGGCGCGGATGAAGCCATTGGCCACCAACTCGTGGAAGACGTGCAGATGCTCGCCCTTGCGCTCCGTGACCACGGGCGCGAGCAGCATGATGCGGCTGCCTTCGGGCAGCTCCAGCACTTGGTCCACCATTTGGCTCACCGTCTGCGCATCCAACGGCTGGCCGTGCTGCGGACAGCGCGGCTCGCCAACCCGCGCGAACAAGAGGCGCAGATAGTCGTAGATTTCGGTGATGGTGCCGACCGTGGAGCGCGGGTTGTGGGAGGTGGACTTCTGCTCGATGGAAATGGCCGGCGACAACCCTTCGATGTGGTCTACATCCGGCTTCTCCATCATGGAGAGGAACTGCCGCGCGTACGCCGACAAAGATTCCACATAGCGCCGCTGGCCCTCGGCATAGAGGGTGTCGAAGGCCAAGGAGGACTTGCCGGACCCCGACAGGCCGGTGATGACGACCAGCTTATCGCGGGGAATGTCCAAATCGACGTTCTTCAGGTTGTGCGTGCGCGCGCCACGCACCGCGATCGAGCTCATCGAAGTGGCCATGCGTCCCGAGCCGAGCGACCTAAACCCGCCAAAATACGCTGCCGCCAAGTTGGTGGCAACCGTCTGGTCGGAGCTGGCGGTGCCGCGGAGTAGAGAGTGCCCTCTTTGCCGAACAACGCAGCGGACGAAAAGCGCCCGAGCGAGCCGCCTAGTCCGGGGCAAGCAACGCGGGTCGGATGCGCCATCTACCGATGCCGCGCTCTGCCGCCATCAAGGGTGACTTCACAACGGCAAAGCGGTCGGGACCTGCGTGCTCCTCCGCCGCGGCCACGCCGCTCACATCGCCTTGCCCAACGACGTAGCTAGGCCCAGAGCCACGCTAGCCCGTGATGGTCAAGGCCCTCGGCGCTCTACCCGATTGCCGAATCGCAGCCGATCACCACCCAAGGGGTGTTCAAGTCTGAACTGCGGCTTCTTGACTTTTACGCCTAGCCGTTCGAGATCCTCCACGAGCTTGTCATGTGACGCCACGGTCGCGGCGTTTACGCTGGCGTTGCGCGCCAAGACGGCCTCCCTGTCAAATCGCGGCTTTCGTTCGGTGGTCATGTCAGAAGTACGCCTTGGAATGTACGAAGGATATCAGTTCTTCTCGATGCATGTAATCCTTCAACAGCTCGAAGTAGCTTCTGACGTATTCGTAGAGGTCTCGGTTGCTCTCCAAATTTTCGATTTTGAGATTCACCTCGTCTCGCAGCGTCTCTCTGTTTATCGCTCGACCGTGGGAGTGCCAGCGTTCGGGATCGTTGAGCAGATCTGCGATTTCCTTAGCTCGTTGTTCCTTTATCTCTTCTGTGACCACCTCGCGGCGTGTCTCGGTCCTATTCCAATCCTTGAACTTGTACTTAGAAAGCCATTTGATGAGCAATTCAATTGACAGTTCCCTCGCCTGTTCAAATTGATACAGCTCACCAAGGTCTAGCTTTTCTAGGAGAGCAAACTCCGCAGTAGTGAGCAGTCCATCCCTAGCCTTCTCATTGAGACGCTCGAACTGGTTCAAGTACGAGAGGGCGGGAACCAGTTTACCGTCTCTCTCGATCTGCGGGTCCACTGGCCCTAGGCAGGAAAGGTAGTCCATCATGATTCGATCGGCGCTCAACGCGAATATGGTTCCGGCAGACATTGCACGGTCGGGCACGATCACTGTTACATCGCCGTAGGCATGTCGAAGGGCAATTGCCATCCGCTCGACAACTTCGACAACGCCGCCAAGGGTATCCAAGATGACAGCGACGGAGTCCTTCTTGTCAGTGAGCGCGTCGAGCGCCGCCCGCAGGCGGTCTTCAAGACCCGATAGGATCGGGCTGACAACGGCGACAACATTGGCATTCAGTGCCGTGCCGATTAGATCCAAGCGCTCTGTGAGCTGGGACTGGATGTGCTTATCAACGGGTCTCATGTTCATCCGAACAAATTGGGAGCTTCGCCTGTGTGTCGACCGCAAACGCCGGCATCGAACTCCGGCGACCTAGCTGACCCACGAACCAGAGGCCCCAATAGCGGCCCCGCCGGCTTGCGCCATAGCTGCCTGTCCCGAACAGAGCGGCGAGAGTATAGGCTAGATGTGCAAGCGTGGCACACGGCGTTCTGGGCCGGCGACCACCCAGGCCCGCGCTATCATCGGGCGACGCTTCAGTTGGGAGAACGAGATGTTCACGGAACTGCCGACGCCGCTTGGGGAGCGGGTTGAGTTCGCGTCTGCGGGGTGGCTGAAGGAGGTGGAGCGGTTTCTTTCGGAACGGGCGGACGCGCTGCCGGACACGGAATTCGCGTTCGCGATGCGCCTCGACAATCCGCCGCCGCACTTGCATGAGGGCACGGAACCGTTTGGCTTCACGGTGTCCTTGCGGCGTGGCGCCGTGGCCGTGGCGCCAACGCCCAGCGAAGCTGTGGACGTCCATCGCCGGGCGGACTACAACGCGGCGCTGCCATTCGCTTGGACCGTGCATGGCGGCGACGACGCCATCCGCGCGCGCATTCAGCGGGAGTACCAACTGCTCGCGGGCGACCGCTATCCGCCAACCGACGCGCACCCGCCCTTAGAACCCCGCTTGGCGCAAACGCTTGCGGACTTGCACGATCACATGGCGCGGCGCACCGTCAACAATCCAGATGTCGAGCATCGCATCAAGCATTTTGGGCTGACAGCCAACGTCGCCGAACTCGCCGAACGTGGCTACACCGTCCTGCCCAACGCCTTCTCTGCGGAATTCGCGAACGCGCTGCGCGCCGAGACGCATCGCAACCATGACGCCAACCCGCCCGATGCGGGTTTTCGCGCCACGATGCTGCTCAAGCGCGGCAGAATCTGGGAAGAGGCCGCCGTGCATCCGTGGGTGCTGGCGCTCGCCGAATGGCTGCTTGGACGCGGCTGCCTCATGTATCAGTCCGACACCATCGTGAAGGGCGCTGGCCTCGACACGCATCCGGGCCTGCATTCCGACTACGCGGCGTCGATGGTTGCCGAGCCGTTCCCGGAGTTCTGTCTGGAGGCGACCGCGGTGTGGGCCATCGACGACTTCAGCGGCGACGCCGGCCCCACCTGTGTGCTGCCCGGCAGCCACCGTCAAGGCCGGCAAGTGCCAGCGGGCACCACCCAAGCCGGCACATCGACGCTCGAAATGCCCTCAAGCAGCATCGCGTTTTGGCATGGAGCGCTGTGGCACGGCTCGACGCTGCGCAGAGCGCCCGGCAAGCGCACCTCGCTGCACAATGCGTACTCGAGGAACTTCGTGCGTCCGGTGGAGCGTTACGAGGACATTGACGCGGACATCCTGAACCGCAATCCGCCCGCCTTTGCCACCCTCTGCGGCTTGGACGACGCCTTCGGCAAGAGCGGCGAGGCCGGGGCAGACTTTGCCCGCCTAGGCTACGCCGCCAGAGCCGGATACGGCCGCACGGCGCTGCCGCAAGGCGCGTCGCGCTTCGGCTGACGCGGCCCGAGGAACCGCCGCGCCCGGCTTCAAACCTCGAAATCGAGAATCGCGCGCCCGGCGATGCGGCCTTCCGCGAGCGCGGTGGTCGCCTCGTTGATGTCGTCGATGGCGTAGCGCGCGGTGACCATCGCGTCCAGATCCAAGTCGCCATTCGCCTGCCACGCCAAGAACGTCGGAAAGTCCCGATCCGGGGCGCAGGAACCGCCGATGCTGCCGCGGAACTGCTTCTCCTGCACAACCATCGCCAGCGCGTTCAGTTCCACGGGCTCGCTGGGGATGCCAACGAGCACAGCCATCCCACCTTGGCAGACGCCGAAAGCGCCTGGGCGGCAGGCTGGCACGAGCTGCTCCATGGTCGTTTTCAACCCGATGCAGTCCAGCGCATAGTCCACGCCCGTCACCGGGCGGCGCTGGAAGTTCGATTGCCCAGGGCGGCCGGCGATGGCGTGGATCTGTTCGATGGGGTCGCCCTGTGCCGCATTGACACCATGCGTGGCGCCGAAACGCTTGGCGAACTCGAGCTTCGCGTCGTCCACATCCACGGCGATGATCGGCTCAGCGCCACGCATCCGCGCCGCCACCACCGCGGCAAGCCCCACGCCGCCAACGCCGAATACCGCAACGCTCTCGCCCCGCTGCACATTGGCGGTGTTGAGCACTGCGCCGGCACCGGTCATCACGGCGCAACCGATGATGGCGCCGACTTTGCGCGGCATGTCGGCGCCGGCCTTCACGACGTATTGCTCATCGGCGATGGTGCAATCTGCCCAAGTGAAGACGTTCGGCGAAACGGCCTCGCCCTCGGCTAGGTCGAGCGCGGCAATGGTTGGCGCCGTCGCAGCGCCGGCCGCATTGCGCGGCACCCATGTGAGGAGCACGATGTCTCCTTCTTGCACATGCGTGACGGCAGCGCCGGCCGCGATCACAACGCCCGTCGATTCGTGGCCCAAGAGCACGGGGGCTCGGCGCGGGCGGTGCATCTGGTGCAGTTGCGAATGACACACGCCAGACGCGAACTGCTTGACGATGACTTGCGCCGGCCCTGGGTCTGGCAACGCGACCTCGCGCACCTCAAGCGGCACGTTTCCGGGCGGCTGCACGACGACGCGAGCAGGTGTTGGCATGGCATTTCCTCCAAGTTGCGCGACGCGCCCTCCAGATTGCGCGGGGCGCGCTCTGAGCAGCCGCGGCTGCCGCGGTCAGCGCCGCCCGTAGCGCCGTTGGCGCGAGCGAAAGTCTGCCACGGCGCGACGCAGGCTGTCGGCGTCGAAATCTGGCCAGCAATCCTCCGTGAAGTAAAGCTCAGCGTACGCGATGTCCCACAGCAGGAAGTTGCTGATGCGGCGTTCACCGCCGGTGCGGATGCAGAGGTCCGGCGGCGGCAGTTCGGCCAAGTTGAGGTACGAGGCGAACGTGGTGTCGTCGATGCCGCTTGGATCTAAGCGGCCCGCAGACGCATCGGCGGCGAGGCGCCGCGCGGCTTGAGCGATGTCCCAGCGGCCGCCGTAGTTCACCGCCACGGTCAGGAACAGGCGCTCGTTCAGCCGCGTCATCTGTTCGGCGCGATTCATCAAGCGCTGCAGGTCTGTAGTGAAGCGGCTGCGGTCGCCAATGATGTAGAGCTTCACTTCGTTGTCGCGCAGTTCGTCGAGGTCATCCTGCAGAAAGCCCCGCATGAGCTTCATCAACAGGCCCACCTCGCGCTGCGGCCGCAGCCAGTTCTCGGTGCTGAACGCGAACAGGGTGAGGTACTCGACGCCGGCATCCACGCACGCTTCGGCAACGCGCTTGACGTTGTTGGCGCCAGCGCGGTGCCCGGCGGCCGCCGGCAGGTTGCGGCGCGTGGCCCAGCGCCGATTGCCGTCCATGATGATGGCGACATGGCGGGGCCCGGCAGAAGCCGCGCCGGCGTCCTGAGTGCGCGCTAGTTCAAGTTGCGGTTCGGACATCCAGTGCCTTGGCGCTCGCCCCGGCGCCAAGTCTAGTCGCCGAGTGAGCGGCGAACCGTGCAAAATCCTCGCAAACTCAACCGCGTGGGCACCAACCAAGGTGACTCAGGCACGGTGCCCGGCTACCAGCTCCGCCATCACGGATGGGTCCGCAAGGGTTGTGGTGTCGCCGAGTTCGTCCACCTCACCCGCGGCGATCTTGCGCAGAATCCGGCGCATGATCTTGCCAGAGCGGGTCTTCGGCAGCTCCGGCGCGAATTGAATGGCATCGGGCCGCGCGAATGCTCCGATGCCAGCGCGCACCATGCCTTCCAACTCGCCGCGCAGCGCGGCGACGTCTTGGTTGTGGCCAACCATCAGGGTGACATAGGCGTAGATGCCTTCGCCCTTGATCGCGTGCGGGAAACCCACCACCGCGGCTTCGGCCACCGCGGGATGCTCCACCAGCGCGCTCTCGACCTCCGCGGTGCCAAGCCGGTGCCCAGAGACGTTCATGACGTCATCCGTGCGCCCGGTGATCCAGTAGTAGCCGTCCGCATCCCGGCGCGCCGCGTCGCCGGTGAGGTAGAAGCCGGGGAAGGCGGCGTAGTAGGTGTCGATCACCCGTTGATGGTCGCCATGCACCGTGCGGATCTGGCCCGGCCAAGAGGCAGCGATGGCGAGCGACCCTGCCGCTTCGGTGTTCTCAATCACCTGCCCTTGCGCATCGAGCAGCACGGGCTGCACACCGAAGAACGGCAGCGTCGCGGAACCGGGCTTCAGGTCCGTCGCCCCCGGCAGCGGCGCGATCATGATGCCGCCCGTTTCCGTCTGCCACCAAGTGTCCACAATCGGGCGGCGCCCCTCGCCCACCACGCGGTGGTACCACTCCCACGCTTCGGGATTGATCGGCTCGCCCACCGTGCCAAGCAATTGCAGGCTCTCCCGCGAGGTGCAGGTGACAAATGCGTCGCCTTGGGCCATGAGTTGGCGAATCGCGGTGGGAGCGGTGTAGAAGATGTTGACTCGATGCTTGTCCACCACCTGCCAAGCTCTGGACGCATCCGGCCATGTGGGGACGCCTTCGAACATCAGCGTCGTGGCGCCATTGGCAAGGGGGCCGTACACGATGTAGGAATGTCCGGTAATCCAACCCACGTCCGCGGTACACCAATGAATGTCGCCGTCGTGGTAGTCGAAAACCAGCTCGTGGCTCATTGCGGCGTGCAGCAGGTAGCCGCCAGTGCCATGCTGCACCCCCTTGGGGCGGCCGGTGCTGCCGGAGGTGTAGAGGATGAACAGCGGATCCTCGGCGTCCATAGGCTCAGGCTCGCATGTTGCCGGCTGCCCTGCCGTGGCTTCGTGGTACCAGACGTCGCGCCCCGCTCGCCACGGCACATCGGCGCCGGTGCGCCGCGCCACCAAAACGGTGTGTACGTCCGGACACTCGGCCAAGGCTTGGTCCGCGTTCTCCTTCAACGGCACGATGCGGCCGCCACGCACCCCTTGGTCTGCGGTGATGAGCGTTCGACAGTCTGAATCCAAGATGCGGTCGCGCAGCGACTGGGGCGAGAAGCCGCCGAACACCACCGAGTGAATGGCGCCGATGCGGGCGCACGCGAGCATGGCGTAGGCGGCCTCGGGAATCATCGGCATGTAGATGCACACCCGATCCCCTTTGCGCACGCCGCGGTCCTTGAGGGCATTGGCGAGACGGCACACTTCATCGTGCAACGCTTGGTAGCTGATGGCCTTGGCGACGTCCGGGTCGTCCCCCTCCCACAGGATGGCCGTCTGGCCGCCGCGAGTCGGCAGGTGACGATCGATGCAGTTGTAGGCGGCGTTCAGCTTGCCGCCAATGAACCAAGCCGCCTGGCCCTTGGGCAAATCCGACGCCGACACGGTGTTCCATGCAGCAATCCAATCCAAACGCTGGCGCGCCTGCTCGGACCAAAAGCCGTCCGGGTCGTCGATGGAACGCCGGTACATCGCTTCATAGGTATCGCGGTCCACGTGTGCGCGGCGCTTCATGTGCTCCAAGACGGGATAGACGTCTGTCATTGCTTCCTCATGGTGTTCGTGTTTTCCTCATGGCGTTCGCGCCGAATTGTCAGCCGCCACGCCCGGCGCGGCGGTGCCATGGCGGCGTGTCAGGCCTCGCCGGCGTTGCCGCCCGGCGGCGCCCTCATAGCGGCCGCGGAGCGCTAATCATGCGGTGAGTCGCCGCGCCGCCGCAAGGCGCTCACCAGCCCCGAGGCACTGGCGTCCATTCCTGCCGGCGCGCCGCCGCCGAGCGCGGTGAAGGCGGTGTCCGCGAGGGCCTTGCCAAGCTCCACCCCCCACTGATCGAATGGGTTGATCCTCCACAAGACGCCTTGGCAGAACGCTTTGTGCTCGTATAAGGCCAGCAAGCTGCCAAGATGCTGCGGCGTCAGATCGTCCAGCAGGATGGTGGTGCTCGGCTGATTGCCGGACACGGCGCGATGCGCGGCCAGCGGGTCTCCGCTAAGACGCGCCGCCGGCTGCCCCTCGGCCAACGCTTGGCCCTGCGCCAGGCAGTTGGCCAACAGCCAGCGATGCCGCTCGGCGAGGTCACGGCCGGGCGCGGCGACGGCAATGAAGTCCACGCTGCAGGCGCGGGTGCTTTGCAACAGCCACTGATGGAACGCGTGCTGGCCATTGGTTTCCTCGCCGCCCCACACGAGGGGCGCGGTGTGGGCGTCGCACGGGCTGCCGTTCGTGCGCACGGACTTGCCGTTGCTTTCCATTTCGAGTTGCTGCAAGTATGCCGGCAGCGGCGCCAAGCGTTCGTCGTAGGGCAGCACGGCATGGGCGGCGGCGCCAAGAAAGTTGGCGTTCCACAGGCCGAGAAGAGCCAACAAGATTGGGCCGTTCGCATCCGGCCGCGCAGTTCGAAAGTGGCGATCGACGGCGTGGGCGCCGGCGAGCAGCGAGCGAAAGCCTTCGGCGCCGATTGCGAGGGCCAGCGGCAAGCCGGCCGCGGACCACAGCGATTGTCGGCCCCCCAGCCAATCCCACATGGGCAAGCACTCGCCCACGCCAATGCCGGAGCGCTGCGCTTCAGCGGCATTCGCAGTGACGGCGATGAAGTGCTGCGCGATGCCATCCGCGCTGCCCATGCGTTCGAGGAACCAACTGCGCGCATGGTGGGCGTTGAGCAGCGTCTCGCTGGTGCGGAACGATTTGGAGACCACCACCACGAGCGTCTCCGCTGGATCTAATCCCGCAAACGCGCGGAACGCCGCACGGCCATCCAAGTTGGCGAGGAAACGGATGTCGAAACGCCTCGCACCGCCAGGCGCCAGCGCTTCCGTCGCCAGCCGCGGGCCCAGCTCCGAACCGCCGATGCCGATGTGGACGACGTGGCGGAACGGCTTGCCGGTGCTGCCCCGGCGCCCGCCGCGGCGCAAGGCTTCGGCAATGGCCAGGAACCTAGCGGTGGCAACTTCAATGGCGTCCGCCACAGCCGGCGGCCGCTCGGCGGCCGGTGCCCGCAGGGCGGTGTGCAGCGCGGCGCGGCCCTCGGTGACATTCACGATGTCGCCGCGAAACAACGCATCAACGGCCTGCGGCACCTGCCGTTCCGCGGCAAGCGCGGTCAATGCCGCGATGGTGTCACGGGTTACCCGTTGCCGTGAGAAGTCCAGCAACAGCCCACCCACGCGCAGGCTCATGGCATCAAAGCGCCGCTCGGTGGCTGCCAAATCCCGCAGGTGATCGCCGGCGTTGCGCGAAGCAAGCGATGCCAATCGACCCCAAGCTCCAGATGGCTTCGAGCCGGCGCTCATGGCGCGGCCAAGTGATCGTTCAAACGCGCCCGGCCACGCCGCAGCGCGGCCGATAGTGGTGGCTCACGGAGCGCTTTCCGCGAGCGCACGCCCGCGTCGCGGCCCACGGCGGACGCGACGCCGACCACCACCGCGCGGCGCCTCATGCAACGGACGGCGCTCCACCGGATGTTCCACCTGCAGGTCTGTCCACCAACGGGTGAGCTCTGGGTCGGTTTCGCCGATTTGCGAGCGCAGCGCCAGAAAGTCGTACGCGGCGCGAAACCGCGGATGCTCAAGCAAGCGCTTGGGATTGCGGCGCGAACGTCGCTCAAGGCCACTCTGCAAGCGCCACACATCCAACACAAAATGGGACAGGCGGCGCGGGAAGGCAATCGTCAGCCGCTGTTCGTCCATCACGGCATGCGCTGCCTTCAGTCGTTCGTCCGCCGCGTTGGGCGCCGTCGCCGCCGGTGCGACGCGGCGCTGGAACTCCGGCCAGCAGATGGCCGCGAGTAGGAAGGCCGGCGTGACGGGCTTGTCCGCCGATATCCGCTCATCGGTGTTTTCGAGGGCGGCCTGCGCCAAGGCGTCTTCGTCCTTGGACAACGGGAACAGTATCTCCGGCAAGTCGTACTGCCACATGAGCGACCATGCCGCGGCGGCGTTGCCCTGCATGAAGAGTTTGTTGAACTCGTCAAAGAGGCGCGCCGGGGGAATCGCCGTCAACAGTTCGGCCAAGGGGCCGATGGCGGCGGCGATGTCGGCGCGCAACGACAGCGATAGTTTCGCCGCAAAGCGCACCGCGCGCAGGATGCGCACCGGGTCTTCGCGAAAACGCGCGGCTGGGTCGCCGACGCAGCGCAACTCGCGCCGCTCGATGTCCATCAGGCCGCCGGTGTAATCCAGCAGCACGTCCTCCACCGGATCGTAGTAGAGCGCGTTGACGGTGAAGTCGCGCCGGAAGGCATCCTCCGGCAAGGTGCCATAAACGTTGTCGCTCAGCACCACGCCGTCCGCCGACACGTCGCCCTCCACGTTGCCGCGCCGAAACGTCGACACCTCGATGAGCTCGCGCCGGAAGCGCACATGGGCAATGCGGAACCGCCGGCCGATGATGCGCGTGCGCGGCAAGGCGCGCTTGACTTCGTCTGGGGTCGCGCTGGCGGCGACATCGAAGTCCTTCGGCACCCGGCCCAACAACAGGTCGCGCACACAGCCGCCCACCAACCACGCTTCGTGCCCGGCGTCGCGCAGCGCCTCCACCACTTGGACGGCACCGGCAGGCACGGCGTCCCGATCCAGCGTCGGCTGCTCTACCCGGACAGGTTGGGGTTCGCTCAAAAGGTGGTTCGCGGTGCGTCAGGGGCGGGCAGGGATATTAGGGGTTGGGCGCCGAAAGGGAAAGACGCCCCGTTGCCCGCGTCAAAGCGCCTCCCGGCGTGGGCCCCGCTTGCGGGTGCGCCGGCGTGGAATGCCATGGCGCTTGCGGCGCTCCCACAGGCTCTTGCGGCTGATGCCCAAGCGCGTCGCCAGCTCCGTTTCCGTGAGCTGATCTTGGTTCTCCGCAACGAAGCGCACGAAGTAGTCCTCAAGGGAGACGCCGTTCTCGAAGCCGGCGGCAGCGCCGGCAGGCGGTTCGGGCGCACCGACGTCAATGGGCAACAGCCCAGCGCCGATCTCATCGCTTTCGCAGAGGATGGCGGCGCGTTCGACAGCGTTTTGCAACTCGCGCACGTTGCCGGGCCAAGCGTACGCCGCCATGGCCGCCAGCGCGGCAGTGGAGAAGCGCAGCGGCGCTTTGTTGAACTTCGCGGCGGCCCGGGCAGCAAGGAGCTGCGCCAGTTCCGGGATGTCGGCACCGCGCATCCTCAATGGCGGCACGGTGAGGCGCGCAGCGCTCAGCGAATTCAACAGGTCCGCCGAGAAACGCCCGCCAGCCGCCAACTGGTTGATGTCGCGGCGGGTGGCCGCGATCACGCGCACATCGACGCGCCGCCCAAGCGTGGCATGCACTGGCCGTGACTCGCCGTCACGCAAGAGTTCCAACAGGCGCGTTTGCGCGTTCGGTGGCAGCTCGCCCACTTCCTTCAGAAACAGCGTGCCGCCATGCGCCGCCTCCACCAACCCGGCCTCTGGCCTGCCGGCGGCAACGCGCGCATCGCCGAACAGCTCGGATTCGATCAGCGCTTCGGGAATGGCCAAACAATTCAGGGTGATCATTGGCGCGTTGCGCCGCCCGCTGTCATGCAGAGCGCGCGCCACGAGCTCCTTGCCGGTGCCGGATTCCCCCTCGATCAACACCGCCCCGTTCGCCGCGGCGGCAGCGCGGATGCGGGCGAACAGGCTGAGCATCGGCATCGACCCGCCGTAGAGCGGCCAAACCGCCGGATGCGCCCCGCCGCCCCGCCCCACATCGCTCGCCAACGCGCGTTGCAGCGCATCGATCAACACTTCGGCCGCGACGGGCTGCTGCAAGTAATCTGCGGCGCCGCGGCGCATGCCCTGCACGGCGTCGGGCACGTTCGCGTCCGCGGCGAGCAGCACGATCGGCGTCGGACGGGTCAACGCAATGGGATCCAATCTGGAAGGCAAGGAAGGGTTCGCCGCCACGATGTCGAAGACGGCGTGCTTCGACAACCCCTCGGCGGGCAGATCCGCAAGGGCCTCAACGGCGAAGCCCGCTGCATGGAGGCACGCGCGCAGCCGCTCGCGGGCCACAGCATCGGGTTCCACCACGAGCACCCGCGTCATGGCAGCATCGGGCTGTTCCGAACGATCCCCATCCACGGCTCCTTCCTGCCCGCCAAGCGCCATCCGGGCACTTCGCTGGCGTAGGCGAGCGCTTGAGTCCATCTTAACAAAAGCAGGCGCGGCCACGATTTCGTCACAAGCTCGTCCAGTGCTGCATCGCCACGCTGCAAGGCAACGCATCCACACGCCAGTGCGCAGCCGCCCAAGCAAGCAGTTCGTCCACGGCGTCGATGGCCGGCGCCGCTTGGCCGAGCAGAGCGAGGGTGATGCGCAGGTTGGCGGCGCCCTGCGCCGGCGCTGTGGCAAGAACCGCAGATGCAGCGTTGGCCTTGGAAAGCTTCGCGCCATCGCGCCCGACAACGACAGGAACGTGGAGATAGCGCGGCACCGCCAAGCCCAAGCGCTGCATCAGAAAGCGCTGGCGCGGCGTTTCGTCGAGCAAGTCAGCGCCACGCACGATGTCTGTCACGCCAGCTTCGGCATCATCCACCACCACCGCAAGCGGATACGCGGCGTGCCCGTCGCGGCGACGGACGATGAAATCGCCAACGTCTGTGGCCAACCGCTGCGCGTGGCGGCCCTGCACGCGGTCGCGCCAAGCGACTTCCACATCCGGCACGCGAATGCGCAGGGCAACTTCCGTGCGGGAGGCAAGCCCCTCGCGCCGCCCTCCCATGCGAGGGGCAGGCCCCTCGCGCCCCTCTCCCATGCGAGGGGCAAGCCCCTCGCGCTGCTCTTCCATGCGAGGGGCAAGCCCCTCGCGCTCCCCGGACCCATCCGCGCCATCGACCAAGCCACGGTGCCGGCACGTTCCGGGGTACACGCGCTGGCCACGCAGTTCGCGGCGCGAGCAGCGGCATCGAAAGCATAGGGACTGGCGGCAGAGTTCGTCCAACGCCGCGCGATGGCGTTCCGTGTTGGCGCTCTGGTAGTTCACGGCGCCATCCCAGTGAAGGCCGTGGCTGTCGAGCGCCCGCAGGATGTCGTCAATGGCGCCGGGGGCGACGCGCGGCGCATCGAGATCATCGATGCGCAGCCGCCACATGCCACCGACGGCGCGGGCATCAAGGAAACTCGCCGTGGCGGTGACGAGGGAGCCTAAGTGCAGCGGGCCGGATGGCGTGGGCGCGAAGCGACCCACATAGCGGCCCACGCGACCGCTCCGCCCTTAGGCGTGGATCTGCCGCTCGCGCAGCTCGGAAAGCGCCTTGCAGTCCACGCATTGGGTGGCGGTCGGGCGCGCCTCTAGGCGTCGCAAGCCGATTTCCACGCCGCATGTGTCGCAGAAGCCATAGTCGTCTTTGTCGATGCGCTCCAAGGTGTCGGCAATTTTCTTGATGAGTTTGCGCTCCCGATCCCGCGTCTTGAGCTCGATGCTGAACTCCTCCTCTTGGGTGGCGCGGTCCGCAGGGTCTGGGAAGTTGGCGGCTTCGTCTTGCATGTGGCTCACGGTGCGGTCCACTTCCTCCATCAGTTCCCGCCGCCAGCTCATCAGAATGCCGCGGAAGTGCTCCAACTGCTCGGCGCACATGTACTCTTCGCCTTCCGCCGGCGCGTAGGGCGTGTAATTCCTGAACAAAGACGCCGCGCCGCGAGGTTGCGTGGCGGATTGTTGCGACGGTTTGAGTCCGGTCAGGGCGTCGTCTGCCGACATCGGTGTTTCCAAGCGCCGAGTTGATTCTTCCGAAGGCCGCGTAACCTACCAGAACATCCTTTTGTTGGCCACACGCGATGCGCTTTCATCCACCCCTCGCGCAAGGGGTATTGGTTCGCCGCTACAAGCGCTTTCTGGCGGATGTCGAGATTCCCAGCCGAGGGGTCGTCACCATGCACTGCGCCAACACCGGCGCCATGACCGGCTGCGACGCGCCCGGCAGCCGCGCGTGGTTTTCGACGTCGGCGAACCCCAAGCGCAAGTACCCACACAGCTTGGAGCTAGTCGAGACCGAAGGGCCCTCCGGCGGCATGATCTGCGTCAACACCGCGCGCGCCAACGCGGTGGTGGGCGAAGCCCTCGATGGCGGGCGCATCCAAGCATTGGCCGGCGCGCCGGTGCGCCGCGAGGCGCCCATTCCCGGCGAACGCGGCCGTTTCGACTTCGCCATCGGCGCCGCGCCAACAACCTACGTCGAGGTGAAGAGCGTGACGCTGTGTCGGGATGGCGTGGGCGCCTTTCCAGACGCCGTGAGCGAACGCGCCAAACGCCACGTCGAGGCATTGGCGCGGCAAGCCGCCAGCGGCGCGCGGGCAGCGCTGCTGTTCTGCGCGCCGCACACCGGCGTGCGCGCCGTCACCGCGGCCGACGACATCGACCCAGACTACGCCGCGGCGCTGCGCGGCGCCGCGGCCGCCGGCATCATGGTGCTCGCCTATAGCTGCGTGGTGACGCGGCAGGAAGTGACCTTGCGCAGCGCTCTGCCCGTGCTGCTTTAGGCCAAGAGCGGAGCGGCGAGCGCCGGCTTCGCCAAGTAGTTGGCGTGGGCAAGCGGGCGGCATGAGCACGCCGCCGCGTCAGCCCGGAAACGCGCTCCGCACGGATTGATAGCTTGCGGCGGTCGGCAACCGCGCTCCCACTGTGGCGACCAGTTGCGCCGCCGCGTAGTTCGCAAAGCGCGCCGCCTCGAAGGGTGAACTGCCGCGCGCGAGGGCATGGAGGCAGGCGCCGGCAAACATGTCGCCGGCGCCAGTCGTGTCCAAGGCTTCAACCTTGTAGCCGAGCACATGGCGACGGCCCTCAGGCGTCACCGCCAAGCTGCCGGCGCCGCCTAGGGTGATGAACAGCAACGGAGCGATGTCGCGCAGTTCGTTCGCCGCCAAGTCCACGCGGTCCGTGCCGCACCATGTGAGCGCTTCTTCCTCGTTGCAGAAGAGCAGCTGCAGGCCATCGCCCAGCATGGCTTCCATGTTCTCCCGAAACGACTCCACCATCGTCGGATCTGAGAGGGTCATGCTCGTGCGCACCCTTGCCTCCTCGGCGACCTCGCGGGCGCGGATGGCGGCGCCGCGCCGGGTGACGGATGAAGCGAGGTAGCCTTCCATGTAGAGATAGCGCGAACGCCGCAGCGCAACGGGGTCGATGTCGCTGGCGTCGATGTCGTCCGACGCGCCCAGAAACGTGTTCATGGAACGTTCCGCGTCGGGCGTGACGAGCACGAGGCAACGCCCGGTGATGCCGGGTGCCGCCGGGTCGTGCGGCCGCGTGTCCACGCCAGCTGCGCCGATGTCCCCCAGAAAGTACTCCCCAGCCTCATCTCCGGCCACGCGGCACGAGTAGTGCGACGCACCGCCGAATCCACACGTCGCAATGGCCGTGTTCGCTGCGGAACCGCCGCACATCCGCTTCGCCGGCGGGCGTTCAAGGGCTTCCAACAGCGCCATGAGGCGGGGTTCATCCACCAGCGTCATGTGCCCTTTGGCGACGCCGTGGCGACGCAGCCAGCCATCGTCCACGGTGTATTCGGTGTCGACGAGGGCCGCGCCCACGCCGTAGACGTCATAGCTCATGCATGGACCCGCGCGAACGCGAGATCGGCGGCGGCGAGGGTGCTGGCAATCTCTTCGTCGCCATGTGCGCCCGAGACGAAGGCCGCCTCGAACGCAGATGGCGCGAGATAGACGCCGGCGTCGAGCATGGCATGGAAGAATCTGCCATAACGCTCGCGGTCGCAGGCCATCACATCCGCAAATCCGCGCACCGCCGGCGCCGACGTGAAGAAGATGCTGAACATGCCGCACACCCGATTGACGCATACCGGCACTTGATGGCTTTGGGCGCGCGCCGCTAGGCCGTCCGCCAGTGTCTGCGTGTTCGCTGCCAAGTGCGTGTAGAACGCTTCGTCCAGGGCATCGAGCATGCTGATGCCGGCCGCGGTCGCCAACGGATTGCCAGACAGCGTGCCGGCTTGGTAAACGGGGCCGTCGGGCGCTAGATGATCCATGATCTCTGCGCGTCCGCCCAGCGCCGCGACCGGCAGGCCGCCGCCGATGACTTTGCCAAGCGTCACGAGATCTGCAACAACGCCGTGGAGGGCCCCGGCGCCCTCCGGCCCGACGCGAAATCCGGTCATCACCTCGTCGAAGATGAGCAACGCGCCGACTCGCTCAGTGGCCTCGCGGAGGCCCGGGAGAAAGTGAGCATCGGGGGGCACGCATCCCATGTTGCCGGCCACCGGTTCCACGATGACGGCGGCGATGGCGTCTCTGTGCCGGCGCAGCACCGCGTCCACCGTGTCCATGTCGTTGTAGGGCAAGGACAGTGTATTGCGCGCCACCGCCGCCGGCACGCCGGCGGAATCCGGCATCCCCAGCGTCAGCGCCCCGCTGCCGGCCTTCACCAGCAGGGCATCCGAGTGGCCGTGGTAGCAGCCATCGAACTTCACGATGAGATCGCGGCCGGTGAAGCCCCGCGCCAAGCGCAGCGCCGTCATCGTCGCTTCAGTGCCGGAGTTGACCAGCCGCGCCTTCTCGATGGCCGGCACACGAGCCACCAAGCGTTCGGCCATTTCCACTTCCCCCTCAGTGGGTGCGCCGAAGCCCAGGCCGGCGGCAGTTTGGCGCTGCACGGCCTGCACCAGCGGGGCAAAGCCGTGGCCTCGCACCATGGGGCCCCATGCGCCGACATAGTCGATGTAGCGGTTGCCGTCCACATCGACCAAATGGGCGCCCTGCGCGGATTCGAAGAACACCGGCGAGCCGCCGACGCCCTTGAAGGCCCGCACTGGCGAATTGACGCCGCCTGGCATCACCGCTGCTGCGCGCCGCAGCAGGCGCTCGGACTTGTCGCGATGCATATGGAGCCCCCGCACCTCTAAAAGGGCTTCACCACGGCGAGGATGGCGATGGCGACCAAGAGCACCGCCGGAGCTTCGTTCAACCAGCGGTAGAAGCGATGGCTGCGGACATTCTCGTCATCTGCGAACAGTCTCACGAGGCGCCCGCAATAGCCATGATAGCCGTACAGCGCGAGCGCCAACACGACCTTCACCCACAACCACGCCGCGTTCGCGTAAGCATCCCACGCGAGCGCCACAAGCCAAACGCCAAACACCGCGGCCAAGGCCGCCGACGGCGTCATGATGGAACGGTACAACTTGCGCTCCATCACCTTGAAGCGCTCGATGCCGGCTTGGTCCTCGGTCATGGCGTGATAAACGAACAGCCGTGGCAGATAGAAGAGGCCCGCAAACCACATGACCACGAAGATGATGTGAAAAGCCTTGATCCAGAGCATCAGTGGCCCGTCAGGTAGGCGTCGATGTCCGCGCGGGCAAGCACGCCGATGACGGCGCCACCGGCGCCGCGGCCCTCGCGCCGCACGCAGAGCGCCTCCACGCCAGCCGCGTTGAGCCGTGCCCGCGCCTCCAACAGCGTCGCGCCACTGTCGATGAAGGCGCTCGGCGCCAAGCTGGCGGGCGGCGCAGCGCCATCGACCCACGCGCCAACGCGCACGCCATCCGCGCCATCCAACGCCACCCGCCAACGTGCCGCGGCGGCACCCAACGGCACGGTGTCCGACGCAGATTGGGGTGCGACGCGGCGATCCATGACGCTTGCCACCGCAACGCGCAACAGGTGTTGCTCCGCCGGCGTGGACGGAAAGGCGAACCGATCCGGCCCCAACGCGGCGATGAATGCCCACGGTTGGCGGAATCCTTGGCGAGCGGTGGCGGTAGCGATGGCGACGATCAACATGGCCGGCAAGATGACCTGCATGTTCCCCGTGAGCTCCAACACAACGAGCAAGCCCGTCAACGGCGCATGCAGCGTCGCTGCGAGCATGGCACCCATGCCCAGCAAGGCGTAGAACACCGAAGGCGACACCCCGAATGGCGCCCATGCGGCGGCCACTTGGCCCAACAGCTCCCCACCCACCGCGCCCATCACGAGCGTTGGCGCAATCACCCCCACCGGCAATCCGAGGCCAACGCAGGCGCTCGAAGCCACCAGCTTCGCCACCAAGATGACCACCAATGCCGGCCACGCGATCTGTCCCAGCAGCGTCGCGTCCACCGCATCATAGCCCATGCCCATGATCGCCGGCGTTGCCAGCGCCGCGGCGCCAGTGATGACGCCGGCGAGGCCGGCGCGCAGCCAGAACGGGCGCCGGCCAAGGCTGGCAAAGGCGCGCAATGCGGCCACGAACGCCGCCGCCAGCGCACCCAGCGCACATCCTGCCAATGCGACGATGGGTAGATCCAGCAAGGAGCGCATGGCCACGTCTTCCACGGCAAAGCTCTCCACATGCCCGAACGTCCAATGTCCCACCACTTTGGCAGTGACGGCGGCGATCAGCACCGGGATGAAGGTGGCGACGGCGTACTCCATGAGCACGACTTCCAGCGCGAACACGACCCCGGCCAAGGGCGCGTTGAAGGAACAAGAGAGCGCCGCGGCAGCACCGCACGCCAACAGCACACGGGCGCTGTTCTGCGGAATCCGCAACCCACGCGCCAAGGCGCTCGCGCCGGCCGCACCCAAATGCACCGCCGGCCCCTCGGCTCCGCCGGAGAGGCCCGTGCCGAGCGCCGCGCTGCCCGCCAGATACTGCACCCCCGCGTTGACCAATGGCAGCCGCGCTTGGCCTTGGACGAGGTGCTCCAGCACATGGGACACACCGCTGCGCCGCCGCTTAGACGCGAGCGGCGACAGCAAAGCGCCAAGCAGGAGCGCCCCGGCAAGGGGCAATGCCACCCGCGCAGTCGGCGACAGATCGCTGAAGCCGCCGCCGGCGACGCGGCTGGCGATGTCGGTGGCGAATTCGATGGTGGCGAAAAAGGCGCTGACCACCAAGCTCGTCACGGCGCCGGCGGCAACAGCCAGCAACAATAGCAGCGGCCGCGCGCCGCCATCCGCCAAACGGTCGCGGAGCGCGTCAAGGGCCGGCGCGCGGGCCGCGCCGGAACGATTGCGTCGGGTGCTCAAAGCTCACTTGGTCGAGGGGCTTGCCCTAGCGCGGCGGGGCGAGTATACCCGCCCGTCCACGCGGCACACGCCGCGGCGCTGTCATCGCTGGCGGCGCGTCGCAGGCTCGGGGGCGCCTATGCAGGCAGTCGAGGAACTCGCCGTCATTTCGAGGCGGCGCGGCCGCAAGGCCATCGCCGTCGCCGGCTGCGCGGCACTGCTCACCATCGGCTATGCACTCGGCGCCCACATCGGCGAACCGGGCGCGCACCGCCCGGACGCCGCCGAAGCGAGCGGCCCAGCGCCGCCGATTGGGCCATTGGTCGCCTCGCCCGCGCAGTCGGTGACGGCCAGGGTCGAAGCCGGCGCCAACGAACGATTGCGGCGCACGGTGAAGGCGTTGCGGGACCGCATTGGCGCACTCGAGGAAGAACTGCGCTTCTATCAGCGCTTAGTCGCCCCTTCAGAAGCGCAACGGGGTTTTCACATCGCCGACTGGGCCGTGTCAAGCACCGAAACCCCCGCCGAATTTGCGTACAGTCTGCTGCTCACACAGATCGTGGACCGTCACCAGCCGATCGCCGGCGCCTTGCAAGTGGACATCGTGGGCGACCACGACGGCGCATCGAAGACGCTGCCCTTGCGCGACTTGGCCGTTGGCGGAGACTATCCGACAGTGTTCGAGTTCTTGTACTTTCAGGACTTCAACGGCCGCATGACGCTGCCGGAGGGCTTCGCCCCGCGCCACATCGAGGTGGCGGCGCAGGTTGCGGATGCGGAGCAGCCACCGTGGAAGCGGGTGTTTGATTGGCGCGTGGAGGAGGAGTGACATGTTCGGCAAATCCGGCAACACATCGCGGGAGACGACCTTGGTCGCCCCCGACACCGTCGTGCGCGGCAGCGTCCGCTTTCGCGGGCGGGTGTATGTCAGCGGCCTCGTCGAGGGCGACATCAGCACGGAAGGCGATGGCGAGGGGGCCTTGATCGTGAGCGTTGGCGGCCATGTGATCGGCGACGTCAACGTGCCGGTCGCCACCATTGCCGGCACCGTCGAGGGCAACATCGATGCAAGCGAGCGGCTGGAAATCGCCGCTTCGGGCGTGGTGCACGGCAACATGCGGTATCACACCATCGAGATGCAGCTCGGCGCCACTGTTGTTGGCGAACTTTCTCACCGCAAAGATGCCAAGGACAGCAAAGTTCACAAGCTTGAGCCCCGCGCCACGGAGCGGGACAGCGGCGCTCCATAGCCCAACGATTCGCAGACGCACAGGTACAATTGCAGCATGGACATGCAGATCAGCCTTTCTAACCGCGCTGCGGCGAAAGTGGCAGCACTCCTCTTGGACGAAGGCAATGACAGCCTGAAGCTCCGCGTGTTCGTCACTGGCGGCGGCTGCAGCGGCTTTTCTTATGGGTTCACCTTCGACGAAGACATTGCCGCAGACGATGCCGTCATTGAGCGCGATGGCGTCGCCATGCTGGTGGACGCAATGAGCTATCAATACCTCACCGGCGCCGAGGTGGACTACCGGGAAGATTTGCAGGGGGCGCAGTTCATCGTCGCCAACCCCAATGCCTCCGCCACCTGCGGCTGCGGCAACTCGTTCGCTATCTGAGACGCGCCGGATAAAGCGCGCCAAGGGGCCGCGGCCCAGCGGCGCCCGTGGCGGCCGGGGCGTTGCCCGGCAGGCCATCGAGGAAGCGATGCGCGAGCCATGCGAAGGCCGCGGCTTCGATGGCGTCTCCATCAACGCCGAGTTCATCGCTGCTGCGCAGTGTCCGCGGCGCCAAGCGCCGCGCCAGACGGCGCATTAGATCACCGTTCAAGCGCCCGCCGCCGCAGGCGACCACCTCGACAGCGGCTGGCGCCCAAGTGCCAATGGCATCGGCCACGCTCGCCGCGGTGAACTCGGCGAGCGTGGCCTGCACATCGGTGGCGTCTTCGTCGCCATCAAGGCGCTGGCAGACATAATCCAAGTTGTAAAGCTCTTTGCCCGTGCTTTTTGGAGGCGACGCCTTGAGAAACGGGGCTTCCCGCAGCTTGTCCAAGAGGTGCGGCAACACGGCGCCCTGCGCTGCCCATGCGCCATCGTCGTCAAAGTCCACCCCGCGGCGCACCCGCGCCCAAGCGTCCAGCAGCGCATTGCCGGGCCCCGTGTCGAAGCCCCGCGCATGCGCCTCGCCCGCCAACAGGGTGACGTTGGCGATGCCGCCGACGTTGAGGATCGCCCGGGGCGTGGCGGCGGCATCGAACAGCGCCGCATGGAACAGCGGCACCAGCGGCGCGCCTTCGCCCCCGGCGGCCATGTCGCGACGGCGAAAGTCTGCGACCACGTCGATGCCTGCGATCTCCGCGATGCGGTTCGGATCGCCGATTTGCACGGTATAGGTTGGCGTGGCGCGGGGGCCGTGCCGGATGGTCTGGCCGTGGCTGCCGACTGCGGCAATGCGTCGGCCCTGCGCCAAGGAGCGCACCGCGCGGCCGATGAACTCGCCGAGTTCAGCATCGGCGCGCGCCATGCGATCCACCTCATCGGCGCCGGGGGCAGCCAGCGCGCGCAACTGCCCGGCAAGTGCCGTTGGCAGCGGCACGGTCATCGCTTCAAGAATGCGCGGCGGCGGCGCGGCGGCGTCGACGAGCGCCAAGTCCAAGCCGTCGACGCTGGTGCCGGAGATGGCTCCGATGTAAAGGGAGGGCCGTGACCTCGCCCGATGTTCGGCGCTGCCGCTCAATCCGACGTCGCGAGACGCTGCGCTTGGAAATCATCCAACTGCGCGAGCAAGGGGTGCGCGGCGCCGAGGAACCGCGTTCGCTCCGCGTCAGCCACCGGCGACGCCGGCGGCAACTTCACCGTGCGCGGATTGCGATGGACGCCATCGACCAGGAACTCATAGTGCAGGTGCGGGCCGGTGGCGTAGCCGGTGGCGCCGACATAGCCGATGACGTCGCCTTGGCGCACACGGTGGCCTTTGCGCACATCACTCGCAAAGCGCGTCAGGTGCAGGTACTTGGTTTGGAACGTTTGGCCGTGCTGCAGCACGATGTAGTTGCCGTTCGGCCTGGTTCTGCCGCGCACGAGCACACGGCCATCGCCGGCCGCCAGCACCGGCGTGCCAGTGGGCGCCGCATAGTCGATGCCGCGATGGGGCATGGAGCGTTTGAACAAGGGGTGCTTGCGGCGCAGGTTGAAGTTGGAGCTAATGCGCGTGAACTCCACTGGCGCGCGCAGGAACGCCTTGCGCAAGCGGTCGCCCTCGGGGCTGTAGTAATCCACCTCGCCGGCGGCGTCCTCATAGCGCACGGCGCGGTACGCGCGCCCTTGGTTGATGAACTCCGCCGCCAAGATTTCGAAGCCGATGAACACACCCTCGTGGCGATGCTCCTCATAGATCAGCGAGAACTCGTCGCCCTTGCGAATGTCCAGCACGAAATCGATGTCCCACTGGAAGAGCTTCGCCAACGCGATGACGATGCGGTCGTTCAAGCCGCTCTTGGTGCCGGCGAGCCACAGCGAGTGGTCGATGACCGCATGCCGCCTGGCCGCCGTCACCTCAGGCGCCGCTTCCATCCTGCGCGCCTCGCAACCGTCCTCGCCACGCTCGAACTCCAAGCGCTCCAAGGGACGCGGCGAGTAGCCGAGGCGCACAAGCTCGCCGGCCGCGTTGGCGATGAACTCGATCTCGTCGCCTGGGTGGATGTCGTGCAGGCGCTTGCCCAAGGGGCCGCTGTCGATCAGGCATTGCAGATCGCCGACGGGCAGGCCGTGGCGACGGAAGAGCTTCTCCAGCGTGTCGTTGCGGCGCACCGACGCCACCCGCCAATCTGGCTGCGGCAACGCGGCGGCGGCACCGTCGTCGGGCTCGATCGAGGCCGCGTTGGGCACGACTCTGGGCGCTGCGTCAACCGGCGTCAAGTTCGCCCCGGGGCCCGCAAAGCCGATGCCGATGGATGGCTCGACCGGCTCGTCCACCGGCTCGACGGGTGGCACATCGGGCACGCTGGCCGCGGCGAACACCACCACGGCCAACGCGGCGGCGGCATAAGCGTGGAACCGGGGAAATCTTCCGTGCGTCACATCCAACTGCTCTGACAGTGTGTGCCTTGTCCGCGAGTGCCTGTTGCGAACGCGCTGTGCCGTTGCCGGCCTTTGCGGAATGGGCTTGAAGTGCGCTGCAAAAGGGTGCTCTTGCGTGAGTGGGGCTTCTGCCGAGGTGGGGGACTATCTACCGGGTTTGGCGGTGCCGGGCAATGGATCTCGCTATGTGGGTGGCGACCTGCACGAATGCAAGGCGATCAACCCGCTCGGGTGCCATTGTAGCGCGTTTGGCGCACTCGGGAAGTGCTGTTACCGTTGCGCGCCATGCCATCCCCGCTTGCAGACTTGCGCTGGCGCGGCCTCATCGCGCAGACCTCAGACGCTGCCGGCCTCGACGCCCACCTCGCGTCGGGGTCGCGCGTCCTCTATTGCGGCTTCGACCCGACGGCCGACAGCCTGCACATCGGCAACCTGATCCCCTTGCTCACGCTGCGGCGCTTTCAGCGCGCGGGCCATAGCCCCATCCTCCTCGTCGGCGGCGCCACCGGACTCATCGGCGACCCGGGCGGCAAATCCGAAGAGCGGCCGCTCCACAGCCGCGACCAAGTGGCGGCGTGGACGGCAAACATCCGCGCCCAAGCCTCGCGCTTCTTGGATTTCGAAGGTGCCAACGCCGCGCAAGTGGTGGACAACCTCGAATGGACCGCGGGCCTCGACGTCACCACCTTCCTGCGGGACATCGGCAAGCACTTCTCGGTGAACGCAATGGTGCAACGCGAGAGCGTCAAGTCCCGGCTGGAACGGGATGACGCCGGCATCTCCTACACCGAGTTCAGCTACATGGTGCTGCAGGCCATGGACTTCATGGAGTTGGCGCGGCGCTCCGCATGCAGCCTGCAGATCGGCGGCAGCGACCAGTGGGGCAACATCGTGAGCGGCGTCGAGCTCATTCGCCGCATGCTCGGCCAAGAGGCCTACGCGCTGACGACGCCGTTGGTCACCCGCGCGGATGGCAAAAAGTTCGGCAAGTCCGAGTCTGGCTCCATCTGGCTGGACGCGGCCAAGACATCGCCCTACGCCTTCTATCAGTTCTGGATCAACACCGCTGACGCCGACGTGGCGGCGCATCTCAAGCGCTTCACCTTCTTAAACGCCGGCGCCATCGATGCGCTGGCCGCGGCCGGGCAGGCAGCGCCCAGCGCACGCGAAGGCCAGCGGCGCCTCGCCGCGGAAGCCACGCGCATCGTGCACGGCGAAGCCGGCCTCACCGCCGCGCAACGCATCACCGAAGCGCTCTTCAGCGGCGAACCCGCGGCACTGACACCGGCGGACTTCGGGCAACTGCGCCAAGACGGCATGGCTTGCGCCATCGTGCCGCCGGCCGCGGGCCTCATGGGCGTGTTGGTGGAGGCGGGCTTGGCGTCCTCGCGCGGCGCGGCGCGGCGTTTAGTGCAGAGCGGCGGCGTGCGCGTCAACGGCCGCCTAGTGGCGGACGTCGAACACACCCTGATGCCGGCGGAAGCCCTGCATGGCCGCTATCATCTGATCCGGCGCGGCCGCAAGGCATGGGGCCTCGCGGTACACGACGCCACGGCTTAGGCCGGCGCAGCCCTTCCCGAGCGCTGCTGGCTAAGGGCCGCCGCCGGGCGGCCATCCATTTTTTGCAACTTTTTCTTGCAACGGCCCAAACCGAGGCGTATGGTGCGTCCCCTTGGCCTCGCGGCACAGCCTGCAGGCCGGATCTTTACCAACTGAAACAAGCCATTCGTGTGGGCGCTCGTAAGCGAGGAGCCTTGGCGAACGCTTTTGGCCGCAGGGGTCGCGCTGGCGCAAGCCATGCCGTCTTCCGTCGGTCTGGACGTTTGCAACTGAAGAGTTTGATCATGGCTCAGATTGAACGTTGGCGGCAGGCCTCATACATGCAAGTCGAACGAGAAAACCCCTTCGGGGGCGAGTAAAGTGGCGGACGGGTGAGTAACGCGTAGGAATCTACCCGATAGTGGGGGACAACCCGAGGAAACTCGGGCTAATACCGCATACTATCCACGGATGAAAGTGGGGGACCTCAACGCACTGGCTTCGGCCGGAGCGCGGCCTCACGCTATCGGAGGAGCCTGCGTTGGATTAGCTTGTTGGTGAGGTAAAGGCTCACCAAGGCTACGATCCATAGCTGGTCTGAGAGGACGATCAGCCACACTGGGACTGAGACACGGCCCAGACGGCTACGGTCGGCAGCAGTAGGGAATATTGTGCAATGGGCGAAAGCCTGACACAGCCATGCCGCGTGTGTGAAGAAGGCCTTAGGGTTGTAAAGCACTTTCAGTGGCGAAGAAAAGCCTCCGGTTAATCCCCGGGGGTCTTGACGTTAACCACAGAAGAAGTACCGGCTAACTCCGTGCCAGCAGCCGCGGTAATACGGAGGGTACGAACGTTAATCGGAATTACTGGGCGTAAAGCGCGCGTAGGCGGTTCGCTAAGTGAGGTGTGAAAGCCCCGGGCTCAACCTGGGAACTGCATTTCAAACTGGCGGGCTAGAGTGTGGTAGAGGGAGGTGGAATTTCCTGTGTAGCGGTGAAATGCGTAGATATAGGAAGGAACACCAGTGGCGAAGGCGGCCTCCTGGACCAACACTGACGCTGAGGCGCGAAAGCGTGGGGAGCAAACAGGATTAGATACCCTGGTAGTCCACGCCGTAAACGATGAGAACTAGCCGTTGGGCCCCTTGTGGGTTTAGTGGCGCAGCTAACGCGATAAGTTCTCCGCCTGGGGAGTACGGCCGCAAGGTTAAAACTCAAATGAATTGACGGGGGCCCGCACAAGCGGTGGAGCATGTTGTTTAATTCGATGCAACGCGAAGAACCTTACCACCCCTTGACATCCACGGAACTATCCAGAGATGGATAGGTGCCTTCGGGAACCGTGTGACAGGTGCTGCATGGCTGTCGTCAGCTCGTGTCGTGAGATGTTGGGTTAAGTCCCGTAACGAGCGCAACCCCTATCCTTATTTGCCAGCGGATCATGCCGGGAACTTTAAGGAGACTGCCGGTGACAAACCGGAGGAAGGCGGGGATGAGGTCAAGTCATCATGGCCCTTACGGGGTGGGCTACAAACGTGCTACAATGGGGGGTACAGAGGGCAGCGACCCCGCGAGGGTGAGCGAATCCCAAAAAACCTCTCGTAGTCCGGATAGGAGTCTGCAACTCGACTCCTTGAAGTCGGAATCGCTAGTAATCGCGAATCAGAATGTCGCGGTGAATACGTTCTCGGGCCTTGTACACACCGCCCGTCACGTCATGGAAGTGGGTTGTACCAGAAGTAGCTAGTCTAACCTTCGGGAGGACGGTTACCACGGTGTGATTCATGACTGGGACGAAGTCGTAACAAGGTAGCCGTAGGGGAACCTGCGGCTGGATCACCTCCTTAAACCCAAAGCTTCGCCACGCTGCGGCCGCAAGGCCGCGCGCTGACGCGAAGCCAGCCTTGGAAATCTCCACGCGAACGGAATCGACGCTTGCCCGCGTTTCATCGCGGTGCCGGTGGCGATGCGCCCCTTCACTGGGGCGGCGCCCACTCGAATGGTTTGTTTCGATGCGCCTGCACAGCCGATCCGCGGCCGTCCAGGAGGTCTGACCGGGCTCGTAGCTCAGTTGGTTAGAGCGCACCCCTGATAAGGGTGAGGTCGGTGGTTCAAATCCACCCGGGCCCACCAAGTTCGGGGCCGTAGCTCAGTTCGGGAGAGCGCCTGCTTTGCAAGCAGGAGGTCAGGAGTTCGATCCTCCTCGGCTCCACCAACTCGCCGTTTGGCGAGTTTGGCAGCTTTCGACAATGGCGTCGTCGCGGCGCCGGCCACACCAGCAGGCGCTGCTTGAACAGCGTTCTTTCACAGTTCGTACGATGAAGTCGCGCGCCGCCTGCAAGCGGCGTGCGCGTCGATGTTGGTTTCTAGCGCCGACATCGACATCCGATGCGTGTCTTGGCGTTGGCCGGGGGCAAGTTGCTTCCGGCTTACGAGCAACCGGCAATTGTTCGGCGACCACGACGCCCGCGCTTTACGCGCTGGGCTATATGGTCAAGTGAACAAAGCGCATCCGGTGGATGCCTAGGCAGTTGAAGGCGATGAAGGACGTCGTAGCCTGCGATAAGCCTCGGGGAGTCGGCAAACAGACTTTGATCCGGGGATTTCCGAATGGGGAAACCCAGCCCGCTTGCGGGCTATCGTCGACTGAATCCATAGGTCGGCGAGGCGAACCCGGGGAACTGAAATATCTAAGTACCCGGAGGAACAGAAATCAACCGAGATTCCCTAAGTAGCGACGAGCGAAAGGGGACCAGCCCTTAAGCGCCAGAATTGTTAGCGGAAGCAACTGGAAAGTTGCGCCATAGCAGGTGATAGCCCTGTACGCGAAAACGGCTCTGGCGTGAAATCGAGTAGGGCGGGGCACGTGAAACCCTGTCTGAACATGGGGGGACCATCCTCCAAGGCTAAATACTCTCAACTGACCGATAGTGAACCAGTACCGTGAGGGAAAGGCGAAAAGAACCCCTGTGAGGGGAGTGAAATAGATCCTGAAACCGGATGCGTGCAAGCAGTGGGAGCCGACGGGCCGTTCGCGGTTCGTTCGGTGACTGCGTACCTTTTGTATAATGGGTCAGCGACTTACTTTCACTGGCGAGGTTAACCGTTTAGGGGAGCCGTAGGGAAACCGAGTCTTAACAAGGCGGCCACTTTCCGCGCAAGCGGAAAAGTCGGTGGAAGTAGACCCGAAACCGGGCGATCTAGCCATGGGCAGGGTGAAGGTCAGGTAACGCTGACTGGAGGCCCGAACCCACCAATGGTAAAAAATTGGGGGATGACCTGTGGCTCGGAGTGAAAGGCTAATCAAGCCCGGAGATAGCTGGTTCTCCTCGAAAGCTATTTAGGTAGCGCCTCTCGTATCACCACCGGGGGTAGAGCACTGCTTGGGCTAGGGGGTCATCCCGACTTACCAACCCCATGCAAACTCCGAATACCGGTGAGTGGCAGCGAGGGAGACAGACGGCGGGTGCTAACGTCCGTCGTCGAAAGGGAAACAACCCAGACCGCCAGCTAAGGTCCCCAAATCATGGTTAAGTGGGAAACGATGTGGGAAGGCCCAGACAGCCAGGAGGTTGGCTTAGAAGCAGCCATCCTTTAAAGAAAGCGTAACAGCTCACTGGTCGAGTCGGCCTGCGCGGAAGATGTAACGGGGCTCAAACCATGTACCGAAGCTGCGGGCGCGCGTAATACGCGCGCGGTAGAGGAGCGTTCTGTACGCCTGTGAAGGTGGGCTGTGAGGTCTGCTGGAGGCATCAGAAGTGAGAATGCTGACATGAGTAACGATAAAGGAGGTGAAAATCCTCCTCGCCGAAAGACCAAGGTTTCCTGCGCAACGTTCGTCGGCGCAGGGTAAGTCGGCCCCTAAGGCGAGGCCGAAAGGCGTAGCCGATGGGAAGCTGGTTAACATTCCAGCACCGCGTCCTGCTGCGATGGGGTGACGGAGAAGGCTAGGCGGGCCTGGCGATTGGTCGTCCAGGTTTAAGCGCGTAGGCTGGCGTCTCAGGCAAATCCGGGGCGTCGCAAGGCCAAGGCGTGATGACGAACCGGTCCTATACGACCGGGAAGCCGTTGATGCCACGCTTCCAAGAAAAACCTCTAAGCTCCAGGCAGGAGTGCGACCGTACCGTAAACCGACACAGGTGGTCGGGTAGAGAATACCAAGGCGCGTGAGAGAACTCGGGTGAAGGAACTAGGCAAAATGGCACCGTAACTTCGGGAGAAGGTGCGCCGCTGGCGGTGATGGGACTTTGCTCCTTGAGCTGCTGGCGGCCGCAGATACCAGGTGGCTGCGACTGTTTACTAAAAACACAGCACTCTGCAAACTCGTAAGAGGACGTATAGGGTGTGACGCCTGCCCGGTGCCGGAAGGTTAATTGATCAGGTTAGGCTTCGGCCGAAGCTTGTGATCGAAGCCCCGGTAAACGGCGGCCGTAACTATAACGGTCCTAAGGTAGCGAAATTCCTTGTCGGGTAAGTTCCGACCTGCACGAATGGCGTAACGATGGCCACACTGTCTCCACCCGGGACTCAGTGAAATTGAAATCGCGGTGAAGATGCCGTGTACCCGCGGCTAGACGGAAAGACCCCGTGAACCTTTACTACAGCTTCACACTGGACTTTGACGTAGTTTGTGTAGGATAGGTGGGAGACTACGAAGCGGAGGCGCTAGCTTCCGTGGAGTCAACCTTGAAATACCACCCTGGCTACGTTGGGGTTCTAACTTAGGCCCATTAGCTGGGTCGAGGACAGTGTGTGGTGGGTAGTTTGACTGGGGCGGTCTCCTCCCAAAGAGTAACGGAGGAGCACGAAGGTGCACTCAGCATGGTCGGAAATCATGCTTTGCGTGTAAAGGCAGAAGTGCGCTTGACTGCGAGACTGACGAGTCGAGCAGGGTCGAAAGACGGTCTTAGTGATCCGGTGGTTCTGTATGGAAGGGCCATCGCTCAACGGACAAAAGGTACTCCGGGGATAACAGGCTGATACCGCCCAAGAGTTCACATCGACGGCGGTGTTTGGCACCTCGATGTCGGCTCAACACATCCTGGGGCCGTAGCAGGTCCCAAGGGTATGGCTGTTCGCCATTTAAAGTGTTACGCGAGCTGGGTTTAGAACGTCGTGAGACAGTTCGGTCCCTATCTGCCGTGGGCGTTTGAGATTTGAGAGGAGCTGCTCCTAGTACGAGAGGACCGGAGTGGACGAACCTCTGGTGTTCCGGTTGTCACGCCAGTGGCACTGCCGGGTAGCTACGTTCGGACGGGATAACCGCTGAAAGCATCTAAGCGGGAAGCCTACCTCGAGATTAGATCTCACCAAGTCGCAAGACTTCTGAAGGGCCCTCGAAGACTACGAGGCTGATAGGCGGGATGTGTAAGCGTCGCGAGGCGTTGAGCTAACCCGTACTAATTGCCCGTGAGGCTTGACCATATAGCCGAGCGCGTAGCGGTTGCGAAAGCACGCATCGGATACTTCATCGAACGAACAAGCGCCCCGCCGTTGGCGGTGCCAACAGTTTGGCTGACGACCATAGCAAGTCCGAACCACCTGATCCCATCTCGAACTCAGAAGTGAAATGGCTTAGCGCCGATGGTAGTGTGGGGCTTCCCCATGTGAGAGTAGGTCATCGTCAGCCTTTACACGAAAACCCCGGTCCAATGTTGGGCCGGGGTTTTTTCGTTTTTGAGCCATGCCACCGTGCGTCAAGCGCGGCCAAACACCCGTTCGAGACGCTCCTCGGACAACGGCTGCGTCGCCTTTGACACCGCGTATGTGAGCCCTACCGAAACGAACTCGCCCATCGCCGCGCAAGAGAAGGGATTGGGGCCTTCGGCGTGGAGCCACGCCACGACATCCCGCAGCGTTCCGGCGCCGAACCAAGCCGGATCCAAGAGTTGCATGTGCAAGATGAGGAACGTGAAGAAGCCGCTCACCAACCCGACGTAGGCGCCGGCGCGGGTGACGCCGCGCCACAGGGCGCCGATCACGAGCGGGCCGGCGAATGCCGCCATCATGCCGCCGGTGCCAATCCACACGATGAGAGAGATGTTCGTGTCAAGCAACATCCACGCCATACCCATGCAGATGAGCAGCGTGACGACCGTGCCGATGCGGCTGATGCGCAACACCTGCCGATCCAAGGCCTCCCCCTGCGGCGGCTCTTTCATGCGCGGCACGATGGTGCGACGGTAGATGTCGTTGGCCATGATCTGCGATGACGACACCACCAAGCCATCCGCCGTGGACATGATCGCGGCCAAGATGCCGACGCCGATCAACGCCGCGAGCCATGTTGGGAAGAGTTCGATAAACAGCAGCGGCAGCGCCGCATTGGTGCCGGTGTCGTCCTGATAAAGGGCATCGCCAAACATGGCGCGGGCCAAGAAGCCGCCAAGGCTCATCATCGCCAAGATGAGGCCGAACGTGAAGGCGAGCTTGATGAACCGAGGCTGTTGCCCGGTATCGCGCAACGCCCACAACTTGTTGCCCAGGTGCGGCAGCAGCCCCAATGGAATGTGCGCGAACAACACCGCGATGATCGCCCACCAAGAGTGGTAGAGCGGCGTGCTCGGGTTCAGCGCCCCGACAAGGTGTTCGTCTTGGGCGCCCATGTTGTCGATCACGCCCATCATGCCACCCTCAACACCGACTCCCGCGAGGAACAAAACGACCACGAGGATGGCGATGCCGAGCATCATGAAGCCCTGCACGCCGTCCGTGAGGATGTCGGCGTGGGCGCCGCCGAGCACCACATAGAGGAGCAGCACCGTCGTGGTGATGATCAGCGCCCAACCGGGCGACAGGCCCAGCATGGTCTTGAACATGACGAGGCCAGAGACGAGTTGCCCCGCGAGATAGAAGAACAGCACCAAGGAGAACACCGCCACCAGCACACGGATGCCCTCGGAACCGTAACGGTCGCCCAAGTACTCGGGGATCGACCGGTTACCGAAGCGATTCCCCGCCGTCGCGATGAGGCGCATGGAAATGAGCACCCCAAAGTACACCCCCATGGGATACAGGAAGTTGCTCCAAGTGTTCGCAAGCCCCCATTCATAGGCTAGGCCAGGCCCACCGAGAAACGTCGCCCCGCTGGCGGTGGTGGCCGCGAATGCGAAGGCAAGGAACAGCGGCCCGTAAGAGGCGCGCGCGGTGGCGAAGTCATCCGCGTGGCGAATGCGGCGCTGGCCAATGACACCGAGCACAAGCATGCCGCCGATGTAGAGCACCAAGAAAAGCCAAGACCAAACGAACAGGGACATCGAAACTCCAAAGCGTCTGAGAGTTCGTGGTGGAAGTCTGCGCTGTTCCGCCGCAGACTTCCATTGCATAGAGGTCGTTGGCAGGCGAAGCATGGCACTCGGTGAGGTATTCGCGACCCTTGCAGGGGGCGGGAAGGCGTTTGTGGACCCGCAAGACCGATCCCTGCGTCGCGAGCTCGCCGCCTACGGCGTCGCGCTGCGCCGGAACCATGCGATCCTCGACGACGACATCGAACTGCTCGACACGCACGCCGTCCTGTCGCACTTCTGCGACGCCGCGCTGGCATGGCTGGAAAGCTTGGAAGTGTTTCCCCACATCGGTTCCACCAACACCGAGCTCATGCAGCGCGCCGCTCACCGCGACGTCGATGGCATGGTGCTCCTCGCCGAAGTGCAGACCGCGGGGCGCGGGCGGCGGGGGCGGAGTTGGGCAAGCCCATTCGGCCGCAACTTGGCCTTGAGCCTCGGCATCCAAATTCGCCGCCCATTGGCCGAGGTCGGCGCTGTCAGCCTTGCCATCGGGGTCGCCGTGGCGCGCACACTGGCGGCGGTCGGCGTGCAAGGCGTGGCGCTCAAATGGCCAAACGACGTATTGGCGCAAGGACGCAAGTTGTGCGGCATCTTGATCGAGTTGCCGAGCGCGGCGGCGACACCCCACGTCGTCATCGGCATCGGCGTCAACATCGGCGCCCGCGACGCCGTGGCGCGACAGGTGGAGCAACCCGTCGCCGATGTGTTGGAACATGTGCCGGGCGCTTCCCGAAACGCTCTCGCCGGCACGCTCATCAACGCCGTGTTCGAGGTATGCCGGCGCTTTGAGACGCAAGGCTTCGCACCAATCAAACCCGCTTACGACGCGCTGCACAGCTTTCATGGGCGCACGGCGCGCATCGTCACCGGCGCCGAGACGTTCACCGGCACCGTGGTCGGGGTAGACCTAGACGGCGCGCTGCGCTTGCGTGGCGCCGGCGGCGAACGCGCGTTCAGCGCCGGTGAGGTATCGTTGCGGGCATGACGAACCCCGCGGCTGCGCAATGTGGCGCCATCCTCGACGTGGACATCGGCAATACCCGCACGAAGTGGCGCATCGGCGATGCAGCCGGCGTCTCGGCCGGGATTGACGTCCCGATGCTCGCCCGCGCACCGCGCCGCGTGCGCATCGCCTGCGTCGCCGACGCCAAGTCCAACGTGGCTGCACAGTTTCAAGAAGCATATGGCGTGGCGCCGGAGTTCGCAGCCGCCACGCGGCACACTGCCGGCGTCACCTGCGGCTACGCGGACCCGGCAGGCCTTGGCGTAGATCGCTGGCTCGCGGTCATCGCGGCATGGAACAAGGCGCGAGGGCCGTTGCTGGTGGTAGACCTCGGCACCGCAGCGACCTTGGATTTCGTCGACGGCGCGGGACGCCATCTCGGCGGCTACATCACCCCTGGGCTCGGCCTTATGCCCGTGGCACTGGCGCACGGCACCGCCGGCGTCCGCGTGGCGGGAGATCTAGGCGCAGACCTCGGCCCCGGCGACAACACGGCCCAAGCCGTGCGGCGCGGTGCCATGACGATGCTGCTCGACTTCATCCAAGCGTCCGCCAGCCGCTTCGAGCAGCGGCTGGCCGGCACTGGAGCGACGATCTTTCTAACCGGCGGCGACGCGGCGCTGGTGGCGGAGCGGCTGACGCGGCGCACCTGCTTAGCGCCAGATCTAGTGCTGGACGGGCTGCCGCTGGCGCTTCCCTGAGCCAGAGATGTCCACCCGTGCAGTGCTCGCTGGCGCCGGCGTCGCCTTGCTGCTGGCAAACGCGGCGACGCTCGCTTGGTTGACCCAACGCGGGCCGCTCGCGGCACCGCCAGATGCTGTCGCTGGCCAAATCGATGGGCGCTGCCCAACCACGAAGTTGTTCGGGAACCTGCGTGCAGCCCTCGCTGTGACGGCGCGCATTGAATCCCGAGGTGGTGCAGCGCGTGTGCAGGCCGTCGCCGCGGCGGGCCGCCCGGACTACCTCGTCTACCTCGGCCCGCATGTCTCACGCGGCACGGCGCGACGGGCGCTGCGCGAATTGCAAGGCCGTTCCATCGATGGCCACATCATCGGCGCCGGCGAGCTCGCCAACGCAGTGTCCTTGGGCATCTTCGCGCGCCGCAACGCAGCCGAAACACGCCGCGAGGAGGTGGCCGCGGCCGGCTACGAGGCAAGCGTCAAACCCGTTGTCCGACCCCTCCAAGGCTACGCCGTGGTGGCCGACGACGTGTACTCGGGCAGCGCCCCGAGCGCGCCCTGCCCGACCATTGCCGCGCCCCCAAGTGCCAGCTAGAATCCCTGCCAATTCGGGCCGGCAGCCCGAACGCCAGCCGCCGCCGTAGCTCAGTCGGTAGAGCAGCTCACTTGTAATGAGAAGGTCCAAGGTTCGACTCCTTGTGGCGGCACCAAAACGCAACTGCGCTTGACAAGGAAAGCGGAGCGCTCTCCTTGCGCCGATGATCGCGGCACCGTTTGACACGGCCCGCAGCCGAGCGCATACTTGTCCGTCTTTTGTTTTGGGTCCCCGGAGGGGTTCCCGAGTGGCCAAAGGGATCAGACTGTAAATCTGACGGCTCAGCCTTCGTAGGTTCGAATCCTACCCCCTCCACCACTTGGCGCGCGGCGTGGTGCCGGGTGGCTGCGCAAGCGGGCAGGAGTGCAAGGAGCCGACGCGACGGATGCCGGCAGCCGGAACTGGCGCTAGAGGGCGGTGTCCGGGCAGGTCGGGCGAGGCGGGCGGGTATAGTTCAGTGGCAGAACCTCAGCCTTCCAAGCTGATGGCGCGGGTTCGATCCCCGCTACCCGCTCCAAGCAGCGTCATCCCATTGGCTTTGGCAGCCGGCGCGCCGGCGCATCGGGGCGAACGCGGGGCAAGTCGGGGCTGGCTGGCAAGGCCGGCGGAGAACGCTCACATAGCTCAGTCGGTAGAGCGCGTCCTTGGTAAGGACGAGGTCATCGGTTCGATTCCGATTGTGAGCACCAATAGCTGCGCGGACCGGCAGCCGTCGGCGGCGCAATAGGAAAACGCAACTCGCAGAGGAAGACGACAAGTGGCCAAAGAGAAGTTCCAACGCACCAAGCCGCATGTGAACGTCGGCACGATCGGGCATGTCGACCACGGCAAGACGACGTTGACGGCAGCGTTGACCAAGGTGTGCGCGGCCGCCTTCGGCGGCGAGATCAGGGAGTTCGATCAGATCGACAATGCGCCAGAGGAGCGCGAACGCGGCATCACCATCGCCACGGCCCACGTCGAGTATGAATCCGAGAGCCGCCATTACGCCCATGTGGACTGCCCTGGCCACGCGGACTACGTGAAGAACATGATCACCGGCGCCGCGCAGATGGACGGCGCCATCCTCGTGGTGTCCGCCGCCGACGGCCCGATGCCACAAACCCGCGAGCACATCCTGTTGTCGCGCCAAGTTGGCGTGCCACGCATCGTCGTCTACATGAACAAAGCAGACATGGTGGACGACGAAGAGCTGCTCGAACTGGTGGAAATGGAGGTGCGCGAGCTCCTGGACGACTACGAGTTTCCCGGCGACGACACCCCCATCGTGGTGGGCAGCGCCCTGCGCGCGCTCGAAGGGGATGAGTCTGAACACGGCACGCAAAGCGTCGTCAAGCTGCTGGCGGCGTTGGACGACTACATCCCGGAGCCGGAACGCGCCGTCGATCTACCCTTCCTGATGCCCATTGAGGATGTCTTCTCCATTTCCGGCCGCGGCACGGTGGTCACCGGCCGCGTTGAGCGCGGCATCGTCAAAGTTGGCGACGAAGTGGAAATCGTGGGCATCAAGGAGACGGACAAGACCACCTGCACCGGTGTGGAAATGTTCCGCAAGCTCCTTGATGAGGGGCGCGCCGGCGAGAACATTGGCGTCTTGCTGCGCGGTACCAAGCGCGACGAGGTGGAGCGCGGCCAAGTACTGTCCGCTCCAGGCGCCATCACCCCACACACCCGGTTCGAGGCGGAGGTGTATGTCCTCAGCAAGGACGAAGGCGGCCGCCACACGCCGTTCTTCACGAACTATCGACCGCAGTTTTACTTCCGCACCACGGACGTCACTGGGTCGGTGGACCTGCCGGAGGGCGTCGAGATGGTGATGCCGGGAGACAACGTGCGCATGGATGTGACGTTGATCAGCCCCATCGCCATGGACGAAGGGCTGCGCTTCGCGATTCGGGAAGGCGGGCGCACGGTGGGCGCCGGCGTGGTCACCCGCATCGCGGAGTAAGAAGACGCGCCGAAGCGCGACGGTTCCGGGCTGGAACGCCACAGGCCAGTAGCTCAATTTGGCAGAGCAGCGGTCTCCAAAACCGCAGGTTGGGGGTTCGATTCCCTCCTGGCCTGCCAACCGCCCGGCGTCCCGCGCTCAAGCGCCGGCTCGAGGACGTGGAGCATGAGCCTTGAACACGAGAGTTGACGCCAAGACGGAAAGCATTGCCCCGTCCACCATCTTGGACCGCTTGAAGTGGTTCTTGGTGATCGCGCTGGTTGCGGCCGGCGTCGGCGGCAATTGGTATTTCCAAGAGCAATCCCTGCTGGGCCGGGTGCTCGCGCTCGCCGCCTTGGCGGTGGTGGCCGCGTTCGTCGCATTGCAGACGCACCGCGGCCATGCCCTGTGGGAGATGATGAAAGAAGCGCGCACCGAAATCCGCCGCGTGGTGTGGCCGACGCGGCAAGTGACGACGCAGACGACGTTCATCGTTGTCGCGCTGGTGTTGGCGTTCGCGCTCATTCTGTGGGCGTTGGATTCGCTGCTGAGTTGGCTCGTCGCCACGGTCATTGGGTGAGAGACGCATGAGCGAAGCAATAGAGGCAACCGTGGCCGCCAACGGCAAGCGATGGTATGTCGTACACGCCTACTCTGGCTTTGAGAAGAGCGTCGCGCGCTCCCTGCAAGAGCGCATCGAACTGTCGAGCCTAGGCGAGCGCTTCGGCCAAGTGCTCGTGCCAACGGAAGAGGTGGTGGAAATGCGGGCTGGGCAGAAGCGCCGCAGCGAACGCAAGTTCTTCCCCGGTTATGTGCTGGTGCAGATGCAGCTCACCGACGACACATGGCATCTCGTCAAGGGTACGCCGCGCGTGATGGGCTTCATCGGCGGCAAGGCCGACAAACCGGCACCGCTGTCCGATGCCGAGGCGCAAGCGATTCTGGACCGGGTGCAATCGGGCAGCGAAAAGGCCACGCCGAAGACGCTGTTCGAGCCCGGCGAACTGGTGCGCGTCGTTGATGGGCCGTTCAACGATTTCAGCGGCGTCGTTGAGGAAGTGAACTACGAGAAGAGTCGGCTGAACGTCGCCGTCACGATCTTTGGCCGCTCTACGCCAGTGGAACTGGATTTCTCGCAGGTCGAGAAGGGGTGATGACGGCGCGGGCAAACGCCCGCGCGTCGGAGGACGACGAGGATGGCAAGAAAAGTCGAGGCGTACATCAAGCTGCAGGTGCCGGCGGGGCAGGCGAACCCGAGCCCGCCGGTGGGCCCCGCGCTCGGCCAGCACAGTGTCAACATCATGGATTTCTGCAAGCAGTTCAACGCCCATACGCAAGGCACCGAGCCAGGTGTGCCCATCCCCGTCGTCATCACCGTCTATGCAGATCGCAGCTTCACATTCGTGACGAAAACGCCGCCGGCCTCTTATCTCCTGCGCAAGGCGGCGGGCATCGAGAAAGGCAGCCCGACGCCGAATTCGGCGAAGCAGGGCCAAGTGAGCCGGGCGCAGCTCGAGGAAATCGCCAAGCTCAAGGAACCAGATCTCACGGCCGCCGACATGGATGCGGCGGTGCGGACACTGGCTGGAAGCGCCCGCAGCGCGGGCATAGAAGTCGAAGGCATCGCGTGATGAAGGTCCCCCAGGGCGGCAGCGGCGCGCGGCGCAATGAGGAGGTGGACGGTGGCTAGCAGCGGTAAGCGCATGCGCACGATCGCAGACAAGGTGGACCGAGGCAAGGCGTACTCCATCGAGGAGGCCGTGCAGGTGCTCGACGGTCTGTCCAGCACGAAGTTCAAGGAATCCGTGGATGTCTCGGTGAACTTAGGGGTGGATCCGCGGCGTTCGGATCAAGTGGTGCGCGGCGCCACGACGCTACCCCACGGCACCGGCAAGGAAGTCCGCGTAGCCGTGTTCGCGCAAGGCGAAAACGCCGACAAGGCAAAGGCCGCCGGGGCAGACATCGTCGGCATGGAGGACTTGGCGGAGCAGGTGAAGGGTGGCGACCTCAACTTTGATGTCGTCATCGCCGCGCCGGATGCCATGCGCATGGTCGGGCCGCTGGGGCGGATACTCGGCCCACGCGGGCTGATGCCGAACCCCAAGACTGGCACCGTCACCGCCGATGTGGACACCGCGGTGCGCAACGCGAAGGCCGGACAGGTGCAGTTCCGCGCAGACCGCGGCGGCATCGTTCACGGCAGCGTCGGCCGCCTCGGCTTCGAGCCTCAGCAAATCAAGGAGAACGTCGAGGCGCTCATCGCAGACCTCAAGAAGGCCAGACCGCCGGCTGCGCGCGGGCAGTTCCTGCGCAAGGTCACCCTGTCGACGACCATGGGCCCCGGTCTCGCCATCGATCAGGCGTCGCTGGAGGCGTGACATGAACCAACGCTCCGACGCCGCAGCGACGCGGCGCATTGATTGTGAGGTGTCGGCATGCCACTGAAGCTTGAAGGCAAGCGGGCCATCGTGGCCGACGTGCATGAGGCGGCGAATGGCGCGCTCGCGGCCGCCGCCGCGGACTATCGCGGCATGACCGTCGCCGAGATGACCACCATGCGGGCCACCGCGCGGCAGCGTGGCGTTTGGCTGCGAGTGGTGCGCAACACGCTCGCCCGGCGAGCTGTTGCCGGCACCAAACACGAGCCGTTGCAGGAAGTGTTCACGGGCCCCACCATGCTCGCCCTTTCGCATGAAGACCCGGGCGCCGCGGCGCGGCTCTTGCGCGACTGCGCGGGGCAATACGACGCCTTGGAGGTGAAAGGGCTCAGCATCGGCGCCGGCTTCCTTGCGGCTTCAGAGCTAACGCGCGTGGCCGATTTGCCGACCTTGGACGAAGCGCGCGCCCAGCTGATGGCCGTGATGCTGGCGCCAGTGGGCCAGTTCGCGCGGGCGCTTGGCGACGTGCCGGCAAGGCTCGCGCGCGCCTTGGCCGCAGTGCAACGCGAGAAAGCCGCCGCCGATTCTTGAGACACGTTACGACATGATCACGGCCGCTTGCGGCCCGTAGAGGAGAAAATCCAAATGGCCCTATCGAAAGAAGAGATCTTGGACGCCATCGCCGAGATGAGCGTGATGGAAGTGGTCGATCTCGTTTCGGCAATGGAAGAGAAGTTCGGCGTCTCCGCCGCAGCCGCGGTGGCAGCCCCGCCTGCCGCGGCCGAGAACGGCGGCGCCGCGGCCGTAGAGGAGCAGACCGAGTTCGACGTCATCCTCGCCTCATTCGGCGAAAAGAAGGTGAACGTCATCAAGGCCGTGCGGGAGATTACGGGCCTTGGCTTGAGGGAGGCTAAATCCCTCGTTGACGAAGCGCCAAATCCCGTCAAGGAAGCCGTCGGCAAGGACGAAGCCGAAGAAATCAAGCAGAAGCTCGAAGAAGCCGGCGCATCCGTAGAGGTGAAGTGACCGCTGCGGAACGCCCCTTGGCCCGCCACAGACCCGACCAACCCCGCACCTGGGCCCAAGGCTGGCCCAGCCGCGGCGTGACGGCGCGCGTTAAGCGCCCGACCGCCATGGCCTGAATAACGGGAGCTTTTCAATGGCTTACACCTTCACCGAGAAGAAGCGCATCCGCAAGGACTTCGGCACCCTGCCGGAGATCATGGAGCTGCCGCACCTCTTGTCCATCCAGTTGGATTCCTACAGCAGGTTCTTGCAGCGTGAGGTGAGACACCGCAAGGGCCGTGAAGAGGTCGGCCTGCACGCGGCCTTCAAGTCCGTGTTCCCGATCATCAGCTACTCCGGCAACGCGGTGCTGAACTACGTCAACTACCGCCTCGAGGAGCCTGCCTTCGACGTCAAGGAAAGCGTCATGCGCGGGGCGACCTACGCGGCGCCGCTGCGCGTCAACGTCCAGCTCATCCTCTACGATCGCGAGTCTTCCGGCAAAGACGGTAAGAAGATCAACGAAATCAAGGAGCAGGAGGTCTATCTGGGCGAGATCCCGCTCATGACGGACAACGGCACCTTCATCGTCAACGGCACCGAGCGGGTCGTCGTCTCGCAGTTGCATCGGTCGCCGGGCGTCTTCTTCGACCACGACAAGGGCAAAACCCACTCCTCAGGCAAGTTCCTCTACTCGGCCCGGGTGATCCCCTATCGCGGCTCTTGGCTGGATTTCGAGTTCGACCCGAAAGATCTCGTCTACGTCCGCATCGACCGGCGGCGCAAGTTGCCGGCGACGGTGCTGCTGCGCGCCTTGGGCTACTCGTCCGAAGAGATTCTCGACAGCTTCTTTGACAAGAACGTCTTCCACGTCAAGAAGGACGGCTTCTCCATGGACTTGTCGCCGGCGCGCCTGCGCGGCGACTCCACCACCTTCGACATCGCCGACCGCACCGGCAAAATCATTGTTGAAGCTGGCCGCCGCATCACATTGCGGCATGTGCGCCGGCTCGATAGCTCCAAACTGAAGCGCATCGACGTGCCGCGCGATTACCTAGTGGACCGCGTCGCCGCCCAAGACATCGTCGACCCGTCGACTGGCGAAATCATCGTCCACTGCAACGCCCGCATCAACGAAGAGAAGCTCCAAGAGCTGCTCGAAGCCGGCATCAAGACCATCAAGACGATCCACACCAACGACATCGATTGCGGGCCGTACATGTCAGAAACGCTGGCCGCGGACGTGACCACCACGCGCTTGGAGGCGCTGGTCGAGATCTACCGCATGATGCGTCCTGGCGAGCCGCCCACCAAGGAAGCGGCGGAGAAGCTCTTCGACGGGCTGTTCTTCTCGCCAGAGCGCTACGACCTGTCATCCGTCGGGCGCATGAAGTTCAACCGCCGCCTCGGCCGCGACAAGATCAAGGGCAAGCTGGTGCTGTCGAACGACGACATCATCGATGTCCTGCGCACACTCATTGACCTGCGCAACGGCAAGGGCAAGGTGGATGACATCGACCACTTGGGCAACCGGCGCGTGCGTTCCGTCGGCGAGATGGCCGAGAACGCGTTCCGCATCGGCCTCATCCGGGTTGAGCGCGCCGTGCGCGAGCGCCTGTCGTTGGCGGACGCGGAAGGGCTCATGCCGCAAGACATGATCAACGCGAAGCCGGTGGCGGCCGCGGTGAAGGAGTTCTTCGGTTCCAGCCAGTTGTCGCAGTTCATGGATCAGCACAACCCGCTCTCCGAAGTCACCAACAAGCGCACCGTGTCCGCGCTGGGGCCAGGCGGCCTCACCCGCGAGCGCGCCGGCTTCGAGGTGCGCGATGTGCATCCCACGCACTATGGCCGCGTGTGCCCGGTGGAAACGCCGGAGGGGCCGAACATCGGCCTCATCAGTCGTTTGGCCACCTACGCGCGCACCAACGAGTATGGCTTTCTCGAAACGCCGTACCGCAAGGTGGAGGATGGCTGGGTCACGGACGAGATCGCGTATCTGTCCGCCATCGATGAAGCGAAGTACGTCATCGCGCAAGCAAACTCCCGGCTCGATGCACAGAATCGCTTGACGGGAGACTTGGTGGATGTGCGCCACAAGAACGAGTTCACGCGCACAACGCCGGAGAAGGTCGAGTACATGGATGTCTCGCCGAAGCAAGTGGTGTCGATTTCCGCGGCGTTGATTCCCTTCCTGGAACACGATGACGCCAACCGCGCGCTCATGGGATCGAACATGCAGCGCCAAGCGGTGCCCACCATCCGCGCCGAGAAGCCGTTGGTCGGCACCGGCATGGAGCGCCATGTGGCGCGGGATTCGGGCGTCTGCGTGGTGGCCAGCCGCAGCGGTGTGGTGGACAGCGTGGATGCATCCCGCGTCATCGTGCGCGTTGCAGACGACGAAACCGAGCTCGGCGAAGCCGGCGTGGACATCTACAACCTCACGAAGTTCACGCGCTCCAATCAAAACACCTGCATCAATCAGAAACCATTGGTGCGCAAGGGCGACACGGTGGCGCGCGGCGACATTTTGGCGGACGGCCCGTCCATCGACACCGGCGAACTGGCCCTCGGCCAGAACATGCGCATCGCCTTCATGCCGTGGAACGGCTACAACTTCGAGGATTCCATCCTCATCTCCGAGCGCGTCGTGGCGGAAGACCGCTTCACCAGCATCCACATTCAGGAGCTGAGCTGCATCGCCCGCGACACGAAGCTCGGCCCGGAAGAGATCACCAGCGACATTCCAAACGTTGGCGAAGGGGCGCTGAACAAGCTGGACGAATCCGGCATCGTCTTCATCGGCGCCGAGGTGATGACGGGCGACATCTTGGTCGGCAAGGTCACGCCTAAGGGCGAATCCCAACTCACCCCGGAAGAAAAGCTCCTGCGCGCCATCTTCGGCGAGAAGGCGTCGGACGTGAAGGACACTTCGCTGCGCGTGCCGACGGGCGCCAAGGGCACCGTCATCGACGTGCGCGTCTTCACCCGCGAGGGCGTTGAGAAGGACCAACGCGCGCTGGACCTTGAGAGCGCCGAGCTGCAACGCATCAAGAAAGACTTGGACGACGAATACCGCATCGTCGAGAACGCCACCTTCGAGCGGCTGACGCGGGCGCTGGTGGGCCAAGAAGCCACGCGCGCGGTGGGCCGCCCGGCTGGCGAGATCATCGACGAGGCGTATCTGGCGGGGTTGGAGAAGAAGCATTTCTTCGAGCTCAGGATGGCGGACGAAGCCCTCAACGAGCAGCTCGACAAGGCCGCGCAGCAGCTCAAGAACACCGAAGAGGCCATCGCCGCCAAGTACGAGGACAAGCGCCAGAAGATCAAGTCTGGCGACGAGATGGCCCCCGGCGTGCTGAAAATCGTCAAGGTGTATTTGGCGATCAAGCGGCGCGTGCAGCCGGGCGACAAGATGGCGGGGCGGCACGGCAACAAAGGCGTCATCTCGGCCATCATGCCCGTCGAGGACATGCCCTTCGATGCCGACGGCGAGCCGGTGGACATCGTGCTGAACCCATTGGGCGTGCCGTCGCGGATGAATGTCGGCCAAGTGCTCGAGACGCACCTCGGCTGGGCGGCGCAAGGCATCGGCCAATGCATCGGGGCGTTGTTCCACGCTCACGCGGCGGCGGAGCAAGTGCGCGCCTACCTCGACAAGATATACAACGGCCTGAGTGGCCGGAAGGTGGACTTCAGCCCCGCGGCGTTGAGCGATGCCGAGGTGATGGAGCTCGGCCGCAACTTGGTCAAGGGGCTGCCCATCGCCACGCCAGTGTTCGACGGCGCTACCGAAGCGGACATCGGCAAGATGCTGGAGCTCGCGCGGGAGGCCTTGGAGGAACGCAAGGCGGCGCTCGAACAGAGTGCGGCGGAGGATGACGACATGGCGCGGGACGCCATCGAGCAATACGAAGAATGTCTGCGGCAACTGCCCGTCAACGACCAGACGACGCTGTACGACGGCCGCACCGGCGAGCCGTTCGACCGTCCCTCCACCGTCGGCTACATGTACATGATGAAGCTGAACCATCTGGTGGACGACAAGATGCATGCGCGCTCCACCGGCTCCTACAGCCTCGTCACGCAGCAACCACTGGGCGGCAAGGCGCAGTTCGGCGGCCAGCGATTTGGCGAAATGGAGGTGTGGGCCTTGGAGGCCTACGGCGCCTCCTACACGCTGCAGGAGATGCTCACCGTCAAATCCGACGATGTGAGTGGGCGCACCAAGATGTACAAGAACATCGTTGATGGGGATTTCCTCATGGAACCTGGCATGCCCGAGTCCTTCAACGTGCTGGTCAAGGAGATCCGCTCGCTGGGGATCGACATCGAGCTGGCAGAGGAGTGACGGCCCAGGCCGAGGAGGTAGAGAAATGAGAGACCTTTTGAACCTGATGAAGACGCAAGGCGCAGTCGACGAGTTCGATGCGCTGCGCATTGGCCTCGCTTCGCCGGAGAAGATCCGCTCTTGGTCCTACGGCGAGGTGAAAAAGCCAGAAACCATCAACTACCGCACCTTCAAACCGGAGCGCGACGGCCTGTTCTGCGCGCGCATCTTCGGCCCGGTGAAGGATTACGAGTGCCTATGCGGCAAATACAAGCGCCTGAAGCACCGCGGCGTGATTTGCGAGAAGTGCGGGGTGGAGGTCACCCTCGCCAAGGTGCGCCGCGAACGCATGGGGCACATCGAGCTCGCCAGCCCCATCGCGCACATTTGGTTTCTGAAATCGCTGCCGTCGCGCATTGGCCTGTTGCTGGACATGACGCTGCGCGACATCGAGCGCGTCTTGTACTTCGAGTCCTTCGTGGTGGTGGATCCCGGCCTCACGGACTTGGAAACCGGCCAGCTGCTCACAGACGAGGAGTACTACCAAAAGATCGAGGAGTATGGCGACGAGTTCCGCGCCGTCATGGGCGCGCAAGCCATTCAGGAGATGCTCATCCAGCTCGACCTCAAGGCAGAGATCGAATCGCTGCGCGAACAGATCCCCGCCACCAATTCCGAAACCAAGATCAAGAAGCTGTCCCGACGGCTCAAGCTGATGGAAGCGTTCGTCGCCTCCGGCAACAAGCCGGAGTGGATGGTGCTCAAAGTGTTGCCCGTGTTGCCGCCGGACTTGCGGCCCTTGGTGCCGTTGGATGGCGGGCGTTTCGCCACGTCAGACTTGAACGACCTCTATCGGCGCGTCATCAACCGCAACAACCGCCTGAAGCGGCTGTTGGACCTCTCCGCGCCGGACATCATCGTGCGCAACGAAAAGCGCATGCTGCAGGAATCTGTGGACGCGCTGCTCGACAACGGCCGACGCGGCCGCGCCATCACCGGCACCAACAAGCGCCCGCTCAAGTCACTGGCGGACATGATCAAGGGCAAGCAGGGGCGCTTCCGGCAAAACCTCCTCGGCAAGCGCGTGGATTACTCCGGCCGCTCGGTGATCGTCGTCGGTCCCACCTTGCGCCTGCATCAGTGCGGCTTGCCGAAGCGCATGGCCTTAGAGCTCTTCAAGCCGTTCATCTTCGGCAAGCTGGAGGCGCGTGAGCTCGCCACCACCATCAAAGCGGCGAAGAAGATGGTGGAGCGAGAGACAGCCGAGGTATGGGACATCTTGGCGGAGGTCATCCGCGAGCACCCCGTGCTGCTGAACCGCGCCCCGACGCTGCATCGGCTTGGCATCCAAGCCTTCGAGCCGGTGCTGATCGAGGGCAAGGCCATTCAGCTGCATCCGCTCGTTTGCGCCGCCTACAACGCAGACTTCGACGGCGACCAGATGGCCGTGCATGTGCCGCTGACGCTGGAGGCGCAACTCGAGGCGCGCGCCTTGATGATGTCCACCAACAACATCTTGTCCCCCGCCAGCGGCGAACCGATCATCGTGCCGTCGCAGGATGTGGTGCTGGGCCTGTACTACATGACGCGCGAGAGCGTCGGCGCCAAAGGAGAAGGCACCGCGTTCGCAGACATTGAAGAGGTGCATCGCGCGCACAGCACCAAATCGGCGGACCTGCACGCCAAGATCAGGCTGCGGTTGGATGATGGGCAGATCGTCCACACCACGGTGGGACGCGCCCTCTTGTACGAGATCGTGCCGCCGGAGCTCGCGTTCGAACTGGTCAACCAGACCATGAACAAGAAGGCGATTTCGAACCTCATCAACGCCTGCTACCGGCACGTCGGCTTGAAGGAAACCGTGGTGTTCGCCGACCAACTGATGTACGCCGGCTTCCGCCATTCCACGGCTTCGGGCGTGTCCATCGGCGTCGACGACTTCGTCATCCCAGCGAATAAGAAGCAGATCATCGAAGACGCCGGCGAAGAGGTGAAGGAAATCGAGTTCCAGTTCGCGTCGGGGCTCGTCACCAGCGGCGAGAAGTACAACAAGGTGGTGGACATCTGGTCGCGCGCCAACGAACTTGTGGCGCGTTCCATGATGGAAGGCATCTCGCAGGAGACCGTCCCCACCGGCGACGGGCCAGTGGAGCAGGAATCCTTCAACTCGGTGTACATGTACTCGGATTCGGGCGCGCGGGGCTCCCCCACGCAGATTCGCCAACTCGCGGGAATGCGCGGGCTGATGACGCGGCCAGACGGCAGCATCATTGAAACGCCGATCATCGCCAACTTCCGCGAGGGGCTCACCGTCAACGAGTACTTCATCTCCACCCACGGCGGCCGCAAAGGGCTCGCGGACACGGCGTTGAAAACCGCCAACTCCGGCTATCTCACGCGCCGGCTGGTGGATGTGGCGCAAGATTTGGTGGTGACCGAGCAGGATTGCGGCACCGACAACGGCTTGCTGATGAGCGCGATGATCGAAGGCGGCGACGTGGTGGAGCCGTTGGCGGCACGGGTGCTCGGCCGCGTCGTGGCGCGAGACGTTGTGGACGCCGCCGGCAACACCGTCATCGCCGCCGGCGAGATGCTCGATGAAGCGTCGGTGGAACTCCTCGACAGCCCCGGCGTGGACGATCTGCTTGTGCGCTCGCCCATTGCCTGCAAAACGCGCCACGGCGTCTGCGCGAAGTGCTACGGGCGCGACTTGGCGCGCGGCCACGAGGTGAACGTTGGCGAGGCGGTGGGCGTCATGGCGGCGCAATCCATCGGCGAGCCTGGCACGCAGCTCACCATGCAAACCTTCCATATCGGCGGCGCCGCGTCCCGCTCCACGGCCATCGACAACATCGAGGTGAAGTACGGTGGCGGTGTGCGCTTCAAGAACTTGAAGCATGTGGAACGCAAGTCTGGGGAACTGGTGGCCGTGTCTCGGTCTGGCGAGGTGGCCATCGCCGATGCCCATGGCCGCGAGCGCGAGCGGCACAAGCTGCCCTACGGCGCGGTGCTCTCCGTGGCGGATGGGGACGCGGTGAGCGCCGGCCAAGTGATCGCCCGCTGGGATCCGCACACCCATCCGATCATCACCGAGGTGCGTGGCCGCGTCATCTTCGAGCAGATGGAAGAGGGCCTCTCCATCAACCAGCAGGTGGATGAACTCACCGGCCTCACCAGCGTGAGCATCTTGGCCGTGAACGACCGGCCCAATGCCGGCAAGGAACTGCGTCCGGAAGTGCGGCTGGTGGACGCCGAAACCGGGGCAGACCTCTACCTCGCCAACACCCAGAATCCGGCCCGCTACGAGTTGCCGGAGCGCACGGTGCTGAACTTGGAAGACCGCGCCGAGATCGATGTCGGCGATGTCATCGCGCGCATTCCCCAAGAGGGGTCGAAGGCGCGGGACATCACCGGCGGCTTGCCGCGGGTCGCAGACTTGTTCGAGGCGCGTTCCCCCAAGGAAGCGGCGATTCTGGCGGCGGCCACTGGCACCGTCAGCTTCGGCAAGGAGACGAAGAGCAAGCGCCGCTTGTTGATCACCAAGGCGGATGGCGAGACCGTGCCCGGCACGGAGCCGGCGCTCATCCCGTTGCGGCGCAAGCTGTCCATCTTCGATGGCGAGCATGTGGAGCGTGGCGAGGTGGTGTCCGAAGGGCCGCCCAATCCCCACGACATCCTGCGCCTGAAGGGCGTTGAGGAGCTGGCCAAGTACATCATCAACGAAATCCAAGAGGTGTACCGGCTGCAGGGGGTGGCGATCAACGACAAGCACATTGAGGTGATCGTCCGGCAGATGCTGCGCAAGGCGGAGGTGAAAGCGCCTGGGGATTCGTCCTTCGTGCGCGGCGAACAGGCGCAGCATGTGGTTCTGTTGGAGGAGAACGAGCGCCTCAAGGCCGAAGGCAAGCAACCCATCGAGTTCGAGCGCTTGTTGCTCGGCATCACCAAGGCGTCCTTGGCCACGGAATCCTTCGTCTCCGCAGCCTCGTTCCAGGAGACGACGCGCGTGTTGACGGAAGCCGCTGTCACTGGCCGCCGAGACAGCCTGCGCGGCTTGAAGGAGAACGTCATCGTCGGCCGCCTCATCCCCGCCGGCACGGGCCTCGCCTATCACCGAGACCGGGTGCGGCGGCGCGAAGAAGACGCCGTCATGGACGACCAAGGCCCAACGCCGGCAGAAGTCGAACAGGCGTTGTCGGAGGCGTTGTCCGCCAGCGACACCGCGTAAGGCGACTTAGCCGCCGCCGGGCCGCGTCATAGACGACGCGGCCGCGCGGCTGCCTTGGCGCGGTGCGAGGCACACAGCTCCCATCGTACGATGTGGGTGCCGACCACCCGCGCCCTTGAGGCGCAGCGTCCCCATGCGCCGGTGTTCCACTATGTGTTCGACTGGATGAGCCCCGCCGCTGACGGTGCCGCGGGCGCCACGCACGGCATCGATGTCGCTTTCCCATTCGGCACCCATGCGTCCGCACCCGCGGCCGGGGATTTCTTCGGACGCGGCCCCGCGGCCCTCACGGGCGCGGTGATGGCCGCTTGGAGCGCGTTCGCACACCACGGCGACCCCAGCGCGGACAGCTTCGGCGATTGGCCACAGTACGAAACGCAAACGCGCCCCACCATGATGATCGTCGCCAACGCCCATGTCGCCCAAGCGCCCTTCGAAGCGGAACGACGCGCTTGGGACGCCATCGCCAGCGCGGAGATGCGGCGAATGTGAGGTTCCATGCCAAGCCGAACCCCTGCCAATGGCTTAGCGGCGGCCATCGTTGGCGCACCGCAAGTTGGTAGAGCGACGCGCCAAAGCGGTACAATGCTCCGCTCGCAACCGCGCCCGGTCAGGAGGCTTGACACCGTGGGGCTCTTCGCCAAGCTAACGGAAAAACCTTGGCTGCCGGACCCAACCGGCGTCGCCCAATTGCGCACCGGCGGCTTCGCCACACCTAACCGCAAGGTGGCCTTGGTGGTGTTTCTCGCCATCGTGGGCGTGGTGTTCTTCCTGTTCTTCGCCGCATACCACATGCGCATCGAGCTATCCACGGATTGGGTGCCGATGCCAGAGCCGCCGCTGTTGTGGGCGAACACCGCGTTGCTCGGCCTATGCAGCCTCGCTTTTGAGTGGGCACGGGGACGTGGCGCGGCAGGCGATGTGGCGCGGTTACGCACTGCCTTTCTTGTCGCCGGCGCCCTGACCCTTGCGTTCTTGGTCGGCCAAATCGTGGTTTGGACGCAGCTTGTCGAGCAGGGCTACCTCGCCCGATCCAACCCCGCCAACGGGTTCTTCTACATGATCACCGGCGTGCATGGGCTGCACTTGCTCGGCGGCCTCATCGCTTGGTGGCGGGCGGCGCGGCGCATGTTCGCCGCCGACGACATCGGCGACGCGCGGCAAAGCGTGGATCTGTGCGCCATTTACTGGCACTTCCTGCTGCTCATCTGGCTTGGCATGTTCGCCCTGCTCATGAATAGCTGAACGCCTACGCGCCGTGTGCGCGGCCGGGGTTGTGCATGGCTGAAACAAGCGCGCCATCGGTGGCGGCAGAAGGCACCGAGCACGTCGATTTCGATGTCGAGGGGATGACGTGTGCCGCCTGCGCCACCCGCGTCGAACGCGCACTCAATAACGTCCCCGGCGTCATCGAAGCGCGGGTGAACTTGGCCTTGGAACGCGCCGACGTGGTCTTCGAGCGCGAACTCTTGGCGCTCGAGCACCTGACAGACGCCGTGGACCGCGCTGGCTACCACGCGCGACCCGCCGCGGCGGCGAGCGTCCGCCAAGTGCAGGACCAAGCCCGCCTCGACAGCGAACGCCGCACCTTGGTGGTGTCGGCGACATTGACGGCGCCGCTGCTCATCGGCATGGGCCTCAATACCCTCGGCTACGAAGACCTGCATGTGATGCCGGTCGGCGAGGTGCTGCTCGCCACGCCCATCCAGTTCCTCATCGGCCTACGCTTCTATCGGGGAGCATTCAATGCCCTGCGCACCGGCGCCGCCAACATGGATGTGCTGGTGGCATTGGGCACCACCGCGGCCTATTGCTATAGCTGGTATCTGTTGCGCACGCTGGGGGAGGAAGCGGACGGACGCCTCTACTTCGAGGCATCAGCCGTCATCATCACCCTCGTCCTGCTCGGCAAGCACATGGAAAACCGCGCCAAACGCGGCGCGGCGGCCGCGCTGCAGGCGCTGCTGGCGCTGCGCCCAGACACTGGCTGCATGCTCCGCGCCGATGGCACGGAAGTCGAAGTGCCGGCGGAACAGCTACGCCAAGGAGACTTAGTGTTGGTGCGCCCCGGCGGCCGCGTGCCCGTTGATGGAAAAGTGGTGGAGGGCGCCAGCGAAGTGGACGAATCCCTCGTCAGCGGCGAAAGCGTGCCCGTGCCAAAGCGGGCCGGGGACACCGTGACGGGCGGCTCCGTCAACGGCTTCGGCCTGCTCAAAGTGCGAACCACCACCGTCGGCGAAGCGTCCACTTTGGCGCGCATCGCGCGCTTGGTGGCGGACGCGCAAGCCGGCAAAGCCTCCGTGCAACGCTTGGTGGATCGGGTGAGCGCAATTTTCGTGCCCAGCGTGCTCGCCTTCTCGGCCCTCACCTTCATCGCGTGGCTCGTAGTGTCCGGCAACTTCGAGCAGGCCCTCATCGCTGCCGTCGCGGTGCTCGTCATCGCCTGTCCCTGCGCGCTGGGCCTCGCCACCCCCACAGCCATCCTCACCGGCACCGGCGCCGCCGCCCAAGCTGGCATCCTCATCCGCGACATCGAAGTGCTGGAGCAAGCGCATCGCATCGACGCCATCGTCTTCGACAAGACGGGCACGCTGACGGAGGGCCGTCCCCGTGTGCTGGCGGTGCATGGGACGCGCGGCGACCCGGAAGCCACCCTCCGTTGGGCGGCGGCGGTTCAACAGGGCAGCGAGCATCCCCTCGCCAAGGCAATCTTGGCGCACGCCGTCGAGCGCAACTTGGCGCTCGAACCCGTGCGCAGCTTCCAAGCGGTGCCGGGCCGCGGCGCCGAAGGAAGCGTGGCGGGCCGGCACGTCGCCGTGGGCAACGGGGGTTTCATCGGCGAACGCACACCGGTTGATGCAGACATGCAGGCGTTGGCGCGGCAGCGCGAAGCCGCCGGCGAAACCGTGGTGTTCGTTGCCGCAGATGACGAACTGCTCGGCGTGATCACCCTCGCGGATCCGCCGCGATCGAATGCCGCCCAAGCGGTGCAGATGTTGCAAGCGCTCCATGTCAGCCCAACGCTCTTGTCAGGCGATGCGCCAGGCGTCGCCGAGCGCATTGGCCGCGAACTGGGGCTGCCGGCGCACGGCGGCATGAGCCCGGAGGCAAAGGCGCGCGCCGTGCAGGAGCTGGCGTCTGCCGGCAAAGTGGTGGGCATGGTGGGCGACGGCGTGAACGACGCCCCGGCGCTCGCCGCGGCGGACGTCGGCATCGCCATGGGCAGCGGCACGGACATTGCCATGGCCGCAGCCGGCGTCACCCTCATGCGGCCAGACCCGCGCCTCGTCGCCGGGGCTGTGGCAGCGAGCCGGGCGACATTCCGCAAAATCCGCCAGAACTTGTTCTGGGCCTTCATCTACAACGTGGTGTGCATCCCGCTCGCGGCCATCGGCTACTTGAGCCCCACCCTCGCCGCGGCGGCGATGGCGTTGAGCAGCGTGAGCGTGGTGTGCAACTCTTTGCTGTTGCGTGGCTGGCGCCCGAACTTGGCGGCCCAGAACGCCTGACAGCGGCGCCGCGTCTCACCGCCGCCAAAGCCGGCCCTTAAGCCGAAGTACGAACCTCTGCCAACGCTTGGGTCATCGCGGCTCGCCCTTCCTCCGCGGCCCAAGCGCGGGCGATGCCGGCGATGACCATGGCGAGGGCCACCGGCGTCTCGAACATCATGTGATGGTGGACGTTCGGCAGCGTGACCACCGGCAGCTTACCGGCCGTAATGCGCTCCATGTGGCCGCCGAAATGCGCACCCTCATCCTGCGAGTGCTCGCCCAAAATCACCGCCGAGCGGCACTTCAAGCCGACGAACTTGTCTAGCTGCTCTGGCCCCATCTCCAGATGGTCATACACCGTCGGGTCGAACTTCCACGTCCAGCCGCCCTCCACCTGCCGCACTGAATGTCGCGCCACATGATCGACCACGTCCAAGTGCGCGATGGGTTGCTCCGGCACCAGCCGAAAACGCCCAAGCACAGCTTCCTCGGTGGGGTACACCCGTGTTTGGCGCGGCCCTTTGCCCTCCAGCCGAGCGCGCGCGCCCCACTCAAGGTGCTGCGACGGGTCCGGCACGGTGAAGTCGATGAAAATCGCGCCAGATAGCTCGCCACCGCAGCGATGCGCTGCCTCCAGCGCCACATAGCCGCCAAAACTGTGGCCCGCGACGATGGGTCGCGGGCCGAGGCCAGCCGCCTCGCACACGCGCCACGTCTCTTCGGCGAAATCCGCGCCGCTGTAACGTTCGCGCCAGCCACTGCCGCCATTGCCGGAGAGGTCGAGCGCGGCCACCCGGCAGGTGTCCGCCAAAAACGGAGCGACGAAACGCCACCATTCGATGTGCGCGTTGCTGCCATGTATGAGCACCACGCCGGGGCCGTCGCTGCCCCATGTCTCGAAGCGGATGTCCGCGCCGCGCACCTCGACGCTGCCAGTTGCCGACGGCGCGTCCAAGGCGCGACGGAACCACCAAGGAAGGTTGTTATCCATGCCGCGTATCGTCGGGCACGCCGGCCCGGAAAGCAATGCACAGGCCGACGCACGGCGCGGTCGCCATGCCCAACCAGAGCAGCCAGAGTTCCGCGAAACGGCCATGCAACGCAGCGAGCGGAGCGAACCACGCTAGGCTCAGCGCCCACAACCCCACTGTCACGCGGGCATGGCCAAAGCGCCGGGCGAGCTTCTGATAGGCGTGGCTGCGATGCGCCATCGCCACCCGCTGCCCGGTGGCCAGACGCGCCAGCAGCGTGTAGCTGGCATCCACCCAGAACGCCGCGAGCAAAATCCCGCTCGTCGCCAAGGGCAAGACACCGGCATCGTGGAGCCGCAGCGCGATGGCACCAATAACAAAGCCCAGAAAGTAGCTGCCGACATCGCCCATGATGATCTTCGCCGGCGGCCAGTTGAAGCACAGAAAGCCGGCGCAAGCGGCCGCCATCAAGGCGAGCGCCGCAGCCATGCTGCCCGGCTCGCCGAACCACAGCGCCCCGAGGCAAAACAGCACCGCCTGCGACGCGGCGATGCCATCGATGCCATCCATGAAGTTGTACAGGTTGATAAACCAAGCCAAGGCCACGGTGAGCAGCGCACCGATGACTAGGCGCGTCTCGCCCAACGCGATAACCAGCGCACCGGCAGCCACGAAATGCAGCGCGAGGCGCAGCGCCGCGGACAGCTCGCGAACATCATCCAGCAAGCCGACCACGGCCAGCGCCACCGCAGCGCCGGCCAGCACCACGGCGAAGACGTCGCCCCCTTGCACGGCGTTCCAGCAAAGCCAAGCGCCAACTGGCGCGACGAAGCCGATGCCGCCGATGCCAGCCACCGGCGCCGCGTGCGAGCTGCGGGCGTTGGGGATGGCGAGGACGCCGCGCCGTTGCGCGAACTGGCGTGTGCCGGCGGTGAGCGCAAGCGCGGCAACGAAGCCGGCCACAACAAGGCCCAACGTCATTGCCGGCGCATCGTTCGATGCCACCGCACCGTCTCCGCCAACCCCTCAGCCACGCTCTGTGGCGGCTGCCACCCCAACGTCCGCCGCGCCGCGCAATCGTCCAATAGAAACGGCTCGAACAGCGCGCCAACCCGCCGCGTCTGCCCAGCCAAGGCGGCAGCCCCCAACAGGCAAGCCTTCGGCATTCGCGGCAACAAGATGCGCCGTTCCATCGCAAGCGCCAACCGCGCCACGAGTTCCCGCACGCTCAATGCCTCGCCATCTGTCACATGCCAAGCGGCGCAGCCCTCCAACCGCAGCGCGAGCTGCTGCAGAAAGCTGCAAAGGTTGTGGGCGGAGACCATGCTGCGGGGCGCCATCGCTCCGCCGAGGGGCAACGCCGGCCAACGCCGGACGGCACCGAGCAACGCGCGAAAGCCAGCCTTCACCCCAGCGCCGTACACCAGCGGCGGGCGCACAATCGCCAACGGCATGCCGCGCTTGCCGTATGCGTCACGCAACGCGCACTCGGCCAAGTGCTTGGATTGCGCGTAGATGCTTTGCGGCGCATGCGGCGCGTCTTCGGGCAACGGCGTCGCGCTTGCCTCGCCGAAGACCTTGGCGGACGACACAAACACGAACCCAACCCCGCCGTTCGCCGCCGCTTGGGCGTACTCGCGCACGGCGATGTCCCGATTGATGCGCAGCCACAGGCCGCAGTCGCGAGCCCGCGCGGACCGGTGGGCAAGGGCCGAGAGATGGAAGACGACCCGGCCTTCATAGGGAAACGGCTTAGCCGCTGCGGCGCAGTCCATTGCTGGGCGCCGCGCGCTCACCTGCCATCCAGCTTCCACCAGCACACGGCTCAGGTGCCCGCCCACGAAGCCGGATGCGCCATTGATCAACGCCTGCAAGGGCGCTCCCCAACCCGTCGCGGCGCACGCGCCACTCAAGCCGAGGTTATAGCACGGGGCAGCGCCGGCGAGCGCACGCTCAAGAAGCCCACTCGCCCACGGCGCCCCGTTGAGTTGTCACTCGCCTAGATCGATGCGCGACTCGTTCTTCGTCACCGTGGCTTCGCCGATGCCGCGCACCCGGGTGAGGTCGTAGATGTCAGAGAAGCGCCCATGCTCCTCCCGATAGCGCACGATGGCCGCGGCTTTCTGCAGCCCGACGCCAACGAGCACGTCAGCGATGGTCGCCGCATCCGCCGTGTTCACATCCACGGTGCCCGGCTCGGCGGCGTGGCTCATGCCAACCAAGGCCAGCGAGAGCGCGATGGCCGCCAACGGCCGCGCCAGAATTGCAGGCTTCATGTTCTCTTCTCTCTATGCCAAAAGAATGGGAGGCCAACCTAGCGCAGCGTCACACCGCTCCCAACGGACGGCATCTGCATTGAGCGCGGGCAAACGCCAACTCGCTGCGTGAGCCATCACAGGCACACGCCGTAGGAAATCGGCTACGCCAGCAACCGGCCGCTAAAGCAGCGACGCAAGCCATGCGCCATTGCAGCGCCCAAACGCGGGATTCGCCTCGGCACGCGCCATGGGGGCGGGGAGATTGGCGAATCCCATTGGCCTAACGGCTGCGCCTTTGGCAAACTTGCGGTTTGTCGCCCATTGGCCGTGGCAACACCGGGGCGGCGGAGCACCACAACCGCCGATGCGGCGTTGCAGCAAGGAAAGACATGGACTTCACGGCGCACTGGGCCGGCTTCTTGGCGATCGGCGTCTTCGTGGTCGCCTACTCCTTCGTGATCGCGGAGGAGTTCACGCACCTGCGCAAATCCATCCCCGTCATGTTGGGCGCCGGCGTCATCTGGAGCATCATCGCGGTTCTCTACACCTCCCAAGCGGACCGCAGCGGCCCAGAGGAAGCGATCCGCCACTTCCTCATCGAGTTCGGCGAGTTGTTCCTGTTCCTGCTATGCGCGATGACTTACGTGAACGCCATGACCGAGCGGCGCGTCTTCGACACCCTGCGAGCATGGCTGGTCGACCGCGGGTTCACGCTGCGCCAGCTATTCTGGATCACCGGCGTGGTGAGCTTCTTCCTGTCGCCCATCATCGACAACCTGACCACGGCGCTGGTGATGTGCGCCGTCGTGCTCGCCGTCGGCAAGGGCAACCCTCGTTTCATCAGCTTGGGCTGCGTGAACATCGTGGTGGCGGCGAACGCCGGCGGCGCCTTCAGCCCCTTTGGCGACATCACCACGCTGATGGTGTGGCAACGCGGCGTGTTGGATTTCTTCACGTTCTTCGCGTTGTTCGTGCCGTCGGTCGTCAACTACGTCATCCCCGCAGTGGTGATGTCCCTGTTCGTGGGCAGCGAAGCGCCGAACGCCACCACGGAGGCGGTGTTCATGCGGCGCGGCGCCAAGATCATCATGCTGCTGTTCGGCTGCACCGTCGCCACGGCCGTGTCGTTCCACAACTTCCTCCACCTGCCGCCATTCCTAGGCATGATGACCGGGCTCGCGTACCTCAAGATTTACATTTACTTCCTGAACCGCTCGCTCGCGACGCGGCTTCACATGAGCACCGCGAGCGTTCAGCGCGACGCAGACGCGGCGCCGTTGGACAGCTTCCAAAGCGTTGCGCGGGCCGAATGGGACACCCTGCTGTTCTTCTTCGGCGTCATCATGTGCGTCGGCGGTCTCGGCTTCATCGGCTACTTGGACTTGGTGTCGCAAACCATGTATGTGGACATGGGGCCCACCTTCGCCAATGTCATGGTGGGCATCCTGTCCGCCATCGTGGACAACATCCCGGTGATGGTCGCGGTGCTGCAGATGTACCCTGAGATGGACACGGAACAGTGGCTGTTGGTGACGCTGACGGCCGGCGTCGGCGGCAGCATGCTCTCCATCGGCTCCGCGGCCGGAGTGGCGTTGATGGGGCAAGCGCGCGGCATGTACACGTTTTTCGGGCACCTGAAGTGGACACCCATCATTGCGTTGGGCTACGCGGCCAGCATTTGGGTCCACTTCCTCGTGAACGACGGCTATCGGGGCGTAGCGCCGTGACGGTCAGGCTGTGGCAGCGCCGGTGTTCGCACCTTGGGCGCGCGCTGACGGCAGCTTGAGCGGCACCCCGGCAAAGCGCCAAGTTCCCCGCACCCGCATTTGGGATCTGCCGCTGCGCCTGTGGCATTGGGCCTTTGCGGCGTGCGTGGCGTTCTCGCTGTACACCGGCCTCGCTGGAGATTTCAGCCTCATGGAGTGGCATCAGCGCAGCGGCTTCACCGTCATCGCGCTGCTTGCCTTCCGCCTTGGCTGGGGCGCATGGGGAGGGCGTTACGCGAGGTTTGCCCGCTATGCCACGACGCCTCGGCGGCTGATCGGATGGCTCGCCGAGGCAGCCCGCCGCCGCCGTCCGCCACCGCTCGGCGAAGGCCGCCCGGAAGACCCGCACACCGCGCCCGGCATCGCGCTGGTCGTGCTGCTGTTCTTCGCAGTGGCCACCCAAGCCCTGACCGGGCTTTTCGCCACGGACGACATCTTCATCGAAGGGCCATTGCACCGCCATGTCGAAGACGAGCTAGCTGCGACGATGAACTGGATTCACCATCGCGCATTTTGGGTGGTGCTCGCGCTCGTCGGCACGCATCTGGCGGCGCATGTCACCTACGCGGCGTTCAAGGACGCCACACCGCTGGCCATGATTACCGGCCGCAAGGCCATCAACGCCCCCGCCACGCCACAACATCTATGGCGCGGCGCCGCCACGCTCGTCTTGACGGCAGTGCTCTTCTACATTGCGTCACGCTTGGTTTAGCGTCGAACGCGCTTGGCAGACGCCCGCCTGAAACTTGTGCGCGCGTTTCGCTTGCTGATGTCCGCGATCAGCCGAACGGAAGCCGCGCTGAGCCGTCGCCACGCTCCGCTTCCGATGCCAAGAGGGGGCTACTGCGCCCGATAGTCGTCGTGGCAACCCTTGCAGGCTTGGCCCAATTGTTGGGCGGCGGGCCCCACTTGATCTCCGCCCATGGCGGCAGCCAAGTTCACCGCGGCCACCTCGAAGTCGACCAGCTTGGCGGTAAAGTCCTCTGGGTTCTCCCAAATCGCCGGCAGCGCATCGCTGTCATCGCCAGAGCCTTCGGGGAACAACGTTGGCGCGATCTTCGCCAGCTCCGCCAAGGCGTTCGCATGCACCCCAAGATGGGCGGTGTGCGGCACCTTCCCCTGCAGGATGGCGAAGAAGCCGGCGGTGTGGCCGCCGATGGCCTTCATCGTTTCGGCGCGGTAATCGGCCGCATCCTCGTCTTGCGCGGCCATGGGCCAAGCCAGCAGCGCGAGCGCCACAACCAGCGCGCGACGCAGCGGATGAAACGGCAATGCTCGCATGATGTCTCCTGTCTTGGCGGGCTTGACGATGTCGCTACTTTGTTGGATGGCGCTCGCGGCGTCAAGGCGCCTTGGGCGCGGCTAGCGGCGCTGGCGTTGAATGTCGCCGTGCGGCGGCGGGTTCTGCGGCAGCACGTTGGCTTGCATCCAGTGTGCGCCGCAGCCGGCGGCGCGCGGCGCGGCCGCGCAGGCGGCTCACAGCGCCCAAGCAGAAGCTCACCAGCGCACCGGCGCCGAAGGCGGCCAAGAGCCACACGAACACCGGCGCTGCCGGCGTCTCCCAAGCCAACAGGCGCAAGCGCACGGAAGTGGCGTTATCGATGAGGAGCAGCGCCGAAAACCCAGCCAACACGACGCCTGCCGAGAGCCACAACAAACGCTTCAGCCATTTCATGCGGATGCGGCCGTGACGGTGGCCGCCGTTCCTTTCGACCTCAGGCGTTGTCAGCCACGCCGCCGTCATGTCCGGCAGCAGTGTCCGACTGTTGCATCCCGGCGTTCACCCGCTCACGCAGCGACTTGCCCGGCTTGAAGCGCAACGTGTGCTTGCCGCCCAAGCCGAGCAGGTCACCCGTGCGGGGGTTGCGCCCAATGCGCGGCGGCCGATAGCTCAAGGAGAAACTGCCAAAGCCACGCACTTCAATGCGGCCACCTTGGGCAAGGGTGCCGGACATCTGCTCCAAGAGCGTTTTCACCGACAGCTCCACGTCTTGCTGAGAGAGCTTGCGCGACTCCGCGATGTGCTCGATGAGTTCAGAACGGGTCACGCCGCCAGTTTCGCAGAACAGGGCAGCGGCTCACGCATCCGCGTCACGCTGCCGGTCTCCGCTTTTGTCCATCTGCCGCTTGATGAGATCTCCCAAGGTGGTTGGGCCGCTCCGGTATTCCGTTTCCCGCGTTTGGTGGTCGCGCAGATTGGAGCGCTCATCGTCCTGCAGCTTCGCTTTGATGGAGAGGCCGATGAAGCGGTTCTTGCGATCGACGCTGATGATCTTCGCCTCCACCTCGTCGCCAACCTTCAACGCATTGCGCACATCCTCCACCCGATCCATGCTGATCTCGGCGGCCTTGATCACCCCGTCCACCTCCGCCGCCAACCGCACCACGCCTTCCTTCGGCTCCACCGCCACGACCTCGCCCGTCACCACGCTGCCGCGGTCATTGGCGTTGATGTAATCCGTGAAGGCGTCTTGGTCCAGTTGCTTGATGCCGAGCGAGATGCGTTCGCGCTCGGCGTCCACCGCCAAGATGACCGTCTCGACTTCTTCACCCTTGCTGTAGCGGCGCACCGCCGTTTCGCCCTGCTCCGTCCAAGAGATGTCCGAGAGATGCACCAGCCCGTCGATGCCGCCGTCAAGGCCAATGAAGATGCCAAAGTCTGTGATGGACTTGATGCGCCCAGCAACGCGCTGACTCTTGGTAAAGTTGGCCGCGAACTCGTTCCAAGGATTTGGCCGGCACTGCTTGATGCCAAGCGAGATGCGGCGGCGCTCCTCGTCGATGTCGAGCACCATCACCTCAATGTTGTCGCCCACCGCGACCACCTTCGAGGGGTGAACGTTCTTGTTGGTCCAGTCCATCTCCGAGACATGCACCAACCCCTCAACGCCTTCCTCGATTTCAGCGAAGCAGCCGTAGTCTGTGAGATTGGTCACCACTGCCGGCACCCGCGCATGCTCCGGGTAGCGGCGCGTGATGTCCACCCAAGGATCGTCGCCCAGTTGCTTGATGCCCAGCGACACCCGGCTCTTCTCGCGATCGAACTTGAGGATCTTCACCATCACTTCGTCGCCGACGTTCACCACCTCGCTCGGATGACGCACACGCCGCCAAGCCATGTCGGTGATGTGCAGCAGGCCATCGACGCCGCCCAAGTCCACAAAGGCGCCGTAATCCGTGAGGTTCTTGACAACGCCCTTGATCTCCTGACCCTCGCGCAGCGAGGCCAACAGTTCCTCGCGTTCGGCGCTGTTCTCTTCTTCCAGCACCGCGCGCCGCGACACGACAACGTTATTGCGCTTCTGATCGAGTTTGATGACCTTGAAGTCCAGCGGGCGGCCTTCGAGATGCGCCGTTTCACGCAGCGGGCGCATGTCCACGAGGGAACCCGGCAGAAACGCCCGGATATCGTTGATGTCCACCGTGAAGCCGCCCTTGACGCGGCCGTTCATCATGCCCTGCACCGCCTTGCCGTTGGTGAAGGCATCCTCCAGCATCTGCCAGCACTCCGCGCGCCGTGCCTTTTCGCGGGACAGGCGCGTGGCGCCGGAGCCATCGTCCACCACTTCCATGGCGACTTTGACTTGGTCGCCCACCCTCAGGGTGAACTCGCCCTTATCGTTCAGGAATTGCGACCGCGGGATGACCCCCTCGGACTTCAAGCCCGCATCGACGATGACCACTTCGTTGTCGATGTCCTCCACTGTCGCCGTGACAATGGATCCAGGCACCATCTCGATGGCGCTCAGGCTCTGCTCAAACAGTTCGGTGAAACTTTCAGCCATGCTGCTGCGTTGTTGCCTCTTCGTTACGTCGCTCGGTTAGGTCGTCTCGTTGAGCCGGCCGTGCCAAGCCTTGCCATTGCCCTTAGCGGGCCGCTTCGAGCCCCTGCTGCTCCGCATAGCGAAGCACCTCCCCGACGACGGCGTCAATGGACATGTGAGTTGTGTCGATCGTCACCGCGTCTGCGGCCGGCCGCAACGGGGAAACGGCCCTCGTTCGGTCGCGCTCATCGCGGGCACGAATGTTCTCCAAAAGCGCGGCGTAGCTGTTGCTCCCGGCGCCGCCATGCTCACCTTCCCCCGCGCGAGCTGCGCCGCCACATGAGCCGGATGCCGCATCCCGCAAAGGGCCGCTCACCTTAACACCCAGCTCTTGATCCAGCAACTGTCGGTAACGGCGACGAGCGCGTTCCTGGGCGCTCGCGTCCAGAAACACTTTGAGGGCGGCATCGGGGAACACCACGGTGGCCATGTCGCGGCCGTCTGCCACCAACCCAGGCGGGCGGCGCATGCCGAGTTGCATCGCACGCAGCGCCACGCGCACGGGCGGCTGGCGAGCCACTTCCGAAGAGCCGGCGCTGATGCGCTCCGCGCGGATTGCGTGCGTGACATCTTGTCCATCCACGACAATCGCTTCGGCGCCATGAGCGATCCGCAGCGTGCCGGCAAGCTCGGCGAGCCGGTCGCCGTCGTCCAAGTCCACGCCGCGTTCCAAGCCCGCCCAAGCGACGATGCGGTACAGGGCGCCGCTGTCCAACAGGTGCCAACCCAACGCGCTCGCCACGCGCCCAGAGACGGTGCCCTTGCCCGACCCGCCCGGGCCGTCAATGGCGATGACGGGCGCCGCCGGCGCCGTCGCGTCAAGCATCGAGGCGCACCCGCTTGGCGCGCGCGGCGGCGATGCGCTGCGCCAAGGCCACTTTGTCTTGCTCAACCACGAGCCGCGGCGCCAACGCCTCCACCCAGCGCAGCACTTGGTCGCGGTTCTCGTGCAGGATGTCGCCCCACACGGCGGCGTCCGCGGCGGCGATGCGGGTGAAGTCTCGAAAGCCGCCGCCCACCGCGCGCCGCAACGTCGCGTCATCCACGTCGTCCAACATCTCCATGAGCGCGAAGGCGATGAGGTGGGGCAAATGGCTGGTGGCCGCCAACAGGCAATCATGGGCTTCGGGCGTTTGCCGCGTCACCGTCGCGCCGATGTCGCGCCACCAGCCGCTCACCTGCGCCACCACCGCGGCGTTCGTCTCGGCCACCGGCGTCACGACGACGGAACACCCCTCGAACAAGTCCGCCCGCGCGGCGGCGGCGCCGTGGCGTTCCGAACCCGCCACCGGATGGCAGGGCACGAAGGCCGACGGCGGCCCGCCCTGCGCGCGCAACGCGCGAATGGCCGGCGCCTTGACGCTGCCAACATCGAAGATCACGGCCTGCGGATGCCGTTCCGCCGCCTGCGCCACCTGCTCGGCGATGCTGCCCACCGGCGTGGCGATGCACACCGCCGTCGGCTCAATCGCGGCGCCGGGCGCATCCACAATGCCGCGGGCGCGGGCGGCGGCTAGGGCGGCAGGGTTCGCATCCATGCCGTCCACGCGCTCGAAAAGGCCGGCGGCGCGCGCCGCCAGCGCGAATGAACCACCGATGAGGCCGGTGCCCACCAACAACAGGGCGTTCACAGCACGGCGCCCAAGGCGCCGAGGAAGCGCTCGTTCTCGGCCGGCAAGCCAATGGAAACGCGCAGATGCTCGGCCATGCCGTAGTTCGCCACCGGCCGCACGATGACGCCACGCTCAAGCAAGGCTTCGTAAATCGATGCCGCCCCGCGCCCGCAGTGCATGGTGACGAAGTTGCCGATGGATGGAATGTGCGGCACACCCAAGCGTTCGAGGCCAGCCTCGAGTTGCGCCATGCCGGCATCGTTCATCGCTTTGCTGCTCGCCACGAACTCCGCATCCTGCAAGGCCGCTTCCGCCGCCGCCAAGGCGAGGCTCGACGTGTTGAAAGGCTGGCGGATGCGATTCATCAGGTCTGCGAACTCTGCGCTCGACACGCTGTAGCCAATGCGCAGGCCAGCCAAGCCATGAATCTTCGAGAAGGTGCGCGTGGCAATGAGGTTCGGATGCTTGGCTTGAAGCTGGATGCCGTCCGGATAGCCGGGCGCCGACACATATTCACGATACGCCTCGTCCAGCACCACCCAAATCCGCGCCGGCAGCGCGCCCAAGAACCGTTCAAGGTGGGTGCGCGACGTCCAAGTGCCGGTGGGATTGTTGGGATTGGCGATGAAGACGATGCGCGTCGCCGCGGTGACGCGCTCCAGCATCGCGTCCAAATCGTGCCCCCAATCCTTCGACGGGGCCACCACCAACTTGCCGTGGGCGCCGACGATGGCAAGCGGATACACGACGAAGCAGTGTTCATCCACAATGCCCTCCGCCCCCGGCGACAGCGCCACCCGCGCAGCCAGTTCCAGCACGTCGTTGGAACCATTGCCGAGGGTGATGCGCTCCTCGCCCACCCCCAACTGCCTCGCCAACGCGCGCTTCAGCCGATAGCCGCTGCCATCCGGATAGCGCGACAGTTCGCCGGCCGCGCGTTCGATGGCGCTGCGCACCCCTGGCCCCGGGCCGCGCGGGTTCTCGTTGCTGGCGAGCTTCACGATGTCCTTGATGCCAGATTCCCGGGCCAGCTCCTCGGCTGGCTTGCCCGGCTGGTAGGGCATGAGCCCCGCGATGCGTTCGTTGACGTTGGCGGCGGCGCCCGCCATCAGATCACCGCCTTCGGATAAGACCCCAGCGACCGCACATTCGTGGCCACGGCCTGCACTTCAGACAACACGGCCTGCACCGCCGGGGCGGTTTCGTGGCCGTCAAAATCAATGAAGAACACATAGTTCCAGTTGCCGGAGCGCGATGGCCGCGTTTCGATGCGGCTGAGATCGATGCCGTGGCGGTGGAACGGCGCGAGCACGCCGTACAGCGCGCCTGGTTCGTTCCTGGTGGAGACCAGAATGGAGGTTTTGTCCGCGCCGCTTGGCCCCACCTCCTGAGCGCCAATGACGAGAAAGCGCGTCTTGTTGTTCGGCTCGTCTTCCACGTTGGTGGCCAAGATGCGCAGGCCGTAGCGTTCCGCCGCCATCGCGCCGGCGATGGCTCCGGCGCCGTCCATCTCCTGCGCCAGCCGCGCCGCCTCGGCGTTGCTGGCGACGGGCAGGCGCGGCGTGTCGGGATAGTGCCGGTCCAGCCAACCGCGGCACTGCGCCAACGATTGCTCGTGCGAGTAGATGGCGGTGATGGCGTCGCTCTTGGCGAGCGACATGAAGGCGTGGTGAATCGGCAGTTCCACTTCGCCGCAAATGGAGAGCTTCGATGACATGAAGCAATCCAAAGTGTGGTTGACCATGCCCTCGGTGCTGTTTTCCACCGGCACGACGCCGTAGTGCGCGGCGCCGGATTCCACCTCGCGAAACACGTCGTCGATGGACGCCAAGGCGCGGGCGGTGGCGAAGTGCCCAAACTGCTTGATGGCTGCCGCTTCGGTGTAGGTGCCGGCAGGGCCCAAGCAAGCGATGGTGAGCGGCTGCTCAAGGGAGAGACAACAGGAAACAATCTCGCGGAAGAGGCGCGCGATGTCTTCATTCGAGAGCGGGCCGGTGTTCTCTTCCTGAACCCGCTTGAGTATCTTCGCCTCGCGCTCGGGGCGGTAGAAGATCGGTTGCTCGTCGCCTTCGCCCAGCGACTTGATCTCGGCCACCTGCTGGGCGCAGCCGGCGCGTTCGTTCAGCAGCCTTGCCAGCTCCCGGTCGATGGCGTCAATGCGCTCGCGCACCGCGGCGAGGCGCCCCTCAGCCTGGTCCTTCATGCACGATCAGCTTCAAACGCCGCCATGAACTCGATGAGCGCTCCCACCGCTGCCTCGCTCACGGCATTGTAAAGGCTCGCGCGCATGCCCCCAACGCTGCGGTGGCCCTTGAGGTTGAGCAGCCCGGCCGCGCTCGCTTCGGTGAGGAAAGCGGCGTCCAAGGCTGGGTCTGCCAACGTGAAGGGCACGTTCATCCATGAGCGATGCGCCGGCGCCACGGGGCAAGAGTAGAAGTTGCTGGCATCGACGGCGGCATAGAGCTTGGCCGCCTTGCGTTCATTCACCGCCGCCATCGCCGCCAGGCCCCCTTGCTCCTGCAGCCACTCGAACACGAGGCCGGCGAGGTACCAAGCGTAGGTTGGCGGCGTGTTCAGCATGGAACCGGAAGCCGCCAGCGCACCGTAATCCAACAAGGTGGGCGTCTCTGGGCGGGCATGGCCGGCAAGGTCTTCACGCACCACGACGACGGTGACCCCCGCCGGGCCGATGTTCTTCTGGGCGCCGGCGTAGATGACGCCGAACTGCGTCACATCCAGCGGGCGCGACAGCAGCGTGGACGACAAATCCGCCACCAAGGGCACGTCGCCGACGTCTGGCCAAGCGTGGTATTCGACGCCGCCGATGGTCTCGTTGCCGGTGATGTGGACATAGCGGGCCTGCGGGGTGAGGCGCCAAGACGCCACATCCGGCACGCAGGTGAAGCCCTGCTCCGCCGCCGAGGCCGCGACATTGACGCGCACCAAACGCTGCGCTTCGGCAATGGCCTTGGCGGCCCAAGCGCCAGTGTCCACATAGTCTGACACGTCCTGCCGGCCGGCCAAATTGAGCGGCGCCATCGCAAATTGCAGCGTCGCGCCGCCTTGCAGAAACAACACGTGGTAGCCAGCGCCGATGCCAAGCAGTGCGCGGAGGTTCGCCTCGGCGCGCTCGGCGATGTCGATGAACTCTTTGCTGCGATGGCTCATCTCCATCACGGACAAGCCACGCCCTTGATAATCCAGCAGTTCCGCTTGGGCGCGCTCCAACACCGCTTGCGGCAGGGCGGCAGGGCCCGCGGAGAAGTTGTGCGCGCGCATCATGGTGGTGCCGGGCCGCGAGCGGGCGTCAGGTTTCCTCGTCGCCGTTGTCTTTCTCGACGATGCGTTCCAAGCCGACGAGCTGCTCTTCTTCCCGCAACGCGATGAGCTTGACGCCCTGCGTGTTGCGGCCTTGCACCGACACCTCATCCGCGGCGGTGCGCACGAGGGTGCCTTGATCGCTGATGAGCATGATCTCGTCGCCGGCAAACACTTGCGCCGCGCCGACGAGGGCGCCATTGCGGTCTCCCCCCTGCTGCGCGATGACGCCCTGCGCGCCGCGGCCTTTCGCCGGAAACGCGGCAACGTCCGTGCGCTTGCCGTAGCCGTTCGCGCTGGCCGTGAGCACAAAGCCATCAGGCTGCGGAATGATGAGCGCGATGACGGTCTGCCCGCGCTGCAACCGGATGCCGCGCACCCCACGCGCCGTCCTGCCTACGGCGCGCACATCCGATTCCTTGAAACGCGCCGCCTTGCCGGAGCTCGCCACCAACAGGATGTCTGAACGGCCATCGGTGATGGCGACGCCAACCAAGTGGTTGCCTTCTTCAAGCTCCAGCGCGATGAGGCCGCTGGCGCGACGCCGCGCGAAGCGTTCGACGGGCGTTTTCTTCACCGTCCCATTCGCGGTGGCCATGAACACGAACGCATCGTCCGCGACATCCCGCAACGGCAGCAGCGCCGTGACGCGCTCGTCGCCATCGAGCGGCAGCATATTCACCAGCGGGCGACCCTTCGCGCCGCGGCTGCCCTGCGGAATCTGGAACACGCGCAGCCAATACACCTTGCCCTTGTTGGAGAAGCACAGCAGCGTGTCGTGGGAGTTCGCGGTGAGCAGATGCTCCACGAAATCCTCATCCCGCACCGACGTGGCTGTCTTGCCGCGCCCGCCACGCCGCTGCGCTTGATAGACGGTGAGCGGCTGCGTCTTGGCATAGCCCTGGTGAGACACCGTGACGACCATGTCTTCCTCGGTGATGAGGTCTTCAGCGCTCAGGTCTTGATGGGAACTCTGAATCTCGGTGCGGCGGTCGTCCCCGTAGCGCTGCCGAATGTCCAGCAACTCTTCGCGAATCACCGCCGTGAGGCGCTCGCGTGAATCCAAAATGGCCTGCAACGCGGTGATCTCGTCCAAGACTTCGCCGTAGTCCTCCATGAGCTTGTCTTTCTGCAGCCCGGTCAGCCGCTGCAGCTGCATGTCCAAGATGGCTTGCGCCTGCTGTTCAGAGAGCCGGTAGAGCCCGTCGACGAAGCCAAACTCCTCGCCCAAGCCATCCGGGCGGCAAGACTCGCTGCCGGCGCGCGTCATCAACTCCGCCACCGCCTCCGAAGCAAAGCGCCGCCCCATCAGCGCCACCCGGGCATCCGCCGGCGTGCGCGACGCGCGGATGAGGTCTACCACCGTCTCTGCATTCTCCAACGCCACCGCTTGCCCTTCGAGCAGATGGCCGCGCCGCTGCGCCCGCGCCACGAGGAACGCCGTGCGCCGAAACACCACCTCGCGGCGATGCTTGATGAACTCCTCCAGCATCTGCTTCAAGTTGAGCAGGCGCGGTTGGCCATCCACCAAGGCCACGCAGTTAATGCCAAAGACAGACTGCAACTGCGTTTGCGCGTACAGGTTGTTCAGCACCACCTCGCCGGGTTCGTTGCGACGCAGTTCGATGACGATGCGCAGGCCGTCCTTATCCGATTCGTCGCGCAGCTCCGTGATGCCCTCGATCTTCTTGTCGCGCACCAGTTCGGCAATCTTCTCGATGAGGCGCGACTTGTTAAGTTGGTAAGGAATCTCGGTGACGACGATGGTGTCCTTGCCGGCGCCGTCTGACTGCACCGTCGCCCGCGCCCGCACATAGATGCGCCCGCGCCCGGTGCGGTAGGCCTGCACGATGCCAGCGCGGCCGTTGATGATGCCGGCGGTGGGGAAATCTGGCCCGTCGATGTGTTCCATCAGGGCGTCCACGCCGATGGCGCCATCCTCAAGCAGGGCAAGGCAGGCGTCGATGGTCTCGCACAGATTGTGCGGCGGGATGTTCGTCGCCAAGCCCACGGCGATGCCGGCGGAGCCGTTCAGCAACAGGTTCGGCACCCGCGTTGGCAACACCTCCGGCATGGACAGCGTGTCGTCGTAGTTCGGCACGAAATCCACGGCGTCCTTGTCCAAGTCCGCCAGCAGTTCGCTGGCGAGGCGCTCCATGCGCACTTCCGTGTAGCGCATCGCCGCCGGCGGGTCGCCATCCACCGAGCCAAAGTTGCCCTGGCCATCCACCAAGGTGTATCGCAAGGAGAAATCCTGCGCCATGCGGGCGATGGTCTCGTAGATGGCGCTGTCGCCATGCGGGTGGTACTTGCCCATCACCTCGCCGACCACCCGCGCGGACTTCATGTACGGGCGGTTATGGACGTTGTTGAGCTCGTGCATCGCGTACAGAACGCGCTTATGCACCGGCTTCAGCCCGTCCCGCACGTCCGGCAGCGCACGCCCGACGATGACGCTCATCGCGTAATCGAGGTACGACTGCTTCAGCTCATCTTCGATGTTGACCGGGAGAATCTCCCGGCCGCGGGTTCCCCCGCTGTCGGCGACGGAATCCCCCCCGGCATCAGACATTGGGCAGCTTGCCTAAGGGCAGTCCAAAGGGATCGATTTTATCATTGAACGGGGGCGGGCCGGAGGACAAAGGCGATACCTCCTCCTCGTCGACAAACGACGATCCACTCTTGATCAACGAGCTCGTCGCGACAGTTTCGCCATCACCGGGCCGGTACGAAACGACGCGAGACCTGCCGTTCGCCTCAGGCGACTGGCAGGAAGCCATCCCTGGGTTGCCGCGCATCCAGCGTCAGCACCTCGCCCTCTGTGTCGAAGCGACTCTGGTGACCCATGTCCGTCGTTCGGCGGATACAGCCTGCGTAAAATGGGCAACGCAGACCGGCCTCGACTCATCGAATGGGCTCGCTCTCCAACAGATTCAACAAATCCGGCCAAAGAAGCCCTTTCTTTCGCATCGCCTCTCCCATCTGCTCGCGCAGCTCCATCGGCAACGCCCCGCTCGCAACGTCCTTAAGCAACGACTCCAGTTTCTCCCCCAGTTCCTTCAAGCTCTCCAATCTCACCACTACCATCTCCTCGCTAGGATTCGCGCTCGACGTAGCCTTTTGCTTAGGCCCCACAAACATCGGAACGACTTCCACAATATCTGGGTTTTCCACACGCACCCACTGAATATGGTCATACATCTGCCCCACCTCTTTCTTCCCGTAGCTACTACTCTGACTTTTGTTCGTCTTTACTTCTATGCAAATTGCAACGTTGAAGTCACGCACGATCCACAATACATCGGGCCCCGTACGCACCTCGTTGTCCGGTCTCGAAGACTCGAATCCCAAATATTGACCGAGATACCGCAATGACTCCTCTACATTCCCGCTCGATCCTCCACGCAGGCCACCCAGATTCAACCGAAGCCCTTTCGGCGGCTCAAGCTCCGATCCTCTACCCGGCAAGATCTGACGGGCGACCTGATCTACTTGAATTGACACCGTCTCGCCCGCATCGCCGAGAATGTCTTGGTGGCGAGGGACATTCTTTTGAATCGCATGCGCATCTCTGTACAGTTCCTCCGCCGACGTCCTGTCACCAGACCTCTCAAGTGCGTAGGCCAGCCAAACGCCATGCCATGCACCGGTATTCTCACTCACGCCCATTGCGCTACCACGAATTCCCTTCAACGCTTTCGCCGCCCCTTGATAGTTCGAGTCCCAAAGGCGTTCCATGTACTTGCCCTCTCCCAGCGCCACTTCAAGCATCATCTTGTCACTTGCGTTCGCAGTCGCAACCTCCTTTTCTTCCGTATCGTCTACATATTTCTTATAGTTGCTCCTCCACTCTGGATTTCTGTCGAGGCAGTACGACGCTACACCATTCAGATCACCATCCTCGATTTGATCAGAGAGCTCATGACCAAGCTCGATCTGCCTGCGTAAAAACGAAGGAAGCAGTTTCAGGTTTCTCTCCGTACCGAGCCATTTGAGGAGGCGTTCGCCCGTTAGGATGACTACACCATGGTCGTTCATACCTCTAGAAATCCGTCCGAAGCACTGCACCAATCGGGAGGCTATTGTGTTTCTCAGTGCATTATTGATGCGTAGCTGCTCCCAGAGGTAGCGCTCGAGCGGTCCTAAACCTATTGGCAAACCGTCGATGACGAGAATCCGGCATGTATTTCCCGGAAGGTCTACGCCATCATAGCGACCGACGAGAAGCAGCTTCCTACGTTCATCAGCTCTAGAGTCGCGAAATCTCCTAACCTCGTCTGGTACGGATTCCCTTTTCGGGGGATTAGCGATCTCCGACCAAGTCTCCGCGCCTTTGTATGTTGGCACGACGATCAAAGCCTTATATCTGCGCAGGAAGTCGGCGGTCGCTTGGTACTCGTCCGCTTGGCGCGATGGAAACAGCACGAGGCGTTCGCACTTTCCGGCTTTGGTTGACGAAGATATCGTCTTGGTTGGAGCCCGGCCGAAAGTCCGAGCAAAGGAATCTAGTGCATTTAAAGTTGCCGATAGATAGACTCGGCGCACATCGGTGGAGAAGTAGGGGAGAGTACTCACAGGGACAAAGGGGGGAGTGATAGTCAACGATTGTGTTGACAGGAGAAAGCAGCAATGGTCAATGTGATCCCGCAGGTGTTCCCAAGCGAACATGGTACCTTGGTCTTTCGTTAGACGACTAGACATCAATATTCGCTCTATCTCACTTTTGTGTTGGTAAACTACATTTGGAGGTATCCAGAAAGTGTTGTTGGACACACCATCGCACATCTCAATGTAGCTAACTGAGCGGCCAACTCTATAATGATAATCCGCAAAGAGTTCGGCTAGTTTCTCGTACGCCGAGGACATACCGCTACGGTCTATGCTAAGGGTGAACTGATCCCTTAGTATCTGATCTGCTGTGTGCGCATCGTCGAAGATCACGGCGGCGATGTCGTGTTGCCGGAATATTGTTTTGCCGTTGAAGATCGCTTGATATGTGGTCAAGCAGGGCTTCTGTGCCCTTTCGTAGCCGTCGTCGGAGAATTCTGTACGGTAGTAGGTCGTGACGTCGAGGCCGTACCCAGCCGCCATTTCCCTCGTCTGTTCAATAAGTTGTATGGATGCACATGCATAGACCACTTGCCTAGAAGACTCGTTGACGAGAGATTGGGCGATCAAAAGACCAACTAGGGTCTTTCCTGCGCCGGTGTTCAGGACAATACTGATGTCGCTTTCGCTACGGTTGGCGTGGAAATCCCGGAGAGCGTCGCCTTGAGGGAGCCAAAGTTCGTTTACGTTCCCATCCGATATTGTGCAGGACTGGAATATCTCTATCGGGTCAACGGGGCGGGCCGTGCTCGCGGTTGGACGGATCTTATTGAAATCTATGGCCATTTTTAGCTTCCTCGAGGTAGCCCGCAATGTAGGGCCCGGATCCTACGGGTCGTCATCCACCGGCGGCAAGTAGGTGGTGCCCACCGTGCGCCCGCCGTTGCCGTTCGGTCGGTTCGTGTTGCCGGCCAGCGCTCGTTGGCCTAGGCGCACAGCTTCGCCTAACGTGACAAGCGCTAAGCGGCCAAGGTAGTCGCTGAACGCCCTTAGACCGCCAGTGTTGGCTGTTTCCAAAACGTCGATGTAGTCGCTTCGTCCAACGGCCGTGATGACGGGCGGCGGCTCGCTGCGGCGGATGAAGGCGTAGGCCATGAGCATCCGCGACACGCGGCCGTTGCCGTCTTGGAACGGATGCGTGCGCACGAAGCGGTGATGCATCCACGCGGCTTCCACATACACCGGGTAGCGTTGGTGCTCCACTTCCGCGTGCAGGGCGAAGAAGCGGTCCATCTCGTCCTGCACCACCTCCGGCGGGCAGTGCTCGTGCATCACGCCGTCCGGGCGGCGCGGGTTGTTGGGGCGGTTCTTCCAGACGCCCTTGCGGCGGAACGGCACCTGCACCCTGCGGCCCTCGACCGTGAGGCCGGCGACGGTCTCCTGATGGCGCGTCACCAACTGATGCCATGACTTCACGGCATGTTGCGTGAGCGGCCGGCCGCTGGCGACGTCTTCGAACAGCATGTTGTAGGCCGCCTCCTGATCCGCGAGCAAGCCCTTGATGGTGCGGTCTTCGACGTTCTCCACCGTGTGGGAATGCACCACGCCTGCAAGGCCCTCGGCGATGAGTTGCTCGGTGATGCCCGCCTTGAGGGTGTAGAGGCCCTCGATCTGGCCAGTTTCGATGGCGAACGCCCGACCACGCTCTTCCAGCCACTTGTCGAGGAAGGCGCGAGGTTCGTCGCGGTCTTTCAGGCTGGCGCGGATGGACGCCCACTTTTCGCTGAGCTCGGCGTAGCCGGGCACCAGCCAGCTGTGGGCGCTGTCCGGCATGCCGGTGAGCGGGCGCCAGACTTCGGATGGCTGTTGGTTGGGGAGGTGCATGGGACCCTCCAAGGGCTGCCTTGCTCGGCAGCCGTCAACTGCGCGGACATGCTCGTAACATCTGTCCGAACGGAGAAATTGTACGCCTGAATCGCCCTTGCCGTCGTTCACCAACTGGCAGTGACCATCCTGCCGGATTTCTCTCGGGAGCCTTCCCGAGCCCACAACGTCAGCCGCAGCTCGTCCCCAAACAATCGGTACTCCGGTTTGCGCCCAGAGTGCGCTTCACCCTGTCGCAAGATCTTCCGCACCCCTTCGCCACGGGACTCTAGGAACACTTGCCCGGTGCGCTTGCTGCGCAGGCGGGAGAGGAAGCTCACCAAGAGCTGGTTGCGGGTGAAGGTTCGGTAGGGCATGTCGTCTAGCGTTAGCGTGTTGGGCAGTTTGCCGGGGCTGTAGAGCTCCAGCCGGTCTGCAAACAGGAACAGGCGAATCTTCGAACCGCCAATGGAATAGTCTCGGTGGGCGACGGCGTTGACGATGGCCTCGACCACCACATCGATGTCATACGCACGCCGGCCGGCAGCGGGGCCGGCCTGCTGCATGAACTGCGCGACGAATGCGGTGGCTGCGTCTATCTGATCGGAAGCGGGGCCAGCGAGCCGTTCAACGTGCGTGAGATGATCGGACGAGAGTTCCGTGCCTGCGTAGCAGGCGGCTTCGATGGAGCAGGACGGCAGGAAGTCCGTTGGCTCGGTGGCGAACGCGAGCAGCCCGGCGACGGTGGGGCGGTCTGCGCCGTGCTCGTCCCGCACGGCGACGTGGGTGTTGCGCAGCAAGTCCAACCACGGAATCGTCGGCGAGCGGCCAAAGAAGGCTTCGAGGCGATGTTGGTTGAGGCCCGAGACGCTGGCGGCGAGCACGGCCTGTTCGTCGAAGACGTACTCGCGGCCGCGCTGCTGGAACAGGCGCACGAGTTCCGCCGGCGTGAGGTCTCGCGTCGAGCTGCCAATGCGCTGGTAGTAGCGCCCCGCCCGTTGTGCGATGCATATGGAAACCACGAGGAATTTCGCCAAGGATCAAGTGATTGCGTTCGCCTTCACCCGCAGAACGTGCATGCCAGCACGGTTTGGGCTTCGCCACGGCGAGTGCAGATAGAAGCCGAGGCACTGCGCCAAGCCGGGATGTGGCCGCAGTCGCCACACTCGCGCCCTTGACGCCGGGTGGAGGATCACCTTCTTCTGCTGGGAAGAAGAAACGCACATCCCTGTCCCACACGTCAAGTAGCCGCACGGCGACCGTTAAGGAAGGTCTGAACCGACGGCTGGCGGTCGGCGAAGGCGGGTTCGACAGCGCCTTGGGCGCGGAACCGCCGCGAATGTGGCGCGATTCCGCCGCTTCGACGCCGTTTCCGGCGTTTTCCCCGCCTTCCGGGCGCACGGGCGCCGCGCTCAGGCGGCCAGCCTCCGCTCGGCGATCAGCAGGTTGGCGAAGCCCAGCAGCAGCGCGATCCGCTGCGCGTTCTTGTGAAGCCCGCGGTAGCGAACCTTGCCGTAGCCGAACATCCGCTTCACGTAGAAGAACGGGTGCTCCGCCTTGGCGCGGACCGACGCCTTCTCCTTCTCCCGCAGCGCCGCCTCGCCGCCGGCCTCCAACTGCCGCCGCAGGCCCGGACGCATCGCCACCCGCCAGTCCACGCCCCGGCCCTTGTTCTCCGGGCGCTTCTCCACGCCCCGGTAGCCCGCGTCCGCCCAGACGCGCCTCTCGCCGCCGTGCAGGAGGCGGTGCGCATGCGCCACGTCCGACTCGCTCGCCGCCGTCGCCGCGAAGCTGTGCGCCACCCCCGTCTCCGCGTCGGCGCCAATGTGCATCTTCATCCCGAAGTGCCACTGGTTCCCCTTCTTCGCCTGCCGCATCTCCCGCTTCCCCGAACGGTTCTTCGTCGACGACGGCGCCTCAACGATGCTCGCGTCAACCACCGTCCCCTCCCGCAGCCTCAGGCCCCGCGACGCCAAGCTCGCGTTGGTCGCCGACAGCAGCGCCTCCCCCAAGCCGTGCCTCTCCAGCAGATGGCGGAAGTTCAGGATCGTCGTCTCGTCCGGCAGCGCCGACAGCTTCAGGCCCGCGAACCGACGCACCGACTCGACCTCGTAGAGCATGTCCTCCATCGCCGGATCGCTCAGGTTGTAAAACAGCTGCGCGCAATGCACCCGCAGCATCGACGACAGCGGATGCGGCCGGCGGCCGCGGCCCGCCTTCGGACAGTGCGGACGGACCGCCTCCTCCAGCTCCTTCCACGGAACCAGCCCGTCCATCCGCTCCAGGAACTTCTCCCGCCGCGTCTTCCGCTTCTTCGCCGAGTACTCCAACTCCGCGAACGTCGCTTGGGTCATCGAACGCCTCTCCCAACGGTCAACGCGCCCATTGTCGCAGCACAGCCGGCGCTTGTTCAGACCTTCCTTAACACCCGATTCTCGGGGACGGGCGGGCTTCAACCCATGCGATCAACCGCCCAAGGTTGAAATCGGCAGCGCCGTCCCCACAATCATGCTATGCTCACGGCAACCTGTTCAACGAGGGCTGAAGCCTCTTGCAAGAGGCATTGAACGGCCTGCCGTCGCAATGCGAACGCGGTGGAGCCCATGAGAGGTTCGGAGAGTTGAATTGAAGAGGGGCAATCCCCATGTTACTCGCTAGCCCCACCGGCATCAGCGACGCATCTTAAACGCCTCGTTTGGTCGACGCATCGACTATCGCATCTAAAAGCAGCCTGTAACGGGCGACTACGCAACGCTGGAGACTCGCATCATGGACATTGACGACAAAGGCCAACCCAAGGGCATCCGCATACACCTCAACGGCAGAGAGAAGGTTCTGACCGACGACAGCATCAGTTTCGAGGATTTGGTTCTCCTCGCCTATCCCAAAGGCACCGAATTCGATCAGCCTGGCTATCGCGTGGTCTTCAGCAACGCCGTAAGACCGCAATATGGTGATCTTAAGGCCGGCGAAGTGCTCAAAGCCAAGGACGGAACTGTGATCAATGTCACACCCTTTGATCTCTCATAGCGAGGACTTGACCCGTCTCTCGGATGACGGATATGCCCTAGCAATCCGAGAGGGAACGCTCATTGTCGAGGACATACCTTACGAGAGCGCTGGATCGATCAAGCGAGGTGCGTTCGTGTGCGGAATCGAAGACGACACGAATAGGACGTTGCCACCGGGCGATCATACTATCTGGTGGTCAGGAGACGAGCCTAACGCTTCACTCATGGGGCTCCCAAAGAGTCCTGTCTGCTCTAGAGACGAGCAGATGATAGCTGGTGTACAAGTCCGATTCCAGTTGTCCATTAAGAAGAGGTCGCCGGATGGAACTTGGGAAAACTATGTCGATTACTTCGACAAAATTTCCACATACGCAGACTTTCTGACCCGCAGTGCCAAGGCAATTGATGCATCCGCAACCGCTCGCTCCAACAGAGTAATTTCGTTTGAGGAATCCGAAAGCGTCTTCACGTATAGAGATGGAACGGCCGGCGTCCGGGGTATAGATCTGATAAACAAGAAGGTTGAGCACGAGATAGTAGCTATTGTTGGGACCGGTGGTACGGGAAGCTACATACTAGACTTTGTGGCCAGAACGCCGGTTGCCGAAATACATCTCTTTGATGACGATATCCTTAAGGCCCACAATGGCTACCGGTATCCAAGCGCCGTCCCGAAAGAGGACATCCAAGAGCGTCTGCATAAGGCTAAGTTTTTGTCTGACAAATACAGCAAGTTCCGTCGCGGCATATTTCCTCACATAGAGCCAGTTTTTGAACAACTACCAAAATCTCTTTTGTCGGCAACGTTTGTGTTTCTCGCTATCGATAGCCCGCGAGACAAGCGCGGCATAGTGTCCAGCTTGCTTCGATTAAAGATGCCTTTCGTTCATGTGGGCATCGGCATCAACATCCGACGACCGACCCCACACGATAGTCTATTTCAGGCCCTTGCTGCGGTGACCCTAATGGCGCCGGAAGATGACTGGAACTTGGACTTGGCGGCGAAATACATAGGATTTTCGGACCCAGAGGAACAGGGCATTTATTCGTCGAATGCGCAAATCGTGGAGCTTAATGCGTTGAACGCAGCATTGGCGGTCCTCCAATGGAAAAAGTATAGGGGAGTGTATGTGTCAGGCAAAGAGATAGATACTAGCTACGACACTGAACTCCACCTACTGGCCAAGCGCACGGCGACGGAGAGGTGATAGTCGAACCGGCGTTCGTAGAGTCCATACCGGACACAATGCGTCCAAGAGTCATCTATGTGTGCCTTCCGTGCAAGGTGGTGTGTCACCTGTGTCTTTGTGGCTGCGGCTGTGAAGTTGTGACACCTCTCACACCCTTGGATTGGTCATTGACCTACGATGGTAAGCATGTCTCTTTGTATCCTTCTATCGGCGGATGGGCGTTACAATGTAAGTCGCACTATTTCATCAGGCGAAACCAAGCAATCTGGGCCGGTAGGATGAGCAAGCGAGCGATCGAGCGTAGTCGTCTATCACGAGCACGGGCAGGCGACCTGGATGCAGAACGAGGCTTGGGGGCTAGATGGTGGCGATGGAGTCGTCTTTGGCGGCAGATACGGAGGTAAATCCGCCACACCGTCTCGGACTCGGTGTACGGCAGCACGGGATACACGATTTCTTGGCGTATCCTGAGCGCAGTCTGCAAGCCTTGGTTGTCGGGAAGGTGGGTCCCTTTACCGGACCATACTCGGTCAGCGTAAGGACAAGACCGTATTGGCGGTGCGCATCGGACCTACCGACAGCTGCGTGGAACGGCTAGTGGACTTGGACCACCGTTCGACTGTCGGCAAAAGTCGAAGATGCGCCTCACCAGCTCGGCTTGGCTCTTTGCGGCGAGTGAGCACAGATAGAACCGCCCCACCAGCCACCCTTTTGGTCGATGGGCACCGCCAGACAGACTGCTCTTCGAGAGAAGTTGCCCACAGGCGAGGAAGGGCCTTGGCGTTGAAGGCGGTGGCGCGGGAGAAGGCTCGGGCGACCATGAATCAGCCCCGGGGCAGATGGCGCATAACTCCTTGACGACGCTGCCGTGCCGTGTGGTCGACTTAGACGCCGCCGCCCACCCCCGTCCCTTCCATCCCCCCGCCCCATCCGCTAGACTCACGCGACAGTGCAGCAGGGACGAGCGCATGGCCCGCGTGACCGTTGAGGATTGCCTTGAGCATGTCGATAACCGCTTCGAGCTCGTCATGGTGGCGAGTCGGCGGGCGCGGCATCTGCATCGCCAGTTGGCGGAGCCGTTGGTTCCTGAAGAGAACGACAAGCCAACGGTGATCGCGCTGCGTGAAGTGGCGGAAGGGCTCATCGACGATGAGGTCCTCGAGGCGCCGGAGGCGACCGCGGAAGACCTTGAGTTCGAGTCCATCGACAAAGTGCGCAGGTTGGAGAGCATCGCCAGGGCCAACATGGCGTTCGATGTGGGAGATGACCCAGCCAACGATCTATGAATCCTACTTCGAAGCCCGGCTCAGGGAGGCTGCGTGCCGGGATGAGGTCGCCGCGCCGGCAACCATCGGTTCGTTAGCGGAGTCACTTTCTAGCTACCTCACCGAGCCGCAAGTCGCGGACATCGAGCGCGCCTTCGAGTTTGCCCGTGAAGCCCACGATGGGCAGATGCGGCGCACTCAGCATCCCTACATCACGCATCCGCTCGCCGTCGCCAAGATTCTCTCGGAAATGCGCATGGACGATCAGTCCATCGCCGCGGCGCTGCTGCACGATGTGCTGGAAGACACCGGCGCCACCAAGGATCGCCTGGCGGAGGACTTTGGCGAGGGCGTGGCCGGCATCGTCGATGGCGTCAGCAAGTTGGCGACCATCTTCAATACCCATGAGCAGGCGCAGGCCGAGAACTTCCAGAAGATGGCCATGGCCACCGCGAGGGATTTGCGGGTCATTCTGGTCAAACTGGCAGACCGGCTGCACAACATGCGCACCATCGGCGCGTTGCCGGGCCACAAGCGGCGGCGCATCGCCAAGGAAACGCTGGACTTGTATGCGCCCATCGCCAACCGCCTCGGCATGCACAACATCAAGGTGGAGTTGGAAGACCTCGCGTTCGACGCGCTCTACCTGCTCCGTTCAGACCGGTTGCGGCGCGCCGTGGCGGCGGCGCGGGGCAATCGCAAGGCGCTCATGGACGAGTTGGGCACCTCCATTGAAGCGGCGTTGCGTCGGGAAGGCATTGACGCTGCGGTGCGCGGGCGCGAGAAGCATCTTTACTCCATCTACGCGAAGATGAAGACGCAGCGGAAGTCCTTCACGGAGATCATGGACGTGTTCGGCTTCCGCATCGTCGTCGATCAAGTCGATGCCTGTTACCGGGCGCTCGGCGTGATGCACAACCTTTACAAGCCAGTGGTCGGCCGCTTCAAAGACTATGTGGCCATTCCCAAGGCGAACGGTTACCAAGCGCTGCACACCACGCTGTTCGGCATGCATGGCGTGCCCATCGAGGTGCAGATTCGCACCCGCCAAATGAATGCGGTGGCGGACCATGGCGTCGCCAGCCATTGGTTCTACAAATCTGCCGCCGAAAGCTACAACGGCGGCGAGGCGCGGGCGCGGCAGTGGGTGCAGGGGTTGCTGGAGCTGCAGCAACGCGCTGGAGACCCGTTGGAGTTCGTCGAAAACCTGAAGATCGATCTGTTTCCAGACGAGGTGTACGTGTTCACGCCACGCGGCGACATTCTGGAGTTGCCGCGCGGTGCCTGCGCCATCGATTTTGCCTACGCCGTTCACACAGACATCGGCAACCACTGCGTTGCGTGCCGGATAGACCGTGCCTTGGCGCCCCTTTCGCGGCAGTTGCAGAGCGGCCAGACGGTCGAGATTCTCACCACCAAGGACGCCCGCCCCAGCCCAGATTGGCTCACCTTCGCCGTTTCCGGGCGCGCCCGCTCATCCATCCGCCAAGCCTTGAAGGTGCAGCAGCGCTCTGAATCCATCGCGCTGGGGAAGGCGCTGTTGGATCGCTCGCTGCGCAATGCCAACACCTCCATCAAGAGTTTGGACTTTCGGCGCCTGCGCAAGGTGTTCCGCGAGTTCGGCGTGCGCAAGCTGAATGACTTGTTGGCCGAAATCGGCCTCGGCAACCGCTTGGCATACGTCGTGGCGCAACGGCTGCTTTCCGCAGACGATCCGAACTACGAAGCCGTGGACATCGAACGCGGCGGCCCCGTTGCCATCCGCGGCGGCGAAGGGCTGGTCATCAGCTATGGCCGCTGCTGCGGGCCGGTGCCCGGCGATGCCGTCATCGGTCACATGACGCCGGAGCGCGGCTTCGTCGTCCACATGGACACCTGCCCGAACCTTGAGGAAGTGCGGCGCCGCAAGCCCAACGAGATCATCCCGGCGCGCTGGGCGGAATCCATCACCGGCGAGTTCGACACCTCGCTGCTGCTGGCCGTGCGGCGGCGCAAGGGCGTCATCGCGCAAGTTGCCGCTTCGATGAACGAAAGCAACGCCGGCATCAACAACATCCACGTGGAGGAGCGCAACGCGGAACTCTCCAACATCACCGTGGACCTGTCCGTTGCAGACGTTTCGCACCTGAACCGGATCGTGCGGCGGCTGAGCGCCATCAGCACCGTGCAGAATGTGCGGCGGCCCGCCGTCGCCTAGGAGGCTTGAACCCGTCATGTTCCGCGAAGCCATTCACACCGATGCCGCCCCCGCCGCCATCGGCGCCTATTCGCAAGCCGTGCGCGTGGGCGAGGCCGTTTACCTCTCCGGCCAAATCGGGCTGGACCCGGCCACCATGGAATTGGTGTCGGCAGATGCCGAAGCGCAGGTGCGCCAAGTCTTCCAGAACCTTGCAGCGGTGGCGCGCAGCGCCGGCGGGAGCTTCGCCGACATCGTGAAAGTCACCGTGTACCTCACGAACCTCGCTCACTACGGCGCGCTCAACGAGGTGATGGCAGAACTCTTCTCCCCTCCCTATCCGGCGCGGGCGGCCGTCGGCGTCGCGGCGCTGCCGCGCGGCGCGTTGGTGGAAGCAGACGCGGTGCTGTTGCTGCCAACTTGAGCACCCGCGTGGCGACGCGGGAAGACCCTGTCACCGCATTGCGCGGCGTTGGCCCCCAAGCCGCGCAGGCCCTCGCCAAGGGCGGCATCGCAACCGTTGGCGAGCTGTTGCTGCATCTGCCCCAGCGCTATGAAGACCGCACCCGGTTTGTGCCCTTGGCGGACATCAAGATCGGGCAGTGCTGCCTCGCCCGCGGGCAGGTCGTGAAGGTGGATGCCGGCTATGGCCGCCGCCGCGCCCTCACTGCAACGCTGGAGGAAGCCGGCGGCTTCTTGACCATTCGGTTCTTCCATTACAACGCCCAACAGCGGCAAGCGCTGCGCCCAGGCATCTGGTTGCGCTGTTTCGGCGAAGCGCGCGTTGGCCCGGCGGGGCGCGAAATGGTGCATCCGGAGTATCGCGCCTCCTCCGCGCGGCCAGACGAGCCGGACGCGGTGCTGACGCCGGTGTACGGCACGGTGGGCGGCATCACCGGGGTGCGCTTGCGCCGTTTCATTGCAAGCGCCTTGGACGATGGTGCCGCTCAGGGCGGCAGCAACCTGCCACTCGCGCCGTTCGCAGCCTTGGATGACGCCATCGTGCTTCTGCACCGACCGCCACCGCAGACGACGCCAGACGAACTCGACGCGGCGCGCACCCGCATCGCCCAAGATGAGTTGCTCGCCCAACATCTGCTGATGAAGGCTCGCCAAGCGCTGCGCGAACGCCTCGCCACCCGGCCCTTGCCGCGCAGCCAAGGCTTGGGGCGGGAGTTGCGCGCCAACTTGGATTTCGCCCTCACGCGGGCGCAACAGCGCGTTACCGCCGAAGTGCTGAATGACCTGGAGCGCAACCGGCCCGCCATGCGCCTGCTGCAGGGCGACGTGGGTTCCGGCAAAACCATCGTCGCCGCCTTTGCGGCCATCCGCGCCGCGGAACACGGTTGTCAAACTGCGGTGATGGCACCCACGGAGCTCCTCGTGGAACAACACTACGAGCAGTTCTCTGGCTGGCTGACGCCGCTCGGCATCGATGTCGCCGCCATCACCGGCCGCCTCTCCGCCGGCGAGCGGCAAGCGCGTTTGGACGCCACGCAGCGGGGCGACGCGCTGGTCGTCGTCGGCACGCATGCGCTGTTTCAATCCACGGTCATCTTCAAGTCCTTGGCGCTCATCATCATCGACGAACAACACCGCTTCGGCGTGCATCAACGCATGATGCTGCGGCACAAGGGCAGGGCGCCGCATCAGCTCATCATGACGGCCACGCCCATTCCACGCACGCTGACAATGGCGCTCTATGCGGACATGGACGTCTCCGTCATCGACGAGTTGCCGCCGCAACGCAAGCCAGTGCAAACCCGCGTGACGCCGGGCGCCCGCCGCGGCGAAGTGATGGAGCGCGTCGGCGATTGGTGTCGCTCCGGTCGCCAAGCCTATTGGGTTTGCACGCTCATTCAGGAATCCGACGCGCTCGATTCCCAAGCCGCGGAAGCGGTGGCCGTCGAACTGCAGGCAGCGTTGCCGCATCTCAAGGTGGGCCTCGCACACGGCCGCTTGGCGCCCCGCGAGCGCACCGATACGATGGCCCGCTTCAAAGCGGGAGACATCGACGCGCTGGTGGCCACCACCGTCATCGAGGTGGGCGTGGATGTGCCCAACGCCTCGCTCATGGTGATCGACAACGCCGAACGTTTGGGCCTCGCCCAACTGCATCAACTGCGCGGGCGGGTGGGGCGCGGCGGCCAGCAGAGCCACTGCATCCTGCTGTTCGAGCCACCGTTGTCAGACATCGCCCGCAAACGCCTAGCCGTCATGCGCGAAACCAACGACGGTTTCGCCATCGCGGAGAAAGACCTAGCATTGCGCGGGCCGGGAGACGTGCTCGGCACCCGGCAAACTGGCGAAGAAACGTTCCGCGTTGCAGACTTGATGCGAGACGCTCACCTCATGCCAAGGATCATCGAGTTGGGCGAGGAGCTAGATCCAGAAGCCAAAGCCACCGTGCTTGAGACGTGGGGTGGCATGGCGCACGCAAACTACGTCGAAGTGTGACCCGATGGTGCCAATGCCGCTGCTCCTCGACAAAGTCATCGGCGCATGGCTGTCGCCGTTGGGAATCGCCTTGGCGCTGGCTCTCGCCGGCTTTGCCGCCGTGTTTTGGCATCGGCGGCGAACGGCGCTGGCGCTCATCGGCTTCGCGGTGGCGTGGGTGTGGATCTGGTCCATGCCGGCCGTCTCTTCCGCGACGATGCAATGGCTCACGGCGCCGTACCCGCCGCAGCGCGTCGAAACGCTGCCGGTGGCCGATGCCATCGTCGTCCTTGGCGGCGGCGTCACGCCAACCCGAGCGGGCTTCCCATATCCCAATCTCGGTGGCGCTTCCGACCGTATCTGGCACGCCGCACGGCTTTACCACGCCGGCAAGGCGCCAGTCATCGTGGCGTCCGCCGGTTCCGTCTGGGGTAAAGACGTGTGGGGCGAGCCAGACCGTCAAACGGGCGCCGAAGCGATGCGCACGGTGCTGGTCGCCTGGGGGGTGCCACACTCCGCCATCATCGTCGAGCAGAACAGCCGTTCAACGCGAGAGAACGCAGTGGAGACGGCGCGTTTGGCTGCCCGCCGCGGTTTCGAGCGCCTCCTCTTAGTCACCTCCGTTTGGCACATGCGCCGCGCCGAGGCGGTGTTCCGGCGCGTCGGCCTGCCCGTGGTGCCGGCTGCCTGCGACCATGGCGGCGCCAGGGCTTCCCCCGGCTTGGTCCTGCTCTTGCCGACTGCCGGCGCCCTAGGGGCGAACAGCAGGTTCTGGCGAGAGCAACTCGGCTTGTGGGGGTACCGTTTGCGCGGCTGGGCCTAAGCCTCCAGCGCCAGCGGCCAAGCCCTTAGGCGGCATCTGCCGCGGCCTCGCGCCGCACTGCCGGCAGCGCCTCCCCTTCGCTGCGCGCCACCAGCGCCGTCACCGTGAGGTCGCTGGTCACGTTCACCGCGGTGCGGCACATGTCGAGCACACGGTCTACCGCAAGGACGAGGGCCACGGCCTCCACCGGCAACCCCACGGCGCCAAGGATGAGCGTGATGGCGACCAAGCTTGCCGCCGGAATGCCGGCGACGCCGATGGATGTGAGCAGCGCCAGCAACACCACAGTGAACTGCTGCACGAAGGACAACTCAAACCCCATCACTTGCGCGATGAAGATGACTACCACGCACTCATAGAGGGCGGTGCCATCCATGTTCACCGTGGCGCCAAGGGGCAGCACGAAACTCGTGGCGCGCCGCGAGATGCCGGCCTGCTCCGCGCAGTTGATGGTGACCGGCAGCGTCGCCGAGGAAGAGGCGGTGGAGAACGCCGTCAGCTGCGCTGGCAGGATGGCGCCGTAGTAAGCGGAAGGCCGCACTCCCCCCACCACGCGCAGCAACAGCGGCAACCACACCGCGAAGTGGATGGCCAGCGCCGCCAGCACGGTGACGAAGAAGAGCGCGAGCGAGCCGAGCACGGCGAAGCCGGACACGATGAACGTTTTGCCCACCAACGCGAAGACGCCGATGGGCGCGAACCGCATGATCCACATGGTGATGAGGATCATCACGTCGTGAACGCCCTGCCAGAAGTTCTGCAGCGTTTCGCCGGCGGGGCCGGAAAGCCGCGACATGAAGTAGCCAAACACCACGCCCACGAAAATGAGCGCCAACAACTGTGCCTCGGCCGCGGCCACGAAGATGTTGGGTGGAATGGCGCGGGAAATGATGCCCACCAAGTCTGCCGCGCTGCGGCCTTCCACCCTGCCCAGCGTCTCCGTCGCGTCGGGCAGCGCGTTGCGCATCGCCTGCGCGTCGCCTTCGCCCGGGCCAATGACGTTGACGAGCAAGAGGCCGGTGAAGATGGCGAGGAAGCCAGTGACGATGTAGAAGCCGATCGTCTTGCCGCCAACGCGGCCGAAGGCGTCCTGCCCCGCCATGTTGCGCACGCCGACGATGATGGAGGCGAGGATGAGCGGCACCACGATCATCTTCAGGGCGTTCAGGAACAGGCCGCCGAAGAAATCCAAGATGCCCACCAAGGAGGCGCCGAAGAGGGTGGTCTCGGGGCTCGAAGGCGCGGCGACCAGCGCGGCCAACACCAAGGCGACGGCGATTTGCCAATGCAGCGGCAGCGCGAGCGCGCGGCGCAGTGGGTTGTCTTCGCTCATGTCCAATCCCCTTCTTCGCCCAGCTAGGAGACTAACGCGAACGCGCCTTGCCCGGCTTGGCTGGGGCGCCCGAAAGACGGCGCGGCGCTACTCGTTCGCGCCGGCGCGGCGCGGCGCATACCAAATGGGGGATGAGTAAGCGCGTTCCTGAATGGTCGGCGGGCCACGCTCCGCGCGCTCCATGCCCAACGCCAACGCATCGAGGTGCGTGTGGCGCGGCGTGGGGATTTCCAACACCCGGGCGTAGTAGAAGGCCGGCTGATCCGCGTCGAAGGCTGGGTCGCTCCAAGAGGCCGTGAGTTCCGCGGCGCCGATGGCGTTGCGATAACGCCCGGTGGCGAGATCCACCGTGTTGCCCACGGCGGGCAATTTGCCTGTCGAACTCCGTTCGCGCTCACCGGCCCAAACCACGTCGAACACCTCCTCCTGCACCTGCCCGGCCGCGTCCAGCCAACCCTTGACGATCTGCACCCGATCCAAGTTGGCGCCGGCCGGGGCCTTCAGCGCCTCCACCTCGAAGACCAGTTTGGCATCGCCGACCGGCGGCTTCAGCTCGCCCCCCATCGGGGTGCGTCCATCCTCAATGCCGCCGTTGGCGACGGCGGCGGCATCGCCGGAAGACGCCGCGGCAGCATTGCCGTTGGCGCCCTGCCAACCGCCAAAGAAGCGCAGCCGGATACGCGGGCCGGTGGTGGCATAGGTCTCTCGGCGCTGCATCGCCGAGAGAATCTCTGCGCGGGTGTTCGCCGTCGCCCACACAGCGGCGAGGCCCGACGCAGACATGGCCCAACCACTCGCGCCACCGGAAATCACCACGGTGTCCTTAGATTCCGGCATCGAATCCGTCGCCATCTTGCCGGCGAAGTTGTTTTCCTGGGCCGTGGCGAGGCCAGTGTGCGAATCCGTCGAGCCGATGAGGCCGAATTGAAATGGATTCACGCCGAGGCGCTCGCCCAACGCAAGGCCGCGTTTCAACGCCGGGCGCGCATAATCCCCGGCGCTGGGCGTGTAAACATCCGCTGCCGGGTCCTGCTGCAGGAAGAAGGGATAACGCTCGAACGTCGCGAACTCGTCATTGGGCGCGAGCGCCGGATGCACTTCCGAATCGCCCTTGATCTGCGTCACCTCGATGACGTTCTCCCACCGCATCCGCAGCCGCGCGTGGTCCGCATCGAGGGCCGCCCCGCGCAACGTCACCTCCGGGAACATCATTCCCTTCGAGATGTTCGAGTTGTGTGGAATGGCGAGGAAGCGCGCGCCGGTGGCGGCGGCCGTGCGCTCGAGCCAGCGCCACAGATCGTCCGGGTACGGGCTGTCGATGGAAGAGAACGGCCGAAAGGTCGCCGCCTGCGTTGCGTTGGCGTCCGTCATCACGACGCGATGCAGGTTCGCGCCCCCCGGCATCGAGCTCCACTCCCAGCCAATGAAGGCGGTGAAGCGGCCCGGTTCATTGTGGGCATCCGCGGCCGCCGCCGCCTCGCGCCAAGCTCGCGCTTGCTCGGCCTCCATCGGCGGCAGCATGGCGTTGCCCACATCCCCGGGGCTTGCCGCCGCGGCGCGCGGGTCTCTCGATTCAGGCAGCAAGCCGCGGAACAGGGTGGCGGCTTCGCCGGCGTCTACCGCGTCGCGGAGGCTGCGCGTGGTGTACCAGTGGAGCAAGGAATCCCACAGCCCTGCATCCTCCGCCTCAATGCCGTGCAGATAGATGTGCCGCATGGCGCCAAAGAACTCGGCGTGATCGGAAACGACCAGAAAGTCCAACGGCTCATCGATTTGCAGCCGAGCGCGGTGATGCGGATGGCTGACAGGCAACCCCTTCGCGAAGCGATAAGCGGTGTGTGGGTCTGCCGCGAGGTTGCCGTTCAGGAAGGCGTCGATGGAGTACGAGGTGTGCAGGTGCGTGTCGCCCCACAGGAGGAGCTTGTCTTCGGCCGCCAGCGTGGGCTGAGCCAGCGCGAGGCACGTCGCCATTGCCGCGACGCCCCAACGCAGCGCCGTTTCGCCGTTCGCCCGGCGGGCGGCTCTACGTCTCCACATCATTCGCGATTCCTGAACGCCGCGCCTTCCTCGTAGTAGCGGTGATGCCAGATGCCTTCGCCCGGCTCGCCTGCTTGGGGCATGCGCCAAGTCTTCACCACCGCGCTGCCTAGCGGCAGACGATACAAGCCGCGTGGCTGGTCGATGGTGTTGCGCAGATAGGCTTCCGCCGCTTCCGGCGGCACATAGCGCCGGGCGATGCGGCGATAGCGTTCGCGCCAGAGGTCGTCGTGGCCGATGTCGTACACCAGTTCCGCCTCGCCTTCCGCGAGCACCTTGCGATAGGGCTGAGGCTGCTCGTCGATGCAGAGGGCCACGCGCGCGTCGCGCCGCAAACAGGCGAACCACTCAGAGCGCTTGCGCGGGGTGAAGTAGATGGCGTCGTCTTCGTGCAGAAACCAAATGGGCGTCACCAACGGGCTGCCGTCCTCACGCACCACCGCCACGCGCATCAGCACGCCACGCTCGCTCAAGAACTCGTTGGTTTCCGCTTCGGTCAGCGCCGGCATGTCAACCCACCTCGATCATCTCAAAATCTTCCTTGCCAACCCCGCATTCAGGACACACGAAGTCATCCGGGACATCTTCCCACGCCGTGCCGGGCGCGATGCCATCTTCCTCGCAGCCCTCAGCCTCGTCGTAGATCCAGCCGCAAACGATGCATTGCCACTTCTTCACAGCGCTTCAAGTCGCTCCCAAAGACGTTGGAGGCCGCAGTTCAAGGCGCGGCGAGGATGGGCGCTACGCTACTGTCGCCCACGCCAAAACTCAATGGGCGCTTCACTCTCGCTGACGCAATGGTGAAGATGCCGAGCGTTGCATCCCCTGCACCGTCTGCACTGGCGAACCGGCGATGGGCCCGGGCAACGCCGCGTAAACTTGGCGGCCATGCTTGAAGCCGAGCGAGGACACTTGGCCACCCTCCGCCAGCGCTCGCTCGCTTACGCCGAGCTCATGCGCCTCGACAAGCCCGTGGGCACGCTGCTGCTGCTTTGGCCCACGCTCGCGGCGCTGTGGATTGCGGCGCAAGGCGTGCCCCCCGCCACGCTGGTGGCTGCCTTCGCTGGCGGCGTGTTGCTCATGCGTTCCTGCGGCTGCGTCATCAACGACATTGCAGACCGCAACGTGGATGGCTTGGTGGAGCGCACCGCGCAGCGGCCCTTGCCAACCGGCCGCGTCACGCTGTTCGGAGCGTTCGCGCTGTTCACCGCGCTGGCCACCGGCGCCCTCGGCGTGGCGCTCACGCTGAACGCCCCGGCCATTCGCCTCGCGTTCGTGGGCATGGCCATCGCCGCGCTCTATCCCTTTGCCAAGCGTTGGACGCACTTGCCGCAGCTCGTGCTGGGCGCTGCATTCAGCTGGGGCATTCCGATGGCCTTCGCAGCGGCCACTGGCACTGTGCCCCCGCTCGCGTGGCTGTTGTTCGCCGGCAGCCTGCTGTGGGTGGTGGCCTACGACACCGAGTACGCCATGGCAGACCGGCGGGATGACCGCCGGGCGGGCGTGAAGTCCTTGGCGGTGTTGCTGGGCCGTGCAGACCGCGCCGCCATCGCCGCCTTGCAGTGCGCCGCGCTGGCAGCGTTCATCGGCGTCGGGGCCATCGCGGATTACAGCGTGGCATGGTTCGTCGCGCTGGCCGTTGCGGCCGGCATCCTCGCCAGCCAGCACTGGATGTTGCGGGAACGCGAACCGGCAGCCTGCATGAACGCCTTTCGCAGCAACGCTTGGGTGGGCTTCGCGCTGTTCGCCGGCGCCCTCTTCGAGCATGGGCTCACGGGCAAACAGGGATGACCGGCGCCGCGCCGGAACCCGCCGCCTTGCGCTGGATGGAAGGTGTCGTAGAGGGCATTGGCCGCAGCATCGCTTGGCTCGTGTTCGGCATGGCTGCGGCCACCGGCATCGTCGTGGCGCTGCGCTATGGCTTCGACATGAGCGCGATTCCGCTGCAGGAATCCATCGGCTACATGCACGCGCTGGTGATTCTGCCGGGCCTCGCCTATGCGCTGCGCCACGATGCCCATGTGCGGGTGGACGTGGCGTACAGCCGCATGACGCCCCGCGCCCGCCGCTGGGTGAACCTCATCGGCCACGCCACATTGCTGACGCCGACATGCCTGACGGTGTTTCTCGTCAGCCTGAGCTATGTCGGCACGTCTTGGAGCATCCTCGAGGGTTCGCCAGAGGTGGGCGGCATCCCCGCGGTGTTCTTGCTGAAGACGCTGATTCCCGTCGCCGCCGCGCTGCTGTTGCTGCAGGCCCTGGCGTTGAGCGTGCACGCTTGGCGGGATGGCGCGGCAAGCCCGCGGGAGCATTGACCGGCGGCATGGTCGAGCTGCTGCCGCTCATCATGTTCGCGGCGGTGTTCGCGGCGTTGCTCGCTGGCTACGCCGTGGCGCCCACCCTTGCCGGCGTCGCCTTGCTGTTCGCCTTCGGCGGCGCGTTGTTCGGCGTGTTCGATGTGGGCGACCTCGGCTTTCTGCCGGGGCGGCTGTTCGGCATCGTCACCAACCAAACGCTCATCGCCGTGCCGCTGTTCGTGTGCATGGGGGTGACGCTGGAGCGCACCCAAATCGCCCAAGCGCTGCTGCACAGCCTGTCCAAGCTCGTGGGCAGCGCTCCCGGCGGCCTCGCGTTGGCGGTGACGCTGGTAGGCGCCTTGATGGCCGCAAGCACCGGCATCGTCGGCGCCACGGTGGTGACGCTGGGGTTGCTCTCCCTGCCCACGATGATGCGCCGCGGGTACGACCCGAAGCTGGCCACCGGCACGATTTGCGCCACCGGCGCGCTGGGGCAAATCATCCCCCCCTCCATCGCGCTGGTGCTGCTCGGCGATGTGCTTTCAAGCGCCTATCAGCAGGCGCAACTGGGGCTCGGCGTGTTCTCGCCCAAAACCGTGTCCATTGGCGACCTGTTTGCCGGTGCCTTGCTGCCTGGGCTGGTGCTGGTGGGCTTCTATCTGCTGTATCTGCTTTTCGCGGCATGGCGCCGGCCAGAACGCGCCCCGGCAAGCATCGCGCCCGATTCTCTGCCCGAAGGCGGCGCCGAGGATGAAGGCGAAAGCGTGGCAACGCTCCTGCGCAGCCTCGCGCCGCCGGTGCTGCTTGTGGTGACGGTGCTCGGCTCCATCCTTGGCGGCTACGCCACGCCCACCGAAGCCGCCGGCGTGGGCGCCCTCGGCGCGTTGGCTTTGGCGGTGGCGCATCGGGCGCTGTCCTTGCCGGTGCTCCAGGAGATCGGCGCGGCAACGGTGAAGACCACGGCGATGGTGTTCTTCATCCTCATCGGCGCTTCGGTGTTTTCGCTGGTGTTTCGGGGCTACGGCGGCGATGAACTGGTGCAGGGCATCTTCGCGGACATGCCGGGCGGGGTGTGGAGCGCCACGCTCATCGTGATGGCGACCATCTTCCTGCTTGGCTTCGTGCTGGATTTCATCGAAATCACCTATGTGGTGGTGCCCATCGTCGGCCCGGTACTGCTGGCGATGGGGGTAGACCCGATTTGGCTCGGCGTGATGATCGCCGTGAACTTGCAGACATCGTTCCTCACGCCGCCCTTCGGCTTCGCGCTCTTCTACCTGCGCGGCGTGGCCCCGCCCGAAGTGGCCACCACGGACATCTATCGCGGCGTGGCACCCTTCATCATCTTGCAGCTCTGCCTGCTGGGGCTGCTCGTGGCGCTGCCGGAGCTGGCAACTTGGTTGCCCTCGGTGGTGTATTAGCCGCGACTGCCGGCAGAAGGCTGCACTGGCCAGTGCTTCGGGACGGCTTGAACGTTACAGAAAGCTGTAGCGCACACCAAGCCGGTAGGTTCGCGGCTCGCCGTAGTAAGCCAAGCCGACGCCGGGGAAGGCCGTCAGGTCGAAACCATGAGTGATGTACGCTTCGTCCGTGAGGTTCTTGATGCCCAAGGAGACACGCCACTTGCCCTCATTGCTCTCCAAGCCTATCGAGGCGTTCACCAATGCGAAGCTGCCTTGCTTCAGAGCGCTGAGGTTGTTCACTTCCACATGGTATGCAGCGCGGTAGCTGACGTCCGCGCCCATTTCCAGACGCGCAAAGCCCAGCGGATGGCGATACTGCAAGCCGAGGTTGCCGGTGAACTCGGGTGAATTGATGGGTGTCAGGCTGCCGCTCACATCCTGCATCTGGCTGTTGATGAACTCGCTGTACTCCGCCTTCAGGTAGCCTAAACTCAGGCTCATCAGAAGATTCTGCGTCGGGCTCGCCACCAGCTCTGCTTCCACACCGTAGGTCTCTGCCTCGCCGGCGTTGGTGAAGACCGTCGCGAAGCCGCCTTGGGGAGTTGCCGAGAAGCTGCTTAGCTGCAAGTCCTGATAGTCGTTGTAAAACAGAGCAGCGCCTATGCGCAGCCGTCCATCCGACACGCTTGCCTTCCAACCCAGCTCGTAGGTGTCTGCAACTTCCGGGTCATATGGTTCGGCCTGCGTGTCCACGGCGCTCCCGTCGCTCGCGCCGTTGTAGCCAATGCGACCATCGAATCCCCCGCTCTTGAAACCTCGTGCGTAGGTGAAGTATGCCAACCCGAATTGCTCCGAACTGTAGCTTAGCGCCAGCTTCGGGGTGACTTTGCTGAAGTCCTTGTCCAGATCCAAACTGAGGGCAAAGGGATTGGACGAGCCAAGTGGCGGATTGCACTCCTCGATGGTCGGAAGGACGGTGCCCAGAATGGCGAAGTTCTGGCAGGCCCTGCGACGCAGCTGCTTGGCTTCGTCCGTGTAACGAAGGCCGGCCGTGAACTCCAAGTGCGTCGTAAGCTGCCAAGACACCTCGCCAAACATCGCGGCGGCGCGTACGGACTGATCGTTTTCGCTAACCGTTCCGTACGGCGAGAAGAAAACGCCGAAGTTCATTGGCTCGGAATTGCTGATGCCGTCCGGCGAAACGTCGTCCTCCGAAAAGTAGTAGGCACCGAGCAGCGCACGCATCGAGCCGCCAGCATCATAGGAGAGTTGCAGTTCTTGGCTGAACTGGTCCTGATCTTGATCCACATGCACCCCGAAAATATCCAGACCAGTTCCATCCAGATCGATGTGCGTTGCATGCTCAAGGCGGCGGATAGAAGTGATTGACTTCAGGCTAAGGGCGTCCGACAGCCGGTAATCAACGACGGCAGCGGCACCTTCCACCACCAGCCGTTCCACGTCGTTGAAATCCGCCTCAATGTCAAACGGTTGCCTTGGTAGGAAATCCGCAGTGGCCGTTACCAACGCTGGCCCCCCGGTTACCCGCACCGGCGTCATCGAGCGTTTTGGTTCATTGACGGACCGATCCGCCGTCACGCGAATGCTCAGGTCTTCATTTGGCTCATAGCGCAGCTGCGCCCGCCAAGCCAGCGTGTCTTTGTCGCCGTCTGTGCTGTCCGTGTTTCCGGCAAACCGGTTGCGGTTGTATCCCCCATGCGCGATGTAAGCTAGGGAGACCCGCCCCGCCAGGCTGCCGCTCGAACTCAGCGGGCCGCTCCACGTCGCCTTCAGGCGGCGCTCATCGTAGTTTCCAGCAGACACGTCCGCTTCAAGCAGGGGAACGTCTGAGGACGCGGCGGAAACATACTTAACCGCGCCGCCAATCGTGTTGCGCCCGTACAGCGTTCCCTGCGGCCCTCGCAACACCTCCACGCGCTGCACGTCAATCACGTCCAGAAACGACCCCTGCGCCCGCCCCAGATAAACGTCGTCCAGATACACGCCAACGCCGGGGTCGGCGAACGAGAGCGAGTCCCGCTGGCCCACACCCCGGATGTAGATGATGGCGTTTGCCGCATCGCCCATGTTGAAGCTCGTATTGGGCACGACGTTCTGCACGTCCCCAAGATCATCGATCTGCATGCGAGCCAAATCCGATGCCGACAAGGCGCTGACGGAAAGCGGCGTATCCAGCAGGTTCTCTTCCCGCTTACGGGCGGTGACAACCACCTCCTCTAGATACCCTTCCCCGCTTGTCTGGGCGAAGGCGAAGGGAGCAACAACACAGGCGAGGCAAAGGGCCAAGCCCCACCTTGCCGACGTCATCCTTCGTGGCGCGGCCATCAAGACCCACTTCCCTGCGACGCAGCCACCGGCACCTTCGGCCGCGTAAAGTGGTCCACCATGTTCTTGATCATCCTCATCTGGGACCCCATGCCCATGAAGGTGCCGGAGTAGGCCACTTGGAGCTGCGCGGCCATGTATGCGCCTGAAGAGACCCCCGAAACAGAAACCTGGAAAGCTGAGCCGTCTCCCGCCTCGCCTTCCGCCGCTGCACCAAGCCCGTCGAAGTCGTCGCCGGCGGCGAATGAAAACCCGCCGAGGAGAAACGTCGCCATCCACAGGCAGATGCAGGTGGCGCTCCGCCTTGGAGAACGGTTCCTCGCTTGCCTTTTTGCAGGGAATCGAATTGCAGGGAATCGAAGGTTCATCGGCACCACTGTTCATCAGGTGCCGGGCCAAATCAATGGAAAAAGTTGCGCGTAAATGCTGCGAGGAAGGCGGATCAGGCAAGATCGCGTCTTTCGGACAACCGCTCAATCAGCATGGACGCACCGCCAAGGGTGCGCGCGAAGTGTCCTAGCAGGCAGTCTTGCAGACGGTTGGTGGCCAATATGGTCGTCATCCGCTGGTCTTGCCCATCGCGCCGTTTCTCGATCATGCCCCGGCTGGCGGCAAAGGCGACGCGCTTCTCCCTCGTTCTTGCTGAGCCGGTGGCCATGCACTCGCAGGCTTCGCCCATCGTCAGCGGGCGATTGGCCCAGCCGCCGCGCAGGCAGCGGACAAACAGCAGCCAGTATTCGTCCGTCCGGAAACGCCGGTCGAACGCGAGGTTCCAGTCGTTGGTGTAGCCGACCAGAAACTCCGCCCAAGGCAGCAGGCAGGGCTTGTCCAGACTAGGGCCGGCGCACTCGATGGCGCACAGCAATGGGCTCAAATCGCGTTTGAGGAGCCGCTGGTTCGAGAGCAAGCGCACCGCTTTGCCCAAAGTCGAGCGGAAGTGCTCCCGGCCGAGCAGCAGGATGTCCTCCGTCGCCTCCAGGCAGGTGCGGCGCTGATCCGCTTGGTCCTTGACCTTCGTACACCAATGCTCCGCCATCACCTTTTTGAGCCGGTTCTCCCTTGTCTTGGAGCATCCGGTCTTCATCGCGCCGTAGGCGTCGCTGACGTTAAGCGGACGGCCCTGCCAATGGCGAATCAGCGTCATGGCTACCAGATACCAGTACTCTTGGGAGTAAAAGTCCGTGCCGGTGTCCTCCAGCCATGCTGCCCCGTAGTCTTCCATGTACTGCATCCAGGCTTGAAGAGCCTCTTTGCTGAAGCATCCTGTGTGCGGACTGTGCGGTTGCATTTGCGACGCGGCCTGGCGAGCTAGCGGGCGTTCAGATAGGCCTGTTCGGAGATGGCGTGGTATTGGCGGGCTTCGGCTAGGAAGCCGTAGTAGGAATCCAGAATGCGGCGCGACAGGTCATCCGTTGCCGCTTCGCGCACCACGGCTTCCGATAGCTCCTGGAACCGCGCCAGCACGTCGTCCGGCAAGCGCCGCACGGCGACGCCATGCTCCTCCACCAACGCCTTCAACGCGCGGGCATTGCGGGCGGTGAACTCGTCGAGCATGTCTTGATTGACGGCGCGGCAGGCGGTTTCCAGCATCGCCCGAAGGTCTGCCGGCAGGGCGTCGAAGGCGTCTCGATTCACCAGCGCCTCCAAAGTCGGCCCCGGCTCGTGCCAGCCAGGGTAGTAGTAATACTGCGCGATGTCCTGCAGGCCGAGCGCCAAATCGTTGTACGGGCCCACCCATTCCGTGGCGTCGATGACGCCGGTTTGCAGCGCCGTGAAAATCTCGCTGCCCGGCATCGCCACCGCCACGCCGCCAGCCCGTTGCAGCACCTCGCCGCCGAAGCCGGGGATGCGCATCTTCAGGCCGTTCAAGTCTGCCAATGAGTTGATTTCCTTGTTGAACCAGCCCGCCATCTGCACGCCCGTGTTGCCGGCGGCGAACGGCATCACGCCGAACGGCGCGTACAGTTCGCGCCACAGCTCAAGCCCGCCGCCGTAGTGCAGCCAGCCATTCATCTCCTGCGCGCTCATGCCGAATGGCGCGGTGGCAAACACGGCTGCGACAGGCGCCTTGCCCCGCCAGTAGTAGGCCGCGCCGTGCCCCATCTCCGCGCTGCCCTCCGCCACCGCATCGAAGACTTCGAAGGCAGGAACCAGCTCTCCCGCCGCGTAAACACGCACTTGGAAGCGTCCCCCAGACATGGCATCCAGCAACTGCGCCAACCGTTCCGGCGCGGTGCCCAAGGCCGGCAGGTTTTTCGGCCAAGTGGTGACCAACTTCCACTCCACGGAGGGCGGGGCTTCGTCGCTGGCGGCCGGCGCGGTGTTCTCGGCATCGGCAGTGCCATCCGAGCAACCGCTCAGCGCAACGCCGACCGCGGCGCAGGTCACCTCGTCCTCCTGTTTCGTGTCCCAACCGGCCGAGCAACCGCTCAGCGCAACGCCAGCCGCGGCCGCCAAGGCAACAGCTCGCGCCAGCCGCCCGAAAGCATTGGCCACGACACGCCGCTTGCGCCCCGCTGCCAGAAGCGAAGCATTTGGCATGGCCCGTCGCCTGTGTTCGTCCATCCTGACCTCTTGGCCCGTTTCGCTGTCAGCGCTCAATCCAGCATCTCCAGATTCGCATAGCCCAACATCAACCATTTCGAGCCCAAACCGGCGAAGTTCACCTCCACCCGGGCGCGGTCGCCGCCGCCTTCGCAGCGCAGCACCACGCCTTCGCCAAACTTCGCGTGGCGAACGCGGGCGCCGATGCGCAAGGCCGCGTCTGCGTCCCTCGGGGCGCCATTGCGTTGCAGCGGCCGTTTGAGCGCACCGCCCAAGCGCACGTCTTGCAGCGTCTCCACTGGGATTTCCTGCAAGAACCGCGAAGGCGGATTATAGGAATCCGTGCCGTGGATGAAGCGCGAATCGGCACGGGTGAGGTAGAGCCGCCGCATGGCACGGGTGATGCCAACATAGGCGAGGCGGCGCTCTTCATCCATGCGCCCCAGCTCCTCCCCAGCCATGCGGCTGGGAAACAGCCCCTCTTCCATGCCGGTGATGAAGACCAGCGGAAACTCCAACCCCTTGGCCGAGTGCAATGTCATCAGTTGCACCGCGGCGCCGCCTTCCGCCTGATATTCCCCGGCTTCGAGCGCTGCTTGATCCAGAAAGTCCTCCAAGGTTGAAGACGGCTCGTCCGCCCCGTCGGCGTCGGCGCTGCGCGGGTCCAACGGAGACAGGCGATCTCTCTCGAACCGGCGGCAGGCCGCGACCAACTCTTCCAAGTTCTCCTTGCGCGCCACCCCGCGCTCGCCCGGCTCCTTGGCATGATGCGCAAGCAGGCCGCTGGCTTCGACGCAGCACTGCGCCACATCGTGCAGCGAATGGCCCTCCACCTGCGCCGCGAACTCGTCAATCAGCGCCAAGAAGCTGCCCAGGGTTGCCGCGGCGCGCCCTTTGATTTCGCCGCTGGCGATGCCTTCCTTCACCGTCTGCCACATGGAAACGCCGCGTTCGCGCGCCAGCGTCCGCACCAAAGCGACGGTTTTGGCGCCGATGCCGCGCGGCGGCAGGTTGACGACGCGCTCGAAGGCCACGTCCGCATGGCGCGAACTCACCAAGCGCATGTACGCCAGCGCATTCTTCACTTCGGCGCGTTCGAAGAAGCGCAGCCCGCCATAGATGCGATAGGCGATGTCCGCGCGCAGAAACGCCTCTTCGAGGGCCCGGGACTGCGCGTTGGAACGGTACAACACGCCGATTTCGTCTGCGCTGCCGCCGCGTTCAATCCAAGCTCTGGCCGTGTCGGCTACAAAACGCGCTTCCTCCGTGTCGTTGTAGCCGTGATAGACGGACACCGGTTCGCCATCGCCAGCCGCCGTCCACAAGGATTTGCCCAGCCGCCCGGCGTTGCGTTCGATGAGGCCGTTCGCCGCCTTCAGGATGGTGCCGGTGGAGCGGTAGTTCTGCTCCAAGCGGATGATGCGCGTGTCGCGGAAGTGTTCTGGGAAACGGTGGATGTTTTCCATCCGCGCACCGCGCCAGCTATAGATGGATTGGTCGTCATCGCCCACCGCCATCACATTGCCGGCCGAGCCGGCAAGCAAGCGCAGGGAAGCGTATTGCAGGGTGTTGGTGTCTTGGAACTCATCCACCAACAGTTGCCCGAAGCGGCGGCGGTAGTGCTCAAGCAAATCCTCGCGGTCCAGCCACAGTTCATGGCAGCGCAGCAGCAGCTCGGCAAAATCCACCACGCCGCCCTGCCGGCAGAGCGCTTCGTAGGCTTCGTAGACGCGCTTTTGGGTTTCCGTGAAGTGGTCGCCGGCGGGCACGTCGCGCGGGCGGCGGCCTTCTTCCTTCTGTGCGTTGATGAAACCGGCGGACTGGCGGGCAGGCCAGCGCTGTTCGTCCAGGTTCTGCGCGCGCAGCACACGCTTCACCAGCCGCAACTGGTCATCTGCGTCGATGATCTGGAAGTTCTCCGGCAAACCGGCGTCGCGCCAGTGCATGCGCAGCAGGCGGTGCGCGATGCCGTGGAACGTGCCCACCCACATGGCCCGCGGCGGCGCCGACAACAGCGCCTCCGCTCTGGCGCGCATCTCCACCGCTGCCTTGTTGGTGAACGTAACAGCCAGAATGCCGTGCGGCGAAACCCCCTCCGCGGCCACCAGCCAAGCGATGCGATGCACGAGGACGCGCGTCTTGCCGCTGCCGGCGCCGGCCACGATCAGCAGGTTGCCGAGCGGTGCCGTGACGGCTTCGCGCTGGCGGTCGTTCAAGCCTTCAAGGATGGAAGTGATGTCCACCGTCAGTATCTGCGCAAGTCGCGCGGCGTCGTGGCCGCCAAGCTGCTCAACGCTGCCGCTTGCGGCGCGCCGGCGGCGTCCAGCCTTTGATGTTGCGTTGTCTCGCCCGGCCCACGGCAAGGTCGCCCGGCGCCACCCGGGAGGTGACCGTGGAACCCGCCCCCACATAGGCATCGTCGCCGATTTCCAACGGCGCCACCAGCGTGGCGTTGGTGCCGATGAAGGCGCGGTCGCCAATGCGGGTTTCGTGCTTCACCGCGCCATCGTAGTTGCAGGTGATGGCGCCAGCGCCGATGTTGCTGCCGGCGCCGACGGCGGCGTCGCCGAGATAGGCCAGATGGCTGGCCTTGGCGCCGTCGCCGATGCGCGCCTGTTTCGTTTCCACGAAGTTGCCGATGCGCACGTCGGCGCCAAGCTCCGTGCCGGGGCGCAGCCGCGCAAACGGCCCGACGCTGGCATTTGCCCCGATGTGGGCGCCATCGACAACCGTGTTCGCCTCCACCCGGCACCCGTCCTCCAAAGTAGCGTTGCGAATCAAGCAGTTCGGGCCGATGCGAACGCCGGCACCGAGCGTCACTTCGCCCTCGAACACCACGTTCACGTCCACGCTGCAATCCCTGCCAAAGTGCAAATCGCCGCGCACATCGAACCTAGCCGGGTCCAGCAGCGTGAGGCCATCGCGCATGAAAGCCGCTGCCCGGCCACGTTGATGCAGCCGCTCCGCCGCCGCCAGTTGCGCGCGGTCGTTGACGCCGGCCACCTCTGCGTAAGACCCGGCCTTCAGCGCAACCACCGGCACGCCGTCCTTGGCCGCAACGCCGACTGCATCTGTGAGGTAGTGCTCGCCTTGGGCGTTGTCGCTGCCGATGCTGGCCAGCAGGCGCTTGAGCAGTTTGGCGGGCGCCGCAATGATGCCGCTGTTGATCTCCGTGATGCGTTGCTGCGCCGGCGTGGCGTCGCGTTCTTCGACGATGGCCTGCACCTGTCCGCGCGCATCGCGCACGATGCGGCCGAGGCCCGCCGGGTCGGGCGCATCCGCGGTCACGAGCGCAAGCCCGCTTGAGCGTTCGCTTGCCGCCACGCAACGCGCCAAGGTGTCGGTTTCGATGAGGGGCGCATCGCCGCAGAGCACCAGCGTCGTCGCCGCCTCCGCCACGGCTGGCATGGCTTGCAGCGTGGCGTGGCCAGTGCCGAGGCGCTGCGCCTGCTCCACCCACACGAGGTCCGTCTGGCCGACGAAGCAACGCCGCACCGCTTCGCCGCCAGCGCCAACCACCACCCGAATGGCCATCGGCTGCAACGCCCTCGCGGCATCCAGCACATGGGCGAGCATGGGCTTGGCGCCGATCTCATGCAGCACCTTCGGCACGTCAGACCGCATCCGCCTACCTTCGCCAGCGGCCAGCACCACGATCTCAACGTTCATCGGCGCAACTCAACCACGGATTCATACAGCCGTTGGCCGCCCCCGCAACCGGAGCGCACGGCGGAATTGACGATGCTGTTCCCCACGCGGGCATCCCGCGGCGTGTGAATGGCCACCACGTCAAACCCTTGGGCGGCAGCGATCTTCGCCAGAAAGCGGTCTGTCGGCACGGGAACGCCCTGCAAGATGCTGTTGCCCAACACGACGAGCGCTATGCCGCCCGGGTGGAGGCAGTGCTTCGCGCCGGCGACGAAACGCGCGCAGTCGTTGAAGTATCGCGTTGCGTAGTTCGCCCAGCCGTGCCCGCCATAGATGCCTTTCTCCGGGTTCCGCTCGCGCACAGCAGCCACTGTCGAGCGAATTTCGGCATCCATGATGCTTGGGTCGAGCGCCACTTCAGGCTGATCCCGCGCCGATTGCCAATAGGTGCCGAAGTTCAATTGCTCTAGGCGCTTGAGATCGGCCGGCGAATGGCAGAAGCCCAGCCAGTACAGGTGCGGCCGGGTATTGCGGTTGTAGTGGTAGTTGTTGAGATAGGGCGGCGACGTGACAAGCACGTCCACGCTGCCTTCCGGCACCGCTTGGTAGCCGAGAAAGAAGGACTGCTCGATCACCTGCGCGTCAGCGCGCTCGGCCTCGGAGCGCTTGCCGCGATGCCAAGCGGCATCCGCCGCCATGTCCTCAACCTTGCTGGCCAACGCATCGAACACCGGGAAGTCCTCCACTTCCGGCCGGCCAACGGCTGCCTTGCGCCCCAAGCTGGGCTCGTAGGAGTAATTCGAGCAATCAACCATCGTTGCCGCGAACGCAAGGCGAAAGACATCGGCGACCAACCCGTTCTGCTCGCCGATGAAATCCAATGCCAGCAACACCTTGCGCTGCACCTTGGCGCCATAGAAGGGCGCACGGGTGCGGAACCCTGCCGGCGGCACCGCGCAGGGCACCCTCCCATCCCGCATCGCCGCTTCGCCAAAACGCCGAAAGGCGCTGATGGCTCGGCGCAAGGACATGCTTGGCACCCGATGCGCGGCCAGCTTGGTTCGGCAGGCGAAAGCGGCGTATGGGTTGATCTCAAAGCCGATGGCTTGGTGCCCAGCCAAGTCTGCCTCCACCAAGGTGGTGCCGACGCCGGAGAATGGATCTAGCACCACGCCTCGCTGCGGCATGAAACGGCTGAGCGCATCCTCGACAAAGTGCTTCGAGTAGCCGGCGATCCATGGCACCCAGCGGTGAATCCGCGCGTCGCGGTTGGACATGAACGCAGGGTCTTGAAAGCTACCCGCTGCGGCCTTCGGGGGGGCTGGCGGATCAACCGGAGCACAGTCGCCATCGCTTGCGGCAGGGGCGGCGCCCGCGCCGTTGTTCCGAGCCAGCTCTGCCACGGGTTGCCCGCCAGTTGCGTTCCGCAGCACGATAGCACAGCCGCTGTTGCGGGGCGGAAGACCGCCGCCCGCGCTAGCGCCGCCGCTTCTTCAGCTCTTCGACGGTGCGCTGGCGCGCCGCGGCATCCGCGAGTTGCGCGGTGGCGAGCGAGAAGTTGAAGTCTGCCGCGTGGTCTGAAAGGGCGCGTTCGGCTTGCTCGCGGGCGGTGACTGTGGCGGCTTCGTCGATGTCGTCTGCCCGCAAAGCCGTGTCGGCAAGCACTGTCACCACCGCCGGTTGCACTTCCAGATAGCCGCCGGAGGCGAAGAACACCTCCTCTTCGCCGTTATCGAAGCTGAGCCGCACCGGCCCTGGGCGGATGCCGGTGAGCAGCGGCGCGTGGCCGGGCATGATGCCGAGTTCCCCCAGCGTGCCCGTGGCCACCAACATCGTCACGCGGCCAGAGAAAATCTCCTTCTCCGCGCTCACGATGTCGCAATGCATCGTCATGGCCACTTGGGTTACGCCTCCAAGGTCTTCGCCTTTTCGCGGGCATCCTCAATGGTGCCCACCATGTAGAACGCCTGCTGCGGCAGGTCGTCCGCTTCGCCTTCAAGGATGGCCTTGAAGCTGCGCACGGTGTCTTCACGCGCCACATAGCGCCCCGCCTGCCCAGTGAACTGCTCGGCCACGAACATCGGCTGCGAAAAGAACTGCTGCATCTTGCGGGCGCGGTAGACCAGCGCCTTGTCTTCCTCTGAGAGCTCATCCATCCCCAAGATGGCGATGATGTCGCGCAGCTCCTGGTAGCGCTGCAGCGTTTCCTGAACGCCGCGCGCCGTTTCGTAGTGTTCTTGGCCAACGATGTTGGCGTCTAGTTGGCGGCTGCTGGAATCCAGCGGGTCCACCGCGGGGTAGATGCCAAGGTCTGTGATGGCGCGGGATAGCGTCACCGTTGAATCCAAGTGCGCGAAGGTGGTGGCCGGCGATGGATCCGTCAGGTCATCCGCGGGCACATAGATGGCTTGCACGGATGTGATGGCGCCAGTCTTGGTGGTGGTGATGCGCTCTTGCAGCACCCCCATTTCCTCTGCCAAGTTGGGCTGATAGCCCACCGCGGACGGCATCCGCCCCAACAGCGCGGACACTTCCGTGCCGGCCAAGGTGTAGCGGTAGATGTTGTCGATGAAGAGCAGCACGTCGCGGCCTTCGTCGCGGAACTGCTCCGCCAAGGTGAGCCCGGTCAGCCCCACGCGCAGGCGGTTGCCCGGCGGCTCATTCATCTGCCCGAACACGAGGGAAATCTTGTCCAGCACCCCCGCATCGGTCATCTCGTAGTAGAAGTCATTGCCTTCGCGGGTGCGCTCCCCGACGCCGGCGAACACAGACAGCCCGGCGTGCTCGATGGCGATGTTGCGGATGAGCTCCAGCATCGTCACCGTCTTGCCAACCCCGGCGCCACCGAACAGCCCCACCTTGCCGCCCCGCGCGATGGGGCAAATGAGGTCGATCACCTTCACGCCCGTTTCCAGCAACTCCACGCCACCGGTTTGGTCTTCAAACGTCGGCGCCTTGCGGTGGATGGGCATCTTTTGGCGGGCGTTGATGGGGCCCTTCTCGTCGATGGCGTCGCCGAGCACATTCATGATGCGCCCCAGCGTCTCTTCGCCCACCGGCACGGAAATCGGTTGCCCGGTGTTGGCCACTTCCAAGCCGCGCGAGAGCCCCTCGGAAGAGCCCATCGCGATGGAGCGCACCACGCCATCGCCGAGTTGCTGCTGCACCTCAAGCGTCACCCCGCTCCCTGTGACGGTGAGCGCGTCATACACCTTCGGGACGTCTTCCCGCTCGAACTCCACATCGATCACCGCGCCGATGATCTGCACGATTTTGCCGCTGCTCATTCCTTCACAACCTCAACTGTCTCGTTTGCTCAAAGGCCATGCGGCTCAGACCGCCGCGGCGCCGCCGACGATTTCCGCAATCTCTTGGGTGATGGCCGCCTGCCGCGCGTTGTTGTAGAGCAGGGTGAGCTCGCCAATGATTTCCTCGGCGTTCTCGCTGGCGCTCTTCATGGCGACCATCTTCGCAGCCTGTTCGCAGGCCGTGTTCTCGATCACCGCGTGATACACCTGCGCCTCGATGAAACGCGACACCAAGCCATCGATCAGCTCGCGCGCATCCGGCTCATACAGGTAATCCCAACGGTGCTTCATCGCCTCGTCTGCGGTGGCGTCCAAGGGGAGCAACTGCCGCACCGTCGGGCGCTGCGTCATCGTGTTGACGAATTCGTTGGAAACGATGTCCAGCCGGTCTATGCGGCCTTCGGTGAAGCCATCCAGCATCACCTTCACCCCGCCGATGAGCGCCTCCAGCACCGGCTGCTCGCCAATCTCGTTGATGGCCGCCACCACGTTGCCACCGAAGGCGCGAAAGAAACCCGCTGCCTTGTTGCCGATGAGCATGAGGTCCACTTCCACGCCGCGGTCGCGCCACGCGGCCATGTCGCCCACCAGTTCTCGGAACAGGTTGGCGTTCAAGCCGCCGCACAGGCCCTTGTCTGTGGACACCACGATGTATCCCATGCGCCGCACTTCGCGGGTGTTCATGTAGGCGTGGCGGTACTCCGGGTTGGAGTTCCCGAGGTGGCCGATCACTTGGCGGACGCGGTTGGCGTACGGGCGGCCGAGGCGCATCCGCTCTTGGGTGCGGCGCATCTTGCTGGCCGCCACGAGCTGCATGGCACTGGTGATCTTCTGCGTGTTCTGGACGCTGGAGATCTTCTTGCGGATTTCCTTGCCGACCGCCATGTCAGTAGCTGTGCGTCTGCTTGAACGCCTTGATCGCCTCGTGCATGAACGCCTCGGTGGCGTCGTCGTAGGCGCCGGTGGCGGTGATGTTTTCCATCCACTCTTTGTGCTCGGCGTTCATGTAGGCGAGCAGGTCTTGCTCGAAATCCAGCACGCGCTCCACTGGCACGTCTTCCAGATAGCGCTCGTTGGCGGCGAACAGCACGACGCCCATTTCCGCCACGGCCATCGGCGCGTACTGCTTCTGCTTCATCAGTTCTTCCACGCGGGCGCCATGATCCAGCTGGCGGCGCGTGGCTTCGTCCAAATCTGATGCGAATTGCGAGAACGCGGCAAGTTCGCGGTATTGCGCGAGCGCCAGCTTGATGCCGCCGGAAATCTTCTTCATGAACGGCACCTGCGCGGAGCCGCCGACCCGGGACACGGAAGTGCCAGGGCTCATGGCTGGGCGCAGGCCAGAGTTGAAGCGATCCAACTCCAAGAAAATCTGCCCGTCGGTGATGGAGATGACGTTGGTGGGCACGAAGGCGGAGATGTCCCCGGCTTGGGTTTCGATGATGGGCAGCGCGGTGAGGGAGCCCGTCTTGCCCTTGACGGCGCCGTCCGTCACCCGCTCCACATACTCGGCGTTCACGCGCGCGGCGCGTTCGAGCAGCCGCGAGTGCAAGTAGAAGACATCCCCCGGATAGGCTTCGCGCCCCGGCGGACGCTTCAACAGCAGGGAGATTTGCCGGTACGCCCATGCCTGCTTGGTGAGGTCGTCATAGATGACCAAGGCGTCCTCGCCGTGATCCCGGAAGTACTCGCCCATCGTGCAGCCAGAGTAAGCCGCGATGTACTGCATGGGCGCCGGCGCCGCGGCGCCGGCCGCCACGACGATGGTGTGGTCCATCGCGCCGTTCTCCTCAAACGTGCGCACGATGTTGGCGATGGTGGACATCTTTTGCCCGATGGCCACATAGATGCAGCGGATGCCGCTCGTCCGTTGGTTGATCACCGCGTCCACGGCAAGGGCTGTCTTGCCGATCTGCCGGTCGCCAATGATCAGCTCGCGCTGGCCGCGGCCGATGGGCACCATCGAATCGATGCACTTGATGCCCATTTGCACCGGCTGCTGCACGGATTGCCTTGAGATGACGCCGGGCGCCACCTTCTCGATGGGCTCCGTGCCCACGGCGTCGATGGGGCCTTTGCCGTCCAGGGGGTTGCCGAGCGCATCCACCACCCGCCCCAACAAGCCAGGGCCCACCGGCACTTCCAAGATGCGCTGCGTGCAGCGCGCCGTCATCCCTTCAGAGAGGTTCTCGTAATCGCCGAGCACCACCACCCCAACCGAATCGCGTTCCAGGTTGAGGGCCATGCCGTACACGCCGCCGGGGAACTCGATCATCTCGCCGTAGCGCGCCTCGGCCAGCCCGTGAACGCGCACGATGCCGTCTGAGACGCCAACGATGGAGCCCTCGTTGCGCGGTTGCGAAGCGACGTCCAGCGCTTCGATGCGACCCTTGATGATGTCGCTGATTTCGGAAGGGTTCAGTTGTTGCATGTGTGGGTGTGTCTCCGATTCCCTTATGCCTTGGCCAGCGATTCCGCCAGCTTGTCGAGTTTGCCGCGCACGGAGCCATCGAAAACCGTGTCGCCGGCGCGAATGACGGCACCCCCCAACAGGGATTCATCCACCTTCGCCGTCATCTCCACCTGCTGTTCGAAACGCTGCGCCAAAGCCGCTGCGAAGCGCTCCAAGTGGTCCTCTGTGAGCGGCGTGGCTGCGGTGATTTCAACGGCCAGGGTTTTGTCCGCATCGGCCTTCAGCGCATCGAACTGGCGGCGGATCTCCGGCAACAGCGGCAGCCGCTTGTTGGCGGCGAGGGCATGCACCAAACCGCGGCCGGCCTCGTTGAGTTCGGCGCCGACGACATCTGCCACTCGATGCGCCTTGGCCACATCCGGCACCGCCGGCGATTCGACCAGCGAGCGCACCTGCGACGCCTCCACAACGTTTGCCAGCAGCGCCAACTGCCGCGCCCAGCCTTCAAGTTGATTCCGCTCGCGCCCCATGTCGTAGACGGCGTTGGCGTAGGGCCGCGCCAGCGTTGCGAGCTCCGCCATCGGCTACAGTTCCGCCGCGAGTTGCTTCAGCAAGGCGTCATGGCGGCCACGATCGATGCTGTCGCGCAGGATGCGTTCAGCACCGGCCACCGCAAGCTCCGCCACTTCGCCACGCAGTGCCTCCCGCGCCCGGTTGGCTTCCTGCTCAACCTCTTGGCTGGCGGCCTCCTTGATGCGCTCGCCTTCGGCTTGCGCTTCCTGCTTCGCCTGCTCCAGCATCTGCGCCGCTTGGCTGCGCGCCTGATCGACGATGCGCTGCGCCTCGCCGCGCGCTTCGGCAAGTTCCTTGGTGGCGCGCGCACGCGCCCGCTCAAGGTCTTGCTCTGCGCGTTCGCCAGCGACGAGACCTTCCGCGATGGCCTGCTGCCGTTCGCGCATGGCCGTGATCAAGTACGGCCAGATGAACTTGTAGCAAAACCAAACGAATACGACGAAGGTGATCGTCTGCCCGATGAGCGTCAGATTGATGTTCATGCCGTCACCTCGTTAGCGGCCGAACCGGTCAGCCGCCGACCCCGAAGATGACGTACAGGCCGATGCCCACGGCGATCATCGGCACGGCATCCACGAGGCCCAAGACCACGAAGAGCTGCGTCCGCAACATCGGCAGGAGCTCCGGTTGACGGGCGACGCCCTCGAGGAACTTGCCGCCGAGCACACCAACGCCTACCGCCGCGCCCACCGCGCCGAGGCCCATCATCAAGCCTCCCGCCACATACAAAAGAACCGCGAGTTCCACTCTCTTCTCCCTTAATCGGCGCGTTTCAGCGCCTCGTTTTCAGTTCAATGTTCCTCTTCAACGTCGTGCGCTTGCGCGAGGTACACGACGGTGAGCACCGCAAAGATGAATGCTTGCAGCACGATGATCAGCACATGGAACACCGCCCATGCCCATTGCAGCACGCCGCCAAACACGCCCAGCACCCAACCGGTGTACATGAGCGCGATGAGAATGAAGATCATCTCCCCGGCGTACAGGTTCCCAAACAGCCGCAGCCCAAGGGACAGCGGCTTGGCCAGCAGCGTGACCCCTTCGAGGATGAAGTTCACCGGCGCCAAGAACTTGGGGAACGGATGGAACGACAGCTCCGCCAAGAAGCCGCCAGCGCCCTTCTGCTTGAAGCTGAAGAACAGGATGAGCGCGAACACGGCGAGGGCCATGCCCATGGTGATGTTCGGATCCGTGGTCGGCACGACCTTCATGTAAGGAACGCCCAACACCTCCGCCAGCTTCGGCAGCCAATCCACGGGCACGAGGTCCATGAGGTTCATCAGGAACACCCACACGAAGATGGTGAGTGCCAACGGCGCGATGAGGCCGTTGGTGTGGTTGAAGATGGATTTCACCGTATCGTCGATGAACTCCACCAGCATTTCCACGGCGTTCTGAAGCCCGCCGGGCACCCCGGCCGTGGCGCGGCGAGCAGCGAGGCCGAACAGGGCGCAAAAGACGACGCCGAGCGCGATGGACCACGCCATCGAATCCACGTTGATGGACATGAAGCCCATCGACGCATCGCCCTCGCACGGCGCGAAACCCCACGTTCCATCCGGGCAACGCCCGTAGGTGAGGTTCGTGAGGTGATGCCGGATGTACTCGCCGGAGTTTGCGGCCATTCCCTAGCTCTGTTCGTTCACCCACATCGGCGCCAACGCGCCAGCCACCGCCGCGACAACAAGCCCCGCGACAAATCCCAAGGGCTGGACGGGCGCAAACGCCAACGCGCCAGCCATCAGCAACCCGGCCAGCGCCCACTTCAAGGCGGCCAACGCCAAGAAACGCCCGGCTGCCCGCATGCCAGCGCCCCGCGAGGCGGCAAAGGCCAACCCCGCGTTCGGCGCCGCAATCGCGACGCCACCCGCCAGCGCGGACAATGCTTCCCCAACCCCCAGCAGCAACAACAGCGCTGCACTGCCCAAAGCGAGCGCCCCGAACTGCGCGGCGACGATGCGCCAAGGCGCACCCGCACGGCGCAGCCGATCAAACGCGGCGACGCACACCAGCCTTAGCCCAAGGGCGCTGGCCCTGCGCGGCACGCAGCGCGTGTCCGTCCATCATCTGCTGTGCCCCGCATGGGACCAAGCTCCGCGAGGCGCGCGCAGTATACGGCGTGGGGCGGCGGATTAGAAGGGCGGCGTGGCGGTGGGCGGTTGGGGGCGGGCTGCGATCGGCCATGAACGAGAGAACTGTCACGAGACTCTATTCCCGATCCACCAGATCCGGAGAGGATCCGCTTTCTTGGCAACGCCGTCTGCCAAGCAAAAACTTGAGGGACATGGGTGCGTCGAAGACATGTTGCGAAGCGTTCCCTAGAGAGTGCCGCTTCGGTCCACAGTTGACTACATCGCCAAAAGGTCCAAACCGTGCTATAACCGCTTCTGTGTTTGGCTGCACGGATCAATCGTGGCAGACGAAGACGTCATCCGTAAGTTGCGAAACAACCTCAGCTCGTTGACGCGCGCCGGCAGAGAGTCCAGCGAACAGGATGTGGTCTCAGGGCTGATTCTTCCGCTGCTGGAGGATTTCGGGCATACCGTAGACACAATGCGGCACCAACCCACCGTGAGTGGCAAGCGCCCGGACATAGTCCTTTACAACGACACAACAGCGGCGACACGCGGGGACGCGCCGCATGTCTTTCTTGAAGCCAAAGAACTCGACGCCAACTTCGATAGCGCCTCAAGCCTATCTGAAACCCCCCAACGTCAAATCGAAATGTACATGTTGGGGCGACAGAGTCGCCCCAACGTCTTCGGCGTACTCACAAACGGCCACCGCTGGCGGGTACTTCGGCGCGTCGGAAAAAGCCACGATATTGAACGCATCGGCGAATGGGACATCTTCGCGGACTCGACAGGCATTGACAATATCCGAGAGGCCATTAAGCCGGGTCGAGATGGGGCGGAAGACGCCGATTTCGACGGCGGCGAAACCCCTTGGGATGCCGTGCTAGAAGAATTGAAGGGTGATCCCGGCGACGGGGTGGATTTACTGAACACGATCAGTGGGCGGAAGGCCAGCGCTCACAAATTATTGACGATCGAGGAGTCAGACGTCGAGGCCATCCTAGCAAAACGTGACGGCGACTGGAAACGGGTCACTTGGATTGAGGGTCCGACAGTTGCCCGTCAACAACGTTCAATGCTTGGTGACCGCATGGTAATCGGATATGCCGAGATGGAATCTCTCGCCCGTAAAGACGTCCACATTCTGATGCGAACGCTGGCGTCCCAACAGCCGAGCGGGGCATCTCTCGGCATTATGAGCCGCCGTCGCTTAGACGGCGGCATGGACGCCTGCATCGCTGTTCACCGCGGCAGACGCACCAGTATTGGCGAGTTGTTCGACACCGCATGGCCGAATGACAAAGTCGTCGAAACAGTACGTAAATCCGTCGTGTTGCTGAGGAAGGAGTCGGTCAAAGTCGAGCAAATCGACGAAGTGGTGTCGAACAAGGAACTGCATCAGCAGTTCTTCCGCGACGTTCGCGCATGGGTTGCCAACAAGATCGTGGGGCGGACGGACGACGACGAGAGAACCGCTGTCCTGCGGCATCTTCTGCGCTGCATGTTTGTGTGGGCGATGAAGCGGCGGATCGGCATTCCGGAGGAAGTGTTTGAGCTTGGTTGGGTCAACAATCTAGGAGTGTCTTCATATCACGAAGATGTGGTTCGCTTCCTGTTCCACAAGCGCCTGAACATGTCCGGGAAGCGGCCAAGGCACGGCAACGCGGTTGTGCAAAAGGCCATGTCTCAAGTGGTGTTCCTCAACGGGTCCCTTTTCACCAACCAGCCGGGTGATGGCTCTCTCACCCTCGATCATGGGGACTATTTCGGCACTGGTGAAAACGCCGGCTTATGGACGATATTCAGGCGGCATGGTTGGACAAGCAAGGAAGAAAGCGCCGACATCCGTGAACAGTCCGTTGACCCGAAGATGCTCGGCATGCTCTTCGAGAATCTCATCGCGGCAGTTGAAGCCGGCGGCACGGAATTTCTGTTGGAGCGAATGCCGGCAGGCACATACTACACTCCGGTGGATGTCGTCCGCGAAATGGTGAAGGACACCTTGACGGAGAGATTGGCTGCCAACTTGCCGGCAGGTTGGCGTCGTCGTCATATTGAGAGGTTGTTCGACGGCAGTTCACACGGATTGCCTGACGATGAGAAAGCAAAAAATGAACTAGCGAAGAGCCTTGCCGCGCTGAGGGTGTTCGATCCCGCTGTTGGTTCGGGCGAGTTCTTGCTTGGCGTAACTCGCGCCATTAAGGGGGCTTACGACACGTTGGGGCTGGACACGCCGCTCAAGCAAGTCCGAAGCATTGTGGAAAACCAGATATTCGGCCAAGACATCAATGCCCTAGCCGCCAGCGTGGCTCGTCTGAGGCTGTTCATCGCCATAGAAGACGATGAGGACGGCAGAGGAGAGAGGAAGCCACTTCCGAACTTGGAAGCCAAGATTGTGTGCGCGGACACCACCGGAACCGTGATCAGGGCCAAGTCCACTCGGCCATTGAGCGAGAACGACCCCCATGTTCTGGAGTGCGTCCGGCAATGCCAAGATTCGCAGATAGCTTTCATGGACGCTCACGACCTCGCCCTGAAGGCTCGACTTCGGAAACGCCGTCGGGAGGCGGGATTGCGATTGAGCAAGGCGCTCGCTACCACTGGCGACAGCCATAGCAGCTTGGACGCTTTTGCGAAGCACGACTACCTGAACACGGACAACGACCACGCCGTCGTGACCGACGCTAGGTGGACATTTTGGGGTGCGGCCCCACAGGGATTCGACATCGTGATCGGCAATCCGCCCTACATCAGAAAGACGGCAGCGGATCAATCGGCGCACAACGTCGCGCTTCGCAATAGAGCGCGGCGCAATGGATATGGGAAGTTCGATGACTTATTCGTGCTTTTCTGCAAAGCGGCACTTGAACTAACTCGGCCCGATGGTGGCGTGGCCTCGCTGATCGTCCCGTTATCCTTGAGTTTTGGGAAGAGCAAACAGGACGTTCGGTCGTTGTGGGAAGAAGGCTGCCAACTCATTCGGCTGCGGCATCAAGACAATCGCCCCGACAAGACGTTCGGCGATAGCCCAGTCGCACACGCGGAGAACCGGCAACGCACCACAATCGTCCTCGGCGTTCGCGGGGATCGCCGGTGTCGCATATACACGAGCCGGCTGGGGCGGTGGCTAAAGGCGGAGCGTCATCGTTACCTGCAAGACAGAAGTTATGTCCAGTGGAAGCTGAGCGCATCATCAAAACACCTATTGCCCAGTGACTTCCAAGCTCAATGGCCACGGCTGGCGTCGAAACGAGCGGCCGCGATTATCGAAGCGCTACTCGCGCACGGAGGTCCTATGCAATGGAGCGGCGATGCCGAAATCGGGCTGCCTAGGACCGCCATGTATTTTGTAACGGCTGCACCTGCTGGTCTATTCTATCGAAGGGAGAACTGCCTTAAGTTGCAAAAGAGGGAAATGGATTCCTTGTTGGCCGTTATGAACTCTGGCGTCGCATATCTGTGGTGGAAGGCTTGGGGAGACGGATTTGATGTCAAAGCTCACACATTTGCTGCCATGCCGGACGTCCGGGGCATCGTTGACGCCCCAAAGTTGAGCCGGCTCGGCGCGAAGATCAAGCGAAGGCTAATGCGGGACGAACCCGATGTGAGGCAGTCGGGGACCGCTGGCGGGCGCGAGTCGGAGAACATGAACTTGTGGGAGAAAATGCCCGAAGTTCTCCACGACGTAGACGCTTTGATACTGAAGGGGCTAGGGCTTGATGAAGAGGAATATCACGAAGCCCTCGCAGCCGAGCGATTGCCGACTGTTGTGAAGTAATCGGGGAGACGCCCTGAGTCTGCAACAGGTCGTCAAGGCGCTGATGCACGGCGGGGCCAAACTCCGGCCGGAGGCCATGCGGGCTAGAGCAGTAGCGTTGCGCCGACTTGAGTTCTAACGCCGTTCCGACATGTCGCTGGAGATCGGGCGTCTAACCGCGTCCACCACGCGGCGCACCACGCCTCGTCGATGCCGCAAAGGATGAGCCTTGAGCCACGTCGCCAAGCGCTCAAAGTCCCCATAAATCGTCTCAGGATTCTCTGACCGCTTACGCATCTCTCCGACGAAATGCTCCACGTCCTCGACCTTCCATATGGAAACCAAGCTCTCGCAGGCCAATCTTCTGATGACGTTCTTTGAGTAGATACGCGGGAAACCGGATACCGCTGGCGCGGCGAAGCGCTCGATTGCGTTTAATGCAGGCCCCAACACCTCACGCTGATAGTTGAGCCAATACTGCTTGTCCTTGGCCACCCTGTCTGAATGGTCATCCTTGTCCATCAACAGCGCCTGCATGGCATTTGAGGACATCAGCACTTCGGCTGCCGCAAGCGTCCGCCTAATCCTGTCCAGCCACCATGCCAAAAGTACATTAAGCGCAATCACAAGAACGCTCACCAACACGCTGATCGCCCAAGGCGGAAGTGCAGGCATTCAATCGCACGCTACTTTTTCGGAGAGGGCGGAGGAGGTGTCTGCTTGGGTGGAGGTGGATTGGCCCCTTGCCCCTTGCCCGGTGGCTGTCCGATTGGCCGTCCCTTGGGTGCCATTTGCCTTTCATATCGCTCATATGACGTGGACACGCACTCTGCCTCATACGGAGATGTTCAAGAAACCGTAGCACATTTCGCTTCTGAGCACTCTCGAAATCGCCGCCATTGGGCGACAGTTGGGCAACCAGGACGTTCGGCGGCTATGGGAAGAGGGCTGTGAGCTAATCCGGTTGCGGCATCAAAGATAGTCGTCTTGGCACGACTAACAGCCATGCAAGGGCCGCGCCCGAAAGGCAAACGAGAACGCTCACAAGGCCGAGGGTGGCCCAAGGGGCCATCACCGCTGCCGCGGCGGCTCTGGTGGTGGTGGCTTCGGCGGCGGAGCAGTCGGCCGTCCCTTGGGGGGCATCTGCATAGGGACCAGTGGAGGTGCCCGAGGGGGCTCTGCGCTCATGTTGGCATCTCGTCAATCACGTCCCCGACCCCAAAGGCCGTCTTGTTCTTTCCGTACCATCACCCTATCACACGGGATCACACGGGGCCGCGGTGGTCGAGTCGTGCTGCATGCGGCGGACAGCCGCTCACCACACCGCGCGAGCGTCGGCACCCCTCACCCCTTCCCAGCCGCCCGCAAGCATGCCGCCACCACATCGCCCGTCACCGTCAAGCGCTCGTCGATGAGGGTGATGACGCCGCTGCCGGCGCACACGTCGTCTGGGTGCGGGTTGGTGTTGACGTGGCCGTCGGTGACGTAGCCCATCGGCACGCCGGCGCCGCCGCGCACGAAGCTCACCACCACGTCTGCCCAGCGGAGGCCGGCGAAGGGGGTGTCGAAGCGCATGAGGTGATCTGCGTCGTGCGTGAATAGGTTCTCCAACACCTGCTCCACGCCCGGTGCGGTGAGCGCCCTCACCACCATTTCGGGATACGCCCGCAACGGGCGCAGCGTGCTGGTGGCGCCGGCGGCTTCGATGCGCTCGCGGTTCACGTCGTCCACCACTTCGGCCACCACCACGCGCGGCGCGCCGCCGGGCAGTGCCCCGAGGCGGCTCAGCACGTCGAAGGTTTGCGCGTCGCAGCGCGGGTCGTAGGGTTCTTCGGCGATGATGATGACGCAGCGGGCGCTTCCCGCGTTGGCGGCCACCAAGTTCTCCGTGCTCTCCGCTACCCCGTTGAAGTGGATGACGCCGGCGTCCACCAACTCCTGCGGCAAGCCATCCGCGTAGCGCGGCGTGAGCAATTGCACCGGAATGTCGGCGAGCGACGGCGCGTGGCGCACATGATCCACGAAGCGTGCGAGGTAGCTGTCCGCGTCTTGCGCGGGCACGTTGACGATGAGCAGGTGGTCTTTCATGTTTCTCCACTTGAACTCGCCGCGGCGGCGGCGCTCTCGCCGCAGAGCGCGGTAATCGAACAGGTCTGAGGCGGCTTGCGCGAGAAGGAAGATGCCAAACAGGTACATACATAGGATAGTGGCCAAGCGCCCCAAGGGCGTCTCGGCGGATAGATCGCCGTAGCCGACGGTGGTGGCCGTGGTGATCGTGAGCCACGCGGCATCGCTCAGGGACATACCCTCAACGGTGATCATCGCGGCAACATGAACGGCGAACAGCACGAGGAAGAGCGCCGTCACGCGGATGAGCCGACGACGAATGGCCCCCGCCACATGGCGCGTGAAGCGCAGATAACGCCGCCGCCGGAACCACTGAACAATCATGTTGAGGCCCGCGCGGCTAAGCAGCGCTCGCGGCGCCGGCAATCACCGGCGACGGTGCGCGCTGGGGACGGCGCCCGCATCACATCAGCCAAAACAGGCACCGCTCAGCTGCCACGCAGCCGCTCCAGCAAGGCGTCGAGCTCGCCAAGGCTGGCGTACGCGATCACCACCTTGCCCTTGCCCTTGGCGGTGTGCGAAATCGCAACCTGCGCACCGAGGCGTTCGGAGAGTTCGCGCGCGAGGCGTTGCGTGTCGGCATCCACCACCGGCACGGACGCTTGGCGCGGCCCGGCCGCGGCCCGGCGCGCCAACTCCTCTGTTTGCCGAACGGACAAGCCCCGCGCCACCACTTCTCGCGCCAGCGCGTCTTGCTGTGGCGGCGGCAGCGGCAAGAGTGCGCGCGCATGGCCCATTTCCAACTCGCCGCTCTGAAGCAACTCGCGGGCGCCGTCCGAGAGGTTCAGTAGACGCACCAAATTGGCCACTGCCGGGCGAGATTTGCCCACCGCGTCCGCGAGTTCCTGCTGCGTCAGCGCGAACTCGTCCAGCAAGCGTTGCAGCCCCTGCGCTTCCTCGAGGGGGTTCAAGTCCTCGCGTTGCATGTTCTCGATGAGCGCCATGGCCATGGCTTGGCGGTCATCCACGTCGCGGACGAGAGCGGCCACCTGCGATAGCCCAGCCCGTTGCGCGGCGCGCCAACGCCGCTCGCCGGCGATCAGCTCATAGCCGCCAAGCGCTCGCGGGCGCACCACCACCGGCTGCATCAGGCCTTGTGTCCGAATGGAAGCGGCGAGCTCTTCAATGCCGGCTTCGTTGATGGCCAGGCGGGGCTGATGGGGGCTGCGGAAGACTTGATCGACGTCAATGGAGCGCACACCTTCGGCTGCCTCCCCTGCGCTCGCGTCGGCCCCGCCCTCTTCTAGCCCGCCGGCAGCGGCGGCCGGCGCGTCCGCCCCATGCGCGGGCAAGCTGTCCGTCGCGTCCAGCAGGGCGCTCAGCCCGCGGCTCAGGCGGCGCCGGCTCACGTCGCGCGCGCCCGGCGCAGCAATTCATTCGCCAACGCCATGTAAGCGACGGCGCCGCGACACTGCCGGTCGTACAAGATGGCGGGGGCGCCGTGGCTCGGCGCCTCGGCCAACCGCACGTTGCGCGGAATGACGGTGCGGAAGACTTGATCGCCGAAGTGTTCGATCAATTCCTTCGAGACCTCCAGCGTCAAGCCGACGCGCGGGTCGAACATCGTCCGCAGAATGCCTTCTATCCGCAAGGCCCCGTTGCCGTGGTCGCGCACGCCGGCGATGGTGTCCAGCAACGCCGTCAACCCCTCCAGGGCGTAGTACTCGCACTGCACCGGAACGAGCACGCCGTCGGCGGCCATCAATGCGTTCAAGGTGAGCACGTTGAGCGAGGGCGGACAGTCGATGAGCACAAAATCGAAGCGCTGCGCCGCGGCGAGGCGCTCGCGCAGCCGCACCGCTCGGTCTGCGCTCTTCAAGAGCTCGAACTCCACCGCCGTCAAATCACCGTTGGAAGGCACCACCTGAATGCCGGGGGGGCAAAGCTGCGCCACCACGTCGAGCGATGCCCCGCCAGCGAGCCACTCGTAGGTGGTGGCCGCCAGCGCGCGCTTGTCGAGGCCGCAGCCGGTGGTGGCGTTGCCCTGCGGGTCTAAATCCACGAGCAAGGTGGATTGCCCCGCGAGCGCGAGCGATGCGCCGAGATTGACGCTGGTGGTCGTCTTGCCCACGCCACCCTTCTGATTTGCCACCGCGAGAATGCGCATCAGCGCACCGCCACCGCGGTGATGTGGCGTTCAGGATGCGCGCCGGCCGCGCCAATCCGTTCACTCGCCAGCGTACACCCGTCTGCGAAGGCCATGGCCTCGAGCGAAGCGTTGGACTGCAGCAGCGCCATCCCGCCCGGTTTCAGCAGCCGCCGCGCCAATTGCCACGCGGACTCGGGCGGGGCGACGGCGCGCGCGGTGGCGGCGTCGAACAGCGCCGGCGGGCGATAGTGCCGCGCATCTTGGTTCACCACGTTGGCGTTGGGCACATCGACTTCCAGCACCGCCTGGCGGAGGAAACGCACCTTCCTTGCGCTCCTTTCAAGCAGCGTGACGCGCACATCCGGGCGAACGATGGCCAGCGGGATGCCGGGCAGCCCAGCGCCGGAACCGATGTCCACCAACGTCGCGCAGCGCAGCCACGGCAACAGCGCGAGGCTGTCCTCGATGTGGCGGCCTTCCAAATCATCTAGCTGGCGGCGGCTCACTAGGCGATGCGTCCTGTTCCAGCGGCGCAGCAGCCCGGCATACGCATCGAGACGCGCCTTGGTGGTGGCGTCGAGCGTCACCCGGACTGCTGCAGCGCCTCGCCTTCGCCGGTTGCGCGTTCGCCGCGCTTGGCATGCACCAGCAACAGCGAGAGCGCGGCCGCGGTGACGCCGGGCACACGGGCGGCCGCGGCGAGCGTGCGCGGGCGGGAGCGGCCGAGCTTCTCCTTGAGCTCGTTGGAGAGCCCCGCCACGCCGTCGTAGTTCAGCGTGGCTGGCAGCGGAATGCGTTCTTGCGCCTTCACGCGGAGAATCTCGTCGTCTTGCCGTTTGATGTAGCCATCATACTTAGCTTGGATTTCAACCTGCGCGAGCGCGTCCGCCGGGGCGCTGGCCAACGCCGGCACCAGCGCCGCCATGTCTGCGGCGCGAACGCCGGGCCGTTTCAGGCAATCCAGCAAGCGCACGTCTTTGGACACCACCTCGCCACAGCGCTCTGCCAAGCGGCGCGCCAAGCCTCCTTCCGGGGCCACTACCGTGGCGGCGAGCTGGCGTTGCACCGCGGCGATGGCCTTGCGCTTCGCCTCGAACGCCTGCCAGCGGGCATCGTCCACCAAGCCAAGCGAGCGCCCCACCGGCGTCAGCCGCAGGTCTGCGTTGTCCTCGCGCAGCCGCAGCCGGTATTCGGCGCGGCTGGTGAACATGCGGTATGGCTCGTCGGCGCCGTGGTTGACAAGGTCGTCCACCATCACGCCGATGTACGCTTCATGCCGCCCCGGCGTCCACGGCGCCAATCCCGCCGCCTTGCGCGCCGCGTTCAGCCCCGCCAGCAAGCCTTGCGCGGCGGCTTCCTCGTAGCCGGTGGTGCCGTTGATCTGCCCCGCGAAGTAGAGGTTCTCCACCGCTCGCGTTTCCAGCGAGTGGTGCAGGCCGCGCGGATCGAAGAAATCGTACTCGATGGCGTAGCCGGGGCGCGTGATGTGGGCGCGCTCAAAGCCCTCGATGCTGCGCACCAGAGCAAGCTGCGCATCGAATGGCAGGCTGGTGGAAATGCCGTTCGGGTACAGCTCGCCAGCATCGATGCCTTCCGGCTCCACGAAAATCTGGTGCCGCTCACGGTCTGCAAAGCGCACCACCTTGTCTTCGATGGAGGGGCAATAACGCGGGCCGGTGCCCTGGATGGTGCCGGCATACATCGGCGAGCGGTCCAGCGCACCGAGCACGATGTCTCGGGTTTTGGGGTTGGTGTGCGTGATGTGGCAGCACACTTGGCGCGGCCGCGGCGCCGCGGCGTCCGTGACGAAGGACATGCTTGGCGGCGGCGCGTCGCCCCACTGCTCCTCAAGGCCGCTGAAATCCACGCTGGCGGTGGCGATGCGCGGCGGCGTGCCGGTTTTCAGCCGCCCATAGCTGAACGGCAGCGCGCGCAGGCGTTCGGCCAAGGCGTTCGACGGCGCATCCCCAGCGCGTCCACCGGGATGATTGTCTAGGCCAATGTGAATGCGCCCGCCGAGGAACGTGCCCGTCGTCAACACCACGGAGCGCCCTTGGAAGGCGAGGCCCATGGCCGTTCGGGCGCCGGTGACGCGCCCGTCGGCGATGTCCAGGTCCACCACCGCTTGCTGGAAGATGTCCAGATTGTCCGCGCCTTCCAGCAGCCGCCGCATGGCGGCGCGGTAGAGGGCGCGGTCCGCTTGGGCGCGCGTCGCTCGCACCGCCGGGCCTTTGCGCGCGTTCAGCACCCGGAACTGAATGCCGGCGGCATCCGTCGCCCGTGCCATCGCGCCGCCCAGCGCGTCGACCTCGCGCACCAGGTGGCTCTTGCCGATGCCCCCCACCGCCGGGTTGCAGGACATCTGGCCCAAGGTGTCGATGTTCTGCGTCAACAACAGCGTCGCCGCGCCCAGCCGCGCCGCGGCCAAGGCGGCTTCCGCGCCAGCGTGGCCGCCGCCGATCACGATGACGTCGTAGGTTTTGTCGTATCGCATGGCCATGCGCGCAGCCCTATGAGCGGGAAGCCTATTTCCCGATGCAGAACGTGGCAAAGATCTCGCCGAGCAGGTGTTCCGTGGTGGTTTCGCCAACGATGGCACCGAGTGCGCCTTGGGCGCAGCGCAGCTCCTCGGCAAGCAGCTCGCCCTCTTCGGCGCCAAGACGGTCAGCCGCCCGCCGCAATGCGGCGCCGGCATCCCGCAAGCCTTCCACATGGCGCCGACGCGCCGTGAACGTGCCTTCTCCCGCATTGTAGCCGGCTGCCGCTTTGAGTGTCGCCACCAAGTCCTCAAGGCCATCGCCGGTGGCGGCGGAAACGCGCACGGCTCTCGGCGCCAGCGCTCCAGCGGGGCGGCCACTCAAATCGGCTTTGTTGCACACGAGAACTTCACTGTCGGCCGGCGTTGCCGGGTGCGCGCAGCGGCGATCATCCAAAACGCGCAACACGATGTCTGCGGTCGCCATGGCCTGTTTCGTCCGCGCCACGCCTTCGGCTTCGATCGCGTCCGCGGCGTCACGCAGCCCGGCGGTGTCGACCAGCCGCACCAGCAGGCCATCGAGATCGAGATCGGCCGTCAACGCATCGCGGGTGGTGCCCGGAACCGGCGTGACGATGGCCCGGTCTTCCCCCGCCAATCTATTGAATAAACTGGATTTCCCGACGTTTGGCTCACCGACGAGCACGGCCTTCGCGCCGTCTTTCAGCAACGCCCCGTGGCGCGCTTCACGCAGCAGCGCATCCAGTTCGTCGGCAAGGCCGGCGAGACGCGCCCCCACATCCGATTCAGACAGGAAATCGATGTCCTCATCGGCGAAATCGATGGCGCCTTCGCAGAAGACGCGCAGTTGCAGCACGCCTTGATCCAGCGCTTGGACGCGCTTCGAGAACGCGCCTTGCAGGGAACGCGCCGCGGCGCGGGCGCTGGAGCGGGTGGCGCTGTCGATGAGGTCTGCCACCGCTTCGGCGCGGGCGAGATCAATCTTGTCGTTCAGAAAGGCGCGTTCGGTGAACTCGCCGGGACGCGCGCGCCGCGCCCCCAACGCCAACACGCGCTCCAGCAGCATCTCAAGCACCACCGGGCCGCCGTGGCCCTGCAGCTCCAACACATCTTCGCCCGTGAAGGAGCGCGGCGCGGCGTAGAAGATGGCGACGCCTTCGTCGATGGCCTCGCCTTGTGCGCCGCGGAACGCGCGATACGCAGCCCGCCGCGGTTGCAACGAGGCGCCAAGCATCGCCGTGCCGATGGCCGCGGCTTCCGGCCCTGAAACGCGCACCACCCCGATGCCGCCACGCCCCGGAGGGGTCGCCACGGCGGCGATGGTGTCTGCCGTCAGGCGCGGGCCCCGGCGGTGTCCATCTTCTCGATCCGATAAGTGATGAACCACTGCTGCGCCATCGAGAGGAGGTTGTTGATGAGCCAATAGAGCACGAGGCCAGCCGGGAAGAACAGGAACAGCACCGTGAACATGATGGGCATCATCTTCATGATGCGCGCCTGCATCGGGTCTGGCATCGGCGGGTTGAGAAGCTGCTGGCCGTACATCGCCACGCCCATGAGGATCGGCAGCACGAAGAACGGGTCCATCGCGGCTAAATCGTTGATCCAGCCGAAGAACGGCGCTTGCCGCAGTTCCACGCTCTCGTAGAGCACCCAGTAGAGCGCGATGAACACCGGCATCTGCAGCAGCATCGGCAGGCAGCCGCCGAGCGGGTTGGCCTTCTCCTTGCGATACAGCTCCATCATCTCCTGCGAGAGCTTCTGCTTGTCTCCAGCGTGGCGCTCCTGCAGTTTCTTCATTTGCGGGGTGAGTTTGCGCATCTTAGCCATGGAGCGGTAGCTCGCCGCGGACAGCGGATACAGCACCAGCTTGACGGCGAACGTCATCAGGATGATCGCCACGCCCCAGTTGGCGATGAAGGAATGGATGATCTCCAGCAGGCGGAACAACGGCACCGCCAGCCACCACAGGAAGCCGTAGTCCACCGTGAGGTTGAGATTGGGCGCGATCTCTTCCAAACGCTGTTGATCCTTGGGGCCGGCGTAGAACCCGGCCTTGGCTTGGCCGCGGCCGCCCGGCGATACCTCGAAGGCGGGCGCGGTGAAGCCGACGATGTAGGTGCCGTCGCCACGCCGGTTCGGATAGCCGTAGAAATGGTTGACCGCGCCTTTTTCGCCAACCCACGCGCTCAGGAAGTAGTGCTGCAGCACGGCAATCCAGCCGCCCGGCACTTCGTAGCGGAACTCTTCGTCGTCGAGATCCTCGAAATCCACCTTCTCGTAGCGGCTCTCCGGCGTGGTGAGGGCGGCGCCCAAGTAGGGGCGCGGGCCCAAGCTGATGCCCTCGGCGGATTCCGGCACGGACGCATCGCGCTTGATCTGGGCGAAGAGGTTCGCTGAGAACGGCTCGCTGCGCCCGTTCTCGACGAGGTACTCGAGGCCGACGTAGTAATCCTCCGGCTCGAAGCGGAAGATTTTCTCGACGACGACGCCGGCGTCCTCAAAGCGCAGCGTCACCTCGCCCGGCTCATCCATGAAGCGATACGCCGCCTGTGAAGACCGGAAGAGCGGGCGTTCCCCTTGGGCGTCTGGGCCATCTCGCCCCACCAGCCCGCTCTGCGCGACGTAGGTATGGCCGGGGCGGCGATCAAGCAGCACAAAGGGGATGTCTGGCTGCTCCAAGCTCACGGGGTAGCGCGGCAGGCGCACACCCACAATGTCGCCGCCGAGGGGGTCAATCCAGACGCTCAAGGCGCGCGTCTCGACGGTGATCAACCGATCTGTCTGCACCGTCGCCAGCGTTTCGCGCTGCGGGCTGCCCGTTTGCATGGCCGGCGCTTCTGGCACCTCGGTGGGCACGTCCTGCCCGGTGGGCATCTCGACAGGCGGCGGCGCATCGTCCAGAGGATTCCCGGCGGCGACCGGCGGCGTGGTGCGCTCGGCGGGGCGGCTGCCGTAGTCCTCTTGCCACGCCAGCATCAGGAGGTATCCCGTGGCGATGAGCGCCACGATCAGCACGATGCGTTGAATCTCGGCAGACGGCATGGGCTAGTCCGTTGCGCCAGCGTGCGCCGCTTGCGTTTTGGCCAGACTAGATGCGCGCGGGGCAGCGCCCTTCGCAAGAGTGGTTTGAGGAACCGGATCGAACCCACCGTCTCGCCACGGATGGCAGCGGCCGAGCCGCTTCAGCGCCAACCACCCGCCGCGGCCGACGCCGTGGCACTCGATGGCCTCCACTGCATACGCGGAGCAGCTTGGCCAATAGCGGCAACTGCTTGGCAGCCAAGGGCTCAGCGCCACGCGGTAGAGCCGAATCGGCGCCGTGGCGATGCGCCTAGCGCCGCGCCCAACAGCAGCCACGCTAGCGCTCACTGAGCTTCGCCCAGAGTTCGTCGGCCGCTGCGCGCACGTTGTGCCCTCCATCCACGGTGATCACAAAGTCGCTCGGCGGCAAGCGACACCGCGCCAGCCGGAACGATTCCCGCACCATTCGTTTGGCCCGGTTGCGATCAACGGCGCGGCGCAGCGACCGCTTCGGCGCGACAACGCCGAGGCGGGCAAAGCCTTGGTCGTTGGGCTTGGCCAATAAACGCAGCGGCGGCGAGCGCAGCCGAATCGTTGGCGTGGCGAACGCCGCATCGAAATCACACTTGCGGGTGAGCCGCGCCGAAGCTGGAAATGCATGGCCAGCGCCCATGCGAGACGCCGTTCAAACCGTCAGGCGCTTTCTGCCTTTCGCCCGCCTTGCGTTCAGCACACGCCGACCGCCCTTGGAGGACATCCGGGCGCGAAATCCGTGGGTGCGCTTGCGCTTGAGCACACTGGGCTGATATGTCCGCTTCATGGCGCGTCCCCGCTTCGCAAGGATGCGGATTCTACCGGATTCGACGGCTCGCCTGTCAATCTGGGGAATGGGGCGACGACGGTGGCGGCATGAGCCGCTTGCGCCGACCACACCGCAAGAAAAAGGGATCTATAGAGAGTGCATGGTTGTTGTTAGCACCGTCGCGTCCTGTGGATAAGGGCGATGTCTCACACGCATGGTGGGGGATGTCTCACATCGCAAGGGGTGAATATCGCGTGGCTAAACGATGCACAGCTTGTCACGCGGGGCTGCCTCCGGCGACGCTATTCTGATTTATCCACAGTTTGCTCACTTTGGGTCAACAGAATAGGCATTTTGCGGGGTTTGCTCGGCTTTCGGGGGCTGGCGCGAGTCGGCGTTATAAGAGATTGATTTACAACGTGAAAAGAGCGATCCTCGATTTTTCCGTGCAGGCTTGGCGGCAACATGCATAGAATGGCCTCAAGAACGTGCCGTCGTTGCTTGGGGGAGTGGCAGAGTGGTGTGGGAGGAGTGTGTCGGCCGCTTGGAGAAAGAGCTCTCGGTTCAGGACTACACCACTTGGATTCGCCCGCTGCAGGTGCGCAATGACGGCGCAAGCTTGGTCATCCTCGCCCCCAACAACTATGTGCTGAAGCACGTTCGGGCTAACTTCATCGGCCGCATTCGGGAACTGCTGAACCTGTACGGCGACGTCTCCGATGTGGAACTTGGCGTGGGCAGCCGCGGCAAGGAGCCGAAACAGCCAAAGCGCGTTGAGGGGCGGCGACGCCTAGGCCGGTTGAACGCAGCATTCACCTTCGACGCGTTCGTAGAGGGCCGCTGCAACGAGATGGGGCGCGCCGCGGCGCTGCAGGTCGCGAATGACCCGGGCAATGGCTTCTGCCCGTTGGCGCTGTACGGCAGCACGGGGCTTGGCAAGACGCACCTGATGCATGCCATCGGCAACGAAGTGTTGCGCTGCCGGCCCAAGGCCAAGGTTTGGTACATCCACTCGCAGCAGTTCGTGAAAGATTTTGTGAACGCGCTCCGCGAGAAGGCGATGCCAAGGTTCGAGCAGCGCTACCGAAAGCTCGACGTGCTGCTCATTGACGATGTGCAGTTCTTCGCTAAAACCGAGCAATCTCAAGATGAGTTCTTTAATGTTTTCAACTCGTTAGAGCAGAACGGGCACCAATTGGTGCTCACTTGCGACCGGTATCCGAAAGAGGTGAGGGGGCTGGAGGAACGCTTGAAGTCTCGGTTTTTGAGCGGCCTTTCGGTGGAGCTGGACGTGCCGGACTTGGAAACTGGGGCGGCCATTCTGCTCACGAAGGCGGAAGCCGAGGGCGTTAACTTGGACGAGGACATGGCCGTTTACTTGGCCGAGCGCATCCGCTCGAATGTGCGCGAGCTGGAGGGGGCGCTGCAGCGCATCAAGGCGCATGTCCAGTTCACGGGCGCCGAGGTCAACCAAGCGATGGTGGACGAGTTGCTGCGCGACATCTTCGCCGCGCACTACCGGCAAGTGAGCATGGAGCAGATCCAATCTGTGGTGGCGGAGTACTACAACTTGCCCAAGGCGGATCTCCTCGGGCGGCGTCGCAGCCGCTCCGTGGCGCGCCCGCGGCAGATGGCCATGGCGTTGGCGAAGGGCCTCACCGCCCACTCGTTGCCGGAGATTGGCCGCGGATTCGGCGGCCGAGATCACACGACGGTGCTGCACGCATCCAATAGAATCAAGGAGCTCCGCACCAGCAACGCCGAGGTGGACAAGGATTACCTGAACCTCAAGCGCCAACTGGAGCGCTGAGTCGCGGGTGTGAAGGGAAGGGCAAAACGGGTGACGGCAAGATGAAGTTCAGCACCAACCGGGAAACATTGTTGCGGGCCATCGAGGTGGTCACGGGCGTGATTGAGCGCCCGAGCCCCGCGAATCCGCTGCCCGTGCTCGCCAACGTGTTGGTGGAAGCCGATGTGGACGGCTTGTCGCTGACGGGCACAGACATGGAGGTGGAACTCCGCGCTCGCGTTGAAGACGGCGTGAACGTCAGCGAACCCGGCCAAGCGACCATCCCCGGCCGCAAGCTGGCGGCAATTTGGCGCGCCCTGGCGGATGGCGTCGAGGTATCCGTGGAGAGCGCCGCGCAAGTGACAGTGCGCTCGGGGCGGCGGCGTTTCGCGCTGGCGACGCTGCCGGTGGAGGAGTTTCCCAAGGTCGAGGTGCAGGCGCCACTTGGCGAGCTGTCGGTTTCCTCGGATGAGTTGAAACGCTTGGTCGCGCAGACCAGTTTCGCAGTGGCGCAGCAGGATGTGCGTTTCTATCTGAACGGCTTGCTCCTCGAAGTGACGGACGGGCACCTGCGCGCCGTCGCCACGGACGGCCACAGGTTGGCCATGTGTACGCGCGAAGGCGGCGTGGACGGCGTGGAACGGGTGCGGGCCATCATCCCGCGCAAAGGCGTCGCGCAGTTGGGCCGCCTGCTCTCGGAAGGCGAGGAACCAGTTTCCATCGCCATCGGCAGCAACGTCCTGCAGGCGCGCCACGGCCCCTACATGTTGACCACGAAGCTCATCGACGGCGATTTCCCAGACTATGAGCGCGTCATTCCGCGCCAGAGCAAGCACACCATCATTGGAGACCGCAACACGCTGCAACACTCCTTGGCCGGGGCTGCCATCCTCACGAACGAGACCTACCGCGGTGTGCGGCTCTGCCTAGACAAGGAGCAGCTCACCGTGCAGGCGAACAATCTCGAACAAGAGGAGGCGGAAGACACCATCCCAGTGGACTATGACGGCGACAAGATCGAGATCGGCTTCAACGTGGATTACCTGCTGGATGTGTTCAACGTGATTCCCGGCGAAACGGTGCGGCTGTCCGTTTCGGACGCGAACAGCAGCGTGCTCATCGAGATGCCAGACGAGGACGGATCGTTGTTCGTCGTCATGCCGATGCGCCTATGACGTGGTTCTCGAGCAGGTAGAGATCCGCCACGTTCGCAATGTCACCGAAGCGTCTTTCGATCTCTCAGCGAACCTGAATCTCTTCGTCGGCCCGAACGGCGCCGGCAAGACTGCGCTGCTCGAAGCGCTCCACTTGCTGATTCGGGGGCGTTCGTTCCGCACACGGGACATGTCCTCCTTGATTCAACGCGACACGCCGAGCCTGTCGGTGTTTGCGAATTGCTCGGATGACGTGCGCGGCCAGGTGCGCGTGGGCGTCGAGCGGGACCGCTCGAACCAGACGCGGCTCAAACTGAACGGGGAGGTGGTGCGCCAAGCCTCGGCGGTGGCCGCGCTGCTGCCGATACAGATCTTGCTGCCCAACTTGGCGGAACTGGTGTTCGGTGCCCCGCAGGAGCGTCGCCAATGGCTGGACTGGGGCACGTTCCACGTGAAACAGGACTACTTGGAAGCGTTGCGCAGGTACGTTCGCTGCGTTCGTCAGCGCAATGCCGTGTTGCGCAGCGGGAATCAGAGCACACTTGGCGCATGGACCGAGCGCATGGTGGACCTTGGCGCTCAAGTGGCCGCGGCGCGGGGGGAGTACTTCACGGAGACCCGCCCGGCCGTGCTTGCGGCGCTGGCCCGGCTGGCGCCGGAAATGGAACTCACCTTGGAGTATCACGCCGGATTCCAAGGCGGGTCGCGGGAAGATTTGGAGCGTGAGGTAGGCGAAAGCACCGCCCGCGATGTAAAATCGGGCATCACCCATGTAGGGCCCCACCGGGCGGATGTGAGGCTGGGGGCCGAGGGCCAGGACGCGGCCAAGGTACTGTCTCGCGGCCAAGGCAAGGCCGCGGCCAGCGCGTTGCGAATTGGGCAGGCACGAGGGTTGATTGAACGCCTTGCGGCTAGGAGCCTGTTCCTGATCGACGATGTGTGGGCGGAACTCGATGCCCGCCACAGCGAGCGCTTTTTCGGGCTGCTGAGCGGCTTGGGCTGCCAGATTCTCGCCACTTCCACTCATCGGCCAGATATTGCCGCTGCCTTCGGCGAAGACCGGGTGAAGGTGTTTCATGTGAAACAAGGCGCTGTGCAGAGCGCGTGACCTAGGCGTTGCCAGGTCGGGAAACGGGAGCGAGCGAAGCGTCATGGCTGACGAGACCTACGATTCTGGCAGCATCAAGGTGTTGCGCGGTTTGGACGCCGTGCGCAAGCGACCGGGCATGTACATCGGCGACACGGAGGACGGCACTGGCCTGCACCACATGGTGCAGGAGCTTGTCGACAACGCCATTGACGAGGCGTTGGCCGGCCACTGCGACGAGATTGAGGTCATCCTGCACCGCGGCGAGGCGGTGACGGTCACGGACAATGGCCGGGGCATCCCCGTGGACATTCATCCGGAAGAGGGCGTTTCCGCCGCCGAGGTCATCATGACGACGCTGCACGCCGGCGGCAAGTTCGACGACAGCAGCTATAAGGTGTCCGGCGGCTTGCATGGCGTCGGGGTGTCAGTGGTGAACGCGCTTTCTGAGGAGTTTCGCCTCACCGTGCGCCGCGACGGCAGCGTGTTCCAACAGACGTACCGCTCCGGCGTGCCCGAAGCGCCGTTGGCAGCGGTGGGCAAGACGGAACGCCAAGGCACCGAGTGTTTCTTCAAGCCCTCCTCCGCCACGTTCAACAACATCGAGTTCCACTACGACGTGCTAGCGAAGCGGCTGCGGGAACTCGCGTTCCTGAATTGCGGCGTGGCCATCCGCTTGCAGGACGAGCGCTCTGGCAGGGAGGATTGCTTCCGCTACGACGGCGGGCTGCAAGCGTTCGTCGAGTTTCTGAACGTGAACAAAACGCCGCTCAACAATCTCTTCCACTTCACCGAGGAACGCGACGATGGCATTGGCGTCGAAGTGGCCATGCAGTGGAACGATGGCTTTCAGGAACAGGTGTTCACCTATACCAACAACGTGCCGCAAGCAGACGGGGGCACGCACTTGGCGGGTTTTCGCGCTGCTCTCACCCGCACGCTGAATCAGTACATCGAACGCGAGGGGCTAACAAAAAAGGCGCAGGTGGCGACGACCGGCGACGACGCCCGCGAGGGCTTGACGGCGGTGGTGTCGGTGAAAGCGCCAGACCCGAAGTTCTCGTCGCAGACGAAAGAGAAGCTGGTGTCCAGCGAGGTGAAGACCGCGGTGGAGCAGGCGCTCGGCAAGCATTTCGGGGCCTATTTGGAGGAGCATCCGCAAGACGCGCAGAACGTCGTGACGAAGATGATCGACGCCGCTCGCGCCCGGGAGGCGGCTCGCAAGGCGCGGGAAATGACGCGACGCAAGGGCGCTTTGGATTTGGCGGGGCTCCCCGGCAAACTCGCGGATTGCCAAGAAAAAGACCCAACCCTTTCCGAGCTGTATCTGGTGGAGGGCGATTCCGCTGGCGGCTCGGCGAAACAAGGGCGAGATCGCCGCACCCAAGCCATTCTTCCTCTGCGCGGAAAGATACTCAACGTCGAAAAAGCGCGCTTCGACAAAATGCTCTCTTCGCAAGAGGTGGCAACGCTTGTCACGGCGCTCGGTTGCGGCATCGGGTGGGAGGAGTTCGATGCTGAAAAGCTGCGCTATCACTACGTCATCATCATGACGGATGCGGATGTGGACGGCTCTCACATCCGCACCCTGCTGCTTACGTTTTTCTTCCGCCACATGTCGAAGCTCATCGAACGGGGCCACATCTACATCGCCCAGCCCCCCCTCTACAAGGTGAAGCGTGGCCGCCAAGAGCAATACGTGAAGGACGACGACGAACTCGACGATTACTTCCTGCAGGCCGCGCTCGCCGGATCAAAGCTGCATGTGAACGCCGCTGCCCCGGCGATGCTCGAGGAACCCTTGGAAGCCCTTGCCCGCCGCCACCAAGGCGTGATGCGGCGGTTGAACGCGATGGCGCGGATCTATCCGCTGGCCGTGACGTCGGCGATGCTCGAAGTGCCGATGCTGGAGCTCGCGCACCTGCAGGACGAGGAGCGCGTGCGCGCTTGGGCCGGCACGTTCGAGGCGCTGCTCAACGACAGTGGCGCCGTCGGCGGCGACCGCGCCTACGCCGTGGAGGTTCGCAGAGATGAGGAGCGCGGCATTCACTATCCAGCGGTGATTGCCGCGGCGCGCGGCACCACGGAAGAGACGCAGTTCGGCTACGAGTTTTTCCGTTCGCAGGACTATGCCGAACTGGCGGGCCTCGCCGCCGAGCTTGACGGCTTGGTGGAGGAAGGGGCGTTCGTGGCGCGTGGCGAGCGGCGGCGGCCGGTGCAGTCCTTTGGCGACGCCATCGCTTGGATGCTCGACGAGGCGCGGCGCGGCGTGGACATTTCGCGTTACAAGGGCTTGGGGGAGATGAACCCAGAGCAGCTCTGGGAGACAACGATGGATCCAGACGTCCGGCGCATGCTGCGGGTGTCGGTGGAGGACGCCGTCGCTGCCGATCAGATGTTCAACACGCTCATGGGCGATCGCGTTGAGCCCCGCCGAGAGTTCATTGAAGCGAACGCGCGGCTGGCCGTTAACTTGGACGTGTAGCCGAAGCCTCTAGATCGCGCATCTCCGAGGCGAGCCAATTTTCCGCCACGGCATTGATTTCACTATATTTTTTACCGGAAGAGGCGATAGGTTCCGAAATCCGCAGACGCACCGTGCCGGAGCGCTTCGAGAAGTGGTGGGCCGGCCAGTAGCGGCCGCCATCGTGGGCCACCACGACGACGGGCCGCCCGGTGCGAGCCGCGAGCGCGGCGCCGCCGGGCTGAAATGGCCGCTGCTCGCCCCAAGGCACACGTGTGCCTTCCGGAAACAGCGTCACCGTGATGCCGGCGCTGAGGCGCTCCGCACCCGCTTCGAGCAAGCGCTTGAACGCCCGGCGCGGTGCGCGGCGGTCGATGGCGATGGGCCGTGTCACGGCAAACGCCCAGCCGAAGAAGGGAATCCACAGCAGCTCGCGCTTGATGAGCGTGGTTTGCGGGCTGACGAGGGTTTGCACGAAGAGCGTGTCCCATGTGCTCTGGTGCTTCACCAGCAACACGCAAGGCTCCTTCGGCAAGTTCTCTCGCCCGGATACTTCGGCGCGAATGTCGCAGGTCCACGCCAGCCACTTCAGCACCATCCGCGTCCACGCGCCGATCACGAAGTTGAACCGCGCCTTGGCGGGCAAGAGCCAACCGACAGCCACCGCCAAGGTGCCCCAGACGATCGTGGAGAGGATGTAGCCGGCGTAGAACAATGCCGCCCGCGTGGCGGCGATCATGCGAGGAACACCGCTGCCGCGGCGGCGAGGTCCGCATAGATGTGGCGCACGCCCAGCGATCGGGCCTCGAGTTCCGTTGCGTCGTCATGGCCCGTCAGCACCAGCACTGGCTCACAGCCGGCGGCGATGGCGGCTTCCATGTCGGAGAGCATGTCGCCGACGAAGCAGGTGGCGGTGGCCGGCACGCCGAAATCCCGCATGGCGGCTTGCAGGAGGCCGGGCTTGGGCTTGCGACATTCACACCCTTCGTCGGGGTGGTGCGGGCAAAAGAAGATGCCGTCGATGTGGCCGTGGACGGTGCGCAGCGCTGCGCGCATGTGGTCGTGGATGGCGGTGAGGTCGCCCTCGGACATCAGCCCCCGGCCGATGGGGCTTTGATTGGTGCAGACCGCCACCGAGCAGCCGCTCGCGTTGAGCATGGCAATGGCTTCGAGGCTGCGTGGAATGGGCAGCCAAGCATCGGGCGCCAAAACGTACCCGTTGGGATGCGCGGGCCGGTGCCCAGGCCGGCCGCGGTTGATCACGCCGTCGCGATCAAGCAACACGAGTCTGTACATGGGCGAGCGCGAACGATGCATCAAGTCGGCGGGCGAGCATAGTGTGGGGGATCGGCGACCTTCTGGACGTTGGGATCAGGCAGCCGCCTCAATCATCCTAGCGAACTCGGCAGGGGTTTTCATGCGAAAGGAGCGGCGCCAGCGGCGGTCGCGTTGACAACCCCGCCGCTTGCCAACAAAATGGTTGGCAACAAATCCGTTGGCAACAAGTCTGTTGGGAAGGCGCTTATCAATGAAACTCCGCAAGGCGGGCGGCAATTGGGTCGCCGGTGATCGGTTCTTCGACAAGCCGAAGAGGCCGAAGCGATGACTGCGCCAGTCAGAAAATACAATCCGGCATTCTTAACCGACGCAGAACTAGTCGCCTCGTACTGTGTGCGTACCAGCGAGTTGACCTCCATCGTTGAAGCGTTGCGGGAATCCACCGGCGCCTCGAACATCCACCAAATCGTGATTGGCCCGCGCGGCAGCGGCAAGACAAGCCTGCTGCTGCGAGTTGCGGCGGAAATCCGCGGCGAAGAGTCGCTATCCCATCGATTGTTGCCCATCGTGTTCGCCGAGGAGAACTATTGCGTCGCCACTGTGGGCGAGTTTTGGCTGGAATGTCTGCACCGCGTGGCCGATCAGGTTCCGTCGATAGAAGGAGCCCCTGATTTGCGGCGCATGGTGGAGGAACTGCGCACCATTCAGGATGACATGGTGCTGGCAGACCGCTGCTTGGGCGCGATACAAGACGTGGCAGACAGCGCGGCGAAGCGGCTAGTGCTAATCGTTGAGAACCTGAACATGATGTTCCGCGACATGCCGGATGCGAATACGGCAGCTTGGCGGTTGCGGCACACGCTACAGACCGACCCGCGCATCGTGCTGCTGGCCAGCGCCACCAGCCGCTTCGATCAGATCGACCATCCAGACCGGGCGCTCTACGATCTGTTCAGAACGCTGCAACTGCGCCCGTTGAACACCGAAGAGTGCGCGACGCTATGGGGAGCGGTCTCGGGGCAATGCCGCGAGCTAGGCACCGTCCGATCGCTGGAGATACTTACTGGTGGCAGCCCGCGCCTGCTAGCCATCGTCGCCCGCTTCGGCGGCGGGCTCTCCTTTCAGGACCTCATGGCGCAGCTGCTCGATTTGGTGGACGACCACACCGAGTACTTCAAGAGCCACTTGGAATCGCTGCCGGCGCAGGAGCGGCGCGTCTATCTGGCGCTTGCGGAACTGTGGAAGCCGGCCAGCACCCGCGAGATCGCCGAGCAGGCGCGCTTGGACACCAGCAAGTGCAGCGCCCAACTGAAGCGCCTTGTCGAACGCGGCGCGGTGATCGTGGCCGGCGGCAGCGCTCGGCGCAAGCTGCACTATCTGGCCGAGCGGCTGTACAACATCTACTACCTCCTACGGCGCGGACATGGCCCAGATCGCTTGTTGGAGGCGCTGGTGCGCTTCATGGCCTCCTACTATTCCCTTAGGGAACTGAAAGATGTTGGCGTACGCTTGGTCGCGGACATCTCGAACGCGAGTGCCGAGGTGACGCCGCTGTATCAGGGCACACTGACCAAGCTCTTGGCGTTGCCAGAACTGGGTGAGCACAGGGCCGAATTGCTGGCGAAGGCGGGCGAGGATTTGGTGAAGAGGGTTGCTCCTAGTGACCTCGTGGCCGGCCAAGCGGAGGAAGCGCTGACCACTTATGAAGTCGGCCGCCTCCGCGGGACACCGACACCGGAGCTCAAGCGAGGCTTGGGCCTCGCGCTCCTAGGGAAGGCATATGTGGAGCTCGAACTCCGTCGCTTCGGTCAGGCCATCGAGACGAGCACTCAAGCCATTCACGCTTGTCACGGCCAAGCGCTGGAGGAGGGGTTGCTCAACGCTCACTGCATCCGGGCGCTGGCGTGCCTGCGGGACGGAACTGGCGAGTCAATGTACGAGGGCGACGTCCAAGCCATGCTCGAACTCCTCTCGCAGCTTGACAGCATCCCCTCTCTGGTCATCGAAGTGCTTATCGTGGCGAGCATCAAACTAGGTGCGGCCACGGTGCGCGATTGGATTCTGACATCACCGGCAGCGGATCAGTTGCTGCCGCTGGCCACCGCCCTCGATCAAGAGCTTGGCCTCGAGACCAGCGTGGCGCAAGAGGTGGACGAAGTCGCTCAGGACATCCGCCGAGAATTCAGCGAACTGCGGGAGGCCATCGAATGAAGTCGCTGATCGCGCACCCATGGCAGCAGGCCCAAGCGTTTTGATGTAGCTTGCCGCCGTTGCGCTCAAGGTGGATTTTCGATGAACGTGGCCGCGGATGGGAGAGCGCGTTGCGGTTGGGGCCTTGGCGACAGCCTGTATCTGCGCTACCACGACGAGGAGTGGGGTGTTCCGGTGTGCCCGCCGGGCAGCGGCGCACCTGTCGGCCCCCTGTTCGAGCGCTTGGTGCTTGAGGGCATGCAGGCGGGCCTCTCTTGGCTCACGGTGTTGCGCAAGCGGGAAGCCATGCATCGCGCCTTCCATGCCTTCGATGTGGAGCGGCTCGCCGCCGCCGGCGAAGCCGACATGGCGCGTTGGCTCAACGATGCCGGCGTCATCCGCCACGCCGGCAAGCTCGCGGCGATGGTAGGCAACGCGCGGGCGTTCCTTGCGCTGGACGATGCGGCGGGTTTTCTGTGGTCGTTTGTGGATGGGCAGCCACAGCGGAACCGTTGGCGGGACGCCGGAGACGTGCCGAGCAATACGCCGGCCTCCGCCGCGATGTCCCGCGCCCTGAAAAAGCTCGGCTTCAAGTTCGTCGGGCCAACCATCTGCTACGCCTTCATGCAGAGCGTCGGCATGGTGAACGACCATCTCGTCACCTGCTTCCGCCATCAGGAAGTGGTCGGCGCCGTGTGGATGGAGGACCATGCGGAATAGTTGGCGCGCCTTGGCTGTGGTGGGCACGGCGCGGCTGATGGGCTGGTTGCCGCTTGCCGCGGCGCGCGTCCTCGGCGCCCTCGCCGGCAGGGTGGCTTGGAGTCTGCGTTTGCCGAGCGCCGCGGTCACCGTCGCCAACATTGAGCTTTGCTTTGCCGACCTGCCGCCCCAGGAGCGGCGCGCGCTGGCACGCCACAGCGTCTTGGAAACCTGCAAGGCCGCCGCCGAGATGGGTTTCGCGTGGCATGGGGGTTGGGATGCCTCACGCCGCGCCTTGGAGGTGGAAGAGGGCCTGGCCTTGCTGGATGAAGCCCGGCGCAGCGCGGGCGGGGCCGTGATCTTGGTGCCGCACTTCGGCAACTGGGAGTTCTTGGCGTTTGCCTTGGGGCGGCGGCTGCCGGTCACGTTCCTGTACGAGCGCCCCAAGGATGCCCTGCTCGATCGTGCGCTGGTGAAGGCGCGGTCGCGTTGGGGGATTGCCGTCGCCGGCACGGATTTGGCGGGCCTCAGGCAGGTGAAGCGGGTGCTGGCGGATGGCGGCGCGGTGGGGGTGTTGCCGGATCAAACCCCACGTCCGGATGCCGCGGTGAACGCGCCGTTCTTCGGCGTGGAGGTGGCCACGATGACGTTGGCGCAACGCCTGATTGGGCCGCAAACCGTTGTCCTCTTGGCCACCGTGCAACGTTCGCGCCTGGGGTTTCGGGTTCGCTACGAGCGGGTGGAAGATGCGATTCGGAGCGCCTCCCCCAAGGTGAGCGCGACGGCCATGAACCGCGCCATCGAAGCGGCGGTGCGGCGCGACTTGGCGCAATACCAATGGGAATACAAGCGCTTTCGCCGCCGTCGCCGCCGCTCAGCTGCGCCAGTAGGCGGGCGTCAACAACACCAGCAAGGTGAATACCTCCAAACGCCCGAGCAGCATGGCGAGGGACAACAGCCACTTGGCCGGGGCGGAGAGCCCGGCATAGTTCAGGGCCACGTCGCCGAGCCCGGGCCCTAGGTTGTTGAGGCAAGCGCCCACCGCGGAAAAGGCGGATTGGAAGTCCAACGAGGAGATGCCGAGCAACACGCACACCATGGCAAGAAACACGATCATGTAGGCGGCAAAGAAGCCCCATACGCCATCCAACACGCGGTCCGGCACCACTTCCTTGCCGAGCTTCACCGGAAACACGCCGCTGGGGTGGATGAGGCGGCGGATCTCGCGCACCCCTTGGCGGATGATGAGCACAGCGCGCACCACCTTGATGCCCCCGGCGGTGGAGCCGGCGCAGCCGCCGACGAACGCTGCGAACAGGAGCAGAACCGGCGCGAAGGACGGCCAGACGCTGAAGTTGGTGGTGGTGAACCCGGTGGTGGTGGTGATGGACACCGCGTGAAAGAGGCCCTCGCGGAACGGGCTCGGCGTGGCGTCGAACCGGGCGAGAACCCAGATCACCAACGCCGCCACCACCGCGATGGTGGCGAGGTAGGTGCGCAACTCGATGTCTCTCAGGTACTGCTTCGGGCGACGCCAAGCGAGGAAGTGCAGGCCAAAGTTCATGCCGGCCAGGATCATGAACACGATCGCGACGGATTCCACCGCGCCGTTCTGAAAGTGGCCAAGGCTCGCGTCATGGGTGGAGAAGCCGCCGATCGCGACCGTGGAAAAAGCGTGGCAGATGGCGTCGAAGAGGCTCATGCCGGCCGCCCAATAGGCCGCGCCGCAAGCGAGCGTCAGCCCGCAATAGATGAGCCAGAGCGCGCGAGCCGTTTGCGTAATGCGTGGCGTGAGCTTGTTGTCCTTGACGGGCCCGGGGGATTCGGCGCGATATAGCTGCATGCCGCCCACGCCCAGCATCGGCAACACCGCCACGGCGAGCACGACGATGCCCATGCCGCCCAACCATTGCAGCAATTGTCGATAGAACAGGATGGCGCGGGGCAGCTCGTCCAAACCAGTGATGACAGTCGCGCCGGTGGTGGTGAGGCCAGAAATGGACTCAAAGGCGGCGTCTGTGAACGAATCTGCAACGCCGGGCGACAGATAGATGGGCAACGCGCCAAAGAGGCCCAACCCCGCATAGAACAACACCGTGATGAGGAACCCCTCGCGGCTGCGCAGGTCCGCGCCCCGGCGTGGCAGCAAGCGCAGCGCAGCGCCCGTGCCCAAGGTGATGGCGAAGGCGGTGAGGAATGGCCGGAGCACGTCTTCCCCGTAGTGGAGCGCCACCAACAGCGGCGCGGCCATGGCCACGCTGAACAACATCAGCAGGACGCCGGTGACGCGCAGGATGACGCTTAGGTGCAAGGCGCCGTCGTTCCCTAGAAAAAGGAGAGGCCCACCTGAAACAGCCGCTCCACAGCGGCCACGCGGCCCTTGTCGGTGAGCAGCAGGATGACGTGGTCTCCCGGCTCGATGGTGAAGTCGTCGCGCGCGGTCAGCACATCTTCGCCGCGCACGACGGCGCCCAAGGTCGTGCCTGGCGGCAGCGGCAGCTCGCTCGCAAGGCATCCGGCCAACTTGCTCGTTTCGTGGACGACGGCTTCCATCGCTTCGGCGGCGCCGCGCCGAAGGCTATGCACCCGCGTCACGTCGCCGCGTCGAACGTGCTGCAGGATGGTGCCGGCGGTCGCCAGTTGCGGCGACAGCGCGACATCGATTTGGCCGCCCTCCATCAGATCGACATAGGCCGGCTTGCCGATGAGCGTCATGGCCCGCTTGGCGCCCAAGCGCTTCGACAACAGCGACGACATGACGTTCACCTCGTCGTCGTTGGTGACGGCGCAGAAGGCGTCGGTGCGTTCGATGTTGTTTTCCAGCAACAGGTCGCCATCGGTGGCGTCGCCGTGGATGACGATTGCCGAGTGCAGCCGGTTGGCGAGCTCGTGGGCGCGCCGCTCGTCATGTTCCACCACCTTCACGGAAAAGCGCGGCTCGATGGCGCGGGCGAGATGCTCACCGATGCGGCCGCCGCCGGCGATGATGACGCGGTGGGTGCGCGTCTCGTCGCGCCGCAACTCGGTCATCACGTTGTGGATGTTCGCTGCCGCGGCGATGAAGAACACGTCGTCGTCGGCTTCAATCACGGTGTCGCCGTGCGGGATGATCGCCCGGTCGCGGCGAAAGATGGCGGCGACCCGCGCTTCGACATTGGGCATGTGGCGATGCAGGAGACGCAGCGCCTGTCCGACCAGTGGCCCGTCGCGCTGCGCCTTGACGGCGACGAGCTTGACGCGGCCGGCGGCGAAATCCACCACGAGCAGAGCGCCGGGATGATCCAGCAGTTCCGTGAACTGCTCTGTGACGACGCGCTCTGGGTTGATGAGCACGTCGATGGGCATGTGTTCCTTGGAGAAGAAGGTTTCTTCTTCGTCGTTCAAGTTGCTGCGGGCGTGGTAGGCATCCGCCCGGATGCGGGCGATCTTCGTTGGCGTGCGGAACATGGAATAGCACACTTGGCAGGCCACCATGTTCACTTCATCGTGTGGCGTCACCGCGATGAGCATGTCGGCATCCTTGGCGCCGGCCATTTCCAGCACGTCTGGGCGCGATGCGTGGCCGGTGATGGTGCGGATGTCCAGCCGGCGACGCAGGTCCAATAGGCGCGTCTCGTTGTTATCGACGATGGTGATGTCGAAGTCTTCGTTGGCGAGTTGGCTGGCGAGGGTGCCGCCCACTTGGCCGGCGCCGAGAATGAGGATGTTCACCGCTTTTCGATGCGTGCGTAGAAGAAGCCGTCGGGTCCGCCGCAGGTAGGCAAGAGCGCTCTGCCGCAGGCCGTTGGCCGGCCCCAAGCCGCCGCGATCGGGGCAATGGCGGCACTTGGCGTCGCGTCCACAAAGCCCTGCACCACGGCGTCGTTCTCCTCGGGGAGGATCGAGCATGCACAATAGAGCAGCGTGCCGCCGTGTGAAAGCATGAGCCACAGGTTGTCGAGCATGGCGCGTTGCTGGGCCGCGGCGCGCGTCACGTCCTTGGCGGCGCGCGACACCTTGATGTCTGGGTGCCGGCGCAGCGTGCCGGTGCCGGAGCAGGGGGCATCAACGAGAATGGCGTCGAACGGCTCGCCATGCCACCAGCAACGGGCGGTGGCATCGCCGGCGACGATGGCGTGGAGTGGATGGCCCAACCGCCGGCTCTCCGCGCACAGGTGGGCAAGCCGTTCGGGATTCGCGTCCAACGCCGTCACCGCAACGTGCGGATGGCGTTCCTGGAAGTGAAACGCCTTGCCGCCGGGCGCCGCGCAAGCATCCAGCATCCGCGCCCCTCGCGCAGCCGGCAACAGGGTGGCGGCGAGCTGCGCCCCTTCGTCCTGCACCGAAACGAGACCGTCGGCAAACCCCGGCAGCGTCTGCGTGCGCGTGGGCGTGGCCAACACCAGCGTCTCAGGCGTCAAGCCTTGGCGATGCTTGCAGCCGGCGGCATCGAGGCGCTTGCGATACGCGGGTGCGCTGATCTTCGTCGCGTTCACGCGCAGCGCCATCGGCGCCCGGCTGTTGTTGGCGCGGAACAGCGCTGGGCAATGCGCGGGCCACGCCGCCTCGAATGCCCGCAGCATCCAAGCGGGATGATCCCAGCGTTGCGTTGCATCCGCGGCGGTGGCCGGCGCTTCGGCTAGGCGCCGCAGAGCGCCGTTCACCAACCCTTTGGCCCACGGGCGGCGCAATTGATGCGTCGCGGCGACGGTCTCGGACACCGCCGCGTGGGGCGGGATGCGCGTGTGCCGCAACTGGTAGGCGCCGATCACGAGCAGTGCGTGCAGCACTGCGTCGCGGGGCTTGAGCGGCCGCGCCAAGCGGGCATCGACTTGGGCGGCCAAGGAGTAATAGTGGCGGCAGGCGCCGTAGGCGAGTTCGGTCAAGAGCGGCGCCGCGTCCGCGCCAAGGGATGCCTCGAGGCGAATGCTCCGATGGCGCACGGCATGGACGGCGCGCGCAGCGCGAGCGCGGGTGACGGCTGCGTCGGGGCCGCTAGGCGCCGACATCGCAGCGTGCGCCGGGCTTGAAGAGATCCGGGTAGCCGTTGGCGGCGCTCAGGGCAGTCATGGGGCGCCCCTTGCCGCGAGCGAGCTGCACCGTTTCCAGCACCAGCGCTCCAGCGCCGCAACCGACGGCGAAGCTGCGCCCGTGCTTGACGAGCTCACCGGGCGGCGCGTTGGCTGGGATGGCGCTGGCGGCGAGCACGTTCATGCGCACCCGTTCGCTGCGCTCTCCGCTGCACGGCCCCTGCCCTCCGCTAGGTGCCCGCGCTCCGGCCGGCCCGCGCAGGTGGGTGCGAGCGGGTTGCCGGCCCGCCAAGGCGCGCACTTGGCGTTCGATGTCGGTGGCGGGGCGAGACCAATCGATGATCGCGTCAGACGCGGTGAGTTTCGGCGCGTAGGTGGCGCGGGCATCATCTTGGGGCGTGGCGCCAAGGTCGTCGAGGCGGTCCAAGCAATCAAGGAGCGCTGTCGCGCCCACTTCGGCGAGCTGCGCCGTGAGCGTGGCGCCGGTGTCCGCCGCGTCGATGCCCACCTCCCTGCGCAACAGCACGGGCCCCGTGTCCAACCCGGCTTCCATCTGCATGATGCTGACGCCGGTGATGGCATCCCCGGCCATGATGGCGCGTTCCACGGGTGCCGCGCCGCGCCAGCGGGGCAGCAAGGAGGCGTGGACGTTGAGGCAGCAGCGCGTCGGTGCAACGAGGGCGGTGGGCGGCAGGATGAGCCCATACGCGGCGACGACGAGCACATCCAAGCCAGAGAGCCAGCGTTCCTGCGCGTGGAAGCGTTTCGGCGTCTGCACGCACAGGCCCTGCGCCTCGGCGGCCACACGCACCGGGCTTGGCATGAGGCGGCGCCGGCGCCCAGCCGGTCGGTCCGGCTGGGTGAAGACCACCGCCACGGCATGGCGCGAGCCGATGAGTGCCGCGAGGATGCGCTCGGCGAACTCTGGAGTGCCGGCGAAGCCGAGCCGCATGGCCCGCCCGGAGTGGGGCGCCGCCTCGCTTTCCCCGGTGCTGGCGGAAGTCAACGCGCCGTCGCTTCTTGGCGGCGCAGCTTCGAGAGCCGGCGGCGGATGCGGTCGCGTTTCAGGCTGGATAGGTAATCCACGAACAGCTTGCCGTCCAGATGGTCGCACTCGTGCTGGATGCACACGGCGAGCAGATCTTGCGCTTGCATCTCGAACGGCTTGCCGTCCCGGTCCAAGGCGGACACGCGAATGCGCTCCGCGCGCGGCACCACCTCGTAGAAGCTTGGCACAGAGAGGCAGCCTTCTTCTCGTTCCTGCGTGCTTTCCGGCGCGCTGAGCTGCGGGTTGATGAGCACCAGCGGCGCGTCTTGGGTGGCCGACACGTCGATGACGACGATGCGCTGGTGAACGTCCACCTGCGTCGCCGAGAGGCCGATGCCGGGTGCCTCGTACATGGTGTCGAGCAAATCGTCCGCCAGCTTGCGCGTGGCGCTGGTCACTCGTTCAACCGGCTGCGCCTTGGTGCGCAGGCGCGGGTCCGGAAACTCAAGAATCGGCAACAGCGCCATGCGGCAGTCCAGCGCGTTTGGGGTGGCAATGATAGGAGCTTAGGCCGTTGCTCGGAAGCGCCGGGGCGAGCGCTGTGGCGCCGCGGCGGCGGCTCGCCCGACGACGCAAGCCCGTTTGGGCGTTGCCGCCGTGTGAGCCTTGGCCTACAGACGCTGCCGCGGGCTTGCGGTAAAACGGCGCACCATGTTCCAGACCCTGCGCGGCGCGCGCCTGCCGGAGTGCTTGCTCGCCATTCCAGACCCGCCGGCGCGCTTGCATGTGCGCGGCGACGCCGCCGTGCTCGGTGCGCCAAGCGTGGCCATCGTCGGCAGCCGCCGTGCGTCCGGCGCTGGGCGCGAGATCGCCCATGCGCTGGCCCGTGAGTTGAGCGCTGCCGGCTTGGTTGTGGTGAGCGGCTTGGCGCATGGCATCGATGCCGCCGCCCATCGTGGCGCGTTGGCCGCGGGCGGGCGCACGGTCGCTGTGTTCGGCGGCGGCCTCAACCGAGTGTATCCGAGCGCCCACGCGAGGCTTGCCGAGCAGATCGTGGCCGCCGGCGGCGCCCTCGCCTCGGAGTATGCGGCGGAGCGCGCGCCGCGCAAGCATCAGTTTCCGGAACGCAACCGACTCATCAGCGGCCTCGCGCTCGGCGTTGTGATCGTGGAGGCGACTGTGGCGAGCGGCTCGCTCATCACGGCGCGCATGGCCGCCGAGCAAGGCCGCGAGGTGATGGCGGTGCCGGGCCCGGTCGCCAGCCCGTTGTCGGGCGGCTGCCACCGCTTGTTGAAAAGTGGTGCCGCGCTCATCGAAAACGTGGACGACATCCTGTTTGCCATTGGCTTTGAGCCCGCGCCGGCGCCATCGTCGAACGCGCCGCCAGCGTCCTTGGCCGCGGTGTTCGAGCAGGTAGGCGCCGAGGTCACTTCCCTCGATCGCGTCGCGGCCGCGGTCGGCCTGTCGCCGCAAGCGGCGACGCAGGCGCTCGCGGAACTGGAACTGCTGGGATTTGTCGCCCCCCACCGCGGCGGGTATATTCGCTGCCTTTCCTGAGTTGGGTGAGAGCCGCTTATGCTGTGGGTGGCCGTGCTGATGGGGTCCGAGTCGGATTGGCCGGTGATGCAGGCCTGCGTGGATGGCTTGGCGCAGTTGGAAGTGCCATGCGAGGTGCGGGTGCTGTCTGCCCACCGCACGCCGGATGAGACTGCGGAGTATGTCGTGGATGCCGAAGCGAGGGGCTGCGCCGCCTTCATTTGCGCGGCCGGCATGGCGGCGCATCTCGCCGGGGCGGTGGCGGCGCACACGGTGCGGCCGGTGATTGGGGTGCCGTTGGCGAGTGGCCCGCTGGCTGGTGTTGACGCGCTCTTGGCAACGGTGCAAATGCCCGGCGGCGTGCCGGTTGCCACGGTTGCCGTGGGCAAGGCCGGCGCCCAGAACGCGGCTTGGCTCGCGGCGCAGGTGCTCGCGATCAGCGATGCGGGGCTCGCCAAGGCGTTGGTGACGGCGCGCGCCGCCGGCCGCGCCAAGGTGGCGCAACAGAACGCTGCGGTGCAACGAGCCGCCGCCCAGTGATGGCGGCGTTCGCGGTGCTCCGCGCCGCGTCGGCGTTGGCGTCTGGGGGCATCGTGGCGCATGCCTTGGAGGGCGTTTGGGGCCTCGCGTGCGACCCGTTCGACGCCGCTGCGGTGTGCCGGCTGCTGCGCCTCAAGCACCGCTCGCCGGGCAAAGGGCTAATCCTCATCGGGGCGACGCCGGCAGCGTTTGCCGCCGAGCTCGATGCCTTGCCGCCGGCGGCTCGCGCCGCCGTGCTGGCGAGCTGGCCCGGCGCGGAGACATGGATCGTTCCCACCAATCGGTTTTCTTCGCTTGTGACCGGCGGGAGCAAGCCGGCGGCGGTGGCGGTGCGTGTGCCCGGCCACGAACAAGCGCGCCGACTGGCGGCGGCGTTCGGCGGCCCGATTGTTTCCACGTCGGCCAACTTGAGCGGGCAGCCGCCAGCGCGCACTGAACTCACGGCCCGGCGCGCGCTCGGCCGCCAAGTGGATTTCGTGCTGCCCGGCGCCATCGCTGGCCGCAGCGGCCCGTCGCGCATCCGCCACGCTGCCAACGGCATCGTGCTGCGATGAGCCGCCGCTACGTGGTGATCGGCAATCCGGTGGCGCATAGCCTGTCGCCGCGCATCCACCGCTTGTTTGCCCGCGCCGCCGGCCATGCCATTGCTTACGAAACCCTGCTTGCGCCGGCGTTTCGCCCTGCCGCCGAGCGCTTCTTCGCGGCGCCAGACAGCGGCGGCGCCAACGTCACGCTGCCCTTCAAGTTGGATGCCTACGCTTGGGCCGCCGAGCATGGCAGCACGACCGTGAACGCCGACGAGGCAGGTGCTGTGAACGCCATCTTGGCCACCCCTCGCGGACCGCGCGGCGACAACACGGATGGCGTGGGCCTGCTGCGCGATTTGCAGCAGAACCTGGACCTTCCCCTTGCCGGCAAGGGGGTGTTGCTGCTCGGCGCCGGCGGCGCGGCGCGGGGCGCGCTCGGGCCGCTGTTGCGCGCCGAACCGCGGCGGCTGACGCTTGCCAACCGCACCGTCGAACGCGCGCAGGAACTCGCCAAGGCGTTCGATGGCGTGGAGCCAATGCCGTTGGCGGCTGTGCGCGGCGGCTACGATGTGGTCATCAATGCCACCTCGGCGAGTGCGCGGGGCGATGGCCTTGCGCTTTGCGGGGCGGCCATTGAAGGCGCCTTTTGCTACGATATGTTCTATCGTTTAGGGGCAGACACGGCGTTCTGCGGTTGGTGCCGGGAACGCGGCGCAGCCGGGGTGGCCGATGGCTTGGGGATGCTCATCGAGCAGGCGGCGGAGTCGTATCTACTCTGGCGCGGGGTGCGGCCCGACACCGCGCCGGTGGCGGCTGCGTTGGCGCATGGCTGATCCGCTTGCCTCCGATGCCCCCGCCGTCGCCGCGCCGTCGCGCTCGGCAGAACGGGGCTTGGCACTGGCCGGCGTCGCGCTCGCCGCGCTCGTGGTGGCGCTCGGCGCCTACACGCGCTTGGTGGATGCCGGCCTCGGCTGCCCGGATTGGCCCGGGTGCTATGGCTTCATCACCGTGCCGGCATCGGTGCAGGAACTGGCAGCGGCCGAAGCGCGTTTCCCGGATGCGCCGGTGGAACCGGACAAAGCATGGCCAGAGATGGTGCATCGGTACTTTGCGAGCGGGCTTGGGCTATTGGCATTCGCCGTGCTGGCGTTTGCTTGGCGGCGCACGGCGGCCGGCGCGGCGCCAAGCGGCACCCAGGGCCCGGGGCGCGGGTTGCCGATCGCGCTGGTCGTGCTGGTAATCGTGCAAGGCGCTTTCGGCGCCTGGACCGTCACCTTGAAGCTGTGGCCGCAAGTGGTCACCGCGCACCTGCTTGGCGGCTTCGCAACGCTTGGGCTGCTGTGGCTGCATGCGCTGCAGCTCGACGCCGTCAAGCAGCCGCGGCCGCGGCCCGGGCTCGCCGTGGCGGCGCGTTGGGTGATCGCGGTGGTGGTCGCGCAGGTGGCATTGGGCGGTTGGACGTCTTCCAACTATGCCGCCTTGGCCTGCCCAGACTTTCCGCTTTGCCACGGGCTCGTCGCGCCGCCGATGGACTTTGCCAAGGGCTTTGACATCTTTCAGGACATCGGCCCCAACTACTTGGGCGGGGCGCTCTCCAGCGAGGCGCGCACCGCCATTCAGGTGGCGCACCGCATCGGCGCGTTCATCACCTTGTTTGCGGTGGCATGGCTCGCTTGGCGCGTTGGCGGTGCGTTGGGTGGGGCCTTGGCGGGCATCGTCGCGGCGCAATTCGGGTTGGGGCTGGCCAATGTGTGGCTGCAGCTTCCCCTCGCCGTCGCTACCCTCCACAACGCCGGCGCCGCCACGCTGCTGCTTGCCCTGCTTACGGTACACTTCGCCGCCACAACCGCCGGCGCGGGCCAGCCAAACGCGCCGCCGGCGCCCGAACACCCGCGAGTGGACCAGTCTGCATCATCATCCCGCCCGGCTTGATGGCGGGGCGAGGCCCCATCTAATGCCCAGCGCCCGAATGAGTGACTTAAGCGCTTCCGCCACATGGCGCGACTTCTTGGAAATGACGAAGCCGCGGGTGGTGGCCCTCATGCTGCTGTGCGCGGTGGTGGGGATGGCGCTCGCCGGGCCAGGAGCGGAGGCGCTGCCGGCGATGGTGTATGGCTTGGCCGGCATCGCGCTGGTCGCAGGGTCTGCCGCGGCGGTGAACCACATCGCCGATGCGGAGCTCGACGAGCGCATGGCGCGCACCCGGCATCGCCCGGTGGCCACGGGGCGCGTGAGCTTCGCCGCCGGCGCGACATTCGCCGGCGTCCTCGGCATCACCGGCTTCATGGTGCTGTATGTGCTGGTGAACCCGCTCACCGCATGGCTGAATCTGGCGTCTTGGGTGGGCTATGGACTGATCTATACGCTGTATCTGAAGCGGGCGACGCCGCAGAACATCGTCATCGGCGGGCTGTTCGGCGCCGCCCCGCCGCTCTTCGGCTGGACGGCGGTGACCGGGGAGATCCACATCTTTCCGCTGCTGCTCGTGCTCATCATCTTCGTTTGGACGCCGCCGCATTTTTGGGCGCTGGCCCTCGAACGCAAGGACGAGTACGCCACGGCGGGGGTGCCGATGCTGCCGGTGACGCACGGCCCCGCGCACACTAGGCGGCAGATTCTCTACTACACCATCGCGCTGGCGGCGCTCAGCCTCACGCCGTTCATGCTGGGCTTGAGCGGCGTTCCCTATGTTGTCGGCGCGGCGCTGTTGGGCGGCCGGTTCATCTATTGGGCCGCGGCGCTGCTGAAGGAACGCCCAGGCGCGCCGATGGCAACGTTCCGCTATTCCATCGTTTATCTGATGGCGCTCTTCGCCCTGCTGTTGGTGGATTTCCACTTGGCGCCAGCGATGCGCCTTGCCGGCGGCGCGGCATGAACGGCGGCAAGATCCTCGTCACGGGAGGCGCCGGCTACATCGGCAGCCACACGGCGACGGAACTGCTCGACGCCGGCCATGAGGTGGTGGTGTTCGACAACTTCGCCAATAGCTCGCGCGCCGCGGCGGACGCCCTGCAAGTGGCCGCCAACCGCGATGTGGCGGTGGTTGAAGGCGATGTCCGCGATGCGGATGCGTTGCGCCGGGTGTTTCGCGGCCACGACATCCGCGCTGTGTGCCACTTCGCGGCGAAGAAAGCCGTTGCCGAATCGTTCGAGCAGCCGCTCTCGTACCACGATAACAACGTGGTCGGCACGCTGCGGCTCGTGGAACAAATGGCGGCTCATGGAGTGAAGACGCTCGTCTTCAGTTCATCTGCCACGGTTTATGGTTATCCGGTCAGCGTGCCCATCACCGAGAACATGCCGCTTGCGCCGATCAACCCCTACGGGCGCACCAAACTGGCCTGCGAGCGGCTCCTCGGCGATTTGGCACTGAGCGACGCGGAGTGGCGCATCTCGATTCTGCGCTATTTCAACCCCATCGGCGCCCATTGTTCCGGCTTGCTGGGCGATTCGCCGCAAGGCGTTCCGACCAACCTGATGCCGTACATCGGCGCGGTGGCAGCGGGGCGGCTGCCGCGCTTGCGCGTCTTTGGCGACGACTACCCGACGCCGGACGGCACTTGCATCCGCGATTACATCCATGTGGTGGATCTCGCCAAGGGCCACCTCAAGGCACTGCAATGGCTGGCGGCTGCGCCGGGCCTTGCCATCCACAACTTGGGCACCGGCGCCGGCCATAGCGTCTTCGAGGTTGCGCGGGCGTTTGAGGAGGCGTCGGGACGCTCTGTTCCCTATGACGTGGCGCCGCGCCGGCCCGGCGACACGCCGGTGCTTTATGCGGATCCATCAAGGGCCGCGGCCGAGTTGGAGTGGCGCGCCGAACATGGCCTGCGGCGCATGTGCGAGGACGCTTGGCGCCATGTCGCGGCGTCGGCTGCCTAGGTGGTTGCAGCGGACTGGCAGCCCATGTGCGCAGGCGACCCATCCGACGGCGATTTGGCGGCAGCTTACGCGGCTGTGCGCCGTCAAACGGAGGCGCTCTGCGCCCCCTTGGCCGTGGACGACTACTGCGTTCAGCCCATGCCGGACGCCAGCCCACCCAAATGGCACTTGGCCCATACCTCGTGGTTCTTCGAAACCTTCCTGTTGAAGCCGCATGGTGAGGGCTATGCACCTTTCGCCAACGGCTACGAGCACCTGTTCAACTCCTATTACAACGGCGTTGGCAATCCGTATCCACGGCTCAAGCGCGGTGCCTTGTCGCGGCCGACGGTGAGCGAAGTGTTCGCGTATCGGGCGCATGTGGACCGCGCCATGCAAGCATTGCTGCACCGCGAGGACGCCGGGGTGCGTGAGCGCGTCGTGTTGGGCTTGCACCACGAGCAGCAGCATCAGGAGCTCATTGTCACCGACGTCAAGTTCAACTTGGGCGTCAACCCCCTGCGCCCGGCGTACCGCCAAGATTTGGACGCGAGCGCGTGCGGCGCCGCGCCGTTGCGCTTCGCTGCCTTTCCCGGCGGCCTGTTGGAGATCGGCGCCAACGGCGGCGGCTTCACCTTCGACAACGAAACGCCGCGGCACAAGGTGTGGCTTGCGCCCTTTGAGTTGGCCGAAAGGCTGGTGACGAACGGCGAATACCTTGAGTTCTTGGAGGACGACGGTTACGCCAAGCCAGCGCTGTGGCTTGCTGAGGGGTGGGTGGCCGCGCAGCGCAACGATTGGCAAGCGCCCCTCTATTGGCAGCGCGAACGCGGCGGATGGTCTGAGTATCGGCTGTCGGGGCCGACGCCGCTGGACTTGAACGCTCCGGTCACGCATTTGAGCTTCTATGAAGCGGAAGCCTTCGCGCGTTGGGCCGGTGCGCGGTTGCCCACCGAGGCCGAGTGGGAGTGTGCCGCCGCCAGCGCCGCGACGGCTGACGGCCACTTCAGTGATGGCGGGCGGTTGCATCCGCGGGGCGCGGCGGCGGCCGGCATGGCGCAGCTCTTCGGCGACGTCTGGGAATGGACAGCGAGCGCATACGTCCCCTATCCGGGCTATCGGCCGCTGCCAGGCGCGTTGGGCGAGTACAACGGCAAGTTCATGGCCAACCAGATGGTGCTGCGGGGCGGCTCCTGCGCGACGCCGGCCGGCCATGTGCGCGCCAGCTACCGCAATTTCTTCTACGGGCCGGATCGCTGGCAATTCTCCGGTGTTCGGCTGGCGCGGAATGTCGCCTAGCGGCCAGCGCGCGCGGCAGTTCCGGCTCCACGACCTGCGGCCGCGGCGACCAGACGCCCGCGCCGAGGTGTTGGCTGGGCTGTCGCGCCAAGCCAAGGCGGTGCCGCCCAAGTTTTTCTACGACGCAGCCGGCTCTCGGCTGTTCGATGCCATCACGCGTTTGCCGGAGTACTACCTCACCCGGGTGGAGACGGGCATCTTGCGCGCCAACCGGGCGGCGCTGGCCAAGGCCGTGGGCGCGGATGTCTGCTTGATCGAATACGGCAGCGGCTCGAGCGTCAAGTCGCGGCTGTTGCTGGAATCTTGCCGCCCGGCGTTGTATGTGCCGGTGGACATCTCGCTGGAACATTTGCTCGCTTCCGCCCGCGGCATCTTTGAAGAGTTCGACTGGCTTTCCGTGTGCCCGGCCTGCGCGGACTACAGCCGCTCGTTCACACTGCCAAATGCCGCGCATGGGCTGCCCCGCGTGGGTTTCTTCCCCGGTTCGAGCATCGGCAACTTCGAGCCTGCCCGAGCCGCCGCCTTTCTTGCCGGCGTGGCGGAAGTGGTGGGGCCGCGCGGGCGCTTCATCGTCGGCGTGGATCTGAAGAAGGACGCCAACGTGCTCGATGCGGCCTACAACGATGCTGCGGGGACGACGCGGGCGTTCAATCTGAACATGTTGAGCCACTTGAACCATGCCTTGGGCGCGAACTTCCAGCTCGACCAGTTCGAACATGTTGCGATGTATAACGAGGGCTGCGGACGCATGGAGATGCACCTTAAGAGCGTGACGGCGCAGACCGTGCGCGTGGATGGGGCGGACATCGCGTTTCGCGCCGGCGAACGCATCCACACGGAAAACTCCTACAAGTACGCGCCCGAGGAGTTCTTTGCGCTGGCGGCCGAAGCCGGCTTTGTGCCACGCGAGCGATGGCAGGATGCGCGCGGCTACTTCATGGTGGCGTTGTTGGAGAACGCCGGGGTTGCGGGCCAAGGTCTGCTAGATGGCAGCGCCGCAGCCGAAGCCGCCAAGGCCGCCGCGACGGACGGTGCTAGAAGCGGATGATCTCCCACTGCGGCACGACGAACTCGGCCTTGTCGAAGTCTCCAAAGCCTTTGGATGGGTCGAGCGGCGCGAGGTAGTACGGGCGGCCGTTGCGCGGCACGATCTTCACCAGCCGCAACTGGCCGTTTTGGCGGTACTCGTAGATGGTGCGCTCTTCACCCTCGATGAGTGTCACGTCGGGGCCGCGCTGCGCCGTTTCCGCGGCGCTGGCGCTGGGCCAAGGCAGCGCCGCAAGCCACCCGATCAACATCGCACGCGGCCAATGCGCCAAGCGCTTGGCGCTGAGTAGCGCGTTCGCGAAGCTGCCAGCAGCTTGGCAAGCGGCGCGTGGGGCGCCTGTGTGCAAGGGCATGAGCATCGGTTCCCGTTGGCCAAGGGGCAGATGGCCAATCATCATCCCCGCATCTTGCCGGCGTCAAGGGGCTGAAAGGGATCAGCACCTTCTGGACAGTCGCCCCCAACGGAAGGCCGTTGGGGGCGACGGTTCGGTAGCCTATGAGTTGAAGGACAACATGGGAGACCGAACGATGCGGATGTTGGCACAGGACAGGGCGTTCTACCTGAATTTGCGGGTGGACGGAACGGACGATCCGGAGGCGTTGCGCCGGCTGCGGATCTGAACAGGGTGTGTCAACGCAAAGTAGAAATGTCCCCTTTTGCCGGCGGGCGCAGCCGATGAAGCCGCCTGCGCGAGCCGAGCCGCCGAGCCCGTCCGGCTGGAGGAGGTGGCCGCCCGGGAACTGCCCCATCTGGACGTCACGACGTCCGCCTTCGGGCTTCGGCGCCACGGGACAAGTCAACCAACTGGCGTACTACGACGAGTTCGCGCGGCACCTCCGCCCCGCCTTGGTGGCGCTCGTCTTCGTCCCCAACGACTTCAGGAACAATTCGCCGATCTTGGATGGATTGACCAAGAGAACCGATCCGGACCGGTTCCAACACGTCACCGCGGCGCGCGGACGTAACCATCGCGCTGCGGCCGCCCCTCTACCCGCGCCGGCACAGCGACGGGGCAATCTCTTATGATTCCCGCGTGATGTCCGCGGCAGGGGGGAGGCGACCATGTCAGATGATGAGAAGCCGCTGTTGCTCGTTGACGGCTCCTCGTACCTGTTCCGCGCCTTCCACGCGCTGCCGAACCTGACGGCGGCGGATGACTTCCCGACCGGCGCCCTGTACGGCGTGGTCAACATGCTCCGCAAGCTCGCCAAGGACTATGCCGGCAGCCCGGTGGCCGTGGTGTTCGACGCCTCCGGCAAGACTTTCCGCAACGACATCTATCCAGAGTACAAGGCGAATCGGCCGCGGATGCCGGACGAGCTGCGCTGCCAGGTCGAGCCGATTCACGAGACGATCAAAGCGCTCGGCATGCCGCTGCTCATCGTGCCCGGCGTTGAGGCGGATGACGTCATCGGCACGCTGGCGCGCCAAGCCGACGCGGCCAAGCGGCGCACCGTCATCTCCACTTCCGACAAAGACATGGCGCAACTCGTCAGCCAGACGGTCACCCTCGTCAACACCATGAGCGACCAGACGCTGGACCGGGGCGGGGTGGAAGCGAAGTATGGCGTTCCGCCGGAGCGCATCGTGGACTATCTGGCGCTGATGGGCGACAGCGTGGACAACATCCCGGGGGTGCCGAAGGTGGGGCCGAAGACCGCGGCGAAGTGGCTCAAGACGTTCGGCAGCCTTGATGCGGTGATCGCCCGTGCCGGGGAAGTGAAGGGCAAGATCGGCGAGAGCCTGCGCGAGGCGCTGGATCAATTGCCGCTGTCGCGGCATCTTGCAACGATTCGTTGCGACGTGGAACTGCCGGTGGCGCTTGCGGACTTGGTGCCGCGGCCCGTGGACGTCGATGCCTTGGCCGCGCTGTTCGAACGCTATGACTTCCGCGTGTGGCTCGCCGAGCTCGGCGTGCCGAGCGCCGCGCCGGAACCGGCCATCGCGCGGGACTATGTCCGCATCGACTCGCTGGAGGCGCTTGAGGATTGGTGCGCGAGGTTGCGCGCTGCCGGCACATTTGCCTTCGCGATGCACACCGGGCCGCGTCACTACATGGATGCGGACATCGTTGGCCTTTCCTTCGCCGCCGAGGCCGGCAAGGCGGCGTACCTGCCACTTGGCCATGATCTTGCCGGCGCCGAGCAGGTGGCGCTTGCCGATGCGTTGCGCGTCCTCACGCCGCTGTTGGAAGACGCATCGATCCGCAAGGTGGGGCAAGACCTCAAGTTCGCCGTCAACGTGCTGGCGAACCACGGCATCGCCCTGGCTGGGGCGGACTACGACACCATGCTCGAATCCTACGTCTTCGACAGCGTGGCAACGCGCCGCCACAGCTTGGAGGACCTGTCGGCCAAGCATTTGGGCCTGCAGGCGGCGCGCTATGACGATCTCGCCGGGCGGGGTGCCAAGCGGTTGGAGTTTGCCGCGGTGGCGGTGGACCAAGCCGTCCATTACGCGGCCGAGCGGGCAGACTTGGCGTTGCGCCTGCATGAGGCGCTGTGGCCGAAGCTCACAGCCAGGGGCCGCCTGCAGGCGATCTATGCGGACATCGAACGGCCGCTGATGCCGGTGCTGGCCCGCGTCGAGCGCGCCGGCGCGTTGGTGGACGCGAAGCGTCTGGCGGAGCATGGCCGAGAACTTCAGGAACGGTTGCAGACGCTTGCCGAGCAGGCTTACGCGGAGGCCGGGCGGCCCTTCAACTTGGGCTCGCCGAAGCAACTGCAGGAGGTGCTCTACGACGAACTGGCGCTGCCAGTGCTGCAGAAGACGCAGACCGGCCAGCGCTCCACGGCGGAAACCGCCTTGGAGGAACTGGCGCAGGACCATCTGCTGCCACGCCTCATTCTGGACCACCGGCGCCTCGCTAAGCTGAAGTCCACCTACCTCGATGCGCTGCCCAAGCAAATCAAGCAGCGCACCGGCCGCGTCCACACCACCTATGGGCAGGCCGTGGCCGCCACCGGCCGCCTCGCCTCGCAGGATCCGAACTTGCAGAACATCCCCATCCGCACCGCGGAAGGGCGCCGCATCCGGGCGGCATTCGTGGCGCCGCCGGGGTGCAAGCTCGTCGCCGCGGACTATTCCCAGATCGAACTGCGCATCATGGCGCACCTCTCTGGCGACGATGGCTTGCGGCGCGCCTTTCGTGAAGGCCAAGACGTGCATCGCGCCACCGCTGCGGAAGTGTTTGGCCGCGCGCCGCAAGCTGTGAGCGAAGATGAGCGGCGCAGCGCCAAGACCATCAACTTCGGCCTCATCTACGGCATGTCGGCCTTCGGCTTGGCGCGCGAGCTGAGCGTCCCTCGCGGCGTGGCGCAGGGCTACATCGACCGCTACTTCGAGCGCTATCCGGACGTGCGCGATTACATGCAAGGCATCCGCAGCCAAGCTCGGGAGACGGGTTTCGTGGAAACGGCGTACGGCCGGCGGCTCTACCTGCCGGACATCCGCGCCCGGCAGGTGGGCCGCCGCCAAGCAGCCGAGCGCACGGCCATCAACGCGCCCATGCAGGGCACCGCCGCGGACGTCATCAAGCGCGCCATGATCGCCGTGGACGCATGGCTTGCCACCGCCGGCCTGCCGGCGCGCATGGTCATGCAGGTGCATGACGAGCTGGTTTTCGAGGTGGCGGAGGATGCGGTGGACGCGCTCGTGAAGGGCGCAGTTGAGCGCATGGAAGCGGCGGCGGACCTGTCCGTGGGGTTGGTGGTGGATGTGGGCGTTGGCGACAACTGGGATCAAGCCCACTAGCCTGCTCGCCCGTTAGCCCAATACGAGCAGGTCGTGCCAAAGCCGCGGTCTGGCCGCGTTTGCGCCATCGGCTCGCCGCACGTCCTTGGCGGCGCGATTCGCCCCTAAGCCTCGGTCGCGGCGTCTCCCGCTGCGAGAAAGGCGGCGATCTGCGCTGTGGCGGCGTCGGCGCCGAGGCCAGTCACCGCGGAGAATGGCACGGCAACGGCGTCTTCAAGGGCAGCCACCCGCGCCGCCACGGCCCGCTCCGCTGTCAAACGCGCGCCGTGGCGCAGCTTGTCGCATTTGTTGAGCAAGATGACGAGCGGTTTGCCGGCGGCCTGCGCCCACGCCAGCAGTTGCTCGTCGAAGGGCTGAAAGGGGCGGCGCGCGTCCATGATGAGCACCACCGCCGCCAAGCTCGCCCGATGCGAGAGATAGTCGTCGATGGCTTTGCTCCAGCGTTGGCGGCTGTCCTTGCTCGCGTTCGCATAGCCATAGCCGGGCAAGTCCACGAGGCGGCCGCCGCCGGCGACGGCGAAGAAGTTGATGAGCCGCGTGCGCCCAGGCGTTTTGCTGACGCGGGCCAAGCGCCGCGCCCCGGCGAGGCGATTCAAGGCGCTGGACTTGCCGGCGTTCGAGCGCCCGACGAACGCCACCTCCGGCTCATCGTCGGCGGGGCACTGCGCGAGCGTTGCGGCGCTGGTGAGGAAATGCGCGGACAGGGCCATGCGCGGTATACTCCCATTGCGGCGCTGCGCGGCAGTTTAGCGGCTCGCGCGCGCAAATTTGGGCTAGATTGATTTGGGCTGGAGCGCTCTCCACATGCGTTTTCTCCGATGGGTGGCTGCGCTGGGGTTGGCCGCCGTTTGCTCGGCGGCGGACGTCGACACCCTCATTCTGCCTTGCGCGGCTTGCCACGGGCAGGATGGCGCCTCCGGCATCGCGCCGGATTACCCGAACTTGGCCGGGCAGAACGAGCGCTATCTCTTCGAGCAACTGCTCATGATCAAGTCTGGCGAACGCCCGGCGCCGCTCATGGCCGGGCAACTCAACCATCTCTCTGAAGAAGATTTGGCGGCCATGTCTGCGTACTACGCCGCGCTGCCGGCGCAGGTGGGCCGCTCTGCGCCAGAGACCGTGGATGCCGGCATGCACATCTATCGAGGCGGGGTGATGGCGAAGGGCGTCGCCGCCTGCACCGCTTGCCATTCGCCCACGGGCGCCGGCAACGCCCCCGCTGGGTTTCCGATGCTCTCTGGGCAGCGGTTCGATTACGTCGTGGCGCAGCTCATCGCCTATCGGGAAGGCCAACGCAAGACGGACGAAGCCCACGGCGCGATGATGCGCCAAGTGGCCGCCCGGCTGACGGACACGGAAATCCGCGCCGTTGCCAACTATGTCCAAGGGCTGCATTGAAACGCCAGCCGGGGCGGGTTCGTTGGCGCCAAGCGTTGACCATGCTGCCGGCGTTCGCCGGCTTTGCTTTGTTGGGCGTCTTTGCGGCGCCGGTTGCCGCGCAGGAGTTTGAGGCCGGCCGCCACTACGACGTGTTGCCCGTGCCGGTGGAGACTGCCGGCGGCGACGCTGTGGAAGTCGTCGAGGTGTTCTCCTACGCCTGCGTGCATTGTTACAACTTCGATCCCCTGGTTGCGGCGTGGGAGCGCCGCCAACCGGCGGACGTGCGTTTCGAGCGGTTGCCGGCGCCGATCAACCCGGTTTGGGAACAGCTTGCGCGCGTCTATTACGCGGCCGAAGCGTTGGGCGTGACCGACGCGCTGCACATGCCGATGTTTGAGGCCATCCATGTGCATCGGGTGGACGTCCGCGATGAGCAACTGGTGGCGCGCATCTTCGGGCGCTACGCGGAGGTCGAGCCGGAGGCGTTTCAGAGCGCCTACGAATCCTTCGGCGTGGACACGCGGGTGCGCCAAGCCGCAGCGATGAGCCGCGCTTACCGCATCACCGCGGTGCCGACGCTGATCGTGGCCGGCAAGTACCGCATCGAGGCGAACCTGGCCGGCAGCTTGGAACGGATGCTGGACGTGGTGGATTTCCTCGTCGCCAAAGAGCGTTCCGAAGCTAACCTGGAGTCCACGCCGCAAGCGTAATCGGCGTTGGCAATCGGGTATTCTGCCGCGCATGGCAGAACGCATCGACGACTGGGAGATTGAGCAGCGCGAGTGGCTCGAGGCCCTCGATGGTGTGCTTGACGAACATGGCGCGGACGAGACGAAAGCGCTGTTGCTGCGCCTGCAGGACATGGTCTCCCGGCGTGGCGTCGTGCTCACGGACGCAGCGCTCAACACCCCATACCGCAACACCATCCCGCTGACGGAGCAGCCCACCTACCCCGGCAGCGTGGAGGTGGAAATCCGCATCGAGAACATCTTGCGTTGGAACGCGGTGGCGATGGTGCTGCAAGCCTACGACTCCGGCTCCGGCGTGGGTGGCCACATCGCCACCTATCTCTCGGCCTCGACGATGATGGAGGTTGGTTTCAACCACATCTTCCGCGCCCCCGGCCCAGACTATGGCGGCGACCAAGTGCATGTGCAGGCGCACACGTCCCCCGGCGTGTATGCCCGCGCTTTTCTGGAGGGGCGCTTGAGCGCGGCGCGGCTTTCCAACTTCCGCCGGGAAATCGCCCCGGAAGGGGGCTTGAGCTCGTATCCGCATCCGCGCCGGATGCCGGACTTTTGGCAGATGCCGAACGCCAGCATGGGGCTTTCCACGCCCTGCGCCATCTATCAGGCGCGGTTCGCCAAGTACTTGGAGAGCCGCGGCATGAAGCCCCGCAACGGCGGCAAGATTTGGAACTTCATCGGCGACGGCGAGTCTGACGAGCCGGAAGTGCTCGGCAGCATCGACGCCGCGGCCCGGGAGCGGCTCGACAACTTGGTGCTCGTCGTGAACTGCAATCTGCAGCGCCTCGACGGCCCGGTGCGCGGCAACGGCAAGATCATCCAAGAGCTGGAGCGGGCGTTTCGGGGCGCGGATTGGCACGTCATCAAGGTGATTTGGGGCGGCGGCTGGGACGTGCTGTTCGAGCGCGACGTGAACGGCGTGCTGCAGGCGCGCATGGAACAAGCCGTGGACGGCGACTATCAGTTCTACACCGTCTCGCCGGGCGACGTGGTGCGTGAGCATTGGGTGGAGGACACCCCAGCGTTGCGCGAACTGATGGATTCCTTGAACGACGAGGAGATTCGCACCATCCGCCGCGGCGGGCACGACCGGCAGAAAATCTACGCGGCCTTCAAGCAGGCGATGGAGGTGAAGGAGAAGCCCTGCGTCGTGCTGCTGAAGACGGTGAAGGGAGATGGCTTGGGGCCGAAGTCCGAGGGGCGCAACACCGTTCACCAAAAGAAACACCTCTCGCCAGAAGAGCGCCGGGACTTGGCGCAGCGCCTGGACATTCCGCTTTCTGACGCTGCGGCCACCGCGGCCGAGTTCTACCGTCCCGCCGAGGACAGCGAGGAGATGCGCTACTTGCTGGCGCGGCGCGCGGCGCTGGGCGGCTTCCTGCCGGCGCGGGACGTGCGCTGCGAGCGCTTGGCGCCGCCGGCGCTGTCTTTCTTCGAGGACATGCTGCAAGGCTCGGGCAAGCGCGAAGTGTCCACCACCATGGCGGTGGTGCGCATGCTGCAGAAGCTGCTTCGCCACGAAGGGCTGGGGCGCTATGTGGTGCCCATCGTGCCAGACGAAGCGCGCACGTTCGGCATGGACGGGCTGTTTCCCCAAGCGGGCATCTACTCCCTTGAAGGGCAGCGCTATCAGCCGGTGGACGCCGGCACCATCGCGCCGTATCGGGAAGCCGAGGATGGGCAGATCCTGCAGGAGGGCATTTGCGAGACGGGCGCGATGGCTTCGTTCTTGGCCGCCGGCACCGCTTACGCCAACTACGGGCTGCCGATGATCCCGTTCTACATCTTCTATTCGATGTTCGGCTTCCAGCGCGTCGGCGACATGATCTGGGCGTGCGGCGACATGATGTGCAAGGGCTTCCTGCTCGGCGGCACCTCCGGGCGCACCACATTGAACGGCGAAGGGGTGCAGCATCAGGATGGGCACTCCCACATCCTCGCTTCCACCGTGCCGAACCTGAAAAGCTACGACCCAGCGTTCGCCTACGAATTGGCGCTGATCGTGCGCGACGGCATCCGGCGCATGTATCAGGATTTCGAGGATGTCTTCTACTACATCACCGTCACCAATCAGAACTACCACATGCCGGCGCTGCCCGAAGGCGCGGAGGAAGGCATCGTGAAAGGCATGTACTGCTTGAGCCGCCAGCCGCGAGCGCAGGTGAACCTGCTCGGCAGCGGCGCGATCATGATGGAAACGTTGGCTGCGGCGGCGGAGCTCGAAGCCTTGGGCGTGGCGGTGAACGTTTGGAGCGTGACGAGCTACAACGAGCTGGCGCGGCAAGGCGCTCAGGCGGAACGCGCCGCGGTGTTGAGCGTTGGCGACGCGCAAGAACGCCCGTATGTCGAGGAAGTGCTTGCCGGCGAGGACGGCGTCTTCGTCGCGGCGTCGGATTACATGAAGGCGCTGCCGCTCTCCATCTCGCGCTGGTTGCCTGGCGAGTTCGCCGTGCTCGGCACAGATGGCTTCGGCCTCTCTGAATCCCGCGCTGCGCTGCGCGACTATTTCGAGGTGTCGAGCGATTGGATCGCCTTTGCGGCGCTCTCCACCTTGGCGCGCGCCAACCGGCTGTCGGTGGCCGTGGCGCAGGACTTCGCCCGCGACAAGGCGCTGGATCTGGCCAAGGCGCCGGCGGCCTAAGCCAAAACGCGCGCGTGGTTCCTTGCATGGCGCGAGTGCTGCCGTTGACGCTCGTTTTGGGCCTCTGCTGCTTCGGCGCCCCCGCGGGCGCCGAAGCAGCTCGCCAAAACGCGCCGGCCGTGCTCCTGCAGGACATGAGCAAGGCATTCAGCGAAGGGGACTTTGAAGGCAGTTGGCGCAGCCTTCGGCGCTTCTTCGAGAGCGCCCCGCCGGACGAGATGGAGCGTCTGATGTCGGCCCATTGCTGGGGCGACCAGCGGGCCACGCTCGTCGCCGTGTGTCCACCCGTCGATTTCCTGGCTTGGTTGACAGGGCAGACCGCGGCGGACTTCGGCTTCGTGGACCGCCTCTGTGAGGTTCGCCGGGACGAGCCGGATGGGTTTGCGTGGCGAGCGGGATGGTCCTGCGATCGGCTGGCCCTCCTCCTCACCAAGCATCGGAACGTGTTGTCGTCCAGCTCCCCTCCGTTGCGGAGCGGACGCATGGGGATGAGCCGCCCGAACCAGAGCGAAGCGCGGCGGGTGGCCATCGCCGGTTGGGAGCACTGGACCTTCTGGGCGCTGCTGGACACGGGGGCCCCCATTACGTCCGTCCCGCGGACAGCTCTGGAATGGGGTGGCGACCGCCTGGAGCGCCTTGGCACCTCAGTGGCCATCGCTGGGTTCGACGGCGTGGCATGGAACCGGGAACAAGTGCTTCTGCGCGACTTTGGCGGCCCGGGGATGGCGCCGGGTGACTTGCCAGCTACAGTGGCGGCCCCGTGGATGCCAGATGGGCTTGGGATCATCGGCATGAACGCGCTGATCCGATTTGAAGCCATGTGCTTTTCGTGGCGGGACGAGGTGCTTCATCTGGGCGAGCTCGGTCCATGCGGCGAAGGCGTGCAGCCTCATCGGGCGTGGCTTTCCGGCACCGCGACGCCAATGGTGGCCATAGAGCGGGCCGGGGCACCGCCGATTCGGGTGTTCATCGACACTGGCGCGCCTTCCACCCACTGCGCGGAAGGCGTGGCCCGCGCCGACGACGTCGTTGGGGAGCTTCGATTCGGCGACCATCCGGACATGGCGCTGTCATGCGGACACGAGCCGCCTCCCGAATCCGGCAGTTGGCTGAGGCATGCCGATGTGCTCGCGGGAATGGAGTTGCTCGCCCGCTTCGACGCCTTCGGCCGGCGGCTCAACCCGTTCGAGATGTACTTCGTCCCCAAGCGGGAGCGCGACGTTGCCCCGGTCGATTCGGGGGCGTGAACAGCCGCCACCCCCGCCTCCTCCCCCAGATCCCTAGGAGCCGGAGGATCCCAAGGATCGCGAGAGTTGAGGCACGCATAGCGGGCTTTTTTGGTGGGCCTAGAAGTGGAGTGTTGATCGTTGGCATGGAAGCATGCGGGGTTCTGAAATGCCGCACGGTGTTGTAGGGCGCGTGGCCCGATTGCTGCCGTTGACGCTCGCTTTGGGCCTCTGCTGCTTCGGCGCCCCCGCGGGCGCCGAAGCAGCTCGCCAAGACGCGCCGGCCGTGCTCCTGCAGGACATGAGCGAGGCATTCAGCGAGGGGGACTTTGAAGGCAGTTGGCGCAGCCTTCGGCGCTTCTTCGAGAGCGCCCCGCCGGACGAGGCGGAGCGTCTGATGTCGGCCCATTGCTGGGGCGGCCAGCGGGCCACGCTCGTCGCCGTGTGTCCACCCGTCGACTTCCTGGCTTGGTTGACAGGGCAGACCGCGGCGGACTTCGGCTTCGTGGACCGCCTCTGTGAGGTTCGCCGGGACGAGCCGGATGGGTTTGCGTGGCGAGCGGGATGGTCCTGCGATCGGCTGGCCCTCCTCCTCACCAAGCATCGGAACGTGTTGTCGTCCAGCTCCCCTCCGTTGCGGAGCGGACGCATGGGGATGAGCCGCCCGAACCGGAGCGAAGCGCGGCGGGTGGCCATCGCCGGTTGGGAGCACTGGACCTTCTGGGCGCTGCTGGACACGGGGGCCCCCATTACGTCCGTCCCGCGGACAGCTCTGGAATGGGGTGGCGACCGCGTGGAGCGCCTTGGCACTTCAGTGGCCATCATTGGATTCGACGGCGTAGTCGTGAACCGGGAACGAGTGCTTCTGCGCGACTTTGGCGGCCCGGGGATGGCGCCGGGTGACTTGCCAGCTACAGTGGCGGCCCCGTCGATGCCACATGGGCTTGGCATCATCGGCATGAACGCGCTGATCCGATTTGAAGCGGTGTGCTTTTCGTGGCGGGACGAGGTGCTTCATCTGGGCGAGCTCGGCCCATGCGGCGAAGGCGCGCGGCCTCATCGGGCGTGGCTTTCCGGCGGCGTGACGCCAGTGGTGGCCATAGAGCGGGCCGGGGCGCCGCCGATTCGGGTGCTCATCGACACTGGCGCAATTTTCCCCACGGACTGCGCGAAAGGCGTGGCCCGCGCCGACGACGTCGACGTTGGGGAGCTCCGATTCGGCGACCATCCGGACATGGCGCTGTCATGCGGACACGAGCCGCCGCCCGAATCCGCCGGTTGGCTGATGCATGGCGATGTGCTTGCGGGGATGGAGTTGCTCGCCCGCTTCGACGCCTTCGGCTGGCGGCTCAACCCGTTCGAGATGTACTTCCTCCCCAAGCGGGAGCGCGACGTTGCCCCGGTCGATTCGGGGGCCTGAACCGGGCGGACGACTTAGCCGTTGTGGTCGAACCTCACCCTTGGGGCCTTTTGAGGATGCGCCCTGGCGAACCGGGGCGACCTGCGCCACCTTCTAACGTCGCCGCGCCGGCCGCCGCTCGCGGGGCTTTGCCCCGGTCATGTCCATCAGCCGCTCGCCGAGGAGTTCCAAATCCTCGTAAGTGGCGTCCACGCCGAGTTCCACCGCCTGATTGACGACGATCTGCGACATGGAGAAGCTGCCGCTGGCTGCGTGGATGACGGCGCCGTTGGGCGCGTTTTCCGCGCACATGAACAGCACGGCCGGGCTCACCAGCTTGGGATGGCGCTCAGCCGGCGGCGCTTCGACGTCCTCGGCGCGGCCGGGCACGGTGTTGGTCATGCGCGTGGCGGCGCCCGGCGCCAGCGTGTTGACGCGCACATTGTGGTTCGCTCCCTCAAGGGCGAGCACGTTCATCAGCCCCAACATGCCCATCTTGGCAGCGCCATAGTTGGATTGGCCGAAATTGCCGAAGATGCCAGAGCCGGAACTCGTCAGCACGATGCGCCCGTAGTTCTGCGCGTACATCAGCGGCCAAGCCGCATGGGTCACATAGGCGGTGCCGTTCAGGTGAACGCTGATGACGAGGTCCCACTCGTCCAAGGTCATGTTCTTGAACGTCTTGTCGCGCAGGATGCCGGCGTTGTTGACGAGGATGTCGATGCGCCCGAAGGCGTCGATGGCCGTTTGCACGATGGATTGGGCGCCCTCGCGGTCTGAGACGGACGCCTTGTTTGCCACCGCGACGCCGCCCAAGGCGGCGATTTCCTGCACCACGGCGTCTGCGGCATCGCCGGCGCCGGTGCCATCCACGCTGCCGCCAAGGTCGTTCACCACCACCTTGGCGCCGCGCTTGGCGAACTCGATGGCGTGGCAGCGCCCAAGGCCACCGCCGGCGCCCGTGACGACGGCTACTTTTCCTTCGAACTCACTCATCAATGTCTCCCTGCTTCGGGGGCGCTCATGGGGCGTCCTTGGGGCCCTGTTGAGGTTGGCTTATGGTGCCCCCCCCCCGGCGAGAGGTGGAATGGGACGGCACCGTCAGCACATAGTTCCCGTTGAAGGCGCGGCGGAACGCGACCCAAAGCGAGAGCAGAATGAGCTTCAAGTCTTCCACGGGGCCCATGCGCTCGATGTATCGTTTGTCGTAGCCCAGCTTCTCCGCCGGGTGCGTCCAGTAACCGCGCTGCCCATACGCCTGCGCGAGGCCGGCGATGCCGGGCCGCACCATCAGGCGATCTGCGAAGCCGGGCGTTTCGCGGCCAAAGCTGTGGGCGAGTTCAGGGCGCTCTGGGCGCGGCCCGACGACGCTCATGTCGCCGCGCAGAATGTTGATGACCTGCGGAATCTCATCTAAGTGGAAGCGCCGCAACATCTTGCCCACGCGAGTGGTGCGGGCGTCGTCCAACGTGGCCCACACCGGCCCGGTGTGCGCCTCCGCATCGGTGACCATGGTGCGGAACTTGATGAGGCGGAACGGCTTGCCGAAGCGGCCGAGGCGCTGTTGCGTGTAGAAGATCGGACGCCGGTCTTCAAGATAGATGGCCAACGGAACGAAAATCCACACCGCTGCCCAAAGCGGTAGCAGGAGCACGATGGCTAAGGTGACAAAGGCGAGGTCGAAGGGGCGCTTGTAAAGCTCTGACGCACCCCGTCGGGCGTCCACGGCCGGCACCGAGGTGCCGTTGGTGTGGGGCTCAGGGGTGGTAGTGGTAGCCATGTAGCGGGATTGTCGCACTAGGCGGGGCGTCTAAACAAGGCGGGCGGGCGGCGCCTATTGTCGCACGACCACATTGCCTGCTTCATCGAGCCGCACTGGGCGCCCGCAGAACTCGTCAGTCATCATGGCCTGCATCAAGTCGGCGTCTTGGCTGTTGGCCCACACCCGGTCTCCGTTTGGCGTCAGGCATGCGAAATGAGCCACGCTCGGCTCGCCTTGGTCATGCATCACCGTGTAAGACTCGATGTGGGCGTCGCCGCGCCATGCCGCCAGCGAGATGCGTGACGGCAGGGCGTCGATGTCCGCTTGCACGTCGGCAAAGCGAAAGTCTCGCTCTGGCGGCGCGCTGGAGTAAACGCCATGCACATGCTTGTAGAGGTTGCCGCCGTTGCCCGTGATGAGGCCGCGTGCGCCTGGGTGCTCGCGGAGCAACTCCACCATGCGGGCGATGCTGTGCATGACGTAGTTGTTGAGCGGTCCGCCGCCGAAGGTGAGGCCGCCGGTGACGGTGAGGGAGCGCTGCTGCGAGAGGCCCAGCTCGTCCGCGGCCACCTGCACCGCCGAGGGAAAGCAACTGTAAAGATCGACGAACGCCAGTTCCTCGACATTGGTTTGGGCCAGTTCCAGCGCCCGGGCGCCGGTGAGGCGGATGCCGGGCGAGGTGTGGAAGTTGTCTCGCACCGAAGCGCAGAAGTGGTCGTAGCCCTTGGCGCCGGACCACGGATACACCCACTTCGCCTCGGTAACGCCCAAGCGCCTTGCCCGCGCCGCGGAGCACATGATGAGCGCCGCCCCCATGTCCACCATCATGTTCGCGTTCATGAACTTGGTGTAGGGGAAGCCGACCATGCGGTTGGCCGGGGACGGCGCGCGGATTTCCTCCGGCGTCATGTTGTGGCGCACCCAAGCGTTGGGGTTGGCTTGGGCCACATCGTTGAAGCCAGACCATAGTTCGGAGACGCGCTGCCGATGCGCGAGGACGGACTCGCCGCGCTGATGGCGGATGGCGTTGTCGTACATCGGATACACCTGAATGGCGCGCCGAATGCCCTTCGCCATCTCGTGCTCATGGTGCTCGGGCTGTTGCGGCCCGCCGATGAGGACATCGTAGTGTCCGGGGGCTGGCGTTTCCGCCAGGTTCACCCCAGCGCGGCGCGCCTTGTTGGCGCTGTAGCCGTTCTCGGCGCCGGCGATGAGGACGAAATCCACCTTGCCGGCGAGGATTTCCAACGCCGTGTGGTTGATGACGGCTTGGTTCTGATTGCCGCCGATGAGCGTGCCGACGGTTTGGGCGTTGGGGGCGCCGATGCGCTCGCGCACCAGCGCGGCCGGGTTGTCGTATCCCCACATGCCGCGGATGACGCGCACGGACTGCACCCCGTCAAGGGCCGTGCCAATGCCGGCGTCGAGCGCTGCGAGCTCGCTTGCCCGCAGCATCATCTCGATGGGCTCGACGGCGTCTTCCAGCGCCTCAATGCGGTTCAAGGTTTGGCCGACGCCCACCAGCACCGGCGTATTGGGGTTGGTGGCCATGTGCTTGGGCGCGGAGCCGGTCAGCCCTGCGCCCAAGCAGCCTTGCGCTTCTCGCGGAACGCCGCCATGCCCTCCGCCGCTTCTTCCGAGCGGAACATGCGGCCGCTCCAAGTGGCCGTTTCCTTGAAGCCCTCTGCCATGGAGAGCTGCGGAACGCGCCGCACCAACCGCTTGCATTCGACCACGGCGTTTGGCCCGCCCAAGTTGATCATGTCGATCGTCTCCTGCGTCGCGGCGCGCAGCGCGTCCTTGGGCACGGCGCGATGGACGAAGCCCATCGCCACGGCGTCGGCGCCGGTGAAGCGCTCGCCGGTGAGGAACAGCTTCATGGCATGGTGGGTGCCGAGCTTCGGAATGCACACCACGGAAATCACCGCGGGAATCACGCCGATGCGCACTTCGCTGAACGAGAACAGGGCGTCCTCCACCGCCACCACGATGTCGGCGGCGCCAACGAGCCCCAAGCCGCCGGCGAAGGCGTGGCCGTTCACCGCGGCGATGACCGGCTTGTCGCTTTCCATGATGGTGGTCAGCACGGTCGGATACGGCACGGACTGACGCCCCGAGATGGTTTGCCCTGGGGGGCTCTTGAGGTCTGCCCCGGAACAGAAGGCCGGGTCTGCGCCGGTGATGACGATGCAACGCACGGCTGGGTCGCCATTGGCCGCCAGCAAGTGTTCGTGGAGTTCGCTCACCAACACCGCGGAGAGGGCGTTGCGGTTGTCTGGCCGGTTCAGCGTGATCCAGGCAGCGCCGCTGTCGATGTCGTACAGGGTTGCGTCGGTGGTCTGCATGGCTCTGCCCTCAACTCTCTTGGTTTGCTTCCAACACGATCAGGAGCGCGCCGTTGTCCACTTGGTCGCCATCGCGCACCAACAGCTCGGTGACGGTGCCGGCCGCCGGTGCCGTGATGCGATGCTCCATCTTCATGGCTTCCAGCACCAGCAGCAGTTGGCCTTGCGCCACGACGGCGCCCTCGGCGACGTGAACGGCGGTCACGTTGCCGGGCATGGGCGCCCGGAGCCCGCCGCTCACCTCGGCGCGGCCGGCGGTGGGGAAGCGTGGCAGCTCGGATAACTCCACGTCGCCGAACGGCCCATGCACAAACCACACCCCGTGCTCCAACCCCATCACCATCGCGGCGACGCGCCGCCCGTCGATCTCGAGATCGATGTCGGCGTCGCCATTGGCGAACACCGCCACGGACAGTTCCGCGTCCTCAACCTGCACCTTGAAGGCGCCGTCGCGCTGCGCTTGGTAACGCACCGTCAATTCGGCTTCGCCGCAGCGGAACGCCGTCGTTTGCGGCGGCATGATGGAGTTGCGCCAGCCGCTGGCGATGCCTTGCAGCACCGTGGCCTGCAGGCGCCGCTGCCACTGCGCGTGGAGCGCCGCGGCGATGGCGGCGTCGCGCAATTCGGCGCTTGCGAGGCCGCGCGTTCGCGAAGGGGCCACGCGGTCGATGAAGTCTGTCGTGGTGTCGCCTTCCAGAAAGGCTGGCTCGCGCAACGTGGCGACAAGGAAGTCTCGGTTGTTCGTCACCCCCTGCAGGCGTGTCTTCTCAAGCACGCGCGCCAGCCGCCCGGCCGCCTCGCGGCGGGTCGGCGCGTGGACGATCACCTTGGCGATCATCGGGTCGAACTCGATGCTCACATCGCTGCCGGCCTCGATGCCCGAATCAAAGCGCGCCCCACGGGCGGGTTCCCATGCGCGCACCCGGCCGCCGCTGGGCAAGAAGTCGTTGGCGGGATCTTCCGCGTAGAGGCGCGCTTCGATGGCGTGGCCGCTGAAGGCAACATCTTCCTGGCTGTAGCCCAAGGGTTCGCCCTCGGCGATGCGCAGTTGCTCGCGCACCAAGTCCAACCCGGTGATGGCTTCCGTGACGGGATGCTCCACCTGCAGGCGGGCGTTCACTTCCAAGAACCAGAACTGGCCGCCGTCCACCAAGAACTCGACGGTGCCGGCGGACGCATAGCCAATGCGCTGCGCCGCCGCCACGGCCGCGGCGCCCATTTGCGCGCGCAGCGCAGCATCCACGGCTGGCGAGGGCGCTTCCTCGATGATCTTCTGGTGGCGGCGCTGAATGGAACATTCGCGCTCGAAGAGATGCACGAGGTTGCCGTGCAAATCGCCCAAGATCTGGATTTCCACATGGCGCGGCGCGGTGAGCCAGCGCTCGAGAAACACGGTGTCGTCGCCGAACGCGGACGCCGCTTCACGGCGCGCGCTCGCCACTGCCTCGGCGAGCTCAGTGGCTTCGCGGACGATGCGCATGCCCCTGCCGCCGCCGCCGGCCGCTGCTTTCACCAGCACGGGGTAGCCGATTTCGTTTGCCGCCGCAGCCAAATCGCCATCGGCGGTGAGTTCAACCGCCGGCAGGGTCGGCACGTCCGCTTCGCGCATCAAGCGCTTGGCGGCGAGCTTGTCGCCCATGGCGCTTAAGGCCGTGAACGATGGCCCCACCCAGCGAACGCCGGCCGCCTCCACTGCGGCGGCGAACTGCGCGCTCTCGGAGAGAAAGCCATAGCCCGGGTGTACCGCGTCCGCGCCGCATCGCTTAGCGGCGTCGGTGACTTTGGCGATGTTGAGGTAGGTGTCGGTGGAGCCGCTGCCGTGCAGGGCAATGGCCGTGTCTGCCTCGCGCACGAACGGCGCGTTGGCGTCGCTGTCTGCGTAAACCGCAACCGTGTCCATGCCCATGTCATGCGCCGAGCGAATCACGCGCCGCGCGATTTCGCCCCGGTTGGCGATCAACAGCCGCCGAATGGGTTGGATGCCTACATCCGCCATGTGCCGAACTCCTTAGTGCCGCGCACTTCGCCGTTGTGGCAGACGGACAACGCGATGGCGATCGCGGCGCGCGTGTCGCGTGGGTCGATCATGCCGTCGTCGGCAACCCGCGACGTGGCGTACAGCCCCTTGGAACGCTCCTCCGCCCAGTGCTCGGCGACGGCCACGCGCTTGGCGTTGGCTTCTTCGTCGAACTCAAGCCCGCGGCGCGTCGCTGCGGCGCGTTGCACGATGGTCATCACCCCGGCCATCTGCTTTGGCCCCATGACGGCGATCTTCGCCGTGGGCCAGATGAACGTGAAGCGCGTGTCGTAGGCGCGCCCGCTCATGCCGTAGTTGCCGGCGCCATACGACGCGCCGACGATGACGGTGATGTGCGGCACCGTCGAGTTGGACACGGCGTTGATCATCTTCGAGCCATTCTTGGTGATGCCGCCCTGCTCGAAGTCTGTGCCCACCACATAGCCCGTGATGTTGTGCAGGAACAGCAGCGGCACGTCGATTTGGTTGCAGAGCTGAATGAACTGCGACGCCTTCTCCGCGGACGCGGAGAGCAGCGGGCCGTTGTTGCCGAGGATGCCGATGGGATAGCCGTGCAGCGACGCCCAGCCGGTGACCAACGTCGTCCCGTAGAGGGGCTTGAACTCCTCGAACCGCGAGCCATCCACGATGCGGGCGATGACGTCGCGCATGTCGAAGGGAACGCGCAGGTCCTCGTTGACGATGCCGAGCAGCTCCTCAGCGTCGTGCAGCGGTTCGTCCGCCGGCATGGAAGGGCCGGGCCCCAGCTTGCGCCAGTTGAGGTGCGCCACCACCTCGCGGCACATGCGGATGCCGTCCATCTCGTCCAAGGCCAGGTAGTCGCCCAAGCCGGAGGTGCGCGTATGCATGTCGGCGCCGGCGAGCGCTTCGTAATCCGCGTCCTCGCCGGTGGCCATCTTCACCAGCGGCGGCCCGCCAAGGGCCACTTGGGATTGCCCCTTGATGAAGATGTTGTAGTCGCTCATGCCCGGCTGGTAGGCGCCGCCGGCGGTGGAGGCGCCGAACACCAGCGAGATGGTGGGAATGCGCATCTTCGACAGTTCGGTGATTTCGTAGAAGAGCCGGCCAGATTCCGCGAAGTGGCCGCCCTCGCGGCGAATGGACGCCTCCGGGTCTCCGCCGCCGCCTTCGCCGCGCAAGTCCGCCCCGGCGGATTCCACGAATTGCACGTAGGGAATGCGGTTCTTGCGGGCGATCTCCAAGCCGCGCATCAGCTTCTTGCTGTTGAACTGATTGAAGGCGCCGGCGCGCACGGATGGATCGTGGCCGAGCACCAGGCACTCGGTGTTTTCGATGATGCCGATGCCGACGATGAAGCCGGAGCCCACCGCGTAGTTTGACCGCCACGCCGCGAGCGGGCTGATCTCCAAGAAAGGGGAGTCTCTATCGAGCACCAAGCTGATGCGTTCGCGCAGCGGCAGCTTGTCCCGCGAGCGCAGCCGCGCCATGGCCTCGGGGCCACCGCCGTTGGACGCCTCGGCGTACAACTCGTCGAGCTGCGCGAGGGTCTTCAGCATGTGCGCGCGATTCTCGCGGTGAGCATCCGAACGGACGTTCAGTTGCGACTCAAGCACGGCCATTCAATGTTCTCCAAAGGCTGCGCGGCAAGCGGCTGGCGTCGCTGCCGCGGGTGATGTAAGGGGCGTTGCCGCGGCGAACTACCTGCTGAGCGCGTCGTTGCTCTGCCAAGGGGCGATCTGCCCATCGTAGACGTCCGGTCCGTTGCGGAAGTGCGCCGCCTCTTGCAGCGTTTCCACAAACGGCATCTCGCGCGGATACAGGCGTTCGCCACGCGGGCGCGGCCCGGCCTTGGAGACGTGCCCCCACAAGGGGTGCCCCACCACCTCTTCGGCGATGGCGGCGGCCTCGATGAGCTTGTCCAAGTTGTAGCCGGTTTTGATGCCGAGCTCGTGGCACAGGTCCACGAAATCTTCAGTGGGCACATGGCCGGCGGCGCGGCCATTGCCACAGTACGGACAGCCGCCCATGCCGCCGATGGAGGTGTCGAACTCGCGCACGCCGAGCTTCAACGCCTCGTAGTAGCTGGCGATGGTGACGCCGCGGGTGTTGTGCAGATGCATGTGGAAATCGGTGATTTCCGGCCAGCGCTCCTTGATGGCGACGATGGTGTCATGCACCTGATTGGGCAAGTTCCAGCCCATCGCCTCGAGGAACGAGCAGCGCGTCACTTCGATGCCGACGGCGTGCCACTTGTCCACCATCAGCTCCAACAGCCCCATGCGCTGCGCCATGGAGAAGGCGCCCTCGAAGTTCGAGCCGAACGGGTTGCCGATGGCCACGGAGCCAGTGGTGGCGCCAGCGGCCTTGGCGGCGGCGATGGTGCCTTCCATGGCGCCGATTTGCTCGGCTTGGGTGCGGTTGTAGTTGCGCCGCGCGAAGGTGTCGCAGAGTTCCACGTGGGTGCCGAAGCGGCGCTGCCGCACGTCCAGCTTTGGATAGTAGGCGTCTGCCCTGTCGAAGCCGCGCTTGTTGAACACCGCGGCGGTGTACCTGATGCCGGGCTTGGGCTCGAAGCGCTCGGCGAGGTCGTCGATGCAGCCCATCTGTGGCGTCCACTTGGGGTGGGCGAACGAGCCGATGCTGATGACGCTGGCGCCGGTTTCGCCCAAGGCGTCGAGCAGGCGCAGCTTCGCTTCCACCGGGATGTCGGCCGCCTCGATCTGCAGGCCTTCGCGCATGGTGTCGTCGTTGATGACGACAGATTCAGGAAACCCGCTCATCGCAAACTCTCCCCCGAAATTGCGAGGCGACATTTTGCCAAGAGTGTCGCAGTTAGTCGAACGCCGCTTGAACGGTTGCCGCGAACTCCCAAACTCGATGCCGATGCCGCTTCGAGAGCAACGGTTGCCGCGCCCGGGCGCGCGCATGGCAATGCTCGCGCGTCGCCGGCACCCGTCGCCGCGGCGCACCTGCGCACCGCGGTGCCCAGACTCACCCGCGGCGAGGTGGCGCGTCACTTGGCGCGGCTCGACGCCTTCATGGCGACGAGCTCGATCGCGATGAACGCCGCACAGATTGGCGAAACGGCGTTCCTTGGCATGGTGGGCACCGCAGCTTGGCCGCTATGGGCTTCGCCTTCCCGGTGGTGGGGGAGAGTGCCCGACGATGGCGTCCGCCAAGCCGCAGGGCGCAGTGGGAATGGCGTGTCAGCCCCGTTGCCCATCCACCAAAATGTCCTCCGAGCCCCCCGGCAAATCAAAGGTCATGCCATCTTCGGTGAGCACCACGCTGTCTGGGATGTCGCGCATGAAAATCGCGGCCATCAGCGTGTTCTGCGGCACCGGGACAAGATGGTAGAAGGCGAGTTTGCGCACGCCGATGCGCTCGGCCAACGCGGCCACGTCGGTAGTGTGGGCGTGGTAATCCAGCACATCGACCAGCACTTTCTGCATGCGCGGGTTGGCTCGCGCGGCCATCGCGGAGACGAGTGGCTCGGACAGGGCGTCGTGAATCAAGAGATCGACGCCAGCGGCCATGCTCTCCAAGCTCGGCGTGACGACGGTATCGCCACTCACCACCACCGAGCGGCCCTTGTAATCGAAGCGGTAGCCGAAGGCGGGCGCCACGGGGGAGTGATCCACCACGAACGCCGTGATGCGCAGGCCGTCGGCATCATGCACTACGCCGGGTTCGATGACCCGCGGCTGCATCACGCCGAGCGCCGGCGGCAGCAGGTCTTCGCCGTGGTGGTCGATGCGGTGTTGTCGGTCCTGCGCGTAGGCGCGATTGAAGCCCGCCACCACCTCTTCGATGCCCGGCGGCCCCACCACTTGCAGCGGCGCCGGGCGCCCCGCCACCCAAGACCTCTGGTTGTGGTTTGGCAAGCCGTCGATGTGGTCCGAGTGGTAGTGCGTGATGAAAACGGCCTCAAGGTGTTGCGCGGGGATGCGCTCCAGCGTCAGCGTTTGCCCGGAACCGGCGCCGGCGTCCACAAGGTAGAAACGTTTGCCGACCAACACTGCCACGCATGCCCGCCGGCCGACGGCGCCCAGCGGCGAAGCCGTGCCGCACATCACCACCCGCAACGTGTCTGCCGGCGGCGTGGCCGCTGGCGCCGTCAAGGCGCCAGTCGCAAACTCCAAGGCCATGTCTTGCCCGGCGCGGGTTTGCATGACGAACCAATAGCCGGCCGCAGCGAGCGCCAGCAAGGCCGCCAAGACGGCCAGCAACAGGCGTTTCAAGAATCTGCCGTCAGCACGAGGGTGCCGGTGGTGGACAGCGTGCCGCCGGTGCCGTTCACCACGCAGGTGCGGGCGTTGGTCTGCTTGCCGGCAATGCCGTTCACCCCGTCCTCGGCGGTGCCGGAGAGCTGGCGGTACGCCTCCACCAACAGCTGCATGCCGTACATGCCGGAGTGGTTGAACGACAGGCCGCCGCCGTTGGTGTTGATGGGCAGCCGCCCGCCGGGCGCGGCGTGGCCTTCCTTCCACAGCGTGTAGCCCTTGCCGCGCGGCGCGAGGCCGAGCATCTCCGCGGTGATGCCGGCGGTGATGGTGAAGGAGTCGTAGATCATCGCCATTTCCATGTCCGCCGGCCCAAGCCCGGCCATCTTGTAGGCGGTGGCGGACGAACGAGATGCTGACGTGGCGGTGAAGTCTTCCATCTCCAGCATGTTCTGATGCCCCATGGATTCGCCGGCGCCGCTGATCCACACCGGGTTGGTGCGCAGGCTGCGGGCGATCTCCGGCCGCGCCACGATGACGGCGCCGCCGTGGTCGGTGACCAAGCAGCAGTTGTAGAGCGTGAGCGGCCACGCGATGAGCCGGGCTTCCGTGACATCCTGCAAGGTGATCGGCCCGCCGAACGGGCTTTGCTTCTTGTCGAACATCACGGCGCGCGGGTTGAGCGTGGCCCACTGCCGCGTGACCACGGCGATGTGGGCGAAATCTTCCGCGGTGGTGCCGAAGCGGTGGAAGTGGCGCACCATCGCATGGGCGTATTGCGAGGGCGCGCCGAAGATGCCGTAGGCCGCCGTCATCTCGGTGGCGGGGCTCACTTGCGCGCCGCCGCGCCCGCCGCCATATCCGCCGCCTCGGTAAGACCAGCCGGCCTCGCCGTGGCTCACCAGCGCGATGTCGATGATGCCGGCGTGGATGGCTGCGAGCGCATGGTGGACGTGAATCTGGAACGAGCAGCCGCCCACCATCGTCGTGTCCAGATAGCGCGGGCGCAGCCCTAGGTGTTCCGCGAGTTCGCCAGACCAGCCGGCGGAGAAGATGCCTTGGATGTCCGCCACGGGAATGCCGGTCAAGTCGCAGACGTTCTTGATGGCTTCGATGTGGTGCTGCAGCGAGGTGACCCGCTTGCCGATCAGCTCCATCGGATAGCCGATGACGTTGGATTCCGCAGCGCCGACGATGGCCGCCGCATTCGAAAGGTTCGCCGCCATCACTGCTCCTCCGCCACGCGCCAGAATGGAATGTGGGTGTCTTCGTTGGCTTGTTCGAACTCCACCCGCACCAAGGCGCCGATTTTGATGCTCTCTGGGCGGGTGGCGTCCACGCCGCGCAGCACCGTCAGCATGCGATCCCCTTCCGCCAAATCGATGAATGCGGTGACGTAGGGCACCTCCTGCTGCCAGCCGCCGAAGGCGCGATGCTGCACCGCGTAGGTGTGGATGCGGCCCTCGCCGCTCGCCTGCACCCACTCCAGCGCGGCGGAATGGCAGAAGGGGCAGATCAGGCGCGGATACCAGTGCGTGCGATTGCAGTCTGTGCAGCGTGGCAGCATCAGCTTGCCGGCCTTGGCCCCCTCCCAGAAGGGCTGCGTATGCTGTCCTTGCGGGGGGATGGGTTTGTCGTAAGCCACGGTGAAACTCTCTTCGGCGCCAAGCAAACGCAAACCTTATCACGGCTGCCTTTCGCTAATCCCGAGGTCCTCTTTGTGCATCACCACCGGACGTGCATCAGCCACCGGATGCTTCGCCTTTGGGGAGCGTTTTGGAGACGGCGGCAAACACAAAGCCCAGAAGAGGGCTGATGACCAGCGATAGCAAGAACCATCCGAAGCCGGAGCGGTTTCGGTAGTTGGCCGCGAAGATGCCCGCGGCGACGCTAAACGCGAACCAAAGCAGCAAAATCTCCACTCTCAGTTCTCCTTTCCAGCTCAGCGATCGTGCAGTCGCCCGTCGATTGTCCATGAGAGGGTAGCCGACGCTCCACTCGCTTGCCGCCTCCGCGGCCAGGCAGGACAATGCTCGGCGCACTGTGCCCGCGCCACGCGGCGCGAGCGGGCAGGGGGAGGCAGCCAATCCACATTCACGCCGGCAATCGGCTGGAAACCTTGGCGGCGCGTTTGGCGCAGGAAATGCAGGGCGCTCCCGGAGACCCGCTGGCGCCGGAGCGCATCGTCGTGCCGCATCCAACGCTGGGCCGCTGGCTCACGCTGGAACTCGCTGGGCAGTTGGGCATTGCGGCGCATCTCAACGTGGAACTGCCGGCGCAGTTCGCGTGGGCCATCATGCGCGACGCGGTGCCCACGTTGCCGTTGGAGCGGCCCTTCGCGCCGGAGCGGTTGCGCTGGCGCATCTTCCATGCCTTGGCGGAGGCTGCCGGCGACGCCACGCCGGCGCCCGGCGACCAACTGGGCCCCGGCGCGGACGCGGTGCGCGGCTACTTGGCGGATGGCGACCCGCGCAAGCGCTTCGAGCTCGCCGAGCGTCTGGCGGGGGTGTATGACCGGTGCCTGCTGTACCGCCCAGATTGGATTCGCGCCTGGGAGGCCGGCGCGGCGCCGCATTGGCAGGCACGGCTGTGGCAACGCTTGGCGGCCGGTGCCACGGCGCCGCGGCACTGGGTGGCGGCCATCGATGCGTTCGCCGCGGCGTTGCCGGGGGCGTCGCCGGCGGCGTGGCCGGGGCGGGTGAGCTTCTTTGGCATCGCCGCGCTCTCGCCTTCGTATCTCGACATGCTGCGCCACGCCGCCAGGCACATGGAGATTCACCTCTTCCTGTTAAGCCCATGCCGCGAGTACTGGGCAGACATCGCGCCCCGCCGCATCAACCGACGCCGCTCCGCGCCTGAGGATCCCGCGGAGCAACACCGCGCCGAAGGCAACGAGCTGCTGGCGGCTTGGGGCAAGCTGGCGCGGGACACGCAGTCGCTGTTGGCCGAGCAGGAACTGGCCGTAGGTGGCCCGGAGGAAACCTACGACGAGCCGCCGGCGGAGACGGCCCTCGGCAAGGTGCAGGGTGACGTGCTGGGGCTGCGGCTGGCTGCGGAAGGCGCCGCCGCCGAGTCGCGGCCTGCCGGCGCGGATGCGTCCATTCAGATGCATGTCTGCCACTCTCCGACCCGCGAGGCGGAGGCACTGCATGACAGGCTGCTCGCCCTCTTCGATGAGCAGCCGGACATCGAACCGGCGGATGTGTTGGTGCTCACGCCGCACATTGAGGAATACGCGCCGGCCATCGAGTCGGTGTTCGCGGCGGAAGGCGTCATTCCGTTCAATGTCTCGCGCCCGCGCAGCGCCGCGACCCGCGCCACCCAAGCGTTTCTCGACCTGCTCGCCCTGCCCGGCTCACGCTACGGCGCCGAAGTTGTGCTGGCGCCCCTCGAATCCGCCGCGGTGCAGGCGCGGCTCGGCATCGATGCGGCGCGTCTCGGCGACATCCGCGATTGGGTGCGCGACGCCGGCATTCGCTGGGGCGTGGACGCGGCGCATCGGCGCGATGAGGGGCTGCCCGCCACCCATGCGCACACTTGGCGCTTTGGCCTGCGGCGGCTGCTGCTCGGCTACGCCATGGCCGGGGACGATGTGTTGTTCAACGAGGTGGCGCCGAGCGCCATTGGCTTTGCCGGCGGGGTGGGCTCGGCGGAAGACTACGAGGCGCTGGGCCGTTTCGTCGGCTACTGCGAAGATGCGTTCAAGCTGCGTTGTTGGATGCAGGAATCGCTGCCGGCGGCGGAGTGGGTGCGCAAGCTGCGCGAAGAGGTGGTGGCGCCCTTTTTTGCGGACCCGGAGCAAAGCCCTGCGGCAGCGGCCCGCGAGACAGCGTCCGTCGAGCGGCTCATTGACGATCTTGCGGAAGAGTGGGCGGTGCTTGTCGAGCCGCCGCCGGGGTCGGCTGCGCCGAGGGCTTCAGAGCAGCCTGCCGCGGTGCCGTCGCGGCAGGGGGAACTCTTCGCCGCGGCATCCGCGACGGCGCTGGGGCGGCCGCCTTCTCTAGGCGAAGCGCCGCGGCAGGCAGGCAGCGCAGCCCCGCTCATCCCCTTCACCGTGCTGCGGGATGCCTTGCAGAGCGCTGCGGCGAGCGCATCGCGGCCGATGGCGCGCCTTGCGGACGGCGTGACCGTGGCGGCGCTGGCGACCGGGCAGACGTTTCCCGCCAAGGTCGTCTGCGCGATGGGCATGAACGACGGCAGCTTCCCGCGTTCTCCCACGCCGCTGTCGTTCGACGTGATGGCGCAGGACGAGGCGCGCCGCGGCGACCGCAGCGTCCGCGACGAAGATCGCCTCGCCTTCCTCGAGGCGTTGTTGGCGGCGCGGCGCTGCTTTCTCGTCAGCTACACCGGGCGCGGCCTGCGCGACGACGCGGCGATCCCCCCCTCAGTGGTGGTGGACGAGCTCAAGGGTTACTTGGCGGCGCGCTTCCCGGACATGGCGTTTGAGACCCGACATCCGGTGCAGCCGTTCAGCCCGCGGTACTTCGGGGCATCGTCTGGCGCTGGCCGCGATGACGCGGGCCTCTTCAGTTACTCCACGAGCATGCTCGCCGCGGCGCGCTCGTTGGCCGACAGCTTGGATGATGGCGCGGTCGCCAGCCGTTTCTTCGTCCCGCTGTCGTCCCCGCCAGCCAAGGGCGCCATCGACTTGCGCGCCCTCACGGCGTATGCGGCGGCGCCGGCCAAATCCTTTCTGCGCGATCGGCTTGGGCTGCGCTTGGAGACGGACGATGCGGCCCTCGCCGAAGATGAGCCGTTTGAACTCGATGGGCTGCAGCGCTGGCAGGTGCGCGATCGCCTCTTCTCGCTCGGCCGGCAAGGGCTCGCCCCGGCGCGTCGCGCCGCCTTGGTCGCGGCCAGCGGCGCCCTGCCGCAGGGTGCTCAAGGAGAACTCACGCAGGAGGACGCGCAAGTTGCTGTGGATGCGCTGGGCGCCGCGCTGGCGCCGCACGAGGCTGCATTGAACGCCGCGCCCATTGCCATCGACACGCAGCTCGAAGGCTACATCGTGACCGGTACGCTCGAAGGCGTGGATGCCGCGACGCGCACGTTGGTTTGCTACCGCATCGGCTCCGTTCGGCCGAAGGATCGCATTGAGGCGTGGCTGAAATTGCTGGTCTGGGCGGCGGGCGCGAGCGCACCAGCGCTGACGGCCGCGCAGGACGACGACGGCGTGGACGCTGCATATTGGGCGTGTTGCGTCGGGCTTGGCAGTAAGGGTGTGGAGACGCTGTGGCTGGAAGCGCCGCCGGCCGCCGCGGCACGGTGCCAGCTCAGCGCTTGGCTCGAGGTTTGGCGCCGCGGCCAAAGCGAGCTGTTGCCGTTGGCGCCGAATGTTTCTTGGGAGTACGCCGCGGTGTTCGCGAAGAAGAATGTGGACGCTTCGATGGCACGCGAAGCGGGTCTCGCCGCCGCGGTGCGGGAGTGGGACAAGAGCTTCTTCCCAGACGCATACGAGCGTTTGGCGTTCGGCAGCCAAGGTCCGTTCGGCGAACGCTTCGCCGAACTGGCCGAAACGCTCTTCGTGCCGCTCGTTGGCGCGGCGCGCAAGGGACGCACATGACCTCACCCACGGCACCGGCACCGCTCGACCTGCCGCTGGACGGCAACGGCACCACACTGATCGAGGCGAGCGCCGGCACCGGCAAAACCTACGCGCTCACCACGTTGGCGGCGCGGCTCATCGTCGAGGCGCAGCGCGAAATCAGCGAGCTGCTGGTGGTCACGTTCACGGTGGCGGCGACGGATGAATTGCGGGATCGGATGCGCCGGACCTTGCGCGACGCCCTGCGCGCCGCCGCCGGAGATGCTGACAGCGGCGGCCAGGCCCGTGAGCTCATGGCGCGCTGGGCTTCCCTCGGCATCAGCGCGGCCCAAGTGGAGCGCCGCTTGGAGCCGGCGGTGGCCGATCTAGACCGCGCCAACGTGGTGACCATCCACGGCTTCTGCCAGCGCGTCATCAGGGATTTCGCGTTCGACTGCGGCCTGCCGTTCGGGTTCGCGGTGAGCGGCGACGGCTTCGACGTGATGAGCGCCGCAGTGCGCGATCACTGGCGCCGCGCCATGTATCCGGCGCCCAAGATGCGCGTGCAGTTCGCTGGCTCGCAGCAGTTCCTGCCCAAGGTGCAGGGCAACGACCTGTTCGGTGCGCTGAACCTCACCGATTGGGTGATCGGGCACCTCGGCAAGCCGGCGCTGGACATCCGCGGCGCCGACCCCCTCGACGCAGCCGCGGAGCAAAGCCTCGCCGAGCGGGAGGCGAATTGGGAGCTCGCGCTTGACGCCGCGCGACAGAGTGCCGCGGGGGCAGGGCAGGGCTTGGATGCGGTGTTGGCCGCCCTTGAGCATCCGCTGACAGTGGCGTTCGACCCGAAGGCGACCTTCGCTGCTTTGTCGGCTGGCGTGGCCAAGGTGCCGCGCCTGGAGGATTGCTTGGCCGCTTTGGATGCGGCCGCCACGGCGTTGCTCGCGGCGTATCACGAATGGTTGCCCCGCGCGCGCCGCGCCGCCCTGGAAGACACCCGCGAGCGGGTTGCCCGCCGCGTCCGCGAATATCGCCAGCTCGGCTACGACGATCTGTTGCTCACGGTGCGCGAGGCGCTGCTGCGGGCGCCGGGCTTGGCGGAACGCATCCGGCAGCGCTATCCGGTTGCGCTCATCGACGAGTATCAGGACACGGATCGGGCGCAGGCGGACATCTTCCAACGCATATACGGCGGCGGGGGCGGGTCGATGGTGATCGTGGGCGACCCGAAGCAATCCATCTACCGCTTCCGCAGCGCGGACATCTTTGCCTATCTGCGCGCCCGCGCAGAAGTCGATGACGGTGACGGTTCACGACTCACGTTGAAGGACAACTACCGTGCGGTGCCACGCTTGGTCGCAGCCACCAACGCCGTCTTTGGCTGCGAACATCCATTTGGCCTGCCGGAGATCTCTTTCACCCCGGCGACGCCGGCGCTGTCCGACGATGCCCCGGGTTTGCGTGTGGCCGGGGAGGAAGGCGCGCCGCCGATGCAGTTCCGCCTCATTCCCGGGCAGGAGCGCAAGCAAATCACGAAGCGCGACGCCACGCCGTTGGCGGCAAGCCAAGCAGCGGACGAGATTGCGCGCCTGTTGGAATTGTCCAAGGAAGGCGGCGCCAGCATTGCCGGCCAGCCGCTGGCCGGGTCTGACATCGCCGTGTTGGTGCGCAAGACCGAGCAAGGCCGGCGGGTGGCGAGCGCCTTGGCGGAGCGCGGCGTGCGCAGCGTTGAAGTCGGCGTCGCTGACGTTTTCGACAGCCGCGAGGCGGAAGAGCTGGAACGTTTGTTGTGGGCTGTGGCGAGCCCACATTCTGCGGCAAGAATGCGCGGCGCGCTGGCCGGCGACCTATTCGGCATGGACGCCGCGCAACTCGCCAGCTTGGCCGATGACGACAATGCTTGGAACGCATGGAAGGAACGCTTGGGCGAGTGGCGGGCGGTGTGGCAAGCCGGCGGCGTGGCGTCGATGGTGCGCCGCCTGCTGCGGAGCTTCCATGTCGGCGCGGCGCGAGCGGGAGACGCGCCCAACGGCGCCGCCCAACAGCTATTGCGACACGCCGATGGCGCCCGCCGCCTCACCAATGTCATGCACTTGGCAGACCTGCTGCAGCAAGCGGAGGCCGCCGGCCACCTCACTCCCACCGGCGTTGCGGCGTGGCTCAGCCGCCGCCGCGGGCGGGTGAACATCCACGACGAAGTGGCGCAACTGCGGCTGGAGAGCGACGAGGAACTGGTGAAGATCGTCACCGTTCACCGCAGCAAGGGTTTGGAGTTTCCCATCGTCTTCCTGCCGTTCGCGTGGGACGCCCAGCGCCCTGGCGGCACTGGTGCCAAGAAGTGGGAGGCGCAGTTCCATGAGCGGGCGATGGCTGGCCTGCCGGAGGTGTTGCACCTCGCGCCGACGGCTGCCGAGCGCAGCAAGGAATGGCTGGAGGAGTTCTCCGAAGACGCGCGGTTGCTCTATGTGGGGCTGACGCGCGCGCGCCTGCGCTGCGTCGTCACTTGGGCTCGGGCCACTTATTCGGAATACGCTCCCCTCACTTGGCTGTTGCGCGAGGCTGGCGCCGATGCGGACGCAGCTGGCGAGGCCGGCCAAGGCCCGCTAGAAGCCTTGCAGCAGGTATGCGCCGCCGCGAAAAGGATGCCGGCTGATGCGTGGCTGCAGCGCGTCGAAGCGTTGGTGGAGCAGTGTCCGGGGGGCATTGGCGCGGAGGAAATGCCAGTGGGGGCGAACACGCCGAGGCAGCGCGTCGCGCCGCCGCCCAGCCAGCCGCTTCAAGCGCGCGAGCGAAGCCGCGCTCTCGGCCGGGTGCGGCAAATGACCAGCTACTCCGCCTTGGCCGGGCAGTCCGGCGCTGCAGCGTCTGGCTTCGACCATGAGTTCCTCGAACAGCCCGACCACGACATGGAGGCGACCCTCGATGACGCCGGTGAGCCGCTCCTTGGCACGGCCGGTGTTGAGCGCTCCCCCTTCACGTTCCCCGCCGGCGCCCGCGTGGGCAGTTGCCTGCATGAAATGTTCGAGCGGCTGGCGCGTGGTGCGGCGTTAGATCAAGTGGTGAGCGAGGGCTTGGCGCGGCATCGCATCGATGCCACTTGGCAGGACGTCGCCACGCGGATGGTGGAGAACGTTTGGAACGCGCAGCTGGAGGCTGCCGCTGGCCCCGGCAGCGGCAAGCCTTGGCGCCTCTCGGAACTCAGCCGGCCCGTGCCGGAAATGGAGTTCCACCTGCCGGCGCGGGGCTTGGACCGCGCCGCGCTGGGCAGTGCCTTGGATGCGCATGGCTATGGCCCGCCGCCCCCATTCGGGCAGGAACAGACGGTTGATGGCTTTCTGCGCGGCTTCATCGACTTGGTGGTGGAGCGGGATGGCTGTTGGTATGTGATCGACTACAAGACGAATCTGTTGGGGCGCCGGGGCGCGGAGTACGCGCCACAGCGCCTTGCAGCCGCCATGCAGCGGCACGGCTATCGCCTGCAGTACTTGCTGTACGTGCTCGCGCTGCATCGCCACCTGCAGCTCCGCCTGCCGGAATACAGTTATGAGACGCACATCGGCGGGGTGTTCTACCTATTCACGCGCGGCATCGAAGGCGCCGGTGACGCGGCGCGCCAAGGCATCTACTTCGACCGGCCCAGCGCCGCCTGCATCGCCGCCGTGGCTGCCTGCTTTGCGGGCCGCGCGCCATGACCGCTGCTGCGCAGCGCGAACCTAGGGCAGCGCACAGCGCCTTGGCGGAGCTCGAAGCGCTGTTGGCAGCCGGGCTGATCCAACACATCGACTTCGCGTTCGCTGGTTTCGTCGTGGAGCTCAGTGCGCCGTGCGCCGCCGTGCGCGAGGTCGCCTTGGCCGCGGCCTTGGCGAGCGCCCAAGTGCGCGCGGGGGACGCATGCCTCGCGCTGCCGGCCTGCGCCGGCGCCGATGCCGCCGCGGCGCTGGGGGAATCCGCCGCGCAACCAGTCGGCGTGCGCTTGCCGGCGCTGGAACATTGGCGGGCGGCGCTGCTTGAGAGCCCCGCGGTGGCGAGTTCAGGCCCGGCCGGGCAACGCCCCCTGTTTCTCGATGCGGAGAATCAGCTCTACCTAGACCGCCTGCGCGATGACGAGGTGCGCGTGGCCGAGGGGCTGCGGGCACTGTCGGCGCCCGTGGGGCGCCCCGCGGGCACCGCTCAAGCCTTGGGCCCGAACGTCCAAGCAGTGGTGGAGCGCTTGTTTGGCAGCGACGTTGCGGAGTATCGCCAAGCGGCGCAGGCGGCAGCAAAGCACCGCCTGTGCGTGGTCACCGGCGGCCCTGGCACTGGTAAGACAACGCTGGCGGCGCGGCTCATCGCGCTCTTGGTGGGAACGGCCCTCGCCAAGCCAGAGCGCGTGGCGCTGGCGGCGCCCACCGGCAAGGCCGCGAAGCGGCTGCAAGAGGCCGTGACGGCGCAAGCAACGGGGCTCGCGCAAGCGGTGCCGGCGCTCGCGGACTACCGGGCGGACGCCAGCACCATTCACAGCCTGTTGTTCCGCGCCCGCCGCGCGCCGCTGCAGCTCGATGCGCTCATCTTGGATGAAGCGTCCATGGTCGATGTCACGCTCATGGCGCAACTGCTGGGTGCATTGCCAGAGACCGCTCGCTTGATCGTGCTGGGCGATGCGAGCCAGCTCGCGTCCGTGCAACCGGGCGCGGTGCTGGGCGACTTGTGCGCTGCCGGCCGCGCCGCAGGTTCGCCGCTCAAGCCGACGCTGGTGGAATTGACGCAAAGCCATCGCTTCGACCCGCGCGGAGGCATTGGGCGCTTGGCGGCCGCCATTGTGCAGGGCGATGCCGATGGCGCCCTCGGCGCTTTGCGAGACACCGCAGCGGCCGAGACGCGGCTCGACCCGCTTGGCGGCGCGCGCGCCTTTGATGCACTGGCGGCGAGCTATGCGCGGGAGTTCTGCGTTCCGCGCGTACGCGCCGTGCGCGAGATTGGCGCGGCTGCCCAGCCCTTTCCGGAACTGCGCGTCCTGTGCGCGCATCGCTCCGGGCCGTTCGGCGCGGAGCGCTTCAATGGCTTGGTGGAACGGCATCTGCGGCGCAGCGGCGCCGCCGGGCGCGGCGAAGAGTTCTACGCTGGCCGCCCGATCATCGTCACGCGCAACGACGCGGCCTCGGGCCTTGCCAACGGCGATGTCGGCGTGGTGTTGCGCGCCGGCGGCAAAGGGCGCGTCTGGTTTCCAGAACTCGGCTCGGCAGACTCACGCTTCGAAATCGCGCCATCGCGCTTGCCCGAACACGAGACCTTCTTCGCGCTGACGGTGCATCGCGCGCAAGGCTCGGAATACGATGCGGTGGCGTTCGTTCCCGGCCCGGTCGATTCCCGCATCGCGACGCAGGAGCTCTTCTACACTGCGGTGACCCGGGCGCGTTCGCAAGTCATCGTGCATGGCAGCGCAGAGGCCGTGCGCCAAGCGGTGACAAGGCCGGCGGCGCGTGCCACCGGCTTGGCGCTGAAGCTGGCGCAGTGACCGGGCGGCGCCGTCGCGCGGGGGCGCTGCAATGACAGACGCAGGGCCAAGCGACCCGTCTTCAATCCAGCGTTGCCGACACTTCCTGCCACACCCTGTCTGGATGCACGCTGGCGAAGCAAGGTGGCCGCACCACTTGCCCGCCCCACTGTTGCGGCGCCCCGCGGTAGCCGCAAGCGCGCGTGAAGCAAGGTGAACAAGCAAGGCTCGCCTGCAAGCTGCGGGCGCGCGCGCCTAGGCATCCGGTGAGGCGCCGGTCAGTGGGCCCATACACCACCACCGTCGGTCGGCCCAGCGCGGCGGCGAGATGGGCAAGACCGCTGTCAACGCCCACCACGGCGCTCGCGCCGGAGAGCAGCGTGATGACCTGTTCCAAGCGCAGCGGCGGCGCCACCTCGCTGCTGTTGACGGCGGCGGCAATGCGCTGCGCCCGCTCGCGCTCGGCGTCAGAGAGCCAAGGCAAGAGCGGCGTCAGCCCGGCGTTGGCCGCTAGCTCGGCGATGCGCGTCCAAAAGGACTCCGGCCAATGTTTCGTGCTCCAGGTGGTGCTGTGGGTCAGCACGCAGTAGCCGTTGGGTGCGCTGCGCTGCGTCACGCCGAATGTCGGCGCATCGGTGGGCTGCGGATAGCCGAGGGTGGCCGCGAACAGGGCGCGGATGCGGCCCACGGCGTGATCCGTCCTCGGCGCCGGCGCCCGGCTGGAATAGAGCAGCGCCGCGGCCGGTTCCCTGGCGCTGTGGCGATCAAAGCCGGCATGTTCCCCGGCGTTCGCCAACCGAGCAACGAGGGCGCTCTTGAGCAGGCCTTGGGCGTCGATCGTCAAGTCATATCGCTCCCGGCGCAGGGCGCGGCGGAACGCCAGCGCCTCGCCGATGTGCGCCGCGGCGGACTTGCGCCACCGCCGCAGCGCCACGGGAATCACCTGCCGCACGCCGCGGTGCAGCGCCGGCACCGCGGCGAAGCCCTCTTCCACCGCCCAATCGAAGGTGGCGCCATGACGCGCCGCGTCCTCCACGGCCGGCAACGTATGCACGATGTCTCCCAAGGAGGAGAGCTTCACGAGGAGGACGCGGGGCCCCGTGGCTGCGGACGCCGCGCCCTTGGCCCATGGCGTCGCCTCCGGGCGTGGCTGCGCGGCGCCGTTGACGAGCGGTGAAGGCTCGCTCACAGGGTGGCTCTTGGGCGCTGCTCGGCAAGCAGCGCGTTGAGCGCTTGGCACACGGCTTGTGGTGCAAGTTCCGTCAGACAACGCGTGTGGCCGAGCGGGCACACGCGCTGGAAACAGGGGCTGCAGGGCTGAGGCGAGCGCAGCACCGTTGCCGCCTTGCCAAGGGGTGGCGTGAAGTCTGGCGAGGTGGAGCCGAACAACGCCACCACTGGCCGCCCCAACGCCCCGGCCACATGCATGAGGCCGGAATCGTTCGCCACCACGCATCGCGCCACGGACAAGAGGTCGATGGCGTCCCCCAAGCGCGTGCTTCCCGCGAGATTCAGCGCACCGGGCGCGCGCGCCGCGATTTCATCGCAAATGGGCTTCTCTGCAGGTGTCCCCAAAAGCCACACTTGCCGCCGCGCTGCGATGCTTTCGGCAGCGACCGCGGCGAAGTGCTTGGGCGGCCAGCGCTTGGCCGGCCCGAACTCGGCGCCGGGGCAGAGCGCCACCGCTTGGGGTGCCGGCTTGAGCGCTAGCTTGGTGCGCACCTTGGCCAGATTGCGCGGGTCTGCCAGCAGCTTGGGGCGGTGCGACATGGAGCGCGTGGGCTTGGCCTCGTCAGCGTTGCCACTGGCGGCCAAGGCGGCGAAGCGGTCCACCAAGCGGGCGGGGTGCTCGGCGCGCGGGCGCCGCAGGTCATTCAACACGCCGTAGCGATGTTCGCCAAGCCAGCCGCTGCGCCGCGGGATGCCGGCGAACCAAGGCGTCAGCGCAGACTTGAAGGAGTTCGGCAACACGATGGCGCGCTCGAAGTTGAGGGCGCGCAAGGCGCGCGCTGCGCGCCACCTCGCGCGCAGCGCCAAGTGGCCGTGGCCGGCTTCCAAGCGGTGTGCCCGCGTGACGCCGGCCAACCGCGCGGCAACCGGCAGCGTGGCGGGCGGCGCCAGCATATGCACTTCGTCGCCGTCTTGGCGCAATGCGGCGATCAGTGGTTGCGCCATCACCATGTCCCCAACCCAAGCCGGCCCGACGATGAGCACCTTCACCCCTGCGGGCGCTCCGCGGCGTCGCTCACAGGGTCGGCGTGTGCCAATCCGAGTGCGCTTCCCGGCGCCCCCGCACTTGCTCGAAGTAACGGGACTGCAGTTGTTCGGTGATGGGCCCGCGGCGTCCATCGCCGATCACGCGACGGTCAAGCTCCCGAATGGGCAACACCTCGGCGGCGGTGCCGGTGAAGAACGCTTCGTCGGCGATGTACAGTTCGTCGCGGGTGATGCGGCGCTCGATCACCGGCAGGGACATTTCCTTGGCGAAGGTGAAGATGGTGTCTCGGGTGATGCCCGGCAGGCACGATGTGAGCTCGGGCGTGTGCAGGACGCCGTTCTGCACCACGAACAAGTTCTCGCCGCTGCCTTCCGCGGCGTAGCCTTCGTTATCCAGCAGCAGCGCCTCGTCGCAACCTGATTGCAGCGCCTCGCGCAATGCCAAGATGGAATTGATGTAGTTGCCGTTCGCCTTGGCCTTGCACATGGTGATGTTGACGTGATGCCGGGTGTAGGAGGAAGTGCGCACGGCGATGCCACGCTCGCGGGACTCGGGGTCCATGTAGTCTGGCCAAGGCCAGCAGGCGACGGCGACGTTCACCGAAAGTGCCTCGGCGCGCAGCCCCATCGCCTCCGAGCCCATGTACACCACCGGCCGCAGGTAGCCTTCCGCCAATTCGTTGGCGCGGAACACTTGGCACTGGGCGGCGTTCAATTCGTCTTGGGTGTAGGGAATCGAGATGCCGAGGATGTGCGCCGAGTTGAACAAGCGCTGGGTGTGCTCGCGCAGCCTGAAAATGTGCGGGCCGCGCGGCGTGGCGTAGGCGCGCACGCCCTCGAAGACGCCCAGCCCGTAGTGCAGGGTGTGGGTGAGCACATGCACCTGCGCGTCGCGCCACGCCACGAGCTCGCCGTTCATCCAGATGTGGCCGTCGCGGTTTGCGAATGATTCGTCGGCAACCATCAGTGTCTCCCGCTGTGGCCAAAGCGTCATCGCGGGCGCGCGTCGCCTGCCGGCGGTCGACTAAAGCGCCGCCGCATGGCTGGGGCGCCCGCTCCTGCGGATGGCTCGCCATTGTAATGGCAATTCTCAGGCGCCGAAGAACTGCCCCCAGATGCGCGCGATGTCGTCCCGATGCCGGGCGAGCAGGGACGCGGCGCGCTCCGGGTCTGGCAGGTCCAAGGCTGCGCGATGCGCTTCTGAACGCAGCGCCAAGTACGCTTCGGTCAAGGCCGCGGCGTCCGCCGGGTCGATGACGCCGAGGTGCGCCGCGGTCTCCAGGATGCGCACGTTGTCTGTGTGCTCGCAAAGCGCTTCATGTTCGTGGGCCCAAGCGAGCACGAGGTACTGCACGATGAACTCCACATCGACGATGCCGCCCGGCCCGCGCTTGAGATCAACGCCGGCGGACGCCGCATCGGCGATGCGCTTACGCATGGCGACGATCTCTTCGCGCAACCGTCGCCGGTCTTGCCGGGCGCGGAGCGCCATGCGTCGCGTCACCTCGAAACGGCGGCCGAGGGCCGCGTCCCCGGCCACCACGCGCGCCCGCACCAGCGCTTGGCGCTCCCAGGTCCACGCTTGTTCCTGCTGATAGCGGGTGAAGCCCTCCAAGGAGCTCACGAGCGAGCCAGCGCGGCCGGAGGGCCGCAGCCGCATGTCCACTTCGTAGAGCTGGCCATGCACGGTTGTCGCGGTGAGCGCGTGCAGAAAGCGGCGCACCAGCCGGTGCAGCGCGCCGTGATCGGAGGTGGGGAAGTCGTGCAGGAACACGAGATCGAGATCAGACGCGGGGCCGAGTTCCAAGCCGCCGAGCTTGCCGTAGCCGACCACCACGAAGCGTTTCACGACATCGGCGCCGAACGTCTCGCGCCAGACATGGGCAAGTGCGCGATCCAGCACCGCTTCCGCCAAGAAGGTGAGGTAGTCGCTGACGTGCATGAGGGTTAGGCGGCCGGCCATTTCAGCGGCCGCGGCGCGGAACAGGTGGGATTCCCGAAACTCCCGCAACGTGTCCAGCACACGCTCGGCGTCGTCGGGCTGCGCGCGCGCAAGCCAGGCATCGAGATCGCCGATGAGTTCGCGGCGGCTGGGCGGTTCGTCGCGATCGTGGGGCAGCAGCAACTCGTCGAAGAGCATCGGATGGCGGGCGACATGCGCGGCGATCCACTGGCTCTGCGAGGCGAGGCGCAGCAACGCGCCAAGGGCGGGCGGGTTCTCGATCAAGAGCGCAAGGTACGCGGAGCGGCGCAGCACGGCTTCGAGGATGGGTGCGATGCGAGCCAGCATCTGGTTGGCTGCCGCCGGCTGCTCGTCGAGCCGAGTGAGCAAGAGGGGCATCAACCGATCCAGCCGTTCGCGGCCGGCGCCGCCGACGCTTGGCTTGTCTCGCGCCCGCCGCAAGCGGTCGAGCCACGGGCGCCAAGCCTCCGGGGCCGGCGCCTCGCCATGCCAAACGGCGGCCGCGGTGGCGTCTGGGGCTTGCGCATCCGGCGTCAGTGCCGCTTCGAAGTGCATGGCGACGCGAGCGCGGGTGGCGGCCAGCGTGTGCAGGAACGCATCGTAGGTGGGGGCGCCCATCATCCACGCGAGGCGCGCTTGGTCCAACGCATTGGCCGGCAGCTGATGCGTTTGGCGATCGCCGATGGCTTGCAGGCTGTGCTCGACATCGCGCAGGTAGCGGTAAGCGTCGCCAAGTTGGGCCGCGGCGTCGGCTTGCAGCAGGCCGAGCTCGCTCAGGCGGGGCAGCGCGTCGAGGAGGCTCCGGCAACGCAGCTCGCGCCGGCGCCCGCCCCAGATCAGTTGCTGGGTTGCGGTGAGGAACTCCACTTCGCGGATGCCGCCAGGGCCGAGCTTCACGTTGTCTTGGATGGCGCGTCCGCGCCGCTCCTGTTGCACGCGCCGCTGCATGTCGCGCAATGCCGCCACGGCGCCGAAGTCCAAGTAGCGGCGGTAGACAAAGGGTTCGAGCGCGGCGACGAGTTCCGCGCCGCGTGTGGGATCCCCGGCGCAGGGGCGCATCTTCACCAATGCATAGCGTTCCCAATCGCGGCCTTGGTCTGCGTAGTAGGTTTCCAGCGCATCGAATGACCACACCAGCGGCCCGCTCTCGCCATAGGGGCGCAGGCGCGTGTCCACGCGGAAGGCGCCGCCTTGGCGCGTTGGCGTGTCCAAGACGCCGATGAGGCTGCGCGCCACAGCCACGAAAAACTGCTGATTGGGCCTGCCGGACGCGGTGCGGCCGAGCGCGGGATAGGCGAACAGCAAGTCCACGTCGCTGGACAGATTGAGTTCCTGGCTGCCGAGTTTGCCAAGCGCCATGACCACCAAGCCCTGCTGCTGGCCATCGTCGCCGACCGGTGCCCCGTGCCGTGCCACCGCCCATTCGAGGATGCGCTTCAGCGCGGCGTCGATGAAGGCGTCCGCCATGTCGGAGCAGCGGGACACCGTCTCCGCGTAGTCCGCAAGGCCGAGCGCGTGCCGCCAGACGAGGCCGACCATGAGGCGGTGGCGCAGCGCATGGAACGGAGCGGTGAGGTGTGCGGCTTCCCGCGCATCGGCCGCGGCTGCATCGAGTGCGCGCTTGATCGCCGCCGGCTCTGGTGGGCGCTCCCAAGCCCGATCGGTGACGAAGCCTTGGAACCACGCGCCATCGCTCTGCGCGCGGGAGGCGACAAAGTCGCTCGCGGCCAGCACCGCGCGGGCCTCTGCGCTGTCTCCCAAACCGAGCGATGCAAGCCGGCGGGCGCGCGCCTCGGCGAGCGCGGGAGGGTTCTTGCGTTCGGTGAAGTGGGCCATCGGTGGGAAGCGGCGCTCTTGCCCCGCCACTACTGGACTATCTTGTTGACTTTGATGGGGTTTATGGTTTCGCGCCAACTGGCTGGAACGAGCCGCTGGGTTAGCGGGTTTCCCCAACGATCTTGGTGGCGGCGCCAATCATCGACGCCACATCGGCCAAGTTGGCCGGCACGATCAGGGTGTTCCCTTCCTTGGCGAGCTTGCCGAACTGCTCCAAGTACGATTCGGCGACGCGGAGCTGCATCGCCTCGCCGCCGCCTTCGGCCACAAGCGATTCGGCGACGGCCCGCAGCCCGGTGGCCGTTGCGTTGGCCACGGTGAGGATGGCCTCGGCCTCCCCTTGAGCTTCGTTGATCTGCCTCTGTTTCGCCGCTTCGGACTCCATGACCACCCGGCGCTTCTCGCCTTCGGCGGCGTTGATCACGGCGTCCCGCTCCCCTTCGGACATCAACACGGTGGCGCGTTTCTCCCGCTCCGCCCGCATCTGTTTTTCCATCGCCGCCACGACGTCCTCGGGCGGATTAATGTTCTTGATCTCGTAGCGCAGGACCTTGACGCCCCATGACTGCGTGGCTGCATCCAGTTCGGCCACCACCCGCAGGTTGATCTTGGTGCGTTCCTCGAAGGTCTTGTCGAGTTCGATTTTGCCGATTTCGCTCCTGAGCGTCGTCTGCGCCAACTGGGTGACGGCAAAGGTGTAGTCGCCGATGCCGTAGGACGCTCGGCTGGCGTCCAGCACCCGCAGGTACAGGACGCCGTCGACTCCCACTTGCACGTTGTCGGCAGTGATGCAGATTTGCTCGCTGACGTCCAACGCCCGTTCTTTCAGGCTGTGCTTGTAGGCGACGACCTCAATGAATGGAACCAGCACATGGAACCCCGCCGTCAGCGTGCGGGAGTACTTGCCGAGGTTCTCCACGACGTACGCGCTTTGCTGCGGCACGACCACCGCCGTCTTGATGACGATGATGATGGCCAAGACCGCCACGGCGATGGCGATGATCAGTCCTACTTCCATGATGCGCCCCTGCGTTCGGGTTGTTCGTCAGCGTCCGCCTCGGCGGGGTTCGCCACTTCCAGCACGATGCCGCGGGCGCGGAGGATCCGGGCGCTCGTTCCGGGCGGGACCGCCGCATTCCCCACGTTCTCGACCGTCCACTGGCTGCCCCGCCACTCCACGCGGGCCCGCCCTCCCACCGGAAGGCCGCGTGGCAAGGCCACCAGTTCGCCGGCCGGATCATCGTCGAAGCCCGTCAACCCGCCCCGGAACTTGTCGTACAGCTTCTTGCGGAACAGCACCATCGTGATGATGGCGATGGCTGAAAACGCGAGCCATTGCGCCCATTCCGGCAGGCCCGCCCCCGCCAGCCCCGCCGTGCCGACGAGCACGGCCGCCACGCCGATGAAGAGGAGGTAGAACGCCGTGTCGCCCATGAGTTCTACGGCAATGAGCGCCCCGCCCGCCAGAAACCACAGCCACCAAGGCACGGCTAGGCGGCGCTCAAGCGCGGGAGTTCAGGCTGAAGCCGCATGATGGATGGCATCATAGCAGCGAGGCGGCTTGCGGTTCCGGTCGCCTCCCCCCTGTTCGTTCTCGACTGCTTGGCCGCGCCTGCCTCGCGGCAGCGTTCACGGCAACTGCGGGGTTGGGGGGGGGGGCACATGCCCTCTTAAGACTGTCCTGCCTTAGGGAAGCGGGTGCGTTTGGGTTAAGGTGTTCGCATCCATTCAGGCGAACGAGGAGAGGCCATGTTGCGAGGGATGCGTGGAGCGATGTTGGCGACGGTGTGCGGCGCCGCCATTGCCGCTGTTGCTGCGCCCAAGGCGACGGTTCAGGACCTCGCGTGGATGACAGGTTCTTGGGCTGGGCCGATGGGTGGCGGTCAGGTGCTTGAGGAGAACTGGACAGCGCCCCGCGCCGGCTCCATCGCCGCGGTGGTGCGCTTGCTGGGGCAGGACGCCCCCTCGATGGTGGAGCTCATCTCCGTTGAGGAGGAGGGCGACAGCCTCGTGCTGCACATTCAGCAGTGGGATCCGGGCTTCTCCCCGCGCCCGGGCGGGGCGCAGAAGCTCAAGCTCCATGCCGTCGGCGAGAACCGCGTCGCATGGGAGGCCGTGGGCGAAGGCGGCATGCGATCGCTCGTCTATGCGCGCCCCGCGCCCGATACGTTCACCATCGATGTCGACACCGCCGACGGTCAGTTCCACATCGAGTTGAAGGCACAGTGAACGGCCCGTTGGCGGCGACGGCGGCCGGCTTGGTCGTCCAACGGCAGGAGCGCTGACGCGGCGCCATCGCGCGCCGGTCGCACCGCCGGCTAGAGCGTTCGTGAAACTGGCTTTCTGCATTTACCGCTACTTCCCCTATGGCGGCCTGTCGCGAGACTTGGCTGCCATGGCCGCCGAATGTGCGCGGCGGGGTTGGCCCGTGCGGGTGTATGCGCTGCGTTGGGATGCGCCGTTGCCGGGGGTGGAGGCCGTGGCCGTGCCGATGCGCGGGCTCACCAGCCCGGCCCGCTATCGTCGATTCACGCGATGGGTGCGCCAGCACTTGGCGGCGCATCCCGTGGACCTCGTGGTTGGCATGAACAAGATGCCTAGCCTCGACGTGTATTTCGCGGGGGATTCCTGCTACGAGGAGAAGGTGCGGCTGGCGCGCCCTTGGCCCTGCCGGCTGCTGCCGCGCTATCGCCATTTCGCCGCGTACGAACGCGCCGTGTTCAGCGACGACCGGGTGCGGATCCTTGCGCTGACGGCGGCGCAGCAAGAGGCGTTTCAACGCCATTACGACACCCGCGGTGAGCGTTTCTTCATGTTGCCGCCGGCGTTGGCGGAGGCTGCTGCCCCACCTGGGGAAGGGACAGCTCGCGCTTGGCTCAACCGCGAATTCGCCTTGCCAACGAACGCCATCGCGCTGTTGTTCGTTGGCTCTGGCTTTCGCACCAAGGGGTTGGATCGGTTGCTCAGGGCGGTGGCTGCGCTGCCGGATGGCTTGGCGCAGCGGGTGTGGCTGCTTGTCATCGGCGCCGATCGCGACCATGCTTTCAAGCGCCAGGCGCGGCGCCTCAAACTCGCTGAGCGCACACGTTTCCTAGGCGGGCGCGAAGATGTGCCAAAGTTCCTGCGCGGCGCCGATGCGCTCGCCCTGCCGGCATACAACGAGGCCACCGGCGGCGTCATCGTTGAAGCCATGGCGGCCGGATTGCCGGCCATCGTCACCGCTGCGTGCGGCTACGCGCCGCTGGTCTCCGTTGCCGATGCGGGCATCGTCTGCCCTGCGCCGTTCGACCAAGCGCGCTTCACGAGCGATTTGGCGCGGCTGTTGACGGACCCGCAGCGGGAGGCGTGGCGCGCGAACGGCCGCCGTTTCGCCGCTGGCATTGCTCCCGGCGCTCGCGCTCGCGCCGCGGCGGGCTTGCTTGAAGGCTTCGCTGTTGGCACGGCGCCGCGAACGGTGGCCCTTTGCCTGCATCGGGTCGCGCCGGATGACGGCCCTTCGCGGGATTTTGCGCGCGTCGCAAGCGCTTGTGTGCGGGCCGGCTTCTGCGTCCGGGTTTACACGATGTCGTGGCGGCCGCCGCGCACCGTTCCGAAGGGCTTGGAGGTGATCGTCGCGCCAGTGGCATCCATGACTGGCTACAAGCGCTTGGAACGTTTCGCCGCTTGGGTGCAGGCGTCGCTCAAGCGCGACCCCGCGCAGTGCGTGGTGGGATTCAACAAGATGGACGCCTTGGACCTGTATCTGGTGACGGAGCCATGCATCGAACGGCAGGCAGACGAGGTGCGCCTGCGCTGGTACCGCCGGGCGCCAAGCTACCGCCAGCGTGTGCGCGCGGAGCGCGCGGTGTTCCGCGGCAGTGCGCAAGTGCTGGCGCAGAACGCCCGCCAAATCGAGGAGTATCGGGGCTACTACGATGTCGATGCGCGTTTCATCGGCCCGCTGGCGGCGCGGGCGGCCGCGGCGCCGGCGGCGGCTCGGCGGGCGTTTCGCGGCGAGCGCGACCTTCCGGATGGCGCGTTGCTGACGCTGCAAGTCGGCAGCGAGGGGCTCGACCGCGTGTTGCTCGCCATGGGTGCGCTGCCGCGGGAAGTGAGCGAGAGAACTTGGCTGCTCGTCCTCAACGGGAGGCGCAGGTGGCGGAGCATGGCGCGTGGCTTGGGCGTGCGTGTTCTGTTCGAGGAATGTGGCACCATCAATGACGCCTACTATCGCGGTGCGGACCTGCTGCTGCACCTGCCGCACCGAGATTTGGCGGCGCGACCCGTGCTCGACGCCATCCGCGCGGGGTTGCCGGTGCTGACCATCGCGGACGTGGGCTTCGCCGAACATGTCACCCGCGCCGAGGCGGGCTTGGCGATGGAGCCGCCGTTCGACCTTGAGGTGTGCCGGCGTGCCTTGGTCGCGGCCCTTGGGGACGATGCGCAGCGGCGCGCATGGGGCGTCAACGGCGCCCGCTACTTCGCCCGCACGGAGTTTGGAGCGCCGGACCGGGTGGTTGACATGATCCAAGAGGTGGTGGAGCGGCGTGGCCGAGCTGTTTTTGCGGGGTGACTTGGCACGGGCTTGGCAACGCCAAGACCCGTTCGCGGTGGCACAGGGCCTTGATGGCGAAACGGTGCGCTTGGCGCACGGGCGGCGGACGCTGCGTTTCGAGGCGGCCGGAGGCGTCTACTTCGCCAAAGTCCACGAGGGAGTTGGCTGGGGCGAAATCGGCAAGAGCCTGTTCGCGTTGAAGCCGCCGATCTTAGGCGCGGCCAACGAGTACCGCGCCTTGGTGCGCTTGGCTGCGGCGGGCGTGGCGGCGCCGGCGGTGGCCGCATACGGCTGCCGCGGCCACAACCCAGCGCGCCGCCAATCATTCATCGTCTGCGACGCGCTTCTTGGCTGCGTCAGCTTAGAGGATGTGGCCGCGGCGTGGGCCGAGCGGCCACCAACTGCCAAGTTGCGCCGTCGCCTGCTCGCCGCGGTGGCGGATCTCGCGCGCGGCCTGCACGGGGCGGGGGTGAGCCATCGAGACCTCTACCTGTGCCACATCTTGGCGGATGCCGAGGCGTTGGCGCGGGATGAGGCGCATCTTGCCGTCATTGACCTGCATCGCGCCCGCACGGGCCGCCGCGTGCCGCGCCGGTGGCAACTTCGAGACTTGGCGGCGCTCAGCTACTCCGCCGCCGGCGTCGCCCTCTCGCGCCAAGACACACTGCGTTTCTTGGCGCGCTACAGCGGGTTGCCGCCCCGCGAAGCGCTGCGTCGCCACGGCGCCCTGTGGCGGCGCGTAGGCAAGCGAGCCGAACGCTTGGCGGCGCGCGCAAACCAGCGCGGCATCGATCCAGCCGCCGTGATCGACGGGCGGGCGCCGCCGTTTGACGTGGCGGCGCGGCGCGGCAATGGCGCTCCCGCCACCATTCGATGTTTGGACATGCTGCGGCGGCTGCCTGGTCGGCGGCTCATCGTGCGCGGGCTGGTGGCGGGCCAGCCGGCGGCGGTGAAGTTCTTCTTCGGCAAAGGGGCGCGGCGCCGTTGCCGGGCGGAGGCGGAAGGCTTGTGCGCGCTCGCCGACAGCGGTGCTGGATCGCCGGCGCTGCTGGACACTGGGGCTTGCGCCGGCGGCCATTGGAGCGCAACGGCTTGGATTGACGGCGGCGCCCCGTTCCAAAAGGAAGACTTAGGAGAGCTGGTTGACCTCACGGCCCGCCTGCATCGGCACGGCGTCATGCAGCGCGATCCGCATCCCGGCAACTTCGTCTTCGCCGATGGCAAGGTGCTGGCCTTGGATGGCGGCGGCGTGCGCGCCGGTGGCTTGGCGCGGCTGACGCTGCGTTTCAGCCGCCCTGCGAACCTGCGGGAGCTGGCGCGTTTGCTCGCCGCATTCGATGTGCCGCGGCAAGCGCTCGAAGGCTGCTATCGGCGCTATTGCGCCGGGCGCGGCTGGTCGCCGCGGGGCGCTGAGGCGCGGGCGCTGCCGCGGCAGACGCGACGCGCCCGGTGCCGCCGCCGCCGCATCTATCTCCGCAAGACCGGGCGCCGCTGCACGGAGTTCGAGCGGCGCGATGGGCCAGAGTGCGCCACGCTCTTTCGCCGCGCGGCGATGTGCCCCGAGTTGGCGCGCTTGCTCGCTGCCCTGGATGCCGCGGTGGCCGCGGGTGAACGGCTGAAGGATGGCAACACGGCCACGGTCGTGCGGGTGCGCGATGGCGTGGCCCGCTATGTGGTGAAGCGCTACAACGCGAAGGCGGGGCGGGCGCGCCGCGCTTGGCGCAATGGCCATTGGCTCGGCTTTTGCGGCATCCCCACGGCGGCGCCCATCGCCTTGGTCACCCCGCGGCGCCGGGGGGCTGCCTACTTGGTGTTGGAGGATCTTGGCGCTGACCGGCTCGATGAGCATGTCGCCCGCCACGGCGCTGACGCAGCGGTGCTCGACGGCGTGGCGCAGCTGTTCCATGCCCTGCGGCAAGAGGGTCTGACCCATGGCGACGCCAAGGCCACCAATTTCATGGTGTGCGCCGGAGTGGTGGCGCTGGTGGATCTCGATGCGCTGCGCCGGGCGTGGCTGCCGGGCGATCGACAGCGGGACGCGCTGCGTTTCATGCGCAACTGGGAGGGGGCTGTGGCGGCGTCATTCGCCGAACGCTTGGGCGTGGCTGCATGACGCGCCGGGCGCTGCAGATTTGTCCCAACGACCATCCACCGTTCGGCGATGTCTGCGCTGGCTTCGAGGCGGCGCTCGGCAAGCTGGGGTACGCCGTGACCACGGTGTTCTTTGCGCCGGCGGGCATTGGCGCCGCGCCGGCCACGCGCCGCTACCAGCCGCCGAGGATGTTGCGGCAGCTTGCCGGCGAAAACGCCGTCGATTTGGTGTTGACGCATCGCTACAAGGGTTATCGCGCCGGCGTGGCGTTGCCGTCCAAGGCGCAGGTGTCGCTGTCCCACGGCTTCGACATGTTCAAGCGCCGCCGCCGCCGCTGGCGCGCCCGGCTGGCCCGCAAGCCGGTGGCCTTTGCCGGCGTCTCTGGCGCGGTGGCTCAGGAGATGGCGCGGCATTTGGGGCGTCCGTGCGGGACGCTGCCCAATGCCATCGACGCCGCCGCGTTGCGCGCCCGCCTCTTGGACCGGCTCGCGGCGCGCCAAGCGCTGGGGCTTCCTGCGGACGGCTATCTTGTTGGCGTTGTCGGACGCCTGCACTGGTGGAAGCGGCCCCTGTTGGCGGTGGAGGGTTTCAACCGCGCCGGCCAGTGCCTTGGCCCGAAGGCCAAATTGGTGTTCATGGGCGCCGGCGACGAGGCGGCAAACATTCCGCGCCGGCCAGACATCGCCTTGGCCGGCTTCGTGCCGGATGCGTCGCGGTACCTGCGCGCGTTTGATTTGGTGCTCTCCACCTCCTCGGGGCGCGAGGCGTTCGGCATGAGCTTGGTGGAAGCGCTGGCCGCGGAAGTGCCGGTGGTGTGTGCGGAGCAACCCGGCCCGAAGGAGGCGCTGGGCGGCTGCGCGCGGTTCTTTGCCGACGCCGACGCCGACGCGTTGGCGCGGGCCCTCGTCGCGATGCGACGTGCGCCGGATGCCGCGCTGTGCGCTGCCGGTTACCGCCATGTGGAGGCGAACCTCTCCATCGGCGCCGTGGCGGACCGCTTGGCGGCGTTGGTCGAATCAGCCGCTCGCGTCGCCGGCTAGCGTGGCTGGCGGCCGGCAACGGGCGGCGCTAGTACATCTGCGGCTGCGCCGCGACGGCTAGGGAGGATTCGATGTCCCAGATCGCTCTGGTGATGGCGTGGCCGATGAGGTCCATGCGGCGCACTTGGTCGATGCGTTCGGCGGCCTGCTCCAGCTCGCGTTCGGACAACAGCTCCTTGAAGATGCCGCAAGCGTCGGCCAAGCAGATGATGACGATGTCGCGCGGGTCCGGCAGTTCGTCGGAGAACAGCACGCTCATGATGCGCAGCTTCACTTCGCGCTCGGCGCTGCCGTCCACGATGGGATAGCGCCGCGCCCGGAACACCCACATGAACCTGTCATCCCGGGCTTCCAAGATGCCCGCCGCCACGAGCTGGTCCAACGCGGCTTGGCGGATGTCGTTGGCGCGTCCAGCGGCGCGTTCCACCCAGTAGCGCGTGTCATGCCGCTCGGTGGCGCCGGCGATGTCGGCCAGCGTGGGATCGAGCACCGCGCAATCCAGCGGCGTGGGGTCCACGAGAATGAGCTGCTGCAAGTCTGTGTCGATGCGATTGTGCAGCGCCAATTCCATCAGCACGCCGCCGCCAAGCCCATAGCGCAGCGACCAATCCGGCACGCGCGCGAACTTGCCGTCCTGGTCGTTCAGGAGCAGGAGCAGGACTTCTTCCGGGAAGGTGAGGGTCATTCCGATCTCCTAGGTTGCCGCGGCCCATCGCCCGGTCATGGTGATGTTACCGTAAGCCCGAACGATGGCGTGTGGGTCATCTCGCGCCGGCACTGGGGCGGCGTTTGCGGCGCCGTTGCGCCTGGCCATACAGCGCCTTGCCTGCTGGGTGGGTTTTGAAGCGGCGGTGCAGCCACAGGTATTGATCTGGGTGGCGGCGGATTTCGGCCTCGATGGCTTGGTTCATGCGGGCGGCATCCGCCGTGTCGTCGCCGCTCGGATAGTCGCGCAGCCGGCGCAAGCGCAGCGACCAAGTTTGCCGCGCCTCATCGCGGAAGTGGCTAAACAGCACCACGGCCGAGCCATGCATCCGCGCCAGCCGGGCGCCGGCGGTGATGGTGGCCGCGGGTTGCCCAAAGAATGGCGCGAAGACCGAGTGGCGGCGGCCAAAGTCTTGGTCCGCGGCGTACCAGACGATGTGCCCTTGCTTCAGGCGCCGGGCGACGCGCCGCATGTCGCTGCGCTCGATGACGGCCTGGTAGCGTCGTTCGCGCCCGCGCCGCATCGCCCAATCGATCACCGCGTTGCGGTTGTGCCGATAGATCACGTCGAAGTCAACCTGCTCGGCGAGCAGCGCGCCGGCGATCTCCAGCGTGGAGAAGTGCGCACCGGCCAACAGCACCCCGCGCCCTTCGGCTTGCGCTTCCCGCAATGTGTGCAGGCCGTGGATCTCGGCGCGGCCGGCGAAGCGCGCCACCGGGCGCGACCAAGCGTAGGCGGCTTCCAACAGGCCAATGCCGATGCCTTCGAACGTGCGCCGCGCCATGGCGGCCCGGGCGGCGGCGTCGAGTTCGGAGAAGCAGAGGGCGATGTTGGTTTCGGCGATGGCGCGGCGCCGCCCGCCGATCTGGAAGGCCAAGCGCCCCAAGCGCCGCCCGAGCGTGAACTGCCAGCGCAACGGCAGCCGGCAACCGAGCCAAGCCGCGCCGGCGAGGGCCCAACTTGGCCAGTGCCGGGGCGCAGCGGGACGAATGGCGCGTGGGGACATGGCGCCAATGTACCGAACTTGCGCCCGCTGTTGCTGCCGGCGCGACGGTGCCGGGTGCAGGGAGTGGGCGGGCATCCGCGGCATCCGTTAACATTTATGCATGACTGGCCTGTTGCCGCCCAGCGTGAAGGCGCGCATCCTCGTGGTGGGCGATTTCATGGTGGATCGCTACTGGTTCGGCGATGCCGTGCGCGTGTCACAGGAAGCGCCGGTGCCGGTGGTGGATGTCGCGGACGTGGAAGATCGGCCTGGCGGTGCCGCCAACGTCGCCTTGAACATCGTCACCATGGGCGCACAGTGTGTTTTCGTCGCGGCTGTCGGCCAGGACGCCGCAGCGCGGGGGGTGCGTGAACGGCTCACGGCAGCCGGCGTGGAGTGCGACTTCGTGGAGGTGCCGGAGTGGCAGACCACGTTGAAGATTCGCGTCGTCAGCCAGCGTCAACAACTGTTGCGGGCGGACATTGAGGCGCCGCTGCCGGAGGATGTGAGCGAACAGGTGTTGGCGCGGGTGCAGGCGCGGCTTGAGAGCGCGGACGCCGTGGTTTTCGAGGATTACGACAAGGGCGTGATCGCGGCGCCCGAAGCGCTCGTCGATTGCGCCAAGGCGGCCGGCGCCGTGGTGTTGGTGGATCCGAAGCACAAGGCGTTCACGCGCTACGCCGGGGCGGATGTCATCAAGCCCAATCGCCGCGAATTCGAGCGCGTCGCCGGCGCGTGGCAGAGCGACGCGGAACTCGCCGCCAAGGGCAAGGCCATCTTGACGCAAACCGACGCGGCGGCGCTGGTCATCACGCAAGGCAGCGACGGGCTCACGGTGGTGCCCCGCCATGGCGGGGCAAGCCATGTCACTGGCCACGATGTGCAGGTGTACGACCGCACCGGCGCCGGCGACACCGTCGTCGCCGCCTTGGGCGTCGGCCTCGGCTTGGGGTGGGATTTGCTGGAAGCGGCGCGCATGGCCAACGCCGCGGCGGGGCTGGTGTGCGCGAAGAGCGGCACCGCTTCGGTGAGCGGCGTGGAAGTCAACCGCGCCATCGCCGGGGCCGTGGGGTTGGAAGGTTGCGTGGTGACGCAGGAACAGTTGCTCGGCGCCGTCGCCGCGGCGCGGGCGCGCGGCGAGCGCATCGTCTTCACGAATGGCTGCTTCGACATCGTGCATGCCGGGCATGTGGGCTACCTTGAGGAGGCGCGGCGCCTTGGCGATCGGCTGATCGTGGCGGTCAACGACGATGCGTCCACTGCAAGGTTGAAGGGCGCCGGCCGGCCGGTGAATCCGTTGCGCTACCGCATGGAGGTGTTGGCGCACTTGGGTGCCGTGGATTGGGTGGCGCCGTTTTCGGAGGACACGCCAGAGGGCCTGCTGGGAGCCGTGCGCCCGGACGTCTTGGTGAAAGGTGGCGACTATGCGGAATCGGAGATCGTCGGCGCGAGCCTCGTGCGCGCCTACGGCGGCGAGGTGCGCGCCCTGAGCCGGTTTGAGGGCTGTTCCACCTCGTCGATCATCCGCCGCATCAACGGCTCCTAGGAGACGCGGCCCCGTTTGCGCTTGGTTGTGCGGCGCTGCGGCGCTGCGGAGTTGCTTGGAACGTTTGGCGCAGCCTAGCTGAAGCCGGCGGCGGCGATGTCCGCTGCCAAGTGCGCCGCATCCACCGTGCCGAGCAACACGCTCGTCACCCCCGGTTGGCGCGCCACCCAAGCGAGGCTCTCCGGTGGGGCGGCACCGCTGTCGAGGGCCTTCTTCACCAGCACGCCGCGGCCGGTCTCGCCGGCTTCGCGCACCACGTCCAATTCGCCTCGGCGCCGCTCGCTCAACGTGGCCATGATGGCGTCGCAATGGCCGAACGCGAGGCGGCCGCCGGCGGCTGTCTTGTGCGAAAAGCCCGTTGCCAGCACCTTGCCGGCGCGCTTCAGCGCATTGAGGGCCGCCACGGCCTCGCCGCGGCGCAGAATGTCGAGGTCAGCGCCGTTGGAGTGGACGAACACGATGTCCAGATAGTCCGTGTTGAGCCGTCGCAAGGACGCTTCAACGCTCTCGGTGATGGCGCGGAAGGAGAAATCGAACTGCGAGGCGCGGCCATCGAACTGTTCCCCCGCTTTAGTTGAAAGCACCCAGTCGCGGCGCCGCCCAACCAGCAACTCGCCAAGGCGCGATTCGCTGGCGCCGTAGGCTGGAGCGGTGTCGATGAGGCAGATGCCCAACGCCGCCGCGGCATCGAGCAAGCGCTGCGCCTGGCGCTTGGATGGCAGCGCGAAAGGCGCCACCTTGAGCGCCTCGGCGCGGCCCAGCTTGGCCGCGCCGAGGCCGATGGCGGACACTTCGATGCCGGTGTCGCCCAACGGCCGGCGTGGCATGGCGCCCGGCGCTGCTGGGTTTGGCGCTCCATCGCCTGTCCGGCTCATCAGGGGCTTGGCCCCGCCGCCATCATGCGCCGAGCGCTTTGAGCGCCATGTCGCCCAATTGCGGCGCCAAGGTGAGTTTCACCGGCCACACCGTCAAGCAGTTGCCGCCCACCGCGGCGAAGGCTTGCTGGGGGCGGCGCCCGTCCGTTTGGGCGGGTTCCGCGCGGTCGATGCGCAGCGTGTCGAAACGATGCCGGCGCCAATCGAGCCCGGGCAGCGCCGCTTGCAGCGTCTGTTGGGCGGCTGCCACTTGCTCGCCCTTGGAGCGGGTGGCGCCGGCCTCCGCGAGCGCGCCGCCAATGGCGTGGCGGCCGCCGATGGTGGCGATGGTCAGTGTGGGTTGTGGGGCGCCGTCCGTGAGGCAGTGGGCGAAGATGGGCGCCGGGCTGCGGCCGTGCGCGAACACATGTTGGAGCGGGCGCCGCTGCATGGGCGTGGGATGTCCCGCCGCGGCCGCCAATGCCTCGTTGCCAGCGCCGGCCGCGAACACGAAGCGCCGCGCTCGCACTTCCACGGCGTCCGTGCGCAACGCGCTCACCTTGGCGTCGGCAACGGCGAGGTGGCGCGGTTCCACGCGCACCTTCAAGAGCCGCTTGCCGAGTGGCGTTGCGAGCCGCCGGCACAGCGCCGGCACGTCCAGCACAAAATCTTGCAGGCGAAACAATGCGCCGTCGGCACGCTCGAAAGGCGCGGGATAGTCCGCGTCCGCCACCTGCTCGGCGCCGGCCCATGGCTGCTTGGCGAGTGCGTTCGCGAGTTTGGCGCCAAGCCGCCGCCGGGCCCAAAGGTGGCAGTGGGGCGCCAACACCGGCACACCACGCAAGTCGATCTCGCCGCAGCCGGCCAAGCATCGGCGCCACCGCGCCGGCATCGGGGCGATGGCTTGGGAGGCCGGTGTGGCCACGCCATCGAGCGCGTATTTCACCCCGCTGTGGATGATTCCTTGCGCCGCGCTGGTCTGGCTCAAACCTCCTGCGCCGCCCTCGCAGAGGGCCACCTCGATGCCCCGGCGCAGCAGCAAGTTGGCGATCCAGAGGCCGGCGATGCCGCCGCCAACGATGGCGACCTCGACGTCGATCCTGTTCATGCCGGATTGCCCACCCGCGGCAGCGTGGCGCCGCAAGTATATAAAGGCAGCCCCATGTGGACGCGCTTTGCCTACAACCTCGTGCTCGCGCTGGCAGCGCCGTTCGTATGGCTGCGCCTGTTTGCGAAGGCGCGGCGCGAGCCGGCCTACGCGGCGCGGCGCGGCGAGCGTTTTGGGCGCGTGCCAACCGGCGTCAGCCGGGGCGTGATTTGGATTCATGCGGTCTCCGCGGGGGAGGTGAATGGCGCGGCGCCGGTGGTGCGCGCGCTGCGCGAACGGCTGCCGGGCGCGCGCTTCCTGGTGACGACGATGACGCCTGCCGGCAGCGCCGCGGTGCGCGATGGCTTGGGCGACGTCGTGGAGCACTGCTACGCGCCCTATGACTTTCCGTGGGCGGTGTCGCGTTTCGTCGCCCGCGTGGAGCCGCGCGTCCTCGTGCTGATGGAAACGGAGCTGTGGCCGAATCTCATCCGTGCCACGCGCCGCGCCGGCGCGCCGGTCGCGTTGATCAATGCGCGGCTCTCGGCCCGCGCGGCGCGGGGTTATGCCCGCGTTGGCCGCCTGACGCGGCGGATGCTTGAGCAGCTAGACAGCGTGGTGTGCCAATACGATGACACGGCGCGGCGCTTCAAGGCGCTCGGCGCCCCGTCGGAGCGCGTCATCGTCGCCGGCAGCGCCAAGTTCGATCTCACGCCGCCGCCGGACATGGCCGAGCAAGTGGCCAAGCTGCGTCGCCGTTGGGCGCAGGGGCGGCTGGTGTGGGTGGCCGGCAGCACGCATCCGGGCGAGGATGAGATCGTGCTGCGCGCCCATGCAGCGTTGCTCAAACAGTTTCCCAGCCTGCTGCTCGCGCTCGCGCCGCGCCACCCTGCGCGGACGCCGGACATCGCGCGGCGCTGCGCGGAGCGGGGCTTCAAAGTGGCGCGCTTGTCTGGCGGCGCGGCGAGCGGCGTGCCGCCGCCAGTGTTGTTGGTGGACGTGATGGGGCGTCTGCTGCACTGCTACGGCGTCGCGGACGTGGCCCTCCTGTGCGGCAGCTTCGCGCTGATTGGCGGCCACAATCCCATCGAGGCCGCGCTGCACGGCGTGCCCATGCTCATGGGGCCGCATCGCTTCAACTGGAAGGAGGTGGAGCGGCGCTTCCATGCGCAGGGGTGCCTAGGCTATGTGACTGAAGAGACGCTGGCGCAAGCCGTCGCGGCGCTGCTCGCGGATCCGGCCGAGCGCGAGCGGCAGGGCCGTTTAGCACGGGGCACCGTGGCGCGCAACCGCGGCGCGACGGCGCGCATCACTGCGTGCCTGTTGGCGTTGATGGCTGACGGCGATGGGGCCGGCGCGATCGTGAGCCGCCGTGCATCGCTCTAACTGGCCGCCGTGCGGCTGGCCCGGCAGCGTGGCCGCTACGGCCTGGAAATTCGCGCCACGGGATTGGCCGCATCGCTGAACGACGACAGTTGCGCGATGTCATCCGCGGTCAGCCCGCCAACGCTCTGCTTCAGGCGCAGCAAATCGAGCACGTAGTTGTAACGCGAATCCGCGTAGTCGAACTGCGATGAGAACAAGCGCTGCTGCGCCTGCAGCACGTCAACGATGTTGCGCGTGCCCACTTCGTAGCCCGTCTGCGTGGCTTCCAGAGCAGACTCGGCGGACTTGATCGCGCGGATGCGCGCCTGCACGCGCACCACGTCCGTCACCACGGCGTGGAACAAATTGTGGGTGTCCCGCGCCACCACCAGTTCGCGCTCGCGCACATTTTGCTTCGCCACTTCAAGCTGGTGCCCCGTCTCCTGGTATGCCGGCAGCAGGGCAGCGTGGTACAGGGGCATCTGGAACGACACGGTGTAGGTGCGCCCTTCGGTCTCTTGGGAAAACGAGAGGCCGCCGGGATCTGTCTCCGACGCGCCGTGGGAGATGTTGAGGTTCACCGTTGGCATCAATGCGGCGATGCCGGCGCGGCGCTGCTGCCCGGCTGCGGCGAACGCTTGGCGCGCCGCGAGGACGGTGGGATTGGTGGCGAGGGCGGCGGCCACCCACTCCTGCTCATCCGTCGGCGCCGGATCCACAATGGGCAGCGCGCGATCCAGCCGGTCGACGTCCTCGTGGGGAACGCCGGTGATCGTGCGCAGCGTCTCAAAGAAGACGCCTTGGTCGCCACGCGCTTGGATGCGCCGCACCTCCGCGGCGTCGAAGGCCGCGGTGGATTCGAGCACGTCTGTAATCGCCACGAGCCCCACATCGAAGCGCTGCTGCACCTGTTCGAGTTGCCGCCCGACGGCTTCAGTTTCCGCCTCCGCAGCTTCCACCCGCGCTTGTGCGCGCAGCACATCCAAGTAGGCCCTGGCCACGCGCACGATGAGGTTCTGCTCCACGGTGGCGAAATCGTGGTCGGCCTGCAGCGACACCGCCTTCGCGCTGCGGTAGCTGTACCAATCCCGCGCATTGAAGAGGGTTTGGCTCAGTTGCACGCTCCAGCGCTGGTTGCCGGATGTGTCATCCACCACGTTGTTGGGGCCCAGAACATGTTCCTGATCGTTTTTGCCGCGGTTGCCGGAGAGCGTCAAGCTCGGCATCAGTTGCGCGCGCGCCTGTGGCAGCCGCGTCTTGCGCGCCAAGTAGTTGGCTTTGGCGGCGCCGAGCACCGGATCGTTGCCACGCGCGGCTTCAAACAGCTCCTGAATGTTCGTGGCATCGGCCGGTGCCGCGATGGCGAACGCAGCGGCGAGGCTGGCGCCGCGCAGTGCTGGCATGAGGCCGCGCACGGCTTTCGACCTGCCGTCGGCGCGAGGGCTTGGGCCACGCCGCCGCGCAATGAGTCCATGCATCGAGCCTCTCCTGTTTCGATTTCGGGCGTGGCGCGCGGGAACGCCAAGCGGTCTGCCCCTGCCCGACTTGCCGCGAGTTTAACAAAGCCGGTTCGCCCCATTTCCTCAGTGGAAGATGCAATTTTGCGTAAGCCAACGCCCTCCCCGCTGCGTTCCTCCTCCACATAGGGCGCCGCTGGGGCGATGGCCTCGCGGGCCATGTTCGCGCCAGGGTGTCAGCGCAAAGCAGTAATGTCCCCTTTCTGCAATTCTAAAGTGTCCCCTTTTGACGACTTCTCCGGGGTGGGAATTGAAGTTCGAAGGGATGATGACGATGGCGGAGGCGGACAGGGCGTTGGTGGTGCAGGCGGTGTTGGAGAGGCGGCTGAAGCAGCGTGAGGCGGCGGAGCGCCTGGGCCTGAGCGTGAGGCAGGTGAAGCGCCTGGCGAAGCGGCTCCGGGAACGCGGCGTGGCGGGAGTGGCGTCGGGTCGCCGCGGCAAGCGCCCGAACAACGCGCTGGCCGCGGAGGTTCGGCAGGCGGCGACGTCGCTGGTTCGCGCGCGCTACGCGGACTTCGGGCCGACGTTCGCGGCGGAGAAGCTGTCGGAGGAGCACGGCCTGTCGCTGTCGCGCGAGACGCTGAGGAAGTGGATGGCGGAGGACGGCCTGTGGCGCCCGAAGCGGCGGCGGGAGGCGCGCGTCCACCAGAGCCGTCCGCGCCGGGCGCGGGTCGGGGAGCTGGTGCAGGTCGACGGTTCGCCGCACGACTGGTTCGAAGGGCGGGGGCCGCGCTGCGCGCTGATCGTGTTCATCGACGACGCGACGAGCCGGCTGCTGGCGCTGCGGTTCTTCAGGTCGGAGACGACGCAGGCGTACATGGAGACCTTGCGGAACCATCTGGCGGAGCACGGCCGGCCGGTGGCGCTCTACTCGGACCGCCACAGCGTGTTCCGCGTGAACCGCAAGGACGGCGAGGACGCGCTGACGCAGTTCACGCGGGCGCTCAAGACCTTGGACATCGAGCCGATCCACGCCAGCACGCCGCAGGCGAAGGGGCGGGTGGAGCGGGCGAACCTGACGCTGCAGGACCGGCTCGTCAAGGAGATGCGGCTGCGGGGGATCGACGGCATGGAGGCGGCGAACAGCTATCTGCCGGAGTTCATGGCGGACTTCAACCGGCGCTTCGCGGCGCCGCCGCGGGACGCGGTGGACGCGCATCGCCCGGTGCTGCACGACGCCGAGGAGTTGTCGCTGATCCTCTGCGAGCAGGCGACGCGGAAGCTGTCGAAGAACCTGACGTTCAAGTTCGAGCGGCGCGAGTTCCAGCTGGTCGGGGAAGGCAAGGGCCGCCGGCTCCGCGGCGCGGCGGTGACGGTGTGCAAGGGCTTCGACGGCGCGGCGTCGGTGCTGCTGAAGGGGCGCAGGCTGGCGTTCCGGGTGCTGGCGGAAGGCGAGGCGGCGGTCGCGGTCGCTGGCGAGAAGGACGTCCGGGACCGGGTGGACGAGGCGAAGGCGGCGCAGGCCGCGCGCCCGGACTGGAAGCCGGCGCCGGACCATCCGTGGCGCCGGCCGTTCAAGCCGGCGCGCGCCGCGGCATGAGGGCCGCGCCGGGCCGGGGACGGCGCGTCCGAAGCGGCGCCGCGTTTGCCACCGTCTTCCCACCGCCGCTCTTTTGGGTGGGGGGACCGCGCCCGTGGAAAGACCGTGGAAAACGCTGCTCGGACGGGCTCGGCGGCTCGGCCGTTCAGGGGCTGCGTCGCCGGCAAAAGGGGACATCTCTGCTTTGCACAAAAAGGGACATCTCTGCTTTGCGTTGACACATGTTCGCGCCAGGGTTTAATCATTGCGCCGCTTTGGGTTACATTGAATTGCGAAGGCGCGTTGGGCGGGCCGCTCCGGTTCTCCCACGCAATCGCAGGCATGGGTGTCGGCAGATCAGTGAAGCGACGGCGTTATGTCATGGACCTCGCGGCGCACCTCGCGGAGTGCGAAGCGAACTATGCGCGGCTGATGCGGCTCATGCCAGACATCCAAGGCTGTGACGGCCGCTCCTTCCGCTTGTCCTTGGGCGGCGGCGAACCACGCGTGCGGTTCGAGGTGGCCGATCGCCACCGCTACACCACGGTGATTCGGGTGACGCAAGACGCGCCGCTCGGCGTGCTTGGCTTCGCGCCCGGCTTCAATGGCCTGCGCTTCGCGATCCGCATCTATCACGACGCGCGCTGCGCCGAGGTGATAGAGTGTCAACACCAGCGCGGTTTTAAGGCCGTGTACGACTACCCGAACCCCCGCATGCGGCATCGGGACGAGAAAGCGCAGGTGAATCAGTTCTTTGGCGAGTTCTTGGCGGCGTGCTTGGCGCATGGCGTCTCAACGGATCAGCGAGTGCTCGCGCATGAAGCATGACTGCAGCGTTCGCGGCGCTTAGATGCCCCTGACCCTGCTTCAAATCACCGACACGCATCTCTTTCCGGCGCCGCATCAAACCTTGCTCGGCGTCTGCACCTTCGACACCCTCGGCGCCGTGCTCGATCAAGCCTTGGCGGAACGGATTCCCGATGCCTTGATCGCCTCCGGCGACATCGCCCAAGTGGGCGAGGCCGATGCCTACGAGCTGTTCTTGGGCGCCGTGCGGCGGCGCTATGGCGGGCCGTGCCTCTGCGTGCCGGGCAATCACGATGTCGGCGAAACATTCGCCCGCATCCTGCCGACAGCCCCGGTTCGCCTTGATGGCTGGGACATCTTGGGCATCGACACGCATATTGAAGGCGAGGTGGGCGGTGCGCTCGCGCCCGCCGAATTGGATCGGCTGGCGGCAGCCTTGGAGGCGCCGGGCGCGGGCCACGCCTTGGTCGTGGGACACCACTGCCCCCTCGAGGTGCAGGCGAAATGGCTTGACGAACACCGCATCGCCAACGCAGACGCCCTGCTTGCGCTGCTGAACGGCTGTGGCCGGGTGCGCGGCTATGTCGGTGGCCACGTTCACCAAGAAGTCGATGCCACCGCCGGTTCCGTGCGCGTCTTCGCCACTCCCTCCACCTGCTTTCAGTTCGCGCCCCGTTCGGAGCGCTTCACCGTTGACGATGCGCTGCCCGGCTATCGCTGGCTGACGTTGCGCGAAGATGGCGGGCTCTCCTCCCGCGTTGGCCGCGCGCCGGTTGGCAGCCCGGGCGCGGTGACCGCCTGACCGTGGCGAAGGGATACTCCGCCGAGTCCATCCAAGTTCTCTCGGGCCTCGAGCCGGTGCGGATGCGGCCCGGCATGTACACCGACACCTCGCGCCCGAACCACTTGGTGCAGGAAGTGGTGGACAACTCGGTGGACGAAGCCCTCGCCGGCCACGCGACGGAAGTGGAAGTCACCCTGCGCGCCGATGGCGCGGTCGAGGTGATCGACGACGGGCGCGGCATGCCCGTGGACATCCACCCGGAGCACCAGCTCACCGGTGTGGAACTCATCCTCACGCGCCTGCACTCAGGCGGCAAGTTCAACGCGGACCACTACAGCTTCTCCGGTGGCTTGCACGGTGTTGGCGTATCGGTGGTGAACGCGCTGTCGACTTGGCTGGAGGTTGAAGTGAAGCGCGATGGCGGCGTTTACCAGCAGCGCTTCGCCGCCGGCGAGCCGGCCGGCGCCTTGAAGCGCGTCGGCACGGCCGGCCGGCGCAATACCGGCACGCGGCTCGCGTTCCTGCCGGATGCCGCGTTCTTCGATTCGGCGCAGGTGTCCGTGGCGCGGTTGCGCCATGTGCTGCGCGCCAAGGCGGTGCTGTGCCGGGGGCTGCGCGTCAGCCTGACCGTGGAGCGGGGCCGGGATGGCGCGGACACCGAGACGTGGCTCTATGAGCAGGGGCTCGGCGAGTACCTCGCCAGCCGCCAGAGCGGGGATGCGTTGCTGCCGCCGGCGCCCTTCGTCCACGAGGCCGAAGGCGAGGGGGAAGCCGTTGCCTGGGCCATCCAGTGGTCCGAGCAACGCGCCGACCTTACCCGGGAAAGCTATGTGAACCTCATTCCAACGCCGTTGGGCGGCACCCATGTCAACGGCCTGCGCAGCGGCCTGACGGACGCACTGCGCGAGTTCTGCGAGTTTCGAGGCCTGTTGCCCCGGGGCCTCAAGCTCATCGCGGACGACCTTTGGGAAGAGTGTGCGTTCGTGCTGTCCGCCAAGCTCTCCGACCCGCAATTCAGCGGGCAGACGAAGGAGCGCCTGTCGTCGCGTCGCGCCAGCGCATTCGTCGGCGGCGTCGCCAAGGACGCCTTCAGCCTGTGGTTGAACGAGCATCCCCAGCAAGGCGACAAGCTCGCCGAACTTGCCATCGCAAACGCTGGGCGGCGTGTGCAGGCGAGCAAGAAGGTGGCGCGCAAGCGAGTGACGGCCGGCCCGGCGCTGCCCGGCAAGCTGACGGACTGCTCAGGTCAGGATGGCGCGCGTTCGGAGCTGTTCCTCGTGGAGGGGGATTCGGCCGGCGGCTCGGCCAAGCAGGCGCGGGATCGGGAGTTCCAAGCGGTGATGCCGCTGCGCGGCAAGATACTCAACACTTGGGAGGTGGATGCCGGCAGCGTCCTCGGTTCGCAAGCGGTTCACGACATCTCGCTAGCCCTCGGCGTCGAGCCAAGCTCGACGGACTTATCCGGGCTGCGCTATGGCAAGGTGTGCATCCTCGCGGACGCGGATTCAGATGGCGCTCACATCGCCACGCTGCTGTGCGCGCTGTTCTTGAAGCACTTCCCGGCCCTCGTGGAGGCCGGCCACCTGCATGCGGCGATGCCGCCGTTGTATCGCATTGATCTGGGCAAGGAAGTGTTCTATGCCTTGGACGAAGAGGAGAAGCAGGGCGTGTTGGATCGCATCGCCGCCGAACGCAAGCGCGGCACGCCGGTGGTGCAACGCTTCAAGGGGCTTGGCGAGATGAATCCCATGCAGCTGCGTGAAACGACGATGGCGCCGGACACGCGACGCTTGGTGCGGCTCTCCATCGATGCGGCTGACAAGACGCTGGAAGTGATGGACATGATGCTGGCAAAGAAGCGCGCGCCAGACCGGCGCAGCTGGTTGGAAGCCAAGGGCGACCAGGCGGCGCTCACATGAGCGAGCCCGCCGCTGGCGCCGGCAACGGGGCGGAGACGCTGCCGCTGTGGGTGTACACGGAACGAGCGTATCTCGATTATTCGATGTACGTCATCAACGACCGCGCCTTGCCCCACATCGGCGACGGCTTGAAGCCGGTGCAGCGCCGCATCGTCTACGCGATGTCGGAGCTGGGCTTGGCGGCGACGGCGAAGTTCGCCAAGTCCGCCCGCACCATCGGCGACGTGCTGGGGAAGTTCCACCCGCACGGCGATGCCGCGTGTTACGAGGCGATGGTGTTGATGGCGCAGCCGTTCTCGTTCCGTTATCCATTGATCGAGGGGCAAGGCAATTGGGGCGCGCCGGACGACCCGAAGTCCTTCGCGGCCATGCGCTACACCGAGGCGCGGCTGTCGCGCCATGCCGAGCTGCTGCTGGCGGAGCTCGGCCAAGGCACGGTGGACTTCACGCCCAACTTCGACGGCACCATCGACGAGCCTGTGGTGTTGCCGGCGCGCCTGCCGCTGGTGCTGTTGAACGGCAGCACCGGCATCGCCGTCGGCATGGCGACGGATGTGCTGCCGCACAACGTGCGGGAGGTGGCGAGCGCCTGCATCCGCTTGCTGGAAGCGCCGCAGGCGACGACGGCAGACTTGATGGAGCATGTCCTCGGCCCAGACTTCCCCACCGAAGCCATCATCGTGACGCCGCGCGACGAATTGCTGAAGGCGTACGAAGCCGGCCGCGGCGGCGTCCGCGCCCGCGCGCGCCACGTCGTCGAAGGCGGTGAGATCGTCGTCACCGCGCTGCCGTATCAGACTTCCCCGGCGAAGGTGCTGGAACAAATCGCGCAGCAGATGCAGGCGCGCAAGCTGCCCATGCTGGCGGATTTGCGCGACGAATCGGACCATGAGAATCCGACGCGGCTGGTGCTCGTGCCGCGCTCGAATCGCGTGGACGTCGAGCGGTTGATGAGCCATCTGTTCGCCTCCACGGATCTGGAGCGCAGCTACCGCGTCAACTTCAACGTCATCGGCTTGGACGCAAAGCCCAAGACCCGCGGGCTGAAGGAATTGCTCACCGAGTGGCTGGCGTTTCGCCGCGACACCGTGCGGCGGCGCATCGAGTTCCGCCTGGAGCGCATCGCGCGGCGCCTGCACTTGGTGGATGGCCTGCTCGTGGCGTACCTCAACCTCGATGAGGTCATCCGCATCATCCGGGAGGAAGAGGACGCCAAGGCGCGGCTGAAGCAGCGCTTCGGCCTCACCGACGAGCAGGCCAGCGCCATCTTGGACTTGCGGCTGCGCCAGCTTGCCCGTTTGGAAGAGGACAAGCTGGTGGCCGAGCAAGCGGCGCTGCGCGCGGAAAGCGAGGAACTGACGCGCACACTCAACTCCTCGGCGCGCATGAAGACGCTCATCAAGCGCGAGTTGACCGCGGATGCCGAGCGCTATGGAGACGCGCGGCGCTCGGAGCTGGCAGCCGTGCTGCAAGCGCGCGCTTTCGCGGAAGAGGAGCTCATTTCCAACGAGCCGGTGACGGTGATTCTGTCGCACAAGGGCTGGGTGCGGTCCGCCAAGCTCCACGACGTGGACCCGGAGGCGTTGTCCTACCGCGGCGATGATCGCTTCGGCGCCTATGCGCGCGGGCGCAGCAGCGACCTGTTGCTGTTTCTCGACTCGACCGGACGCGCCTACACCGTGGCGGCACATTCGCTGCCCTCCTCTCGGGGCCAAGGCGAGCCGCTGACCGGGCGGCTCAATCCTCCGCCCGGTGCCCGCTTCGTCGCCGTGGCGATGGGCGCCGCGGAGCGCCGCATGCTCGTTGCGTCGCGCGCGGGTTATGGCTTCGTGACGTCGTTGGGGGGCATGGTCAGCAAGAGCCGCGCCGGCAAGGCAGTGCTCAATGTGCCGGCGGACAGCGAGGCGCTGACGCTGGCGCCTGTGTCGGACAAGCACTGGATCGCGGTGGCGACGAACATCGGCTACCTGCTGGTGTTTCCGGTATCGCAAGTGCCGGAACTTGCCCGCGGGAAGGGCAACCGGCTCATCGGCATCCCCAAGAAAGCCGCCGAGGAGGGCGAGTGCGTGGCCGGCGTGGTGGCCGTTGGCGACAGAGATCGCCTGATCGTGCGCGCCGGTGCCCGCCATCTCGCCCTGCGCCGCAAGGAATTGCAGGGTTACCTGGGCGAGCGTGGGCGGCGCGGCCGCAAGTTGCCGCGGGGCTTTCAGCGCGTGGAGGCCCTCGAGGCGCAGGTGCCGGAGGCGTGAGCGGGGCTGTGACAGCGGTGGCGCTTGCCGCCGCTATGAGCGCCATTTGCCCGGCGCGGCGGCGAGCCCCGTGCCTTCATCAAAGGCGATGAGCCCGCGCTGCGCAAGGTCTCGCCGGCTCTGCTCCAAGGTTTGCATGCCCCACGCCGCGCCGGTCTGGATGGCCGAGGCCATCTGCGCTGGCTGATCCTCGCGGATGAGGTTGCGGATTGCGGGGGTGGCGATCATCACCTCATGGGCAGCCACCCGGCCGCCGCCGCGGCGCCGCAGCAGCACCTGCGCAACCACCGCCTGCAAGGACTCGGCCACCGCCGTGCGCACTGGCTGCCGCTCGTCTGCCGGAAACGCATCCACGATGCGCGCCACGGTGTTCGCCGCAGATTGGGTGTGCAGCGTGCCGAACACCAGGTGCCCGGTCTCCGCCGCGGTCAAGGCGAGGCCGATGGTTTCCGCATCGCGCAGTTCGCCGACGAGGATGACGTCTGGATCTTCCCGCAGGGCCGCCCGCAGCGCGGCATCGAAACTCAAGGTGTGTTGATGCACTTGGCGCTGGCTGACGAGGCACTGGAGGCTGTCGTGGAGGAACTCAATGGGGTCTTCGATGGTGAGGATGTGCTCGCGGCGGTTGCGATTGATGAAGTCGATGAGCGCGGCGACGGTGGTGCTTTTGCCGCTGCCGGTGGGCCCGGTCACCAGCACCAACCCGTTGCGGTAGCCGGCGATCTGCTCGAACACCGGCGGGCAGCCGAGCGCGTCCAAGCTCGGCACGCGCGCCGGGATGGCGCGGAACGCGGCGGCGGCCCCGCGCTCATGGCGAAAGGCGTTGACGCGAAACCGGCCGCTGCCCGTTTCGCAGGCGAAGTCCGCCTCGTGGAACTGCTCGAACGTGGCGCGCTGGGCGGCGTCCATCGGCTCGGTGACGAGCTGCGCCGCTTGCGTTGGCGACAGCGGCGCCGCGTCGAGGCGCTTCAGTTCGCCGTCCACCCTTGCGAGCGGTGGCAACCCGGCGGAGACGTGCAAATCCGATGCGCCGGCGTCCACGCTCGATTGCAGCAGCTCCGCGATGCGCATGAAGAACCTCTAAGCCCTCAGCAAACTTGCCGCGCATCGTATGTCTTGAGCCGCGCTCGCCCTAGGGCAACAATCCCACATGGGCGTGCGCCAATGGCGCCGCGGCGCGTGGGCGAATGTGCCGGCGAGCGGCGCCTTCACGCACACCGGGCGATTGGCCTGCCATCTTCAAGGCGTGCGGGGAGCGCCAAGCGGATGCCGGGAAGATGGGTTGTAAACTGTCATTTTTTGGCAGGTTCCAGCGTGGGTTCCGTCGCCGCCGTTCAAGCCAACCTGCGTCGGGCCACTGTCGGCCGGGTCGGTGTGCGGTTGGTGGCTGTGTCGAAGACGCGCTCCGCGGCGGAAGTGGCGGCGGTGGCGGTGGCCGGCGTCACGGACTTCGGCGAGAACTACCTGCAGGAGGCGCTGCCGAAGATGCAAGCACTCGCCGGACGCGGCCTCGTTTGGCACTTCATCGGCGCCATCCAGTCCAACAAGGCGCGAGACATCGCGCGCCACTTCCAATGGGTACACAGCGTGGATCGGCTGGGCGTTGCGCAGCGGCTGCATCGCGCCCGCGACGGCCTCGCCCCGCTCAACGTTTGCGTGCAGGTGAACATCGACGGCGAGGGGAGCAAGGCCGGCGTTGCGCCGGAAGCGCTCGGGCCCTTGCTCGAAGGCATCCGCGAGTTCGACCAGCTACGCTTGCGCGGCCTGATGGCGCTGCCAGCCCAGCGTGAGCAGGCCGCTGCAACGCGGCCCAGCTTCAAACGCATGGCGGCGTTGTTCGAGGCGCATCGAGCGGCGGGCGGAGCGCTTTGGGACACGCTTTCCATGGGCATGAGCGAAGATTACGTTGAGGCGGCGGCGGCTGGGGCCACATGCGTGCGCATCGGCACGGCGATCTTTGGGCCACGGCTGCCGCGCCATGCCGCGGCAAGGAGCTGACAGTGGCGCGCATTGCCTTCATCGGCGGCGGCAACATGGCGTTCGCGCTGGTGCATGGGCTGCGCAGCGCGGACGCGGGGTTCGACATCGTGGTGGCGGATCCGCTCCCGGCGCAGTTGGCGCGGTTCCAAGGCGTCGCCACGGAGGCCGACAACGCCGCCGCCGCGGCGGATGCGGCGGTCATCGTGCTGGCTGTTAAGCCGCAAGCGCTGGCCGCGGCGCTGCGCGAGGCGCAACCGCAGGTTGGCCAGTTGGTGATTTCGATTGCGGCCGGCGCACGGCTCAGCGCACTCGGCGCGTTGACATCCCTCGGCCAACCCGTGGTGCGCTGCATGCCGAACACGCCCGCCCTCATCGGCGCCGGCATCACTGGGGCCGTCGCCAATGCCCATGTGAGCTCAGCGCAACGCGGCTTGGCGCAGCGCATCCTCGCGGCCGGCGGCGAGGTGGTTTGGTTTGACGATGAGCGCGACCTCGATGCCGTCACGGCGCTTTCGGGCAGCGGCCCCGCCTACTTCTTTTTGTTGCTTGAGAGCATGATCGAAGCCAGCGTGACGCTCGGCTTGGAGGCGGACGTGGCGCAGCGCTTGGCCGTGGCGACCGCGCACGGCGCGGCGCGCATGGCAGGCGCCGGCGACGCCGACCCGGCAACGCTGCGGGCGCGCGTCACCTCCCCAGGTGGCACAACGGAGCGCGCTCTCTCTATACTCGAAGCCCACGGTGCCCAAGCGGCGTTCCGCGCTGCCATGTTCGGCGCTTGGGAACGGTCGCGGGAGTTGGCTGCCGAGTTCGGGACGCAATCTGATGGGTGATCCGATCCTTTTCATTGTGCAGTTCGCCTTGCGGGCGTTGGCTGTGCTGTTCCTTGCTCGCTTCATCCTGCAGGCGACGCGGGCGGATTTCTACAACCCGATCTCGCAGGGCATCGTGCGCTACACGGACCCGGTGCTGAATCCCCTGCGGCGCATCATCCCGAGCTATCAGAACTTGGATTCGGCCGCCTTCGTGGCGACGTGGCTCGTCAACATCGCCATCATCGCGGCCACTGGCGGGGGCGGCGGCGTCGCGGCCGAGATGGTCGCGATGCATGGCTTGGGGGTGGGCGCCGTCGCCGGCGGCGTTTACAGCACGCTGGATCTCTTCTTGAGCTTCTATTGGGTGGTGCTCTTTCTCACCATCATCGCCTCGCTGCTCGGCGCTGGGCACAACCCCATCGTGGCGCTGCTGCAGGAAGTGTGCGAGCCGCTCTTGGCCCCGGCGCGACGGGTGCTGCCGCCGCTCGGCGGGCTGGACCTCTCACCCCTCGTGGTGTTCCTGGCGCTGGGGTTGGTGCAGCGCTTCTTCTTGCCGGGGCTGTTTCGGATGCTGTTCTAGCGCCCTTTCCGCCTTTCCCTACGACGCCGGCTAGGAGGCGCTGCCCCGCTACCCATCAAAGCGCAACTCGCCGACCCAGAGGGGGCCTTCATCGTTGTACTGGCCCGTGCGAATTTGGACGAAGTCGTAGTCGGGAAGCTCTCGCAGGGCCGCGCACCGCTCGGCGAACCGAAGCCAACGGACGCCGGGGTCGTTGAAGCGGAAGTCGAGGTTGTCAAAGCCGTGTCGCCGGCGGTGTTCGGGCAGGTCGCTCCCGTCCGCCGGGTCAACGTGCAGGAAGAACGTGTCCTGCACGTCCCCGGCGCCGCACGGCGCCTTGGAGTAGATCAATGCGTCCTCGCTGAGATGGACGTCGAAGGTGGAGCGGATTGACGGCTTGCGGGTCAAGATCGCCTCGATGTCCTTCACCACAACGGTGGCGTGAAGGCTCATCAAGGCTTCGGCATCTTCAATCAGATAGAGGCTGGATCTGCCACTGGAAACGACCTCCTCGATCGCAACATCGGGCAAGGTTTCTTCCAACTTGGCCATCCATAGACGCAGAGCGACAAACCAGATTCTGCCGTCGGACCAGAAGGCCAGATCAGCCATCTCGCGAAGGCATGCGCTCAGAGAGCGCCAACACCAGCCGGCGGCTCCGTAGTGGTAATTGGCTGGTTTTCCCTCTTCCATTAGATAAAACCGAGCGGTTGGGGCTGCCCCCCAGCCGAAGTAGACCGTGTCCTCTTCCCGCACCCGTTCCTTCAACACCGCAAGCACGGATTTCACGTCTTCGCTTGGTTGGTAAGGATCGTCCTCCCGCATGTCGCCCACCCCAGCAAGCGCCGTCGCGCCCGTCATGACGAGCAGGGCGGGCATCGACCATCTCCGCCGCGTGAGCGAGGACAGGACGTCCGCTGTCCTATGAAACGCGACGCCCACCGCCAGAAAGACGATCGGCCCCAGATAGATGGCGTGGCGCATGAGCCCAATCGGATACAGCCCCAGCAAGACGGCGGCGACGGCGATGGCGATGCTGAAGGAGAACACAACTAGGACGGCGCGGGCCGGCGGCGTTCCTTGGCCTTTCCCAAGAATGCTTGCGGCCAAGACGATCGCGAATGCGACCAGCGCCGCCATCGCAACAACCGGCGGCAGGTGATGCGTCAACAAACTCCAAATCCGGTCGATCGAAAACTCAAAGATCGAGCCGGCATCGAACTGTCCCTGAAAGAAGTGTCTTTGGAGAGGACCATCCACGGCGAAGTCCGGGTTATGCCATTGGTGGCGCACAGTGGCTAGGTAGCTCGTGGCGCACCCCGCCAGAAAGCAGGCTGCGGGCCAGGTTAGCGCCATGCGCAGCTTGGCCCACTGGCGGAGCCCCTTCATTCGGCGTTGCCAACGATCGCAGCGGTGAACCATGGCTGCGGCCATGACCGCGATGCCGAACAGAACAAGGCCGTACTGCACCAACGGCGCGAGGAACAGAGAAACGCAGAGCAAGGCTCTCCTACCGTCCCGCAAATGCCGCAGCAGGCCCGCGATCATCAACACGGCAAGGAGCGCGTCGATGGAGTATTCGCGCGCATCCTGCGCGTGCGCGATCGCTCCAACGGAAAGCGTGGCGAGCAGGGCCGCCAGAAACGCGGCGCCCTTGGCGACCCCTAGGCGCGGCAGCAGGAAGAGCAGCGCGGCGACGGTGAGGACGCTCGCGACCGCCGGCACGATGCGGATGCTGAAGGGCGTGCTCTCGACTTTCTGCACCGCGTGCAGAACCAACGGATACAAGATCGGCGAGGAGTGGTAGCGACGGTTGCCGTGGATGAGTTCCGAGAGCGTTTCCCTCGAGAGATTGGCCGCTGCCGCTTCGTCATGCCGCAGGGACTTCTCCGCAAGGTCATGGAAGCGCAGCGCAGCCGCGGCGACGAGCAATGCGACGCAAGCCGCATGGTACGCATGGTGAGGACGCATCTTGCAGCCGCGGCAGAAGGCGGCGAAGCGCCGGGCCGCGGCGCGCATTCTCATTGCGTGCCGGGCGCTGCCCCACATTGCATCAGCGTGCTTTTGCCAACCTGCTCCAAGGTCGCGGCGGCGATTCGGCCTTTGATCGAAATCGCCACGTCCGCTCCACCCAGCGTCCATGCACGTCGGAACGCAACGAGCGTTGCCGCCCAGATACGACGCAACGGCGCAACGATACGCGCTGGGTGGCGCCGCGGCAACGTGTTGTTCGGGACCAGCGCGGGATCAGCACCTTCTGGATGGTGCCGCGCCCAAGGTGAGCCCCCTGGGCGCGAAACCACCGGGAAATGGCGCGACTCCGCCGTTTCGACGCCGTTTCCAGCCTCTGCGCCGCCTTGAGCACAGCCGCGGTCGTCCGTCCGGCGCGTCCGGCCACAAGGCGCTGGCGGCGCCGGGGCACTAGAATGTCGCACCAAGGCACTTTTGCAGGATGGAGCGGAGGCTCCCGTGGCGCTGCCGTCGGATTCCGTGGGCTTGGTGACGCCGGAGACGGTGCGCTTCGACTCCATCGCGCTGCAGTCTGGCGCGCGGCTGGGCGAGTTTGAGCTGGTCTACGAGACCTATGGGGCGTTGAACGGCGCCCGCTCCAACGCCGTGCTGATCTGCCACGCGCTCTCCGGCAACCATCATGCGGCCGGCTATCACACCGAGCAGGACAAGCGGCCCGGTTGGTGGGATGTCTGCATTGGCCCCGGCAAGCCCATCGACACCAATCGGTTCTTCGTCGTCAGCTTGAACAACTTGGGCGGTTGCGACGGCAGCACGGGCCCGCGTTCAACGGACGCCGTCACGGGGGAACCTTATGGCCCCACGTTCCCCACCGTCACTGTGAAGGACTGGGTGCGGGCGCAATCCATGCTTGCAGACGCGCTGGGCATCGATGCCTTCGCCGCGGTGGTGGGCGGGAGCTTGGGTGGCATGCAAGCCATGCAGTGGGCCATCGACTTCCCGGAGCGCATCCGCCATGCGCTGCTCATCGCCTGCGCCTCGAAGCTCTCCGCGCAGAACATCGCCTTCAACGAAATCGCGCGCCAAGCGATCCTGACCGACCCAGACTTTCGCGGCGGCCACTATGTGAAGGCTGGCGTGAATCCGAATCGCGGGCTGATGCTTGCGCGGATGCTCGGCCATGTCACCTACCTCTCCGACGACAGCATGGGCCACAAGTTCGGCCGCGAGCTCAAGTCTGGCGACATCGGCTCTGGGCATGGAGTGGAGTTCCAGGTGGAGAGCTACCTGCACCACCAAGGGCAGGTCTTCGCCAAGACATTCGACGCCAACACCTACCTGTTGATGACGCGCGCGCTGGACTACTTCGACCCAGCGCGGGACTATGGCGACGATCTCGTGCGCGCCTTGTCCGGCGCGCGCTGCCGTTTCCTCGTCGTCTCCTTTTCCACGGATTGGCGCTTCGCGCCGGAACGCTCCGAGGAGATCGTCGATGCCTTGGTGGCCGCCGGCAAGGATGTCGTGAGCGCGCGCATCGAAGCCACCCAAGGGCACGATTCCTTCCTCTTGAACGTGCCGAGATACTTGAACGTGCTGTCCACCTACCTCCGTGGCGTGGCCGAGGAGTGCGGGCAGGGGTGAGAACGGAATTGCGCATCATCGCCGAGCTGGTGCCGGAGCGCGCCCGGGTGTTGGACTTGGGCTGCGGCGATGGCGAACTGTTGGCGCACCTCATGCGCGAGAAGGCCGTCACCGGCTATGGCTTGGACAACGACGCAGAGAAAATCGCGGCCAGCATTCGCGCCGGCGTGAACGTCATCGAGCATGACTTGAACGATGGCTTGGAACGGTTCCCGGATGGCAGCTTCGACATGGTGTTGATGACGGACACGCTGCAGGCGGTGCGCGCGCCGGCGCGCTTGCTCGTGGAAATGCTGCGCATTGGCTTGGAATGCATCGTCACGTTCCCGAACTTCGGCCATTGGCGCTGCCGCGCGCAATTGGCGACGCGGGGACGCATGCCGGTGGCGCGGCACCTGCCGCATACCTGGTTCGAGACGCCGAACATCCACCTTTGCACGCTCGCGGATTTCGAGGCGCTGTGCCAGAGTTCGGGGGTGGCCATCGCCGATGGCTTCGTGGTGGATCACGCCTACCGGCGCCGCGTCTTGGTGAATCGCTTTCCGAACGTGCTGGGCCAAACGGCGTTCTATCGCCTCACGCGAGGCTTGGAGTGATCGCTTCCCGGCGCCGCGCGGCGCGGCTCCTCGGCACCCTTGCCCTGTTGGCGGCAGCGTTGGCGCAGGCGGAGCAGAAGGCCGTCTTCGGCGACGTCGAACTTCACTACGTCGTGTTCAACACCACGTTCTTGCAGCCAGAGATCGCGCAGCGCTACGGCATCACGCGAGGCCGGGACAAGGCGCTCGTCAACATTACCGTGTTGGATGCCGCCGGGGCGGCGCTGGCGGCACCGGTGGCCGGCAATGTGACCAACCTGCTCGGCCAACAGCGCGCCTTGAGCTTCCGGCGCGTGGCAGAAGGCGACGCCATCTACTACTTGGCCGCGCTCACCTATGAGCATCAGGAGACATTGCGCTTCGAGATCGTCGCAGACTTGCCGGGGCACGGGCCGGCCCGCGTCCACTTCCAGCAAACGCTGCACTGGGAGGAGTGAGACGGTGGCTCGCGACGCCGCCGCGGTGCTGGCGAGCGCCAACCCCGGCAAGGCGCGGGAGTTTCAGGCATTGCTCGCGCCGCTGGGCATCGACCTGCGCGTCATGGGGGAGTTTGGCGTCGCTGCTCCGGAGGAAACGGGGCTCACTTTCGTCGAGAACGCGCTCATCAAGGCGCGGCACGCGGCTGGCGCCGCCGGCCATCCGGCCATTGGCGATGACTCAGGGTTGGTGGTGGCAGCGTTGGGCGGCGCCCCTGGGCTTCGCTCGGCGCGCTACGCCGGGCCGGACGCGAGCGCCGCAGACAACAACGCGAAGCTCATCGCGGCGCTCAACGGCGTTGCAGACCGGCGCGCCGCCTTCTACTGCGCCTTGGTTTGGCTTCAAGGCCCGTTGGACCCAGCGCCGATCATCGCCATCGGCGAATGGCACGGCGTCATCGTCGATGCGCCGCGCGGCGCCAATGGATTCGGCTACGACCCGCACTTCTTCTTGCCGGCCCTCGGCGCCACCGCGGCGGAACTCGCGCCGGGCGAGAAGAACCGGATCAGCCATCGGGGCCGCGCCTGCCAGCAGCTTGCGGAGCGGCTCGCCGGCGGACGGGTGGGTGGCGGCGAGCGGGCGTCGCGGAAGCGACGAGAGGCGGGCGGGCCAGCGAGAAGGTGTCGCGGGAGCGACGAGAGGCGGGTGGGGCAGCGTGAAGGCAGGAGGTCGTGAAGACGCTGGCCATGCCACCTGAAGCCACGCCCATGAGCGGGCTCTACGCGCATATTCCGTGGTGCGTCCGCAAATGTCCGTACTGCGACTTCAACTCCCATGTCTCCCAAAGCGCCTTGCCGGTGGCGGACTATGTGCGGGCCCTCAAGGCGGACTTTGCGGTGGAGCGGGAGCGCGGTGCCTTGGCGTTGCGTTCGGTGTACTTCGGGGGCGGCACGCCGAGCCTGTTTCCGCCGGCCGCGTTCGCGGAGGTCTTGAGCGCAGTGGGCGCGACGCCGGACATGGAAGTGACGATGGAGGCGAATCCCGGCACGGTGGAGACCGCGGGAGGCATGCGCGCGTACAAGGACGCCGGCATCAACCGCGTCTCGTTGGGCGCGCAATCCTTCGATGACGCGCAGTTGCGCCGCTTGGGGCGCATTCACGATGCGCAGGAGGTGGAACGCGCCGCGGCCGCCATCCATGCCGCCGGCTTCGCCGAGTTCAACATCGACGTGATGTTTGGCCTGCCCGGTCAGACGGTGGCGCAGGCGCTTGAGGACTTGCAGCGCGCCATCGCGCTTGGGCCGACGCACATGTCTTGGTATCAACTTGCCATCGAGCCGGGCACGGCTTTCGCGCGGCGGCCGCCCCGTTTGCCGACCGTGGACTTGCAGGCAGACATGGCCGAGGCCGGGCAAGCGTCGCTCGCCGCGGCGGGCTTTGCCCGCTACGAGGTGTCGGCGTATGCGCGCCCCGGCTCGCAAGCGCGGCACAACCTCAACTATTGGACCTTCGGCGACTACATCGGCATTGGCGCCGGCGCGCACGGCAAGCGCTCCGGGCAGCGGGGCATTGTCAGGACGGCGAAGCTGCCCAAGCCGGCCCGCTATCTGCAGGATCAGTCCGCGACGGACGCGCCGGTGGATGCCGAGAGCCTGCCCGTGGAGTTCATGATGAACGCGCTGCGCTTGGCGGATGGCGTGCCGGAGAGCCTCTTTGAGGAGCGCACCGGGCTGGCGTTCGGCGTTATCGAAGGCACGGTGCGGCAGTTGCGGGAGGAAGGGCTGCTGCGCGACGGCAGGTTGGCGCTCACGCCATTCGGCTACCGCCATCTGGATGCGGTGGTGGCGCGGTTCTTGGACTGCGCGGCGGCCTAGCTCGGCGGAATGTGGCCGGCGTGGGCGTTGTCGGCGCGCTTGCGGTAGAGGAGGTCTCGAATGTCGTGCCCCAGCGCGACCCCGCGTTTCTCGAAGCGGGTCGCCGGGCGTGACCCCGCCGCCGGTGGCGAGAAACAACCGGCGCCAGCTTCGTTGACGAGCGCCGGCTCCGCATCGCACACGGCCAGCATCTGCTCACCGTAGTGTTCCCAATCCGTGGCCAGCGCCAAGCGGCCGCCCGGTTCCAACACACGCACCACCTCGCGCACGAAGCTAGGCTGCACTAGGCGGCGCTTGTGATGGCGCGCCTTGGGCCACGGGTCCGGAAAGTAGATGGTGACGAACGCCACGCTCGCCGCCGGCCAGCTCGGCAGCACTAGCCGGACGTTGTCTTCAACGAACCACACATTATCCAAACCGTGTGCTTCGCATTGCAGCGTCAGCGCGCCGATGCCCGGCTGATACAGCTCGATGCCGACGCATTGCCAGCTTGGATGGGTGGCCGCGAACTCGGCCAGCGCTTGGCCGCCGCCGAAGCCGACCTCCACCATGATGGGGGGCGTCAGGGCGCGGAAGTCCCGCAGGCGATAGCGATGGGCAGATTCGGCCAGCGCGCGCCGCTGCGCCTTCGTCAGCTGCCCGCGGCGGCGGATGTAGGTGCGGCGGTCGATGGCGTGGATGGCGGCGGCGGGCAGCCCAGCGCCGCCGCGGGCGTCTAGGCCGCTGCCAAGTTCATGGCGGCGCGGAGCTTCTTCATGGCGCCGGCCTCCAATTGCCGGACGCGCTCCGCCGACACCCCGTACTTGTCGGCCAACTCGCGCAACGTCGTCTTGTTTTCATCCAGCCAGCGCGAACGCAGGATGTCCTTGCTGCGTTCATCCAAGCCGTCCAAGGCTGCGTAGAGCTGCTTGGTGGATTCATCCGCCCAATCCTCCGCGGCAACCACTTCCGCGGGGTTCGCCGCCTCGTCGCCAAGAAACTGCGCCGGCGCGGCGATGTAATCGTCCTCATCGTCGTCCATGGCACCGTCGAACGCCATGTCTTGGGCGGCCATGCGGCCTTCCATCTGCGTGACGACTTCCGGCGCCACGCCGAGGTCTCTCGCGACATCCTCCACTTCCGCTTGGCTCAGCCAACCCAGCCGCTTCTTGTTGCTGCGCAGGTTGAAGAAGAGCTTGCGCTGCGCCTTGGTGGTGGCGACCTTCACGATGCGCCAGTTGCGCAGGATGTACTCGTGGATTTCCGCTTTGATCCAATGCACCGCGAACGACACGAGCCGCACGCCAACCTCTGGGTTGAAGCGCTTGACGGCCTTCATGAGGCCCACGTTGCCTTCTTGGATGAGGTCTCCCTGGGGCAGGCCGTAGCCGGCGTAGCTGCGCGCCATGTGGATGACGAAGCGTAGATGGCTCAGCACCAGTTCCCTGGCGGCCTCCAAATCATCTTCGTAGTAGAAGCGCTCCGCCAGTTCGCGCTCCTTTTGCGCGTCCAGCACGGGGAAGGCGTTCACCGTTTGGATGTACGCCTCCAAATCGCGGCCCGGCGACAGACTGTGCAGAGAAAGGACGTTCGAGGTCATCGCCATGTCCTCCGAAAGGGCTTGAGCCGGATTCTAGCACTCTGCGCGCGAGAGTGCCAAACCGCGTGCGGCCCTGCGGTTGCCGCCGGCGCTCGGGACGGGCCGGAGCACATGTTGGAAGCGTAGCAGGCGGCTGCGCGAATGTGGCGGATGCAGATCGCCCAAGATGTGGCCAAGAGGCCTCAGATGGACGCTACCGTTTGCAATTGTGCGCTACAATGTTCGACCATATCTATTCAGCGGCGCCACTGTTCGCCACAAGGCCACTCTACTCTACCAGCGCGAAGCGATCTGGACATAGACTCACGGGTACAGAAGAAGGTGTGGAATTGGGAACAAGGGCGGCTTGATTACTTCCAGTTCGACGAGCTGCGTAAGATTGCCAAGTTCGGATCTGCCTCTTTGCGCTAAAGTTCGTTCTAGCTCGTGCTACGCAAGATCTGCATACCACCAACATCGACCACATCATCGAGAGTTATGCTTCAAGTGGATTTATTGGCAACGAGAAGCAGGAAAATTTTCTAGCTATCATGAACGCCGACGTTGGTGTTCCGACGTATCGGCACAAGCCTCGCCAAGCAAACGAGAGTATCAAGGTGCTGGCCCAAATTTCCTATCTCACCGCAACGACCAAAGACATCATCGTTTCACTTACGTCCTCGGATGCCATCGCTCTGTTCGACGACCTCGCGCCTGTGCTCGGCTCCCCTCTTGCTGACGGAGCGGACGAGATAAGTCGTCGGGCGGGCTTGTTCTTGAGTGCGAAGTCGGACATGGCAACAGATTATCCCAGCACTGTGCTTAGTTCCATCGGAGAAGCAGGATTTGATGACACCTTCAAGGAAGGTCGTCGAGTAAGACGTACTCACGTTTCCGTTGAGCGGAATAGCATCATCCGGAATATGTTCTTTGAGCGTAATCCTGTACACTCTTGTGACTTTTGCGGCATGGACACCCAGAAAACCTATCCGTGGACCGACAGGTTGCTAGAAGTTCACCACTTGTTGCCACTCTGTTCAGGAACGCGCACATCCAAGGAAGGTACACTATTGAATGATCTTGTGGCGAACTGCCCAAGTTGCCATCGTGCGGTACATCGCTACTATGACATGTGGATGGATCGAAAGAAACGCATCGACTTTGCTGATGTCGTAGAGGCGAAGGGCATCTATGAAGAAGCGAAACGCAAATATAGAGACACGGCTCGTCACATGTCGAGGATGTAATGCGAGGGAGACATAGACTAGCGAGTCAGACTCGCGCACTCGATGCCGCTGAACCAGACGCACGCATCAGCGACGCTCTTGTGAGTGCCGGGATATCAATAGATGACCTTGTGTACGAGAGTAGCAGGACCCTGCAATGGGATGGTGGCCATGTCGCTCCGATCTCATCGTTCGAGAGAATAGCAGACGGCATCCCAGTCGTTAGCTTCTTTACAGGTTGTGCGGGCATGGACATTGGATTTGAAGCCGTTGGCTTCGAGAACCGGGCGTCATTTGAGATATCGGAGACGTTTTGCAATACTTTACGTTTGAACCGCCCCGGTTGGCGAGTTTTCGGACCGCCAATGCACAGCGGAGACGTCTCGGATTTCGAGAGTGTCTCGACCACGCTGGCCTCGCTTGTAGATATGCCCTTTGAGGGCGTGTTCATTGGCGGCCCGCCATGCCAACCGTTCTCTATCGCTGCGAATCAGCGATTCTCTAAAACAAGCCCAAACTTCAAGAGAGTCGGATTCAACCATGAAAGGAATGGGTCGTTGCTTTTTGACTTTGTTGATCTCATTGCAGAGTTTAGGCCTGCTGTGTTTGTAATAGAAAACGTACCAGGGCTTCGGGATATCGACGGAGGCCGTCAACTAGCGACGGTGGTCGACAAGCTACGGAAGTGCAGTTACTCAATTACCACTCCGACCATCTACAACGCCTCCGAGTACGGAGTTCCTCAACATCGACGCCGTATGATAGTCATTGGGTCGCGCGTTCCGGGCATGTTCGCATTTCCCCAACGCAGGGAGCCCGTTGGAGCAGGGAGTGTGCTGGTTGACCGATTACCGGAGGATGCTACTAACCACGAGACCCGCAATCATATGGTGCGGTCAGTCAGACGATACATGAAACTGAGTTATGGCGAACGGGATCACCTTGGCCGGGTTGATCGCCTAAACCCGATGCGGCCATCCAAGACTGTTATTGCAGGAGGCACGAAGGGTGGAGGACGCTCGCATCTTCATCCGGAGATACCCCGAACATTGAGTGTGAGGGAATGCGCTAGGCTACAGACGTTTCCTGATGACTATAGATTTACCGGCTCGACGGCGCGGCAATTCACACAGGTTGGTAACGCGGTTCCTCCAGTATTGGCTGCGGTTCTAGCAGAGCGTATCACGCAGGCCCACTTCTAGGCTTGTGCTTACGACGGCCGCGCATGGGCTCCGGGCGTATACTTAAGCAGCAGAAAGGCGCGGCGGTACCGCCCGGTCACGCCACCGCCAAGCTCTTCAGCCGTGTGCGCGCGGCGAGCAAGGCGCCGGCGAGCCCTAAGATGACGCTGGCGCCGAGCAGCCCCGCCATGAACGGGGGCGCCATCCAATCCAATTTCAGCTTGCTCCCGTAGCTGTCGAACAGCGTCCCAAGCGGACCTTCCAAGGCGCTTAGCGCTGCGGCGATGAGCATGGCGGCGATGATGCCGCCGCCGAGGCCGTAGATGGCGCCTAGGTAGAGCAGTGGCCGGCGGATGAACGCGGTGGCGGCGCCGACCAAGCGCTGCACGCGCAGCTCTTCGAGCCGCCCTTCGATGGCGAGGCGCACTGAAGCGGAGGTGATGAGCGCCGCGCCCACGCCGAACAGCGCCGCGAGCATCCACGCCAAGCGATCCACCACTGCCGACAACGCGGCCAAGCGTTGCAGCCAGAGCTTCTCCACCACCACTTCATCCACGGCGTCGGCGGCCGCGGCGCGTTCCGCCAGACCGTTCAAGCGGGCCGTCGGCACGCCGTCGGCCAGTGTCGCGCGCAAAGAGGCTGGCAGCGGGTTTTCGCCCAGCAGTTCCAGCGCATCCGCCACCGCGACGCTGCCGCGAAACTCATCCAGCGCCTGCTCGGGCGTCACCACCGTCGCTTGGTCGATGTCGGGCAGCGCCAGCAAGTCGCGCTGGAGCGCGTGCGCTTGGTCGATGTCGGCGCCAACCTCGAAATACACCGAGAAGCCGGGCCGGCCACGCCATTCGTCCGCGATGGCGCCGAGATTGGCTTGCAGCAGATAGAGCGTCGCCGGCAGGGCGAGCGCGATGCCGACCAAGAGCCACACCAAGAGCGTGGCGCCGAGGTGCTCGCTGACGAAGACGAGGCTGTCGCCGCCTACGCGGCGGTGTTCGCGCAGGGTGGCGAAGGGCGGCCTCGGCAGCGGCGGCCAAGGTTCGGCAACCGCCATCAGAAGGCCGCCTCGGTGCGCGTTGATGCAGTGCGCTCCGCGCCGGGTGGCCGCAGCGGCGGGTCGCTGTCGCGAATCAAACGGCCTTGCCGCAGCTCGATCACCCGCTTGGCCATGGCATCGATGAGGGCATGGTCGTGGCTGGCGACGATCACCGTGGTGCCGATGCTGTTGAAATCGAGGAACAAGCGCATCACGTTGGCGGCCAGCGCCGGATCCAAGTTGCCGGTCGGCTCGTCCGCCAGCAGCAGCTTGGGGCGGGTCACCACGGCGCGGGCGATGCCGACGCGCTGCTGTTCGCCGGTGGAAAGTTGCGCCGGCAGGAACCGCTCCTTGTCCAGCAAGCCCACCTTTTCGAGCACTGGCCGCACGCGCCGGCCGATGTCCCGCTCCCGCATGCCCGCCACCCGGAGCGGCAGCGCGACGTTCTCGAACGCGGTGCGATGGCCAAGCAGATGATGCTCTTGGAACACCACGCCGATGTGCTGGCGATAGCGTGGCAGCCGCCGCGCCCGCAGCCCGGCGATGTTCACTCCGTTGACGAGGATGTTGCCCCGCGTTGGCGCGTCCGCGCCCAGCAGGAGCCGGAGGAACGTGCTCTTGCCGGCGCCCGAGTGCCCCTCGATGAAGGCAAAGGAGCCTTCGGCGAATGCCGCCGACACTTCGTGCAGCGCCTCGTGGCCGTTCTCGAACCGCTTGGTGACGCGCTGGAACTCGACGCTACCCATCGCCTTGCTCGGCCAAGAGCGCGGCCACGAACTCGCTTGGATCAAACGGCCGCAGGTCGTCCGCGCGTTCGCCAACGCCTACGAAGTAGACGGGCAGCGGCGCGCGCCGAGTGGCCGTCTGGGCGGCGATGGCGAACAGCGCGCCAGCCTTGGCGGAGCCATCGAGCTTGGCGACAATGAGGCCGGTCAGGCCCACGGCGGCGTCGAACTCGGCCACCTGGCCAAGGGCGTTCTGGCCGATCACGGCGTCGAGCACGAGGACTGCCTCATGGGGGGCGCTTGGGTCGAAGCGGCTCGCCACGCGCTTGATCTTGGCCAGTTCCGCCATCAAATGCGTCTTTGCCTGCAGCCGCCCGGCGGTGTCGGCGAGCACGACATCCACGCCGCGCGCCCGCGCCGCCACCAAGGCGTCATGGATCACCGCCGCGCTGTCCGCGCCTTGGCCCTGCGCGATCACCGGCACGCCGTTGCGCTGCCCCCAAACCTGCAACTGTTCCACCGCGGCGGCGCGGAAGGTGTCTCCGGCGGCGAGCAGCACGGAATGGCCGTCCGCGCGCAGGCGCTGCGCCAGTTTGCCGAGGCTCGTGGTCTTGCCGGCGCCGTTCACGCCCACTGCCAGCAAAACGAACGGTTTTTTCGACGTGTCCACGGCGAAAGGCTGCGCCATCGGCGCCAACTGCCGTTCCAGTTCTTCGCCCAAGCGCCGCCGCAGCGCCGCCACATCGGCAACTTCCTTGCGCGCGACGCCGCGTTTGAGCGCCGCGATGGCCTGCGTCGTCGCCGCCACGCCCATGTCGGCGCCAAGGAGCGCCGCCTCAAGGTCATCCAGTGCTGCCGCGTCGATGACGCGCTGGCCCGCCAACAGATCGCCCAAGCCATCGGCGAAGCGCGCCCGCGTCTTGTCGAGGCCGGCCTTGAAGCGCCGCCACATGCCGCCTTCGGCCTTTTTTTCGCTGGCTGCTTCGGCCACCATTCCTGCCTTAAGAAGTTGTCATCCCGCCCGCTGCCCGTGCCTGAGCGAACGCGAACAGTCCGCATTATCGGCGGTAAGTGGAAGGGACGGAAGCTACGCTGCCCGGCCGCGCCAGGGCTGCGCCCGAGCATGGATCGGGTGCGTGAGACGTTGTTCGCATGGCTTGCCCCCAGCATTGATGGCGCCAACGTGCTCGACCTCTTCGCTGGCACGGGGGCGCTGGGCATCGAAGCGCTCTCCCGCGGGGCGCGCCACGCCACGCTGGTGGAGCGCGACCGCGCCGTCGCCGCGGCGTTGCGCGCCACCGTGCGCGGGCTCGGCGCCGAAGCGGAATGTGCCGTGGTGGCCGGCGCTGCCGAGCCGTGGCTGCGCCGCCAGCGCGATTGGCGGTGGGATGTGGCGTTTGTGGATCCGCCCTTTGGCAGCGGCGCCGCGCCGGCGGTGTTGGCGCTGTTGCGCGACCGCGCCGTGACGGTGTACTTGGAGGAAGCGGCGGCGCGCCCCACGCCAACGGTAGGCTGGCAGGCACTGAAGGAGCGCCGCGCCGGTGCCTGCCGGTTTCGTTTGCTGCGCCCTTGCGAGGCATTACACTAGCGCCCTCAAAACAGCGGGCTAACCGGAGAACCCAGATGCGCGCCGTGGTCTATCCGGGCAGCTTCAACCCCATCACCAACGGCCATGTGGACCTCGTCGAACGAGCGTTTGGGCTCTTCGACCGAGTGACCGTCGCCATCGGCACGTCCGCGCAGAAAGACCCTGCCACCTATCTGGCAGACCGCATCGATCTCTGCCGGGTGGTGCTCGCGGAGTTTGGAGACCGGGTGGAGGTGGAGGGGTTCAACACGCTGTTGGTGGCGTATGTGCGCGAGAAGGGGGCCAAGTTCATCTTGCGCGGCCTGCGCACGTTGGCGGATTTCGAGTACGAGTTCCAAATGGCGGAAATGAACCGCGCCATGGATCCCGACATCGAGTATGTGTTCCTGCCCACATCCTTGGAGTGTTCATTCATCTCGTCTTCGCTGGTGCGCGAAATCGCTCAACTCGGTGGCGACATCTCCAAGTTCGTGCATCCGAAAGTGGTTGAGCACTACCGGCCAGAGCGCAGTTAGCGGCGTCGCAGCCTCCGCGTCAGCGCTGGCAGCGCGGGCAGTAGACGGTGCTGCGTTGGCCGAGCCGAATGCCTTTGAGCGTTGTCCCGCAGACGCGACACGGCTCGCCGCCGCGCCCGTAGACCAATAGCTGGGCAACGAAGTAGCCGGGTGCCCCATCGCTGCCCACATAGTCCCGCAATGTCGTGCCGCCGAGCGCGATGGCGGCGCTCAACGTTTCTTTCACCGCGGCGGCGATGGCGTCACATTCGGCGCGCGTCACCCGCCCGGCGGCGCGGCGCGGGCGCACGCCGGCCTTGAACAGCGCCTCGTTGGCGTAGATGTTGCCAACGCCCACCACGATGCCCGCGTTCATCAGCAGCGCCTTGATGGCCACGCGCCGCCGGCGGCTGCGCGAGAAGAGATAGGCGCCGTCGAACTCCGCCAGCAGCGGTTCCACGCCGAGGCCGCGCAACAGCCAATGCGATGCGCTCGGATGCGGTTGCCAGTGCAGGCTGCCGAACCGGCGCGGGTCTGTGAGGCGCAAGAGCCGGCCGCGGCCGAAGGCGATGTCGACGTGGTCATGCTTGCCGGGGGGCACATTGTTGGAAACGATCCGCAGGCGCCCAGACATGCCCAGATGCAAGATCAACGCGCCCGTCTCCAAATGCAGCAAGAGGTATTTGGCGCGGCGGCTGATGCGCACGATGCGCTGGCCGGCGATGTCGTCGGGCAGCGCCACCGGCCAACGCAAACGCGCATCGCGCACGATCACTTGGGCGATGCGTTCGCCATCAAGGGCCGGGGCGATGCCCCGCAGCGTGGTTTCAACCTCCGGCAGTTCCGGCACGGAGGCGGTGGCCGATGACCCCGCGAGGGCGGGCTACTTGATCTTCGATTCCTTGTAGATCACATGCTTGCGAACCACTGGGTCGTACTTCAAGAACTCCAGCTTGTCTGGCGTGTTGCGTTTGTTCTTGTCCGTCGTGTAGTAGTGGCCAGTGCCGGCGGACGACACCAGCTTGATCTTGTCGCGCATGGCTTACACCTTCTGGCCGCGCTTGCGCATGTCTGCGAGCACGGCGTCTATGCCTTTCTTGTCGATCAGCCGCATACCTTGCGCCGACACCTTGAGCCGCACGAAGCGCCGCTCCACGTCGCTCCAGAAACGGTGGTGGTGGAGGTTGGGCCGAAAGCGGCGCCGCGTCTTGTTCTGGGCGTGGGACACGTTGTTCCCAGACATTGGCCGCTTGCCGGTGACCTGGCAGACCTGAGACATGATCGCGTTCGCTCCCTAGGGGAGGCGCGTTTATAGCAGATTGGGGGACGGAGCGGCAAATGGGCGTGTGGGCTCCGCAGCGGCTCAGCACCGGTCGCTGGGACGAAAACGCCGGCGAGGCGGCCAAGGGTTGGGCGTCCTTAGGCGTGAGCACGTTCAGCAGCGCCGCCGAGGATCATGGAACGCGCAAACCACTCGGTGGTGTCGGGATAGTTCGGCAAGTTCGCGCCGAGGTCCGCATCCAGCGCTTCCAGCGCATCGCGCAGCGTTGTTGCGTCGGCGCCGTAGCGCGCTTGCCAATCGCGTTCCACGGCCATCGCCAAATGCGGGAACGAATCCCGCGCGCGTTTGCCCTTCGGCGTCAGATAGACCGTGCGGCTGCCGTCCTTAGCATGGCCGGGCGCCACCACCGTCACCACATGTCGTTCCGTGCCGGACTTGCCGTTGCCGCTGATGTTGCTCAGGCCGCCTTTGGCGATTGCGTCTTGCAAGGGCATGCCGTCGTCGCCGATGAATCGCAACAGGCTCGTCGTCGCGTACAGCCCCGCGCCGTAGCCCTCGATGTTCCATTCGTAATCGATGGTGAACATCGCCAGGGCTTGCGAAAGCAGCGCGGGGAGGGGTCGTTCGCCGGCGCTGCCGGGGCTTCGCGGCACCAAGGGCCAATCCTGTCCGTGGTGCGGCACGCGCGGTGGGCCGAGTTGGGCTGGAACGAAATTGCCGCCGGTGACGCTCGCGTCGGCCGCGCCGTAGCCGGTCATGCACCACGGCAGTTCGAACTCGAATTGGCCCGTCACCGCGGCCAAGGGCTCGCGCAATGCCTCTACCCGCGCTGCCCCGAAGCGGCGGCGCCATGCCTCTGCGACGTCTTCGACCAGAAGGTTGCCCATGTCTTTGGCGCGACGGCCAGCTGCCGTGAGGCGCAGATGGGGCACTCTGCCCCGCTTCTCCGTGGACAGCCAACGCAAACGGTGCAAGTCGCGCAGAACGCCTTTCGCCCCGCGAAGCGAAAGCACAGTGCGCTTTGGCAGTTCGCTGGTGCGCAGGCCGTCGTCCGTCACGGCGCGCAGGACATTGCTCCAAACGCCCAGCGATGGTTGCGAGAAGCCGTCGTCGAGAGCCTTGGAGTAGTCGCGCTCGAAGGCGCTGAACGCATGGCTGAGCAAGAAGGAAAGCGGCGTCGTCGCGAGCGCTTCCTTCGGCAGCGCCGGCCCCATTGGCTGCGCGGAAGCATAGGCCATCATTCGCAGGAAAAGCGCCAATTGCCGTTCGGCGCAGGCGAAGTAGGCCGCGTCTGGCGTGGCGCAGGAACAGGCGTTCGAGGCATCTGCCCGCACCGGTGCGCGGCCATCCAGGCGTCGCCCATTGCCCATGTGGGAGAAAATGAAATCGACGGTCAAGCGGGCCGTTTCGCCATGAACGTCGTCGGCGAACACCAAAACCGCTAGCGCGTGGTCGCCATCGACGTGTACATGGCTTGCGGCACTGGCGGCCGCGGCCGTCGTGATGCCCGGAAAGCGCCCGAAAACCGTGGGCTGCGTCGCCTTCCCGGTCATGGCTCGCGTTGCCGGACGTTGCCGAAGTTCATCGCGGGCGCCTCGTCGGTCGTCATGCGCTTTCCACTTGCCACTGCACCAGCGTACCGGATGCCAACCACCCCGCGCATTTCTCCATCAACGGCTGGGTTTCATTCGCGACATGCCGCGTCGCCTACAATTGCGGCTCCGTGATGCCGCAGCCGAGGGCTTGAAAATGCCGCCCGTCACCGCGCCCTTGGAGGGCCTGCTTGCGGGGTTGCGCCTCGGGGTGGGAACGGGCGACCCGGAAGCCGATTTGGAGGCGCTCTCCCAAGTCGAAGATTGGAACGCCGTCGTCGCGCTCTCGCGGCGCCATCGGGTGGCGTCTCTGCTCTTGCAGGGGATGCAGACCCGAACCGCCGAGCTGGCCTCTAACGCCGGCATCGATCTGCTCAAGCGGATCCGCGAACCCGCCGTGCGGCAGGGCATGGCACAAATCGCAGCGCTGAGACGGGCGACCGAGCTGCTCGCCGCCGCGGGCATCCCCTGTCTGGTCATCAAGGGCCTGCCGCTCGCCCAGCGCCTGTACGGGCACCCGCTGGTTAGAAGCGCGCGGGACATCGATCTGCTCGTTTCGCCGCCGGCGTTTCAGGCCGCCGAGCGCGTGCTGCTGCGAGACGGCTGGCGGCGCGTCGAGCCGAGTTTCCGGGAGACACCGGCCCGCAACCGCTGGTACGGCCGGTTCCGGCACGAGCATCTGCTTGCCGGCAAGGGCGGGTTGCTGGAGCTGCACCGGCGCCTGTCGAACAACCCCTCCCACTTCGACGTGCCCTTCGAGAGCCTCCTCGCCGCCAGCCGCGAAGTGGAGATCGGCGGGTTTTCGTTCAGAACCTTGGGGCAGGAGGACGACCTCGTGTATCTGATGTGCCATGGCGCCAGCCATTACTGGCACAGACTCATGTGGCTGTGCGATGTGGCGGTCATCCTCGCAGCCATGCCGCCCGAGCGCCTCGAACGGGTGTCGGCGCGGTGCCGGCAAGCGGGGCTTTCGAGCATCCTCGCGTCGACGCTGCTGTTGTGCGAGACGGCGCTCCATGTTCGCCTAGCGGGGCGTGCGCCGCCGTTGCCTGCCGGCGGCAAGCGAGCGGTTTGGATCGCGCGGCTTTCGGAACGAAACTGGGGCAAAGAAGAAGACGCCCTCCGTTCCAGCAGGGGCTTGGACTGGGCCGGGCAGAAGGTGCTCAAGCTGGTCGCCAAATCCGATTCCAGGGCCGTCCTGCACGAGTTCGCGAGCTTGTTCGTCGTCCCGCGAGACTGGATGAAGCTTGATCTCCCCGACCAGCTGTTCTACCTGTATTTTCCGCTGCGTCCGCTGCTTTGGGCGAATAGGAGGATAAGCGGCCGGAGGTTGTCCGACACCTCGGCCGTCGCCGCGAATGGCGCAACTGCAGCAAGCGCCGGTCTCCGCTTCGGAAAATCCGCGCAAGCCGTCCGCACCTTCGTCCGCGCTCCCGTTGCAGCCAAGGCGATGGCGCTGGAAGCGGCGCTGTTCCTGCTTTTGGCGCGGCTGCTCATCGCGCATGTGCCAATGCGCCGCTGGCGGCGTTGGCTGGCCACGGCGGAAGAACCGGCCCCGGCCGGCTCGCGCATTGCTTGCTCGGCCGGCGATGCCGAGGGGCCGGTGCCGGCCGGTGAACCCTTGGTGCGCCCACAGCGCCTTCCCCGAAAGGTGGCGCGCATCGTGCGCAGGGTCGCCGGCCATGTGCCGTTTCCCGCTGTCTGCCTGCCGCAGGCGATGGCGCTGCAGTGGATGCTGCGCCGGCGGGGGGTGTCGAGCCGCCTCGTCTTCGGCGCCCGGCGCAAGACCGAAGATCGGGGGCTGGACTTCCATGCCTGGCTCACCGTCGGTGGGGAATGTGTGATTGGGGGTGGCGAGGTCGAGACATATGCCGCGCTGCCGCCGTTCGACGGCAATGGACGGCGTTTGGATCTGAATGAACCAGCGAGGTGAGGCGGGTGAGGCCAGTGCCTCGCCGGCCGGCGCGTCGGCCGCCCGCCCTGAACCATCGGGTTCGCGCTCCGGCCAGTCTGGCCATGCCGCCATCTTCGCTGAGGCAGGGAGGCTCGCGGGCGCTCTGATCGCCTTTGCGCCGCGCAAGAGCGTTCTGGCGCTGCTGGTGTTGTTGGCCACCGGGGTGACCGAGGCGTTCGGCCTGCTCATGATCCTTCCCCTCTTGCATGTCGTCGGTTTCACCGCGCGGCCTGGTGAGGAAAGCCCGGTCGCAGAGGCGGTGGCCCGCGCTGCGGACGTCGCCGGCCTGGAGTTGACGCTGCCGGCGGTGCTCACGGTCTTCCTGATCCTTGCCGCCGTGCGCTCGGCCGGGGCTTGGCAACGGACGGTGCTCTTGGACCGGATGCGTCTGGGATTCACCGACCGGCTGCGGGAGAGGCTCTACGCGGCCGTCGCGGCAGCGAAATGGGAGTTTCTCCTCACACGCCGCCAGTCGGACATCGAACACCTGCTGACCGGCAATGTGAACCGCATCGGCCAGGGAGCGTTTCTCGTGCTGCAACTGGCGGCGACGACGCTGCTGGCGCTGGCGCAGATCGTGCTTGCGGCGTTGATTTCCCCCTCTCTGACCGCCGCGACCCTCGCCACGGGGGCAGCGCTGCTGTTCCTTACCCGCTCGCTGGTGCGGCGTTCGCACACCCTCGGCGAGAGGCTGACCGGCGCCAACCGAGCGATCTACGGCGCCATGACGGATTTCTTGGGTGGACTGAAGCTCGCCAAGGGCTACAACGTCGAAGGGCGGCACGTGCGGCACTTCACGGAGAAGGTCGCGGTGATGCGGGAACGCCAGTTGGCGTATACGCGGATCAGCGCGGCGACGCGCGCGGGCCTCGACATGGGCGCCGCGTTCGCGCTCGCCGCGCTGGCCTGGTTTGCCTTGTCCACGGCCGCGCTGCCGCTGCCGGAGCTGTTGCTCATCGCGCTGATCTTCGCGCGTCTGCTGCCGGCGCTGTTCGGTTTGCAGCAGCGTGTGCAAGCGCTCGCGCACGTGCTGCCCGCGCACGCCCATGTGCGGGCGATGCAGCGGGCGTTGGAAGACGTCGCGGAGACGCCCGCGGGGCGTGGCGGCGCGCGAATGGACCTGTGCGAGGCACTGACAGTGCGCGACGCCTCATTCACCTACGGTGCCGGCGCCGAATCCATCGCCGGCATTGGGGCCGAAGCTCAGCTTGGCAGCCGTGCCGCGGAGGAACCGGAATCCAAGCCCCACATCGTCCGTCCGGCGCTGAAGAACGTCAGCCTGGATGTCCCCGCCGGGAAGATGACGGTGCTCACCGGGCACTCTGGGGCCGGCAAGAGCACGCTGGCGGACGTCCTGCTCGGCCTGCTCGCGCCCGGCGAGGGCGAGGTGCGCGTGGACGGCGAGCGCTTAGCCGGGCCGAACCTGCACCGTTGGCGGCGCTCCGTCGCCTACGTTCCCCAAGACCCGTACCTGTTTCACGACACCATCCGGGCGAACCTGCGGTGGGCACAGCCCGCGGCCACAGAAGCCCAGATGTGGCAGGCGTTGCGCCTAGCCGCCGCCGACGAGTTCGTCGCCGCGCTGCCCGACGGGCTGGACACCGTCACTGGCGACCGAGGCGGGCGGCTTTCCGGCGGCGAGCGCCAGCGGATCGCCCTCGCGCGGGCGCTGATGAGAAGCCCGGCGCTGCTCGTGCTCGACGAAGCGACCGGGCAGCTGGACGCGGAGAACGAGCGGCGGATACTCACAGCGCTGAAATCATTGCGGAGGCGCACGACCATCGTTGCCATCGCCCACCGCTCCGCCCTGTTGGAAGCTGCGGACGGGATCGTGTGGTTGGAATCCGGCCAAGTCGCCGCCACGGGCTCTTGGGAGGAGCTTGCCGCAGAGATCAGCGCAACCGGAGAAGGCAACGGGTGGATGGGAGCGCAAAGGAAGGAACGCTGGGGGTGACTAGGCAGCGGCGCTGGCTCACTCGGCCATCGGCTGGCGCAGTTGAGCAGGCGGTGTGTGCGCCAGCTTGGGGTGCGCTGTTGGTGGGCACATCAAGGAGAATGTTGTCGGCTACGACTCCATCGCAGGGCGGACACAACGGGGTACAGCGGGAGAACGGAAAGGCGACGAAACGCTTGACATCTCTCTGACTCGGCCCCAACGTTCCGCTTACGCGGTTGGGAGGGCTGTGGACGCACGGTTCGCTGGGGCCGGTGCCCCACCTAGCTGCGTTTTCCGCTCTAGCCACGCTTTGACCTCACTAGGCTGTGGGATGTTGGTGGCGACATGATCTCGTCTCTAGACGCCCGCGAGGACTTCAACCGCAAGCTGCTGTGGCGTATCGTTGCGTAGCGCCGGCGATCTGAACGAACAATGAGCGAAGAACCCGTTGAGCAACTGCGAGGTAGGCGGAGAACAGTATCGCTTGCCCGCCTCTACTTGGACCCGAATAACTTTCGGTTTGCGGACAATCCGGAATACCGCCTCGTCGCCCGGGAGGATGTCTTCAAGCCAGAAGTGCAGCGCTTAACGTCAACGTTCGTTTCGGGCAAGTCTCAGGAGTACATTCAAGACCTCATCGCCAGCATCAAGAAAAACGGATGGCTGGAAATCGACCCCATCCTTGTGGAACAGCGGGATGGTGGCCGGTTCCTAGTAGTCGAAGGCAACCGGCGCGTTGCCACCCTAAAGCACCTCCAGCGCGAGTACGACGGTGGTGCCGCTCACTTGGGCAAGCTCGATGTGGCGCTCTTCTCGAGAGTTCCGGTTGTCCTGCATGACACCGCCGACGAACGTCAGCACATGGTGATGATGGGGCTTCATCACATCAGCGGGAAGCGTCGCTGGCCAGCCATCAACCGAGCCTTGGCCATGCAGCGCCTGCAAGAACAATTCGATGGCGACGCGAACGCCGTGTGTCGCGCCCTTGGTGTCACCAAACAGGACTTCAACCGATCCGTGCGTACTCTCGCCCTCGTGGACGCATACAAGGAGAGCGACTACGGCGATCAGTTCAAGTCTGATCAGTACACGCTGTTCCGCGACGTGCTGGGTAAGCCGGCTATTCGCAGTTGGCTTAGATGGAACGACTCGGCTTCAGTTGCCGAGGAGCAACTGAATCTCGATCGCCTGTTTAGCTGGATGTCGGAAGTCGATACCGAAGACGGAGATGACCGTAGTGACATTGACTATCGTCCAGAGTCTGGCCCAGTCATTACAACCGCTGGGCATGTTCGCGAGCTCGCTAATTTGATCGAGGATCCAAGTGCAGTCAAACAGCTTGAAGAGACGCGCAGCCTACAGGAGGCCACTCTGTCGAGCGATCTGCTAGTAAAGACGGAGATCGAGCGTGCTTTCGGGGTCTGCGACGATGGCATACTGAAACTGAACCAGCGGGTCGGCGAGCTTGACTCAGAAGACTTGGACCGTGTGGAGCATCTAATCGGCAAGCTGCACGGTATCTCGTACGCGCGCAAGCGGCGTCCGGCGGCGTCCGGCGGTCGGATGCCGTGGCAGCCGTTCAACGACCGGACGCACACACAGTTCTCTAATGTACAGGTGGGCGCCTACCGAGGAATCAACGGTCTCGTGCTAGAGGATTTAGAGCGCGTCAACCTCATCGCCGGCATTAACAACGCAGGCAAGACGTCTCTCTTGGAAGCAATCTACTTGCTTGCCCACCAGAACGACGAGACAGCGTTGCTGGACGTTACTCGCTGGCGCGGGCGGATGGCCGGTGAGCCAGACCCAGTTTGGCTTACGCAGCAACTTCAGCAAGTCATACACATCGATGGGCACTTCGACGCATTCGAGGAGAACGGGGCGAGCTTGGACATCCAGCGTATCGATGAGCCGGACGAGGACATCAAGGACCAGACGTCCTTTCTCACTAAGCTCCGCATCAAGTCCTGCTATGGCGGCAGAGACCAAAGCGCCAACGTGGCGCTGTTTTCGGACCGCCCACATCGCGCCAGCTTCCAAGGCCAGCATTGGTTATGCAGGTCTGCGCTCACCAGTCCATTCGGGGCGAATGGCGCAGATTTGCTCACCGAGGCCAATGAGGCCGCAGTGGAGGCCGGAGTGAAGGCCAAGGTGATTGGCTTCATCGTCGAACACGTCGACAAAGCCATAACGAGTATTGAACTGGTAAGGGAACCCAATCGTTTTCTCGTCAGCCAAGAAGGTTTCGATCAAGCGTCCGATCTGTCGTCATTCGGCGATGGTATGCGCCGCATATTCGAGATTGGCCTACTGTTCGCGAGCGTCCGTGACGGCGTGCTGTTGATAGACGAGTTTGAAAACGCGATTCACACGGCATTGCTTGGTCCCTTCACTCGCATCGTCCAAGAGCTCGCTGTGGAACACAACGTGCAGGTGTTTCTTACTACGCACAGCAAAGAGACACTCGACGCATTCATCAAGAACGACTACCGGACAGGGGACATCGCTGGCTATGGCATCTGTCGTGATCCGGACGGCGCACACGCACGTCGTTTCGGTGGCGACCGACTCTTGAGGCTCAACACGGCTGTAGACTTCGACTTGAGGGGCATTCGATGAGGGCTGTCCTCGTGTTTTGCGAAGGCACGCACGACGTGGTGTTTGTCGAGCGGAGCTTGGGCGCATGCGCAGGTTGCGAGAGGCTTAAGGGGACGATCCGAGACTTGCCTTCGCCGTTCGGTGCCAGCAAGAACAGCTCAGTTCCTACGGATTTGATTGCCACACAGCTCAGGAAATTGAACATTCAGGACATCGCGCTGCGAGACGACTATCCGCCTGCGCCACAGTTCGAGACTGCCGTTCGGAGTCGGGCGACGGACGTCGTCTATGTCCTGATTCGAGCAGGCGGCAAGAACCGATCCAAGGCTGTTATCGAGCTCATGCGGTATGTGGACGACACGATGAGCGCGGACGACTTCGACGTAGTGGAGCATGCAGCCGCGTTCTTGTTCGATGCAGACGACGAGGGCTTGGCATCTACCGTAGAGCAGTTCCAAAGAGAATACGGCACCTACTTTGGTGACCTGTCGCAGGCGACGTATGCCAGATGGACGACGGCGAGCTCGATTCCCGTTGGCGTATACGTCTTCCACAGAGGGGATTCCAAGACAGGCACGCTGGACGATCACATCGCACCAATGGTGGAGTCGGCTTGGCCTCATTGGTACCACAGTGCACGGGACTACATAGACGGCAACAGAAGATGCGAAGACGCTGCTTCGAGCAGCGATGCGAAGCGCCTCAAGGCCATCGTTACGGCCGCCGCCCAGTTCGAGCATCCCGGACGGCCCTTGTCCACTGTGGTTGCCCGGAAGGGCTTGCCCCGGCAGCAGTTCGAATCGTCCTCGGAGAGCGCGGCGCTTGCCGCATTTCTAGAAGGTGCCCCTTGGTCGCCGACGAGCGAACTTAGCGCTATAGCAGCGGTCGTTTGAAGGAAAACTTATGCTGCAAAGACTATATGTCGACAACTACAAGTGCTTGGTCAATTTTGATCTACACCTTCAGGAGCTCTCGCTGCTGCTCGGGCCGAACGGCGTGGGGAAGACCTCCGTGCTCGATGTCGTATTCGCACTACGCCGGCTTCTCGACGGAAGCGCCAGGATCACCGACGCCGATGCGTTTTCCGCCCGCACGTTGACCCGCTGGCAGAAAGGGCGGCTTCAAGTCTTCGAGATCGAGGTTTTGCTGGACCCCGATCGTTTTACCTATCGACTTGAGGTAGACCATGATCCGTCGTTTCGGCGCCCTCGTATCCGCCTCGAGGAATTGGTTCATCAGGATGAACGAGATAAAGGGCCCCTGTTCAAGTTCGAGAATGGCGATGTGCAGCTCTATCGTGACGACTACTCGCCCGGCCCCCTGTACTCTTACGATTGGTCCGAGTCCGCGCTCGCCCGGGTCGCACCTAGAAAGGACAACGAACGCCTAACGCGCTTTCTGGACTTCATCAGAAAGATCATGGTGTGCAGCCTCTACCCGCCGATCTTCAGCGCAGAATCGAAGGACGAGGATCCACTCCTTCAGCGAGACACCCGGAACTTCGCGGACTGGTACCGACACATGGTCCAAGAACGTCCGGATTTGCTCCCGGAGTTTACGAGTACGTTACAAGAAATCATTCACGGCTATCGCGGAATCCGGCTGGAAAAGGTCGGCCAGGAAACACGTGCCCTCATGGTCGTATTCGACGAGGGCGGTGAACGGTACGAGTTGCGATTCGACGAGCTCTCCGATGGGCAGCGGGCGCTCATCGCATTGTATGCCTTGATTCATCTGACCGCGGATCAGGGCTACACGCTCTTCCTCGACGAGCCTGACAACTATGTAGCGCTTCCGGAGATCCAGCCTTGGCTCCGAGAACTTGAAGATACTTGTGGAGAGACGGTGCCCCAGGCCGTGATCAGCTCTCATCACCCGGAATTGATCGACTATCTGGGTTGTGAGAACAGCTACATGCTTCAGCGGGAGAAGTCAGGGGTCGTGACGGTACGCAAACCAGAGGCCAGTCCGGCCGAGCCCGGGCTCAAGCGTTCCGAGTTGATCGCTAGGGGATGGGATACGTGAACAGGGAAGTGCAGATTGTCCTGTTGTGCGAAGACAAGCAGCATCAGGCCTTCGTGGAACGATTCCTCGAGTTGACGGGACGGCTGACGCGCAAGGGGAAGCGCCGACTCAGGGTCGAGAGGGCTTCGCAAGGGCGGGGCTCTGCCGAGCAGTTCGTTTGTGAGCGGTTTCCCAAGGAACTCGCGGCATACCGCAGCCAGAGAAACCGCGTATCCGTGGCGCTCGTCGTCATGCTAGACGGCGATGCCGCGGGGGTCGCCGGACGCCTCGCCGAACTCAATGCTGCGTGTGAGAGGCAGGGAATCCCCATCAGACGATCCGATGAAGACGTCTTCGTGTTCGTACCCACGTGGCAGATCGAGTCATGGTTGGCTTGGCTCGGTAGCGAAACCGAGACCATCGACGAGGGAAGACGCGACTACCCTTACCTGAAAGAAGAGCGAAAATGCCAGCCGCACGCAAGGGCGCTCGCTGCCATGTGCCAAAACCGGCAGCTCCGGGCTCCCGTCCCTCCCTCGCTGGACGCGGCCTGCACGGAGTACGGTCGCTGGAGTTGAACTAAACCCATGAGATCGTAGCCGAGTGCCCGCGGGCGCTGGTCAATCGCTGCCGCTGGGGAAGCAAACGTGGCCGCTCAAGACGAAGCGCCCCGCGCCGAAATCGTCGGCATCGCACTCCACGGGCGTCACTTGGTGCCAGTCTTTGCTCATGAAGAAGACGATGCCCCCGTGCAACGGCTTGATGCGCGAGAAGGCAGGAACCGGATGCCCTCCTCTTTGGTTGGAGTCGTAGAGAAGAAGGTCCCCGCCAGAGAAACGCCTAGGTTCAGGATGGAAAAAACAGATGAAGCTCAGCACTCGGTCACGATGGCTATCAACGCTGCTGTCGCAGTGGATGGTATAGAAACCGCCCGCTGGATACACCCGCACATTCATTTCAATGCGATATCGCCCCGGATCCTCCAGGCGCAGGCGCGCCAGGATCTCCGGAATCGCACGTTCAAGCCTCGGCAAAAACCAGAGCCTGAAGTCCCGCCGTGCGCCTGGTTTCACCTCCAAGGTGATTCGTGACTCCGGTTTCACGCGGGGGCATTCCTCTGCATTGCTCCACACTCTTGCGGCGCCGAAGTGCTCGCGCCGAGCCAGCGCCAGTGCGAACATGTAGTCGCATTCCTGCGCGGTCAGGAAATCCTTCATCCGCACGAACGGGGCGGGACGGGTGCCGTGGGGCGGCGCCTCCGGCAACCTGCGGCTGTCCAGCAGGGCACTCAACCAAGACGCTTTCTGCCGATCGGGGCCGGACTCGCTCAGGCGCCGGTACAGATCTCCCGCGGCGTCGAGGTTTCCCTGCATTCGATGGATGTCGCCAAGCCTCCACAGCGCCTGGCCGTTGCGCACACCCGCCGCCAGCGCCCTTTGCGCGGCGCACTCGGCCTTGTCGAGCACCCCGCCCGGGGCCAGCAGCCCGGGCGCCAATCGGATGAATTCGGACATCGGCATTACCGCCCTCGATCCGACCCGGTCACGACCTTCCGCCGATCGCTACAGCTTACGACTGCGGTGGCACATGATCGTCGGCCTCTTGGGGTGCATGGGGAATCTTGGTAGAGTTGACATACCGCAGGTCAGGGCCCAACCGAATCAAGCGGGGCTCCGTCCAAGCCTTGCGCTCGTCGTGGGGATCTATTTGGTTCTCGTTGCTCATCGGCTTTTCCCCCCTGTTGCTTCCTGAACCCAAGCAAGCTGTCCACTGAAACGGGACAACTCCACCGGAAAAAAATGCTATCACATCGCCGCCCAATTGCCGCCGCCCTCGACCCACTTGATGAAACGCCCGGCATTGAGCGCACGGGGCAGGAACTGCAGCAGCCGCCAGTCGGGATGGTCGCGCGCCGACAACGGGGTGCGCTCCGGCCAGGTGTCCACGGCGCGCAGCAGGCGATCGAGGTCGAGCCGTCCGGCGACGGCGGGGTCGCCGCGCCAGCGCTCCAGGGTCATGCGGATTTCCGGCAGCCGGCGGGCGGTCCGCAAGTGCCAGTCCGCCGCCTGCAGGCCCTTGGGCCCATCCAGAATCTCGGCCGGCAGCCGATCCTGCATGAGCCTTCGCACCAGCATGTGGCTCCGGCCCTCGCGCAGGAACTGATCGTACGGCAGCCCGCAGCCCCACTCCATCAGCCGGCGTTCGAAGAGCGGATCCCGGATCGCGACGCCGTGGAGGACCTCCTGGGCCCGCTTCGTCGCTCTGCCGTTGCGCAAGAGAGGCCCCGACAGCATGCGCAACACCGCCTCCCGGCCGGACGGATGCCTCTTGAAATAGGAATCGAAGCCCTGTTCCCGGGCGCGCTCGTCCACTCCCGCGGAGCGGGCGTAATCGGGGTTGATCGGGCTGTACCCGCGCCAACCGCGGCTGCCGAACGCAACCTTGCGCAAGACGCGGTGCATCCCCTCGGGGAGGTTGGGAAGGATTGCGTGGCGCAGCAGGGGCGCGAACCGGCCGAACCGGCCGTGCGGCAGACCGGCGGCCATCCGCCACAGGGCCCGCCAGCGCCCCGTGCGAAACGCCTCGCTCAAGCGCCCGTAGCCGCTGCGGCTGAGCATGAAGTCGCCGCCGTTCCCGCGCAGGACGACGCGCCGCCCCGCGGCCGCGGCCTGGCGCAGACATTCATTGGTCCAGTACCCGTTGCCGGGGTTGCGCACGGGGAACTCCGCCAGCTCGAACATCGGCATCCGCGAGTCGGCGCCGCTGAGGCCTGCGGCCTCGACGAACCGGGCGTCGAGGCGCGGATGCATCCGCGCCAGAGCCCGCACCGCATCGCCCTCGTCTCCCGTCTGGCCCGCCGGGACGCGTCCGTCCCACCCCGGCTCGGGAACCGCCGTGAAGGAGACGAGCGGCGCCGCGCCGGGGCGCCCTTCCAGAACCTCCAAGGCCGTCACCGCAACCGACGTCGAGTCGAATCCGCCGCTCATCATGACGGCCGGCGTCTCCGGCGCCCGCAACGCGCTGCGCACCGCGCCGCGCAGCAAGTCGCCGGCCGCCTCCATGTAGTCCGCATCCTTGGGCAGCCGAACCGGGCGGGCCCGCTCGGCCAGATCGTAGTAGCGCCTCACTGCGTCCGTGCGCGGCCCGACCGTCAGCATCTCGCCCGGAGAAAGCGAGGACACGCCCTGATAGAACGTGGCGCGGGGGTCGCCGTAGTCGAGGATGAGGCTGCTGGCGAAATACGCGTCGTCGAGGCGGCGCGGCACATCGCCCCACGCGAAGATGCCGCGGGGAACGGTGGCGATGATCACCCGGTGGGAATCGACGGAGAAGTGCAGCGGCGGCGCCATGATCGGTGAGCAGACGGCTTGCAGGACGCGACTATGCGGGCTCCAGAGCACGGCGGTGAACCAGCCTTCCGCCCGCTCGGCGGCCGCGTCCCCCCAACGCGCCGCGGCGCGGGCGAACAGGGCGCCGTCCGCAATCCGCCGCGCTTCGCCCTGGCTCAGGCCGAGCGCGGAGGCCAGCTCCTCGCGGTGGTTGAGGAAGCCGTCGAACAACAGGACGCGGCCGCCGTTCAATGCGATCGGCTGGCTGTCGAACTCGTCCTGCGGCGTGGCAACGACGGAGACCGCCTTCGCCAACCCCGCGGGGCCGCCGCGCCACACCGTCGGAGCTGCGGCGCCGAAGGGCCGCAGGGAATCGGCCACGGCGGTGAGGCGCTTGCGGTCCACCGGCCGCCCGTCGCGGAGGAAGACTGCGGCCAAGGCCGTCATGCGCAATCCAGCGCAGGAAGTGGACCGGCCGGCAGCGCTTCAGCCATGTGGGCCACCCCTCGGTCGAACCACTCGTGGGCGAAGGGACGGTTGAACCGGAACACCCCGATTTGGGGCTGCAGCGCGGCGATCTGTTGGAAGAGCCGGCCGCGGCCCAGGATCGCCGCGGCGAACTTGGGGCGAAAGACGGTGCGAAGCAATGCGTTCAGCGCCGGAACCCCTGAAAGGCGCTCCACCGTGGAAATGCCCTGCTCAAGGGCTCGGCGCTGTCCCCGTTTCAGAACGTAGAGCGCCTTGAGGCTGGCGCAGGCATGCGGCCAGCGCTGGCGCGGGAGGGCATATGCCTTGCCGTCCCCCGCCTCCCTGCCCACGGGCCGCTGGATGCGGGCCCCGAGCAACGCGATGGCGTCCGGGTGCAGCTTCATGTCCTGGTGCGAACAGCACCGCACCTCATCGCCGAAGCGGAGCGGCGCGAGCGTCAGGACGTCGTCCGAGAAGAACGGATGGCCGCGCATGGAGAGCGCGCCGGCCAAGGTCGACTTCCCCGCGCCGGACTCGCCGGTGAACGCGTGGACGCCGTCGGCGCAGACCACCGCGCTGGCGTGCAGGCACAGCAGGCCGCGCTGGCAGGCAAGCGCCGCCCAGGCGGAACCCTGCAGGAACGGCCGGACCTCGTCCGCCGCCAGGCCGGGCGCCTCGTAGCGGACGCGCTCCCCGCCTTCGACCAGGATGCGCAAGCCGTGGGGCCCCTTCACAAGGAAACGGCCTCGGGCGGCGCTCCAGAACCGCCCCCCGTGCTCCACCTCCGGCAACGACTCCGGCACCGCGCCGCGCCTGATGACGACGTCCGCGCGCCCTGGCCGCAGCCAAGGCGCCGCCGCTTCGTCCAGGTCGAGGTCGGCATCGACGGTGAAGGGAACTTCCGGCGCAGTCATGCCGGGTCCTTTCTTGGAACCACTTGGTCCCGCCCAGGTGGAAACAATGCGCTTCGGAACCACCCGGCGTAGCGACACCTGGGCGCGGTTCCCCGTAGCGGAAGAATCCTGTGCTCCAGGGAGTCGTCAATGCGGAACAGGCAGGAGTCCCCAAACCGATTCGACCCGACCGTTTGGAAAACCTCCTTGGTTCTCCTGCTTCGAATCTGCAAGCTGCCGCCCTCGAAGGGCTCCCTGGACAAGTTGATGCTCAGGGCATACAGCCGTTCATCCGTGACGTCCCCGTGCCAAGAATTGAAAAGACCGACGCCCGGAAGGTGCTTGAAGCAGCGGCCGACGAAGGTTCGAATGGTCTGTTCACAACCCGTGAACTCGGCAATCGCCTCGCGCAGCCGGGGTTGATTGAGCAAATAGAAGAACATGTGCGGCAGCGTTTCAGACTTCCGCATCGTCAGCTCCCTGGCGAATTCCCGGCCTGCGCGATTGAAGTCGCCGCGCAGGTCGAACTCGCCGTGCTCCAGCATCCGGGGGATATGGCACAAAATGGACTCGCCGAGAAAGCCTTCGAGCACAACGCAGTGGCGTTGCGCAAACTCCTGCTGCAGCGCCGCCCACGCGTCGTCCCTGGCGATGCGCACACCGCTGGCCGTGAGCTGAATCATGCCTTCCTGCGACCGGTCGACCTACGACAGCTCGACCAGGCCGACCGCCTGCAATTCATCCAGAAGCACCGCGATGTCGCGCCGGCACTTCTCCTCGTCGACCCTGAACTCTGCGCACAGAGCCGTCGTCAACTCCTGAACCTGCGTCCAGGCCCCGCTGTCCTCCTCGATGAGTTGCCAGACGCGCAGGCCCGCTTCCCGGAGACCGTAGAACTGGCCTTCGGCAACGTCCATGAACACCAGATCGTCGTCCAGCATGGCGTTGACGAAGTTGTCGGGAGTGCGCCTTACGCGGCTCTTTGGCGTGATCTTCATGTTCCTCATCCAGTGGCTCGACAAGAATAGCCGAAGCGGGCCATCGTCGCCCCATGGGCGGCCAGGATGTCCCCCACCTGTGCCGCTGAGAGATGCCGGCTCCCGTCTCCGGCCACGCCCGAGCGGAAGAAGGGGGTCCGACTGTGCGGGCTGCGCGTGTGGAAGCCTTCGCGGCCTTCGTTCTCCTGCAGCCGCGCAAAGGCCGAGTGGGCAACGGCCCCCTCCAGTCGCTGGCGGTCGGAAGCGCCTTCGAGGCGCAGGAACGAAGCGATCCTGCCCAGCCAGCCGGCGGTGTCCGCAAGCAGGTCTTCGTAACGCACCGTCAGCACCGGAAACGGCGCGCCTGTCCAGCTCTCGACGTGGCCCGACCAATCGAACAACCGCTGGCGAAGCTCATGGCTTCCGGCGCCTCCTATGCAACTTGTCCGCGCGTTCAGATAGGCGACGCTGTCCGCGAAGCCCTCCTCGCCCAAGTAAAACGCCCAGGACACGGCGACATCGAGCGGGTTGCGGATCAGGTACACCGCGCCGACCGTCACGTCGTCCGGAAACAAGGGTTCGCCGGCCGGCGTGTCGCGGCAGGCTTCATGCGCCTTGCAGAACAGCGGCGTTGCCTTGCGCTGCGTCTCCTGGGCCCAGAATCGGACAATGGCCGGACGCAGGGATTCGGCCTCGTCCTCCGTGCAGTCCGACGATGAGATGCCCGCCAGGCTGTCGAACCACGGCCGGCCGTGAAAAAGGACGTTGGGCATCGCACTCCCGATGTCGTTGATGCCGACCGGTTCGGCCGCCGCCGACAGGAAGTTCGCCAGCAGCAGGCGCGTCCAAGTGTTGCCGGACCTCGGGTAGCTCGCCAACCAGGCGATGCGCCGTTGGCCGGACACCGGGTGCGCCCTCGTCACGGCGACGCCCACCCTTGCACGGTGCCGGAATCGGCTGCCGACAGCAGCGCGGCGATGCGGTTGACGCCGGCTCCGAACATGGCTGGGATTTCGGGGCGGGTGAGCCTCAGCATCTCCACGCGGCGGCTCAAAGCCATGACCCATTGAAAGAGCGGCAGGCGCCCAACGACGGCAATCGTGATCGGCCGGGAGTGTATGGCGGCTTCGATCACTGTTTCCACTTTGTTGCTCCCCGACAGCCGCTCCAAGTGCATGGAGTGGCGATCACCGGAAGCATCGCCCTTCTTGAAGCTGGCCAAGTACACAACGGTTCGCAGGCGCCCCGACACTCGGGCCGCCCTCTGGCGCGGCACGGCGTACAGCTTGCGGTACTTCGAGGTTGGGCGCACGGGCCCAACTTTCTCGCAGTCCGCGAGCTCCAGCGCCTTTGGCCACACCTTCAAGTCGTCGCAGCGATAGCAGCGCGCCTCCGCGTCCAAGCCCTCGGGATCGAGAATCAACAGGTCGTCGGCGAAGAATGGATAGCCGCGCGCGGCCAACGCCGCCGCCGAGGCCGACTTGCCCCTCTTCGGCAGGCCGACGAAGGCATGCACGTCCTCGGCGTCGGCAACGGCGCTCGCCTTCAGGGGCAGCAAGCCGCGCTGCGCGGCCAGCACACTGAGCGCCGTGCCGAGGAAGAACAACCGCAGGTCCGCCAGCGAGGCGCCGCCATCGAGCGCGTAGCGCATGGCCGAGCCGCCCTCGACGAGGAAGCGCGCGCCGCATGGCGTCAGGATCAACGTGCGGCCGGCGGCGTGTTGCCAGGCAACCCCCCGCGATTCCGGACGCGGCAGCGACAACGGCACCGCGCCGCGGCGAACGACCACATCGGCGCCGTGCGCCCGGCACCAAGGGGCGGCGGCTTCGCCCAAGTCGAAGTCCGCGTCGATGGTGAAGGGGACTCGCTGCGCGGCCACGGCGGGGACCATCAGTCTTTGCCCCTGGGCCAAAGGGAATTGGCGGCTTGCCCCCGAGCCGGGGATTTCAGCACCAGATCGTCGTCCATCCAGTAGCTCAACATGGATAGCCAAAGTGCGTCACCATCGCCCATGGGCGGCCAAGACGTTGCGCATCTTTGCCGCCAAGGGGCGACGGTATTCGCAGCCATTCCGTAGCAGTTCGGTTTCAATTCCGGAATGGCAACGCCGGCAACGTCCAGCTTCCAACTCGCCCGCAAGTCGGCGTTATTCCGGGGGGGGGGGGGGGGGGGCATCAACGCAGCATATCGCTTCGCTGGCATGGCGGTCAAATTGTGAACCGGTTCATGACATCTGGCACTGAGGCTGGGCGGCCTCGTAGTCGACAAGGCAGTCGTTGGGGGAGCGGTAGTCGATGGCGGAGTGCGGGCGCTGATAGTTGTGGAAGAACTCGTGCCTGAGGAGCTTCTTGGAGACGGCCTCGACGGTGAGGTCGCAGTCGAGGAGGTTCCAGAACTCGACGCGGGCGGTGCGGTTGGCGCGCTCGACGCAGCCGTTCCACTGCGGGCGGCGCGGCGGCAGGACGCGCAGGGCGACGCCGAGGTTCCTGCAGGCGTCCTCGAAGCCGGCCATGAAGTCGCTGCCGCCGTCGACCTGGACGGACTCCAGCGGCACGTGGAGGGCTTCGGCGACGTCGGCGAGGAAGCGGGCGGCGTTGAAGGCGGCAGCGCGGGAGAAGGCGCGGGCGACCATGAACCGGCTGACGGGGCAGATGGCGCGGAACTCCTTGATGGAGCTGCCGTCGCGGGAGACGGTCATGTGGTCGATCTGGACGAGCTGGCCGGGGCGCTCGGCCTTGTCGCCGTACTTCCACCGCCGCGCCCAGCCGTTGAACTTGCGGGGGCGCTTGGGCTTGGCCCGGCCTTCGCAGAGGCTGGCGGGGGGCACGGCGCCGTCCGCGATGGCGCGCGAGAGGATGCGCCCGACGGTTGACGCGCTCAGGCGCAGGCCCTGGTGTTCGAGCATGCGCTGGACGCGCGCCTTGTCCATGAACGGGTGCCTGCGGCGCAGGGCCATGAACCGGTTCATCTGCTTGACAAAAGGCCCCTGTGTAGCAACTATCACGACAGTACGGGAACGACAAGGCAGGGGTGGCAGGTCGGTGCAAGCCGCCACTCAGAGCATGATGCGACTCAATCGACATCGCAGAGGGCTGGGAGCACTCCCAGCGGCACGAATTGTCGTGCGTACGTCAACGCTTAGGGGAGAGCGACGAGCATGGCCAATAACAACTGCCACTTGCGGATGGTACACAAGAACAGAGGGGCTGTCGGTCTTAGGTCGCGGGTGTAGGCCGGTCCATGTCTCGGAAGAACCAAGGTGCGGTAGCAGGCTGCCGCTGGACTGTGCCGTCAGTTGGGCGGCATCTGGTTCGTGCCTTTCGCCCATCGATGCGTTTGCGCTGCACCAGATGCAGGCACGCGCTGAGGCCGTCAGCGCCGAGCGCCAGAGTGAGATCGCCGAACATGGAGCCAAAGCCCGTTGGGGCTGAAGAAGTCCTCCGACGATGGCCGTCTATCTAGTCGCACTCGTAGCGCAAGACGAAGAAGCTTGGAAAAGGATCCAAGCCGAGTGGCCTGAGAATCACTACTCGTTGTCGAAAACGCTTGCGATGGTGTCGCCTCCCTCGAATGGGGTTTCGACACCAAGTTCCGTGGCTCAACGAATAGGGCTCGATGACAACGAAGGTCGTTTGGGAGTCGTTCTCAGGATGGATTCCACCAACTCCTACGGCTGGCTACCTACCACGGCTGTGGACTGGTTCAAGATCGCGGCAGCGCAGTAATGGAGACTGCCTCTAATCTTCACGAGCACCCGGCGAAAAAGTTGGGCCAAGATACGGCTGAAGTAGTTTCATCAGATGAAACTAAAACCAATACCACCTCGCTCGGTACATGGTTCACGGAGCATCCAGTTTGGACCATGCTTGGGGCTATGGTAGTCCTTCTCACCTTGGTCACCACGATCATCCTCAACAGCATCGAAGTCGTTGGTGACCGCGTAACTGACGCCAATGGCCGAATCAACAGCACTAACAGCCGGATTGATGGCGTCAATGTGGGAATTGGCGAAATGCGCCGGGAATTGGGCGAAGTACGCAAGGAAGTGGGAGGCTTACACGGCGAGATCGGCTACCTCAAGGGCGTCTTGGACAGGCCCAAATCACCCGCCAGCCAGAAGCCTGAAGGTGCCCAATCTGACGAAAGTCCTTGACATAAGGGTACTAGCTCAGTTTGAAATTGGGTGTTAGCAGAATCAACCGCTTGTAAGCGGGAAAAGGCCAAAGAGTGAGTGTGCGACGCACTTGGCGCGGTGGCCGGCGTCGCGCAGTTCCGCGTTCGGCTAGGGCTATGCCTCCCCCCGCGGCGCGGGCCGGGAGTCGGCGCAGCCGAGCAGCTCGCGCAGCAGGGGGCTCGGGTCGAACGACGGGGCTGCGGCGCCGTGGCGGGCCGCGGCCACCACCTGCGCGAGGTCTTTCAACGCCTGCTCGAAGTCGTCGTTGACGATTAAGTGGTCGAACTCGGCGTAGTGGGCGATTTCGTCCGTCGCTTGGCGCATGCGGGCGGCGATGATGTCGGGACGGTCCTGCCCGCGGGCGGTGAGCCGGGCGCGCAAGGCCGCCTTGGATGGCGGCAGGATGAAGATGCTGACAGGCGCCGCGCAGCCTTGGCGCACCTGCGCCGCGCCCTGCCAGTCGATCTCCAGCACCACATCACGGCCGCGGCCCAGCGCGGCGTCCACCGTCGTCCGCGCCGTGGCGTAGGCGTGGCCGAACTTCCGCGCATGTTCCAAGAATGCGCCGGCGTCGCGCATGGCGGTGAACGTGGCCGCGTCGACGAAGTGGTAATCCCGGCCATCCACTTCGCCGGGGCGGCGTTTGCGTGTGGTGTAGGAGGTGGACACCTCGATGCGCGGGTCTGCGGCGGCGAGCGCCTTCACGAGGCTTGTCTTGCCAGCGCCGGAAGGCGCCGCGACGAGGAACAGCAAACCGCTCACTCGACGTTCTGCACCTGTTCGCGCATTTGCTCGATGACGACTTTCAGGTCGACGGCGCGGCGGGCGCTGTCATCCGAGGCAGATTTGGCGGCCAGCGTGTTCGCTTCGCGCTGCAGCTCCTGCATCAGGAAGTCCAACCGCCGGCCCTGCGGGCCGGGCGCTGCGAAGCAGTCGCGGCAGGATTCGCAGTGGATGGCCACGCGGTCCAACTCTTCCTTGGCATCTGCCCGCTGCACGAGGAGCGCCACCTCCAAGGCCAGCCGTTCGGGGTTGATCCGTTCTGTGAGCTCGGCGATGCGGGATTGCAGCCGCTCGCGCAGCGTTGGCGCCAAGGCTGCGTTCAGCGTGCCCAACTGCGCGGCAAGGGCCTGCGCTTGATCGAGCTTGTCGCGCAGGATGGCCTCGATCTTCCTGCCTTCTTCGCCGCGGGATTCGGCGAGCCGCATGAGCGCGGCCTCAAAGCCGGCTTGGGCGGCTTCCGCAGGCGGCGCCGCGACCTTCCCGCGATGGTTGGCGACGCCGGGCCAACGGAGGAGATCAAGGGGGTCTGGATGGCCGAGTTCCGGAGCGTCCCGGCGTAGCTGTTCGATCGCGGCCAGCAACTGCAATAGCTGGTCGCGGTCGATGTCCAGGCTCGGCGCCGCATCCGTCTGCGCCCAGCGCAGGGTTGCGTCCACCTTGCCGCGGCCCAAAGCTTGGCGGGCCAAATCGCGCAGGGTCGGCTCGATGGGGCGCAGCGTGTCGGGAAGGTGGAAGCTCACTTCCAGGAAGCGATGGTTGACGGAACGCACCTGCCAGACGAGGGCGTCGGATTCGAAGGTGGCGAAGGCGGTCATGCTGGATAGCATGGCGCGATTTTAGCAAGGCGCATCCACGCCCCGGCGGGTGCGCGTGGCCGGGCTTGGCGAGGCATAATTCCCTTTGGCAGTGAGGAACCCAGCATGGACGTGTCGCGACCGAGTGGCCGGAGGCCCGATGAACTGCGGTGCGTGTCCATCACGCGTGGCTTCACGCGCCATGCGGCGGGTTCCGTCCTGGTGGAAATGGGCGACACGCAGGTGATCTGCACGGCCAGCGTGGAGGAGCGGGTGCCGCCGTTCCTGCGCGGCGCCCGGCGTGGCTGGATCACCGCCGAATACGGCATGTTGCCGGGCGCCACCCACACCCGCTTCGACCGCGAGGCGGCGCGTGGCAAGCAAGGCGGGCGCACGGTGGAAATCCAGCGGCTCATCGGCCGCTCGCTGCGCGCCGTGGTGAACCTCAAGCAGCTCGGCGAACGCACCATCCGGGTGGATTGTGACGTGATTCAGGCTGATGGCGGCACCCGCGCGGCGTCCATCACCGGCGGTTGCGTGGCCCTTGTGGACGCGGTCAACGCGGTGGCGCCGGACGCCTTCGAGAACCTCGTGGCGGCGGTGTCGGTGGGCGTCCACCAAGGCGCGCCAGTGCTCGATCTGGAGTACGCCGAGGATTCCAAGGCCGATGCCGACGTCAACGTCGCCATGGTCGAGGGCGGCGGCTTCATCGAAGTGCAGGGCACGGCGGAGGGCGCCCCGTTCGGGCGCGAGGCGTTGGCAGACATGCTGGCGTTGGCGGAAGGCGGCATCGGCGAGTTGTTCGTGGCGCAACGGCAGGCCTTGGGGTTGGCGGATGCGCCCTGAGCGCTTCGCGGCGCGGCTGATCGCCGAGGATGTGCTGCTGTTTGGGAACTTCGTGCTGAAGTCTGGCCGGGAGAGCCCCTACTTCTTCAATCTCGGCGCCATCGACAACGGCCCGGCCTTGGAGTGGCTCGGAGACGCCTACGCGGCCTTGGCCATGACGTTGCCGACGCGGCCCGATGTGGTGTTCGGCCCGGCGTACAAGGGCATTCCCATTGCTGTTGCCACGGCGATCGCCCTCAACCGCTCGCATGGCCAGCAGGTTGGCGTGGCGTTCGACCGCAAGGAGGCGAAGGCGCATGGCGAGGGCGGCCGCTTGGTTGGTTGCCCGCTGGCAGGGCGGAACGTGGCCATCGTGGACGACATCGTGACCGACGGTGGCGCGAAGCGAGCGGCATTCGATGCCATCGTGGCGGCTGGCGGCGCAGTGGCTGGCATCCTCATCGCCCTGGACCGGCAAGAGCGCTTGGCGGATGGCGCCACGGCGGCGCAGGTCTTGGAACGGCAACTCGGCACGCCGGTGCGCAGCGTGGTGGGGTTGGAACACGTCGTGCGCTGCTTGGAGCAAGCGGGCGGCAACGAACAAGCTCTTGCCGCCATGCGGGAGTACCGCGCGCGCTATTGCGCCGGCGCATGAGCCCGCTCAGACGATCTGCGTGCCGACGCCTAAGTCCGTGAAGATCTCCAGCAGGAGGGCGTGAGGCTCCCTGCCGTCCACGATCTGCACCTGCTTCACGCCGTCCGCCATCGCGTCGAGCGCGCAGCGCGCCTTCGGCAACATGCCGCCGCGGATGGCGCCGGATTCCATCATCGCCTCGACCTCGGCGTGGGTGGCGGTGGGCACGGTGGCGCCGGCGGCGTCCAGAATGCCGGCCGTGTCCGTCAACAAGACGAGCTTGTCGGCCGCCAAATGCGCGGCGATGGCGCTGGCAACGAGGTCTGCATTGATGTTGTAGGACGCGCCGTCGGGGCCGACGCCGATGGGCGCGATCACGGGAATGAAGCCGCCGCGCAGCAGGGTGGCGAGCAGCTGCCCATGCACCGCTTCCACCTCGCCGACATGGCCCAAATCGATGATCTCAGGCGGCGGCTCGGCGTCGACCCCGCGTTTGAGCTTGCGGGCGCGGATGAGGTCGCCGTCCTTGCCGGTGACGCCAACGGCGCGGCCGCCCTCGGCGTTCACCAGCGAGACGATCTCTTTGTTGACGAGGCCGCCCAGCACCATCTGCACCACGTCCATCGTCGCGGCGTCCGTCACCCGCATGCCGTCCACGAAGCGGCTCTCGATGCGCAGGCGCTCGAGCAGCGCGCCAATCTGCGGGCCGCCGCCGTGAACGACAACGGGCTGCATGCCCACCAGCTTCATCAACACCACATCGCGCGCGAAGGAATGTTTGAGCGCGTCATCCACCATGGCCGCGCCGCCATACTTGATGACGATGGTGGCGCCGTGGAAGCGCTTGATGTACGGCAGCGCCTCGATGAGGACGCTGGCGATGGTCTGGTGCTTCACCCAGCGAAGTTGAGTTCTGGGGCGACGCTGGCAAGTTGGCCGCGGAAGTGGGACCGGATGCGCTCCAAGGCGGCCGGCGTGTCGGCCTCGAAACGCAGGGTGAGCATGGGGCTGGTGTTGGAGGGCCGCGCAAGGCCGAAGCCGTCCTCGTAGTCCACGCGCAGCCCGTCGATCAGCGTGACCTCACCATTGCCGAAGTCTCCAAGCGCGGCGAGACGCTCGATGATCGCGAACTTGTCGGTCTCCGATGCGGGCACCTTGATCTCCGGCGTCGTATGCGAGTTTGGGTAGCGCGCAAAGAGCGTTTCGACGTCCACCTCGGAGGCAGCCGCGATCTCCAACAGGCGCGCGCCGCCGTAGATGGCATCGTCGAAGCCATTCCAGCGCTCGTTGAAGCAAACGTGGCCGCTGAACTCGCCGCCAAGCAACGCGCCGGTCTCGCGCACCATCGCCTTGATGTATGAATGGCCTGTGCGGCTCAAGATCGCCTCGCCACCGCTCTGCCGGATGACGTTCGCCAGATGTCGGGAGCACTTCACGTCGTAGACGATGGCGCCGCCGGGGTGGCAGCGCAGCACGTTTTCGGCGAACAGCATCATCCAGCGGTCTGGCCACACGGCTTGGCCGGCGTTGGTCACCACGCCCAAGCGGTCTGCGTCGCCATCGAAGGCGATGCCCAAGTCGGCGCCGTCGGCGCGCACGCGCCGGATGAGGTCGCTGAGGTTCTGCGCTTCAGCCGGATCTGGATGGTGATTGGGGAAGTCGCCGTCGACGTCTGTGTAGAGTTCCACCACGTCGCAGCCAAGCCGTTCGTAGAGGCGCGGCGCCACGACGCCGCCGACGCCGTTGCCGCAGTCGATGGCCACCTTGACGCGCCGCGGCACGCGGATGTTCTCCACCACGCGATCGATGTAGCGTTCCACGATGTCGACGCGCTGCGCGGCGCCCCGACGGCCCTTGGCGTAGTCGCCCCGTTCGATGCGGGAGTGCAGCGCTTGCACTGCCGGCCCAGCAAGCGCCTTGCCGCCGATGACCATCTTGAAGCCGTTGTATTGGCCCGGGTTGTGCGAGCCCGTGATCATGACGCCGGCGTCGGTGCCCAACGTTTGCGTTGCGAAGTAAAGGAGCGGCGTCGGCACCAAGCCGATGTCGAGGACATCGCAGCCGCCACGCAACAGCCCATGCGTCAATGCTTCCCGCATCGCTGGCGTGGAGTGGCGCCCGTCGCCGCCAACGGCGATGGCATCGTGCCCGGCGGCGAGGGCTGCGGCCGCGAAGGCGCGCCCGATTTGCTCGGCGCCGGCGGTGGTGAGCGTGTCGCCAGCCAAGCCCCGCACATCGTAAGCGCGGAAGATCTCCGCGGGAGGCGTCGCCGTCATGCCAGCCTCGACAGAGATGCTTGGCTGCGCGTGCGCTGCTGGTGGTGGATGGCTGCGATGGCGTTGACCAGCTGCGCCGCCAGCGCTGTCTTCGAGGTGCGCGGGAACGCCACTTCGCCGCCCTCGGTCACCAGCGTGGCGGCATTCTCGTCGCTGTCGAAGCCGATGCCGGGCTGGGAGACGTCGTTCACGATGATGGCGTGGCAGCCCTTGCGCGCGAGCTTCGCCCGCGCATTGCTGAGGGCGTCGTGGGTTTCCGCGGCGAAGCCGACCACACAGGGCGTGTCGCCGGCGGCGACGGTGGCGAGGATGTCTGGATTCTCCGTCAACGGCAGGGAGACCTCAGAGGTGGTCGCCTCGGTGCGCTTCATTTTGCGCGTGCGTGGCGCTCTGGGCCGATAGTCCCCCACCGCGGCGACGCCGACGAAGATGTCGGTGCCCGGCAGCGCGTCTTCAACGGCGGCGAGCATCTCCCGTGCGGTGGTCACGTTGACGCGGTTGACGTTGGGCGGCGCGTCCAAGGCCACCGGCCCGCTCACCAGGGTGACTTGCCCGCCCGCCTGCGCCGCCGCCGCGGCCAAGGCGTAGCCCTGCTTGCCGGAACTGTTGTTGGAGATGAAGCGCACTGGGTCGATGTGCTCTCGCGTGGGGCCAGCCGTCACCAGCACCGAGAGGCCCGCCAGCAGCCCTTGCCCAGATGCGAAGTGGGCGGCCAGCGCGGCGGCGAGCTCGGCCGGCTCCAACATGCGTCCCGGGCCAACTTCGCCGCACGCCTGTTCGCCGTCGGCTGGCCCAAGCACCGTCGCGCCATCGGCGCGGAGCTGGGCGACGTTGCGCTGCACGGCGGGGTGTTCCCACATCTGCCGGTTCATCGCTGGCGCGACGAACAGGGGCGCGCTCGTGGCGAGGCAGAGGGTGGTGAGCAAATCGTCCGCGGCGCCGCTGGCCAAGCGCGCGATGACATGCGCGGTGGCCGGTGCGACCAACACCGCGTCCGCCCAGCGGGCCAGCTCGATGTGCCCCATGGCGGCTTCGGCGTCCGCATCCCACAGGTCGTCGCGCACGCGCCGCCCGGAAACGGCTTGCAGGCTGGCCGTGCCGACGAAACGGGCTGCGCCGCGCGTCATGACCGGGGCAACTTCCGCCCCTTTTGCGAGCAAATCTCGCACAAGCTGCGGTGCTTTATACGCACCGATTCCGCCAGTGACGCCCAATATGATGCGCTTTGCATGCATGGCGAAACGATAACAGAGAGCTAGGGGTGGCGCATCCGGCCAGCGCCGATGGCGAGGCATCGGAGCGTCCTCGGGAGCGGCTCTTGCGCCGCGGCCCGGCGTCCCTCACCACCGCCGAACTGCTGGCCGCGCTGCTGCGCACGGGAGCGCAGACCGTCGGGGTGGTCCACCTTGCCCATCAGCTGCTCACGCGGTTTGGTGGCTTGGGCGGCCTGTTCGAGGCCCCGGCGGAAGCGCTGGCGTCCCTGCCCGGAATGGGCCCTGCGAAGACGGCATCCATCCTCGCGCTCAAGGGGCTTTTCGCGCGCTACGACGCAGAGGCGGTGCAGGCCGGCGCCGGCATTGGCTCGTCGGAGGCGGCGAAGAGTTATTTGCGCCACCGCGTCGGCCACCGGCGCCGGGAAGTGTTTGGCTGCCTGTTCCTCGACGCGCGGCATCGCCTCATCAAAGACGAAGAGATGTTCCAAGGTTCGGTGAATCGGGCCGCGGTCTATCCGCGTGAGATCATCCGCGCCTCAATGCGCCACAATGCGAGCGCCGTCGTGCTCTATCACAACCATCCGACGGGCGTGGTGCGGCCGTCCGCCAGCGACATCGAGATCACGCGGCGCATCAAGCTGCTGTTGGACGAACTCGACGTCGATTTGGTGGACCATGTCGTGGTCGGCAGCACGGCGCTGCACTCGTTCGCCGAATCTGGGCTGATGGCGCTGGTGGACCGGGACAACGACAGCGCTTGGGGCGCCGCCGCCCCAGTCATCGAACACCGGGAGGGCTGAGCGCCCTTAGGCGAATGGGTCTGTGCCGGTGCGCATGAACGGCGCGACGCGGCTGTAGTCTGCATTGCGGCTGTCCTCGTAGGGGTAGAGCGATTTGCCGATTACCGTTTCGAGCTCGGGGTACTTCTCCAAGAGCTGGGGCGATGTCGTCTCGTAGTTGCGCTGGGTGCGCATGTAGGTGCGCATGTAGTTCTGCACCAGCGTGATTCTGATGCCGGGCTTGGTGCGCTTCTCCGAGGCGTGCCACGTGGCGCCGTTCCAGATGGCCAGCGAACCGGCCTTGGCGATCAGGGGCACGAACTTGTAGGGTGTGTTCTCCATGTTGGCTTCGTGGGGCAGCGTCGCCCGGCCATAGTGGTGGCTGCCCGGCACGAACACGGTGGGGCCATCCTCGGCACTGGCGTAATCGGTGCATACCCAAGATGCGTTGCACATGTGGGCGATCTGCCCGGCGCCGGGCGGGATGCCGTGGGAATCGCTGTGCAGCGCAATGCCCTCGGCGCCGCTGCCCTTGATGATCCATGTTTGCCCGGAGAACACGGCGCTCTGGCCAAGCAGCCAGCGCACCAAGGCCAAGTTGACGGGGTTGATCGCCGCTTCGACGAACACCTCGTCCTCCTCCAACAGGTCCCAACTGTTCTTGAAGGTGTCGGCGGATGCCAGCTGGCTGGTTCGGTAGTCGCCGATTTCGATGCCGTTGCGCTGCTCGCAGGCGCGGATGATGGCGTTGCGCAGGCGCTCCACGAAGTCGTCGCTGATTTGCATCTTCTCAGGCGGGACGACAGTGATGCCGTACGCTTCGAGTTCGACGATGTGCTCGGCGAGATCGTACTGTTTGATCTCGGCCATCAAGTTGTCCACATCTGGGTACGCTTGGCAATCCGCGAGGCTCATGTTTGCTTCCTTCCCCTTGACTTGACTGTTTTGCGCCGTGCCGCCCCAAGCGCGCTCCCCAAGCGCCGCCCGGCGCCGCCGCAACGCCAAACCCGATGCAAACTAGCGGTTTCACCGGCGGCGCGCAACAACATGCCGGGGGGATAACAAGCGCGGCTTCTTCTGCCACAGTGTCTACCGAGTCGCAACCGAGACTTTAACTGGATGAATGCGATATGCCCGTCACGGCGCCAGCTACCCGCATCGTCAGGCTATTCCACTTGTCTGCTGGCGCCTTGCGTTTCTGCGTGCGGGTCCGCGCCGTACGGCGCAACGCCTGCCTTGTGAATCCAGCCGTTCACGGTGAACCGCCCATCCTGGAACGCATCGGAACGTCCGGTTACAGGAAGCACCTCATGGCAGCAACGACTGGGGAAGAAGACGATGGTGTTGCGGACAGGCTCTATGCGCGAATAGGCGACGTAGCGAAAGCCCTCTGATTCCGGACAGGTGTCGTGCAGCAGCAGGTCGCCCCCACCGAATCGCTTAGGCTCTTGATGGAAATAGTAAGCGTAGCTGATCTCTCGAGTGCTGTTCGGCGAATCGGATGAATAGCCTGAATCGGTGTGCGGCCCGAAGAATCCGCCAGTGGGATGCGCCGTCACCTCCATACCGATGAAACGCTTGCCCGGTTCTCCGCTATGGAAGTGCGAGGCGAGGCGCGGCACTAGGCACCGCAGCTTCGGAACGAACCAACGACGAATCTCCCGGATGACCGACTTGTCCGCCTGCAGCGAACTGCGAAGCTCACGGTTCAACTGCCGTTTTCCATCACGGCGGATAATGGATGGAGTAAAGGTCTTGGGGTCGGCGTGCGTCATCGCGAGGAGGCGCTCCTGCTGCGCCGCGTTAAGGAAGTTCCTTATGCGGATGAACGGCGAGGGCCGAACGCCCTCGGGCTCAGGCCATGGCAACCGCTCGCCGCTCGCCACAGCGACCAGCCAGTTCGTCATCGCATCGCATCGCAGGTGCTGTAGTACACGATAGGTTTTCAGCGCCGCGCCGAATTCGCCCCGCCGGCGCTGCAAGTCGCCAAGCCCGCGCAGGGCCCGTGCTTCGTGCGGATTCTCGGCCAGTTTGCGCTGGAGTGCTGCTTCGGCCTGGTTCAGCAGGTCCGGGCTGATGTGCGCGCGCGTTATGGCGGTTGACCTTGCAAGCTCAGACATTTTGCATCCCCTCGACGAGGCGGGCGCTCCGAGGCGTTTGCGCGTGGCCCAACAGCACCCTGCCGCGGCCGTAAGGCGCTGCCCATGCGAGCTGGCATCGCTCTCGCGCCGGGAACGCGATGCCGTCGCCCGGCGCTAGGGCCACCGGATCCTGTGCCTCGAAGGTGAGTGTGAGCTTGCCATCGAGCGGCACCAGCAACAGGGCATCGTCGTCCTCCGCCTCGGTTTGCATCGTTTGCGCAAGACGGTCGCAGAGGGCCCGAGTTCGGACGTTCAAAGTCATGCCTCGGATACCCCGTAGCTGCGCGAAGCCGGCGCCGACGTCTGATCGCGACATGCGCCGGACCCGCGAGCCCGGCGCAAGAACGCCGGCGCGGCTTCCAGATGGCCGAATCGTTGCATCGCCGCCTATGCGCGGCAATCAGCGCGGCCACTTGCGCTGGGGAGAGCGTTGCTCATGTGCAGCGCATCCCACACATGGGTGTTCACCGAGAAGTGTCCGGTGCCGAAGTCGGTGGGGTCGCACTCCAGCAGCGTAACCTCGTGGACGCAGCGGCTGGGGAACAGGACGATGCTGTTGTCCTGCGGCTCGACGCGGCACTCCCCAACACCGGTCATCCGTTTCTTGGGGGGGTCTCATGCTGCATCTCCTGACTCCAGTTGCCGCAAACGGTTCGGGAAGTCCAACGTTGTTTCATTGGCGGCTCGCCATGCAACTAGGGTTGTGTTAGCGCAAAGTCGCAGTGTCCCCTTTCTGCAACTTTAAGGTGTCCCCTTTTCGCTGGGCGCGGGAGGGTGCTGGTTTGGTTGCGGAGGGGGCGTTGATGACGGTGAAGGAAGCGGACCGGGCGGCTGTGATGCTGGCGGTGTTGGAGAGGCGGCTGAAGCAGCGTGAGGCGGCGGAGCGCCTGGGCCTGAGCGTGGACGTCCGGGACCGGGTGGACGCGGCGAAGGCGGCGCAGGCGGCGAGGCCGGACTGGAAGCCGGCGCCGGACCATCCGTGGCGCCGGTCGTTCAAGCCGGCGCGCGCCGCGGCATGAGGGCCGCGCCGGGCCGTGGACGGCGCGTCCGAAGCGGTGCCGCGTTTCCCACCGTCTTCCCACCGCCGCTCTCTTGGGTGGGGGGACCGCGCCCGTGGAAAGACCGCGGAAAACGCTGCTTGGACGGGCTCGGCGGCTCGGCCCGCGCAGGCGCTTCATCGGCTGCGCCCGCCGGCAAAAGGGGGACATTTCTACTTTGCGTTGACAGTTGACATCACCTTCTGTGGGGGATCAGCGACCTTCTGGACACGGGACACACCTTTCCTGTAATTTTGCCGTGGACGCTCAACCTCCCGAAAGGCGGAAACCCCATGGCAGAGAACGATACCGTGAAGCCGGGCCAACCGGACGTGACCGTCGCCCTCACCTCGCAAGTGTCGCGCAACGAGGCCATCGTCTTCACCGACCTCGACGACACCATCGTGATGATGGACGTCGACGAAGGGCAGTACTACGAGCTCGACCCGGTCGGCGCCCGAATCTGGGGCCTGCTCGAAACCGGCCGGTCCGCCGCGGCTCTCTGCGACGCCTTGGCCGCGGACTTCGACGTCGACCTCGACACCTGCCAACGCGACACCTTGGAGTTCCTGCAAGCAGCCGGCGCCATGCGGATCGTCCACGTGCAGGCCGCGTAGCTACGCGGGAAGCGGCATCCGGCGGGAGAGGTCATCCCGCCCCTTCCATGACGGCGTAGCCGAAGTGGGCGAGGACGTCTTCATGCCGTCGGAACACGCGGTTGAACGCGGCGAGGTCCTCGGCGCCCAGACGCGCGATCTGCCGCGCGTTCATGTCGGTGAGCATCTCGTGGTACTGCCCCTTCACCCACAGGCACCGGGCCGCTCCGTGACCGGTCAGCCCTTGGACAAGGAGGAAGCCTGCAATAGCTGCACCCCTTCTTGGGCGGCGGCGCGTCGGTCGAAAGTGTAGAGCGGGTGAGCGGCTGCTCGCCGCGCCGCGGCGAGGATCATCGCATCCGAGAAATCCGCCGACCCTTCGCGGTAGGCCAGCGCGGCACGAGCCACATCGGCTGCGGACTCCACCACCAGCGCGTCCGCGCCCACCAGATTGAGTAGTTGGCCCGAAATTTCAGTGCGTGGAATCCGGTAGGAGCGTTCCAGCACCCATACGAGTTCCACCAACACCTCCCGGCAGACGAACCCTGGGGTTTCCGCGGTGAGGGCATCCAAAACACTGTGCGCCGCCTCCGCCTGTTCCGCATGGTCGCGAACTAGGTAGCGAACCAGAACGTTGGTGTCGAGCGCGATCACAGGTCGCGGGCACCTTCGGCGATGGCCCGCTCCATGTCTGCAAGAGGCACGGGCGGGCCATCGTGCTGCAAGGCGCCAAACAGGGACTTGAGCGGCCGAACTGGAAGGATGTGGACTTCGTTGTCCAGAACGACATAGCGAATTCGCGCGCCAGCGCCCACGCCCAAGGCGGCGCGGACCGCCTTCGGCAGCGTAGTTTGACCCCTTGACGTAACAATTGACTCATTCATGACCTTTCTGTTTTTTGCTTCCTTTTTAATAGATTGCCTTGCTTTGAGACTTTATGCAAGGCCACGGGCGTGGTACTGTTCGCGGGTCGATTCGGGCAGCGGCAAGTCGACGCTGCTCGCAGCGCCATGCGGATCGTCCATGTGCAGCCCGCCCGGACGCCGCCGGCCTTGCACCACGGGGAGGACATCGGCGATGCAGGATGATGACCGGCCGCTGTCCGAGGTGATGCCGGCGCTGCTGCGCCCGGGCGGCCTTCAGGAACTGGCCGAGGCGGCCCTGCGCCGGACCCTCGCCGCCGACCCCCACGATGCGGAAGCGCAGTGGAAGCTGGCCGGAATCCATCGGCGGCAGGGGAACTTCGCCGCGGCGCGCGACCTGTACCGCCGCCTGGGCGCCCACGGCCCCGACCGGCGCAAGGCCGCTTGGCTGCACGCGGTGCTGGGTGGCGACGGGCCGCCGGAGGCGGCGCCTCGCGGCATCTGGCCGGCACCGTTCGTGTGGATGGCGAACTTCCTGGCGCCCGAGCAGTGCGACCGCCTGTTGGCCCTTGCGCTCCAAGGGAGGGAACGCTTCGTCCTCGCGCACGTGGGGGCTCAGTCATCCGGGCGGGTGGACCCAGAGGTCCGCCTCACCTTGGAGGCGGACAACAGGACCACGCAGCATTTCCGCCCCTGGTTCGCCAGGAAGATTCGAAGCCTCGTGCCAGAGGTCCTGGCGCGGCTACGGATGGAGGGCATCGGCCGATTCCAACTTGAGCTGGGCATGCGCGGGTATCACACAGGGGGGTTCTACCGGGCGCATCGCGATACTGGCGCAACCACCTATCGTTCACGGAAGCTCAGCTTCGTGTATTTCTTTCACCGCCAGCCTAGGCGATTCTCCGGCGGAGATCTGCTGCTCTACGATACGGACGCCGATGCCGGCGTCTACTCCTACGGCGACTTTTCGCGGATCGTCCCGGTCCGCAACAGCATCGTCTTCTTTCCCAGCGCCTGCTGGCACCAAGTGCATTCCGTGCAGTGCGAGACGGACGACTTCGGGGACGGGCGGTGGGTCGTGAACGGCCATGTGTGTCGCTCTGGCCCGGAGCCGGCGGGCTGCTAGGCCAGGGTCCATCCCGCCCATCCCCGGGCCGCGGTGCGGACGCGCGCGTTCGTCAGCGCCTTGACGTAGGCCTCGTGCCAGAGCCTGAAGGCGGTGACCTCGGGCCGGCTCCAGCGACCCCGGATCCCGGCCAGCATGGCGTCCGGACGCCAGGGCTTGGCGGGCATGTTGAAGTGCAGCACCTTGGCGCGGTGCAGATCCACGCCCTCCCGCGCGCGGATGGCCGCGGCGCCGGGGATCAGGAAGTTGTAGGTGGAGCTGACGAGCGTCTGCCGCCCGGCGAAGTACCGGTTCAGGAGCGGCTGCTCGCCAAGCGGCGCCTTGAGGCCGCGCCAGGGCGCCGGCGACATGGCGGCCAAGAGGTCCGCGTACACGCGCTCACTGGCCAGCCGGCCGTCGATGCACAGGAAGCCGCTGTTGAAGGTGTTCCGAAGAAGCGTTCGGCTGGGGGCGGGGGCCGCCTCGTGCTCGACGGGCAGGAAGGTGTCGGCGTCCACCCGCTGGCCGGCGAGGAAGGAGAGATCGCCGCAGCACAGCAGCTCTGCCGTCGAATCGAACAGTTCGTCGACCGGCGCGCGGAACAGCAGGTCGCCGTCGCACAACAGCAGCTTGGCGGCGCCGGCCAGCCGGAACGCCTCGAACATCCAGAACTGCGCCGGATGCATGGGGAGCGGGGCGAGCGCAGCGCACAGGCGCTCGGCCCGCTCCCGCAGCGCCGACGGCACCGCCGCGAACCGCACGGCGCCGGACGTTGCTGCAAGCACTGCGCGCGCCTCTCTGGACAGGCCATCGTGGATGACGACGATCTCCCCGTCGAACCGGGGATGGTGCCGCAGGAAGGAATCGATCAGGACGAGGGTTCCCGGCACATAGCGCTCGGTGGTGGCCGTGGCTAGGCAGACCGGCCTGGCCGACGTCATGTCGCCCCCCCCCCCCCCCCCCCCCCGGTTGTGCCGCTTCTCGGCACTGGTGCATGGAAGCGAGGCTCCGAACGAACGCCGCCCGCCAACCCACGCAACCGCCGCGCCGAGGCCTCCCAGCCTTCATGCAGACGGTGCTCCAGCAATCTGGCCCGGACGCGCCAGGGACGAAAGCGGCGGCGGTGGCGCCGCGCGGCCTGCCAGTCGATGGAGACGTCTGGGAACGTGGCGGCGCCCTGCACCCGCCGGGCCGAGGCCGGCGCCTCCGGCCCGGCCTCGCCGGCCTCGCAAGCGCCTTGCGCCTGCGGCCGAGGACCCCGGTTCAGCCGCCACGGCTGGAAGTTGCCGCCGTGGTTCGCCATCACCACCGCGCCGGCGTCGTGGCTGGCGTCGAAGAAGGTGTTGCGTCCCATCGGGATACGGCCCACCCGCGCATCCCGCGCCGCCTGCAGGAGCTGCTGCCGGACCAGGCGCACATGCTCGTCCGGCGGCGGCTCCAAGAAATCACCATACGTCTGCGCGTACACGTGGCTCAGGCCGAGGACGCTGAAGTCGAACGCCGGCCAGCGGCACAGCAGCGAAAACCCGCACGACGCCACGGACGCCAGCCCGCGCCATGGCCCGGCCCATCCGAAGGGCGCGTCGGGTGTGAAGACCATGTCCCACTGGACGATCCGCCTGGCCCCGGCGAGCATGAACGGCGGCAGCCGATCCTGCGCCGCCAGACCGCGGGCGTGGGATTGCAGCACCTCGATCCAGCGCCGGGGCAGCGCGTCGTCGTCATCGTTGAGCGTCGTGAGGACGTAGTCCGGGGCGCCGGCGGGTGACGGCCCAAGCCAGCCGAGGCGCTCCAGTGGCTGCGGCGCATCCGCCCGGTGTTCCACGAACCGGACCCGGTCCATGCCCCGCGTCATGTCCCGCAGCCGTCGCCGGGCCTCCTGGCCCAGTGCGCGGTCGATGAGCAGCACCCAGGTGAAATCCCGATTCGTCTGCGCGCGCAGACCGGGCAGGCAAGTCGTCTCCAGCAGGTTAAGGCGCAGCTCGACGGTGCGGGGCGCAAGCGGGTTCATGGTGCGGAACGGCGCGAGGGCGGTGCGCCGGTGCAGCCAGCGGTCGCGCAGGCAGAACCGCGTGATGACGAAGTGCTCCAGCGTCACGCGTTATCCCCCAATCCTCCGCTGGCCGGCTTCGATGCGGTCTGTCAGGGCGTCACGCTCCGGCCGCACCACCCGCGTGACCGGCACCTGCTGCGCCATCGCGGCCAACACACAAAAAGGGAATTATATCCCTCGACTCAACCAACCACAGTATCTTGTGTTTCAACCCCATCTGTTTTGGGCCAAGAGACGACATTTTATGTCCTAATGCAATCGCCCTGCGCCAAGGGCGCATGTAATCCGCAAGATTCGGGACAATCGACGATGCCTAAGCGAATCGCCGCCACCATCAGCATGATCCAACTAATCAAGCGTTTCCCACCGAGGCAGCTTGCGTGAAGTGGCTTGAGGATGCTAGGTGCGGCGGCCAGCCAGTCTGCCCGCACTGCGGCGGCATGGACAACTCAACCTGCCCCAGGAGCAAGCCTTTCCACTACTGGCATAAGGATTGCCGCAAGCACTTCACAGTCAAGACCGGAACGATCATGCACAGCTCCAAGACGCCCACGCTGAATTGGGTGATCGCCATCCATCTGGTGCTGACCGCCCGCAAGGGCGTAAGCTCCATGCAGCTAAGCAAGGAGTTGGGAGTGCAGCAGAAAAACGGCTTGGTACATGCTGCAACGCATCCGTGAGGCTTGCCGGCAGGGCAACTTCAAGTTATCGAACGTCGTTGACGCCGACGAAACCTACATAGGCGGCAAGGAAGGCAACAAGCACAACCTGATCGAGGCCATGTACCCTGATGTGGCTCGAACTAGCAGTGCTGTTTCGCCCGACCGTTCATCGCGCCTCATTGCGCGGCTTTCCCGTCATCCGCCGGCTCGACAACATCGAAACCGCCCTCCCAGATCCGATCCTCGCCGGTGAACTGGCCGGTGCGGATCGCGGCGATGCCGTAATCAGGCAACTCCCGCGTCGCTACGCAGACTTCCTCGCTCGATGAAAGAAGGTGGGCCTCGAACTCGAAAGCAAAGTCGAGGTTGTCGAAGCTGTACTGCTTGCGATGGATGGGGAGGTCGTTCCTGTCGACCGGATCCAGGTGGAGGAAGAATTTTGGTTCAGTGTCCTCCGGGATGCACGGCTCCTTGACGTAGATGAGATTGTTCCCTACGAGATACACATCCCAATCGGATCGGACCACGGGCGCGGCCCCATCCGTCAGACGAATCAGATAGTCCCTGATTGACGTTATCTCGATCCGATCACCCGGCGTCAAATCCAGCCCTTGCAGACCCGGGTAGTCCGGTGCATACCGATAAGCGCGGTACAACCGATTGGCCGGCCTTTCCATATCACCGTGTTGTTCCAACGGCACCGACTCGCCTTGATACAGACGGCCCTTGCCGGTCGAAGGGTTGACATATTTCCACACGGTTTTCCCAGCCGGCGTGACCTCGAAAAGCGTGCCGTGTACACCATCGCAAATCAACGTGTTTCCGTTGGGAAGCCGTTGCGCTCCTGAGACATATTTGGCGAAGAAGTCGCTGGGCGTTGCGGCAGTGTAGACCCATACAGGTTCTACCGGCGCGTAGGCGGAGTGCGGATTCAGGCGATAGTTGGCGCCGTCCACCGGCGAAGCAATCTCGTCCACCGACGAATAGCCACGCGAGAAATCTCCAAACTCGTGGCCGTTGTTGAAAACGAGGATGTTGCCGGCGCCCGGCAGGCCGGGCGCGATCCATTGGGGATTGTGCTGCCAGAAGAGTCGCTGATCGTCGGGAGTTCCGGCGCGATAGGTTCGCGGGTTGCCCCAGCGGTACAGCAGATCGCCCCCCTTGCCGGATCTTCCGCCGCTGTGGCTGGACGCCTCTGCCCTAGTGGTGCTGTGGTCGATAATCCACACTTCGCTGAAGTGACGGGGCGACAGGACGATCTGGTCCAACTCCGGGTTGTAGTCCAATCCATTGCTATGTGCCCAGTTCACCCCCGTCGAGTGCGTGCTGGAAAGGCGAAAGTTGATGTCGATCAACTCTGGATGCTTTGCCACGACCCCATGGTTCGCCTTGCTCGAGTCGAAGTCTTGTATCAGATGATCCCACGCCGACCACTCCCAGACGACTTCGCAGCCCGCCCGCCCGGTGAGTTTGGCTTCAATAATATGCGGCACCGCCAAGCCATTGGCGGGGACGAAGTCCGGGTCGGCGCCGGCAGCGATGGCCTCCTCCACCGTTTTGCGTTGCCGTGACAGCAGCAATACATTGCCGTTGGGCATTTTGAGGGAGTCATGATGCAGAAGCGCCCGAGTGCATTTCCAAACGACATTCCCGTGCTGGTCGACTTCACTCACATGGCGGGGCACATGGCCTTGAACCAGCAGATTTCCATTCTCAAGCAACCTTGCGAAGATGGCGTTGGTGCCCAACTCCCACCTATGGACCACCGCCCCCTGATCATCAATCAGGTAGGTCGTCTCGCCTCGGGACTTATGGATTAAAGTATAGCCGCCAAATGCTTCCGGCTCGTTCAGGATCAATCCGACTGTTGGCACACTCACCGCTGCTGGTCGTGGCATTGACCTTTCGCTCGGCTCCACCCTGCTGCAGGCTGGCAGTGAAGCTACCGCCACCGCTATGCCACACAAGACGATAGTCCGCATTAGGCGCGGATATGCACGAAGGGGGGAGTTTGGAGTCGTTTGGACGTAATGGCGCATATTCGGGACGGGGATTGGCTGGAAGTGGCGGAAAGGCGTCGTCTTTCGATCACGTCGTGGATCAGGTTGACTCCGACCTTCATGCGGCGGACATTACGGCCACCTACCGCAGGTGTCAAGTAAGTGGACTGGTTGGGGTGTGCGACGTTTTAGTGCGCCAGCGTTGAGGCAGCGCTTGGCGGCGGCTTGTGCCGATGGCGCCGCGGATTTTGCTACATAATTCCCCCAAGGAAGGCCGGCCGCCGAGTTCAGGTTTTGGTACGACGCCTGGATGGAGTGCCTATCCTTGGCGCATCTGCGCTTCGCCAAACGCTCCGATGGCTGGCTGGTGCGGCCCGCTGACTGATCAGGTGCCGGACCCTCGGCACTTTGCGTACGGACGCACAGCTTGATGCGTCAACGTCGCAGCCTGTAAACCCTCAGGGCCTTCGGCTCGGCGCCGTCGTCATGCAAAACCCGGTAGTGGTCGCTCAACAGGTTGCTAAAAGCCTCCGCGTCTTCTCCGTGAAGGTAGTAGGGAATGGGTCCCCTGCTCGTCGGCTGCACCACCGTAACCAGATAAGTGGGACGAAGGTTTAGGATGCGCCCCAGCTCGTCCTCCGCCACATAGCCGGCTTCGACCAACGGCCGCAGGAGCGCCCTCTTGGCTAGGTTTGAGGGATGGACGATTGCCGAAACCGGCGCCATGTCCAGATACCAGTAAATGAGTTGGCCATTGAATGCATAGATGGTGTCGCCCGGCCGCTGCTCCGCCTTGATGACCGCCGCGGCGGCCTTGATGGTGTGCCGCTCAGCTAAGTGGTCCGGAACCGTGGCCAAGCGGAAGGCGGAGGGTGCGGTTTGCGCCAATGCGCCGCCGACCGCGATGGCGGGAAGCAGGTATCCGGCCCAGCGCAAACACGCCTTGGAACGCAGCCAAGCGATTCCGTATGCGCCGAAAACCGCACCAATGGGATACAGCTGCAGCCAGTGGTGGCGAAAGAAGCTGCCGGTTGCCAAAACGGCCAGAAAAGTGGCAGCGAAAGCGAGCCACAGCAACTCCAGCTCCGCCCGGCTTGCCGCTGCCTCCTGCGTTGGCGCTCCGGTTTGCGCCGCTTGCTCGGATGTTGGGAAATTTGGCGCTTTGGGTCGGTCCCTCCCTCCATTGCGGAGGGAGACAGCCATGCCGATGACCAGCGTCGCCGAGAAGGGCAGGAGCAACAGCGGTTTCGCCAACGCCTCGTTTAGGAAAAGCCCCTGCAGCAGCAAGGCTCGCCACAGGCCGGTCTGCCCCGAATAGGCGAGGGCGGCCTCAATGTTGGCAAGGCGCAGTTCGGCCAGGGCGTCCGCGCTCGCGTAAAGCAGGATCAGGCCGGCGGCCGGCAGCAGCCCGGCGCCGGCGAAGAGCGCGGCCGCCCAACGGTGAACACCTAGGGACGGTCGCAAGGCGGCGGCGAGGAGCCAAGCGAAGAGCGCCGCAGCCACGAAGCCCAGATTGGAGCGCGTCAGAACCGACAAGGACAGCAGCAAGCCGGCCGCGGCGATTGCCCACCACCGGTCCCGCCGGGCGAGCAGCAGCCACAGAGCCGCCATGAGCATCGCCATGGCCGGCAGCTCGGTGTGGGTCTCGACTGCATATTCCACCGCGTGGACAGCGATGAGCGCCAGGCCGCCAAGCCCCGCCGACACCAAGTCGGTGCGGCGGCGGGCGATGGCGAAGACGGCGATGCAGGACATCAGCAGGCAAAGGTCGCCCACGGCCCGGACCACGAACAGGGATTCGCCGAACGCCGCCATGGCGCCGGCTAGGAGGAGAAAGATCATCGGCGGCTTGACGTCAAAGAGCTTGACATAGGGCAGCTCGCCGTCAAGCACCCTCGCCGCGATCACCGTGAACGTGCTTTCGTCGTTGAAGGACTCCTGCTCCAAGCTGCCGACTTGCGTGGCTCCGACTGCCAAGGCGAACACCAAGGTCCAAGCGGCGGCTGGGATTGCGCACTTGCTCAGGTTCCACTCCGGTCGTCTTTGGCGCGGCAGCGCACTAGGGCGCCGGCGCCAGCAGAAACAGTTCCCGCGCACTCCACCCCCCCCTCCATCACCAAGCGAGCGCTGGGATGCTCCGCCTCAAGCATTCGGCTCCCCACGACAGAACCGTCATCGACCAAGCCTTCGAAAAAGGCTCGGCGAGCAGACGCCGCATGATTGCAGCAGCGGCTGAATTCAAACCGCGAACGATGCTCACCTCTCGGGTGTCTCGCATCAGCTGGTACACCTGTCCAGCCGGGTCTTTGAACGCCCCGCCCTCAACCCTGAGCATCTTCGCTTCTTTCGTCCGAACGCGCCGTGGCATCGGACCCGTCGCCGCCCGCTCCGTCTCCCTGCTTGGATGGAGCAAGTCGGTGTTTCAACCGACGCCAATACGCCCGAACGAAATAGCCGACGGCCGCCAGAGCACCCAACGCGCTGGTGATGATGAAGCCGGCAGAGCCGGGATCGACATAGGCGTGAGCCGCGGTCGGCACGAAGACGAACACGGTGACGCCGATCAACAGATCGCGTCGTATTGGTCTACTCATAGAGAAAATCCTCGTAGTGAGGTTTATCGTCTCCCCGAATCGGCCCCCCGAACCCGGGCTGCGTATATTTTCGCGGCTTGATGAGTGGGCTTTCGCCGCCGGACAGGCAGCGAAGCAGGGCGTGAACGGCGTCCAGAATCGTCATCCAGCCTTGGGACGACGCTTCGTCGAACCAACCGGCGCACATGTCACGGGGATAGACGCCGCCCAGGATGCCGTAGTGGTCCTGGAAGAAGAACTCTGGATCGTCCGCGAACTGCAGCCTCTGAGACAGGAACGGGCCGTGGTCGCCGTACACAAGCAAGATGGCGCCAGGGTCATTTTCTTCCAAGTGCCGGATGATTAAATCCAGGTAGCGGGCTGCCCGTTCGCTGCGTTTGATGTATCCGCGTCTGAATGCCTCGATCTGTTCCGCATCATCATATCGGAATGATTTATCAGTATGTCCCGGTGCATACAGGTGGGCCATCACGAATTGAGGCTTGTCGTCGGCATTCACCTTGGTGATCCGTTCGACGCTAAGTGCCTGTCTACTCAACATGTCAACCCCTTTTCCAGCAAGCAGGCAGTATCCCCAGAAAGAGAAATCCCGTATGGCGGCATCCAGTAAACTACAGACGATTTCGTTCGATGATATAACGTAATTGTTGATATATTTACCTTTTTCGCGTCCGAAATGTCCGTCTCTATAGATCGATGTAGTCTCGTAGCCGTTTCCGTGAAGGATTCCAAGGAGATTAGACGGGTTTCGACCAGAGAAGAGCTGCGGATCAGGATCGTATCCCATTGCACTCAACTCCTTTCGTTGTGCGGCATACGCATCCACGTCCAACGCCAAGACGGTGTTGAGAGAATTTTTGGTCTTGACTGCGTTGGCGAAGAAATTGGGGAAGCGGCGGAAATTGACGTCGAACAGATCATGAAATTTGGTGGTTTCCAGACCAAGGTATTTCTTCAGCAATGCGCGTGGGGCCATGGCATCGAACGAAACGAAATACAGGTTTGGTGTCTCCCGTAAGGAGATATCCCGAATGTACGTCGTATCTACCGTTGCGGGGACATCACCGGTCTCCGGATATTCGCTGGCAATAATCCCAAGCCCGAGCAACGCCGCCGCCGAGAGCGCAATGCCTCCCCAGCGCTGCTCGTCGATGACACGGAAGGCGACGAACAGCCCTGCGCCGGATCCGGCGCAGAGTGCAATGAGGGCGGCCCCGTTTCCGGTCAGATAGAGGTCGGTATGGATGATGTACGCCGTCGCAACGCTGGCCAGCACAATCAGCGACAGGACGGCGTTCGCTACAACCTTGTAGCGCAGGAGGAACAGCGTGGCGAGCAAAAGGACGGTGTTGACCGTCCCGCCGAGCACGAGAATGTCTCTCAGGTCCGATTCGGAGAAGGCCGCCTCGGACGACGCATGCGTAGCGGCAAAGGCCGCCGCTACGAGCAAGGTGGCGAAGACGAACTTAAGCGCGGCCTTAACTCGACGCGGGCTTCCCCCGTTCCCCCCGCGGCGGGATGCTGGTTGCGTTGACATATGAGAATCCAGAGCCTAGTTGCGAATCTCTCGTCGTTTCGCTGGCCAAGTCCGCATGGAGGTCCCGCGGGTGCTCCTTGAGACCGTCGAGCGATCGCATCCGAAGGCTACCTCCCAACAACAAGCAAAATATAGATGATTACGCTCGCCGTGTGTGCATGGCGGCAGCTCACGTGCCGACGAGGGGCGTTGCAACGAGCGTGCGAACCGACCTTCCATGCTTTGGCAGAGCGTGGCGCTGGCGGTGGAACGGAGGAGTGAGTATCGGTCATGTCCTTGCCTCTGGAGAATAAGTCGAGGATTTCCTATGGCGGGGACCCTACTAGAAAATCCTGTGACAGATATCCTGGTTCCGTGCCAGATGTTCGAGCACGGCTTCCGCGGCCCACTGGTGGCCGGCCGGGCTCCAGTGCGGATCGTGCGGCCATCGTGCGTCTCGCGCGTCTCCGCCTTGGCGTTCGATCCAGGCGTATTGACTGATGACGGGGATGCCGTGCGCCTCGGCTAGGCCGTGGAGCCGGTCGAAGACGGGATCCCCCGATTTCTCCAGGCTGTGCGTCGTCAGGATCACCAGCGCGGCGCCGTCGCGGTCCGCGCGCGCCTTGAACAGATCCAGGGCGAATCCCGTGTACGCCACCGCCTGCTCGAACACTGGGGACAGCACGTCCTCCTCGAGCGCCGCCCGGTGGTCCGCAATCGCCGCCGGCCGCTCGCCGGCCAGCCATTCGTAACCGGGACGCCGGCTCAGGAGCTCGAGCGCCTTTCCCTCTGCGACGTGCGAACGCCGGCGGCCCGGGTCCGGTCGCAAGGCCAGCCACCTGACGAACCAGGATCGCCGGGTCGCCCGACGCACGATCCTGTCGAAGAGTGTGGTGGGGGCGGGCCGGATCTTCAGTGGCAGCGAGTGCTTCCAATACTCGGGATCGGGGGGCCGCAGCGTCAGGGCGCCGTCTTCGCCGCGCGCGATGCTCGCCCGGGGCAGCCGGTCCGGGTCGAGGCCGCGCCGCAACGCCGTCAGGACCGGAGAGTTGTTCCAGAAGTCGTTGTGGAAGAACACCAGCACCAGCAGCTTCGGATGCAGGCGCCGGGCGTAGGTGTCGTAGAACGGCAACTGCGCGATCTGGCCCGTGTCGAACATCCCGAAGGCGGAGGTGGTGACGTCCAGACGGGGCAGGTGCCGGGCGGCGAGGGCTTCGAGCCGGACATGCAGCTTGGCGGCGACGGGCACTTGCATCGCGTCCACGAAAGAGTCGCCGATCACGCTAACGTGGCAGCTCGCCGCGGCCCGGTCCGGGGGCAGCGGCTCGCGGTCGAGGAAGCCCCAGCGGTTGGCGCGGGAGGCGGTCCAGAAGTCGCGCAGGTTCGTCCGGCGCACTTCCGCGCCCGGCTCGTGTACCGGACCCACCCGCGGCTCGAAGCGCATGGGAATGGCGCTGCGCATGAACGGCTTGGTCAGCCGCAACCACGCCTCCCCGCCCGCCGCGATGAGGAGCAGCGCGGCGAGCGCGAGGCCGACGTTCCAGGCGGCCAGGCGCAGGGCGCGTCTCATCCGTCCCGTCCGGCGGCAACGCTCGCCCCGTCATCGGCCGGGACGGCCCGGTTCATGGGGCCGCGTCCATGACGGCGTAGCCGAAGTGGGCGAGGACGTCTTCATGTTCCCGGAACACGCGGTTGAACGCGGCGAGGTCCTCGGCGCCCAGACGCGCGATCTGCCGCGCGTTCATGTCGGTGAGCGTCTCGTGGTACTGCTCCTTCACCCGCAGGCGTTGCCGCAGGTGCAGGTCGTCGAGCTCGGGCGCCAGCGCCCGGATGTCCCGCGCCACCCGCTCCGGCTCGGCGCACATCGCCTCGTAGGTGAAGAAGACGCCGCGATGCCCGTGGGCCTCCAGGTTGCGGCGCTGCCGCGCCATGCAGGTGACGGCATGCAGCGCCGCAGCTTCCGGCAGGTTCTCGGGCGGCGGCCGACGGCCTGCCGTGGGGGCGGCGCCCCGGTGGAACCGGCAGATGCCCTCGCACACCGCGTACGGGTCGCGCACCATGAACAGGAACTTCGCGTTGCGGAAATGCCGCGCCAACTCGTCCACCAGAAGCAGGTGCGCCGGAGTCTTGGTGTAGAACACGCGCGCATCGGGGTCGCGGGCGAAGGCCTGGAAATACCATGCCTTGCGCGTGCGCGGCCAGTCGTAGCTGCGCGGGTCCGTCAGCAGGTCGATCCAGCGCCGCTCGGAAGCCCAGAGCAGGACCGCGGGATGGGGCCAGAGGATGTTCGGCCCCACGTAGCCGAGCATCATCTGGCCTTCCCAATCCAGGTTCCAGGTCGCCCGGCTGGTCGCCAGCGCCGCCTTGAGGAAGGTGGAGCCGCTGTTGTTCGCAGAGATGCCGAACAGGTGGGTGCCGACGCGGCTCTCCACATCGTGGTGGCAGCCCAATGCCAAGGCCATCGCTAATCCGAACCGGGGGTTCTGTCCGGCGACCGGGGCGCTTGTGACGTTCGTGAGTGAGCGGGGAAGGTCAGATCGGCAGGAACCGCAGGGCGGTCAGGATGGCGACGATGCCGGCGCCCTGAATCCACAAGGGCGCGGTAGAGCTCGCCGCGGGTGACGAGCTCGCCGCGGTCGGCGCCGGCCGCATCACGCATTTCCGAAATGATGGCTTCGGCTTGATGGGTGTCGAAGATGCCGGCGGTCATGGCGGCCTCCGTGGGACAGGCTCCGATGATCACCATTATCGGGAGTTGTCCCGCGTCACGCTACAGGCATGCCGGAGGGCGATGTCGAAGGGCGGGGGCAGGCGGATGTTGTGAAGAGATCCCCGCACCAGCACACATCAGGCGAACGTCCATCCCGCCTGCCCCAGAACGCCGGTGCGCAGGTGCGCCAGCGCCAGCGCGTCGAGCCAGGCGTCGTGCCAGAACCTGAAGGCGGACGCGGCGGGCGCGCTCCCCGGGTCCCACGCCCAGCGCAGCATGGCGTCCGGCGACCAGGGCTTGACGGCCTTGACGTAGTGCAGCACCCGCGCGCTTTCGACGTCCACGCCCTCCCGCGCCCGAATGTCCCGCGCCGAGGCCAGCAGGAAGTTGTACGTCGAGCCGATCAGCGTCTGCCGTCCGGCGAAGTACCGGTTTTGCAGGAATTGCTTGGTGTGCGTCGTGTCGGTGTTGCGCCAGGTTTCCGGCGTCAGCATCGCCAGCAGACCGGCGTAGGTGCCGTCGTTCACCAGCGCGGCGTCGATGACCAGGAACCCGTCGTTGAACGTCCGCTCCAGGACACCGCCGGCGCCGGCCCGGCCGCCCGGCGGCACGGGCAGAAAGGTGAGGGCATCCCGGTGGCGGCCCTCCAGATACGCCTTGTCGCCACAGCACAGCAGGGCTTGCGGGGAATCGAACAGCGAATCCACCGGGGCTCGAAACAGCAGGTCGCTGTCGCAGAACAGCACCTTGCGGTAACCGCCGAGCCGGAATGCTTCAAGCGCAAAAAAGCGCGCCGGCGTGAAGCCGCGTTGCGGCAGCGCGGCATGCACGCGCTCGGCCCGGTCCACCAGCTCCGGCGAGACCGGGTGGAAGCGCACGCCGTCGAAGGCGGCCGCGAGCACCTCGCGCAGGGGCTCCGGCAGGCCGCTGTCATGGACGACCACGATGTCGCCCGCGAACCCGGGATGGCGCCGCAGGAAGGAGCCGATCAGGACGAGCGTGCCCGGCATGAAACGTTCCGTGGTGGCCGTGGCCAGGCAGACCTTCGGCGGCTCGCGCGCCGTCATGGCCGCTCTCCCTGCCCGCCGCTTCCCGGCCTCACGCGGCCGCGTCCATGACGGCGTAGCCGAAGTGGGCGAGGACGTCTTCATGTTCCCGGAACACGCGGTTGAACGCGGCGAGGTCCTCGGCGCCCAGACGCGCGATCTGCCGCGCGTTCATGTCGGTGAGCGTCTCGTGGTACCGCGCCTTCACCCGCAGGCGTTGCCGCAGATCCAAGTCGTCGAGCTCGGGCACCAGCGCCCGGATGTCCCGCGCCACCCGCTCCGGCTCGGCGCACATCGCCTCGTAGGTGAAGAAGACGCCGCGATGCCCGTGGGCCTCCAGGTTGCGGCGCTGCCACGCCATGCAGGAGACGGCGTGCCGCGCCGCGAGTTCCGGCAGGTTCTCGGGCGGCGGTGGCGACGGCCTGCCGTAGGTGCGCCCGTCCCGGTGGAACCGGCAGATGCCCTCGCACACCGCGTACGGGTCGCGCACCATGAACAGGAACTTCGCGTTGTGGAAATGCCGCGCCAACTCGTCCACCAGGAGCAGGTGCGCCGGCGTCTTGGTGTAGAACACGCGCGCATCGGGGTCGCGGGCGAAGGCCTGGAAGTACCATGCCTTGCGCGTGCGCGGCCAGTCGTAGTTGCGCGGGTCCGTCACCAAGTCGATCCAGCGCTGTTCGGAAGCCCAGAGCCGGTTCGCGAGACGGGGCAAGAGGATGTTCGGCCCCACGTAGCCGAGCATCCCCTGGCCTTCCCAATCCAGGTTCCAGGTCGCCCGGCTGGTCGCCAGCGCTGCCTTGAGGAAGGTGGAGCCGCTGTTGTTCGCCGAGATGCCGAACAGGTGGGTGCGGATGCGGCTCTCCACATCGTGGCGGCAGCCCAATGCCAAGGCCATCGCTAATCCGGATCGGCTTGCTGGGTCTTGATGCCGGCCGCTCCGAGGCGGCGCACAACATGATGGGCGTCGAAGATGCCGGCGGTCATGGCGTGCTCCGTGGGACAGGCTCAGATAATGCCCACTACCGGGAGTTGTCCGGCGTCACGCGGTCGCCGCCGGCACGTCGTCCCGGCCATCGGAGAACGGCAGGGGGACGGATGAGCGCACACGCAGCCCGTAGGCCACGTCACGCGGGAGGTGGCGTCCGGTGGGAGAGGTCATCCCGCCCCTTCCATGACAGCGTAGCAGAGATACTAGCTAGTGCGCGCATATCTCCCATGTGCGGGGCTGCCGGGGCTGAAAGTGTCTTCATCAAAGCCTGATTGTGACCCGGCACGTGTGCTGGTGACCCTTAGCTGGCGGATGGTGGGCTTTGCCCAAGGGCGTTTCGGGGCCGAGGACGCTGTGGCCTCGTTCGCCCCCTCCGCACGAGGAGTGGAAGTATTGCTCATGCTCTCCCTTCTGAAACGAATCAGGAAGTTCCCTTATGCCAGAAAATGCATCCTACCGCAAAGTCCCGTGACAGATGTTCGAGCCTTGGCGAACCAGGACCGCCGGGTCGCCCGACGCACGATCCTGTCGAAGAGTGTGGGGGCGGGCCGGATTTTCAGTGGCAGCGAGTGCTTCCAATACTCGGGATCGGGGGGCCGCAGCGTCAGGGCGCCGTCTTCGCCGCGCGCGATGCTCGCCCGGGGCAGCCGGTCCGGGTCGAGGCCGCGCCGCAACGCCGTCAGGACCGGGGAGTTGTTCCAGAAGTCGTTGTGGAAGAACACCAGCACCAGCAGCTTCGGATGCAGGCGCCGGGCGTAGGTGTCGTAGAACGGCAACTGCGCGATCTGGCCCGTGTCGAACATCCCGAAGGCGGAGGTGGTGACGTCCAGACGGGGCAGGTGCCGGGCGGCGAGCGCGAGGCCGACGTTCCAGGCGGCCAGGCGCAGGGCGCGCCTCATCCGTCCTGTCCCGCCGTAACGCTCGCCCCGTCATCGGCGGGGACGGCCCGGTTGGCGAACGTCCATCCCGCCTGCCCCAGAACGCCGGTGCGCAGGTGCGCCTGCGCCAGCGCGTCGAGCCAGAACCTGAAGGCGGACGCGGCGGGCACGCTCCCCGGGTCGGCCCTCCAGATACGCCTTGTCGCCACAGCACAGCAGGGCTTGCGGGGAATCGAACAGCGAATCCACCGGGGCTCGAAACAGCAGGTCGCTGTCGCAGAACAGCACCTTGCGGTAACCGCCGAGCCGGAATGCTTCAAGCGCAAAGAAGCGCGCCGGCGTGAAGCCGCGTTGCGGCAGCGCGGCATGCACGCGCTCGGCCCGGTCCACCAGCTCCGGCGAGACCGGGTGGAAGCGCACGCCGTCGAAGGCGGCCGCGAGCACCTCGCGCAGGGGCTCCGGCAGGCCGCTGTCATGGACGACCACGATGTCGCCCGCGAACCCGGGATGGCGCCGCAGGAAGGAGCCGATCAGGACGAGCGTGCCCGGCATGAAACGTTCCGTGGTGGCCGTGGCCAGGCAGACCTTCGGCGGCTCGCGCGCCGTCATGGCCGCTCTCCCTGCCCGCCGCTTCCCGGCCTCACGCGGCCGCGTCCATGACGGCGTAGCCGAAGTGGGCGAGGACGTCTTCATGTTCCCGGAACACGCGGTTGAACGCGGCGAGGTCCTCGGCGCCCAGACGCGCGATCTGGCGAGCGCCGTAGAACAGGCCCATGTGGTCAGAACTCGCCGAGGATGGCCAGGGCATGTTCACGCAACCTCTCCTCTCTCGGCGATGCAACCCCGCCGGCGCGCAGGCTGGCCAGCAGGCGCGGCATGTCGACGTATTGCGTGCGGGTGGACGACGCGGCCCCCGCCTCCAGGGCCTGGAGGAGCGCGGGCAGCACTTCCTCCTCGTAAACGTTTTCGTACGGGTCGAAGATCAGGTGGGCATCGGCCTTGGCCAGACGCCAGCAGACGTCGCGAGGCAGCAGCGATTGCCCGGCATGGCGCATCAGCCAGCGGCTCCACTTGCCGCGCCGGAACTGCTCGGACGGCAGGCCCAGGGCGAACTCCAGCAGCCGCCGGTCCAGCAGCGGATAACGGTACTCGATGCCGTGCCGCGCGCCGCTCGCCGCGAGGAGCTCCGTATCCCGGATCAGATGCCCGTCGCGCAGCAGGCGCAACTGCGAGCGCCTCGTGCCGACCCCGCGGCGTTGCGGCACAGGCCGCGGGGGCTGCCGCCGGGCGAACGCCGGGTCGATGAACGTGTTCGGAAAAGATCGTGGGTTGCGCCACCTCCGCAGCCGGCGGGGCATCGGGGGTATCAGGGACCTCACCGTCTCCCCAAGCACGTACCGCAGCCCCAGCCCGCGGGCGCGGCATTCGGCGGCCAACCGCGGCCAGCGCCCGCTGAGCAGCAGGTGCGCGTAGAGCCCGCGGCCGTTGAACGACACGCCCTCGTCCCCGCCCCATCCCGACAGCAGCACCCGTACGCCATGCTCCGCGGCCCGGCGCTGGACGGTCGCCTCCAGCAACGAGAGCCGCCGGCCCGGATACATGCCGTCGCGCCGCGACATGGTGAGCAATTCTTCGGGGGTGACCTCGAACTGGTGGAACAGGCGCAGCTCCTCCCGGGCGCACACCGCGTCGATGACCTCGTATTCCGGCGCGCCGGCCGCGGCCGGCTGGCGGTCGCGCGGCGGCAGCCAAGTGTAGGCGAGCGGCGGCGGCCGGCCCTCGCGGCGCAGCTCGCGCGCCGCCAGCACCACCATCGTGGACGAGTCCAGGCCGCCGCTCAGGTGTACGCCCACGGGGTCGGGACCGCGCAGGCGGTCGCGCACCGCCCGTGCGTAGAGGTCCAAGAACTCCTCCGCATACGCATCGTCGGAGGCCGGCCGCGCCCGCGGGGCCCGCTCCGGCCGCCAGTGCCGGTGCAGCCGCGGCGGCGCGGCCCCGGCCACGGTCAGCGCATGGCCGGGCGGAAGCTTGCGCACCATCGCGAAGAACGTCCGGGTGTTGCTCAGCAGGTTGCGCCGGACCAGCCAGGTGGCCACGGTGGCCTCGTCGAGCCGGTCATCGACGCCGGGCGCGGCGAGCACCGCCTCCACGGCGCTGGCGAAGACGAAGCCATGCGAGGTTTCGGCGTAGTAGAAGGGCCGGGCGCCGACGGGGTCCCGGGCGCAGAACAGGGTGCGGGCGCGACGGTCCCACACCGCGAAGGCGTAATCGCCGAGCAGGTGGTCTGGGCAGTCCCGGCCCCAGCGCGCCCACGCCCGCGCGATCAGGTCCGGGTCGTCGAGGCCGGCGCGTTCGGCGTGGGGCACGCCGAGCTCGTCGAAGAGTGCGCCGCGGTCGTCGAGGCGGGCGTCCGCGGCGACCGCGAAGCCGGCCGCCCGATCGATGCGAAGGCGGGTCCCGGACCGGCGTTGCCCAGTGGTGGCGGGGGACCCTCCAGCGTCGGGGGACCGCCGGCCGCCGAGGGCGACGGGAGGCTCCGTCCACGCCGCGGCCTCCGCCCCGTAGTCGGCGAGGGCCGCCAACATGGCGTCCAGCCCTTCCGCGGCCGATCCATCCGTGGCGCCGGCCCGGTTTGCGTGGATCCCGCAGATTCCGTTCATCCGTCCAGTACCGGCAGCTTCAGAGAGGCGGTCCGATTTGCCGACACAACGGCACTTGGACACGGCAGCGCCTGAAAACAAGGTGTCGGGTCCTTGTCCAAATCTCTTTCACGCCGCCTGCCTTCAGAGCGCAGGCCCTCCCTTGGCGGGATGACCGAACGGCCGCTGTCCAAGGTAATGCCGGCGCTGCTGCGCCCGGGCGGCCTCCAGGAACTGGCCCATCATCCTAGCGAACTCGGCGGGCGTTTTCACCGAGGGAGCGGTGCGGGCGCCTGTTGTTGCAGTAGTCGAGGCAGAAGGCGAGCGTGCGGGAAGCGGCATCCGGCGGGAGAGGTCATCCCGCCCCTTCCATGACGGCGTAGCCGAAGTGGGCGAGGACATCTTCATGTTCCCGGAACACGCGGTTGAACGCGGCGAGGTCCTCGGCGCCCAGACGCGCGATCTGGCGGGCGTTCATGTCGGTGAGCATCTCGTAGTACTGCTCCTTCACCCACAGGCGTTGCACATCGCCTCGTAGGTGAAGAAGACGCCGCGATGCCCGTGGGCCTCCAGGTTGCGGCGCTGCCACGCCATGCAGGTGACGGCATGCAGCGCCGCAGCTTCCGGCAGGTTCTCGGGCGGCGGCCGACGGCCTGCCGTGGGGGCGGCGCCCCGGTGGAACCGGCAGATGCCCTCGCACACCGCGTACGGGTTGCGCACCATGAACAGGAACTTCGCGTTGTGGAATGCCGCGCCAACTCGTCCACCAGGAGCAGGTGCGCCGGGGTCTTGGTGTAGAACACGCGCGCATCGGGGTCGCGGGCGAAGGCCTGGAAGTACCATGCCTTGCGCGTGCGCGGCCAGTCGTAGCTGCGCGGGTCCGTCAGCAGGTCGATCCAGCGCCGCTCGGAAGCCCAGAGCAGGACCGCGGGATGGGGCCAGAGGATGTTCGGCCCACGTAGCCGAGCATCATCTGGCCTTCCCGGTCCAAGTTCCAAGTCGCCCGGCTGGTTGCCAGCGCAGCCTTGAGGAAGGTGGAGCCGCTGTTGTTCGCCGAGATGCCGAACAGGTGGGTGCCGACGCGGCTCTCCACATCGTGGCGGCAGCCCAATGCCAAGGCCATCGCTAATCCGGATCGGGGTTCTGCCCGACGGGACCGCGGTTCGGCGAAGCCCGCGTCGAGCGGCCGACAAGCACCTTGCCCGCGTGGGGACCGTGCCATCGGATCCGCCATTTCGTCCCCGCGCGGAACGCGATGCCGTCGCCAGGTTGCAACGCCACATCGTCCACCTCGTCGATCGTCATCGCCGCCTTCCCGTCGAGCAGTACCAGAAACTCCGCTCCCTGCTCCTCAGGCGCCGCGATCTCCGGCGCCGTCGTCGGGCCGTGATGGACGACCGCTTCCGGCGACATGCTCCGCGGCACGGCCAGACGTGTCAGATCCGAGCAGCGCCGCCCGATCGCCGACCCCGGGTCGAGCCGCTGTCCCGCCGTGCCCATCCTGCCCCGCGCGTCCTCGTCGAGGAATCCCGGCCACAGGACCGCCGGCGCCGTCCAGTGGAGCAGCAGCACGACCGATCGCGTCCCCTCGAAGGCATCGCGCCCATGCAGGCGCTGCCGACCGTCCGCAATCAGGACCGTTCCGGGCGTGCCCGCCCAGTCGAAACGGCCGCCGTCCGTCTGTTCCACCCACAGAGGCCATCGATCGGCGCCCTCCAGGACGATTGGGATGGACATGGTGACGTCGAGTGGCGGCCGGTCGTGATGCGCGTGCAGACAGGCGTCGCGACCGGCCAGCAACATGAAGGCGTTGGCGAACCGGCAACCCGGCCGGCTCAGCAACGACTCCATCTGCGCCGTCAACCTCTCGCCGAACACCTCTCCGATGCAAGGATTTACAAAGCCCGTCTGTCCGGGAGATCCGGCGTCGTAGTACGGGTCGCTGTGTTGCGACTCAGCCTCCAGGAAGGTGCGAAGCTTGCCCAACGGCAGGCCGAACTCCTGTGCATCCATCACCAGTGGGAGCATGGGCGGCCTGCTCCCGTCGCCCATCCGCCTCCGGGCACGCTCTCCGACGCGCGACATGTTCCTCTCTCCCGGCAGGCCCGGCCACGATCCTGAAGCACGGTAGCACCGCCGCTGCGGGCCGGCAAAGCGCACTTTCCCGCCTAACCTAACCTAGTACCCTATACGCTGGCGAGTGGATGAACCGGTTCACGACATCTGGCACTGAGGCTGGGCAGCCTCGTGGGTGACAAGGCAGTCGATTGCGGAGTGCGGCCGGAGGTAGTTGTGGAAGAACTCGTGCTTGAGGAGCCTCTTGGAGACGGCCCTCGACGGTGAGGTCGCAGTCGAGGAGGTTCCAGAACTCGATGCGGGCGGTGCGGTTGGCGCGCTCGACGCAGCCGTTCCACTGCGGCCGTCGCGGCGGCAGGACGCGGAGGGCGACGCCGAGGTTCCCGCAGGCGTCCTCGAAGCCGGCCAGAGGAAGCGGGCGGCGTTGAAGGCGGTGGCGCGGGAGAAGGCGCGGGCGACCATGAACCGGCTGACGGGGCAGATGGCGCGGAACTCCTTGATGGAGCTGCCGTCGCGGGAGACGGCCGTGTGGTCGATCTGGACGAGCTGGCCCGGGTCTCCACCAGTGACTTCGCATTCACTGAGGCTGCCCCGATCCGGCGCCACCTCACCCCGCCATCGGCTGGCGCAGTGCCATATCTATCTGAACCAGAACAGTGGACGCATGCTGACGCCTTCACCCGGGAGCGGCATCGAGATCGAGCCATGCGCGCGCCACACGACCTTCGAGCGCCTGTTGAAATACACCTACCGCAGGCGATACTTGTCGGGGCTCGGCCAGCGCCCGGCGCACTTTCGCGCCGTCGCGGCAATGGCGGAACAGGTGCCGGCCTTCCGGGTGAAGCGGCCCGCGCATCCGTTGCAGATCAATGCGCTGGCGGACGAAATCGAGCGGTCTCTGTGCGAGCACGGCGCCGACGAGATACTCCCCGGAAGTGCGGGCTCGGGCGGTGGGCTGGCGCCGGACCATCAGAGTGACCATGACTCGCAGTGGCAGGCGATAGTGTCGGCAGCGTCAAAGTCAATCACCTACGGAACCGCTCCGGCGCTGCCACGGGTCGAGAAGCCGGCCCTGGTGCGCTGTCTCGGTGCCGTGGACGTCGAAGCGCTGCGGGCGCGGGTGATGGCGCAGGCAGCGGCGCCCTATGGCTGCGCCGAGCCGGTCTACCCCAAGGCGATGCTGGCGAGGCTTGCGGCCGGGCACAGGATCGACCGGCACATGGACGGCGAGGGCTCGCACCCGTTGACGCATCGCATCCAAGTGCCGCTGCAGACCAATCCGCGGGCGACGCTGACGGCGGCTTTGCCGCAGGCCGCAAAGCCTGCGCCGACGCCTCGTCGTCCCGTGGACGCCGCCGCTTCATGAACGCGATCTGCGGGTTCCATCTGCGCGAACCGGGTGAAGCGCACCGGTTGGACGCCATGCTGGCGGCGCTCGGCGACCCCGGGGAGGACGTTGCGCGGTGGACAGAAGGGGCGGTCGGCCTAGGGTGTCGGCGCCTTCCCGCTGCCGTCACCGGGGGAGACCGGGCCGAGCCTCCGCTGCACTTCGACCGTGACGCGGGCCTGGTCCTGGCCGCGGACGCCCGGCTCGACGATCAGGGTGCGCTCTGCGCCACGCTCGGCGTGCCCCGCGCGGAACGCACCGGCCTGACGGACGGTGACCTGATCCTTCGGGCCTACACCCGCTGGGGGCAAAACTGCCCGAACCACCTGCTCGGCGATTACGCCTTTGCCGTGTGGGACGCGCGCAACCGTCTGCTGTTCTGCGCCCGGGACCCTGTCGGTGTCCGACCCTTCTACTACGCCCAGACGCAGAACCGCTTCATCTTCGCCAGCACGGTGGAAGCCGCCCTCGCCGCGCCGGGCGTCTCCGGGGATCTGGACGAAGCCGCGGTGGCGGCGTACTTGACCAGAATCGGTTTCCATTCGCCGGACCGCACGTTCTTCCAGGCATTGCGCAAGCTGCCTCCCGGCCATGCGCTCACGATCGCGGGCGGCACGACACGGCTGGACCGGCATTGGCGCCCGGAGCAGGCGCCGAAGGCTCGGCCGGCCACGGACGACGACTACGCGGAGGCGTTTCTGGACCTCTACTCGCGGGCGGTGAAGGATCGTCTGCGAGGCCCGGACCCTGTGGGCGTCCATCTGAGCGGCGGGCTGGATTCGTCCAGCGTCGCGGTGCTCGCGGCCCGCGAGCTGCGGCGCCAGGGACGTCCGTCGCCGCTCGCCTTCAGTTGGTTGCCGGAGCTTGGCGGCCAACCGCCCGGCGAGGGCCATGCGCCGGAATATGCCCTCATCGACGCGGTATGCGAACAGGAAGGGCTGCAGGTCTTCCACCGGTCTCTCGGACCCCAGGACGTGATCGCCGTCCTCCGGCACGACGTGGCCTGCCCGGGCGTACACGTCCACCTGAACGAGGAAGTCGTGCAGCGTTGCGCCGCGGAACGAGGCGTGCGCGTGCTGCTGTCGGGGTGGGGCGGGGACGAGTGCGTTTCCTACAAGGGCCGCGGATACTACGAGCGCCTGCTGCTCCACGGGCATTGGGCGAGTCTCTGCGCCGAGTGGGGCGCCCGCGGCAAGGGTCCGCGCCGCTTCCTGGTGGAGGTGTTGCTGCCGCTCGCGCATCCGGACCTGCCCGGCAGCCTCCGCCGGCTGTGGCGGCGCAAGGAGCCGCGCCGCCGGCGCTGGCTCATCGACCCGGCGTTCGCGCGGCGGGCGAAGCCCTTGCCCGAGCGGACTTTCCGGCGATTGAGCGTCCGGCACGCGCAACTGCGGCTGCTCCGGTCCGGGCATCTGGGCGAGCGTATGGAGGGTTGGGCCGCGAGCGGCGCGCGCCGCGGCATCGAGTACCGCTATCCGCTGCTGGACCGCCGGCTGCTGGAGTTCGCCCTGGGTCTGCCGCCCGGGCAGTTCCGGCGCGGCCGATGGGGACGCTGGCTGATGCGCCACGCTCTGGGCGCTTGCCATGCAGGGAGCTCCGAGGGCCCGGTGCTGCCGCCGGAGGTCTGCTGGAATCCGAGCAAGGCCGACCCGGCCCGGAGCGAACCGCTGCTCGACGCCTTCGCCGAGGCGCTGCCCGCACTCAGGCGGGAGATCCTCACCCGCATGCCGTCGCGGGCGCGCTACGTGGACATGCCGCGCCTGCTAGACAGTCTGGACACGGACCGCTTCAGGGCGAAGCCGCGAATGACCCCGGTTCGCACTGCCTTGCAGCTTCTCGACTTCTGAGCGGGCGGGGGAGGCCCATGCCGGCGCGCGATCCGGAAGCCTGCCTGTTCACGGTGGCCACGAAGCGCTTCGTTCCGGGCACGCTCGTGATGCTCGACACCTTCCTGGAACACCATCCCCGGTTCGGCGGCGACATCGTCATCGTCCACGACGGTTTGCCGGAGGCGCTCCGCCGCGCGCTCGCGGAGTCGTTCGGCCGCGTGCGGTTCGAGCTGGTCTCCGGCGAGCTTCGGGAGCGGCTGGAGCGTTTGGCGGCGCTTCCCGTGTTCCGCAACCGCTTGCCGAATTTCTACTTCCTGGAAGCGTTCCGCCTCGGTGGATACGGCAAGATGCTGTACTGCGACAGCGACCTGCTGTTCCGGGCGCCGGTCAGCGAGCTGTTCGACTCCGAGGAGGTCCTGCTTTGCTGCCGCGACCGGGTGTCCCTCCGCGCCGGAGAGGACAGCGGCGGCTCGCGGGAGGGGGCGCCGGCCCCCGTGGAGACCTTCAACGGCGGCTTCCTGATCATCGATGGGCAGCTTCGAGGAGGGCGCTGCTACGCGGACCTGCTGGCCATGCTGTCGCCGGAAACCTGGCTCGACACCGGCAGTCCGCACACCGACCAGCTCCTCCTGAACCGGTACTTCGCCGGCCGCCAGACGCTCGTCAGCTCGACGTACAACTACCTGCTCGGCTCGGCCAGGGCCATTCGCGCGCGGGAGGGCCTCGACGCCGAGAGCGCCAAGGTCCTGCATTTCAACTACCGCATCAAACCCTGGATGACGGACGCCATGCTCCACTGGCTGCAAGGAGATCCCGCACGCGAGCCGCAGCCGGCCTTCAAGCTCTGGTACGATGCCTATGTGCGCTGCCTCGCGAGAGGCCATGTCCGCAGCGCGTGGCGGCGCCACAAAGGGATCGGGAACCGACATGCCGGAGATGGCCGGGGTCCCTTGTAAACCCCGCCGGGCACTGTGTCCGGCCGGCGGGAACCGGCTGCTCGTCGTCGCGGGACGCGCGGAGTTGTGCAGCCGCCTTGCAGGTGGAGATAATCGCCGTAGTTGCTGCACTCATCGTCTTGAAGCTGGCGGCAGGCGACAGCCCGATTTCCCATTCCCCATAGGAGCGAGGACATGAGCAATGAGACAGCCCCCCCCCCCCCCCCCCACACACCGCTCCACACGAGCCTGAAGCGGCGGTGACGCCGACGCCCAAGCGGCCTTGGGCCAAGCCGACCATCACCATCATGGGCGGCCCGATGATGGCTCGGGGCGGGAGCGTACACGAGGAATTTGCTAATGAGGGTGCCGATAACTACGTGGACATGACCTCCTGATACTCCGCCGCAGGCGGTGTAATCCTGTGGCGGGCAGTCAGCAGCCATCGGTGCGGCGGATCCGCAATGCGCCGTTCACCGAGAAGCGGCCGGCGCCGAAGTCGTCAGGGTCGCCCTCCACCAGCGTGACCTCGTGGACGCAGCGGCTGGGGAACAGGACGATGCTGTTGTCCAACGGCTCGATTCGCGTGTGGGTACTCGCCACGTCGCCGTCGTGCAGCAGCAAATGCCCGCCGGAGAAAGACTTGGGCCGGCGATGCAGGTAGTAAACGTAGTTGATCGCCCGCGGCGCCAGGTCTGCGTCGTCGAAGTCGGTGTGGGCGGCGTAGAACTCCCCGGCCTGATAGGTCCTGACCTGCAACTCCACGCGGTATGCGCCCAAGCCGCCCGCCCGCAGCCGCGGCAGCGCTTTGGCCACGAGGCGGCGCAGCCTCGGCTCGAAACCAGGCCGCACCGCGTCGACAATCCGGTCGTTGGCCTCCGAGTTGTTCCGCCCCTTTGGAGCAACATAGCCGGCGCCGACCCGCGCCGGCTGGTTGAAGTGCTCCCGGCCGGCCAGCAGCAAGGCCAGCAGCGCTTGGTGCTCATCCAGGGGCAGGAAGTTGCGCACCCGCACGAAAGGCGCCGGCCAAACGGCCTGCGCCGGCGGAGGCTCCGGCAGGTTCGCGCCGCCCAGGACGGCGCACAGCCAAGACGCCTTCGGGTGCCCGGGGCGCAGCTCGGCGACGCGGCGGCAGGCGTCGAGGGCGGCCTCTAGGCGCCCCTCGCCCCGATGCAGGTCGCCCAGCCGCAGCAGTGTCTCCGCGTCGTCCGGGCGGGCGGCGAGCCGGCGCCGCAGCGCCGCCTCGGCCTGCTCGAACAGGCCGCCCCTGTTCCGAAATGCGGCGGTCACCGCCCGACGCCGCGAAACGGCCGTTTCCGGCGCGCTTTCCCAAAGCCACTTCTCCTTGGCGGCGTTTTCCGGCGGTAGCGATGGCTGGTGTGTGCCGGCGTCCGACCGCAGGTGCTCCACGACGCGCTCCGCCAGCGCCTGGAGATGGAAGGACCGGGCGGGACGCCGGACGCGGAAGACGGACACCTGCGCCGCCATTCGATCGACGGTGCGAAAGTGCTCCTCCTGCTGCCCAAGGCCGTGCAGAAACCGCTTCCGGTAGGTGTGCCGCAGCAGGGCGCCGCGAGCCTGGGTCCAAGGCGCCGGCTGGATTTCGATGCCGGCCCGGTCGTGCGCCTCCAGCACGTAGACGGCCCGCACGGCCAGCGGCTCGGCACCCAGCCGCGCCGCCGGCAGCAGGCGCTTCTCTCTCTTCCCATGCGCTTTCTCAAGCGTCCGCGGGAGCAGGCCCAAGGCCTCTAGGGAGTCGCCCCGCAATCGTGTGCGAGTGGAGGCGGGCAACGCCAGGAAGCGGCCGTCGGCGTTCGCCTCGACGCCGGTGAGGTCGTCGCTCAGCAAGGCGCAGCCGCGCTCGGCCAGCGCACTGGCCAGGGACGACTTGCCGGCGCCCTTGAAGCCCACGAACAGCGCCGCGCCGATTTCGGCCTCGACCGCGCTGGCGTGGAGGGTGGTCAGGCCGCGTTGCTGCAGCAGCGCGCCGAACGGCGGGCCAATCAGGAACGCCCCCATGTCCCGTTCATCGCCGCCGAGCGGCTCGACCAGAACGTCGCATCCGTCCGTGACCAGATAGCGGGCCACTGCGTCGACCGTCATCAGAAAGGCGCCCGGCGCGGCCTCCCATCGGTAGCGCTTCCCGATGGGGTTCGGGAGCTGCGCCGGCGTCGCGCCGATGCGCACGGTGACGTCCGCGCCCGCCCGCTTCTCCGCGCCCCCGCGCTCCGCCGCCGAACGCCCCTCGTCCAGGGGCGGCGCGGAACGAAAGGGCAGCGCGAGGGCGGAGCGGATGCGCAGCCCGTAGGCGGTGTAGTCCATCTGCAATTGGTCCGTTCAGGCTTGGGCGTGAACCGCCCCGGGGGTTACCGGAGACTACACTTGTCGAGTCTTCGGGAGGAAGGGGCAGGTGAACTCATCGACAAGATACTCCCCGGAAGTCCGGGACCGAGCATGGCCGGGGTCCCTTGCTAACCCCGCCGGGCGCCGTGTCCGATCGGCGGGAACCGGTTCACAGTCTTGAAAGCATCGCCGTCGTCGGGATAATTGCCGTCTTGAAGCCGCAGGCGACGGTGCGATTTTCCATTCCCCACAGGAACGAGAGCATGAGCAATGAGACAACCCCCCCCCCCCCCCCCCCCCCGGGACGAGCCTGAAGCGGCGGTGGCGCCGACGCCCAAGCGGCTTTGGGCCAAGCCGACCATCACCATCATGGGCGGCCCGAGGATGGCTCGGAGCGCGCCCCAGCACCTTGACCGTGCTAACGAAAGCGGCGATAACTACGTAGATATGACCTCCTGACACTTCGCCCGCTGTCTCCTCCCATGCGCGCGGCAGGGGTCGAGCGCTTCGCGTACGGCGTCGACCACGACCTGGAGGGCCTCGTCGACACGCACCTGTTCGGCATCTGTCCGAACAACAGCGGCTCCACCTTCCTGATGCAGGCCCTGGCCACCTCCCGGGCAACCTGGAACCTCCCGAAGGAAGGGCAGGGCGTGCTGGGCTTCCGCGGGCCGGCCTCCGGCAAGGCGTCCTCCGTCGCCGGTCTCCCCAGAACCGGCTTGTTCTGGGCGTACAGGCAACAGTGGATCGACGTCTACACCGACCCTCGTCACTACGATTGGCCGCGCATACGCAAGGCTTGGTACTTCCTGGCTTTCGCCCGCGACTCCGGGGCGTCGGTGTTCTACACCAAGTCTCCGCCGCACCTGCTCATCGTGAACCAGTTGGTCCGGCACTTCCGCAACCCGAAGTTCCTGTTCATGGTGCGCAATCCCTACGCGGTCTGCGAGGGCATCTGCCGGAGCTTCGTTCCCAGGCCGGCGGCAATCGCGGCCCGGGCGGGCGAGGGCGTAAATCCGCTGGAAGCGGCCGCGACCCACGTCGTCAACTGTCTGGAATGGCAGCGCCGCAACCTCGAGACGCACGGGAACCGCGGCGCGTTCTTCACCTACGAGGCCATGTGCGCCGAGCCCGAGCGGGTGGCGGGGGAGATCCGCGCACTGGTCCCGGCGATCGGCGACCTGAATCTGCGCCAACGCCTGCCGGTGAAGCGTCAACACCACGAAATGCTCACCGACATGAACGCGCGGCAGATCGCACGCCTGGACGCGGAGCAGATCGCCACGCTCAACCGCGTGTTCCGGGCGCATCGGGACACGCTCGACTACTTCGGCTATAACCTCATGGAAGCGACCCGTTGACGCCGCGGCACGGGAAGATCTGCCTGGCCACGGCGACCACGGAGCGCTTCGTGCCCGGCACCCTGGTGACGGTCGGCACCTTCCTGAAGCACCACCCCCGCTTCAACGGCGATGTCGTCGTCATCCACGACGGCCTGACCGAGGCGAAGCGCGAAATGCTCGCTGCGGCGTTCGACGGCGTGCGATTCGCATCGGTCGCGCCCGAGCTGCGGGACCGGGCGGTACGCCTCGCCGCCGCACTTCCGCATCGTCGGATCACCCCGGCGCAGTTCTACATGCTTGACGCGTTTCGGCTTGCCGGCTACCGCAAGGTGCTGGTTTGCGACAGCGACCTCCTGTTCCGCGCACCGATCGGGGAACTGTTTGACTCCACCGCGGCGCTGCTTTGCTGCGCCGAGCGGGCATCGCTGTTCGGCCGGCGGCTGGACGCCGCCACTTTCCTGCCGCTCAGGACGCCGGATCGTTCGGGGCCGCTCGGTCAAGGGCGCCAGGGAGGCGATCCTCCGCCGGGCAAGCGCACGGTGGTGGAGAGCGCTTTCAACAGCGGCTTCCTGCTCGTCGATGAACGTCTCACGGGAGGGTCCGTGTACTCGGACCTCCTGGCCGGGGTGTCGCCGGAGAGCTTGCGGGACGTCAGATGCCGGATCGGCGACCAGCCCCTTCTGAACCGGTACTTCACCGGGCGACAGACGATGATCAGCTCGACCTACAACTTCCTGATTCCCCATGCGGCGCAGATCCGGGCACGAGAGGGCCTGGACGTGGGCGACGCCAAAGTGCTGCACTTCAAGGCGCCCATCAAGCCCTGGATGCTGGACGCCATGCTCGACAAGGTGGACGGGCGCTCCGGGTACAAGCTGGCGCCCCACTTCAAGCTCTGGTACGGCGCCTACCTGGACTGCATAGCGGACGCGCACCTGCGAAACCGGCACGAGGGTTGGACCGGGAGAGGCGCGGGATGAACCGCGGCGACGTCGAGACCGAAGCCAGCGTGGTACTGTTCGCGGGTCGATTCGAGCAGCGGCAAGTCGACGCTGCTCGCAGCGCTCGTCGAGCGCGGGTACTCACGGCTCGGGCCGTGGGCTGGCTCCAGACCGCCAGAGTGACGATGGCTTGCAGTGGCAGGCGATAGTGTCGGCAGCGTCAAAGTCAATCACCTACGGAACCGCTCCGGCGCTGCCACGGGTCGAGAAGCCGGCCCTGGTGCGCTGTCTCGGTGCCGTGGACGTCGAAGCGCTGCGGGCGCGGGTCGGGCGGCTGTCGGAGAAGGTGTGGCGGCAGGAAGACGCCGCCAAGGAGAACGACTACTTCTGCTTCGCCCACACCCGACACATCGTGTTCCGGTTCATCGAAGGCAACCGGACGCCGCTGCGCTACTACTCGAATCCGATATGGACGGTCTGGCAGCGGCTGCTGCTGCCGGTGATGGCGCAGGCAGCGGCACCTTGTGGCTACGCCCAGCCGGTCTACCCCAAGGCGATGCTGGCGAGGCTCGCGGCCGGGTACGGCATCGACCAGCACATGGACGGCGAGGGCTCGCACCCGTTGACGCATCGCATCCACGTGCCGCTGCAGACCAATCCGCGGACGACGCTGACGGTGGACGGCGCCGAATTCCATCTGGAGGCCGGCTACGCCTTCGAGGTCAACAACCTCCTGCCGCACAGTGCGTTCAACGGCGGCGAGGAGGATCGCATCCACTTCGTCTTCGAGGTGTTCGAGGGCGCCGGCCACCGGAGAGGCCCGGGAGCTGGCCGGGCACCCGGCCGGGGGAGGCAGGCGCCCGGCGCGATCGGCAGCGGCTCCGTCCCGCGGGCGAGCGCCGGCCTTGGTCAAGGTCTATGACGCATGCCTCCACGCCCGGGACGGCACGGCGCTGTTCTCCGGCCCGGCCGCCCGGTCTGCTACAGTGTCCCGCGACGGGCAGGCGGGACGCTGCGGGGAAGGAAAGGATGGGCGGCGCGTTTCGGGGATTCGGGCCGGAGTTGACGGTGTTCCTGGAGGAACTTCAGGACAACAACGAGCGGGATTGGTTCAAGGCCCACCGGGAGCGCTACGAGGAGTCTGTGCGCGAGCCTGCCCGCGCCTTTATCCGGATGATGGCGCCCGCCCTCGCCGCCATCTCTCCCCACTTCCGGGCGGACGATCGCAAGCAGGGTGGTTCGCTGATGCGAGTCCACCGCGACACCCGGTTCTCCCGCGACAAGACTCCCTACAAGACTAACGTCGGGATCCAGTTCCGCCACGCGCTCGGCCGTGACGTGCATGCACCGGGGTTCTACGTACACATCGATTGCGGCGGCGCATTCCTCGGGGCAGGGGCCTGGCACCCAGACTCGCGGGCGCTCGCGATGATCCGGGCGCGCATCGACGAGGAGCCGGACACTTGGCGGCGGGTCTTTGGCGCCGCACCGTTTCGGGCGTCGTTCCGGCTCGGCGGGGACAGCCTGAAGACGATGCCGCGCGGGTTCGCGAAGGATCATCCCCTTGCGGAGGACCTGCGGCGCAAGGATTTCATCGCCATCCACGACATTCCACTGCCGGCTGCCCTCCGCGCGGATTTCCCAGACGCCGCGGCGGCGCGGATGCGGGACGCGAGCGCACTGGTGCGGTTCCTTTGCGAAGCGATCGACGTACCGTTCTGATCGCACGGGTGGCTGCCTGACCCCAGCGTTCGGAAGGCCGCTGATCGCCCGCGGCAGAGTTGAGGGCGCCGGCGAAGGGCTACAATGCGGCCATGAGCGCCCCCGACGACGGCGCCACGAGCGCCGCCATCCCACATGGAGACAACCGCAACAACTCCGTCACGGCAAACATCGGCCCTATGCCTGGCCACGGCGACAACCACGGATTTTTTGCCTGGAACCATCGTCACTGTAGGTTCCTTCCTGAAACATCACCCGGGCTTTGATGGCGAAGTCGTAATCATTGAAGACGGGCTGTGCGAGGAGCACCGGGAGTTGCTGCGCACTTTGCATGGCTGCGTGCGGTTGGTCCCCGTGTCATCCGAGCTCCAAGCCCGAATAGCGCACCTGACGGCCGCGCACCCAGACATTAAGGACCGCGCCGCACGGTTCTTCGCCATTGAGGCGTTGCGCCTGACTGGATACCGCAAGGTGCTGTTCTGCGACAGCGACTTGCTGTTCCGAGCGCCGGTGGGGGAACTGTTCGACACCGACGAAGCGCTGCTGTGCTGCGGTGACAGGGCGGTTTTGGAGGATAAGCACCGGGATGCCGCCACCTTCCTGCGCATGCAGCCGGAAAGTGGGGAGGACGCCGCCGCTGTCCTGGAGCGGACATTCAACAGCGGGTTCCTAGTCATGGACGCCGGCGTTGTCGGGAAACGCACTTATGGGAAGCTGCTGGCAATGTTGACGCCGGAGATGTGGCGCGGCATCGGCACGCCCCACACCGCGCAAGTCCTGCTAAACAGATATTTCGCTGGGCGGCAGACGCTGATCAGTTCGACGTACAACTATCTGCTGGCTTCGGCGCCGGCCATTCGGTCCCGGGAGGGTCTGGAGGTGGCGGACGCCAAGGTCCTGCATTTCAATGTTCCCGGCAAGCCTTGGATGCCCCTGCGGTTACTCCGTTGGACGCGCGACGTCAAGCCGCTCCCCGGCCTGTTATTGTGGTGGGAGGCATGGGCGGACTGCCTGTCCACCCTGCACCTTTCAACAGGTGATTTCTTCAAGGTGAGTGAATGACGGGAACTCAGCCAGTGCAGGCCGCCGCATGATTCAACTTGCAGCCGGCGGCCCCACCGTTGTCAAAGACAAAGAATGGATGGCGCAGCGGCATGAATTTGCGCACCGCCATTGCGTTGTGTTCAAGGGCTTTGTTGATCAACCCATGTTGAAGCGCATCCCTCGGATGCTGGAAACGAGCCAGTACTATGGCCGCGAAGACGTTAGAGAGGGCAGGGTGTTCGCCAGGGAAATTACAATGCGGGACGATGAACCACTGGTGACGGTGTTTGCGCTTCTTCTCAATCAGCCTCGGCTGTTCAAGGCAATTGCCCAGTTCACTGGTTCCAAAAGAGAAATTCGAATTTTCGAAGGCCGATGCTACAAGCGTCTTCCGAACAGCAACCACTTTGATTCCTGGCACAACGACCGCGTACCGGGAAGGCTGTATGGACTAAGCATAAACCTGTCGCAAAAACCCGTGGAGGGTGGCGCTTTTCAAATTCGAAACAATAGAACCGGGGAGATTTTGCGAACGATTCCGCCGAGTCGTTTTGGGGATGCACACCTGTTTCGGGTGCATAGATCTCTTGAGCACAAAGTTTCCTTGATACGGGGAACCGAGCCAAGGTGTGTTTATGCGGGGTGGTTTTGCGGAGGGCCGGGCTACAAGGGCCATCGGGAGATGATCCGAAAAGAGTTGTTTGCTCCTGCTGTCAGCGTCCCGACGCCTTAAGCACTCCCCAAAACCACCAAGCGCAAGCGCCTGCCCCGCAACCTGGCCTGCCTGACCAACGCCGCCATCTCCATCGTCCGGCTCAACGGGCGCTTCAGCCACCTGCCCCAAGCCAACCGCCACCGCGCCGCCCGGCAGGGCGAGGCCCTGCGCGAGGTAGTCGGAACCCCTCCCCGGCGCTGAAGCCCCTCCCCCGGCGCCCCCCGCGCCCGGGGCCCGCCCGGATGCGCCAATCCGCGGAAAAACGCCCCAAAACCCCTCGCGCCAGCCCCGAGGAAACCTCCGGAAACCCGAACGCGCGCGCCAACTCCCCCATCGCAGCGCGGCGCGGAGAACGAAACCCCGACTTTAAAATGGCCCTGGCCGATCCCGTCCGATCCCGTTCAACCGTTTGACACGGCGAACAAGGAGTGGGATAAATGGCGTCAGGCTCAAGATCCATTGAATCTGGAGGCAAGATATGGAGGCAAGGGATGCAGCCCCCCCCCCCCCCGAAACAGGTGAGTTAGCGGCTGAGGAGCCAAAGCCAAAAGGGAAGCGCCCTTGGTCAAAGCCGAGCATTCTTCCCTTGCACCGGATAGCACGAGTTAACACTGGCGACTTTGTTCAGGCGCTTGAGAACGAGGAAGCGTCCTATCGCCCATCCTGATCTGATTTCCCTTTGATCCGCCAGATGTGCGGCTTGGATGCTGCTTGTGCTTGGCGTTGCGCCGCAACTTCGTCAAATTTTGAACCAGGCTGGGTCGGCCTATGCGGGCTTTGGCGGCTGTGACCTGTTATGGGGCCACCCACGATGTGGCGCACAGGGTAACGACCCATCTGTTCCTGATTGCGCCAAACAACAGCGGCACCACATTTCTGCGCACCGCGCTGGCGACCAGTCGGCAAACATGGAACCTGCTTGGGGAAGGCCGCACGGCGCTGGGCTACGGAGGGCCGGACCCTGCGAATGACTGCCGGCTGACCGGCTCCAACCGCATCCCAGCGTCCCGGCCGCAATGGCTTGACGTCCTGTCAGACCCGGAAGCCTATGACTGGCCGCGCACCCGCAAGGCATGGTACTTCCAGGCGTGGGCGCACGATCCTCGGGCGTCGGTGTTCGTCACCAACCTGCATCCGTTCATTGTCGGCGAGCTGGCCCGGCACTTCCGCAACGCGAGATTCCTGTTCCTGGTCCGCAACCCCTACGCGCTATGCGAGGGGATTTGCAGGGCGCTGCGCCGCCGGATGCAGCGCAACCAGCCTGTGGCGGTTGCCGGCGAGCGGCTGGAGACCGCGGCGGCGCTGCATGTGGCGGCAAGCCTGGAGCAGCAGCGGTGCAACATGGAGAGCTACGGCGCACAGGGCCTATGCTTCAGCTACGAGACGCTGTGCGCCGAACCGGAGCGGGTGGCGCAAACCATCCGGGATCTGGTTCCGCAAATCGACGACCTCAACCTGCGGCAACGCTTGTCGGTCAAGGGCAGGTACAACGCCGTGCTCACCAACATGAACGCTCGGCAAATATCCCGCCTGGACGCCGGGCAGGTTGCGCTATGCAACCGGGTGTTCCGACGGCATGGGAACGTATTCGACCATTTCGGCTATGGCCTCCTGTGACAAGTTCGATTTGGCTGCGCCCTGAGATGCGACATGCGCTGCTGGGCGCGGGAGGTCTCCATGCTCAGGCTGCGGCGGCCTTGCGGCGACGCGAACTTGACGCCGACGCAGTGCGGCAGCTCGGAGACATCGAGCGGGAGAACGGCCGTTTTACGGACGCACATCAGACATATCGGCGCTTGTACACACTCCGCCCCGGTGACCCTTGCGCCTCTTGGCTATGCGCGATCACCGGCAGCCACCGTTTGCCGGCGCCGCCAATGGGCGTTCGGGCGGCGCCGTTCGTGCAGATCCCGAACTTCCTGACCTCCGCAGAGGGAGAACGCTTGTTGTCCTGGGCGCAGAACGAGCGCGGACGCTTCGCGCCGGCGAAGGTGGGGCCAAGTGGAAAGCGCCGAGTTGACATCTCCGAACGCTGCGGATTGGCGGCGCCTCCCAAAGCCTGCAAAGACATTGGCGCATGGCTCGTCCCGAAGGTGCGCGCCGTGCTGCCGACCGTCTCGGCGCGGCTGCGGCTGCAGGGTTTCGATAGCTGCCGGATCGTCCCGGCGGCGGTGGCGTATCTCAACGGGGGCTACGGCCGCCCGCATTGCGATTCGCCACCCCTTGTCGGCAACTGCTATTTTCATGCGCAGCCGCGCCGCTTCTCCGGTGGCGACTTGTTGCTCTACGATACGGAAGTCGAGACGGGGGACTTCGATGCCTGTGCGTTCTCGCGGGTCGAGCCGGCCGCCAACAGCATCGTCTTCCATCCCGGCGCCTATGTGCATGAGGTCACTCGCGTGGTCTGCGGGACGGACCGCTTCACGGACGCAAGGTTCGCCATGACCTTTGCAGTCTGGCCGAATGGCGGCGCAGGAACGTAGCGGCGCCCGCCGGCCGCAGGGTTGCTGCAAATCCATAGGATGGAGAGGCCGGCATGACGACAATCATCTGCGGCTGTCTCGGCGGTGCGGCGGCCGGAGAAGCGGTGGCGGCCATGTTCGCGGCGCATGCCGGCCATGGTCGAGCAGACGAGGCGCACTGGACGGATGGAGCGGTCGCCCTTGGCGTACGCAGCACCTCCGCGCCCGATTCGTCGTTGCGCACGCATCAGGAGAGCGGAGTTGCCGTCGCTGCGGCCGCTCGCCTTGACGACCGCGAGGGGTTGTGTGACCTGCTGGACATCCGCCATGCCGAGCGGCCCGGCCTCGCCGACGTCGATCTTATCCTCCGCGCCTACATGCGCTGGGGCCGGCTCTGTCCGGAACGACTGCTTGGCGACTTCGCCTTCGCCGTGTGGGACAGTCGGCGGCGCAAGCTGTTCTGCGCCCGCGACCCCATCGGCGTCCGGCCGTTCTACTACGCACGGATGCCGACGGTCTTTGTTTTCGGCAGCACCGTCGACGCGGTAGTCGCCGCACCCGGTGTCCCCGATGCGCTTGATGAGGTAGGCGTGGCGGCTTTTCTAACGCGCAGCGCCATATGGGGGACAAGGGGGATAAACCGCACCCAGACATTATTCAAGGCGGTGCACAAGCTGTCGCCCGGCCATGCGCTCACCGTCAAGGGGGGGACCGAGGGCGCATCGGCTGCGCTGGGGCGCATTCGAACGAAACTGGAGCGGCACTGGCGCCCGGAGCAGGCGCCCTTAGCGCGGCCCGCTGCGGATGAAGACTACGCGGAGCAGTTTCTGGAGCTCTACGAGCGGGCGGTGCGGGACCGCCTGCACGGCGCGGATCCGGTGGGTGTGCATCTGAGTGGAGGCTTGGACTCGTCGAGCATCGCGGCGCTCGCCGCCCGTATATTGCGGCGCGAGGGCCGCCCGCCGCCGCTTGCCTTCAGCTGGCTGCCAGTGCCGGGCCGCACACCTCCCGATGGGCGCCATGCGTCAGAGTACGGCCTCATCCAAGACCTCTGCGCCCGCGAAGGGCTGCAAGTACACCACAGGTCACCCAGCCCGGAAGACATTGCCGCTGTCCATCGGCGTGACGGGGCCTATCCAGGTGTGCAGGTCCATCTCAACGAGGAGGCCGTGCAACGTTGCGCTGCGGCCCAAGGCGTACGGGTGCTGCTGTCGGGCTGGGGCGGAGATGAAGGCATTTCGTTCAACGGCCGTGGATACAACGCATATTTGCTCTTGAGCGGGCGGTGGCGGACGCTCCAAGCCATCTGCCGAGCTCAAGGTGGAAGCCCGCTCAGGTTTTTGGCGGATGTGCTGGCCCCGTTGCTGCATCCACGCCTACCATTCCATCTGCTGCGTCGCCGTCCTTTGTGGGGGCCGCGTTCGCACCGGGCGCTTGAGCGTCGGCGCTGGCTCATCAACCCGGCGTTCGCACGGCGGGTAAGGCCCCCGCCGCATCGATTTTTTCGCCAAGTGAGCTTAAGGCGCACACAGTTGCGGATTATGCAGGATGGGAGGCTGGACGACCGCATTGAGGGCTGGGCGGCGAGCGGCTTGCGCCACGGCGTCGAATACCGCTATCCGCTGCTGGACCGCCGGGTGCTGGAATTTGCGCTGGGCCTGCCGCCGGATCAGTATCGGCGAGGACCTTGGGGCCGTTGGCTGATGCGTTATGCGTTGTCCCTGCCCGGCGGCGCCGTCCTGCCAGATGGGATCTGCTGGAATCGGAGCAAAGGCGACCCGATCAGGTACGACTCGGCGATGGATGCCTTCGCCGAGTCGCTGCCCATCGTTCGACGGCGGATTGAGGCGCTGGCTGAGATGCCTTCACGCGCCCGGTACGTTGACCTGCCGCGCCTCCTCACACGCCTAGACGCGGACCGCTTCCGGTCCAAGCGTCACTTTGCCGCCATCAGCAATGCCCTGATGCTGCTCGACTTCTAAAGATGGTGGCCGCAATGCACACCATGCAATCGCATCTCGCCGGTCGGAGCTTCGCTGTCATCGGCGGCAACGCCCTGCACTATGGCGCTACCTGCGACGTGGCGCAGGCCGTGACGACCCATCTGTTCGGAATCTGTCCGAACAACAGCGGCTCCACCTTCCTGCAAAAGGCACTGGCGACCTGCCGCGCCACCTGGAACCTCCCCGTGGAGGGCCAGCGCATGACGGGTTTCGTTGGGCCGGCCAGCTTTCAGCCGCTCGAACCCGGCGACCCGCGGCCGGGCCTTTTATGGGCCGCCGAGCGCCGCTGGCTCGAGCGGTTTGCAAACCCTGCGGCGTACAACTGGAGGCGCTCCCGCGTGGCGTGGTATTTCCAAGCCTACGCCCGCGACCCTGCGGCATCGGTTTTCTACACCAAGTCGTCACCGCATCTGGTGATCGTGGATGAGCTCGTGCGGCACTTCCGCAACGCGAAGTTCCTGTTCATGGTGCGCAACCCCTATGCGGTTTGCGAGGGCATCTTGCGGGCCTACCGGCGCTACCGATCCCACGAACCTGCGGCTTTGGCGGCCCTCTTTCCGGAACGAACCTTGGATGAGCTTGCCGCCACCCATGTCGTCACTTGTTTGGCGTGGCAACGCCGCAATGTCGAAAAGCACGGCCACCGCGGGACGTTCTTCACCTACGAGACAATGTGCGCCGAGCCGGAGCGGGTGGCGTGTGCTGTGCGCACCTTGGTGCCGGAAATCGACGATCTGAACCTTCGGCAACAGTTGCCGGTGAAGGATCGCTATTGCGAGATGCTCAATGACATGAACGCTCGGCAGATCGCCCGCCTTGACGCCCGGCGGATCGCGGCGTTCTCGCACGTCTTCCGGCGGCATCGAGACGTGCTCGACCACTTCGGATACGACCTCCTGTGACCGCGAACGTCTGCCTGGTCACCGCCGTTACGGACGATTTTTTGCCTGGCGCCATCGCCATGCTGGGCTCGTTTCGACGTCATCATCCCGGATTCGACGGTGACGTGATCGTCCTTCACGATGGCTTGACCGAAGAGTCGTGCGCGGTGCTCGAAGCGGTGGCGCCGCTTGTGCGGTTCCAGCCGGTCGCGCCGGAACTGCTCGACCGAGTGGCGCATCTCAGGGCGGCCTACCCAAACCGACCCATTCTCCCGCCCATGTTCCATGCGCTGGACGCGTTTCGCCTGGACGGCTACCGCAAAGTGTTGTACTACGACAGCGACATGCTGTTCCTCGCGCCGGTTGACGAACTGTTCGACACCGACGAAGCGCTGCTGTGCTGCGGCGACCGAGAGTTCGTCCTGAACCAGCAGCGCGACCCCGACACCGGTCTCGCGCTGCAAGGGCGCACGGCTCGCCCGGCCTTGGAGCGCCCCTTCAACTGCGGCTTCATGCTCATCGACGGTGCCTGCGCGGGTCCGCGGGTGTATGCGGATTTGCTGGCGCTGATGGTGCCGGAGGCGTGGCGCAACTTGAATATCCGGCTCACGGATCAACCCATCGTAAACCGCTGCTTCGCTGGTCGTCAGACGCTGACGAGCTGGACCTACAACTATTTCGTGCCCGAGGCGGCGGAGGTGCGGGAGCGCACCGGCCTCAACGCCGAGCTTGCGAAGGTGCTGCATTTCAAGGGGCCAGTGAAGCCTTGGGCGCCGGATGCGATGCTGCGCTGGGCGCATGGTGGCGCCGAACTCGCGTATCGAACGCCAGCCAAGCTCTTCAAGCTCTGGTACGAGGCTTACTTGGAAGTCTTGGAGAAACTGCATCTGCGGATGGCGTATCCGGCGCTGGCGAAAGGGCCCAAACCACCAAGCCGTGTCCAACAGCTTGCAGAGCGTGCTCGACTATGATGCGGTCATGAGCGTCCCTGGCAACAGCGCCGCCAAGCGCCGGCTGCCCATCGGCATCCAGACCTTCCGCCTGATCCGGGAGGAGGGCTGCTACTACGTGGACAAAACTGCCCACATCCAACGGTTGGTGGACGCCGGGCGACACTACTTCCTGTCCCGCCCGCGGCGCTTCGGCAAAAGCCTGCTGCTGGACACCATCAAGGAGCTGTTCGAGGGCAGCGAGGAGCTGTTCCGGGGGCTGGCGGTTCACGATCAATGGGACTGGGGCGTGCGCCACCCGGTGTTGCGGCTGGACTTCGGCGCCGGCCATTTCGACACTCCCGGCCAGTTGGAGGCCCTCTTCGGCGACAAGCTGGACGCTGTCGAGCGCTCGGCGGGGGTCGCCGCGGCCGGCGCCACGGCCGCCGGGCGCTTCGCGGCGCTGATCGAGGCGTTGCGGGGAAGCGCGGGGCGGCGGGTGGTCATCCTGATCGATGAGTACGACAAGCCCATTCTGGACGCGCTGGAAGCGCCGGAGGTGGCGCGCGCCAACCGCGATTTCCTGCGCGGCATCTACTCTGTGATCAAGGACTGCGACGCGCACGTCAAGTTCACCTTCCTCACCGGCGTCAGCAGGTTCTCCAAGGTGAGCCTCTTCTCCGGCTTGAACAACCTCACCGACATCACGCTTGATCCGGCCTACTCCGCCATCTGCGGCTACACGGAGCAGGACTTGGATGAAGTGTTCGCGCCGGAGCTTCCGGGCTTGGACCGGGGCGAAGTGCGCCGCTGGTACAACGGCTACAGCTGGCTTGGCGCGGAGAAGGTGTACAACCCCTTCGACATCCTGCTTTTGTTCCGGCAGCGCAAGTTCAAGGCGCACTGGTTCGAGACCGGCTCGCCGAAGTTCCTCATCGACACCCTGCTGCGGCGCGGCGTCCCCACCCCGGACCTGGAGGGCATGGTTGGCACGGAGGCGCTGCTGTCAGCCTTCGACGTCGATGAGATGTCCGTCGAGGCGCTGCTGTTCCAGACCGGCTACCTGACCATCACCGGCGAGGACGCGGAGAACGGCTTGGCCCAATACCAGCTGGGCTACCCGAACCGGGAGGTGCGGCAAAGCCTGAACGAGCGCCTGCTGGTGGCCCTGCTGCCCGACGCCTCCCGGCGGCTGGCGCAGAAAACGTCGCTGCGCCGGCTGCTGGCCGACAACGACTTCGCCGGCTTGGAGGCGTTCTTCCGCTCCCTGTTCGCCGGCGTCCCCCACCAGTGGCACGTCAACAACAACATTCAGGACTACGAGGGCTACTACGCCAGCGTGGTGTATTCCTGCTTCGCGGCGCACGGCTTCGACCTCATCCCGGAGGACAGCTCCAGCGCGGGCCGCGCGGACATGGTGGTGCGCTTCGACGGCGGGGTTTACGTTTTCGAGTTCAAGTCGGTGGGGAAAGGGGCTTCGGGGACAGCGTTGGCGCAGATCAAGGAAAAAGGCTACGCCGACAAGTACCTGCGCCTAGGCCGGCCAGTGCATCTGGTCGGCGTGGAGTTCAGCCGGGAGGACCGCAACATCGCCGCCTTCGAGGTGGCGCGGGCCGCGTAGGGGCAGCCAGGGCTTCTTCGGCGCATCGGCCCGGCGGAGGGCTACAATGCGGCCATGAGCGCCCCCGACGACGGCACCGCCAAGCGCCGGCTGCCCATCGGCATCCAGACCTTCCGGGAAGTTCGCGGCGAAGGCTACTACTACGTGGACAAGACCGCCCACGTCCAGCGGATGACGGACGGTGGCAAGCACTACTTCCTGTCCCGCCCGCGGCGCTTCGGCAAGAGCCTGCTGCTGGACACCATCAAGGAGTTGTTCGAGGGCAGCGAGGAGCTGTTTCGGGGGTTGGCGGTTCACGACCGATGGGACTGGGGCCGGCGCCATCCAGTGCTGCGGCTGGACTTCGGGGGCGGCGACTTCGAGCAGCCGGGCTGGCTGTCGGAGGACTTGACGCTGCAGTTGGAGGCCATTGAGAAGAGCGCCGGCATCGCCGTCGGCAGCGGCAGCGCTCCGGCCCGCTTTCGCCGGCTGATTGCGGAGCTGCGCGAACGCAGCGGCCGGCGGGTGGCGGTCTTGGTGGATGAGTACGACAAGCCGATTCTGGATGCGTTGGGAACGCCGGAGGTGGCCCGCGCCAACCGCAGTTTCCTGCGCGGCCTGTACTCCGTCATCAAGTCCTGCGACGCGCACATCGAGTTCACTTTGCTGACGGGAGTGAGCAAGTTCGCGAAAGTCAGCATCTTCTCCGGCCTGAACAACCTCATGGACATCACCTTGGATCCGCGCTACTCCGCCATCTGCGGCTACACGGAACAGGACTTGGACACCGTGTTCGCGCCGGAGCTTCCCGGCTTGGACCGCGATGAGGTGCGCCGTTGGTACAACGGCTACAGCTGGCTTGGCGAAGGGAAGGTGTACAACCCCTTCGACATCCTGCTGCTGTTCGACAGCCGCCGCTTCAAGGCGCACTGGTTCGAGACCGGCTCGCCGAAGTTCCTCATCGACACCCTGCTGCGGCGCGGCGTCCCCACCCCGAACCTGGAGGGCATGGTTGGCACGGAGGCGCTGCTGTCAGCCTTCGACGTCGATGAGATGTCCGTCGAGGCGCTGCTGTTCCAGACCGGCTACCTGACCATCGTGGATGAGGAGGACCGCGGCGGGCGCGTCCGCTACCGGCTGGGCTACCCAAACCGGGAGGTGCGACAGAGCCTGAACGAGCGCCTGCTGTGGTCCCTGCTGCCGGACGCCGCCCGGCGGCGGGCCGACGACGCGCCGCTCCGCGAACTGCTGGCCGCCAACGACTTCGCGGGGCTGGAGGCGTTCTTCCGCGCCCTGTTCGCCGGCGTCCCCCACCAGTGGCACGTCAACAACAACATTCAGGACTACGAGGGCTACTACGCCAGCGTGGTGTATTCCTGCTTCGCGGCGCACGGCTTCGACCTCATTCCGGAGGACAGCTCCAGCGCGGGCCGCGCGGACATGGTGGTGCGTTTCGACGGCGGGGTTTACGTTTTCGAGTTCAAGTCGGTGGGGAAAGGGGTTTCGGGGCGGGCACTGGCCCAAATCAAAGATAGAGGATATGCCAACAAGTACCTGCGCCTAGGCCGGCCGGTGCATCTGATCGGCGTGGAGTTCAGCCGGGAGGACCGCAACATCGCCGCCTTCGAGGTGGCGCGGGCCGCGTAGGGGCCACTAGGGCTTCTTCGGCGCATCGGCCCGGCGAAGGGCTACAATGCGGGCATGAGCGCCCCCGACGACGGCGCCGCCAAGCGCCGGCTGCCCATCGGCATCCAGACCTTCCGGGAAGTTCGCGGGGAAGGCTACTACTACGTGGACAAGACCGCCCACGTCCAGCGGATGACGGACGGCGGCAAGCACTACTTCCTGTCCCGCCCGCGGCGCTTCGGCAAGAGCCTGCTGCTGGACACCATCAAGGAGTTGTTCGAGGGCAGCGAGGAGCTGTTCCGGGGGCTGGCCATCCACGACCGATGGGACTGGGGCCGGCCCCATCCAGTGCTGCGGCTGGACTTCGGCGGGGGATCCTTCGATGAGCCGGGGTTGGCCGCCAAGGAGGCGTTGGCGCAGCTCGACGCCATCGAAAGGCGCGCCGGCGTGGAAGGCCGCTACGACACCGCGCCGGCCCGCTTCGGGCATCTGATCGAATCGCTGCGTGAACGTTCCGGGCGGCGTGTGGTCGTTCTGGTCGATGAGTACGACAAGCCGATTCTGGACGCGCTGGAGGCGCCGGAGGTGGCCCGGGCCAACCGCAGCTTCCTGCGCGGGCTGTACTCCGCCATCAAGTCCTGCGACGCGCACATCGAGTTCACTTTGCTGACGGGAGTGAGCAAGTTCGCAAAGGTCAGCATCTTCTCCGGCCTGAACAACCTCATGGACATCACGCTTGATCCAGCCTACTCCACCATCTGCGGCTACACGGAACAGGACTTGGACGAAGTGTTCGCGCCGGAGCTTCCCGGCTTGGACCGCTCCGAGGTGCGCCGCTGGTACAACGGCTACAGCTGGCGGGGTGCGGAGAAGGTGTACAACCCCTTCGACATCCTGCTTTTGTTCCGGCAGCGCGAGTTCAAGGCGCACTGGTTCGAGACCGGCTCGCCGAAGTTCCTCATCGACGCGCTGCTGCGGCGCGGCGTCCCCACGCCGGACTTGGAGGGCATGGTCGGCACGGAGGCGCTGCTGTCCGCCTTCGACGTCGATGAGATGTCCGTGGAGGCGCTGCTGTTCCAGACCGGCTACCTGACCATCGTGGATGAGGAGGACCGCGGCGGGCGCGTCCGCTACCGGCTGGGCTACCCGAACCGCGAGGTGCGCCAAAGCCTGAACGAGCGCATGCTTTGGGCCCTGCTGCCGTACGCCGCCCGGCGTCGCGCCGACGACGCCCCGCTCCGCGAACTGCTGGCCGCCAACGACTTCGAGGGCTTGGAGGCGTTCTTCCGCTCCCTGTTCGCCGGCGTCCCCTACCAGTGGCACGTCAACAACGACATCGGGAGCTACGAGGGCTACTACGCCAGCGTGGTGTATTCCTGCTTCGCGGCGCACGGCTTCGACCTCATCCCGGAGGACAGCTCCAGCGCGGGCCGAGCGGACATGGTGGTGCGCTTCGACGGCGGCGTTTACGTTTTCGAGTTCAAGTCGGTGGGGAAAGGGGCTTCGGGGAGAGCGTTGGCGCAGATCAAGGAAAAAGGATATGCCGACAAGTACCTGCGCCTAGGCCGGCCAGTGTATCTGGTCGGCGTGGAGTTCAGCCGGGAGGACCGCAACATCGCCGCCTTCGAGGTGGCGCGGGCCGCGTAGGAACGAGGGTGCCCACCGGATTGCCCGGCTGTTGATCGGCACCTTTCCGCTCGACGAGCCCGCCTTGCTCGACCTTGATGAACCGCCGCTGCACTGTCGGTGCGGCCGGGGGTTCGATATACAATCCCGGAATGTCGGAGACCCTGCTGCAGCCGCGTTACCTGTTGCCGATCGAGCCAGACAACGTGGTGCAGGAAGGGATGGCCGTGGCGATCCGCGATGGCCGCATCGCCGCCGTCGGCGCCGCCGCGGAACTCACCGCGCGCTTCCCGCAAGCCACGCCCGTGACGCTGGATTCCCACATCCTCCTGCCGGGCCTCGTGAACGCGCACGGGCATTTTGCGATGACGCTGTTGCGGGGGCTTGGCGAGTCGCAGTCTCTCGATGCTTGGCTGAAGGAGACCATGTGGCCGCTTGAGGCGCGTTGGGTGAGCCCGGAGTTCGTTGCGGACGGCGCGACCCTCGCAATGGTGGAAATGATCGCCTCCGGCACAACTTGCGCGAGCGACATGTATTGGTTCCCGGAAGTGGTGGCGCAGGCGGCGGCGGCCGCCGGCTTTCGGGCGCAGGTGGCCTTCCCGGTGGTTGGCATCGAGAACGTTTGGGCGCACTCGGAAGAGGAGTGCGTGAGCCGCGGCCTCGAACTCCACGACCAGTTCCGCGACAGCGAGCTGGTGCGCGTGGCCTTTGGTCCACACTCAGCCTATGTGGTGGATCGCGCCGCCTTGCAGCGCGTGCAGGTGCTGGCGGACGAGATCGACGCCGGCATCCAGATCCACCTGCACGAGGACGCCCACGAGGTGGCCGAGTCGCGCCGCCGCACCGGCGACACTTGGGTGCGTTTGTTGGACGCCATCGGCATGCTGACGCCGGCGCTGCAGGCGGTACACATGACGCAACTCGACGATGACGAGATCGAGCGGGTGGCCCGGGGCGGCGCCCATGTGGTGCATTGTCCGAGTTCCAACCTCAAGCTGGCGAGCGGCGTGTGCCGCGTGGCAGACCTGAAGGCGGCCGGCGTCAACGTGGCCATTGGCAGCGATGGCGCGGCCTCGAACAACACCTTGGACCTGTTCAGCGAATTGCGCTTGGCAGCCTTGCTATGGAAGTGGTCCGCCGGCGACGCTGGCGCGGCGTCCGCCGCGGCGATGCTGAAGATGGCCACGCTGGATGGCGCGCGGGCGCTGGGCCTTGGCGACAAAATCGGCTCGGTGTTGCCCGGCAAGGCGGCGGATCTCATCGCCGTCGATCTGAAGCGCCCGGCCATGCAACCCCAGCACGACCTGCAGGCGCAGCTCGTCCACACCCAGGCCGGCAATTGCGTGAGCCATGTTTGGGTGGCGGGGCGCTGCCTGTACGAGGCCGGCCGCTTCCACACGCTGGATGTGGAGCGCGCGCTGGCGCAGGCCGAACAGTGGACGCGCCGCATCGCGTCATGAGCGCCGCCAACGTCGACCGCGGGGAAATCGCCAGGTTCGAGGCGCTGGCGCATCGCTGGTGGGATGCGGATGGAGACTTCAAGGCGCTGCATGACATCAACCCGCTGCGGCTGGATTACTTGGCGCGCCAGCGCGCGCTGGCCGGCGCGCGGGTGATCGATGTGGGCTGTGGCGGCGGCATCTTGACGGAGGGCTTGGCTGCCTTGGGAGCGCAAGTGACGGGCATCGACGCCGCGCGCAAGCCCCTCGAAGTGGCGCGGCTGCATGCGTTGGAGGCCGGCTTGGGGGACGTCATCCGCTACGAATCCGCGACGCCGGAGACCTTTGCGGAGCAGTCCCCCGGCGCCTTCGATTTGGTCACCTGCCTGGAGATGGTCGAGCATGTGCCAGACGTCGCCTCCACGGTTGCCGCGTTGTCGGCGCTGGCGGCGCCGGGTGCGGAAGTGGTGACGTCCACGATCAATCGCACGCCCAAGTCGTATTTGCTGGCGGTGCTCGGCGCCGAATATGTCTTGCGGCTGCTGCCGCGGGGCACCCACGATTACGCGAAGCTGGTGCGCCCCGCGGAGCTGGCCGCCGCCGCGCGCGCCGCCGGCCTCGTGGTGATGGAGATTGTGGGCATGCGCTACAACCCGTTCACCCGCGCCTGCTCGCTCACCGCGGACGTCGATGTGAACTACTTTCTCAGGGCGCAGAAACCGCCCGCCCGGCCGTGAGCGCGTCGGCTCGCCGGCCGCGCTACGCCCCGCCTTCCAACCTGCTGGCCGGCCGCGTGGTGCTGGTCACCGGCGCCGGCGCCGGCATCGGCCAGGCCGCGGCCCTCGCCTACGCGCGCCACGGTGCCAATGTGGCGCTGCTTGGGCGCACGCGGGGCAAGCTCGAAGCCGTGTTCGACGCCATCGAACAGGGCACCGAGACGCGCCCGGTCATCGTGCCGGCGGATCTCGACAAGCTGACGGAGCCGGCCGCGGAACAGTTGGCGGCGGCGCTCACGGAGGACTATGGTCGCTTGGACGGCATCCTCCACAACGCCTCCATCCTCGGCCCGCGCGTGCCCATGGCGCACTATCCGCTGGCGCAGTGGACGGAAGTGATGAACGTGAACGCGATCGCGCCGTTTGCTTTGACGCGCGCCCTGTTGCCGCTCATGGAAGCGGCGGCGGATGCGTCAATCATTTTCACGTCGTCCGGCGTGGGCCGCGTGGGCCGCGCCTATTGGGGCGCCTACGCGGCATCGAAGTTCGCCATTGAAGGGATGTCGCAGACGCTGGCCGACGAACTGGAAAGCGCCGGACGCATCCGCGTGAACGCGCTCAACCCCGGCGCCACCCGCACGGCCATGCGCGCCGCGGCCTATCCGGCGGAGGATCCGTCCACGCTGCCGGAACCGGCGGAACACATGGATCTGTACCTCTACCTGATGGGGCCGGACGCGCGCGGCGTCACTGGCCAGAGCTTCGACGCGGCGACTTGGAACGGGCCGCAGTGACGGCCTGGGCGGGTTGGGCGGGTTGGCTGGCCGGCGCCAGCTTGGGGTAGGGGATCAAGAACGAGGGGCCGTCGCGCCGGCCCTTGGCGCGCGCAGTGGCTGGTGGCGGCGGCAATCCCAGCAGCGCGGAGAGGTCGCGCACGTCGGCGTCGCGCATTTCGCGGACTTGACCGCGCCGCAGCCAAGGCGGCAGGACGACCGGCCCATAGCGTACGCGCTTCAAGCGCGTGACCTTGTGTCCGACGGCGCCGAAGAGTTGGCGCACTTCGCGGTTGCGTCCCTCCATCAGCACGACGTGATACCAGTGGTTGGCGCCGCGGCCGTCGTAGTAGCGCACATCCGAGAAGCGTTGCAGGTTGCCATCGATTTCCACGCCGGCTGCGAGTTCGGCGAGGGCGGCGTCAGACAACTTGCCGTCCAAGCGCACCGCGTATTCGCGGTCGATGCCCGTCGAGGGGTGCATCAAGCGATGTGCCAAGGCGCCGTCGTTGGTGAGCATCAAGAGGCCGGTGGAGTACATGTCGAGGCGGCCGACGGAGAGCCAACGGCCCTGGCCGAGGCGCGGCAGCGCGTCGAACACGATGGGGCGCCCCTCTGGGTCGCGGCGTGTGCAGACCACGCCCTCTTGCTTGTTCATCACCCACACCCGCGAGCGCGGCGGCGCCATCGGCGCCAAGCGGCGCCCGTCGATGCCGATGCGATCTTCCGGCTTCACGCGCGCGCCGATGGTCGCCACTTGGCCGTTGACGGTGATGCGCCCTGCGCGAATCCAGTCCTCCATTTCGCGCCTGGCGCCCATGCCGCGCTGAGCGAGGGTCTTTTGGAGTTTCTCTGACACGGCGTCGCCTTCCTAGGCGTTCAACGGTCCGCGCGCAGGTGTACCACCTGTGCCAGCGGCCGCTCGTCGGCGGGCGGCGCCGCGTCGTCTGCGTCGCCTTGGGGCGTTGCGGCGGCGTCGCTCGATGCGTCCGCGGCCGTCATCTGTTCGCTTGGCTCGCCCCCCTCGGCTGCCGGCGCCGGCACACGCTCCGCCGCGGCTGCCTCGTCCTCGACATGCGGATCGACCAGCGCCTTGATTTCGGCTAACGGCGGCAATTCTTCCAAACTCTTCAGGTTGAAATAGTCCAGAAAGGAGCGGGTGGTGGCGTACAACGCGGGCCGCCCGGGCACCTCGCGCTGGCCCACCGCGCGGATCCAGCCGCGCTCCAACAGCGAGCGCATGATGTTCTGGCTCACGCTGACGCCGCGCACGGCCTCGATGTCGCCGCGCGTCGCCGGTTGCCGGTAGGCGATGAGGGCGAGCGTCTCCAACAGTGCCCGGGAATAGCGCGGCGGCTTTTCCTCCCACAACCGGCTCACCCACGGGCTCAACTGTTGCCGCACTTGGAAGCGATAGCCGCTGGCGACGCGCTTCAGCTCATAGCCGCGGCCGTCGAGGGCGTACTCGATTTCGCTCAGCGCGGAGCGCACCGCTTGGCGTGGGTCGCCCTCCGGCAGTTCGTCCGGTCGGAACACGGCCACCAAGCGGTCCACGGACATGGGTTGGGCGGCAGCGAGGAGCACGGCCTCGACGACCCGTTCGATGTCCTGCTGCTCAAGCATCGGGTGCGCTCGATGGCGCCGCGCCGGCGCTGCGCACATAGATGGGCGCGAACGGGCGCCGCTGCACCAGTTCCACAAGCCCCTCCCGGCACAGCTCCAGCAAGGCGAGGAAGGTGACCACCACGCCGCGCCGCCCCTCGCTGGGTGTGAACAGTGCGCCGAAGGGCACGAAGCGCTCGCTGGCGCTCACGCTCGCCAACACATGGGACATGCGTTCGCGCACGGAGAGGGCCTCCATTTGCACGGCATGGCGTTCATGCAGGTCGGCGCGGCGCAACACGTCGGCCAAGGCGAGCATCAACTCGCGCATGTCCGCCGTCGGCGCGGGGCGCTTGGCAACGAACTGCGGTGGCGTCGCGGTGGCGACGAACAGGTCGCGCTCAAGGCGCGGCAAGTCGCCAAGCTGCGTCGCGGCTTCTTTGAAGCGCTCGTATTCCTGCAGGCGGCGGATGAGCTCGGCGGCTGGGTCCTGCTCTGCCTCTTCGGCGCTTGCCGGGCGCGGCAGCAACAAGCGGGATTTGATCTCCGCCAACGTCGCGGCCATCGCCAGATACTCCCCGGCCAGCGTCAGCTCGAAGGCGCGCATCAACTCGATGTAGCGCAGGTATTGCTCGGTGACTTCCGCCACCTTCACTTGGAGGATGTCCAGGTTGCGGCGTCGAATGAGGTAAAGCAAGAGGTCGAGCGGGCCCTCGAAGGTTTCCAAGAACACCTCGAGGGCATGGGGCGGGATGTGCAGATCCTCCGGCAGCGCATCCACCACCTCGTCGCCGACCACCGCCAACACTTCGCCTGGACGATCGCGCCGCGCGGCCTGCAGGCGGGCGCCGGGTTGCGTGGGCGCCGCTGCGGCGGGTCGGCCTTCGCTGCCCTCGGTGGCCTTCATCGGTGGCTCACGCCCACCGCCGCGCGCACCGCCTCCATGGTGTCACGGGCCACGTCCCGGGCCGCCTCCGAACCTTCGACGATGATGGCGCGCACCGTGTTCGGGTCTCGCTCGTACTGCTCGGCGCGCTCGCGGAACGGCGCCTGTTCCTTGATGATGGCGTCGATCAAAGGGCCTTTGCAGTCCACGCAGCCGATGCCGGCGGAGCGGCAGTTCGTCGCCGCCCAGGTGCGCACGGATTCTTCGGACAACGCTTGGTGCAAGGCGAACACCGGGCAATTGTCCGGATTGCCGGGATCTGAGCGCCGCACCCGCGCCGGGTCCGTGGGCATGGTGCGGAGCTTGCGTTCCACCTCGCTCGGCGCTTCGCGCAAGCCGATGGTGTTGCCGTAAGACTTGGACATCTTGTCGCCGTCGATGCCGGGGATGAGCGGCGTCTCGGTGAGCAGCGCCTGCGTCTCCGCGAGGATGATGCGGCCGCCGCCCTCCAGATAGCCGAACAGCCGCTCGCGGTCGCCAATGGAGAGATTTGGCTGCTCGCTCAACAGCGCCCTGGCGCGCTCCAAGGCCTCGCGGTCGCCACGCTCCAAGTAATCGCGCCGCGCCTCCCGGTAGAGCCGCGCAGCCTTGCGCCCCATCTTGCGGACGGCGGCTTGCGCATGCTCCTCGAACCCTGGCTCCTTGCCATAAATGTGGTTGAACCGACGCGCCACTTCGCGCATGAGCTCGATGTGCGCCACTTGGTCCGCACCGACCGGCACCTTGCCGGCGCGATAGATGAGCACGTCCGCGGACTGCAGCAGGGGATAGCCGAGAAAGCCGTAGGTGGAAAGGTCTCGATCGTTGAGCTTCTGCTGTTGGTCCTTGTAGCTCGGCACCCGCTCGAGCCAACTGATCGGCGTGATCATCGACAGCAGCAAATGCAGTTCCGCATGCTCTGGCACGCGGCTTTGCACGAAAATGGTGGAGGCGCCAGGGCTCAACCCCGCGGCCAGCCAGTCCACCACCATGTCGAGGGTGTTGCGCTCGATGATCTCCGGCTGTTGGTAGTGCGTGGTGAGGGCGTGCCAATCCGCCACGAAGAAGAAGCATTCGTACTGGTGCTGAAGCTGCACCCAATTCTTCAGCGCGCCGTGGTACTGGCCGATGTGCATGCGGCCGGTGGGCCGCATGCCGGACACCACCCGCTGTTGCGAATCGTTGCTCACGTGGACGGGTTCCAGCGATTCAGCGCGATCATAACTCGAACTCGACGAGGCCTGGGCGCGTGACGCGGGGCGCATCGCCCGTTAAGTCCACCACGGTGGTGGGCTCCGGGGAGCGGGCGCCACCGTCCAAGATGAGATCGACGACACCCGCCAAGCGCTCCTTGATGACGCTGGCTTCGGTGAGCGCGTTCGCGTCGCCGGGCAGCACTAGGCTGGTGGACATCATCGGCTCATTCAAGAGCGTGAGCAAGCCGTGGCTGACGGGGCAATTCGGCACGCGCAAGCCGATGGTGCGCCGCCGGCTCATCAACCGCCGGGGCACCTCGCGCGTGGCTTTCAGCACGAATGTGACGGGGCCGGGGGTGTAGCGCTTGACGATGCGGTAGCTCGTGTTGTCCACCATCGCGTAGGCGGCCAGCTCGGACAAATCCCGGCACATCAGCGTGAACAGATGGCGCGGATGCAGGGCGCGAATCTCGCGCACCCGATCCAGCGCCGCCTTGTCGCCGATATGACAGCCCAAGGCATAGGTGGAGTCTGTGGGGTAGGCGATGACGCCGCCGCCAGTCAGCACTTCAACGGCGCGCGTCAACAGGCGGCGCTGCGGATGGGTGGAATGAACGCTGAAGAATTGGCTCACAGCCGCTATTATCCGCCTCTTATGAAGCAGTTGTTGGATTTCCTGCCGGTCCTCGCGTTCGTCGGCGTGTATGTCTTCACGGACATTTTCATCGCCACCGCGGCGTTGATGGTGAGCGCCGTCGTCCAAGTGTCGATCATGAAGCTGATGCGGCGTCACGTCAGCCGGCAAATGTGGGTGGTGATGTGGGTGGCGCTCGTTTCCGGGGGGCTCACCCTCGCCTTTCGGGATGCCCTGTTCATCCAATGGAAGCCCACCATCGTGTACTGGGTGATGGCGGCGGCGCTGATTGGCAGCCGCTATGTCGGCCGCGGGGATTACCTCGAGCGCGCTTTGGGCCGTGCCATCACGCTGCCGCCGCCGGCATGGACGCGCGTCACATGGGGTTGGGGCCTCGCTTTGGCCGCGGCGGGCGGCGCCAACCTGTTCGTGGCGTTTGGCTTCAGCGAGGCCGCGTGGGTCACGTACAAGCTGGTTTCCGCATTCGCCATCCCGCTGTTGCTCACCGTGGCGACGGGCGCGTACCTGTTCGCCGCCGGGCATTTGGCGCCGGCCGCGACGCTGGAAGAGGCGGAAGGATGATGCCGCGCCGCACCGCCGGCGCGCTGGCAGCGGCGCTGATCGCGTTCGCCGGCCACGCCTTGGCGGAGACGCGCTACATCTCGGATGAGCTGCGCGTGCCGCTGCGCGCCGGGCCTTCCACCGAACACCGCATCCTGCATTGGGGCTTGCCGAGCGGCATGAGCCTCGAAGTGCTGAGCGAAGATGAGGAAACGGGCTTCGCCGAAGTGCGCACGGAGGACGACGCGACAGGTTGGGTGCCGCGCCAGTATCTGGTGAGCGAACCCGTTGCCCGGCACCGGCTCGCGACGGCGCAGGCCGAGATCGAACGGTTGGCCGCGCTGCTCGAAGGGGGTGAACCGGCGGTGGCGGCCGAGCTCATGCGCCTGCGCGAACTTGAAGCGGCCAACAGCGAGCTGCAGCGCAGCAACGAGGCGCTGGCGGAGGAGTTCGCCGAATTCAAGAGCGTCTTTGCGGACGACATCAACGTCCATGCCGAAAATGAGCGCCTGACGGATGAGAACGCCGCGCTGCGCGGGGAAGCGGACAATTTGGCGGACGCTGCCGGGGAGCTGCAGGCGAATGTGGAACGCCAGTGGATGCTCATCGGCGCGGGGCTTGTGTTGGTGGGCTTGCTGCTTGGCATCGCCATCAAGGCACGCCCGCGCCGCAGTGCTTGGTCGTGACCGCGCTCTCCGTCAACGTCAACAAGGTTGCTTGGCTGCGCAACGCGCGCGGTGGCGGACTGCCGTCGGTGGTTGGCGCGGCGCAAACGGTCATCACCGCCGGCGCACAGGGCATCACGGTGCATCCGCGGCCGGATCAACGCCACATCCGCCCGGCGGACGTCGAAGCGCTTGGCGAGCTGGTGGCGCGGCATCCGAACATTGAGTTCAACATTGAGGGTAATCCCGAAGCCGGCCCGGCTGCTGGCTATCCGGGCTTCGACAAGCTCATCGAAGCCGCGCGGCCGGCGCAGGCGACGTTGGTGCCGGATGCGGAGCGCCAGCTCACGTCGGACCACGGGTGGGACTTGGCGGATGCCGCCGCCGCGGCGCGCGTGCGCGCCTGCGTCGCTCGTTGCCACGCTTGGGATGTGCGCGTCAGCTTGTTCCTGGACCCAGACGTGGATCAGGTGGCGCGCGCCAAGGAATGTGGTGCGGACCGCATCGAGCTGTACACAGGCCCCTACGCCGAGGTGGTCGAGCAGGTTGGCCTGGCGCACCCGGATGCGCTGTGCTCTTTGGAGACATACGGCGAGGCCATCCGCGCCGCTCGCGCGATGGGGCTTGAAGTGAACGCGGGGCACGATCTGAACCGCGCCAATTTGCCGGCGTTCATTGCCTTGGGCAGCATCGCGGAAGTGTCCATCGGCCATGCCTTGATCGCCGATGCGTTGTGCCTCGGCTTGGCGCCAGCGGTGCGCGCCTACTTGGCCGCCATCGAAAAAGGGCGCGCGGGTGGAGGCGCCGTTCTATGATTGGCGCATCGCGCCTCGGCGCCGCACTGGTAATGATGGCTATGGCGCAAACCCCCGCTGCCGAAACGGAGAACCCGGTCGTGGTGCTCGAGACGTCCATGGGCGACCTCACAGTGGAGCTCTTCCAAGCCGAAGCGCCGCAAACGGTGGAGAACTTCTTGGAACTCGTGGACGCCGGCTTCTACGAGGGCCTCATCTTCCACCGCGTCATCGCCGGCTTCGTCATTCAAGCGGGTGGCCACACCGCCGACATGAGCCACCGCGAAGCGCCCCGCACCGTCGTCAACGAATCCGCCAACGGGCTGCGCAACGATCGCTACACCTTGGCGATGGCGCGACATTCAGACCCAGATTCGGCGGGCGCGCAGTTCTACATCAACATGGGCGACAACCACAGCCTGAACAATCGGCGCGGCAGCCCGGGTTACACCGTGTTCGGCAGGGTCAGCGAGGGAATGGCCGTGGCGGATGCCATCGCCGGCGTGGACACCACGACGCGAGCCTCGATGTCTGACGTGCCGGCGGAAGCCATTGTCATCAACAAAGCCACCCGACGATGAAGCCGGCGGTGCCTCTGACCAGCGGGCCGGCAGCATCCGCCGCCGCTCACCAAGCTGCCGGCTGACGCGCCGTGAAGCCGTTCGCGTTCGCCGCTGTTGTCGGGGCGTTCATCGGGGTGGTGGCCGCGCAAGCGGGTTTCTGGCTCTTTGACGGCGCTGGCCTCGGCGCGCTGGGCATGACGATGCTCACCGGCGTCGCTGCGGCGTTGGCGGGAGTGCGCTTGGCGCGCCCGGCAGCGCGAGTCGAGGCCGCGGAGCGCCGCGCGCCGTCCTCGCCGCCGGCGGCCTTGGAGCGTGGCACCGTCAAGTGGTTCAACCGCACCAAGGGTTACGGCTTCATCGCGCGGGACACTGGCGGGGAACTCTTCGTGCATCAGCGGTGCATCCAGACGCAGGGCGGGCGCGGCGGCCTCAAAGAGGGGGACCGGGTCTCCTTCGTGGCCGTGTCCCGCAGCAAGGGCTGGCAGGCAGAGCAAGTCTCGTTGGCCGAAGGCTGAGCGGATGAACCTGCGCGCTGCGCTGACCGAACGCTTCGTGCGCGCCTTCGACGCCGCCGGCATTGAAGATGCGGCGCCGCTGTTGCGCCCGGCCGGACGCCCGGAGTTCGGCGACTATCAAGCGAACGGCGCCATGGCCGCGGCGAAGCGGGCCGGCCGCAATCCGCGCGGCCTCGCCGAGGCCGTGGTGGCCGCGCTGCAAGCCGATGGCGTGGCGGCTGTGGCGGAGCGCGTCGAGGTCGCCGGGCCGGGCTTCGTCAACGTCACCCTTTCCCCAGCGTTCGTGGCGGCAAGCCTCGCGTCGGCCGGCGTCGAGCGAACGCAGCGCCCAGAGCGGATCGTCGTCGATTACTCTTCCCCGAATCTCGCCAAGGAGATGCATGTCGGGCACTTGCGCAGCACGATCATCGGCGATGCCATGGCGCGCATCCTGGAAACGCTCGGCCACCGAGTCATCCGTCAAAACCATGTGGGGGATTGGGGGACGCAGTTCGGCATGCTGCTCGCGCACTTGGCTGACATCGGCGTTGGTGCCGACACCACGACGACCGCCGCCGAACTGGGAGACTTGGAGGCCTTCTACGCAGCGGCCCGGCAGCGTTTCGACGCGGATGCGGAGTTTGCCGGCCGCGCCCGGCAGATGGTCGTCGCCCTGCAGGGTGGCGACGCGGCGGCGCGGGCGCATTGGCAGCGGTTCATCGAGCTCTCGCTGTCGCACTGCCGTGCCATCTACGAACGGTTGGGCGTCACCCTCAGCGACGCAGACTTAGAGCCAGAGAGCCGCTACAACGAAGATCTGCCGAAGGTGGTGGCGGACTTGAGCGGCTTCATCACCGTCTCCGAGGGCGCCAAGTGCATCTTTCTCGAGGGCTTTGACGTACCCATGATCGTGCAGAAGCGTGACGGCGGCTACCTGTATGCGACGACGGACCTCGCGTCGGTGCGACGCCGATGCGAGCGCCATGGCGCGACGCGGATTTGCTACTTCACAGACGCCCGCCAAGCGCTGCACTTCAAGCAACTCTTTGCGGCGGTGCGTTTAGCTGGATTCGCGCCGCCGGAGTGCAGCTTGGAGCATCTTCCCTTCGGCACCGTCATGGGTGGCGATGGGCGCCCGTTCAGAACCCGCGACGGCGGCCAAGTGAAGCTCACGGCGCTGCTTGACGAGGCGGTGCAACGCGCCAGCCGCGTGGTGGGGGAGAAGAGCTTGGACTTGGCGCCGGAGGAGGCGGCAAAGGTCGCGCGGGTGGTCGGCATCGGCGCCGTGAAGTACGCAGACCTCATGCGCCATCGGGCGAGCGATTACGTCTTCGATTGGGACGCCATGCTGAGTTTCGACGGCAACACCGCGCCCTACCTGCAATACGCCTACGCGCGCATCAAGAGCCTGTTCCGCCGCGGCGGGGTGGCGAGCGATGCCTTGTTGGACAAAGCGCCCAGCATCGAGGCAGATGCGGAACGCCAGCTCGGCGTTGCGCTGCTGCGCTTCCAAGAGACGTTGGAGGCCGCCGCGGCGGAAGCCCTGCCGCACTACTTATGCGGCTACCTATTCGGCTTGGCGGGCGCCTTCACGCGGTTCTACGAAACCTGCCCGGTGCTCGACGCTCCCGCAGTGGTGCGCGAGAGCCGGCTCACGCTCTGCGCCATCACCGGCGAGACGCTGCGCACGGGGTTGGGCCTGCTCGGCATCGAAACCGTCGAGCGCATGTAGCCGCTCGGCTGTCGCCGCGTTCGCTTCCAGGCGCGATGCCCGGACCTTTAGGTGGAGCGGGCTGGCTGCACTGTGTAGGAGCGCAAATCCCGCACGAAGTCGCGCAGTGCCTGAATGCCCGTCGCCTCGGCCTCGTGGCACCAGCCGCTGAAGGCATCCAGCAAGTCTTCCCCGCGGCTCTTCAGCGACCACACTGCGGAGAGCTCCACGCGCTTCTCGTAGAGGATGCGCAGCACCGGGCTCGCGCCCACCACCGCGGCGATGCGCCGCCGCTGGCCCTCGTCCATCAGCCCTTCATGGCGGCAGAGCACCTCCTTCGAGCGTTTCAACAGCCTTCGCGTCGCCCGGTCTGCGCGCCGGTACTCTTGTTCCACGAGGGGCGCCACCACTTCCTCGCCGTAGCGCGCCATCACTTGGAAGCGGTCGTTCAGCACGGCCCAAGTCGTTTCCATGTCGATGGCGGTTTTGCCTTCCACGCGGGCAACGATCGGCCCGGTGGAGAGCGGCTTGGCGAGGCCGAATGCCGTGAGCACCCGAATCCAAGCCCAACCGAGGTCGAACTCCCAAGGCTTCACGGACAGCTTCGCCGAGTTGGGGTAGGTGTGGTGGTTGTTGTGCAGCTCTTCGCCGCCGATGAGGATGCCCCATGGGGAGAAGTTGGTGGCGCTGTCTGGGCACTCGAAGTTCCGGTATCCCCAGAAGTGGCCGACGCCGTTGACGACGCCGGCTGCCAAGAACGGAATCCAGATCATCTGCACCGCCCACACGGTGAGCCCCAGCGCGCCAAACAGCGCAAGGTTGATGACGAGCATGAGGCTGACGCCAACGGATGTGTGCGGCGTGTAAAGGCGGCGCTCCATCCAATCGTCCGGTGTGCCCTTGCCGTACCGGCTCAGGGTCTCTCGCGTGGTGCCTTGGCGATAGTATTCCGCGCCCTTGAAGACGATGGCGCCCAAGCCGTGGATGCGGGGGCTGTGCGGGTCGTCCTCGGTTTCGGTGAGCGCATGGTGCTTGCGATGCACCGCCGTCCACTCCTTGGTGATCATGCCGGTGGTCAACCACAGCCAGAAGCGGAAAAAATGCTGTGCCGCCGGATGCAGCGTGAGCGCCCGGTGCGCCGAAAAGCGGTGCAGGTAGACGGTGACGGCGACGATCGTCACATGGGTCATCACGAGCACATAGACGATCATGGTCGGAATGGACAGGCCGACCACGCCATACCACCAGTCCATTACATTCACGCTCTCTCCTTGAACTGAAGCGTCCAATGCCGAGGGGCGAGCCGTTGTGGCGGCTCAAAAGTGGAAGATACCACTTCATGCGCGGCATCGGGCAGGAATTAGCACCTGCGCCGCGGCGCTTGGCCCGTTCATCCCTTTGATGGCGTGCTCGGTGCTGCTGTATGAACATCCGCGCCGCTCGGTCCCCTCTGTTTTTCCGAACTCAAAGGCCACGCTGTTCGGGGCCAGCGTGGCGAACGCCGGTGCGCCGGAGCGCGTTGTTTCTGGTGCGGTCGGTACTGAGCAGGCCGATGGCGACGCGGGGGTGCCCTTGGAGGCACAGCTTGTGGTGCGAGTCGATGGGATTCGTCGGTCGCGCCGTTGGGGGCACGACCGCGAAGACGTGCCTCTCCAGCCGCCAGTGCCTCTTGTTGGCGGCGCTTCGAGACTGGCGCCCTTTCAGCCGAGCAGGTGGAGGTCGCCGAGCAGCTTCGGACGCTGCCCTTGACTGGCACGACGTTGGTCGCCACCTCCGATCAGCCGGGCTGTGTTCCGGCAGGGTTGCAGCGGACCGAGGCGGCCGGCCACCCCGACGTCGGGCGGTGGAACGCGAAGACTGCCGCCGGCTCCACGAGCATGGGCTGCTAGTCCCCTTAAGACGCCTTTGCGGGTCGGCCCTCCGCCCAGACCATGCTGCCCAATCCAAAAGACGGGGCCCTAACCGCTACCTTTCCGTGCCGACCCCGAAACTTTCAGCAAAAGATACTATGACGCAAACCCCATCAAGACTTCGATCTTTCAAATGCCGCACGAATTGCTCCCTTCAGCTTGTCGGGCTTTACTTCGTATACAGAAAAATCTTCGATATTGTCATGCCGCATATGCAACTGGCCCTCGCCGACATTACCGCGATGCTGTCCTCGGGAATAGTGAGAATTCGCTCTAACTTCATCCGAAGACAATATCCAATATCGAATGAGATCTCGCCACACAGAAATCCAGACAAAGACGTCGCAGCAATCCGGCTTAATCTGCTGAAAGTTCATCCAGAACTCCTCTTTTGAATCCGACGAAAGAGCCTTTACATAGAGCGGTCCGTCGACTTTTGCATTGACGGCCCGAGACGCCTTCACCTCAATGCGAATGCCATCGAGATAAAGATCGTATTGTCCCGAATAGCTTGTATCCATCTTCTTCGACGGCTTCTGCAAATCTGGCACAAGTTCTTTCAAGTGCCCTTGCGCCCATGCTTCCCCAAAAGATCGAGGTGCGCCTATTTCGAATATGTATAGATAGAGATTCCGTGCGATATATTCATCACGCATCTCATGATAGTCATCCAAAGTCAAAGCGTCTTTTGCGAGCAGTGTGGAAATGATGTATTCATATTCATTGAATGGATAGACAGAGACAAGGGAGTCAAGCCGATTGCGGATTTCATCCTCATCCGGCAGGCGCTCCAAAAGCGTTCGAAGTTCCTCCTGCAATCTTTCCATTGCGCTAAAGGAGCACCTTTTGGAAGTTCCGCGATGCGGGAGTTGCACCAGTTTTGATTAGGGGAATTTCTTCTTCAAATGGGTGCCCGTTCTGCCACCCCAGTCGCCCCGTCGCACGGAAGCGCTCAAGCCGACGGACGCAAATTTCGGCGTAGATTGGATCGATATCAAATGTAAAGCATCTTCGCTTAAGAATTTCGGAAGCAAGCAGGGTAGTGCCGGAATGTGCAAAGAAATCAATCACCAAATCGCCAGGATCGGAGCTCGCTCGAATAACTCGGTCAATGCACTTAAGGGGCTTCTGCGCGTAGCAGCCAGAGACGTTTTCCTCCATGCGATAAAATACTTGTTGGATGTCAACCCAAACATTTCCAGCTCGAATGGTATCAGAACGACTTCTCTCCCCATTTTCCATCCTCTTTCCGCCAACTTCCTTGTAGTAACCCCGTAGAATTTTCGGTATATCAGTGTATTCAGCATCTACATTGAAGATCGGCTTACCCTTAGTGTAATAGAGCAATTCTTGCCGAATCGCCATCCAATTCTTTTGAGTGCCGTAACCGCGTTGGTTTCTCATGGTAATGAAGCTTCTAGGTTGGAAGTGCTGCTCTCGCATCATTAGCAAGAAATCCGGCAAAGGTTGAAATCCATTTTTTTGGTCGGCGCCCAACCAAATATATAGAGATGAATCGCGAGCTAGTGCGGCCTCAGTAGAAGTCAGCCACATTTTACACCAGTCGATAAATGTTTCGACTGAGCGCAGTTCAAAGGCCGCAAGATTGTACGGTGGATCTTGAATGGCAAGTCGGGCGACCTCTCCACCCATTGCGCTCTTAACCGCACTGACATCGGTTGCATCGAGGCACGCAATGCGATGTCCGGAAACGGTATCCACCCATACATCACCCGGTCGAAGACGGCAAAATGGAAGCAGCCTTTGCCGTAGTTCTGATGGTGCGTCGAGTCTTGGAAGAGGGTTGTTCTTCATGCTTAGAGCGGCTAATCCAGAAAATCTAAAATGTGTAGACTAACCGCAGGCGACTAAGAGGATGCTGGGGAGCGTCGGATAGCCGGAATGAATGGGAAGGCGGCACCCCGGTAGCCGCAGAGGGCGTTTGTCCGGAGCCATGAAAGCAACACGCACCAAATGGCCGGTGGGCAAGGGGGTGTGCAAGCTGTGTAGCGGCAAGGCCTTAGTGATGGCAGCCCGCAAGACGCAACGGAGCGGGGGGCGGAAACGCTGAGAACGAAAGGCGTCGGCGAGGTTTGGAGGCCGCTTCGGTCTTGCCCAGGGCCCTAGGCTAAAGTTGGCGGAACATCGGCAGTGCCAGAGGCGACGTAGAATTGAGGCGGTGCCTGTCACCATTAAAACCATCCACCAACCGAGCTCCGGAAAGTCCAGCGTAACGATAACTCGCGCTCGCCCCAAGCGCACCTATCTTACCCTATGAGGTCCCGCCGTGAGCGACGGACTCACCGATTCATCGCGACCAGAGGTTTCGTTGTTGGGTCCGTCACTGAACTGATGGGGTGCCGCAGGGCGAGTCGCCGAGAAGAAACTCCCGCAGCCGGTGGATTGGAGGGTTGAGGTGCCGGAACTGGTGCTCTGACGACCGGCCGGTCTATGCGTCGCCGTTTCACCTTGAATGCCCCCGACTGCCAGCCGGCGGCACCCCGCCTGCGCTCGGCCTCGCCACGACTCCCGCCCGCGGGCACGATGCGCCCATCGCGCTCTATCCGGCGGCGAATGTCCAGAGAGCGTCGCTTCCCCAACGGCCTATGGGCTCATCCTGAGCGAACCGGCGTTGGCCGTTGCGCGGCGCCGCCGAAACAGGCACCGTGGCCAGATGCAGCCTTTGGTGCATCGTGTGCTGCCGCCGGCCCGCATCCGATGGCATGGCGCCCAGCCCATTTCCGTGGAGTTTGGGGACATCTACGGCGACGTCGACGGCGTGGCCGAGGCGGAGCGCGCCTTCGTGGCGCCGGCGCGGCTTGCCGAACGGTGCGCGGACGCGACCACGTTCACAGTGGGGGAGCTCGGCTTTGGTGTTGGGCTCAACTTCGCCGTCGCCGCCGAGCGGGCGCTCGGAACGTCCGGCGCCCGCCTGCACTACATCGCGTTCGAGGCCGCTCCGGTGGCCGCCGCGGATCTGCGGAGCGCTGCCTGTCAGTCCGGCATCGGCGTACACCGCGAACTGGCCGCGGCGCTGCCGCCGCGCATCTCTGGTTGGCATCGGCGCCGCTTCGCCGCGGGACGGGTGCAGCTCTCCCTGTTCTTTGGCGACGTGAGCGCTGGGTTGGCGGATCTCGATGGGCGCTGCGCCGGCGTGGACGCTTGGTTCTTGGACGGCTTCGCTCCGCGTGTGAATCCCGCCATGTGGAGCGATGCGGCGTGCGTCGCCTTGGCGGGCCTGTCGCGTCCGGGCGCCACCGTCACCACCTATTCTGCCGCCGGGGTCGTCAAGCGGGCGTTGCGCGGCGCCGGCTTTGCGGTCGAACGCATCGATCAGCGCCCGCACAAGCGTCACACCCTCTTGGGGCGCTTTCCTGGGCGCTGGACGCCGGCGCCCACGCGGCGGCCGGCGGCAACCATCCACGGCGCCGGTTTCGCCGGCTGCGCCGCGGCGCGGGCGCTTGCCGAGCGCGGCGTGTGCGTGACAGTGCGCGATCTCGCTGTCGCCGCAGCCGCCTCCGGCATTCCCGGCGCCGCGTTGCATGGGCGCCTGCTTGCGGATGGCGGCGCCGCGGCCGCTTGGCGCGCCCACAGCTATGCCTTTGCGACGTGGCGTTGCGGCGCCATGCGCGGGGTGCGCCGCTGCGGCGCGCTGCAGCTGCCGGGCCCCAATGCGAGCGCCGAACGGCTCGAGAAGCTCGCCACGGCGTTGCCCGATGATTGGTTGGCGCCAGTTGCGCCGGCGGCCGCGGCGGACTTGGCTGGGCTTGCCGCTGCGCCTGCCGGCCTGCACTTGCCGCACGCGGGGGCGGTGGACGGGCCGAGCTTCTGTGCCGCCTTGCTCGATCATCCGTGCATCGAGTTCCAACGCGCGGCCTGGCACGTTGAGGGCCAAGTGCCGGATGGGAGCGCCGCGCCGGGTGCATCCGCAGACGCCGTTCAAGTGCTTGCCAATGGCGCTGCGGTGGCGGCTGCGGTGCCGGAACTGGAAGTGACCGCTCTGCCGGGCCAGGCAGACCTCTTTGCCGGGCGGCTGCGAATGTCCGTGCTCGCGGATGGCTACTTCGCGCCGGCTGCCGGCGGTTGTTGGACGGGTGCCACCTATGAATATCGGCCGTGGGCGCCTGGCGCCGCCACGGCGGCGAATGGCACCCGCTTCGAGGCGTTGTTCGGCCGCCCGCCGGGGGCGCGCCGCGCCACGTTTCGAGGCACCCGCGCCGTCACGTCGGACCGCGCGCCCATCATCGGCCAAGTGGATGCAGCCACCTATGTGAGCAGCGGCCACGGCTCCGCCGGCGTGGTCTCCGCGATGCTGGCCGGCGAGTGGATAGCGAGCCTCGTGTGCGGCGAGCTGCCGCCGGTTACGCGGGAGGTCGAAGCCTTGTGTCGGCCTGGGCGCTTTCGAGACCGGCAGCGGCGCCGGCCGAATCCGTTTCTCCGCCGGCCGGCAGAGCGCTTTGATCGCAACCGGCGAACGCGCGAGCGCCGATGACGCTGTCGATGGCCTCGAACCGGCCCAGCAGCGACGCGGTGGGCTCAGCCGCAATGTCGATGAGGTTGTAGGCCACGTCGTCGCGGCTCTTGTTGAGCATGTCGATGACGTTGATGTTCGCGTCTGCCAACACCGACATCACCTGCCCCAGCGTGCCGGGCACGTTGCGGTTGATGACAGCGATGCGATGTCCCTCGGCCTGGTCAAGGAACACGTCGGGAAAGTTCACGGAGTTGACGATGTTGCCGCAGCGCAGGAAGTCCATGAGCTGATCCGCCGCCATGACGGCGCAGTTCTCCTCTGCCTCGGTGGTGCTCGCGCCCAAGTGGGGCGTGGCGCGCACACCCGGCCCCGCGCCCAGCGTGGTGCTCGGAAAGTCCGAGAGATAGGCGCGCAGGCGGCCGCTGGCCAAGGCGTCCGCGATGGCTGCTTCCACCACGATCTGCTGCCGGGCGAAGTTCAACAGCGTGGCGCCGGGCCGCAGCGCGCCGAGGGCTGCCGCGTCGATCATCCCAACCGTGTCGGCCAAGGCCGGCACATGCAAAGTCACATAATCCGAGCGCGCGAGCAGCGCTGCCAAGTTGTCCATGCGCGCCACCCTGCTCGGCAGGCGCCAAGCGGCGTCCACAGACAGTGCCGGATCGTAGCCCACCACGCGCATGCCGAGGTCCAACGCCGCCCGCGCCACCTGCGACCCGATGGCGCCCAATCCCACCACGCCAAGCGTGCGGCCTAAGAGTTCGCGACCTTTGAAGCGTCGCTTCTCCCCTTCCACCAGACGGTTCAGCTCCCGCTCGTCCGTGATGTGGGAGAGTGTGCCAACGAACTCAAGGCCGCCGGCGATGTCGCGCGCGGCCAGCAATAGGGCGGCGAGGGTGAGCTCCTTCACCGAGTTGGCGTTTGCGCCGGGGGTGTTGAACACCACGATGCCGCGCGTCGTGCAGACATCCACCGGCACGTTGTTGACCCCGGCCCCGGCGCGCGCCACGGCAGTGACACGCGCACCAAGTTCCACCGCTTCGAGCGGATGGCTGCGCAACAGGATGGCGTCTGGGGCCACCACGCCCGCACCCACCTCGAATTGCTCGGCGGGGAAGCGTGAAAGGCCGCGGGCGGCTATCTGGTTATAGGTTCGAACCTTGAACATGCGTGTGTGGGGGGGGGGGGGGGGGGGGGTGAAGCGGCGCATTTAAGCATCGTTCGTCGATGCCCTTCAATGGGCGCTGTGTTCCGCTGTTTGGTTGGATCTTGGCGCCATTGCGCCTGTGGGCGTCGGCGTCGAGGATGCCCGCCATCACGTTCGCGTAGCCGTCTATTGAGGTTTGCGCTGCATATCTGGCCGCAGCGGCCTTCAGCAGGCTTGGCGCCACGGGGTTGTCCAAGGTCTTGAGAATGGCCGTTGCCAAGGCTTCGGCATCGTGGACTGGCGTGAGCGCACCCCATTTGCCGTCCTCCAAGATCTCGCGCGGCCCGGTCGGGCAATCTGTGCTCACCACTGGCGTGCCGCAGGCCATCGCCTGAATGAGGGCGTTCGGCAGCGCCTCGTAAGTGGAGGAGAGGGCGAACACTTGGGCTTGGCGCATGTACGGCAAGGGATTGAGTTGGAACCCCGGGAAGTCCACCAAGCGCGAAATGCCGAGCGAAGTGGCCAGCCGATTCAGGCGCCGCCGTTCCGGGCCCTCGCCGACGATGACCAAGCGCACCGGTCGGGCATTGGCCACGCGGGCCACGGCGCGAAGCAAGTGGGCATGTCCCTTCAGCGCCACCAAGCGTCCCACAGCCAAGATCACCGGCGGCCCGGAGCCACCGAACCAAGGATGCGCGACAGGCGCCGCGGCCTCTTCCTCATGGTCGGCCCACACCACAGGATCGTGAATGACGCGCACTAGATGCGCTGCCCGCGGCGCGACGCGCTGGAGATCAACCGCCACTCCCTTGGATACTGCAACGACGGCGCGAGCGGCTGGAAACAGGTGCCTCTCCAGCGTCATCGCAGCGCGTTCCTTCAAGTTCGCATCCGCGTACCGCAGCGAGAAGTTGCTCGTGCGCAACGCGACCATCGGCACCGGCCGCTGGAGACACTTGTTCGCCAGCAATGCCACGGCATTGGCGTGTGGGTGACTGGAAATGAGCACGTCCGGACGCTCGCGCCGCAGATGTCGAACGAGCGGCAGCAGGCTTGAGAGCGTGCGCCGGCAGCCCAAGTCCACCAGCCGGACATGCTCCGGCACGATGTCGAGGAAGTGCCCCACGGCGCTCGCGGCCGCAAGTTCCACTTGGAAGCCACGTTCCGTCAAACCCCTCGCCACGTTGAGCATCGCCCGTTCCGGGCCGCCGCCGTCGAGCGAAGGAAGGTAGATCGTGACGCGATGGCCCACGCAAACTCCTAGCTGCCTGCCGGCGGAATGGCCAAGGTAACGGCGCATTGTAGAGCAGGTGCGGAGCCGTTGGACTAACGAAGCGTGGTGCCGGGCGATGGCTCGGCCGTCTGCCCCAACCCGGCAGCCGCCAGCAGTTGCGCGACGATGAGCGCCACGCTGTCCGGCGGGCGGAAGCCCGCCAAGGCACGCCGCCAAACGGTGCGATCGCGATGCAGCGCGTGCGCCGCGGCCACGAGCCCGGCTGCGTCCAGGTCCGCGTCTTGAAGCACCAGGCTGTAGCCACGGCCCTGCGCATAGGCCGCGTTCTCGATTTGATCGCCCCGGCTTGCCGTCGCCGGCAATGGCACCAAGAGATTCGGCTTGCCCAAGCAGAGCAGCTCATAGAGCGCGTTGGCGCCGGCGCGGGACACGACCACATCCGCCGCCGCCAAGATGTCGCCCCAACCGTCGGCAACGAACTCGCGCTGGACATAGCCGCCGGCGGCTTCATCGGCGCTGCCGGCGCTCAAGTTGCCGACGCCCCGCACATGCAAGACATCGAAGGTCTCCGTCAGGGCCGGACGGGCGGCGTCGGTCACGGCGTTCAGCCGGCGGGCGCCCAAGCTGCCGCCGACCACCACCATGAACGGTCGCGCACCGGAGAAGCCGGCGGCGGCGAGCCCCTTGTCACGGTTCCCTTGGATCAAGGCGGCGCGCACCGGCGTGCCGGTACACACCACCTGCGCCGAGCTCACGCGGGTGTCGCTGAAGGTGACGCACAACGTCTTGAGGAAGGGCAGCGAGAGCCGGTTGGCGAGGCCTGGCGAGCGATCAGACTCGTGGGCGACGACTGGAATCCGGAGCAACCAAGCGGCCACCACCGTGGGGAATGCGACGAAGCCGCCCTTGGAGAACACCACGTCCGGCCGGTGGCGCCGCAAAATGCGCAGCGCTTGCAGCGCGCCGAGCGGCACGCGGAACGCATCCACCGCGTTGGCAACGGAAAAGTAGCGTCGCAGCTTGCCGGAACGCACACTGTGGTAGGGGATGCCGAGGGGTGTCACGAGGCGTTCCTCCAGCCCGGAATCCGAGCCGATGTAACTCACCTCCCAGCCACTTGCCAGCAGCGCCTCGATCACCGGCAGCGCTGGCACGACATGCCCGGCGCTGCCGCCACCCGTCACGACGGCCTTGGCTGGCATCTACAGGGTCAGTGCCCGCTTGACCAACGGCACGGTGACGCGCCGGCCAGTTGCCATCGCTTCGCGGTCGATGGCGTCGAGCAGGGTCAACAGCGTTGCCAGATCGCGGTTGGCGTGCAAGAGGAGGTAGCGCACGGCATCGTCGCCGAGATCGATGCCGCGGTCTTTGGCCGCCCGCACGAGGGCCGCGGCCAGGGCCTCTTCGGTTAACGGGCGCACCTCGAAGACAGCGGCGCCGCGCAGTCGGGAAGCCAGGTCCGGCAGCGCGAAGCGCACTTGCGCGGGCGGGCGGCGGCCGGCTACGGCGAGCACATGGCCGCGGGCGAATTGCTCGTTGAAGAGGCGGAACAACGCCTCCTCCGCGACGGCGTCGTCGAACCAAGTGTCCACGTCGTCGATCACCACCCGCTCGAACGCCTCGTAGCCATCGAGCTCGCGGACCTCCCGCGCCGGCACGTAAACGCCACCGTCCTCTCGACACAAGGCTTGCAGCAAGTGGCTCTTGCCAACGCCAGAAGCCCCCCACAGCCAGAAACACGCGAAGCCGTCAGGCGTTTGGCGCAAGCGCTCGATGAGTTCACCGTTGGCGCCGGCGACGAAGCGGCTCCAAAGAAACCGCTCGCGCAAGGGGAAGCAGAGCGGCAACTGTTGGCTCATGGCAGCTGTCCCCACTGCCGGGCGGCGCGGCCTCCCCAAGTGATGACGTAATCGAGGCCAGAGATGATGGAGAGCAGGGCGACCAAGGCGAACCCCCACGGGTCCACCAGCGCCGCGGCGAACGCCGACAGCTGCGCCACGTCGATGAGCTGCACCAGCACGGCGATCAACATGCCGATCTGCACCGCGGTGTTGGCCTTGCTGATGAATGAGGGGTCCATTTCGACGCGTTGGAACTTCAGGCGATAGGCCGCCGCGCCACCGAGGATGATCAAGTCTCTGGCAATGGCGATGATGGCGAGCCAGAGCGGCACATGGCCTTGCAGCACCAGGATGACGAAGGTCACCCCGACAAGCAGCTTGTCCGCGAGGGGGTCTGCGAACGCGCCGAATCGCGTCGTCCAAGCAAAGCGGCGCGCCAGGGCGCCATCGAGCGCGTCGGAGGCGCCTGCCAGCGCAATGAGGACGAGGGCGCTCATGTAATCGCCGCGCAGCAGCAGCCAGACCGTGGGCGCAATGAGCACGATGCGCACCACGGTGATGAGGTTGGGGACGTGGCGCACGGTTCAGGGCCGCCGTTGGGTTGCGGCGTCGGCTGCCGGCGCCCGGATGGAGGCGGCAGTCCACAGGAGGCGCAGTCGCGCCATTGGTTCGGCGTTGCCAGGGGATGGCGCGTCCGTCGCCAGCTCGAAGGCGTTGCTGGCGGCGAGCAAGTTGCCAAGTTGTTCGCGGGACGAGCGCGTGACCACGCGCAGTTTGATGGCGTCCGCAGTGGCTTCGATGAGCTCCACGCGGTCCAGATAGGCCAGCCCCGCGAGATGCCGCAACAGGCCGGCGTAGCCGGCGACGGAGTTGGCGCCGCGCACTTCGAGCTCCACAAAGCTGGAATCGGCGCCAGTCACGGCGAAGCGGCGCGCCAGCTCGTCGCCGGCCGCATCCACGGCGCGCATCGCGCTGGTGGCGGCGTCCGGCGTCTCAAGCTGCAGCGGCAACTCGGCATCGTCGAACCAAAGCTGCCAATCCGTCAGCCATGTTCCGGCGGCGCCGCGTCGCGCTCGGCCGAGGATGATGTAGTCTGGCTGGTAGCGTGCGGAGGCTTCCCGAATGGTGTAGGCGTAGCCGCGCCACAGCGTCGCCGGCAGGATGCGGTCTCGATCTTCGAGATCATAGAGCGGCAGCCTGATCTCGATGCCGCGTTCGCTGGCGCGTTTGCGCAACGCGATGGCGACGGGATGGTGCGATGCGCTCGACAGCACCACGCTGTGGGTGGGCTGGGCGTGCGCGGGCGACTTGCCTCGCAACGCAACGTCGAGGGCGGTGGTGGGCGGTGGATGAGTGCCGGCCAAGTCTCTGGCGCCAGCGTCGGGAACGTCGAGATTCGCCGCCGCGCGTTCCTGCGGCTCGGCGGCCATCGTGGGCGCCGCGCCGGCTGCTGCGTCGTCTGGCTCAAGGCCGCTGACTGGCTCTGGAGTGTCCGCGTCGTCGTCCGCCACCACCACCCACGCCAACGCCACCGGCCGGTCCGCCGCCCAAATGGGCAATGCGGCTTCGGCGATCAGCTTGTGCAGCGCTTGTGGCGCGAAACTTACCGCAAGGCGCGTTGCGCCGCCGTCGGCAACGAAGCTATAGCGTTGGTAGTAGCGTTCCGGCGCGGCGAGCGCGGCGGCGATGGCTGGTTCGCGGGGCACCTCAGTGAGCCCAGTGAGCCGCATCAACATGGTGTCGAGGGCTTGTTGGGCGGCGGCGTGGCGGTCTGCCGGCGTGCGCGACGGCACTGGAGTTTCCACTTCGTAAAGCCACTCCAGCACGGCGGCTTGGGCGCTGAGCGCGCAGCACAGTGCGGCGCCCGCGAGGAGCGAGTGGCGGTTGCGTCTCAAGGTGGAGGCCAACGGTGGGCGGTCAATGGGAACTTGGGGTTTCGGAGGATGCCGAAGCCCATGTTACAAACTGGCGAAGGGTGGTGAAAACCGGTGTGTTCGCGGTGTGGCCCAATGTGTTCGCGGTGTGGAATGTGTCCCGCCGGCATCTGCCGGCACCCCTTCGCGCGGTGCCCGCAGCCTCGTGGAGCGCGGCGGGCTTTATTCGGCTTGGCAGGGTGGCAAGAGCAGATTCACTGCGGGCGCCACCTGAGGTCGAGTTCCCTGGCCGCTTTCACGTCATCCAAGCGTTTCACGGGCATGGCATGGGGAGCGGTGCGCACGGTTTCCGGGTCACTCTTGGCCTCGGCGAGGATGCATTCCATGGCCGCCACGAAGGCATCCAACTCCTCCTTGCACTCCGTCTCGGTGGGTTCGATGAGCAAGCACTCCGGCACCATTAGCGGAAAGTAGGTGGTCGGCGCGTGAACGCCGAAGTCCAGCAGCCGCTTGGCGAAGTCCATCGCGGTCACGCCGTGGCGCCGGGCCAACGCCGCCAGCGTGATGATGAACTCGTGGCTGGCGCGACGCTTGGGCCATGCGAGGTCGAAGCCGGCGTCCTTCAAGCGGGCCGCGAGGTAGTTGGCATTCAAGGTGGCGAACTCGCCAACCCTGCGCTCGCCCTCAGTGCCTAGCATGAGCGCGTACGCCAAGGCCCGCAGCAGGATGCCGGCGTTGCCCATGAAGGCTGACAGCCGGCCAATGGATTGCGCCGGCTCTACCCATTGGTAGTCGTCATCCGTGCGCTCAACGATCGGACCGGGCAGAAACGGCGCGAGCCGCGCCGTGGCGCCAACCGGCCCGGCGCCGGGGCCGCCGCCCCCGTGGGGGGTGGCGAATGTCTTGTGCAGGTTGAAGTGCAGCACGTCGAAGCCCATGTCGCCGGGCTTGGCCTTGCCAAGAATGGCGTTCAAGTTCGCGCCGTCGTAATACAGCAGGCCGCCGGCGTCATGCACGATGTCGGCGATGTCCGTTACGCGCCGCTCGAACACGCCGCAGGTGGACGGATTGGTCATCATCAGTCCGGCGGTGTTGGCGCCCACCGCGGCCTTCAAGGCGTCCAAATCCACGTCGCCGTGGTCGCGCACCGCCACTTCCCGCACGGTGCAGCCGCACATCGCCGCCGTTGCGGGATTGGTGCCGTGGGCACCGGCCGGCACGAGGATCTCACGCCTTGAGGCGTCGCCTTGGGCGTCGTGCCAAGCGCGGATCATGGCGACGCCGGCGAACTCGCCTTGGGCGCCGGCCATGGGCGTCAGGGACATCGCCGGCATCCCCGCGGCGTCCTTGAGGAGTTCCTGCAGGTCGTGCAGGCAGGCGAGAAAGCCTTGGCTCACGCTGGCGGGCGCCAACGGATGGCGGGCGAGGAAGCCCGGCTCGCTGGCGGCGCGGTGAGCGCCACGCGGGTTGTACTTCATCGTGCAGGAGCCGAGCGGGTAGAACTGCGAGTCGATGGAAAAGTTGGCGCGCGAGAGGTTGGTGTAGTGGCGCAGCGCCTGCAGTTCCGACACCTGCGGCAGGCGCGGCGGCGCGTCGCGGCGCAACTCGGGGGGCAGGTCGTCCGCCGCGGCGGGGCTGGGGCGCTGGGCGCCGGCGCCGCGGCCGGGCTGCGAGAGATCGAAGATGGTCTGCGCGCCCATCAGTTGCTGAGCGCCCCCCGCAACGCCGTCGCGAAGCGCTCGATCTCCGCGCTGGTGCGCCGCTCCGTCGCGCACACCAGCACGCAGTGCGCGAGCTCCGCGAAGTAGGGGCCCAAGGCAAGGCCGCCGAGCAGGCCGTCCCGCGCCAGCGCTTCCACTACCGGCGTGGCCGGGCGCCCAAGGTCGATGACGCATTCATGGAAGCAAGGTGCGCTGAAGCGGCGCGGCCGCCCCAGGGCCTGCACCAACTCCCGCGTCTTCGCGCACGAGGCGGCGGCCACTTCGCGCAAGCCGGCAGCGCCCAATAGGCTCATGTGGATGGTCGCGGCGGTGACGAGCAAGCCTTGGTTGGTGCAGATGTTGGAGGTGGCCTTGGCGCGGCGGATGTGTTGCTCGCGGGCTTGCAGGGTGAGGGTGAAGCCCGCTTCGCCGCGCGCATCTTCGGTGCGGCCGACGATGCGCCCCGGCAGTTGCCGCACCAAGGCTTGACGCGAGCACAGAAAGCCGAACGACGGCCCGCCCGAGGCCATGGGCACGCCCAACGGCTGGCCATCGCCGCACACGATGTTTGCGCCGACGCTGCCCCAGGCGGATGGCGGCTTGAGCAGCGCCAACGACAGCGGATTGACGCAAGCCACCAACAGCGTGCCCCGCTCCGCCGCCCAATCCGCGATGGCGTCCACATCTTCGAGCACGCCGAAGAAGTTCGGCTGCTGCACCACGAGGGCCACCGGCGGCGGCGCGAGGCCGTCCAGCGCCGTGAGGTCTACTCGGCCGTCTTCGCCGTAGGGCAGCATCGGCACGTCGATGCCTTGGTTGCACACAATGCTGCGCGTCGCCCGCACGTACAGGGGATGTACGGCCCCGGCCATGGGCACCGTGCGCGGCCAGCCGGCGCGGGCCGCCTTGCGGTTGGCGCGCACCGCCATCAGCACCGCTTCGGCGAGGCCGGCGCCGCCTTCGTAGACGGAGGCGTTGCAGGCGTCCATGCCGGTGAGCTCGCAAAGCATCGTCTGGAACTCGTAGATCACCTGCAGCGTGCCTTGGCTCGCTTCCGCCTGATAGGGCGTGTAGGCCGTCATGAACTCGCCGCGGCTGGCGAGGTCCCACACCGCGGCGGGGATGTGATGGTCGTAGCAGCCGGCGCCGACGAAGCAGGGCCCCATCGCATCTTGAGCCGCCCGCTCCGCAAAGCGGCGGCGCATCTCCATCTCCGACAGCCCCGCCCGCGGCGTGCCCGACGGCGCGCTGCGCAAGCGGTCTGGGATCTCGTCGAAGAGTGCCTCGATGTCCGCGACGCCGATGGCGCGCAGCATCGCCGCGGTGTCCGCGTCCGTATGGGGAATGAAGGGCATGGCGCGGGGTTAGGCGTCCTCGCCGTCGGCGTCGTCCTGCGCGGCGCTTTCGCAATGTTCCGAGTAGGCGCTTGCATCAAGGAGGTCTTCCAGCTGGGATGGGTCGCTGGGTTCGATGGCGAAGAACCAGCCGCGGCCGTATGGGTCTTCATTCACCAGCTCGGGCGCGTCCGCCAACGCATCGTTCAGCGCCACCACGGTGCCGGACACGGGGGCGTAGATGTCGGATGCCGCCTTCACGGATTCCACGACAGCGGATTCCTCCGCTGCTGAAACGTCTTGGTCGAGCTCCGGCAACTCGATGTACACCACGTCGCCGAGTTGCTCTTGGGCGTAGTCCGAGATGCCGACCACCACGCGCCCGTCGTCATCGAGGCGCGCCCACTCGTGGGTTGGCGCGTAGGCGAGTTCGCCCGAGAGTTCGTTCATGTGGCCTCCTCTACTCGAAGGTGCGGGCGCCGTCGCGCCAAAACGGTGGCCGCAGCAGCCGCGCCGGCTTCGGCTCGCCGCGCACTGTCACCTGCGCTTCGCCGGCCGCGTCGCGGGGCACTCGCGCCAGCGCCACGCTGCAACCGAGGCTGGGCGCGAACACGCCGCTGGTGATCACGCCGTCCCCAGCAGCCGTGGCGACGCGCATGCCGCGGCGCATGACGCCGCGTTGCGTCAGCGCGAGCCCGGTGAGCTGCGCCGCGGGCTTTGCGCCGCGTTGCGCCTCCAAGGCGTCGCGGCCAATGAAAGCGCGCTCCTTTGGTGCCCAAGCCACGGTCCAGCCGAGGTTGGACTCAAGCGGCGACGTCGTCTCGTCCATGTCGTGTCCGTACAGATTGAGGCCGGCTTCCAGCCGCAGCGTGTCGCGCGCGCCGAAGCCGATGGGGCGCACCCCGCCCTCTGCGAGGCGCTGCCACAGCGCCGCCGCATCATCGTAAGGCGCCAGCACCTCCAAGCCATCTTCGCCAGTGTAGCCCGTGCGGGCGATCATCCATGTGCCGGCCGTCAATGCTTGGAACCGTTTCAGCGCCGCAGCGCCGCTGTGCCCGGTCGCCGCCACGAAGCGCTTGACGGCGGCCGGGCCTTGGATGGCGACCATGGCTAAGTCTGGCCGTTCCTCCACGGCGACTGTGAAGTCCGCCGCCCAGCGCGCACACCAACTGAGAACCCGCTCGCGGGTGGCGGCATTGGCCACCATCCGGAATCGATCCGGCAGCCGAAACGCGATGACGTCGTCGACGATGCCGCCACGCTCGTTCAGCAGGGTTCCATATAGCGCCTTGCCAGGAGCGTCAAGCCGCGCCACGTCGTTCGCGATGAGCTGGCGCAAAAGAGCTTGCGCATGGCCGTTTCCGGCGTGTGCATCCAGCATGTCGATGATGGTCATGTGCGAGACGTCGAACATGCCGGCGTCGGCGCGCACGGCGTGGTGCTCTTCTATCTGTGAACCGTAGCGCAGCGGCATGCTCCAGCCGGCGAAGTCGATCATCACGGCGCCGGCGCTGCGATGCAGGGCATGGAGTGGTGTGCGGCGCAGTGCCATCTGCCGGCTAGAGGCGCTGCGCCAATGGGCCCTTGCCCATGGCTTCCAGAATGAGTTGTCGTTTCACCGCGGCGGTCTCATCGACCCAGCGCACGCCGATGTTTCTGGCCCAACGCTGCACGGGGCCGGCGCAGCCATAGGCGCCGCGCAACGCCGTCATCAGCGCGGCCATGCCTTCGCTGCGCAGGCGCCGCCGGGCTGCGAAGCCACGCCATAGGTTGGCGCGGCCCAGGTCCGGCTCGCCTTGGCGCGCCGTCGCGACTACCCGCGCCACATCCTCCAAGCCGAGGTTGACGCCTTGGCCGGCGAGAGGATGCAGGGTGCGCGCCGCATCCCCCAATGCCAACAGACGCGGGCGCGGATTGCAGTTCGCCACCACCCGTTGCGCCAACGGCGCCAGCGCGCGCCGCTCGATGTCCTCGACGCTGCCCAAGGCGCCCTCCGAAGCCGCCTCGAGCGCTGTGGCGAACGCTGCATCCGGGAGCGCGGCCAAGCGCTCGGCGGCCTTTTGGTCGAGGCTCCAGATGAGCGAGACGGCGCGGGGATGGCGCAGCGGCAACAGCGCGAGCGGGCCGCCGGCGCCGAACCGCTGCAGCGCCGTTTGATTGTGGGGCTGTGCAAACAGCACCGCGGTGGCGATTGCGGCGTCCCCTTGGCCGCGCCCGAGCGCCTTGACGCCGGCCAGCTCGCACACCTGCGAACTGGCGCCATCCGCCGCAAGCACCAGCCGCGCCGCGATCTCCCTTGGCGCCGCGGCCGCCGCCCCGTTCGGCGCGGCCAGCGTGAGCCGCAAGGCTGTGGCCGCTTCGTTGAGCCCCACCACGTCGCCGACCACGATGTCGACGTTCTCGCCTTGGTCGCACTCTTGCCACAGAGCCGCTCGCGCTGGGCTCGCTTCGACGACCCAAGCGAGGGCGAGGGCGCCCACGGCGTCGGCGGCGAACTCGATGCAGCCGGTGCCATGTTCTTCCCACACCTTCATGCGGCGGATGGGCGTCGCCTCGACGTGGCCATCGAGCAGTGCCAGAGACGCTTCGTTGAGGGCGATGGTTCGCAGGTCAAAGCCCAAGCGCTCGGCTTGCGCTTGCGGGGCTGCACGGTCGATCAACGTGACGCGCCGGCCGGCGCCGCCGAGGGCCAACGCCGCGGCTGCGCCGACCAACCCGGCGCCGACGATGGCCACATCGTAGGTGCCGTCAGCCATTCATCAACGCCTCGATGTCATCGATGGCCTTGGGCACCGCCGCGGACAAGATGTGGATGGCTGCGTCGCCCGCTCCAGAGCCGGCCGCCTTGCCGATCACGATGTCGTCTTCAATGCGAATGCCCATGCCGCGCCACGGCGGCGGCACCGGGTTGGCGGGATCGTCGGGGAAGTAGAGGCCGGGTTCGATGGTGAGCGCCATGCCGGGCTGCAGCGCCCGCCACGCGCCGTCGATCCGATAGGCGCCGACATCATGCACGTCCATGCCCAGCCAGTGCGAGCACCGGTGGATGGTGAATGGCTCGTGGGCCTTGTCCTCCAGCGCTTGGTCGACGTCGCCATCGATGATGCCGAGCGCGATCAGGCCCTCGGCGAGCACCCGCGCCGCGGCCTGATCTGGCGCGTCGAAGGTGGCGCCGGGCCGCGCCGCGGCGAGGGCTGCGCGTTGCGCGGCCAACACCACTTCGTAAAGGTCTCGCTGCGGCGGCGAGAAACGCCCGTTCACCGGGAAGGTGCGCGTCACGTCGGCTGCGTAGCACCGGTACTCGCAGCCGGCGTCGATGAGCACGAGGTCGCCGTCACGGAGCGTGGCATCGTTGTTTGTGTAGTGCATCACGCAGGCGTTGGCGCCGCCGGCGACGATGGGCGGATACGCCGCCGCCGGCGCCCCGCGGCGCATGAACTCGTGGCGGAGCTCCGCTTCGAGCTCTGCCTCCGCCATTCCGGGGGCGCAGTGGCGCATGGCGCGCAGGTGCGCGGCGGCGGTGATGTCCGCGGCTTGCCTCATCAGCCGGCGTTCCACCGGAGACTTGAAGAGCCGCTGTTCGTGCAGCACGCGCTCCAAGGCGACGATCTCGTCTGGCGCCGCGCCGCCCGATGGCGCCCGCGCCCGCAGGGCGCCGACGCTTTCTATGAGCTGTTGATCGAAGGCTGGATGCTCGCCGAGCGCGACGTAAACGCGGGAGCGGCCGGCCAACAGTTCCGGCAACGCGCCGCCCAACTCGCCGTGCGGCAGCGCCGCATCCAAACCTAGTGCGGCCGGCGCCCGCTCCGGGCCAAGCTGTTCGCCCCGATAGCGCTCCATGCGTTCATCCCGCTCTTGGCAGAACAACACGGTGGCGCCGTCTTCCCGGCCAGGGGCGAGCGCCAACAGGCAGCCGGGCTCCTCGAGGCCGGTGAGGTAGTGGAAGTCGCTGTCTTGGCGGAACGGGTGCTCGACGTCCCGGTTGCGGTAGCTCAAATCGGCGCTTGGCACGAAGGCCACCGAGCCCGCGCCCATCAAAGCCATGAGCCGCGCCCGCCGGCGGCGATACTCTGGCAAGCCGACGGCAAGGTTCAAGCGCGTCGCCTCGAAGCCTCGAAGTGGAGCAAGCCGCGAATGCTAGCAGACCAAGGGCTTGGCCGAGCAGCCAAAGAACGCCTTGGCCGGGCCTCCGTCCGGCCAGCTCTGGCAATCCACGAAGCCCGGCAGAGGATCGGCCGACGATCAAGATCGCTCTCGCGACGCCGTCCAGAAGGCGCTGAGCCCGCTGCCGAGCCCGCACAACACTTCACAAAGGCCTCGGTTCGCGGGACACTAGCCTTGCGGTGCGCAAGGGCGGAGACGGCGCTTGGCAGAGGCAGGCTCATCCGATTTTGCGCCGCTGAAGGCGCGCGTCGACGAACTCATCGCGTTGAGCCGCCGGCTGGCAGCCGAGAACCACGCCTTGCGGACGCGGATGCGGTCGCTGGCTGCGGAGCGCGCCCAGCTGTTGGAGCGGAACGAACGTGCCGAGAGCTTGGTCGAATCGATTATCGGCCGTCTGAAAGCGCTGGAGCAGGAGCCATGAGCAAGACGATCACCGCGACCATCCAGATTTTGGACAAATCCTACGAAGTGAGTTGCGCCGCCGAGGAGCAAGACGAACTGATCGCCTCCGCGGCCATCGTGGATGATCGGATGCGCAAGATCCGCGCCGCCGGCAAAGTGGTGGGGCTGGACCGCCTCGCCGTCATGGCAGCGCTCAACATCGCGCACGACTATCTGAAGACCAACGCCGCCGCCGCCGAGCAAACCACGGCTCTGTCGGAACGCATCGCAACGACCATCGAGGAAACGAAATCGTTGCCCACTTGACGCGCCGCGATGCGGGCGTCGGCTATACTCGCCGGCAGTCTCCTGAGGCGCGCGCCAGTTGGTGTCGTCCTTGAGCCGTTAAGAAGTAAAAGGGGAGTCCGCTGTGGGCCCGGTGTGCAGGCCCGATGCCGGACGGCCATCGCCGCTTTGGGGTGGCTGCCGCGGGAAGCCTTGTGCGTCCATACGAATCCCCGCTCTGAGCCTAGACGGCTCAGGGCAAGCCCAACAGCGGCGTCATCGGGAGACGGCACCAAGCCGGGCGAGCGCTCGTCCCGCCTTGCGCCCAATGGCCGGCGCGTGACAGCGCCGGCCGGTGCCGCGCATGGTGCGCTGCTGTCATTGCGCCGGCGCTTGCGCGCCCGCCGCCGCGCCCTGACACCCGCCGAGCAAAGCCGCCACGCCACCGCCATTTGTCGCTGGTTGACAGCCTCGGCGCTGCCGCTCAAGGGCTGGGTTGCGGCCTATGCCGCCTTCGATGGCGAACCAGACGTGTGGCCCTTCATCGCCCGCCACCCGCGTTGCGCCCTGCCGGTGGTGGAGTCTGCGACGCGGATGACGTTCCGCTCCCACCGTGTCGGCGAGCCGCTCACCGCGAATCGCTTTGGCATCGCCGAACCGGCGCGGGGCGCCCCGGTGTCGGTGCTCAAGCTGTCCGCGGCGTTGACTCCATTGGTTGCCTTCGATGACGCCGGCCGGCGGCTTGGCATGGGCGCCGGCTTCTACGACCGCCGTTTCGCCGCTTGCCGCCACCCGGTGCTCATCGGCGTCGCCCACGAATTGCAGCGCGTGCCGCGGCTTCGGCAACAGGATTGGGACGTGCCGTTGGATGCTGTGGTGACAGAGTCTGGCTGGCGCTGCTTCACGGCGCGGGGGCGCAACCTGCGGCTATACTGAGGCGGTGGCCGTTCGCAAGATCATCCGCATGGGGCACCCCAATCTGCGCCGGCCGGCCCGCCCGCTGTTGTTGGAAGAATTGCAGAGCGCCGAGCTGCAGCGATTGGTGGCGGACATGATCGACACGTTGCACGACTATGGCGGCGTCGGCCTCGCGGCGCCGCAGGTGAACGAGGGCGTGCGCCTTGCCATCGTGGAGGTGGCTGGCGGCGCCACCCGCTACGGCGAATTGCAGCAAGTGCCGCTCACCATCTGCGTGAACCCGGAAATCGACGTGCTCGACGAGCGCACGGCCGGCTACTGGGAGGGCTGCCTGTCCGTTCCGGGGCTGCGTGGCTATGTGGAGCGGCCGCAGAGCATCAGCGTGCGCTTCACGGATTTGCACGGCCAAGCGCAGTCGCTGCGCGCCGATGGCTTCCTCGCCACCATCTTTCAGCATGAGTTCGACCATCTCGATGGCCGCCTGTACATCGACCGCATTGAAGACCCGGCGAAACTCGCGTTCGAGGACGAATACGCGCGTTATGTCTTGCCGCTAGAAGCGGCGGACGCAAGCGCCTGACCCCCGGTTGCGCTGACCGGCGTCGCGCACCGATGTCTCATGAGCAGGATGCCCTGAAACGCGCGGTCGCCGCCGCTGCCGTCGAGGAACTTGAATCGAAGCTCACGCGGGATGCGGTGGTGGGCGTGGGCACCGGGAGCACGGCCAACTTCTTCATCGATGCCTTGGCCGCCGTGCGCCACAAGTTCGACGCGGCCGTCTCCAGTTCCCTCGCTTCCACGGCGCGTTTGCGGGCGCATGGCATCCCGGTGCTGGAGCTGAACGCGGCGGCTGCCGTGGCGGTGTATGTCGATGGCGCGGACGAAGTGGACCCTTCCAAGGCCCTCATCAAGGGCGGCGGCGGCGCTTTGACCCAAGAGAAGATCGTTGCCACGGCGGCGGATGAGTTCATCTGCATCGTGGATGGCTCGAAGTGCGTCGACCAACTCGGCCAGTTCCCGCTGCCTGTGGAGGTCATCCCCATGGCGCGGGGCTTGGCGGCGCGGGCGTTGGCGGCCCTCGGCGGGCAGCCGGCGTATCGCCAAGGCTTCGTGACGGATAACGGCCACGTCGTCCTCGACGTGCATGGCCTCGACTTGGGCGACCCAGATGCGCTCGAGCGGCAAGTGAACGGCATCGTGGGGGTGGTGGAAAACGGCCTCTTCGCCGCTCGGCGCCCGGACACGGTGTTGGTGGGCACGCCGACCGGCGTTGTGCGCCGCGCCTGAAGCGTCGCTGCCCCCGGTCGCTGGCCGCTAGGCAGCCTCCTCCATCGCCGCGCCGTACTCTCCCAAGGTGGCAGCGCCGTTCAGCCGCGCCCGCAAGGCCAATTGCCGTTGCGCGGCCGCGGCGTTGGCTGCCTCGCCGGCCCAAGCCTGCAGCGCCGGCTCCTGCAGCGCGCGTCCGAACGAAAAGCTCAGCCGCCACGGGGCGTCGCCGCGTGCGTTCATGGCGTTCAGGTGCTCGGTGGCGCGCACCGCCGTTTGGCCGCCGGAGAGGAAAAAGATGCCGGGCACAGCCGCCGGCACGGTGCTCAAGAGGCATGCCAATGTGCGCTCCGCCACTTCGTCCACGCCCGCCTGCTGCGGGCAATCCTTGCCGGCCAACACCATCGATGGCTTCAGCACGGAACCTTCGAGATGCACGTCCTGCTCCGCCAACGCGGCGTACAGCGCGCGCAGCGTGACGCGGCTCACGGCGTCGCAGATGTCGATGTCGTGGTCGCCGTCCATCAGCACTTCGGGCTCGACGATGGGCACGATGCCGGCTTCTTGGCAGAACGCCGCGTACATCGCCAGCGCTTGGGCGTTGGCGCGGATGCAGGCGGTGCTTGGCAGCCCGTCGCCGATGGCGATGACAGCGCGCCACTTGGCGAACCGAGCGCCCAATTCCCGGTAGCCGTTCAAGCGTTCGCGCAAGCCGTCCAAGCCCAGTGTGGCCTTCTCGCCCGGGTGCAGCGGCATGGCCGCGGCGCCGGCATCCACCTTGATGCCAACGAGGCTGCCGGCCGCGGCGATCAGCGCTGGGAACGGCGTGTCGTCTGCGGTGGCTTGGCGGATGGTCTCGTCGAACAGGATGTAGCCCGAGAGATGCTCCGCGCAGCCGGGCGCGGTGAGCAGCAGTTCCCGATAGGCGCGCCGATTCGCTTCGTCGCAAGGCACGCCGATGCCGTCGAAGCGCCGCTTGCAGGTTGGGTGGCTCTCGTCCATCGCCAGGATGCCCTTGCCGGGGGCGGCCATGGCGTTCGCCGTGTCTTCAAGGGTCGTCCGCCAGCCCATGCTCTCAGTCCGTTCGCCGCGGGAAACCCAAGTGTGTCCGAGTGCCGCCCGTGAGGGCAAGCGCTGTCAGGCGGCAAGCAGTTTGCCGGGATTCATCACGCCAAGCGGGTCAAAGACGCGCTTCACCGCGCGCATCAGCGCGATTTCCTGCTCACTGCGCGAAAACGTCAGGAAGTCGCGCTTGGTGAGGCCGACGCCGTGTTCGGCGGAAATGCTGCCCCGGTGGGACTGCACGGCCTCGAACAGGAGCGGGCTGATGCTTTGGCAACGCGCTTGGAACGCCTCAAGGGAAAGGTGCTCCGGCTTCAGGATGTTGAGGTGCAGGTTGCCGTCGCCGATGTGGCCGAACCAGCACACGTCGAAGGCTGGATAGCGTTGGGCGACGAGGTGGTCGATTTGGGTGAGGAACGCCGGCATGTCGGACACCCGCACGGCCAAATCGTTCTTGTGCGGTGTGCAGGACGCGATGCTCTCCGAGATGCCGTCGCGCAACGCCCAAAGCGCCTTGGCTTGCGCGTCGGATTGGCTCATCACGCCATCGGCGGCCCAGCCGGCCTGCAACACAGTTTGGAAGGCTTGCAGCGCCGCGACCTCCGCGTCCGCGTCGAACTCGATGAGCGCGTAGAACGGCGCCGGGGCGCCGAGGGGGCGCGGCCCGCCGCGGTGTGCGAGCACTTTCGTGAGCGCGAGCTCAGAGAAGAACTCGAACGCAGAGAGCGTGACGCTGGCCTGGAAGCGCTCCAGCACCCGCAGAATGTCGGCGAAGCGTTCGATGCCCAGCACGATCACCCGCTGCGGGGCCGGCGCCGGCAGCAGCCGCATTTGCGCTTCCACCACAAAGCCCAGTGTGCCCTCGGCGCCGATGAAGAGATGGCGCAAGTCGTAGCCAGTGGCGTTCTTCACCAAGCCGTGGTTGCAGTCGAGCACGTCCCCGGCGCCAGTGACGACCTTGAGGCCGGCAATCCAGTCTCGCGTCAGGCCATAGCGAATCACTTTGACGCCGCCGGCATTCGTGGCGACGTTGCCGCCGATTTGGCTCGTGCCGCTTGAGGCGAAGTCCACCGGGTAGAAGCAGCCACGCGCCGCGGCGTACTCCTGCAAGGCTTGCGTCGGCACCCCCGCTTGGCAGCGCACGAGCTGGTCCGTCGCGTTGAAATCGAGGATGCGGTTCATGCGGTCGAACGAGACGACCACCTCGCCGTTGGCGGCCACGGCACCACCAGAAAGCCCGGTGCGGCCACCCGAAGGCACCAAGCCAACGCGACGCTCGTTGGCGAGGCGCGTCACGGCCACCACCTCTGCGACGCTTTCGGGAAAGACGATGGCGAGCGGCGCGATGTTGAAGCCGCGCGTCCAGTCCGTGCCCCAGAACTTCAGGTCTTCGGGCGCAGTTTTGACGCGCCCGGGGCTGAAGATGGCTTCCAAGGCGTCGCGCATGGCCGGCAGTATAGCCATCGCTTCGCCGGCCTCCGCCTCTGTCGCCGCTCTATAGGCGCGTGTCCAAGAACGCGTGCATCTGACGCTGGGTCGCCGCGCTCTCGTTCACCAAGTGATGGCGGGCGCCGGGAATCTCCAACAGGTCCACCTTGAACAGGCGCTGCAGCACGGCGAGGTTGTGGCGGGCGTCCACCGTGCCGTCGCGCCCGCCTTGCACGACGATGACGCGCTGATTGGTGGGCGGATGCGCCTCGAACCGCCGAATCCAGCGAGCCAGCGCCGTGGCCCACTGCACCGGCAGAGACCATGTTTGCAGCGGGTCTTCACGCAGGAAAGCGAGGAATGTCGTGTCCGTGGAGTTGCTCGGCGCCTCGCGCGGCAAGCGGGTGAGGAACGGCCGCGCCAGAGGGAGCGCGAGCCGTGCCAACGGCCAGCCCTTGGGCCGCACCAAGGGCGCCAGCAACACCGTCTTGTCGAAAGCCGGCGCCGCCGGCCGCATGAGGCGCTCCATCAGCACCGCGCCGCCCATGCTCTGGCCCACAGCGCACAAGGGTCTTGGCAACGGCTCCTCCGTGGCCGCCAACACCGCCTGCAGCGCGTCCACATACAAGTCGAAGGAGGCGATGGTCGCCCGTTCCCCGGTCGATAGCCCGTGCCCCGGCTGATCGTAGGCCAGCACGGCGAAGCCGCGGCCCAAGAGGTAGCGGATCAGGTGACCGTAAAGCCCCACATGGTCGTAGTAGCCATGCACCACCACTGCGGTGCCCTTGGGTGCGCCGGCGGGAGCGAAGCGCTGCGCCACGAGCCGTTCGCTTCCCCAGTGGACATCGAAGCACTGCTGGCCCAAGTCCAGGTCGTAGAAACGGCGGTAGTCCTCGCCGAAGCCGGACGCAGGGTTGAAGGCCCCCTCACCGCGCACGCGCTTTGAGCATCTCGATGGCGGGCAGCGGTTTGCCCTCGACGAACTCTAGGAAGGCGCCACCGCCGGTGGAAATGTATGACAGCCCATCGCGCGCGCCGTTCTTGTCGATGGCTGCGATGGTGTCGCCGCCCCCGGCGATGGAGAAGGCGGCAGATTCGGCGATGGCTTCGGCAACCACGCGGGTGCCTTCGCCGAAGTGGTCGAGTTCGAACATGCCCAAAGGCCCGCTCCAAAGGATGGTGCCGGCGGATGCAAGCGCGGCCTTGGCTGCCCGCGCGCTCGCGGGGCCGATGTCCAGGATGCGCTCGTCCGCAGCCACCTCGCCACGGCGGCGCAGCACCGCGGACGTATCGGCCGGTTCGCCGCTCGCCGTCATCGCGTCCACCGGCGCCAACACCTCCACCTTCGCCTCGATGCGACGCGCCACATCGACCAAATCGGCGTCGAGGAGCGAGGCGCCGACCTGCCACCCGCGCGCAACGAGAAAGACATTGGCGACGCCGCCACCGACGATGATGCGGTCTGCAATGTCGGCCAATGCCTCCAAGGCGCGCAGCTTCGACGACGCCTTGGCGCCGCCCACCACGGCCACCAACGGGCGTGCGGGGTCGGCCAAGGCGCGCTGCAAGGCCGTCACCTCCGCTTCGAGCAGCGGCCCCGCGCAGGCGATGGCGGCGTGTCTGGCAACGCCGTGGGTGGAAGCGTGGGCGCGGTGGGCCGTGGCGAAGGCGTCCATCACGAACACGTCAAAGGGCGCCGCCATGCGCCGCGCGAGCTCGTCGTCGTTCGTCAACTCGCCGTCTAGGAAGCGGATGTTCTCCAACAGCATGGCTTGGCCGGCCGCGATGTCGATGTCGAAGTTGCCGAGCGCCACCAACGGCACCTCTTGGCCGAGCCCTTCCCCTAGCAACTCGGCCGCGTGGGCCAACGAGAGCGAGCCGTCCCACTGCCCCGGCGTGGGGCGCCCGACATGCGACGCCACCATCACCGCGGCGCCCTGCTCCACGCAATGGCGGATGGTCGGCAGCGCCGCTTCGATGCGGGCGGCGTTCTGCACCTCGCCGTTTCTGATGGGGGTGTTCAGATCTTCGCGGATGAGCACGCGCCGGCCTTTGAGCGGCACGTCGCGCATCGAGATCATTGGCATCGGGCGCAGACTTCTTTGATGGCGGCCACCACCGCCGGCGCGTTCATGCCCAAGGCGTCCATGGCTTCGGCGCCGGGCGCGGAGAGGCCAAAGCTGCTGATGCCGACGACGGCGCCGTCGAGGCCCACGAACCGCCGCCAAATGTCGGGATGCCCCGCTTCCACGGCCACGCGGGCGCGGCAGCCAGGCGGCAGTACAGCATCTTGGTACGCCGCCTCTTGGCTTAGGAACACGTCCACGCTGGGCATGGACACCACCCGCGCGCCCAAGGGTTCCACCGCCTGCGCCGCGGCGACGGCGAGTTCCACTTCGGAGCCGGTGGCGATGACGATGACATCCAGGTCGCCGGCTTCGGCGCGCAGCACATAGCCACCCTTGGCGATGGCGCTCGCGTCTTCCCGGGGCTGGCAAGGGATTTTTTGCCGGGTGAGCGCCAAGGCAGTGGGGCCGTCGCGCCGCGTCAGCGCCGCCGCCCAGGCGTAGGCCGTCTCCACGGCGTCGCATGGGCGCCACAGCGAGAGATTCGGCGTCGTCCTGAGATTGGCGAGCTGCTCCACGGGCTGATGGGTTGGCCCATCCTCGCCAAGGGCCACGCTGTCATGGGAGTAGACGAGGATGTTGCGCACGCCCATCAGCGAGGCCAACCGCACCGCGTTGCGCGCGTATTCCATGAACACGAGGAACGTGCCGGCGTAAGGGATGATGCCGCCGTGCAGCGCCATGCCATTGGTGATGGCGGTCATGCCGAACTCGCGGACGCCGTAGCTCATGTAGCGGCCACCCTCGGCAAGGCTGCCGGCGCCGTTCCAGCGGGTGCCGTTGGAGCTCGTCAAATCCGCGGAGCCGCCGAAGAGCTCAGGCAGGTTCGGGCCGAGCGCGTTGAGGCACGCCTGCGACGCCTTGCGCGTCTCCAGCGCTTCGCCGGCGGCTTGCGCGGTTTCGGCATAGGCGAACAGCGCATCGCTCCAACCTGGGGGCAGTGCGCCGTTCATGCGCCGCTCGAACTCGGCGGCCAGCTCTGGATGGGCGCTTCGGCAACGGTTGAGGACGCGCTGCCAAGCTGCCTCGTGGTCGGCGCCGGCAGCGGTCATGTCCCAGGCTGCATGGATGTCGGCGGGAATCTCGAAGGGCGCATGCGGCCAGCCAAGGCGCTGCCGCGCCGCGGCGATCTCGGCGGCGCCCAACGCGGAGCCGTGGGCATCCGCCGAGCCTTCCTTGTTGGGGGCGCCGAAGCCGATCACGGTCTTGCAGCAGATCAGCGTTGGCCGCTCGGCCTCGCCCATGGCCGCCTGCAGCGCGGCGCGCACGCTGTCCGCATCGTGTCCGTTCACGTCGGGCAGGACGTGCCAGCCGTAGGCGCGAAAGCGCGCCGCCACATCTTCGGTGTGCCAGCCCGTCGTCTCGCCGTCGATGGAGATGCCGTTGTCGTCGTAGATGCAGGTGAGCTTGCCGAGGCCCAAGGTGGCCGCCAGCGCGCTCGCCTCGTGGGAAACGCCTTCCATCATGCAGCCGTCCCCGGCGAACACCCATGTGCGGTGATCGACCAGCGCCAAGCCTTCGCGGTTGAACTCGCGCGCCAGCAGCGCCTCCGCAAACGCGAGCCCCACGGCGTTGGCCATGCCCTGGCCGAGCGGCCCCGTGGTCGTCTCAACGCCTGGGCAGTGGCCACGCTCCGGATGCCCCGGCGTCTTCGAGCCGAGTTGTCGGAACCGCTTGAGGTCGTCGATGCTGACGTCGTAGCCGGTGAGGTGCAGCGCCGCATACAGCAGCATCGAGCCGTGGCCGTTGGAAACCACCACCCGGTCGCGGTTCCACCAGTCGGGATTGGCTGGGTTGTGGCGCAGCACCTCGCGCCACAACACTTCCGCCACGTCGGCGAGCCCCATGGGCATGCCGGGATGGCCGCTGTTGGCGCGTTCGACCGCGTCCATCGCGAGCGCCCGGATGGCGTTCGCGCGGTCCTGTCGGGAGGGCATGGGCGTCTCGGAACATGTGGCCGAAAAGCGGAGTATCCCAAAAGGGGGCGCAAGGTTCTCGGCGCCGGCGGTGCGATACAATGGCGCGCCCGCCCAGCGGACGATTCCATGCCCGGTTTCAGCGTATTCACTTCCGAATCCGTGTCGGAAGCGCATCCCGACAAAATGGCCGATCAGATTTCGGATGCGGTGCTCGACGCCATGTTGGAGCAGGACGCCGAGGCGCGCGTGGCCTGCGAGACGCTCATCAAAACCGGCATCGTGGTGCTTGCCGGAGAGTTCCGCTCCAGCGCCAAGGTGGATTTGGACCGCTTGACGCGCCGCGTCATTCGCGAAATCGGCTATGACGACCCGGCCCTCGGCTTTGATCCGGCGAGTTGCGCTGTCATCAACGCGCTGGGGCAGCAGTCCGCAGACATCGCCGTCGGCGTGGATGCAACGTCCGAGCGGGAGCAGGGCGCCGGAGACCAAGGCCTCATGTTCGGCTACGCCAGCGACGAGACGGACGTGCTGATGCCGGCGCCCATCACCTTCGCGCAACGGCTGATGCGCCGCCATGCTGACGTGCGCCGCAATGGCGCGGTTGGCTTCCTGCGCCCAGACGCCAAGAGCCAGGTGACGCTGCGCTACGACGGCGACGAGCCGGTCGGCGTGGATGCCGTGGTGCTCTCCACCCAACACGCCCCCGATGCATCGCCCACCGACATCGAGGAAGCGGTGATGGAGGAAATCATCAAGCCAGTGCTGCCGGGCAACTGGCTCACCGGGGAGACGGCGTATCACATCAACCCCACCGGCAGTTTCGTCACCGGCGGCCCCGCCGCGGACTGCGGCCTCACCGGGCGCAAGATCATCGTGGACACCTACGGCGGCATGGCGCGGCATGGGGGCGGCGCGTTCTCAGGCAAGGATCCATCGAAGGTGGACCGTTCCGGCGCCTACGCGGGGCGCTATGTGGCGAAGAACATCGTTGCCGCCGGCCTCGCCAAACGCTGCGAGATCCAAGTGAGCTACGCCATCGGCATCGCCGAACCCACATCTATCCGCGTCGAGACCTTTGGCACCGGCACGGTGGACGATGCGAGCATTGAACGCTTGGTGCGCGAGCACTTCGATCTCCGCCCGCGCGGCCTCATCGACATGCTTGACCTGAAGCGGCCGATCTATCGCGCCACCGCCGCCTACGGCCACTTCGGACGCGATGAGGGCGACTTCACATGGGAACGCACAGACAAGGCGCAGACGCTGGCCGCCGCGCTTTAGCGCACCGCGCCGCGCCCGCATAAGGCCAGCGCAAGCCATGCCCCACGTCGCCTTCCTCACTGATCCGCTCGCGAGCTTCGATCTCAAGAAGGACAGCACCCTCGCCATGATGCGCGCCGCCGCGCTGCGCGGTTGGCGGGTGACCTGCTTTGAGCAATCGGACATGGCGTGGCGCGATGGCCGCGCTTGGGCGACGCTGCGCGACGTGGAGATTGATGCAGCGTTCCTGGAATCGCTGGACCCGGCCTTGGCGCCGACGCCGTGGCATCGCCTCGGCGCGCCGGTGGAGACGGACCTCGGTGCGCCAGACCTCATCATGATGCGCAAAGACCCGCCGTTCGACTTGGAGTACATCTACGCGACGTACTTCTTGGAACACGCCGCGGCGCAAGGCGCGGCGGTGGTGAACGCGCCCGGGAGCCTGCGCGACTGCAACGAGAAGTTCTTCGCGTCTTGGTTTCCGGATTGCGTGCCGCCGCTCATCATCGCCCGCCGCCCAGAACGGCTGGCGGATTTTCACGCCGAGCATGGCGACGTGGTGTTCAAGCCGTTGGACGGCATGGGCGGCGTCAACATCTTCCGCGCCCGGCACGACGATCCGAATGTGGGCGTCATCATCGAAAACCTCACGGCGCGCGGCACGCGGCAGATCATGGCGCAGCGGTTTGTGCCGGAGATCGCGGCGGGGGACAAGCGCATCCTGTTGATCGCCGGCGAACCGGTGGAGTACGCCTTGGCGCGCATTCCGCGAGCTGGCGAATCGCGTGGCAACCTCGCCGCCGGAGGCACCGGCGTCGGGCGCCCGTTGACGGAACGGGATCGCTTCATCGCCGGGCGCGTGGGCCCCGAGCTCAAGCGCCGCGGCATCCTGTTCGCCGGCATCGATGTCATTGGGAACTACCTGACGGAGATCAACGTCACCTGCCCCACCTGCATCCGCGAGTTGGATGCGCAGTTCTCACTGGACATCGCCGGTGATTTGATGGACCGGTTGGCGGAGGAGTTCGGCCTGTGACCGGCCTCGGCGATGCTTGGGCGTCCTGGCGGCTGGCCGCGGCGCTTGGCATTGCCGTCGCCCTGCATCTGGCGCTCCTCTTTGGGTTGGGCTCGCCCTTTCCTGCGCTCACGGCGCCGCGCTCGGTGATTGAAGTGACCTTGGCCGCGCCGAAGATGGCAGATGCGTTGCCTGCCAAGCCGCTTGCTGAAGCGGAAACTGACGTTGCGGAGTTTGTGCCGGCGCCGACCGTGGAGTCGGTGTCTGCATCCCCAACGCCCGATGCTGTGCCGGAAGTCGCACATGAGGCGGTATCGGAAACTCCGGCAGCGAAGCCGGCGCCCGCCCCGCCCGATCGCCCTGTCTGGACAGCGCCGCGTGAAGCCTATGCGGGTTTGGTGCGCGACGTGGCCAAGCTGGGCGCCGCCACACCGCCGCAGCGTGGAGACGTTCGCGTGCGTCGCCTCGATGCCGCGGCGCCGCAAATGAGCGAAGACGCCTACTATCTGGCCGCTTGGCGGCGCGAGGTGGAGCGCGTCGGCAACCTCAACTATCCGCAGGCAGCGCGGGAGCAGCGGCTCTACGGGCGGCTGCGGCTGCTGGTCGCCATCGCCGCGGATGGCAGTTTGCGCGACGTGCGCGTGCTCGAATCCTCCGGCCATGCCGAGCTCGATGCCGCGGCGCTGCGCATTGTGCGCTTGGCGGCCCCCTATGCGCCGCTGCCGCCGGCCATGCGCCGGGACACGGATGTGCTGGAGATCGTGCGCACCTGGCAGTTTGTGAAGCAGCGCGGCGGGCGCTTCCATGCGTGAAGGCTTGGTCGCGGGCGTGTTCGCAGTCCGATGCCGCGCCCACTAGGGGAGCAGCCAGCATGTCGTCAGCCCGCTCGTCTGGGAGGTGGATTGCGGTAGCATCCGCCGCCTGATTGCCGCGCATCCCAACGCTTGATGCCGCGGCGGCACCAACGTCTAAGCAGATAACGGAGTGAGTACGCGATGAAGCCTGTCTGTCTGGTCATCGGCGCCGGCGCCGGCATTGGCGGCACCGTCGGCAAGCGGTTCGCCAAAGAGGGCTATCACGCGGTGCTTTGCCGCCGCACGGATCAGGCCGGCCTCGACAAGCTGGTGGACGCGATCGAAAGCGAAGGCGGCTCGGCGTCGGGCTTTCTGATGAACGCGATCGCGGCAGATTCGATCGAGGAGCGCGTGGCGCAAGTGGAGGCGGACGTCGGCCCGATCGAGGTCGCCATCTACAACCTCGGCGCGCAAATCGGCGACCGGTCGTTGGACAACACCAGCGCCAAGGCATTCGAGATGGGTTGGCGGCTCGGCACGCTGGGCCTGTTCCGGCTGGCGAAGGCCGCCTGCCCGTACATGGTGGAACGTGGCGGCGGCACGCTCATCGTCACCTCCGCCACCGCCGCGGTGCGGGGCAATGCCGGCCAGCACTCCCACGCGGCCGCGATGGGCGGGCGCCGCCTGCTCTGCCAGACGTTGAACGCCGAACTCTCGCCGCGCAACATCCACGTCGCCCATGTCGTCGTCGATGGTTCGGTGGACGCGCCCGACACGCTGGGCAAGATGCTCGGCGCCGAGCGGTTCCAAGCCCTGCGGGACACCAAGGGCGCCGAAGACGGCCTCATGCTGCCGGAACGCATCGCGGACACATACTGGCACATCGCGGGGCAGCATCGCTCGGTGTGGACGCACGAGTTGGATCTGCGCTCCTTCTCAGACCTGCCGTGGTGGAACCACTGACGCCGGCGTTGGCGTATGATGGCGGCGTGGCCAGCGCATCGCTCAAGAACCAATTCCTGCTCGCCATGCCGAACCCGCAGTCCTTAAGCGACTACTTCGGCGACACCATCACCTACATCTGCCGGCACAACCGGGAAGGCGCCTTCGGGCTGGTTGTGAATCGGCCGCTTGAGATGACGGTGGGCGACATGCTGCAGCAACTCAACCTGCCCTGCGATTTCGACGCGGCGGCGCCCGTCATCGAGGGCGGCCCCGTGCGCCGAGATTGCGCGTTCATCCTGCACACGGACGACATGCGGGTGGACCAAAGCCTCGGCGTTGGCAACGGCTTGGCGCTCACCACAGAGATGGAGCTGTTGGCCGCCATCGCCGGCGGCGGCGGCCCCCGCCACTACCTGCTCGCGCTCGGTTATGCGGGTTGGGGGCCTGGCCAGTTGGAAGGGGAGCTCGAACGCGATGTCTGGTTGACCTGCCCAAGCTCCAAGTCTGTGATCTTCGACGTGCCGTTCAAAGATCGCGTGAGCGCAGCGGCGAAGAACATCGGCATCGACTTTTCGCTCATGTCCGGCAAGATCGGCCACGCTTGACGGCGATGGCGCATCTCGCGTTCGACTTCGGCCTTTCCCACATTGGCGTGGCGGTGGCCGAGCCGCGCGTCGGCACGGCGTCGGCGCTCTGCGACATCAAGGCGCGCTGCGGCGTGCCCCTTGGCCCGGCGCTGGATCGGCTGGTGGACGAGTGGCGCCCAGAAGGCTTCGTCGTCGGCCTGCCGTTGAACATGGACGACACGGAAAGCGAGATGAGCGCCGCGGCGCGGCGTTTTGGCGCATGGCTCAGCAAGCGCTATGCCATCGGCGCGCAGTTTGCGGACGAACGGCTATCCACCTTCGAGGCGGTTTCGCGGGGCGGCAGCCACGCAACCGCGGCCGAAGTGATTGCCGAAACATGGCTCAACAGCGAGGCGCCGGCCGGCGGCGTGGGCTTGCATGTCGGCACGGCGTCACGTCACGCTGGCTGACGCGACGCCGTTGCGGGTCATCCGTGCGCGGCTGCGTTCTAACCCACGCCGCTTAGGCGTTCGCCAAGGTCGGTGACGATGCGATTCATCATCTACGGTGCCGGCGGCATCGGCGGCGCGGTCGGCGCGCGGCTGTTCCAGAACGGCGAACAGGTGCTTCTCATCGCCCGCGGCGCCCACTTGGATGCCCTGCGCAGGGACGGGCTGCGCTTCATCACGCCGTCTGCGGATGCGCGCCTGCCCATTCCCGCCGTGGGCAGCCCCGCCGAAGCCGGCTGCAAGGATGGCGACATCGTGCTGCTGTGCATGAAGAGCCACCAAACCGAGGCGGCGCTGCGCGAACTCTACGCCGTCGCCGGGGACGCGGTGCCGGTGATCTGTTGCCAAAACGGCGTGGACAACGAGCGCATGGCGGCGCGGCGGTTCCGCCGCGTGTACGGGATGGTGGTGTGGCTGCCGGCGGAACACTTGGTGCCGGGCGAGGTGGTGCATGGCGCCGAAGGCCCCGCCGGCCTTTTGGATGTGGGTTGCTATCCCACCGGCGTAGACCGCGTGGCCGAACAAGTCGCCGCGGCGTTGACCGACGCCGGCTTCACCGCCCAGCCAGACGCGGCCATCATGCGCCACAAGCACGCCAAGCTGCTTGCCAATCTCGGCAATGCGGTGCAGGCCGCATGCAATGAAGCGCCGCGAGCTGTCATGCGCTTGCTGCGCGACGAAGCGCTGGCCTGCTACCAAGCGGCGGGCATCGACTGCGCGGCGGCCGCTGAGACCCGAGAGCGCCGCGCCACCGGCATCCGCGCCTTGCCGGTGCCTGGGCACGAACGCAACGGCGGGTCTTCTTGGCAGAGCGTGCAACGCGGCACCGGCAACATCGAGACAGACTTCCTGAACGGCGAAATCGTGCTGCTGGGCCGCTTGCATGGCGTGCCCACGCCGGTGAACTTGGCGCTGCAGCGCATCGGCAACCGGCTGGTGCGGGAGGGGATGGCTGCCGGCAGCTATAGCGTCGAGGCGCTGATGCAGGAGATTGCCGCGGCGCAAGCCTCGGGCTGAGCGCGGCGCCGCCGGCCTAGAGGGCTTCGGCGAACTTCGCTTCGGTGCGCAGGTAGTTCTCGCGGCCGGGGTTCTGATCCATGATGCGTTCCCAAGCGTCGCTGCCAAAAGCCTTGGCCATCCCCGCGTTCCGCGCCGCCATGGAATCCCAACGGATGATCCAGGTGACGGTGGCGGTGCCGAGCTCGTCCTGTGGCTTGCCGGCGACTTGCGGCGGCTCGTCCAGGTTCAGCCAGAAGCCCACGAGATCCATGTGGCTGCGGATGTATGGCAGCGCCACGTCCGTTGCCCAAACGCGGTACTCGGCGAGCCGCTCCGGCGCGTAATGGTAGTTGCGAATTTCATAGATCATCTCTCTGTCGCTTCTCCCAATTCCCCCAGTTGGCGGGAACAATGTTCGTGTGCGCTCACCCCGGGTTGTCGTCCAAGTGCTGCGCCAATGCTGCGAGGAACGCGCCCCGGCGTTCGCTGAACGGCTGCCCCACCGCCACCGGCCAAGCGCTGTGCGTGACCACCACCAAGCGGCGCGCCGGATCAATGTGGATGGATTGCCCGAAGATGCCCAAGGCGTTGAAGGCGCCGTCACCCTGCAGCCACCAAAGATAGCCATAGCCGGCGTAGCCCTTGGCCGGCGTCGTGGATGCCGCCATCCAGCCCGCCGGCAGCACCCGTTCGCCGCTCGCCAGCACCCCATCGGCCAGCGCGAACAGGCCGATGCGCGCGTAATCCCGCAAGGTTGCGCTGATGCAGCAGCCGCCGAGCTCGCCGCCATCTGCGCCATGGGTCATCCAGTTCGCCGGCGCCTGCATGCCGAACGGCCGCCAAACCTTTTGCGAGAGGTAGGTGGCCAGGTTGTTGCCGATCGCCGCCCGCAGCACGGCGCCGACCAGGTTCGTCTCAGCCGTGTTGTAGTTGAACACTTCGCCGGCGACGCCCACGCGCTCCTTGGCGGCCAGCGACCGGTATAGGTCCACCAAGTTCGGCGGCATGGTGTTCACGTCGGAGGCGGGGTCCGCATAGTCTTCGTTCCAAGCAACGCCGGAGGACATCTGCAGCAGGTCGGCAATGGACACGTCGTCGTAGGCGGTGCCGGCGAGGCGCGGCAGGTAGCTCGTCACCTTCTCTTGTGCAGACTCGATGTAGCCATCTTGGATGGCCGCCCCGATCAACATGGCCACCACGGATTTGGCGACGGAGAACGACACCCACAGGCTGTCTGCATCGTTGCCGGCGGCGTACCGCTCAAGCAGCACTTGGCCATCCTGCAGGGCGATGAGGCCCACCACATGGTTGTGTTCCATGAAGCCTTTAATGTCCAAGGGCTCGCCCTCCGCCTCAAAGCGGAGGTCGTCGATTGGCGTGGCGGCGGGCGGCATGGGCGAAGCGGCGTCGCCGGCGGCGATGACGCGCGCCGGGAAAATCGCCGCGGTGTTGCGAAAGCCAGCCACCTTTTGCTCGGCGGTCCAAAACAGGAACGATTCCGGGGCGCCGAAGTGGCGGGCGTCCTCGGCTGGATCAACATGGGGCGGGCCGCCGAATGTAGTGCCGGCGAGGGCGATGACGCCGAGCGCCGCGCACAGCGTTGCAACGCGGCGCCGCAGGCGTGTCGGCGTCATCCAGCGCGCACCTTGCCGGCATCGCGCCGGGCTTGGCGTTCATTGCGCCGCGCCGCGCCCATCGCCGCAAGCCGTTGCATGTTCTCCGGCAGCACCTCCATGTAGCGTTGCCGCCATGCGTGGCTGCCCCACTCGTAAGGCGTCTGTTGAAACGCGCCCGGCGCCGTGGCGGATTCGAGCATGTCGATGGCGGCGCCGACGATGGCGCGCTGCATCTCGGCGTCGTAGGGCTTCCCGCACGGATTGCCGAGCGGAAAGTCCGTGAAGACGTGGCGCGGCGCACCGGCGTGCGACACGATGTCCAAGGCCGAGCCCACGATCACCGTGGGGATGCCGGCGGATTCAAGCGCGCGGGCGACCAGACACACGGTCTGGTGGCAGACGGGTCACAACGGCACGAGGAGTGCCACGTCCACGCCGTCTGCTTGGCAGCGCTTGAGGATTTCCGGCGCATCCCCCTCGATGGTGCGGCGCTGGCTGTACTCCGTGGGCACGCAGTGAAAGCGCTCCGCCAAGCGGCCGATGCGCCCTGCCGCCGCCAGCTCCTGCAGCCGGTCTATGGGGCAATAGGAGTTCAAGTCCTCCATGTGGGTGGCGCGCTTGTCCCACGCCAAGTCGTCGGCGTACAGGCGCGGCGGCGGCTCGGCGGTGGCGTTGGACGCCACCGAACGCGGGTCTGACTCCACGCGGTCGTACAAGGCCGCGGTGGTGATCAGCCCCACCGTGGACTCCGCCAGCGGCCGCTTCAGCGCGGCGAATGGCACGTCATCGTGTTGCGCCCATTGATAGGACTTCTCGAACCCCTGCGCCTCGTAATAGCGGCGCGTGCGGTCCATGTAGCGTACGGGTTGGGTGTTTGCGTCGTTCATGGCGGCATCATCGCTTAGGTGGCGCGGTGCGCGCAACTGCCGCCCGCAGGAGCCCTCGATGGTGAGGCGAGAGCGACCTACCATTGGCACACTCCACGCGCAGGCTTCATGTCATGGCCATCACACTCACCGTCACCGCCAAGGGACAGATCACGCTCCGAAAGGATGTGCTCCAGCACCTCGGAGTGCGGCCCGGCGACAAGCTCAGCATCGATCTGCTCGCCGATCATCGCATTCAGCTGCGACGGAACCCGGGGAAACCGGTGTCGACGATTTTTGGGTTGCTGGCGCAGTCCAACACGGAGCGCCTGTCGATAGAGGAGATCGGGGAAGCCTCCGCCGCCGGCTGGGCGGGTGAAGAGTGAGGATGTGCATCGCTACCGGCGCAGCGGCACTGGCGGCTGCCAGACAGCCGATCAACAGGCGGACGCCAACCCAGAGCCGATCTCCGAATCAGCCTTGTCGGTAGTAGTACGTGGTTGTCGTGCTTCGGCGCGGGCCTTCGCGGCGTACGAGAACGAGGTTGGCTTGGGCTTGGAACTTGCGGCCTTCCAACGCGCTGCAGACATTGGGCGTAACTTGGCGCAGCCCCATTTCGCGCTGGACGTCGCCAGCGCGGATGGCAAGCGTTTCATTGCCTGATTCGCGCCACCGCGTCACATAGTTCTCAATCGCATACCGACGAATTTCATCCGCTTGCGACACCGGCGCCGAACGGGGCGCCGGTCTGTGGGCCGGAACAGACGACCGCGGCACTGCGCCACTGCTGGATGCGAGCGCGTTCCTATTGGGCGCGTTGGCAGCTTTGCGCGACTCCCGAAGCAGAGCCACTTCCGTTGCCTGCGTTTCCGCCCTGACGGCGCGAAGAAGGCGAACGGTGGTGTCCAAGGCCCGATCCACGAAACGCCCCAACCCCTCGCGCAGCAACTCAAGCGCCCGGCCGACGTCGGCCGTGTTTCGAGACATCCCATCGTCTCCCTATCAGAACGAATGAGCGTAGCAAACGCGCAACGAAGGTAGCCAGAGTGCGCCCTTGCCCGCCCGCACGTCCGCAACCCGATGGTTGTGGCTACACTCGCACGAGGCAGAAGCAGGGGAGGGCAGCCGATGTCGGGGCCGCTTGAGGGGCTCAAGGTGGTGGAGTTGGCGACGGCAATCCAAGGGCCCGCCGTCGGCCTTTACTTCGCCAACATGGGGGCGGAGGTGATTAAGGTCGAGCCGCCGACGGGCGATCCCAGCCGCCATTTCCGCGGCGCCAACAACACGCTGCCGGCGGATGCCTTGGGCTCGCAGTTCGTCGCCATGAACAAGGGCAAGCGCTCCGTCGTGCTGGACATGCACACGGAATTGGGCCGCGCCGTGATGCAGCGCCTGTTGGAGCGGGCGGACGTTTTCTTCAGCAATTTCCGCGCCGCGGCGCTCGCCCGCATGGGCCTCAGCCTAGAGGCGTTGCCGGCGCAGCACCCGCGGCTGGTGGTGGGCCATGTCAACGGGTTTGGGCCCTTGGGCGAGGATGCAGACAAGGCCATGTTGGATGGCGCCGCCCAGGCGCGTGGAGGCCTCGCGGCCATGAGTGGGGCGCCGGGCGCGACGCCCATGCCGCCGGGGGCTGCGGTGGCGGACCACGCCGGCGCCATGCAACTGGCGTTGGCCTGCGTCACGGCCTTGGTGCATCGCGGCGCCACCGGGCGCGGCCAACTCGTGCGCACCTCTTCCTTAGGGGCGCAGCTTTGGCTGCAGATGTGGGAGCTGCAACACTCGGCGCTGACTGGCGTGGCGCTCAGCCGCGATGGTTCGCACAATCCGAGCATCAAGGCCCCTTATGGGGTGTACACCTGCGCGGATGGCGTGCCGATTCTGTTCGTGGTGGCGATGACAGACGATGCGTGGACGGCGTTTTGGCTGTTCGCGGATCGTCCGGAGGCGTTGCTCATGGAGGAGTGGGACACGCCGGGCAAGCGCATCGGCGTGACCGGCGACGATGCCGGCCTTGCGGAGATTCGGGCGTTGGTGCGAGACGCCTTCGCCGCCAAGCCGTTCGCGGAGTGGGAGCAGTTCCTCGCCTCGCAGCCGGAGATCATCTGGGAGCGGGTGCGCGGTTACGACGACGTGTTGAATGATCCGCAGAACCTGGCCAACGGCTATGTTCAGGACATCGACTTGCCGGTGACGGGCAGAACCAAGACCGTCGGCACGCTCATGGACTTTGCCGCCACCCCAACCACGCTGCCGGCGCCGCCGCCGGGGCTGGGGGAGCACACCGCGGCAGTGATGGCCGACTTGGGGTTTGGCGCCGCAGACGTCGAAGCGGCGCAAGCGCACGCGGCCGCCGTGCGTGAAGAGATGCACGCGGCCAGTTGGATGAGAACCAAGCGCGCCTAGCGGCGCCGCCGGCGCTCTCGGCGGCTGCCTCGATTTGACCAACCGCGCGTCAATGCCGCGCCGGCCCTCATTGAAGCCGTTTTGCAGGCCATGCCTCAATGCACTATGGTTGCTTCAACCCACGCGATGCCGAGAGAGCTCACCATGATTAGGCACATTGTGACGCTTGCCGTCTTGTTGCTCACGCCATTGGGGGCGGCAGCCAAGGATGGACTGCACCCAGCTAGGCCAACAGCTGTCCTTGTTGGCAATGACGGCCGCTCAACGATGCTGCTACACCCGTCCCCGGAAGATAATGGCTTCCGCTGCGACGCCGTAGAACTATACGCCACCACCGAAACGCGACGGCGCATTATGTTGGAGACCGTTTTGGCCCACTCGCCTCACCTGCCGGGTTTGTCATTCTGGCTGGAGGATCCAAGCGGGAGTCGAACAAGGTGCCGTGCGACCACGGTAGTGAGAACCTTTCTCGCGGTTGACGGGCAGCTGCGAATCGCGCCGGAACTGATGCGCCGCAACGCTCAATCGGGCGACGCCATCGGACCCTAGCAGCCAACTGTCCGGCAAGGCCCAACACAGGCTAGGACGATTTCGTCGCGCTCGTCGGTGCTGGCACCGCCGCCCGCGAAGAGGGTGGCCCACACGTTCTGCGCCATCGCGGTGTAGCGGGAGGCGCGACGATTCGACCCGCTTCCTCCGCCCGACGCGAACGCGCCGACGATGCCCGCTAGCACCGATACCGATGCGCCTCAGCTGCCAAGCGGTGCATGGGGTGTACCTACGCGGATAAGGTGCCGATCTTGTTCATGATGGCGGCCTGGATCGGGCCAACCGCGCATCAATGCCAAGCCCGCCGCTTTGCTCGGCGCCTGAAATGGGTAGAATCCCCGCTCTCTAGAGCGCGGAGGGCATTCATCCATGGCGGGTCTCGCAACAGGGGCGCGGCTCAAGAGCACCGTCTGCAACACGGAAATCATGGTGATCGCCGCCCCGCAAGAGGAGGTTGAACTCACTTGCGGCGGAGCGGTGATGAGCGCGGATGGCGCCGGCAACGGCGGCGCGGTGGATGCTGGCTTTGCCGACGGCACCACGTTGGGCAAGCGCTACACCGATGCGGAAGGCAAGCTCGAGGTGCTGTGCGTGAAGGCGGGTGAGGGGTCGCTCGCGATGGGCGGCGAGCCGCTCAAATTGAAGGACGCGAAGAAGCTCCCGAAGACGGACTGAGAGCCGCTCCGCGCAGCTGGCTTGACGCCAAACGCGCCGGCAGCGGGGTTGAGGGGAACCCATGAACATCATGATGCTGCTTGAGATGGCGGCGTCGGGCTTTGGCGACCGCACGGCATTCGTCGATGCCGAGGCCGGCCGTTCGATCACCTGTCAGCAGCTCTACGACAGCGCTGGCGCCGCGGCGCGCGAAGTGGCGGGTTCCGGGGCGCGGCGCTTCGCCATGATCGACGTCACCAACCTGGCCTTCCCGGTGGGCCTGTTCGCCAGCGCTTGGGCCGGCGTTCCCTTCGTGCCGATGAACTATCGCCTGACGGACAGCGAAATCGACGCGCAGCTCGAACGGGTGAAGCCGGCTTTGCTGGTTGCCACGGACGACCGCATCGATCGTTGGGGCGCTGCCGAAGGCGTTGTCGCCCAGCCCCGGTCGGGCTTTCTGGACGCGGCGTTGGCGGGGGGCGAGGCGCCGCCGCCGTGGTCCATGGACGGCGACGACATCGCCGCGCTCCTGTTCACCAGCGGCACCACCGGCGCCCCCAAAGCCGCGGTCCTGCGGCAGAAGCACTTGGTGTCCTACATCTTGGGCGCGGTGGAGTTCATGTCTGCAGATGAAGCCGAGACGGCGCTCGTCTGCGTGCCGCCATACCATGTGGCCGGCATCGCCGCGGTGCTGAGCTCCGTCTATTCGGGGCGCCGCGTCGTGCAGCTCCCGCACTTCACGCCAGAAGCGTGGATCGATCTCGCCCGCGCCGAGCGGGTGACCACGGCGTTTGTCGTGCCGACCATGCTGCACCGCATCGTGGACGCCCTGCAGGGCGAGTCCAGCGCGAACATGCCGCACTTGGAGTCGCTGTCCTTCGGCGGCGGCAAGATGCCTCTGCCGGTGATAGAGCGGGCGATGCAGCTGTTTCCAGACACAGACTTCACCAATGCCTACGGCCTCACGGAGACCAGTTCCACCATCACCCTGTTGGGGCCGGACGAGCATCGGGCGGCAGCCGCCAGCAACGATCCAGCGGTGAAGAAGCGGCTCACGTCGGTCGGCATCCCGCTGCCAGGCATCGAAATCGAGATTCGCGACGACGCCGGCCAGCCGTTGGGCGTCGGCGGGCATGGCGAGGTGTTTGTGCGCGGCGAGCAGGTGTCCGGCGAGTATGAGGGGCGCGGCAGCCAAACCGACGCCGATGGCTGGTTCCCCACCCGCGATGCCGGCTATCTGGACGCCGCGGGTTACTTGTTCCTTGCCGGGCGCGCCGACGACATCATCGTGCGCGGCGGCGAGAACATGTCGCCGGGGGAAATCGAGGACACCCTCATGGAGCACGAGGCGGTGTTCGATGCCGCCATCGTGGGCGTTCCAGATAAGGAGTGGGGCGAGGCGGTGGCGGCTGCGGTGGTGTTGGAGCCGGGCGCGGAGGTCACCGCGGAGACGCTTCAAGGTTGGGTCCGGGAGCGGCTGCGTTCGTCCCGCGTGCCGGTGCGCTTGGAGTTCTGGCCCGAACTGCCTTACACCGAAACTGGCAAGTTGTTGCGCCGGGTGGTGCGCGAGAAGCTGAGCAGCCCCGGTTGATCGGGCCTTAGCGAGTTCAGCCGGCCGGAGCCGCCGGCGCGGTCACTCGGGCGGCTTGTCGAAGAGCACGCCGGCGTCCATGAGTTCCATCACCGCCGCTGCGCTGCATCCCAGCCACGCTTGCAGCACTTGGGCGTTGTCCGCGCCGAGCTTTGGGCAGGGCGTCCAATCACGGGGCGAAATGCCGGGCATCTTGATGGGATTGCCGGGCATTGGCGTGCCGCCGGCTTCCAGCGGCACGAAAAAGCCGCGCACCGCCACCTGCGCGTCCGCCACCATGTCTGGCGTCGCGTTCACCGCGCCGGCCGGCACCCCGGCGTCCAGCAACAACTGCTCCGCTTCGGCCTTGTCGCGCTGCGCTGTCCAAGCGGCGATGGCGGCGTCGATGCGCTCCTGCTCGCGCGCTCTGGCCGCAAGCCCCAACCGCGCATCGCCAGCGTTGCCCAAGGCGTTGCAGAGCGCTTGCCAATCCGCGTCGCCGCGGCATGCGATGGCAACCCAAGCGTCGTCTCCGGCGCAGGGATAGACGCCGTGCGGCGCCATCCGCCGGTGGCGATTGCCGATGCGCCCCACGGCGCCGCCGAGCTGCTGTTCGATGAGCCAAGGCCCGCAGTGCGCCGCGCCGGATTCGTGCAGCGCCATTTCCACAAAGGCGCCGCGGCCTGAGGCGTCGCGTTCGCGCAGGGTGGCGACCACCGCTGCGGCCGCATTCACCGCGGCAATGGGGTCCATCAACGCCATGCCGGTGTTGCGTGGTTCGTCGGGCGCATAGCCGAGCACATGCGTCAAGCCGGACATCACCTCGACGGTGGGGCCGAAGGCCACGCGGTCGCGGTACGGGCCTTGGGTGCCAAAACCCGGCATGGCGATGTGGATGATGGCGGGGTTGGCGGCTTTGAGCGCGTCGTAGCCCAAGCCGAGGGCTGGCATGGCGCGGGCGCTGAAGTTCTCGATCACAATGTCCGCGGCGGCCGCGAGCCGCAGAAAGGTGGAGCGCCCCGCCGGCGCCTTGAGGTTGATGCCGACGCTGCGTTTGTTGCGTTGCAGCTTCACGAACACGGCATTGCCATTCCACGGTTCGTGCCGCGCATCCCCCAGCCACCCGGCTAGGTTGAGCTCGGTGGGGACGGCCCGCGGGCCGCGCCCGAACGGTGCCTCGATCTTCACCACCTCGGCGCCGAGGTCGGCGAGGATGCGGGTGGCGAGGGGGCCAGCCCAAACGTGGGTGAGGTCGAGGATGCGCACGCCGCGCAAGGGCCCATCCACGGGAGGCTTGGCGGGTGCCCTTGGGTGGGGTGCGTCCGAGCGTTCGCGGCGGCGGTTGGTCGTTGCCGCCGCACCGTGCCCTGCTGCGTCGCCGCGCGGCGAGAAGGCCGGCTCGCCATCTCCGGCCGGCAACGGCCTTGGCGGCGACAAGCGCTTGGTGGGCGGCGGCGTCCCGCTCACACGCCAAGCGCGGCGCGGCGAGCGCACCGGGCCGTGGGTGCCGCCGGCCACGGTTTGCCAGAAGTCTCGCCCTGCCAAATGCGGGTCCGCGAGCACGTCATCCAGCGTCTGCACGATGCCGAGCGGCACGCGTGCGGCCGTGGCGCGTTTCTCGATGGCGGCCCGCGACAGCGGCGCCAACGCCGCGGCGATGATCTCGTGCAGCGCGTCACGGTTCGCGCGCCGCAGCGGATTGGTGGTGAAGCGCTCGTCCAAGATGAGTTCGGGCCGCTCCAAGAACGTGGCGAAGGCATCCCAGAAGCCCGGCACCACGTTGACGTAGGCCCAGCCGTCCGCGCAGCGGAACATGTTGGTCGGCACGACGTACCAAAAGTCGTTGCCGTGGCGACGACGAACCTCGCCGGCGCAGTGCCACATCACGGTGGTGAACTGGCTCAACGCCATCACCGTCTCCAACATGCCGATGTCGATGGCCTTGCGTTCTTGGCCCAAGCGGCTGGCGTTCGCGGCGACGAAGGCGAAGCCACCGCTCTGGAACTCCGCATAGTGGCCGGGGAGCGTCAGCGGCGGGCGTTCGGCATCGCCGATGATGTAGGTGTAGCCAGCCATCGCCAGCAAGGTGTTCGGCGTGGCGGCGCAGTCGCGCTTGGGGCCGGTCAACCCGAACGGCGTGATGGCCGCCTTGATGGGCGTGTCCCAAGCGTCGAAGCCGAACGCGGCCAATGCGCTTGCCGTCGGCGCCTCCGCCACCACCACGTCGGCCTCACTGGCAAGCGTTTGGATGGCCGTCGGGTCGTCCGCTTGAACGCGGCGCTTGCCGGCATGGAGGTAACAGTCCAATGCCAGGTCGCTCACCGCGCCGGGAGCGAGCGGCTCGGCTTCCGCCCGCACCACTTCGCAACCGGCTTGGACAAACAGCCGCCCGCAGTAGCCGGCCGCGAAGCCGCCAATCTCCAACACCCGATCCATGCCCGTCAGATCGGCCGCGGGCCGCCGCCCGCCAGTGCCGGGGGTGAGCAGGGGGGGACGCCGTCAGCCATCATGGAGTTCGTCGATCAGGCCCCAGTCCAGCGCGGTGCGCACGTCGATGCGCGCGCCGGTGAGCGCCATGTAGGCCAAGCGATGGCGCCCGATGCGGGGCAGGATGCTTGCCGTGCCGCCGGCGCCGGGCACCAGCCCCATCGACACTTCCGGCAATACGAAGAAAGCATCGGAGCGGGCGCTGACGTGGCTGGCGAACGCCGGCAGTTCGATGCCGGCGCCGATGCAGGCGCCATGCAGGCGTGGACGCACGCGATCGCGCAAACGCTCCATCAACGCCGCGGCGCTGCGGGTGGCGCGCGATGCATGCGCCACCGCGGCGTCCTTGGCTTGGCCGAACTCGTCGAGGTCGCCACCGGCGCTGAAGCAGCGCCCGGCGCCGCGCAGCACCGCGCGCTCGATGTGCGGCGCGTCGGCGAGGCATTGGAGCGCTGCGCACAGCGCGTCGCGCATCTCGGCGGAATAGGCGTTCCGCCGGCCGGGGCGGTTTAGCGTGAGCGTCGCCCGGCAGTCGTCAATGTCCAGCAGCACCGCGGGCGTGGCATCCAGCGCGCGCGGTGGCTTCGCGTGCCGTTGGCCGAGCCACCGCTGGAACTCGGCCCCGTGCTGCAGCGTGGAGTAGGCCAGCGATTCGGCGAACAGCCGGTCTGCCACGTTGGCGCGTTCGTTGTGGCGCAGCAGTTGCATCAGCGTCATGGCCGCGATGGGATGCTTGGCAATGGCTTGGGCGACCTCCTCGGCTTGCGCCCGCGTCGTGGCGACCACATCCACTGTCGGCGGCGCCGCGCCGATGTCGCCGATGCCCACCACCGGGCACTGCGGCGGCAAGCCGGCCGGTGTGCGCGGCTCGGCGCCGTCGAAGGCAACGATGACGCATGGCGTGCCGCAGAGCGGCGAGAATGTCTCCGCGCTGGCAGGCGAGCGCAGCCGCGCCAGCAACTCGGCGAGCGTCATCAGGTCGCGCAATGGTTTCGTCTTGCCTCCAAAACGCGGTTGAGCCGGGTTGAGTCCGCACGGTGTGTGGCAGCGTGCGACACCGGTACTATACCGAAAAGGAAATTCTCCCCATGTTGTTGATTCGCAACGCAGAGGTCGCGGCGTTGGCGCCGGCGGCGGGTCGTGGCGCCGCGGCACTGGATGTGCGTTGCCGCGGCGAGCGCATCGTGGAGATTGGCCGGGGCTTGGCGCCAGCGCCCGGCGAGCGGCTGCTCGATGCGCGTGGCGGTGCGCTCCTGCCTGGGCTGCACGATCATCACCTGCATAGTTTCGCCCTCGGCGCTGCGCTGCGCTCGACGCCTTGCGGGCCGCCCGAGGTGACGACCTTGGAGCAGCTGCGCGCCGCGCTTGAGAGTGCGCCGGGCGCTGGTTGGGTGCGTGGCGTTGGCTATCACGAATCCGTGGCTGGGCGGCTCTGCCGCGACCGCCTCGATGCGCTGCTGCGCGAGCGTCCGGTGCGGGTGCAGCATCGCTCCGGCAAAATGTGGTTCCTCAATTCCGCCGGCGTCCGCGCCGCGGGTTTGGAGGCAGCATCCGATGGCAGGATGTTCCGCGCCGACGAGGCGCTGCGCGATTGGGGCGGCCCCGGTGCGGACATTGCCGGGGCGTCGCGCCTGCTCGCGCGCTACGGGGTCACTGGCGTCACCGATGCGACGCCCGGCAATGATGTTGAGACGGCGGCGGCGCTGAAGCGACGCGGCATGCGGCAGCGCGTCGTGCTGATGGGCGGCGAATCGCTGCGCGAGGGCGCTCTGAAGATCATGCTGGACGAGCACTCCCTGCCAACGTTCGATGCCTTGCGCGGCCGCATCGAACGCGCCCACGGCGCCGCGCGCCCCGTCGCCATTCACTGCGTCACCCGCGCGGAGCTGGTGTTCGCGCTGGCGGCGCTCATCGATGCCGGAGCGGGGCGAGAAGACCGCATCGAACATGCGTCGGTGGCGGATGCAGACGGGCTGGCGCTGGTGGTGCAGGCTGGGGTCACCGTTGTGACGCAGCCGAACTTCATCGCCGAGCGTGGTGCGCAGTACCTGCGGGAGGTGGCGCCGGCGGCGCATCCGCACCTGTATCGATGCCGCGCGTTCATCGACGCCGGCGCCCCGCTGGGCGGCGGCACCGACGCGCCGTTCGGCAAGCCCGACCCGTGGGTGGCGATGCGCGCCGCGGTGACGCGGCAAACGGCGGACGGGCGCCCGATCGGCGGCGCGGAAGCACTGACGCCGGAGCGGGCCTTGGCGCTGTTCACCACGCATCCTGCCGACCCCGGCGGTGCGGTGCGAGAGGTGGCGGTGGGCGCGTCGGCAGACCTTTGCCTGTTGGACCGCCCGTGGGCGCAGGCGCGGGAGACCCTCTTGAGCGAGCACGTCGCAGCCACCGTCATCGCCGGCGCCATCGCGTTCACGCGAAGCGCCTAAGGGCTGCCCCCCTCGGCGCGGGGTCTCGCGCCGTCTGCGCCGTTCAACGCGGCTTCTCGGCTAACCTATGCCGCGGCAACTCGCTGCCCACATTCACCGCGGGCGCAGAAGGGGAGGTTGCGACTGGTCGACAAGCTCCGTCCGTGGCTGTTGTGGGGGGTGCGCACCGGGCTGGGACTGCTGCTGCTCACGCCCCTCGTGGTCACCACCGAGACGGTGTTCCCCTATGTGGTGGGGAAGGCGGTCTACGCCCGCTCGCTCATCGAAATCGTCTTTGCGCTGTGGGCGGTGTTGGCACTGACGACGCCGGCTTGTCGCCCGCCGCGCTCCCGGCTGCTGCTGCTGCTCGGCGGCGGGCTGCTGGCGGCGCTCGCCGCCGCCGCGCTCGGCGTCAGCCCGCAGCGCAGCCTGTGGTCGAACTATGAGCGGATGGGCGGCGTCATCGACATGGCGCATTGGTTTGCGTTGGCATTGGTGTTGACAGCCGTGGTGCGTTCGCCGCGGCAATGGCGGATGCTGCTCAACGGCAACTTGGCGGTGGCGTTGACGGTGGCGCTGCTGGTGGTGCTGAGTTCGCTGGACATCCACCCGCCCTTCTATGGTGACTTGGTGGAGCGTGACTATCCGCGCCGCGCGGCGTCGCTCGGCAACGCGACCTATCAGGGTGCCTACATCTGGATCAACATGGTGTTGGCGTCGGGCTTCCTCGCTTGGTCATTCAGTGGCGGCGATGGCGCCGGTCGCCAAGGGCGGGCGGCCGCGGCGCGGCTTTGGGGCAATCGGCTTTTCTGGGCGGCCACGGTGGCGCTTGCGTTCTGGTCGTTCAACATGAGCGGCTCGTATGGCGCGTTCATCGGGCTGGTGGCCGCGGTGTCCGGCGTCTGCTTGATGTACGCCGTGCTTGGCCAAGCGGGTGAAGTGCGTCGGCTTGCGCGCGTCGGCACCGGTGCGTTGGTGGGGGCGTTCGTTGCCTTGGGTGCGCTGTTTCTCTCCGTGACGGACAACGCGGAGATCTACTACAACGCCCTCATGGAGCGCTTGCTGCAGATGGATTTGGAGGATCCAAGCGTGCGCGCCCGCTTGGTCTCGTGGCAAACCGGCTTGCAGGCGTTCGCCGAACGGCCGTTGCTCGGTTGGGGGCCAGACAACTACGGGGTGGCGTTCGGTCGCCATGTCGGGGAGGCCGGCGTGTCGGTGGACATCCACGATCGCGCCCACAACGACCTCATCGAACGCGCCGCCGCCGAGGGCTTCCTCGGCCTCCTCGCGCATGTGGCGCTTTGGGCTGCCACGTTCTTCGTCATCTGGCGCGGCGCTCGACGCCTCACCGGCAGCGCGAGCGCATTGCCGGTCTTCGTGGGCGCGGTGCTGATTGGCGAGTTCGTGCAGGGGCTTTCGCTCATCGATAGCCCATCCAACACGCTGCAATACATCCTGCTGCTTGCTTTCTTGGTGGCGGTGGAGGGACAGGTGTGTCCGCCGGTGCGCTGGCTCGGTTGGCTGGGCGGTGCGCCGGCGATGCTGAAGGCGCGCGGCCGCCGCGCTGCGCGCGCCGTGGCCGGGGCTTTGGCTGTGGCGGTCTGCGCGGGCGGCCTCGTTGCCAACGTGCAGATCCATGCGTCGGCGCGCGCGCTCTCGGACGCCTTGGACGCAGCGGCCGCGGGGAACCCAACCGGTGCCCTTGCCGCTTTCGAGCAGGCGATGGGGGGCTTCCCGCCCCTCGCCAACGGCGCGCGGCATTTTTACTTCGCCTTTCTTGGAGATTATTGGATCAGCCTGCGCGCCCTCGAACCGGATGCCGCGGTGCGCGAGTTGCGACGCGCAGATGCCGAAGCCGCCACCGCGGTGCAGGTGGAGCCGGAGAACTGGCGCATTGGCCACACGCTGGCGGGGCTATACCGGGCAGTCGCCCAGACGGAGCCGGGCTACGCCGCGGTGGCGCAGCGCCATGCGGCGCGGCTTGCGGAACTGACGCCGGAGTGGAGCGTCTATGACCTGCCGGTGGAGAAGGCACCTTGGCAATAGTCTGGAGCGCTCATCGAGGCTGTGGCGGCCCGCAGCCGATGCCAGCCGCGCATGGCAGAGCGGCCAAGCGCCCAGCGGGTGGCGTCAGCGAATGGCGCCCGCTTCCCGCAACGCGCTGAGTTCCGCGCCGGCGAGCCCCAACTCACCGCCCAGCACTTCGGACGTGTGCTCGCCTAGGAGCGGCGCCCGGCGCAGTGGCACGTCCGAGGCTGACATGCGCGGCGCGAAGCCGAGCAGGGGCACCTCCCCGTGGACCGGATGGTCGATGGCGTGGACGAAGCCGCGTTCCACCAGATGCGCGTCCGTGTGCAGCTCGGCCGTGTCGAGAATTGCCGAACAGGGCACGCCGGCGTCGCCTAGGGCCTGCATCGCCTCATGCTTCGTGCGCTGGCGCGTCCACATCGCGATCTCCTCGTAGAGCGCCGCTTCGTTGTCGATGCGGGTGGAGAGGTCGGCGAAACGCTCATCGACCAGCAAGTCTGGCCGCTCAATGGCCACGCACAGGTCATCCCAGTGGCCATCGGTGATGGGCATCACGAAGGCCCAGTCGTTGGCGCCGAACGGCTTGCAGGGATAGAGGCCCACCGGCGGCAGGCCGCCGCCGCTGCCGGCGCGTGGCGCGGCGCGTGTGCCCCATTCGCCGCCCAAGGCGATGCGTGTGCGCATGAAGTAGGTCATCGCTTCCTGCATGGAAATGTCGATGCATTGCCCTTGGCCTGTTCGGAGCCGCTGCACATAGGCCGCCAAGATGGCCATCCCCAACTGCACGCCGGTGCCTGAGTCTCCGGTGGTGGGGCCGGGGATCAGCGGCCGCCCGTCCACCTCGCCGGTGATGGACAGGGCCCCGGCGGCGGCTTGGGCAATCATGTCGTAGCTCTTGAAGCCGGCGTAGGCGCCGTGTGCGCCGAAGCCCTTGAGGCGAGCGTAGATGAGTGGCGGATGCACCGCCTTCAGCGTTTCGTACTCAAGCCCCAGCCGCTCGATGACGCCAGGCCCGTAGTTCTCCACGAATGCGTCGAAGCGCGGCAGCAGGCGCATGAAGAGGTCTCGCCCAGCGTCGCTGCGCAAGTTGATGGCGATGCTGCGCTTGTTGGCGTTCCAGTTGCAGAAGTAGGTGGAGTAGCCGTTTTCGGCGGTGCGCCCCACGGCGCGTCCCGGATCCCCAAGCTCGGGTGCTTCCACCTTCACCACGTCGGCGCCGAGCCACGCGAGCGCTTGCGTACACGAGGTGCCGGCCTCGTATTGGGTCATATCCAGGATTCTCATTCCATCGAGCGCAGGCATGGGCACGTCTCCGAGCAGCGGTGACCATCAATTTAACCCGTTGCGGGCGGCGGCGTCCTCAGCCCTTCACGCTGTCCACGATGTGGCAACGGCCCAAGGTGGTGGCCGCCAAGGCGGCGACGCTGCGTTTGGCGATGGCGGTGGTACGCACACGCCCAAGTTGCTTGATGCCGCGCAGGGCGGCCTCGCTCACTGCCAGCCGGCGCGACGGCGCGAGGGTTGCGAGCAACAGCGCGTCCGCCAAAGCGTCGCCGCGGTGCGCGTCGGTGTGCTCCGCTCGGTGCAAGGCGCAGCGGAACTGGGCGCCATCGCGTTCAGCGGTTTCGATGCGGCGAGCGAGCTCAAGCCCGGCGGCCGTAGCTTGCAGGCCATTCGTGGCTGGGAATCGCAGCAGCGCGTCGGCGTCGCGCGGGCCGTCGGCCACGCCGCCATGGGCGCGGGCGACATCGTGCGCCACGTTTCGCGCAGCGTTTAGTGCCTTGGCCTTCGTGGCGGACGGCAAACGGTCGGCATTGAAGAGGCGCGCCACCAGCACAAGAGGCGGCTCGCGGCTGGCGGCTGCCTCGAGCGCGGCCGCTGCGGTGGGGGCTGGCGCCTTCGCTGCCGGCGTGGTGGCAAGTGCCTCCGGTTGCGGAGCTCGCTCCGCGGGTGCGTCGGGGGCATCTGGCTGGGCGGATGCATCGGACGCGTCTGGCTCGGGGACTGCATCGGATGCGTCCGGCTCGATGGCCGTAACGGGTGCGTCCGGTTCGGTGCCCGTCACGGCCGTCTCTTGCTCGGTGGCCGTGGCCGATGCGTCCCGCTCGATGGCTGCCTTGGATGCGTCTGGCGTTCTCTCGGTGGCGGGTGCGTCAGACACTACCTCGGTGGCAGGTATCGCGGCCTCGGCGGCGAGGGCGGGCACGGCGTCCGCAGCGCTGCCCTGCCCTCTGGAGTCGGCGGTGCTTGGCGTTGGCGTGGCAGGTTCTGCCGGGGCGGGCGGCTTGGCCCTCGCTAACCAAGCTGAATGTAAAGCGAGGGCCAGCGCGGCCGCCAGCGCCCCAGCCCAAATGGGCCACACGCTCATGATGAGCGCCAAGGACTCGGGCTTGAAGCGGTCTGCGTCCAGCACGACCCGCGCAAAGCCCGCCAAGCTGTCGTCCACGGTCACGCTCGCCGGGTAGTGCGCGGCATTGGGTTGGCTGGTGGCGCTGCCGGCGAATGCCAAGGTGCGGCCGTCCACGGTGTAGAAACTGCAGCTCCGCACGCCGTCGAGTTCGATGATGCGCTTGGCTAGGCTCTCCAGCTCCAAGCGTTTCTGCTGCACGACATGGGGCAAGCCGAGCTGGGCTGTCATGCTGGCCGTCGTCGCGCCGAAGCGATCCATCCGCGCTTGCGCTTGGGCGCTGAGTGCCAAGTCGATCAACGCCACTGCGGCGCCGGCGCCGGCCAACAACCCGGCCAGCGCCAGCCACGCGCACGCCGCCCACGCTGTAGACAAGCGTTTGACGATCGTGGCCAGAGGCGATAGCGTCAAGGCGCGGCGTCGCAAGAAACGTCGGCCGCGATGGCTGGGCGCGCCGCGGCGACAGCGCCGGGTGGTTGACGTTTGGCAGGCATGGCGGCGTGGCGTCAGATGGCGAGTTCTCCAATTTTACTTGCAACGGTGTCTGGGCACGATGCGCCGGGATTGTTGGCGATGCTCACATCGACGTTGGCGCGCCATCGGGCGCGGGTGCTGGACATCGGCCAAGCCGTCATCCATCGGCAGCTCAACCTTGCCATGTTGGTGCAGCTGCCGGCGGGGCAGGATGTGGCCGCGGCGCGCAAGGCGCTGTCGCAGGCGGCCCAAAGCGCCGGCGTCACGGCGCGGTTTCAGCCCATCAGCCCTGCCGCGTATCGGGACTGGGTGGCCGGGCGCGGCAAGTCCCGCTATATCGTCACGCTATTGGCGAACGGCATCAGCGCGGAGCAGTTGGCGCGCGTGGCCAGCCTCATTGAACGGCATGGCTTGAACATCGACACGGTGCGGCGCTTGTCTGGACGGGTGCCGCTGGACGGCGCGAGCGACCCGGCGCGCGCCAGCGTGGAGATGTCGGTGCGCGGCCCCGCCGCCGGGCAGCGCGAGTTGAAGGCCGCGCTTTTCGAGGCGGCCGGCGAGCTCGCGTTCGACTTCAGCGTGCAGGAAGACTCGGTGTATCGGCGCAACCGCCGCTTGGTGGCGTTCGACATGGATTCCACCCTCATCGACGCGGAGATCATCGACGAACTGGCGGCGCGACACGGCGTTGGCGCCGAGGTTGGCCGCATCACCGCGGCGGCGATGCGGGGCGAGGTGGACTTCAAGGAGAGCCTCAAGCGGCGCGTCGCGCTCCTCGCGGGGTTGCCGGAACCTGTGCTCGTGGAAGTCGCCGCGCGCGCGCCCATCATGGATGGCACGCATCGCTTGATGAACTCGTTGCGGCGCTTGGGTTACCGCACCGCGATCATCTCCGGCGGCTTCGAGTACGTTGGCCGCCGGCTGTGTGACGAGCTGGAGATCGACGACCTGTTCGCCAACTCCATGACCGTGGCGAACGGGCGCCTCACTGGGGAACTGCAAGGCGACATCGTGGACGCCGTCGGCAAGGCGCGCATCCTGGCTGGGCTCTGCGAGCGCGAAGGCATCTCGCCGCATCAGGCCATCGCCATTGGCGACGGCGCCAATGACTTGCCGATGCTCACCGCGGCGGGCCTCGGCATCGCCTTCCACGCCAAATTGGTGGTGCGTGCGTCGGCCGGCCACGCCATTTCGAACTTTGGGTTGGACAGCGTGCTCTATCTGCTCGGCTTCTCAGATCGCGAGATCGCCCAAAGCCAGTAACCGTGCGCCACAGCCCAGCGCTGGGCGGGCGGCGCTATCATTGCCCGGCGCTGACGGATTGCGGGCATGGCGACGTACTCCACCAATCAATTCCGGGCCGGCCTCAAGGTGTTGCTGGAAGGCGACCCTTGTTCGATTTTGGAGAACGAGTTCGTCAAGCCTGGCAAGGGGCAGGCGTTCAACCGCGTCAAGTTCAGGAACCTCAAGACCGGGCGTGTCTGGGAGCGCACCTTCAAGAGCGGCGAGACCATTGAGGGTGCGGATGTCGTCGAGTCTGACATGGAGTACATCTACACGGATGGAGATTTCTGGCACTTCATGAAGATGGATGGCTCCTACGAGCAGGTGGCGGCGTCGGCAGACGTGGTGGCGAATGTCGTCGATTGGTTGACCGAGCAGGGCGCCTATGCCGTCACCCTTTGGAACGGCGAGCCGATTTCCGTCACGCCGCCGAACTTCGTGGAGCTGGAAGTCACCACGACAGACCCCGGCCTCAAGGGCGACACGGCGCAAGGAGGGAGCAAGCCGGCCACGCTGTCCACTGGCGCGTCCATCAAAGTGCCGCTGTTCGTCAACGTCGGCGACATGCTGCGCATCGACACGCGCACGGGCGAATACGTGAGCCGCGTCAAGGCATAGCCCGGTGGCGGCGCAGCACTGGACGCCAGCCTGCCCGCTGTCGGCGCTCAAGGCGCGCGCCGAGATGCTGCGAGCCATTCGCGCCTTCTTCGATGCCCGCGGGGTGATGGAGGTGCAGACGGCTGCGCTGGCGTCGCGGGGCGCCACAGACCCTGCCATCGCCCCCATCACCACCGGCGATGGGGGCGTTCTGCAGACCTCGCCGGAGCATCAGATGAAGCGCCTGCTCGCCGCCGGCGCGCCGTCCATCTTTCAGATCGGGCCGGTGTTCCGCGCCGGCGAAGCCGGGCGTTGGCACAACCCAGAGTTCACGATGCTGGAGTGGTATCGGCTGGACTTCGACGCGCCGGCGCTGATGGACGAAGTGGCGACGCTTGTGGACATGCTGCTCGGCGTCGCCGCGTATGACCGGCGTTCGTATGCAAGCCTCGTCGGCGTGCCGGCGGCGCAATTCGACGCCTTCGCGGACGACGCATTGGATTTGCGTGTGGCCGAAGCGCTGGCGGAGCTGCCGGCCGGGCGCGTGTTCATCACGGACTATCCGGCGCGTCAAGCAGCCTTGGCGCGGGTGTCGGGCCCGGTGGCGGCGCGCTTCGAGTTGGTGGTGGATGGCGTCGAGGTGGCCAACGGCTATCACGAGTTGCAGGACGCCGCGGTGCTCCGCCAACGCATGTTGCGCGATAACGCCACGCGCTTGGAACGCGGCTTGCCGGAGGCGCCGCTGGACGAGGCGCTGCTGGCCGCTCACGAGCATGGCCTGCCGGACTGCGCCGGCGTCGCCGTGGGCCTAGACCGTCTGCTCGCCTTGCAGCAGGGCGCTTCGAGCTTGGCGGAGGTGATGCCGTTTCCGGCGGACCGCGCCTAAGCCTCAACCCCTGCTGCTGCGGCGGTGCCCAATGCCTGCCCCATCCGCACGCGAACGCCGGGCGTCAGGTGCGGCGCAAAGCGCATCGCGCCGGGCGGGAACAGCGCGATCACCGTGGAGCCCAACAGGAACCGGCCGAGCTCGGCGCCGCGCTCGAAGCGCTGGTCTGCCTCGCGAACGCGGTAAGCGCGGTAGGGGGATTCCGGGCCGCGCCAGACGGTTTCGATGCTGCGCACGATCAGCGCTCCCACCATCACTAGGGCGAAGTTGTCGAACAAGCACACCAACCGCTCGTTGCGGGCAAAGAGGCTCGGCACCGCGGCGGCGGTGCGCTGGTTCACGGCGAAGGCGCTGCCGGGCACCTCCACCGTGCGCACAAGGCGGCCGGCCGCCGGCGCGTGGACGCGGTGGTAGTCCCGCGGGGCGAGATAGATGATGAAGAACTCGCCGCCGTCGTACTGCGCGGCGACTGCCGCGTCCGTGAGCAGGGCGGCGGCCGCAAAGCGCTGTCCCTTCGCTTGCAGCAGACGCCCATGGTTGATGCGGCCGAACTCGGTGAGGCGGCCGTCCGCGGGGCTGGTGATGGCTGCGGGGTCCGTCGGCAACGGGCGGGCGCCGGGCGCCAGCGGCCGGGTGAAGAACTCGTTGAAGGAGCGGTAATCGGCGATTCGGCTAGGCGCTGCCTCGCTCAAATCCACCGCGTAGGCGCGGGCGAAGGCGCGGATCAGGGGCTGCGCCAGCGGCGGCCAATCGGAGCGAGCGAGTGCGCCCAGGGCGCGGGAAATGGCGTGTTTGGGCAGCGCATGCTGCAAGGCGGCGAAGGTGTTCACGGTGCTGCGGCGTCTCGTGGGCGCACATGACGCGGCGCCGTGGATGCTCGCCCGGAGCGGGGATTGAATCCCAAACGGCGTCGTTGCAGGTGATGATATATGCTGGCCGCCACGCCTGCCGACGCCCCTGCATGGATGGTTGCATGAGCGCCAACCTCGTTTGGATGGACCTCGAGATGACCGGCCTCGACGCAGAGACGGACGTCATCCTAGAAATTGCCGCCGTGGTGACCGATGCGGACCTGAACGTCATCGCGGAAGGCCCCGCCATCGCCTTGTCGCAGCCGGAAGCGGTGCTCGCCGCGATGGACGATTGGAATGCAACGCATCACGGCGCTTCGGGGCTGCTTGAGCGGGTGCGCCGGGAAGGCGTGGGCGTGCGCGAGGCCGAAGCACGCACGCTCGCGTTCGTGGAGCGCCACGTCGCGGCCGGCACGTCGCCGCTGTGCGGCAACTCTGTTTGGCAAGATCGTCGCTTCCTCGCCAAGCACATGCCCACGCTCAACGCGCACATGCACTATCGCATCATCGATGTGTCGAGCGTGAAGGAACTCGCGCACCGCTGGCGCCCCGACGTGGCGGACATGGTGGAGAAAAAGGGCGCTCACTTGGCGCTTGAGGACATTCGCGAATCCATCGCGGAGCTGCGGCTTTACCGGGAGCGGTTCTTCCAAGCGCCGCCTGCCCCGGGCGCTTGAGGGAGGCCGTACGTCGGGACGTGGGTTGCTTGGGCGCGGGCGGGCGCATGTGCAACGTGTTGCCACGCGCCGGTGGATGTCAGGCGTTGGCGCTCCCGTGCGTCGCGTCGCGCTTGGCCTCTTGGCGTTCGAGCGCCCAGTCGATGTGTTCGCGCACCATGTCATCGGCTTGGCCGCGTCGCGCTCGCAGCAAGGCGACGAGCCGTGCGCTGTGCGCGGCGTTGCCGGCTGCCACGGCGAGGTTCCGCAGCCACTGCCGATAGTTGATGCGCCGCAGCGCCATGCCCTGCGTCTTGGCGAGGAAGGTAGCTTCATCCCAGCCGAGGAGTTCCGCCAAGTCTGCATCGTCCAAGCCGTGCCGGGGCGCGAAATCCAGCTCTGCGCTCATGCGGGCAAACCGGTTCCACGGGCAGATCGCTTGGCAATCGTCACAGCCAAACACCCGGTTGCCGACCGCTTCCCGGAGTTCGAGCGGCATGGCGTCTTTGCTCTCGATGGTGAGGTAGGCGATGCAACGGCGCGCATCGAGTTGCTTGGGCGCGATGATGGCGTTGGTCGGGCAGATGTTGATGCAGGCCTTGCACGCGCCGCAGCGGTCTGTTGCGAGTTCGTGCGCCGGCGTCACCGGCAGGGGCGCGTTGGTGAAGATCTCGCCGATGAAGAAAAAGGAGCCGGCGGCCTCGTTCAACAGCAACGTGTGCTTGCCGACCCAGCCAAGCCCGGCCTTTTCCGCCAGCGGCTTCTCCAACACGGGGGCGGAATCCACGAACGCGCGAAACTGCCCTTCGGACACCTGCTCATCGATGCGCTTGGCAAGCCGGACCAGCCGCCGCCGCACCGTCTTGTGGTAATCCCGCCCGAGGGCGTAGCGGGAGATGTACGCGCCATCGCCCTCTTGCCGCGGCGGCTTCGGCACGGCGCCTGGCAGGTAGTCCATCCGCGCCGAGATGACGCGCACGGTGCCCGGCAGCAGCTTGTTCGGACACAGGCGTTTCTCCAGATTGCGCTCCATGTAGCTCATCGAGCCGTGGAAGCGCCGCGCCAGCCAACCCCGCACAGCTGGGGCGTAGGCGGACAAATCGACATCCGCGATGCCCACCTGTTGGAAGCCCAACTCCCGCGCCCAAACGCGGATGTCGGTGGCAAGGCGTTCTAGATGCATGGCTGCGGCGGCGGGCGATGTGCGCTCGGTGGCGGCGGGCGTGCAGCGATGGTCAGAAGCCTTCGCGGGCAGCGCACGCGGCCAGCCTCTGGTTGGCGCAGGTTAGGCGTGGGTGTCCACCGAGTGGATGGTGGTGGGCGTGGCTGGACTCGAACCAGCGACTTCTGCCATGTGAAGACAGCGCTCTAACCAACTGAGCTACACGCCCCATCGAGGCACCTCGCCGCAACGGCGCCGAAGCGCCGCAAGATTGGCGCGGAAACGCTTGAGCGTCAAGGCCATGTTCGGCTCAGCCCCTTCTGGGTGGCGTCGCGCCCAGCCATCGAACGCTGCTGCGGCGCTTGAACTCGATCCGGCCCTTTGAAGAGAGTGTCGGAGGGCACGGCCCGCCCGCGATGCGCGACGGCTTGTCACCTCGACATCGTCCGTCGGTTGATGCCGACCTCCTTCAAAGGCCGTGGTCGGGCCGGCAACAGATTCGGCGGATAGCTGTACTCGCCAGCTTACTTGCTCTATGACTCTACTAGTCTCCCCATTCTTTGCGCACCCAATCGAGGATCTTCTTCTCCCTTCTCTTGCATGTTCCTTTGCTCCATCCAGGAGAGGCTTCCAGCATGTCCGCTACCTCCGATGCATGATGAAAGCCAGTTTTTCGATAGGTGGCTGCCTTCTCTCGAGGCGGTTTGTTGCTAAGCCGCGAGTTCATTCCGGGCGGCAACAACATCAAGTTCCCCATAGAGTGCTTGATGTCATCCGGCGCCGTACTCTGCGGACGAATGTGCTCGATCGAGAGATTGGCTTCTTTGGCCCAGATAAACTCCCAGTGGTTGTTGTCGATGCTTTCTCCGCTCTTTTCCGCCAAGTGCTCTTCGTAACGGAACAGCAAGTATCGTAGTTGGTCGGTCCAGTCCGTATAGCAGTCGGCGTTTCCCGCTGTTTCGGGACGAAACCCGCTGCGCATTTTCTCTATCCCATCTTCAATGGGGTACATGGAGCCGATCCTTCGAATACGTTCGTAGACATCCTCGAAGGAAATGTCGGTGTTCACGATATCCCAAGCGAGCCGGCAGTAGTCACCGACGCCCGTCCTAGCGTCTTTGTCGTGCAGGCCGTAGATCCGAAAAGAGACCCTTTCCCAAATCGCTAGTAACTCACTCACTTCCTCATCGCGGAAGTCCCCAGCGTTCAATGCTACCCCTAAGAGTCGAGCCTGTACTATTGCCGTAACTGCTTCTTGGCGACGATTCAAACGCACTGCTTGGCAGGCTTTGGTAACGTCCGATACCCATCTGGCTACTTTGCGTATACTACTAGCACTAGTCCCCGCACGGTCACGTAGCACGTCTACGGCGGCTTCTTCACTCAAGAGTTTGCTTGGTCTATCCTCGAGGTACAGCGTGGCTGCAAATCTCAGCGCCTCCGTGTCAAGGTCTTTGCGAAGACCGATAGTGGCGTGGATGTCTCGCCAGGTATTGTGCAATTGATCGATCAAACGTTCGCGAATCACTCTCTTCCTAATCGAGAACGCTAAACCCATCATTGCGGTCTTGAGCTTGTCAAGCGAGGCGACAAGAATGCCTCGACTGTTGAGCACTTCGAAAACCGTGTAGACAGTCTTCTCGTCCGAGGTCTCGTAGAGAACAAACATGAGCTGGTGCTTTATGAGATTTGCCAAGCCAAGTAGCGTCAAGCCTCTGCCTACCCAGGCATCGACGAAGCGCCGGCATTCATGGATGGCGGAGAGTAAGTTTCTGTCGGCTAGCGTCCTAGCCGTATCCGTGCTTGGTGCCGTGCCTTTACGCAAATACGTTTCGAAGAAGTGGCTAGAGTCATGGTTGGTCTGTAGAAGAAGAAGGTCTTCGCTCTCTTGTTTAATCAACAGAGTCTCTAGCTTATCTGCCTCGCGCCGCTGCCCATCGTCCTCTTGGTCGAGAGCATAGCGGATCGCGTTGAACAAGATGACTAGTGTGGTCAGTCGTTGTTGGCCGTCAACGACGTCCAGATGGATGAATCTATCGGTGTCTAATTTGACTTTGCCGCGACGGCGGCAGACGAGCATTGCCATAAAGTGTATCGTTTCATCATCTTTCTCTTTCTCGAGGCTCTCAATATCATCGAAAAGATCATCGCGCTGCCGCTTGGACCAGCTATAGGATCTTTGGTATTCTGGAATTGTAAAGAGGCGGTTGCTGAGCAACTGGATGAGACTGCAGTAGTCTGGCGGGATAAGGTTGGTCATGGCCGACCTCCTAGGAAAAGAACATTTTACCATATTCGCATGCACGGCTTTTTCGTCACCGACTATTGGCAGCCTGCTGGGTGAAGAGGATGGGTCGGGCGGTGGGCGCGGGTCAGCCCTTGGCGCCAGCGTTCGGGCGTGCTCGGCGTTCTTCGTCGAGTTGGACGGCACTTGGTCGAGCTAGTGAGGGGACCGGGGCAGCTACACTTCATACGCCGAAGGCGGGCGGCGATGTTCGGAACGCCAGTTTGGGACCATGTGGAGGCAGCAGCCGAAGGACTTGACGGCGGAGAGCGTCCGCGACATGGAGACGGTGGCCGGACGATTCGCAAGCCAAAAGTCGCCGAGTTACCTTGAAAATCCGTACATGAAGTCCGGTTTTTCAAGATAATCGTATCCATGACACCTTGTGCCAACTACATGGCTCAGATCGAGACGGCGCTTCGTCGGTCTCCCGTGACGGCGCTGCTCGGCCCTCGCCAATGCGGCAAGACGACGCTCGCCCGATTGTTTGGCGACCGTCTCGCGGCCACCTACTTCGACCTCGAGTCCGAGCGGGACGTGCGCCGTCTGGCCAATCCCGAGCTGGTCTTGGGAGAACTGCGCGGATTGGTCGTGTTGGACGAAATCCAGCGCTTGCCGGCTCTGTTCAACGCACTCCGAGTATTGGTGGACCGGCCGGATGCCGACACCCGGTTTCTCATTCTCGGCAGCGCATCGCCACACTTGGCGCGCGGGGTCTCGGAATCCTTGGCTGGACGTGTCGAGTTCATCGAACTCGCCGGTTTCGACCTGTCGGAGACAGGTGTCGAGCATTGGCGCCGGCTATGGCTGCGCGGGGGCTCGCCCCGCTCGTATTTGGCGGAATCGGACGCGGACAGCATGGCTTGGCGCGATGGCTTTCTGCGCACCTTCTTGGAGCGCGACATTCCGCAACTCGGCATCGCCACGCCAGCCGCCGCGATGCGCCGCTTCTGGACCATGCTGGCGCATTTGCACGGCCAAACTTGGAACGCCACGGAGCTCGGCCGCGCGATGTCCGCCACCGACAAGACCATGCGGCGCCATCTGGATTTGCTCACCGGCACTTTCATGGTGCGGCAACTGCAGCCTTGGTTCCAGAACGTGGCCAAACGCCAAGTGAAGGCGCCTAAGGTGTATGTGCGCGATCTTGGCATCCTGCATGCGCTGCTGGACGTCCCCAACGAGGCAGCGTTGCTATCGCATCCCAAAGTCGGCGCCTCGTGGGAGGGTTTCGTCATCGAGCAGGTGCTGCGGGCGTTGCGACCGGCCAACGCGTGGTTCTGGGCCGCGCACGGCGGTGGCGAAGTGGACCTGCTCGTCACGATCGAAGGCCATCGCATCGGCTTCGAGGTGGAGTTCAACGAGGCGCCGACGGTTACCCGAGCCATGCACAATGTGGTCGATACGTTGCAGTTGGAACACCTATTCGTGGTTTGTCCGACGCCGCACGCTTACCCGGTCGCCGAGCGCATCAGCGTTTTGCCAGTTACGCAAGTGGTCGGCTTGCCGGCGCGTTTGGCGAGTTTCGTGAGCTGAAGAGGTGCCGGCGGCCGCCGTTGACCAACCTGCCCGTTAACGGTTAGATGGTTGCCGGTTCACCTCAAGGCGGCAACCTGTTGTGAAAACGACCATCGAGCTTGCGGACGATCTGGCCAAGCGAGCGAGAGCCCATGCGGCCAAGGAAGGAACAACCCTGCGCGCCCTCGTCGAGCGCGGCCTGCGCAGCGTGCTAGATGCTGATGAAGAGTCGAGGCATCCCCAAGCGCGGGGTGTGCGTTCGCCATACGCGGTGGCTGACGACTCGAAGTGGCTTGGGCAATCCGGGCGCTTCCAGTTGCGGGATGCGAGCGTTGGCGGGTGCGGCCTGCGCGGGCAGTTTCGGGAAGCGGGGTGGCGCCGCGTGAGGGCAGCGATTTACGAGGGCCGCGGTGGTTGATCGCGGCGGCGCCACTAGCAGGAGGAGTGCCTGGCATGGCTAAGGGGATGACGCGGCGGGTGGCGCTCGGGGCGCTGGCGGCGGCCGGTGCGCCGGTGTTCGGCATGGACTGGGAGAACTACCAGCGCTTGGGGCTCGACCGTCCGTTCATGGATGGCGGGCTGGAAGCCGCAGTGAATGGCCGCTCGAACATGGAGATCCTCGATGCGTTGGCCGTGCCGGAGGACGCGCAGTACAACCCGTGCGCGGAAGCCTACCCGGGCGCGGACGTGCCGCGCGGCACGGTGACCGAAATCCGCGAGTGGGGCGACACCGAGGTCTATCGGGGCACGGTGCGCGACGTTTGGATCTACACGCCGGCGCAGCTTGAGCCGGACACGGCGACGCCGCTCATGGTGTTCCAAGACGGCCAAGGCTATCTGGATGGACAAGGCCCGGTCCGTGCCACGGCAGTGCTGGATTCGCTGATCCATGCCGGTGAACTGCGGCCAACGGTCGCCGTGTTCATCATGCCCGGCCGCCGCTCCGGGATGACGCAGGCGGAAGCCGTGCAGCAGCGCAGCTTCGAGTACGACAGCCTCACGGACGCCTACATGCGGTTCCTCGTCGGTGACCTGCTGCCGTTCGCGGAAGCCACGGCCGGCGTGCGCTTCGAGCGCGACCCGGCGCGGCGCTTGATCTGCGGCATATCGAGCGGCGGCATCTGCGCGTTCAACGCGGCGTGGCACAACCCGGAGGCATTTGGCCGGGTGCTGTGCCATGTGGGTTCCTTCGTGAACATCCGCGGCGGCCACAACTACCCGTACCTGGTGAAGTCCACGCCGCGCAAGCCGTTGCGGGTGCTGCTGCAGAGCGGGCGGCGAGACGCGAACATCATCGTCGGCAACTGGCCGCTCGCCAACAAGATGATGGCCGCGGCGCTGGACTACGCGGGCTATGAGACGCGCTTCGTCTTCGGCGAAGGCGGCCACAGCCTCCGCCACGGCGGCGCGATCTTCGCGGATTCGCTGCGCTGGCTGATGGCCTGACGGGCGCCGCCCGGAGGGGTTGGTTCATGGCGCTCAAACATCGTCCTTATCTTGAGAGTTGGAACCCATGCCCGCCGTGCGTTTCGATGCGCACTCACTCCCATGCTCCTGTGCGAGGATGTGCCGGCGTCCGTCGCGTTCTATGTCGATGTGCTGGGCTTTGCTGTGCGCGAGAAGTTGGACGACGTGGGCCGCAGCGGCTGGGCATCGCTCGCGCGCGGGAGCGTGCGGGTGATGTTGTCAAGCCCCGCCTACATTCCCGCCGCGCCCAAGGTGGAGGGCCGCTTCACCCAATGCATCCATTACTTCTATGTCGATGACGTGGCCGCGCTGCGGGAAGCAGTGCTCGCCGCCGGCGCTGTGGCCAGCGATTTGGCGGTGCGTTTCTACGGCAGAGTTCGAGGTGGTGGACCCAAGCGGCCATGTGCTGCTGTTCGCGCAGGAGACCAGCGATCCGCCAACGCCGGAGTGAGCGCATGGGGCGCGTGCGCGCGGCGGCGGATTGGCTGGTGGGCAGCGACGGCTTCGTGGGCGGGAGCAATCCGGTTGCGCCGCCTTGCTTGAGTGGCGCGTCTTGGTTGGGCAGCCTAACCGCGCCCTGCGCCAAAGCCTGTCTCAACCGTCTTGGGCCGCGCTTGGTCGATGGCTTAGAGTGGCTCGCGCATGTCTTGCATCCACGCATCCATCCACCGGCCGCTGGGCCGACGCCAACATGGCTCGATGATGGCGCTGCCCCAGCCACCGCTTGAGGGCGCGGTGCAGTTGCCGTGTGGGGTGGGTGCGGATGTTTGGCACCATCCAGCTCTCTTGAGCAAAGCGGAAGCGGATGCCCTGCTAAGCGATGCCGAAACTTGGAGCTACGCCCAAGAGCGCGTTCGCGTCTTTGGCAAGGAGCACGATGTGCCTAGGCTCACCGCATGGTTCGCCGACGCGGGATTGACCTACACCTACTCCGGCCTCGCGCTTTCGCCAACGCCGTTCCCGCCAAGCCTCGATCAGTTGCGAGCGCGACTGCAAGCGGCCACCGGGCTCACCTTCAACTCAGTGCTCGCGAATCGTTATCGAGACGGGCGCGACAGGATGAGCTGGCACGCCGATGACGAGCCGGAACTTGGCGATGCAATCCACATCGCGTCGATCAGCCTAGGCGTGGCGCGAACGTTCCGGCTGCGAGCCAAGGAAGGCCGCCGCCGCGGGCTCGACATCGATCTGGCCCACGGCAGCCTTCTGGTGATGCGCCATCCAACGCAGCGCCATTGGGAACACTGTTTGCCGGCGCGCGCCGGCGTGCGGAACCCAAGGGTGAACCTCACGTTCCGCCGCATCTTCCAAACGCGCCGGCGCAACGGCCAAAGCGGCCGCCGCGCCGCGCGCGGTCAAGGCGCCAAAGCGGGCTAGCGCCCCATTCGGTAGCTCACCTCCAAGCCGAAGCGACGTGGCTCGCCCCAGTACTTGGTGATGGTTCCGGAACGGCTGTCGCCGCTGGACAGGTCCACCGCGGTGGGATAGTAGAGGCGGCCCAACAGGTTAGTGCCCCAGAGTGAAACGGTGGTTTGGCCATCCGCCAAGGCCCAACTCACCCGGGCGTCCAACAGCCCGTACTTGCCCTGCCGCGATGACCGCACCGTCTCCAAGGTGTTGAACAAGCGCCCCCGGAACGCCCAGCCCACTTGCGCGTTCAAGGTGCCGCCGTTTGCCAGTGCTTGATTGTTGCCGACGGCGACGCTGTAGGTGTAGGGCGAGCCGCGCACCACCTCGGTGTCCGAAAGGTCCCGCGTGATGGTGACCTCTTGGAAGTTGACGAGTTGGTTGTCCTGCACCGTGAACTCGTCGTACTCGCCGTCCATCCAGCCGAAGGAGCCCAAGGTGTAGAAGCCGGCGCCGAGTTCGGCGCGGAATTCGCCTTCGATGCCGTAGAGCGTGGCGTCTTGGGCATTGATGAGGTCTGCCGTTGGGTTGCCGTCCACCAGCCGCCCCACTGTGATTTGCTGGTTCTCGTAGCTGTTGTGGAACGCGGTGAGGTTCAGCAGCACCAAGCCACCCTTCCAAGTGGACTTCAGGCCGCCCTCCCAGTTGCTGGAGATCTCCGGCTCGAACGGACGCATGCGCACGTCTTGGTTGAAGCCGCCGGACGAGTAACCCTTGCTCCAGCCGAGATACAGCATGGCGTTGTCCAGCACGTTCCAACTGAAGATGACGCGGGGCGTCACTTCGTCGAATGACGTATCGATGAAGCAGGTGGTGCCGTCAACCGGGGGGGGCGTTCCTGGGGGGCAGACCAGCGTCGGGTCTGGAATGCCAATGGAGAGGATTTCCGTCCGCTCAAACTCGCGGTCGTCTTCCGTGTAGCGCGCCCCCGCGGTGACGGACCAGTTCTCGGCAAAACGCCAAGTCACTTCGCCGAACACGGCGCGGGAATCGTTGTAGCCATTCATGTACTGGGTGCGGCTGCCGCCGATTTGCACGCCGCCTTGGGCGAACTGGCCGAAGGTGAGGCCGGGAACGAACGACGGCGCGCACCAGATGGGCCAAGTTGCGCAGTCCGGCACGGCGGCGCCGCGCAGAATCGGCACATCGACGATGTTCAGCGCCTCCTCCTCAAAGGCATAGATGCCAACCACCCAATCCAAGGAGTCTTCAAGGGCGGTGCCGGCCAGCCGCAGTTCGTGCGACCACTGCTCGGCAGGGTTGTCGTCCACGCCGAGCACTTCAAGAAACGAAGACGATGTCGCGTTGTCAGACGCCCAGCCCCACGAGCCGTTGAACTCGGTGACATCGCGGTAAGACACGAGGTAGGTGAGGTCTCCAAAGCCAATGTCGAAGTTCATGTCCAAGGTGAAGCTGTAGGCGTCCACTTCGGACTCGGGGTTCGGGTCGTTTTCGCTGGAACGATAGGGGCGCGTGGCGTTGCAGGCCTCGCGAATCTCGTCGTAAACGTTGAAGACGAAGGCCATGAGCGGCAGAAAAGCGCCGGTTTGCGAGCCGTCCGCCGGCTCCGTCCACTCACAACTGCCGAGGGCGGAGAGCTCGCGGGCGCGCTGTGCCTCGATGATGAAGTCGGCCGTGACGCGGTCGTTCGGCGTGTAGCGGAACGAGAGCCGGGCGCCTTGGGAGTTTTCGTCGTTCCAATCCTCACCGGTGGCGGTGTTATGGACATAGCCGTCGGACTCGCGGTGCTGGAAGGCGAGGCGGGCGGCCAGCGTGTCGCTGATGGGCACGTTCACCATGGCTTCCGTGGTGAGGATGCCGTCGTTGCCGACGCCGGCGCCGACGGAGTAATCGAACTCGTCGCGTGGACGGTTGCTGATGACATGCACGAGGCCGGCGGTGGTGTTGCGCCCGAACAGCGTGCCTTGGGGGCCGCGCAGCACTTCCACCCTTTCGATGTCCAGGAAGTCGAACACGCCGCCTTGCGGCCGCCCGAGGTAGATGCCGTCCACGTAGGTGCCAATCTTCGGGTCATGCACGGGCGCCCAGTTCACTTGGCCGATGCCGCGCAGAAACACCTGCGCCGTGTTCTTGTTCACGCCAGAGTTGAGGAACTGCAGGTTTGGCGTGACGTTGGTGAGTTCCCGCAGGTCGTGAATGCCGCGGTCGCGCAGCATCTGTTCAGACATGGCAGTGATCGGAATGGGCACGTCCTGTGCGGATTCCTCGCGGCGGCGGGCGGTGACGATGAGCTCTTCGAGCGGCTGAGCGCCGTCCTCTTGCTGTGCATGGACCGCCGGCAATGTCAGAACGGCGGCCAAGGCCAAGCCGAGTATGAGTTTGAGACGCATAGGGTTCTCCTCTTGCGCAACTTTGGTGCGAAAGATCGTGCGTGGCTGGGAAAGCCACGGTGACCTTCGGCATTGTAGCCGCAATCCTCGGCAAAGCCCGACCCTTGGCGAGGCCCGGCATGCAACGTGCGGGTGCGTCGAGTGGTGTCAAGAGGCTGAAAGGGATCATCACCTTCTGGACAGTGCCGCGCCCAAGGAAGCCCTTGGGCGCGGCGGTTCGGTAGCCTATGAGTTGACAACAACATGGGAGACCGAACGATGCGGATGTTGGCACAAGACAGGGCGTTCCACCTGAATTTGCGGGTGGACGGGACGGACGACGCGGAGGCGCTGCGGCGGCTGCGGGAGCTGGAGGGGATCGACCGGATCCGGAAGGAGGTGGGTCTGGCGGAGGCTCTGGCGGCGTTCGGGGTGGGGCGGAGCACGTGCTACGCGCGGAGGAAGCGGCTGCTCGAGGAGGGGGTGAAGGGGCTGGTTCCGCGCAGCAGCCGGCCGCGCAGCCATCCGGGGCGGCGGTGGACGATGGCGGATGCCAGGCGGGTGGTGCGCATCCGCCGCGAGACGCCGTGGGCGGGGAAGGCGAGGATCGCGCTGGACTTGGCGGAGCGCTGGCCGGAGCGGGCGCTGAGCGAGGCGACGGCAGGGCGCATCCTGCGCTGGGCGGTGGAGCGCGGGCATGCGCGGCCATGCTCGTTCTGCGAGGGGAGGGCCGCCGCGAAGCGGCGGCGCGACTTCACCGGCGCGCATGCGCGCCGGTGGAAGCCGCGCGACATGCACTTCGGCGTGCAGTTCGACCACATGACCACGCACATTGACGGCGTGACCCGCAAGGAGTTCCGCGCCGTGTGCCCGCGCACGCGGCTGCAGTGGGCCAAGGTCTACTCGCGCGCCACGGCGAACACGGCGCGGGCGTTCCTGCGCGAGGCCGTCGGCAAGCTGGACATCCGCGCCGTGCAGGTGGACGGCGGCTCGGAGTTCATGGCCGCCTTCGAGGAGGAGTGCAGGGCGCTGGGGCTGCCGCTGCTGGTGCTGCCGCCGCGCTCGCCGCAGCTCAACGGCATCGTCGAGCGCGCCAACCGCACCGCGCGCGTCGAGTGCTGGAGCCAGTACCGGGGAGAGCTCACCTGCGCCGCCATGAACGAGGCGCTCGCCCGCTACCTCGACTACTACAACAACCGACGCCGACACCGCTCCCTCGGCATGAAAACGCCCGCCGAGTTCGCTAGGATGATCGAGGCGGCTGCCTGACCCCAAATGTCCAGAAGGTCGCTGATCCCCCACAGAGGCGGGCAAGGTGGTGCCGGCGAGCGGTGCGGGGTGGACTTCCCATGTCCTCGCGATGCGCCACCACGTCATCCGGGGTGCCGGCGCGGTTCGGGTGGGGAGGGTCGCTCGCGCCCCGGCCGCGTTGTCTGCGCCGGCGCCTGCGGGCGCTAAGCGCCCACGCCCTTCGGCGCGCGCTGCTTCATGTAGCCGAACATGTAGCCGGCCACGCGGCGAATCTGAATCTCCTCGGCGCCTTCCGTGATGCGGTAGCGCCGATGGTGCCGGTAGATGTGCTCGAACGGTTTGTGGCGCGAATAGCCCAAGCCGCCGTGAACCTGCATGGCGCGGTCTGCCGCTTCGCAGCACAGCCGGTTTGCCTGGTAGTTGCACATGGACACCTTGTCCGACACCGAAAACGCGCCGTGGGCATCCATCATCCACGCGGTCTTGTGGATCAGTGCCCGCAACATCTCGCATTGCGTGTGCAGCTCGGCTAGCGGGAACTGGATCGCCTGATTCTCCGCCAGCGGCTTGCCGAATGGCTTGCGCTCTTTGGCGTATGCCACCGCTTGGTCGATGCAGAATTGGGCGGCGCCGAGGCTGGACGCGGCTTGGCGGATGCGGTTCTCGTTGAAGAAGTGCTGCGCCACCATGAGGCCGCGGCCCTCGCCGCCGAAAATCGCCTCATGCGGCACGCGCACATCCTTCATCGACACGCGCCCGTGGTCTGTGGGCATGTTGAACGTCCACAGCATCTCTTCCACCTTGAAGCCGTGGGCGTTGGTTGGCGTGAGGAACGCCGTGATGCCGCGGCCATCGCCGGCGACGCCGCTGGTGCGCGCCATGATGAGGTCGTACTGCGCCTTGTGGATGCCGGTGTTCCACGTCTTCTCGCCGTTGATCACCCACTCGTCGCCGTCGCGCTCGGCGTGGGTGTCCATGTGGGTGGCGTCGGAGCCGTGGCCGGGCTCGGTGATGCCGAAGGCAAAGCCGCGGCGGCCCTCGGCCAAGTCGTCGATCCATTTGGCCTTTTGATCGTCCGTGCCGTACTCCAACATCAGCAGGAGCCCCACGTTGTTGCCGACGATGGAATGTTCCGTCTGCAAATCGCAATGCAGCCCCAAGCCCTTGGCCGCGAGGTGCTCCCGAATCACGGCCATGTCCAAGTTGCCGCCGTCGCGCCCGCCATACGCCTTGGGAAAGGGATAGCGATAGTGGCCGGCGGCGTCCGCCCGGCGCCGCGCTTCGGCGAGCAGCGCTTCCCACCCTTCGTTCGGCAGCCCGCCGCGCTCCCAATCGGTGCGGGCGTCTTCACGCCGATGGTCAAAGAAGCGGATGTTGTCGGCTTGTTCCTCCAGCGGCTTGATCTCGCGCTCGATGAACGCATCGAGTTCGTCGAGGTAGCTGCGCAAATGTTCCGGCAGTTCGAAGTTCATGGGCCTCTCCACAAGCGGGTTTCGCCATGATAGGGCAATGCCGCGCATCCCTTGGCGCCTGTCGCTGCCATTGATTTGGACGGCGGGCGCTGACCGGCTGGCCGGCCGTTTGGATCGAGTGCCTTGCGGACCCCGATGGGCGTTTCCCGCGCTTGGTGGCATGCACACCGGCAAGTATGATGGGCCGATTCGCAGCTATTTGGCCCAAAGGGTGCCGTACAACATCTCGGAGGAAAGAAGGGACTGGTATCGTCGCAAGTCGGCGCGATCCAGGCAGAGAAAGATCGCCGCCAGCAACGGCGACTTGGATTGTGCGCCAAGCCAACTCAACCGCCCTACCTTCAATCCCGCGGCGCTGATGCCCTCCATCACGCCCCATGGGCTGCGTACGCTGTCTCTGTTCTCAGGTGGCGGCGGACTAGACCTTGGCTTTGAACGGGCCGGATTCAAGCACGTTGCCAGCTTTGACGTTCTAGACATCTGCGGCGCCACGCTCCGAGAGAGCCGTCCCGCTTGGTCAGTATTCAGCGGCAGCGATGGTGATGTGACACAGCAGCAGTGGTCACGCTTCAAGGGGTTGGTGGATGTCATCCACGGCGGGCCGCCTTGCCAACCATTCTCGATTGCAGGAAAGAGGTTCGGAAGCCGCGATGAAAGAGATATGTGGCCGGCCTTTATTGCCGCTGTTCGCGATGTCGAGCCCGCCGCGTTCGTGGCGGAAAATGTGCCTGGGCTGTTGGACGCGAAGTTTAGCAACTATGTGAACGAGACGATTCTCGAACCGTTGGCCGCGAAGTACAAAATAGTCAAGTTCCGCCTCCTCGCCTCAGACTTTGGCGTGCCGCAGGTACGTCGGCGCGTCATATTCGTGGGCTTCCTATCGAACGATGCCTCGCGCCGCTTCGACGTGCCGCTGCCGACGCACCGTTACTCCAGCGATCTTTTCGATGGCGCCAACCGCACTAGCGGTGCGAGAGCTGCCTTGGGTCTGCCAGACACCGGCTTCGACTGTTGCGCGCCGACGATTCGATCTGGTTTCACGGGGCCAAGAAAGTCGACGAGCATCTTGAACAGCCGTGCCAGCCAAGCAGTTTGGGCCAAGCTGCGAATCTGGCCCAACGGTGTGCAACTCAATCGGGCGGCCGCAGCCAGGTTCCCACCGGAAAACGGCCACTTCCGGCTTGCCGTGCAGGACTGCGCCCTGTTGCAGGGCTTCCCAGAAGACTGGAGCTTCGCCGGAGCGGCCTATCAGGTGATTGGTCAGATCGGCAATTCGGTGTGTCCGCCGGTCGCCTATGCCATCGCCAAGTCCGTCGCCATCGCCTTGGGCGCTCGGATGCACAACGCTTGTAGGGAGGCGGCCGGGCGTGTCAGCACTAGGCTCGCCGCCCCTCAAAGCGCGGCCTGAGGCGGTAGTGAAGATAGGACTCTAGGAGCGACGGAACTTCCTTCGGCCAATTGGCCGGGAGCCTGATGTTTGCCCTACCGCAGTTCTGCATGATCCACTCACCTACGTCATCTTTACTGCCTTGGAAGCCGAACTCACGTCGGTTTTTGCAGATGTCTGTCGCGAGATCACTGACCGTACGATCGATTCCATAATGGTGGTTGGTGAAGCGTGCCGAGTGGCTGGTTTTTTCCGATGCGCAACCACTTGTCATCTAGAAAGAAAAGATAGACCGCGCTTTCACCCTGCAACAGTCGTGTCGGGCGTGTGTGCGGACACGGTGAGTACTCTAACTTTACATGATTCCAATCGCCGGCCTCTACCAATTTTGGCACTCTCTTGAAGTCATCCAAAACGGCGCGAATTTGAGCCTCCCTAATCATGTTTCCGTTAAATCGGACTGTTCAGTGCTTGGCGCTGATTCGCCGATGGGGTGCCTTTTGATGCACTTGGTGAGGTCTACTGCGTGGGCGTTGTCGGAATGGTCGCCAGTGAGATAGGCGTTGGGGTGGCAGGTCATGACGACCACTTGGATTTGCTGCGCGGCTTCGTTGAGCAGGCCGCGAATCCATGCCATTCGGTGCGGGTCGGATTGGGTGAGGTGGTCGTCTAGGATCAGGAAGCTGCCGATGGCTTCGGCGATGGCGAGGCGCAACAGCAGGCCGATTTGTTCTCGGGTGCCGACGGAGACGTCGTTGAAGGAGCGTTCGTCGTCGCCCAAGCGGATGCCGGTGGCGTCTAGCTGCGGGCCGATGCCCACCGCGCTGTAGCGGCCGTCGGTGAGTGCTGCCATGCGCTCGCTGACGGGTTTCACGAGGGCGGCGCCGAGATGAGTGGCGTCTTCCTTTTCGGCTTCGACCAGCGTTTCGCGCAACAGTTTCCAACCGCCGTATTCCACCTCTAAGTCGTGCTCACGGCGGGCGAGGACGATCAGCGCTTCCTTGGCTTGCGCAGCTTGCTCCTCGATGTGTTGGCCGCCGACTTGGCTGAGGGCGCCTTGCGCTGCGCTCAGGGCGTTGCGCCGCGAGGTCGCTTTGTCGGCGGCGTCTTTGGCGAACTGCTCCAGTTCGGCTAAGTCGTTTGGCGTGTCGTCCACCGCCGGAAGAGCACCCAAGAGCGCCTGCTGCTTGTCTCGCGCTGCTTGCAAGCCGGGAACGTCCAAATCTTCCGCGATGGTGCGCAGGGTCTCGGCCTGGCCTTGCAGCGTCGCCAGCGCGTTGTTCGCGTCCTGCAGATGCTGGCGGGCCTCGTCTCTCGCCTTCGTTTTCGCGCTTTCGTCTTGGGTGATTTGGGCGAGGGCTTCGCGTGCGTCTTCGGTGGCGGCGGTGGCTTCGGCTTGAATGGCGCGGACCTCGGCGTCCACCTTGGCCAGTTCTTCATCTAGTCGCTGTTGGTTCGCCTCCGCTTCGTCCAGCACCTCGCACCAGCGTTCGTTTTGGGCGATGGCGTCTTGGATGTCTTGCTGCGCGCGTTCCGCATCCCGGTGGCGGTTGTCGAGTTGTGCGCCACCTTGCTCTACTTCGTGGGCTAGCCGGGCGTGCAGCGATTCACGCCGACGCACTTCGTCCTTGAGCGTTTCGATTGCGCGGGCGAGCTCCTCTTCGTCGCCCAGATCGCCACTTTCTTCGACGTAGTCGTCTACCGAAACGCCCGCTTCCATCCGCTTGGCGGCGGCATCGCGGCGTTGCTGCGCCAAGGCTTCGGCGACCACCGTTTGCTGTTCGAGTGCATCGACGTTCTCGCTGCCAAGCCGTGCTTGGGTAGCCTTGTTGTCGTGTTCGTCCGCCAGCGCGAGCAGTCTGTCGGCTTCCTGGCGTTTGTCTTCGAGAGCGCTGGTGGCCTCGACATCGGCGCGCTCAAAGAGGCTGTCTGCATACTTTCGCCAACGATCGGTGGCCGTTTCCGCCTCTTGGCGAAGATGCCGGCCACCGCCGCGCACCTGCAGCACGCCCACGCCGTCAATGACGAGCCGTAGTTCTCGTTCGGCTTCGTAGCGCACCCGCTCGCCGGCGTTGAACTCGCGTGTCCGCGTCTCGCCGTCCAGCGTCACTTCCGCGGTGCTGGCGTTTTCCGGCGTGAACTCGAGGGCGAGCCCCACGGCAAGTTTGCCCTCGGCCACGCGGCGTTCCGCGTCTAGCTGTTGGAGTTCGTCGAGCTCCGCTTGCGCGGGGGCGTTCAACCCTTTGGCTTTATCGCGAGCTTCCTGCGCCTGTTCCTCCCGCGACTTCGCGGTTTTCGCCGATGCCGTCGCTGCGTCGCGTTCAGCGGCGAGTTCGCGCGCTCGTTGGGCGGCAGCGACGTAGCGCGCGCAGTCGCGGTCGCGCTCCAGCAGCTTGACTTGGCCCTTGTCCGCAGACGTTTTCGCTTCCGCCTCGGCCAGCAAACTGCGTTGTTCCTCAAGCGTTCTAGTGCGCTGTTCGATGTCTGTCTGGATCTTTTGGGCCGCGGTTTCGCGCTTGGCGATCTTCTGGGCGTCAGCGACCTGCGCTTGCAGTTCCTTTTTCTGCTGCGTCAGCTTCAATTGCCGGTTCCGTGCCTCCTGTTCGCGCAGTTGCCGGCCCTGTTCGGCGTCTCCAGACTCCAATTGCTGAACGCGCTCCTTGGCTGCCTTGGCCTTCGGTTGCACGGCAGCGAGGGCCCCCTCTGCCGCCGTGAGCTGCTCGCGCGACGCCTCGACTTCCCTTTTCGCCGCGGCGACCGCGGTCGCTTTCTTGTCCCGGTTGCGAACTTGTTCCTGTGCTTTCTTCAGTTCGTCTTCTGCGGCGGCAAGCGTCTTTGCGGTGGCGGTGCGCTGCGCTTGCTGTCGCTCGGCCGTTTGCGCCGCCTGGAGATCGCCGGCGGCTCGTTCAGCTTCTGCGTCGGCTTCAAGGACCTGACTCTGCAGTGCGGCAACGCGCGAACGAGCGGATGCGCTGTCCTCAACTTGCTGCCGTGCGTCTTGTTCGCGTTGTCTGGCTTCGCTCATGGCGGCCTTGAGCGCGGGCCACGGCGCGCCCTTGGCCGTCTTCTTCTTGCCAGCGGCGGTGAATGCCTGGGCGACCCGCGCTTGCACGGACGCCAGCACCTGCTTGAAGCGGGGGTCTGCGGCCAGCGCTTGCAACGCTTCCGTCAAGCGCTCGTGGCCGCTGGCGTTCGGGTCGTCTGTGAGGCTGGCTTCGAGGATGGCATCGATGTTGCGCTGGTCGCCGAGCAGGGCCGTGGTGATGAACGAGGCGGGCATGCCCCGCTTGCCGCCTTTGCCACCGGGCGGTTCGATGCCCCAGCGCAGGATGTTCTGCAACGAACCTTCCACTTCCCGGCCGCGGCTTTTCTGCGAGAACTCCCGTCCGTCGCGTGAAAAGTCGAGATAGGTGTGGCTGCCACTGCCACCGAAGCGCTTGCGCACCCGCAAAATGCGCTGCGGTTCCTGCTCGAAGGTGAGTTCGACCGAAGGTGGGCCATCCACGTTCCAGGCGCGCAGTGGTTGGGCCGCCGTCGAGCCGACCGGCAGCAGCAACGCTGCGCGGATGGCGTTCACCAAGGTGGACTTGCCGAGTTCATTCGGGCCGTGCAGCACGTTCAACCCGGGTTTCATCGCTACGCCGGCAGAGGCGATGCCGGCGCAGTCCTTCACGTTCAGTTGGCGGATCCACATGGCCATCAGGCGGCGTCCTGCATCAGCCGATACAGATGATGCAGCGCGCGCTCGGCGTGCTCCTTCTGTTGCGGGTCGCCATCCTGCGCCAGCGTTTGCAGGCGTTGTGCGGTGGCGCGCAGGACGTCTGGCATGTCGGCGTTGAACTGCTCGATGGCGTCCTCCGTCATCAAACGCAGCCCTTCCCGATTCACGTTCAGCACGCCGACGCGAGGCGTCGCCGCCAACGAGCCGCCGAGTGACGCCAGCAAGCGTTCGGCTTCGTCGTACTCGCCCATCGGCACAGCCATGTTGAGCGTGAGGCGTAGCACGGTCTTGCTCAGCTCGCCTTCGTCGGCCAACGCGCGCAGTTCTGGCATGGAATGGCAGGTTTCCTCGCGCCACTTCCAGGCGCCCACTGCCTCCTTGTGAACCAACGGTCGGCGGCGGCGGTCCAAGGGGAAGAACACCACCGCAACGTTGCCGGTGTCCTTTTCGCCGAAATTGGTGGCTTCCGGCGCTCCCGGATAGATAGTTGGAGCAGATGCACTGGGTTCCACTTCTCGGAAGGCGTGGGTGTCGCCGATGGCGAGGTAGTCCAAGCCGCGCTCGGCGGCGCTGCCGCGCGGAATCGGAAAGTTCGTCTGGTGGCCATCGATGTCGAAGGTCTGCCCGTGTACCAAACCGATGCGGATGCGCTCGTCGCCGGCTTCGCGTTTGGGCAGGGATTCCACCAGTTTGGTGTCGCCGGCGGCAGAGGTGCAGGGGGTTGCCACCACCACGGCATTGTCGCCGAGCGGCAGCTCCCATCCCGGTTCGTCCACCACATGCACATAGTCTGGCAAGCCGCGGCGAAAAGAATGCGTTGCGTGATAGATGGAGTTTGAGGCCAACGGATCGTGGTTGCCCGGCAGCAACACCACCGGCCGTTGCCAATGGCGGCGTTGGAACTCCTTTAGCACGCCGCCCCACCAGAGCGGGGCAGGCGCCGGTTCGTCGAAAAGGTCTCCGGCGCATAGCACGGCGTCCACATTGCGGCTCTCGGCCACATCCAGGATGCGTCCCACCACCTCCAAGCGCGCCCGCGTGAGGCGGGTTTCCTGTTCACGCTCGAAAGCGGGGAAGCGGCGGCCTAGGTGCCAGTCCGCGGTGTGCAGCAAGGTCAAGGCCACGTCGCTGTCTCCCGGTGCGTTGCTCATTCGATCACGAATTCCGCGCTCAGCAGGCGCTCGCCCGTCGGCATGGCGTAGCGGCGCTGGTGCGCGTGTTGCTTCCACTTCTGATAGGTCTCGTCCTCGTGGCGGGCGAGGGCGGCGAGCTCGCTTTCGATTTGCTCCACTTTCTGCTCCAAATCCCGCACGCGAGCTTCGGCTTTGGCGCGATTGTCCGCGCCTACGCTTTGCTCGCGCCGACGCTCGGCAACCGCGAGGCTCTGCGCCTGTTGGCGCTTGGCGCGGCGCAGCACGAGGATGCGGTCGGCCAGATACTGATCGAGCTGGTTCACGGCTTGCTCGAAACCCTGTTGGTTGAGTTCCGCCACGCGCCCCTGTTCTTCAAAGAGCTCTTCGTCCACCACTTCGTCTAGATGTGCGGCAGAAACGCTTAGCGGTTGCGCGAACTCGGCCACATCTTCGCAAGGCTGGCGCAGCAGTTCCAAGGCCGCTGCGGCGGGGCGCAGCACTTCGGCGTCCTCGAACACCGCAGTGACGCGCAGCCGTTCTTCGGATTCGAAGCCGTCGTAGCGCACCCGCGTCAGCGCCAAGCGGCCGCGGCTGCCGCGATGTTTGCGGAGGGCGCCGGGGGCGTTCGGCTGCAAGCGCAAGCGCACGCGGAACTCGCCGGCGCACTGGCCGCGCGCGGAACGCACTGCCGCTTCGATGAGTGGGTGCCCCACATGCAACTGATCGGCGCCGGCGGCCAACCCACGGCTGCTGCCGAGTACCACGGTGCCGCCGCGTTCGAACGGTTTGGGGAGCTTGGTTGAAGCGCCGAAGTGCAGCACGTCTTGGCCGGCTCGTTCGCCTTCTCCCCAAGGCACTGCCTCGGCGTCCAGATAGGCGGCGAGCACGCTCCTCAACTCTGCGTCGAGTTCCTTCAGCGCGGGCGCCAACTCGCCTTGGATGCGTTCGAACACCTGCCGCACGGAGGCGTCCAGACGCTGCTCGATGAGGCCCATGGTGCGTTCGTGCGCGCGGTCGAGTTCGCGGCGGCGTTCCTCCATCGTGTCGCGCAGTTGGCGCAGTTCCGCCACCACGTCCTCTTGCGAACGCGCCCGTTCCCAAATGCGTTGCACCTCCGCCTCGAAATCGGCGCCGAGCGCGGAGGTGAGCGCTGCGGAGGAGTCTTGGCGGGAGGTCTGCAGCACGACGTCTGACATATCCAGCACTTTGCCGAACAGCTCCAGCTTGCTGCTCAGGATGTCGAACGTGAGTTGCTGCGCCTCGTTGTCTTCGGCAAGGAAGTTGAACACCGTCACGTCGCGTTGCTGCCCGTAGCGGTGGCAGCGGCCGATGCGCTGTTCAATGCGCTGCGGATTCCACGGCAGGTCGTAGTTCACGATGGTGTCGCAGAACTGCAGATTGAGGCCCTTGGCGCCGGCTTCGGTGGCAATCATCACCGTCGAGCGGGTGCGGAACTCGTGTACCAGCGCCAGCCGCACCGCCACTGTTGGGCTGGGGCGCAAGTGCTGCGCCATCTCCGCTTCCACCTCTTCGCGCCAAACGCGCAGCGCCGCGGTCGCCCGGGGCGAATCGTTGACGCCGCGGAACAAGGTGACGTCCTGCTCGCTCAAGGCGGTCTTCTGCACCAGCAGTTCACTCAAATAGGCCTGCGTGGTGAGGGATTCGGTGAAGATCAACACCTTGCGGCGGTCCGGCGCGCGATCCATCACCAGTTTGACGACCTTGACGAAGCTCTCGGCCTTGCTGTCTGCGGGCAGGGCCTTGGCGCGATGCACGAAACCCTCCACCCGTTCGAGTTCCGCTTGGACGGCGGCTTTGTCCATGCGCGGCAAGGGTGGGGAGCTTGGACCGTCCGTGAGTGGCGCTGCTGGCGCCGGCGCGCTCTCCGCTGTGGCTGGCTCCTCGGCTTCCTCTTCCAAATCGTCCAAGTCTTCGGCTTCATCGGCAGTGCCATTGCCGAGCAGCCGCCGCAACCGAGTGGCCACGCTGGTCAAGCTCGCCGCGAGGGCCGCGTTGGAAGAAGCCATGCGGCGGTGGAATCCGATCAGCAGCATCTTCCGCGCGCGGCCGCTGAATGCGAAGAGCTGCGGTTCCAGCAAGTAATCCGTGACGTCTTCGTAGAGCGCTTTTTCGGCGGCGCTCATTCGGTAGGAGTACAGCCGTGCCTCGCGGCCCACGAACGGGCGCTCCAAGTACGGCATGGCTTGGCGCCGCAGCGTGCGCTGCACCACCCGCTTCAGCCGCCGCTGCAATTCGCCGGCCTGCTCCGCGCCGATTCCGCCTTCGTTGTTGAATAGCTGATCGAACGTCGGCTTGTCGCCGAGCAACGTGCCGGTGCGGTCGATGTAGCCCACCAGCGCCCACAGCTCGTCCAGCGAGTTCTGCATGGGCGTGGCGGTGAGCAGCAGCACCGGCGCCGCGCCAATCAGCCGCTTCACGCGATGCGCCGTGCGCGCGTGGGGGCTGTCTTCGTCGTAGACGCCGTGCTTGTCGTAGCGCCGATGGATGCTGGCGAACACCTCGTGGGCTTCGTCGATCAAGCACAGGTCGAACGGCGGCGCTTGGCGCAGCCGCTCGAAGCCGCGCTCGCCGCCGGCGTATTCGCGTCCAGCGATGAAGACGCCGGGTGCCGCGACATCCACGTCGGCGTCCGCGGCTTCCTGCACTTCCACCCCAAACAACTCGCGCAGCTCGCTCTGCCACTGTCCAAGCAACGGCCGCGGCACGATGATCAACACTCGGCTCTTGCCTTCCGCCAGCAGTTGGGCGATGACGAGACCAGCCTCGATGGTCTTGCCGAGGCCCACTTCATCCGCAAGGATGCAGCCGCCTTCAGGGATGCGCCGCAACGCGAACGTCACGGCTTCGATCTGATGCGGGTTCGGGTCCACGCGCCCGCGCCGCTGCGCCGCCACATAGCGGCGTTTCTCGCCCGCCCGCCGCAAGCGGACGAGTTCCTCGGCATGGAAGCGGCGATGGATGGGATGCAACGGGTGCGTCAACGTTTCAGCTTGGCGGAAAAAGCGTAGCAGAAGCCGGGGCGGGCTCGTGCCAAGTGGCGTGGGATCAGCGCTTGGGCGCGTGCCCACATGGCGTTGGAGAGTTCCGGTAGTGGACTTGCCGCGCCCGCCGCCCAATAATCGAGCGTGAACTCACCACTGCGGAGAAGAGCGCATGTCCACCTTCCACGAGCTCACCATGCCCACGGCGGGTGGCGAGCAACTGAGCTTCCGCCAATACAAGGGCCAAGCCTGCTTGGTTGTGAACCTCGCCAGCCAATGAGGCCTTACCCCGCAGTACGCAGGTCTGCGTGCATTGCAAGAACAAGGCGCCGTGACGGTGTTGGGGTTCCCGTGCAACCAGTTCGGTGCCCAAGAACCGGGCACGAACGAAGAGATCCTTGAGTTCGCGCGCTCGCAGTACGACGCGAACTTCGACATCTTCGCCAAGATCGAGGTGAACGGCGACGGCGCTTGCGAGCTGTACCGCCTCCTGAAGGCTGAACAGCCCAAGGAAGACGGCAACGCCGACATCGCTTGGAACTTCACCAAGTTCCTAGTGGATGGCGAAGGCCAAGTATTGGTGCGCTATGAGCCGCAGGTGTCGCCGCAAGACATTGGCGCGGACATCGCAACACGGCTGAACGGATAGTGCCGGCGCGTCGCCGCGCCGGCCGTCAAACGCCCGTCTAGGCCCGGCGGGCGGCTCGCCATAGGCGAGCCCGCCACGCCGGGGCCAACGGCCGCCCCGCCGTGTTCCAGCGTGCGCTGAAGGTGGCGCGATCAGTGCCTTCGTGGACGGTCTCCGCGCGGACGCGCCTGATTGACGGTGAGCATGCGGCCGCTGATCGGCGTCGCGTTCAGCGCCTTGATGGCTTGGTCCGCTTCTGAGTTGTTGGGCATGTCGACAAAGCCGAAGCCCTTCGAGCGCCCCGTCTCTCGGTCCATGATGACGGTTGCCTCCTGCACGTGCCCGTACTCGCCGAACAGCGTAGTGAGGTCGTCGGAGGTGGTGCTGTACGGCATGTTGCCGACGTAGATCTTCAAATCGTCTCTCCCGAATCGGTTGGTTGTCGTTGACCGGTGCCTTCGCTCAGCGCCTGCCGGCGCCACCTCCGCCCCTTGGCCGCGCCGCGCCAGCGGCCGTCCGCCATGCGGCATCCGCAATCCCACGCGGCGCTCCATGCGAAGCGATGCGCGGCCACACGGTTGCAGGGCGACGAATGAACACTGGGGAACGTGGGCGAGAGGGCGATGATCGATCCTGGCAGGAAGCGAAAGCTGCCGAAGTCAACGCGGCTATGATAACACGATACGACGTGGCGCCGAGCGGCTGTCCGACAGTGCCACAACACGCTGCCCAAGGCCGTTGGGCAAGCAGCTAGGTGCCACCGGCAACAGGCTACCATAGCCGCCGATGAGCGAAGCCGCTTCCTTGGACGCCGCGCCACGCCGCGAGTTTTCCACCCGCCATCGGATTTGCGTCCTCGGCGCGCTGATGGGCATGAACCTCTTCAACTACATGGATCGCTCGATTTTGGGTGTGCTCATCGAGCTCCGGGAAGCGCCGCCGAACGCAGCGTCTGCGCCATGATGGGCAGTGCGCCGTCCGCCGGGGCACTGTTGCTGGCTGTGCTGGCGCACGGCGTTGCGGGCGACGAAGCGTTGGTGGCCGTCGCCGCCAATTTCGCGCAGCCGGCCGAGCGCATCGAAGCGGCGTTTGAGGCGGCATCCGGGCATCGCGTGGCCTTGGTCATCGGCTCGACGGGCAAGCTCTTTGCCCAAATCACCCACGGTGCGCCCTTCGACGTGTTGCTTGCGGCGGACCGTGAGCGGCCGCGCAAGTTGGAGGAGGCGGGGCTTGTCGTGCCGGGTTCGCGCCGCACCTACGCCCTCGGGCGGCTCGCGTTGTGGAGCGCGGATGCCGGCCGCATCCGCGCCGATGGCGTGCGGACGTTGGGCGAGGGGGTGTACAAGCACCTCGCCATTGCCAATCCGCGCCTCGCTCCGTATGGCGCCGCGGCGGTGCAGACGCTCAAGGCGCTCGGCCTTTTCGACGCCAACGCCGGGCGGCTGGTGATGGGCGAGAACGTGGGCCAAGCCCATGCCTTGGTAGCCACTGGTGCCGCCGAACTCGGCTTCGTGGCAGTCTCATATGTGCTGGATGGCGAGCGCCAAGGCAGCCGTTGGGATGTGCCGGCGGCATTGCATCAGCCAGTGCGCCAAGACGCAGCATTGCTGCGCCGCGCCGCCGGCAAAGCCGCCCCCCGCGCATTCATGGCGTTCCTGTTCGGTGCGCAAGCCAAGCGGATCATCATCGCAAGCGGCTACGACGCGCCGACTGGCGCCGACACGGAGGATGTCGTCCGGTGGAAACCGACGCCATCTGGCTGACGTTCAGGCTGGCCGGCGTCACCACTTTGGCGCTGTTGGTCTTGGGCGCCCCGCTCGCTTGGTGGCTTGCGAGGACGCGCTCGGCCATCAAACCGGTCATCGAGGCCGTCACGGCGCTGCCGTTGGTGCTGCCGCCCACGGTGCTCGGCTTTTACCTCTTGATCCTGTTCAATCCAGAGGCCCCCATCGGGCGCCTGTGGGTTCAGCTCAGCGGCGACACGCTCACGTTTTCGTTCGAGGGCTTGGTGGCGGCGTCCATCCTGTACTCCTTGCCCTTCATGGTGCAGCCGCTGCAGAGCGCCTTCACGGCGGTGGGCCGGGCGCCGTTGGAAGCCGCCGCCAGCTTGCGCGCGCATCCGCTGGATGCCTTCCTCACCGTGGCGGCGCCGCTGGCCGGGCGCGGCTTCCTTACCGCGACGGTGCTCACCTTCGCGCACACCGTGGGCGAGTTCGGCGTCGTGTTGATGGTTGGCGGCAACATCCCCGGCGAGACGCGCGTGGTGTCCATCGCCATCTATGAGCAGGTGGAGACATTGCGCTACGCGGATGCCCATGCGCTGGCCGCAGCGCTGTTGACGTTCTGCGCCATTGCGCTGTTGGCGGTGTATGCCGCCAATCGAAAGTTCCCGACCCATGTCGGCTGATTTCCGCGGCGGCGCTGCGCGGGCGGCGGCTGCCAGCGCCGGTGCGCTGGCCTTGGACATCGACATCGAACTGCCGCTCGGCAACTTCCACTTGCAGTGTGCCGAGCGCCTGCAGATGGATGGCGTCACCGCGGTGTTTGGGCCCAGCGGTGCCGGCAAGAGCGCGTTGCTGCGTTCGATTGCCGGCTTCGAGCCGGCCACCGGGCGGGTGGCGCTGGGCGACGATGTTTGGTTGGACACCGCTGCGGGGGTGCGCGTGCCGGCGCATCGGCGCTCGGTTGGCTACATGTTCCAAGATGCGCGGCTGTTCCCCCATCTGAGCGTGGGCGGCAATCTGCGCTACGCCGCGCGCCGCGCCCGAGGCGGGGCGCCCAGCTTCGACGACGTGGTGGCGGCGCTTGATTTGGCGGCGTTGTTGCGGCGCCGGCCGAGCGCCCTCTCTGGCGGTGAGCGGCAGCGCGTGGCGCTGGGGCGCACGCTGTTGGCGAAGCCGGCGCTGCTGTTGCTCGATGAGCCGTTGGCGGCGTTGGACAGCGCCCGCAAAGCGGACATCCTGCCCTATCTGGAAGCGTTGCCGGCGCAGTTCGGCATGCCGACGCTGTATGTGAGCCACGCCATCGATGAAGTGGCGCGCTTGGCGCGGCGCACGCTGGTGCTGGCGCAGGGCCGCGCCCGCGCCTTCGGCCCAACGGCCGCGGTGCTGCAGCGCTTGGATGTGCAGTCCATTGCCGGGCCCATTGAGGCGAGCGTGTTGGTGCAGGCGCGGGTGACGCGGCACGACCTGCACTACCGGCTGACTTGGCTTGAGCTTGGCGGCCAGCCCATCGCCACCCCGCTCAATGGCAGCTTGGCGCCGGGCGCCTTGGCGCAGGTGCGCATTCGCGCGCGGGATGTGGCGTTGGCGACGGCGCGGCCAACGGCTTTGAGCATCCGCAATGTCTTCGCCGGAAGGCTCACTGAACTCGTCGCCCAGGCGGATTCGCCCTTCGCGGAAGCGGCGGTTGACGTCGCCGGCCAGTGCTTGCGCGCCCGCATCACCCGCGCCGCCGCGGACGACCTCGGCCTTGCCGTGGGCATGAACGTCTACGCGCTGGTGAAGAGCGTGTCCTTCGACGCATGACGGCGCGGGTTTGAAGTGCGCCGGGCGCGGGTACAATTTCCCTGAGCGTTAGGCAGAGGCAAAATGGGCAATGGCGATCAGGAGCATCTTCGCTGCGGTTGAGGCGGCAAAACAGGGCATCCAGAACCTGAGCGTCGAAGACCTCAAGCGGGAGGTTGAAGCGAACCCGGACACGCTGCTGCTCGACATCCGTGAGTTGCAGGAGCAGGTTGATCTCGGCACGATCCCCGGCGCCAAACATGCGCCGCGGGGAATGCTTGAGTTCTGGGCAGACCCGGAGAGCCCCTACTACCGGGATTGGTTCCAAGAAGGCCGCCGCATGGTGCTGTTTTGCGCGGCCGGGGGGCGTTCGGCCCTCGCGGCTCAGGCGCTGCAGGACATGGGGTTCGCCAATGTCGCCCATTTGGAGGCTGGCTTTGCCGGTTGGCAGCAGGCCGGCGAGGCGATTGAGGATGTGAGCGCCACCAGCCGCTGGGTGCGTCGCGAGAAACCGGCGGAGTAGCTTCTTGGCAGCTTAAGCGCCGGTCTGACGGGCCGCGGCCCGGTTAGAACAGCGCGAGCTGCGTGTCGTCGCCGATCACTTGCTCGAAGTGGAGGCCCAAGGCTTCCAACACGGGCTCGGCCACTGGGCGTACCTGCTTTTGCACATAGTGCTCGCGGTCTAGCTCGGCCGTCACGTTGTCCAACGGTTCCGGGCCCGCTTGGGTGATCACATAGGACACCATCCGCCCGGGGCTTGAGCGGGATTTGCGCGCCGCGGCGACGTGTGGCGGCGTGTTCTTGTCGTAGGCGTCCAGACCTTTCCTCAAGCCCTTGCGATAGACGAGGGCGGCGTCCGCCTCGCCGGCGCGCACCGCGCGCACCACGTTCGCCAAGTAATCGGCCACCGGCGCTTCCTTGAAGAGCCGGGCGTAAAGCTCCCGCTGCACCGTCTTGGCGAGTTCGGTCCAGTCGCGGCGCACCACTTCCATGCCGACGAAGTCCAACGCTTGGCCGTCTTCCAAGGCGCCGACGTAGCGCTTGCGCGCGCCGCCGGCGCCGTGCCGCACCGCCGGCAGGAAGAGCCGCGCGTACACCTTCTCGAACTCCAGCTCCAAGCGGCTTTCCACGCGCCAGCGCTCGCGCACATGGTCTGCGACGGCGGCGTTCAACTCCTCGGTCAACCCTTCCCCCAGCGCTCGCGCATGTGCCGTGTCAGCGGCGCCAGACAACACGAACAGGCTGTCTGTGTCGCCGTACAGCACCGTGAAGCCACGCGCCTCGAACCAACCCTTGGCCCAGAGGAGGAAATGCCGGCTTTGGCCGGTGATGGCGTTGGCGATGGCCACGTTGTGGAAGCGGCAGGCCGGTGTGCCGAGTACGCCGTAGAACGAGTTCATGAGGATTTTGATGGCCTGCGAGGCGATGTCGTCGTTGCCGCGCTTGGCGGCCTCCCGCGCAGCCGCGAGGCGATCCAACATCTTCGGCAGGATGGCTTCGCCGCGGCGGAAGGCGGCGCCTGTGACGGTGCGCACCACGTCGTCCTGTGCGTTGGGGTCTGCCACGAACGCGAGCGGATCGATGTTGAAGGTGCGCATCACGCTGGGGTAGAGGCTCTTGAAGTCGAACACGCAAACGTTGTCGTGCAGCCCTTGTTTGGGTTCGAGCACATGCCCGCCGCCCTGCGCGACGGACACCCGCGCGTCGCTCCCCCGCGCCGTGGGCGCGACGATGCCGCGTTTGCCGAGCTCGGCGAGATAGACGAAGTCGAACGAGGCGATGCTGGCGGCCACCCGGTCTGGCGTCATGCCCGTGAGGCGGCTGCGGGCGAGGGCCAACGGCACCAAGTTCATCGCCTCGACGATTTCCAGGGCAAGGCGGGCGTCGGTGCGGGCATAACGGGCGAAGCCCTCTAGATCGTCTCGATAGCGGGCCATGATTTCCCCGGCGCGGTCGCGGACATCGCCCTCGATGGCTTTGCCTTCCCCCAGCACGCGCCGGGCCACGGCGTCCAACGAATAGTCGTCGAAGCGCACGAAAGCGCCGCGCAGCAGATCCATGCCGTCCAGCACCACGCGCCCGGGGATGTTGGCTTGGCCGCTGCCAAAGTAGCCTTGGGCGGCGCGGATGCGCATTGCGCCCGGCGTTCTGCCCAACTCGAACGGGCGCTTCAAGCGCTTGGCGATGCGCGCCATCACACTGAGGTCGAAGTCGATGACGTTCCAGCCGGTGAGCACGTCTGGGTTGGCTTCGCGCACACGCTGGACGAATGCCTCCAAAGCCTCGCCTTCGTCCACCGCAGCGTGAGCGCGCGCCGGCATGGGCCGTCCTTCGGCGTCCACCACATGCACTTCGTCCAAGCCGCAGCCGTAAAGGGCGATGGCCAACAACTGTTCCGCGTTCGCATCCGTTTCGATGTCGAAGGACAGCACGCGGGGGGTGATGTCGACGTGCGCGGGGCGGGCATCGGGTTCGTTGAACACCCAGTCAATGCCGTCGCCCGGCTGCGCTTCGCCTTCGATTTCGACGCCGCCCTTGATGTCTCGATCGATGAGCCAGCGCACCGCGAACCGCACATCCGCCTCGAACGTGTCGATGCCTTGTTCGTGCAAGCGATCCCGCAGCGGCGGCGCGTCGGGCGGGGTGGCCACCTCGACGACCACCATCGGTTCGCCGGCGAAGTTGCGGCGCTCGGTGGGGCGCTGGCGCGTGGCGCCGGCGGCGTGGGCACGGTCCGCGTCGGCGGCGCGCACGAAGAAGCACGGCGTGGCGCGGGCGTCCCGGATGAGAAAGGTGGCGCCGTCTTCCAAGCGGCCGAACAAGTGCAGCACCGGCGCGCCGCCCAAGATGCGGTAGCTCGCCTGCATGACGAAGCCGCGCGCCTTCATGGGGGCAGTGTACTCGCGCGCCACGGCGACGCCGCGCTGCGGGGTGCCGCCGGGCGTTGGGTTAAGGCGTGGCGCGGTGGCCTAACGCCACATATGGGTGCCGCCGCACACCGCGATGGCTTGCCCGGTGACATAGGCGCTCGCGTCTGAAGCCAGGAACACGGCGATGCCCTTCAAGTCCTCCGGTTCGCCCAAGCGCCGCAGCGGCGTTGTCGTCTCGGCAGCCTTCTTCGCCTCTGGGTTGTCCCACAGGGCGCGGGCAAAGTCTGTCTTGATGAGGCCGGGGCAGATGGCGTTCACGCGCACGCCCTTGGGGCCGTACTCCAGCGCGAGATTGCGCACCAAGCCGATGTCCGCGAGTTTCGAGATGCTGTAGGTGCCGAGGAACTCCGAAGGGCTGAACGCGCCGGTGGACGACGTGATCATCATGCTGCCGCGCCCCTTCTCCGCCATGTCCTGCGCCGCCATCTGGCACAGCCAGTGGTTGGAGCGGACGTTGGAGTTCATGATCTTGTCGAAGGCGGCGTCTGGAATCTTCGACATCGGGCCGTAGAACGGGTTCACCCCGGCGTTGGCGACCAAGATGTCGATGGGCCCCAATCGGCTATGGGTCTCGGCGACCAAGGCCTCCAACTGCTCCTTGTAGCCGATGTTGCAGGCAACGGCGATGGCGGCGTCGCGACCGCACTGCTCGTTGATTTCCTGCGCCGTGGCTTCGCATTGGTCGAGCTTGCGGCTCGACACCACCACGGACGCGCCGTGTTCCGCGAGGCCGGCGGCCATGTAGCGCCCCATGCCCTTGGACGCGCCAGTGAGCAGCGCCACGCGCCCGGTTAAATCGAAGAGATTGGTCTCCACCCCCATCGTCGTTCCCTTTGAGTGCGTCAAAGACGCCAAGGTTACGGCAATGCGCGAAGGTGAGGAAAGGCCGCTGTGGTCGTCGCCGGAGCGCGAGCCGCTCTGTGCTGGTTGTCCGCCCACCACTTTGCATCGGTGTCTCTTGTGGTCGGGTACTCCAGCCATTGTCGGCCATCGAGGGTGTTTCCGCCGGCCTTTGGCGTGCGGCCGCCCCACTGCTTGAAGAAAAATGCCACGCGCTGCCGTTGGCACGCATCGCGGAGTTCGCGCAGCCAATCCACCTCGACCGGTCGCGCTCCGGGGCCGCTTTCCCCGCCGGCGATCACCCAATGAATGTCGCGCAGATCGACTTCGCCGATGGGCCCGATGAGCGGCTCGAAGGAGACGAAACGCACCGTCGCCTTGGTTTCCTTCAGGTGGCGCAGGCGGCTCAAGGCTCGCTCGTCCTCGATGGACACGCCCAGCCAGATGTGCGCCGGCGGCTGCCGATTGGCATAGCGGGCGTTCACGAATCGCCGCATCAGCGAACTGCGCTTCGTCAGCACTTGAAAGGTATGCCAGTCTGCCTGCTCCATCGTCTCGAACACGCTACCGATGAAGCCCGCCGGGATGTTCTTATGGAACAGGTCGCTCATGGAGTTCACGAAGATCAGGCGTGGGCGCCGCCAGAGGGTGGGCTGATCCAGACGCTCGGGGCGGAGCGTCAGGTCGAACCCTGGCTCGAACGGGTGCCCAACCACGCCTCGAAAGCGCTCCGCAAACCGCTCGGCGTAGCAGTGGTCGCAACCTGCGCTTAGCTTGGTGCATCCGGTGACGGGATTCCAAGAGGCGTTCGTCCACTCGATGGCGCTGCTGTCGGACATCTGCAGCCGATCCTTATCTGCTCATGCCGACAACGGCTTCGGCTCGGAGATGTACTGCCGCGGGCGGGCGGTGCTGCGGATTCCTTCGTCGCGCGAACAACGGCTCGGACGTGATGACGATCTCGGACATTTGATTGTGGTGGCCGTTTTTCATCGACAGGCACACCGCGTTGAAGTTGTGCTCGCGCACCAAGTCGATGATCTCTGGGGCAGCGTCGTAGGTCATCAGGAAATTGGCATCGGTTTCGGCCAGCATGGCGAACAGCGCGGCGTGGTCTAGGCTCGAATGTGCGTAGAGGCGCGACCCGGCGCGCTTGCCGCCTTGCGCCGTGTAGGGCGGATCGAGGAATACCGCGGCCTTCCGGCCCCACCCGCCCAACATCAGCGGCAGGAGCTTCATGCCGTCTCCTTCGTAGAAGGCGATTCGGTCTGCGTGTTGCTGAATCGCGGCCAGCCGCGTCGTCAGCGTTTTTGGATACCAGCGCGAGAGCAGCCCGCGCCCGTTCTCTCCATTGCGGCTGAAGGATGCGCCAGGCGCCAAGACTCCGCCGCGCCGGGTGCGGTTGAGCACCAGCGTGCGGAAGCCGTGCTCCGTCACCGTTGCCGGGATCGCCCGCTCCAACTCGCGGAGACGTTCGATGGTCGGCTCGAATTGACCGATCCACTTCTGCAAGGTCGCTCCGCTTTCCAACGCCGAGCGCCAGAAGGCTGCGACATCGCGGTCTAGCTCGACCATCACAGCCGCGTTCACGAGGCGTTCCATCACCGCTGTGAGCGAGGTGATGGCGCCGCCGGCGAACGGCTCGATCAGGATTTCAGGACGGGTTTTCCGCAGCCACTCGCGAATATGCGGGATCAGCCATGTCTTGCCGCCCGGATAGCGCAGCGGGCTCCGCTGCGGGACAGTGGCGACGTTGACGACCGGAATGCGCGAGGTGGGGAACGCTTCGGTTTGCACCGCGCTCAACCCCTGCGCTTGGCTCGACAGCCCATTGCCCGACATCCGCATACGATTCGTTGCATGTTTATTTTTACAGTATCAATTGGTGTGGCCGCTGTCCAGCGCTTCCGCCCGTCCCTTGCTGCGACTTCCGGTGATCCTCCGTTCTGCGCCAACCCTCAAGCGAAGGTGAAGCGGGTTGCGTCCTTGTAGAGCAAGTTCCAAACGAGGGCCTTGCGGGGGCGGAAGATGAGCGTCTCGCCTTGGTAGGCGGAGACGGGCGCGCTGGCCCACTCGTACTTGCCGTTGGCTTGGTCATGGAGGGTGGCGGCGAGGGCAGCGTCCGGCGTGGTCTTGCCCACCCGACCTTCGAGGATGACGGCGCGTTCGCCGTCTTCAAGATGGAGGCTCGCTTCGGGGTTCGCTTCCAAGGCGCGTCGCCAGAGGGAAGCGGGGTCGCCGGAGAAGTAGAGGCAGTTGCCCACCCACATGCCATCGATGGGCCTCGTGATTGGTCTGCCATTGCCGAGCACCAAGGCAATCCAGTAGTGCAAGGCCGCGGCGAGGCGTTCGTGTACTTCGCCCCAAGCGATGAGCGGCGAGCCCTCGGGCAAGCCATAGCCAGAAGGGAGGCGCGGGTGGCTGGCAATCGGATCGGCGGACATGGGCGGCCTTCCTCAATGACAGTGGTTCCCAACCTACCGAGCGGCAAGCGCCGTTAAGACCAACCGGCGAGAGTGGGCGGCCGGTGCGCACAGTCGCAGCGCACCGCACCGGGCTCAGACCTCATCTGTCTCCATCGCGAGCGCGCGCTGGCAAGCCGGCCGCTCCATGCAGCGCTCGCGGTAGGCTTCAAGAGCCGGCACGTCCGGCAGCAGCCCGAACGCCTTCATGAAATGTGCGCTCGAACCGAGCATCACGTCGGCAGCGCTGAACTCGTCGCCGAGAATCCACGGGCTGTCGCCCAAGCCGGCGACGAGGGTTTCGATCATGGCGTCGAAATCTCCCCAGCCGGAGGAAAGGCGGTTCGGCGTCATCTTGTTGAGATGCTCCGCGATGGCGGGCTCGATGACGCCCGGCGTGTACACCATCCAATAGAGGTAGGCGCCGCGGCGCGGGTCGTCCACTGCCGGCGCCAAGCCACAGCTTGGGTAGCGATCGGCGAGATACATGCAGATCGCTGCGGAGTCGGCCAGCCCCACCGCGCCGTCCGCCAGCGCCGGCACCTTGCCCATCGGGCTCGCCGCGGCGAAGCGCGGGTCTCGCGGGACGTTTGGGTCGCGGATGTCGATGGTCACGCGCTCATAGTCGAGCCCCGTCTCCTCAAGCATCCACGCTCCGCGTTGCGCCCGGGTTCCCGGGCACCAAAAAAGTTGCATGTGCTTTCCTCTTCGAACTCAAGCGAGTGTAGGGCAAACCGCGGGCGACGTTTGGCGAGGGGTCGGCTTCGTTTGCGGCATGGGATCGAGTGGCGCCGTGAGGGAACCGCGCGCCCGGCGTTTCCGCCGCCCGGCGGATGGGTGACAATGCCGCTGTCAATCCGTGGGAGGAACCATGCCAGACACGCTGACGTTGCGCCCAGACACTTGGCTGAGCTTGGTGCAGGAAGAGATCGTGGATCCGGGGCGCCCCATCATCGACCCGCACCATCACCTGTGGGAGCGGCCATTGCGGTTTGGTGCCTACGCCTTGGCGGACCTGCGCGCCGACGCCGCATCCGGGCACAACATCGTCAAGACGGTATTCATCGACTGCGGCGCCAGTTACCGAGAGGACGGGCCGGAACACCTTCGGCCCGTGGGCGAAACGGAGTTCGTCGCTCGGGCCGCAGGGCAGAGCGAAGGCCTGATCGCCGGCATCGTGAGCCACGCGAACCTCCTCGCCGGCGAGGCCCTCGAGGAGGCGTTGGCGGCCCATGAGGCTGCCGGCGATGGCCTCTTCCGGGGCATTCGCCACGCCGGCGCCCACGACGCCACGGGTACGCTCTGGAACCGGGGCCGCGGCGAGCCGTGCCCCTATGGCGACGCCAGCTTCCGTGCCGGCGCGCGCACCTTGGGCCGCCTTGGCTACACCTACGACACCTGGCATTTCTTCCACCAGAACAAGGAGTTCTTGGCGTTGGCCCGCGCTGTGCCGGAAACGACGATGATCCTCGACCACTTCGGCACGCCGCTCGGCGTCGGCGCGTACGCCGGCAAGCAAGAGGAGATCTTCACGCAGTGGCGGGAAGACATTGCCGCCATCGCCGAGTGCCCCAATGTGGTGGCCAAGCTCGGTGGCCTCGCCATGCCGGACAACGGCTTCGGCTGGCACGAGCGCGAGCGCCCGCCCACTTCCGACGAGTTCGTCGCCGCGCAGAAGCGCTACTACCTGCACGCGATCGAGTGCTTCGGGCCGGAGCGCTGCATGTTCGAGAGCAACTTCCCCGTCGATAAGCTCTCCATCTCGTACCATGTGATGTGGAACGGCATGAAGAAGCTCGTCGCGGACTTCAGCGAGGACGAGCAGCGCGCGATGTTCCATGGCGTGGCCGAACGGGTCTATCGCTTATGACGCTGCCCCGCTGTCGGGCGTCGGGCGTTTGCGGGATGGCCGTGAGCGTTCGCCCGCCGAGGCGTCCGCCCGCTGCCGCCGGCCCAGCCGCTCGTTGAGGCGCCGCCATGTCTGGCAATGTCTTTCTCATCGGCATGCCGGCTTCGGGCAAGACGACCGTTGGCCGCCGCGTGGCGCAGGCGCTTGGGCTGCCGTTCAGAGACACAGACCGCGAGATTGAAGCGCGCGCGGGGGCGGACGTGGCTTGGATTTTCGATGTGGAGGGCGAAGACGGCTTCCGCGACCGCGAAGAGGCGGTGCTGGACGAACTGACGCAAGCCGATGGCGTGGTGGTGGCCACCGGCGGCGGCGCGATTCTGCGTGAGGCGAACCGACGTCGCCTGCGTGAGCGGGGGATGGTGGTGTATCTCAACGCGCCGGTGGAACGCCTGCTGGCGCGGGTGCGTCACGACGACCGGCGGCCCTTGCTGAAGGGCGTAGACCGAGAAGCTGTGTTTCGGCGCTTGAGTTCAGAGCGGGTGGAACTCTATCGTCAAACGGCGCACATCGATGTGTGCGTGGCCGCGGGTTCCGCGCGCGCCGTCTCGGAAGACATCGTGGCGCGGCTCGCCACGCGCAACGCATGAAAGGCGCCGAAACACTCATTGTCGACCTCGGCGAGCGCACCTATCCGATTTGGATTGGGGCCGGGCTCTTGGGCCGCGCCGGGCTGTTGGAGCGCCACATTGAAGGCGCCGAGGCGCTCGTCGTCACCAACGAAGCAGTGGCGGCCCACTACCTTGAGCCCCTGCTCAAGAGCTTGCCGGCAAGTGTGCGCGCGGATGTCATCACCATCGGCGATGGCGAAGCGTTGAAGACGCTCGATGCCGTTGCCGCCATCATCGACAAGTTGGTGGCCGCCCGGCACAGCCGCGCCACCACGGTGGTGGCGCTGGGCGGCGGCGTGGTGGGCGATGTCGCCGGCTTCGCTGCGGCCATCTATCAGCGGGGCGTGCGCTTCGTGCAGGTGCCCACCACGTTGCTGTCCTTGGTGGATGCGTCGGTGGGCGGCAAAACCGGCGTGAACCATCCCGGCGGCAAGAACTTGATCGGCGCGTTCCATCAGCCGAGTTGCGTCCTCGCGGACGTGGCAACGCTTGACACCTTGCCGCCCCGGGAGTTCAGCGCTGGGCTTGCGGAAGTGGTGAAGTATGGCGTCATCCACGACGCCGAGTTCTTTGCGTGGATTGAAGCCAATGTCGTGGCGCTGCGCGCGCGGGACCCGGCGGCGCTGGTCCGCGCCATTCGCCGTTCCTGCGAGATCAAGGCGGCGGTGGTGCAGGCAGACGAGCGCGAAGCCGGCGCGCGCATGATCCTGAATTTCGGCCACACGTTCGGCCACGCGCTGGAAGCGCTGACGCACTACCAAACGCTGCTGCACGGCGAAGCCGTGGCCATCGGCATGGTGATGGCCGCGCACTTGGCCGCGCAGCTTGGCCGCTTGGGCGCGGATGATGTGAACCACATTCGCGCCCTGTTGCGGCGCTGCGGCCTGCCGGTGACGCCGCCACCCCTAGAAAGCGACGCCATCATCGAGGCGATGGCCATGGACAAGAAGGCGTTCGGCGGGCGCGTCCGCTTGGTGCTGCCGAGGGCGATTGGCGCTGTGTTCGTGACCACCGACATCCCGCAGCAGGCCATCTTCGAAACGTTGGAGACGTTCCGCGCCCAAGTGGGCGGTTCCTGAAGGCGCTCCCGCCAATGGGCGGTTTGGCGCTTGAAGTTGGCTAAGCCCAGCCGCTCGGGTTGCGCGTTGCGCTTAGGCCGGCTGCAGCACGCGCACCGTGCCGGCCGCGCCATCCACCTCCACGCGCTGGCCGTCGTTGAATTGCTGGGTCACATCCTGGATGCCGGTGACGCAGGGCTTGCCATATTCCCGCGCCACCAAGGCGCCGTGCTGCAGCTCGCCGCCATGCTCCAGAATCACCGCGGCGGCATTGATGAAGAGCGGCGTCCAGCCGGGGTCGGTCGTCACGGCCACCAGCACGTCTCCGGGATGAATGGGCTTCTCGAACGGGTCGTTGAGCACTTTCACCGGCCCGCTGGCGACGCCTGGGGACACGGCGGTGCCCACCAAGGCGCCATCTTGGATCACTGGTGGCGCGCGCAGGATGCGTCCGCGTGAATCGATGAACATCGGGAAGTGGCGCACGGACGTGAGCTTTCGATAGTGGGCGCCGCGCTCGGCCACCGCGGCGCGCAAATCGAAGGTTGCGTCTTGGCGGGCGCGCTCCACGTCCTCCGTGGTCAGCTCGAAGATCTGCTCGGGGCGATCGAGCCGTCCCGCCTGCGTGAACGCCTCGGCTTGGTGCAGCAGCAAGCCCCGCGCTCGCGCGTACACCTGCATGACGTGATGCTTGAAGAGTTCCCGCGCCGCGCCGTATTTCGCGCTGCCGGCGAGGCTCTTGCGCAGCCGACGCGCCTTGCGCGGGGAGAGCGCGGCAAGCAATCCCGCAAGGGCCGCTTGGCGGCGCTCGGCTTGCTGCCGCGCCAATGCGTGGGGGTCTCCGGCGCCGGCTTCCACGAGGCTGGCCATTTGCCGCAGGGCGATCTTCGGTTCGTCGCCGTACTTGGGATTGGCGAGCTCCATCTCCAAGGGGCCGCGGCAGCCGTATTGGGACAGGAATTCGTCCCACTTGGCCAAAAACGTTGCTGGCAACCGGCGTTCACGGAGCTTGCCCTCCAAGGCGGCGATGTCATCGAACTCGGCCGGCGGCAACAGCTTCGCCATGTCGTGCAGGAGCATGCTCATCTGCACGATCATGTCCTCTTGGTAGGGCGTGGACAGCGTGTTCGCCCAAGCGACCTGCTCCGCGGACTTGCGATTGGCCAACTTGCGAATGCGCCACTGGTGATAAAGGCAGTACGCGAACGCCGGCAAGGACGACACGGCGATGGCGTCGCCGGCGCGGCGCATGTTCTCCAGCACGTCATCGGCAATGGGCCTTGCATGGTCGAGGGGCCGGGTAATCCAAGCGTTGAAGTCCTCGATGGCGCGCTCGTAGGTGGCTTGGAAGCGCTGCGGCCGCAGCGCCGCCGCGAACAGCCCAAACAAGACGCCGCGCATGCGCCAATACATCCCCAGCATCGCGCCGACCACACGCAGGGTGCGGGCGTGGGGCAGGGGCTTGGCGGGCCGATAACGCTGCGTTTCCGGCGCGGCGAGGAGCGCAGCGGCCATCGGGTTCTTCAACGCGGACGCCTCGGCCATGCCGGGCGCCGTCATCAAGTGCAGGTACATCGAGACATCGAGGTAAAGGCGGCACTTCATGGTGTGCATGCCGACGCGCGCCGCGTTGGCGTCCGTGTACGGGGCGCCAAACATCCACTCCACCATCAGTTTGTACATGAGGGCGGTCACATCCTCGGACATCGGCGTGATGGCGGTGCTCATGGTGATGGCATCGGTGAGGTAACCGTCGGCGTAGAGCCGCCGCGGCGCGCCGGGTTCGGTGAGCAAGGACTCGTGCAGCGGCACCCACGCCGTCACCGGCCGCGCCTGCAGCAAGTGCAAGCGCCCGCCGGCGAAGGCCCACTCGACATCCACGGGATCGTCGAACAACGCTTCGACGCGCCGCATCGCCGCCAAGATGGCGTCGATCTGCTTGGGAGCGAGGCAGAGTGCGTCTGGGCGGTCTCCCCCTTTGTCGCCCGCTTGTTGCGAGACGATGGCGCCTTGCACCTTGTCCACCACGATGGAATCCGGCGTCACGGCGCCGCTCACCAGCGCTTCGCCAAGCCCCCAACTCGCGTTGATGAGCAACTCGTCGTAGTCGTTGGTGAGGGGGTTGATGGAAAACGCCACGCCGGAAACGTCGCTGGCGACTTGGCATTGGGCGATGACGGCGATGCCGGGGTCCAAGTCGGCTACGCCACGTTCGAGTTTGTAACGCAGCACCCGTTCGCTCAAGCAGGCGGCGAAGCATTGGCGCACCGCCGCTTCGAGGGTGTTTGGCGTCGCGTCGAGCACCGTCTCATAGAGGCCGGCGAAGGAAGCGGCGGCTTGGTCTTCCTGCGGTGACGACGAGCGGACGGCGTAAGCCTCGGCGCCGAGCTGGGGCGCAATCGCGTCGAGGAGGGCTTGGCGCTCGGCATCAAGGGGCAGGGCTAACGCTTGGCGCTGCGCCGCCGCGCAGGCTTGGGCGAGCGCATCGCCGGCCGCCGCCGAGCGCGCTGCGGCAAGCGCCGCCTGCCACGCCTCGTGGGCCGCCATCGCTTGGAGCCACGGGGCGAAGAACGCTGTCGTCAGGGCGACGCCGGCTGGCACTTCCAATCCGGCTTGGCAGAGCCGGGCCAGCCCTGCCGCCTTGCTGCCGATAACCTCTGCGCTGAACGCCGCGGCGGCGTCCAATGGCACTGAAAGCGGCACGGATGCGGGCTGATCGCCAGCTTTCATGGTCGGCATGGCCAGCGCTTTCTGTGGGCGTCGCTGCCGGCCCTCGCCGCTCGCGGCATTGGGCTGGCCACCGGCTGCTCTACTCGTCTTCGGAACGGAAAGACTTCACGAGGGCCGCCTGTTCCGCGGCTGGCACTTGGGCGTAGTGGCTGAAGGCGATGGTGAAGTTGCCTTCTCCGCCGGAGAGGGATTTCAAGCGCGAGTGGTAGCCCTGAATCTCCTTCAGGGGCGCTTGCCCCGCGATTTCGGTGCGGCCACCGGGCAACACGTTGGCGCCCTTCACCGAACCGCGCATGCCGGAAAGGTCTCCAGCGACGTCGCCCATGCATTGCTCCGGCACCGTGATCGAAACGTCCACCACCGGTTCCATGACGATGGGCGACGCCTTCTGCACGGCATCGACGAAGGCGCGCTTGCCGGCCTGCACGAAGGCGATCTCCTTGGAGTCCACCGAATGGTGCTTGCCGTCATGCACCGTGACGCGCACGTCCTGCAGCGGGTTGCCGGAAATGGCGCCTTCATCAAGCACTTCCCGAACGCCCTTCTCCACCGCTGGGATGAACTGGGACGGAATGACGCCGCCAACCACTTGGTCGACGAACTCGAAGCCGCCGCCGGGCATCGGCTCGACGCGCAGATACACCTCGCCGAACTGGCCGGCGCCGCCGGTTTGCTTCTTGTGGCGATGATGCCCCTCGGCATTGCGGGTGATGGTTTCCCGGTAGGCGATGGAAGGCAGCGCCGTCGTCACCTGCACGCCGTGGCGTTCCGCCACGTCGTCTAAAGCAGTGCGCAGGTGGATTTCGCCGATGGCGCGCAGCACCGTCTCGTTCATGGCGGCAATGTGGTCTAGGCGCAAAGACGGATCCTCGGCGCACAACACGGCAAGGGCTTCATTCGCCTTCTGCGCGTCCGCGTCCGTGTCGGCGCTGATGGCGCGGCCATACATTGGTTCCGGCAATGGCATCAGCGCGAGGCGAATGTCGTCCTCGTCATGGGAATCGTGCAGCAAGTCGCCGAAGGACAGCTCCTCTGCGCGGGGGACGGCGCAAATGTCCCCGGCCGCGGCGGCATCGACTTCTTCATGGTGGGCGCCGTTCAGCTTCAGAATGTGCGCCACCTTGATGGGCTTGCGCGCGTCGCCCACGAACAACTGCCCGCCCCGACGCACCGTGCCCTGATGGATGCGGAAGGTGGCCAAGCGGCCCCGAAACGGGTCGATTTCGACCTTCACCACATGGGCGACGACGGATTTGTTCGCATCCGGGGACACCGCGGCTGAGTCGATGGCGTCGCCGCGCGCGAAGGGTGGTGGATTGCCTTCGAGGGGCGAGGGCATGAACTTCTCGAACACGTCCAGAAGCTCGGCAACGCCGGCGCCGGTGGCGGCGGAAACGAAGCAGATGGGCAGCAGGTGGCCTTCGCGCAGCGCCTTCTCGAAGGCTTCGTGCAGCCGCTCCGGGGCCACCTCGCCCTGCTCCAAGTACTCCTCCATGAGGTCGTCATCCACCTCGACGACTTGATCGACGATGCGTTCGTGCGCGTCTTCCACGGCGCCGAAGTCCGTTTCCGCGCCGCCATCCTGAAAGAACACGTCGACGACGTTTGCGCCGCCCCCGGCCGGCAGGTTGATTGGCAGGCATTCCGCGCCGAATGTCTCTTGAATCTGCGCCGCGACCGCGCCTGCATCCGCGCCTTCGGCGTCGATCTTGTTGACGATGATCATGCGGCAGAGGTGGCGTTCCTTGGCGGCCTCCATCACGCGCTGCGTCATGGTCTCAACGCCGGCCGCGGCGTTCACCACCACGGCGACGGTTTCCACCGCTGCCAGCACAGACAACATCCGCCCTTGGAAGTCTGGATAGCCTGGCGTGTCGATGAGGTTGATGTGGACGTCGGCGTGGTCGAGGTGACAGAACGATGCGTTGAGCGAGTGTTTGAGGGCTTGTTCGCGGGGGCTTGCGTCGGCAACGGTGGTGCCCGCATCAACGGAGCCTTTGGTGGGGATCTTGCCGGCGGCGTGCAGCAGCGCTTCGGTGAGCTCCGTCTTGCCGCTGCCGGCGTGGCCGGCGAGCGCAACGTTACGGATCGTGTTGGTCGTGTAGGCCACGTCCGTCCCCTCCCATTTTATGAACGGGCGAATATAACCGCATTTGGCCGGGCCGCGCTTGGTGTGGCGGCCAATGGCGCGCTAGGGCAGGGTGGTTGCGCCGGTTAGGAAACGGTCGATCTCGCGGGCGGCTTCGCGGCCTTCGTTGATGGCGCGCACCACCAGCGATTGGCCGCCGCGGCAATCGCCAGCGGCGAACACGTTGGGCCGGCTGGTCTGATAGAGGCCCTTCTCGGCGTGGTAGTTGGAGCGTTCGTCGTAGGCGAGGCCCAGCCGATCGGACACGGCGTGTTCGGGGCCGAGGAAGCCCAAGGACAGGAACACCAAGTCCGCGGGCCAAGTGCGCTGCGTGCCTTCCAGATTCTCGAACTTGCCGTCGCGCAAGCGCACATCCACGGTTCTCACCCCAGCGAGGCGGCCACGGCCATCGTCCACGAACTCCACCGAGGAGAGAGAAAAGGTGCGCGGGTCTTCGCCAAACTTCGCGGCGGACTCCTGATGCGCGTAGTCCGCGCGAAAGATGACAGGCCAAGTCGGCCAAGGATTGCCGGCGGCGCGTTCATCCGGTGGCCGCGGGAAGAGTTCGAAGTTCACCAGCGACCGGCAGCCGTGACGCAGCGCAGTGCCGATGCAGTCGGCGCCGGTGTCGCCGCCGCCGATGACCACGACGTCCTTGTCCTTGGCCGACAAGCCGCCGCTCGCGGCCGGCGCGCAGGACGCTTCGCTCAGCAATTGCTTGGTGCTGGCGGTGAGGTATTCCATGGCGAAATGCACGCCGGCGAGTTGGCGGCCGGGAATGGACAAATCCCGCGGCACGGTGGCGCCGGTGGCGAGCAGCAGCGCATCGTGATCATCGCATAAGCGCGCGGCGTCCAAGGCGTTGTCGCGGCCGTCGCCGACGGCTGCGTTGGCGCGAAACTCGATGCCCTCGGCGCGCAGCAAGGCAAGCCGCCGTTCCACCACCTCGCGCTTGTCAAGCTTCATGTTGGGGATGCCATAGGTGAGCAGGCCGCCGATGCGGTCTTCGCGCTCAAAGACGGTCACGCTGTGCCCCACCTTGTTGAGCTGCGCCGCCGCGGCGAGGCCGGCGGGCCCCGAACCCACAATGGCCACCCGCTTGCCTGTTCGCTGCGGCGGTGGCGTGGGCGTTACCCAGCCCTCCTCGAAGCCCCGGTCGATGATCGCCGCCTCGATGTTCTTGATCGTCACCGGCGGGTCTGTGATGCCGAGCACGCAGGCGCCCTCACACGGCGCTGGGCAGACGCGGCCCGTGAACTCCGGGAAGTTGTTCGTCTCGTGCAGGCGGTCCAGCGCGTCGCGCCAGTGGCCGCGATACACCAGGTCGTTCCACTCGGGGATCAAGTTGTGGATGGGGCAGCCGTCGCCGGATTGGCAGAACGGCACGCCGCAATCCATGCAGCGGGCGCCTTGACGAGCCAGCCGCCCGGCATCGAGGGGCGTGTAGATCTCCTTGAAGTCCAAGATGCGGGCGGCGGCATCCCGATAGGGCGCCGCTTCGCGCTCGAACTCCGTGAAGCCAGTGGGCTTGCCCATCGTCCTGGCGCGCAGCCTAGCTGGCGGCGGCAGCGCGCGTTTGCGCGTCGCGTCGCGCTTCCAACACGCGTTTGTAATCCAGCGGCATCACTTTGACGAACTGGCCGACGGCGCCGTTCCAATTGTCAAGCAGCCGCCGCGCCACCGCAGAGCCCGTTTGCTCGGCGTGGCGTTCGACGAGGTTGAGCAGCTCCGCGATGTCGCCGGCCGCATGGAGCGGCGTGAGTTCCACCATCTCCACATTGCAGCGGGTGCGGAAATCTCCTTTGGGATCCCACACATAGGCGACGCCGCCGCTCATGCCGGCGGCGAAGTTGCGTCCGGTGGCGCCAAGCACCACGGCGCACCCGCCCGTCATGTATTCGCAGCCGTGGTCGCCGACGCCTTCCACCACGGCGCGGGCGCCGGAGTTGCGCACGCAGAAGCGTTCCGCCGCGATGCCGCGGAAGAAGCACTCGCCGCCGGTGGCGCCATACAGCGCGACGTTGCCGATGAGCACCTGCTCTTCGGCGTTGAAGGGGCTGGACTGCGGTGGATAGATGATGAGCCGGCCGCCGGAGAGCCCCTTGCCCACATAGTCGTTGGCGTCTCCCTCCACCTCCAGCGTCACGCCCTTGGCCAGCCATGCGCCGAAACTCTGCCCCGCGGAGCCGGCGAACTTGAAGTGGATGGTGCCGTCGGCCAGCCCAGCCGCGCCATGCCGCTGGGTGATGGCGTGGGACAACATGCCGCCCACGACGCGGTTGACGTTCTTGATGGGGAGTTCCACGCGCACCGGCTCGCCAGCCTCGATGGCCGGTTCGGCCAAGCGGATGAGTTCGTTGTCGAGCGCCGCCGCCAAGCCGTGGTCCTGCGCGTCGGTCGCATACACGCCGAGGCAATCCTCCGGCTCGACCGCCGGTGCCAAGATGTTCGACAGATCGAGGCCGGCCGCCTTCCAGCTTGCCACGGCGATGTCTGTGTCGAGCATGTCCACGCGCCCGATCATCTCGTTCACGGTGCGCAAGCCCAAGCCGGCCATGATGCCGCGCAGCTCTTCCGCCACGAGGAAGAAGTAGTTCACCACATGCGCCGGCTCGCCGGCGAACTTGGCGCGCAGCGCGGCATCCTGCGTGGCGATGCCGACCGGGCAGGTGTTCAAGTGGCACTTGCGCATCATGATGCAGCCTAGGGCCACCAGCGGCGCCGTGGCGAAGCCAAACTCCTCTGCGCCGAGCAACGCGGCCACGGCGACGTCGCGCCCGGTCTTCAATTGGCCATCGGTCTGCAGGATGACGCGGGAACGGAGGTTGTTCATCACCAGCGTTTGGTGCGTCTCCGCCACGCCGAGCTCCCAAGGGACGCCGGCGTGCTTGATGGAGGTGAGGGGCGATGCGCCGGTGCCGCCGGTGTCTCCCGCGATGACCAAGTGGTCGCTGCGCGCCTTGGTGACCCCGGCGGCCACCGCGCCGACGCCGATGGCGGCGCCGAGCTTGACGGAGATGCGCGCCGTCGGGTTGGCGTTCTTCAAATCGTGAATGAGTTGCGCGATGTCCTCGATGGAGTAGATGTCGTGGTGTGGCGGCGGGCTGATCAACCCCACCCCCGGCGTGGAGTGGCGGATGCCGGCAATGAAGTCATCCACTTTGCGGCCGGGCAACTCGCCGCCCTCTCCCGGCTTGGCGCCCTGCACGATCTTGATTTGCAGTTCATCGGCGTTGCTCAGGTAATTGATGGTGACGCCGAAACGGCCGCTCGCCACCTGCTTGATGGCGGAGCGCTTGGAATCGCCGTTGGCCAGCGGCGTGAAGCGGGCTTCGTCCTCGCCGCCTTCACCAGTGTTCGATTTGCCGCCGATGCGGTTCATGGCGAGCGCCAAGGATTCGTGCGCCTCGGCGGAAATGGAGCCGAAGCTCATGGCGCCGGTTGCGAAGCGCTTGACGATCTTGCGCGCCGGCTCCACCTCGTCGAGCGCGACGGGGCCGGCGCTGGGCTTGAACTTGAACAAGCCGCGCAGCGCGCCGGCGCGGGTGGTGACGGCGTTCACATGGTCCGCGAAGCGGCGATAGGCGTCAGTGCTGTTGGTGCGCGCCGCGACCTGCAGGCCGGCCACGGCGTCTGGATCCCACATGTGGGCATCGCCGCCGCGGCGCCAGTGGAAGTCCCCAGCGTTGGGCAGCACGGGCAACGCCGCCACCGGGCGCGGTGGATAACCGATGGCATGGCGGCGGCGCATCTCTTCGGCCAACACGTCAAAGCCCACACCCTGCACACGGCTTGCGGTGCCGGCGAAGCAGCGCTCCACGACTTCATCGGCGAGGCCGATGGCCTCGAAGATTTGCGCGCCCTTGTAGGATTGCAGCGTGGAGATGCCCATCTTCGCCATCACCTTGAGCATGCCCTTGCCGACGCCCTTGCGGTATGCCGCCACGACGTCTGCGTCGTTGGCCACATGGGGCGCGTCATCCAGGTGGCCGCGGCGGCGCGCATCCCACAGCGCCTCGAACGCGAGGTAGGGGTTGATGGCGTCCGCGCCGTAGCCGATGAGCAGGCAGTGATGGTGAACTTCCCGCGCCTCCCCGGTCTCCACGATGAGGCCGATGCGGGTGCGGGCGTGGGTGCGCACGAGGTGGTGGTGGACGGCGCCGACGGCAAGCAGAGCGCTGACGGGAATGTGCGTCGCGTTGGCGGCGCGGTCCGACAACACCAGCAGGCTGTCGCCGGCGGCAATGGCGGCGCTCGCCTGTTCGCAGAGGCGGTGCAGCGCCTTCAGCAAGCCGGCCTTGCCGGCGCTGGCTGGGAACGTCGCATCCAACTTGCTCGTGCGCCAGCCGCGGTGGTGCATCGCGGCAAGGGCTGCCAGCTCTTCGTTGGAGAGGATGGGATGCGGGACGCGCAGCCGGGCAGCCGCCGCCGCGGTCGGTTCGAGCAGATTCCGCTCCGGGCCGATGTAGCATTCCAGCGCCATGATGACTTCCTCGCGGATGGAATCGATCGCGGGGTTGGTCACTTGGGCGAATAGCTGCTTGAAGTAGTCGTAGAGCAGGCGCGGCCGGTCCGACATCACCGCCAACGCGGCGTCGTTGCCCATGGAGCCAAGCGGGTCGCGCAGCTCCTGCACCAGCGGCAAGAGCATGAACTGCATCGTTTCGGTGGTGTAGCCGAATGTCTGCATGCGCGCCATGAGCGTTGCCGCGTCGAGGCCGGGAGCGGCCGCGGGGGGGATGTCTTCGAGTTCGAGCTTCTCGCGGGTGAGCCAAGCGCGGTAGGGCTTCGCCGCCGCCCACTCGGCCTTGATCTCCTCGTCTGGGATCATGCGGCCGCGCTCGAAGTCGATGAGGAAGATCTTGCCGGGCTGCAGGCGGCCCTTCTCCACCACTTGGCTTGGCGCCACCGGCACCACCCCGACTTCTGAAGCCATGATGCAGCGCCCGTCGTCCGTGATGTAGTAGCGTGATGGGCGCAGGCCGTTGCGGTCCAGCACGGCGCCGATGTAGGTGCCATCGGTGAATGCGATGGAAGCGGGGCCATCCCACGGTTCCATCAGGCAAGAGTGGTATTCGTAGAAGGCGCGCTTGGCGTCCGACATGTCGGCGTGCTGCTGCCAAGCCTCCGGGATCATCATGAGCACTGCTTCCTGCAGCGTGCGCCCGGCCATCAGCAGGAACTCGAGGACGTTGTCGAAGGTGCCGGAATCCGAGCAATCCGGTTCCACGATGGGGAAGAGCTTCGCCAAGTCTGCCCCGAACAGGTCGCTCGCCAACACGCCTTGCCGGGCATTCATCCAGTTCACGTTGCCGAGCAGCGTGTTGATTTCGCCGTTGTGGCTCATGAACCGATTGGGTTGCGCCCGATCCCACGACGGGAAGGTGTTGGTGGAGAAGCGGGAGTGCGACATCGCTAGGTGCGAGGCGTAGTCCGGCGCGTTGAGGTCTGTGTAGAACGGCGCCAGCTGATGCGGCGTCAACATGCCCTTGTAGACGATGATCTTCGACGACAGGCTGCAGGCGTAGAAGAGCTGGCGCTCGGCGAGGGCGACATCGCCCCGCAACTGGTGCGTGGCGTGCTTGCGGATGAGGTACAGGCGCCGCTCCAGCGCGTCCCCCGCCAGGCCGGGCGCGGCGGCGATGAAGAGCTGCTCCATGTGGGGCATGGCGGCGCGCGCGGCGTTGCCGATGTTGGCGCCGTCTGGGTCGATGGGCAGCGCGCGCCAGCCGATGAGGGTTTGCCCCGCCGCTGCCACGGCCGCTTCCACCACGCGCTTGCAGTGCGCGCGCTCGGCGGCGTCGCGCGGCAGAAAGACATTGCCGACGCCGTAGCTGCCCGGCGGCGGCAATGTGGCCCCCAAGGCTGCTTCGGCCACGCGGCGCAGAAAGGCGTGGGGCAGCCCAGTGAGCATGCCGGCGCCGTCGCCGGTGTTCTGCTCGTAGCCCAACCCGCCACGATGCACCATGCAGCAGTTCATGTGGTTCGCATCGAGGACGATCTGGCGGCTGGGGCGGCCTTGGATGTCGCAGACGAAGCCGACGCCGCAACCGTCCTTCTCGAACTCCGGTCGATAGAGGCCGCGCGCTTTGGGCAGCCCCAGCGTCAACTGACCTTTCAGGTCCTGCGGCTCGTGTCCCATGAACGAGTGCCGTGTGGGCAGCGGAAACGGCAAAGAATGTCCCAAACGCCGGTGATTGGCAAGCGACGCTGGGCTGAAATTGTCGCTAATATAGGAAAATACTCTTTATATTTCATAGCGTTATAAAGGTGCTTCCACCCGGGTGGCGGGCCGCTGGCCATGCGTCGGAAACCAACTAAGCATGGCCCAAGGAGCGCCTCGAAGCCAACGCCCTCGAGTTCGCAGAGCGGATCGCCAATGGCTCGGCAGATCACTTGGCGATGCTCAAGCTCATGGCGCCACTCACCGAATGGGCGTACCAGTTCGGCGAGTCCGTGGCGCAGGATAGCTTGCAGGATGCGTTTCTGAAGCGCGATGCGCCGTACCGCGGCAACGAGGGCTTCCGCGGCAAGGAGTGAGCCCGCGCGGCGATCACAAGTGTCGTAGGAACGACTCCGGGTGGTTCAGGAATGCCCGCGTCAAACTGACGTGCTCCACTTCGCTCCAAGCGACCGGCTCTGGCGGCGAGGCGTCCACGTTGAGGATCACGGCACCGGGCAGCGCCATCAGGATGGGCGCATGGGTGGCGATGATGAATTGGGCGCCGCGGCCGGCGGCGGCGAGAATCATGGCAAGCAGCGCGATCTGATTGGTGGGCGAGAGCGGCGCTTCCGGCTCGTCCATGAGATACAGGCCCGGAGCGGTCACGCGGGATTGGAACAGGGATAGGAACAACTCTCCGTGTGATTGCGCGAAGGGGTTCTCGCCGTAGCGTTCTGCCAACGCGCTCGCTTGCGCCTGCGCCATGCCCACGGCGCGGTCCCGTCCCCAACCCGGCGGCAACTCATCGGCGAAGCGCCCGGCGAGCTGCCGATGCTCTTGAGCGCTGCGCTGCACCGCCTGCAAGAAGCCCACCACGTCGTCCGCGCGGAAGAAGAAGCCGCCACGCCGCCGGCCCCGGCCAGTGGCCGCCGCCCCGCGTGCGAAGCGAAACGCCTTGGCCGCTTCGCGGGCAGATTCCATCAATGGATGTGCGGCGACTTGGCGCTGGGTGAGCGAGGGCAAGCGCAGGCCGGCGGCGATGATTTCCAACAGCGTGGACTTGCCGCAGCCGTTCTCGCCGACCAGAAACGTCACCGGCGTCGTGAAGGTGAGCGTGTCGAAGCGCGCGAAGACCGGCAGCGAAAGCGGGAACTCCGCGCCGGGGGCATCAAGCCGCAGCGTTTGCAGGAACAGCATCGGAGTGGTGGCAGGCGCACGATCGGTGCGAGGCTACCACGCGGTGCCTCGCCGCCGTGATGTCATGCACCGCCGGGGCGCTAAACCATTGCTTCAATCAGGTAGGGGCCGTCACTCGCCAACGCCTTGCCCAAAACGGCGTCGAACTCTTCGCAAGTGGCCGCGCGCTCGCCGGGCACCCCTTGGCTGGCCGCCAAGCGCACCCAATCGATGGCCGGATTGCCGAGGTCGAAGAGGCTTGCCGCCTTCTCGCCGACATCGTTCACGCCCAAGCGTCGGTACTCCACGTCCAAAATGTTGTATTGGCCGTTGTTGAAGATCACGCTGACGATGTTCAATCCCTCCCGCGCCGCCGTCCACAGGTACTGGTTCGTGTACATGGCGCCGCCATCCCCCAGCAGGGCGAAAACCTGACGGTCTGGGCACGCGATGGCGGCGCCGACCGCCACCGGGCCGCCGTCGCCGATGCTGCCGCCCGTGAGGTTGAGCCAAGTGTGGCGCACACTCTGCTGCAGCAGCGGGCCAGCCGCGCCGCCACCGCCGGAGTCCGTGGCGAAGATGCTATGTTCCGGCGCCCGGGCGGCGAGCACTTGGGCCACGCCGAATGCGCTGAGTCGCCCGGTGGGAAGCGCTGGCCGCGCGCCGCCGGGGATCGGTGCCGGGTGCGCATCCAAGGTGCCTGCCAAGTCTATGAGGGCGGCTTCCACATCTTCATGCCGATGCGCCAAGCGCACCACGTCGCAATGGGATGGCACGAGGTAGCTGGCTTGGTTCCGATACGCAAAAAAGCTCACCGGCGGCTCGCCGCCAGCCAGCACCAGCGTTTTCACGCTGGCGAAGACGTCGTGAATCTGCTCCGGAAAATACGGCAGCCGTTGCACCGCCGGCAGTTCTGGCCCGGCCTCGACCCGCGCCGGGAAGGTGGGTGTGAACAGGCGGCAGCCAGTTGCGGCAGCGACGCGGCCGGCGGCGCGGATGCCAGCTTCGGTGAGGCCATTGCCGTCGATCATCAGCATGGCGTCCGCGTTCAATTGCTTGGCTGCTTGGTGAATGGCGTCGGCATGGATCGGCGGCCGGCGCAAAGCGTCGATGAAGGGTTGGCGCGGTTGGGCGCGGCCATCTCCCCAAGCGCAGTCCGCCGGCACGATCAATGTCGCCACGCCGCCGCGGGGGTTGGGCCGGGGCGTCAGAGCCGCGCGCACCGCATCGACGCCATCAAGGGCCAGCCCTTCCGAGGTGCGCGATGTCCTGATCCAAGCCGACACCGGCTTCGCCACAGCTTCAATGTCGGCCGTCAAAGGCGCGTCGTAGGCGACGTGATGGATGGCATGGTCGCCCACCACGTTGATGAGCGGTGTGCCGGCGCGGCGGCAGTTGTGCAGGTTGGCAATGCCGTTGCCTAAGCCGGCGCCCAAGTGCAGCAATGTGGCCGCGGGGGTGCCGCGCAGGCGCGCGTAGCCGTCAGCGGCGCCGGTGCAAACGCCCTCGAACAGGCACAGCACCGGGCGACATTCCGCCACGGCGTCGATGGCCTGCACCAAGTGCATCTCGGAGGTGCCGGGATTCGCGAAGTGGACGGTGACGTCGTGCGCGGCCAAGGTGCGAATCAGGCTCTCCGCGCCGTTCATTGGGGCATCCTCATCGATGGGAGCGGCAGCTTATCACGCAGGGGCGCCACGTCCCTTGGCATGACGCGGCTGCGCTCGGCGCATGCCGGCCGTCCCCTTCCGAGCGCTGGGCCGAAGCGTTGTGCGCATCCAAGGATGTGCTGTAATCCGAGCAGTTGGCTCACGCGGTGCGGCTTCATGGACACCTTCGCATTCTTACGCCTCAAGGGTCAGCGTCAGGATTGGCGGGCGCTGCACGCGGCGCTCACCGCGGAACTGGCGCCGGAACGGCTCTGGGGCGCGTTCTTCGGCCTCTTTGGCGTGGGTTCCGACGAACTCATGGCCATCACTGTCGGCAGCGCAGCGCAAGTCGAGGAGACCATTGCGGCGGCGCAACGTTTGGACGGAGCGAACTGCCTGTCGGCGCTGCCGCTGTCGCCCACGGCACGGCCCACGACTGCCGCACCGTTGCAGCGCGAGGGCCTCCATGTCTTGCGCTTCTTCGCCGTGGCGCCGGCGGACTACGACGAGTTCTTGGACCTGTCGCGAACCGCTTGGGAAACCTTCGAGACCACCGACGCCTACCGCGCCGAACCCCAAGGGCTCTTTTGCCGGCCTGATCCAACCGACGAGGACGGCGCGATGTTGTTGGTGACGTGGTACGACGGCCTCGGTTCGTGGCAAGCGTCCCGGCGGCCGCCAGCGGCGGCGCGGCAGCGCTTCGCGCGGCGTGGCGAGCTCACGCGCAGCACCGTCGCCTACGCCACCCGCTTGATCGCCTAGTTGGCGCTCGGCCGGGCGGCGGCGTCTGTCATGCCTGAGCGGACGCTGCATCGGGTGATCGCGCACACCTTCGTGTTCGATGCCGAGGGGCGCTTGCTGCTGCTGCGGCGCGCCAACACAGGCTTTCTGGACGGTGCCTACACGTTGCCGGGCGGCCACGTGGACAAGGGTGAAGCGGTGGCCGCCGCCGCGGTGCGCGAGGTTGCGGAGGAAACCGGCGTTGAGGTGCTGGACATCGAACCGCTGATTGCGATGCCCTACCGCGGCGGGGTGGACTTCATCTTTGAAGCCCGCAAATGGCGCGGCGCCGCGGCCATCGGTGAGCCGGAGCTATGTGACGACCTTGCTTGGGCGCTGCCCACGCAGTTGCCAGCCGCCACGGCCCCGTTCGTCGCCAAGGCCCTCGCGTTGCGCGCCGCCGGCACTTGGTTTCACGAGTTCCGCTGAACCCGGCCAAGGTCGGCGCCACCCGCTAGCGGCGCTGCTGCCCTTGCTAGAATGCGCGGCCTTTCTTCAGGTTGGGGGCGGAGCGGATGACGGAGCCTGTGCGGGTCGCTGTCACTGGCGGAGCGGGGCAAATCGGGTATGCGTTGGCATTCCGCATCGCTTCTGGCCAGATGCTTGGCGCAGACACGCCCGTCTCGCTGCGGCTCTTGGAAATCCCGCCGGCGATGGATGCGGCGCGCGGCGTCATCATGGAAATCGAAGACTGCGCCTTCCCGCTGGTCGCCGGCGTGACGGCCACGGACGACGCGGAAGAGGCATTCGACGGCGTCGACGTGGCGCTGTTGGTGGGCGCCCGCCCGCGCGCGGCCGGCATGGAGCGTGGCGACCTGCTGGAGGCGAACGCCGCCATCTTCTCGGTGCAGGGCAAAGCATTGAACGACCGTGCCGCCAGGGACGTGAAGGTGTTGGTGGTGGGCAACCCCGCGAACACGAATTGCCTGATCGCGCAGCGCAACGCGCCAGACCTGCCGCCGCGCAACTTCACCGCCATGACGCGGCTGGACCACAACCGCGCCCTCGCCCAGCTAGCGGCGCACACGGGCGCCGATGTCAGCGACATCGCGGGGCTCGCCATCTGGGGCAACCACTCCGCCACGCAGTATCCGGCGCTGCAGGCCGCCACGGTGCGCGGCTCGTCGGCGATGGATCAGATCAACATGGCTTGGTACGAAAACGAGTTCATCCCCGCGGTGCAACAGCGCGGCGCCGCCATCATCCAAGCGCGTGGCGCGTCAAGCGCCGCCTCGGCCGCCAGCGCCGCCATCGACCATGTGCGCGACTGGGTGCTCGGCACGGACGGCGTTGTCAGCATGGGCGTCTACGCCGATGGCAGCTACGGCGTGGCGCCGGGCCTCATCTACTCGTTCCCCGTCACCTGCTCGGATGGGGATTGGCAGATCGTCCAAGGCCTCGACATCGACGATTTCAGCCGCGCCAAGATGGCGGAGACCGAGCACGAGCTCACCGCGGAGCGCGACGCCGTGGCGCATCTATTGCCTTGAGCCGGCCCGCGACGCACAGGGCCGGCCCGCTCGGCCCTCAGCCCATCACCTGCTTCCAAGCGGCGGCATCGGCGATCGCGAGGTAAGCGTTGCGTTGCTTCGCTTCGCCGAGCGTGGCGTTCGGCACCGCGCTGTAGTTGTGGCCCGGCAGCAGCAGCGTGTCGTCCGGCAATGACTTGAGCTTCTGCAGGCTGTGATACATCTCGGCGGGGTCGGAGCCGGGCAAGTCCACCCGCCCGCAGCCGTCGATGAAGAGCGTGTCGCCGGACACCAAGGTGTTCTTCACGCGGAAGCACTGCGACCCCGGCGTGTGGCCCGGCGTGTGCAGGAACTCGATCTCGACGTCGCCCACCGTGAGCGCATCGCCGGAATCCACCTTCACCATGTCTGTGTCGGAGATGCCGGTCACCTTCTTCACGCCGTCCGCTTCGTACTTGTGCGCGTAGAGCTTGACGGGTTGCTTTTCCAGCAATTCGGCGAAGCCGGCGATGTTGTGCCCGCGCATGCCGCCGCCGATGTGGTCTGGGTGGTAGTGCGTGGCCAGCGCGGCGACGAGTTGATAGTCGCGCTCCTCGATGTGCTTGAGCAGCCCGTCGATGTCCCATGCTGGGTCGACGATCGCCACTTTGCGGGTGCTCCGTGAACCGACGAGGTAGGTGAAGTTGGCCATGGGGCCGATTTCGATCTGTTCGATGATGAGTTCGTTCTCTGCGCTCACGATGCGCTCCTGCGGGGCCTAAGCGTTCAACCCTATCACGGTGCTTGGGGCGCTGCCTTCGCCCCGCTTGGCGAAGCGCCTTGATAAGCTGACCGGCCGAAACCGACCGCGCTCGGTGCTTCGCAACGGGACGCGGCGCGGCCAATGAATGGACAAGGATTTGATCATGGAGACCACGCATTACACGCTAGTGCCGAGCCCGGTGGGAACGCTGTTGTTGGCGTCGCGGGACGATTCCCTCGCAACGATTCGCTTTTGCGGCGCGGAGGCGCCGAACCCCGAGCCGGATTGGGTGCGCGATGACAGCGCCTGCGACGAGGCCCGCGCGCAACTGGCGGAGTACTTCGACGGGCGCCGCCGGCAGTTCGCCTTGACGATGCATTTCACGTGCACGGAGTTTCAGATGGCGGTGCTCGACGCGCTGCGGGCGATTCCCTACGGCGAGACGCGCACCTACGGGGAGATCGCTTGGCAAATCGGGCGCCCGCGCGCGGTGCGGGCGGTGGGCGCGGCGAATGGACGCAATCCGCTGCCCATCATCATTCCCTGCCACCGCGTCATTGGCAGCGATGGCAGCCTCACGGGCTTTGGCGGGGGATTGGAGGTGAAACGGCAGCTACTGGCACTGGAAGCGGGCACCATCCATTGAGCGTGGGCCAGCGGCGCCACACTGGCTTGGCCCGGCGTTCGGCAACTGTGACGCGACGCGGCGCATGGCGGCGGCGCGCTTTGATGGCATTGGCCTGCTTGACGGGTTTGGGCGCCCACGGCGTGCCGGCGAAGGCCGAGGGTGAGGCGGCGGGCTTAGAGGAGCGCGCCCGAGCCCTGGCGGCGCAGCTCCTCATCGTCGACACGCACATCGACTTTCCCATTCGCCGCCTCATGCAGCCGGATGCTGTGGGGCCGCTCGCGTCCAGCGGCCAGTTCGACTACCCGCGGGCGCGGCTTGGCGGGCTCGACGTCGCGTTCATGTCCATCTTCACGTCGCCGTCGGCGCCCGCGCCGAAACGCCACGCCGACGCCTTGATCGACCTCATGGAGCAGATGGCGGCGTCGATGCCGGAACGGTTTGGCATTGCCACTTGCGCCGCGGACGTTGCCGCGTTGCGCGCGAGTGGCCGGCTGGCGCTGCCCCTCGGCATGGAGAACGGCAGCCCGCTCGGCGCCGGCTTGGTCAATCTCGACCACTTCATGGCGCGTGGCGTGCGCTATGTGACGCTGGCGCATGGGCGCTCCAATGCGCTCGCGGATTCGAGCTACGACGCCGAGGCGCGGTGGCGTGGGTTGTCGCCGCTTGGCCAGCGGGCTGTGGCAGCGCTCAACGCTTGGGGCGTGATGATCGATGTGTCGCACTTGTCGGACGCCGCCGCTTGGCAGGCGCTGGAGCGCTCGACCGCGCCGGTGATCGCTTCACATTCTTCGCTGCGCCACTTCCTGCCGGGCTTCCACCGCAACATGGACGATGTGCTGGTGCGCGCCGTTGCCGAGGGCGGGGGCGTCGTGCAGATCAACTTCGGCAGCGGCTTCGTCTCCAATGCGGCGCGGCGGTGGGCTGAGCGCGCCGCCGCGGCCTACATGAAGGAACACGGCGGAGCGCAGGACCGCGAGCGTCAGCGCGCCTTCCAGGCAGCGTATCGGCAAGCGCATCCCTACCCCTACGCGACCGTGGACACCGTCATTGACCACATCGACCGGGTGGTCGCCATCGCCGGCATCGAGCATGTCGGCATCGGTTCGGACTACGACGGCGTTGGCGACACGCTGCCTGTCGGCCTAAAGGACGTGGCCGACTTTCCGAACCTCATCGCCGGCTTGCTGCGGCGTGGCTATGGCGAGCCGGACCTGGAGCGCATCTTGGGCGCCAACCTGATGCGCGTGTGGCGCGCCGCCGAGGACGTTGCGGCATCGCAAGGCCGTGCGCCCCAGTGTCGCCATGCGGGATGAGCGTCGCCACGCGGGTTGACGGCAACCCGTTCAGGCCGCCGGCCCGCTTGGCTCGCCCCCCAGTGCGGCCCGCTCTGGATGCAGGAAGGGTGACGCGGGCTGCAAAGCGTTGAGGAAGGCGCCGAGAGACGGGGCAACCGTGCGCAGCGGTTTGTAGCCGGGCCGTTCCAGCACCACCTGCCCGGTGTCGTTCTGCACCGATAGGAAGAGTTCCGAGTTCGCCTCTGTGCAGGCGAAGAACACGCTGAACGGCGCCCGCGCCCGCTGCTTGGCCAGCGCGTGTCCGATGAGGTTCTCGGTGAGCCGTTCGGCATCTGCTTGATTCCACAACAGAATGAGGCTCACGTGCCCTTCGTTGGCAACCGCTTCGAGCCCGCCGGACCAAAATGCACCGTAGTAGGCCTTGATGTCTGCGTGGATGGTCGTCTCCAAGGCGTTTTCGAGGCCGGCGAAATCCTCGGCGTAGCGGCGCTCCACTGGGCGCCACCGCACCACCTGCGTGCCGTCTGGCCAGGCATGGGGCTCGCCCACCTCGCAAGGCGAGCGCCACGTTGGATCGTGGATTTCGTAGAGGTGTGGGAACGCTTCCAGATAACGGGCGACGAACCCGTTCAGCGCGCGGCCAACGTCGGACAAGTCGCTGGGCATCCCAAAATGATGGTGGCGGGATGGTAGCAAGGGATGGCGACAAGGCGTCCGATCGGTGCCGGCCTGACGCCTTCGCGCGAGTTAGGTCGCCAAGGCGCCCAACTTGGCAGCAGTGTGGAAGCGGCCCCGATCGGTGATCCATGCGGTCACCAATTCCGCCGGGGTCACGTCGAAGGCGGGGTTGCGCGCGGCAACGCCGGTTGGCGCAGGAATTGGCCCGGTCACCTCGCTGGCATCGCGTTCCTCAATGACCACCGCGGCACCGTTGGCCGCGTCCGGGTCGAACGTTGAGGCCGGCAGGGCGACGTAAAACGGCACGCCGTGGTAGCGGCTCACGATGGCCAGCGCCCGCGTGCCGATCTTGTTCACCACGTCGCCATTGGCCGCCACGCGGTCGGCACCGACGATCACCAAGTCGATGTTGCCTTCAGCCATCAAGTGCGCGGCGGCGCTGTCGCAGATGAGCGTCACATCCAAGCCGGCGCGCAGCAGCTCCCACGCGGTGAGGCGGGCGCCTTGGAGCGCTGGGCGGGTTTCGTCCACGAACACGCTGAACCGCTTGCCGGCCGCATGGGCCAAGTAGAGCGGCGCCGTGGCTGTGCCGAGGGTGGAGACCGCCAAGGCGCCGGCATTGCAGTGCGTGAGCGCCGCGCAACCGTCCTCGATGAGGCCGACGCCGTTGGCGCCAATCGCTTGGCACATGGCGACGTCTTCTTGGTGAATCGCCACCGCCGCCGCCTCTGGCGACGGCGCCGCCAACACGCGCTGCACCGCCCACGCGAGGTTCACCGCAGTGGGCCGGGCGGCGATCAGCGTCGCCGCGGCGGCTGGCAGTGGCTCGCCGGCCTTGGCGGCGAGGGCCATGCCATAGGCAGCCGCGATGCCGATGGCCGGTGCGCCGCGCACCGTCATTTGCGCGATGGCGGCGGCGACGTCGCGCGCGCTGCGTTGTTCCTCATAGACCACGGCGTCTGGCAGCTTGCGTTGATCGAGGAGCCAAAGCCGCCCGTCGCGCCAGCGAATCGACGCCGGCGCATTGACGCCTCCTTTCGCGTCCCGCTCACGGCTCATCAGGAAGGTTGAACGTCGCCGGCGGCGAAGGCCCGCGCCAAGGTGGCGATGAGCAACGAACCCACCGCATCGGCGTCGTCGCCGCAGGCAAACACGCCGTCTTCATGCCCTAGGCTCACGAACACGAGCGGACGGGTGGCGTGGCGTTCCATGAGCGTGGCGACGGCCGCCGCCATCTGCGGCGTGCCGTACTCGACGTCGGCGGCCACCGTTGGCAGCGCAAGGGCCTTGGCAGCGGCAAAGATGTCTGGGGAGTGGCCGTGGAACACCCAGCGCACGCCGGCGTCTGCGCGGTAGATCGCCGCGTGGGTGAGGGCTTCGGAAGAGGGCGCCGACGTGCCTTCGGCGGTGGCGGCGAAGCGCTCCAAGTCGACGCTGACGACCCGGGCGAACGCCGGCGCCGGCAACGATTCCAAGGCGCCGGTTTGCGTGCCGGTGATGAGGAACGAGGCGTCGCCGGGGCCTTCTCGGGCCGAAACGTTGCCAAAGCCGTAGCCAGCATAGCGATCCGGCGTTTGGCCGAGCAAACCCACTCCCCGCAGTATCCGTCGCCAAGCGTTCAGGGCGCTTAACGGGCGGGAGGGGAAAGGAGCGTCTGGCGGACGCAGCGCGTAGCGGAACCGTATGACGCCTTCGGTGGGCGCGGCCATGTCCATGGGCGCTCGATGCTTGGCTATGCCTGGAAGCTCGCGGCCGCTTCCTCCACCTCGGCGAAGAGCTGCAGGAAACGCGAAAAGCCGCTCACCTCCAACACCTCGCGAATGCGATCTGGCGTGCCGGACATCACCAGCCTGCCGCCGCCGGCGTTGGCCTTCTTCAACGCCACCAGCAAGGCGCGCAACCCGGCGCTGCTCAGGAACGTAAGTTCGCGGCAATCGAGCACGACGCGGTGGTCGCCGTCTTCCAAGGCACGGATGAGCGCATTCTCGAAGTCCTGGGCGGTGGATGAATCCACGCGCCCGGTGACAGCCGCGAGCGCAACGGCCGCGGAGTGGTCGGTGGTGACTTGCATTGGTAGTGGCGGCTCTGGTGAGACGAAAGGCATTCTATCCGGGTGGTGGACCGGCGCGTGGCGCGGTGCTCAGGCTCGTCGCCCGGCGGCGGTGCGCTCAGGCGAGATACTGTTGCCAAGCCGCCGCGCCCGCCGCTTGGACGTCGCGCAGGCGTTGGGTGAGGGCATCAAAGGTGTCGCACTCCAACGCCTGCGCCAGGCGGCTCTTGAGCGCCGGCGGCGCTTCCCACACATGCCGCTCGGCGGCGTCCGCCAGCGTCAGGCGCAGAAAGTCCTGCACCGCGCGCTGCAGACGGTAGGCGTCCGCGAGGGCCTGCGCCGGCGCGGCGGGCATGGCGCCGGCCGCTGCCAAGGCCTCAAAAATTGCGCTGGCGCTTAGGCCCCGCGCCAGCGCATCGGGCGCGGTGCCCGCGTGGGCGAGTTGCAGGGTTCTGGCGGCCACGTCCAAATCGAGGACGCCGCCCTGGGTCTGGCTGAGCGCGAACGGATCGTCTGAGGGTGGGCCATCGGCCAGCTGTTGGCGCAAGGCGCGCATCGCTTCCCGCAAGGGCGTCGCCGGCCGGGGCCGTTCGAGTGCGCCGCGCAGTGCTGCCGCTGTCTCGTCCATCAGCGTGGCGTCGCCGCAAATGACCTTGGAGCGGGTGAGTGCCACCAAGCCGGCCGTCTCCTCGCTCGACGCCATGCCGGCAGCGTCGAGCGCGCCTTGCACTGCCGCCAACGTCGTCTCGCGAACCTTGGCGGCGTACATCTGCCCTGCTCCCGCGTTGCGGCGCAGCGCCGCGCCGAGGCGTCGCGCCATGCGCGCGCCCGCGGCCGCGTCGCTGGTGTTGAACACGAGCAGCAGGTCAAGCCCGGAGCCGAAGATCATGTCGTCGGCGCCGAGGTCGCCGAACGCGACGAGGGCGCACGCCGGTGCGTCCGTGTCTCGGCGCTGCCGCAGGTCCGCTTGCATGTCGGTGAGCAGCGTCTCGATGGCGGCTGCCGCCACCTGCGACCGGGAAGCGCTTGCTTCGGTGAACGTGGCGAGGTATTGCAACGTCTGCACGCCGATGCGGAAGCGCTGGTCATCAGCCCACCGCGCCACGCGATCGACGCGGCCGCGGAAGGACGCCAGCGTGCCCAAGCGTTCATCCAGTTCTGCCAGCAGGGTTGGCTGGTCTGGCATGGGCAGGAAGAAGGACGGGTCCAGCACGGCTTGCAGGAGCCGCGGGTTGGCGGCCAGCCGATCGGCGATGCGGGGCGCCCCACCCATCACCACGGCGATGAGGCTCGAAAGCCAAGCGTTGGCGCGGAGCATGGAGAAGAAGGCGATGTCCTCGGGGAGCGCCGCCAGAAAGCCATCCAGCCGGGCCAAGGCGCGGTCCGGATCAGGCGTTTTGCCGAGCGCTTCAACGAGGTCATGCATGACGGCGCGAATGATGTCCCGCGCTGCGTCAGCCGCCGTGGCGGGGTGTCGGCCCTCCGCCCAGCCGCGCAGCACCTCGAAGGCCGCCTCGGCGTCTTGGAAGCCAGTCGCCCGCAGGCGCTGTAGAGCGTCCGGCAAGCCCTCGGGGCCGGTGAGCACGGTCGCCGCGATGTCGTGCTCGCGCTCCGGCACGTTGAAACGCGCCAAGTACAGCGCATGCACTTCCCGCGCCGCGCCGCCGAGGCGGGCGCCGAGTTCCTCCACCGACGCTGCGCCCATGAACCGCGCCATGTGCGCCACGCCGTCGTCCGCGGCGGGCAGCGTCTGCGTTTGGTTGTCGTTGGTCATCTGCAGCCGATGCTCGACTCGCCGCAGCAGCAGGTAGGCGTTGCGCAGCGTCTCGGCTTCGCTCGGCAGGATGTGGTGTTCGCGTTCCAACGTCGCGAGCATTGGCAACACTTGGGTGCCGCGCAGGCGCGGGCTCAAGCCGCCGTGCGCCAGTTGATGCATGTGGACGAAGAACTCGATCTCGCGGATGCCGCCACGCCCCAGCTTGACGTTCCAGCCGCCGAGCTTGATGTCGCCGTGGCCGTGAAAGTCATGGATTTGCTCGCTCATGGAGCGGATTTCCTCCACCGAGCGGAAGTCCAGCGCCTCATCCCACACAAACGGCGCCAAGCGCTCAAGGAAGCGTTGCCCCGCTCGGATGTCCCCGGCCACCGGGCGCGCCTTAATCATGGCGGCGCGCTCCCAAGTGCGCCCCATGCGCTGGTAGTAATCCAAGGCGAAGTCCACGGCGACGGCCGGCGGCGTTGAAGACGGGTTGGGACGTAGGCGCAGGTCGGTGCGGAACACATAGCCCTCCGCGGTGCGCGTTTCCAACAGACCGATGAGCTCCCGCGTCAAGCGCGCGAAGAACTCGCGCAATGGCCGCTGACCTTGGTAGCGGCAAACGTCCGGCTCGTAAAGGACGATGAGATCGATGTCTGAAGAGTAGTTGAGCTCCCGCGAGCCGTGCTTGCCCATCGCCAGCGCGAAGTAGCCCCAAGCGTCTTGTTCCGGCGCCTCAAGCTCGCCACGCTCGACGCCGTGCCAAAGCAAATGCGACACGGCAAGGCGGGTAGCGTGGTCCGCCATGTCGGAGAGCAGCCTCGCGCACCGCATGACATCCCAAACGTCAAAGCAGTCGCACAGCCCCGCCATCACGGCGACGCGATTGCGCTGAATGCGCAACAGCCGCATGAGCGCGTCCCGTTCCATGCGCGGGTCCGCTTGGGCCAGGGCGCCTTGGATACTCGCTTCGATGGCGTCGGCGGCGGTGGTGGCCAGCGTCTGCGTGAAGGCCACGTCGCGCAGCAGCAAAGCGGTGAGGTGCGGGCTGTTGCCGAACACGAAGGCGAAGAACGCCTCTCCCGCGGCGGTGTCCAGCGCTTCGAGCAAGGCCTCCGCGGCGTCGCGCTGGGCCGCCTCCCGCAGGCGGTTCAGGCCGGCGCGGGCACCGTCCTCTCGATGCGGTCGCAGGGCCTCGAAACCTGGCGCTGCTGCGGCCAGCGCCAACATGCTGCGCTGCTCCCCTTGCGTCTTGGGCGCTAACGGCACGGGCGGGGTGGCGCCGTCGGAACTGGCGCGGCGCGGCGGTGGGATTGTCTTGGCCAAGGTTCGCCCGCCACGATGCACTGCAACGTCAAGGCTCTGAGCCAACCATCATACAACCTGCAAAGGCTGGCCGAGCGAGGGGAGCAGGAGCGCGTCCAAGGCCATGCGCCAGCATAGAATGGCGGCATGAAGGCCAAGCAAGCGGCTGGCGCGCTCGGCGCTTGGGTGGAAGTGGACTTGCGCCAAGCGGCGCGGTCGGCGGCGCTCTTTGCCGAACTGGAGGCGGCGCTGTTGCGCCACGAAGTGTTGTTCGCGCGGGATCAGTCACTCGCGCCGGATGACCTCAAGCGCCTCGGCGAGCGCTTTGGCGACATAGAGGAGCATCCGGCTTACCCCACGTTGGCCGAGGCGCCGGGCGTGCAAGTCTTGGAGAGCACGGCTTCTGCGCCGACGAAGATCGAAGCGTGGCATTCGGACATGACGTTTCGCGCCAGGCCGCCGGGGGTGACGGTGCTGGCAGCCGAGATCCTCCCCGCGTTCGGGGGCGACACGTTGTGGGCCAGTGCCAGCGCGGCGCACGACGGCCTCTCCGCACCAATGCGCCGCCTTGTGGATGGCCTTGCGGCGACCCACGACTTCGCCAGCGGCTTCAAGGAAAGCCTCGCGGAACCGGGCGGTTGGGAACGGCTGCGCGGGGCTTTGGCGGAGCATCCTGCAGTCACGCATCCAGTGGTGCGCACACACCCTGCGTCTGGCAGGAAAGCCATCTATGTGAACCGCCTCTTCACCACCCGCATCAACGGCCTCGCGCCGCGCGAGAGCGAGGCGCTGCTTGAGTTCTTGTGCGCCGAAGTGGTGACGGTGGAGTACACGGTGCGCTTGGCTTGGCAGCCGGGCACCGTCGCCATCTGGGACAACCGCGCGACGCAGCACAAGCCCGTGAACGATTACTTCCCGCAGCATCGAAGGATGCATCGCGTCACGGTTGCCGGGGAGCGGCCGCAGTAGCGGCGGCCGCACCGCAAGGTCTCTCGGCGAGCCCGCGGCCCATGCGTGGACTGCGCGCGGGGTCGGCGGCGGGCGCATCGACAGCGCGATGCTGCCCTTACAATTGCGCCCACCAACGCCACTCTCGCTGAGCAACGATGACGACGGGCCGGTTCGATCCGACGATTACGCTGGGCGTGGAAGAGGAGTTTTTCCTCATCGACCCTGAAACGCGGGATCTTGTCGCCGACCCCGACGTGGCGATCCTCGATGCGTGTCGGCGGGCCGCTGGGGAACACAAGGTGGTGCCGGAGTTTCTGCGGGCGCAGATTGAAACCAACACCCGCGTGTGTTCCTCCATCGCAGACCTCCGCGCCGCGCTTGTCGAGACGCGCCGGCTTGTCATCGATGCCGCCAACGCGCACGGCACTGAAGTGCTTGCCGCCTCCACGCATCCCTTCGCGGAATGGCATGCCCAAGCGACCACCGCGCGCGAGCGCTACCGGCGCCTCGCCATGACTTATCAGGAGAGCGTGCGGCGCTTCTTGGTGGGCGGCATGCACATCCATGCCGGCTTCGGCGACGCGGACTCCCGGGTGCGCGTGATGACGGCGCTGCGGCGCTACCTGCCGGTGCTGCACGCGCTCTCCGCCTCCTCGCCGTTCAACGCGGGGCGTGAAACGGGCTTCAAATCCTACCGGCTGAGCCTCATCGGCGTGTTGCCGCGCACCAGCTTGCCGCCGCCGCTCTTGGACCATGCGGAATATCAACGCTTGGTGGAGGACTATCGCTCGCTCAGCTTCATTCAGGATGGCAGCGAACTATGGTGGGACATTCGCCCGTCCGCGAGCTTCCCCACCGTGGAGATGCGCATCTGCGACATTTGCACACGCGTTGAGGATGCGCTGGCCATTGCCGCCCTCTATGCGTCGCTCATCCGCATGTTGTTGCGTCGTCGCGCCGAAGATGGCTTGCCGTCTGAACCGCCCACCGAGATCATCGCCGAGAACCGCTGGCTGGCCTCGCGCTACGGGGTGTTGGCCTTCTTGGGCGATCCCACGTTCGGCGAGCGCGTGGACATCGAGGACTACGCGAACCGGCTCATCGAAGATCTCGCCGAAGACGCGCAAGCGTTGGATTGCGTTGCGGAACTCGGGCACATCGCCACGATCATCAGGGAGGGCACCAGCGCAGACCGGCAGATCGATCTCTTCCGTCTGCGGCGGCTCGAGGGGGATGACGAGGCCGAAGCGCTGCGCGCGGTGGTGGACGCGGCCATCGCGGAGACGCGCGAAGAGGTGATGGCGTAGCGTGGGGGAACGCAGCCGGTTGCAGTGCCCCGCAGCCGCGATGGGCTAGGCCGGCGTCGTCTTCAGCGCCATGTCGTCGCGTCGTTCCACAACTCAGCGCGCGCCAAGAAGGCGGCGTTGTCCTCGCGCCACTGCGGATAGCCGATGTCGCCGCTGGCCGTCAGCCACCGAATCCGGTCATTCAAGCAGGCCAGCAGGTCTGCATTCTCGATGGCCACGGTGAAGCCGCCGTATTCGGCTTGAGGGTCCAACGCGGTGACGGCGAAGCGCCCGTCGGATGCCGTGGCGGCGTCGCTGTTGCCAATCTCACCGCGCGCCACGGCGTCGATGCTGCCATCGGCCAACGCGGCGAGCAGTTCCAATTCGCCGGAAACGTCGCCGAGGTAGATGACTTGCGGCATTGACACATTCGGGGGCAGCAACTGTTGGCGGCCATCCAAGTTCGCGGTGGCGCCGGCAGGATGGATGCGGTACGCCGCGCTGCCGTCGGCCACCACTTCCCCACGCGGCGTCATCACACGGGTGCCGGCGGCCAATGCGCCGGCGCTGTCCACGATGCCGGTGAGCTCAAGCAAGCGAAACTCCCCGGTCGTCCCGGCCAGCGCTCCGACGCGCGCGTCTTCGGTGAGGGCCGCGTGGTTCGGAAACCGCGCTGCGTCCGCGGCGCGCACCAAGAGCGATTGGCGGAACGCGATGTGGCCGTCGGTGAACGCGACCACCTGCGCGCCGGCGGCGTTGCGCGTGCGGCTCTCCAAGATGGTGATGCCGCCGCCGACGATGTCATGTTCGGTGGCGGAGCGCAGCCAGATGCCGGGCCAAATTGAGATGGCGCGCCGGTTGAACGTGAAGCCGCTGTCTTGCATCGCTTCCAAGGCAGTGAGCAAATCCGCTTCGAAGCCGCGATGCGAATTGAACCCCGGAGCGGTTGGGTCTGCGTCTGCGCTGGCGCTGACAGGCTCGAAAAAGGCGTAGAAGCCGACGTCGAGCATGCGTCCATCGGTGACGCAGGCGCGCCGGCGCGAGACCACTTCGGCTGCCTCGGCGCCGCAGCCGCCCACCACCTTGCATGCGTTGACGACGCGAATGTCGTCAAGCAGCGCATCGACGCTGCCGCCCTCGGCACGGAACACGAACGGACGGGTGACATTGCCAAGTTCCAAGCTAACGCCACTGCTCTCGCCCGTGAGATCGGCGAACTTGACGGAGTGCGCGCGCCACTCGTTGAGGCCGAGGCGCTGCCGCGGCAATGCAAGGCGCGGGCCTTGCGGGTAGCCAGCGTCCATGCCGATGGCGATGCGGGTGTCAGAGGCGATCTCCTGAATCAACAGGTTGAACGCCACCTCGCCGACAGGCTCGCTGCCGGACCCTGGCAAGCGGTTGCCAGAGAAGTCAAAGCCGGTTTGCCTGGCGTCGTCTTGCGAGACGTTTGGCGCCGCCAGATACGCTTCGCCGGTGCCGCCCAATGCGACGCGCCAGACGGTGCCGGCCGGATCGGCGGCGTCGGTTGCGTTGAGCTCGCTCTGCGCCAACGCGCCGTCGTCGGCCCAGGCGCCGTCGATCAACGTGGTGTCCACGGGCGTTCCGGCCACCGGCGCCGGCACGGTGGCGGGCCCATCGACGTAGAGGTCCAACCGCTGGCGATGCGGCTTCGCCGTCTCGCGTCCGGCCAGCGCCCCGCCGTCGCCGTCGCGCAAGGGCGTCACGTCGGCGTCGGCGCGCCCGCACCCCTCGCCGCCCTGGGTGGCGCCGGCGCACTCAAGCACCCGCACAGACTCCACTTCCAAACGCGCCACGGCGTCGCCGGCATTGGCGTCGCGCGCAAACTCGATGGCGAGATGGAACGGTTGGTCGAACGGCGGCGAGCCGCCTGCCAAACGGTAGGGGCCAAGCGCGTCGTAACGCCGCTCGGCATCGGCGGCGTAGTAGGCGTACCACTCGGCTGAGGACTGCGTTTGCACATGAACGCCATCGAGGAAGAAGCGCAGTTCGTTCCAATCCCACTCCACGGCGTACTCCACGGTGGCAGCGTCCGCGGCTCGCCCTAGGTCATACTCCGCGGCCGCGCCGTGGAAGGGCGGCGTCGGCAGACCATAGCGGGTGATGCTGTGCACCGCGCCGGCGTCATCGCCTTCGGCAATGCCGATCTCTCCGGCCGAGGGCTGCGGCCCATACGTCGATGCGTCGGCTGGCAGCAGGCGAATCGAAGGCTGCAGGCCATGCCCGGTCGGGAGCCGCGCAGCCACTTCCACCCGGCCGTACTGAAAATCGAGGTTGCCGTTGGTGTGGACGGCGCCGGCGATCAACTCCGCGGCATCTGCCGCGCCGGGTTCGATGATGAGCGCTCCGTCGCGAATGGAGACGCTTTGCTCGCTGTACTGCTTTGGCGCCGCGCCGCCACACAGTTGCGGGCAGCCGTCGCCGGTGGCGACGTTCCAATTGGCTGCGTCGAGGGAACTGCCGCTGAAGTCATCCTCGAAGATGACCCGGTACTCCGGTGGGGGCGGCACGGGCGGCGACGAGCGGCCACCAGAGTCGCACCCGGACAGGGCGAGCGCCACGACGATGGCGGTGGCGCGGCAACCTTGGGAGAGACGCGTCGTCACATTGACCCTCAAGCCTTCGTCCCTTCTTCCGTTGCCGCGACGCGCACTCCCCGGCGTTCGAGCCGCGCGCGGATCCGCACCTGCCGCTCCTCGGTGAGCGGATAGCGCCAGATGAACGGCAACGCGATGAACTTGAGGCCGGCGGGAATGATGGAATAGGCCAGCGCGAGCACGATGAGCGACGTGCTCGAATTGCCTTCCGGCGTGCGCGCGAGCGACGGGTCGGCCGTGGCGTCAAACCCGAACAAGCCGACGACGAGCAGCGCCAGCGCCCCGCCGATGGCGACGCCGCCCTTCTGCAGCATCCCCCACAGAGAGAAGTACATGCCGGCACGTTGCTCGCCGGTGCGCGCCGAGTCGATGTCCACCACATCGGCGGCCATCGCCGCGGGGATGGCGAGCATGGCGCCTTCCGTGCAGCCCTTCATCGTCATGATGAACAAGAATGCGCCAAACCAGCCCGCCGGAATGAAGGGAATGAAGGATGCCCACACGCTGTACCAGATAACGAGCACGATGAAGGCGCGATGCTTGCCGATCTTGCCGGCAAGCCATGTCCAGAAGAACAATCCGAGCGTGGATGCGAGGTAGTACACAAGCAGGTACAGCGAGTACCACTCGCCGGCATCGATGACATGCTTGCAGAAGAAAAAGGACAACGCGCCCGTCATGGCGCCGCCGACGGTGCTGACTGTGTAGCAGACCACCAGCCGCACATACGGGCCATTGCGCCGCACCACCCTGAGGCTCGCCAAGAAGCGCAGCTTGCGGCGGGGAATCACCACCTGATCCGGCTCGCGCACGAATGCGAGGGCCACAAACACCATCACCGGCAGCGCGAACAGCACGAACGTGGCGAGCCAATCCAGAATGACGTCCAAGTTGCCGGCATGTGTGTCCATCACTGCGCCGAGCTCTCCAGAAAGGTCTCCCAACAAGCCTGAGAAGGTGTTCCCGGCGACGCTGAGGTAGATGAGGATGCCGGCCGTCAAGGGCAGGGCCGTGGCGATGACCACGCCCAGATAGTGGAACTGTTCTCGTCGCCCGGTGACTTTGGTGCGCTCGTTGTAGTCGGGGGTGAGCTCCGCGCCCCAAGCGAGATAAGGTAGGTTCACCAAGGTGAAGGCGAAGTAGATCGCCACCACCCAGAAGCCGAAGTACAGGGCCGTCGGGTTCTCTGGCGGCCGGAACAGCATGTAGATGGACACCATCAACAGCGGCGTGCCGGCCAGAATCCAAGGCTTGCGGCGGCCGATGCGCGTGCGCAACTTGTCCGAGAAAATGCCGATCAGCGGGTCGGTGATGAGGTCCGTACACCGCGCGAGGAGGATGATGAGGGCGATCACCGACAGGCCGATGCCCAACTCGGCATAGTGCGGTTGGACGTACACCCCCACCGGCAACAGCGCCACGGACAGCGGCAGATACATGGCGGAATAGCTGGAAACGCGCCATTCGCCGATCATGCCGCCGTCGGCCTTGGCTTTGGATCTGCCAGATGGCGCTGCGCCCCGCGGCGCGGCCTCCGTGGCACTGCCGGCATTGTCCATAACCCGTATCTCCCCGCTGCCCCGGCTGCAAGCTACCGCATCCCATCTGCCGCTGCTAGGCTTCCCGCCCATGCTTGTGGCAAAGACGCGCAGTTCCAGCCCGTGTTGAGCCCGGATGCGGCGCGGCAGCGCATTGTCGCCGCGGTGGAACCCGTGGCCGGCGTCGAGACCATCTCGACCGCCGCGGCATTGGGCCGCATCGCTGCCGCGGATGCGCGCGCTCCCATCGATCTGCCGCCGTTCCGTTCCTCAGCGATGGATGGCTATGCCGTTTGCGCCGCGGACATCGCGGCGCCAGCCCCCATCGAGCTCACCGTGGTTGGGCAGAGCGCCGCCGGACATCCTTCGAGCCAGCGCGTGGCGGGCCGGCAGGCGCTGCGCATCTTCACCGGCGCGATGATGCCCGCCGGCGCCGATGCGGTGGTGCTGCAGGAGGACGTGGAGCGACTCGGCAGCGGCGCCATCGTCGCCAACGAGCGCCCGCGCCCGGGGCAGCATGTGCGTCCGCGTGGCCACGATGTGGCGCGGGGCGCAATCATCGTTGCGCGAGGAGATCAACTCGACGCTTATGCACTGGCTTGGCTGACTGCCTGCGGCGTGGCCCAAGTGGAGGTGGTGCGCCGCGTGCGGGTGGCCGTGTTCGCCACCGGCGACGAGTTGGCGGATCCGGGCGCGGCACTCGGCCCCGGGCAGATATACGACTCCAACCGCTTCGCATTGCTCAGGCTCATGCGCGGGTTGCCGGTTGTGCCGCGCGACATGGGCCGCTTGCCGGACGACCCCGACGCGACCCGCCGGGCGCTTAAGGACGCGGCCAAGGATGCGGACGTCATCATCGGCAGCGGCGGCGTTTCCGTTGGCGATGCAGACTTTGTGAAGGCCGCGGTGGAGGACATCGGCACACTCGATTTCTGGCGCATCGCGCTGAAGCCGGGCAAGCCCCTTGCGGTGGGCAAGGTGGGCGGCGCCGATTTTTTTGGCCTGCCGGGCAACCCGGTTTCCACCATCGTCACGTTCTTGCTGTTCGTCGTTCCCGCCATCCTGGCCCGCGCCGGAGGCGCCCCCAAGGAACCCCTCAGGGTGCCGGCGAAGCTCGCCCAGGACATCTCGCACACCCGCGGGCGCCGCGAATATCAGCGCGGCCAGGTGGTGGCCGAGGATGGTGGCTTGGTGGTGGTGCCCACCGGCGACCAAGGATCGAACCGCTTGGCGACGTTCGCTGGCGCCAACTGCTTGATTGAGGTGCCGGCGCACCGCGCCGGGCTCGCGGCGGGGGAGACCGTGCAGGCACTCATGCTCTCGGCGGACAGCGGGCGGCTGTTGTGAGGCTGGCTGGGTCGCCTTAGCTGGCTGGCCGCGGCCGCGGCGTTGCCATAGGCGCCGCGGCTGCGTTCTGGCAGCATGGTGGGAGCTTGAAGCTTCGCCTTGGGGCGGCCTGTGACACTGCGTTTTGCCGCGTTGCGCCGCTGGTTTGAAGCCGGAAAACACAAGGAGACACAGCCATGACGCCACGCGCACACCTCGTTGTCGGCGGCTTTCCGCCCGGTGAGCCGGCCGGCCACGACATGGACTTCGCCCGTCTTTCTCTATTGCGCTGCCTCGGCGAACACGCCGATGGCGCAACGACGGTCGCGAACGACTTTCAAGATCTTGAGCGTTGGCTCGATGGCGCGTCGCTGCTCGTCACCTACGTTGCCGGGCCGTTCCCGACCGGCGCGCAAATCGAGGCGCTCAAGCGCTGGCTCCACGATGGCGGCCGCTGGTTCGCGCTGCATGGCACCAGCGGCGGCCGCGCCGCGCGCATCGACGGCGGGCGGCGGCGCATGGTGCGGGAAGCGCACCACGAAACGCTGGGTTGCTTCTTCCTGAATCACCCGCCGGTGCGGCGCTTTGAGGTGCAGGTGCGGGCAGGGCACCCGCTCACCGCCGGCTTGCCACCCACCTTCGAGACGGTGGACGAGCTCTATCTGGTGGAACCCATCGGTGCCAGCGAAACGCTGCTCACCACGGAGCTGCCGCAGGACCCGTCGCCGCCGGGGTTCGGCTTCCAATACGATGCGGACGCAGCGGCGCCGCCAGATGGCAAGACGCGCGCCTTGGGGCATGTGAAGGATGTCGGCAAGGGCAGCGTCGCCTATGTGGCGCTTGGCCACTGTCACGACCCCCGTTCCAACTCCCAACCGTTCGTGGATGCGTCTGCGGCTGCCGACGGCGTGACGCCGAAGACGTTCCGGGGCAGCTGGGAGACGCCAGCGTTTCAGACCCTCCTGCGCAACGCCGCCGCATGGGGCTGCGCCCGCTGACAAGCTGCTGAGGATCGCTCCTTGGCGGTGTCCGCCCGGCCAGAGCGGTGCGAGTGGCCCGTCTGAGGCTGGCGCGGCGCCGCCTCGCGGCCGGCGCTGGCCGCTAGGCGAGCATGCGATGCGTCGGGGCGCAGAACTGGGCCACCGGAATCTCGAACGGGCAAGCGCTGGCGCACGGTTGACCGTCGCAGCCTAGGCAGGCGGCGGCGTTGACGTCGAGCTTCGCGTATTCCTCTCTCGCAAAGCGCGTGTCGCCGTAGTCCGTGGCGTACATGCGCGTGCGCAAGACGTCTGGGATCGGCACGCCGTAGGGGCAGGCGTCGTCACATTGCGAGCAACCGTGGCGGCAGTAGGCGCCGCCGTTCTGGTTGGCGTAGCGTTCCAGCAGGGCGATGTCCGCGCTGGTCGGCGCCGCCGCCCCAGACGCGCCTAAGAACTCATCGATCTGCTCTGGCGCTGTCATGGTGATGATGAGGCCATCCACCTTGGGGTCGTGCAGCACCCAGCGGAACGCGGCTTGGGCGAAGGTGCTCCCATCGCGCTCGAAGGGGCGCATGTCGTTCAGGCGCGCCCCCATGAGCGTCTTCATGGCGATGACGCCCACGTTCTTGGCTTTGGCCTTGGCCAAGACGCGCGGCAAGTCTGGCTGCATCGCCACCCAGTCCAACGAACGGGTGATGTTGGCGTAGAAGGCAGGGTCTTGGCCAAAGTGATAAGCGATCAGCACGGCGTCCACCATGTCTTCGTCCAAGGCGTGGTCCAAGCACTCGATGAGCCGTCCGCCATGGCCGGACATGCCGAGAAAGCGCACCTTGCCTTGCTGCTTCGCGCGCGCCGCGAACTCGTGCCACTCCGGGTTGGTGAGCCGCTCCAGGTCGTTCACGGCGTGGCTGAAGTAGACGTCGATGTAGTCCGTTCGAAGGCGCCGCAAGGAGGTGTCCAGCGAGCGCATCAGGGACTCGCGGTCGCGGTTCGCCCGCGCCATGGTCTTGGACGCGATGATGACGTTGTCGCGCTTGCCGGCCAAGGCCCGGCCCATCGCATTCTCGGATGCGCCGCCGGTATAGTCCTCGGCGGTGTCGAAGTAATTGATGCCCTTATCCAAGGCGTGATGCACGAGGCGTTCGCCGCCGCGCCTGAGGCGCGCCGAGCCGAAGGAGATGTCCGAGATTTCGAGGCCCGTGCGGCCGAGCCGGCTGTAGCGGCGCACCTCGCCGGTTGCCGGCGGCGTGTGGTCTTGGGCGGCAGCGAGCGGCGCGAGGCCAGCGACGGCGCCGAACCGCAGCATGTCCCGCCGAGCCAGTTTCGTCATGGGGCACCCTCCCTTGCAATGCGGCAAAGGGTAAGCCGCGGACGTGCCGCTGTCACGCGCTTGCCGCCGTTTCGCCCTTGGCGTCTTGCTGATGACGGGGTAGGTTCTCGCATCGCTGTGAGACATGGCTGAAATTGCGCCTGAGCCCTTGAAGCGGCGTCCGAACACTGAGAGAGTGCGCCTGAACTCTGGACATAAACGTTGGAAGAGTGCGCTGCCGTGGGAGCAATCGATCATCCGCGGAGGCGAGAACCATGACGTACGCCATCGACACACACGCCGTCGTCGCCGATCTTGAGGCGACTGGCTTGGCGCGCGGCCAAGCGGAGAGCATTGTGGCTGCCATTGTCAGCGCCGCGGACGCGCACCTGACGAAGGCGGACTTGACGGTTGCGCTGGCCGACGTTGCAAGAAAGACGGATTTGGAGCGATTTGCGACCAAGGCCGACCTTGAGCGCTGTGCCACGAAGGCCGACCTTGAGCGATTTGCGACGAAGGCGGACTTGGAGCGCTGCGCCACGAAGGCCGACCTTGAGCGATTTGCCATGAAGGCTGACTTGGAGCGGTTTGCCACGAAGGCTGACCTTGAGCGGTTTGCCACGAAGGAAGATTTGGAGCGATTTGCCACGAAGGAGGACTTCGAGCGCTGCGCCACCAAAGCCGACCTTGAACGATATGCGGCGAAGGCCGACCTTGAGCGGTCTGCCTTGAAGGAAGACTTGAAGCGATATGCAACCAAAGCCGACCTAAAGGAAGCGCTGGCGGATTACGTCACCAAGGAAGACCTGCGCTTGGCGCTGGCGGATGTGGTGCGCACGGCGGACTTGGAGGCCGCGATTCAGAAGGCAACGAGCAAGCTGATGGCCATGCAGTCAACGCTCTTTGTGACGCTCGTGGTTGTCATGCTTGGTGGTTTGAGGCTCTTCCTCTGAGCCCCTTGCTCGCTTGAGCGGCTGGTTGGGCGAACAGGCGAGGCGGCGCCGCCCGTCGTCGTTGCCCCGGCGTGGGGTGGCAGGGCATCCGCGCCGAGTCAGCGCCTGTCTACTGCTTGGCGCGGGCGCGATCGGCTTGCCGCCAACGCTCGTGGAACTCACCTGTCGTGTTGACGCGCGGGTAGGGTTTGTCCGGCACGCTCACGCCGAGGGCCCGGCAAAGCGGCGCCCAGCCGTCCCGCGAGTCGAAGACGATCAGGCGTTCCGGCGGCACCACAGCGGGAACCCGCGCGACATTCGCTTCGTAGACGGCGATGGCGTTGGCCTTGTCGTCTAGGTCGCCGCCGAATGTGCCCTCGACGATGATGTCGTTGGCCATCGCGAGACGCTTGCGGCGCACTGGATCGTCGGCGCGCAAGCCTTCCTGCATGGATCGAAAGATCGTGGCTGCCGCGCTTTCGTACCAACTGGCCGCGTCCCGCATTGTGAGGATGACCCGCGCCTCCGGATAGAAGGCCATGAGGGGCTCCCAGAACGCCGCCGCCGGCCAGTCCACCGCCGCGGCGTAGCCGTCGAACAGCGTCTCCCACGGCTCCTCGCCGCGCCAAGCGGCCTGCCAGAGTGCTGCATGATGTGGCTGCTCCACCACTGCCATCATGTGGTAGCACTTGGCGAAGCCGAGGCGCTCCAGCGCGAACTTCAAGGACAACGTGCCGGTGCGGCCGAAGCCAGCGCCGATGAGTTTGAGGGTCATGGCATTGTTCTCCCAAGTTTGAGCGGATCTTCGCCGAAGAGCTGCGCCAGCTGGGCATGAACGGCCGGCCACGGCTCGGCGACGATCCAGGGTGCTGTGAAAAACGCTTCCACCAACACCGCGAAGAACTCGGCGGGGCTTTGCGCCGCATAGTCGTCGAGGGGTGCCGCCGCGCCGCGGTCAAGCGCCTTGCACAGCGCGTCGAAGGCCACCGAAAGCGTCGCCTGCCAGCGCGCCGCGGACATGCCTTGGCGCAACGGTGGCAGGCCGTTGTGGTCGCCACTCAGTTCGTCGAGCTTGTGCGCGAACTCGTGCAACACCACGTTGCCGCACCATGAGTCCTGCCCCGGATCGTCGCGCCAGGGCCGTGCTTCGTCCCACGCGAGCACCACGGCGCCGCCGTGCATCGCTTCGCCGTCCAACTCTTCGTAGCCGCGATGGACGATGCCGTCTTCGTCCCACACCTCGCGTTCTGCGACGAACCCGGCCGGATAGAGCACGAGCGTGCGACAGGCCGCCAACGCGCCATAGCCCAGATTCAACGCCAGCCGGCAGGCCTGCGCGCCCACGGCGAGGCGGGCATAGTCATCCACGTTGAAGCCTTGGGCGCCGAAGAAGCGCTTGTCGGCGATGAAGCGCCGCGTCATCTCGCGCAGCCGCTGCAAGCCTGCGGCGCTCAAGCCGTCGCAGAGTGGCAATTCCGCCACCACCTGCGCCCAGAGCGCGTCGTCGATTAGATGCCGGCGCAGGCGTTGCTTGAGCAGCCAAGCGGCAAGCGGATTAGCAATCGCCGTCTGCTCGGCGCAAGGCGCCGGGCTTGGCGCTGCAGTGGGCGCTTGCAACAACGCCGGTCATGGATGCATGGCGGCGATGGCCGCGGCATGGAGGGCTTCGTTCGCCGCCGCGACCACTAGGCGTTCGCCTTGGGCAGGCCCGCCTGCCAAATCGGTGATCGATGCCCCGGCGCCGCGCACGATGGGCACCAAGGGCAAGATGTCGTAGGAGCGGATGTCGTCCTCGATCACGATGTCCACTAAGCCATGCGCGAGCAGGCAGTAGTTATAGCAGTCGCCGCCATAGCGCATCAGCCGCACCCGCTTCGCCAGCGCTTGAAAGCGCTTGAGCGTGGCGTCATCGAAGATGTCGGGGTGCGTCGCGCACAGCACAGCGTCTGCCACCATCGGGTTGGCGCGGGCGCGCAGCACTTGGCGGGTGCCGCCGCGGTCGATCCACGCCTGCTCGCCGTCGCCGCCGAACGTCTCCCGCACCACCGGTTGATGCATGAGGCCGGCGGCGGGTTCGCCATCGCGCAGGATGCCGAGCAGGCACCCCCACGCCGGCAACCCTGTCATGAAGGAACGGGTGCCGTCGATGGGATCGATGATCCAGCTCCACGCCGATTGGCCACGATGCTCGCCGAACTCCTCGCCAACGATGCCATGATGCGGATAGCGCGCTGCAATCCGTTCGCGCAGACACGCTTCCACCGCCCGGTCCGCTTCGGTCACCGGGTCGAAGCCATCGCCGGCAAGTTTGTTCTCGACGGTGAGCGGTGCGCGAAAGCGCGCCGCGGCCAGTTCACCGGCCGCGCTCAGCGCCTCTTGGCCGAACGCCAGCAGACGGTCGATTTCGGACACGGGCGATTGCCTGCCCCATAGCGCCGGCGTGGCCAAACGGCCAGCCATGGGCGGGTTGAGGGACGCCAGCCTACCATCACGCTCCCGGCGCACCAAAGCAGCCGCGCCCCCTTGGGATAGAATGCTTGCCCGTCCGGAGACCAACGGGCGCGGGCCGTTGGCTGCGGCACGGGTGGCCGCAAATCGACGCCTGCCATCGACCCAAGGATGCCCAGATTGATGGCTGCAATGGCACCACAAGCGGCTGCGCGCGCCGGCGCTGTACACAGCTTGGGGAAGCGCGCGGCATGAAGCGCGTCGCCGTGTTGGTCGCGGGCATGCATCGAAGTGGCACCTCCGCGTTGACGCGACTTTGCGTCGGCCTAGGCTGCGATGCGCCGCGCACACCGATGCAAGCCGATGCCCACAACGCCTTGGGCTATTGGGAGTCTTCGGTCATCGCTGAGCTGAACGAGGCTGTGTTGGCGTCCGCCGGCTCATCGTGGGATGACTCGGGGCCGTTCAATGCCGAGTGGCACGCCTCCCCCGCCGCCGCGCCTTATCGGGAGCGGGCCTTGGAGGCGCTCGAACGCGAGTTCGGCGACAGCCCGCTGTTCGTGCTGAAAGATCCGCGCATTTGCCGCCTGCTCACCTTCTGGAAGGCGGCCTTGGCGCAATTCGGCGCAGCGCCCCGCATCGCCATCCCAGTGCGCAATCCGATGGAAGTGGCCGCCTCCCTCGCGCAGCGCGATCTCATTGAAGAGCCGCTCGGCGCGCTCTTGTGGCTGCGCAACGTGTTGGATGCGGAGGCGAGCTGCCGAGACGACGCCCGCGCGTTCATTCGCTACGACGATCTGTTGGCGAACTGGGAGTCCGCCGCGGAGCGCTTGGGGCGGGAACTGTCCATTGCCTGGCCGCGGCGCTCAGGCCAAGCCGCCCTCGACATCGACGAGAACCTGCCGCGCTCGCTCAGACACCAAGTGCGGGCGGATGCGGATGTGCATGACGCGCCCGCGGTCGCGGATTGGGTGAAGGCCACCTATGCCATCCTCACCCGTTGGGCGCGGGATGATGTGCGGGCCGGCGACGCAGCGAGCTTGGAGGCGACCCGGGCCGCTTTCGACGCGGCGGAGGCCGCCTTTCGCCGCCCACTTGCGCTGGGTCTTCGCGCTCGCCAGCGGGAAGCGCGGCTCGATGTCGAGTTGACGGAGCGGCGGCGGGAAATGGAAGCGCTGGCGGCCGAGATCCACGCCAAGGACAGCCAACTGGCTGATCTCGGCGGCGCCCTGACGGAGCGGGATGTGCGCATCGATGCCTTGGAACACCAAGTGCTTGGCCGGGATGGACAGATCGACGCCAAGGACAGGCAGCTGGCTGAGCTCGGCAGCACCCTGACGGAGCGGGACGGGCGCATCGATGGCCTCGAAACCCAAGTTCGTGACCAAGATAAGCGGATCGATGCGGCAGAGGTTCGCTCGCGCGCTCGGGCGCAGGAGATCGACGCGCTCCTCGCTTCCACTTCTTGGCGCATCACCCGCCCCTTGCGCGGCGCCAAGCGCCTGTGGGCTGCCGCTTCCCGAAACGGCGCCCAGGTTCTGGGTTTCGCGTTCATGCTGCCGGCGCGTCTCGCCTGGCGCTTGTTGCCGCTGCCGAAGGCGCGCAAGGAGAGCATCCGGCGCGCGGCGCTGCAGCGGCTGCCCAAGCGCCTCGCCGGCCACAACGCATCGCTCTACGACCGCGCCGGTGGCTATGTCCATGCCAGTCGGCTAGACCTTGCGGATTACAACCACCGCGCCGCCCAAGGCAAGGGGGCCGTGCCGATCTTGTTCGACGGGGATTGGTATCTCGCCAACAACGAGGATGTGCGGCTTGCCGGCGTTGACCCGTTGGCGCACTACCTTGAGGGCGGCGCCGCGGAAGGCCGGCTGCCGATGCCGATCGAACCGGACGACATCGAGCCGATGATCGAGAGCCTGCATCGATTGAACTTGAAGGATCCCGGCGCATTTCGCTTCGATGGCGCCTTCTACAAAGTGCTTTATCCGGACCTTGCGTCGCTGGACGATGCGGCGTTGGCGCAGCACCACGAGGCGCACGGGCGAGCGGAGTCCCGCGTGGCCTCCAAGGGCGAGTTCGTCGATCAGCTTTGCCGCCATCCGGCGGAGATCCCGTTGGATTTCCATGCCGACGAATACATCGACCTCTATCCGGACTTGAGCGGTTTCGCGGAGCGCCCGGCCTTGGAGGCGTTGCGCCACTACATGCTGCATGGCCGCTGGGAACCGCGTCTGCACACGCTGCGCGGGGACGCGCCGTCCCCAACGCGCCAAGCCGCCGAGGCGCCGCCGATTGCTGGCGAGCGGCGGCCGCTCTGCGTGCTCGCCCATGTCTACTACCCCGATCTCTGGCCGGAACTCTGCACCTACATCGACAACCTGCCGCCAGTGTCTTACGACCTGTATGTCAATCTCGTCGATGCGACGTTCAGCCAAGAATTGCTCGCCGCCATCCGCGCGGCCTATCCGACGGCGCGGGTGTACATCAGCGAGAACATCGGGCGCGACATCGGCGGATACTTCCAGCTACTGGGCAACATCCGCATGGAGGACTATGCGGCCTTCTGCTTGCTCCACACCAAGCGCAGCCCGCACATGGCGCCTGGGGAAGTGCAGCGTTGGCGCAGGAAGCTGTTGATGCCGCTGCTCGGCAGCCCCGAACGGGCGTCGGAAAATCTGGAGTTGATGTGCGCCGATGACGCCATCGGCCAACTCGGCGCCGAAGCGTGTCGCTATGCAGAGCTGAACGACAATCCAGAGAAGTACTTTGACGCGCTCAAGCGGCTCGGCATCCACGAGGACGCGGCGCCTGTGGAGTTCTTGAGCGGCACCATGATGTTTGTTCGCAGCGAAGTGCTGCGCCGCGTGTTCGAGTGCCTGCGCGACGTGCCCTTTGAGGCTGGCGACGGCGGTTCCCTTGCGTTCCATCGGGATGGCCAATGGGCGCACGCGGTGGAGCGCGCCATCGGCGCCGTCGTGCGTGACATGGGCTATCGCTTCGAGTGGCGCGCGGCGGAGGGTGCTTAGATGCGGGCTTGCATCGTTTGCCATGAGGCGAGTTTAACCGGGGCGCCGCGGGTCGGCTTCGACATTGCCGCGCACCTCGCCCGCGCGCACGAGGTGACGCTGCTCACGAAGAAAGATGGCCCCCTCATCGGGCTGCCTCATTACGACCGGCAGCGCCTTGGCTACCGCGATTTGGGCACCAACCATGAGATTTGCGACCTCACCTACGCGGAACGGGTGGAGGGCGCCGTCGCCATCCTCGATGAGCTCCGGGCAGACCTCGTGTACGTCAACTCGGTTGCCGCTGGGGAGTGGTGCGAAGCCGGGCGTCGCGCTGGCGCCACCGTCGCGCTGCACACCCATGAGACGCGCGGCAGCCTGCCGGCGCTGCTGTCGCGAATTTGCACGCCGCGGATACTGGATTGGGTGGATATGTTGATTGGCGCGTCGCGGCAGGCCATTGATGACTTGGAGCAGCTCACGCGCCGCCAAGCGCCGAATCGGCTGGACTTTGGCATCTTCATCGATGTGGGGGCGGTGCGGGCGCAGGGGCAGTTGCCGGCGGGGGACGCCATCAACGCGGCCGGTGCCGCCTTGGCGGAAAGCGACCGGCCAGTCGTTGCCATGTGTGGCTTGGCGCAACCGCGCAAGGGCGCGGACATCTTCCTTGAAGTGGCCGACCGCATGCCGGAGTGCGACTTTCTTTGGATTGGCCCGTGGGCGCCGCCGGAGACGGACTTGAACGGCGAGACGTGGGAGCGGTTTCAGCAACTGCGCCTAGGCAATTGCTATGTGACGGGGATGGTGAGCAACCCCTACGCTGCGCTGCGCCGCGCCGCTGCCTTTGTGTTGACATCCCGCGAGGACCCAAATCCCCTCGTGGCCGCGGAAGCCTTGGTGCTCGGGCTCAAGGTCGTGGCCTTCGCCGAGACGGGCGCCACGGTCAAGTTGCTTGAGCGCTTCGGCTATGCGCTGAGCGGCCGCCCCGAAGCGGCTCGCATCGCTGCGCTGCTGCCAAGCATTTTGGCCGCGGAGGGCCCGTGGCGCGACGGGCTGGGCGCCGCCATCGACGTGGCGGTGGATGGCGCCGGCAAACTGGTCTCTTTGCAGAACACGCTCGAAACGCTTGTTGCCACGCGAACAGGTGCCGCGACCGTGGCCGCCACGTGAAATGAACGTCGAGCCGTTGGCCATTCCCGATGTGAAGCTCGTGACGCCGCAGCGACACGGCGACCACCGCGGGTTCTTCTCCGAGGTGTATCGCCGCGACCACCTCGCTGCGGCGGGCATCGACGTGCTCTTCGTGCAGGACAATCACTCGTTTTCCGCCGAGCGCGGCACGGTGCGTGGGCTGCACCTGCAAGCGCCGCCGTTCGCGCAGGACAAGCTGGTGCGCGTCACGCGCGGCGCCGCGTTCGACGTCGCCGTGGACGTGCGGCGCGGCTCGCCCACCTACGGGCGCCATGTGTCCGCGATGCTGTCGGCGGATGCGTGGAATCAGCTATTCGTTCCGGCTGGTTTCGCGCACGGCATCATGACGTTGGTCGCCGACACCGAGATTCTCTACAAAGTGAGCGCCCGCTACGCCCCGGAGCATGACCAAGGCCTCTTATGGAACGATCCGGCGCTCGGCATCCCGTGGCCCATCCCGGCTGCTGAGGCGGTGCTCTCGGAGCGCGATCGCCACCACCCCGTGCTTGCGGACTTCACCACGCCCTTCGTCCACCCGGCGGCTGGCCGCGGCTAGGGCGCCATGAAGACGATTTTGGTGACGGGCGCCGGCGGCTACATCGGCACCACGTTGACACCCATGCTGCTCCAAGCTGGCCACGCCGTGCGCGCCGTGGATCGCTTCTTCTTCGGCCGCGACTTGCTCGCGCCTCGGCCTAATCTTGAGATTTTGGTGGAGGACACGCGGAAACTCACGCCGCAGCACTTCGAAGGGGTGGATGCGGTGATCGACCTGGCCGCCATCTCCAACGATCCTTCCGGCGAGTTGTTCGAGAAGGCGACGTGGGAGATCAACCGGGACGCGCGCATTCGTTGCGCCCGGCTCGCCAAGGCGGCGGGGGCGGCGCGCTACATCCTGCCGTCTTCATGCAGCGTGTATGGCTTCCAGGATGCGGGGAGCGTGGCGGACGAGACGTCGCCGACGAATCCGCTGACCACCTACGCGAAGGCCAATGAAATGGCCGAGCGCGGCGTCTTGAGCTTGGCTGACGACCGGTTTTGCGTGGTGGCGCTGCGCCAAGCCACGGTGTACGGCTTGTCGCCGCGCATGCGCTTCGACCTTGCCATCAACGGCATGACCTATGGCGCTTGGAAAACCGGCAGGTTGCCGCTGATGCGCGATGGGTCGCAGTGGCGGCCGATGTTGCATGTGCGCGATGCGGCGCGCGCCCTCATGTTCGTCTTGACAGCCGACGCGGACGCCGTGCGCGGGCGCATCTTCAACGTCGGTTCGGCGGCGAACAACTACCAAATTGGCCCTTTGGGGGCCTTGGTGGGGGAAGCGGTGTCGCGCGCCGTGGACATCGAGTGGTATGGCGACCCAGACGAGCGCAGCTATCGCGTCGGGTTCGAGCGCATCGAAGCGCTCGGCTATCGGGCGCAGCTAACTGCTGCCGATGGCGTGGCCGAAATCTGCGCGGCGTTGGCAGCGGGGAAGGTGGATCGCACGCCACGCACCATCACGTTGGATTGGTACAAGCACTTGGTGGCGATGCAGCGGCTGGTGCGCGACGTGGAGCGCTACGGCGGCATCGTCGACATCTAAGCGGGCCGAGCGATGGGGCGCGACGACTCTTGGTGAGTGAGGGGCGGCGGCGCCGGCGACGATTCGCCCACGCATTCGTCCCTTTCATTTGCGTTCGCGAACGGCGCATTGGTACTCGGCGATGACGGGCTCCACCTCTCCGGTGGCGCGAATGTGTCCGGCGTCGAGCCAGATTGCCCGGCTGCACAGGCGGCGCAGCATGGCCACGCTGTGGGACACATAGACGATGGCTTTGTCTTGCTGAAAGCGCTCCAGCATCATCTTTTCGGATTGCGTGCGGAACGCTTGGTCGCCGACGCTGAAGATCTCGTCCAAGAGCAGCACGTCTGGGTCTAGATTGATGGCCGTGCAGAAGCAAAGCCGGCCACGCATCCCGGTGGAGTAGGTGCTGACGCGCCGATGAATCGCCTCGCCGAGGCCGGACATGCGCGTCACCTCCGCCACTCTGGCGGCCGCCTCTTTTCGGCTCAGGCCCATCAACATGCCGTGCATGACGATGTTGCGCACGCCAGAGAGCTCGCTGTCGAAACCGGCGTTCAAGGAGAGCAGGGCGCTGGACATGCCTTGGGCGTCCATTTCGCCGCCGGCGTCGGGCCGCAGCACGCCCGTCATCACCCGCAACAGCGTGGACTTGCCGGAGCCGTTGGCGCCGATGACGCCGAGCTTCTCGCCGCGGGCAACGCGCAGCGACACGCCCCGCAATGCCTGCACCTGCTCTGGCTTGGCAAAGAGGCGTCGTTCCGAGTATGTGACGGAGACGTTTGCCAACCGCATCAGGCGATCACCCTGCGCGTGAGCTCGACGTCCAAGCGCTGGTAGGCCCAGCGCAGCGCGTACAGCCAGATGCCACAGCCCACGAGCACTGTCGCGCACCACGCGATGTCTGGCAGGGCGCCGTGGAGGAAAATCATGCGGTATTGCTCGAGCATCACCGCCATGGGGTTCAGGCGCATCAACTCCTCAAGTATGGGCGGCAAGGCGTTGATGTCGAAGAACAGGCCGGAGCAAAACATCATCAGCGTGAGGCCTGAGTTGACGATGAACCGCAAGTCGTGCAGCCAACAACAGGCCAACGCCACGGTGGCTGCCGCTGCGAGGATGAGCGCCAACTGGGCCGCGGCCACAAGTGGCAGCGCCAGCCAAGCGGCGTTGGCGCCGAGTGTGGCGCCAAGAAAAATCAACAGGATGGCGAAGACGAAGCCTTGCTTGAGGCCGGCCGCGGTGACCACGATGATGGGAAACAACAGCTTTGGCAAACGTATTTGGGAAATGATCCCCTTGGCGCTGGCGAGGGCGGCGGTGCTGTTGGCGACGCTGTTTGCGAACCACAGCCAAGTGGTGACGCCGATGATGAGAAAGTAGGTGAAGTGCTCCATCCCGGATGACCGCAGATAGGTGAACACAACGAAGAACACACCCGTCATGGCGATCGGCTCCAAGAACCACCACAGCCAGCCAAGATAGTATTTGGAGGCCTCGCCAACGAGATTCAGGTAAGCGCGATAGAGGGCGTAGCGCCAGAGGTGCTTTTCGATCAGAACCACGTTCGCTCTCGTCGAATCGCGTTGGCGCCGGAACGCCCATGCGAGCAGCGCCGAGCCGGGCTTTCGCGGCCGGGGCGAGTGGTTTGATTGTAGCAGAGCGGCCTTCACCGGCAGCGCGGTTGACAATCGTTCCGGGCGAACTGCAACATCCTCGCCGCCCCTCGCCGCTGCTTTCGCTTATGGACGCTTCCCCAGACATCACGCTGGTGCAGCATCGCGTTTTGACCGCAGAGCGGGAGGCTGTGCATGGGCACCAAGGTGGCGTCGTGTGGCTGACGGGGCTGTCCGGCGCTGGCAAGTCGACGCTCGCGTTCGCGTTGGAGGAGGGTCTGTTCCGGCGCGGCGTGTCCGCCTATGCCTTGGATGGCGACAACTTGCGCCATGGCCTCAGCCGCGACCTTGGCTTCTCGCAGGCGGACCGCAGCGAGAACATCCGCCGCGTTGGCCATGTGGCAGCGCTCTTCGCCGATGCCGGCCTAGTTTGCATCTGCGCCTTCATTTCACCCTACCGAGCAGACCGCGCCGCGGTGGGCCAGGCGGCGCGAGGGCGGTTCCACGAGGTGCATGTGCGAGCGGACCTCGCCACATGCGAGCGGCGTGATCCCAAGGGCCTGTATAAGAAGGCGCGTGCCGGGGCGGTCGACAATTTCACGGCCGTCAGCGATGTGTACGAGCCGCCGGAGCATCCCGCGCTGGTTGTGGACACGACGGCGGCCAGCGTGGAGGAATCCTTGGGTGTGCTGATGGACTATGTGGAGGCGAAGTTCGCTGTCGGTGCCGATCAGAGCGGATAGCTCGGATACGTCGACACGAGGGATAGCCGCGGGTTGTACCACGGGTCTTCACCGACTTGGGCGACCAAGGCCTTGAGCGCCGCGGTGTCCGCCGCCGGGTCCACCCGCGAGCGGGACTGCGATTCGTAATGCCATAGCTCCACGTCCGGCAGATAGACGTTAAGCAGCCCCGCTTGGAACGCGCGGATGCAAATTTCCACATCCCCGGCGGCCACTCGATAGCCTTCATCGAAGAAGCCGATGGCTTCCAACGTGCGCCGCGATGTCGCCATGCAGGCGCCCGTCACGGCGGCGACGTTGCGGGGCACGGTCGGGGGCACGAACAGGTGTCCTGCGTCGGCAGGCGCGATGCCGTTGTAGATGTGTTCCGCGCAGCCGCCGAAGCCCAGCGCCACGCCGGCATGCTGGATCGTGCCTGATGCGTAGAGGAGCAGCGCGCCGACGAATCCCACGTCTGGCCGGCCGGCCACATCCGCGAGGCGGCGCAGCCAGTTCTGCTGCCGCGGCGCGGTGTCGTTGTTGAGGAACACGAAGGCATCGCCGCGGCCAGCGCGGATGCCAAGGTTGTTGAGCCGGCTCCAGTTGTACTCGCCGGGCGCGGCGAGCACCCGCAGCCGCTCGTGCCGGCCCGGCGCCGCGTCGAGCCAGCACTTGGTCACGGCTTCGGTTGAGCCGTTGTCGATGATGATCACCTCAAAGCCGTCTCCGGCGTTGCTTGCATAGATGCCGTCGATGCACGGCGCTAAGAGATCGAGCCGATCCCGGGTCGGCACGATCACGGAAACGAAGGCTTGTTCGTTGCCAAAGCGCGCGCCCCAGCCGTCTTCGCGCACCTCAACCCGTGCGCTTTGGCCATAGCGATTGGCCAAAAACTCGGGCAGATAGCCCGGCGGCCGCGGCGGCGCTTGCAGTGGTGCGGCACGCTCTGGATCGCAGCGCTGCGCCACGGTGGCGGCCACCCGCTCGACGCGGTCCGCCCGCTCGGCCAAGGCGAGGGCCAAGCTGTGAAAGTCCGCCGGCGACGTGTGGGGCAAGCGCTCCAGCAACGCCGGCGTCATCGCCATGCCGGCGGAAACGTAATCGCAGTGCATGAGCAGGTCTGGCGAGTAGCCGGGCTTGAAGAACGGCGCCTGCGGGCGGCCCTTCGCGTCCACGCAGTCCTCGTCTCCGTAGTAGAGGACCGCGCCCGTCGCGGGGGGATAGGACGCTTGGGTTGGCAGGTAGCCGGGCCTAAACAACGCCAGCAGCTTGGCCGGTCGGGGCGCAGCGGCGAGGCGCCGGCGCGCCGCCGCGATCATGGCCGAGGCATCCACCACGGGCACGACATCCACGGGTGCCGCGCATTGGCTCCGTTCCTTGCCGGCTTGGTCGAGGACGGCGGCTGCGGTGGCGTCTGCCAGGAACAACACGTCCATGCCGCAGTCGGCGGCGCGCTCCAACGCGCGGCGACAGTACGCCGGCAAGCGCCCGACGGGGATGCCGGTGACGCCGATGATGGCGGTTGTTGGCGCGCTTGGGCGGTGCGCGCGCGGCGCCTCGCTCAGCCAGCGTCGATAGCGCCTCGCGTCGGTGCGACGCTGGTGGGCGGCGGTGGCGATGAACCAAGTCACCACTCGCGTCGCGCCTTGCCCGTTCAGCATTTGCCAGACACGCCGCGCGAACGGCCGCATGCCACCGGCGGCGGCGACGATTTCCGGCAGGCTTGCAAGCAGCGTGATGCCGAGCCGCGCGCGGCGGCCGCGCTGCCCGCCCGCTTTGGGTCGCGCCGGACGATGGGGTGCTGCGCCACGGGTGCGCTGCGCTGGAGCGGACGGGTTCACGGGCAATGCGCCATGCGTGGGCGGCCTATACTGGCTGCGGGCACAACGCCGGTTGACAGGAGTTTGGCGCGACGATGTCGAACCTCAGGGCCCCCATGGGCGCCCCAGCGGCAGCGCATCTCGCCGGCCAGTTGGCTGCCCCTTGCGCTGCGGGTTCTGGCGCGGCCCTGCCCACAGCCGCCAAAGATGGCTTTGTGCGCCAAGGGTGTCGCTGGCCCTTGTCCGGCGGCGTCTTCATGCACGTCCACCCCGGCCCACGGGTCGGCCGGCAGCCCCGTCGCTGGCCCTTGTCCGCCGGCGGCGTCTTCATGCGCAAGGCATGTCCATCGCGGCCCCTCGCCAAGGGCCGCGCATGACTTTGCGTGTGGCCGTGGATGGGCGACCATTGCGCCACCCGCACACGGGGATTGGGGTTTACACGCGAGAGTTGCTCTCCCGCCTTGCGGAGCACTGCAAACTCTTCGTCTACCTCGATCGGCCAATTGCCCCGCCTGACATCCCGGCGACCTATCGGATGCCTCAAGCTGCCAAGCGCTGGCCGCCAGAAAACCGCCCGCGCTTGAGCGGCTTGCTGCGCGCCAACCTTCAGTTCCCGCGCTGGGCGCGCGCAGACCGGGCGCATGTGTTCTGGTCGCCGCGCCATCATCTGCCGCTTGCCATCAGCGACATGCCGACGGTGGTGACGATACACGACTTGGTGTGGCGCGTGGCGCCGCGCACCATGCGTCCCCTCAATCGATTGGCCGATGCGGTGCTGATGCCGTTGGCGCTCCGGCGAGCGCACCGAGTCGTCGCCGTGTCGGAGCATACGCGGGCAAGCATTCTGCGCTTCCGAGCGGCTTGCTGCGTCCGCGTCACGCCGCTCGGCGCCATCGCCGTGGCCAAGCCGGTGCCGTTCCGGCATCCGCGACCCTTCTTCCTCTTCGTCGGCGCCAAGGAGCCGCGCAAGAACCTAGTCGGCATCATCCGGGGTTTCCAAATCGCCGTGAACGCTGGCTTGACGGATCACGATTTGGTGCTCGTCGGCGGCGCTGGTTGGAAGCAAGCCGGCTTGGCGCGAAGGCTCGATGCGGGCGGCTTCGGGCCTCACGTCATTGATCTTGGGGCGCTGCCGGCGGAGCGCCTCGCCGGCGTCTACGCCGCGGCCACGGCCGTCGTGTTGGCATCGTTCCACGAGGGCTTTGGCATTCCTTTGGTGGAAGCGATGCAGCACGGCAAACCGGCCATCGCTGCCAACGTCGGCCCGCTGCCGGAAATCGCCGGGGACGCCGCCGTGTTCGTGGACCCGACGCGCCCAGAGGAAATCGGCGCGGCCTTGCTGCGCTTGGCGACGGATCAGCCGTTCAGGGAACGCCTTGCCGCCAACGCGGCGCGGCGCGCCGCGCGTTTCTCTTGGGATGCCACCGCTGCGCAAACCTTGACGATTCTGGAATCCGCAGCGGGCCGGCAGCCGGAGCGATGACGCCTGCTCAAGCAGCCCCAGGCGCCTGCAAGAGCTCCTCCAAGTAAGCGCCGTACGCGCCGCCGATGCTGTGCGCCAAGGCAGCCAACCGGCCATCGTCGATCCAACCCATGCGCCACGCCACTTCCTCTGGGCAGGCGATCTTCAACCCTTGCCGGTGCTCCACGGTTTGCACGAACTGGCTTGCTTCAAGCAGCGAGTCGTGGGTGCCGGTGTCCAGCCAAGCGATGCCGCGGCCCATGAAACGGGCGGCAAGGCGCCCCTCGCGCAGGTAGCGCCGGTTCACGTCCGAGATCTCCAACTCCCCGCGCGGCGAAGGCTGCAGGGACGCGGCGATCTGCACCACATCGTTCTCATACACATAGAGACCCGTCACTGCGTGGCTGGAAGGCGGCGCCGCCGGTTTTTCCACGATGTCCGCCGGCTTGCCGTCTTGGTAGCGCATTACCCCGAAGCGATGCGCCTCGCGCACTTGGTGCGTGAACACCGTGGCGCCTGGGTTCTGGGCGATGGCGTCGCGCACCATGCGCGGAAAGTCCGCGCCGAAGAAGATGTTGTCGCCGAGGATGAGGGCCACCGACTGCTTGCCGATGAAGGCCTTGCCAACGTTGAAGGCGTCGGGCAGGCCGCGCGGTTCGTGCTGCGGAAGATGTTCGATGTGAACGCCCCATTGGCTGCCGTTGCCGAGCAAATCCCGATAGCGGGGCAGGTCGCTGGGCGTGGAGATGACGAGAATCTCCCGCAGTCCGGCAAGCATGAGCGTCGCCAGCGGGTAGTAGATCATCGGCTTGTCGTAGACCGGCAGCAGTTGCTTGGAGACGGTGCGCGTCACCGGATAGAGCCGCGTGCCACGCCCGCCAGCGAGAACGATGGCCTTGGTCATGCCTCGTCGGCGCTGCACTCGCTGTCATCGCCGTTGGCGAGGGCCTCCACATCCCCTTCGACGCCGGCCTCCATCGCGCTGCGGCCAAAGTCATCTGCAAAGCGTTCGATGTCGTCTTCGCCAAGATAGTCGCCAACCTGCACTTCAATGAGCTCAAGCGGCCCTTCGCCGGGGTTGCCAAGCCGGTGCAGCGCACCGGGTGGAATGTAGGTGGATTGGTTCTGCGACAGGTTGAACGTCGCGCCGCCGCGGTTCACGCGGGCCGTGCCGCTCGCCACCACCCAGTGTTCGGAGCGATGCTGGTGTCGCTGCAGCGAGAGCTGTGCGCCAGACTTCACGGTGATGCGCTTGACTTGGTAGCCAACGCCGGCGTCGATGGTCTCGAACCAGCCCCAAGGCCGATACACGCGCCGATGATCGAGGCGCTCTGGGCGGGATTGGGCCTGCAGTTGCGCCACCACCTCTTTTACCTGCTGTGCTGCGCCTTGCGCCGCCACCAATACGGCGTCCGCGGTCTCCACCACGATGAGTCCCTCAATCCCCACCGCCGCCACCAAGCGATGCGTCGCGTGAACGAGCGAATCCTTGGCGTCGACGGCCACCACGTCGCCGGTCAAGGCGTTGTTGGCGGCGTCGGCGTGGCGGATTTCGTGCAGCGCGGGCCAGGAGCCCACATCGCTCCACCCCATTTCCACGGGCACCACCGCTGCTGCGGCCGTCTTTTCCATCACCGCATAGTCGATGGAGATGGCCGGTGAGCGGATGAACGCGGCGCTGGGGCGGAAGAAGTCCAAGTCTTCGGCGCCGTCGGCGATGGCGGCTTCGCAGCACGCAAGGATGTCTGGCGCGTGGCGGGCGAGGGCTTCAATGTACGCGCTCGCCTTGAACAGGAAGATGCTCGTGTTCCAGTGGTAGTCCCCGGAGGCTAGGTAGCGCAGGGCTGTGGCGCGGTCGGGCTTTTCGGTGAACTCCAACACTTGGTGGGCGCGGCCGTCCACGGGCGCCCCGGCGCGAATGTAGCCGTAGCCGGTCTCGGCGGCGGTGGGTTTCGCGCCGAACAGCACCAAGCGTCCGGCGTCCGCGCAGCCCAAGCCGGCGCGCACCGCTGCCAAGAAGGCATCGCCGCGCTCGATGCGACCATCCGCCGGCACTGCCAGCAACAGCGGATCCGCGCCGCCGGCGCGGGCATGGCAGGCGGCCAATCCGATGGCCGGCGCGGTGTTGCGGGGCTCAGCTTCAAGCAGGATGGCGGCAGGTGCCGAGCCGATTTCTCGGCATTGCTCCGCCACCAGAAAGCGGTGTTCCTCGTTGCAGACGACCACAGGGGCGCTTGCGCCCAGCGGTGCCAACCGTCGCAGCGTCTCCTGCATGAGCGAGTGCTGCCCGGTGAGCTTCAGAAACTGCTTCGGATAACGCTCGCGCGACAACGGCCAGAGCCGTGCGCCGGTGCCACCCGCGAGCAACACCGGTTGGACAGGCGTTGGCGACAGTTCGGGCGCACTCATGGAGCTAGTCAAACACAGCCAAGACATGGAAGGAAGCCGATGGCCGGCGGCGCTTCGCGCTGGGTTGGCGCCGTCGTGGCGTGTGGGCCAAGGGTTAGAATGAACGCCCGCATATCGTGGCGGCGCATCGCTCTCGTGTGCGGGCCATCACATCATCCGGTGGAAGGAGCCCGCCCTTGCGCGTCCTGCATGTCTATCGCACCTACTTTCCGGACACCCAGGGCGGCTTGGAGGAGACGATTCGGCAAATCTGCGTGAACACGCAGGAGCGCGGCGCGGAGCATCGGGTGCTGGCGCTCACCAAGGATGCGTCGAGACGGGCCGTGCGCCGCACGGAGGCATGCGTCGTGCGCGCGCGCCAGACGGCGTCGGTGGCTTCGTGCGGAATGTCCATCGAGGCGTTCGCCATCTTCCGCCGCCTCGCGAGCTGGGCGGATGTCATCCACTACCACTTTCCTTGGCCGTTTGGAGACCTGCTGCACCTCGTCGCCGCGCCAGGCAAACCGTCGCTCGTCACCTACCATTCGGACATCGTGCGCCAACGACTGCTGCGCTGGCTGTACCGGCCTTTGATGCACCGCTTCTTGGGCGCCGTGGACCGCATCATCGGCACGTCGCCGAACTACTTCGTCACCAGCGACGTGCTGAGCCGCTTCGAGCGCAAGGTGGACATCGTGCCCATCGGCCTGCGGGAGGACACCTATCCTGCCGTCTCGGACGCCGCCGTCGCGGCCGCGCGGGAACAGTTTGGCGAGGGCTTCTTTCTCTTCATTGGCGTGTTGCGCTACTACAAGGGCTTGCACATCTTGCTCGAGGCGGCGCGGGGCGCGCCGTGCGAGGTGGTGATTGCTGGTTCGGGCCCCACCGAGCGCGCGCTGCGGGCGCAGGCGCGGCGGCTGGGCCTCACCAACGTCCGCTTCGCCGGCCAAGTGCCGGACGCGGAAAAGGTCGCGCTGTTGCGGCTGTGCCGCGGCATCGTGTTTCCGTCTTATCTGCGCGCGGAAGCGTTCGGCGTGACGCTGCTGGAAGGCGCGATGTTCGCGAAGCCGCTCATTTCCACGGAAGTCGGCTCCGGCACCAGCCATGTGAACATTGATGGCGAAACGGGTTTGGTTGTCACGCCGGGGTCGGCGGCGGAACTGCGCCGCGGCATGGATCGCCTGCATCACAACCCAGACTTGGCGGGCTTGATGGGTCGCAACGCTCGGCGTCGCTTCGAGGCGCTCTTCACCGGCGAGCGCATGGGTGCCCGGTACGCAGCCATCTATCGGCGGCTGTGTGGCCAACCCGCAAGCGACGGGGCGAACGAATCCGAGGTGGTGGCGCGCTTCAGCCAGCGCTGAAGCGGCGGGCGTCGCGCAGGCCGTGGCGCGCGGCGAGGCCCACGCTGATGGCCACCGGCAGCCAGAACAGCATCCATGTCCAGCCGATCTTGTCGATGAGGTTGGCGCCGTCCACCAGCCAAGCCGGCAATGTGATGGCGTAGATGCTGAGGGCGAGCTTCGCTTCGGCTTGCGCGAAGTGTGCGATGAGGGTGCGCACTGAGGCGGCGATGAGCGCGAGCAATGCGATGAGGCCGGCGGCGCCGCCTTGGAATAGCACGGAAAAGTACATATTGTGCGGATGCTGCATGACGAAGCCATCGTGGGCGAGGATGTCATCGTTCGTCAGCGCGCCATTGCCGAACCACGGGCCGCCGGTGGCGACGCGCCGCAAAGTCTCCGTCCAGATTTCCCACCGGTAGCTGCCGCCCCGTGGCAGCAACCACTCTTGCAGCGGGCTCATGGCGAGGGCCGAACCGATGCCGGCGGCGGCCACCGCGGCGCCCGCCACCGCGAGCCCGAACCGGCGCGGCGCGGCGACCCAACGCCCGAGCAAGCAGACGACGCAGCCAAACGCGACGGCTGCCCACGCATTGCGCGAACCCGATAGGGCGATGGCCAGCGTTGCGCACAGGGCGAGGGCGAGGACGCCGGCGCGGGCGGCCGCGGAGCGCGCGTCGAATGTCCATCCCAGCGCACAGACCAAGGCCACGCCAAAGGTGAGCGCGGCCGGCACATGGGAATCCAGTTGCCCCAAGCCGTTCACGCGGCCGTCTGCCGGCGCCTCGATGAAGTACACGACGAGCGCGAGCGCCGCGGCGCCGCCGCCGCAGCTCGCGACCACGGCGGTGAGGCGCGCCCGGAACCAATCCACGCGAAAGCCCTCCGCCACGGCGACGACGAAGCAGACGGTCAACACGGCGCGCACGCTCTCGCTCCAAGCGCCACGCGCGTCGAACGGCGTCGACCAGAAGCTGCTCGCCGCCAAGTACGCGGCGATGGCGACGGTTAGCAGGAACGTCCAATTGAGCCACAGCCCGGTCCAGCGTTTGCAGCCGGCGAGGGTGTAGATGGCGAGGAGATAGGTGGGGAAGCTCGAACCGCTTTGGCTCGTCAGGATGAACATCGAAGCCAAGCACAACACCAACAGCGCCGCGCTGATGGGCACGCGGTACTCCAGCAGGTAGGTGGCTGCGGACATGCCCTTAGGCTAAGTGGTTGCGGTGCCGCCGCGGCGCGGTGCGGCGAGCGCGGGCTGGCGCATTGGTGGGCCCACCAGGACTCGAACCTGGGACCAATCGATTATGAGTCGACCGCTCTAACCTGCTGAGCTATGGGCCCGCTGCCCCGTCCAAGCCGCGCGTTCAACTCGCCTCGCCTTGCTCGTCCAAGAAGCTCCGCAAGTGTTCGGAGCGGTTCGGGTGGCGGAGCTTGCGCAGCGCCTTGGCCTCGATTTGGCGGATGCGTTCGCGCGTCACGTCGAACTGCTTGCCCACCTCTTCCAACGTGTGGTCGGTGTTCATGTCGATGCCGAAGCGCATGCGCAGCACCTTCGCTTCCCGCGCCGTCAAGCTGCCGAGCACCTGTTGGGTCGCCTCCTTCAGGCCTTGCCCAGTCGCCAAGTCCACCGGCGAGCCGATGGTGGTGTCCGGCAGGAACTCGCCCAAGTGCGAATCCTCGTCTTCGCCGATGGGCGTCTCCATGGAGATGGGCTCTTTGGCGATCTTGAGCACCCGGCGCACCTTCTCCTCTGGCATCTCCATGCGTTCGCCGAGCTCTTCCGCCGTCGGCTCGCGCCCCTTCTCCTGCAGCAGTTGGCGCGAGATGCGGTTGAGCTTGTTGATCGTTTCGATCATGTGTACGGGAATGCGGATGGTGCGCGCCTGATCTGCGATGGAGCGCGTGATCGCTTGGCGGATCCACCATGTGGCATAGGTGGAGAACTTGTAGCCGCGCCGGTACTCGAACTTGTCCACCGCTTTCATGAGGCCGATGTTGCCTTCTTGGATGAGGTCCAGGAATTGCAAGCCCCGGTTCGTGTATTTCTTGGCGATGGAGATGACGAGGCGCAGGTTCGCCTCAACCATGTCCTTCTTGGCGCGGCGCGCCTTCGCCTCGCCCAGCGACATGCGGCGGTTGATTTCCTTGATGTCTGAAATGGCGAGCCCCGTCTCCAAGGTGATTGCCTTCAGCTTCTTTTGGGCGCGGACGATTTCATCCTTGCGCTCGGCCAGCGCGGCGCTGTACGACGCCTCGCTCTTGATGCGGCGGTTGAGCCAAGCCACGGAGGTTTCGTGGCGCTGGAAATCCTTGATGAAGTCGCCACGTGGCATCTTCGCCTCGACGACGCACAGCGCCATGATGGTGCGCTCGTGGCGGCGAATGCGCTTGAGCGCCTCTCGCGGCATGGCGACGATCTTCTCCTGATGGCGCGGCACCAGCTTGAACAGCGCCAGTGCGGCCGCCACCTTGGCCCTGCCCGCTTGCGCGGCCTTGGATGCGCGGCCTTCCGCGGCCGTCTTCTTGCCCGTCAGCGCCCATGCGCGCTGCAGGTTGCCGAAGCGGCGGCGCGCCAACACCGGGTCTGGCCCTTTGTCTTCCTCGGTGTTGTTGTCCTTGTTGGCTTGCGCCGCGGCGATTTGCGCCGGCGTCGGCACTTCGTCCGTCGGGTCTAGGTAACCCACCAGCAAGTCCGAGAGCTTGCCCTCGGTGGTCGCCTCGGCATAGCGCTCCAAGATGTAGTCCACCGTGCCTGGAAAGGACGCGAGCGCGCCGAGCACATCGCGGATGCCTTCCTCGATGCGCTTGGCGATGGCGATTTCGCCTTCTCTGGTCAACAGCTCCACCGTGCCCATCTCGCGCATGTACATGCGCACCGGGTCTGTCGTGCGTCCCGCTTCCGTCTCCACCGCGGCGAGGGCCGCCGCGGCTTCTTCCGCGGCCAACTCGTCCGCAGCGCTCTGTTCCGCGGTGAGGAGCTCATCTGGGTCTGGTGCCGTCTCATAGACGGTGATGCCCATGTCGTTGATCATGCGGATGATGTCTTCGATCTGATCAGGATCGGAGATGTCTTCCGGCAGGTGATCGTTCACCTCGGCGTAGGTGAGGAAGCCCTGCTCCTTGCCCTTGGCGATGAGCTTCTTCAGACGGGACTGCTGCTGTTGGATTTCGATTGCCATGGCACCTCCGCGCCGTGCGCGTAGTTTCGGAGGGTCGCCCGCGTCGAAGGGCGGGGCGTCGCGGGGAAACACACCATTATACACAGCGCCCGCTTGGGTGGATGCGCTGGCGCGAATCAGGAACCGGTCCGCGCCGCGGGTTGGTCGCGCTCCCGCCGGGCGCGCCAATAGCGGGCGAGGGTTTCGATGGAACTGTCTTCGCGCAGCGCCGCCGCGAGCTTGCGCCGCTCGGCATCCTGCCGCTCGCGCACATAGCGCGCCACGCCTTCGGCGAACTCGTCCGCCACCGCGGCGCCGTCGAGCATGGGCGGCGCTTGCGCGAGGTCGCGCAGCGTGTCGTAAGCGGGGTCATTCAAGAAACTCGCCAGCAGCACGACCGGTTGCGTGGCCGGCGACTTCGCCGTTTGGCGCATCACGCGCAGGAACAGCGAGTCTTCATCTGCATCCAGCAAGGCCGTCGCCACCCCTTCGTCAAGGCATTGATACAGCCTCGGATCGCGCATCAGGTGTCCGAGCAGGCGTTGGCCGAGCGCGGAATCCTGAACGGCGTGGGCGGGCCTCGGGCTGCGTCGCGGCGGTGCCGCGGCAGTTTCCTCCGGCGCCACATCAAGGGCCGCCGGCGCCACATCGACCAACTGCGCCAGCCGTGAGCGCAAGGCTTCTTTATGAGTGCCCGGCGGCAGCAGCGCGAGCAGCGGCTTCGCCAAATCTCCCAACACGGCGCGATCGCCAAGTGTGCTCAGGTCTCGCCCTTGGCTCAGCCGCTGCACCAAGTAATCCTCAGCGGACACCGCGCTCTCCACCAACGCCGTGAAGCCGGCTTGGCCCACGCTGCGGACATGGCTGTCCGGGTCTTCACCGTCCGGCAAGAACGCGAACCGCAACTGCCGGCCTTCCTGCAGCGCCGGCAAACCCGCCTCCACCGCTCGCCAAGCGGCGGCGCGGCCCGCTTCATCGCCATCGAAGCAGCACACCACCTCTGGCACATTGCGGTAGAGCTTCTGGAAATGGCTGCCGCCCACTGCCGTGCCCAAGGTGGCCACCGCATTCAAGACGCCATGTTGCGCCAGTGCGACAACGTCCATGTAGCCCTCGACGACCACGAGGCGCTGCAAGCGCGGCCCCTTGGCGCCGCGCGCTTCGTACAAGCCATACAGCTCCTGCGCCTTCTGGAACACGGGCGTTTCCGGCGAGTTCAAGTACTTCGGGCCGGGGTCTTCGCCCGGCAGCGCCCGCCCGCCGAAGCCGACCACGCGCCCGCGCGTGTCCCGAATCGGAAACACGATGCGGTCCCGCAAGCGATCGTAGGCGTTGCCTTCGTCCCGTTGGACGACGAGGCCCGCCGCCACGAGCTCAGGCACTGGCGCGCCAAGCGCGCTCTTGAGGAAATCCCACCCCGGCGGGGCGAAGCCGATGTCGAACCGCTGGGCGATTTCCCCATCCAAGCCGCGCTCACGGAGATACGCGATGGCGCGTTCCCCTTCGGCGTGCTGCGCCAAGGCACGGCGATACAGGCGCGCCGCCTTGGCAAGCAGCTCGTAGAGCCCTTCCTGCGCTTGCGGCCGCGCCACGCCGCCGCCTTCCCGGGGCACCTCGACGCCGGCGAGCCGCGCCAACGCTTCCACCGCCTCGACGAATTCAAGGTGATCGTGCTCCATCAAGAAGGTGAGCGCGGTGCCGGACGCGCCGCAGCCGAAGCACTTGTAGAACCCGCGTTCGCCCTCTACGTTGAAGGAAGGCGTTTTCTCTTTGTGGAACGGGCAACAGGCCTTGTGGTTCTTGCCGGCCTTGCGCAGCGGGACGCGGGCGTCGATGACCGCCACGATGTCCACCCGCTGCACCAGGTCGTTAATGAAGGATTGGGGGATGCGGCCGGCCACGCCAGCCAGATTACCGCACCGCGCCACCTAAGCGGTAGGCGCGGATGGCCGTGGTGAAGGTGGTGGCGGCGCGCCGGGTGGACGGACGTTCAGTAGGTTCTTTCGAACCGGCGGGCTTCCCGCTGCAGCTTCTTCAGATGGCGCTTCACCGCCGCCGCGGCCTTGCGTTTGCGGATGGCCGTGGGCTTCTCGTAGTACTCGCGGCGGCGCACCTCAGAGAGGATGCCCGCCTTCTCGCAGGAGCGTTTGAACCGTCGCAGCGCGACATCGAATGGTTCATTCTCCCGAACTTTCACGCTCGGCATGGGGAGTGGTTTCCGCCAAAGTCAAAGGACGGCGATTCTACTCCGGCGCCGGAGCTTTGCAAGGCGGGCTCGAAGCGGCGGCGCATTTCCCGGAGGCTAGCCGGCCGCCGCCGACTCACCCGCCGATGCCGAGGCCTTCGCGGCGTCATCGAGAACGGGGCCGATCTCCGCCAAGAAGCGCGCCGGGTTTTCGCACATCGGAAAGTGGCCGAGGCCGGGCATCGTCTGGTAGCGCGCGCCGGGGATCATCTGCGCCAATTCGCGCCCGGCTTCGGGTGTGCCGCTCCAATCGTATTCGCCGTTCAAGATGTACACGGGGCACACGTTGGTGTCGATGCCGCGCGCCGTGTTCCGCACGTCGTGCTCGATGGAGTAGTAGTACAGGTCTCCCTTGAACACCGCCGGGGCGCCTTGGCTATAGACCCAAGCGGTTTCCCGCCGCAGCGCTTCGGGGCTGGTGGGCGCCATCATCCCGTACATCAGATGCGCCTTGTAGTCGTTGCTGATTTCGGGATGGTGGAACTCGTCGATGTAGCCGCCGGGCGTGTGCGCGGACGCTTCGAGGCCGATGACGGCGCGGAATCGCGGTGGGTGGTGAATGGCCAGATCCACGGCCAAATGACCGCCGATGGAACTGCCCATGTAAAGGGGCGCTTCCAGCCCCAGCGCTTCGCTCAACCCCAGCGGCACGCCCATCAGAAATGACTTCGTCAGCTTGTATTCGTGTTGCCACCAACGCTCGCCGACCGGCGGGATGGACTTGCCGTGATACGGCAGGTCGTAGGCGATGAGGCGGAACTTCGAGCGCAGGCCAGCATCTTCCAACAGGTGGCGCCACTGGCGGCCGTCCGCGCCGGCGGTGTGCTGCAGCAGCAGCGGCACGCCGGCGCCCGCCTCCTCAAAGTAGACGCGGTGCTCGACGCCCTCCACCTCGAAGTACACGTAGCGCCCGACCGCGGCGTCAAACTTGGCCATTGTTCACCTCCCGCATGATTTCCACAAAGCGCCGCAGCGCCGGATAGTAAGCGCAGCTATGCGTCCTCGCGCCCGCCATCTCGAAGCCGTGATGCAGCGTGGCGGGGTAGAGATCTTGGTAGAAAGGGCGTGGCGTGGCGGCGAGCAGGGCTTGCCAATCCTCTTCGGGCGCTTTGATGGAGAGATCTGCCGCCACGGTGCCGAACCACGGCTCGATGGAGGCGATCGTGCCGCCTTGCACTTCCACCTTCAGCTCGGCGGCGCCAAGCCGCAACCGGATGCGGCTCGTCCAGAACCGCCCATGCAACCGAAACTCGCTGTCTTCGTTGGCGCGTTTGCGCACCCGCTCCCAATCCAGCACGCCACACTCCCGCGTCGCCAGCCCATGATCTGCCCGCTTTTGTAGCACATAAGTTGTGTGTTTCGGCGCAGGGGGGCGAGAGGAGCGGGAGGAAGGGTGAGCGGGCCGGGCGGGGAAGGGTGAGCGGGTGGGGCGAGGAGGGGTGAGCGGGCAGGGCGAGGGACGGTGAAGGAGGCGCTGGCACTGCCGGGGGTGCCACGAGCGCGATACTGTGAGTACAATCAGCAATTCAACCGCCGCATCAATGTCTGTTGGAACACTCCGAAGCGAAGGCCGAGGCGCGAGCTTGCAAGCGAGACGGCGCCTACTACACCCCAGAGGCTGTGGCAGCCATGCTGGTGCGCGCTGCGGTGCGCTCGCCGGCAGACCGATTGCTGGATCCTTCCTGTGGAGACGGACGTTTCCTTGCGCATCACGCCAATAGCAGCGGCGTCGAGCGCGACGCGCGCGCAGCGGCTGCGGCCAGCGAGCGGGCACCGCTGGCGCACATCCACAACGAGGAGTTCTTCGCGTGGGCGCAACCGGCCCGGCAGACCGGCGAACGGTTCGACTGCGTGGTCGGCAATCCACCGTTCATTCGTTACCAAACGTTCGCCGGCGACGCGCGCCGCCGCGCGCTGGAACTGTGCGCGGAACTCGGCGTGTCGCCCCGCATCGCGGTGCATCGCAGGTCGCCTGTCGTGTACACCGAACGCCCAGTCGCCTTGGAGATGGCGTCTAAGCTTTGGCGGAACAGCGATGACTTCATGGCGACTAATCTACACAAACCACCCATTTAAGGGTGTTTGGCGGGCGGAAATCCCCTAAGCTGGATTGCAGCCGCGCTGCGCCCAAGCCCTGAGGAAGGTCTGAACGGTGCGCCGATCGACCGCCGGAAGTGGCCCAGAGGCGGCTTTGGCGGCGATTCCGTGCCGAAGGGTCGAAAAAAGGCGCGTTTCCGGCGTTTTCCCCGCCCTCCGGGCGCACGGGCGCCACGCTCAGGCGGCCAGACTCCGCTCCGCGGTCAGCAGGTTGGCGAAGCCCAGCAGCACCGCGATCCGCTGCGCGCTCTTGTGAAGCCCCGGCAGCGCGCCTTGCCGTAGCCGAACATTCGCTTCACGTAAAAGGATGGGTGCTCCGCCTTGGCGCGGACCGACGCCTTCCCCTTCTCCCGCAGCGCCGCCTCGCCGCCGGGCTCCAGCTGCCGCCGCAGGCCCCGTCGCATCGCCACGCCAGCGCAAAGTGGCAGTACCGGTTGCGCTTGCGGTAGCTCTGCATGCGGTCAGAGACGGACTGCAGGGCGTCGCACGCGGCCTGGGGGAGCGCGTCGTGGATGACGACGAGGTCGCCGTCGAAGCGTGGATGGTGCTTGAGGAAGGAACCGAGCATGACGAGGGCGCCCGGGACGAAGGATTCGGTGGTGGCGGTGGCGAGGCAGACGCCGGATGTGGAGGAGGACTTCATCGGCGCGATGGGAAGGCGCAGCTCAGCTGTTGCACCGGCTCCCGAACGGTCGGATCGGCGTCAGGACGCTCGCGTGTAGCGGGCGGTTTCAGCATTAGCAATGCGATCTGTGCCAGACTGGACTTCGCCGTCCACTGTCCGGATGGTCGGCTTGGCCCAAGGCTTCTTCGGCGCATCGCCCGGCGAGGTCGTGTGCGTATCAGCTACCGTGGGGGGGGGTACTTTTCTCCATCCTTCTTGCTCTCATCTCCTCGCGGCGCTCCCGCCGCTTCTCCGGCGGCCAGCAGCACGCCTGCCTGCAACCTCTACCCGAAGCATTGTAGCGCCGATGAACGATGGCGTTTGTTGAGACCTTCCCTAAGCGTCCAGCTTGCGCTTTGATGCGTTCGCCGCATCGCCGAAGATGCCCTTCGCCATCAAGGATGTTTCCGTGTTGCGGCGGCGCTGATAAATCTCGGCGCGGGCTGCGGCGATGGCGCTGCTCTCTGAATCCGCCAAGGCGGCGAACTCGATCAAGTGGCAGGCGAGGCGCATGTCGTCGTCCGCCAAGGCTTGCGCCCGTGCCGCCAATATCTCGGCGCCGCCGGCCAAGTGCGCCACCTCTTGCGCCAGCGCCACGTCGGAAGCTGGTTTCAGATGCGCTGGATTGCCGTCGTACCAGCCGCCGAACTGCCGCCAGAGGTTGCGCACCACGAACTCCGGCTCGTCGTACATCGGCTTCAGATACGGCTTGTCGAGCACCGTTTGATCCACCTTCACGGCATGCACGATGTCGTTCAGCCGCGCGCCGGCGTTCATCATGGCCAGAGTCTGCGTGACGATGCCTTCCAGCGTCTCGGCCACTTCCGAAAGCACCCGGTGGATGCGCGCCGCCCCGGCAATGGGCAAGCCATGCGCCGGCAGGAACAGTTCCGCGCCCTGCGCCGCCATCGCCCGCAGCGCCTGCGCCCACTCGCGCGGAAAGCGTTGCGCCTTCTGCGGGTTGCCAGCGTTGGGGAAGTTCCAGATGAAGAAATCGCCGGCGCAAATGGCCTTGTGCTCAGGAATCCAAGCCCAGGTGTGGTCGTCCGTTTCGCCGCGCCCGTGCGTCAGCCGCGCGGCCATCCCGCCCACTTCGATGTCCAGCTTGTCCCGATACTCGGTGTCTGGGTCTGGCGTGGTGTTTGGCAGGAAGGCGCCGCCGGTGGACATGGAGTAGCCGTGGCGCGCGAACTGGCCAAACTGCCGGTCGTTGATGATGCGGTTGTAGCCGTCCGTGAGGCGATAGCGCTCGAAGCGGTGCGCGACGTTCTCGTGCCCCACCACCCGCGGGCGCGGCTGGCCGTTGGCGCTCGCATCGGCGATGAACGCCCCGCAGCCGCCGGCGTGGTCCATGTGGCCGTGGGTGTACACGATGGTGTGGAAGCGGTGCGGCCGCCACTTGCGGATGGCCTCCACCACCCTGGCGCCGCCGATGTGGCTGCTGGTGTCGAAGGCCAGCAGGCCATCGTCCGTCTCGAACAACACGCAGTGGGAGAACGCCTCCACCACCGCGATGCCGTCGGCGATTGGCGACAGTTCATGGTTGATGCGGTTGATGGGGCCGATGTCTTGCACGCCCTTGCCGTCGTCGATGACGGCGTTGGCAAGGGCCAACAGGTCTGCCATGGATGCCTCGGTGGGTGGTGGCGCACGCTTATTCTGCCACCAAGCTCTGCCGCCTAGGCCAAGGCGGGTCTGAGCGTTCAACCAGCGGCCGCCAGGCGCGTGAGCCGCGGCGCGATGCCCTTATACTCATCTTGGTCTAGCCGGCGAGAAACCAATCCATGCGTCAACCCTTCATCCTGCTCGCCTTGGCATCGCTGCCGGCCTTGGCCTTGGAGCCCGGTGCCCGGGTGGACAACTTCGAGCTCTTAGACCATCGCGGCGTGGCGCATGAACTCCACTACCTGTCGGACATGCAGGCGGTGGCGCTGTTGTCGCACCGCAACGGCTGCCTCGCGCAAGGGGAAGCGGCGCAACAGTTCGAAGCCGCGCGGCAGGCATACGGCGCGCGCGGCGTGGAGTTCTTGCTGATCGACTCCGCCGCCGACGCGCGCGCCGCCGTGGCAGAGGAAGCCGCGGCACTCGGCATCGACGCACCAGTGCTGTTGGACGATGCCCAGATCATCGGCGCCGCGTTGGGCCTCGAACACGCCGGCGAAGCGCTGCTGGTGCGCGCGGACGACTGGACGTTGGCGTGGCGCGGCGCCCCCGATGCCCTCGGCGACGCCATCGCCGCCGTGCTCGCCGGCGAAGCGCCGCCGGCTGCCAGCCCAAGCAGCGGAGTTTGCGCCATCGACGCCCCGGCGCCAGCGGCGCAGCTCTCCTACGCCGAAGACATCGCTCCCGTGCTGCTCGACAACTGCGTGACTTGCCATCGCGGCGGCGGCATCGGCCCATGGGCCATGACGGACTACAACATGGTGCTCGGCTTTTCGCCCATGATCCGCGAGGTGATCCGCACCAACCGGATGCCGCCTTGGCATGCAGACCCGGCGCACGGCAGCTTCCTGAATGACCGCTCGTTGAGCGCAGCGGATGTCCAGAAGCTGGTGCATTGGATCGAGTCCGGTTCGCCGCGCGGCGACGGGGCAGACCCGTTGGCAGAGTACGACCGAACGTGGCCGGAGTGGGGCTTGGGCGAGCCGGATCTCGTGATCGACATTCCCGCCCATGACGTGCCGGCCTCCGGCGTGGTGGATTACCAATACCTCCACGCGATGAACCCGCTTGAACACGATGTTTGGGTGCGGGCGACGGAAATCCTGCCGGGAGACCGCCAAGCGCTGCATCACGTCATCACGCGCTTCGCCGTGCCTAGAAGCGGCGAGCGCCGCCGCGGCTTCTCGCGCCGCAGCGGCGGCCTCGGCGGCTATGTGCCAGGCGCCGTCGCGCGGGAATATCCGGCCGGCACCGGCACGTTGCTGCCGGCGGGCGCCCGCATCACCTTCCAGATGCACTACACGCCGTACGGCAAGGCGACGACGGATCGCTCCCGCTTGGGCCTCTACTTCCACGACGAACCGCCGCAGCACACGCTGGAGAGCGCGGTGCTCTTGAACACGGACATCCGCATTCCGCCCCATGCCAAGGCGCACAGCGAGCAGCAGACGCACACTTGGGATCGCCCGGTGCTCGTCTACGGGATGCTCCCGCACGCCCACTATCGCGGCAAGGCGTCCAACTTCGTCGCCCACTACCCAGACGGCGGCAGCGAAGTGTTGTTGTCTGTGCCCACCTACGACTTCAACTGGCAAACCTCGTACACGCTCTTGGAGCCGAAGCGGCTGCCGGCCGGCACGCAGATCGTCCACACCACCACATGGGACAACTCGGCGCAGAACCCCGCCAACCCAGATCCCACCCGCGAAGTGCCGTGGGGCCGCCAATCTTGGGATGAGATGCTGTTCGGCGCCATCACATTCCGGTTCCTCGACGAGAACGAAGCCGGCGCGGAACTGGCCAGCGCGCCAGAGGGCCAAGGCGGCGCCGCCGGCGAGTGACGCAATGACGCGGTGGATGGCGCGCGGCGCCGGCACACCCAAGGGAGCGGACGCATGACGACAATCTCCACCCGCTTGGGCAAGGTGACGGGCCGTCCAGCGCCCGCGATGCCCGGCACAGAGCGCGGCGTGCTGCAATGCCTTGGCATTCCCTACGCCGCTCTGGCCAGCCGCCGGCGGCTGACGTCTCAGGACACGCGCGAGCGCTTGCCTTCAACTAGGCGGCCGCGGGAGCGTGCGGCCCGGCCAACGTTAGGCTCGAAGCAAGCACGCCAGATAGTCGTAGCTGGCGTCGCGCACCGGGAACAGAATATGGCAGCCCGCGAAGCGCTGCAGATCCCAAGTGCCGTCGTCGTACTTCTGCTTCAAGTCCTCGAACGCCGTCGCGGAGACGATGTAGGAATCCAAGGACACATCGTCATTGCCGGCGTGGGTGCGGGCCATCTCGCCCTCCAGTTCGCGCAGCGTCTCGTGCAAACGAGCTTTGTCGTCGTGGACATAGGCGTCGGCGTGCAACATGCCATGAGGTTCGACGAACACGATGCGCTGTTTTTCGTCCTCTTTCACCCAGAGGATGAAGTCTGGGTAGAAGCCGCGCTGCTCGAAGAAGCCGACGCCGCGGCCACGGCTTTGGTTGCGTAGCAGAAAGATCTCCTTGTTCGCGAGCTCATCGGTCTTTTTCTGTTGGTGTTGTTTGCAATAGGCGCGCAAATCCTCCACGAAGCGGTGCTCGCTCTCGTTGAGCCCGGGCGGTTTGGACGTCACTTTGGCTGAGCGCTGCACCAACAGCGGTTGGTAGAGGTGTCGGTCGAAATGCACGTTCGGCAGCTCCGCTGTTTCGCGCTCGTAGATGCGCTCGCCTTCCTCGATCAGCTGCGTAATGTCCGCTAGCAGCTTGGCGTAGCTGTCTGCCGTCGCCTTGTCGGTGCTGCCGACGGCTCTTGGCACACGCACCACGTAATCCTGGAAGTTGGCGTCTGTCTCGCGTATCTCGCTGTAGCGCATGGTCTTGGAAGCCCAACGTTCCTGCTGCGTGCTGTAGAAGCGATCCATGTATTTCTTGGCGAGCGCCGTCACGGCCTCCGACAGTGCGCCAACACCGGCCAGCGTTTTAGGTTCGACCAGATCGTCTTCGGCCATGAGCTCGTGGCACGGCGGATTCGACTCGAAAATGGCGCGGAGGTCGTTCGGCGTTAAGGCGAGGTTCGCGTAGCCGCGCTCTTCTCGGTAAGCGAGCAGTTCCAAAAGCACCCGGTTCCAGTCCACCAGCTGCAGGCTGGCGGCTGGAATCTGCCGCCGGCGCCCGGCTTGCGCGGTGGTGTCCGCGGAGGTGCCGTCCTGGCTCTCGATGGCCTGCGCCTTGAGCGATCGGTCCAGAAAGACCGCGGCGCCGACGACTGGTGCAAGCCCAGTCTCCGCCTCGTTGGCGAAGGTGCGGTCTCCGGGCACGCGCGGCACCAGCAGCCCTCGGTTCAGAAACTCTTTGTTCGGACGCAGCGGCAGGGATAGTTCCACCACGCCTTCGGTGCGCAGGTCTTCGCGCTCCAGATAGCTTTTGAACTGCGCCATGTAGTCGGCGCGGATGGCGAAGATGTTGAGCGTCTCTAGCAGCCCGATGTGCGCCGGATGTGTGCCGGCCAAGGCGCTGCTGCGTTTGAGGCTTTGGTGCAGGCCACGCAGCCGCACGCCCCGCCCGAATAGCTGAATGATCTGCGCCCCCTCGCGGCGGCCGACGTTCATCAGCCCCATGCTGGAAACGCGCCAAGAGTTCCAGCCCTCCATGAACTTGCGGGCGCCGATGAGCACCTCGATGTGGGTGTTTGGCGTGTTGATGCCGTCGAACAGGCGCTCGACCACTGCTTCTTCCACCAACCGAATGTCCGGTTCCCGTTCGGCCACCAGCTTGCGGAAACTGCTGGCGTCGCCGATGGTGATGACGCCGAAGTAGTGCGTCGAGCCGCTTGCCTTCAAGCCGATTTCGCCGCTGCTGCCGCGCACGAAGCCGAGCTGCAGCACATCGCTCGTGGGCGCGTGCAGGACGCTGTCGAGGATGTCTTGATACAGGGCTTCGGGCGACATATCCGCGTCGCGCAGATAGCCGAAGCGACCCTCGAAGACGTCTCGGCCATCGGCGCGTTCAAGCCCGCTTTCGCCGGCCAGCAGCCGGTCGATGGCCGCCACGGCCCAGCCTTGGGAGTTGCGCAATACCCGCTGCAGAAAGCGCACCACCGTGTGTACATCGCTTTGCTTGCGTTTGTTGCGGCTGTAGACCGCGTTAACGGTGCCGCCAACGAACACCCATAGCGGGCGCGCAAGGTTGTAGGGGCGCAGCGCGTCTTTGTGTTCGGCGAACACGCGCTGCTGCTCGTAGAAGGCGAGCAGGTTGCCGAGCAGCAGGCGGTCTGTTCTGTCCTCGGCGCTCTCGGCCTCGTCTTCCTTCAGATTCAGGATGTTGAAATCCTTGCCGAAGCCGTCGCCGTGGAAGTAGCGGTAGGAATAGTCGAAGGCGATGGCCTTGGCGTATTCGCGGGTGAGCTCCTCGTTGCGCGCCGCGGTGAGCGCGTGGCCGAACGTGGCGCTGTACTCGAAGGTGAAGCCGGTTTCCGCCAAGGCGTCGCGGTAGCCGCGCCAGCGCTCGCCGCCGGAACCCTTGTGGCCCTCGTCCACGAAGATCAGGTTGTTGCCCTCGAACGCCTCCACCGGCACGCTCAAGCCCCCGCCCTTCTTCACTTCCGTGAGCTTGGTGATCTCTATGACGCGCACCGCATCGCCAGCATCAAAGCGCAGGCCGCTCTCTTGCAGATCGAAGCGCCGGCAGGGAATGCCGGAGAAAGTCATCTCGGCCAAGTGCTGCTCACTTAGGCCCTCGTTCGGCGTGACCAGCAGGATGCTGTCCAGCGGGCTGCCGAGCGCTGCGTTGTAGCGTAGGAACTGGTGGTAGTTGATGTGCAGCAGCAGCGTCTTGCCGCCGCCGGTGGCGATCCAAAACGCCAGCTTGCGCAAGTCGTCCCGCGTGAACGGCAGGTCGCCGCGCACACCCCGCAGCCGGGAGTCCGTGCTGCGGCGCAGTTCGAAGCGGTTCAGCGCATCCAGCAGGGCACCCGGGCGGCGGAAGAACCAGTCCAGATAGACCTCGGCGTAAAGCACGGCCAGATACTGGAAGTAGCGCAGCACGATGGGCGTAGCGCGTTTGGCGTTGATGGCGCGCAGGTGGTCGCGGATGTTGTTGTCGTAGCTGGCTAGCGCCGCTGGCTGCACTTGCACGCCGTTGCGTGCTTCCAAACGAACGCTCAAGTGGCTGCGCCCGTTCGCGTTGAAGCCCTCTGCGGCTTCCTTTGCGTCCCTGAGCGCGGCTTCGTTGGTGTTGAAGCCGAACTGCTCGTTCAGCCACGCCACCAGCACTAGGCGCTTCTCCAACTGAACGTAGGAGAGGTCCTTGACCACCGCGCGGCGCCTTGGGCGCGTTGGCATGGCGCGGCTCCGGTCTTAGGGGCCGAGCGGCGCGAACATCCGCTCCTTGAAGAGCGGCTCCAAGGCTTTCGCCCCAGCGAGGAACGAGACGCCGTTGACGTACACGGCGTCCGTCCCGTCTGCGATCTTCTCGGTGATGACGAATTGCTGATCGCGTCGGTAGTCCGAGGGCTCCCAGCCCGCCGTTTCGCGCCAGATCACGACGATCTCCTGCGCGTTTGCCGTGCCGCGATAGACGAGGTACTTGCGGTCTTCGTCGTAGTACACCTTGCGTCTGCGAACCCGCAGGCCGAGCAGGTAGTTGAATGTCTCCGCGACGTCCGCCCGCGCCGAACCGCCGTTGCCGTTGGCGTGGGTTGCCAGCTTGTAATCGAAGGGGCGGGACATCTGTTCGATGTTGAGCAGCGTCGCGCTGTCGCGGGTCTCCCACTTAAGCATGTATTTGATGACGTAGTCTTCAAGCTCCATTGCCCGTTGCGCGCCGGCGTCGGTGAACTCGACGTTATCGAGGGCGTCCTCATAGCTTTCGAGGCACATGTATTTGACGATGCGGGGTGAGCGTTGCACAGATTGCGCGGCGGGGGCTTCCGGCTTGCCGGCCTTCCAATTCGGGGAGAACATCACTTTCTTGACGCGCGGCAGCACGACGTCGTCGAAGTGCTTGCCCATTTCCACCAAGGTGAATCGTCGGCCGCCGCCGTCCTCGCGGTTCAGATTGACGACGGCATGGGCAGTGGTCCCGGAACCGGCGAAGAAGTCCAGCACCGTGGTGCCGGCTGCACAGCCGGACGCGCGAAGGCAATCCTCCACCAGCGCGACGGCCTTGGCGAAATCGAAGTTCTTTTCGCCGAAGAGATTCTTGAGCATGCTGGGTCCGCGATTCGCAGATGCATACTTGTTTTCGTCCCACCAAGTGGTCGGGTTCGCGCCCAAGTCCATGCGAATCTTGAAGTCGATTTCGATCCCAGTGGCAAGGCGACGCACACGGTAGTCATCAAGCGTCTCAGTCAACGTCTCCGGGCCACGATGCCAGTTCTTCTCGACCCGTACTCCGTCTTCCGTGCGCACTGGCCAGACCACCACCTCGGCGTCATCAGGCTCTTCCAGAACTCCGTACTCCTGGCGGTCGTCATGCCACTGCATCTGCGGCACACGAAGCGAGTTGTCCTTGGCAACGTAAATCGGGTAGTACAACTTGGGCCTGTCTTCGCGCCTGTCGTTGGAGCCGTGGCGGATGAGGTTGTTCCATGCGTATCTGCCTTCGTCGTCCGTCAGCGGATAGCGCGCCAGCTGCGCTTCCGTCTTCTCTAGCGCGGCTGGAACGGATTGCGCGTCGCCATAAAACAGGGCGTATTCGTGGCTGGGTGAGAATCGCCCCTTGGACTTGCGGCCCGCCGGATTGGACCGCACCGCCACAACGCCAAGCTCGACCTCGAATAGCTGTTGCATCAGCAGACGCAAGCGGGCAGATTCTTCGTCGTCGATGGCAACGCACACCACACCGCCTTGGCGGAGCAATGGCGCTGCCACTTGCAGACGATCCGCCATCAGCGACAGCCAAGCCGAGTCCTTGTAGTCGTTCTTGTAGAGGATGGCGGACGCATCCGTGTTGTACGGCGGGTCCAGATACAGACATTGCATTGCGCCACGACACTGCGTGGCGAGCAGCGCGATCGCTTGGAGGTTCTCCGACCGCACCAAAAGGCCATCGAGCTGGTCGTCAAGGCGGCCATCGTCGGAGAGCGAGGCCAGTAGCTCGTCGCCGAACTCTTGATCGAAGTGCGCCGTGTCGAGCACAAGCGAAGGGTGATCGACTAGGAACTCCACTCGCTTGGCGGCGCGGTCTTTGGCGGAATTGGCGTGATTGCTCGTCTCCGTTTCGTCGATCGCGTACAGGCGCTTCCACTCCGTCCACTGCGCCTCGCACGCCGCAATGGCTGGATGAAAGCTCGGCTCGATGATGCGTAGCGAAATGCAATACTGCACGTCGGTGACGAACTTGCGTTTCTCCCAGATCATCTTCTGGAAGCTCTCGATTTGATCTAGGAAGTCGATCACTTGGCCGCCGGCGGTCCTCATCAGGCGCAGCATCTGGAACCAGCCCCGTGCCCAGCCTTCGGCGGTGGTTTCGTCGGTTGTCTCCACGCCGTCGATGTTGAGCACTTCGTTCTTCAGGTAGCAATCCAGTTCGCGGGTGAGAAAGCCCTTCAAGTCCTTGTGGATGAAGAAGTCCGTGGTGTTGCGCCGCGTGTAGCGGCGCAAGTGGTACTCGAACAGGGTGACGGATTCGTCTCCGTTGCGGTGCTGCTGCGCTGTGACAGCGGCGAGAGGCACGCCGTCGAGGTGTTTCGGCAGGGCTTCCACCGCTTGGGCGATTAGCGCCTCTTGCAGATGATTGTTGCCGTGCTCGGCCTTGTCCGCAGCGGTCATGGGGCGAAACTCGAACGGAACGCGCAGCACCCCTTCGCCTTCCTGCCACTCTACCTCCTGCAGGCGCGGGATGAAGTAACGCTTCTCCCCCTTCACGTTGTTCTGTTCCACGTTGGCGTCCACCACCTCGAACCGCACCGAGATGTCCCGCGCCTTGAAGGCGTAGTCGCGGAAGTGCTCGCCGGTTTTCACGTAGTACTGGTCCTTGTTGGCCCAGTGCAGATGCACCTCTTCGCCGTTGTAGGGGATGGCATAGCGTTCGCGCCGGGAGTAGCGGCGCTTGGAGATGAAGTCGCCGTCGTCGTAGTAACGGCTGAAGAAGCTGTACAGGTGGTTGAATATGGTGGCGTGGATGGCCTCGACGTCCGCGCCGCGGGCGATCAGCTGCGGCAGCTCGGCGGCGATGTAGCGATCGATCACCTCCCGCTTGTGGTTCATGATGCGGTAGATGCCGAAATCCAAGTCTGCGCAGTCGAACTGAAACAGCTCGCGCAGCAGAGCTTGGAACCGCTCCTGATGCTGGCTCATCAACGCGCTCCTGCGATGCGGCGCTGGCTTCCGCACATCGAGCTTCCATCCTCGATTGCCTCATGCCCTTTCGCGCCGGGCCGAAGCGTGAAGTTGCCCACGCTCATGCCTGCCGTCCGTAGCGCCGCGGTCGCGACGGGAAGGTCTCCGGGCAGGAGTTCCCAAGGGTGCATCGCGCCCAATAGTTCAGGTTGAGCCGAGCGATAGGCAACGCCGGTGGCGAATCTTACTACGCGCCCCTTTGAGGATGCCCCCGCGCGGCTAGGCCCTGCCCGTGGGCCGCCTATGCGGAAGCCCAACTAAGACGCCGCCAACTCCTCCCGGAAATCCGGGTGCGCGATGGCGATGAGCGCCGCGCGGCGGGCGTCGGCGGTCTTGCCGGCCAACTGCGCGACGCCGAACTCGGTGACGACCAAGCCCACGTCCGTGCGGGAAGCCGTCACCATTTCCACCCGCGGCACGATGCGCGACACCGTGCCGCCGCGGGCGGTGGCGTTCATGGCCACGATGGAGCGTCCGCCGCGCGAGGCGCGGGCGCCACGCATGAAGTCCACCGCGCCACCGACGCCGGAGAGCTGCCGCCCGCCGGCCATCTCGGCGTTCACTTGGCCGAACAGGTCCACCTGCACGGCCGAGTTGATGGAAACGAATCGGTCAATGCGGCGAATGACATCGAAGTCGTGGGTGTAGTTCGCCCCGCGGAACACCACGTCCGGGCGCTCGGCAAGCCATTCATAGAGCGCTTCGCTGCCCAACGCCATGCCGGTGACGTGGCGCTTGGCGTCGATGGTCTTGGCGGTGCCGGTGACATTGCCGGCGGTCACGAGGGCCATGCCGCCGTCGTCGATCAAGCCGCCATGCAGCCCCAAGTCGTTCTTCGTGGTGAGCGCCTCAAGCACCGCGGCGGGGATGCCGCCGATGCCGGTCTGCACGCAGTCGCCATCCGCCACCAAACCGGCCACTAAGCCGCCAATGCGTCGTGCCGCGGCGTCGATGGCCGGCGGCGGCATCGGCGCCGGCCGCCGCTCAGACGCCAAGATGTAATCCAAGCGCGCCGCGTCCACCGCCAAGCCGCCGGCTGGCAAGCACGCCGCCGATCGCACCTCCGCCACCACCACCTGCGCCGTCTCCAGCACGGCGGCGGCGAAGTCCACGTTCGGGCCGATGGCGTAGCTGCCATCCGTGCGCTCGCCAACGGCGATGAAGGCCACATCGAAACACGCTTCGCGCAGATGGTCGAAGGCGACGCGCATCTGCATCGGCACGAACTGCGCGCGGGAACCCTTGAGCGCCGGCGTCATGAAGAACGTGACCAGCTCCGCCGCGGCGTCGAGGGCGGTGAAGTCGAAGCCATTGACGCCCGGCAACGGGAACTGCGTGAAGGTGACGCCACGCGCGGCGTTTGGCTGTTGGCGCAGCATCTCCAACAGCGCCAGCGGCTCGTTGCTGCCGCCGCCCACCCACGCGTTCATGCCGGGGCGCAACAGCGCCGCCACCCCGCCGGGCGGCAGGGGCTGCGTCACGAGCGCTGCGCCGTCGCGTGCCCGGCAAGGCTCGGCACGGCGCGTTGCCGGTTCAACCGCGCACTTGGCGCACGATGTCGGCGATGCTGTCCAGCAGCGGCAACACTTTGTCGCGCCCCTCGGAAGGCACCGCGAAAATCAGGTGGTCGAAGCCCTGTTCGATGCGCCCCTGGCACTGCTTCGCGTCCATCGGCGCCGCGAACAGCGCCAGCGCCAGGTCGTCCACCTTGCGGCCGCGCCCCGCCATCGCGTCGCTCAGCTGCTGCATGTTCCCGGAACCCATGCCGCCGATGGGCATCCAGCCATCGGCGTACTCCGCCACACGGTCGAACACCCACTTCGAGTTGGCGCCAATCCAGATGGGCGGCCCGCCTTCCTGCACTGGCTTGGGCCAAGACCAGATCGGGTCGAAATCCACGAACTCGCCGTGGAACTCGGCCTCGTCCTCGCGCCAGATCTCACGCATCGCCAGCACTTTTTCGCGCACGATCTTCCAGCGGTTGCGATAGTCCGCGCCGTGGTTCTCCATCTCCTCGCGATTCCAGCCGGCGCCGATGCCGATGATGGCGCGGCCACCGGAGATCATGTCCAGCGAAGCGATTTCCTTCGCCAAGGTGATGGGGTCGCGCTCGATGACGAGGCAGATGCCGGTGCCCAGCGCGATGCGGTCCGTGGCTGCGGCGCAGGCGCCTAAGGCGACGAACGGGTCGTGGGAGCGCCAATACTGTCGCGGCAGTTCGCCGCCGCCGGGGAACGGCGTCTTGCGGCTGGTTGGAATGTGGGTGTGCTCCGGGAAAAACAGGCTGTCCAAGCCCCGCTCTTCCACGGCGCGAGCCATCTCGATGGGTTGGATGGCGTAGTCCGTCGGAAAGATCGATACGCCGAACTTCGCATTGTCGATGCCGCTGAAAGCCACGGTCTTGCTCCTTGCTTGTGGTTGCGCCTGCAAGGGATTGTACGTCGCCGGGCGCTGCGCCGGCCCGGCTTCGGCCTGCAGCGCGTGATGTAAATGACATCGCGGCGGCAGCCGACGATACTGCGCCCATGAACACGGTTGCGAAAACGTTGTTGGCGCTGCTCATCCTGCTCGCCGTCGCCGCGAGTTGGGCTTGGGGCAACCGGCTGGATGTACTCATGTGGGCCTTGCCGAAGGTGAATGACCTGCTCGAACCCATTGCCCCGAACATCCCTACGGCGTGGGCAGCAGGGCCCGAGACGGCCGCGGCGGCGGCGAACGAACGCCCGCCGAACATCATCCTCATCCTCGCCGACGACTTGGGCTACAACGACGTCTCCTTCACCAACGGCGGCGCCGGCGATGGCAGCGTGCAGACGCCCGCCATCGACGCCATCGCCCGCGAAGGGGTGACGTTCAGCCAAGGCTATGCCGCCAACGCGGTGTGCGCGCCATCCCGCGCATCCATCCTCACGGGGCGCTACTCCACCCGCTTTGGCTTCGAATTCACGCCGTTTTTCAGGATCGGCGCCACCATCTTCCAATGGATCGAAGACGAAAATCCCTCGCCACTGCCTGTCCACATCGACCACGACGGCGTCGATGCCCTGCCAGACATGCGCACCATGGCGATGCCGGACGCAGAGCACACTGTGGCCGAAGCGCTCAAGGACGCCGGCTACTACACCGCCCACATCGGCAAATGGCACTTAGGCGCGGCGCCGGGAACCCGGCCAGAGGATCAAGGCTTCGACGACAGCCTCTACATGACGGGCATGTTGTACCTGCCGGAAGATGATCCTCGCGTGGTGAACGCCAAGCGCGAGGAAGACGGCATCGAGCGCATGGTGTGGACGAACGCCCGCTATGCCGCCCAATTCAACGGCGGGCCGCTGTTCGCGCCCGACGGCTATCTGACGGACTACTACACCGACGAAGCGCTGAAAGTGATCGAGGCCAACCGCAACCGGCCATTCTTCCTGTATCTCGCGCATTGGGGCATCCACAACCCGCTGCAAGCGCTGCGGTCAGACTACGACGCCTTCCCGCACATCGAGCACCACGCGCTGCGCGTGTACGCCGGCATGATCCGTTCGATGGACCGCAGCGTGCGGCGCATCCAAGAGACCTTGGCGGAACTCGGCTTGGCGGAGAACACCTTGATTGCGTTCACGAGCGACAACGGCGGCGCCGGCTACATTGCGCTGCTGGATGTGAATGCGCCTTATCGGGGCTGGAAGCTCACGCACTTCGAGGGCGGCCTGCATGTGCCGTTCGCCGCCAGTTGGCCGGCAAGGATTCCGGCCGGCACGACGGTGACGGAACCCGTCCACCACTTTGATCTCTTTTCCACGTTCGTCGCCGCCGGCGGCGGCGCGCTGCCGGAAGACCGCACCATCGACGGCGTGAATCTGCTGCCCTATGCCACCGGCGAGGCGGATGGCGCACCGCACGAAACACTCGTTTGGCGCCAAGGCCACCACCAAACCATCCTGCACCAAAATTGGAAGCTGATCCGGGCCAAAGAGCCCTCAGCCAGGGAGCGCGAGGTCCCCAACCCCTCGCAAGAAAGAGCCTTAGCCGAGGAGCGCGTCTGGCTGTTCGACTTGGCGAACGATCCGACGGAGCGCCGCAACGTGGCGGAGCAGCAGCCAGAGCGCGTCGCCGCCCTGCAGGCGTTGCTCGCCGAGCACAACGCGCAGCAGGCCGAGCCGATGTGGCCGAGCGTCGTCAACGGGCCGCAGCTCATCGACAAGCACGGCGGCGCGGCATACGTTCCCGGCGACGAGTACATCTACTGGCCGAATTGAGCCGCATCGCAGGTCTCCCGGCACTCATCGCCGCTGCCCCGCCCGGCCAGCACGACACCACTTCGCCTACAGCAGCGCTTCGATGTTCGTTTCCGGACGGGCGATGACGGCGCGGCCGCCGCGGGTGGCGATGGGGCGCTGCATGAGGCGCGGGTGCTTGGCGATCAAGCTGGCCACCGCCGGCGCCTTGGTGTAGTCCTCGGCGTTCAGCCCTAACTCGGCGAAGTGCTTGTCGCGCCGGATGAGGGCCCCCGGCGCCGCATCGAGCATCGCCAAGATGCGCAACACCCCAGCCTCGTCAAGCGGCGTTTTCAGGTATTCAATGACATCGAACTCGACGCCACGCTCGCGCAGTATTTTCACTGCGCCGCGCGATTTGCCTCAGCCGGGGTTGTGATAGAGAACGAGGCGTTCCATTTGTCGGCTCCAACTTGGGCTCGCTGCGATTATAGTGCCGGCGTCTGCAAACCCCGCAACGCCGGCCGTTTTGAGGCAGGTCGGCGTCAGTCGCCGCACTTTGCGCCGAAGTCCCCGACTGCGCCGCAGGCGCCCGGTTCAGAGTCAGATGTGGTGAACCGATTCACTCCCTTGAAGGCATGCGTCGGTGGACATAGCCTTTGCTGGCGGCTTTGAGGAGGCTCTATGGGGATTGGCGTGTTGTCGGGCTTGCGCGTCGTGGAGATGGCGCATCCACTCACCGAGTACGCGGGGCGCTTGTGGGCGGCCTGTGGTGCCGAGGTGTTCTTGGTGGAGCCACCGGAAGGGGCCGCCACGCGCCGTCGCCGCCCGCGGGTGCCGGGTGCCGGCGAGTCTCCACGCGGCGGCATCCCGTTTCTGGCGCGCAACGCCAACAAGAAGAGCGTCGCCATCGACGCGGGCCAAGCCGCGGATGTCGCGCTGCTGCGCCGCCTCTGCGAGCGGGCGGATGTGGTGTTCGACGCCGACGGTGCGCCGTTCGGCGCGGTGGACGCCGCTGCTGCCGCCCGCGCCGTGGTGACCGTCACAGACCGCCTCGGCCTCGGCACCTCGTCCATCGTGAGCTTCGCGGCCAGCGGCGGCCTCGCATCGAGCGGCTGGCCGGAGCAGCCGCCGTGCAACGCGCCGTCATGGCTCGCACACGACGGTGCCGGCGCCTACGCGGCGGTGATGGGCATGATCGCGGTCATGGCGCGGCGCGGCGGCGTGCCCATTCGTTACGAGATTCCCCTCGAGGAGGCGGCCGTCGCCGCCATCACCCCTTGGACGCGGCTGTTGCACTCGCATGACATGCACGCCAACGGCCAAGGCACGGTCACGACGCGCTTAGGCCCCAACGGGTTTCCCATCCATAAGGCGAAGGACGGCTACGTGCGCATCGTGGCTGCGACCGGGCGGCAGTGGGAAGCGCTCTTGAACCTCTTGGGCCGGCCCGAGGAACTCGGTGGCCCTTGGCAGGACATGGCCTTTCGCGTGCAGAACGTCGATGCGCTGCGCATGATCTGCGACGGGCTGGTCGCGGGCCGCACCGTGGAGGAACTGTTCCACGGCGGCCAACAGATCGGCCTCACCATCACGCCGGTGTACTCCCTGCAAGGCTTCCGGGCTGATCGCCATGTGCGCGCCAGGGAGATGCTGGTGCCGGTGGAAGACCCGGAGTTCGGCGGCATGGAGGTGGTGCGTCCGCCGTTCCTGTTGCAGCCCAGCGGGAACGATGTGCCGTTCGTGGCGGCGCCTGGCTTAGGCGAGCATCAGGAGTTGGCGCGCGCGGTGGCGGCAACCTCGGCGCCGTCGCTGCCGGCGCCGGAGCAGGGCTTCGACGTCGAGCAGCCGCTCAAAGGCTTGCGGATTCTTGAGCTGGGCGTTGGCGCGGTGGTGCCGGAGGCGGCCTCGATGCTGGCGCTCTTCGGCGCCGAGGTCATCAAGGTGGAGTCCGACGTGCATCTGGACTTCCTGCGTGGCGCCCACGGCGCCGAGGTCAGCGCGGACGAGAGCCCCCTCTTCAATCAATTGAACCTCGGTGTGCAGAGCTTCACCGTCGACCTGCGGACGCCCGAGGGCGTGGCGTTGCTGCAGCGGCTCGTGGCGCGCTGCGACGGTGTGATGGAGAACATGCGCGGCCCGGTGGTGGCGCGTTGGGGGATGGACTACGAATCCGTCCTAAGACTTAACGCCAACATCGTCTATCTGGGCAGCCAGGGGCTGGGCCGCGGCCCCTACGATGGCTTCCAAACATACGGCCCCAACTTGCAGGCCTTCTCTGGCGTCACGCAGCAGTGGGCGCATGCGGACGATCCGTTCCCCACCGGCGGCAGCCTGAATCATCCAGATCACATCGCCGGCAAGCAAGCGCTGCTGCCGTTCCTCGCGGCCCTCCATGCCGGCGGCGACGGGGGCTGCTTCGTGGACGCCACCCAAGTGGAGGGCGCGGCCTACCTCATTGGAGATCGTTTCCTTGCGCAGCACTACAGCGCGGAAGCGCTGCAGCCGTTGGGCAACCGCAGCTTGGACGTGGCGCCCCACGGCTGCTATCCGTGCCGATCCGAGGGCGAGGGCGACGATGCGGTGGAACGCTGGGTGGCCATCGCCGTGGAGGATGACGCGCAGTGGTCGCGCTTCGCCGCGCTGGTCAACGAAGGCTGGGCTGCCGATGCCGGCTACCGGGAGGTGGCTGGCCGCTTGGCGCGCGCCGCCGAACTGGACGAGCGCATTGCGGCTTGGACGGCGCCGCGGGCGGTGGCGGACGTGGAACGCGCCCTGCGCGCCGCGGCGGTTCCGGTTTCGCGGGTGGTCACCGGCGCCGACATGGCCGCCCAAGACACTGGCTTCTTCCCTGCGGTGGCGCATCCCGTCGCCGGCGTGCGCCGCTACACGGCAATGCCGGTGCTCGATGGCGCCGGCAAGCGCCCGGCGACCCGCCGCCCGCCGCTCCTTGGGGAACACACCGAGCGGGTGTTGTTGGACTTGCTTAAGCTCGATGGCGAGGCCGTGCAAGGGCTGGTGGCGCAAGGCGTGGTGGGCCACTGACGCTGAGGCTGCGCGCCATCTTGGCGGTGCCGCCATGAACCGCCACCGCAGGGGCGGCGCAGCCCCGGGTTCTGCGCATGGCGCGGAACTGCATGGGTTCCCACCCCGCAAGGCGAGCGACAGGCAGACGCCTTGGGCGGGCTGTGGCGGTGAGGAGCAGCCGCGGGCCGCTGACGGGACCGCGTTCCTGCGCCGCGGTGAGGGCATCCAGCCGTCGCCGCCAGTTCTCCGTCTGTCGCTCCAGTTCCAACAGGCCGATGCTGGCGAAGCCGCGTGCCGCTTCGAGGCGCTCCACCAGTGACGACAGCGCCGTGGCGTCAGGAGTGACGCCCAAAGGCAACCCGGCTGGGTGGGCGGCGTGGCTCAGCGCCATGCTCGCGCTCGGTGCTTGGGGCCATGCTGCTGCCGCGTCGCAAATCGCGTTTGAGCGGCAAGACATTGCCTTGGGCGGCAACCTCGGCCAAGTGGTGCTGACAGGTTTCCTGCTCGGCGGAGCCGGCCAGGACATCGCCATCATCGACGCGCTTGAAGAGGGCGGGCGGAGCTTGCGCGTCTTCGCGTCTGCGGATGGGCAGTGGGCACTGGCCATTGAAGCCCGCCTGCCGGCGGGGGCGTTGTTCGTCGATGTGCTCAACATCGCCGGGCGCGAACGCCTGATCGTCCACCACGACGGGCGCGTGAGCTGGTTCGACCCTGAATCGGGTGCCATGCGGCCCTTGGCTAGCGTCCCCGTGGCATACGCGCAGATGGCCAGTCGGGAACTCTTCCATCTCGATGTGAGCCGAGACTTGAACGGCGATGGCCGTGAAGACCTCGCAATGCCCCAAGGCGATGCATTCCAAGTGCTTCTGCAGAGGAGCGACGGCGAGTTCTCTGCGCCGGTTGCGATTGGGCCGTCGCCGGGCGTGGGCCGCCTTTACGAACTGGACGGCTATCGGCTAGACCCGTGGGCGTTGGGGCGCGTCCACCAGCTGGATTACAACCTCGATGGGCGCACGGACCTCGTCTATTGGAACGGGGAGCGCTTCGCAGCGCATTTGCAGGAGGCCAGTGGGGACTTCGCCGCCGAGCCAGGGCATTTCTCGGTGTCCGCCGTGTTCGACTCTGATGAGCTGACATGGCTCGCCCAAGGCACATGGGACTTTTCGGACGGCACCGCTTTGCGTGGCCGGGTGCTGCACTCCCTCGACGACGTGGACGGCGACGGCATTGGCGACCTCGCCGTCATCCGCATCGACGGCGACAGCCTGTTCGACAAACACACCGCGTACGAGGTGCGGTTCGGGGCGCGGGGCGCCGAGGGCGTCGTCGTCTTTGGCCAAGCGCCGGACGCCGTGGTGCCCTCGGATGGCATGCAGCTTGGCATGACCAAGCACGACATCGATGGCGACGGCGGCATAGACCTGATGTTCACCAATTTCGACCCGAGCTTTTGGAAGGCCGTGGGCAAGATCATCGGCGGCCTGCTCATGGGCGGCGTCTCCTTCGATGTGGAGATCTATCGCTTGGCCGGGCGCACCTGGCCGGAAGCGCCGGACGCGCGCTTCAAGGTGCGGGCTAAGAGCCCATCCGGCGAGCCGCCGGGCGGCTTGGCCACGGCGCTGCGCTCCCGCGCCAAGGGCGAGCCGAGCCATCCGCGCCCGCCGTATCCGAGCGTCCTCTTGGGCGACGTGACCGGCGATGGCCGCGCCGAGCTCCTGATGCAACGCGGACGGGAGGCCCTGCATGTGTTCGAGGGCACGGATTCGCCCGGCCATTTCCGCGACAAGCCGCACAAGGTGCCGGTGGCGATGCCAGCCGACCACGAGTTCACTTGGCTTGCGGACTTGGATGCCGACGGCAAGCAGGATGTGCTGATGCACCATGTCGCCCGCCCGCCGGCAGCGGACGAAGACGAAGACGACGCTGGCGTGGCCGCGAACCAAGTGACGATTCTGCTGTCTCGCTGAAGGTGCGCGGTTGCACCCGGCGTGCCGCCCGCCTAAATTGCGCGTTCCCAATCGCCACGGACTCTTTCACCCCATGACTGGCACACCTGCCCTGTCCATTCAGCAGAAACGCGATTTGTATCGGGATGGCTATGTGGTGCTGCGCAACGCCGTCTCCGAAGGCTTGGTGGCAGCCGCGCTCGACCGCATCCGGCGCGCTCAGAAGGGCGAAAACTTGGGCGGCGACAAGGCGATGACGGATCTCCTGAACGCATCATCCGTCGCGCCGGCGCTGCGCGATGCGATGGGCGAGTTCGATGCGCCCACGGCCTGCCAAGTGGGCGTCATCAAGCGCAGCCCCGTGGGCGACCACTTCAACAACTTGGGCTACCGCGACAAGGACATGCCGTACTACGGCGCCCAGACGCACATGGATGGCGCCATCACCATCACCATGCCCCAAGGAGTGCAGCGCGGCACGCCGGAAGAGATTTACCACCGCTATTTCGCGTCCGGCCCGCGCGGCGACCTCGGCCGCAGCCCAGACGTGATGGGCGACAACATGGTGCCGCTGTTCGAGGATCCGGCGATGACGCTCGGCCTCGGCAGCTTCACCGCGTTCGTGTTCGTCTGCTTGACGGACCAAACGCGCCCCGGCTGTGGCCAAACGGCGTTGTTGCGCGGCGCCCACCACGAAATGGAGAAGTTCTTCCGCTGGCAATACGAAACCAACGGCTGCCTCGGGCCGGAAGGCCCCGGCTGGCCGCGCCTCAACCACGACGCGCCGAACCGCTGCGGCCTCGTTTACCTGCCGGAGGCCGTGCGCGACAAGTTCGTCGATGAAACCTCCGAGCGCACGCCAGACGGCAAGCGCTGGCCGCAGCCCACGCAGATACTCATGTCGCCCGGCGACGCCTGCATCGCCATGTACCACATCCCGCACTCCGGCACGCGCAACGAGCATGGCGAACGGTCGCGCAAGAACATCATCTTCCGCATCCGCAACAAAAGGCGCCAGCCAGATAAGGTGGTGAACGGCGTGACAGACCATCCAGACCGCGGGCAGCATGGCGAATGGCTCGAATACGAGGCGGGCAACGATCCTTGGGAGCGCTCCAAACGCGCCATGTGCGACATGTGGTCGGAGTGGGACGGCATGGCCGCAGTGGTTGCCGCGGAGCGGGCGCGTGAAGCGGCTGGTGCTGCTAGGTCGGCCGGGTAGGAAACGCTATGCCAGTAGACGACAAAGCGCCGTCGGAAGGCCGCCGCCGCAAGGGGCTGACCTCGCAGTGGCTCTTGGCCCTTGCGATGGTCTTCATTCTGGTGTCCATGGGCGCCTTGCTGTGGAACATGCCCGGTCCATAGCGTCGGCGCGTTCAGCCGCCGAAGCGCTTGCTTAGGCGAATGCCAAACTCGCGCCGGTCGTTGCTGTTGATGGTGAGCACGGTTGGGTCGAGATCGAGCTTCGCCAGCGGGTAGCGTTCGTCGCCCACGTTGTGGCCGTAGAGCGCGACGCTCCAATCGCCGCGTTCATAGGTGACGCTCACGTTGGCCAAGTCCAACGGCGGAATCTTGTTGAGCGCCGTGTTGATCGGCTGGCCGAACATCGCGCCCCGGTGGTAGTAGTCGAGGCGCGCGGTGACGGTGGCGCCGCTGGCGAGCTGCCACCTGTGACGCGGCGAAAGGGAGAACGTGAAATCGGGCGTCAGCGCCGGCGAATCGCCCGGCACGATGCCTTGGACGCGGGCGTCCACCTCGTCAATCTCGATGTCTAGGTAGCCGAGGGCGAAGCCCACGTCGAAGTGGGGCGTCAACCGCCACAGCCCTTCCAGCTCGATGCCGGTGGCGCGAGAAGCGGCGGCGTTCTGCGAGAGCGTCAGGAAGCCGGCTTCGATGAGTTCGTTCACCTGCACCACCAAGTCTCGATAGCGCACATGGAACAACGCAGCGTTCAGCGTGAGCTCGGTGCCGACCGTGCCCTTCAGCCCCACTTCGTAGGAATCCGCGAAGGTTGGGTCGAACGCGGCGAACGTGGCCGCGCCGCCGAAGGGGCGTGGCGGATAGCCACCGGCTTGGTAGCCCCTCGCGTAGCTCACATAGGCCCGCTGCCCGCCCTCTAGCCGATATGTTAGGGAGACATCGCCGGTGGTTTCTCCCCAGTCGTCGCTGCGCCGCGCTGGTGCGGCGAAGTAATGCAGAGACCCGATGGCGTCCTTCTTGTCGCGCGTGTGGCGGACGCCCAACGCCAACCCCCACACGGACGAGAGGTCGATGTCCACATGCGCGAACGCGGCGTGGCTGCGCGCCCGTTGCCAGAGGTAGAGGCGCCCGTCGAAGTCGCTGGCGGGGATGACGGCGGGGCGGCCATCGCCAACGCCGCCGGAACGGAACACGAACGGGCTGTCGTTCGAGCCGGACTCCCGGAAGTGATAGAGGCCGGCCACCCAATCGCCCCAAGTGGCGGTGCCGTTCAACTGCAGCTCGAAAGTCGTCTGCGCCGCCTCGCCCCGTTCTGGGAACTCGATGAGCGTGGGCGCCACCTTCTCGTTGTCGAGGCCAGCCTCGAACCAGAGTTCCCGGCGGGCGCCGATGGCCTTCAAGCCCATGTTCGGCGTCAGGTCCCAATCCACGGTGAGCGCGTAGCCCTTGGTCTCGTCTTCGGTGGACAGCAACTCGTTGTTGAGCGAGAACGTGTCGTCTGGGTTGAGTGGCTGATCTGCCTGGCGCAGCCCGAAGCCGTTGTTGGGGTTGAACACCTCCACTGCGTGGGGGGTGATGCCTTGGTCTGAACGCGATTGGTCGGCGCTCATCAGCACACGGACGCTGGGGGCGGCATCCCAAGCCAGCGCCGCGTGGCCGAAGCCTTGGAAGATCTCGCCGATGTCTGCTTCCGGGTTGGCGACGCCGATGGCCTTGCCCACCCCGTCGCGGGACTTCAGCCCCCCGGAAACGGCAAGTGCCAAGGTGTCGGCCAGGGCGATGTCGGCGAAGAAGTTGGCGTTGCGGCGGTTGAGGCTGCCGGCCTTGATGTCGATGCGGCCGGCGCCGTCGCCGACTGGCTTGCGGGTGACGATGTTGAGCGCCCCGCCCAAGGTGTTGCGGCCAGACAGGCTGCCCTGCGGTCCGCGCGCCAGTTCCACGCGCTCGATGTTCATCAAGTCCATGTTAGCGCCCATGTTGCGCCCCAAGTACACGCCGTCCAGATAGATGCCGACGGCTGGGTCTGTGGTGATGATGTGGTCCTGCAGGCCGATGCCGCGCATGAAGATCGCCGCATGGCCGGTGCTGCCTTGGCCGAAGTTCGTTTGCACCACATTGGGGGCGAACTTCTCGATCTGATTGAGTTCAGTGAGGCCGCGCTCGCGGATGGCGGTGGCGTCGAGCGCGGTGATGGCCGTGGGCACGTCGGTGAGCGCTTCTTGACGGCGGCGCGCCGTGACGACGATTTCCTCCAGTTGCGCGGCGCCGGGTTCGGAAGCCGCGGCAATTTGGCTTGGATAGGCGCCGAGGCAGAGGCTGGCTAGCGTGACCGCCGCCGCGCTGTGTGCGCTGGTGCGCCGCGCCGGGTGAGGTGGCGAGTCGCTGCTTCGGGCGGCAGACCGCCGCAGCGCATGGCGAAGCCGTTTCTTGGCGGTGGCCATCAACAGGGCGCCCTTCTGGTGGCGACGGTGAGATCGGCGTGATTTTATCGCTTGAGGCGTCGCCGGAGGGCGCGTGGGAGCTGGTCTTAAGCCCAATGCGGCGAATCCGCCACGTCGCCAAGCGGGGCGGCCGTCACGTCTGGCGTCACGGGCCAGGCGTGGTTGGCGCGGCAAAACAGCGTCATGGTGGCCACGCTTCCGGGCGGCAGCATGGCCGCGACTTTGCGCAGCCCCGTGGCGTCGCGTGGGCGCGGGTTCTCCGTCCACTTGGCGTCGGCGAGATGGAAGTTCCCGCCGCGGTGGAGCAGAAAGTCTGCTTCACGGGAGCGGTCGCGCCAGAAATTGAACTGCCAGTTGCCTTGCCGGCCAGCCTGCACACGCCGCAGCTCCGCGCATACGAGCGTCTCCCACAAGGGGCCAGCCAATGGCCCATCGCGCAGCGCCTCGACGGAATGCACGCCGCACAAGAACGCGGCGAGGCCGGCGTCGCGCAGGAAGAGCTTGGGCCGCTTGGCCATCGCCACGTTTTGATTGGTGAACCAAGGTTCAAGCAGCGTGAGCTGATGCGAAGCCGTGAGCGCCGTCAGCCACGCGGTGGCCGTGGCGCCGCTGATGCCGGCGTCTCGCGCCAGATCGGCTTGATTGAGCAGTTGCGCGGAGCGCAGCGCCGCGGTGCGCAGGAAGCGCTCGAAACTCCGCAGGCTTGTTACTTGGAGGAGTTGCCGCAAGTCCCGCTCCAAGTAGGTCACCACGTAGGACTGCAGAAAGCCGCGGGCATCGATGGCTGGGTTGGCGTACAGCTCTGGGAAGCCGCCCCGCACCAGAAAGTCCTGCACTGTCAGCCGCGGACGGGCGGCGCGCGCCTCGGCGAATGACAGCCCTTCGAGTTCCATCACCTCGGCGCGTCCGGCGAGTGATTCCATCATGGCTTGCATCAACGCGAACGGCTGCGAGCCGGTGAGCAGGAATGTGCCGGGGCGCGCGCGCTCAGCGTCCACGACGATTTTCAAGTGCCGGAACAGGCCTGGCGCGTATTGCACTTCATCCACGATCACCGGCGGCGGATGCCGGGCGAGAAAGGCCGCAGGGTCTTGCTCGGCCTGTTCCGCCTCGCTCGGCAAATCCAAGCTGACGAAACCGTGCTCTGGGAACAGGTGGCGCATCAAGCTCGTCTTCCCGGTTTGGCGCGCGCCGGTGAGGACGATCACCGGGCGCGTCGCGGCCCGCTGCAGGAGCAAGGGCTCGATGTGTCGTTCAATCCACATGTGTCAAATTGTACGATGCGATTGAACGATTTTACAAACTCAGACCATGCAATTTGCTCAGTCAGGCCACACTGCAGCAGCCGAACCTCGCTTAGGAAGGGGCGCGGCCGCCTTGTGTTAGTGTGGCCGGCAGCGTCCGCCGGCAAGCCCGGCTCGGCGCCGGCGCTCACGCGGCGCTTGGGACGGGAGCGAGAGGGGCGACAATGGAGCCAAAGTCGGGCGCCATCGGAAAGCCAGGGGACGCGGTCGGGCGCTCGCGCGCGAAAACAGAGCGGCGGGCGGCTGCGCTCAAGGTCGATTCCGTGCTGTTCAACGCCACCGTCGCCCTCATCGTCGCCACCTGCCTGCCCATCGCCTTGGCGCCGGAACAGGCGGCGGAGTTCGTCACCGGCATCTACGATTGGGTCGCCGGCGAGCTCGGGCTGCTCTACCAATGGATGACCTTGGGCGCCACCATCGTCCTCGTTGTGATTGCCTTCGGGCGGCACGGCGGACGGCGTCTCGGCGGCGAGGACACGAGGCCTGAGTACAGCCGCCTGTCTTGGATTGCGATGATGTTCTGCGCCGGCATCGGCGCGGGGCTGCTCTACTGGGCGCCCATCGAGTGGGCGTTCTACCTGGACGAACCGCCGTTCGGGCTCGCCCCCGGCTCGCCGATGGCGCGCGAGTGGGCAGCCACCTACGGCATCTTCCATTGGGGCTTCTCGGCATGGTGCATCTATTGCCTGCCGGCCATCGCCATTGCCTGGCCTTACTACCAACGGCGCATTCCCTATCTCCGGCTGTCCACCGCCTTGGCCGGCCTGTTGGGCGACGATATTGGCCGCCGCCCGTTGGGGCGGGCGGTGGATTTCATCTTCATCGTGGCCTTGGTGGCCGGCGCCGGCACGTCGCTGGGCCTCTCCACGCCCATGATCGCCGCGTGCGTGGGCGCGTTGTTCGGCCTGCCGGAGTCCTTGGGGCTCGACATCGCCATCGGCGCCGCGGCGGCGGCGCTCTTCGCCGGCAGCGTCTATCTGGGGCTGGACCGCGGCATCAAGCGGCTCTCGGACATCAATGCCGGCATCGCCATCGGCTTCGCGGCGTTTGTGTTGCTGCTCGGCCCAACGGCCTTCGCCCTCAAGCTGGGCACCAACAGCCTCGGCCTCACCATCCAACACTTCGCCCGTCTCAACACTTGGACGGATCCCATTCTGGAGAGTGGCTTCATCGAGAACTGGAGCATCTTCTATTGGGCGTGGTGGCTGGCCTACGCGCCGTTCATCGGCATCTTTGCCACCCGCATCTCGAAGGGACGCACGCTGCGGGAGATGATCTTCGCCATGGTCGGCTTTGGCACGCTCGGCTGCACCCTGTTCTACGTCGCCCTCGGCAACACCGCGATGTGGATGGACATGCAGGGGCTGGCGCCGGTGCAGGCGCTGGTGGCCGAAGGCGCCGGGGACACCGCCATCGCCGCCTTCTTGGGGGCACTGCCATTGCAGCCGCTGCCGTTGGCCGCGTTCGTGGCGATGGCGTTGATCTTCGTCGCCACCACCTACGATTCCGCCTCCTACACCATTGCGGCCGTGGCGACGCGGGGGCTCGTCGCCGGCGCCAACCCGGCGCGCTGGCACCGCGTCTTTTGGGCGCTGGCGCTGATGGCGCTGCCGGCGACGCTGATGATGATGGGCGGCTTGCGCGCCATTCAATCCATGGTGCTGGTGGCTTCGCTGCCGCTGCTGGTCATCGGCGTGGCGATCACGGTGGCGCTCTTCAGGTCACTGCGAGAATCGTAAGGCGTCGCTAGGCGCCGGATTCATGGCCCCGCCGCCGGCGTGGGCGCGTGACGCTAGGGGCCGTCGCCGGGCGGCCCCAGTTCCCACCACCACTGCGTCGGCAACGGCGCCTCGTCAGGCCAAACCTGATCCAACGTGTCGCCGACGAACATCTCGCCGTTCTTCACCACATAGGCAATGTCGTCGGAGTGCTTGATGTCGGCCAGCGGGTCGGCGCTCAGGATCACCAGGTCCGCCAGCTTGCCAGGGACGATGCTGCCGATGTCTTGCGCCACGCCGATGATCTCGGCGCCGTGGCGCGTGGCGGCGAGCAGCGCTTCGGCCGGCGTCAACCCGCCGCTCGCCAACGCCCACAGCTCCCAGTGGTAGCCGAGCCCCTGCAATTGGCCGTGGCTGCCGACGCCCACGCGCCCGCCGGCGCGGAGAATCTTCGCGGCTTGCGCGGCGATGCGCCCGAACACATGCTCATCCGGATGCGCCCACGGGCCGCGCAGCGTCTTCGCGTCCAGGATGTGGCGTGGCATGAAGCGGTTCAGCTTCGCGTCGTGGCGGGGGGATTCATTCACGAAGAAATGGGTCTCCGCTGCCGGCCCGCCATAGGCCACGAGCAGCGTCGGCGTGTAGGCGATGCCGGACCGCGCCGTGAGCTGCACGATGTCGGGGTGCAGATCGAGCACGGGGAAGTTGTGCTCGTTGCCGCTCATGCCATCGATGATGTGCGTGATGTCGAGCTTCATGTCCAACGAGCCTTCCGTGGTGGGCATGAGGCCCAGCGCCTTCGCCGCTTGCGCGAGCCACTGGCGTTGCTTGCGGTTGCCGGCGATGTACGCCTTCAGGTTGCGCACGCGGTAGTGGTCTTTGTAGCGCGACAGCACGGCGCGCGCGTGCTCCCGGGAGCGAAAGCGGTTGTCGTTGAAGATGCCGGGCCCCGTTGAAAGCGTGCGCGGGCCGAGCACCGCGCCAGCGTCGATGAGGTCTTGGTAGGCGAGGATGTCCACAGTGCTCGGCTGCACGTCGAGGCCCGTGGTCACGCCGTAGGCGAGGTTGGCGAGGAAGGCCCAATTGTCGTGGTCCAAGACATCCCGCATCACGCGGAAGTGCGCGTGGGTGTCGACGTAGCCCGGCACGATGAAGTGTCCGCTCACATCGATGACGCGCGCCGCGGCGGGAATGGCCACCTCGCCGCGGCGGCCCACTGCGGCGATGCGGTCGTTCTCGATGACGACCACGGCGTCGGCGATGGCGGGCGCGATGCCCTCGCCGTCCGGCTCATCGGCCATGGAGATGACGGTGGCGCCGGCCAACGCGAGCACGCCTTCCGGTTCGTGGCGCGGCCGATACACCGTGACGGCGAAGCTGGTCACGGCTTCATGGTCTTCAGCCAGCGGCGCGGGCTCGGCGTCGGCTGCGGGCTCGGTTTGCGCCTCCGCGGCGCTCGCCTCTGCGTCGGCCTCGACCTCTGCCGGCGCCGCCTCGCCCTTCGCCTCGCCAGGCTCGTTGTCGTCCCCGTTGTCGTCGCCGTTGGGCGCGTCTTTCGCTGTAAAGTCGATGGATGCGAGCGGCCGCGCATGGAAGCGGTTGCCCACGCTCCAGTGAATCTCGGCGCCGTCGGCGCTCCATGCGGCCTCGTCCACGCCTACGTCGGTGATGCGGGCGAGTGGCACCGAAGGGGCGCGCACGCTCGTTTGCACGTTCGCCAAGTTGCGGTTCACGAGTTTCGCCACATAGAGCTGATTGGCGTGGATGGCGAGGACATGGCTGCCATCTGGCGAGAGCGCCACATCTTGCGCTGGCACATCGTCTTCGGCGTAGTAGATGCCGGGGCCCTTCAAGCCAAAGTGGACGCGCCGGTCGGTGCCGTCGTAGCGCACCGACAGCAGCGCAGACGCGCCGTCGCGCGCGAATAGCCCGCCAGATTGATAGAGGTAGATGCGGTCTGCCTCCGGGCCGAAGTGGGGCTGCCCGGCACCGCGCGCCGGCAAGACGACCTGCGCCGCGCCGCCCCGCGCCGGCAGCCACACCACGTCCAAGCCCACCAAGGCGCCGAAATCCCACTCGCGATGTCGCCGTTCGGAGCCGGCGGCGCGCAGGGCGACGATGCGGTCGCCGTCGGGCGACCAAGCCGGGTCGCGGTAGAACGCCGCGCGCTCGGTCAAACGCTGCGGCGCGCCCCGGCCCGTTGCGCGCAGGCGCCAAATGTGTCCGCCTTGGCGAGACCAAGTGACGTAGGCCAGCCAGCGGCCATCCGGCGACCAAGCGGGCTGAAACGCCGCAACGTTCGGCGCGGTGAGGGCGCGGTGCTCGCCGCTTGCCGCATCGCGCGCATAGACGGTGCCGAGGGCGGAAAAGGCCATGCGCTCGCCGTCTGGAGAAGGTGCCAAGCCACGCGCCAACCGCGCCTTGACGGGGCCGATGCCAAGGCGGTACGGCGCGTAAAGGCTCGGCCCCAGCGCCTGATCGACCTTGAGCGTGAACGGCACGTCGGCCACCGCGCCGGTGGCCATGTCCACGCGGCGGATGCCGCCGGCCGCAGTGTAGAAGACAGCGCTGCCGTCCGGCGCGAAGGCGTAACCCGGAAACAAGTCTCGCGTGAAGCGCGACTCTTGTTCATCCCGTTGCGCCGGCCAAGCGAGCCAGCGCTCCTCGCCGGTGGTCAAATCTTTGCGCCGCAAGCCGCTCTCGCCCTCGTGGCGGGTGGCGTAAACGAGCATCGAACCGTCCGGCGACAGCAGCGGCCGCATGGCGCTGCCTCGGGCTTGGGTGAGGATGTCTTCGGCGCCATCGATGAGGTCGCGCCGCGCGATCTGCCACAGCGGCAGCTGCAGGTTGTAGCCGAAGCCGCCGCTCTTGCGCGCGTAGTAGAGGTAGCGGCCATCCGGGGAGTACACGGGGCCCAAGGCGTTGGCGCGGTCGCGCACCGGGGCGTTGGGCGCGCGTTTGGCCTTGGTGATCTGCACCCCGGCGCCGCCATCGACGTGGTAGGCCCATAGCTCGAAGGTGCCGAGCCCCCAGTGCGTGCGCGAGACGACGATGTGCGAGCCGTCCGGCGCCCACGCCGGGGAGGCGAACTCCACTTGGCTGCCGGCGGTGGTGAGGTTCTTGGCGTCGCTGCCGTCGGCGTTCGCGAGCCACACGTCCTCGGCGCCGTCGCGGTCGCTCACGAACACGATGCGCTTGCCATCGGGCGAGTAACGCGGCTGCGAGTCGAACGCCATGCCGGCGGTGATGCGGGTCGCGGCGCCGCCGGTGACGGGCAGGGTGTAGAGGTCTCCGACGGCTTCGATGAGGAGCGTCGTCCCGTCCGGCGACACATCGAGGGAGAGCCAAGTGACGGCTTCTGTCTCGAACGCGATGGTGCGTTCGCCGGCGAGCGGCAACTCGTCGGCCGCGGCCGGCGCCGATGCCAGCGTCAAAGCGGCAACCGTCGCCGCGGCGCCGAGGCGCACTCCACGAAGGCGGCGCCGGCGGCTCATGGCCGCTCCGCCAGTTTGCGTTCCAAGCGTTCCAAGGCTGCTCGCGCCGCCTTCAATTCATCGACGAGATCGCGCCCGGAGCCGCCGTCGAGGGATTCGCGCAGCCGTTCCGTCTTCGCCTCGTCCAAGTTGTTCAACACCACGGCGATGAAGAGGTTGATGACGACAAAGGTGCCCACCACCACGAAGCTCACGAAGTAGGCCCACGCCCACCAATAATGTTCCATCGCCGCGTACATCACATCCGTCCAATCCTCCAGCGTGACGATGCGGAACAGCGTGATGAGCGCGATGCCCAGCGTGCGCCAGTGGGTGGGGTCGATGTCGTGGAACAGGTGATAACCGGCCACCGCGTAGATGTAGAAGATGATGGACATCAGCCATATCACGTTGAACATGCTCGGAATCGAACGCGCCAGCGTGGTCACGATGAGGCGCAGTTCCGGGAGCGCGGAGATGAGGCGCAGTATGCGCAAGAGGCGCGCCAGCCGCGCCAACGTCGCCAGCTCGCCAGTGGCCGGCAGCAGGCTGACCACGATGATGGTGAAGTCGAACAGGTTCCAGCCATCCTTGAAGTAGCGCGACGGGTGCGGATGCACGGCGATGATCTTGATGGCCGCCTCCAGCACGAAAATGCCCAGGAAGAGCTGATTGGCCGCCTTGAATGTGCCGTGAAACCGCTCCGTCAGCGTCGCTGAAGTGTCGAGGCCGATCACCACGCCGTTGACGACGATCACCGCCACGACGCCCCACCCGAACCACGGCGCCGCGGCAATCCGGCGGGCAAGCTCCACCATCAAGCATCGCCCGGCGTGGCGGCGGTGCCCGGGCCGAACCCGGCAGTCGCCAGTTGCGCGGCGCGAAAGATGGCGCGGCCTTTGTTCATGCTCTCCTTCCACTCCAAGCGCGGAACGGAATCGGCGACGATGCCGCCGCCGGCCTGAATGTAGAGCGTCTCGTCCTTGACGATCGCGGTGCGGATGGCGATGGCCGTGTCCATGTTGCCGTTCCAAGAGAGATACCCCACGGCGCCGCCATAGACGCCGCGCTTCACTGGCTCCAACTCGTCGATGATCTCCATCGCGCGGATCTTCGGCGCGCCGGACAGGGTGCCCACCGGCAACGTGGCGCGCAGCGCATCCATGGCCGTCTTGCCAGGCGCCAACGTGCCCTCGATGTTGGAGGAGATGTGCATGACGTGGGAGTAGCGTTCGATGGCGAATCGCTCTGTCACTTGCACAGAGCCGGTGACGGCGACGCGCCCAACGTCGTTGCGCCCCAAGTCGATGAGCATGAGGTGTTCGGCGATCTCCTTGGGGTCGCTCAACAGCTCCTGTTCCAGCGCCAAGTCTTCCTCCTCGGTGTGGCCGCGGCGGCGCGTGCCGGCCAGCGGCCGGTTGACGATGCGCCCGTCTTCCACCCGGGCGAGAATTTCCGGGGACGAGCCCACCACATGAAAGCCATCCAAGTTCATGAAGTAGAGGTAGGGCGACGGGTTCAGGCTGCGCAGCGCTCGATAGAGGTTGATGGGCGCGGCGCTGAACGGCGCGGACATGCGTTGCGAGAGCACCACCTGCATGGCATCCCCGGCGCGCGTGTAGTCGCGAATGCGCTCCACCGCCGCCATGAAGCCTTCGCGTCCGAAGGAGGAGGCGAAGTCCTGTTCTTCCGGCGCCGCTGCCGCGGTGCTTGCCGGCACTGGCGGCACTGGGCCCGCGAGCCGCGCGGCCGTGGCCTGAAGACGCGCCAGCGCTGTTTGATACGCATCGGGGCGCTGCGGATCCACCAGGCTGATGAACTGCATGCGTTGGCGCACGTTGTCGAACACCACGAAGTCGTTGGACGCCATGAGCAGGATGTCCGGCGTGCCCAGCGCATCCGGCGGGGCGGTGTTGGCAAGCCGCTTCTCGATGCAGCGCACGGTGTCGTAGCCGAAGTAGCCCACCAAGCCGCCGCCGAAGCGGGGCAACGCCTCCCCCGTGGCATCTGGGTCTGGCGCCTTGACCGCGTTCAAGTGCCGCTCAATGAAGGCGAGCGGATCGTCCGTGCGCTGCGACTCGACGATGGCGCCGTGCGATTCCAGCGTCGTCGTGCCGTTCTGGACGCGGAGCACGGTGGGGCTGGGCAGCCCGATGATGGAGTAGCGCCCCCATTTCTCGCCGCCCTCGGCGGATTCCAACAGGTAGGTGTATGGCGCGTCGGCGAGCTTCAGGTAGGCCGACAGGGGCGTGTCCAAGTCGGCCAGCACTTCGTACACGACGGGTATGCGGTTGTAGCCCTGCTCCGCGAGGGCGGTGAATTGGTCTTGGTTCATGGCGGCGTCCGCGTTGATGGAAGCGTGCGATGCGGCCGTGCTGGGTGGTGTCCCCAGCTTCGCCGCGGCGATGACTGGCTCAATTGCCTAAGTGTCTATCGCCAGCGGTGATGTGCCTGTGTGCTCGCCATGTCTGCATGCGGCCTGTTGGAAACGCAGGGGCAGGCTATATCAGCGCGGTGAGCGAATCAATGACGCGGTCCGCGCCGAGGTCTTCCGGCGCCACGCCGTGGCTGTAGCCGCCGCGCACGCAGTACACCGGGCAGCCGGCGGCGCGGGCGCACTCCACGTCCGTGGTGGAGTCGCCAACAAAGAGCGCTCGTCCTGGTGCCACGCCGAGGACGGCGCAGGCGTGCAGCGCCGGGTCTGGCGCTGGCTTCGGCGTTGCCAAGGTGTCGCCGGACACCACCACGCCGAAGTGCTGCGCCAGCCCCAGCGCATCGAGCAACGGCGTGGTCAGGAACTCCGGCTTGTTGGTGACCACGCCGAGCTTGGCGCGGCCCTGCAGCTGGCGCAGCGCCTCGCGGGCGCCGGGATAGGGGCCGCCGAGGTCCGCGATGTGGCTGCGATAGCGTTCGCGGAAGCGCCGCAACATGGATTCGTAGCGCGCCGGCGCCGGCTGCGGCTCGCCGTGCCAAGCGAGCGCCTGCTCGATGAGCCGGGCGATGCCATGCCCCACCCAATGCCGCGTCAACGCTTCATCCACCGCCGGGTAGCCGTGTTCGACCAAGGCCACGTTGAGGCCCGCCATGATGTCTGGGGCGGTGTCGACCAAGGTGCCGTCAAGGTCGAAGAGGTAGGCGTCGAAGGCGGGCACGGCCATCGCCTTCAACCGAGCGCGGCGCGCAGCTTGGCGATGGCGTCCGCATAGTCCGGCGCGCCGAAGATGGCCGTGCCGGCGACGAACATGTCCGCCCCCGCGGCGCGCGCGGCGCCGATGTTGCCGGCGTGAATGCCGCCATCCACCTCAAGCCGGGCCGCGGCGCCATCCGGGCTGGCGTCGAGCCGGGCGCGCGCGGCGCGCACGGCGTCCAAGGTCTCTGGAATGAAGGCTTGGCCGCCGAAGCCCGGGTTCACGGACATGACGAGCACCACGTCCACCAAGTGCAGCACCCGCTCCACCGCGGCGATCGGCGTGCCGGGGTTCAGCGCCACGCCGGCTTGGACGCCGCGCTCGCGGATCAGGCAGAGCGAGCGATGCAAGTGTTCGGTGGCTTCCGGGTGGATGGTGACGCAGGTGGCGCCGGCGTCGATGAAGTCCTCCAGAAGGCGGTCCACGGGTTTCGCCATCAGATGCGCCTCGATGGGCGCCGTCACGCCGTGCGCGCGCAGCGCCCGCAGCACCGGCGGCCCGACGCTGAGGTTTGGCACATAGTGGTTGTCCATCACGTCAAAGTGGATGGCATCTGCGCCGGCAGCCAGCACGGCATCCACCTCGGTGCCGAGGCACGCGAAGTCTGCCGCCAACACGGAGGGCGCGATCAGGGGGGGGCGAGGCATCGGCGGATTTTACCGCCTACTCCGCGAAGCGACGGGCGGCCTTCAGTTGATCGTGGCTGCCGATGTCGAACCAGGCGCCGGCGAAGCGCTCGGCGGTGAGGCGCCCAGCGCGGGCGGTGGTGAAGTAGAGTTCGTGCGCGATGTTGAAGGGGCCGTCCGGCGCGGCGGCGAAGAGCTGCGGGTGGACCACGGCGATGCCGCAGAACACATGATCGTCGCGCGCGTCCCCGTGGCGTTGGGCGCGTTCGCCCTGCAGGGCGAAATCTCCGGTGGGGCGGTGCTCGGGGCGCGGCGTCAACACGAGGTGCGCCGCCTCTGGGTGCCGGCCCGCCAAGCCGGCGAAGGGGTAGTTCGTCCAAATGTCTCCGTTCAAGAGCACAAAGGGCGCCGCGCCCAACAGGGGCAGCGCGGCCTTCACGCCGCCGCCGGTGTCCAGCAGGGTCTCTTCCCGGCTGTAGGCGATGCGCACGCCGATGTCGCTGCCGTCGCCGAGTTGCGCGGCGATGCGTTCGCCCAAGTGGTGCAGATTGATGACCACCTCGGCAATGCCGCCGCGCTTCAGCCAACGCAGCTGATGCTCGATGAGCGCCGCCCCGCCAATGGGGATCAACGGCTTCGGAATGCGCTCCGTCAGCGGGCGCAGGCGCTCGCCGCGCCCGGCGGCGAGAATCATCGCCTTCATGGCCGCGGCGCCGCGGCGAGACGCCGCGCCAAGGCCGGCAACACCTCGGCGTCCAGCCATGCAGCGAGGGCCTTGAGCTCCGGGCGGCTACGGCCCAGGGCAACCACCCGGCGCAGCGTTGGCGCGATGGCGGCCAGATGGGTGCCCCGCCCGTCGCGCAACTGCAGGCGGGCGAAGATGCCGGCGGCCTTCAGGTGGCGTTGCGCGCCGGTGAGGTCGAAGGCGCGATGGAAATCCGCCTCGGCCATGCCGCAGTCGGCTTCCGCCAAGTACCGCAATCGCCAACTCGCCACCAGCGGCTCTGGGAAGATGTGGTAGCAATCCCGCAGCAGGGACGCCAAGTCATAGGCGACGGGGCCCACCAGCGCATCTTGGAAGTCCACCACGCCCAAGCTGCCGTCGTCGCGCAACAGCAGGTTGCGGCAGTGGTAATCCCGATGCAGCGTCGCTTGGGGCTGCGCCTGCGTGGCCGCTGCCAAGGCATCCACCGCGGCGGCGGCGAACGCTGGCGCCGGCAGGCCGAGGAAGCGCCGGATCAGCCACTCGAAGAAAATGTCCAACTCATCTCGAAAACGCTCCACGCTGTAAGGCGGGATGGCGCCGGAACGAATGGCTTGCAGCCGCAGCAGGGCATCGAGCGCAAGGCGCAGCGCCTCCTCCGTTCTGCCAGCGGCGTAGGCGCGCTCCAACAACGTCTCGCCGAAGTCCGTCACCAACATGAAACCGCGCGGGTCGAACGCGAGCACCTCCGGCACCGGCACGCCGCCGCCGCGAAACACTCGCGACAGCGTTTGGAACTGCGCGTTGTCTTCCGTCGCCGGCGGCGCATCCATGGCGATGACGCTGCCAGACGGCCCATGCGCCCGGTAGAAGCGCCGCGTGCTCGCCTCCACCGGCAATGGGTCGAAGGCGGCAAGGGGGCCGAGCTCGGCCGCGCACCAAGACTCAAGCTGACGGCGACGGTGTTCCACGGCTGAATTGTAAGGGCCGAGCCGCAGCCCCTTGGGCGTGCCGCGCCCGTGCGTGGCATATCATTGCCGCGTGTGAACCCCGTCCGCGCTGTCGTCTTGGTCGTCATCGGTGCCGCGTCTTTGGGCGCCGCGGCCGCAGACGATTCCTCCGGCGCGGCCGTCGCCGCCGCGCATTGGCTGCCCCGCGCCGAGCTCGCTCCCCAGCGCCGAGCGCGTCTGCCGGCTTGGTGCGACGGCGCCTACGTTGAACGCAGCCATCCCCACGCCTTGGGCGCCGACCTGTCCGCGTTGCCCCTCTATGGGCAGGCGCGGCGGGTGCGCCACAGCCTCGGCGAGCGGCTGCTGCTGGAGGGCGGCGTGGTGTTGGAGCAAGGCAATCGCCGCCTCGCCGGCGAACGCGCCACGTTGGCCGAACTGGCGGATGGGACGCGCCAGGTGGGCCTCACGGGTGGCTTCGCGTTCTCTGAGCCGGGCATGGCGGTGACCGGCGCCACCGCACAGTTGACGCCGGGCGACGGGCGCTTTGAAGACATGGAGTTCTTGCTGTTCGGCCCGGGGTTCCGCGGCGCTGCACAGGCGATGGAACGCAGCGGCGACCTCACGCGGCTCACCGCGCCGCGCTTCACCCGCTGCGAACCCGACGCCTCGACTTGGCAGGTCGAGGCAGCGGAACTGACGTTGCGGGAAGGGGCGGACAGTGCCCAAGTGCGGGGCGCCACCCTCCGATTCAAGGGCGTGCCGGTTCTGTATGCCCCGCGCTTGCGCCTGCCGCTTTCGGAGGCGCGGCAATCTGGCTTTCTGTTCCCGCCGGTCGCCTGGTCTCGCGACGATGGCCTCGACGTGGCCGTTCCCTACTACTTCAACCTGCATCCTCAGTACGATGCCACCGTTGTGCCCCGTTACATCGCCAATCGCGGCTCTGGGCTAGAGGTGGAGGCGCGGGGCCTGACGCGCTCAGCCATCGCCACCGTTGGCGTCGCCATGCTGATGGATGACGACCTGTATCGGGAGGATACTGGCGAGGCCGACAGCGACCGTTGGCTTGCCACCATCGAGCACCGCGGCCGTTTTGGGGCGCTCAGCACCGACATCGACTACGCGGCAGCGAGCGACGTGGACTACCTGCGGGACCTCGGCACAGACCTCGCGGTGGCACGGCGCCCGTTCCTGACGCGGTTCGCCCAAGCCCGTTACGCCCGCGGCGGTTGGTCCGCCGGCGTCAGCGGCTTGGGCTTCCAGTGGTTGGCGCCGCGCGTCACCCCCTATCGGCGCCTGCCCGAAGTGGACGTGTCGTATGTGAGTGGCGCCGCCGGGGCGTTGAACTGGTCTCTTGCCGCGGTGTGGACGGCGTTCGACGCGCCGCAAGACCGCGCGCGGGCCGGCCTCCCGGATGGCCGCCGCCTGCATCTCGAACCCGCCGTCTCGCTGCCGTTCAACCGCAGCTGGGGCTTTCTGAAGCTGGGCGCCGGCTATCGGTACACCGCCTACGACATCGATGGCGCATTGGGGCGGCGGGGCACGAGCCCGGATCGGCGCATTGCGTTTGGCGACATCGATGCGGGGCTGTTCTTCGAGCGGGGCGCTACGTTTGGCGGCGCGGACTTCGTGCAAACCCTGGAGCCGCGCGTCTATTACTTGCGCCAGCAGTTCGCCGAGCAAGATCACCTGCCGCGCTTCGACCCGAGTGTGACGGCGTTCTCTTTCCAGCAGTTGTTCCGCCGCAACCGCTTCGCCGGGCTAGACCGCATCAGCGACGCCGATCAATTGACGGTGGCGCTGGTGAGCCGGATGTTGGGCGCTGCCAGCGGCCAGGAGCGGCTGCGGGCGAGCTTGGGCACCATCGTCCATTTCCAAGATCGGCGGGTGGTCTTGGGCGCTGCGGATCCCGACCCGGCCCATTCCACCTCGCCAGTGGTGGCGGAGCTTGAAGGGCGCGCCGGCCGCTTTCGGGCGAGCGCTGTCCTCACTTGGGACGCCGCGGCGGCGGAAGAGCAGGAGATCGGCGTCGCCCTGCAGTACCGGCGCGACAATCGGCGCATCGTGAACATCGGCCACCGCAAGCGCCGCGCCCAGCGCATCGATCAGAGCGATGTGTCGTTCATCTGGCCGCTCAGCCGCAGGTGGAGCGCCATCGCCCGGTTCGGCTACGATTTTGAGATCGGCCGCGCCAACGAGGTGTTCGCCGGCTTTGAATACGCCACCTGCTGCTGGCAGGCGCGCGTCATCTATCGCCGCTATGTGGAATCGCGCACGGGCCGCGTGTTGGACGACGCGGACGAGGCGCGGGGCATCCTGTTACAGTTCGTGCTTCGCGGCGTTGCAGGGTTTGGCAGCGTGGAATCCAACCTTGCGCGAGGCATCAAAGGCTATCGGGAGGAATCGTATGCCGATCGTTAGTTCGGCGCTCGCACGCACGCGCCGGCGCCGTTGCGCGGTGGCGTTGGCCGGTGCGCTGGCCCTTGGCGCTGTGCCGCTCTTGGCCGAAATCGAGCGCTTGGATGGCATCGTGGCCATCGTCAACGACGATGTGGTGCTCGCCTCGGAACTCTTGGAGCGCCGCGATGCGGTGCTGGAGCGCCTGCAGCAGCAGGGCGCGGAGCTGCCGCCCCAAGATGCGTTGATGAGCCAGCTCATGGAACGGCTGGTGATCGAGAGTTTGCAACTGCAAATGGCGGACCAGCGCGGCATCGTCATCGACGACGAGACCTTGACGGAAGCCGTCAACGGCTTCGCGCGGCAGAACGAGATGACCCTCGACGAGTTCCGCGCCGCGTTGGAGCAAGACGGCATCAGCTACCGGCAGTTCCGCGAGGACGTGCGCCGCGAACTGCAACTGCAGCGTGTGCAGCGGCTGTTGGTGAACCGGCGCATCACCATCACAGACCAAGACATTGACGACCTCATCGCCTCCGCATTCTTCCAAGAGATGATTTCGGATGAATATCGCGTCGGGCACATTCTGCTGGCGGTGGAGGGCAACGCCGCAGAGACCATCGCCAAGGCTGCCGAGGCGGCGGAAGGGATCGTGGCGCAACTGCGCGCCGGCGCAGACTTCGGGCAGATGGCGATTGAGCACTCCGCCGCATCCACCGCGTTGGAAGGGGGCGACTTGGGCTGGCGCCGCGCCGGCGGGCTGCCGAGCCTGTTTGCCGAGCAGATCGTCAACATGTCTCCGGGCGAGACGGCAGACCCCATCCGCAACAACCTAGGCTTTCACGTCGTGCAGCTCTTGGAGCAGCGCGGCGTGAGCCAACAGCGCCAAATGCAATCTCTCGTGCGGCACATTCTCGTGCGTCCGTCGGCAATTCGGGCGCCTGAGCAAACCCGCGAACTGGCGTTCGACCTGCGCCGCCGCGTCGTGGCGGGGGAGGACTTCGCGGAGATCGCCAAGGAACACTCGGAGGATCCAGGCAGCGCGTTGGCCGGCGGCGAGCTCGGCTGGACGGACGGCAGCGACTTCGTGCCGGAGTTCCGCGCCGTCATGGACGCGCTTGAGATAGGGCAGGTGAGTGAGCCATTCCCCAGCACGCATGGCTGGCACATCGTGCAGGTGCAGGAACGGCGCGACCAGGACATGTCCGAGGAGGCGCGGCGCAACATGGCCATGACGGTGCTGCACAACCGGCGCTTCGACGAAGAGCTGCAAGAGTGGCTGCAGGAAATCCGCGACGAAGCCCATGTGGAACTGCGCACGGGCGTTGACGCCGAAAGCTAGGCGTTCAGGACATGGCGCGGCGCATCGCGGTGACGCTTGGGGAGCCGGCCGGCATCGGGCCGGACGTTGCCATCCAGGCGTTTCAACAGCCGCGCAACGCCGCCGCCGTGGTGCTGGCGGATCCGCACTTGCTCGCCGCCCGCGCCAAGCGGCTCGGCTTGCCCCTCGTGATCGACGCTGTGGACACCTGCGCGGCCGGCCGCATGACGGTGCTGCCGCACGCCACGGCGGCGTCCGTCACGCCGGGAAGGTTGGACGCCCGCAATGGGCGCTATGTCCTCGACACGTTGGAGCGCGGCGTCGCGGGCTGCCTCAACGGCGAGTTCGACGCCCTCGTCACCGCGCCGGTGCAAAAGTCCGTGCTCAACGAAGCCGGCATTGCCTTCACCGGACACACCGGTTTTCTGCGCGATGCCTGCGGCGTGGAGGAGGTGTTGATGCTGCTCGCAGCCGGGCCGTTGCGGGTGGCGCTGGTGACGGACCACGCACCGCTGCGGGCGGTGCCGGGCTTGGTGACCCAGGCACGGGTGGATCGCGCGTTGCGCCTCTTGGTGGACGGCTTGCGGGACGTCTTTGGCGTCGCCTCGCCTCGCGTCGCGGTGGCCGGCTTGAATCCCCACGCCGGCGAAGGGGGTTGGCTCGGCCGTGAGGAGATCGACGTGATCGAGCCTGTGTGCGCCGCCTGGCGAGCCGCCGGCGCGAACGTTGTCGGGCCGCTGTCCGCCGACACCATCTTCAACCGCCGAGGGCAGGATGACGCCGTGCTGGCGATGTACCACGACCAAGGCTTGCCGGCGTTCAAGCAGGCGAGCTTTGGGAACGCCGTGAACATCACCCTGGGGCTGCCGTTCCTGCGCGCATCGGTGGATCACGGCACCGCGCTTGACCTTGCTGGTTCCGGCTGCGCGAACGCGGGGAGCTTCCGCGCCGCCTTCGAACTGGCGTGTGGCTCGGCGGGCGAGGGGGCTGCATAGCCGCGCCGGCCGCCTTGCCGCGCGCCCGCAAGCGCTTCGGACAACACTTCCTCATCGACGCGGAAGTGGTGGACGCCATCATGGCGGCGCTGGCGCTGCGGCGTGGCGAGGCGGTGCTGGAAATCGGCCCGGGGCATGGCGTGTTGACGGTGCCGGCGAGCGCTGCCGGCGCATGCGTGACGGCCGTGGAGATCGACCGGGGTTTAGCCGCCGGCTTGCGCCGCCGGTTGCCGGCCGCGCGGATTCTGGAAGCGGATGCGCTGGCCGTGGACTATGCGGATTTGCTGGGGCAGGCGCCGGCGCGCGTCTTCGGCAACCTGCCGTACAACATCTCCACGCCGCTCCTGAATCGCCTGTTCGACGCCTGCGCCGCCGGTGCGCCAGTGCGGGACATGCACTTCATGCTGCAGGCGGAGGTGGCGGCCCGGCTCGGGGCGACGCCCGGCACCCGCGATAGGGGGCGGCTCTCCGTCATCGCCCAATACCACTGCGAGGTGGCGCCCATGTTCGACGTGCCGGCCACCGCCTTCGCGCCGCTGCCCAAGGTGTCTTCGACGTTCCTGCGGTTGACGCCGCGGCCGCCGCCAACGCCGGCGCGGAACAGTCTGGCCTTGCGCCATGTGGTGCGCGTGGCCTTCGCGCAGCGCCGCAAGCGCCTAGGCAATGCCGTACAATCCTTGCGGCTTGATCTGGCGGCCTTGGGCATCGACGCGGATGTGCGGCCGGAAGCCTTGGCCGTCGCCGATTTCGTCGCCATGGCGAATGTCGTGGAGCTTGGGCGAGGCCAGCGATGAGCGCTCTGGATACCGCCGAACAGGCGTTTGAGATCGCGGTGGAGACGCGCTACATCGACGCCGAATCCGACGTGGACGCGAACCGCTACGTCTTCGCCTACACCATCACCATCGCCAATGTCGGCGCCAGCGCGGGGCAGTTGCTGGCGCGGCGCTGGATCATCACCGACGGCGAAGGCCACACGCAGGAAGTGGAAGGCGCCGGCGTGGTGGGCCGCCAGCCGCGCATTCCGCCCGGCAAGGCGTTTCGCTACACCAGCGCGGCGGCGCTCCCCACCGCGGTCGGCTCCATGGAGGGCCACTATCTGTTCCAGTCGGATGATGGCGACGAGTTCATCGTGCCGATTCCGCCTTTCTCGCTCGCCATGCCGAACGCCGTCCACTGACGGCTAGCCTCTCGTGTCCACCTACGTCATTGGCGACCTGCAGGGTTGCTTCGCCGAACTGCAGGCGCTCTTGTCCAAGGTGCGCTTTCGGCGCCGGCGCGACCAGCTCTGGTTCGTCGGCGATCTCATCAATCGAGGGCCGGAATCGTTGGCGACATTGCGCTTCGTCAAGGGCTTGGGCGACGCTGCCGTGACGGTGCTCGGCAATCACGACCTGCACTTCCTCGCCATCGCCTTGGGCGGCCACGCGCCACGCCCGGCGGACACCTTGGATGCGTTGCTGAACGCCGAGGACTGCCGCGAGTTGGCGCAGTGGCTGCGCCGGCAGCCGCTCCTGCACTGCGCCAAGGGCTTCGTGATGGCCCACGCCGGCGTGCCGCACATTTGGCGGCTGAAGCAAGCCAAGCGCCGCGCCGCGGAAGTGGAAACCGCCCTGCGTGGCGACTCCTGCCACCAGTTCTTGAGCCGCATCTACGGCGACGAGCCACGCCGTTGGTCGAAGTCCTTGGCTGGGGTGGAGCGGCTGTGCATCATCGTCAACTACTTCACGCGCATGCGTTTCGTGGGCGCGGCGGGGGAGCTGCAGCTCTCGCGCAAGGGGTCGGCCGTGGATGCGCCGCCGGGGTACTCGCCTTGGTTCGCGTACCCGCCGCGCGTCAAGCGCCCCATCTTGTTCGGCCACTGGGCGGCGCTGAACGGCGTCCGCGGCGAACGCGCCATCGGCGTGGACACGGGTTGCGTGTGGGGCGGCAAGCTCACCGCCTACCGCTTGGAAGACGGCAAGCACATCAGCGTCGCGTCAGCGGCGGCCCGGGCCAGGGAGAGCCTGAAGCGACCAATTGAAGGCTGAGGGCTAGCGAAACGTGATCCCGCTTGGTGGGGTTTTGGGTTGCCCCGCGGCTGCGCTTGCTGTGGTAGGTTTTGGACAGCGCAGCCGCTTGAGTAGAAATGCACGGACGCAGCAATCCGATGACGAACCTGACTGTGCGTGGGACGTGCCGCGACCTGTATTGCAGCGCCGCCCACCACATCGTCGAGCAATATGTGGTTTGGCGCTGGCGAGTCGATCAGCCTCACAACCGCCCCTATGTGCGTATGGGCATGAGCTGTTGATGGGCTTGCGAGAAATCGCGCATAGGGTGCGCATATGGGTGCTCAAGCTGTTGCCACAGACGGTGCAACCCACCGACAATTCCCAAACCGAGCGAGACGAACGCCCCGAGGAGCGCCAGCCGGAAACCCTGGAATCCCATACCGGAAAGGATGAAATCACATCAGAAGCGCCGCCTGACCCTCCGACCAGGCCGGAGGGTGGCGATAGTGAACCCGCTGACCCGGACAAGCTTGGCACAGCACACGAATCTGGCGAGGCTCCGGTGGAGCGGGCCAAGAAACCCGAGGTCGACACGGATAGCGGCACACCGGAAGTGCGGGTTGACCCTCCGGACGGGGCTGGATGTAGCGATAGTGAAGCCCCTGGGCCGAGCAAGCCTAGCAGCAAGGGCGGGGCTGGTGAAGGTTCGGTAGAAGGGATTGGGGAACCCGATACGGGGACCGACGGGAGCACGATGGAAGCGCAGACTATCGCGCCGGACGAGACAGTGGATAGCAATAGTCAGTCCAGCGAAGAGAGTTCATGCCGGGACAAGAGTGACCGACCGCCCCCTAAGCAACCGGGTAAGAGAGATCCCGAAGGTGGGACCAAGCTCACTTCAAAACGGGAGGGAGGGCCACCAAAGGACCCGTATACCCCTCAACCGAAACTAACTTGCGGGAGGCGCGGCGCACAGTGGGAGCTTTTTCTATCGGTGCCTGACGGGTGTCAGATTGACAAGGTGCAGCAGGGAACAGATTCGCTGACCTACGATAACGGGGAGTGCGCTATTCAATCTTTCGGAGGCCGTCTCTCGATTCTCTATGATGGCCGCGAACCTCTGGTATTGCCGTTATGCGAGGGCAAGCCGTTGATCTTCAAACTTGGCACGGACTGGTCGGGTATTGGCCGCCACGTCCAGCAGGTCACGCATGGCCACTTCATCGTTATTGCTCCCAACGATTGGGTTCGCACAGGCCATGTACCTGTTGAACCCGAGGGCTGTACAGACGAAGCGTTCCTTGCACACTACTTCGGTCGCTCGAAAGGTGGATCGGACGATGTAGGGGGCTTCGAGGGGCAAGACCCTTTGGATGGCATTGCAGCTGACCTTGAGGGCCGTCTCGTCACCGACGACTCAACCGAAGGTGGACTGTTCGGCGGCGAAACTGCTCCATCACTCAAGAACTCGCCTGGCGTCGCGTGGGTCCGAGTCGGCGAAGAACGGGAAGGGGGTTGGCTAGGTGAAAACTTCCGACCAGAGCGAAAACTCGCTGACGTGTTGGGTGAGCGACAAGGACGTTTCTTTGTGCGAATCTACGATGACCAGACGAAGTTGCTCGATAGCTGTGAGTTTCGGTACATCCGTGGTCTAAGCAAGATCCACATCAATGACGAGCCGTACACTGGCCAAGAGCTGATTGCTCCGTCCTCAAGTGGGCACTTGCCGGCGAGAGTACGCTTCGTGGGCACGACAATGCTTAGTCCTGATGTAACGAGCGATCATTCGAGCGTAAAAGAGAGCCACATCCTCGTTGATCCGCATCCGGACGCTGACGAGCTGCGTTGTACACTGAGAGCAGGTGGTGGTGCCGTCGACGTGAGGCTGAATCTACCGCGTATCTGGTGGCGATTGGAGCACATGGGATACGATGGCATTCTTGGTAGCGAGTGGTCTGCGCGAGCGTGGAACTGTACTCGGCGGGAGTTCGCCGATTGCGCCGAGAGGAACGCTATCCTCCGTGTTCGCCTGCCGCGGTGGGTCAAGCATTGTCACGTCGGGTTCGACGGAGAGGAAAGAAGATCGCACAAGACCGAGTGGGGGGCGACCGGAGGCGATCCTTGGGGCTATGTGGCGGTGCCGCTGTCGGACTTCATCGACCATTCGCAGATCACGCAGAGGTTAACTGATGAAGTCGCGCTCAACGTCGACTGTGGCGGCACAAGGCTGACGCCCGTTCGGGTCTCGCAGGATGCGTTGCCAAAGATAGTGTCCTTTGCTTGCGAACCCTCGACGGTCGACGTAGGTGGCTCTTCTCAGCTGATCTGGGAGATTGAGGACGCGGGCGGGACAAGGGTGACGATCCACCCGGAGTTAGGAGAGGTCAACCCGGTTGGAGCAGCGACGATCACGCCGACGCGAAGTACGAAGTACACGTTGAGGGTAGTCGCAACTGGCTTGGATGACATGGACAAGACAGTGGAAGTCACTGTTAAGCCCACTGTCCCGCCACCGCGGGCGAAAAAGATGAAGGTCGCTCAGGTCCAAGGCGGCCACAAAGGCCTACGAGGCGGCAAGGGATTTAGCCGCGGAGAACTCTCGGCGGCGGGCCTGATGGAACGGGACCTAAGCCACAGCTATTTTCGCATAGATAAGCGGCGTCGCACCATTCACCCGACCAATGTGGCCGAAATTAGGAGAGTCGTCAATGCCGGGCGCTAACGACATCGAGCAATGGCCGGAGCAGATTCGTCAACGGTACGAGAACTACCTGAGGACTTCGTTCTTCTTCAAAGATCCCAGCCTGCGGGAGTCCTTCCAAGACGCTCTGCAGCAGGAAGGGAGTCTGTTGAAGGGCCCTTTCCCTGAGCCACCTCGGGGCTTCAAGACCGGAATTGGTGCTCAAGAGTTGGCACAGGAGTGCTTTGCCGATCCGAAAGGGCTTGTTCCCGCACTCCTCGATGGCCCACTGTTTACGCACCAGGAAAGTGCGGTACGCGGGGCGTACAGGGATGGCGTGAACATCGTCGTTGCCACCGGAACCGCCAGCGGCAAGACGGAGAGTTTCCTTTATCCGGTCCTATTCGAGTTGTATCGCCAGCACCTTGAACGTGAACTCTATGAGCCGGGAGTGCGGGCGATGATCCTCTACCCCATGAATGCGTTGGCCAACGATCAACGGGAGCGCCTAGGCAAACTCTGCGAAGCGTTGCGACAGGCGGACTCCGAGTTCGAGCCGACCTTCGGACAGTACATCGGCCAAACTCCTGAGAATCGGAACGATAAGTGGAAAGACGGTAAGGCGTGGGAGAGAAAACGCATGGCGGGCGAGCTTGTCTTCCGAGAGGAGATGCGGGAAACGCCGCCGCACGTTTTGCTGACAAATTACTCCATGCTCGAATATCTTCTCATCCGGCCGGACGACAGCCCCCTATTCGATGAAGGTCGTGGCATGCGGTGGCAGTTCATCGTGCTCGACGAGGCGCATCAGTATCGAGGTGCCAAGGGCATGGAGATGGGCATGCTCATCCGGCGGCTCAAGCAGCGTGTGCGTGTTGGTGGGAGGAAGGCACCGTTTCGTTGTATCGCCACCAGCGCGACCATGTCTTCCGGTGAAAGCGAGGAAGATAAGCGCGTCATTGCAGAGTTTGCGACTGAACTCTACGGGGAACCGTTTTCGGCATCCGGCGTGCTGTTCGGTGAATCAAAACCAGAAGCCGTGGACGGGCCACCGCGCCGCTACCACGCCTTTCTGCGCGCATTGGAGGGCGCGTTCCTTGTACACAGAAATGGCGCAGATGCTGTGGTGCTCAACAGACAGAAAGAAGACCACGCAGGGTCGAGCAGCGCAGAGCCGTTGGAAATCGCGCTATGCCGCGAGTGCGGCCAGCACTATTATGTGGGCAGGGTTCGGAACAGCAAACTCAAGGAAGCCGTCCGTGACCCGAGCCAGCCCGACTTCGGTGTCGACTACTACCTGCCCACCGAATCTGGCAACGAGTGGCTGTGCAGAGCTTGCGGCGCACTCTCCGATCGGTCCCTGATCTGTGCCTGTGACGCGGAGGTCCGCGTCAAGAAGTGCGCCGCCCACAAGGACCGCCCCGATCAATTGAGGAAGTGCGAGACATGCGAGTATCAACGTGGCGGGATTGGCGATCCGGTGCAGGAAATCGTGCATGGGTCAGACGGCCCCAATGCCGTCATCGCCACCGCGCTCCACGAGCTCCTTCCAGAGGACAAGCGCAAGGTTCTGGCGTTCGCCGACAGCCGGCAGGAAGCGGCGTTCTTTGCTTGGTATGCCCAGGAGTCTTACGAGAGGCTACGCGATCGCAACTTCATCTTTAGGGCGATCAGCCAACCGAAGATCGATCAGGAAGGTCTGTCGATAGATGACATTAGAAATCGGTTGCTCCAACGGTGGGAAGATGCTGGTCTATTCGGCAGTGCGGACACGCAAGAAAACAAGAGCAGGAGAGTGCTCACGTCCATACTCCGAGAGGTGCTTACGGACGAACGGAGACTCTCCTTGAGTGGCGTGGGCTTGGTGAAATGGGCCTTTCGACTGCCACCAGATCTCATTCTGCCGGATGCCATGCGGGATGCGCCGTGGAACTTCACGGTCGAGGAGTTCCGCCAGCTAGTCGGGTACCTTCTCGACGAGCTTCGCGGCCGCCGCGCAATGGGCCTCCCGGATGGTGCGGCCACGCCATTGTGGCGCGACATCTCCCCTTGGCCTCAGTGGGCCTACTGCAGTGGGACTCCGGGAAAACTGCCGTACGTCTCCCAATGGGGCAGTTCCCGGTCGTCCGTCGTGCGGCACTTTCTTCGACGATTGCTTGAACGCAGTGAGCTCTCCGACGGTCAGAGACAATCGGAGTCCACCAAGCTGATGAACCTCGTGTGGAAGTCCCTGCGCACTGTTGACACGGAGCCGGTGTTTGTTCCCGGGAAAAGTGCCGGGACGTTTAGACTCAATCCGCGATGGTTGCGGGCCACTTTAGCCACACATGACGATGTATGGGAATGCGATACCTGCGCCACTTTGAGCATGCACAACATCCGCGGCGTTTGCCCCAGAAACCGTTGCCCTGGCGTCCTGTCCCGAGCTGACCCGACGCTTCTCGGCGCCAATCACTACAGGATTCTCTACCAAAACAACGAGTTACCGCCGCGGCTTAGTGCGGCGGAGCACACGGCGCAAATCGACAGCGACGAGGCGCGCCGAAGGCAGAGCGAGTTCAAGAGCGGAGCCATTCATCTTCTGAGTTCATCGACGACGTTTGAGGTCGGCGTGGATTTGGGCGACTTGGAGGCCGTCTTCCTTCGCAACGTGCCCCCGGAGCCGTTCAACTACGCGCAGCGTGTTGGACGTGCGGGGCGACGCGATACGCCCGGGCTGGCGCTCACCTACTGCCGACGTAATCCGCATGACCTGTACCACTATGAAGCCCCGGAGGAGCGCGTAGTTCGAGGCACGGTGAATCCGCCAAGGCTGCGGATGACAAACCAAAAGATCATCGTGCGCCACATGGTGGCCACCGCTTTGTCCGCTTTCTTTCGGGAGAACCGTGAGCGCTTTAGCAAGGTAAAGGACTTCGTTGGCGATTGGTCCGCTCCTCGTGCTGCCGCGGACCTAAGGAAGTTCTGTAGAGGCAACGGCGAATTAGGGGAATCACTGCGGCAAGTCGTGCCGCAGGACATGCATGCCTTGGAAGGCATTGAAGACGGCTCTTGGGTCGAGAGGGTTGCGGGGCCGAACAGCCGCCTTGCCGATGCGGAAACAGAAGTGTGTTCGGATTACCGGGACATGGAAGCACTTGTAGAAAGTCTCCTCTCCGAGGACAAGTACTCTCAGATTGGGCGCATCGGGAGCCGCATGAGGACGATCGCGGACGAACGGACGCTGAGCTTCCTCTCGCGCAAGGCCGTCATTCCGAAGTACGGGTTTCCGGTCGATGTGGTTGAGCTGGATACTCGTCCTAGGGACGGCGAACGGTCTGGCGTTGCGCTTCAGCGGGACTTGTCTCAGGCGATCGCCGAGTACGCGCCCGGTGGCAAGGTCGTCGCGAACAAACTGGAGTGGGAGTCCTGCGGAGTCAAGGTGGTTGCTGGTAAGGCGTGGCCTGTTCGATACTATCGGTACGGTGATGCACGGAGTTTCACGCAATGGAGTGAGGGCGGCTCGTCTGTGCCAAAGGGTGCGCACAAGTACCTCGTGCCGGAGTTCGGCTTCGTAACCCCCTTGTTTAAGAAGCCTGCTGAGCCCCGCCGGCGAGCCCAGCGGCTTTACACGACGCGGCCGTTCTTCAGGGGCTTTGGCGACCAAGCGAACTTGGAAGAGACAGTCATCCGCGGTGTGCAAGTGACAAGGGCTTTGCCTGGAACTTTGGTCATTCTGTGCGAGGGTAGGAACAGAGAGGGTTTCTACATCTGTCGAACCTGCGGTGCTCACATGACCGGGCCGAAGGCGGAGCACCGATCACCTTCGGGTCCCAAGTGCGGTGGTACTCTGGGGCGGTTTTCGCTAGGGCATGAGCTGGTCACCGATGTCGTGCGTTTGCAGTTTCCAGGGTTGCGGGATGAGTGGCAGGCCTACTCGACGGCCTATGCAGTGCTTCTTGGGGTGGCGGAGACGCTGGACGTGCCAGATACGGACCTGAACGTGACGATCACTGGAACGAGCAACCCTGGGGAAGCCGCGATTGTGCTCTACGACAGTGTTCCGGGAGGCGCAGGTCTCGTGGCCCAAATGGAGCACGAGCATGTCTTCAACGATGCGCTTCGCAGGGCGATAGAGAGAGTTCAGGGCAATTGTGGCTGTGATTCGAGCTGCTATGGCTGCCTACGGAGTTACCGCAATCAGTTTGCTCACCCCCATCTTGATCGGAATCGAGCCTTGGAGGTGCTGCGCTTGGAAGGACAATAGGGGCCTACGCACATCCCCCCTCGCCGTGGCCGATTGGTGAACCTTAGCAGTCGCGTTACGGTGTGCCCGCTAGGCTCAACCCTGGCCCGGCAGTTCAAGCCGGTATGACGCGGATACGGAGCGGGCGATGCGGGAGGCGGCCGGCTTCGCCACCTTCACTGCCACATCGTCCACGCCTAGAGCCTGCGCCAAGCGCCGCGCCGTGGCTTGGGCCGCGGTCTCGATGAGGCGGAACTCGCCGGCTTGGATGCAACGTGCGGCGATGGCTTGCGCCTCAGAGTAGTCCACCGTGGCATCCAGATCGTCAGTAGCGGGCGTTGGCACGCGGAACTCGATGTCCACCAAGAGGGATTGCGGCCGTTCCCGCTCGGCTTCATGCACGCCGATGATGGCGGACACCTCCAGCGCCTCGATGCGGATCATCATGGCGGCGCCAACTCCTGCAGCGGCCAACGTGCCCGGGTGGCGATGGCAAGGCGCTCCTCGCCGTCTGCGCTCGGCGCCGCCGCGCCAGCCTTGAGGCGCAGCCAGCCCGCGTACGCCACCATCGCGCCGTTGTCGGTACACAGCGCCGGCGGCGGATAGTGGACCGTCGGTGCCACCTCTTTGAGACGCGCGCGCAGGGCGCGGTTCGCCGCCACACCGCCGGAGACCACCAGCGCGTCCATGCCGGTGGCGTCAAGAGCGCGGCGGCACTTGATGGTCAACGTGTCCACCACCGCATCCTGAAAGCCCCTGGCAATGTCCGCCACGTCTTGCGCCGTCAACGGCTGCAAGGTGCGCACGACATTGGCGACATGGGTCTTCAAGCCGCTGAAACTGAAATCGAGGCCGGGGCGGTCCGTCATCGGCCGCGGAAAGGCAAAGCGGTCCGGGCGCCCAGCATCCGCTTGGGCGGCGATGGCCGGGCCGCCGGGATAGCCTAAGCCGAGCAGCTTCGCCGTCTTGTCGAACGCCTCGCCGGCCGCGTCGTCCAAGGATTCGCCGAGCAGTTCGTAGCGGCCAACGCCGGTGGTCTTGACGAGTTGCGTGTGGCCGCCGGAGACGAGCAGCGCCACAAACGGCAGGCGCAGGCGTGGCGCATCCAACAAGGGCGCGAGCAGATGCGCCTCCATGTGATGCACGCCGAGGGCCGGCACATCCAAGGCCCATGCGAGGGAGCGGGCGACGCCAGCGCCGGTCATCAATGCGCCGAGCAACCCCGGCCCGGCGGTGTAGGCGATGGCGTCGATGTCTGTGAGTTGCCGCTCGGCGTCGGCGAGGGCCTGCCGCGCCAGGGGCACGATCCTGCGGATGTGGTCTCTGGAAGCGAGCTCCGGCACCACGCCGCCGTAGTCCGCATGGGTGAGAACTTGGCTGTGGAGCGCGTTGGCGATGAGGCCGGCAGCCGAATCGTACAGCGCGATGCCGGTTTCGTCGCAGGATGTTTCAATGCCGAGCACCAGCATGGGCGCACCTCATCGCCTGCCCGCAGTAGGCAGCAATCGCCGCCGCCGCCATCACCGCGAACGCGCTCTTGGCGAGCGGGCTGGGCGGTCGATCGGGCTAGGCCGAGTGGATTCACAGGCCATTCTAGCGATCTGCCAGCCCGCTTGGGTCACGCCGGCGCCGCGCCGATCTGGCGCACAGAGAAGGAGAACCGCGCCAAGCTGGCGATGGCGAGGGCGAACAGCGTCCCGCTCACCAGCAATGCCGCCGCCACGCCGAAACCGTCCGCGATCAAGCCGATGGGGATGGCGCCCAAGGGCATGAGGCCGTGGCACATGATGTCGATGCTCATTACGCGCCCGCGCATGGAGAACGTCGTCTGCGTTTGCAGCAGGCCACGGTTCAGCGCCATGGTCGAGGACGACATCCAACCGAACGCCATCACGGCCAGCATGGCCAGCGGCAAGCTGCCGGCGGCGCCCAAGGCGGCGACGCTGACGGCCCAGCCGGCGCTCAGGGCAAGGAGCGTCGCCCGCTTTCGGCGCAGCTCCCCGGCGGCGGCCAACGTCACCGAGCCGACGATGGCGCCGATGCCCATGGCGGAAACGAGCAGGCCAAGGTCGTCCGCGCCGCCGCCCAAGATGTCTTCGTTGAAGGCGGGCATCAGGGTGTTCAACGGCATGCCGAACATGAACGGCACGATGGAGAGCAGGATGAGCCCCAGCACCGGCGGGTTGGTGCGCACATAGGCCAAGCCTGCGCGGATGTCCGCCAAGGGGCTGGCACCGCCCCGAGGCTGTGGCGCTCCGGGGCTCTGAACGAAGAACGTCGTGGCCGCGGCGGTGAAGTAGAGCGCGGCAATCAGGCAGTAAACGATGCCGACGCCGCGAGCGCTGGTGGTGTCGCCGTCCGCCATCCAAGCAATGACGAAGCCGGCGATCACCGGCCCCAAGACGCGGGCGAGGTTCATGCCGGCGGTGTTCAAGGCCATGGCCGTGAAAATCAGGCGCCGCGGCACGAGATCCGGCACGAAGGAATGGCGCGCCGGCATGGAAAGCGCGAGCACGCTGCCGTTGAACATGCCGAACCAGATGAAGTCTGCAAAGGTGACGCGGCCGGCGACGATGATCGATGCCATCGCCACGGTGGCCACGCAATTCGAGAGCTGGGCGATGATGAGGATGCGGCGCTTGAAGAAGCGGTCTGCCACGACGCCGCCGACGAGCGACAGCACCACTTGCGGCCCCATGAAGGACAGCGTCACCAACGCCAAGTCCGTGGCGGAGGACGTCATCGCGTAGACCATCCAGCCGCGCGCGATGATCTGCATGTTCATGGCGAACGATGCGGCGACGCTGCCGGCCCAAAGGCCCACGAAGTCGCGGCGCTTGCACACGTTGGCGATGTGGCGGGAGGACAAGGCGAGGGCGCGGCAAAACGCCCAATGCTATCGCGGTTCGCCGCCCGCCGAGCCGCTGCCGAGCGCTTGGCGACCGGATGATGCGGTTGCGCCCGGCTTTACGCTGGCCTTAGCAATCTAGGCGGAAGGCGTCGCCGTCCCGGACGATGCGCCCGGCGGTTGGGCCGGCGAAGTGGGTGCCGATCACCAGCACAGGCCGGTCCGCATAGCGGCTGAGGAAGCCCCGCCGCGTCGTGGCGGCTAGGTCGGGGTCAAAGTCCACGCTGGCATTCCAATCCGGGTGCGCGGCTTGGCACGGGTGATGCATCAGGTCTCCTGTGATGACCGCTTCCTCGCCCTTGGAGGCGATGTGGACACAGACATGGCCGGGGGTGTGGCCCGGCGTCGGCAAGAGCGTCACCGCATCGCTCACGGCGTGCTCGCTCGGCACGAGGTGCGCCAAGCCGGCGTCGAAGATCGGCTGCACGGAATCCTCGATGACGGGGCCGAACGCCGCCGTCTGGTCATGCGTCTGCCAATGCGCCCACTCCGCCTCGGCATAGAGGTGGCGGGCGTTGGCGAACGTCGGCTGCCAGCGCCCATCGACAAGCCGCGTGTTCCAGCCCACATGATCCACGTGCATGTGGGTGCAGAGCACGGTGGCCACACGCTGCGGGTCGAACCCGGCTTCCGCGAAGTCTGCCAAGAAGTTCGTTTGCATCGCGTTCCAGCGCGGGTAGGTGCGCTCTTTGTCGTTGCCGATGCAGGTGTCCACCACGATCACCTCGCCGCGGCACTCCAACACCAAACTGTGAAACGAGAGCACGAGTTCGCCCTTCTCGCTCACAAATGGCTTGAGCCACGGCAGCTCGCGGGCGATGTCTGGCGATGCTTGCGGCAGCAGGTGGCTGCCAAGGCTGGCAGAGGTGAGCTCCACCACCCGGGTGACCGTCACCTCGCCCACGCGCCAACGCAGAAACTCCGCCATCTATTCCTTCCCTCGTGCCTGCCTCGCCCGCCTAACGGCCAGCTTGGCTACGCTTGCCATGCGCCGCCTCGCTATGCCCAGACTCGGTTTTGGGGCACCATAACATGCTGGCGAAGCGGCAATTTTTCGGGGAGGAACTGCAGTGAGGTACGGCGACATTGAGGTGCGGCGCGATGGCCATGTGGCCACGTTGGAGATACAGCGCCCGCCCAACAACTTTTTTGACGTGGCCCTCATGAACGACATGGGGGATGCGTTCCATGCATTGGACGAGGACATCGATGTGCGCGCGCTGGTGCTGTGCTCCGAAGGCAAGCACTTCTGCGCCGGCAACAACTTCGCGGATCCGGCGCGGGATTCCACGCAGGGCAGCCGCCCGGTGACAGGCAAGAACCCTCTCTACACCGCGGCGGTGCGCCTGTTCTCGGCCAAGAAGCCCGTCATCGCGGCGGTGCAGGGCGCGGCGGTGGGCGGCGGCTTTGGTCTTGCCGTGATGGCAGACTTCCGCGTTGTCTCCCCCAGAGCGCGCTTCACCGCCAACTTCGTGAAGCTCGGCTTCCATCCGGGCTTTGGTTTGACGCACACGCTGGCGAAGATCGTCGGCCAGCAAAAAGCCAACTTGATGTTCATGACCGGGCGGCGCATCGACGGCGAAACGGCCTACGAATGGGGCTTGGCGGACATCTTGGCGGATGCGGATGACCTGCGGGATCAAGCAATGCGGCTCGCCGCGGAGATCGCCGAGAACGCGCCGCTCGCGGTGCAATCCGTGCGCGCCACCATGCGCCAAGGGCTGCCCGAAGCGGTGCAGGCGTCGACGGATTGGGAGAACAGCGAACAGGGGCGCCTGCAGCAGACTGAGGACCACAAGGAAGGCGTGCGCGCCGTGTCGGAACGGCGCCCCGGCAACTTCGTCGGGCGCTGACGTACGGCTGGCACCGCCACACTGCGAAACCTGCCGGGCACACGTCCGGCGGACTAGCCGCTCGATGCGGCGGGGATGGTGCCGCGCTAGGTCTGAGGCGCGGGTGGCGGCCACGGCCTGTTCGCCAAGGACGTACTCGCGTCCGCGTTGCTAGAACAGGCGGACGAGTTTGCCGGTGTGAGATGGCGCTTCGAGTCGAGCCGCGACGGAGGAGTGCCGGTGGCGGAGACCGCGAGCTCTCTTAGTCCGCTCTCTCGGTTGGCCGGACGCCTTCTTGTGATTCTTGGGGCATGTGGCCCAGTGCCTTCTGCATCTTGGCCATCGTCCGCTTTGCGGCTTCGCTGCGCAGCAGTTCATCTGCATCCACGTACATGCCACCTAGGAACGTCACATGCACCTTGACTGTGCCCTTATCGACCTTCCTCGACTTGCCCACCATGGTTCCTCCAGCCACGGCTGAAAGCCTCCCACGCCATCGCTTTCGCCACCATGGAACACATGCGCACACGCTAGGCGTTCTTGATGGTGAGGCCGCCGTCCACCGGCAACGCGACGCCGGTGATGAAGGATGCGGCCGGCAGCACCAAGCTCAGGGTCGCATGCGCCACCTCTTCCGGTTCCGCGTAGCGCTTGAGCGCGACGCGGCGGCGGGCGTACTCCTGCTTGCTCGCCTCGGGAATGGCGTCCGTCATGCCGGTGCGGATGGGCCCAGGGCAGATGCAGTTCACGGTGATGCCCTCGGCGCCGAACTCCACGGCCAGCGAGCGCGTCAGCCCGATGACGCCGGTTTTCGCGGCGCTGTAGGCGCTGCCGTACTTGGTGGCGCCCAACCCTTCCGTCGAGGCGATGTTGACGATGCGTGCGCCATCGGATTGGCGCAGCCACGGCAGCGCGGCGCGAATCGTGCGCACATGGGCTGTAAGCAACACATCGAAGCCGCGCTGCCAGGTGGCCTCGTAGTTGTCGCCGTCAATGGCGCCGCCGGCGCCGATGCCAGCATTGTTGATGAGGATGTCGATGCCGCCGAACGTGTCGGCCACGGCGCCGATGACGCGCTCCACGGCGTCCTTGTCCGCCAAGTCCAGTTGCCAGCCGCGCACGGGATGGCCGGCTGCCTCGATTTCGCCGGTCACCTCGGCGAGGGCGTCGGCGTTGATGTCCAGAGCGGCGACATTCGCTCCCTCGTCCGCGAACAAACGTGCGGTGGCGCGTCCCATGCCGCTCGCGGCACCGGTGACGATGGCCGTCTTGCCGGCGATGGAGCGGCTCAAGCTCGACAGTTTCATAAGTACTCCCAAGACTTCGTGCATCGATTCTAGCGCGGACATCGCTGCGCCACGGCTTGTGGCACTCTGTCCGCTCACCTTTGAGGGAGTGGGAGGCGGACATGAAGTTGGGCTTGAGCCTTGGCTACAGCGGGCGGCACCTCGACATTCCAATGCAGCGCATCGCGCTGGCAGAGGCGCTGGGTTACGACTCGGTGTGGACCGCCGAGGCCTACGGTTCGGACGCTTGGACGCCGCTCGCCTTCATCGCGGCGCACACGCGGAGCATCCGCTTGGGCACGGCCATTCAGCAAATCGCTGGGCGCCCGCCGGTGATGGCGGCGATGCAGGCCGCCACGGTGGATGCCCTTGCCGGGGGAGACCGCGTGATCATCGGCCTCGGCATGTCTGGCCCGCAGATCGTCGAAGGGTGGTACGGCCAGCCTTGGGGGCGCCCCTACTACCGCCTGAAGGACTATGTGGCCATCATCAGAAAGACGTTGCGGCGCGAAGTGGTGAGCCACGACGGGCGCGAGATAGCGCTGCCGTTTGCGGGCGAAGGCGCCATGGGCATCGGCAAGCCGTTGAAGTCCATCCTGCACATGAACCCCAACATCCCCATCTGGCTTGGCACCGGCACCGAGACGATGGTGCGGCTCACCGGGGAAATCGCCGATGGCTGGCTGCCGTTGCGCATGACGCCGGAGTACGTGCCGAAGGCGCGGGCGTGGCTTGCGGCCGGGGCGAGGAAGAGCGGCCGCGGGCTGGACGCCCTCGACGCGCAATCCGGCGTGCAGGTTCACATCACGGACGACGTGCAAACCGCCATCGACGCCGGCAAGCCCAATGCGGCGCTGTACGTCGGCGGCATGGGGCACAAGACGCTCAACTTCCACAAGCACATGATGATCGAGCGTGGCTTCGGCGACGCCGCGGAGCGCATCCAGGAGCTTTATCTCGCCGGGCGCAAAGAAGAGGCCACCGCCGCGGTACCAGACGAGTTCATCGACGAGGCCGCGCTGTTGGGGCCGAAGGAGCGCATTCGCAAGCGCTATCGGGATTGGGTGGACGCGGGCTTCACCGGCTTGACGGTGGGCGCCAATCAAGACGAGGCCGTGCGCTTCATGGCGGATCTGGCCGGGCTGAACCAACGCGCCTGACGGCGACGGCGGAAGACGAGCGCGCCCGCGAGTTCTTTCTCTCTGCCCCCACTCGCTGGGGCCGTAGGGTGGCGGTCCCGCGAGCAGTAACTCGGCGTGGGGATGGGGGCGTGGTCCCGCTGCGCTTCTTGAGCCATGTCCTGCGGGCCTTGGCGGCGGCTGAGGGAAACGCCTCAGACCCTGCCATACAATCTCGCAGAAACGCTGGTGATGCCAGTGTATGTCGAGGCGGATGCGTTCGGCGTGGCGGCTGGGCACAGCGCCGGCGAGGGCAACATGCATGGGAGGGGGTCGCACCGCAATGAACGGATCGAAGCTGGCAGGCGCGGCGTGCGTGGCGTTCGCGCTGCTTGTTGGCGCTTCAGCGGCGGGCAACAAGAAGGGGGCGGCGGTGATTGTCGGCAATCGGACGTACACGGATGACCGGGTGCCGGAGGTGGCCTACGCGCACAACGACGCGGATGCCTTCAAGCGTTTCGTGACGGAGCGGCTCGGGTACGACCCTGACAACGTGATCGACCTGCGCGACGCCACGAAGTCCCAATTGGAGACCGCGTTCGGGGTGCAAGGGAACGCGGAGGGCCTGCTGTGGCGCTACATCGACCCGTCCGGCGGCTCGGACGTGGTGGTGTTCTACTCCGGCCACGGGGTGCCGGGGAAGGCGGGCCGCGGCTACCTGCTGCCGACGGACTCGAACCCGGACACGGCGGAGCTGAACGGCTACCCCATCGACCTGCTGTACGAGAACCTAAGCCGGCTGCAGACGCGCTCCACGACGGTGTTCCTGGACGCCTGCTTTTCGGGCGGCAGCCCGCGCGGGATGCTGATCCGCTCGGCGTCGCCGGTGTATGTGGAGGCAGACGTGTCCGGCACCGCGGCCGGGCTGACGGTGCTGACGGCGGCAAGCGGCGCACAGCTGGCGAGCTGGGATGAGAAGGCGCGGCACGGCCTGTTCACGGAGCACCTGCTGGACGGGCTGTACGGGGCAGCGGATGCAGATAGCGACGGCCAAGTGACCGCGCGGGAGACGAAGCTGCACCTAGACCGCACGATGACGCGGGCAGCGCGGCGCGAGTTCGGGAGAGTGCAGGACGCCGGGCTGCACGGCGATGAGAGCGCGGTGCTGAGCGTCTCGTCTCCGGGCGGGTGGGGATCGCGCCCCACGCTGGGGCCACCGCCGGCGGCGTTCACGGTGGCCGTGGAGCCGGCGGACGCGCGGGTGCGGATTCTGAACATCGGCCCGCCGTACCGGGCAGGGATGGAACTGGCGGCCGGTTCATACCAAGTGGAGGCGAGCGCGCCGGGCTATGTGACGAAGACGGAGACGGTGAAGCACGGCACGGCGCCGACGGTGCATCAGTTTGCGCTCTCACGGCCCGGGCAGCCGTTCACGATCGTTGCCGAGCCGGCCCAAGCGCGGGTTCGGCTCTTGGATCATGCGGAGGCGTACCGAGCAGGGATGCTGCTGCCGCCGGGTTCCTACCGGGTTGAAGCGAGCGCAGAGGGCTTTGTGACAGCGACGGAGACGGTGGCGCACAGCGGCGAGCCGACGGTGCGGCAGATCGCGCTGCGCCGCGCCGGTGCGCAGCCGGGCGAGAAGTTCCGAGACTGCCCGGAATGTCCGCAGATGGTGGTGGTGCCGGCGGGATCGTTCCGGATGGGTTCGCCGTCGCATGAGCAGGGACGCCAAGACGACGAAGGACCGGTGCATGCAGTGACGTTCCGTGTGCCGTTCGCGCTCGGCGTGCATGAGGTGACGGTCGCAGAGTTCGGGCGGTTCGTGGACGGGACGGGGCATTCAGCGGGGAACGGGTGCTACACCTACGAGGGCGGCGAGTGGAAGGAACGAGACGGCCTCGGCTGGCGCAATCCGGGCTTCGGCCAGAGCGGCGGGCATCCCGTGGCGTGCGTGAGCTGGGACGACGCGCAGGCGTATGTGGAGTGGCTGTCTCGAAGGACGGGGGAGCGGTACCGACTGCCGAGCGAATCCGAATGGGAGTACGCGGCGCGGGCGGGCACGTCGACGTCGCGTTACTGGGGGGATAGCGAGTCTGGCCAATGCCGGCATGCCAACGGGGCGGACGCCACTCTGAAAGAACGCTACCCGAATTGGACCGCGGCGGCGTGTCGGGACGGTCAGGCACACACTGCGCCGGTTGGCAGCTACGAAACAAACGGCTGGGGCTTGCACGACATGCTGGGCAATGTTTGGGAATGGACGGGGGACTGCTGGAACGCCAGCTATGAGGCGGCGCCGCGGGACGGGAGCGCGTGGGGATACGGGGATTGCGCGAAGCGCGTTTTGCGCGGCGGCTCCTGGTACGGCGGTCCAGCGGGCCTCCGCGCCGCGAACCGGAGCGGGGACTCCTCCGGCCTCCGCAGCAGCGGCGTCGGGTTCCGGGTGGCCCGGACGCTCACCCCATGAATCTTAACCTCCTTACCTCGGGGGTTCGGGGGGCAAGCCCCCCGACGGGTTCCAAGGGCGAAGCCCTTGGTCGATTTTTTTCGAGGGTTCTTCAATTTGAGCAATAGCAGCGAGAGCGTTCATTCGGATCCGCCGCCGGACCGGGCCCGCTCAACCGGCGTAGCGTTGGAAGCCCACTACCGCTTCGTGGTTTGGCTGGTGCCGACGCTGGAGCGCTTCCCGCGCAGCCAGAAGTTCCTCCTCGGCGACCGCATCCAACACACCGCGCTCGACGTGCTCGAGCGCCTGATCGAGGCCACCTACACCCGCCGCCGCGGCAGCCAGCTCACGCTGGCCAACGTCGGTTTAGAGAAGCTGCGGCTCCTATGTCGGCTTGCGCGCGATCTGCGCTACTTGGATGCGCGCCGCTATCTGCGAACGGGCGAGGCATGAGCGGTAGACGCCTTGCGTGGACACTCGCAGCGTGTGCGCTAGCCGTCGGCGCGTTCGTCGCGCTGCTGGCTACGGGGTTCTTCGATGCGGCCGAATCCAGTGTCAATCCCTTCAGCGCCCAAGATTCATCCCAACCGGAGGACGATGCAGGCCCCCCGCCGGAAATCGCCTTGGCTGCCCAACTCATGAACGACATCCCGGCCGGCGCCAAGGTAGCCATCCAACCGCTCGACCAGCGCTATGCGGGTTTGGAACCAGCCATCGGCGATCCGCTCTATGAGCGCCTGCTGATCGCACTCTCCGACGCCGCCGAAGAGGACGTGACGCTGCTGGCCCGCGAACGGCTCCGCGCCATCTACAACAGCCTCGAGGAGTTCTACCAAGGCGACATCGAATCCCTGCTGCGCGAAGCCCAAGCGGACATCGAGATCATCTGCAAACCTACGTCCGACGCCACCGGCATCATCCTCTCCTGCTCCGCCGTGCGCCTCGTCAACGCCGCCACCCTCGCCACCGCCGCCGCACACTTCCCCATCACCCGCAGCGCCGCCCACTTCGACGTGGCCATCGACGCCATCGCCAGCCGCTTGGCCCAAGGCGTACCGCCCGGCACGTTGGAACTGGTGCCACTCCTAGACACCGGCGTGGAAACCGCCCTCACCCGCCACATCGGCGAACGCTTGGAAGACAAGATCACCACGCTGATGGCGAGGCGCTCGGGCAGCCGCACCGCCGAGGCGGCCGCGAATGCGGCGTTAGGCAGTGGCACGGCTCCTAGCTCGGATGTTCCACGCTATCGCCTGCGCGGCGAACTGCGCCGTTTGGACGACAAACGCTTCCGCGTGGATGCCCGTGTGCTGCGCGACGAACGGAAGCTGATCGCGGACGGAGCGGACGTGGCCACCGCATCGGTTCCCAAGGACTTGGCAGCCAGCTTGGGCCGGGACGACGGCCCACCAGAGCCGACAACGCGCTACGAAGCGGTGGCGGAGGCGGTGATATCGGATCGCCTAGACCCCGCCTCCGCCCGCCGCGCCGCCCGCAACCTAGCCCGCGCCCGCGTGATAGCCCAAGCGTTGGGACTAGAGTCTCCCACGGTAGACGAAGTGCGCACCGAGGCGGATGCCGTCTCCGCCTTGGGCGAGTACCTGAGCCAAGGCCTGCCCGTGGACGAGCAGTTTCACGATCACAAATCGGCGGTTGACAACGGTTCGCGCATTGGCGTTAGACTCACGGCAAAGGTGGTGCCGGTCGGGGCGGTTAGCCGCCCAGCAGTAACGGCGAAGCTGCCGAAGACGGTGTTCAAGGCGATGGAACCAATTGCCATCGAGTTGCGAAGCGAAGCCCGCGTGTTCTTGGGCGTGTTTGCTTGGGGAGCCGACAACAAGGTCGTGCGACTGTACCCGAACGCCACACGACGGCAGCTAACGATGGAAGCCGGCGACATGCTGGTACTGCCGTCAGAAGGCGAAGGCCGCATCCGGTCTGAGCCCTTGAAGACTGAGGGGAACCTTGAAGACCACGAAGCTCTGATCATTGTTGCGGCGACGACGGGTGTTGACTACGGTGAGTTGGCACCTGTAGCGGGGGCGACGTTCGTGGAGACGACGGGGCGAGCCCTAGATGGCGGCAAATTTCTTGCCACGCTCGCGATGATCGGGCCTAGCAAGATGGCGGTAGTGGCACTGAGCTATCAGGTGCATTTGTAGGATGAGGAAGTGAGCTCGTTCGTACCTCTTCCCGTCTCCATGCCAAGCTCCCAGTAGTGAGACCAGCAGTGACGAACGGACAAACGGCTCAAGGCCTAAGACGTTTGTTGACAAGCATTTGGAATTGCCTCGCTGCGCGAACAAGAACCTCCGGAACAGCGTCTTGCGTAGTAGCCGCAATCTTGTATACCGCCATCATCGCCGGCTGTGCGCACACCTCCTATTATGCATCCGTGACCGCCGCACAGCTAGACGAAAAACCCTACGGCGGACCAATCACCCCGCTGCCCAACGACGATTGCGACCTAGGGTGTCCTTGCAAACCATACGACAGTGTTTTTGACGACGAACATATTGCCAAGCAAGACTATCGCCGCAAGTCCTTGATCCCCAATATTTGCGCGAACCGCTCCACTGTACAGGAGAGTGATCCCAAGACGTCCGATCAACGGCTATCCGTGGCCGTAATTGAATTCGATGATGATGGGCTTCATTGGGATCCCGATCAAGTCACGCAGGTTGAGCGGGAAATCGTGCGAGTGTCGCAAGCTCAAATGGAGAATAAGTTGAACAGCGAAGGCATTATCCTATTTGTTTTCATACATGGCTGGCGACATAACGCGAGCGAGGGTAGCACGAACTTGCGCGACTTCAGGCGCTGGGCAAAAACACTGGCGCAGTCCGACGATGTCTGTTTTCACGCTAGTCCAGACGAGGGAGAGTGTACCTCAAGACCGCATGTGCTCGCTGTCTACATTGGTTGGCGAGGTGATTCTCTCGGGTTGACCAATCGTCTCACCAGTCGATGGGATACTCTTGGTCGTTTTATCAAGACTCCCCAATACTTGACCTTCTGGAGTCGAAAACGTAGCGCTCGCGCACTCGCAACGACGCCTCTTACGACTACGATATATCGCCTATTGGCAGAGGTCCAGAATGTGGACAACGAACGCCGAAAAGCCATGGAGAGGAACCGCCGCGAGGCGTTGGAGGAGCAGCGTCGCGAAGCCCAAAACGAAAAGCCCTCTGATCGCGATTCCGAGGACGATGGGTACGCGAGATACTCCATGTTCCCGGCGTCCAAAAGCATTTTCATTGGCCACTCTTTTGGCGCTAAGGCGCTCGAGTATGCTATGGCTCAATCATTCGTTGGTGCTCGAGCAATGTCGCAGAAACTTATGGCCGTGGAGGTTGGCGATGAAATCCGTGAGGTCAACAACATGGTGGAGGAGCGAAAAGACCTCAGAGCTGCTATCGACGACAGATGGAAGTCTATCAAGAAGATCGGAGAAGCCATCGATCATCTAAATGGTCTGCGGTCGGATTTGCTGCTAGCAATCGAGGGTCTCAACAGCGAGATTGAGGCAGTCGAAGGGAGTATCTTGCGGGCTGAGCAGGATATCGAGCGTTACCAACGAGACCAAACGGCATTTCGACCGCGGGCTCACATCGTCGCGTGTGACACTTATGATCAAAACCGTGTGGTACAGTGCGGGAGCCTCCAACGGCAGGGATTGTGTGCCATTCGAGAAGTGAACTGTCTCTATGCGAGCTATAGCTCTTCGATTCGTGCCAAGTTATCGGAGGCTGACGCCTCCGGGGAGCCTACGGTATGGACGCGTACAGGTGTTTCCGACCCATTGAAAGTGGTGTCCGAGGCGGCGTTTGAAGGATTTATGGACCAGTGGGTTGAATTCGAACAGAGGTTGAGCAATTTCCAAAAACGAGTTGCACCATCGAACGAGTTTATCGCAGAGAGCGCGGATTCGAATGACCGTTTTGCGACGACGACGAGCCTTCTAGCGGAGTTGGAAAAACCGTTGATACCACACTACAACTTCAAGTTTTCTTCTGGATTTTTTTTGGAAGATCCAACTACGGATGTCGAAAGATCGCTTATGAATGCCTTGACGCCCGCCTCCACACATATCGAGGGGATTTCGGCAGACCTCGCGCAGGAGCTAAACGGAATGAAAGTTGAAACGGCGAAAATGGAGATGAATAAGCAACGTTTAGACCGACTCGAAAATAGCCTCCACAGCTTTTCGGAACAGGAGAAAGGGTTGATCGTGCAACTAGAAATCAACAGAGTGGCTAGGACAGAACATCTGGAAGAGGTCGAGACATTGTCCGTGGCTCTAGATGGCTTCTCGGACTTAATGCTATCAGAACGGGAAGACGATCTTAGGCATATGATAGAGAATCACTTGCGTCCCCCTGTCGATCTCGTCCTACTATTGAACCCAGCTATGGAGGCGATTTCGTCGTTCAATCTGATTTCTGCAATGAATCAAGTGCAAAGTACGCCGGTACCGTTCCTCAAGCGTCCAGATGTGCCTTGGATTGTGTCTATCACGTCGAGGGCCGATGATGCGACGAAGCGGCTCTTTCCTCAAGGCGTGGCGGTGGGGCGCATGCTGCGGCCGCCACTCAGTGGACGCACGGAGTTCGTCATTCGAGAAAGTCGCGACGACGAACCGTGCATCAATGTCCGGCTTGGTTCCCTTTTGTCCCAAACAGCAGGACATCTAGATGAAATGATTAGTCACAAGGTGGCCGGAGGGGATCGGCAGGCCTCTGTCTTCAATGGAAAAGAAGATGGCGACTTTGGCATTTTCGAGGGTGGATCTGGATGTCCAAACTCAGACTATTGGATAGTATCCGCAGGACCTGAATTTTATCAAAGACCATGGAAGTGTCTTTGGGCGCGACGTACTTCGGCTTCTGCTCGACCTAGTTAAGCAAAACGATCTTATCTATCCTAGATGCAAAAATTGTTTTGGGCCAGGATGGTACAGTATCGCCCGCTAGCAGTAGTTTGCTGAAGTGTCTTGACGAACCTCATAAGGTGAGTACGACGTCGGGTGGTAACCTTGCCGGAGTACTTACAACGGAAGGAATGCCCGATCAGCCTCGACCCAACGCACCTCCGGAAGCGACAACAATAGCGCCAGCACACTTGGCGTTGCCCTTACGGCCAGCACCGGCAACGTTTCATAGACGCGAATCGCGGCCAACCCGTCCGCGGACATAACGGTTCGCAATCGCGCCAATACCCGTGCCCGCGCTGTCGCCAACGGCTCACCCTCTTGGGCGGCGAGGGTGACGAGAATCGGGATGAAACCGGGAGTTTCGATTTCGCTCGGCATGTGCTCCCCGGCATCCGCCTGCGGCGGCGTCAGGAGACAGCAGCCCGTAGCGATGGTCGCAAGTGCCAGTGTCAGCACCATGCGGAGGTGCCGCCAATGGCCCTTACCGGCTCGCTTGCTCATATCACCGGCTCCCATACTTTCTTCTTCTCCCGCGGCGGTTCGGGTTCTTCCTCGTCTTCGTCGCTCGCTGGCGGCTCCGGCGTCGGTTCAACGGGCGTCTCTTCGTTCGCCGGCGGTTCTGGTGCCGGCTCCGGTTCGACCGGCGGTTCCTCCGGTGCCGTCTCTGGCTCCCGCCGTTCTACTTCGTCCTCTCTCGGCCTGCCACCCGTCAGATGCGCGATCGCGGCCTGCACCTGCACCAGCTCCGCCGCCGTGCCCCGCTGCCGAAAGTCGTCGATGCGCTGCCCGGTCGCTTTGAGCGCAGCCACCAAGTCCTCCACGCTGGCTTCTGGCGCTGCCTGCCGCAGCAGGGCCATCACGCCGGCGACATGGGGCGCGGCCATCGAGGTGCCGTCGAAGGCGTCGTAGCCTTGGCGCAGTCGGCCGCTGCTGGCGTCCAACACGGAGGAGCGGATGGCGACGCCTGGGGCCAGCACGTCCAGAGTCGGGCCGCTGTTGGAGAAGGCGGCCACTTGGGCGCGTTTGTCCACCGCGCCGACGCTTACGAAGCCGTCCACGCAGGCTGGGAAGCCCACTGGAGCGGCGCGTCCTTGCGACGAACCGTTGCCGGATGCCACCACCACCGGAACCCCGGCTTCACGGAACAGGCGGGCGGCCAAGTCCCACACCGTGGCTTGGCACACGCCGTAGCTGTCGCGTTCGGCGCCCAAGCTCATGTTGACGGCCGCGATCTGGCCGGGGCGTTCGCGGGCGAGGGTGAGCACGCGGTCCAGCGCCGCGAGGATGCCGTTGCCGGCCATGCCGCGGGAATCGCGGTTGGCGACGTTGAAGATCATCAGCCCGAGTTCTGGGCCGACGCCGGAGAGGTTGTCCGGCGCAGACTGGCCGAGCACGATGCCGGCCACATGCGTGCCGTGGGTGCCGACGGGCGCTGCGGCGCCGACGCCTACCATGGCAGGTTGGCCGTTCGGGCAGCGGTCCGCGAAGCAGCCCTCGTAGATGACGCGGCCGCGTAGGAAAGGGTGTGTGACATCGGCCCCGTCGTCAATCACAGCAACCGCGAGGCCCTCGCCGGTGAAACCGTCCGTCCAGGCGGCGTCTGCGCCGACCATGCGCACGCTGTCGCGCAGCGTCGGATACAGGATGGGGTCTTCCCACACCTCCACGCCGGCGCGATAGGTCTTGGCGCGGCGCAGGGCGGCGGCATCCAGGCGCATGGCCAGCACGGGGAAGTTGTCGTAGCGGCGGGTAACGACGGCTGTTGCAGAGGAGGACTGGAGCTCGCGGGTGAACTCGTCGCCAGTGATCGCCACGATGCCGCCGGCGGCGCTGCCTTGGCCGACTTCGTCGCCAGTGATGGGGCGCCAGCCCGTGACGAGGACGGGCACGGTGTCGCTGGTCGAAGCGGTAGCAAGCAGGCGGTCGAAATCGTCGGCGCTGGCGGGGGAACCGAGCAGCACTGCGACGAGAACGAGTGCATGGAAAGCCAGCGCACCGAGCGCATTTGTGGAGGGTTGGGGGGAGAGATGGGGTTGGCTGGCTTTCATCAAGGAGTTCAGTGTTGCCGGTACGCGATGCCTGCTATGGAAGGATTAGAGCAGAGATCGGTCGCCCATCCGCAAGGGAAAATCGACCAAGGGCTTCGCCCTTGGAACCCATCGGGGGGCTTGCCCCCCGAACCCCCGAGGTAAGGAGGTTAAGATTCATGGGGTGAGCGTCCGGGCCACCCGGAACCCGACGTAGAGGCTGCGGTCGCCGGTGGCGTCCCAGTCCCGGTCCGCGGCGCGGAGGACCGCTGGAATGAGGTCCCAGGCGCCGCCGCGCAAAACGCGCACGCCGCAATTCCCACTCAGCCACGCGCTCCCGTCGCTCGGCGCTCCACGGTAGCTGCCGTTCCAACAGTCCTCCGTCCACTCCCGAACGTTGCCATGCATGTCGTGCAGGCCCCAGGCGTTCGTGCCGAAACTCCCAACGGGCGCAGTCTTGCTGTCGTCCCACCGGCTGCCACAGCCCTCGCAGTTGGCCAAGTTGACGCCGATCGCGTCGCCCCAGCTATACGCCGTCTCCGTGCCCGCACGCGCCGCGTACTCCCACTCCGACTCGCTCAGCAGGCGGTACGGCTTCTTCGTCTTCTCCGCCAGCCATCGAACATAGCGCTTGGCGTCGCCCCAGCTCATATAGATCACCGGGCGCCGACCGCGCCCCCAGCCTCTGTCCTTCGCGATGTCTTTGTGCCGCGGACAGCCACGATCACGCGCACAAGCATCCCACTCCTCAAACGTTACCTCGTACCTGCCCACTGCGAACGGCGCGCCCATCGTCACCTCATGCACCGGGCCTTCGTCTTCGTCCCGTCCCCGCTCGTGCGACGGCGAACCCATCATGAACGAGCCCGCCGGCACCACCACCATCTCGGGGCAGTCCGGGCAATCGCGCCCCACCCAGATGCCGTCCTCTTCAACGAACCCATCGAACGGTCCTTTGTTAGACGCCAACGTCGCCACGGCAGCTGCTCTGGCACTAGGAACCAGCGCGGCCTCGCGCGAGTTGGGATACCGCCGCAGAAAGGCGTCGAAGTCGGCCACGCGCAAACTGCCAGCAAGGGACGGCCACACCAGTGTTGCTGCGCGCTGCCGCGCTTCCTCCGCAGCGGCGCCTTGCGGGTAGCGGGCGAGGTAGCCGTCCAGCGCAGATTTGCTCGCTCGCTGGACGCGCTGTCGAAGCGCCGCCACGGCCAACTCGGCGAAACGGCCATCCGGATTGCTCGCAAGATATTCCTCGAACGCCTCTAGCCTGTTGCTCTTCTCCATGGGAACCCACACGAGTTCCTGCAGCCGGGCAAGAGCGAGCGGCGCGAACGTGCCACTGGGGAACTGTTGCAGATACGCCTCGAACCCTGAGGCGTCGCCATCCTTCACGGATTCCCAGAAGGCGGCTTCCAGCGCTGCATCGCGGGCGGGCGCAGGCGCTGAAGGCGGCGGGTGCGCCGAGGGCGGCTGATCGTCCAAGAGCCGTGCGAACACGAACGCTTCGCCGCCTTGGGCCGTGGCAACCAGCAGCCACTCGCCACCGCGCACCTGACCCTTCACAACCACCTCTTCGCCAGCGGCGAGCGAGCCAGCCACCGGATGCTCGGTGCTTGGCCCCCTGCGCAAATTGGTGCGCTGCTTCGCCCAGCGCACGCCATCCAGCTCCTCGATGTCCCCTGGGGAGGCGCCACCCGGCCCCAGCGCCGGGCGCGTGCCGAACCCCGTGTCGCCGGAGAAGGCCAGCGACCTGTCGCCGTCGCCCAGCAAACTCGCCACTTGGTTCCGCTTGTAGGTGCGGCGGGCGGCGCGGGTCATGTGCCGGTCCAAGTAGCGTTTCGCCTCCGTCGCGCTTACGCTGCCATCGCCGTCCGCATCGCCCTTGCCGTACAAGGCGTCCAGCAGGTGGTGGGTGAACATGCCGTGGCGGGCGGCGGTGTCCCAACTGGCCAGTTGGCCGCCGGAAGCGGCCGTCAGCACTGTCATGGCGCCAGCCACGGCGTTGGGCAGTGCCGCCGTGACGTACACGGGCGAGGCGTTCTCGATCAACATGCCGCGTTGGCTGCCGCCGGAGAAGCAGGCGTCCAAGAACACCGCCACGGAACCCGCTTCGTCCAGCTTCGCCAAGTTGGAATAAAGCAGATCGATGGGATAGGCGTTCAGCTCCGGCACGTTCGGGTCCGCATCTGCAGGCAGCAGATAGCCCTTGCCGTCCCGCTGGCCCGGCACGCCGTGGCCGGAGTAGAACACCACCACGTCCGAGCCCCCGGCGGGATCTAGGTAAGACCACAGGTTGCCTTGGGCGCTCGCCTGGTTGCCGAACGTGGCCACCATCTGCGCCTGCGTCGCATCGCGCAGGTCCAAGATGTTGTCCGGGTCGTAGCCGAGCGCATCCACCACATAGCGCTTGAACGCATCGGCGTCTCGGTGCGCGTAGCTCACCTCCGGCACCGCGCCTTGGTAGTGCCGATTGCCGATGATCACCGCCACGCCGCTCGAGTTGGCGTACGCGGCCACCCCGCTCGCGGAGAGGGTGAACGCAAGGCTCAGGGTCATGACGAGACGGCGGACGACCATCGCTTCTCTTGGCGGCAACTAGCGCAAACAAGCTTACTCGCTCGCCCCTATGGAAGTTTTAGCGCGAGAATCCGCCGCGCAAAGGCAAGACAGCGCATCCTCGCCGCCGCGCGGCTAGCGGTGCCAACGGGCCGGGCCAACGTCCTCGCCATTCTTCTGGCAGACATAGCGCGCCAAGCCCTTCCATAGCTCGTGCCATGGGAGTCCGTGAGCGAGGAGGAAGAGACGATGGCAAACCACACCGGGCACCGACCTGCGCTGAGGACACGCTTGCCGCTGGCAGCCCTCCACGATAGGCGCCGTTCTACGCTGAGGGCCTTCCTTCCGCTGGCCGCACTCTCGCTAGCGGCTTGCGCCGTGCCGGATTCCAGCGAAGGCGCGGAAGATCATACGCCAGTGGCGTCTGTCCCCGCTCAACCGACGGTAGCTAAGCCGGCCAGCGACATCCCATCGATGATCGTCGCCGAAGCGGTGCGCCAAGGCCCGGTGCCTCCGGCCTTGGCGCTGGCGGTGGCCAAGGTTGGCTCGAACATGGCCAGCAGCGCGTTGGGCGCCGCCGGGACGGTCGGCACGATGCAGATTCCGCCCCGCCTAGCCGCGGAGTTCAACGCGGACGCAGACGATTTGCGTGACGCGGAGCCGAACATCCGCGCCGGCATCGCGTACCTAGCCGCTCTGCAGGCGCGTTACGCGGGCGATTGGCGGCTCGCGCTCTCCCACTATCGAGGCGGCCCGCTGCAAGAGATGAACAAGGGGCTCGCGCCACACCAGTTCACACGGCCTTATGTGCGTGACGTGCTGCGTTGGTGGCGGCTGTACCGGCACGGCCCGCTGGTTAGCGCCTGGCTGCGGAAGGCGCAAGGGCTGCCGCGCTTTGGCCCGCCCGATGCCGGCGCGATGCCCGGATTGCACCCTCTTCGGCAGGTTGAGCACAGCCCAGCGGCCCTCGCGCCGAGGCCCGCCACCGGCCGAGCCCACAGCGGAGGCCGCTGGCGCGCCGTCACCGGCGGCGCACGACGGTTCCGATGATCGGCAGGGCCAACACCACATCCGCCCTGCCCACTGGCAAGCGCCGCGGTAGGCAAACGCAACCCACTCGCATACTCTGCGCGGCACGGGCTCGGGGAGGAAAACGCATGCCGAGTGGCCGCGGCAGGGTGTTGGCCGCGTCGCAGAGCAGCGCATTGCGCGAAGTCTTCCGCCAATTGGCGGAAATCGAAGGGCCCAACGGCGCCAAGTTCACGCAGCGCGTGCTGATAGCCTTGGCCGCGCGCATTGTTGGCCGCGCCTACGAAACCTTGCTGCTGGAACTCTGCCACCTCGTGCGCGCTGCCGAGCTCGCTGGAAGGCGTGCCCCCGGCGACATGGGCTTCGAGTGGCTGTTCTGGGGCATCGAACTGGCCCGCGCAAGCGCCTTCCGCGCCGCCTTCGCCGCCACGCCCGCGCAAACGACCTCCGAGGGTGCCACGCTGCGCTACCCAGAAGGCGATTTCGAGGTGCGCTTCGGGCGCATGCCGATGCTCGCCGCCTTGATGGAGTTCCTCGTCTCTTTCTTGGGCTATCGGGCCGTCGCCGACGCTGCTGAGGAACTGGCCGCCGAAGATGCGACGCGCCAAGCCGTCTCCGCGGTTGCCAAACGTCTCGCCCGCCAACTCTATGCGGCGCTGCGCGACCACCTGCCCACGGCTCAAGCGCAACGCAAGCTCCACGCCGTCACCACGTTTCTGCAGCAAGAGGCGGGCGAGGGTTTCTCCGCGCACGACATCAACGACGAAGCGGTACTGAACTTCTGGCTCGCCAACATTGCCAGCGACGCAGCGGGGGACTTTCGGGGTTTCCGAACCACCATGCTGGCCTTTCTGCGCTTGCGCCGCCTGCTGCTTGAAGGCGACAGCCTGCAAGCGCTCGCGCATCCCCTAGCCGTGGGCGGGGACGCGCAAGCCGGCGAAGTGGAGTTCTCGGCAGAGGCCGTGCTGCCGCCGGTGGTGGAAGAAGACCCGTTGGAACAACTGCAAGAGCCGCCGGCCGCATCCATCAAGGCGTACAACAAACGCGAACTCGCGGCACTGCAGCTGCCCGTGGCCGAAACGACGGGCATTGCCGCCTTGCGCCTTTCCTACCTGCGGGCGGAGACCTTCGGCGCATGGCAGAACCGCTTGACGCAAGCGTTGCGCCGCGAATCCGGCGACGTCGCGGCGCTGATCGCGGCTGGCCCGCAGGCCACCTTTACGGACTGCGTCGCCGCCTTGACCCGTCTTGCCGAGCACACCCGGTGCGTGATGGACGCGACGCTCTATGTGCTTCGGCGCCAGCGGGGAGACAACGGCAGCCCAACCGTCAACTTGGATGCGTTCGCCTCGCAACGGCAGGCGTTCAACGCCATCAACCGCGCCGGCTTCGACAACGCCGCGCTGGAAGACCCAGAGCGTCGCGTTGCCTTTGAGGCGCTCGCCAACGCGCTCGCGCCGATCTCCAAAGCCTTGGCGACGTTGATCGAAACGTTCAAGGACAAGGCGTGGCGCGCGAGCGAGGCCGACGATCGCTTGCTGTTCGCAGCGGCGTTCAAGCACCTGTACGGGGTGGGGGAAGACCAATGAGCACGCCTTGGCGCAACTTGAGCGACGAGCGGCGCGAGCGTCTGCGGGCTGCGTTCGTGGCTTGGCACGGCGCAGACCTGCTGCTGGAAGCCGAGGACGATGCAGAGCCGCCATCGCGGCCATTGTTTGCGGAACTGTTTGCCGCGGCGACGGCACCCGGGCGGCCATTGCCGGCGGCCATCGGCCGAGCCCTGCTGGCCGATCCAGCGTTGCTCCAAGACTTCAACTTGCTGCTCACGCGCACCGCCCGCGTCCATGTGCCGCGCGCGGCTGCCGCGGCATCGGGCGCGCTGCAGCGCCGCGAAGCGGGTGGCTATTCGCTTCGCGTGGTGCCTTCCCGCGCCGGCGATGGGCAGGTGTACTTGTTGATCGAAGTGCCGGAAGGCCAAACGCCGCCGCGGCAGCTCGTCATCAGCACCCCGGATGGCGCCATCTGCAAGGAGGAACTGCCGCCGCCCGCCGGGCGCACCATCCGCTTGCTGAAGGACGCCGACGATGCCCTGCCGCGAGCCTTCGCTCGGCCAGACAGCGAGTTGTTTCTGTCGTGAGGGCGCGGGTGCTGATCGCCACGACCGAAGGGCCGGTGACCATCCAGCGGATTACCGCCGAGGATGCGGACGTGCCCTCCGTGGCCTGCTTGGACGGCACCACCACGGTGCTCGGCATCTCCAACGGCTACGCCCGCTTCGTGAACAAGGGCACCGGCTTGATTGCCGACCTCACCGGCCACGCCGCCTACCGGCTGGACTTGGACGGCCGCGTGGACGGCGGCCAGAGCTGGCAGCTGCCGGTGTTGCTTGCGCATCTCCTATCCGCCGAAGGCGCGCTGGCTGGGCCGGACGAGCCTGCCACGTTAACGATACTGGCAACGGGCGAGGTGGATCGAGACCAGCGCGTGCGAGCGGTGAGCGGCATGGCTGAGAAGATCGCGCAGGCGGGGCCGCTGCTGGCCGAACAGGCGGCGGGCGAAGGTCGGCTGCTGGTGATCGTGCCGCAAGCCAATGCGCCAGTGGCCGCGCTGCCGGACGGTGTGCGCCTGATGGCGTGGGAACGGTTCGAGGGGCTGGCGGCGCTTGCCGAACATGGTGGAGAGCACTTGGCCACGGCGGTGCCAAGCAAGGCCGTGGCTAGGCAACGCAGCAAGCGGCCAGCGGCGGGCCGCGTTTGGCTGGTTGTCGCGGCGCTGGCAGCCATCGCCGCGGCCGGCTACGCCGCTTGGCGAGCCGCTGCCGACGATTGGGAAGCCCTGCGCAAACAAGGCGATTACGCGGCGTTGGACGCGGCGCTCAAGCAGGCTTGGCCGCCCGCGTCTGCGCTGTATGCCGCGCTGTTGAAGGCGCAAGCCCCCGCTGCGCGAGCGCTGTCTGTGGACGTGACCGAGCTGCGCACCGCGGACGCCGGCTCTTGCGCCGGGCGGCGGTTTCGAGACGTCGGCTTGGTGGAAACCCGCCTCGCTGAACACCGCCCCGGCTTCTACCGCTCGGAAGACCGCCAAGGTCTCTGCGCGATCCGCTACCGCGTAACCAACCGTGGCGACTCGGTGGTTTATGCGTATCTGGCAGTGGTGCCGGCGCTGGCAGAGGCCAACGGAGCGACGCGACTGCCGGCGACCACCCAAGCCGCCGCCCTGCTGCCGGAAGGAACGCTGGACGTGCAGGTTGCCCTGCCGCTGCGGGCGGTGGGCGCGAGCCTAGTAGCCATTGCCGCGCCGAACCCTTCGCCGCAGTTGCGTCGGGCCGTTGGATCGATCAGCGCAACCGAGCCATCGGAACTCGCCATCGCGCGCCTGCCGGGCCTCGGCGTGACGCTAGCGACCGCTACCCATGCGGTGCTGTGACGGAAGCGTGCTTGCGGAGGATGAGGCGCACACGGGGCGTCTCTGCGGGCGAAAAATGGCCGAGGACTTCGCCCTTGGAACCCGTCGGGGGCATGCCCCCGAACCCCCGAGGTAGGGAGGTTAAGACTCATGGGGTGAGCGTCCGAGCCACGCGGAACCCGATGCTGCCGTTGCGCTCGTCGGTGGGGTCCCAGAACCGGTTCGCGGCGCGGAGGAGCGCTGGTTCGTCGTTCCAGGAGCCGCCGCGCAAAACGCGCTTCGCGCAATCCCCACTCAGCCACGCGCTCCCGTCGCTCGGCGCTCCGCGGTAGCTGCCGTTCCAGCAGTCCTCCGTCCACTCCCACACGTTCCCATGCATGTCGTGCAGACCAAAGGCGTTGGGCCGGTAGGTGCCGACCCGCGTCGGATACGCCGCGCCGTCGCTGCACCCGGCCTTGTTGGTCCACGCGTTGCCGTTGGGCAGAGGCGTCTCGTCCGCGACGTTGCCATACGCGCAAAGTTGAGTCTCGTCGTTGCCAAAATGGTACTTCGTCTCACTCCCAGCCCGCGCCGCGTACTCCCACTCCGATTCGCTCGGCAGACGATATGGCACCCCTGCAATCTCCGACAACCACGCCGCATACTTCTTCGCGTCGTTCCAACTCACGCAGACCACCGGCTGGCCGCCCTTGATTTCGTACTCCAAATCCCGCCAACTCCGCCCGGCCGTGTATTCCCACTTGCTCCTAGTTGGATTCTCCAAGGTCAGGCACCCCTTTTCAGGGTCCCGCTCCGCGGCCGTGCGGTAGCCCGTCTCGTCCGCGAACCGGCCGAACTCCGCAACCGTCACTTCGTACACCCCGAGGGCGAACGGCGCACGGAACGTCACCGCATGCACAGGCCCCTCGTTGTCATCGCGCCCCTGCTCCCAGGACGGCGAGCCCATCCGGTACGATCCCGCCGGAACCACCAACATCTCCGGACAATCCCGGCAGTCGCGGAACTTCCCGCCCACCTTGCGCAGCACGATGCGCCGCATCGTCGGCGCCGTGCGGTGCGCCACCGTCTCCGTCGCTGCCACAAAACCTTCCGCGCTCGCTTCCACCCGGTAGGAACCCGGCGGCAGCAGCATCCCCGCTCGATACACCTCCGCGTGACCCAGCAGCCGAACCCGCGCCTGCGCCGGCTCCGCCAGGATCGTGAACGGCTGCCCGGGCCGCGACAGCGCCAGCCGATGCACCGTCGGCGCCCTGCCGTGCTTCACCGTCTCCGTCTTCGTCACATAGCCCGGCGCGCTCGCCTCCACCTGATACGACCCCGCCGCCAGTTCCATCTCCGCCCGGTACGGCGGGCCGATGTTCAGAATCCGCACCCGCGCGTCCGCCGGCTCCACTGCCACCGTGAACGCCGCCGGCGGTGTCCCCAGCGTTGGGCGCGCGCCCCACCCGCCCGGAGACGAGACGCTCAGCACCGCGCTCTCGTCCCCGTGTAGCCCCGCGTTTTGCTCGCGCCCGTAGGTGCGCCGCGCCGCGCGCGTCATGTGCCGGTTCAGATAGAGGCTCGCCTCCCGCGCGCTCACTTGGCCGTTGCCGTCCGCGTCTGCCTTGCCGTAGAGCGCGTCCAGCAGGTGCTGCGTGAACAAGCCGTGGCGGGCCTGCGTGTCCCAGCTTGCCAGCTGCTTGCCGCTCGCCGCGGTCAGCACCGTCAAGCCGGCGACGCCGGACACGTCCGCCTCCACATACACCGGCGACGCGCCGGCGATCAGCCGGCGGCCATCGCCGCTGCTTCCCGAAAAGCATGCGTCCAGAAACACCGTGGCCGATTTGTGCGGCACCTTGCCGAGGTTCTCGTACAGCACGTCTATCGGGTAGCCGTTGATCTCGGCCGTGTCCGGGTTCGCGTCCACGGGCAGCAGATAGCCGCGCCCGTCGTTGAGCCCCGGCACGCCGTGGCCGGAGTAGAACACCACGATATCTGAACTGCCGTCCGCCTCCGTCCAGCGCCATAGCTGCCCGCGCACGTTGCCCTGCGAACCGAACGCGCTCTCCATTCGCGCCTTGGTGGCGTCCCGCAGATCCACCACGTTGTCCGGCGAAAAACCCAGCCCCCGCACGACGAACTGGAAGAAGGCATCCGCGTCGTTATGGGCGTAGTCCACATCGGGCACGCGTTCGTCTTGGTATGCCTTGTTGCCGATGACCACAGCCACGCCGTATTCGTTGGTAGCTTCGGCGGCCTGGGCGCTTGGCAGCGTCAGCGCCAGCGCGAGAGGTCCCAAGCGCTTCCACCATCGCATCGCGTTCTCCGTTGGCCGCGGCTGTCTGTGCATCATCTGGAGAAATGGAAGGGCTTGGGGCGGTTCCGTGCCGCGGCCAACGGCCAAGGATCAATGCTATGTTGCCATGATCTGTGACCCGACTGCCGAGGACATCGTGTGACCACCCCCTTGCGGCGCTTGGTCTTGAAGCGCTTCCGAAGCCTGCGCAGCGCCACGGTCGAGTTCGACAATCCCACGTTTCTGGTTGGCCAGAACGGCGCCGGCAAAACCAATGTCGTCGATGCGCTGACGCTGCTGGCAGAGGCGATGGCCTCGCCGCTCTCGGCGGTGTTCGACAAGCGTGGCGGCGTGGCCGCGGTTGGCCATCGCAGCACCTCCCGAGGGCGTGTGGCGGACATGGGACTGAGAGTGGACCTCGTAGGCTTGCCCGCCGCACGCAAGGCGACGTACGCGTTCGAGCTGCGATGCACCAAGGGCTACGACTTCCATGTGCAGCGCGAGCAATGCCGCTGCACCGCCCCCGACGGCGCTACGAGTTGGTTTGATCGCCGCGGTGACGTTTTCAGCAGCAGCATCGCGAGCCGGCCGGCGTTGGCGGCGAACGCCCTCGCCCTGCCGCTTGTGGCCGGCGACGAGCGATTCGCACCCGTGGCGCAGTTCCTCTCCAACATCCAACCCTACCGCATCGATCCAAGTGCGCTCCGCGAATTGCAGGATCCCGACGCCGGCCTGCGCCTGCGCAGCAACGGCAGCAACGCCTCCAGCGTGCTTCGTCAGCTAGACCGCGACACGCGCCGGCATGTGCAGGAGTTCCTGCAAGCCGTTGTGCCTGGGGAAATCGAGGTAACGCCCTTGCGCGTACAGAACAAACTCTCACTCAAGTTCGTGCAGCAGGGGGAGCAATCCGGAACGCTGACGCTAGAGCCTCACAGCATGTCCGACGGCACGCTGCGAACGCTGGGCCTGCTGGCGGCTGTCTTTCAGCCCAAGCTGCCTTCCGTGCTGATCGTCGAAGAGCCGGAGGCCACGATCCATCCAGGAGCGCTGGGCGCGATTCTGGATGTTCTGCGGCTGGCGGCTGGTTCGACGCAGACGATCATCACCACGCACAGCCCAGACATCCTTGAAGCGCCGTGGATCGAAGACCGCCACCTGCGCATCGTCAGCTGGGAGGGGGGCGCCACCCGGGTCGCGCCGGTTTCCGAAGCGACGCGAACCGCCCTGCGGGACCACTTGATGGACGCCGGCGAACTGCTTCGGGCCAACGCGCTGCTAGGAATGGATGGCCCGCAGCCTAGGCAAGCAGGCCTGTTCCCCAATTGACAAGCCGCCGCCGATGACGATCGTTCCCATCGTTGAAGGGCACGGCGACGTGCAGGCAGTTCCAGTGCTGCTGCGGCGCTTGATCGGGGCAGCGCAAGCATGGGAACAGCTAAGCATCGATACGCCGATTCGGCGCAAGCGCAGCCAATTGGTGGATCAACGCCAGTTGATAAAGTCCGTGCGGTTGGCGCGTCTTCGCAAGGACTGCCGTGGCATTCTGGTGATCTTCGACAGCGACGACGACTGCCCTGTCGAGATTGCGGCGCAAGTGCGGGAGTGGGCGCTTGCCGAGGCCGGACACCTAGCCTGCGAAGTGGTCCTAGCCAACCGCGAATACGAGGCTTGGTTCTTGGCGGCCGTTGAGTCTCTGCGTGGCCACCACGGTGTGAAAGACGATGCAGTGTCGCATCCGCATCCTGAATCACGCCGCGGCGCAAAAGGCGTTCTGGAAGCCAAGATGCACATCGGCTACAGCGAAACGAGGCATCAACCCGCCTTCAGCAACGTGTTCTCCATGTCTGCCGCGTATGCCGGCTGCCGCTCCTTTCGCAAGTTAGTTGCCTCTTTCGGGCGCTTCATGGATGCAGTGGGCGCAACGCCGCCGGCGTGGCCGCCCCAGACTTGGGGGCAGTAGGCCAATTGAGCGAACGTAGGGGCGGGCACCGCGAAAGGCATGGCGCAGGATGTGCCGCGCCATGCCGTGACGAGAAAGCGCCTAGTCGAAGCGCCGCCGTTCGTCCTCCGAGCGGGGGCGCCGTGGCGTGGGCACCAGCTTGTCCACCTTGATGTTCGTGCCGTCCACCTGCACCAGCACTTCGCGTTCGGCGTTGAAGCCCATGTCTGTAAGCAGGATGTAGAGCCACTCCTCCAGCTTCGCTGCCTTGGCCGTGGTGTGGTACTCGTAGCGGCGCACGGCGGCGGATTTGTCGATCAGGTTGTGCTCGTTGTAGCCGGGGAACTCCTCGGCCATCACGCCCACCAGCGTGAGCGCTTCTTGGTTCTCGAAGTAGCGCAGCGTGAGCGTGTAGGGCGTGAGCAGGCCGTGGCCGTTGTCCGAGGCGCCGTCGCCAACGGGGACGCCGCCGGCATCCGGCACCGCCACTTCGCGGCGGGGGGCGCGTTTGGGCGGCGAATAGCGTTCCAGCTTCAGCGCCAGCACTTCGCCCAAACCTGCAGCGATGTCTCGCGCGCGGTCGCCCACCACTTCGGTGATGCACACCGGGGATTCCAAGCAGTCTGCCGGGGCCGGGTATTCGGCGCGCGGCATCTCGAAGGTGTCCAGGAACTGGTTGGAGGCGGCGTCGTAGATTTCGCCGTCGATGCGGGTTTGCACCTTGGTGGAGAACTCCAAGTCCTTGGCTTGGGCGTGAATGCGGAACAACACCCAAGCGCGCACCCGATGCGCGGCGTTGCCGCTCTTGTTCATCAGCTTGATGCCTTCGATGAGTTCCGTCTTGGGGCGGCGCTCGGTGATCTCCCACCCCAAGTCCACCGCCACGGACTCCTCGTCGATCATGCGGAAACCGTGGCGCTGCATGGCGCCTTTGAGTTCCGCGTTCACGCGCTTGAAGATGTCGCTGGAACGCTTCACGGAGTTCGGGTCTTCATCCTCGCCCATCACCAGCACGGGGATGTTGGTGCCGACGTTGCGGCTGACGTCCACGCCGGTGGCCGCGCAAGCGGTGGCGGCGGTTAGCGTGAGGACGGCCGCCGCGACGGCCGCCAGATTGGTCTGCAATGCGTTGCGCATGGGGTGCTCCCTGGTTGCGGATTTGAGATTAGCTCACGCTATGCAGGCATGGAAGGTTCAGGGGCGGATTTCGGGGAGGTGGGGGTGCTGCCGTCGGGTTTGCGTGTGTCGCGAGCCTCATGACGGGCTGTCGCGTGGAACTGCCAGAAGAACGGTTGACGGTCAACTTCCCTGGGGCAGAATGAGCTAGACGTGGCAGGAAGGGCCCGACAGCCAAAGTAAGTGACGGCCCTTACGCATGGCGAGGCGTCGCGCAGGAACACTCCGACGGCCGGGCTCAAGCGGTAATGGCGGTGGGGAGCGTGAACCGGTCCAGAGACCACCTCGGCGACGAGGTGATGGAGGTGTTTCGGGCATGACGGAGACGACGGGCGCGGTGCAGGAATCGAACAAACCCTGCGACTGGATTACGGTCAAGGGCTTTCGGAGCATTGCGTGCGTCGAGAAGCTGGAACTGAAGCGCATCAATGTGCTGATCGGCGCCAATGGTGCCGGCAAATCCAACCTCGTGAACGTGTTCTCCCTGCTTGGCGCCTTGGCAGAAGGACAAAACCGCCTAAACAAGTACGTGGCTCGCACAGGCGGCGCAGACCGGAACCTCCACTTCGGCGCCAAGACCACGCAGGGGATACTCGTCGAACTGTCTTTTGGCGACGTAGTAGGGAGTCATCGAGCTTACCTGACGGCTACGGAAGATGATCGTCTCTTCGTGGAGTACGAATCCATCGGAGGTGTCCGACCTTTGATTGGGCGCGACGAGACTCTGCTGCGGACGCAACTGGATAAATGGCGCGTCTATCACTTCCACGACATGGGAGGCGGCGCCCGCATCCTGAGGAATGCCTATCTGAATGACAACCAGTTCCTCCGCGAAGATGGCGAAAACATAGCGCCATTCCTTTACTTGTTGCGCGAGAAACAACCGCAGTCCTACGAGCGCATCAAAAGAACGTTCCGTTTGGTTGCCCCCTTCTTCGAGGACTTCGTCCTTGAACCGCTGGCGCACAACGAACAGATGATCCGTCTCGGATGGCGACATCGAGCTTCGGACGAGTACTTCGACATCGCCACGCTCTCGGATGGTTCGCTACGCTTCCTTGCCCTCGCCACGTTGCTGCTGCAACCGGCACAGTTCCGAACCCCGATAACACTCTTGGACGAACCAGAGCTTGGCCTGCACCCCTATGCCATCACCATGCTCTGCTCCCTGATCCGCAGCGCCTCTGTTGAGACGCGGGTCATTCTCGCTACACAATCGCCGCACCTCGTCGATCAATTCCAACCAGAGGATGTTGTGGTAGTGGATCGAGTAAACGGCGAATCGCAGTTCAGAAGATTGTCAGCGCAGGCGCTCGAAGCGTGGCTGGAAGACTACAGCCTCGGCGACCTGTGGTTGAAGAACGAAATCGGCGGCCGCCCCACCTATGAGGGCTCTGTCCAGAAGGACCGCTGAGCCCATGCGCCTATTGGTTCACGTCGAAGGAGTCACCGAGGAAACGTTCGTCAACGACGTGCTTGGTCCGCATCTGATGGACGCTGGTTACACCCTTGTGGGTGCCCGTTTGATCGGCAGTGCGCGGCAGCGCAGCAACCGGGGCGGCGGACGGTCGTGGCAGACCGTCAGAAAGGGCATCCTCAACCATCTCCGGGGAGATCGAGAAGCCATATCCACGACGATGGTGGACTACTACGGTATGCGCGGGCCGGGACAGTGGCCGGGAAGAGTCGCTGCCGCTGCTCAGCCACATGCAACGAGGGCGGCGAGTCTCCAAGCTGCGCTCGCTATGGACATTCGTGCGGCAATGGGCACGACATTCGATCCAGATCGGTTCATACCTTACGTTTCGATGCACGAGTTCGAGGCGCTGTTGTTCAGCGATTGCGACCGTTTCGCGCAGAGCGTGGGCGCACCCCAAGTTGGCACCGAGTTGCAGAACGTGCTTGACCAGTTCGGCGATCCGGAAAAGATCGACGACTCTCAGGCCACCGCACCGTCAAAACGCATTCTTCGAGTGGTTCCGAGTTACGACAAAGTGGCGATGGGCACCATCGCCATCCAAGACATTGGCCTGACGAGCATCCGCCGCCACTGCCCTAACTTCCGCTGCTGGCTCAACCGGCTTGAACGTGCCGCCAATACATGACCAAAGAACGCTCGTTGCGGACAACGTGATAGAGCCTGGGGAGGAGGCATTGGCAGGTTTGGGCTGAGGTGAGGGCGTCCGCGCTCCAAGGCTTCCGGGGAGGAGGCGCTGCCGGGGGAGCTGCGCGAGCGTTTTCATCGCCGAAGCTCGCCCTGCAGGGGCCGGGCCTTGTGGCGGCGGTGCCAGACGAGTTCATCGACGAGGCGGCGCTGTTGGGGCCGAAGGAGCGCATTCGCAAGCGCTATCGGGATTGGGTGGACGCGGGCTTCACCGGCTTGACGGTGGGCGCCAATCAAGACGAGGCCGTGCGCTTCATGGCGGAGCTGGCCGGCCTGAACCAACGCGCCTGACGGCGACGGCGGAAGGACGAGCGCAAGGGGAGGCTGACGCCAGCCACGCAAAGTGTCAGCGCAAAGCAGTAATGTCCCCTTTCTGCAATTCTAAAGTGTCCCCTTTTGACGACTTCTCCGGGGTGGGAATTGAAGTTCGAAGGGATGATGACGATGGCGGAGGCGGACAGGGCGTTGGTGGTGCAGGCGGTGTTGGAGAGGCGGCTGAAGCAGCGTGAGGCGGCGGAGCGCCTGGGCCTGAGCGTGAGGCAGGTGAAGCGCCTGGCGAAGCGGCTCCGGGAACGCGGCGTGGCGGGAGTGGCGTCGGGTCGCCGCGGCAAGCGCCCGAACAACGCGCTGGCCGCGGAGGTTCGGCAGGCGGCGACGTCGCTGGTTCGCGCGCGCTACGCGGACTTCGGGCCGACGTTCGCGGCGGAGAAGCTGTCGGAGGAGCACGGCCTGTCGCTGTCGCGCGAGACGCTGAGGAAGTGGATGGCGGAGGACGGCCTGTGGCGCCCGAAGCGGCGGCGGGAGGCGCGCGTCCACCAGAGCCGTCCGCGCCGGGCGCGGGTCGGGGAGCTGGTGCAGGTCGACGGTTCGCCGCACGACTGGTTCGAAGGGCGGGGGCCGCGCTGCGCGCTGATCGTGTTCATCGACGACGCGACGAGCCGGCTGCTGGCGCTGCGGTTCTTCAGGTCGGAGACGACGCAGGCGTACATGGAGACCTTGCGGAACCATCTGGCGGAGCACGGCCGGCCGGTGGCGCTCTACTCGGACCGCCACAGCGTGTTCCGCGTGAACCGCAAGGACGGCGAGGACGCGCTGACGCAGTTCACGCGGGCGCTCAAGACCTTGGACATCGAGCCGATCCACGCCAGCACGCCGCAGGCGAAGGGGCGGGTGGAGCGGGCGAACCTGACGCTGCAGGACCGGCTCGTCAAGGAGATGCGGCTGCGGGGGATCGACGGCATGGAGGCGGCGAACAGCTATCTGCCGGAGTTCATGGCGGACTTCAACCGGCGCTTCGCGGCGCCGCCGCGGGACGCGGTGGACGCGCATCGCCCGGTGCTGCACGACGCCGAGGAGTTGTCGCTGATCCTCTGCGAGCAGGCGACGCGGAAGCTGTCGAAGAACCTGACGTTCAAGTTCGAGCGGCGCGAGTTCCAGCTGGTCGGGGAAGGCAAGGGCCGCCGGCTCCGCGGCGCGGCGGTGACGGTGTGCAAGGGCTTCGACGGCGCGGCGTCGGTGCTGCTGAAGGGGCGCAGGCTGGCGTTCCGGGTGCTGGCGGAAGGCGAGGCGGCGGTCGCGGTCGCTGGCGAGAAGGACGTCCGGGACCGGGTGGACGAGGCGAAGGCGGCGCAGGCCGCGCGCCCGGACTGGAAGCCGGCGCCGGACCATCCGTGGCGCCGGCCGTTCAAGCCGGCGCGCGCCGCGGCATGAGGGCCGCGCCGGGCCGGGGACGGCGCGTCCGAAGCGGCACCGCGTTTGCCACCGTCTTCCCACCGCCGCTCTTTTGGGTGGGGGGACCGCGCCCGTGGAAAGACCGTGGAAAACGCTGCTCGGACGGGCTCGGCGGCTCGGCCGTTCAGGGGCTGCGTCGCCGGCAAAAGGGGACATCTCTGCTTTGCACAAAAGGGGACATCTCTGCTTTGCGTTGACAGCCAGCCACGCAAAGTTGTCTGCGGTGAGCGCTGGCGAATACAATGCGTCGGCGCTTGGGGTCGTTAGCTCAGTTGGTAGAGCAGCGGGCTTTTAACCCGTTGGCCCTGGGTTCGAGTCCCAGACGGCCCACCAGCGTTTTCTGCCTCCATCGCCCCGCAAGCAAGGTCGCGCCGGTGCAGGCGCCACGAGCCGCCTCCCACGCGGGGGCGTCGTGGCCAAAGCCATGTGCGCGCGTTACGGCAGTTCGGCCAGATAGTCCTTGGCGAGGCTTGCCGCGGTGGAGGCCGGGTGCTCGCGCACCACCTGTTCCAAATAGCTGCGGGCGCGGTCGGCATCGCCCATTTCGGCATAGACGACGCCTACCTTGAATAGGGCGTCTGGCACCTTGCCGTGGTCTGGGAACAGGGTAATCACTTGCACCAGCGCTTGGCGGGCGTTCTCCAACTCGCCATTGCGCCGATGCATTTCCCCCAGCCAGTAGAAGGCGTTGGGCGTGTACTGGCCGTTGGGATAGCCCTCGATGACGCGCTCCATCGCCTGCGCCGCGGCATCGAGCTGGCCGGCGTCCAACAGCGCGTACGCCGCTTGGTAGGCGCCCTGTTCCGAAGCGGGCGCATCGCCGGCAACGTTCTCGCCGATGCCGCCCACCCGATCGGCATCTCCGGCAAGGCTGCCGGCGCCATCCGCTCCAGGGCGCACGGGGGGAGCGGCTGCGCCGCTGGCCAACCGCCGGTCTAGATCCAAGTAGCGGGCTTGCTGTTCGCGGCCCAATTGCTCGAGACGATGCGCTTGGTCTTCCACTTGGCCGCGCAGCATGTTCACCTCTTGGCGGAGCTGCTGCACCACTTGGAAGAGCTGGGAGAGTTGCGAAGGCTGCGCGGCGTCTGGCGCGGCCGGCGCTGGCAATGGCACCGCTGGCGTCGCCGGGCGGGATTCTTCCACCGGTGCCGCTGCCCAAGCGGCGAGCGGCAGCAGTGCCGCGATGGCCGATGCGTGCGCGAGCGCCGCTGGCCAGTGGCCTCGGCCGATCCCCCGAGCAGCGCGCGGCCCGCTCATTTGGGGCGGGAGCGGGCGCTCGGGGGCTGCAATGTCATCGATAGATGAGTTCCGCGCGCCGGTTCTTCGACCAAGCAGATTCGTCGTGGCCCACATCGACGGGGCGCTCCTCGCCATAGCTCACCGTGTCGAGTTGCGAGCTACGCACACCGGCGCTGGTGAGGAAGTCTTGCACGGCATTGGCGCGCCGCTCGCCCAAGGCGAGGTTGTATTCGCGGGTGCCACGCTCGTCGCAATGCCCCTCAATGGTCAAGTTGCGGCTGCGGTTGTCGCGCAGGAACTCGGCGTGACGTTCCAGCACGCGCAGGTCGCGTGGCTTGAGCACGGCTTGGTCGAAATCGAAGTACACGGTGCGAGCGATGGGGCGACCGTTCTCGTCGAGCCACACACCGTCGGCATCCGTCGGGCGCGCCGGTTTCGGATCTGCGACGATGGGGGCGATCTCTTCAGGTTCGTCGGGAATTTCAATGGGCGCGGGTGCCTCGGGGCTGGCGCAGCCGGCGCAGCCGGCCAAGATGCCCGCTGCCAAGATCGTCGCGATCGCGCCGAAAGTCGGTTTAGACGACCGGCGCTTTAACGGTGTTCGCGTCATTTCGTTACTCCTGCCCTCTATTACACTCGCCTTCTCAGGCACTGCACTCGCCCCTTTCGGGCGTTCGCGCACTCGCCTTGCTCGGGCACTTGCGCACTCGCCCCATTCAGGCTCGCCGTGCCCCTAATGCCGACTGTCCGGGGACAGCGCGTCAATGTACGGAGACCACGCCGGCTCGCGCACATCGCCTTCATCCGACGGCAGCTTGTACTTCACCCGCCCATCGATTGAGACTGCTGCGAGTATACCGCGTCCCGCATTTTGCGTCGCGTATATCAGCATCATGCCGTTCGGCGCAATGGATGGAGATTCGTCAAGAGAGGTTTCCGTCAACACGCGCACATCGTTGCGTTCGAGATCTTGCCACGCGATGTGGTAGGTGCCGCGGCGCCGATGCACATAGATCAAGTGCTGGCCGTCGGGCAGCAGGCGGGCGCGCGCGTTGTAGTCCCCTTGGAAGGTCAAGCGCTCAATCATCGAGTTGGCGAGTTCGATGCGATAAATCTGCGGCCGGCCGCCGCGGTCCGATGTGAAGATGAGGCTGCGTCCGTCTGCGGACCAACTCGGCTCCGTGTCGATGGCGCCGGGATAGCGGGTGACGCGGCGCAACGCTCGATCGCCGGTCAAATCCATCACATAGATCTCCGGGTTGCCGTCCCGCGACAGCACCAGCGCCAAACGCTGGCCATCGGGCGAGAACACCGGCGCCCCGTTCAGGCCCCGGTACTCCGCGACGCGTTGCCGAGCGCCGCTCGCTAGATCTTGGATGACAATCGCTTGGCGGCCGCTCTCGAAGGACACATACGCCACGCGCCGGGCGTCTGGCGACCAGCTTGCGGACAGCAGCGGCTGGTCTGAATTGAACAGCGTGCGCGCCCGCGCGCCGTCCGAATCCGCGATCTTCAGCAGGTAGCGCGCCTGCGCCGTGCCAGCGTCCGTGGCGAGCACATAGATGATGCGCGTGGAAAACGCGCCCGGCACGCCGGTGATGCGTTCGTAGACGTCATCGGCGATGCGATGGGCGATGTCGCGGGCCTTGGCTGGAGGCGCCGCGAGGTTGCCCGCCATCAGTTCACGTTCGTTGAACACGTCGAACAGGTGCCAAGCCACCGCCAACTCGCCTTGGACGTCGCGCCACAGCCGGCCGATGACGACGTACTCGATGCCGAGCACTCGCCAATCGCGGAACAGGACGTCTTCCGGATGCGCTGGCAGAGACAGCATGTTCTCGGCTGGCAGGGCATCGAATTGGCCGCTGCGCGCAAGGTCAAAGGAGATGATGTCGGCGATGTCGTCGTCGCCCACCAAGCCGCCGTCGAAGGGCACCACGGCGATGCGGGTCTGGTTGTCGTAGCCCTGGTCGATGATGATCTTTTCCAAGGCATGTGCCGGCCACGCCAACAGCGCGGCCAAGGCCGTGAGCGCCAAGTGTTGTCTGGTCAACGCAACAAGTCCTCCGGTTTGAACAACAGGGTGAAGCGGCGGAACCGCGCCTCAAACAGGCTCATGTCCTGCGGCACGTCGAAGCGGCGCGCCTTGCGCACCGCGCGCTCGGCGGATTCGTCGAAGCGCGGGCTGCCGCTCGACGTGAGCAGGGTAACGGATACCACCTCGCCGGTGGGGATGAGTTCCACCACGAGCTCCGCCTGCATGTCGTTGCGCGCCGATGGCGGGCGCGACCAGTTCTCCACCACCTTGGCATAGATGCCGTGCAGATAGGACATGGCCGCGTCGGCGCTGGCGTTTTCTTGAAGCGTCGCGGCCTCATCGGCCAGCGCTTGCTCGAAGGCGCGCTCAGCAAGCCGCGCCAAGCGTTCGCGCCGCTCGGCCTCTTCCTTGGCGCGCTGCGCGTCGCGCTCTGCCTGCTGGGCGGCTTCCCGGTCTGGGCGCGGTACCGGCGCTGGCCGCGGCGCGGGTTCCGGCCGGCGCGCCGCCGGGGCCGCCGGCTGCGGTGGCGGCGTTGCGCGGCGCGCCTTGGGCGGAGTTGCCTCAAGCACCATCAGCTCGGCTTTGACGATGCGCGGCTGCAGCACCCGCGGCTCGGCTGCGGACGGGTTCCAGCCCTGCGCGAGCATGGCGCCGAGCAAGGCGTGCAAGGCCAATGCCAACAGCAGTGGCAAGCCATAGTCGCGGGCGGCGGTCATGCTTCGGCGGCGAGGTCCGGCGGGTCGGTGATGAGGCCCACGCTGGCCGCGCCGGCGCGCTGCAGCACGGTCATCACCTTCACCACCTCGCCGTAGGCGAGGCTCGCGTCGGCGCGCACGTACACGGCGATGTCTGGCCGCGCGCCGATCACCTTGGCGGCTTGATCTTCCAAGGAAAAGATCGTCACGCGGCTGCCTTGGTCGTCTGCCCGCCGCATGCCGATGTTGACGAAGATGGCGCCGTCGTCTTTGACGCTCACCACCAGCGGATCATCCTGCTCGTTGCTGAGCGGCTCCGAGGGAGCTTCCGGCAAGTCCACCTCCACGCCTTGGTTGAGCAGCGGGGCGGTGGCCATGAAGATCACCAGCAGCACCAGCATCACGTCGATGTAAGGCACGACGTTGATCTCCGACATTGGCTTGCGGCGCATGGTGGTCGGCGGCCGGTCAGGTCTTGTGCGCGGCGCGGTACAAAACGCTCGTCAATTCCTCGGCGAACGTCTCATAACGCTTCATCAGCACCTCCGCGCGCGCCGAGAAGCGGTTGAAGCCGATGACTGCGGGGATGGCGGCGAACAGCCCCATGGCCGTGGCGATGAGCGCCTCGGAGATGCCGGGCGCCACCGATGCCAGCGTCGCTTGGCTCATGTTGGCGAGGCTGCGGAACGAGTTCATGATGCCCCAGACGGTGCCGAACAGGCCCACATAGGGGCTGGTGGAGCCAACCGTGGCGAGGAACGCGAGGTGGCGCTCCAAACTCTCCTCTTCGTGGTTGAGCGCCACGCGCATGGCGCGCTGCACACCCTGCATCACGGCGTCTGGGTCTGCCCCCGATTGCTCGGAAAGGCGCAGGAACTCTCGGAACCCAGCGAGGAACACCGTCTCGCTGCCGGTCAGGTTGTCGGGCTCCTCGTCCAGTTGGGTGTAGAGCTCGCGCAAGTCCACGCCAGACCAGAACTCGTCCTCGAAGTCGTCCATTTGCCGGCGCACGCGGTTCAGAACCATCCAGCGCTGGAAGATCATCACCCACGAGGCGACGGAGGCGAGCGCCAAGAGCGCCATCACGAGCTGCACCAAGAAGCTCGCGTTGGCGATGAGTTCGAGCAGGGAGAGCTGCTGTGGCATCGTTAATCCAAAGGCAGCGGAGCTTGGGCGCCGCCCGGCGCCGTTTTGAGCCCAAGGTGATGGTAAGCCTTTTCGGTGGCGACGCGCCCCCGCGCCGTGCGCGCGAGGAAGCCCTGTTGAATGAGGAACGGCTCGATGACGTCCTCGATGGTGTCGCGTTCCTCCGAGAGCGCGGCGGCCAGCGAGTCCAGCCCCACCGGGCCGCCTTGGAAGTGCTCGACGATCACCTGCAGCAGGCGCCGGTCCGCGCCGTCCAACCCCTCGCCGTCCACGCCGAGCATGTCGAGGCCGTCGCGGGCGGTGGCGGCAGTTACGGTGCCGTCCGCCTTCACCTGCGCCCAATCGCGCACGCGCTTCAGCAAGCGGTTGGCGATGCGCGGCGTGCCGCGGGCGCGCTGCGCGATTTCCGTGGCGCCGGCGCGCTCCACGGGCAACTCGAGTTTGGCAGCGGAACTCCGCACGATCTTCGCTAGGTCTTCCGCGCCATAGAACTCTAAGCGTTGCACGATGCCGAAGCGATCGCGCAACGGCGAAGTGAGAAGCCCGGCGCGGGTGGTGGCGCCGACTAAGGTGAAGTGCGGCAGCCGGTACTTGATGGACTGCGCGGCCGGCCCCTCGCCGATCAGGATGTCGATCTCGAAGTCCTCCATGGCCGGATACAGGACTTCCTCCACCACTGGTGCGAGCCGGTGTATCTCGTCGATGAACAACACGTCGCGCGGCTCAAGGTTGGTGATCATGGCCGCGAGGTCGCCGGCCTTCTCGATGACCGGGCCGGACGTGCCGCGCAGTTCAACCCCCATCTCGTGGGCGACGATGTGCGCGAGCGTCGTCTTGCCAAGCCCCGGCGGGCCGTAAATGAGGACATGGTCCAACGCTTCGCCGCGCTGCCGCGCCGCCTCGATGGCGATGGCCATCTGCTCCTTCACCGACGCTTGGCCCACAAAGTCTGCGAGGCGCGTTGGGCGCAGCGCCCGGTCAAAGGATTTGTCGGCAGCGCTCGCCAGCCGGGAGGTGATGCGGTCTCGCTCCAGCGTCATTGCTGTGTGCTGGCATGGGCCGGCGCGCTCCCTGCCGGCGCTGGTTCGTTGCCCTTGGCGCCGGCCATGCGCTTAAGCGCGGCGCGAATCAAGTCTTCCGTGGTGTCGGCGTCCCCATCCGCGGCGCGCACGGCGGCGCGCGCCTCGGCCGGCCGCCAACCTAGGGCCACGAGGGCCGCCACGGCTTGCGCTGCGGCGCCTTGCGGCATTGGGTCGCCGCCGGTCACGGGCAGTTCGCCCAAGCGGTCTTTCAGTTCGAGGGCGATGCGCTGCGCGGTCTTCTTGCCGATGCCCGGCACCTTGGCGAGCAGCCCGGTGTCTTGATTGGCGATGCATTCCGCCAGCGCGGCCGCCGACAGCGACGACAACAGGGTGAGCGCGAGCTTCGGCCCGACCCCGCCCACTTTGATGAGCACCCGGAACAGGCGCCGTTCCGCCAACGACCGGAAGCCGAACAATGTCATGCCGTCGTCGCGGGCAACGAGATGGGTGAAGCACTCCACTTCCGCGCCGGCCTCGGCCACTGCGCCGGTGGGCACTTCCACCTCGTAGCTCAAGCCGCCCACGTCGATGAGCAGCACATTCCCTTCGCTCGCGTGGACACGCCCCTTGACGCGCCCGATCACGCGCTGAGCCCTGCCAATCGGGTGCTGAGCGTCGCGCCGGCGCCGGCGTGGCAGAGCGCCACGGCCAGCGCGTCAGCGGCATCCGGTGCCGGGCTCGCGTCCAAAGCCAGCAGCGCCACCACCATGTGCTGCACTTGCTCTTTGGAGGCGCGCCCGGTGCCGACGACGGCCTGCTTCACGCGCCGCGCCGCATAGCCGGTGACGGGCATGTCCCGCGCCACCGCCGCGGCGATGGCGGCGCCGCGCGCTTGGCCGAGCTTCAAGGCGGTGCCGGGGTTCTTGGCGATGAACACTTCCTCAATGGCGAACTGTGCTGGGCCGTAGTCGTCGATGATGGCTTCAATGCCTTTGTAGATGTCGGCTAACCGCGCCGTGAAATCCGCCCCGCGGGTTCTGATGCAGCCGCTGGCAACATAGGCGGGGGCGCCGCCGTCATGGTCGATGAGGCCGTAGCCAGTGACCCGCGAGCCTGGATCCACGCCAAGCACTCGCATCAGCGGTCGGCGTCGAACACGGCGGAGAAATCGCCATTCGTGTGAACGCGCTGCACGTCGTCCAAGTCATCCAGCGCATCGATCAAGCGCAGGGCGCGGGCGGCTTGCTCTGCATCGCCGGCCGCTTGGGTGGACGCCAGCATGGTGAGCTCGGCATGGTCCGGCGCCAAGGCAGCGGATTGCAGCGCGGCGAGCACCTCGCGGAAAGCATCCGGCGTGGTGGTGAGCGCGATGGCGCCGTCGGCCTCGGTGTTCATGTCTTCGGCGCCGGCATTGAGCGCCACTTCGAGGATGGCGTCTTCGTCCGCCCCCGGCGCGAAGGCGATGACGCCCTTCGCCTCGAACAAGTACGCCACCGAGCCGTCCGTGCCCAGGTTGCCGCCGTGCTTGCTGAACGCATGGCGCACTTCCGCCGCGGTGCGGTTGCGGTTGTCCGTCATCGCTTCCACGAGCACGGCGACGCCGCCCGGCGCGTAGCCCTCGTAGTTCAGTTCCTCAAGGTCGCTGCCGTCGTGGCCGCCGGCGCCGCGCTGCACGGCGCGCTCGATGGTCTCCTTCGGCATGTTCGCGGCAAGGGCTGCATCCACGGCCGTGCGCAGACGCGGATTGTCCGCGGCGCCGCCGACGCGGGCGGCCACCGTCACTTCCCGGATCAGCTTAGACCAGAGCTTGCCGCGCTTGGCGTCTTGGGCGGCCTTGCGGTGCTTGATGTTGGCCCACTTGGAGTGCCCCGCCACGTCAGCTTCCCCGCAGGCGAATGTGGAGTTCGCGCAATTGCTCGGCGTCCACTGGCGCTGGCGCGTCCGTCAACAGGCAGTGCGCCGTCTGCGTCTTGGGGAAGGCGATGACGTCGCGGATGGAATCTGCCCCTGCCATCAGCATGACGAGGCGGTCCAACCCCAGCGCAACGCCCCCGTGGGGCGGGCAGCCGTGCTGCAGCGCGTCCAGCAGATGGCCGAACTTCACCTCGGCCTCTTGGCCGATGTTGAGCGCCTCGAACACTTTGCGTTGCATCGCGCTCTCGTGGATGCGGATGGAGCCGCCGCCGAGTTCGCAGCCATTCAACACCACATCGTAGGCGTTCGCCAGCGCCGCCGCCGGTTCGGCCAGCAGGCGCTCCGCGGAGCAGGCCGGCTGCGTGAACGGGTGGTGGGCCGGCGCGAGGGAACCGTCGCGCGCCGCCTCGAACATGGGCCAATCGGTGACCCACAGCGGCGCCCAGCCGGGGCGCGTCAGGCCGAGGTCTCGCCCGAGCTGCAGCCGCAAAGCGCCCAATGCTTCGTTGACCACGGCGCGCTTGTCTGCGCCGAAGAACACGATGTCGCCGGTTTGGGCGCCGGCGCGGTCGAGCACGGCTTCGACGGTGGCAGCGTCCAAGAACTTGATGATGGGCGACTGCAGCCCGTCCATGCCTTGCCCGCGGGCGTTCACCTTGATGTACGCGAGGCCCTTCGCGCCGTGGCGGCCAACGAACGTTTGGTAATCATCGAGCGCCTTGCGTGACAGCGCCGCCGCGGCGCCAGGCGCCTTGAGCGCCGCCACGCGCCCGCCCGGATCGTTGGCCGGCGCGGCGAACACCTTGAAGCCGGCCGTGGCCACAAGGTCATCCACGTCGATGAGCTCCAACGGATTGCGCAGCTCCGGCTTGTCGCTGCCGAAGCGGCGCATCGCCTCGGCCCAGGTGAGGCGCTCGAACGGCGGCAACTCGATGTCCAGCACCGCTTGGAACAGCGATCGCAGCATCCCTTCGGTGAGCTGCATGACGTCTGCCGCGGTGACGAAGGATGCCTCGATGTCGATTTGCGTGAACTCCGGCTGGCGGTCGGCGCGCAAGTCTTCGTCGCGGTAGCAACGCGCAATCTGGTAGTAGCGATCCACGCCGCCGGCCATCAGCAGTTGCTTGAAGATCTGCGGCGATTGCGGCAACGCGAAGAACGCGCCGGGATGGGTGCGGCTCGGCACCAAATAGTCGCGCGCGCCCTCTGGCGTCGCGCGGGTGAGGGTGGGCGTTTCGACCTCGAGGAAACCCTCGCCCTCCAAGTAGCGCCGCACATGGCTTACGACGCGGGCGCGCAGCCGCAACCGCTCCTGCATGAGGGGGCGGCGCAGGTCCAGATAACGGTGCTTGAGGCGCACGTCATCGCCGGCGCTGGAATGTTCATCGAGCTGAAAGGGCGGCGTTTCGGCGGCGTTCAGCACCTGAAGGGAGGCGCCGAGCACTTCCACCTCGCCAGTGGCCAACTCTGGGTTGACCATGCCTTCCGGGCGTGGGCGCACCCGCCCGCGCGCCTGCAGGACATACTCGTTGCGCACGCGGTCTGCGGCGGCGAAGCTCTCCTGCGCGTCTGGATGGAAGACCACCTGCACGATGCCGGTGTGGTCGCGCACATCCAAGAAGATGACGCCGCCGTGGTCGCGCCGCCGGTGTGCCCAGCCGGCCACGGCCACCTCTGCGCCAACGTCTGCGGACGTGAGCGCACCGCAATCGTGTGTGCGCATGGCTGCTTGCGGCGGTTTGCTAATCAGCCGACGCCGCGCTCTTGGCGGGTTTGGGAGCCTCCGCGCCAGCGGACTTGCCGTTCGCCGCGCTCGGCTTGGCGTTGCCCTTGGCGGCGTCGGTGGAGGACGCCTTGTCCTTGTCGCCGGCGGCGCCCTGCTCGCCGTGCAGGTTTTTCTTGCCGCTGCCCTTGAAGTCTGTCTCGTACCAGCCGCCGCCCTTCAGCCGGAAGGCCGCCGCGGACACCTTCTTGCGCAGCGCCGCCTCGCCGCATTCCGGGCAATCCACAAGGGGCGCCTCGCTCAACCGCTGGATCGTCTCGAACTCATGGTCGCAGGCTTTGCAGCCGTATTCGTAGATGGGCACCCCAGATTCCCGCAGCAGACTCGGTGGCAACCAACAAGGATAAATGAATGTGGGGCGCAAAACACGCGCTGGGCGGGGAATCGGAGTTTTCGCGAGCCTTTGGGACTTGGCGCCAACTTGCCCCGCAAGCCTCGAGTTACGCCACTCGGCGTTCGGTCGCCACGGTCACCTGCAAGGTCGCGCCCAGCGCTTCAAGCGCGACGGCGAGATTGTCGATTCGGGTGGCTCGGCGTGGCTGGAGCATGCGCCGGACAACTGCCTCGTCTACGCCGAGGCGCCGCGCCAAATCCGATTTGGTCGTCTGGCCCTGCTTCAGGGCATTGTGCAGCGCAGCCTTGGCGGCCAGCAAAGGACGCAGCCGAACGAGCATGTCACCGGGCTTGGCGGCGCTGGCTGTGGGCACTTCCTCGCCCCGGCTCATGCGCTCCGCCACGGCAAGCTCAAGCACCTCGCAGGCCATCATCCTCATCTCTCGGTCATCGGCGCCGTAGGTAATGGCCTCCGGCAAATCCCGGAAAACGACAGTGGTGCCGCCTGCCGTCTCCGGGGTTCGCGTCGCCGGGTAGAGATAGGGCTGGGGCGGTTGCGGACGATGCATCTGTGGCTCCTCTCAGGTCCTCACGATCGGTTGCGAGCGGGCTGCAGGTCGCTTGGTGACACGCCGAGTTGACGCAGAATTGCTTGACGGGTGCGGCCGGCGCGACTGACATCTTCGGACGCAAATGTCCGAGATGCAAAGGGAGCGCACCCACAGACGGCCCTTCACACGATTTCGCGAGCCGTCAAGGAGTGCTACCTTTGCGGCCCACGAGTCCAAGGCCACACGCAGCTAAAGACCATGACCCGAGTGCGTATTGCAGGTCAGCTCGTCGACGTTCCATCGACAAGACGCCTCCGCAAGCCTTGGCCGCGGGAGGCCCTAGCACGTTGGAGTGAAGAGGAGGCAGCCACGGCGCTCTCCGAAGACATCGACGTGTCAGACGAGTTGGCCTTGGCGTTGCTAGCGTGCCTCGCGGCAAAGGCAATGGACGCCCGCCAGCGGGCCACTCGAACGAGCCCCTTGGAACGGTTTGAGCGGAGGCTGCGCAAGTCGGTAGACAGGTTCAATCGACAATTCGGCTGACTCCAAGTTCGTGAAGCAGGCGACGGTGCCGTTGGGTTCGAACAAGTAGTCTGGGCGACCTTCAGCGATGCCCCGGCTTTCCGTGCGCGAGCGGCTCACTCCAGTGTGTCCGCCACCGTCCGCCGCCTGCCAGCGCTTGTTGCCCAGGATGGCCGAGCGATACCATTTGGTTTTGGCCTTCGGCGTGGGCAGACGCTCCATGTTGCGCCGCGTCGCCGGCCATTCCCCCGGGTTCACGCGAGAAACGCCGCCATGCGCGCCACCGAGACGCTGATTCCCACCTTGAAGGAGACGCCGGCCGAGGCGGACATTGCGAGCCATGTGCTGCTCCTGCGCGGCGGCTTCATCCGCCGGTTGGCCAGTGGGCTGTACACGTGGCTGCCGTTGGGGGTGCGGGTGCTGCGCAAGTTGGAAGCGATCATCCGCGAGGAGCTGAACCGGCGCGGGGCGCAGGAAGTGATCATGCCGGTGGTGCAGCCGGCGCAGTTGTGGCGCGAGAGTGGGCGTTGGGAGGCCATGGGCGCGGAGATGCTGCGCATGAAGGATCGCCACGATCGGGACTATGTCATGAGCCCCACCCACGAAGAGGTGGTGACGCACTTGGCGCGTCGCGTGCTGGACAGCTATCAGCGCCTGCCGGTGAACCTCTATCAGTTCCAAACTGCGTTCCGCGACGAGGTGCGCCCGCGGTTTGGCCCGCTGCGCGCTCGGGAGTTCACCATGAAAGATGGCTACTCCTTCCATTTGGACGATGACTCCTTCGAGCGCACCTATCAGGACATGCGCGACGCCTACAGCGCGGTGCTGCGCCGCATCGGGCTGGACTTCCGCGCCGTGCTCGCCGATGGCGGCAACATGGGCGACAGCGAGTCGCACGAGTTCCAGGTGCTCGCCGGTTCCGGCGAGGATGTCATCGCTTACTGCCCGGCAAGCGATTACGCGGCGAACTTGGAGATGGCCGAGGCGGTGGCGCCGGCGCCGGCCGACGCCGCGCCAGTCGAGTTGGCGAAGGTGGCGACGCCGAACTGCCGCACCATCGCCGACGTGGCGAAGTTCCTCGCCGTTGAACCGGAGCACTGTGTCAAAACCCTCATCGTGCGCGGCGCCGAAACGCCCTTGGTGGCCATCGTGCTGCGCGGCGACCATGAGTTGAACCTCACCAAGGCTGGGCGCCTCGATGCTGTGGCGACGCCAGTGGCGTTCGCCGCCGAAGCGGATATTCACGCCGCGTTGCGGTGTTCTCCCGGCTCCATCGGGCCTGTGGGCTTGGCCATGCCCGTCTATGCAGACCGCGCGGCCACGGCCCTGGCCAACTTCGTCTGCGGCGCCAATGATGAGGGCTATCACTTAACCGGCGTGAACTGGCGCCGAGACGCCGGCGACGTGCAAACCGTGGATGTGCGCAACGTGGTGCCCGGAGACCCATCGCCGGATGGCAAGGGGACGCTCCACTTCGCGCGCGGCATCGAGGTTGGCCACATCTTCAAACTTGGCACGAAGTACAGCGAGCCCATGGGCCTCAGCGTGCAAAACGGCCCCGGCGAGGACGTGACGTTGACGATGGGCTGCTACGGCATGGGCGTGACGCGGCTGGTGGGTGCCATCGTTGAACAGTGCCACGACGATGCCGGCATCATCTGGCCTGCGGCGGTGGCGCCGTTTGACGTTCACATCGTGGCCTTGGGCTACGACCGCGACGCTGCGGTGCATGAGGCCGCGGACGCCTTCCTGAACGCTTGCGAGGAACGCGGCATTGAGGCGCTCCTTGATGACCGCGACGAGCGCGCCGGCGTCAAGTTCGCCGAGGCGGACCTAATCGGGGCCCCGCATCGCGTCACCATCGGCGCGCGCAACCTGAAGCGTGGCCTCGTCGAGTACAAGCCGCGGCATGAAGGGCAGGGCGACCTCGCCCCGCCGGAGCGCATCGCAGAGCGAATTGCGCAAGCAAAGAACGCTTGAGCCGCGTCCCCTTCGGCCGGCCGCGCCGCCGCGCTAAGCCGCCGGCGCCTCCTCGGCCAGCGCCTCTTCCAAGCTCACGTTCAGCTGCCGCTCGCTGAAGTCGGCCACGGCCTGTAGCCGCCGCGTCCCGGCGGCGCTGTCCATGCCGGCAAAGCGCTGCGAATCCAAAGGCTCCGGCAGCCGCCGGTACAGGTCCAAGAGCGTCACCGCCGCCAAACTCCGCCCCAAGGTGAGCCGCCCATCCGCCAACTGCGTCACCAAGCGCTCTGCAGTCAGCGCTTGGAACACCTGCTCGCGGTCCGCCGGGCGCAGTGATGCCTCGTCATCCAAGGTGGCCGCGCTGATGGCTTCGCCTCGTGCGTGGGCTGCCCGCAGCACGGCAAGCGCCCGCAGGCACTGTGCGAGGCGCGGCGCCATGCGCTCGCCATCGTCGCGTGGCACGGACAGCGTGTGCGCGAACACCGCGCCGCCGAGGGCCATCGTCCACACCAGATAGAGCCAGATGAGGAAGAACGGCGCCGCGGCGAAGGTGCCATAGACGAACTCGGTGCTGGAACGCGCCACGAACTCGGCGAAACCCCACTTGGCCGCTCCGAACAAGAGCGTGGTCAACACGCCGCCAGACAGCGCGTGCAAGAACCGCACCGGCGTGTTCGGCACCGTGTAGTACAGGAACGTGAAGGTGGCGGCGATGGCAATGTCCGGCGCCGAACCGAGCAGGCGCTCGCGCAGCCCCCACGCATCCAAGTCCTTCACGAATGGCAGCGCGTAGAGATAGGACGTGGCGAGCAGGGCGCCGATTAACAGCGGCGGGCCAAAGGTGAGCGCGGCCCAATAGACGAGTAGCCGCTGCATGCCTGTGCGCGGCGCCGGCGCCCCCCAAATGGCGTTCAACACGCCCTCGATGCGCACCAGCGCGAGAAACGCTGCAAGCGCCAAGATGGCGAAGCTCAACACGCTCAGCTCCGTGGCGCGGGCGGAGAACTCGGCGAATCGCTCCACCAGCGCAGCGCTCGCTTGCGGCACGAAGTGCTCGAACAGGAAGCCTTCCATGGCGGCGCCCACGGCGGCGAGCTCCGGAAACGCCGACAACACCACGTAGGTGACGGTCATCAACGGCACCAGCGCAAGGAGTGTGGTGAAGGTGAGCGACGCGGCGCCGTTCAGACAGTCATGCCGCGCGAACTGGCGCACCACTTCGCCCGCGAACCAGCGGCTGTGGGAAAGCGCCCGTCGAACCAGTGCTGTTGGGGTGCTGGCCACGGCCAAGCGGCGTCAGGCGAACAGGTTCGCCAGCACCACGTAGCGCAAGACGAACCCAGCCATCGCCAACTCGAACAGGAACACCGCCCACAGGGCATAGCGGGTGAGCGCCCGCGGGCGAATGCGCGGATCCAAGTGCTTGGCATGCAGATACAGCGTGGCGCCGCTCTGGATGGGCAGGAAGATGGCCGATGTGAGGCCCCCGATCATGATGAGCACCACGAAGTTCGGGATGAACAGGTAGATGAGGAAGGCGACGATGGGCAGGATGGTGAGATACCAGCGGATGATCTTCCGTCGCAGCGCCAAATTGGAACGCTGCATCACCCGCATCTCGATGAAGTAGTCCGGTATCACGCGGCCCGCGGCGCCGACGCCGGCGAGCACCGTCGAGAACAGGATGAGGAAGGCGCCGAAGCTGAAAAGCCAGACGGCCCAAGCGCCCAAGGTTTGGGTGAAGATGTTGGAAAGCGCGCTGATCGTCTCTTCGTTGCCTTGGGGCACCACGCCCATCTTGTTCAGCACCCCGGCGCCGAGCACGTAGTACGGCACGGTCGCGCAGGTGACGATGATGATGGCGAGCCAGACGTCGGTATGCACCACCTTCATCCAGCCGCGCGTGCGCTGCTCCCAGTTCGGGTCCGCGCGGTTTGAGCGGATGAAGCTGGGGTAGCCCTTTTCGATGCTCCAATAGGTGTAGGCCGTGATGTCGCCGGAGGTGGTGCCGGTGTAGCCATAGGCGGCGAGGGCCAGCGCCGCGAAGGCGATGAACACGGCGAAGTCTGGCTTCATGCCGCCAAGGATGTCTGCCCCGGTGGCGCGGAACTCCGTGAACTGCATGGCAATGGAGCAGATGAGCGTGGCGGCGGTGAACGCGAGCACCAAGGGCAGCATTACCCGTTCCAACCAGCGGTACGAGCCGCTGCCGAGGATCAGCGTGGTGGCCGCGGCGATGATGCCCGTGCACACCACGCCGTCGATTTCGATGTCGCCCAGCGCGGCGAGGAACGAGAGCGATTGCCCGGCGCCGCCGATGATGCCGCCCAAGCCCATGGTGCCGGGCAGATATGCGAGGAGGCCCAGCCAAATGGGCCACGACACATGCCAGATGCGCCCCGGCAGGCGGTTGACGGCGCGCAGGTAGGTGTCGCCGGTGACGATGGTGTAGCGGGCAAGCTCCGCTTGCACGAGAGACTTGCACCAGCACGAGAGCAGCAGCCACCACAATAGCCCCCAACCCGCCGCGGCGCCGAGGCTTGTTGTGAGCACGAGTTCGCCAGAGCCGATGACCGCGCCGGTGACGATGAGGCTCGGCCCCAAGTAGCGCAGCCGCGCGCGGAACGTTTGCGGCGGCGGGTGCGCCTCGCCGCGGCGCACGGTATAGGGATCGGACTCCGAGTCTGGTGCGCTCACGCTCACCGTCCGCCGCCGCCTCCGCCGTTGCACTGTGCGCTTGCGGCGCAACCGAGCAGCACTGGGCGCCGCCTGTGCGTTTTCACGGCGCGGCCTCGGCCGACGCGCCGAGCACTGCCGCGATCTCTGGCAGCACCGCGGCGTCCTCAATGGTGGACGGCGGAGCAACCGGCTCGCCGTCGATCAACTTGCGCAGCGTTTGGCGCAGAATCTTGCCGGAGCGCGTCTTTGGCAGCCGCGGCACCACCAGCGCGCGCTTGAAGTTGGCGAACGCGCCGACGCCCTCGCGCACCGCCGCGACAAGCTCCCGCTGCAGCGCCGCCGCATCTTGGTTCACGCCATCCTTCAACACGACGAGGCCAAGCGGCACTTGGCCCTTCTCCGCATCCGCGATGCCCACCACCGCGCACTCCGCCACTGCCGGGTGGTTTGCCACCACTTCCTCCATCTGCCCTGTGGAGAGGCGATGTCCGGCCACGTTCATCACATCGTCCACGCGCCCCATGATGTAGACGTAGCCGTCGGCGTCTTGATAGCCGCCATCGCCGGTGAGGTAGTAGCCGGGATAGCGGCTGAAGTAGGCATCGACGAAGCGCCCGTGGTCTTGCCACAGCGTCGGGAAACAGCCGGGGGGCAACGGTTCCCGCACGACCACCTGGCCCTCTGCGCCGGGGCCGAGCTCAGCGCCGGCATCGTCCAAGATGCGCAGGTCGTAGCCGGGCATGGGAAAGCCGGGGCTGCCGGCGCGGGTCTCCCGCAGTTCCACGCCGGCCATGTTGGCGCAGATGGCCCAGCCCGTCTCCGTTTGCCACCAATGGTCGATCACGGGCACGCCGGGCAGCGTGTCTTTGAGCCAGTGGTAGGTGGGTGGGTCAAGCCGTTCGCCGGCGACAAAGAGGTACTTGAGGCAGCTCAAGTCGTAGTGCGCCTTCAACGCAGCGCTTGGATCTTCCTTCTTGATGGCGCGGAACGCCGTGGGCGCCACGAAGAAGGACTTCACGCCATGCTCGGCGATGACGCGCCAAAACGCTCCGGCGTCTGGGGTGCGCACGGGCTTGCCTTCGTACAGCACGCTCGCGCAGCCGGCAAAGAGCGGGGCGTAAACGATGTAGGAGTGGCCAACCACCCAGCCGATGTCGGAGGCGGCCCAGAACACCTCGCCGGCGCGCATGCCGTAGATGGCCTCCATGCTGTAGTGCAACGCCACCGCGTGGCCGCCGTTGTCGCGCAGCACGCCCTTGGGCTTGCCGGTGGTGCCAGACGTGTAAAGGATGTAGAGCGGGTCTGTCGCATCCACGGCCACCGGGTCGTGGGGAGCGCTTGCCGCCTGCCAATCCCGCCAGTCCAAGTCCCGTGGCGCGTGGAGCGTCGCCGTGGCCTGCTCGCGCTGCAGGATGACGCAGTGGGTCGGCTTGTGGTCCGCGTGTTGCACCGCGGCGTCGAGCAGCGGCTTGTAGGGAATGACGCGGTCGAACTCGATGCCGCAGGAGGCCGAGAGAATCACCTTGGGCCGCGCGTCATCGATGCGGGCGGCGAGTTCAGGCGCTGCGAAACCGCCGAACACTACCGAATGCACGGCGCCCAGGCGGGCACACGCCAGCATCGCCGCCACCGCCTCCGGCACCATCGGCATGTAGATGAGCACGCGGTCGCCCTTTGCGACGCCGAGGGCGGCGAGGCCGCCGGCCAAACGCGCCGTCAGGTCCTTCAACTCCGAATAGGTGAAGCGTTGGACGGCGCCGGTGGCGGGCGAATCGTAGATGAGCGCCGTCGCGTCACCGCGCCCCGCTTCCACATGCCGGTCCAGCGCGAGCCAAGCGGTGTTCAGCTTGCCGCCTTGGAACCAGCGCCAAGCGCCGTTTTCGGCTTGGTCCAAGATGGTGTCGGGAAACCGAAACCAATCGATCTCCCGTGCCCGGTCGCCCCAGAAACCCTGCGGGTCTTCAAGCGCGCGGCGATGGGCGTCCGCGTAGGCGCTCATGGGGCGCAACTGCTCATGAGGCGCGCCGCGGCCCCCGCGCCGCCAGAGCGGGCCCGTACAGACGCGGCGCATCGGCCTCGTGGGGCTTGGCACTAAGCAGGCGTCGATAGGCGGCCGAGCCAGGAGAAAGCCCGCGGTGGCGGGCATAGAACGCCACCGCGCGCCGCCAGGCCTCGTCGAAGCCGTGCTGTTTGATGGAGACGGTGGTGTTCACCAGCCGGCCATCCATCACGGACATGATGCCCACTTGGAATGTTGGCGTGACGGCGCCGCTCTTCTCCACCTTGCGGCGGAACAGGATGCCGCGCACCCGCCCGCGTTCATCCAAGCGCACGTTCTTGGCGGCGCGTTCGCGGGCCAAGCGTTGCGTTGAGGCGAGCTCCGCGTCCCGCGCCTCGGCGCGCTGACGCACCGCCGCCCGGGCCGGGCCACGCAGCCGATGGCCGCCCTGTTTCAGCGAAAAGTATTCCTGGTACGTCTTCTTGTCGATTTGTCTGCGTACCCGGAACCCATGAAAGCGCGGCGTGTCGAGCAGCTCCACGCTCATCGAATCCTCCCGTTGTCAGCTTCCTCCCGAGCTTTCCGAACCTTGGCGAGTGTCCCCACACTCGGCCAAGCGGCGCATGGCGAGCGCCTCGTTACGCCGCCACCACCCCCGCATCCTGCAACGCCGCGATCTCCGCCGCAGTCAAGCCGGCTTCTTCAAGCACCGTGGCGGAATCTTCCCCAGGGCGGCGCGCGCTGTGGGCGATTTCCGGCTCTGTGCGGCTGAAGCGTGGCGCCGGCGCTGGCTGCATCAAACCGTCCACTTCCACGAATGTTTGGCGATCCTTGTTGTGCGGATGCTCCGGCGCCTCGAAGATGGACAGCACCGGCGCAAAGCAGATGTCCGTGCCTTCCATGATCTCGCACCATTCGTCGCGCGTTCGCGTCTTGAACACCGCGGTGAGTTCCGCCTTGTAGCCATCCCACTTGCTGGCATCCATCTGTGCGCTGAACGCTGCGGCGTCCACGCCAGACTTTTCCACCAAGAGCTTGTAGAACTGCGGCTCGATCGCGCCGACGCAGATGTGTTCGCCGTCTTTCGTCTCGTAGGTGTTGTAGAAGTGTGCGCCGCCGTCGAGCAGGTTGCTGCCGCGCTTGTCGCTGAAGAAGCCGCCCATGGAGAAGAACGTCGCCATCAACGCGGCGGCGCCGTCCACCATCGCGGCGTCCACCACTTGGCCTTGCCCGGAGCGGCTGGCCTCCAACATGGCGCACACCAAGCCGAACGCGAGCAACATGCCACCGCCGCCGAAGTCTCCAACCAAGTTGAGCGGCGGCACGGGCTTCTGCCCCTTCTCGCCGATGGCGTGCAGGGCGCCGGCGAGGCCGATGTAGTTGATGTCGTGGCCGGCGGCGCGGGCCAGCGGGCCAACTTGGCCCCAACCCGTCATACGGCCATAGACGAGGCGCGGATTGCGCGCCATGCACGGCTCCGGCCCCACCCCTAAGCGTTCCGTGACGCCGGGGCGGAACCCCTCAAACAGCGCGTCTGCGGATTCACAGAGCCGCAGCACCACCTCGACGCCCTCCGGCGACTTGAGATCCACGCCGATGGAGCGGCGATTGCGCGCCATCACGTCGCGCGGGCGCTTGCCTTGGCCGCCGGCGCCAAGGCGGTCCACCCGGATCACCTCCGCGCCCATGTCTGAGAGCATCATGCCGCAGAATGGGCCGGGGCCGATGCCGGCCAGCTCGATAACGCGAAATCCTCGCAGCGGTCCCATGCGCTTCCCCCAAAGCTCACTCTCCCAACCGCGAGTGTAACCTGAAGCGCAGGGGGCAGGCTTGTCGCTGCCTACGCGTGTCAACGCAAAGCAGAGAGGTTCCCTTTTGTCGGCAAGCGCAGCCTATGAAGCGCCATCCTCGGCCCGATGCGACCCCATGCCCGCGGCGAGCGGCTCCGCCGCCTGCACGGCTCCGGCTCGCTAGCCCGCTTCCCCCACCGTCAGCAGCGCCCCGTCCGCAAATCAAACTGCACACTCTGCCCACAGCATTACAGTTTTGCTATAAAACCCGACAAAAGACAACGTTTTGGCAACATGATGTGGGGGCAGAAGGGGGCAGATGCCGCAGGTCGAGTTTCAGCGAAACGCCTGCTCGTCGTTGCTCGTCTGTCGAGTAATTGAGCAGTTTCGTTCTCTACCCTTGGCTTCAGCTATGAGGTCAGACAGCGGTGTATCCCCCCCCCCCCCCCCCCCCCCGGTGCCGTAGTGTGCATACTGAATCTGTCGATCTCCATCAACTCGCCAAGCGTGACGGAGGGCGACAGCAACACGATAGCGTTGGCATGAAGCGGTGGATCGCCTGCCGGCGCCCCAGCCTTGTCTCTTTGCTTCTCCTCGTCTTCGCCGCCGCCGCGCCCAATGTCGCCGCGCAGACCCCGACGCTGTCGATCGACTCGCCGAGCGTGACGGAGGGGAACAGCGGTTCGACTAACCTGACCTATACGGTGACGTTGAGCGCGGCGAGCAGCCAGCAAGTGACGGTGGGCTACGCCGACGCGGGAACCGGGACGGCGACCTCGGGGACGGATTACACGGCGATCACCGGCGGCACGCTGACCTTCGCGGCGGGGACGACGAGCCAGACCTTCAACGTGTCGGTGACCGGCGACGTCCTGGACGAGTCGAACGAGACGGTGGTGGCGACCCTGAGCAACGCGGTGAACGCGACGATCGCGACAGCCACCGGCACGGGGACGATCACGGACGACGACGCGACGCCCTCGATCACCTTGACGGTGGATGACAGCAGCGTGGCTGAGGGCGACGGGGCCACCACGATCACGGTGACCGCCACGGTGGACGGCGCGACCCGGTTCGGCGCGGCCACGACGGTGACGGTGAGCGTGGCGGGCAGCGGCACGGCGTCGGCGGTGGACTTCGCGGCGGTGACGGACTTCGACATCACGATTGCGGCGGGGGCGACGAGCGACACGGGGACCTTCACGCTGACGCCGACCAACGACGCGGTGGACGAGACCAACGAAACGATCACGGTGAGCGGCGCGTCAGGCAGCCTGACGGTGAATTCGGCCACGATCACGTTGACGGACGACGACACCCCCGGCGTGACCTATAACCCCACTGCCCTGACCGTGACCGAGGAAGGCCCCGGCAAGTCGTTCACCGTGGTGTTGAACTCCCAGCCCCCCGGGACAGTTTGGATCGGCTTCACCCCCGAATCCGGGATTCTGGTGGGCGGTGACACTACCCCCCCATACAACATATCGTTCGGGCGGGCGAGCTGGAACACGCCGAAAACGGTGAGCGTCCGCGCCCTCGCTGACAGCGACATCCGGGACGAGACCAAAGCCATCAAAGTTGTGGTGGCCCAATACCCAGGCGCGAACGTGGCGGCCAGCGCCAACCAGACGGCGGTCACCGTCACGGTCATCGACAACGATAAGCCGGCCGCGTCGCTGTCGCTGTCGCCGGCGTCGGTCTCGGAGAACGGCGGGGCGGCCACGGTGACGGCGACGTTGGACAAGGTTTCGACCGCGGCCACCACGATCACGGTGTCGGCGGCGGCGGGGACGGGCGCGGACGCTTCCGACTTCACCCTGAGCTCGGCGAACACCCTGACGATCGCGGCGGGCGAGACGACGAGCACCGGCACGGTGACGGTCACCGCCGTGAACAACGCCCTCGACGAACCGGACAAGAGTGTCACCGTGTCCGGCTCGGCATCGAACAGCGCGGGAGTGGCGCAGCCCTCCAATCAGACGCTGACGATCACCGACGACGATTCCGCGCCGACGCTATCAATCAACTCGCCGAGCGTGACCGAGGGTGACAGCGGCTCGAAGAACCTGACGTTCACGGTGACGTTGAGCGCGGCAAGCGGCCAACAGGTGACGGTAGATTACGCCGACGCCACGACCGGCACAGCCACGTCGGGGACGGACTACACGGCCATCACCGGTGGGACGCTGACCTTTCCGGCGGGGACGACCAGCCAAACCTTCAACGTGTCGGTAACGGGCGACACCGACCAGGAGACGAACGAGACCGTCGCAGTGACCCTGAGCGACGCGGCGAACGCGACGATCGCGACGGCCACCGGCACGGGGACGATCACGGACGATGACACGCCGCCGTCGATTTCCATCGACTCGCCGAGCGTGACGGAGGGGGACAGCGGCTCGACGAACCTGACGTTCACGGTGACGTTGAGCATGGCGAGCAGCCGGCAGGTGACGGTGGACTGGGCGGAGGGGACGGGTGGCACGGCCACGTCCGGGACCGACTACACGGCGATCACCGGCGGGACGCTGACTTTCACGGCGGGGACGACCAGCCAGACCTTCGACGTGTCGGTGACGGGCGACACGGACATCGAGGCGAATGAGACGGTGGTGGTGACCCTGAGCGACGCGGCGAACGCGACCATCGCGACGGCGACCGGCACGGGGACGATCACCGATGACGATTCGCCCTCGATCACCTTGACGGTGGATGACAGCAGCGTGGCCGAGGGCGACGGGGCCACCACGATCACGGTGACCGCCACGGTGGATGGCGCGACCCGGTTCGGCGCGGCCACGACGGTGACGGTGAGCGTAGCGGGCAGCGGCGCGACGGGCGCGGTGGACTTCGCGGCGGTGTCGGACTTCGACATTACGATCGCGGCGGGGGCGGCGAGCGACACCGGGACCTTCACGCTGACGCCGACGGACGATGCGGTGGACGAGACCAACGAAACGATCACGGTGAGCGGCGCGTCGGGCAGCTTGACGGTGAACTCGGCCACGATCACGTTGACGGACGATGACACCGCGGGCGTGACCTTCAGCCCCGCCACCCTGACCCTGACCGAGGAAGGCGCCAGCCAGAAGTTCACCATGGTGCTGGACTCCGAGCCCACCGGGCTGGTGTATGTCACATTCCACCCGGACCCCGGGATCTCGGTGGTGGGCGCCGTGGCGCCCGCTACGTACCACTGGGGGAGCCTTAACTCGTCGAACTGGGACACGGGGATCACAGCGAGGGAGTTAACCGTCGCGGCCCTTGCGGACAGCAATATGCAGGACGAGACCAGGTACATCAAATATTCGATGTCCGGCTACGGCGCCTTCGACGCGCCGTTCAGCAACCCCAGGAATGGGGTGAAGGTGACGGTGGAAGACAACGACAAGCCGGTCGTGTCGCTGTCACTGTCGCCGGCGTCGGTCTCGGAGAACGGCGGGGCGACCACAGTGACGGCGACGCTGAACCGGGCTGTGACCGCAGCCACCACGATCACGGTGTCGGCGGCGGCGGGGACGGGCGCGGATTCTTCCGACTTCACCCTGAGCGCGGCGACGACGCTGACGATCGCGGCGGGCGAGACGACGAGTACCGGCACAGTGACGGTCACCGCCGTGAACAATGCCCTCGACGAACCGGACAAGAGTGTCACCGTGTCCGGCACGGTATCGCACAACGGCGTGACGCGGCCCGCCGCCAAGACGCTGACGATTGCCGACGACGATCCCGCGCCGGCGCTGTCGATCGACTCGCCGAGCGTGACGGAGGGCGACAGCGGCTCGAAGAACCTGACGTTCACGGTGACCTTGAGCGCGGCAAGCGGCAAACAGGTGACGGTGGACTGGGCGCGGGCGGCGGGCGGCGGCACGGCCACGTCCGGGACGGACTACACGGCGATCACCGGCGGCACCTTGACCTTCCCGGCGGAGACGACCAGCCAGACCTTCGACGTATCGGTGACGGGCGACACGGACGACGAGTCGAACGAGACCGTCGTGGTCTTCATCAGCAGCGCGGCGAACGCGACGATCGCGACGCGTACCGGCACGGGGACGATCATCGACGACGACGGCGCGCCGGCGCTGTCGATCAACTCGCCAGGCGTGACGGAGGGCGACAGCGGCTCGAAGAACCTGACGTTCACGGTGACCCTGAGTCCGGCGAGCAGCCAACAGGTGACCGTGGCCTACGCCGACGCCGAGACCGGCACGGCCACGTCCGGTACCGACTACACGGCGATCGCGGGCGGCACGCTGACCTTCGCGGCAGGGACGACCAGCCAGACCTTCGACGTCGCGGTGACGGGCGACACGATCGACGAGTCGAATGAGACCGTCGTGGTGACCCTGAGCGGCGCGTCAGGCGCGACGATCGCGACCGCGACCGGCACGGGGATGATCACGGACAACGACACCACGCCGACGCTGTCGATCAACTCGCCGACCGTGACCGAGGGCGACAGCGGCTCGAAGAACCTGACGTTCACGGTGACCCTGAGTCCGGCGAGCAGCCAACAGGTGACGGTGGCCTACGCCGACGCCGCGACCGGCACGGCCACGTCGGGGACGGACTACACGGCGATCCGCCCCGGCCGGCTGACCTTCGCGGCGGGGGAAACCAGCAAGACCTTCGACGTGTCGGTGACAGGCGACACGACCGCCGAATTGAACGAGACCGTCGTGCTGCTCCTTGGCCGCCCGACGAACGCGGTCATATCAAGTACGGCGGGGCGCGGCACGGGGACGATCACGGACAACGACGCGACGCCGACCGCGATCACGTTGACGGTGGATGATAACAATGTGGCCGAGAGCGACGGTGCGCTCACGATCACGGTGACCGCCACGGTGGACGGCGCCACCCAGTTCGGCGCGGCCACGACGGTGACCGTGAGCGTGGCGGGCAGTGGCGCGGTGGGGGCGGTGGACTTCGCGGCGGTGTCGGACTTCGACATTGAGATCCCGGCGGGGGCGGCGAGCCAGACCGGAACGTTCACGCTGACGCTGACGGACGATGCGGTGGACGAGGTCGACGAGACGATCACGGTAAGTGGCGTCTCAGGCAGCCTGACGGTGAATTCGGCCACGATCAACCTGACGGACAACGACGCCACGCCGTCGCTGTCGATCAACTCGCTGAGCGTGACCGAGGGCGACAGCGGTTCGAAGGACCTGACGTTCACGGTGACCTTGAGCGCGACAAGCAGCCGGCCGGTGACGGTGGACTACGCCGACGCCGACACCGGCGCGGCCACGTCCGGGGCCGACTACACGGCGCTCACCGCCGGTACGCTGACCTTCCCGGCGGGGACGACCAGCCAGACCATCGACGTGACGGTGACCGGCGACGTCCTGGACGAGTTGAACGAGACCATCGTGGTGACCCTGAGCAACGCCAGGAACGCGACGCTCGCGACGGCGACCGGCACGGTGACGATCATCGACAACGATGGGGCGCCGACGCTGTCGATCGACTCGCCAAGCGTGACGGAGGGGGACAGCGGCTCGAAGAACCTGACGTTCACGGTGACGTTGGACGCGGCGAGCGGCCGGCAGGTGACGGTGGCCTACGCCGACGCCGGGACCGGCACGGCAACCGGCACGGGGACGGACTACACGGCGCTCACCGCCGGCGTTCTGACCTTCCCGGCGGGGACGACCAGCCGGACCTTCAACGTGGCGGTGAGGGGGGACACCACCGACGAGTTGGACGAGACGGTGGTGGTGATCCTGAGAAACCCAACGAACGCGATGATCGCGACCGGCGCCGGCACCGGCACGGGGACGATCACGGACAACGACGACCCGCCGACGCTGTCGATCGACTCGCCGAGCGTGACGGAGGGTGACAGCGGCGCGAAGAACCTGACGTTCACGGTGAGCTTGAGCGTGGCGAGCGGCCTGCAGGTGACCGTGAACTGGGCAGAAGGGACGGGCGGCACGGCTACGTCCGGAACGGACTACACGGCGATCACCGGCGGCGCGCTGACCTTTGCGGTGGGGACGACCAGCCAGACCTTCAACGTAGCGGTGACGGGCGATGTCCTGGACGAGTCGGACGAGACAGTGATCGCGACGCTCAGCGGCGCGACGAACGCGACCATCGCGACGGGTACCGGCACGGGGACGATCACCGACAACGACGCGCTGCCGACGCTGTCGATCAACTCACCGAGCGTGATGGAGGGGAACAGTGGTTCGAAGAACCTGACGTTCACGGTGACCCTGAGCGCGACCAGCGGCCGGCAAGTGACGGTGGCGTGGGCCGACGCCGGGACCGGCACGGCCACGTCGGGGACGGACTACACGGCCATCACCGGTGGCACACTGACCTTCGCGGTGGGGACGACCAGCCAGACCTTCAACGTGTCGGTGACGGGCGACACGACCGCCGAGTCGAACGAGACGGTGGCGGTGGCCCTGAGCGGCGCGACGAACGCGACGCTCGCGACGGCCACTGGAACGGGGACGATCGCCGGCGACGACACCGCGGGCGTGACCTACAGTCCCACTGCCCTGACTGTGACCGAGCAAGGCCCCAGCCAGTCGTTCACCGTGGTGCTGAACGCCCAGCCCCCCGGGACAGTTTGGGTTGGTTTCACCCCCGAATCCGGGCTTGTGGTGGGCGAGGACTTAACCCCCCCATACAACATAACGTTCAATCAGGTGAACTGGAACACGCCGAAAACGGTGAGCGTCCGCGCCCTCGCGGACAGCAACAGTCAGAACGAGACCAGGCGCATCAAAGTTGTGGTGGCCCAATACCCAGGCGCGAACGTGCCAGGCAGCGCCAATCAGACGGCGGTCACCGTCACGGTGATCGACGACGACAAGCCGGCCGTGTCGCTGTCGCTGTCGCCGTCGTCCGTCTCGGAGAACGGCGGGGTGGCCACGGTGACGGCGACGCTGGACGAGGCTGTGAGCGTGGCCACTACGATCACGGTGGCGGCGACGGCGGGGACGGGCGCGGACGCTTCCGACTTCACCCTGAGCGCGGCGAACACGCTGACGATCGCGGCGGGCGAGACGACGAGCACCGGCACGGTGACGGTCACCGCCGTGAACAACGCCCTCGACGAACCGGACAAGCGCGTCACCGTGTCCGGCACGGTATCGCACAACGGCGTGATGCAGCCCGCCGACCAGACGCTGACGATCACCGACGACGATCCGCCGCCGACACTCTCCATCGACTCGCCGAGCGTGACGGAAGGCGATAGCGGCTCGAAGAACCTGACGTTCACGGCGACGTTGAGTCTGGCGAGCGGCCGGCAGGTGACGGTGAACTGGGCGGCGGACGCCGGCGGCACGGCCACGTCGGGGACGGACTACGCGCCGATCACCGGCGGCGCCCTGACCTTCGCGGCGGGGACGACCAGCCAGACCTTCAACGTGTCGGTGACGGGCGACACGCGGGATGAGGCGAACGAGACCGTCGTGGTATCGCTGAGCAACCCGACGAACGCGGCCATATCGAGTACGGCGGGTACCGGCACGGGAACGATCACCGACGACGACGCAACGCCGACGCTGTCGATCGACTCGCCGAGCGTGATGGAGGGCGACGTCGGCCCGAGGGACCTGACGTTCACGGTGAGGTTGAGCGCGGCGAGCGGGCGACAGGTGACGGTGGATTGGGCGGCGGGTACCGGCACGGCCACATCCGGGACGGACTACACGGCGATCACCGGCGGCACGCTGACCTTCGCAGTGGGGGCGACCACCCAGACCTTCAACGTGTCAGTCACGGGCGACACGCTGGACGAGTCGAACGAGACCGTCGCGGTGTTGCTGAGCAACTCGACGAACGCAACGATCTCGAGGAGGACCGGGACGGGGACGATCATAGACGACGACACCGCGGGCGTGGCGAAGATACCGAGCTTCGGTTCGTTGGTGGGCCCCGCGTTGCGTTACCAGATCCACCGGTCGAACATTTCGTTCTCCCTGCCCGCTGCCACCGGCGGCGTCGGCGCGTTGACCTACGCGCTGGCCGCAACGCCGGCCCTGCCCGCAGGGCTGAATTACGCGGCCCCCGCCGCGGGCGCGGCCCATGGCGGGATCATCTCCGGTTTGCCACGACGGGTCGCGCCCCGCCGCGCCTACACGCTGACCGCGACGGACGCGGGCGGCAACGCCGCGGAGCTCGCCTTCACCGTCGTCGTGAACGCCGCGCCAGGGGTGACGCTGGCGGTGGCCAACGGATCCATCCCGGAACTCGGCGGCTTCACGACGGTCACGGCGACGCTGTCGCATCCGTCGAGCGCGGCGACGACGATCACGGTGATCCCCGTCGCGGGGGCCTACACCGTGGGGTCGGACGCGACCATCGTCATTCCGGCGGGGGACAGGACAAACGCGGCGGACACGGCGTCGATTACCGCCGTGGACGACGCCATCGACAACCTGAGCAACCGCGCGGTGACGGTGAGGGGCTTGGCGTCCAACGCGCAGGGCGTGATGGGCGTGACCGGCGCGGCGCTGACGCTGACCGACAACGAGGCGACCCCCACGGTGACCCTGTTCACGAATCCGTGGCTCATCGCGGAGGGCGGCTCAGCGACGGTGACGGCGACGCTGAACCATGCCTCAAGCGAGACGGTAACGCTCACGGTGTCGGCCTCGGCGAGTGTGAACACGGCGGCCAGGGACTTCACGCTGTCGAGCGCGCGGACGTTGACGATACCGGCAGGGTCGAGGAACAGCACGGGCGTCGTGACGATCGCGACGCGGCACGTCACGACGGACTCGCTGATCAGGGGGGTCAATGTCGAGGCGACGGTGTCCGGCGCCAGCAGGGTGGCGAACCCGGCGGGTATCACGATGCCGGTCATCGACAACGACGGCGCGTCGACGGTGACGCTGTCGCTGTCGGACTCGTCCATCCCCGAGAACGGCGGCACGACGACGGTGTCGGCGACGCTGGACCGGGCGTCGAGCGTGGCCACCACGATCACGATCACGGGTTCGGGCGCCTACACGGCGGGCTCGGACGCGACCATCGTCATTCCGGCGGGGCAGACGCAAAACAGCGGCGATACAGCGACCGTCGTGGCGGTGGACAACGACACGGACTCCCCAAACCGTTCGGTACAGGTGACGGCGCAGGCGCGGTACACCCTCAGCGCTGACACACTATCGCTAATCACTAGGCTCGCATCGGGAGAGTGGAGCGCCAGGGTGCGGATTCGCAATAATGTGGCCACCGGGAACCACCTGTACGGCCTCGACGTGAACGGGGCCACCTTGATCCTGGAGGACGACGACGCGACTCCGCGGTTGGCGCTTACGGCCGCGGACTCGTCGATCTCGGAGAACAACGGAAGGACGACGATCAGGGCGACGCTGAACCGCCCGTCGAGCGCCGCGACGACGGTTTCGATGTCAGTGTTCGGGCCGTCGACGACCGCGTCGGCGGGCGACTACACGCTTCCCGCCGACACTATGCTGACGATAGCGGCCGGGAGGACGACGAGCGCCGACGCGGTAACGGTCGTAGCGACGGACAACGCCATGGACCAGCCGGACCGACGGTTGGTGCTGCAGGCCGTGAATCCACAGAACAGCCACGCCATCGGACAGTTTTCGGGGGTGCCACTAGCGATCACCGACGACGACGACGCGCCGACGGTGCGGCTGGCGTTGGCGGACTCGTCCATCTCCGAGAACGGCGGCACGACGACGGTGACCGCCGCTCTCTCCCACCCGTCGAGCCAGGCGACGACGATCACGGTGGCGGGTGTCTCCGGTTTCTATACCGTGGGCGCCGATACAACGATCGTGATCCCGGCGAGGAGCATGACGAACGCCACGGACACCGTGTCGATTACCGCCGTGGACAACACCATTGACGATCCCGGCAACCGGCGGACAACGGTGACGGGTTCGGCCTCCAACACCCAGGGTGTGGGCAGCGTGACGGGCGCCGCGCTGACGCTGATCGACGACGACGTGTCGCTGTCGATCAACTCGCCGAGCGTGGCGGAGGGTGACAGCGGCTCGAAGAACCTGACGTTCACGGTGAGCCTGAACGAGGCGAGCGACCGGCAGGTGACGGTGGCCTACGCCGACGCCGGGACCGGCACGGCCACGTCCGGCGCCGACTACACGGCGCTCACCGCCGGCACGCTGACCTTCGCGGCGGGGGACACCAGCCAGACCTTCAACGTAGCGGTGACCGGCGACGTCCTGGCCGAGTCGAACGAGACGGTGGTGGTGACCCTGAGCAGCCCGACGAACGCGGCGATCGCGACGGCGACCGGCACGGGGACCATCACCGACGACGACGCAACGCCGACGCTGTCGATTAGTTCGCCGAGCGTGACCGAGGGGGACAGCGGCTCAACGAACCTGACGTTCACGGTAACGTTGAACGCGGCAAGCGGGAAACAGGTCACGGTGCAGTACGCGGACGCGGGCACGGGGACGGCCAATTCGGGGGCCGACTACACGGGGATTGCGGGCGGCACGCTGACCTTCGCGACGGGAACGACCAGCCAGACCTTCACCGTGGCGGTGACCGGCGACACGCTGGCCGAGTCGAACGAGACGGTAGTGGTGACCCTGAGCAGCCCGACGAACGCGACGATCGCGACGGGTACCGGCACGGGGACGATCACCGACGACGACAGCGCCCCGACACTGTCGATCGACTCACCGAGCGTGACCGAGGGCGACAGCGGCACGACGAACCTGACATTCACGGTGACCTTGAGCGCGGCGAGCGGCCAGCCGGTGACGGTGGCCTACGCCGACGCCGGGACCGGCACAGCCACATCCGGGACCGACTACACGGCCATCACCGGCGGCACACTGACCTTCGCGACGGGGGCGACCAGCCAGACCTTTGACGTATCGGTGACGGGCGACACGCTGGACGAGGCGAACGAGACCGTCGCGGTGACCCTGAGCGCCCCGACGAACGCGACGATCGCGACGGCGAGCGGCACGGGGACGATCACGGACAACGATGCGGCGCCGACACTGTCGATCGACTCACCGAGCGTGACCGAGGGCGACAGCGGCACGACGAACCTGGAGTTCACGGCGACCTTGAGCGCGGCGAGCGGCCAGCAAGTGACGGTGGCCTACGCCGACGCCGGGACCGGCACCGCCACGTCGGGGACGGACTACACGGCGATCACCGCCGGCACGCTGACCTTCGCGGCGGGGACGACCAGCCAGACCTTCAACGTGGCGGTGACGGGCGACGCGCTGGACGAGTCGAACGAGACCGTCGTGGTGACGTTGAGCACCCCGACGAACGCGACGATCGCGACGGCGAGCGGGACGGGGACGATCACGGACAACGACGCGACGCCGTCGCTGTCGGTCAACTCGCCGAGCGTGACGGAGGGCGACAGCGGCACGACGAACCTGACGTTCACGGTGACGCTGAGCGCGGCGAGCGGCCAGCAGGTGACGGTGGCCTACGCCGACGCCGGGACCGGCACGGCCACGTCGGGGACCGACTACACGGCGATCACCGCCGGCACGCTGACCTTCCCGGCGGGGACGACCAGCCAGACCTTCGACGTGGCGGTGACGGGCGACGCGCTGGACGAAGCGAACGAGACTGTCGTCGCGACCCTGAGCAGCCCGACGAACGCGACGATCGCTACGGGTACCGGCACGGGAACGATCACGGACGACGACGCGACGCCGTCGCTGTCGATCAACTCGCCGAGCGTGACGGAGGGCGACAGCGGCACGGCAACCCTGACGTTCACGGTGAGCCTGAACGAGGCGAGCGGCCGGCAGGTGACGGTGGCCTACGCCGACGCCGGGACCGGCACGGCCACGTCGGGGACGGACTACACGGCGATCACCGCCGGCACGCTGACCTTCGCGGCGGGGACGACCAGCCAGACTTTCGACGTGGCGGTGACGGGCGACGCGCTGGACGAGTCGAACGAGACCGTCGTGGTGACGTTGAGCACCCCGACGAACGCGACGATCGCGACGGCGAGCGGGACGGGGACGATCACGGACAACGACGCGACGCCGTCGCTGTCGGTCAACTCGCCGAGCGTGACGGAGGGCGACAGCGGCACGACGAACCTGACGTTCACGGTGACGCTGAGCGCGGCGAGCGGCCAGCAGGTGACGGTGGCCTACGCCGACGCCGGGACCGGCACGGCCACGTCGGGGACCGACTACACGGCGATCACCGCCGGCACGCTGACCTTCCCGGCGGGGACGACCAGCCAGACCTTCGACGTGGCGGTGACGGGCGACGCGCTGGACGAAGCGAACGAGACTGTCGTCGCGACCCTGAGCAGCCCGACGAACGCGACGATCGCTACGGGTACCGGCACGGGAACGATCACGGACGACGACGCGACGCCGTCGCTGTCGATCAACTCGCCGAGCGTGACGGAGGGCGACAGCGGCACGGCAACCCTGACGTTCACGGTGAGCCTGAACGAGGCGAGCGGCCGGCAGGTGACGGTGGCCTACGCCGACGCCGGGACCGGCACGGCCACGTCGGGGACGGACTACACGGCGATCACCGCCGGCACGCTGACCTTCGCGGCGGGGACGACCAGCCAGACTTTCGACGTGGCGGTGACGGGCGACGCGCTGGACGAGTCGAACGAGACCGTCGTGGTGACGTTGAGCACCCCGACGAACGCGACGATCGCGACGGCGAACGGGACGGGGACGATCACGGACAACGACGCGACGCCGTCGCTGTCGGTCAACTCGCCGAGCGTGACGGAGGGCGACAGCGGCACGACGAACCTGACGTTCACGGTGACGCTGAGCGCGGCGAGCGGCCAGCAGGTGACGGTGGCCTACGCCGACGCCGGGACCGGCACAGCCACGTCCGGGACGGACTACACGGCGATCACGGGCGGCACGCTGACCTTCACAGCGGGGACGACGAGCCAGACCTTCGACGTGGCGGTGACCAGCGACACGCTGGACGAGGCGAACGAGACGGTGATCGCGACGTTGAGCGGCGCGGCGAACGCGACGATTTCGACGGCGAACGGCACGGGGACGATCACGGACGACGACGACGCGCCGACGCTGTCGATCAACTCGCCGAGCGTGACGGAGGGCGATAGCGCCGCGACGAACCTGACATTCACGGCGACGTTGAGCGCGGCGAGCGGGAAACAGGTCACGGTGCAGTATGCGGACGCGGGCACGGGGACAGCCACGTCCGGGACCGACTACACGGCGCTCACCGGCGGCACGCTGACCTTCGCGGCGGGGACGACCAGCCAGACCTTCGACGTGGCGGTGACGGGCGACACGCTGGACGAGGCGAACGAGACGGTGGTGGTGACCCTGAGCGCCCCGACGAACGCGACGATCTTGACAGCGACCGGCACGGGCACGATCACGGACGACGACGACGCCCCGACGCTGTCGATCAACTCACTGAGCGTGACGGAGGGCGACAGCGGCTCGAAGAACCTGACGTTCACAGTGACCTTGAGCGCAGCGAGCGGGAAACAGGTCACGGTGCAGTATGCGGACGCGGGCACGGGGACGGCCACGTCCGCCGCCGACTACACGGCGATCACCGCCGCCACGCTGACCTTCGCGGCAGGTACCACCAGCCAGACCTTCAACGTGGCGGTGACCGGCGACGTCTTGGCCGAGTCGAACGAGACCGTCGTGGTGACCCTGAGCAGCCCGACGAACGCGACCATCTTGACGGCGAGCGGCACGGGCACGATCACGGACAACGACGCGACGCCGACCGCGCTCACCTTGACGGTGGATGAGAGCAGTGTGGGCGAGGGCGACGGGCCGACCACGATCACGGTGACCGCCACAGTGGACGGCGCGACCCGGTTCGTTGACGCCACGACGGTGACGGTAAGCGTGGCAGGCAGCGGCACGGCGACGGCGGTGGACTTCGCGGCAGTGACGGACTTCGACATCGAGATCGGGGCAGGGACGGCGAGCCAGACCGGGACCTTCACACTGACGCCGACGGACGATACGGAGGACGAAGCCGACGAGACAGTGACGGTGAGCGGCGCCTCAGGCAGCCTGACAGTGAACTCAGCCACGCTCAGCCTGACCGACGACGACGCCACGCCGTCGCTGTCAATCAACTCGCCAAGCGTGACGGAGGGCAACAGCGGCACGACGACCCTGACGTTCACGGTGACGCTGAGCGCGGCAAGCGGCCAGCAAGTAACGGTGGACTACGCCGACGCCGGCACCGGCACAGCCACGTCCGGGACAGACTACACGGCCATCACCGGCGGCACGCTGACCTTCACGGCGGGGACGACCAGCCAGACCTTTGACGTAGCGGTGACCGGCGACACGCTGGACGAGGCGAGCGAGACCGTGATCGCGACCCTGAGCAATGCGGCGAACGCGACCATCTCGACAGCGACCGGCACAGGGACGATCACGGACAACGACGCAACGCCGACGCTGTCGATTGACTCGCCAAGCGTGACCGAGGGGGCCAGCGGTTCGACGGCGACCCTGACGTTCACGGTGACGTTGAGCGCGGCCAGCGGCCAGCAGGTGACGGTGGCCTACGCCGACGCCGGGACCGGCACAGCCACATCGGGGACCGACTACACGGCGATCACCAGCGACACGCTGACCTTCACGGCGGGGACGACCAGCCAGACCTTCGATGTGTCGGTGACCGGCGACACGCTGGACGAGACGAACGAGACCGTCGTGGTGTCGCTGAGCAGCCCGACGAACGCGACCGTCTCGACGGGGACCGGCACGGGGACGATCACGGACGACGACGCCACGCCGACGCTGTCGATCGACTCGCCGAGCGTGACCGAGGGCGACAGCGGTTCGACGAACCTGACGTTCACGGTGACGTTGAGCGCGGCGAGCGGCCAGCAGGTGACGGTGGCCTACGCGGACGCCGGAACCGGCACAGCCACGTCCGGGACGGACTACACGACCATCACCGCTGGGACGCTGACCTTCACGGCGGGGACGACCAGCCAGACCTTCGACGTGGCGGTGACCGGCGACGCGCTGGACGAGGCGAACGAGACCGTGATCGCGACCCTGAGCAACGCGGCGAACGCGACGATCTCGACGGCGACCGGCACAGGGACGATCACGGACGATGACGGCGCGCCGTCACTGTCGATCGACTCGCCGAGCGTGACGGAGGGTGACAGCGGCACGGCCACCCTGACGTTCACGGTGACGTTGAGCGCGGCGAGCGGCCAGCAGGTGACGGTGGCCTACGCCGACGCCGGGACCGGCACGGCCACGTCCGGGACGGACTACACGGTCATCACCGGCGGCACGCTGACCTTCGCGGCAGGGACGACGAGCCAGACCTTCGACGTGGCGGTGACGGGCGACACGCTGGACGAAGCGAACGAGACCGTGATCGCGACCCTGAGCAACGTAGCGAATGCAACCATCTCGACGGCGACCGGCACGGGGACGATCACCGACGACGACGCAACGCCGACGTTGTCGATTGACTCGCCGAGCGTGACCGAGGGGGCCAGCGGTTCGACGGCGACCCTGACGTTCACGGCGACGTTGAGCGCGGCGAGCGGCCAGTCGGTGACGGTGGCCTACGCTGACGCCGGGACCGGCACGGCCACGTCGGGGACGGACTACACGGCGATCACCGGCGGGACGCTAACCTTCGCGGCGGGGACGACGAGCCAGACCTTCGATGTGTCGGTGACCGGCGATGCGCTGGACGAGGCGAACGAGACGATTCTGGTGTCCCTGAGCAGCCCGACGAACGCGGCCGTATCCAATACGGCGGGGACCGGCACGGGGACGATCACCGACGACGATGCGACGCCCTCGATCACCTTGACGGTGGATGACAGCAGCGTGGCTGAGGGCGACGGGGCGACCCTGATCACGGTGACCGCCGCGGTGGACGGCGCGACCCGGTTCGGCGCGGCCACGACGGTGACGGTAAGCGTGGCGGGCAGCGGCACAGCGTCGGCGGTGGACTTCGCGGCAGTGTCGGACTTCGACATCACGATTGCGGCGGGCGCGGCGAGCGACACCGGCAGCTTCACGCTGACGCCGACGGCCGACACGCTGGACGAGGCCGACGAGACGATCACGGTAAGCGGCATCTCAGGCAGCCTGACAGTGAATTCGGCGACGCTCAGCCTGACGGACGACGACGGCGCGCCGTCGCTGTCAATCGACTCACCGAGCGTGGCGGAGGGCGACAGCGGCTCGAAGAACCTGACGTTCACGGTGACGTTGAGTCCGGCGAGCGGCCAGCAGGTGACGGTGGCCTACGCCGACGCCGGGACCGGCACGGCCACATCGGGGACCGACTACACGGCGATCACCGCCGGGACGCTGACCTTCGCGGCGGGGACGACCAGCCAGACCTTCGATGTGTCGGTGACCGGCGACGCGCTGGACGAAGCGGACGAGACCGTGATCGCGACCCTGAGCAATGCGGCGAACGCGACCATCTCGACAGCGACCGGCACGGGGACGATCACGGACAACGACGCAACGCCGACGCTGTCGATTGACTCGCCAAGCGTGACCGAGGGGGCCAGCGGTTCGACGGCGACCCTGACGTTCACGGTGACGTTGAGCGCGGCGAGCGGCCAGTCGGTGACGGTGGCCTACGCCGACGCCGGGACCGGCACGGCCACGTCGGGGACGGACTACACGGCGATCACCGGCGACACGCTGACCTTCACGGCGGGGACGACCAGCCAGACCTTCGACGTGTCGGTGACCGGCGATGCGCTGGACGAGGCGAACGAGACGATTCTGGTGTCCCTGAGCAGCCCGACGAACGCGGCCGTATCCAATACGGCGGGTACCGGCACGGGGACGATCACCGACGACGATGCGACGCCCTCGATCACCTTGACGGTGGATGACAGCAGCGTGGCTGAGGGCGACGGGGCGACCCTGATCACGGTGACCGCCACGGTGGACGGCACGACCCGGTTCGGCGCGGCCACGACGGTGACGGTGAGCGTGGCGGGCAGCGGCACGGCGTCGGCGGTGGACTTCGCGGCAGTGTCGGACTTCGACATCACGATTGCGGCGGGCGCGGCGAGCGACACCGGCAGCTTCACGCTGACGCCGACGGCCGACACGCTGGACGAGGCCGACGAGACGGTGACGGTGAGCGGCATCTCAGGCAGCCTGACAGTGAATTCGGCGACGCTCAGCCTGACGGACGACGACGGCGCGCCGTCGCTGTCAATCGACTCACCGAGCGTGGCGGAGGGCGACAGCGGCTCGAAGACCCTGACGTTCACGGTGACGCTGAGCGCGGCAAGCGGCCAGCAGGTGACGGTGGCCTACGCCGACGCCGGGACCGGCACGGCCACATCGGGGACCGACTACACGGCGATCACCGCCGGGACGCTGACCTTCGCGGCGGGGACGACCAGCCAGACCTTCGATGTGTCGGTGACCGGCGACGCGCTGGACGAAGCGAACGAGACCGTGATCGCGACCCTGAGTAGCCCGACGAACGCGACCGTATCAAGTACGGCGGGGACCGGCACAGGGACGATCACCGACGACGATGCAACGCCCTCGATCACCTTGACGGTGGATGACGGCAGCGTGGCTGAGGGCGACGGGGCGACCCTGATCACGGTAACGGCGACGGTGGACGGCACGACCCGGTTCGGCGCAGCCACGACGGTGACGGTGAGCGTGGCGGGCAGCGGCACGGCGGAGGCGGTGGACTTCGCGGCGGTGACGGACTTCGACATCACGATTGCGGCGGGCGCGGCGAGCGACACCGGCAGCTTCACACTGACGCCGACGGCCGACACGCTGGACGAGGCGGACGAGACGATCACAGTCAGCGGCGTCTCAGGCAGCCTGACGGTGAATTCGGCGACGATCAGCCTGACGGACGACGACGGCGCGCCGTCGCTGTCGATCAACTCACCAAGCGTGACGGAGGGTGACAGCGGCACGGCAACCCTGACGTTCACGGCGACGTTGAGCGTGGCCAGCGGCCAGCAAGTGACGGTGGCCTACGCGGACGCCGGGACCGGCACGGCCACGTCCGGGACGGACTACACGGCCATCACCGGCGGGACGCTGACCTTCGCGGCAGGGACGACCAGCCAGACCTTCGACGTGGCGGTGACGGGCGACACGCTGGACGAAGCGAACGAGACTGTGATCGCGACCCTGAGCAACGCGGCGAACGCGACGATCTCGACGGCGACCGGCACAGGGACGATCACCGACGACGACGCGACGCCGACGCTGTCGATCGACTCGCCGAGCGTAACGGAGGGCGACAGCGGCACGGCAACCCTGACGTTCACGGCGACGTTGAGCGCGGCGAGCGGCCAGGAAGTGACGGTGGATTACGCCGACGCCGGGACCGGCACGGCCACGCCGGGGACGGACTACACGGCCATCACCGCCGGGACGCTGACCTTCGCGGCAGGGACGACCAGCCAGACCTTCGACGTGGCGGTGACGGGCGACACGCTGGACGAGGCGGACGAGACCGTGATCGCGACCCTGAGCAACGCGGCAAACGCGACGATCTCGACGGCGACCGGCACAGGGACGATCACCGACGACGACGCGACGCCGACGCTGTCGATCGACTCGCCGAGCGTAACGGAAAGTGACAGCGGCACGGCGACCCTGACGTTCACGGTGACGTTGAGCGCGGCGAGCGGCCGGCAGGTGACGGTGGCTTACGCCGACGCCGGGACCGGCACGGCCACGTCCGGGACGGACTACACGGCGATCGCCGGCGGCACGCTGACCTTCCCGGCAGGGACGACCAGCCAGACCTTCGACGTGGCGGTGACGGGCGACACGACCAATGAGGCGAATGAGACCGTCGTGGCGACCCTGAGCAGCGCGACGAACGCGACGATCTCGACAGCGACCGGCACGGGGACGATCACCGACAACGATGCGACGCCGACCGCGATCACCTTGACGGTGGATGACGGCAGCGTGGCCGAAGGCGACGGGGCGACCACGATCACGGTGACGGCGACGGTGGACGGCACGACCCGGTTCGGCGCAGCCACGACGGTGACGGTGAGCGTGGCGGGCAGCGGCGCGACGGGGGCGGTGGACTTCGCGGCGGTGGCGGACTTCGACATCACGATCGCGGCGGGGGCGGCGAGCGACACCGGGACGTTCACGCTGACGCCGACGGCCGACACGCTGGACGAGGCCGACGAGACAGTGACGGTGAGTGGTACCTCGGGTAGCCTGACGGTGAATTCGGCGACGCTCAGCCTGACGGACGACGACGGCGCGCCGTCGCTGTCAATCGACTCGCCGAGCGTGACGGAGGGCGACAGCGGCACGGCGACCCTGACGTTCACGGTGACGTTGAGTCCGGCGAGCGGCCAGGAAGTGACGGTGGACTACGCGGACGCCGGCACCGGCACGGCCACGTCGGGGACGGACTACACGGCCATCACCGCCGGGACGCTGACCTTCACGGCGGGGACGACCAGCCAGACCTTCGACGTGTCGGTGACGGGCGACGCGCTGGACGAGGCGAACGAGACGGTGGTGGCAGCCCTGAGCAGCCCGACGAACGCGACCGTGTCAAGCACGGCGGGCGCCGGCACGGGGACGATCACCGACGACGACGCAACGCCCTCGATCACCTTGACGGTGGATGACGGCAGCGTGGCCGAAGGCGACGGGGCGACCCTGATCACGGTCACGGCCGCGGTGGACGGCGCGACCCGGTTCGGCGCGGCCACGACGGTGACGGTGAGCGTGGCGGGCAGCGGGACGGCGTCGGCGGTGGACTTCGCGGCGGTGACGGACTTCGACATCACGATTGCGGCGGGCGCGGCGAGCGACACCGGCAGCTTCACGCTGACGCCGACGGCCGACACGCTGGACGAGGCGGACGAGACGATCACGGTAAGCGGCGTCTCAGGCAGCCTGACGGTGAATTCGGCCACGATCAGCCTGACGGACGACGACGGCGCGCCGTCGCTGTCAATCGACTCGCCGAGCGTGACGGAGGGCGACAGCGGCACGGCGAACCTGACGTTCACGGTGACGTTGAGCGCGGCGAGCGGCCAGCAGGTGACGGTGGATTACGCCGACGCCGGCACCGGCACGGCCACGTCGGGGACGGACTACACGGCCATCACGGGCGGCACCCTGACCTTCACGGCGGGGACGACCAGCCAGACCTTCGACGTAGCGGTGACGGGCGACACGCTGGACGAAGCGAACGAGACCGTGATCGCGACCCTGAGCAACGCGGCGAATGCGACCATCTCGACGGCGACCGGCACAGGGACGATCACGGACGACGACGATGCGCCGTCGCTGTCGGTCAACTCGCCGAGCGTGACCGAGGGGGACAGCGGTTCGACGACCCTGACGTTCACGGCGACGTTGAGCGCGGCGAGCGGCCAGCAGGTGACGGTGGCCTACGCCGACGCCGGGACCGGCACGGCGACCGGAGCGGGGACGGACTACACGGCGATCACCGGCGGGACGCTGACCTTCGCGGCGGGGACGACCAGCCAGACCTTTGACGTGGCGGTGACCGGCGACACGCTGGACGAGGCGAACGAGACCGTCGTGGTGACCCTGAGCGGCGCGACGAACGCGACCATCTCGACGGCGACCGGGACGGGGACGATCACGGACGATGACGGCGCGCCGACGCTGTCAATCAACTCGCCAAGCGTAACGGAAGGGAACAGCGGCACAACGACCCTGACGTTCACGGTGACGTTGAGCGCGGCGAGCGGCCAGCAAGTGACGGTGGCTTACGCGGACGCCGGGACCGGCACGGCCACCTCGGGGACCGACTACACGGCGATCACCGCCGGCACGCTGACCTTCACGGCGGGGACGACGAGCCAGACCTTCGACGTGGCGGTGACGGGCGACGTCCTGGACGAGTCGAACGAGACCGTCGTGGTGACGTTGAGCAATGCCGGGAACGCGACGATCGCGACGGCGAGCGGCACGGGGACGATCACCGACAACGATGCGACGCCGACTGCGATCACCTTGACGGTGGATGACGGCAGCGTGGCCGAAGGCGACGGGGCGACCACGATCACGGTGACGGCCGCGGTGGACGGCGCGACGCGGTTCGCCTCGGCCACGACGGTGACGGTGAGCGTGGCGGGCGGCGGCGCGGCGACGGCGGTGGACTTCGCGGCGGTGCCGAACTTCGACATCACGATTGCGGCGGGGGCGGCGAGCGGCGCCGGAACCTTCACGCTGACGCCGACGGCCGACACGCTGGACGAGGCGGACGAGACGGTGACGGTGAGCGGCGTCTCAGGCAGCCTGACGGTGAATTCGGCGACGCTCAGCCTGACGGACGACGACGGCGCGCCGTCGCTGTCGATCGACTCGCCGAGCGTGACGGAGGGCGACAGCGGCACGACGAACCTGACGTTCACGGTGACGTTGAGTCCGGCGAGCGGCCAGGAAGTGACGGTGGCCTACGCCGACGCCGGCACCGGCACGGCCACGTCGGGGACGGACTACACGGCGGTCACCGGCGGCACGCTGACCTTCGCGGCGGGGACAACCAGCCAGACCTTCGACGTGGCGGTGACGGGCGACGTCCTGGACGAGGCGAACGAGACCGTCTTGGTGACCCTGAGCAACGCGGCGAATGCAACCATCTCGACGGCCACCGGCACGGGGACGATCACGGACAACGACGCGACGCCCTCGATCACGTTGACGGTGGATGACGGCAGCGTGGGTGAGGACGACGGGGCGACGACGATCACGGTGACGGCCGCGGTGGACGGCGCGACCCGGTTCGCCGCGGCCACGACGGTGACGGTGAGCGTGGCGGGCGGCGGCGCGGCGACGGCGGTGGACTTCGCGGCGGTGACGGACTTCGACATCGAGATTGCGGCGGGCGCGGCGAGCGGCGCCGGGACCTTCACGCTGACGCCGACGGACGATGCGCTGGACGAGGCGGACGAGACGGTGACGGTGAGCGGCGTCTCAGGCAGCCTGACGGTGAACTCGGCGACGCTCAGCCTGACGGACGACGACGGCGCACCGTCGCTGTCGATCGACTCGCCGAGCGTGACAGAGGGGGACAGCGGCACGACGACGCTGACGTTCACGGTGACGCTGAGCGCGGCGAGCGGCCAGCAGGTGACGGTGGCCTACGCGGACGCCGGGACCGGCACGGCCACGTCGGGGACGGACTACACGGCCATCACCGGCGGGACGCTGACCTTCGCGGCGGGGACGACGAGCCAGACCTTCGACGTGGCGGTGACGGGCGACGCGCTGGACGAGGCGAACGAGACCGTCGCGGTGACCCTGAGCGGCGCGACGAACGCGACGATCGCGACGGCCACCGGCACGGGGACGATCACGGACAACGATGCGACGCCGACGTTGTCGGTCAACTCGCCGAGCGTGACGGAGGGCGACAGCGGCACGGCGACCCTGACGTTCACGGTGACGTTGAGCGCGGCGAGCGGCCGGCAGGTGACGGTGGCCTACGCCGACGCCGGGAGCGGCACGGCCACGTCGGGGACCGACTACGCGGCCATCACCGGCGGGACGCTGACCTTCACGGCGGGGACGACGAGCCAGACCTTTGACGTGGCAGTGACGGGCGATGTCCTGGACGAGGCGAACGAGACGGTGGTGGCAGCCCTGAGCACCCCGACGAACGCAACCGTGTCAAGCACGGCGGGCGCCGGCACGGGGACAATCACGGACGACGACGGCGCGCCGTCGCTGTCAATCAACTCGCCGAGCGTGACGGAGGGTGACAGCGGTTCGACGAACCTGACGTTCACGGTGACGTTGAGCGCGGCGAGCGGCCAGGAGGTGACGGTGGACTACGCCGGCGCCACGACCGGCACGGCCACGTCCGGGACGGACTACACGGCGATCACCGGCGACACGCTGACCTTCGCGGCGGGGGACACCAGCAAGACCTTCGACGTGGCGGTGCTGGGCGACGCGCTGGACGAAGCGAACGAGACCGTGGTGGTGTCCCTGAGCAACGCGACGAATGCAACCATCTCAACGGCGAGCGGGACGGGGACGATCACCGACGACGACGCGACGCCCTCGATCACGTTGACGGTGGATGAGAGCAGCGTGGCCGAAGGCGACGGGGCGACCACGATCACGGTGACGGCCACGGTGGACGGCACGACCCGGTTCGGCGCGGCGACGACGGTGACGGTGAGCGTGGCGGGCAGCGGCACGGCGACGGCGGTGGACTTCGCGACGGTGACGGACTTCGACATCACGATTGCGGCGGGGGTGGCGAGCCAGACCGGGACGTTCACGCTGACGCCGACTGACGATGCGGAGGACGAGACCGACGAGACGGTGACGGTGAGCGGCGTCTCAGGCAGCCTGACGGTGAACTCAGCCACGATCAGCCTGACGGACAACGATGGCGCGCCGACGCTGTCAATCAATTCGCCGAGCATGGCGGAGGGCGACAGCGGTTCGACCAACCTGACGTTCACGGTGACGTTGAGTCCGGCGAGCGCCCAGCAGGTGACGGTGAACTATGCCGACGCCGGGGCCGGCACGGCCACGTCCGGAACGGACTACACGGCGATTACCACCGGCACGCTGACCTTCGCGGCGGGGACGACCAGCCAGACCTTCAACGTGTCGGTGAACGGCGACGCGCTGGACGAAGCGAACGAGACGGTGGTGGTGTCCCTGAGCGCCCCGACGAACGCGACCGTATCAAATACGGCGGGCGACGGGACGGGGACGATCACGGACGACGACGACGCGCCGACACTGTCGATCAACTCGCCGAGCGTGACCGAGGGGGCCAGCGGTTCGACGGCGACCCTGACGTTCACGGCGACGTTGAGCGCGCCGAGCGGCCGGCAGGTGACGGTGGCTTACGCCGACGCCGGGACCGGCACGGCCACGTCCGGGACCGACTACATGGCGATCACCGGCGGCACGCTGACCTTCGCGGCGGGGGACACCAGCCGGCCCTTCAACGTGTCGGTGACGGGCGACGTCCTGGACGAGGCGGACGAGACCGTCGTGGTGACCTTGGGCAGCCCGACGAACGCGACGATCGCGACGGGCACCGGCACGGGAACGATCGCGGACGACGACGACGCGCCGTCGCTGTCGATCAACTCACCGCGCGTGGCGGAGGGACACAGCGGCACGACGACCCTGACGTTCACGGTGAGGTTGAGCGCGGCGAGCGGCCGGCAGGTGACGGTGGACTGTGTCGCTACCGGGACCGGCACGGCCATGTCCGGGACGGACTACACGGTGCTCACCAGCGGCGCGCTGACCTTCGCGGCGGGGACGACCAGCCAGATCTTCAACGTGGCGGTGACGGGCGACACGCTGGTCGAGTCGGACGAGACCGTCGTGGTGACCTTGGGCAACCCGACGAACGCGACGATCGCGACGGGCACCGGCACGGGGACGATCACGGACGACGACGGCGCGCCGTCGCTGTCGGTCGACTCGCCGCGCGTGGCGGAGGGAGACGGCGGCTCGACGCCCCTGACGTTCACGGTGACTTTGAGCGCAGCAAGCGGCCAGCAGGTGACGGTGGCTTACGCCGACGCCGGTACCGGCACGGCCACGTCGGGGACCGACTACGTGGCGATCATCGGCGGCACGCTGACCTTCGCGGCGGGGGAGACGAGCAAGTCGTTCACGGTGTCGGTGACGGGCGACTTCCTGGAGGAGGCGGACGAGACCGTCGTGGTGGCCCTGAGCAACGCTGGGAACGCGGCCATCGGGACGGCGACGGGAACCGGCACGATCTGGGACGACGACGATGGCGGTGGCCGTGGCGTCGCGCCGACGCTGTCGATCGACTCGCCGCGCGTGGCGGAGGGCGACAGTGGCTCGACGGACCTGACGTTCACGGTGACGTTGAGCGCGTCGCGTGGCCGCCAGGTGACGGTGGACTGGGCCGACGCCGGGACTGGCACGGCCACGCCGGGGACGGACTACGCGGCGTTCGCCGGCGGGACGCTGACCTTCGCGGCGGGGGAGACGAGCAAGTCGTTCACGGCGTCGGTGACGGGCGATGTCTTGGACGAGGCGGACGAGGCCGTCGTGGTGACGTTGAGCAGCCCGACGAACGCGACGATCTCGACGGCGACGGGGACGGGGACGATTGCGGACGACGACGCGGCGCCGTCGCTGTCGATCGATTCGCCGCGCGTGTCGGAAGGGGACGGCGGCTCGACGGACCTGACGTTCACGGTCACCCTGAGCGCGGTGAGCGGGAAGCAAGTGACGGTGGACTGGGCCGACGCCGGGACTGGCACGGCCACGCCGGGGACGGACTACGCGGCGGTCGCCGGCGGGACGCTGGCCTTCGCTGCGGGAACCACCAGCCGGACCTTCGACGTGTCGGTGACCGGCGACGTCCTGGACGAGGCGGACGAGGCCGTGGTGGCGGTCCTGAGCCGCCCGGCGAACGCCGTCCTGGGGACGGCGCGCGGCGTCGGCACGATCATTGACGACGACGACTTGGCGCCGAGCTTCGGCGGCGGCGCGGCGGTGCCGGACCAGTCGTGGATCCGGAACTGGCCGATTCCGGCGTTGACGCTGCCGGCCGCGACGGGCGGCGACGGGGCGCTGACCTACGCGCTGGCGCCGGCGCTGCCCGCCGGGCTGAGCTTCGACGCGGCGACGCGGGAGCTGTCGGGGACGCCGACGCGGGCGCAGGCGGCGACCGAATACAGCCTGACGGCCACGGACGGGGATGGGGACGTGGCGGCGCTGAGCTTCACGATCGAAGTGACTGGCCCGGTCGTGGCGTCGATCGCGGACGCCCAAGCGGTGGAGGGCGAACCCGTCGAATTTGGGATTGCGCTGTCCAGGCCGGTGCCGGATGGCGGGTCGCTGCTGGTGGTTTGGCGGACGGCCGACGGCACGGCCGTGGCGCCGTCCGACTACGCGCCGCCTGCGGGCGGGCGCGGGGAGTTGACGATCGCGGCGGGGCAGGACGCGGCGGTGATCGCCGTTCGGACTGCGGACGACGGCTTGGCGGAGGGGGAGGAAGCGTTCACGGTGACGCTGGTGAGCGTCGGCGATGCGGAGCTGGGCGACGCCGAGGCCGAGGGCCGGATCGTCGACGACGACTTGGCGCGGCTGCGCGGCGAGGCGCTGCAATGGTCTTTGGCGGCGTTCGGCAGGACGGTGGCGACCGAGGCGGTGGACGCCATCGGGCAGCGCTTCCGGCCCGGCGGCGCGCCTCGGGCCGAGGGGTCGGCCGCGCCGCCGCGGAGCGGTTCCGGCGCGGCCGGGTTGGGCTGGGCAACGCTCGCTGGGGGGTTGGACGCGCTGCCGCGGGCCGGTGGCGGCGTCGCGCCCGGCGCGCGGCAGGGCTTCCCCCCGAACGGCGCCGCCGCGGGCTTGCCGAACGGCCCCGGCGGCCTTTCTGGCCCCGAGCGTTCGCCGCTGGGCGAGTTCCTGTCCCAGGTCGCCTTCGAGTCGCGCCTTGGCGCGAAGGGCGAGGACGCTGGGGACGGCGGGCGCTGGACATTGTGGGGCCGCGGTTCGAGGAGCCGGTTCAGCAGCGGTTCCGGCGCGGGGCTGACGCTGGACGGGGAGGTGGACACGGGCTACTTGGGCGCGGACGCGCGGCTGTTCGAGGGCGGCCCGCTGCTGGGGGTGGCGCTGTCGCACAGCGTCGGGGAGCTGGGCTACCAAGCGTCGGGCGGGTTGAGTCGGGCGCGGGTGGAGGTGGACCTGAGCAGCGTGCTGCCCTATGGCCACTGGGCGGTGAACGACTGCGTGTCCCTGTGGGCGCTGCTGGGAATCGGCTGGGGGAAGGCGACCTTGGCGGACGGGTTCGAGCAGGCGTCGGCGGACACGGCGATGCGGATGGCGGCGTTTGGCAGCCGCGGGAAGCTGGTGCCGTGGAGAGGGCTGGAGCTGGCGCTGAAAGCGGACGCCTTCGTGGTGGGCATGGAAGGGTCGGCGGCGGTCGGCGCTGCGGCGGCGATGCCGGATGTGGACGCGGACGCGCGCCGCCTGCGCGTGATGGTGGAGGGAAGCCGCGGCTGGCAGCCGTCGGCGCGTCAGAGCCTGGAGCTGAGCCTGGAGTTCGGCGGGCGCTGGGACGGCGGCGACGCGGACGCGGGGATGGGCGCGGAGCTGGGCGGCGGCTTGGCGTACCGCCATGCGGGCTGGGGCTTGGGGGTCGAGGCGCGCGGCCGGCGCCTGCTTGGGCACGCGGAGAGCGCTTTCGAGGAATGGGGGGCGAGCGTGTCGGTGGCGTTGGATCCGGGCGAGGAGGGGGTTGGCGCGTCGCTGTCGCTGTCGCCGGTTTGGGGGGAGGCGTCGAGCGGGGTGGAGAACATGTGGCGGAGCGAGCGGCTGCTGGGCGCGGGTCTGGGCGGCCAGGCGGAGCGGGCTGGCCGCGGCGGCTGGCGTCCGGGCCGGCTGCGGATGGAGCTGGGCTATGGGTTCGAGACGCGCGGGCCGAGCTTGCTGAGGCTGTACGGGGGTCTGGAGGAGGATGGCCCGGGGAGCAGGAGCTGGCGCCTGGGCGGCGGGATGAAGGGCGGGCGGCTGGACTGGAGCCTGGAGCTGGACCGCCGGGAACGCTGGGGCGAGCCGCCCGAGCATGGCGTCTTGCTGAAGTTCAGCGACGGCTTGGGGGGCGCGGCCCCCGCGGCGTCGCCCTCGAATTGAGCTTGCGGCTTGAACAGCCTGCGTTTATTGAGCAGCACCGACGCCGTGCCTTTGAAGCCCCTGCGCACCGTTACCGCCGCGCCGCGAAGCGGCGGTTGAAGTCCGCCATGAACTCCGGCAGGCATGTGCATTCGCCGCCTCCATGCCGTCGGTCCCCCGCATCCGCATCTCCTTCACCCGTCGGCCCTGCAGCGTCCGGTTCGCCCATTCCATGCCCCCCCCCTCGCCTGTGGCGCGCTCGCGTGGATCGGTTCGATGTCCAGCGTCCCGAGCGCCCGCATGAACTGCGGCGTCGCGTCCTCGCCGTACTTCCGGTTCACTCGGAACACGCCGTGGCAGACCGAGCGCAGCGCCGCCGGCCGCGCGCCGCCAAGTGCCCCCGCAGCGTCTCCATATGCGCTTCCGTCATCTCCGCCTGGAAGAACCACCGGCTCGTCGCGTTGCCGATGAACACGATCAGCGCGCGTCGCGGCCTCCGCCCTTCGAACCGGTCGCGCAGCGAACCGTCCACCTGCGCCAACTCCCCGACCCGCGCGCGGCGCGGCCGGCTCTGGTGGACCCGCGCCTTCCGCCGCCGCTTCGGACGCCACAGTCCATCCTCTGCCATTCACTTCCTCAGCGGCTCCCGCGACGGTGCCAAGCCGTGCTCCTCAGACAGCTTCTCCGCCGCGGGCATCGGCCCGAAGTCCGCCCAGCGCTCCCGGTCGCGGCGCTTCCTCTCCGAACGCCCCGTTCGAGGGTGCGCCGCGGCGCTTGGACGTCATCCCCGCCTCGCCAGACGCTGTTCTGGTTCAGACGCTTCACCTGCCTCGCGCTCAAGCCTAGGCTCCGCGGCCTCCCGCCGCTTCAGTCGCTTCTCCAACGCCGCTCGCATCATCGCCGCCCGGCGGCCTTCCTTCACCGTCACCAACGCCCCCCTCCGCAACCAACCGGCACTCTCCCACCCAGCGAGAAGGGGCACCTGAAAGTTTCAGGAAGGGGGACATTCCGACTTTTGCGCTAACAGCCTGTGCGCTTGGCTGCCACGGCTTGGGACGACGCCAGTGGGCATGGATGCCGGCCAATCCGCGCCGCCGACATTCCCCAGGCGCTGCGGGGAACGCTCCTGCTGCGCTACGGCTCCACGAGGTGCAGCGAATAGGCGAGGGCGACGCCGGTCAAGAAGGACACGCTGAGCTTGCCGCGGTCGTGGCCGTGGAAGTGGATTTCGGGCAGCAGATCGCTCAACGAAATGCACAGGAACGCTCCGGCCGAGAAGGCGAGCGCCCGGCCCACGATGAACTCGCTGCCCGGCGTCACCAAGCCCACGCCCCAATACGCCAGCGCGGCCGCGGCGGGGCACAGCGCCGCGAAGCCGATGTTGATGGCCATCCGCGTCCGGCGGCCTAGGCGCGCGCTGCGCATCGTCGCCGCGATGGAGAGCGCGTCCAGCGGTTTATGCAGCGCGATGGCGAGGAACACCCCGGCGCCGAGCAGGGCGGTGCCGCCGTAGGCGCCGCCCACTGCGCGCACGCTGGCGCCGAGCGCCATGCCTTCCACCGCGGTGTGCAGCCCCAAGCCGAGCGCGATGCCGAGCCAGCGCGGCGCGGCGCCGCGGCCATCCCCGTGCCCCTGCGCCTCGTTGCTGAAGTCGTGCTGATGGAATTGGAAGACGCGCAGCAACAGCACGAGGAAGATGACGCCCAGCATCGCCCACCAGAGCGCTGTCTCGAAGGCGTTTTCTTCGGCGAACAAGGCCACGCTGTGTGGCAGCAGATGGTAGAGGGCGATGCCGAGGATGAGGCCGGCCACGAGGCTCATCGAGGCCTGCAGGCGGGTGTGGGTGACTTGCAGCAGAGAAGGCAGCCAGCCGCCGAGCAGCGACAGGGCGACCAAGGCCGCCGCGTAGACGGCCAGCAGCGAAAGGGGATCCATGCCGCGGCAGTCTAAGCGATGGGTCAAGCCGTTCTCGGGGAAAGCGGGACCCGGAGATGCGGCAGACGCGGAAGGGGAAGCAGTGGCGGCGGACAGGACCGAAGTGCCGCGGGAGGTGGTGGAGGCCGCGCTGGGGCACCAGTTGCCCGACGCCGTCGAAGCCGCCTACGCCGGCACCGACCACTTCGAGCGGCGCAGGGCGCTCATGGACGCTTGGGCGGCCTACACTAGCGCCATGCCCGGCGAAGTGGCGGCAATCGGCGAATCGCGCACGAACAGCGGTTCAACCCCTAGCTGCACGGAAATCGCCTTGGCGGCCAAGCTAATGGACGACATCCCCGCCGGTGCCAAAGTGGCCATCCAACCGCTGGAGGAGGGGCATTCGCGACTGCACCAAGCTCTTTGGATATGAGGATGGCTTTTCCATCCACTGCTGTCCCGTAACCTCGGAAGAAAGAAGGGCTTGGATTGCCCAGTGCTGTCGATGATCGTGTTCGAGAAGAATCAATTGGAACGCAGGCTGCTGTTGGATACTCGGCACCCGTAGCCCGGCCTTCGGCAGGCGTCACATATGGGCTGCGAGAACGAACCTATGGGGGAGAGAGCGTCCGAGCCACACGGAATCCGATGCCGACGCCGCGGACGACGTAGATGTTCCAGTCACGGGCCGCGGCGCGGAGGTTCCGTCGAAAGCTGTACCACGAACCGCCGCGCAAAACGCGCCTGTCGCATTTGCCCGTCAGCCAAGCGCCCCCGTCCACCGGCGAACCCGCGTAGCTGCGGTTCCAGCAATCTTCCACCCATTCCCATACGTTGCCGTGCATGTCGTGCAGGCCCCAGGTGTTCGCACCGAAGCTGCCCACTGGCGCGGTCTTGCTGCGATCCCACTGGCTGCCGCATCTGCGGCAGTTGGCCCGGTTGACGCCGATCTCGTCTCCCCAGCTGTACGCCGTCTCCGTTCCCGCTCGCGCCGCGTATTCCCACTCCGACTCGCTCGGCAGCCGATAAGGCTTCGCCGTCTTACGCGACAGCCACCGCACGTAGCGTTTGGCGTGGTCCCAGCTCACGTTGATCACTGGACGCGGACCGCGTCCCCAGCCTCCGGAGTCTTCCGCGATGCCCTCGCCCCGTGGACAGCCCCTGTCCCTCGCACAGGCATCCCACTCCGCAAACGTCACCTCGTACCTGCCCAACGCGAAAGGCGCTCCGATGGCCACCTCGTGTTGGTTGTTTTGCGAACCCATCCGGTACGACCCGGCCGGCAGCACCACCATCTGCGGACACTCCGGACAATCCTGGAACCGGTCGCCCACCTGCGACCGAGCTTTGCGCAACACGATGCGCCGCGTCGTCGGCTCGGCACCGTGCGCCACTGTCGCCGTCGTCGTCACATAGCCTTCCGCGCTCGCCTCCACCCGGTATGAGCCTAGTGGCAGCAGCATCCCCGGCTGGTATGTCTCTAGTTGGTCCACCAGCCGGACCCTCGCCTGTGTCGGCTCCGGCACGATGGTGAACGGCTGCCCCGGCCGCGACAGCGCCATCCGATGCACCGTCGGTGCCGTCCCATGCGCCACCATGTCCGCCTTTGTCACGTAGCCCGGCGCACTTGCCTCCACTTGGTATGACCCCGCCGCCAGTTCCATCCCTGCCCGGTACGGCGGGCGGATGTTCAGAATCCGCACCCGCGCGTCCGCCGGCTCCACGGCCACCGTGAACGCCGCCGGCGGCAGCCCCGGCGTCGGGCGCGAACCCCAGCCGCCGGTGGACGAGAAGCTCAGCACGGCGCTCTCGTCGCCGTGCAAGCTGGCGTCCTGCTCGCGTCCGTAGTTGCGCCGCGCCGCCCGCGTCATGTGTCTGTCCAAATAGAGCTTCGTCTCCGCCGCGCTCACCCGGCCATTGCTGTCCGCGTCCGCGGCGCCGTAGAGCGCTTCCAAGAGATGCTCTGTGAACAAGCCGTGCCGCGCCTCGGTGTCCCAACTCGCTAGCTGCTTGCCGCTCGCCGCCGTCAGCACCGTCAAGCCGGCGACGCCGGACACGTCCGCCTCCACATACACCGGCGACGCGCCGGCGATCAGCCGGCCGCCGTCGCCGCTGCTTCCCGAAAAGCAGGCGTCCAGAAACACCGTCGCCGATTTGTGCGGCACCTTGCCGAGGTTCTCGTACAGCACGTCTATCGGGTAGCCGTTGATCTCGGCCGTGTCTGGGTTGGCGTCCACCGGCAGCAGATAGCCGCGCCCGTCGTTGAGCCCCGGCACGCCGTGGCCGGAGTAGAACACCACGATGTCTGAACTGCCGTCCGCCTCCGCCCAGCGCCACAGCTGCCCGCGCACGTTGCCCTGCGAACCGAATGCGCTCTCCATTCGCGCCTTGGTGGCGTCCCGCAGGTCCACCACGTTATCCGGCGAGAAGCCCAGCGTTCGCACGACGAACTGGTAGAAGGCGTCTGCGTCGTTGTGCGCATAGTCCACATCGGGCACGCGTTCGTCTTGGTATGCCTTGTTGCCGATGACCACGGCCACGCCGAATTCGTTGGCGGCTTCGGCGGCACAGACGTTTGGCAGCGCCAGCGCGGCCAGCGCCGCGAGCTTTCCCCAATGCATCGCGTTCCTGTTTGCGAGGCTGTCGGCGCATTGTATGGAAGGGTTTAGGATGGGTTTCGAGCGAGCAAGGCTACCAATCCCACCAACCTGTGATCGGTGCCATGTTGTCCGATGCGTGGTCCGAATCGCCAAGAAGATCGCGGGATGACCGCCATGTTGCGGCGGGCGCAGGCGGTGTTCGTTTTGCTGCGGGACCACGCGCCGGACGTGTTCGTCATGGACGACGCCTGGGAGGCACAAAAACTCCGGCCACGGCTTCGGCCAAGGCCGCGCCGTGTTCCCGGGACCGCCTCGCCAGACGCTTCACCTGCCGTGCGCTCAGGCCTGGACGGTCCGATGCCTCGCGCTGCTTCAGCCGCTGCCAGCATCACCGCCGCACGATCCACTTCCTTCCAGCGAAAAGCGGACACCTTAAGTTGCAGAGAGGGACATTACGACTTTGCTGGGCCGGATCGTGGCGCAAAAGGCGACCTGTTTGACTGCGATTATGGTTTCGGCGACCGACTTCGGCCAAATCGGGCGCCCGTTGGACGCTTGCCACGTCACTTCGGTTTGGCGCATCCGCGGGCGCATCAAGGTTCGTGGAGTTCTTAGGACGACAATGATATCTTGGTTCTTGGATGCCGTCCTACGACGCCGAGTACGGTGAGGAATCTCTATGACCAATCAACCGACCTTCTCGGCCATCGGCGATGCGACAGACGACATCACGGTCCATATCAGCTATCGAATCATTGAGTTGTTCTCCGAGGGCCTCTACACGAGCCCAAACAAGGCTGTCGAGGAGCTCGTTGCCAATTCTTTCGATGCTGGTGCCCGGAGAGTCCATGTACTCCTCTCATCGAATCTGCACGATCAGGACGCGACAATCGCGGTGCTCGACGATGGCGAGGGGATGGATCGGGAGGGTCTCAAACGCCACTGGCTCATCGGTACGAGTAACAAACGCAAGCTGTCGGCACTTCCACGAGGCCGGCAGCAGATCGGAAAATTCGGGATCGGAAAGCTAGCCACCTATGTGCTTGCCGATCGTCTAACTCACATCAGCAAGTGCGACGGAAATTACTACTCGACTTCCATGGACTACCGCATCATCGACAGGCGTGTCGATCACGGGATCGAGCCGAAGGTGCCGATCACGATCGCGCTCCGAGAGCTGACCGAACGACAAACAGAAAAGGCCGTGGAGCCATGGATCGGGGCCGCAGCGTTCAAGGCGGGGAAAGTGGTGCTGTTCGGAAAGGGAAGTCCAGAATCTTGGACGCTCAGCATCATGTCGTCGCTCAAGCCCAAAGTGCATGAGATCAAGCAAGGCACCCTCGGATGGGTTCTCCGCACTGCACTACCCCTTCGGCCCGACTTCGGCATCTGGTTGAACGGTCAAGCACTGGAGTCGAGTAAAGAAGGCAAGGGCTTGCTCAAGCAGTGGGTTCTCGGTAGGGATCTGGTCGAGCTTCCTAGACCAAGTCCGAAGCACGTTACCGTATCAAATGATGTAAACATCGCTGAATCTAGAGAACATCACTTTGGGCTCGACGTGCCCGGGCTCGGACGTATCACGGGGTATGCGGAGACATACAAGGATCTACTAACCGGAAAGTCAGACGAGATCGGTCGGAGTTACGGATTCTTCGTCTACGTATACGGACGGCTCCTCAACGTTGATGATGGTCACTTCGGAATCTCTCCAGACGAACTGAGGCACGGCACGTTCGGGCGCTTCCGACTCGTAGTCTACATGGACGGATTGGATGAAGGCCTCCGCTCGAATCGAGAGGCAATCGGCGAGGGTCCGTTGCTCGATACAGCCCGGGACGTGCTGCGGGCCGTCTTCAACGCTGTGCGTCCCACCATCGAGAAGCATGACGAGAATGAAGCACCAGGGGCAAGGTTGGCCCGCGTGCTTGCGGCCAGTCCGGCCAGTTTGTCTCGCCAGCCAATCGTTGAACTATCGCGATCTGTTGCAACGGGCATGAGTAAATCTCGCCACTTGATCGTCCCGGAGTGTGATTCGAAGGAAAAACTAGAGGAATTCCTCGTCGATCTCGAGAGACGAGCAGCCGACGAGGCCGAACGATTCGTCACTAGTGTTAGCATCGACTTCGACGGGTCGCCGCGGGATGTGATAGCTAGGTTCGACACGCAGTCGGGCGCTCTGCAACTGAACGGATACCACGCCTTTGTCGCCGCCTTCCACGACGAATTCACCAACAAACGGATGGGACAGCCGCTGGAGTTGCTTGCAATGGCCGAGGTGCTCACTGAGGCCCACCTCTATGCAATTGGTGTCGAGGCGGCGAAGATCGAGGGCTTTCTCTCGACACGTGACCAGCTCTTGAGAAACCTCACGAACGAATCTGGCCGACAGAGTGCTCTGTCCCTGGCCGTTGCACTGTCGGAGGCACGCAATAGCCCGGACGGTCTAGAGAGGGCGGTCTGCGACGCATTCCGCAGCCTCGGTTTCGACGTAACTCCTCTGGGCAAGAGAGGGGAGCCGGATGGAGTGGCAGCCGCACACTTGTCAGCAGATGAGAACGGACATCCTCGGCATTACAAGGTGAGCCTGGAAGCGAAGAGCAAAAGGACATCCGGCACAACGGTCGCTGCAAAGGGGGTTAGCATCTCCACGGTCGCTCAACATCGGGACAGACGCGAGTGCGAGCATGCGGTTGTTGTCGGCCCGGCGTTTCCGGACTCTGGCGGGGATACGTCAGCCTTGGGAGGGCAGATCAAGGCCGACCGGGAAAAGTCGATGGCGTCCGGATCGGGCAGGACCATAACTCTCATCACCGTGGACGACCTTGCTCGGCTCGTTCGACTTCGGCCCATGAAACAGGTCGGTCTTCAGAAGCTCCGCGAGCTGTTCCAAAATTGCAGTCTCTCCAATGAAAGCGCCGCATGGGTCGATTCGATCCGTCAAATCGCTGTGGAAATCCCTCCTTACCGCAAGATCGTCGAGGCAATCGAAGCGCTACAGAAGGGATACAAGAGCTCATCTGTAACCTACTCTGCACTTCGCGTTGAGCTCTCGCACATGACTCCCCCTGTCAAGTACGAGAGAGACGAGGACCTCTTTGAGCTGTGCAGGGGGATGGCCCAAATGGCACCGGGTGCCATGTTCGCTGGCCCCAGTACGGTTGAGCTTGACCAAAGTGTGGGGAACGTGGTTTCCGCCATCGAGGCGGCCATGCAGGACTATCCGCCAGATGAACGGTGAAGAGTGAGAGGCATTCGATGAGACAGTCGCCGCAGGCGCCATCACCGCCCGTCCATTGCTCGATGAGGTCGTCGATGGAGCGCCAGCCCCGGACGTTGAGATAGCCGATGCAGAAGTCCGCTCGCCGGGCGACTTCGAGTGTCCTCCGCAGGGCTGGGAGCAGGCCCTGACCGATGTTGTCGAACACTTGTAGCAAGGCGTGTTCGCTCTCGAAGGCTCCGTACACCCATGTCGTGCTGTTCCGCGACTGCGATTGTGCGTAGAGATAGCGAAGTACCCATAACAACGCGAACTCGGTCGCACAGCCGCCGAGTCGGTAGCCGGCCCGTTCATCGCCGCTCGGGTGTGCGACAGATCGTAGGTCGGTGATTGCCCCCGGCGTCGTCATGGGGCGAGCTTTGACGATGCGGTCCCAGTAGTCGAGCCATCCGCCGACCAGCCGGAGCACGGGATTGGCGCCGTCGACGCTCCAGCGGCATGCCCGTGCATTCCATGCGTCGGCCGACGATGTTCTTACAACCCGCCTCGACGATCCCCGAACCGATCGGCAGGCTAGCGGCGAGGTGCTTGTCGTAGCGCATCGGCGCCCGTCGGCGGGCGATACTCCTTGCCGCGCCGACCCGTCGCCGCCGCCATCCGGTTGCTCAAACGGCCGGCGGCGCACAAATCCGCGGAGGCCGGAAACGGCGTCGAAGCGGCGGAATCGCGTCTCTTTCGCGATGGTTCAGTGCCCAAGGCGCTGCCGAAACCGCCGTCGCCTTCCCTAATGGCCGAGGACGGCACCCGCCAGCGGCAACCGCCGGTCAGTCGGCGGCGGCCTCGCTGTCGGCTTGACGCCGCGCGCCGGTGAACGGCTGCTGGCCGCGCGGCGTGTCGATGGTGCCGCTCACCGCGTCTCCGGCCAAGGTGCCGCGATAGGTGAGCTTGACGTTCATCACCCGGATGTTCAGCGTCATCCCGAATGAGAAGTTGGCGCCGTCTATCTGCAGGTTGTCCACTTCGAGCTCGTTCCCGCGTGGGCCAACCCAAGTGCCGCGATAGCCGGCGTCCGTGTGTTCGACGGTGAGCAGGCTCTCGCTCGGGCCGCGCCGCCCTTCGGATGTGATCACCCAAGCGCCAACGAGCGCAGATGGCGCGTCAGCGTCGGCCGGATGGCCGAAACCCGGGCTGGCGAAGGCGAGGGCTGCGATGGCGGCGGCGCGTGTCAGATGGGTCAAGTCATGCTCCCAGCAATGGCTGCGCGGTCATTATAGGCGTCGGCTGCCGGCCCGCCATCGGTGCGCTGCACCGTTGCGAAGCCGCGGTAGAGCTCGCAATCCCGCAGCAAAGCTGCGTGGCTGCCGACGGCGACGATGCGGCCGGCATCGAGCACGATGATGCGGTCCGCCGCCGCCGCGGTGGAGAGCCGGTGCGCGACGATGACGATGGTGCAACGGCCCTTGAGCTCGCCGAGGGTGTCGCGGATGGCCGCCTCGCTGTGGGCATCCAACGCGCTGGTGGGTTCGTCCATGAGCAGGATGCGGGGCGCCGGGAGCAGGGCGCGGGCGATCGCGATGCGTTGCCGCTGGCCGCCGGAGAGCCCTTCGCCGTCCTCGCCGATGCGAGTGTCGACGCCATGCGCCAAGGCGTCGGCGAAATCTTGGGCGTGGGCCGCTTTGAGCGCGGCATGCACGCGCTGCTCGCTCGCCTCGACATCGCCATAGCGCACGTTGTCGCGGATGCTGCCAGAGAACAGCGCCGGATGCTGCGGCACGAAGGCGATGTCTGCCCGCAGCGCCTGCAGCGAAAGTTGCCGCGCATCCACACCGGCCACTTCCACCACGCCCGCCGTCGGGTCGCGGAAGCGCTGCATCAGGTCCAGCGCGGTGCTCTTGCCGGCGCCGGAAGGCCCCACCAGCGCCACCATCTCGCCGGGCTGCACGGCAAAGTCGATGGCGTCCAGTGCCGCGGTGTCTGGCCGCGTCGGATAGCGATAGGAGACGCCCTTGAACGCGATGGCGCCCGGCGTGATCGGCGCCTTGGGCTTTGGCGGTTCCGGCAGCCCCGGCGCCTCGGCGAGCAGTTCCATGAGCCGCTCGGTGGCGCCGGCGGCGCGCTGCAAGTCTGCCCACACCTCGCTCACGGCGCCGGCGGCGCCGGCGACGATGAAGGCGTAGAAGATGAAGGCGGCCAGTTCGCCGGGGGTGGTGCGGCCGGCGAGCACGTCTTGGCCGCCAGACCACAACATGCCGGCGATGGCCGCAAACGTGAGCGTCATCACGACGACGACGAGCCACGCGCGCTGACGAATGCGCCGCGCCGCCACGGCGAAGGCGGCGTCCACCTTGGCGCTGAAGGCATGGATGTCTTGGCGTTCGTGGCTGAACGCCTGCACCACCTTGATGTGCCGCAGGGATTCGCCGGCGTAGCTGCCGACGTCGGCCAACGTGTCTTGGCTGGCGCGCGACAGGCGCCGCACCCGCCTGCCGAACAGCACGATGGGCGAGATGACCACCGGCGCGCTGATCACAACGATGGTGGAGAGCTTGGGATTGGTCACGAAGAGCAGCACGAGGCCGCCGATGAACATGAGCGCGTTGCGCAGCGCAACGGAGGCGGAAGACCCAATCACGGTTTGCAGGAGCGTGGTGTCCGTGGTGATGCGCGATTGAATCTCCGTGGGCAGGTTCACCTCAAAGAAGCCAGGGTGCATCCGCACCAACCGGGCGTACACCGCCAAGCGGATGTCGGCGCTCACCCGCTCGCCCACCCAAGAAACGAAGTAGAAGCGCACGAAGGTGCCGGCGGCGAGCACCAGAACCAGCGCGGCGAAGACGCCCAAGCTCGCCCGCAGCAGCTCCGGGCTGCCGGTGGCAAAGCCCTCGTCGATCACCAGGCGGATGCCCCAGCCGACGGAGAGGGTCACAGACGCCGTGACGATGAGCGCGGCGGCGGCGATGGCCATTTGGCCGAGATAGGGGCGGGCGAACGCCAGCGCCGGCCGCAGGCTCGCCACCGCCGCTTGCCCTTGGCGGCCCATGGTCGGGGCCTCCTCTTGGCGCATCGTGGCGCCGGCCGATGTGTCTTGGCCCACTGCGGCTCAGTGCGCCGCGGCGCGGTGGCGCGAGTTCCGCGCCGGGATGCGTTGGCATCTGGTGACGTGGACGCGCCGCGGTGCCGCCGCTCGGCTCGAACACGCGCCCGCGGCACACTCCGAGGCTCTAGTTCGCGTTCTTTGCGGCATGGGGTGTCCTGCTCTGAAGGGGCGCGGGCGGGGCGCGGCCACGCTCGATTCTATACCCCGTGCCAGTGGTGCGGCCCCGCCCGCGGCGGCGCCAGGCTGCCGACAAACAGCGGGTGCTATGCTTCACCCATGGGCCTTGAGTGCGTGGAATTGAACCCAGCCGGGCCGCCGGCCGGCGCCGTCATCTGGCTGCATGGCTTGGGCGCGGATGGGCACGATTTCGAGCCGATCGTGGCGGAACTGGGCCTCGACGTGCCGCTCAAGTTCGTGTTCCCGCACGCGCCGATGCGGCCGGTCACCATCAATGGTGGCGCCGAGATGCGCGCTTGGTACGACATCGACCCACGCGCGCCGTTGGCCGGGATGGACGCCATCGAGGCGTCCGCGGCGCAGGTGGCCGAGTTGGTGGAAAAACAGCGCGCTGGTGGCATTCCCCCGCACCGCATCGTCTTGGCCGGCTTCTCCCAAGGCGGCGTCGTGGCTTTGCACTTGGGCCTCGCCAGCGGCGACCGCTTTGCGGGCATCATGGCGCTGTCCACTTATGTGCATGACCATGAGCGCTTGGCGGAGCGGGTGAGCTTCGCGAGCGTCGATGTGCCCATCTTCATGGCGCATGGGCGCTTGGATCCGATGATTCCCATCGCCCGCGCCGTCACCTCCCGCGACACCTTGGCCGCGCTCAACTATCAGGTGGAGTGGCGGCAGTACGACATGGGGCACCATGTCTGCCATGAAGAGACGCTGGACATCGCGCGCTGGCTTCAGGCCCGGTTCGCCTGAAAGCGAGCCGTCGCGCGCGGACGCGCCGCCGGACAAGCCCCGAAGAGGCTGCCAACCGAGTCGGCTAGAATGCGCCGAATCTTCAAGGTTGTGAGATGCACAAGGTTTTCATCGATGGCCAAGCGGGCACGACAGGGCTTGAGTTGGCCGAGCGCTTAGGCGCCCGTGACGACATCGAACTCCTCGCCGTGCCGCCCGCGCAACGCAAGGACGCGGCGTGCCGCGCCCGCCTGCATGCCGCGGCGGATGTGGCCATCCTGTGCCTCCCGGACGCAGCCGCCCGCATGGCCGCGGCGCTGGCGCCGAATGCCCGCTACATCGATGCGAGCACGGCGCACCGCGTCGCTCCCGGCTGGATATACGGCTTGCCAGAGCTCACCGCCAGCGCCCGCGACGCCATCGCAAAGGCGCGGCGGGTGGCAAACCCCGGTTGCTATCCCACCGGCTTCAGCCTATCCGTGCGGCCGCTCATCGACGCCGGTTTGCTGGCGCCGGAGACGCCGCTGCGCGTCAACGCGGTGTCGGGATACTCGGGCGGCGGCAAGGCGCTCATCGCCAAGCACGAGGCCTGCGCCAGTCCGCCTTGGCGCACGCAAGCCTACGCGCTTACCTTGAACCACAAGCATGTGCCGGAGATGCAGCGCTACGCGGGCACCGCCGCGGCGCCGTTGTTCGCGCCGATGGTGGGGCACTACTTCAAGGGCATTCTCACCCAGGTACCGCTGTTCCGCTCCGAACTGCGCCGCGGCGCGACCGCGGCGGATGTCTGGGAAACGCTTGCGGCGCGCTATGCCGGGGAACCGTTCGTGAAGGTGCTGCCGCTCGGTGAGGCGGCGGCCGGCGACGATGGCTTTCTAGACCCCACCGCCTGCAACGACACCAACCGCATCGAGCTCATGGTGTTCGGCAGCGAAGAACATGTGCTGCTTTGCGCGCGCTTCGATAATCTGGGCAAGGGTGCCGCCGGCGCCGCAGTGCAGAACCTGAACCTGATGCTGGGCTTGCCAGAGACCACCGGCCTCGCTGCATGAGATACGACGAACGCGACGCCGGCGAGCTCAAGGGCCTCACGCAGGAACTGGAGGTGCGCTACGCCGCCGCCCAAGGCGCCAACCTCGCCCTCGATCTCACTCGCGGCAAGCCCGGCGCGGACCAAGTGGCGCTCTCCGATGCGCTGGACGGCGTGTTGGCGGGGAACTTCCTCGCAAGTGACGGCGTGGATGTGCGCAATTACGGCGGGCTGCGCGGCATTCCGGAGGCGCGCGCCCTCGGCGCCGAGCTCCTAGGGCTAGCGCCGGAGCAAGTGATGGCCGCCGGCAACAGCAGCCTCGCGATGATGCACTTGGCCTTCGACGCGGCCATGAACGATGGCTTGAACGGCCCGCCTTGGCGCGAACTGGGCACCGTGAAGGCGATCTGCCCGGTGCCGGGTTACGACCGGCACTTCACCCTCACCGAATCGTTTGGCGTCGAGATGATCCCGGTGCCGATGGACGACGCCGGGCCGGTGATGGACGAGGTGGAGGCGCTGGTGGATGCCGAGCCGTTGGCGAAGTGCATGTGGTGCGTGCCCAAGCACTCGAATCCGTCTGGCTGCACCTACTCCGACGCCACAGTGCGCCGCATCGCCGCGCTCGGCAAGCGCTCCCCCGGCTTCGTCACGCTGTGGGACAACGCCTACGCCGCGCACGACTTTCACTTTCCCAGCGCTGAACTGGACGACGTGTTGGCCCACGCAACGGAAGCCGGCGTTGCGGACAGCGTGGTGCTGTTCGCTTCCACCTCCAAGATCTCCTTTGCCGGCGCCGGAATCGCCTTCGTCGGCGGCAGCGCGAATACCTTGGCGGCGCTGGAGGCGCGGTTGGCGGTGATGACGGTGGGGCCAGACAAAGTGAACCAGCTGCGCCACGCCCGCTTTCTCAACGGGCGGCTCGATGAGCACATGCGCGCCCATGCGGCCCTCGTGCGGCCGAAGTTCGAGGCCATCGAGCGCGTGTTGGCGGCGGCGCTCGGCGGCTTGGGCATCGCGCGTTGGACGCAGCCCAGCGGGGGCTACTTCGTCACCGTGAACACGTTGCCGGGCTTGGCCAAGGCCGTGGTGGCCCTCGCCGGCGACGCCGGCGTGCGGCTGACGCCGGCCGGCGCCACGCATCCTTACCGGCAAGACCCGAACGACGACACCATCCGCCTGGCGCCGACGTTCGCCGCGTTGGACGAGGTGGAGACGGCCACCCGCACGCTCGCGCTCTGCATCCAACTGGCGAGCGCGCGCAGGTTGCGAGCAGCCGCTCAGGCCGCTCAGGCCGCTCAGTAAGGACAGCGCATGGCCGAAGCTCCCATCGACACCTTCGCCGAGTTCGGCTTGCCGGCGCCGCTGTTGCGCGCCATCGACGGCTTGGGCTTTGAGCGCTGCACCCCGATCCAGAGCGGCGTGTTGCCGTACAGCCTGTCGGACTACGACATCACCGGTCAAGCGCAGACCGGCACCGGCAAGACGGCCGCCTTCCTCATCACCATCCTCACGCGCCAATACGAGTTCCCCCTTGAGCGCCCCAACCCGGTTGGCACGCCGCGCGCCTTGGTGCTGGCGCCCACCCGGGAACTCGCGGTGCAAATCGAGGAGGACGCGCATGACCTCTCGAACTACATGGACACCCGCGTCACCGCGGTGTACGGCGGCATCGACTATGCCAAGCAGCAGCAGCGCCTGCGCAACACGGACATCGACATCTTGGTGGCCACGCCGGGGCGCTTGCTGGACTATTGCGGCCGCGGCGTGGTGAACCTGCGGCGCGTGGAAGTGCTCGTCATCGACGAGGCGGACCGCATGTTGGACATCGGCTTCATCCCAGACGTGCGGCGCATCGTCTATCAGACGCCGCACAAGCGCGAGCGCCAGACGCTGTTCTTCAGCGCCACCTTCAACGATGATGTGATGCGGTTGGCGAATCAGTGGACGCTGGACCCGATGCATGTCGCCATCGAGCCAGAGACGGTTGCCGCGGAAGCTGTGGAGCAGTGCTTTTGGATGCTGGCGGCGAATGAGAAGCGCGGTGCCTTGGTGCGCTTCGTGCGGCAGTCTGAAGCGGGCCAGATGCTGGTGTTCGTGAATCGCCGCGACGGAGTGCATCGCTTGGTGCGCTACCTGCAAGACCGCAGCATCGATTGCGAAGGCTTGGCCGGCGACATTCCGCAGCGCAAGCGGATGGCCACCTTGAACCGCTTCAAGGATGGCGACGTGCGCGTTGTGGTGGCGACGGATGTGGCCGGGCGCGGCATCCATGTGGAGGGCATCACCCACGTCATCAACTACGACCTGCCGGAAGACGCGGAGTACTATGTGCATCGCATCGGCCGCACCGGCCGCGCCGGCGCGAGCGGCACGTCCATCAGCTTCGTGGCGGAGAACGACGCCTTCAACTTGCCGGCGATCGAGGAGTTTCTCGGCCACCCCGTCGTCTGCACGCCGCCAGACGTTTGAGCGAAGGAGAGACCATGCAGCAAATCGACCACTTGCGGGAAGAGGGCGATGCCCTGCACGCCTTTTTGGACACGTTGGCGGACGATCAATGGCAGCGCGAGACGCCGTTCAAGAGCCGCACCGTCAACTGGGTGGTGCAGCACTTGCACGATGCGGACCGCTGGGCCGTGCATTCGGTGACCGACCCAGACGGTTTTCGCGCTTGGATGAAGGAACGCGCCGCCGCTGGCCCGGAAGCTGCGGAGCCGCTGGCTGGCCGGGCATTGCTGGCGCGTTGGCGCTCCTATTTCGATCAGCTTTGCGACGCCTTGGCGGCCGCTCCGGAAGATTTGCGCGCGCCGTGGTTCGGCCCGGACATGGGGTTGCGCATGATGGCGACGGCGCGGCAGATGGAGACCTGGGCCCACGGCCAGGACATCTACGACCTGCTCGGCGTGCGGCGCGAGAACACAGACCGCATTCAGAACATCTGCCACATCGGTGTGCGCACCTATGGATGGACGTTCGTGAACCGCAAGCTCAAGCCGCCGGCGCCGGTGCCCTATGTGCGCTTGGATGCGCCGTCCGGCGCCGTGTGGGAATGGAACGACCCGTCTGAGGCCGACTATGTGGCGGGTTCCGCGGTGGAGTTCGCCCATGTGGTGACGCAAGGCCGCAACATCGCGGACGTGAGCCTTGACGTGCGCGGCGAGGCGGCGACGTCGTGGATGGCCATCGCGCAGTGCTTCGCCGGCCCGCCGGAGACGCCGCCGGCGCCCGGCCACCGGTCTAGCTGACGGGCCGGGCAAGGCATGATCCAGCCATGACGAACCGCGGCGCAGCGCCAGCGCCTTGCACGGTGGCGGTGACGCAACTGTGCGCCACCCAAGACGTGGAGGCGAACTTGGCGGCCATGGAGCGCCTCGTCGCCGAGGCGGTGGAGCAGGGCGCCGAAGCGGTGTTCGCCCCCGAGACGTTCACGTTCATCGGCCCGGGCCGGCTGCGGGCGGACATGTTGGAGCCGTTGCCGGAAGGCGGCCCGATACTTGAGCGCTGCCGGCAAATGGCGGCGGGCAACCAAGCGCACTTCGTGTTCGGCTTCCACGAACGCTCGGCGGACGGACGCGCTTTCAACACCCTCATCCACATGGGCCCGGACGGAGACATCCGCGCCATGTACCGCAAAATCCACCTCTTCGATGTGGACTTGCCCGATGGCACGCGCCTTTGGGAATCTCGCAACACGGCTGCCGGAGACGCCCCCACCGTCACCGCGGCGCCGTTCGGCGCCTTGGGCTTGAGCGTGTGCTATGACGTGCGCTTCCCCGCGCTCTACCAGCGCTTGGTGGACTTGGGCGCCATCGCGTTGGCGGTGCCGTCGGCGTTCACCCGCACCACCGGAAAGGATCATTGGCATGTGTTGCTGCGCGCCCGCGCCATCGAGTGCCAAAGCTATGTCATCGCCGCCGCCCAGCATGGCGAGCACGGCCACGGCAACCGCGCCTCTTACGGCCATGCGCTCATCGTCGATCCGTGGGGAGATGTGATCGCCGAATGTCCCAGCGAGGGCGATGCGGTGGCGCTGGCCACCATCGACCCGGCGCGCGTCGAAGCCGTGCGGCGGCAGTTGCCGAGCCTGCGCCATCGCGCCCCGGCGGAGCGCTCGCCGGCTGCGGCAGAGGGTTCTTGGCACGGACAGCCGGCGGCCAAGGCGAGCGCCGCCGGCCGCTGAGCGCCGGCGCATGGAGCGCTCCGCCACCGCGAATGCCTTCCTGATCGCCGCGGCGATCGTGGTCATCATCGCTGGCGTGAAGGCCGCGGAACAGCTGGTGGTGCCGTTCCTGCTGGCGGCCTTCATCGCCATCATCGCCGCGACGCCGGTGTTCTGGCTGCATCGCCACAAGTGGCCCATCGGCTTGGCGCTGCTCGCCACGCTGGTTGCGCTCATCATCGCGCTGGCCGGCATCGGCGCGCTGGTCGGGCAATCCGCGGCGGCGTTCACCGAGCAGTTGCCGTTCTATCGGGAGCGGATGGTGGCCCTCACCGACGGCGCCTTTGCCGCGTTGCGCTCCCTCGGCATCGACGCCAGCCTCGATCTCGTCTCCGGCGCCTTTGACCCGGCGCTCGCCTTCTCGATGGCCGGCAACACGTTGCGCGGTTTCGGCAATGCGCTGTCGAACGGCTTTCTCATCCTGCTCACGGTGATCCTGATCCTTGCCGAGGCATCGAGCTTTCCGCGCAAGCTGCGCGACGTGCTGGACGACCCAGAGCGCGACCTGCCCTACTTCGAGCGCGTCGCCCAGGATGTGAATCGATACATCGCCATCAAGACGACGGTGAGCGTCGCCACTGGCGTCATCGTCGGCACGTTCCTCGCCATCATCGGGGTGGATTTCCCGCTGCTCTGGGGCTTGCTCGCGTTCATGCTGAACTATGTGCCCACCATCGGCAGCATCATCGCCGCCATCCCCGCGGTGCTGTTGGCCCTCGTCCAGCTTGGCCCGACCCATGCGGCGGTGGCGGCCGGCTGCTATGCCATCGTCAACGTGGTGATGGGCAACGCGGTGGAGCCGCGCTTCATGGGGCGCGGGCTGGGGCTATCGACGTTGGTGGTGTTCCTGTCGCTGGTGTTCTGGGGCTGGATGCTGGGCCCGGTGGGCATGTTGCTTTCGGTGCCGCTCACGATGACGGTGAAAATCGCTTTGGAGGCGAACCCCGGCACCGTGTGGATCGCGCATTTGCTCGGCCCGGCGGACGCCTTGCCCGCAATGCCGTCCCCGGCCGCCTCGGCGAGCGAACCGCCATGAGCCGCGAGCGCGCCAACATCCGCCGCATGACGGGCTATCAGTACGGCGAACAGCCCACCGATCCAAACGTCGTCAAGCTCAACACCAACGAGAACCCGTATCCGCCAAGCCCGCAGGTGGCGGCGGCCCTCAGCGGCTTCGATGCAAACGCCTTGCGGCGCTATCCGGACGCCACCGCCGCCCCGTTTCGGCACCAGGCAGCGCGGCGCTTCAACTTGGCGCCGGAGCAAGTGCTGGCCACGAACGGCGGCGATGAGGCGTTGCGCCTCGCCATCACCACGTTCGTTGACCCAGGCGCCGCGCTCGCCATCGCGACGCCGGGCTACTCGTTGTACGAAACATTAGCGGCGCTGCACGACTGCCGCGTCGCCGCGGTGCCCATGCAGGGCGATTGGCGCCTGCCGGATGATTTCGCGGCGCGCGCCAACGCTGCCGGCGCCCGCCTCGCCGTCATCACCAACCCCCATGCGCCGAGCGGCGCATTCGTCGATGTGGCGACGCTTGCCGGGTTGGCGCGGACGCTGAATGGCGTGCTGCTCATCGACGAGGCGTATGTGGACTTCGTGGATCCGGCGCTTGGCCATTACACTGCGGCGCTCCCCCGCGAGTTCGACAACGTGCTGCTGTTGCGCACCTTGAGCAAGGGCTATGCGCTGGCCGGATTGCGGTTCGGCTTCCTGCTCGGCGCGGCCAGCCTCATCGAGCCGATGGCGACGAAGGCGCGCGACAGCTACAACACCGACGCGCTCTCCCAGGCTCTCGCCGTTGCCGCCTTCGCAGACGAAGCCTGGGCGCAGGACAATTGGCAGCGTGTGCGGGCGGAGCGGCGCCGGCTCGGCGCGGCGTTGGCGGGGCTTGGCTTCGACGTGTTGCCGTCGCAGGCTAACTTCCTGTTGGCCGAACCGCCGGCGGGGGATGCCGCCGCCATCTACTTGGCGCTGAAGGAACGCGGTGTGCTGGTGCGTTACCTCGGCGCGGCGGGTGCCGCCGCGGCGGGTGCGCGCGAGGATGGCGCACAACAGGCCAAGACCGCGGCCGAGCGGCTGCGGCGGGCGCTGCGCATCACGGTGGGTGCGCCGGCGGAGAACGATGCCCTGCTCGCGGCCTTGGCCGAGGTGTTGCGCTGCCGCTGAGGGGCGCGTTGGCTTAAGCGGCTGCCTCCAACTCCGGCGCCACTTGCGCCGAGCCGACGATGCCTTCGAGTGCCTTGGCCGCGGCCAATAGCGAAGCGTCCTGCCGCAGCGGCGCGATTAGCTGGGCACCCACGGGGAGGCCGTCCGTGAAGCCACATGGGAGCGAGAGCGCCGGGGCGCATGTGGCGGTGATCCAACTGCAGCTCTGCATCCACTCGATGTAGGTGGTCATGGTTTGGCCGGCGATTTCGCGCACCCAATCGGTGTCAACGTCGAAAGGCAGCACCTGCGTCGTCGGGCCGATGAGCAGGTCGAAGCGCTCGAAGAACCGCGCCACCCGCGCCACGAGTCGCGACCGCGCCGCCGGCACCCAATCGATGTCGTCATGGGTGAGCGCTTCGCCGGCCGCGGCGTTCCAGAGGATGGTGTCCTTGAGTTCTTCCTTGTGCGCGGCCGGCATGCGGCTGAACCGGGCGCGGAAGCGCTCCGCCCGCAGGATGTGGAAGATGCGCGTTGCATCCGCAAGATCCGGCGTGGCTTCCTCCACCGTGGCGCCGGCTTGCTCCAACTCGCCGGCGAGCGTCCGGATGCGTTCGCGGATCGGCGCGGCCACCGCCAAGCCGCCGAAGTCCTCGGTGACGGCGATGGTGAGGTCGCCAAGGCGGGCGGGTTCCACGCTGCGAAACGTGTCGCCTGGCTCCGGCAGCGCGTTGGTCACCGCGGCGTTCGGCCCGGCGATCACGGAAAGGAGCAGCGCCAGATCGTCCACGTTCCGCGCCATGGGCCCTTGCGTGCCGATGTCCGACCAAGCCGCATTTTCGCTGGCGCCGAACGGGACGCGCCCCGGCGAAGGACGGAATCCCACGACGTTGCAGAACGCGGCCGGATTGCGCAGCGAGCCGCCGGCGTCGCTGCCGTCGGCGATGGGAATGAAGCGCGCGGCCAGCGCCGCCGCTGCGCCGCCACTGCTGCCGCCGCAGGTGCGCGAGGGATCGTAGGGATTGCGCGTGGCGCCGAAGACGCGGTTGAAGGTTTGCGAGCCGGCGCCGAACTCCGGGACGTTGGTTTTGCCGATGGTCACCGCCCCGGCGGCCTTGATGCGTGAAACCAAGAGCGAATCTTCCTGCGGCACGTTCTCGGCATAGAGCGGCGAGCCGTAAGTGGTGGTGAGCCCGGCGGTGGCCGTCAAGTCCTTGTGCGCGATGGGCAGCCCAGCCAGCGGCCCGCTGAGCCCGCCGGCCCGTGCCTGCTCGCGGGCGGCGTCGAAGCAGCGCGTCACGATGGCGTTCAGCCCGCCGTCGTAGCGCTCGATGCGCGCGATGTGGGCATCGAGCACTTCCAATGCGCTCACCTCGCGGGCGTCCATCAGGCGCCGCAACGTCACCGCGGATTGGAAACACAGATCGTCGTCGGCCATCGTCGGCAATGCAACCTCGTCAGGAAGCCGTCACGCTACGCGAGTGCATGGCGCCAGTCTAGGGGGCGCGCGGCGTCACATCATGCCGAAGTGGCGAAACGCGGCCATGATGGCAAGGCGCTTGTCGGGCGGGCATTGATGCGCCCGCCCGCCGGCACGATTCGGGGCGGGCTTTACCTTGAGTCCAGCGCATTCCTTGCAATGGGCGATCCAGCACGTTTTGGGCACGAAGCGGTGATTCGCCTTTACCCAATCTTGGATTTGCCTGTAGGTGGCCACTCACTCGCCCCCCGGCGATTGGCGTTCTCCTGACAATGATGTTGTTTTGGCGGCTCTAGTGGTTTTTGGGAGCAGCCATTTGACGGTCGTTGCGCAGCGTTCCTCGCCGCGGCTGTGACGGTTGCCACCGGAGTTGCCGCAGCACTCCGGTGGTTCGAAGCCGCCAGACGATCATGTCCGTGCTCACGCCGAACTGGGTGGCCAAGGTGGGCTCATCGGCCGTCCGTCGCCCCGCCTTGAGCAAACCATCGCGGGGTACGAGCAGGCATCCGCCGAGCCAGTCTGCCTCGTCCTCCTGTTCCCGGTCGAAGCTGCCCCGCAAGAGCAGACCCTCTCGTGACAGCTGCGCTTCGTCAGCGGTGTGGTTCAGGATCAGGTGGGCGAGTTCGTGTGCCAAGCTGCTCCGCTGCCGTGCGATGCTCTGGCCGGAGTTCAGGATCACGAGCCGGGCCTTGCCCTGCGCGATGGTGACGGCGGACCAACTGCCCGGATCCACCTTGATGAGCTGCCGCTTAGCTGTGTCCGAGAGCGTGGGGATGTCTTCTGGCGTCGCCACCCGCACCCCTAGGTGGTCAGCGAGACGATGGGGATCCAGCGCTTCCGTGGGTGCGACGCCGAGCGCCTGCCGATAGTCGTAGGCGGTGCGCTCACACCACGCCTTGAAGCCTCGGCGCATCAGCCCTCCTCGCGGTCTTGCTCGGCGAAGGTCTTTTGCGCCTCGATGATCAACTCCTGCAACGCGGCAGACGTATCGCTTGCAAGTGCCGCGTTGCTGCGGAAATGCACGGCCGCCACCGGCAGGCTCCGAGCTTCCGGGTCGAACCCCAAGAGATCGGACGGGTCCACTTCGAGCCACCGGCAGATGCGGGTGAAGTTGTCCAAGTCCGGCAAACGGCCGTTCTCAACCCGTGAAAGGGTGGCTGGCGAGAGGCCGATCTGCCGTGCGGTGGCCCGAATCCCCACCTTCCCACGCTTCTCGGCGACCAGCCGGCTCAGCCGCTCAGCCAACGACGGTTTACCAGACATTCGCTCTCCGCTCTTTTCTGCTTAGGGGGGCTTGACGAAGTGTTTGACTCGTGAGACGATGCGCTGTGTCTCACATGTGGCGCACTTTGACAGAAGGGATGCGTGAAATCAAACTGAGCTGCTCGCGGAGTGCTCGCGACAGCCTCCGACCGAAACGAGGTCTAGCGAAATGACAAACCTGAAAGACCCGCAGACGCCGGGCAATGCCGATCAAGGTGCGCCGGGTCCGACGGCCCATGTAGGTGGGGGCAACGGCCCGCAGCCGGTGGCCCCGCCGAGCCCCCTTCACATCCGGCTGGATCGGGAGGACATTGACGTTGACCCGGCAAATCTCCATGACGGCACGCTCACAGGTCGGCAAATCCGCGAGCTGGCCACACCGCCAATCGCCGCGGACCGTGATCTCTTTGAGATCGTGCCGGGCGGCTCAGATCGGAAGATCGAAGATGGGGACACCGTGGAAATTCGGGACCATATTCGGTTCTTCTCGGCTCCCCGGAACATCAACCCCGGCACTGCCGGCTCTCTGACGCTCTCCCTCCAGTGTTCGACTCGCGGCCGTTGCCAAAGGAGTGTGCGCGATGCTGCCCAGTGATGACCGCGCCTACTTGGCGCAGCGGTTTCCGGCATTTGCCGAGGGCTCCGAAGGGGGAATGCTGTGCGTGGTGCTTCCCGACTTCGCTGCACCGAGCGGGTTGGCCCCGAACCGGGCGAACCTCTTGCTCCGCCTCTCGCCAAACTACCCGGACGTGCCGCCCGACATGTGGTGGTTCCACCCGGCTCTGCTCCGCGTAGATGGGGGGACGATTCCCAATACCGACGTGATTGAACATCATCTCGGCAAGACATGGCAGCGTTGGTCGCGGCATTTGGATCCACACCAATGGCTGCCGGGCGCAGACTCTCTGCGAACCTACCTGGCCATTCTCAATACCAACTTGGCGCTCGCGGCAGCCTGACGGGCAGATCATGTCGGTCACTCTCGTGCTGTCTGATCCGGTCGTTTCGGCTTTGGCGGCCAAGGCAACGTTGCGCGTGGAGACGGCCGGCGTAATGCTTGCTGGCCAACACCGCACGGGCGATGGAGCGACCCGCTTGCTCGCCCGTTCGCTGCACTGGGTGGCTGATGGGACATACGAGCGGCGCACGGCGCAGGAGATGGTCATCGCGTCGGAGGGGTACACCGAAGCGTTGGCGATGGCGGAGCAGGACGGTTCGGTTCCGCTTTGGGTGCACACGCATCCGGGCGGCCGCCCCGTGCGGAGCGCCAAGGACGAGCAAGTGGACTGGCTCATCGCGGACGTCTTCCGGCTGCGAAGCGGCTCCGATTGGTACGGAACGGTCATCGTCTCTCCAGCGCCCGATGGCCTCGCGCTGACGGGAACACTCCAAAAGGAGGGGTGCGCCGTTGAGCAGATCGACCGTTTCTGGATGGTGGGTGATGAGTGGCTACTGCGGCCCGCCTTTGGCCGCGTGTCGGATTCGCCGGATGTCGAGGTGTTCAGTCGCAACATCCGTGCCTTCGGAGAACCAGTTCAACGGATGATCGGGATGCTCCGCATCGGCGTCGTCGGCTGCGGCGGCACCGGTTCCGCCGTGGCTGAGCAGTTGGTGCGGTTGGGAGCGCGGCACTTGCTGCTGGTGGACGCCGACACGTTGACGGGCAGCAATGTCACCCGGGTCTACGGTTCGACGGTGGCTGATGTCGGTCGGCCTAAGACGGGCGTGTTGGCTGATCATCTGCACAGGATTGCTCCTGATCTCACCTGCGAGATGGTGACAGGACGATGCACCTCGCAGGCGGTTGCGAAGTCGCTTGCCGGGGCCGACCTCCTTTTCGGCTGCACCGACGACAATGCTGGCCGGTTGGTTCTGTCTCGGCTCTGCTATTGGTTCCTCTTGCCGGTGATCGACATGGGTGTGCTGCTGACCAGCCGCCCGGGCGGCACTCTGGATGGAATCCACGGGCGCATCACGGTGCTGACGCCAGGGAGTGCTTGCCTCCTGTGCCGGGGCAGGGTTGATCTGTCCCGCGCTGCCGCGGAGACGCGGGAGCCCGAAGAGCATCGACGCCTCGAGGCGGAGGGTTATGCGCCCGCGCTTGGCGCAGTTGAACCAGCGGTGGTCACCTTCACGACGATGACCGCGGCGGTGGCTGTCTCGGAATTGCTCGAACGATTGGTGGGATACGGTGGTGCGCCACGGCCGAGTGAGGTGTTGTTGCGAGCGCATGATCGGGAGATCTCGACCAACACGGCAATGCCGACTCCGGGACACTACTGCGACCCCGCGGCGGGCAAACTCGGGCGCGGAGATACGGAACCGTTTCTAGAGCAGGTCTGGTCGGCATGAGGTCGGGACGCTCCGCGCTGTTCCGTACCGTACGTCGGCGGGCTGTCGCACTGCGGCTGCCTTGGTACACGGTGTTCGAGCGGCTGAGATTTCGGCGTTGGCGGCTCGAAGCAACGGTTGCAGACATGGATGACGTGCCCCTTCGCATCCGTGCGCGCCGGGCCGTTCTCGTTGGTGCTCCGAGGCATCATAAGTGGCTGGTCTTCGACTGTCCCTGTGGGATTGGGCATCGAATCGTCCTAAATCTGGATCGCTCCCGCCGGCCAACTTGGACCTTGCGCGTTTCGAAGAGCGGGGCGCTCACGCTGCACCCAAGCGTGAGTTACCGCGATGATCGTCGAGTGTGTCACTACATTCTGTCGAACGGGCGGATTGCATGGGTCCGGCCTAGGTACGCGACGTCCGCGCAGTGCGTGGAACGCGCACCAGTGTTCCGCGACGCGCGGTTGCGCGATGTCTGACGCGAGCGAAACGCCTCCCACAGTTCCGGCCAAGCCGCTCCATCCGGCGGCCGCGAATCCGCGGAGCCGCTCTTCGTTTCTCGACGTGGCTCTGCTGTCTCGATGGCGACGCAGAAGGCTCATTCGAGAGATCGAGGCGGAAACAGGTCGCACATTGCTTTGCTATGTGAGTCGCGACTCCATCGACCAAGCAGACACCTATCATCTCACTCGCCTCCTAGAAGCAGTTAACCAAGAAGCGCGGATTACGCTTCTCTTAGACTCACCCGGCGGAGACATAGATGCAGCGGAGAAATTTGTTCATCTCCTTCGGGAGGTGTGCGAGTCGTCATCCGAGTCGAGCCCTGCCCTTGAGGTCGTTGTTCCGCACCGAGCGAAGAGTGCGGCCACGCTGATTGCCCTAGGCGCGGACCGGATCGTGATGAGTGATTCGTCGGAGCTCGGCCCGATCGATCCACAGTTTCCGTATGCGGGCGACTGGGTACCGGTCTTCGCGTTACTCCGAGCTTACGAGAAGGCGGAAGAGCGGTGCGCTAAGTTCCCCGACAACACTGCCTTCGCCGTAGCCTTTGGGGAGTTCGACCAGATCCTTGTCGAAGCGGCGCGCCAAGTCGAATCGCGAGCTCGCACATGCGCGGAGAACCTGCTGAAGCGACAAGGTGGCAACTATACCGCTGCGCCGGCTGAGCTCATGGATGTTGATCGCTTCCTTTCACACGGCCAGATGATCGATTGGCGGACAGCGAAGGAAATTGGCATCCCTCAGGTGCATTATCAAGATGGCCGGGCTCCGATATGGCAGCGATACTGGCGTTTGTACGAATACCTTGCTCCCGTCTGCGGAGCTGATGGTCGCGTGTTTGAGTCTGGGGATATGACTATCATTCTAGACAGATAGCTGGGCCGCGAACGGGCTCTTATGCTCCTAAGCCAGCGATGAACTCCGCATGCGCCGCCGAGTCCAATCCTTGCTGCAGTTCCCGCAGCACCGCGGCGACATCGCCCGCCAAGAGTGAGTTCACCGCCAAGCGCAAGCCGGGGAAGCGCTCGCTCTCCAACACCCCGGCGGCATTAGGCGCCATCGGCTGGTACTCGCCATCTTGCAGCGTGAACCAGTCGAGAGCGCTGTCTTGGGGCCGCCAGACGATGTATTCCAACACACCGTTGCGGCGATAGGCGTTCAGCTTCGCGTGCAGGTCGTAGCTGGCGCTGCTGGCGGCGATCTCCGCCACGAGCTCCGGGGCACCTTCAATGTAGTCGTCCGCAGAGAGTCGGGAGTGGCCGCCGGCCGCGGCGGCGATGCGAAGCAGGGCGTCGGGCTGCGGTTCGTTGTCTTGGTCCAAGCGCACGGTGGCGTTGTCGAGCGCTGAAACGCGCGGCGTCTGGGCGCTGTAGACGCCGAGCCAAGTGGCGATGGCGTTGTTCGGCTGCGCGTGGCTCTCGGCGCGGACTGGGGACGGCACGTGGACGATTCCTTCAATGAGTTCCGCCTTCTTGAGGTGCGCCGCGGCGTCGTAGCGGCGCTCGAACTCGCAGCGTGGCAGGCGGTCGCCATTTTCCAGCGGCGGTGCCGCGCCGACGCGACGGGCGTGTTGCGAACCATCGGCAGACATGCGGAAACCCTACTTGAAGCGGCGATGGCACGGCAAGTGGCGTGCGGTGCCGCACGGTAGAATGGCGCTGCCATTTGGAGTTGTGAGGTCCATGCGCTGGTTCTTCGCCGCGGCGCTCGCGCTCTTTGTCGCCAGTTGCGGCCAGAAGGGGCCGCTGCATCTGCCTGAGGAGCCGCGCGCCGCATGTACGCTCGCGTCGACCACGAGCTTCACGTCGATGGCGTTGCCTTAAGCGCCATCGCCGAAGCCCTCGGCACCCCCGTCTACGTCTATTCCCAAGCCGTCATCGCAGCGCGCTACGCACGCCTTGCGCGCGCCTTGGCGGCCGGAGGCGGGCGCATCCACTACGCGGTGAAGGCCAACGGCAATCTCGCCATCCTGCAGCTGCTAGCGCGTTTCGGCGCCGGGTTCGACATCGTCTCCGGCGGCGAGCTCGAGCGTGTCTTGCGTGCTGGCGGCGCCGCGGCGGACACCGTTTTCTCCGGCGTCGGCAAGTCCACGCCGGAGTTGGATTTTGCGCTGAAGGCCGGCATCGGCTGCTTCAACGTGGAGAGCTTGGGCGAGCTCGCCCGCCTAGAGGCGAGGGCGCGGCTCTTGGGCGCCGTCGCGCCGCTTGCGGTGCGCGTCAACCCTGACGTGGACGCCGGCGCGCATCCATACATTTCCACTGGCTTGAAGGAGAACAAGTTCGGCGTGCCGGAGGCGCAAGCTCTCGACATGTATCGCCATGCGGCCGCTTCGCCAGTGCTCCGCCCGATCGGCATCGCCTGCCACATCGGCTCGCAGATCAGCGCGATGGCCCCCTACGTCGCGGCGCTGGAGCGGCTGCTCGGCATCGTGGACACCTTGGCGACGGCAGACATTCGCCTTGAACACTTAGACTTGGGCGGCGGCTTCGGCGTGCGCTATCGGGACGAAGATGAGTTTGACGTCGATGCCTTGGGCACCGCCGTCGCGTCGCGGGTGGCTGAACGCGGGTTGCGGCTGGCGGTGGAGCCGGGCCGTTACTTGGTTGCAGACGCTGGGGCTCTGCTCACGCGCGTGGAGTACCTAAAGCCCGCGCCCGCGCCAGGCCATCGCAGTTTCGCCGTCGTCGATGCCGCCATGAACGATTTGCTGCGCCCCGCGCTCTACCAAGCCTGGCATGACATTGAGCCCGTGGCGGATCCGCAAGGTGAACAAGGAACGCCGCGGCTGTGGGATGTCGTCGGCCCCGTTTGCGAAACCGGAGATTTCCTCGGCACTGTGCGGCGCCTCGCCCTCAGCGAAGGCGATTTGTTGGCGGTGCGCGGCGCGGGTGCCTATGGCATGGCGCTCAGTTCCAATTACAACGCTCGCCGCCGGGCGGCGGAAGTGCTGGTCGCGAATGGCGTCTTTCGCGTCATCCGCCGCCGCGAAACGCTGCGCGATCAGCTGGCGCTTGAGGTTGGCCTGCTAGATGCGGGTGACGAAGTGCCGTGAGCAGATGCCCCGCCTTCTCCGGCCGGCGGGCCGGGGCGAACGGGTAGAGGGAGTGGGCCCGGAGGGGCAGAAGGGGCACCGCCGCCGCAACGCTATAATGTCGTTTCGACGGGCTTAAGGCGGCGCGGTCACGTGAGCGCCCCGCGCCGAGCGAAATGAAGCTGCGTTTCTCCAAGATGCATGGCCTCGGCAACGACTTCATGGTTGTGGATCTCGTCACCCAAGGCGCCGAACTGAACCGCCGCAGCATTCGTCGCTGGGGAGACCGGCGCACTGGCGTCGGGTTCGACCAGCTGCTTGCGGCGCTGCCGCCGACCAACCCAGAGGCAGACTTTCGCTACCGCATCTTCAATGCGGACGGCAGCGAAGCGGAACAATGCGGCAACGGGGCGCGCTGCCTGGCCCGCTTCGCGCGCGATCATCAGCTCACGCCGAAGCGCTGCCTCACCTTGGAGACATCGACCGGCCTCATTCGCACTCAGCTGCTCGATGACGACGCCGTGCGGGTGGACATGGGCGTGCCGTGCCTTGAACCGGCGCGGGTGCCGTTCTGCCCGCAACTTGGGCAAGCCCAAGCGGATGGCATGAGCCATGATCTCTGCGTCGGCGGTCAAACTGTCGCGGTGGTGCCGGTTTCCGTCGGCAATCCCCATGCCGTGGTGTTCGTGGAACACATCGTCAACACGCCAGTTGCCGACTTAGGCGCCGCCATCCAAGGGTGCGGCGCGTTCCCAGAGGGCGTCAACGTGGGTTTCCTGCAAGTCGTCGAGCCGAGCTTCGCGCGCTTGCGCGTCTTCGAGCGCGGCGTCGGCGAAACGCAAGCGTGCGGCAGCGGGGCTTGCGCCGCGATGGTGGCGGGCAACCTGTGCGGGCGTTTGGCGCCCGAGGCGACGCTCTCATTGCTAGGCGGCGAGCTCAAGCTGCATTGGCCCGGCCACGGCCGCGCCATCAGCATGGTGGGGCCCGCCACACAGGTCTTTGAAGGGCAGATTCGAGCGTGATGCATCGAGCCGGCCGCCGCGCCAGCACCGCTGGCCTCCCGTCGCTGGACAGAGCAGGCGGCGCAGACGAGCACACCAAGCCAGACGAAGCGGGCGGCCTCGTCGGCGAGTACCTCGACTATCTGCGCTACGAGCGCCGCGCCTCGCCCCACACGTTGAGCGCTTATCGGCGCGACCTAGCGGCGTTCGGCGAACACGCGGGCTTGGCGGATTGGCGGGACTGCGCGCCGCATCATGTGCGGGCGTTTTTGGCGCACCTGCGCGGGCGCGGACGGTCGCCGCGCAGCATTGGCCGGGCACTGTCGAGCGTCAAGAGCTTCTTCGCGTTCTTGGCGGGGCGCGGCATCGTGCCGGCGAACCCGGCCGGTGGCGTGGCAGCCCCTAAGCGCGACAAGCCGTTGCCGAAGGCGCTGGACATCGATAGCGCCGCCCGGCTCTTTATCGACGCGCCGGCTAGCCCCCTCGCGGTGCGGGATCGAGCCATGCTGGAGCTCCTTTACTCGGCGGGGGTGCGGCTGGCGGAGCTCGTCGGCATCGACCTCAAAGACCTCGACCTTGCCAACGGGCTGGTCACGGTCACCGGCAAGGGCAACAAGACCCGGGTGGCGCCCTTGGGGGCGCCGGCGGTGGCCGCCCTCGAAGCATGGCTCGCTACCCGCGCAGACCTCGCGCCCAACGCCCCGCTCTTCACGGGCCGCGCCGGCAAGCGCATCAGCGCCCGCACCGTGCAGCAGCGCCTGAAGAAGGTGTCCGTGGCGAATCTCGGCACGGATGCGCTGCATCCGCACATGCTGCGCCACAGCTTCGCCAGCCACCTGTTGGAGTCCAGCGGCGATCTGCGCGCGGTGCAGGAGTTGCTTGGCCATGCGGACATCTCCACTACGCAGATCTACACCCATCTGGACTTTCAGCATCTCGCCAAGGTGTACGACGCCGCGCATCCGCGCGCCAAAGCGCCGGATACGTGATCGAGGTGGTCACGTTCGATCTCGACAACACGCTGTGGGAGACGGACGAAGTGATTCGGCGGGCGGAAACCGCCATGCGCGGCTGGCTCGTCGAGCGTGTGCCGGGCTTTGGCGAGCGCGTCAACCGCGACGCCATGTGGACGCTGCGCGAGGCGGTGGCGCGAGAGCGGCCGGAAATCCTCCACGACATGACGGAACTCAGAAAGGAAGTGTTGCGGCGCGCCCTCGCCGGTGGCGGCATGGCGGCGACGGATGCGAGCCGCTGCGCGGACGAGGCGTTTGAGGTGTTCGCCCACGCGCGCCATCAAGTGCGCTACTACGACGGCGCGTTGGAGACGCTTGCGGTGCTCTCCGCGCATTACCAGCTGGGCGCGCTCACCAACGGCAATGCGGATTTCGAGCGCTTGGGCTTGGATCGCTACTTCTCGTTCGGCTTCACGGCCGCGGATGTCGGCGCCAGCAAGCCGCATCCGGCCATGTTCGAGGCGGCGTTGCAGCGGGCTGGGGTGCCGGCGGCGGCGGCGGCCCATGTCGGCGATCATCCGATCCATGACATGCAAGGGGCGCGGGCGGTCGGCATGCGCGCCATCTGGGCGAACTACGACGGCAGCGAGGAAGCGGTGGCGGCCCACGCCACCATCACGGCGCTCCCTGAACTGCCGGAAGTGCTGCGGCGGCTGGCCTAGCCGAACCGGCGGCGTGGCGGCGAGCGCCCACGTCAACCTGCGTGGGCCGCAATGAAATCCTTCACCGCGGCCACGTCCGGCGCAAGTCGCGTCTTGCGTTGCGGCCTGCCCGCCAAGGCATCAAGGGCCGGATGACGCGCCGCGGCGCGGCCGACAGCGGCGTCCACCGTGTCTGGGAACTTCGCCGGATGCGCCGCCGCCAAGCATACGACGGGACGGCAAGCGGGAAACCGGTGCGCCGCGGCGATGCCCACGGCGCTGTGTGGGTCCGCGATGTAGCCGTGGCGGGCGTGCAAGTTCGCCATTGTCGCTTTCGTCTCGGCCTCGTTGATGGCGACGGCGAGGATGCCCTCATCGGCGGGCGCCCCGCTGTCCAACTTGGCGGCGCCGCAGTCCGCGAAGGTGGACATGAAAGCGCGCACTGCGGCGCCGTCGCCACCCAAGCGGTAGTGGACAAAGCGCTCGAAGTTGCTCGCCACCTGAATGTCCATGGATGGGCTGATGGTGTGCTGCACCGTGCCGAGCCGATACTCGCCGGTATGGAAGAAGCGGGCGAGGATGTCGTTGTCGTTGGTGCCCAGCACCAACTTGTCGATGGGGGCGCCCATGCGCCGCGCCAAGTAGCCAGCCAGGATGTTGCCGAAGTTGCCGGTCGGCACGCTGAACGACACGGGCGCATCGAAGCGCAACGCCGCGTGGATGTAGTACACGGCCTGCGCGAGCACCCGCGCCCAATTCACCGAGTTGGCGGCGCCCAAGCAATGCCGTGCCTTGAAATCCAAGTCGTTGAAGATCGCCTTCACGATGTGCTGGCAATCGTCGAAGCTGCCGTCGATGGCCAAGCAATGCACGTTGGCGTCGGCCACGGTGGTCATCTGCAACGCCTGCAGAGCGCTCGTGCGGCCATCTGGGTACAGCACGAAGATGCCCATGTTGGAACGTCCCTTCACGCCGGCGATGGCCGCGCTGCCGGTGTCGCCGCTGGTGGCGCAGAGCACGTTGAGGCGCTCTCCGCGCGCCGCCGTCACATGCTCGAACAAGCGCCCAAGCAGCTGCAGCGCGATGTCCTTGAAGGCGAGCGTGGGGCCATGGAAAAGCTCCAGCACATGCAGGGGCCCCACTTCGACGAGCGGCGTCACCTCTGGGTGGTCAAAGGTCGCGTAGGCCTCCGCGGCGATGCGCTCGAGGGTTTCCGGCGGCATGTCGTCCGCGAACGTTTGCAGGACGGCAACGGCCAACTCCACGAACGACAGACCTCGCCACGCCGCCAAGCGGTCGCGGAAATCGGGCAGCGCTTGCGGCACCAACAGGCCGCCGTCTGGGGCCAGCCCCGTGAGCACGGCATCTTGGAAGGGCATCGGCGGGGTGGCGCCGCGGGTGCTGACATAGCGCATGGCGGCGGATTGTAGCCAACGGGGCTGGCCGTGACGCGGGCAGGGCGAGTGGGGAAGGTTGGGCGGCGCGAGGCACATCACCGGACGCGCCGCCGGGGACTGGCGGGGCAGGGGGCACGAGGGCACCCCTTCCCCGCCGCAGGGGTGGCTAGCTCTGGGCGAACTCTGGGTACGCCTCGATGCCGGTTTCGGACAAATCGACGCCAGACGCCTCTTCTTCTTCAGAGACGCGGATGCCGACCGTCACCTTCAACGCGTACCAGATGATGAGGCTCGCAACGAACACCCAAGCGAAGATGCCCACGATGCCGATCAATTGCCCAGCAAAGGTGGCGTCGCCGTTGTTCAACGGCACGGCGAGGATGCCCCAGATGCCGCACACGCCATGCACGCTGATGGCCCCCACGGGATCGTCGATGCGCCACTTGTCGAGCAGCACGATCGAGCCGACCACCAGCAAGCCGCCAACGGCGCCGATGATCATCGACCAGAACGCTGAGGCAGACAGCGGGTCTGCGGTGATGGCGACGAGGCCGGCGAGGGCGCCGTTCAGCGCCATCGTCAGGTCTGCCCTGCCGAACCAGAGGCGCGCCAGCACCAGCGCCGCCACCAGCCCGCCGCAAGCGGCGATGTTGGTGTTGACGAACACCTGCGCCACCGCGTTGGCTTTATCCACGTTGGAGAGCTTGAGCTCGGAACCGCCGTTGAAGCCGAACCAGCCGAACCAGAGCACGAACATGCCAAGGGTGGCCAGCGGCATGTTGCAGCCGGGAATGGCGTTCACTTGGCCGTCCGCGCGGTACTTGCCGGCCCTCGGCCCAAGGAGCAAGACGCCGGCCAACGCGGCCGCGGCGCCACACATGTGGACGATGCCAGAGCCGGCGAAGTCTGAGTATCCGGCTTCGTCGAGCCACCCTTCACCCCATGTCCACATGCCTTGCACTGGGTAGATGAAGCCGGTCATCACCACCGCGAAGCCGAGGAACGCCCACAGCTTCATGCGCTCTGCCACCGCGCCGGAGACGATGGACATGGCGGTGGCCACGAACACCACTTGGAAAAAGTAGTCCGAGCGCTCGGAGTGGTCGGTGGCGACGCCGCCAGCGGTGCCGGCGACGATTTCGTCGGCGGTGTTTTCCACGCCGATCAGCGCGCCGAAGCTCGGCATCACGCTGCCGGTGTCGATATACATGATGTTGTAGCCGACGAGCAGGTACATGATGCACGCGATGGCGTACAGCGCCACGTTCTTGGTAAGGATTTCGGTAGTGTTCTTGGCGCGCACCATGCCAGCTTCCAGCATCGAGAAGCCACAAGCCATGAACATCACCAAGACACCCATCACGAGGAAGTAGAAGGTGTCGAGGGCATAGTTGGTTTGAATGAGGGCTTCCATTTTCAGTCTCCCGTTATGCGGCCGTTGCGTCTAGATGGCGTCAGCGCCGGTCTCGCCGGTGCGGATGCGCACTGCTTCTTCAAGGGAGGTGACGAAGATCTTGCCGTCGCCCACCTTGCCGGTGTTCGCGGACTTGGCGATGGCCTCAAGGCACTGCTCCAAGATGTCCTCGCCCACCGCAGCCTCGATCTTCACCTTGGGCAGAAAGTCCACGACATACTCGGCGCCGCGGTAGAGCTCCGTGTGCCCTTTCTGGCGGCCGAAGCCCTTCACCTCGGTCACGGTCATGCCGGCCACGCCGATGTCCGAGAGCACCTCGCGCACATCGTCGAGCTTGAATGGCTTGATGATTGCCGTAATCAGTTTCATCGGTTGTTTCTCCGTCTGGCTCGGTGCTTACAGACTCTTCGACAGGGACACGACCAATCGCGCGTCGCAGTCCGCGTCGCAGACGTCTTCGTCCAAGTCGGTGCCCACGATGGCGAAGCCCAGGTCGATGCCGGCCACCGGCACCGTCAGTGTGGCGCCGTAATCGATGTAGCTGTCGTCGTCCCCGGCGATGCCGTCAGCGTTGTTGAAGCCGATGTGCAAATCCAGGGAGGCGTTCTCGCCAATTGCGAAGCTGTAGTCCGCGTACGGGTAGTAGAAGGTCTCGCCACCGTCGCCCAAGTATTCGGGGGAGTAGTTCATGCCGAAGGTGAAGTCGCCGACGCCGACGGACACCGCGGCTTCCATGTAGTCGAGGGCGTCGCCCTCGCTGATGTACTCGAACTGGATGATGCTCACGTCGTACGAGACGCCGCTGTCCCCGAACTCGCCGCCGTAGCCGGCGTACAGGTCCAATTCCGTGTTGGCGTCGTCTCCGAACTTGACGTTCGACATCCATGTGCCAACGTAGAAGCCAGAGTCTGAAGCGATGTCGAAGCCGCCTTGGATGGCGGGGTCGCGCGTTGTTTGCGACCAGCCGCGGAACGAGTAATCCGAGGCGATGGTGACGTTGCCGGAAACTTCAGCGCCGGCGGCGCCGAAGGCCGCACAGGCAAGCACGCCTGCCAGCAGTGTCTTTTTCATGTGGTTCTCTCCTAGTCGATGTTGAGCCATGTCGGCGCCCACCTAAGCTGCGATGCTTGGTGCGCAGATCACGCCTTAGGAGAACAAGCACTTTCCGTGCCAAGTGCTGTGAAGCGAGACGCCAAGTGGCCTTGGCCGCCCGTCTAGTAGGGAGGCATTGCGCCGCATCCCGCGTTCGCGTGGCGGCTCGGCAGGCTGGAACCCACATTGGGCGCACCACATCGGTGCATAACTGGTTCGGAAGCAGGGCCGAGGGGCTTGGGCGTTGCCTCGCGGCGGCGTGTCGGCGTCGCTGTCCCGCTGGCGCCACCGCGCTATGGTCGCCCTGTCCGCGAAGCCACGCCAGCCGCCGTAGGCCGAGATGTCCCAAGCGCCTCCACAGTGCATCCGGGACGCCGACGAAACCGGCAACCCATGCGCTGGGCCGTTGGGCGGCGCGCGCACCAAGTTAGTTCAACCCGACGGGGATGGCGCCAGCCTTGCGCCGGATTGGGCAACTTTGCGGCGACGCGGTTGTGCCGCCCGTCTAAAGCGCTGCCGCGCGCCTGCTCTGGGTGCGCCGCGCCGCTGCGTTTGGTCGTTTGTGCGCCAAGGCTGGGCAAGCCGGGATGCCACGTCGCCTAGGGCGGCGCCATCTCGGCGCTGTCGGTGGGGTCGCTAAACGGCCTCGGCGCCGGTCTCGCCGGTGCGGATGCGTACCACTTCGTCGAGCGAGGTCACGAAGATCTTGCCGTCTCCCACTTTGCCAGCGTTCGCGGCGGCGACGATGGCTTCGATGCAGCGCTCCGCCAATCTGTCATCCACAGCGATTTCCACCTTCGCCTTCGGCAGGAAGTCCACGACGTACTCGGCGCCCCGATAGAGCTCGGTGTGCCCCTTCTGGCGCCCGAAGCCCTTCACTTCCGTCACCGTCATCCCCGTGACGCCGACTTCTGCGAGCGCTTCACGCACCTCGTCGAGTTTAAAGGGCTTAATGATGGCGACAATCAGCTTCACGGTTTTCCTCCTTGGCGCCCAGTGTGGCGTTGCGCTGCCTTGGCCCACTGGGTGGGCGCGGATTCTAGCACCACCATGGCCTCGCCTTTGGCGGCCGACAATGGGCGAAGCCTGCCGCTCAATCGGCCAACGGCGCACGCAACTTTCCGCATCGCGCCATAGGCGCCGAGCCAGCCGCCCCCATACGCTGCCTGACGCCATGCAGCCAACCTCCGCATGATGTCCGACACCGGCTCGAACCCCGCTGGTGCCGGCGATGGCGCCGCAGCGCCGCCTGCGCACACGCGCATCCACACCCGTGCGCAGTTCGGCATTGAGGCGCCGCCGGTCACCATCGAGGCGCATCAGCCGGGCGGCGCTGCCGGCTTCTCGGTGGTGGGCATGGCGCAAACCGCGGTGCGCGAAGCGCGAGATCGGGTGAAAAGCGCCATCAAAACCCTTCGGCTGGATTTCCCAAAGGGGCAACTGGTGGTGAACCTCGCGCCGGCGGACCTCGCCAAACATGGCGGCCGGTACGACTTGGCCATTGCCATGAGCGTGCTTGCCGCCACCGGGCAGGTGCCGGCGCGGCACTTGGAGCGCTTGGAGTTCATCGGCGAATTGTCGCTGTATGGCGAAGTGCGCGGCGTGCGCGGCTGTTTCGGCGCGGCGCTCGCTGTGGCGGGGGCGCGGCGCGGGCTGGTGTTCCCCGTCGCCAACGCGCGCGAACTCGCGGGGCTGCTCGATGCGCCGCTCTTTCCGGTTTCCACGTTGGCGGAGGCGGTGCAGCTCGCTCGCGCGGCGGAGCTTGCGCCGCGCCCGTTGGCGCGCGCCGCACCGAGTGGCGGCGCCGTCGCAGGCCTATCCCTGCATGACGTGAAAGGACAGCTTGCCGCCAAGCGAGCCTTGGCGGTGGCCGCGGCCGGCGGCCATCACCTGCTCATGCGCGGGCCACCTGGCACGGGCAAAACGATGCTGGCGAAGCGCTTGGCGCATCTCTTGCCCCCGCTGTCGCGCGCGGAGGCGGTTGAGGTGGCGCATGTGTACTCCGCCGCTGGCCGCGAGCGCCCGCCTGCCGAACGCCGCCCATTTCGAGACCCGCACCACACGGCCTCCGCCGCGGCGCTCATTGGCGGCGGCGCACCAGTGTCACCAGGAGAAATCTCACTCGCGCACCGCGGCGTGCTGTTCTTGGACGAGCTGCCGGAGTTCCACCGCGACGCCTTGGAGGCGTTGCGGGAACCGTTGGAGTCATCGGAAGTGGTGGTGGCACGGGCCAATCGACGCTGCCGGTTCCCGGCCGGCTTTCAGTTGGTGGCGGCGATGAATCCCTGTCCGGCCGGCTTCACCTGCGACGAGGTGCGCTGCCGCTGCACGCCGCAACAAGTGCAGCGCTACCTGAGCCGCCTCTCCGGCCCGCTGTTGGACCGCATCGACCTGAACGTTGAAGTGGGGCCGGTGAGCGAAGACGAACTCTGGGAGCGGGCACCGCCGCCATTGGACGAAGCGGCGCTGCGTGAGGACATCATCGCGGCTAGAGCCACGCAGCTACGACTGCGCGGGTGCTACAACCGAGACCTCGACGCGGCAAACGTGGAACGACACTGTGCCCTGGACGCCGCTGGGCGGCGGCTCCTGAAGCTCGCGATCCAGCGCTACGGGTTGTCCGCCCGCGCCATCCACCGCGTGCAGAAGTCTGCCCGCACCATCGCAGACCTCGCCGGCGAGGCCAGCATCACAGCCCCACATGTGGCGGAAGCGCTGTCCTATCGGGTGGGGTGAGGGCGGTGGCTGCCGAGAGGCCCCGTGCTTAGGTGATCGCGTCCAAGCATGGCCAACCTCTCCACGCCGAACACCGTCGGCCTGCGCCGTTGCGCAGTTTTGGCTAGGCGGCGCTGAATGGCGTCAGCCGCCGGTCAGATACTGAATCGCCGCGACCATTTCCGCTTCCGTGCAGGCCATGCAGGTGCCCATCGGCGGCATCGTGCCGAGGCCGGTTTGGCTCGTCCTCACCAGTTCGTCGATGCCCTTGGCCAAGCGCGGCGCCCACTGCGTGGCGTCTTGGAACAGGGGGGCGTCGCCGACGCCAGTCGCGTGGCAGGCGAAACAGAATTGGTCGTACACCTCACGGCCTGTCTTCGGCTCGGCCACGGCGGCCGTGGCTGGCGCGGGGGCAGGCGCGGCGGCGCCGCACGCTTCATCCCCAACCAAGCAGGATGCGCCGAAGGGTGCGAGACGGGCGCGAATCTCGTCATCCGTGCCGGCAGGCACAGGCGCCGCGGCCATCGCGTTCGCCAACAGGACGCAAGCCAACCCATAAAGCGCTCTCACCGCGCACCTCCGTTCGCGTTTCGATCTTGGTGGCCAGGGGTGGAATTGAACCACCGACACGAGGATTTTCAGTCCACTGCTCTACCGACTGAGCTACCTGGCCGGCAAGCCGCGCATTAAAGCCGCTGGCGGGCGGGCGGTCAATCCGAAGGGCGCGGGAGCGCCTGCGGGCGCAGGAGGAGGCGGGCGGCCGGCGCGCGTTGACGCGGCGAATGCCGCGTGTGGCTGCCACTCGGTTCGCAACCGGCCGGCAATTGGCCGTCAATTGACCGGGAATTGGCCGCCGGTCAGCGCGCGGCCGGCGTCCGCGCGCCGGCGGCTCAGTCGAACAGGCGGCCTTGGGCGGGCTTGGCGGCTGCGGCCTCGACGCGGCGGGGGCCGCGCATGTACACCCTGGCGGTGACGGCGCTGGTGACGTGGCCGAGGCGCGCCTGGGCGAGGGCGAGGTCGCCGGAGTCCGTCGCCACCTTCGCCCGCAGGTCGTGCTCCACGAAGTGCGCGGCCGCCCGCGCCGCGGCGTCGTTGCCGGCGGCGGCGTCCAGGTGGCGGCGCATGGCGGCGGCCCAGCGGCGGCGCAGCGCCACCCCGGTGCAGCGCCGCCCCTGGGAGCGCTGCGCGGTGAACAGCGGCCCGGCGGGGCCGGAGCGCCACGCGGCGCGGGCGTCCTCGACGGCGGCGGCGAGGCCGGCGCCGCGGTAGATGGTCTCGCGGCCGCCCTTGGCGGCGGCGGCGCGCAGCTCGCCGCCGCGCCAGTCCTCCCAGTCCAGCGCGAGCAGCTGCCCTTGGCGCAGCCCGGTGCAGAGCTTGAGCGCCACGTAGCTGCGCAGCCGCGGGCAGCATTGCGCGAGGAACGCCTCCAGCTCGGCGTCGCCGACGTAGCGCTGGCGCGGCGCCTCCGGGTTCTTGGCGAGCTCGCGCAGCGGGTTCGCGGCGACGAGGCCGGCGGCGACGGCGCGGCGGAAGATCAGCCCCAGGCAGCTCATGTCGCGGTTGGCGCGCACCGGCGCGGCGGCGGCGCGGAGGTAGTGCTCGCCCCACGCCGCCTGCCAGTCGCGCGGGCGCACCGCCCCGAACACGCTGCGCAGGCGCTCGAAGTTGCGCGAGTACTCGTAGCGCGTGCGCGGCGCCAGCGCGGCGAACCCGGCGCTGGCGAGGTAGGCGTCCATGAGCTCGCCCAAGGTGCTGCCGCCGGGCGCCGGCGCGCTCGGCGACGGCAGCCCGACGGCGCCGAAGTCCGGCTCGCGGGGCGGCGCCGGCAGGGGCGCCGGGCGCTCCCAAAGGCGTGCCACTGTTGATCCGACAGCGCTACCTGGGCCGCCCAGCCCGCGCCGCAGGCGCGCCGCCGACGCCCGCCTGGCCATCAGCCCGGCGGCGGCGGCAGCCGCTGCTCGGAGACGATCTCCGCGACGCTGCGCCCGTCCGCGGCGAGCGTCCACGGCAGGAACGCCTCCTGCGCCGTGAACACCCCGCACTCCACCGCGACGAGCTGGCCCTTGAGCCAGTCGCGCAGGACGCTCCACACCGCGCGCCGCCCCTGCTCCACCGCCCGCCGCTCCCACTCCGCGCGGTTCACGCGGCGCCTGGGCGTCCACGGGTTCTGGCCAAGGAGATGGCCCGCTTCCCGCGCCCGCGTATCGCCCGCAAGGCCGCCTGCCATCGCCCGCGCCACACCCGACGGCGACGCCACGCACCGCCCCAATTCGGGCGCACCCAGTGCTCCCATTTGGTTCGAAGGCGAGACGGACAGCACTTGCCGCACCGCAGCCCGGCCCACCGCAGCCCGCAATCGCAGCCCGTCCCCACGCAACGCAGGCAATGATGGTAGGCGTAGGCCGCAGCCGCATGGGCCGCGTAGCTCTCCCGTCCAGCACACGCCACGCAGCCAATAGGGATGCGCCGCCGCCAAGCAATGCCCCGCGCCACCCAATGGCGCCAACCCTGCCATCGCCGCCGCTTGTCAACTTTCATATGTAATTCCCCTCCCCTTTGCCCGGCGGCTCCGCCAAGGCGATGGCGGATTCCATGTCGCCGCCGCGCAGCGCCGCCGCCAGCGCCGCGGCGCCGTCCACGCCCCCGCCGGCGAGCCAGTCCATGTCGATGGCGAGGACTTCCGCGGTGGCCTCCGGGTGGCCGGACCCGCGCACGGCCAGCAGCAGCGCCGCGCCGGTGACGGCGCGGCCGCCGAACAGGTCGACGATCGCCATGCGCCGGTCGCGCGCCGCGAGCAGCTGCGCCGCCTTGCTCACCGCGCCTCCCGCGCCGCGCCCGGCGGAATGGCGGGGCAGGCGGGCGGGGAACTGGGGCAGCCGCCGGACCGCCGCGCCGCCGTCACGCCCAGCCCTCCCGCGCGCCGCCGTCCGGGATGATGCGCGTTGGCGTGGCAGCCGCGCCCCTGCGTGCTTGCGCCGGCGGCCTCGTGCCGTTGCGTCCGTTGCCAGGCTTCAACAGGGCCTCGTCGGCGCCAAGTCCCTCGCGGCAGCCGGTCCGCCGCGCCCATGCGCCGTCCACTCGCCGGAACAGATGCGGATTCACGCTGGATCCAAGCATCAGGAACGCCGGCCCTTGGGCCACGCGCGCCATCGCCGAGTGGCGCCAGACCCACGCCACCGAATCCGCGCGCCGCAACGCCGCCGGCGCCGGCCATGCCGGGCGCGCTTCGAGGGGCGGTGCCTCCGGCGGCCGCGGCCGGCTCACCCCGCCTCCCCCCGCGCTTCGCCGGCGGCGTCCGCCAAGGCCGCGCAGGCGTCGCGCAGCCACGCCAGGTCCTCGCGCAGCCGCGGCAGGCTGGCCGCGCAGCCGCGCCGCCGCAGCGCGTCCAGCAGCGCGCCGGCGTCCGCGGCGCCGTCGTCGCCGAGGCTCGGCGCCTCGGCCAGCGCCGCGGCGATGGCCATCCACCGCCCCGCGGCCTCCCGCCGGCGCCGCGCCGCCGCCATCGTGGCCGCGGGCGGAGAGCCGGGCCAGATGTCCGCGGCGACCTGCAGGCACCGGCGGCACTGGACGCCCTGCCAATGGACGCCTCGGCAGAACGCGCAGGGCGCGAAGCCCCACCGCCGCCACGCCATGCGCAGCCGCGCGGCCGCGCTCACGCGGGCCCCCCCGCGCCTCGCGGCGCCGCCGAGGCGATGGCGGATTCCACGTCGCCGCCGCGCAGCGCCGCCGCCATCGCCGCGGCGCCGTCCACGCCCGCGCCGGCGAGCCAATCCATGTCGGCGGCGAGGGTGTCCGCGGTGGCCTCCGGGTGGCCGGACTCGCGCACCGCGAGCAGCAGCGCCGCGCCGGTCACGCCGGCCCCCGGGGCTTGGGCGGCCGCCACAGCCAGAGCGTCGCCGGCGCGGCCTCGCCGCCGTCCAGCGCGCGCCGCAGGTCGTCGGACCGCACGTCCACGCCCAAGGCGCCGCGGCCGCCGTCCGCCTCCATGACGAGGCGCGTCCATCCGGGCCCGATGCGCTCCACGCGCAGCGCGCCGTTCGTTCGGACGCCCCGGAGCCCGAGCCCCCCGCCAATCATCGGGAATCACGCCGTCCGGCCCGCCGCAGCCCGCAATCGCAGCCCGTTCCCCCGCAGCGCAGGCACAGCTGATGGGCCGCCGCGGCGGCAGCATGGGCCGCGCAGCTCGGCCGGCCGCCGCGGAGCGGGCAGCCAAGGGGGATGCGCCGCCAGCGCGCAACGCAACGCGCCGCCCAATGGCACCAACCCTGCCAGCGCCGGCGCTTGTCAACTTTCATGTGCAATTCCCCAATCATCCGCCGCCCTGGGCCGGCAGCAGCCAGCCGGCCAGCGCGGCGGCCTCGGCGGGCGCGAGGCGCCGCCACGACTGCGGCGGCTGGAACGCCGGCAGCAGGGCGCGGACGGCGGCCGGCGCCAGCGGCTCGCGCGCCCGCCGCCACGCCGCGGCGACGGCCGTGACGCGGCCGCCGCCGAAGCGCCGGTCGAACTCGGCCGCGCCCATGCCCGGCCGCGGCCGCCCGGCCAGGCCGAGCCAGCCGCCGCCGGCGGCCATGCGCCGCCAGAGGGACTCCGCCGGCAGCCGCTCGGCGCGCCCGAAGCCCACCACGCCGACGAGCCCCGCGCCGGGCTCCCACAGCGCCGCCGCGCGGCGCGCCAGCCCCATGCCGGCGCCGGCGCGCAGCTCCACGTCCTTGCTGCCGTCCAGCAGCATCCCGGCGAACGGCCGGCGCACCGACGCGACGGCGAGGTCCAGCGCGGGGAGCGACGCCCCGGCGTAGAACGCCGAGCGGGCGGCGACCTCGCAGCGCCCGCAGCGCCAGACGCCGTCCGCCCGCAGCAGCACCGCGGCCAGCATCCCGCAGTCCTGGCACTGGCCGGGGCGCTCGCCATCGGCGGCCGCCGCGGCGCAGGCCTCGTCCGGCGAGGGCGCCCAGAGGCGGAAGCTAGGCATCGCCTTTCCCGCCGGCGGGGGCCGCCGCCCGCCACTCCCGCCCGGCGGCCGCGTCGGCGCCGTCGGCGAGCAGCCGCTTCTGCCACGGCGTGAAGCCGCTCAGGTGCGACGTCGACAGCGTCGCCGCCCAAGCCAGCTCGAAGCCGAGCCGCCACCATTCGTCCGGCAGCAGGACCAGCGACGGCATGTCCACCGCCCAAGCGTCCTTCGCCAGCGCCGCCGCCAGCCTTGGGAACGGCTGCGCCGCGCGCTTGCGCGTGGCGGAGTGGCTCTCGCGCCACAGCGCGTCCACCAGCAGCCCGAGGCCCTCGGCGTGGGGCGCCACCACCCCGTCCGCCATGCGCTCCCGCGCCCGCCCCAGCGCCGCCTCCAGCTTTTCGCTCCGGGCGCGCTCGGCGCGCCGGTCGCCGCCGGCCGGCGCCGCCGATCGCAGCGGGCGCTTGCCGGCCGCCTTGAGCGCCGCGTCCGCGTCCGCCTGCGACACCACCTTGGCCAGCCGCGGCGGCCCGAACGCCGGGCGCTCGAGCAGCGCCAGCTTCGGCTTCGGCGCGGCGTCGCCCAGCTTGTCCTCCACCTCGCGCCAGCGCCAATTGCCGCCGCCCGCCTCGATCCAGCCGTCCTTCAGCGCGCCATGCCGGTCCGCCACGCCGTCGCGCAGCACCTCCTCGCCGCGCGCCTCGGCCTGCGCGGCCTTGCGCCGCACATGCGCCTTGGCCTTGGCGTCCCAGCACGGCGGGTTGGCGCAGTGGTTGGGCGGCGCGTCCGCGAACAGCTCCGCCGAGACGGACGTGTTGTGCGCGCACGCCGAGCACGGCCCCGCCTCCTGCCACTTCGCCTCCGGGTCGAACGGCGCCCCGGCGAGCCGCCGCGTGAAGCGGCCCTGGATGACGTCCAGGGCGTGGCGCACGTTCTGGGCGAACCGCACCGCCTCCAGCGCCTCGCGCTGCAGCTTCGCCCCCGGCACCCGCGCCAGCGCCAGCGCCACGGACGCCGGCACCTGGCCGCCCGCGAACGCCTCGCGCGCCTCCTCGCACAGCGCCAAGAGCTTCAGCCGCCCGTAGACGTGGCTGCGGGAGCGCCCGACCTTCGCCGCCACGTCGTCGGCGGAGAGGCCGTGCTCCTTCACCAGCTCGCCGAAGCCCTCGGCCTCCGCCAGCTCGTGCAGGCCCTCGCGCTGCAGGTTCTCCACCAGCTGCGCCTCGAGCGCCTGCGCGTCGTCCAGCCGCCGCACCACCGCCGGGACGGCGCCGAGGCCCGCCATGCGCGACGCCTCCAGGCGCCGCTCGCCGGCCACCACCTGCCAGCGGAAGCCCGCCGCCGGCCGCTCCAGCGGGCGCACGAGGATCGGCTGCAGCACCCCCGCCTCGCGGATGGACGCCGCCAGCTCCTCCAGCGACGCGGCGTCGTAGCGGCCGCGCCGCAGCGCCTGCGCCCCCGTGCCCGACGTCAGCACCGCGCCCACCGGCAGCAGCCGCGGCCCCTCCTCGAAGTCCGCCCCGTCCGGCGCCATCGCCGCCGCCGCGCCGCGCCCGCCGCCGTCCGGCAGCGTCAGCCCGCGCCCCAGCCTAGCCTTCGCCATCGCCCGCTCCCCCGCCGTCGCCATCGCCTGCTCCCACGCCGCCGAGCGGCCCAGCTTCGCCATCCGCGTCTCGCTCCGCCTCTTCCGCCGCGAGCGCCGAGACGACGCACAGCGCCTCGTCCACGTCCCGCGTGAGGCCCGACGCCAGCCACTCGCCGTAGCGCGGGATGTTCACCGCGACGACGTGCTTCACCTCGACCTCGCCGCCGGGGAGGTCGGCCACGGTGCGCAGCGCGGCCCGCAGCGAGGTCTCCATCACCGTCACCGCCTCAGCCCCGTCCATCGCCCCCTCCCGCCGGCTCCATCCGCCGCTCCTCCTCCAGCGGCGCCCGCCGGTCCACGTCCGGGTCGTCGCTCACCAGGTGCAGGTGCAGCCACTTGCGGCCGCGCCGGAAGATCCAGCCCCAGCGCATGCCGCGGTCCGGGGTGTGCCAGCCCACCGGCTCCCAGCCGCGGGCGCGCGCCCGGCGCGCCGTGGGGCGACCGCGCAGCGCGTGGCCGCTCACAGGTGCGCCGCCTCGGCGGGGCTCAGCAGCAGCCCGTCCACCACCGCCCCGCCGCCCGCCAGCCGCGTCACCTCCGCCCCGCCCTCCCCGCCATCGTCCGGGCCGGGCGCGGGCGAGGACGCCGCCGCCACCCCGGACACCGCGTCGCCGACGAACTCCACCCGCCAGCCCACGTCCTGCCCGACGCGCCGCGCCAAGTGCCCCGCCGCCTCGTGCGCCGCCTGCACCGTGCTCGCCACGTCCAGGTCGTCATGGACGTGGACGCTGACGCGGAGCCAAGGCGCGCCGCGGCCCGGCTGGGAGGGCAGGGGGGAGGAAGGGCCGGGCCGCGGCGCTGGTGAGCGGGTCATGGGGTTGCCTCGTTGAGTGACGAGGCATGAATATCAGTTTCTAACTGATGCGGTCAAGTAATTCTTGGATTTTCGCTCGAACCGATCCAGTTAGGAGCTCTAGGACGCGGAGCTGGTCAGCCAGCGCAAGCCCAGTGGCTTGGTGCGCGATCTCCTGAGCGGTGCTCTGATTGGGTACCTCCGGTGAGCCGCGTCCGGTTAGCAGCCAATCAGCGCTGACACTGCATATCTGGCAGAAGGAAGCTAGGTTTCGGCGCGTCATTTTGCCGTTTTTGAGCCAAGTGCTGACGGACTGGGGTGTGACCCCAATGGCGTCCGCGATAGCCCGCTGGGAGAGGCCGGAGAGAGCTATCGCTTCGGCCACTCTGGCAGAGAAATCCGCTCTTGTGCTCATATCTTGAGCATAAGGTGCTGATTTACCTTGGGTAGCTATCAGTATTTGACCTATCGTCAGATACTGCCTTACATTCCTTGCCGCAATGTCCCCTTTCGACCTCTTGATACGCCACTTCGGGAGCCAGCGTCAGCTAGCGGTGGCGGTGGGCGTGACACCGCAATCAGTGACCGCGTGGCGGCGCCATATCCCCGCCGCCCGGGTCCTCGAGATCGAACGGCTGTGCGACGGGGCCGTGAGCCGGCATCAGATGAGACCGGACATATTCGGTGCTCCGCCGCCGCCGCCGCCGAACGCCGCGTGAGCTACGACCTCGTCGATCGCGTCATCACGGCGGTGCCAGCGGACCTCTGCGGCGGCGCGCCGGCCAAGCTCGTGCTCATCGCGCTGGCGCAGCATGCCGACGAGGCCGGCGAGTGCTACCCATCCGTGGCACGGATCGCCGAGCTCACGGGCATGGGCAGGACCACCGTCAGGCGCGCGCTGGCGACGCTGGAGGCTCGATCGCTGATCGACGTAGAGGTGCGCCGCTTGGATGGCAGGCAGGCATCGTCGCGGTACACCCTGTCTCTGCCCAGGGGTCCGCAGCGGACCCCTGAAACCCCTGCCAGAGGTCCGCAGCGGACCCCTGCCAGAGGTCCGCAGCGGCCAATACAGGGGTCCGCAGCGGACCCCGAATCAGTCAATGAATCAGTAAGACGCGAACGCGCGCGAGCAGGGGTCCGCTCTGAACCCCTAGGCACGCCGGCCCGCCTGCGCGCCCGCCTCGACGCGGCGGGCCATCCGCCGGCGGTGGAGCGCATCCTGCGGATGGTGTGCTCGCAGTGGCCGGTGCTGGCGGAGCGGCACGTGGACGTGGAGGACGGCGCGGGGGCGTGGCGGCGGGTGTGCGGCGGGCTCTCGGAGGCGGAGGTGGAGGCGGCGCTGGCGTGGCTGGCGCGGCGCACCGAGCCGGCGACCACGCCGGGGCTGGTGCTGGAGGGCCTGCGCGCCCGGCTGGGCCCGCGCGCCGCGGCGCCGGCGGCGGCGCCGCCGCGCCACGGCAAGCTGATCGTCGCGTGCCGGCAGCGCGGGCTGTGGCGGGCGGGCATGGCGCCGGACGAGATGCGCGCGGCGCTGCGGGCGGCCGGGCTGCCGCCGGAGGCGCTGCGGGCGCTGGAGCCGGACGCGGCGGCGCGGGGCTCGGAGCGGGGCATGGGGGAGGCGCCGTGATCCGGCGGCCGGCGCACGTGCCGGCGGGCCGGGCGCTGCGCGAGCGGGACGCGGGCGCGGACGCCGCGCGGTCGGCGCTCGGCGAGGCGCGGGAGGAGCGGCTGGCCACCGGCCGGGCGCCGGACCCGGCGGACGTGCTGTACGCCGTGCTCGCCGCCTTGGCCGGCGACGTCTCGCCGTACCGGCTGGCCGGCGCCGCGGACGAGCTGGCGGCGGCCGCGGCGGCCGTGAGCGCGCCCGCCGATGGACGGCGGACTCCCCCGCCGGGGCCGCCCGGGTGATGCCGCGCGCGGCCGAGTGCCGCGAGCTGCGCGCCGCGGGGCGCTGCGCCCAGTGCCGCGCCCCGAGCGGCGCCTCGAAGTGCCCGCCCTGCAGGCGGCTCGAGCGCGGGCGCGGGCGCCGGCGGGCGGCGGAGCGGGGCGCCTGAGCGTGGCCTGCGGCGCGGCCTGCCATGACCCGGAGGGCCGCTGCGCCGTCACGGGGCTGCCGAGCTGCGAGGCGCTCATCGCGGCGTCGCGCGCCGCCGGCGCCGGCGTCCGGGCGGCCGTCGAGCGGCTGGACGCGCTGCTCGCCGCCCACGCCGCCAAGCGCCCCGCCTGCGCCGCCGGGGCCGCCGCGTCCAAGCCGCCGCCGGCGCCGGCCTCGGCGGCCGAGCGGGACGCGGCGCTGGTGCGGGCGGCGCGCCTGCAGTCCGGCCGCGCCGCCAGGGCCGCCCGCCCCCGCCGCCGGGCCGCCGAGCCAAGCGCCGATGCGGCGTGAGCGGCGCCCGAAGGGGCGCGGCCGCGGCCGCCGCGCCGAGCGGCGCCGGCAGGCGCGGGAGCGCGAGCTGCGCGAGCGGGCGGCGGACTTGGCCGCGGAGAGCCGGCGCCGGCCGGCGCGCGGCGGTTGAGCTTGGCGCCGAGGCCCCGCCCGCGCGGGGCCGTCGGCGCAAGCAGGCAGGGGCGCGTCTGCCGCGCCAACGCCCGCCTGGCCGGCGTTTGACGGGCGCTGGCGCAGGGCGTTAAATCCGGCTCATGGCGACGCGCTGTCGTAACGAGGTTTGGCACGGGATGCTGGACGCGCACCGCGTGGCGCGCTACTACGGCGCGCTGGCGTCGCGCCTGCGCCGCCGGCGGCGCGGCCTCGAGGCGTTCACGGCGTTCGGCTCGACGGGCGCGGTCAGCTCGCTGCTGCTGTCGTTTCCGGACTGGGCGGCCTCGGCGTTCTGCGTGGCCACCGCCGCGGCGGCCATCTGGTCGCTGGTGTCGCGGCACGGCGACCACGCCGCGCTGGCGGCGCGGGCGGCCGACGAGATGGGGCGCGTCGCGGACCGCTGGCAGCTGCTGTGGGCCGATGTGGACGCGCTCGCGGAGGACGCCGCGCGGGCGCGGCTGGCCGAGCTCCTGGAGGCGATGGGCCGCTGCGCCGAAGGCGTGCCGGCGGAGCTGTCGGACGACAGCCGCCTCAACGAGCGCTGCGCGGAGGAGACCTACGCGGTGATGCGGGCGCAGTACCTTGCCGCGGCGGCCTGAGGGGCGGCCGAGGCGAAGCGGCTCCTCGGCGGTGCGGCCCGAGCGCCCGCCGAACCCCGCGCCCCCCGCGCCCCCGCCCCCGCCGCCGGAGCCCCCGCCGCCGCGGCGCTGACGGCGCCGCCGCCCCCGCAAGGCCTCCCCCGCGAGCCGCTTGCCCTTGGCGCGCCATCGTCCCCGGCCGCGTTGACGCGCCGCTTGCGCCGGCGCTTTAATCCGGCGCGTGGCGGGCTGAGGGAGCCGCGGGCATGGTGACGGACCGGACGCGGACGGACGTGTGGCTTGGGCTGTGGGACGCGCGGCGGATGGTGCGCTACTACCAGGCCATGCATCGGCGCCACCTGGCCTGGCACCGCGCCTCCCTGTGGCTGCTGGCGGCGTTCGGCGCCGGCGTCTTCGCCACGCCCGCGCTGGGCTTGGCCGCCGCCGCGGCGGCGCTTTGGATCCTGTTCGCGGAATGCGCGGCCAAGTCGGCCGTGTCCCTGTCGATCGCCGGCCAGTGCGAGGAGATCGCCGACGAGTGGGCGACGCTGTTCGCGCGGATCGACGATCCGGGCGAGGCGATGGGGGAGCGCCGGGCGCGCGAGTCTCTGGACGGCATCAAGCGGCGCATGAAGGCGGCCACCCACCGCTCGGGGGACGCCAACATCCGGGACAACGAGCGGATCAACGAACGGGCGACGGCGGCGGCCACGCGGGAGCTGGAGGCCGCCTATGCGCCGTGAGGCGGCGGGCGGCGCGCTTTGCCGCGCTAGGCGATCTTCACGAGCAGCATGCCGAGGGTGGCGAGGACGCCGGTGGCGATCACCGACGAGACGCCGAGCAGGGCGCCTTGGCGGGCGCGGAGCACGGCGAGCTCGCGCTCGACGGCCTCGATGCGGGGGTAGAGCTCGCGCCAGCGCAGGTCGCACTTCTTCTCGTGCTTCTTGTGGGCGCGGCGCCAGAACTGGTCGCCGGCGGACATGGCCGGGGGATTCTAGCGGCGGCGGCGCCGCGGCTTCCTCCGTTCCCCCTTCAGCGGGCGAGCTCCTCGGCGAGGACGATGGCGGCGACGACGCCTTGGGGGCGCTTCTCGGCGAGGCGGTGCTGGCGCAGGAACGCCACTTCGGGGGAGTACTGGCGGCGCACGCGCTCGATGCAGTCCGGCGTCCACGGGCGGGCGGCGACGATGCGGGTGGGCACGCCGAGGGCGTCGAGGGCGCCGCGCAGCATGCCGTGCAGGCGCTGCTCGGCGGCGTCCCAGCCGCTGGCCGGCGCCTCCAGGGCGGCGAGGGTGCGCGGGCGGTAGACGAGCTCCATGAGCGGGTCGAGGTCGAGGCGGCCGCCGGCGTCGCTGGGCAGGCGGCCGGCGGCGGCCTCGCCGTCGCCGTAGATCACCGCCCAGCCGCCGCCGCCGGCGGCGGTGAGGCCGAGCCGGCGCGGGTCCATCTCCATGCCCCTCACGCCTCGATGGAGAGCTGCGCCGCGACGCCGGAGGCGGCGGCGCGGGCGCAGAACGCGGCCGCCTGGGCGCTGTTGGCGGGCGTCCAGAGGTAGGGCTCGGTCGCGTCCGCGGCGGCGGTTCCGGGCGCGGCGGGGCCGGCGACGCGCAGGGTGGAGCCGGCGCCGGCCCCGGAGCGCAGCCGGATGGCGGCGCCGCGCTCCCAGGCGTCGGTGAGCTGCCGCGCCGCGGCCGGGCTGGCGGCGGTGTTGAGCTGCATGGCGCCGTCCGAGCGCACCATGAGCAGCGAGACCTGCGCGGCGGCGTTGGCGGCGCCCCAGGCGGGCAGGGTCGAGGGCAGGCCGTGGCTGGCGCCCCAGAACAGGTGGCCGCCGGCCTTGAGGCCGCCGGCGAGGGCCGCCTCCACCACCTGCCTCGTCGTCGCCGTGCCGGTGACCGTCGCGGCGCCGTCGCCCCAGGCGGCGGCGGAGGGGCCGGAGGAGGCGAGGGCGTGGCCGTCGAAGTAGACGACGCGGCGCGACCCCGCGGTCGAGTCGAACGCGGAATGCACCCGCCACCGCGCCCAGCGGGCGCCCTTGCGCAGCTCCAGCAGGTCGCCGGGGCCGAGCGTCCGCAGCGCCGCGAGGCGGTCGGTCCCGCCGGCGTCGCGCCGGTGCAGCGCGATGCCGTCGGCGCGCAGGCGGATGTCGTCGAACGTGGGGCCGTCGCGCACCTGGTCGTGCTGGCTCCAGTCGAGGATGGCGTACTCGCCCCGGGCGTCCACGCCGCTGGCGCCGTCGCTGGTGGGGCGGACGTCGTCGTAGGAGAGCTGGAAGCGCCGCGCCGCGGCGGAGCGCTTGCGGAGCAGGGCGGGGGCGCCCCAGGCGCCGGCGGCGTGGAAGGCGCCGCCGCGGAACCGGCGGACGCGGGTGGAGCGCCAGACGTCCTGGCCGGCGGCCGGCGCGGGCGCGGCGCGCGCCCAGCCGGCCGGGGCGTGCTCCTCGGCGTCCTCGCCGCCCGTCGGCGCCGGCGGCTTGGCGGCGGCGAGGCGGTAGGCGTCGTCGTAGCCCTGGGTGGCGGCGCCGGTGGGGCTGCGCAGGCGCGTCGGCGCCTCCCACGGCGTCGCGGAGGCGAACGCGCCGCCGCGCCGGGTGCGGGTGCGCTGCGAGCGCCACTCGCTCTGCCCGGCGGTGGGCGCCTGGCGGGAGCGCGACCAGCCGGCGGGCAGGTGCTCCTCGGCGTCCGCGCCGCCGGCGGGCGTGGCCGGCCGCGCCGCGGCGAGGCGGTGGATGGAATCGCGGTCGGTGGACTCGGCGGCCGCCCCCCAGGCGCGCCAGAGGGCGGCGCCGCCGGCGGTCCCCGGCGCGTTGGCGGCCGTCGCGGCGTGGGCGGACACGGCCGCGTGGGCGGCGAGCGGGGCGCCGTGCAGCACGGCGTCGCCGGCGGCGTAGTCCCGCCCGGCGAGCCACAGCGTGGGCGCCGCCGGCGGCGCCGGCGGGCGCGAGAAGCCGAACTCGATGGCGTCCGAGGCGGCCCAGAACGCGCCGCCGCTGCCGGCGTCCGTGGAGACGTGCTCGACGCCCATCTTGAACGTCGCGCCGGAGACGGCGGCGGAGGTGATCCGCCAGGCCACCCACTCGTCCGGGTCCTCGGCGGCGTCGAGGCCCACCAGCGAGTCGCCGGCCCGCACCGTCGGGAAGTACCTGGCGCGCTCGCCGGCGTCCGCGCCGCCGAGCTCGACGTGCGTGACGATGCCGTCGTAGTCCCAGCCTTCGATCATGCCGATGCGGAGGCCGGACTCGGTGAGCAGCGCGTAGTCGCCGGCGGCGGCGGGCGCGGCGGCGCGGACGCGGCGGCCGGCGGCGAAGCGGACGGCGACGCCGGGGGCGCCGGGCCGGCCGTCCTCGCCCTCCAGCCGCACCGGCGCCTGCCAGGCGTAGTCCGCGCCGTCGGCGGGGCGCTGCCCCACGGAGGCCCAGACGGCGCCGGCGCCGGCCGGCACGGCGGCCACGCCGTCCACCCAGCCGGCGGGGACGGCGGCGGACGGCGCCGGCGTGGCCGGGGCGCCGGCGGAACGCTGGTAGACGATGTTCACGTCGCCCTCGCGGGCGGCCGGGAACGGCGCGGACCAGTCGCCGGCGGCGGCGGTCCAGAGGTCGCCGCCGAGGGCGTCGGCGGTGGCGGCGCTGGCGTAGGCCACCTGGTTGGGCGCGCGCCCGGCGGGGAACGCGGCGGACCAGCCGGGCGGCGGCGTGAACGCGCCCGAAGAGAACCGGAACGAGCCGCCGACGGGCGCCGCGGGGGCCGCCGCGCCGGCGGCGGCGAGGCGGTAGGCGGTGAGCTCGAAGTAGGTCCTCGCGCCGCCGCCGAGGCGCGCCGGGGGCGCGGCCGCGGCCGGGCGGGCGGCCACCGTGTCGTCGTAGTCCTCCGCCGAGTACTCGGCGGCGGCGATCTCCACGTGGCCGGACTCGAGGCGCCGCCGCGACAGCACCCGGCAGGTGGACAGGACGCCGCGGCGGCGGATGGACACCGGGTCGCCGACGGCGAGGCGGTCGAGGTCGGCGTGGCCGCGGAAGCGGTGCTGGACGGCGGCGCGGCGCAGCTTCGCCAGCCGCTCGGCGGCCTCGCGCTTGGCCTGGCTGTGGCGGGTGACGCCGGGCAGCCGCACCCGCGAGGCGCGGCGCGGCACGGCGCCCGTCGCCACGCCGGGCAGCTCGGCGGACGCGACGGCGGACGCCCACACGGCGCCGGCGGCGTCCACGTGCTCCACCTCGACGGCGGTGGGCGCGGCGCGGCGGTCGGCGAAGCGGGAGGCGAAGCTGCCCTCCACCCAGTCGCCGCCGTCGAGGGCCGCGGCCGTGCCGGGCACCGTGAGGCCGTCGTCGAGCGCCGCGGCGCGCGCCACGGACGCCTCGAGGCGGGCGCTGCCGAGGCTCAGCGCCGCCTTCGGCAGCGACCACAGCAGCTCGGCGAGGGCGCGGCTGGCGGGCGTCCACTCGGTGGCGGCGTACGGGTCGTCGCGGCCGGCCAGCGGCAGCGACGCGGCGAGCTTGCGGCCGCCGGCGGCGACGCGGACGCAGATCGCCAGCCGGTCCTCGCCGGCGAGGGCCTCGGCGGCGGAGTCCCACAGCGGGCCGGCGGTGAGGCCGACCTGGAACAGCGGGACGCCGAGCGCCGGGTTCCGGGCGATGACGCGGCCGACGCGCACCGTCGCGGCGCCGCCGGCGACGAGCCGCGCCGGCAGCGCCGGCATGCCGTCGCCGGCGACGTAGCGCAGGTTGCCGTCCGCGTTCTGCCACGCGGGCTGGGCGTCGGCGGCGCCGGACCAGAGGATGTCCGGCGAGTCCGCCGGGGAGGCGAAGGCGGAGACGCGGGCGCCGGCCGGCGGGCGGTCCGGCGCGGCGCGCCACATGCCGCCGTCGCGGTGGATCCAGCCGCCGCAGTAGGCGGCGAGGATCTGCAGCCACTGGCGCGCCGGCAGGGCGCGGTCCATGACCAGGCCGATCGTCCGGCGCGGCTCGGCGGCGTCGCCTTCGCCGACGCGCTCGTCGCAGGCCGCGGCGAGGGCCGCGAAGTCCGCCGCGCTGGCGGCGCCGCCGAGGCCGGCCGGGTGCTCGGCGAAGTGGCGGGCGGCGTGGGCGGGGTTGGCGCTCCACGCGCCGGCGTTGGTCTTCATGCCGCGCACCGTGCCCGTGATGGCGGGGAACGAGGGGTAGTCCGCGTCGGCCCACGCGAGGACGCTGTAAGCGACGCCGATCCGCCCGCCGGGGTGGTCGAGCACGAGCGCGTCGGCGTATCCCTCGATGGCGGCGGCGAGCGTCGGGTCGGCGGCCTGCGCGGCCGCGCCCAGGTGGTGGGTTTGGCTGGCGCCGGCGGCCGGGGCGGCGCCGTCGAGCAGGACGGCGACGGACTCGACGGGGCCGAGGCACCAGGCGCAGCCGACGGTCCACGTCCCGGCGGACCACGCCGCGGCGAAGATGAGCGGGTTGCACTGCGCCTCGCCGTAGACGATGGGGATGGGGCGCCCCTTGGCGAGCAGGTTGCCCGGCGCGCGCGGCGCCTGGGCGTTGAGCGCCGCCGCCGGCGCCACCGGCGAGGCCCAGTCCGGCAGGCGCCCGGGGGCGCGCGGGGCCGGCTCCGGGGGCGCCGCGGCCGGCGGCGCGGCCGCCGCGGCCTGGGCGCCGTTGTGCGCCAGCAGCAGCAGGTCGTCCGCCGGCAGGTGGTTGAACGCCGGCGGCTCGCACCGCAGCGGCGGCGAGAAGCGGTCCTCGGCGGGGGCGAGGCGCAGCGTCGCCCAGCCGCGCGCCACCTCCGCGCCGGCGACCACGCCCTCGAAGGCCACGTCGGCCGCGCCGGCCGGGGCGGCGCCGCCGAACAGCATCAGCAGCTCCGCCTCCGGGGCGGCGTCCCCGCGCAGCAGCGCCTCGAGGCCGAGCGACGCGGCGCCCTCGACGCGCACGCGCGCGGTGGCGCGGTCGCCGTCGATGGCGGGCTGGCGGATCGTGGCGGCGGCCCAGTCGTGGCCGCCGTGGCGCAGCGCCCCGCGCGAGCACAGCCGCAGCGCGCCGACGCGCAGCAGCCAGCGCGGCCGCGTCACGGCCTCGGCGGCGGCGGCGGCGTTGTGCGCGCTCAGCGCCCGCGTCACGGCGGCGCGCCGAGCAGGCGGATGGAGACGGTGGCGAGGGCGCCGCGGCGCCGCGCCTCGGCGTAGTCGCGCTCCGCGAAGCGGCAGCGGTACGTCCGCCCGTCCGACGCCGCCACGTCCACCTCCGCGTCGAGGTTGGCGGCGACGAACGCGCGCAGCGCGGCCAGCTCGGCGTTGGTGACCCAGCTGTGCCGCACCGTCACCTCGTGCAGCGTGGCGGCGGCGATGGACTGGCCGCGCAGCGTGCCGTCCTCCATCGCCTCCAGCGCCGGCCGGTTCAGCGGCCGGACGTGCGTGGACTTGGGCGGCGAGCTCGGGTAGGCGGCGGGCATCGCGCGGATTATCCGGCGAAGCGCCAAGCGTGTGTGCGCGCGGCGCGCGGGGGGCGGATGCGCAGGCGTCTGCGCATTGCCTGTTCTCGCGGCCACGCGTGGCCGCCGAAGCGCGTCGCCGGCCACTTTGCGTGGAATGTGGCCGCGAGGCGGGGGCCGTTGGCTGGCGAAAGTGCAGACGTTTGCACTTTGCCCGTTCAGGGGCGCTTGCCTGGCGGAAGTGCAGACGTTTGCACATTGGCGTTCGGGGGGCGCCGGCTAGGCGTTGACCTCGGCCTCGGCGGGCTGGACGCCCCACAGCAGCAGCAGCTCGCTGAGCGTCGCCACGGCGCCGTCGAAGCGCTCGGCGGCGTCCCGCATGCGCGCCGCGGCGGCGGCCTGGTCCTCGGCGGCGCCGCCCTGGGCGTCGGCGGCGTCGCGCTGCCGGCCGCCGGCGGCGTCCTGCTTGTCGGCGGCGGCGCGCTGCCTGTCGGCGGCCTCGCCCAGCGCCTGGGCGCCGGCCAGGAACGCGTCGCCGGCGGCGGCCACCTCGGCCTCGTCGGCGGCGAGCTGGCCGCGGCCGCGCTCGATGGCGGCCTGGGCGGCGGTGGCCACCTCGTCGAGGAACGCCACCAGCCCCTCGGCCATCGCGGCGCGCTGGCCGGGGCCCAAGAGCCGCCACGCGGCGGCCACGGCGTCGTTGGCCTCGCGGGCGAGGCGGGCGATCTCGTCCGGGCCGGAGGCGCCGCCGAGCGCGGCCAGCGCCGCCTCGGCGACGCCGGTGAGGTGCGCGTACTGCTCCTCGGGGCTGCGCAGGCTGGAGCGGATGGACTCCACCGTGCCGCCGATGAGGGCGTCCACGTCGGCGCTGAGCGCCCGGTACGCGAGGGCGAGCTGCGCCGCCGCCCGCTTCTGCGCCAAGAGCGCCTCCGCGAGGGCGTTCAGCGAGTCCGCCCCGGAGAGGCCGCGGCCGGCGATCTCGATGGCCTCGTCCGAGAGCGCCCGGTAGCTCTCGGCCAGGCTGCGCTGGCCGGCGAGCAGCCCGTCCACCGCGGCGCCCACGTCGGCGATCACGTCGACGCCGAGCAGCTTGTCGACCTGCAGCGCCGCGCCGAACGCGGCGGCGAGCTCCTCGGCGTCGCCCTCGATGCGGTCCAGCGCCCGCTTGACGCGCTCCGGCAGGGCGTCGCCGACGGCGTCGATCCAGCCCTCGACGAACAGGCGCGCCTGCTGCTCGGGGGTGGCGGCGCTGCCGGCGGAGGCGCCGAAGTACGAGTTCGTGCCGCCGCGGTCGTCGGCGCTGCGCCCGGTGCCGAGCTGGCGCCCGGAGAGGTCGACGTCGACGCCGGCGGCGCGCGCCGCGGCGGTGAGCCCGGCGTCGATGCCGAGCAGCAGGTCCGCGAACTCCTTGGCGGCGGCCTTGTCGCCGCGCCGGGCGAACGGCGTGAACTCCAGCCCGGAGGCGCCGCGGCGGGTGTCGCCGAGGCGCTCGCCCCGGTTGTTGACGCCGCGGAAGCCCCGGTTCGGGGTGACGAACGCGCCGACGTTGGCGCGGGTGAAGCCGTCGCCGCCGAACGCGGCGTCGAGCAGGCTGCCGACGAACGCGCCGACGGCGCCGCCGACGGGGCCGCCGAAGACGGAGCCGAGCACGCTGCCGGCGGTGGACAGGTGGCTGTTCTCCGCCTGCTTGCCGAACAGCCCCTCGCCGACGGCGTTGCCGGCGAACCCGCCGGCGAACGACCACAGCGAGCCCTTGGCGAGGTCGGCGAAGCTGAAGTTGGCCTGCAGCAGGTCGGCGAACCCGCGCGCCCCGGCGCCGTGCGAGGCGGCGAAGCGGGCCATGTCGACGCCGAGTTCGGCGAGGTAGCCGTAGGCGCCGGCGCGGCCGCGGTCCGTGTCGAGCGCGAGGCCGCCGGCGACGGCGGCGAGGTTGCCGCCGCTGAACAGCGCCGCGAGGTCGGGCCCGCCGCCGCCGGCCCCGCCGCCGGCGGCGCCGCCGAGGCCGCGCAGGCGGCCGAGGTCCAGCCCGGTGAGGCGCTCCAGCAGCGGCAGCAGCCGGGCGCTGGAGGCGGCGTGCGCGTCGGCGGCGTCGGCGGCGTCGCGGTTGGCGTCCGCCTCGCGGCCGAGGCCGTCCACCGCCGCGTCGCGGATGGCGGCCAGCTTCTCCATCGCGGCGGCCGCGCGCTCGCGCGCCTCGGCCTCCGGGATCAGGCCGTCGTCCACCATCGCCTGCAGCGCGGCCGTCACCGCGGCCGCGGCGTCGGCGTAAGCCTCCTGCGCGGCGCGCGCCGGCTCCAGCTGGTCGAGCAGCCGGCGGCCCTCGTCGGCGAGCGCCCGCTTCGCGGCGGCGGCGTCCTCGTCGGCGCGCGCCGCCTCCCCCTGGCGCTCGATCCACGCGGCCAGCGCCTCGCCGGCCGCGTCGATGGAGAGCCCTTGGGCGCGGTAGCTCGCGGCGAGGGCGGCCGCCGCGGCCTCCCGCGAGGCGTCCGCCTTGGCGCCGTGCCGCGCCTGGGCGACGAGCTTGGCGCGGGCGGCGTAGGCGCGCCCGGCGGTGGCGTTCTCCGCCTGCAGGGCGGCGTCGAGGTCGCGGCGCTGGGCGGCGAGCGCCGGCTCCAGCTGGCCGAGCAGCCGGCGGCCGGCGTCGGCCGAGCGGTCCCGCGCGGCGGCGGCGCGGCTCGCGGCGGCGGCCTCCTCGCGGTGCGTCGCCGCGAGGCGCGCCATGGCGCCGGCGGCGGCCTGGCCGACGACGCCCTGCTCCGCCAGCGCGGCGGCCAGCCGCGCCGCCTCCTCGCGCTGCGCGGCCTGCAGCGGCGCGGCGGCGGCGAGGCGGCCGCCGAACTCCGCCTCCACGGCGGCCAGCGCGGCGGTGGCGTCGGCCAGCTCCGAGCGCCCTTGGCCGACGGCGGCCTCCATGCCGGCGACCTCGCGTTGGGCTTCGGCGATCCGGTCGATCAGCGCGAGGCGCTCGGCCTCCTTTTCGCCGAGCGGGAAGCTGTCTGGGTCCGGGGGCCGGCGCGGCGCCTTGTAGCCGGGGGGCCGATCTGACAGGCGAGGCGTGAAGCGCCACTCCTGCATCTGGCGCATGTGCTCGGCGGGGTCGCGGACGGCGTCCAGGTCGCGCTCGCGCGCGGCCAGCTCGCGGCGCAGCCCCGCCAGCGTCGCCTTGGCGGACTCGACCTGCTGGCGCTGCCCGGCCTCGGACAGCTCGCGGAACTTCGGCGGCAGGCCGTCCAGCGCCCGGCCGAACTCGTAGGTCGCCTCGGCGGCGTCGCGGGAGCGGGTGGCGAAGAAGCCGATCGCCAGCGCCGCCGCGGCCGCGATGCCCAAAGGCCCGCCGAGCAGGGCGAGGAACCGGGACGCGGCGCCGAAGCGGGCCATGGCCGCGGACGCCGCGGTCAGCGCCTTGGCCAAGCCGAACTTCTGCAGGGTCGCCGCGGCCGCCACCGCCGCGAGGCCGACGACCGCGGCGCTGGCCGCCTCGGCGGCGGCCTCCATGCCGCCCAGCGCCTGCACCGCGGACTGCACGAAGTCGCCGAACCACTCCACCGTCGGCGCGAACGCGGCGGCCATCTGGATGGACAGCCCCGCGCTGGCGACGCCGAGCCGCGAGATGGCGTCGTTGGCGGCCTCGACGTCCGCCGCGGCGACGGCGCCGAGCGCCGTGCCGAACAGCTCCGCCTCGCGGCGGGCGCGCGCCATCGTCGCGGCTTCCGTCTGGATCAGGGTGGCGAGCTGCCCCGCGCCGCGGCCCAGCACCTCCTGCGCCCGGGCGCTGCGCAGCGTCGGGTTCTCGATGGCGGCCAGCGCCGCGGCCACCTCGGAGAACGCCTCGGCCGGCGACAGCGACAGCATGCGCTGCACGTCCAGCCCCAGCCGGCCGAGCGAGCCGGCCGCCTCCGCCGAGCCGCGCGCGGCGTCGCCGAAGGTGCGGCTCATGCGCTCGATGGCGGCCGTCACCGCCTCCTGCGAGGCGCCGGAGAGCTCGGCGGCGCGCTGGAACGCGGCCACGTCCTCGGTGGCGACGCCGAGCCGCCGCGACAGCTTGGCCATCGCGTCCGCCGCCTCGAAGCCGCCGGCGACGAAGCGGGCGGCCTTGAACGCGGCCATGCCGGCCGCCGCGCCGGCGGCGGCGGTCGCGACCCCGCGCAGCCCGACGTCGAAGCCGGTGGCCGCCTTGGCGGCGGCGCGCAGCCGGCCGTCCAGCGAGCCGGCGGCCAGGTCCGCGTCCTTGAACGCCTGCTTCGCGCCCTTGGCGTCGCCCTTCAGCAGGAACCGGATGACGCTGTCAGCCATCGGCCCGCCCTTGACGCCGAACCGATCCGGTTGCTAGGTTGGCGTCCATGCGCTGGCTGCCTTGGATCGCCCGCCTCCTGTTCCTGGGCTGGATCCTGTGGCTCATGGGCCCGGTCGGCGTCGGCGTGTTCCTGTGGTTCGTCTTGGATCCGTGGTTTTGGGTCGGCGTGGGCGTCCTCGTTTGCGCGGGGTTCTCCGGCGCGTCGCTCCGGGGCGGCGCGACGCGCGGGGACGCGCTGGTCGGAATCGCCGGCGCCGCCGCCGTCGCCGCGGCGCTGGCCGCCGCGGACGCCGCCGCGCCGTACCTGCTTTGGGCCGCGCTGGCGGGCTTGGCCATTGGGTTCTTCGCCGCTGGCGGGCAGCCGGCGGGGAAGCCCGCCTCCTGACCGCTTGGGCGGCCGCGCCGCCCTTGACGCCGAACCGATCCGGTTGCTAGGTTGGCGTCCATGCGCTGGCTGCCTTGGATCGCCCGCCTCCTGTTCCTGGGCTGGATCCTGTGGCTCATGGGCCCGGTCGGCGTCGGCGTGTTCCTGTGGTTCGTCCTGGACCCGCTGTTCTGGGCCCTCGCGGGCGGCATGGCGGCCAGCTTCGTGTGCATGGGCGTGGCCGTGGAGATGTTGGCGTGGTGGGCGTCCGGGGACGGCCGCTTCGCCTGGCGGGACGCCCTGTGGGTGGCCGCCGGCGCCGCCGGCGTGGTCGCGGCGGCGTCGTGGGAGCCGCTCACGCTCATTGGCGCGGCGCTCGGCGTCGTCGGCTGCCTGTTCTTCCTCAAGCCCGCGGACGTCGCCCCCGGCGGAGAGCCGGCGGGGAAGCCCCCCTCCTGACCGCTTGGGCGGCCGCGCCGCCCTTGACGCCCGGCCGATCCGGTTGCGCTGGTCGGAATCGCCGGCGCCGCGGACGCCGCCGCGCCGTACCTGCTTTGGGCCGCGCTGGCGGGCTTGGCCATTGGGTTCTTCGCCGCTGGCGGGCAGCCGGCGGGGAAGCCCGCCTCCTGGCCGGCGCGCCGGCTCACGGCGCGCCCCTTCCCCTGCGCGCCTCGGCGCGCTTCCTCACGGCTTCGGCGGCGACGGACTCCATGAACCGCAGGCAGCGGAACCGCTCGGGGGTCAGTTCGACGCCGGCGAGCCGGGCGGCGGCCGGGAGGGCGGCGTAGTCGAGCCCGGCGGGCAGCCCCTCGGAGCGGCGCCACTGGGTCTGCATGACAGCGAACAGGTCGCATGCGGCCGCCTCGTCGTCGTCGAGCGCCGGCGCCTCGCCGGCCTCCTCCTCGCGGCGCGCGAGCGCCGCCAGCCCCGCGTCGTCGCCGGCCTCGACGAGCGCCTGCGCCTCGGCGGGGGAAGCGGCCGTCAGGCCGCAGGCTCGGAGGGCGGCGCCGCGGAGTTTTTTGCGCGCAGGCCCCCGCCCATCGCGTCGCAGTAGGCGCGGAACAGGGGGCCGGCCAGGTCCTCGGCGAGGGCGGCGCGGGCGGCGTCGCGGTCGCCGCCCTCGAACTCCACCTCGTCGAAGTCGGCGAACGCCGCGTCGAGCGCGTCGGCCACCAGCCGCGTCAGCGCGACCGGGTCGCCCTCGGCGGCGGCGACGGCCGCGAGCCGCTTGGCCCACTCCTGGGCCGGCAGGCGGCGGAACACCGCCACGAGCGAGCGCTCCTCGGGCTCGCCGTCCTCGTTCGGCCAGGCGAACGCGACGCGCCAGCGGAACTTGCGCTCCAGGTCGATCTTGAACATCGGGCCCTCCTCTCGGTTCTCGGTTGCCCCGCGCCTGCGGCTAGCGGGTGACGATGCTGAGCTCGTCGTTGCCGGCCGGGCCGTCCGGCAGCAGCCGCAGGTCCATCTCCAGCATGTGGCGGCCCTTGCTCTCGCCGATGCGCGGGTTGGTCACCTGCGCCTTGGGGGCGCTCACCTCGACGATGGCGCCGGCGCCGTAGGTCGCGTCGGTGGCGCCGTCCTCGCCGTGCACCACCTTGAGCGCGCCGGTGGTGACGCTCCGGGCGGCGGCGAACCAGTCCTTGGCGCTCGCCAGCGGCAGCTGGATGGCGATCGAGCCGGTGACCTCGCGGCCCACCAGCGCGATGCGCTCGTCGCCGGGGTCGTCGACGTGCTGCAGGTCGTTGCCGCAGCTGATGGTCAGCTTGTTCAGCACCACGTCCACGCCGTGCAGGCTGCAGGCGGGGGTGGCGGCGAACGTGACGGCGCGCGGCGCCTTGAAGCCGGAGACGTCCAGCGACGGGCGCGCGGCGGTGGCGACCGGCCGCCACAGCCCCTGGAAGTCGAAGTTGAGCATCGGCAGCTCGCCGGAGTTCATGGCGAGCTCGAAGGTGCCGCGGCAGCCGGCCATGGCGTGCCGGTTGCGGTCGATGAAGGCGTCGAGCCAGATGGACTCGAACGCGGCGCTGACGGGCTTGTACTCCACCTTGCCGTAATAGGCCCGCAGCGCGGCGTTGTCCGCCTTGCCGCCGGCCCGGTTGCCGGCGGTCGCGGTCTCGGAGAAGCCGCAGGCGCGCAGCAGCGGCCCCCACGCGGGGGCGGAGCCGGCGTCGCCGGAGGCGGCCAGGTAGGCGCCGAACTTGGCGCCGGCGCGGGCGATGGTGAGCGCCTGCGCGCGGGCGCCGAGGATGGCGCGGTCCTCGTCGAGCGGCGCGTACTCGGCGTCGAGCGGCGCCACCTGCAGGCCCACGGTCTGCACGGCGTCGTCGGCCGGGGCGGCGTTGGGGTCGGCCTTGTAGGCCGCCTCGATCTTGGCGAGCAGCGCGCGGTGGCGCGAGAGGAGCGGGTCGGCCATCTTCGCCTAGCCCTCCGGGGCTTCGGGTTGGGCCGGCGCGCCGGGGGCGGCCGGCTCGGGTTCGGGTTCGGGTTCGGGCCCGTCCGCGGGGCCCTCCAGCCGCTCGAAGCGGCCGCCGGGCAGGCGGCGGTAGCGGCCGCCGCCGGGGATCTCGTCGAACGTCGGGTTCATGGGGGCCTCCTCCGCCTCGCCGTCGGCGCATTGTGGGTGCCCCGGCCGGCCATGTATCCGCGCCGGGCGCCGCGCGGCGTCAGCCGGCCTCCTCCGGGCGGGCGGCGTCCGAGCGCCACTCCATGAGGTAGGTCAGCGTCGCCAGCGCGAGCGGCGGATTGGCGTCGTCGGCGAGCTCCACTTCGGTGGCGGCGAGCTCGGCCGGCAGCGCCAGGCGCCCGCCCATCGTCAGGTCCTGGGCCAGGGCGCGCTCGATCTGCGCGCACAGCGCGTCGAGCGCGTCGTCGGCGCCGGCGTCGGCCGCCGCGGCGGCCTCGACGGCGAGGCGCAGGCGGCGGACGAGGCGCGGCGCCGCGCCGGGGTCGGCGGACTCCCACCCGCTCTCCTCGTCGAGGGCGTACACGGCGACGGCGGGCGGGTCGGCGGGGAACGCCCGCGAGGCGGCGACGGCTTCGCGCGACGGCACGGCCAGCTCGCCGGCGTCGAACGCGGCGCGCAGGGCGTCGCGGACGCAGGCGCGCAGCTGGGCGCGGACGTGGCTCACTTGGCGAGGGCGCGGCGGGAGCGGAACTCCAGCTCGCGGCGCAGGATGCGGCGGTGCTCGGCGGCGCCGCTGCCCGCCAGCCAGCGGCGCCCGAGGCGCTCGGCCGGTTCGCGCACGGGCACGTCGGTGCCGCGCAGGGGCAGGCGGGCGCGGCCGCGCCGCTCCAGCGCCCGGCCGCCGGCGATGAACGCATGCGGGAAGCGCGCCGCGCCGGCCGCCACGCCATGCGGGCGGCGGTCGCGGGCGCCGCGGACCCGGGCGGCGTTGACGCCGCGGGCGACGAGGACGACGAGGGCGGCGGGCTGGCCGGCCTTGCCGGCGCGGCGCAGGACGAAGCGGCGCTTGACGGCGCCGACGGGCACGCGCAGCTCGCGCGCGAGGGCGCCGCGCACGGCGGTGCGCATCTTCGCCAGCGCCTTGTTCTGGGCGGCGCGCCCGGCGGCGCGCCGGGCGTCGGCGAGGCGCTTGAGCGAGCGCCGCGCGCCGCGCAGGCCGTGCTCGATCCGGATCACGGGCCGCTCAGCAGCAGCCGGGCGCCGCCGAGGCCGTCCGGCTGGACGTGCTCGACGCGCAGCGGCTCGCCGCCGGCGAGCTGGAGCCGGTCGCCGGGGGCGGCGCCGGCCGGCAGCGACGCGGCGGCGACGGTGGCGGAGAGGCGGGCGGCCGGGGCGCGCTGGGCGCCGGCGGCGGCGAAGGCGGCGTCCGCCTCGACGACCGCGGCCAGCTCGGCCTCGGCGCCGCCGGCGGCGCGGTAGGTGGCGGGCTGGCCCAGCGCCCCGACGATGGCCGCGGTCACCGCGGCGTCGTCGGCGCGGGGCGGCGCGGTCACGCCTTGACGCGGCCCTGGCCGGGCAGCAGCAGCGCCTCCACGTCGTCGTCGCCGGCCTTGGCCGCGGCCAGCGCGACGGCGCAGCGCTCGAGGTCGCCGGCGACGGCGGCGGCGTTGGCCTCGCGGTTCAGCTTGTTGCCCTCGGAGGCGTCCGCGTACAGCAGGTCCCCCTGGGCGATGGCGGCGGCGTCCGCCTTCGGCAGGCGCCAGGCGCCGGCGACGGCGACCGTGCCGGACCCGCCGGCGGCGATGGCCTCGCAGGCGACGCCGAGCAGCGAGCCGACGGTCAGGACCTCGCCGTTGGCGGCGGCGGCGGCCGGGGCGTGCCGGATCGAGTCCCCGGCGCGGAGGTGGCGGTTGGACATGTCGGGTCTCCCCCCTTTCTTGGCGGCGGCGCCGCGCTAGCTGTTGTTGCCGCGGTAGACGCCGCGGAAGTCGAGCACCTCGGCGGTGGCGTCGATGCGCACCTTCCAGGTGACGCCGTCGCGCCGCGCCTCCTGCGCGTGCTGCTCGATGTGCGGCTCGTCGACGCCGTCGAGCAGGCCCACGGCGAGCGTGTCGAAGGCGTTCGGGTCGGCGAGGCCGTACCAGGCGGCGGCGTCCTCGAGGTCGAGGCGGCCGTCGCCGACCACCTCGCGGACGATGCCCATCGCCGAGTTCGGCACGGTGGCGTCGCGCTCGGCGCCCAGCGGGCGCACCTCCACCTCGCTGCGGTTCACCACCCGGCACTGCCCCTCCAGCGCCCGCGGCGCCCAGATGAACGCCGGCGAGACGTCGACGTTGGCGCCGCCGGCGTCCTTCTGCGTGCCCATCTTGACGCGCATGTCGTCGAACGCGGCGGTGGACGGCGCGGCGGCGCCCGTGTTGTTGTTCGCGGCGGCGAACAGGGCGCGCTTGTTCTGGTCGAGCCGGTGGCCGTCGCCGGCCACCAGCGACGCGACCAGGTCGCCGATGCGGCGCCGCCCGGCGCGGCCCATGCGCCGCGGCACGGACGTGAACGCCATCACGTCGTCGTTGACGATCGCCTGGCGCGACAGCGTGAACAGCCGCCCGTAGGTGGACAGGCGCATGTTCTCGCCGACGTCGCGGAAGTCCCCCTCGCTGTACTCGCCGTGCTCGCCCACCTCCTCCAGCGACGAGAACGAGGACAGCCCGGCCACCTTCAGCTGCCGGAAGTCCGGCAGCGGCACCACGCGGGCGATGGTCGGGTAGGCCTCGGCCTGCTCGTCGTAGCCCATCAGCAGGGCGCGGCGGGCGACGTCGCCGAGCAGCTCGGTGAAGTCGTCGGCGCCGTGCTGGAACGCGGCGCCCACGGTGGCCATGCGGTCGCCGCGGAAGCCGCCGTGGAAGCGGTCCAGGCAGTGCCGGGCGAGGTCGTGCAGGGAGAAGCCGCGGAACTCGTTGGCCGCGTCGTCGCGGCGCTCCTCCTCGGAGCCGATGCCGGCGCGCGCCAGCAGGGCGGCGCGGGCGCCGCGCAGGAAGCGGTCGCGGGCGTCGTCCAGCACCTGCGCCGGCGGCGCGGGCGGGGCGCCGCGGCCGCCGCTGGCGGCGCCCAGCGCCTCCAGCAGCCGCTCGTTCGCGGCCTGCGGGGCGTCGCCCTCGTCGAGGCAGCGCTCCATCAGCCCGCCGTGGCCGGGATGGCGCGCGAAGCTGCGGCGGATGGCGGCCTGGCGGGCGCGCTCGGCGAGCGCGGCGTCCCCGGCGGTCGGCTCCGGGGCCGGCGGGCGCAGGGCCGCGTCGAGCCGCTCCCGCGCCTCGGCCTCGGAGGCGCCGCCGTCCAGGCACTCGTCGCGCAGGGCGGCGAGCTCCGGGCGCCCCGCGAACAGGGCGCGCACCGCGGCCTGGCGGGCGCGCTCGGCGCGCGCCGCCTCCTCGGCGGCGCTCGGCCGGGGCGCCGGCCCGGGGGCCGGCTCCGGCTCGGGGTCCGCGCCGGCGGGGCCGCCGGCCGCGTCGGCCCACGCGCGCACGTCGTCGGGGACGCTGCGCAGGCGGGCGGGGTTGATCATCCGGGCGTCTCGCCGCATGTCGATCTCCTGTGAGTCGCTGACCACTCGGTCCACCAGCCCGGCCTCCAGGGCCTCCTGGGCGGTGAACCACGTTTCGGCGTCCATCCACTCGAGGACGCCCTGGCGCGCCGCCCCGGGGCGGCGCATGTAGGCCTCCGCGACGGCGTCGCGGTGGCGGTCGAGGCTGTCGGCGGCGCGGCGGTGCTCGCCGGCGTCGCCCAGGGTGACGCTCCACGGGTTGTGGAGCATGGCGAGGCTCGACGCCATCGCCTCCACCTCGTCGCCCGCCATCAGGATGGCGGAGCCCATCGACAGCGCGTAGCCCTCGACGGACGTCGTCACGGGGCCCTCGTGGCGCAGCAGCGCGTTGAGGATGGCCAGCCCCTCGCCCACCTCGCCGCCGACGCTGTTGATGCGGGCGCGCACGGGGGCGCGCGGGCGGGCGGCCAGCGCCTCGGCGACCGGCGCCGCGCCCACCTCCCAGCCGACCTCGCCGAACAGGCGCAGCGTCAGCGCCCCGCCCTCCTCGGCGCGCAGGTCGAACCACGGGCCGCGCGCGAGCGGCTCGCCGCCCGGCGCGGCGGGCGGCGGGAACGCGGCGCCGCGCGGGCGCGCCCACGGCACGGCGCAGCGGACGCGGTTGAACGGCAGGATCGGCTGCGCCAGCGGGCCTTGGCGGCGGCGGTCAGGCGCCGGGGCGCCCGGCGGCCTCGCGCTCGCGCTCGACCTCGCGGCGGATCTCCCGCCAGTCGCGGCCGCGCAGGCGGGCGATGTGCTCGCGCGACTCAAGTTCGGAATCCAGCAGACCTTGCCACGCCTTCACCTCCCTGAGCGGATCGATCCACGGCAGCGCCGGGGCAGTGTAGGCAGGCCGGAAAACCGACTTCCGGTCCACCCCGGGGGGGATCTCGACGAGCCCGGCGAGCTCGGCGGCGAGCACGAACCGGCGCCACTTCGGGCGCTCCCAGCGGTCGATGAACCGGCGCCACACGGCGCGGTAGACGGCGCTCTGCTCGACCAGCTCCTGGCGCTGCGCGGAGTAGGTGCCGTCGTAGCGGCGCGCGAGGCTGGAGTAGCTGACGCCGACGCCGCCGGCCACGGCGCGCAGCTGCTCGGCGCGGAACGCCATCACCTCGCGGTTCGGGCGCCCGGAGTCGATGGTGCCGACGTCCTCGCCCGGGCGCAGGTCGTCGATGATGAGGCCCGGCTCCAGCTCGATCTCGCGCCTCGCCTCCGCGTCCGCCGGCGGCTCGTAGGCCAGCGGCTCGCCCTTCCTGATGTACGCCGCCATCGCCGCCGCGACCCGCGCCGCGATCCGCTCCGCCTCGTCGATGTCGTCGATGTCCGCGAGCCGCGCCAGCACCGGCGCGAACGGGCTGGCGCCGCGCAGCTGGCCGATGCGCGTGCCGTGCATCAGGTGGCTCATCCGGTCCGCCGGCACCCGGGCGGCGTCGGCGGGGCGGAGGGGGCCGTCGCCGGGCGGGCGCAGCAGCACCCGGTAGGCCACCGGGCGCCGCCAGGCGTCCAGCTCGACGCCGTCCGGGGCGCCGCCGGGGCCGCCCCAGCGGCCGTCCGCCGGCACCAGCTCCGGCTCCAGCAGCTCGTAGGAGTACGGCACGGCGCTGCCGTGCGCGAGGCCGGCGACGCGCCCCAGGTGGTGGCGGGCGAACACCTCGCCGTCGCGCAGCCAGGTGCGGCACGCCAGCTCCTGGGCGCCGGTCTCGGCGTGCTGGCCGGTGACCTCGGGGGCCTCCGCCCACTCGTCCCACAGGTCCTGCAGGCGGGCGTTCAGCGACTCGTCGAGGGCGCCGCCGGCGGCGGCGCGGGGCTCCGGGCGGGCGCCGGCGGCGCCGACGACGTTCGCCAGCAGCGCCGACAGCGCCCCCGGCACGATGTCCGTGTTCTGCTCCAGCTCGCGCACCCGCTCGCGCAGCGGCCGCGCCGCCTCGCGCACCGGGGCGTTGGGGCCGCGCTGCTCGCGCCGCTCGCGGCGCCGGTCGCGCCCCGGGCGGGCGCCCTCGAACGCCGCGTTGGCGCGCCGCGCCCGCAGCCGCCGCAGCTGGTGCGACGGCCACGCGGACGCCCACAGCCGGTCCAGCAGGGTCGGGCGGCTCACCGCGGGCCGAACGCCGCCTTGGCCGCGCCGAGCGCGGGGCCGCCGCGCCGGGCGCGCAGCAGCTCCGCCTCCATGCGCCGCCAGTAGTTCAGCATCCGCTCCACCTCGGCGGCGTCGGCGCGCGTCAGCGAGCGCCCGTCCAAGGCGTGGCTCGCGCCCCTCGCCAGCGCGAGGCTCGCCTCCAGCCACGCGGCCAGCTGGGCGCGGGCGTGCTCCAGGTCGATGGCGGCCATGCGGCCATGCTACGGGCGCGGCGGGGCGGCGTTTCGGCGCGCCCCGGCGCGGCTCAGCGCTTCGGGCGCGTCCAGCCGCCGCGGCGGCGCTCGCGCCCCGGCGGCGGCGGGGGCGGCTCCCCGGCCGGGGCCGGGGCGTCGAGCGACATCCAGCCGCGCGCCTGCGCGATCCGCGCCGCCGCCAGCGCGTACACCCGGCAGTCCAGCGCCTCCACGCGCGGGTGCGACTGCTGGTACGCCATCGCCGTCCGCCCGCGCCGCCTCGCCGGGCGCTTCTCCTCGCCGGTCAGCTGCCGGAAGTACTCCTCGTCGTACTGCTCGGAGTCCGGCCAGTGGCAGCGCCCCGGCCCGGCGCCCTCGAGCGGCAGGCGCGCGAACAGCACGTCCTTCGCCGCGGCCGAGCCCACCGCGGCGATGAACACGCGGCGCTCCCGGTGGACGCGCCGCGGCAGCGTCGCCACCGGGTGGTTCGCCACCGACGAGCCCTTGCCCGGGATCGCGAAGCGCAGCCCGGCGCGGCGGCTGAAGGCGTAGACCTCGTCCGGCAGGTAGCCGCTGTCCACGATGCCGCAGCGCGCCACGAGCCGCCGCCCGTCCTCGGTGCGCAGCTCTTGGCGGACGAAGCGCAGCAGCTCGTCCCACGGCGCCCGCGACGCCGGGTCGCCCGGCACCGAGAGGTAGCCGAGCGACCAGCACTCCTCGCCGGCCCCCCAGCCGGCCAGCTCGCACTCGATCCGGTCCGCCTGCACGTCGGCGCCGAAGGTGGCCGCGAGCACCCCCGCCGGGGGGCGGCGGTACGGCTCGCGCCGCGCCAGCAGCGGCTCCGGCTCCGCCGCGGACTCCTCCTCGCGCCAGTGCTCGGCGAGCACGGTGTTGGTCCACGCCCGCAGCAGGTCGGGGTCGTCCCCCGCGGCGAGGCGCCCGCGCGCGATGTCCGCCCACGGCAGCGCGTACGCCGCCCACAGGTGCAGCGCCACGTCCGGCGGCCACGGCAGCGGCTCGCCCCGCGCCGAGCGCAGCGCGCCGGCCTCGACGTGGCGGCCGCCGTCGGCCTCCCACCGCCCGGCCTCCAGCAGCGCGCCCAGCTCGCCGAACCGCCAGCGCGCGCCGCAGCCGCGGCAGGCGTGCGCCGCCTCGCCGGGCGACCCCGCGGGCCAGGTGAGGCCGGCCGGCTCGCCCTCGCCGCCCCACGCGAGCGGCTGCCGCAGCCCGCAGCGCGGGCACGGCACGCAAAAGCGCAGCAGCAGCTCCGCCGCCGCCTCGCAGCGCTCCAGCAGCGAGCGCCCGGCCGTCGTCGGCGTCGAGCCGCGGATCGACTTGCCGAACGGCGAGTCGGCGACGCGCCGGTCGCCCAGCGCCACCGGGTCGCCCTCGCCGCCCACGTTGGCCGGGAAGGCGTCCAGCTCGTCGTAGCAGACCAGGTCCTGCTGCGAGCGCCGGTAGGCGTTCGGCGTGTTGCCGCCGCGCACCTCGATCGTGCAGCCGAGCAGCATGGCCATGCCGAGCGTGCTGCCGCCGCGCCCGTCGCCGCGCAGCGCGTCCGCCAGCGGCCGCACCTCGCGCAGCATCGGCTGCACCGAGTCCTTCGCGAACCGCCTCGCGTCGTCGGCCGTGGGCTGGAGCAGCAGGGCGTTCCGGCGCCGCGACGCGGCCATGAACGCGACCGCCGCGAGCAGCGACTTCGTGTACCCGACCCGCGCCGCCTTGCGCACCGTCACGCGCCGGACCGACTCGTCGGCGAAGATGTCCAGCAGGTCGCGCTGGTAGGGCCGCGGGTCGAACCGCCCGGCCGCGGCGCTCGACTCGGCCGCCAGCCGGAAGTGCCGCGCCGCCCACTCCGAGCACCGGTCCGGCGGCGGCGGCCGGATCGCCTCGCGGGCGCGCTCGACCTCCCGCTCCAGCGCGTCAAGCGCGGTCGGCGATTCGGCTTCGGGCACGGTGGATCTCCGCCTCGCAGTCGGCGATCACCGCCTCGCGGCCGGGGTGCCGCTCGCGCAGCCGCGCCGGCACGGCGTCGAGGGCTTGAGCCGCTTCGGCGAACGCCTGGGCGACGCGCTCCGACGCCGCGGCGACATGCACGTGCTCGCCGCGCAGCACCGCGACCTCGTGCTCGAGCTTGGCGGCCGCGGCGGCGTCGCGCCGCGCCCGCTCCTGCGCCGGGTCCAGCCCCCCGGCCGGCTCAGCGCCTTGCCGCCGCTGGCGCTCCAGCCAGCGGATGTAGGCGACCCGCAGCGCGTCCACGTCGTAGCCGGCGCGGCCGCGCGGCTCGCCGTGGACGCCGAAGGCGCCCGCCGCCCGCCGCCGCTTGAACGTCGCCGGGCTCATTCCGAGGTGAGCGGCCGCCTCGCGCTGCGAAGCCATCGGACGGGCTCAAGCTCAAGCCCTTCGCGGGCCCGGAAATCCGCGCGTTTTCGAGGGCGCCCGCCCCGCAGGGCGGCGGAGCGCCCGGAGTACCTTTTTCACCGGCCGGCGTCCAAGCCCGCCAGCGCCGCGGCCCACGCGGCGTCCAGCCCGTCCCGCACCCGCTCCACGGTGGCCTCGTCCCGGCCTTCCTCGATGGCGGCGCCGGCCGCCCGGAGCTGGCCCTTGGACAGGGACCGCAGCGCCGCCAGGGAGACCGACTCCTTGACGGTGACGAGCGCGTCCGCCAGGTCGGGCAGCTTCTCGCGGATGCGGGCGACGGCCGCCTCCATGCCGCCGCGGAACCGCGCCCGGTCCGGCGCCTTGCGGCGCCCGAACTTGACCCCTTCCACGGTGCGGGAGCGGGGTTTGGCGAACAGCTCCGGGTGGCCCGCGACGGCGGCGCGCAGCGCTTCGCGGGACGCCTCGTAGTCGGCGGCCAAGGAGCGCAGCTCCGCCTCGGCGTCCCGGGCGGCGTCGGCCTGCCGCTCCCTGACTCCGCGCAGCGCCTCCGCCAAGCGGTCCCCGGCCGCGGAGCAGTCGCGGGCCAGGGCGTCGACGCCGGCGGCGTCCATCCTCAGGCGCCCGCCGGCGGGGGCGCGACCTCGGCGGCCTCGGCCTCCGCGTCCTCGCGCCGCCCGTGCGGCGGCGCTTGGCGCGTGGCGACCGTCTTGCCGTCGAGGCGCAGCACCCAATACCACTTGCCGTTCGCGGCGGAGCGCCTCACCTCGGTGGTGACGCGGGCCCGCCGCGCGTCCTCGCGCTCCGCGGCGTCGGCCAGGAGGCTGCCGCGGCGCGCCCGCTTCAAGTCGAGGCGGACGGACTTGAGGCGCGAAGCCAAGGCCGCCGCCCGCCGCGCCTGGGCGAAGGCCAGCGCGGCGGCGGCGAGCGCGGCCGCCATCGCGGCGGCGGTGAGCAGATTGTCTGGGGTCAGGACGTTCATGGCGCCTCCTCCGTTCGGAGCCGGGACGCGATGCCCCGCGCGCGCCGGGGGTCGGAGCGGGCGAAGTCGCTGTCGAGCACTTGGGCGGCCGCCTCGCGCCAGTCGCCGGCGGACACGGCCCGCCTCACGAGGGCGAACTCCGAGAGCGACGTGCGGCCGAGGACGAACGCGAGTTCGGCGAGCGCGTCCCGGCGGACCGCGCCCGCGGCGCGGTAGCCGTCCCCGAACACGGCGGCGGCGTCCTCCCGCGCGAGGCGCAGGTTCGCCTGCAGGCGATCCCAGTCCCCGCCGTCGGCGCGGTCGCCGAAGCCGTTGTGGATCGCTCCGCCGGCGTCTCGGTACGGCGCGCCGGGGTTGCCCTCCGCCCGCGCCACGGCCTCGGCCAGCGGCGCACGCGCGGCCCGTCCGCCGACGCTTCGGCCGCTCGGGTCCGGCGCCGGCGGCAGCGCGTCCACGCAGCCGGCGTCGCGGTAGTCGTTGCTGCTCAGCCGGGCGTTGTCGGCGAACTCGGAAATGAAGTAGCAGGGGCATGGCTTCGCCCCGACGAACTGCTGCTGCTGCAGGCAGTCCCTGAACTCGCCCGCCTGGTCCGTCCAGTCGCGCCTGCCCACGCGCCGCACCTTGAGGCGGCGCTCGGCGGCGTCGATGGTCGGCTCGCGGTCCAGCGGCGCGACCTCGGCGGCGGCGTCGCCCAGCAGCGGAGCGTCCGCCGCCACCCGCGCGCTCGACCCCGCCGGCAGCGCGACGCTGCAGCCGGGGAGCATCGCGGCCAAGGCGACGAGGGCGGGAACGAGCCGGCGCGTCATGGCGACTCCCCGGGCGGCCCCGCTCTGGCCACGACGCGCTCGTGCGTGTCGGCCGGCACGGTCCGCTCCGGGTCCTGGGCCAAGATCGACATGACCGCCACGTAGCCGCCGAACACGCCGCCGACCACGGTGACGACGGCGCCGAACACCGCGCCGGCGGTGGCGGCCGTCCACAGGCTCTCGGGCTCCGCCGCGGCGCCGAGCCACTGGAACGCCAGCAGGATCGTCATGCCGGTGAGGACCGCCAGCGTGGCGCCGAGCAGCAGCACGTTGGGGCGCAAGGGCTTGATGGCCACGTCTCCCGTCCTCCGAATCGCTTGGAAGGCCGGAGAACGATAGCGAGGGGGCGGACGGAACTTTCTCGCCGCGCCGGACGAGGCCCCCCGAATCCCGCCGGCAGGCAGTGCAGACGTTTGCACTCCGACCCCGGGACCGCCCTTGCGGGCGGAAAGCCGCGGCGCTAAGGTCGCCCCATTGCGAAGAGGGGGCGGGACGCGGCCTTCACCAGCATTGCTGCCCGTAGAGTCGGAGGAGACGGGGTTGTAGGACAGGCTTGGCCGGCTGCCAAGCTGCTTTCCGAAAGCGTAAGCTCCGATGGGAAGACCGCTGCACAGCCCGCCCCCGTTGGCGTGGCCGCGACACCTGCGGCGAGCCGGGAAGTGGCGTGACGCTCCGGAGAGACGGGGACCTTTCCCCTGCTCTACCGACTGAGCTACCTGGCCGGCAAGCCGCGCATTAAAGCCGCTGGCGGGCGGGCGGTCAATCAGCCTTAGGCTCGAGAGTCGCTGGACGGCCTCAGACGACGGATGACCATGGCCACCTATCGTTCCGGGGACGCCAACATCCCAGACAACGAACGGATTAACGAAAAGGCGACGGCGGCAGCCACGGAGGAGCTGAAGGTAGCCTATGCCCGAAGAACCCGGCGGCACCAGCCTAGTCGCCCGCCGGGCTCGCCTCCGCCTTCCCCGTAGCCTCGTGCCCGCCCCCCGTGGGACGCAGCGGTCTCGACCGGTGCCAAGGTACTGCCACACAACCTGGGTGCGATAATCCGTCCATGGCCACAATCCTCCCAGTCAACCTAGACAAGCTCCTCTACTGTCGCGGTGTGGAGTCCGAGCGGGTGGAGTTCAAAGCGTCTTGGGATCCGCATACGACTGGCCCCCAAGTGCTGCGTACGATCTGCGCATTCGCGAACGATCTCCACAACCTCAACGGTGGCTACGTGGTCATCGGTGTGGGCGAGCGGGACGGCCGCGCGGCGCTGCCTCCGGGCGGCTTGAGCGCTGCGGATGCGGAAGCGGCGCAAAAGTGGATTCGGGGCAACTGCAACAAACTGGATCCGTCCTACCAACCCATTCTGTCGCCCGAAACGGTAGATGAAAGGCTCATCCTAGTGGTTTGGGCCCCGGCGAGCGAGGTAAGGCCGCACCGCGCTCCCCGCGACGATCCGGCCGCGGGGCCGCCCCGGTATTGGGTGCGTCTCGGCTCGGAAACCGTTGATGCCGAAAAGCGCGGCGACCTGATCCGCGGGCTTGTCGAACAGACGGCCCGCGTGCCTTGGGATGATCGCCGCGCGCGAGATGCCGAAGTCGGGGACCTGCGCGAACCTAAGGTGCGCGAACACCTCCGAGACGTGGGGAGCGGATTGGTCGACGAGCCCGACGAGAGAAGCGTCTACCGTCGCATGCGCATCACAACGAAAGTGAACGACCACGAAGTGCCGCGCAACGTCGGCATCCTCTTTTTCGCAAGAGAACCCACACAGTGGTTGCGTGGCGCGAAGATCGAGGTCGTTCACTTCGCCGCGGACCGGGCTGGCGACGTGCAGGAGGAGCGCACATTCCGAGGGGCGCTCTCCGACCAGCTACGCGACTGCCTGAACTACCTCGAGAACCTCTCGACGCACCACCTGCACAAGCAATCCGACCGCAGCCGCGTCCGCGGCTGGGTGAGCTATCCGATGCCGGCGCTGCGCGAAACCCTGGTCAATGCCGTCTATCACCGCAGCTACGACGAGGCCCAACCCGAACCTACGAAGGTCTACCTCTTTGCCAACCGCGTCGAGATCACGAGTTACCCCGGGCCAGTGCCCGGCATTGAGGCTCGGCATCTGCTGCCCGACGCGCAGATCTGGTCGGCACCGGCGCGCAACCGCCGCATTGGCGAGTTCCTAAAGGAGCTGGGGCTGGCCGAGGGAAGGCTTTCCGGGCTGGGGAAGGTGTTCCAAGCGATGCGGGCCAACGGCTCGCCGACGCCCCATTTCGAGTTCGACGAACAACGCACGCTCTTCCAAGCCACGTTGCCGGCGCACCCCGAATACACCGCCCTTTCGGCACTGCGCGACGCTGCGCATCTGCGGGGGCTGGGCGACGAAAGCGAAGCGTTTCGCCGAATCGAGGCTGCGTGGACGGCGAGCCCCGCTTCCGCCGTTCTCGCATCCGAAATGATCAGGGCCCATGTGAAGCAAGGTGAAGCCAAGCGCGCCGAAGAGGTGCTGGAGGCCTTCAAAGCGCACGGGTCGGAAAGCGCGTTGCCTTACGTCACGAATGCCCTGATCGACGAACTGGTGGAGGCCGGCGACGAGAGTGCGGCGCGAAGGTGGCTGCGCAAGGCCCGTCCGGCGTTGTTCGGTCAAGACGCTGTTGACGCGGCGATTCTGGCCCGGCGCGTGCGGGATTCCCGCGCCGCGCACCGCTATTTCGAGCGGGCGGGAGACACCGTGTATGGCGACGCCCGGGCGCTCCTCGAGTTCGCACAGACCAAGCTCTGGCTGGCGAATGAGGCATATCGTCAGCGGCAACGCGATTCGAACCGGCGTTTCCTCACGGAAGCTCGCGCCCTCTTGGAGCGTGTCATTCAGCTCGATGCGTCGCCGGCCCGGCACGCTTGGGCATGGCGAGACTTGGCACGCACGCTCTCCTGGCTGCGGGCTCCATTCCGCGAAGTTGAAGACGCCTACATGCGAGCCATCGATCTGTTGCCCGAGGAACCCAGATTCGTCCGCGAGTTGGAGCGAGTGCGATCTTCCCGCCGATGATCGCGGCCAGCGTTGCTTTGGGTAGCGATGGGCGAAAAAGAAGCCATCGCCTTGAGCGCCGGCGCGACAGTTTCCGGCCATCATGCACACGCACCGCGGCAACCATGAAACCCATCCACTGCTACTGCGTTGCCGCTGGCAGTGGTTCGCGGCGCAAGGGATGCAACGTGTGCTGTTCGGGCTGACGCGGAAACGGCGCTACCTGCGCCGTCAGGCTTCCTGCTCTGGCGCTGGATCGACTACGACGGAGCTCGGCGAGCGTCCAGCGCGGCGGCTCGGTCATGCGAGTTGCGCCAAAGGAGGCACACGCAGGCGTTCGATCTCCTTCGGCTCGAACTTCGTCAGACCGCCCGCGTAGGTGCGTCCGGAACCCTGCTGCACGTTCTGCCGAAGCCAGCGGGCTAGGGCGTCGAGGGTTTGTGGCGGCAGGGCGTCGCGTGGATAGAGGCCGTGGGCGATGTTCAGATGGCGGGCGCCGAGTGGGTTGCGCACGAAGGCGGGCGGCCTTCTGGCCATGTAGGTGCACAGGATCGGCGCCGGGGGCTTTAGCTGCACTGCCCACCAAGCGCGACGATGGGAGGCGACGTAAGAGGCATTCGCGCCGAACGCGCGCGCCCAGTGCAGGAAGCGTTCCACCTGTCGGCGCTCATCTCCATCCAGCTCGTCCAGCTCCAATGGCAAGTCGATGACGCGGCGCAGCGTCTCCAAACTGGCAAGGCAGTTGCCGGCGTTGAACAACTCCCGTGCTTTGGTGACAGTGGGCAAGAGGCATCGCCGCGGCAACTCGCCGCGGTAGCCGCCGGCAATCCACGCGGCGTTGCGACCTGTTACCTGCCCGCGGTGAACGCGGCACAACTCCCCCAGCTCGACGAAGTGCGCCGGGACGCTTGGGGCGGGGCGAGTCAATGGTGACCAACGTGTTGCCCGGCGCAAATGGGATGCGGGCACCTCCTTTCCGCCGTCCAGATTGCCGAGCTCGGCAACGGCATCGACTTGCCGGAATCGAATCCCCCGGGCTGGTTGGCTGCATTGGCCCCGTTCGTCGGGCGCGTCCGCATCGTCGATGCGAAAGCAAATGATGGCGCCGGTTGATTCGGCATTTGGGAACGGCTGGCAGTCTGGGGCGAAGAGGTGAACGGCCAGGCCGCCCAGCACGTCGGTGAACAGCTTGCGCGCCGTCGAACCGTAGTTCACGTCCAGCCACTCGGCGGCGGTGATGAACGTGCCGAAGTCCCCGGATTTAGCCAAGCGCGCGGTTTGCAGCAAGAAGTGAATGTGCGAGCCGGCGAGCCGGCTGGCCTTGGCGCCATACGCTGCTGCGGCGCTGGCGAACCAATCCTTCCATGATGGCGCGATGTCGTGGTGGCGGATGTAGGGCGGATTGCCTAGGAACAGCGTTGGCGCATCGGTGCCGGGCAGTTCAATGTCCCGGTAGTCCCGAACCAATACCGTGAGGCGTTGCGTCATCCCTAGAACTTCCGCATTCGCCCGCAAGATGAGGGCGGCGAGTGGGTCGGATTCGATCGCCACCAGATCGGCGCGCGGAAACGCGGCGCCTGCCTGAAGCAGGAACCGCCCCGACCCTGCCCCCGGGTCCACCACTCGCCCCGGCGTCTCTTGAGTGGCTGCCCAGTCCACCATCGCGCGGACGATGGGGTGGGGTGTGTGGACAGCCCCTCGTCGCCGGCGGGCCGCGGCCGAACGGATGCGGCAAAGGGCGGTGCCGAGGGGGTCTTCGCCGCCGGCAATGGCGGCGCGCAGTTCGTCGAGCTCCTGTTGGGCGGGCCGGGCCGCTTGGTGGGAAGCGTACTCCCAGACGTCGTGCTCTTGCGTCGACACCGCCGCGCCGTCGACAAGCGCGAAGGCATGCATGGCCAACTCGATGTCCGACGAGCAAGCCCCGCCGCGAGGATGTGCCGGCATTGGTGCGCGAAGCCCGTTCAAGCTCCGCTGCGCCTCGCCTGAGGCCTCGCGCCGCCCCCGCCGCCTCAACGCCGCAGCGCCGGAATCACCTGGCGGGCGAACCGTTCCCCTGCCTCGCGGGCTTCGGCGTCGGCGGCGGTGAAGTTGGGGCCGACGATGGCGAACTTGTCCACGCCGAGCGCGGCCAATGCGCTCAACCGCGAGACGCAATGGTCGACGTCCCCGGCGATGGCGAAATCGTCGATGAACTCGTCTGTCAAGGCGCCCGCTTGGTCGCTGCCGGCTTGCGCGTGTTGGGTCATGTCGTAGTTTGCGTGTATTGCTTGGAGCATCGACGCTTGGGCCGCGTCCACTGGCCCCGCGATGTCGCCGTGCATCACGGAGAAGCGCGCGAACAAGCTCGTGCCGGTGCGGCTGAGCGCGCGAGCGACCTGTGGGTTGGGGTGGCAGGCGACATTCACATACGCGCCAAAGCGGAGGCGCTCTGGATCGTGCCCCGCCGCTGTGGCCGCGGCGCGGGCGGTGTCGATGCCCCAAGCGATGCGGTTCGGGTTTGTGCCCAAGGCGAACATCGTCCGGTCCGCGTGGCGCGCCGCCAAGGCAATCACCTTGGGGCCGGTGGCCGCCACTTCCACTGGCACTTTCGGCGCGCTGGCGGCCCAGCGGATGGCGCTCGCTTCCGGGGCGTGGGCCAAGGCGAGGCTTGCAACGTGCGGGGCGGCCTCTTCAGGGATGCCGGCTTGGTCGAGCGGCAGCTCCTCGCCCCGCAGATAGGCTTGCAGCGCGATGAGGTAGTGCTCAAACCAGCGAAGCCGCGCCGGCGCGCGGCCGAGATGCGCCAATGCGCTGTCGCCGCGGCCGATGCCGAGCCGCATCCTGCCCCCGGAGACCCGTTGCACCGAGAGCGCAGACGATGCGGTCACCGCGGCATGGCGGGTGACGGGATTGGTGACGGCGGTTTGCAGCCCCAAGGCGCTCGCGCCCGTTGCGGCGAGGGCTAGGAAGACGTAGGGGTCGCCGGATAGATTCTGCGAATCGACCGTGCCGATGCCGTCCCAGCCCAGCGCTTGGGCGCGTTGCGCCGCGGCCGCCGCTCTGGTTGGCGCTGCCGTGTGCGAAGTCCAAAACTCCATCATCGCCTCCGGATTGTTTAGCGCACGAGGCGCACATGCGGCTGCGCGCGCCAATCCTCGTCGGGGGCTTCGCAGTGGGGCGCCGCGAAGTGGGCGGAGATGGCCCGGCGGCACTCGGCGCCGCGGTTGCGGCCAGAACCGTGGATCAGGAGTGGGTGGAAGAACAGCGTATCGCCGGGCTGCATTTCCATGTGCAGCAGGGCATCGCGCTCCGCGCCTTCGACGCCGAGGAAGGCATGGTTGACGTACTCCCAATTCGGTGTGCTGTGCTCTCGCAGCGCGCCCCGATGGGAGCCCGGGATGACAGCCAAGCAACCGGATTCGCGCCGACAGGGCGAAATGGCCGTCCAAACGCCGACGATGCCATCCGCGGGGCGCAGCCGGAAGTAGCGCAAGTCTTGATGCAGCGGATGGCGCCCGTCCACGCCGGGTGGCTTGTTGAAGACGTTGGTGGCGATCACGCCCAAGGCGGCGTCCGCCGCGGCGCCGGAGAGTTGGCGGGCGACGGCCAGCACCTTGGGGTGCTCGGCGTAGTCAAAGAGCGCCGCGTCGCCGTGGAAGTGGAACAGCTTGTTGATGCCCGCAACGGCGTTCGCCGGCGCCGCCGCGCCCTTCACCACCATCACATCGCGCATGATGACGAGGCCGGTCGGCACGGTTGCGCGGCCCTCGACGAGATCGAGGAAACGGGTGTTGTAGCTCGCGAGGCAGGGTGCCTCGACCAAGCCAGGCACCAGGATGAAACCTGCTTCCCGGTAGCCCTTGAGGTGTTCCGGCGCCAGCATCTGCGGGATTATAGCGACGCTGCGCACGAGCGGAGGGTGGGGGCCGGCGGGCGCGAAAGTTGCGTCCCTATACAATGGCCCACATGCGCAAGCCGCGCCGTCGAGACGGCCTCACCGGGGGGCCGCGCGAGGCGTTCAGCGGCGCGAGCCACAAGCTCGAGTTACCCGCAGATGACCTATTCGTCCAACCTCTGAGCCGAACATGGCGCACCCGTCTTGTCAGGCTTCGCCGCCAGCGGTTCCCAAGCCGGCGAACGTTCCGCACAACGATTGGCGCCGAATTGCGTTGCCGCCGCTGGCGGAGTTCAAACCCTCGCTGCCGGTGAGCGTGGTGATGCCCTGCCACCGCACCCCGAAGGCGGTGTTGGAGCGCACCTTGGCGGCGCTGGAAGGGCAGACCTATCCGCGAGGCTTGCTTGAGGTGGTCATCGTCGATGACGGTTCCGAGCCGCCGCTGCAACCGCCGGCGTCGCCCTTGAACGTGCGTGTGGTGCGCCAAGCGCGGCGGGGGCATGGGGTTGCCCGCGCCCGCAACACCGGCGTCGCCGCGGCGGCGCACGACATCATCTTGTTCTTGGACGGCGACTCGCTGCCAGAAGCCGGCTGGATGCTCGCCCACGCCCGCTGGCACCATTGCGTCTCGGACGTGGTGACGGTGGGGTTTCGCGCCCATGTGGCGGTGGATGACCTTGATGCAGAGGCCATCCGCGCACGCCCGGGCACCCTCTGGGAGTTGTGCGCCGGCCGCCCGGCAGACCCCCCTGGGCACGAGAACGAGCACTACATGGTGCGCACCAACGATCTGACGCAGCGCTCGGATGATCTATTCCGCGCCTTGGTGGGAGGCAACTTCGGCGTCGGGCGGCAGTTCTACCGGGCGGTGGGGGGCAGCGACGAGTCGTTCGCGCGGTGGGGATTCGATGAAGAGGAGTTTGCTTGGCGAGCATTCGTGCAGGGTGCCTTGTTCGCGCCGGTGCGGGAGGCGTTTGCGTGGCACCAAGGGCGCATGATTGAGGGGCAAGCCGCCAAGCGGCGCAGCGCGCGCATCCAGCGCGGCAAGGTGGCGCACCTCATCGCGCACCCGGCGTTTCGTGGCGCGGGCGCTGGCCGCATCTACGCCGTGCCGCGCTTCGTGGTGACCATCGCTGCGGGCGAGTGGCCAGCGGCGCAAGTGATCGCTGCCACCGCGAGCGTGCTGGCGGATCCGGTGCATGATTTGGTCGTGCGCGTTGACGCTGCGGTGGGGGAGGACGTCGTGGACGACGATCGGCTGCAGCGGCTGCGCGAAGCGTTCGGCGCCGATGCCCGGGTGCGGGTTGCGCCGGCGAGCGCCGCCCTCGACGAATTCCCCGCGTCGCCGTTCCATGTGACGCTGCCGGCTGGCGCCATCGCCCGCAACCTGGTGCATCGCCTGCATCGGGCGTTGGGCGATGCGGCGCTGGCAAGGGTGCCCTTGGCCGCTGGCAGCGAAGTGTCCATCGCCCGTTCATGGGCGCTGCATCGCGCGCGGCGCGAGGGCTGTTCACCGGCGGCGTTCGGCGCTGTGCGTCAGCTGACGCCGGCGCGATTGGGATTGCGAAGGGCCGGCGCCAAGGTGTCTCGGCGCGATGTTGCCGCCGCGCAGGACGCGATGGGCATGCCAAGCCGTTGGCGCTACCTCCGCCACCGCACAGGAGACCTGCATGGCTTCGGCGCGGCGTGGCGGTTCGTCCGTTGGCTCACCCGCTGGGCTTGGCGGCGGCTCTTTCCGCCCAGATGGAAGGTGGCGCCGCGTCCTTGGGGCGTCTATGTCGCGGCCTCGCCGCGGCGCGACGACGCCTCATGACGAGCGCCCAACCGCGCAATCACGGCCCGGCGCACATCTCCGGCGCGGCGGTGTTTCCAGCATAATGGCGGGCGGATCGAACTGGCGTCGAAGCCACCATCCCATGTCAACAACCCTGCTTCTCGTGCTCGACGGTTGGGGCCACCGCGAGGCCGCCGAGCACAACGCCATCCACGCCGCCCGCGCACCTAACTGGCAGCGGCTTTGGCGCACTGCGCCGCACACGCTGCTGTCGGCTTCCGGCGCCGCGGTGGGGCTGCCGGCGGGGCAGATGGGCAACTCCGAAGTGGGGCACATGAACCTCGGCGCCGGCCGCGTCGTGCATCAGGACTTGGCGCGCATCGGCCAAGCCATTGACGACGGCGCCTTCGCCGCCAACGCGGTGTTGCAACGCGCCATCAAGGCCGGCAAGGGCGGCGCGTTGCACATTCTGGGGCTGTTGTCGCCAGGGGGCGTTCACAGCCACGAAGATCACATCTGGGCGTTGGTCGAGATGGCGGAACGCGCCGGCGTCAAGACATGCCTGCACGCCTTCCTTGATGGTCGGGACACTCCCCCGCGCAGTGCGGCAACGTCCCTAGAGCGCTTTGGCGGGCGGGTGGCGTCCATTTGCGGGCGCTATCACGCGATGGATCGGGACGCCCGCTGGGAGCGTACGCAGGCTGCGTTCGACATGCTCACCGGCGCGGCCGCGACGCCACGTTGCGAGGACGCTGTGGAGGCCCTGCGCGCAGCCTACGCGGCGGGCGTCGGCGACGAGTTCGTGGCGCCGACGCTCATCTGCCGGCGCGGCTCCGCCCCACGCATCATCCGCGATGGCGACGCCGTGATGTTCATGAACTTCCGGGCAGACCGCGCCCGCCAACTCACGCGGGCGTTCACGGCCGCAGCATTCCCGGGTTTCGAGCGGCGGCGCCGGCCGGCGTTGAGCGCCTTCGCGACGCTCACGCGCTACGCGGAGGACATCGACGCCCCGTGCGCCTTCGAGCCGCAGGCGCTGGCGAACACCTTGGGGGAACACATCAGCCGCTTGGGGCTGCGCCAACTGCGCATCGCCGAGACGGAGAAGTACGCCCATGTCACATTCTTCTTCTCCGGCGGGCGCGAAGCGCCGTTTCCAGGTGAAGACCGCGTGCTCGTGCCCTCGCCACGAGTGGCCACTTACGACCTGACGCCCGAAATGAGCATTCACGCGGTGACGGATCGGCTGGTGCAGGCCATCGAGTCCAACAGCCATCACCTCATCGTGTGCAATTTCGCCAACGCAGACATGGTGGGGCATACCGGCGCATTCGACGCCGCGGTGGCGGCGGTGGAAGCGGTGGACGAGTGTTTGGGCCGCATCGTCGCGGCGCTCAGCGTCAGCGGCGGGCAATGCCTCATCACCGCAGATCACGGCAATGTTGAAGCCATGCGCGATGTCGTCACCGGGCAGCCGCACACGGCGCACACCTCATCGCCCATCCCGCTCGTCTATGTCGGCGGCCAAGCGATCGAGCTCGAAGCCGGGGCGTTGTCGGACGTGGCGCCCACCCTGCTCGCGCTCATGGGCTTGGCGTCGCCGGAGGAGATGACCGGGCGCTCGCTCGCCACGGCGCCGTTGGCGCGCCGGGCTTGAGGCGTCGCCCGCGCGTTGGTGCGCTGGCAGCGCTCGCGCTCGGCGTCGCGGCGGCGGACCCAGTTGCGGCGCAGGCCGCGCAGGATGACACCCAAGCCGCGGAGCGCCTCGCCGGCGTGGTGCAGGAGCTCAACGCCCTCGACGCGTGGCTCGATGCGGCCGGCAAGCGCGTTGCCGATGCGGAGCGGCGCATCGCCGCCGCCGACCGGCGCATCGCCGGGATGAGCGCCACGGCGCGGCGCATCGAGAGCGACTTGGCGCAGACCCAGTCAGACTTGAATCGCTTGGCCGCCGAGCGCGACGAATACGACCGTCGCCGCGCCGAGCAAGCGCGGCGCATCGCGGGGCATGCGCGGGATGCATGGCGGTACGCTGGGCAGGATTTCTTCAAGCTGCTGCTGAACCAGCAACACCCAGACGATTTCGACCGCATGATTCGCTTTCACGGCTATTTCAGCCGCGCGCGGCTCGGTGCCATCGATGCCTATCGCGGCACGTTGGCAGCGATAGCGGAGAACGCCGGCGCCGCTGAGGAACGGCGCGCCGCGCTGGCCACGCAGCGGGATGAATTGGCGCGGCGCCGCGCGGCCCTCTCTGGGCAACGCGAAGAGCGGGGCCAGCTCTTAGGGCGCCTGCGCGGTGACGTGAGTGCCCGCCAAGACGAGCGCGATCGCCTAATGGCGAACCGCCGCCGCATCGAAGCCCTGCTTGAGACGCTGCGCCGCCAAGCGCAGGATGCGCCGACCACGCAGTTCGCCGCCCGCCAAGGCAGTTTGCGCTGGCCGGTGGCGGGCAGATTGACGCAGCGCTTCGGGCAGCCCCGCGCTGGTGGCCGCATGCGCTGGGAGGGGGTGTACTTGGAAGCCGCAGCCGGCGCCGAGGTGCGCGCGGTGCATAGCGGTCGCGTGGTGTTCGCGGATTGGCTGCGTGGCTTCGGCTATCTTGTCATCGTCGACCACGGCGACGGCCACATGTCGCTGTATGGCAATGCGGATGATCTGTTCAAGGCCGTAGGCGACTGGGTGGAGAGCGGCGAGCCCATCGCCGCCGCCGGCAACAGCGGCGGCGAGACCAAGAGCGGGCTCTACTTTGAGGTGCGCAGCAACGGTCGCCCCACCAATCCGCTCGCTTGGCTGGAGCGCTCGCAAGCCCGCTAGCGACGCGGCGGCGCCTGCGGTTGCCGGCGGGACGGTGAAGCAGGTTCGTGTTGGCGCGCCAAGGCAGCGAGCAGGGAAGATAGAATCCGCCGGCCATGCCTCCGCGCCCCGTCACGCTCGTCAGCCTCATCGCCGCCATGGCCCTCGGCGTGGTGCTTGGCGTGTATGCCTACTGGTCGCTGCGCGCCACGCTGCCAGCGCCGGTGGGCGCGACGTTGCCCATCGTGCTCCAGGCGGTGCGCGATTCCTACGTCGAGCCCATTGGGGAAGACGAGTTGGTGGAGAGCGCGGTCTTGGGCATCCTGCGCGGGCTGGATCCGCACTCTGCGTATCTTGAGGTGGACGAAGTGGAAGGGATGCGCGAAGAGGATGCGGGTCAATTCGGTGGCATCGGCGTGGAAGTACGCTTCGTGGACGGCTACATCACTGTGGTCGCGCCCATTGCTGGCACGCCGGCGGCAGCGGCCGGCCTGCAGACTGGCGACGCCATCATTGAAGTGGATGGCCGCTCGCTGGAGGGACGCACGGTGCGCGATGCAGTGGCGGATTTGCGCGGCGCCCCCGGCACCGGCCTCACTCTGGGCATTCGCCGTGCTGGCGAGCCGGCGCCCCTGCATTTGGAACTGGTGCGTGAGGCCATCCCAATTCGCACGGTGCGTTCACGCCACCTCGAGCCGGGCTATGGCTACCTGCGCATTGCAGAGTTCCAACGGCAGACGCCCGTGGACGCGCGCGCAGCCCTTGAGCGGCTCGTGGCCGAGTCCGGCACGGCGCTCGAAGGCTTGGTGGTGGACTTGCGTGACAACCCCGGCGGCGTCCTTGGCGCTTCGGTAGACGTGGTGGACGCCTTCCTCAAGCAAGGGCTCATCGTCTACACCGAGGGCCGCGAGGCCGCCAGCGAAGGCCGTTTCGAGGCCAGCGGCGAAGATCTGCTCGACGGCGCGCCGTTGGCGGTGCTCATCAATGGCCGCTCCGCCTCGGCAGCCGAGGTCGTCGCCGGCGCATTGCAGCACCATCGCCGCGCGGTGGTGTTGGGCACGCCGAGCTATGGCAAGGGCTCGGTGCAGACGGTGCTGCCGCTGGCCAACAGGCGGGCGCTGAAACTCACCACCGCGCACTACTACACCCCCGATGGCCGCTCCCTTGCGGACGCTGGCATCCAGCCGGATGTGGCGGTGCCGTTCGCGCCAGACGCAACCCGGGACGAATACGACCAGCTCTTGCTCGCCACCGCGCTGCGCGAGTTGAAGCGCGGCTAGGCGCTCCGGCGCCGCGTCCGTCGCAAGACAGTCGCTGCTTGCGTCGCGCCTGTGGAACAGGGGTTCGTCACTCTGGTTCGACTGTCGCCGCGGGCAGTTCCTTGCGCGCGTGGGTGATGGCTCCGAAGGGATCATCGCTCGCCAGCCGCGCAAGGGCCGCGCCATCGCCCTTGAGTTGCCAGTCGAACCACGCCAGCGCGTACCAGTCACGCACCACCTGTGGCAGATAGGCTTCGCTGCCGTCTTCGAGGGCAGCCCAGCCCAACTCTTGATACCCCTCGCCAGCCGGCGGGTTGGGCGCGAAGGCCGCCGTGCCGGTGGGCTTGCGCGTTCGCTGCGGTGTATGCGCGAAGGGCAGTTCGCCACGAACGAACGCCGGCCACGCGAACTTCCGCGCCAAATCATCCACCAAGGTCAGGTGGTTGGTGTCGCGCACGATCACGAACATGCGGTCCGACAGCGCGCGCTGCCAAGCGCTCAGCGCCACGGGCTGTGGATTCTCGAACCGGTCCGGCGCGGCTCGTTCGGCCGCCAACGGGAATATCCGCTCGGGATCGCCACCGGCTTGGCGCATGGCATTCGTGAACAGGCCGATGAAAATGCTCTGCACAAAGGCGTCCTCGTCGCCCACCATCAGCAGCAGCGGCTTGCGGCTGCTGGCTGGCTCGCCGCGGGCCGTCCTGCCGCCGAGCATCTCCTCCGGCATCCACGTGAGCGGTGGCGCATTGTTGAGGCCGAACGCGGTGCGCACGTCAGGCAAGTGGTTGGCAGCTAGCTGCGCGGTCATGGCGCCCAACGAATGGCCAGCGATGCCGATGCTGCTCCTGTCGATGCGGCCATTGAGCAAACCGCATAGGTAGCGATCCGCCGTCGGCTGCGCGGCGCTGGTGGCGCCCATCGCCGCGAGCGCAGTGCGACAGCTTGGCTCATCCGCATCCATGTGCAGCACGGTGCGCAACACCAGCGCCACATCCGCAACGCGTTGCCGGAACAGGTTGCGCATCATCGTGGTGGCGCGCTCTGCGCCGCCGGGCAGCGCTCTCGCCCCGCCGGCCTTCCCCGCCCGTGCCGGGACGACTTCCCCAAACAAAAATCGGTAGAAGGAAGGCACCACTTTGGCCTCGCTGGCCATGGCTTGATAGGTCTCCAACACGTCCGCCCATTCGCGTTGCTGCCGATAGGGCGAATTCTGGTCGTGGAACGCGAAGGGCACCCTGCTGTCGCTATTGAAGGTTGGCGCTGCCACCACATAGCCGTGCGAGGCCAAGAACTCGGCGAACGAACTCCACATCGCGTGGGTGCCGCCGAGGCCGTGCGCCAGCAAGATCAGCGGGAACCGGCCCCTCGCCGGGGTGGCGTCTTGCCAAGCGCCCTGCCACGAATCCAGGATCTGTTGCCCGATGCGGGCCAAGGCGGCGTGACGGTCGGCTGGCGCCAGCGCCCGGAGCGGGCCTTCGCGCAGATGCACGAACGCCGGCTCCACCATTCCCGCAACGCCCAGCTGGACGATCGCGTCCGATTCCTGAAAGAAGAAATCGCGGTAACTGGCCGGGCGACCGCTGGACGCCGGCCACGGGCTGCGCCGAGCCGCGCGCTGCTCCATGCCATCACGCGGCAGCGCGGGATACCATAGCTGGAACACTACCGTCCGGCCCTGTCCGCTGGCATCGACCCGTTCCAACAGGGCTTGATACTCGGCGCTGCCGTAGACGCCGTTCCACGGGTCAAACCGCGCCATGGCGTCGCGGGCGAAGCCAGTCGCCACGCCAACGGCGTACTTTCCGTAGGCCGCATGGGGCGGCAGCGACGGCAGCGAGGCTGGCGCGGAGCGCTGCTCTCCGGCGGCGCCGGTCACGGCAAGCAAGGGAAGCAACGCGAGCAGCGCCTTGCTGCAACTGCGGCTGGTCAACCGCCGCGCTAGGTTGGCCACTGCAACCTGCGCGATCTTTGCGGCGCTGGCTCCGGAGTAGAAATCCATCTGCAGGCTCGAAATGTGGTGGTTGTGCCATCCAAACTCTAACAGCATCTTGACGCCGCCGCCGTTGCCGCCGGCGATGGAACATGCGACAGTTCCCGCGCCGGCAACGCGAGGGATGACATGGAGCAATCTGGTGAGTATCCGATTGCCGCGCCCCGGCAAGCGGTGTGGGCGGCCCTCAATGATCCCGACACGCTGCGCGCCTGCATTGCCGGTTGCCAAGCGCTCACGCAAACTGGCGAGCATGCGTTCGCCGCCGAGGTGAAGGCCAAGGTCGGCCCGGTGAGCGCAACGTTCAAGGGCGCTGTGACCCTCGTAGACCTCAATCCGCCCGAGAGCTACCGCTTGCTCATCGAAGCCCAAGGCGGCGCCACCGGGTTCGGCAAGGGCGAGGCCGCGGTGGCGTTGGAGGAGACGCCCGAAGGCAGCCTGCTGCGTTACACCGCCACAGCCACGGTTGGCGGCAAGCTGGCTCAGATCGGCTCGCGGCTCATCGACGCTGCCGTGCGCCAGATGGCGGCGAACTTCTTTGCCGCCTTCAGCGAACGGGTGGCGGGGGTTGGCGACGCTGCCGCGCCGGCGGCGGCGAGCGATGCGTCGGCACCGGCCGCGGCAGCCTTGGGGCGCTCCGGCAAACTGGCCGCGGCAGTGGGCATCGCCTTGCTAATTTGGGCCATCGTTGCCATCTTTGGCGGTGGCGAGTGAGCTCTGCGACCGACCGCAGCCAAACGGCTGATAAGGGCTGACGACGCCGAGGACGGAGAGGGTGGAGCCGAAGGGTCGAGAGGCTGAGAGAGAAGGCTGAGAAAGGCTGAGAAGAGAGAAGGCTGAGAGAAGGAGGGGAACGGGTGGAAGTCACGCTAACGGTGAACGGCACGGCGCATGCCTTGGACGTGCCGGACAACATGCTGCTCGTGGAGGTGTTGCGCGAGCGGCTGCGCCTCACCGGCACCCACGTCGGCTGCGACACGAGCCAGTGCGGCGCCTGCGTCGTCCACATGGATGGCTGCGCCGTGAAGTCCTGCACGGTGCTCGCAGGGCAAGCGGATGGCGCGGATGTCACCACCATCGAGGGCATCGGTGCGCCGGATGACCTGCATCCCATGCAGGCGGCGTTCCGCGAGTGTCACGCTCTGCAATGCGGCTTCTGCACGCCGGGCATGATCATGGCTGCCATCGACCTCGTGAACACAACCGAACACTTAGATGAACAGGCGGTGCGCGAGGGCTTGGAAGGCAATCTGTGCCGCTGCACCGGCTACCACAACATCGTGCGCGCCGTGCTCGCCGCGCGCGACGTCATGTAAGGGGGCAGGCCATGTCGGAAACAGGCATCGGCGCGTCTGTGAAGCGCCGCGAAGACCTTCGGTTCATCACCGGCGCCGGCCGCTACACGGATGACATCGATCAGCCGGGCCAAGCCTACGCCGCGTTCCTGCGTTCGCCCCATGCTCGCGCCGCCATCGGCGCCATCGATGCGAGCGCCGCGCTGCAGGTGCCGGGCGTGCTGGCGGTTTACACCGGCCAAGACTTGGCCGCGGATGGCATTGGCGATTTGCCGTGTGGCTGGATGGTGAAATCCAAGGACGGCTCGGACATGATTCAGCCGCCGCATCCGCCCATCGCCGTTGAGTGCGTCAACTACGTTGGCGAACCCTTCGGCTTGGTGGTGGCGGAAACGCTGCAAGCCGCGCGGGACGGCGCCGAAGCCGTGGCGGTGGATTTTGACGCGCTGCCGGCCGTGGTCGATCCGGCAAGCGCCATGCAGGGCGATCAACTGTACGCCCAGGCGCCGAACAACCGCTGCTACGACTGGGAGCTGGGCGACCAAGCCGCCACGGATGCGGCGTTCGCGCGCGCCGACCATGTGACGACGCTCGACATCGTCAACAACCGGCTCATCCCCAACGCGATGGAGCCGCGCGCGGCGACGGGTTGCTTCGACGCCGCCTCCGGCGACTACACCCTCTACACCACGTCGCAGAACCCGCACTTGGCGCGCCTCGTGATGGCCGCGTTCGTGCAGGTGGCGCCGGAATCCAAGCTCCGCGTGGTGTCGCCGGATGTTGGCGGCGGCTTCGGCTCGAAGATCTTCGTCTACGCGGAAGAAACTGCGGTGACATGGGCCGCCGGCAAGTTGCGGCGCCCGGTCAAATGGCGGGCGGAGCGCGCCGAATCGTTCCTTGCCGACGCCCACGGGCGCGACCATGTTACCAAGGCCGAACTCGCGCTCGCCGCCGATGGCGAGATGCTGGGCTTGCGGGTGAGCACCATCGCCAACATGGGCGCATACCTTTCCACCTTCGCCTCCAGCGTGCCCACCTACCTTTATGGCACCCTGCTCGCCGGCCAGTACAAGACGCCGGCCGTTTACGTTGGGGTGCAAGCGGTGTTCACCAACACGTCGCCGGTGGACGCCTACCGCGGCGCCGGGCGCCCGGAAGCCACCTATGTGGTGGAGCGGCTGGTGGAGACGGCGGCGCGCGAACTCAAGATGGACCCAACCGCGCTGCGCCGCCGCAACTTCATCCAACCGGCAGATTTCCCTTACGAGACGCCCGTGGCGTTGGTGTACGACACCGGCGACTACGAGGCCAGCCTGAACCGCGCCTTGGAGCATGTGGACTATGCCGGCTTCGCTGCCCGGCGCGACGCGGCGCAGGCGCGCGGCAAGCGGCGCGGCATCGGCTTCTCGTGCTACATCGAGGCGTGTGGCCTCGCGCCCTCGCAAGTCGCGATGTCCCTCGGCGCCGGCGTCGGGCTGTTCGAGAGCGCGGAAGTGCGGGTGAACGTCACCGGCTCCGTCACCGTCATCACCGGCGCCCACAGCCACGGCCAAGGCCATGAGACCACGTTCGCCCAGATCGTCTCGGAACGCTTAGGCATCCCGTTCGACAGCGTGGAGGTGGCGCATGGCGACACCAGCCGCGGCGACTACGGCCTCGGCACCTACGGCTCGCGCTCGCTGGCGGTGGGCGGCTCCGCGATTGTGAAGGCGACCGACAAGATCATCGCCAAGGGCAAGAAGATCGTCGCCCACGCCTTCGAAACCACGGATGAGCAGATCGACTTCACCGAGGGCGTGTTCGCCGAGCGAGACTCGAACCGCTCCATGACGTTCGGCGAGGTGGCCTTCTCCGCCTATGTGCCGGCCAACTTTCCGCTGGACGAGTTGGAACCCGGGCTTTCCGAGAAGGCGTTCTACGACCCTGGGAACTTCACCTATCCTGCCGGCGCGCATGTCTGCGAAGTGGAGGTGGATGCGGAAACCGGCGTGTTGGAGATCGTCAAGTTCGTGGCCGTGGACGATTTCGGCCACGTCATCAACCCGATGATCGTGGCCGGCCAAGTGCATGGCGGCCTTTGCCAAGGCATCGGCCAAGCGCTCTGCGAGCACGGCGTGTACGACGCCTCCGGCCAGTTGGTGACTGGTTCGTTTCTGGATTACTGCCTGCCGCGCGCGGACGATGTGCCGAGCTTCGTCGTCGACACCACGGTGACGCCCTGCACGCATAATCCGCTTGGCGTGAAGGGCTGTGGCGAAGCCGGCGCCATCGGCGCGACGGCCGCGGTGATGAACGCGGTGACGGACGCGCTGGGGGTGAAGGAGCTGGCCATGCCGGCCACGTCGGAGGTGGTCTGGCGAGCGCTGTCCGCGGCTTAAGGGAGTTTCACTAATGTATCGGTTCAACTACCAGAAGGCGGCGAGCGTCGCCGAAGCCGCGAGCTTGCTCGATGGCGCGGAAGATGGCGTCTATCTCGCCGGGGGCATGACATTGATCCCGACGTTGAAGGCGCGTTTGGCGTCGCCGACGGACGTGATCGACCTTGGCGCCATCGACGGCATGGCCGACATCTCCGTCGGCGACACGGTGCGCATCGGCGCCTTGGCGCGCCACGCTGAGGTGGCGGCGTCGGCGGCCGTGCGCGGCGCGATACCGGCCTTGGCAGACTTGGCGGGGTTGATCGGCGACGCCCATGTGCGCAATCGGGGCACCCTCGGCGGTTCCGTCGCCAACAGCGACCCGGCGGCGGACTATCCGGCGGCCGTCTTGGCCTTGAACGCGGTCGTCCACACAGACCGGCGCGCCATCGCCGCCGACGATTTCTTCAAGGGGCTGTTCCAGACAGCGCTGGAGCCCGGTGAGATCGTGAAGTCTCTGGCGTTCCGGATTCCGCGCCGCGCCGCCTACGCGAAGTTCCCGAACCCCGCGTCGCGCTATGCCATCGTCGGCGTGATGGTGGCGGATTTCGGCGCCGCCGAGGTGCGCGTCGGCGTCACCGGCGCCGGGGCATGCGCGTTTCGTTCGGCGGAATTGGAGCGGGCGTTGGCCGGAGGGCTTGCCGCCGAAGCGCTTGCCGATGTGACCATTCCCTACGATGGCTTCAACTCGGACATCCACGCCTCCGCCGAGTATCGCGGCCACTTGGTGGCGGTGATGGCGCGGCGGGCGGTGGCCGCGGCGATCAGTTAACTCCTGCCCGGCGAACGGCGCCGCGACCACGCCTGCACCAGCCTCACGCTGGGCTGATGGCGTCGGTCTCGCTGTCGTGCCGGCGCTAGCCGGCCTGCCTCACGCTGGGCTGATTGTGTCTTCGGCTCAAGGCTGCAGCGCTTGGCGCACTCCATTCCGCGGCTGCCAATCTGCCTTGCGCGGCGGCCTGTCGCTCGTTGCCCAAGCGTTGCGGGGTCGTGTAAGGCCGCGCCGATTTGGGATGAGGAAGCCGATGCCCCAACTGACGTGCATGAGCGCCAACACCGCGGGAAGCAGCAGCGCCGCGGCGTTCCGGCGCATCACGCCGACCGCGGCGGAACCGAGGAGGAGCGTGGCGGCATAAGTGAGCGGCAACGCCATGGCGCCGCCGGCGCCAGCCAACCCCGCGCCGGCCGACGCGGCCAAACCCGTGACCAAAAGCGGCGCCGCAAGATGCCGCAGGCGCAGCTCGCGGGGATGGCGCCGCAGCACGCCGAGCTTCCAGCGGCCGTAGCCGAAGTATTGGCGGGCCAACGCCCGCAACGTGGTGCGGGGCTTGTAGGAGACGGCGAGCTGCGGATCGAACCATACCGTCTCGCCACGCTTGCGCAGGCGCCAGTTGAGTTCGGTGTCTTCTCCCCGCTCCAAGATCGCATCGAACCCGCCGGCGGCCGTGAGCGCGGCGCGGCGGAACACGCCAAGGTACACCGTGTCCACCGGGCCCTCTTGTCCGCCGAGGCGATAGCGCGCGTCGCCAGTGCCGAGCGGCGTGGTGATGGCCATGCCGATGGCGCGTTCGAGGGGTTTCTCGCCAATGGGCCGCTGCAACCCCCCCACCACCGCAGCGCCGGTGCGCGTCAGTGTTTCGACTGCGCGCTGAATGTAGTCTGGCGGCAGCGTCGACTGCGCGTCGCAACGCACCACGATGTCGCCGGATGCAGCTTGGAGTGCCGCGTTCAAGCCGTTGGGAGTGGTCTGTTGCGGGTTGGCGACCCACAACACGCTTGGGTAGCGCTCCCGCACCAACTCGGAGGTTGCCGTGGAATCGGAGCCGTCGGCGACGACCACCTCGATCGAACCTTGGTACGCCTGCGCCAACACCGAGTCGAGCGCGGCGGCAATGGTGCGTTCAGCATTGCGCACCGGGATGATCACGGTAACCGAAGGCGGCTCGGCGGCCGTCGGCATGGGCGCACCCATCCGCGTGTTCAAGAGCCCTCCGTCTCTCAAGTGACCGGCCCCCGCACCAGCGTCGAATGGGCGCCGGCGGTTGCGGATGCCATGTTACTGCGAAGAGCGCCGCCCTGCGGGACCGGTGCCCTCAGAGGCTGACTGGGCAGGAATCGCCGCGGGGGCGTCGCTGCGCACTGCGGGCGCCGGCGATGCGCTGCAGGCTGAACGCCAACCCGATGAGGATGAAGTGCGCCCAATCCCCCGTGAATGGCCCGCGGCTATGCGCCAAGCTGTACACGATGTAGGCGACCATCGCGCCGCAGACGGCGACCACGAGATTGAGGGTGTGTGTGTCGCCGCTCCGCCGTGCCATCCGCGCCGCCCGCATCAGCGAACGCAGTGCGATGAGATAGAACAGCATGAGCAACGCGACGCCGAGCAGCCCATAATCCACGAGGACCAACAGGAACTGGTTGTGCGGGTCTCCACGCAGCAGTTCGAGCCCCTGGGGATTGCCGGGCAGGATTTCGCTCAACGCCGTGCCGGGCAGCGCATATCGTCCAGCGCCGAGGGGCTCGCTGAGCGCAAGGCGCCCGGCTTGGCGCGCCATGAGCACACGCGAATTGGTTGAGTAGGCGGCCCAATTCAGTAGCCGCTCATTCGGCGCCCACCGGTGGCGCCCCCCAGCGTGGCGCATTTCCGTGGCGATCGCTTGCTGGCTGAGGCCGTTGTTGCCAATGGGGCCCTGCCGGTACCAGTTTGACCAATCGGCTTCGCCCATGCGCCGCACGCGAGACTCATAGCGAATGAAGTTCAAGTCGCGTGGCACCAGCCACGATGTGGTGATCCTGCCCGTGGGGCTGGCAGTAGCGACGATTTCGCCCGGCCGCCCAGCCGTTTTGAGGTGCCGCGCGCGCAGTTGCACGGTGTAAGTGGCGCCCGGTTCGAGCTGTCGGACTTCGGTGGCCACACGGGAGCGGGCGCTCGCCGCCGGCTGGGCGCCAATGCCAACCGCCAAGCCTTCGATGGGTGGCACCCGAACATCAACAGCATCGCCGAGCAAAGGCAGCTCCTTGGGTTCCGAGGGGCTGCGCAAGGCCGGGCTGAAAACCACAATGAATCCTAGCGCCATGAGGGCGACTGCCGAACCCGCGCGCCGGGCGGCTGCGGCCGAGCGCAGGGACAAGACGACGACGAAGGCGCTGCTGATCGTGGCGGCGACCAAGACGGAGCGCGAGCCGTCGATGGCCAGCGCTGTGATGAACGTCATCAGCATGATGTACGACGCGACGCCGAGCCAAATCAGTGGCGCGTGGCCGCGGCGCACCGGCGTAAAGAGCAGCGCCGCCAGAGCGAAAGGCAGGGCCACCACGAGTTGATAGCCGAAAGCAGGCGTGTCGGCGGCGATGCCCGCCAACCGGTCACTGGCCCAAAGCGCCTCCAGGAACTTGGGCTGGACGTCCGCAATGAGCAGCCAAACGCTCAGAAAAGGCTCTTGCAGGAAGGCCACCGCGAGGCCGAAGAGCGCTGAGACGAACGTGGCCACGACGAACACGATGGCCATGAGGATTGCTTGGCGCTGCGTTTGCACGGCGAGGCAGGTCGCGCACAGCACGCCGAGCCCCAACGCTGTCTGGGCTAGGCGCAGCGGCGCTGCTGTGCTGGTGAGCCCGTGTACCGCCAACGCCCAAACGAGTGCCAACAACGCTACCGCGATGGCGGCTGCCGCGGGGTGCAATGGGGCGATCAGCGTCGGCCACTGGGCTCGGCCGTGCCGAGCGACGTGCAACGCCGCGGCGAGCGTGGCCAACACGCCGAGCACGACGTTCGGTCCGCCCAACGGCAGGGGTGTGCTGGCGAACCAGTGGTGCGTGATGAGGGTGGCCAGCGCCAGTGCGAACAATAGCCGGGTTCGCGGGGGGGGGGGGGGGGGGGGCGGCCATGTCTTGCTCGGTGGTGCGCCGTTGGACGCGCTCGGCGATGACGCGAGGCAAGCGCATCAGGAAAGATTAACAGAGCCGCCGGCGGCAGACGCCGAGCAGGTGGCGCGGCTGCCGCCGCGCGTCACGGGGTGACGGCGCTTGCGTGGAGCCGGCGACAGCTCGCGATGCGGCGTCCAGTGTCTGGCGGTTCGCGCCCCGCCGCTCAAGCGGGAACTGCGGGTGTGGGCGCCCGCTTTAGCCGACGGCCGCGGCGGTGGTGGTCCACGGGGGCGGCGCGGTGCTTGTGTGAGTGCCTGCTAGCCGACAGCCGCGGCCGGCGCGCTGTCAACGATGCGGCCCGCCTCGAGCCGCACGATGGCATCGGCCACGGACAGCAAGCGGCCGCCATGGGCGATGGCCACGATGGTCGTGGCGCCGCGCGCCGCGGTGAGCGCCGCGGCGATGAGCTGCTCGGTTTCCGGATCGACGTTGTTGGTGGCCTCGTCGAGCACGAGGAGCGCCGGCTCCCGCAGGAGCGCCCGCGCCAACGTGAGGCGCTGCCGTTGGCCCCCTGAGAGCGTCGCGCCGCCGTCCCCCACCACCATGTCCAGGCCCTTCGGCAATGCTCGGACGAAGCCATCGGCGCCGGCCCGATGCAACGCCTGCCAGAGCGCGGCGTCGGCTGCATCGCCGCGCGCCATTTTGAGGTTTGCCCGGATCGTGTCGTGAAAGAGATACGGATTCTGCGGCACATAGGCGATGGACTTGCGCCAGCGGCGGCGGTTGGCTGCCGTGAGGCAGGCGCCGTCCACAAACACAGCGCCGTCCGTTGGCGTCAGCATGGCAGTGAGGATGTCTGCCAAGGTGCTCTTGCCGGCGCCCGATGGCCCGGTGATGGCTGTCATGGCGCCGGCGGGCAACGCCAAGTGTACGTGGGCCAGCCCGTGCCCGCCCTCGGCCGCGCTGAACTTGAAGGAGACGTCCTCAAGAGTGATGGCTCGGCGCAGCGCCATGCGGCCCTCGCCCGCGGTCCACGAGCCCGGCGCATTGTCGCCGCCGGTTGGCACAGAGCGTATTGGCACTCTGGGCTGGTTGACCTGCGCCGCCGCCAACAAACGGAGCGCTTGCTGGGCGTTGGCGTAGGCGGGGAGCGTGTTCACCAAGCGGTGGAACGCCTGCTGTATGGCCGCGGCGGCCGGCAGCAGCCGCCCGAAAATCAACAGCAAGATCAATAGCTCTGGCAGCGCCGTCGCCGTGGTGCTGACGGTGAGCCAAACCACGGCCACCCCGGCGGCTGCGCTGCCCATCCAGATGACGGCGCGGCCCGCGGCGTCGACGCCGACGAACGCGATCTGCCGGCCCCGAATCTCGGTGAGGCTGTCCGTGAAGCGCTCCACATGCAACGCCTCTGCGTCATAGCTGCGAGCGACCTTGAGGCCGGCGATGAAACTCGTCACGTTCGCCAGCAGCGCCCCGTTGGCGCGCGTGAGTTGCGCACCGAGGCGCGCAACGCGGCCCACAAGCGGATAGATGATGCCCAAGAGGCAGGCGCCGACGCCGATCGCAGTGGCCGCGCCCAGCGGAGAAATCAAGAAAGCCATCGTTATCTTGACAGCGATCACCACCGCGGTGGACACGAGATGCAGGAGATGTTTCACGCCGTGGCCGGCGCGGACGATGTCGACGGTCAGGACGTTCTGCAGGTCTGACGGGCGTTGGCGGCTAAGCGTTTCCCACTCGGCATGCGCGATGGCTTGGTAGAACCGTTCGCGGCAGCGATCGACGAACTCTAGGTGGGTTCGCGCCAGGAGCACATCGCGCAGCCACGCCACCGCGGATCGCACCGCCATGAGCGCCAGGAAGACACCGAGCACCGTCGGCAGCGTCAACTCGACGCCGGTCGCGCTCGCTGCCTGCGTCATCATGCTGAACAAGGCGCCGGTCGCGCCGTCGGCGGCGCCGATGCCGACCAAGCTCAGGAGCGGCAGCAGCATCAGGATGCCGAACGCCTCGGTGGCAGATGTGGCGAGCGACAGCGCGACGACCAAGCCGATTCGCCCCGGCGCGTCCGCGACTAGCGCTTGGGTGAACGCTGCGGCATCGGCGAGGACCCGAGGCTGGCCGGCGACCGGCGCAAATCCGCGAGCGCCGTTGGCCGGCCTAGTGTCCATGGGCATGCGCGCCATCATACATCGGGATGCAGCGGCGCCGCTTCGGGCGCCGCGACGCGGAACATGATGCCGTCGGAGAATTCGGCCGCCAACAAAAGCGTGGTGAGCGACCGCAAGTGCCGAGCGTCGTATTGGAACCTTGGGTCGCGGTCGGCGAACCAAATGATTGGGGAACCTTCCGGCAATGTGGCGAGCCGCCGCGCCAGCCCCTCTGTGTCAAGGGGCAGGAGCGGGTACTTCCCGCGCTCTGTGGTGCCGCTGCCAAGGACGAGCGTGGCGTGCAACGCGCCGTAGCGGTTCGAGAGCACGATGCCCTCTGTGGGATGTGCCCGCAAATGCTGAACGATCTCGGAGTCGCGCCAGCGAGCCGTGTTGTAGGACTTGCCGAAGTATCCGGACTCGAGCCCCGCCATCGACCGCGCCACGCCCTCCCGCCCGGTGAGGATGGCGTTAGCGAGGCCGCCGAGCACGATGACGGCAACGGCCGTCCGCTTGGCGACGGTGCGCCAGCCGGCGGTTGGCAGGTGCATGCAACGATCCAACGCAAAACTCGCTGTGTACAGCAACGGCACGAAGAGGGGCAGGAGGTAGCGGGGGTCATTGCTGATGGTGGTGACGGAGGCCAGTGGCAGCGCCACCACGATGAACGCGAGGTATGTCACGCAGAAGATGACGGTCGCAAGCATGGCGCCGTCCGTTTGGCGCCCCGCCAACCACCTGAGCGTGGGGCGGGCGCCGACAGCGGCGATCGCCAAGGCGAGCAAGCCGGCGGCCAGCCACGAAACGGGGATCAGCCAGGCTGGCGCCGGCTCGGGAACCACCGCTCCCGCCATCACCCGGAAAGCATCTTGCAGCGCTTCGAGGGCGGGGGTGCCGGAGGGTGCGCCGAGCCGCGGCCGTTCCCAAACGCCGAAGCCCACCAAGTTGTGCAAGACCATTGCCGCCAACGGCGTCGCCGCCAGTGCTCCGAAGACCGCAGCGAGCCGCAGTCGGCGGCCAAGGGGGGCTTCTCGCCGCGCCAGCAACAGCAGCGTTCCGGTGACGATGACGGCGACGCCGGCATAGCGGGTGGCTGCCGCCAGACCAGCGCACAAGGCGGCGAGGATCAAGGCTGGCCTAGTGAGGCGCTGGTGCTGGTTCGCAAACGGCGCCATCCATGTGAGGGCGAGCAGCGTGAAGGCGATGAAGGTCGCCTCGGTCATCACATAGGACGCAGAGTGGCTGAGGTGGTGCGAGGTCGCGCAGACCAGCGTGGCTCCCGCCACCAAGGCCCGCGAGCGGATGGCCCGGCGCAACCACATGCCGGCGACCAAGATGATGGCGCCGAAGGCGGCCGCGTTGATCAGCCGCGCCGCTTCGGCAGCCTCGATGCCCGTGACGTCGGCGACGCCAGCGAGCAGGAGCGGGAAGAGGAAGGGGTACTGCGGGGGGGCATGGCCGCGAAAGTCCACGAGGCCGTGTCCGGCGAGCAGGTTCTCCGCGGTGGAGAGGTAGGTGACCGAGTCTGGGCCGATGGCCGCCCCTAGGGTGGAAGTGCGAACCAGGATGTATGCCGTGCCCAATGCTGCGAGCGCGAGCAGGGGCCAAGGCGCGGCGTGGCGCTGGGCCGACGGGTCGTGCATCGGCGGCATGATGCCATGACTCCTCCGTCGCTTTGGCGGAGCGCATCCGACCAGCCGGCAGCCCGGCACCCAAGCCGCGGCCCAGATGGAAGGTGGCGGCTATCCGCCGTCACGCCGGCGCGTAGCAGCCGAGCTTCAAGTCTTCGGCGTACCGTTCGGCGAGCAGCGCCTTGTTGGCGGCGGTCAACTGTTTGTTCGAGATCGATCTGGCCGTGTCCACGGCGGCCGGCGAACTCTGCCAACCCGCCATGGTGTTCAACCGCGGCAACGCCGCCTCGGGCAGGCCGAGGTGCTCCACGACTTGGCTGAAGTCTGCATCGAGATGCTCAAAGCGGCCGATGAAGTCCGGCAGGCGTCTATCATCATCGGTGCCGAGCTGCGCATGCTGCGACAAGAAGTGGCGGTCCGCCACGGCATCCGAGGCATAGGGTGTCAACAGCCACCGGCAGTAATCGTCGAAGTCCACAGTGCCGGCCAGCCCGTGGAACCGAGCGAATAGCCCGCGGCACTTCTCCTGCTTGCGGAGGAACTTGTCGCGGCTCCGGTAATGCTGGGCAAAGCGATGCAGCTCGGCGTGGAAGGACAGCGCTCGCGTGAAGGGGTGCCGGATGAAGGCGAAGCGGTAGTAACGCCGCGCCTCCGGCCGCAGGGCGAAGAGTTGCGCGGCGCTCGAGCCTTCGAACACCTCGGCGTCTGGGGTGGCTGCGCGGAGCGCTTCTTTGATGCTTCTGGATGCCACCTTCGGGACGCAAAGCCAGACGTAGCCGTGCTTGCGGGAGACGATCTTCTCGGCGCCCAAATCCGCTGGACGGCGCATCGTGCGGGCGATGCGGAGTGCTGTGGCCAACCGCCCGCGCCCTAGGGCAAGCGCGGTGTCCTTGGCGACGATCGGCAAGTCTGCGACGGCGATCACAGGGGCGGCATTCTAGCCGATGGGCGTCGTCCTCGTTCCAATCCTGCGCGGCTCAGTACCTGCCAGACGGTCGCCAGCAAGGGAGGGCTTTCTGGGGGAGAGGTGCCTTGGCAGGTGGAACTGCCAATAGGCGCGCCGAGAACAGTCAGCGGCTTTTCACCCCATGCTCCAACAATCATCGGCCCATGCCCCCCTCCCGTGAGTGTGATCCAAGGGACGGATGGCGTGCGCTTGCGGCTCGCTTCGGCCGGGCGCTGCGTAACCGCTTGGAGTTGGCGCCGGCCGATGGCGACGGGCTGGGGCCGGCCGGCGGCGTTGCGTTCTTGCTTGGCTCGCCATGTGCCTGACGCTGGCTAACGCCACGCTCGCGATCGCGGTGTCGCCGTGGCAGTGCTACTTGGCCTCGGCGGAAAGACTGCTTGATCGAAGATCTCACCGTGGCCGCGTATCTGCTGGCGGGGCTTGTTTTGTTACCCGCGGCCCGCAGCCGGCGAGGCTTCGCTCGGCTCGCGATGGCCGTGCTGGCCGTCGGCATGGCTGTGGTGGCGGGCGAGGAGATTAGCTGGGGACAGCGGCTTCTCGGCTACGCCATGCCGGACTTCCTGTCGCAAAACAGCCAGGGCGAAGCCAATGTCCACAATTTGCGTAGCGTCGGCCGTTTGCTGAGGGAAGCCAACTGCGGCCTCTTGCTGCTGGCATGCGTCTTGGCCGTCGCCGGTGCCTTGGAGATGGTTCTTTCGCTCGAGTACCTCGCCACGTTGGCGGGCGGTCCGGCCGTTTGGCTGGCGTTCGCGGGCGAGGGGCAGAACGCGCTGCTGCTGATTTTGGGTTCTCACGGGGCGCTCGCAGCGAGGGCGTGCGGCGCCGTCGTGCCCCTGCCGGACTACCCGATCGAGCGGATCCGCACCGGCGTGTGGAACTTCAAGGAGGAGCTATGGCAGGTGCAGGTGCGCCGAACCACGCTGCCGGGCTCGCCGACCCGCGGTCATTCGGGCGCGTAGCCGCCGAGGTTCAAGTCTTCGGCGTACCGCGCCGCCAGCAGCGCCTTGTTGGCGGCCGTGAGCTGTCTGGTCGAGATCGATCTGGCCGCGTCCACAGCGGCCGGCGAACTCTGCCAACCCGCCATTGTGTTCAACTGAGGCAACGCCGCCTTGGGCAGGCCTAGGCGCTCCAAGACTTGGCTGAAGTCCGCCTCAAGGTGCTCGAAGCGGCCGATGAAGTCCAGCGGGCGTCCATCCTCGGCGGCGATCTGCATGTGCTGCGACGAGAAGTGGCGGTCGGCCACCGCATCCGAAGCATAGGGCGTTAACAGCCATCGGCAGTAGTCGTCGAAGTCCGCGGTGCCGGCGAGCCCGTGGAATCGCGCGAGTAACCTGCTGATCCGCATCTGCTTATTGCGGAACCTGTGGTTGCCTCGGTAGTGCGTGGCGAAGCGATGCAACTCGGTGTGGAAGGACAGGGCCCGCGTGAAGGGGTGCCGGACGAAGGCGAATCGGTGGTAATGGCGCGTCTCTGGCCACCGGGCGAAGAGTTGCGCGGCGCTCAGGCGGTAGAACACTTCGGCATCCGGGGTCACCGCGCGCAGCGCGCTGGTGAGGCTCGTGGAGGCAACCTTTGGAACGGAAAGCCAGACGTAGCCGTACTTGCGAGAGATGATCTTTTGCGCGTGCAGATCCATCGGATTGCGCGCCGTGCGGGCGATGCGGAACGCGGTGGCCAGCCGGCCGCGCCCCAAGGCGAGCGCGAGGTCCTTGGCGACGGTCGGCAGGTCGTTCGCGGCGATCACCGGGGCACCTCGAAAGCGGCGGCATCTGGCGGGGCAAGCGGGAGTGGCGAGGCAGCGCCGCAATTGCTGCCCGCCTGGGCTTCGGTGAGGCCAGCCATGCCCGGCGCCCAGCCGGGGGCGCTATGTTGCGCCCGCGCCAAAAAGTAGCCGTCGTGCGCGCCCCAAGTGTGGCCGTGGCCGTGTCGCACCAGCATGAAGCCGGCGCCGTGCGTGCGGTACACGCCGCCGCCGCCGCGCAGCACATCTTCGACCAATGCCCAATCGACGCCGTGTGGGGCGTTACGCCAGCCGCCGATGTCGTCTAGGTCGGCCCGCGCGATCAGCAGCGCGCCGCCGGCAAAGCAGCTCGCTCGCCACGCCTCGCCGCGCCCTTGGTGGCAATGCAGGGTGCGATTCGCCGCCGCAAGGTAGACGAACTCCATTCCCTTGCACACGAGGCTCGCGCCCGAGTAGGCATGGGCTAGGGCAAGGTCCCACACATGCTCCGGGCCGTAGCGGTCGTCATCGTCCATCTTCGTCAACAATGTGCCGCTCGATGCTTGGACGGCGCCGTTCAGCACGGCGCCCAAGGGAGCGCCGGCGGGTGCCGGTGCGACTTTCGCAGGCACCCCCAGCGCGGCGAGGCGCCGCTCGACGCCGGCGAAGGCGGGTTCGTTGCCATGCGGCGCCAGCACCAACTCCAAGCGCGGCCAAGTTTGGCTCGCCACCGCCGCGAGCGCCTGCGGCAGCAGCGCGGGACGCCGAGTGGCAAGCAGTATCGAAACCAGCGGCAGGTTGGTGCGCTGGCGCGCCCAAGCGGCGTGTCCACGCATGGCCGCGCGGCGCAGGTTGATGCTGTGCAGCTCCCTAGCTGCGACATCCAGGCCGGCGACGTCTGCGGCCAGCAATGCATGCAACTCCGCGCCGAGCAGGGTGCGCAGCCGCGGGGTGGCGTCGGCGACGTGAACCACCACGCCGGCCGCGGCCAGGCGGGCTAATTCGGCGCCGCGTGCCACGACATCCCGGTGGAACGCCGGCGCATCCTCCACATGGTGGAAACGGCGCAGGCGCAGCGGGTGGGCGCGACCAAGCGCCCGATGCGCCTTGACGCCCGGCGGCAGGCAAGAGAGCGGCCCCAAAGCGGCCACCTCGGGGCTGGCGTCGCGTGGCCAGTGGATGGGGTTGTGGCGTTTCAGGTTGAAGGTGGGTAGGGTTTCCGGCGCTGTTACACGGCGCGCGCCGACACGGCTGCAGCGGCCGGCTGGGCAAACCTCCTGCAGACGATGCCACCACGCGCACAGAAACCACTGCGCCGCCCAGCGCCGGTTGGCCGCCAACAGCGCGAGCCGTCCGAGCGCGGCCAGCATTGACGCTCTGGGGCGGCCACGTCGCTGCGACCGCGCTGTGCGCAGGCGTCGCGCCCAGCGGGCATGGAGCAAACGGCGCAACGCCGTCGTGGTGTTGTCCTTTGCGCCTCGGGCCGGGCTACTCATTTGAAGCGGACCTCGGCTTCCCAGAGGTCCGTGAAGAAGCGCATGTCGGCGGCGCTGTCGTGCTGCGCTCGGCGCCCCATGTAGAACAGATCTGTTAGATCCGTTAGGAATGGGAGTGGGGAACCCCTGCCCTAAAAGGGGTATCCCTTGAAGCGCAAACGCCCGTTGGCTTCGCGGGGCGCCGCATCCCGATTTTGGCCATGCGATTGCATGGGGGGCGGAAACGCCCGCTCAGACGCCCTACGGGGCGTCTGAGCGCATGTCCATACGACCGCCAATAGGCTGCCTGCCACGGATCTTGTGCCCTGCCTCACGTCACGCGTGGGGGTGGGACTGATAGACATGGCCTAAGTTCCAATCGCCGTGGCCAGCGGCCACCGCTGCCAACTCGGCCTCGCCCAGCTGCGGCGATGGCGGCAGAACGAGGTGCGCCGTCGTTGCCGACTCCTCGTGGACGGCGACGGACACGGACTCGGGCACGTCAATGCCGAGCGCGTCCTTGATGGCCATCTTCGGATCGTCGATCAACTGGGCGCGGAAGCCTTCGTCCCGCGCTGCCCTGCCGATGAGCTCGGCGCGCATTTCCTCATGGGTTTTCGTCGTCATGGCTTTTCCTCAAAGTGGTGTTGAGAACCCGTCACCACCAACAAGCGCTCTCCCATTCTCTCAAGGGGCGACATTACGCCCACGCCTACGGAGTGTCAATGTCATGAACCGGTTCACGATATCTGGCACTGAGGCTGGGCAGCCTCGCAGGCGACAAGGTACTCGTTGGGGGACCGGTAGTCGATGGCGGAGTTGTCAGCGCAAAGCAGTAATGTCCCCTTTCTGCAATTCTAAAGTGTCCCCTTTTGACGACTTCTCCGGGGTGGGAATTGAAGTTCGAAGGGATGATGACGATGGCGGAGGCGGACAGGGCGTTGGTGGTGCAGGCGGTGTTGGAGAGGCGGCTGAAGCAGCGTGAGGCGGCGGAGCGCCTGGGCCTGAGCGTGAGGCAGGTGAAGCGCCTGGCGAAGCGGCTCCGGGAACGCGGCGTGGCGGGAGTGGCGTCGGGTCGCCGCGGCAAGCGCCCGAACAACGCGCTGGCCGCGGAGGTTCGGCAGGCGGCGACGTCGCTGGTTCGCGCGCGCTACGCGGACTTCGGGCCGACGTTCGCGGCGGAGAAGCTGTCGGAGGAGCACGGCCTGTCGCTGTCGCGCGAGACGCTGAGGAAGTGGATGGCGGAGGACGGCCTGTGGCGCCCGAAGCGGCGGCGGGAGGCGCGCGTCCACCAGAGCCGTCCGCGCCGGGCGCGGGTCGGGGAGCTGGTGCAGGTCGACGGTTCGCCGCACGACTGGTTCGAAGGGCGGGGGCCGCGCTGCGCGCTGATCGTGTTCATCGACGACGCGACGAGCCGGCTGCTGGCGCTGCGGTTCTTCAGGTCGGAGACGACGCAGGCGTACATGGAGACCTTGCGGAACCATCTGGCGGAGCACGGCCGGCCGGTGGCGCTCTACTCGGACCGCCACAGCGTGTTCCGCGTGAACCGCAAGGACGGCGAGGACGCGCTGACGCAGTTCACGCGGGCGCTCAAGACCTTGGACATCGAGCCGATCCACGCCAGCACGCCGCAGGCGAAGGGGCGGGTGGAGCGGGCGAACCTGACGCTGCAGGACCGGCTCGTCAAGGAGATGCGGCTGCGGGGGATCGACGGCATGGAGGCGGCGAACAGCTATCTGCCGGAGTTCATGGCGGACTTCAACCGGCGCTTCGCGGCGCCGCCGCGGGACGCGGTGGACGCGCATCGCCCGGTGCTGCACGACGCCGAGGAGTTGTCGCTGATCCTCTGCGAGCAGGCGACGCGGAAGCTGTCGAAGAACCTGACGTTCAAGTTCGAGCGGCGCGAGTTCCAGCTGGTCGGGGAAGGCAAGGGCCGCCGGCTCCGCGGCGCGGCGGTGACGGTGTGCAAGGGCTTCGACGGCGCGGCGTCGGTGCTGCTGAAGGGGCGCAGGCTGGCGTTCCGGGTGCTGGCGGAAGGCGAGGCGGCGGTCGCGGTCGCTGGCGAGAAGGACGTCCGGGACCGGGTGGACGAGGCGAAGGCGGCGCAGGCCGCGCGCCCGGACTGGAAGCCGGCGCCGGACCATCCGTGGCGCCGGCCGTTCAAGCCGGCGCGCGCCGCGGCATGAGGGCCGCGCCGGGCCGGGGACGGCGCGTCCGAAGCGGCGCCGCGTTTGCCACCGTCTTCCCACCGCCGCTCTTTTGGGTGGGGGGACCGCGCCCGTGGAAAGACCGTGGAAAACGCTGCTCGGACGGGCTCGGCGGCTCGGCCGTTCAGGGGCTGCGTCGCCGGCAAAAGGGGACATCTCTGCTTTGCACAAAAGGGGACATCTCTGCTTTGCGTTGACAAGTCGATGGCGGAGTGCGGCCGGAGATAGTTGTAGAAGAACTCGCGCTTGAGGAGCTGCTTGGAGACGGCCTCGACGGTGAGGTCGCAGTCGAGGAGGTTCCAGAACTCGATGCGGGCGGTGCGGTTGGCGCGCTCGACGCAGCCGTTCCACTGCGGCTGCCGCGGCGGCAGGACGCGGAGCGCGACGCCGAGGTTCCTGCAGGCGTCCTCGAAGCCGGCCATGAACTCGCTGCCGCCGTCGACCTGGACGGACTCCAGCGGCACGGGGAGGGCTTCGGCGACGTCGGCGAGGAAGCGGGCGGCGTTGAAGGCGGTGGCGCGGGAGAAGGCGCGGGCGACCATGAACCGGCTGACGGGGCAGATGGCGCGGAACTCCTTGATGGAGCTGCCGTCGCGGGAGACGGTCATGTGGTCGATCTGGACGAGCTGGCCGGGGCGCTCGGCCTTGTCGCCGTACTTCCACCGCCGCGCCCAGCCGTTGAACTTGCGGGGGCGCTTGGGCTTGGCCCGGCCTTCGCAGAGGCTGGCGGGGGGCACGGCGCCGTCCGCGATGGCGCGCGAGAGGATGCGCCCGACGGTTGACACGCTCAGCCGCAGGCCTTGGCGTTCGAGCAGGCGCTGGACGCGCGCCTTGCCCATGAACGGGTGCTTGCGGCGCATGGCCATGACCGCCTCCGCGTCGCCCGGCTTGCGCGCCGGGCGGCGGACGCGGCGCGGCCGGGTGGACTTCGGCGCGAGGCCGCGCTGGCCGCCGGCGGCCAGCGCGGCCTTCCACCGATACATCGTCCGGCGGCTGACGCCGACCTCCCTCAAGGCGGCGCGCTCGGCGCAGCCGGCGGCGCGCAGCCCGTCGAACCGGCGGATCGCCGACAGGCGTTCGCGGGCCTCGGCCGGCAGTTCGGCGTCGTCCACCCTGAAACTGCGGTACGATCTGATCCGCATCGATTCGATTCGCATGGCTCGGGTCTCCACCAGTGACTTCGCATTCACTGAGGCTACCCGATCCGGCGCCGGCGGCGGGTTCCCGCCGCCGGCGCCACCTCACCCCGCCATCGGCCGGCGCAGTGCCATATCTATCTGAACCAGAACATGTCAACCCGCGTCCCCGCCCCGCATCGCCTCACTTGACAAAAGATCCCAACTCTTCCCGCTTGCACCGCATCGCCCCTCCGAGGGTGGCTCACAGGACGGCACAGTATGTCCGTGGCGTAGCCATTAAAGCGAGATAAAACAATGAGTTATACTGCTAGCGTTCAGGACTATGAGTCCACCGCGTCCGGCGAATGTGCAGCAGGTGCGATACGGTGGTCGTCAACACGATGGAAGGGCTCCTCGTTGCGGAGCACTGCTGACAAGTCCGGCAGGTAGTACAGTTGGAACCAGCCGCTTTGCGCCATTTTGAGGGCGGTGCCGGCCTCCGCCCACTTGTACACGTCGCTGAGCCAGTCGTTTTGGAACGCCACCAGCCACAGCCGTTCCACGCCGGTGCGTTGCAGGCGCGACAAATCTGCCACGAGCGCCTGCCTGCAGGCCTGCTTTGGCATCCACGGGCAGTAGTCGCCGTATTGAAAACGCGCGGGGTGATCCCTCAAGTGGTACTGCGCGACGCTCGCCGAGCGAAACGGCACATACGCGACAGCATCGCCCACATGGCGCTCCATCGCAGCCAACATGGCGCTGGCGTCGCCCCGCGCCCGCCACTGGTGGCCCGCCACCGCGCTGACGCCGACGATGACGATGACGCCGGCAGCGAGAGCGCTCGCGGCGCGGCGCGGCAGCGACGCCATGCCGGCCACGGCCGCATGCATGGCATGGCCAAGGGCGATGCCGGCGACGGGCGCCAGATACATGGTCTGGCGGACGCCCCCCAAAGGATACAGGCGCAGTGCCGCGGCAGCGGCGGCGATGCCAAGGGCGGTGCCAAAGAGGAGCGGAATGGGCCCCAAGCGCCCCCGTCCGCCGATGCGCAGGCAAATCGCGGCGGCGAGCGCGACGAGGCCCAACGCGGCAACGGGCACCGACAGGTGGTAGGCGAGGAACTCCAACGCCTTCACGGCCGCGAACTCGCCGAGGGCCGGGACGTCGCCGAGGCTGCCGTCGTAGAGATGGCGCAGGTGCCCGAGCCCGTAGCCGCCCTCGCCGACGGAGGTGATGCCTCCCCGCTGCTTGCCCAGCGTGACCATCCAGCTCGCTCCGCTGCCGGCGGCGAGGCAGGCCCAAGGCGCGACGGTGCCGACGGCGCGTCGCCGCAACGCTGGCCGGGGCGCGGCGTTGGGTTCTGCAAGAGGCGGGTGCCAGAAGCGGCGCAGTTGCCAGAGGGATAGGGCCAGCACGGCGGCGGCGCAGAGCAGCGCCAACCCATATTGAATGAATGGCGCGACCAAGAGCACAAGGCACAGCAGCGCCGGCCGCTTGCCACGGGCGGCTTGCAGGAAGCCGACGGTGAGCAGCACGGCCATGAGCGCGTCGATGGAGTATTCCCGCGCGTCCTGCGCGTGGCGGATGGCGGGCATCGAGAACGTGACCATCGCCGCGGCCAGCCATGCCGCGACGCGGCTCACGCCGGCGCGGGGCAGCCAGAACAGGAGCGCCGCCACCGCCAAGATGCTGGCGATCGCTGGGACGATGCGGATGGCCAGGGGCCCATCGTCGAACCACTGCACTGCGTGGAGCAGCAATGGATACAGAATCGGGCTCGGGCTGCGCCCCCGCGTGTTGTCCAGCACCTCCACAAGCGTCAAGTCCCCTGCCGACAGTTGCGAGGCAATGGCCTCGTCGAGCCGAACAATCTCGTCGCCGAGCGCGTACAGGCGCAGCGCCGCCGCGGTGGCCAGCAGTGGGATGGCGGCGAACAGATAGGCCTGTGCGGGCGTCATGCGGCCCAGCGCCGGCCCCAGCCAAGGCAAACGGCCGGCGCTTCGCTCAAACACGCCCTTTGGTGTCAAAGATGCCCTCTGGTGCGGGAGGGCGTCATACCGGGTCCGGCTCGGTTTGGGAGGTGGCGGGATACATCGCCGCGCCGCAGCCGGCCAACCCGGTGCCGATTCTTGGATGGGGCCGCGGTTGGGATTGTGGGTCGGAAGCTCCGCCCGGAAGCTCGCCACGCAGCGCTTGAGCTGACATTCGCAATGCCCACACGCCACTTTGCCAGAGCGCACAAGCTACCAAATTGATTGCGACGCAGTCTACAAAGGCGAGGCAATCGCGTCGGCCTCGCAGCGGGTGCCGGCTCGATTGAGCACATCGCGGTGCCATGTGCGCCCGTCGGCTTGGATGCGAACGCCCTGATGCGGGTAGCATCGCCGCGTGGCAGCAGGGGTCGCCAACATTGATGTTCCGACGATGCCGAAAGCGAGTGAAATGAAGCCCCACGGGCGTCTGGTCGGGGGCTTGCTGCTGCGCGTGGTCAACCCGGCGGACGCCTGCCGCTGCTTCATGGGCACGGGCCTCGGTTGAAGACGCGCGGGAATGACGAAGGTGTCCGGCCGGCTCACCGCCACACGGATGAACAACGCCGGGCCACCACGAGCACGCGCGCGTGAAGCCGCAATCTCCCGTTCTAGAGTGCGCCGGCCCTGCTCCAGTGCGCGTCCGCCGTGCGCTGCGGCTGATCGGCTGGAACGCGCTGATTCTCATTGCGGGCTTGGCTCTGATTGGAGCCGTCGGCGAAGCGTATTGGCGGCTGCGGGCGCCCTTCATGGAGCGCGTCGTTCCCACAATTTGGTCTCCAACTGCTGGGCAGCTGTATGCGCCCAAAGCGGAAACGCGCTTTACGAACCGCCTTGACTTCTGGGTCGAGTCGCGAACCAACAGCTTGGGCTTCTTGGACCGCGAACCCATCGGCGTCGAGCGGGCCGCGGCAAGCTGCCACGTCGCCGTGATCGGCGATTCCTTTGTCGCGGCGCTCCAGGTTCCCATCGCCGACAAGCTTCACGTTCGGCTGGAGGAGTTGGCCGCCCGGGACCTGCCTCATTTGGACGTCACGACCTCAGCGTTTGGCGTCAACGCCACCGGCCAAGTCAACCAACTGGCGTACTACGACGAGTTCGCCCGGCACTTCCGCCCCGCCTTGGTGGTGCTCGTTTTCGTCCCCAACGACTTCAAGGAAAACTCGCCGATCTTGGCAGGGTTGCACAAGGGAATCGATCCGGACCGGCGCAGGAACGTGTTCGCGGCGCGGGGCGCGGATGGCGCCATCATGTTGCGATCACCCCATCCCCAAGTGTCGCGGCTGGTCGAGCAGCGCCCCCGCGCGAGCGCCGCGGACTCGCTGGTCCGCGCGTCCTTCTTCGCCAAATGGCTGGATGCCAAGATGGACGCAGTTCTCGGACGCCACCCCCCCGAGCTGATCGCTTGGGTGGAGCTGCTGAGCCGGCGCTCCCCCCGCTATGCCGCGCTGCTCGATGGGTGGCGGCCAACGACGCGGGAGCGCATCCATGAACCGTTCTTCGCGGCCACGCAGGAGAATCTGCCGGCAGTCCACAAGGACGCGCTGGACTTCACGGCCTTCGCGCTGGACCAATTCAAGGAACGCGCGCACCGCGACGGTGCCGCGCTGGCCATCTTGGCCACGCATGCCATGCGCGCCCGAGGCGGCCTTGGTTTCGAGCGCATGGCCGCCCTCGCCGAGGCGCGCGGCATTCCCGTCATCGACCAGCACGGCCACATGCTCCGCCAAGGCGCCGATTGGAGGGACGCGGAGTGGCCGCACGACGAGCACTGGAACGCCGCCGGCCATCAGTGGGCGGCGGAAGCCCTGCTCGAGTGGCTGAGGCGGAACCAGCACGTCTGCACGGCGCGAAGGCGCCCGGCCCCGCCGCCGCGTCCTGCTTGGCTGGCGGACTACGAGTCAATTGCGTCCGGCGAACCGGCGGCCCGCTCCGCCTTCGACGTCCATCTGCGCGGGAACGCGTTGAGCTACCTCAAGTCGCCGTGCGGCGCGGAGGACGCGCGGGCGCGGTTCTTCCTGCACGTCTTCCCGGAAGACGCGGAGAGCCTGCCGGCCGTCCGCCGCCGGCACGGCTTCGACAACTTGGACTTCGACTACCGTGCATTCGCCGCGCCGGCCCCCGCCGGCAGGTGCATTGCGACCCGCCGGCTGCCCGGCTATCCCATCGCCCGCATCAGGACCGGGCAGTTCACGCCCGACGATGGCCGTGTCTGGTTGGCTGAGTTCCCCGTCGGCGCCGTGGAGCACGAACAGAAACGCTGATCGCGCCCAGCGCCAGCGGCTGTCCTCGCCTCTAGCCGGGCCGAAGTGCGAGCGGATGCGCTGAGCCGGCATGGCGGCTGTCGGGGATCAGCGACCTTCTGGACATTTGGGGTCAGGCAGCCGCGGCCATCATCCTAGCGAACTCGGCGGGTGTTTTCATGCCGAGGGAGCGGTGCCGGCGCCGGTTGTTGTACAACTCGACTCTCGAACACCCACGGCACCGCCGAACGCAGGATTCTCTACGAGTTCCACCCGTGGCACGGGCAGGAGGTCGCCATTGACCAAGTGTTCGCCAAGGGCGGAGTTTCCGTAGCCCACTGCCGCCTGGCCGGCCGGGCGCGAGGTCCGCGGCTCGAAGTGCCGTTGTGGATGTTCGACCGGCAGAGTTGCTCGACCGTTCGCAGACGGGAGCGGCCCCATGTCGATTTGGCGGCGCTCGAAGCGCTGGCGGACTTGCTGGCCGCGGCTGTCCGCGGCGATGGGGGCGCTTCCGTCTCTCCGTCGGTCGTTTCCGACCGGCAGGCAGACTTGCGGTCCTGCGACCGGAGCCGAGGAGCCGATCATGCGCCCGTCCCCCCCGAAGTCCATTCAGTTGGATCTGTTCGGTCCGTCGAACGACCGCCGACCTCTCGACGCGCCGCGGTGGCGCGGTCTGCCGGACCGGACGCGGCGGCGGGCGACGGTCCTGATGGCTCGGATGCTGCTGGAGCATCGCGGCGGCGAGGCCGGGGAAGCGGAGACCGGGACCGGCGGGGAGAGCGGTGATGTCTGACAAGATCCAGCGCCGCCATCTGGAACGCAAGGCGATCCTGTACGTTCGCCAGTCTTCCGCGCATCAGGTTCTGCACAACCGCGAGAGCGGCGCGCTGCAGTACGCGATGCGCGACCGCCTTCTGGGGTTGGGCTTTGCGCGGATCGAGACCATCGACGACGATCTCGGCCGCTCGGCGTCCGGCAGCGCGGAGCGCGCCGGATTCAACCGCATGGTGGCGCAGGTCTGTCTCGGCGAGGTCGGCGCGGTGGCCGCGCGGGAGGTGTCGCGGTTCGCGCGCAACAGCCGGGACTGGCAGCAGCTGATCGAGATGTGCCGGGTGGTAGACACGGTTCTGGTGGACCAGGAGGCCGTCTACGCGCCCCGGCAAAGCAACGATCGTCTGCTGCTGGGACTGAAGGGCTCGCTGAACGAGTACGAGCTCGACCTGCTGCGGCAGCGCTCGCTGGCGGCGCGCCACGAGAAGGCAAGGCGCGGCGAGTTGATCGTCGCCGCGCCGGTCGGCTACGTGAAGAACGGCGATCGTCTGGAGAAGGACCCGGACCGCCGAGTGCGGGAGGCGATTGCGCTGGCCTTCGACAAGGTCGAGGAGCTGGGCAGCGCCCGCCAGGCGCTGCTGTGGTTTCTCGAACACGGACTCGACCTGCCCGCCAAGCGTCCGGACGGCAGGATCGTGTGGCGCCGGCCCAGGTACGCTACGATTTACCAGTTGATATCCAACCCGGCCTACGGCGGGGCCTACGCCTACGGCAGGAGCCGCGCCGTGGCGGCCTACGACGAGTCGGGCGTTCGGGTCGGGCGCGAGCGCAGGCCGCGCGACGAGTGGCTGGCGCTCAAGCCCGGAGCCCACGAGGGGTACGTCGACTGGGACCGCGCCGAGGCGATGCGCACGATGGTCAGCAACAACCGGCCTGCCAGCAAACACCATGGCGCCGCCAAGCACGGCGGCGCGCTGTTGGCCGGCCTGGTGCGCTGCCGGCGTTGCGGACGCAAGTTGACGGTTCGGTACAGCGGCCGCCGGCACGACATTCCTCGATATGCCTGCCGCCGGGGCTGGCTGGACAACGGCGAGCCCAGCTGCATCTCCTTCGGCGGCCTTCGCGTGGACGACGCCGTCGAGGCGGCCCTCCTCGAAGTCGTCGGGCCCGGCGCGGTCGACGCCGCCGCGCGGGCGGAGGCCGAGGCGGCCGCCCGGCGCGACGAGGTTCGGGAGGCGCTGGCGCGCGACCTGGAGGCCGCCCGCTACGCGGTGGACCGCGCCTTCCGCCAGTACGACGCCGCGGACCCGGCCAACCGTCTGGTGGCCTCGGAGCTGGAAGCGCGCTGGGAAGCGGCCCTGGAACGGCAGCGCGAAGTCGAGGCGAAGCTTTCCGCCCACGGCGCCGGCCTTTCGAGGCGCGATCCGAGCCCGGTGCCGTTCGCCACGCTGGCTCGGGATCTCCAGGCGGTCTGGAACGCGCCGGCCACCGACGCCCGCCTCAAGAAGCGCATCGTGCGCACTCTTGTCGACGAGGTCGTCGCCGACATCGATGCGGACGCCGCGAACGGGACGGGCGAGGTGGTGCTGGTGGTTCACTGGGCGGGGGGCGTGCATGCGGAACTGCGCCTGCCGAGAAGACGACGCGGACAACGCAACGGCGCGCCGCTCGAAACGGTCGAGGCGATCCGCCGCCTCGCCCTGATCGCCCGCGACGACGTGGTCGCCGGCGTGCTCAACCGCAACGGGCTGCGCACCGGCAACGGCAACCGCTGGACGCGCGAACGCGTCTGCGCGTTGCGCGGCTACCGCAGGATCCCCGCGTTCCGCCCGGCTCCGGACGGCGTCGAGCCCTGGCTCAACCTCGCCAACGCGTCCGCGCTGCTCGATCTGACTCCCCGGACGCTCAGACTCGCCGCGCAGGCCGGAGAACTCGATTCGCTCCGCCCCTTGCCGGACGGTCCCTGGCTCTTCAAACGCGCGGATCTCGAAGGTCCGGCCGGACAGTCGCTTGCCGCGAGAGTGAAAAGTCGGCGCAAGCACGCCGCAGTACCGAACCCGAACCAGCAAAATCTAATCGAATCAACAGCATAGAAAGATGGGTGCTATGGAACAGACTTGTAGTAGTCGAGGTAGGCGGCGAGCGCCTCGTTCATGGCGGCGCAGGTGAGCTCTCCGCGGTACTGGCTCCAGCACTCGACGCGCGCGGTGCGGTTGGCGCGCTCGACGATGCCGTTGAGCTGGGGCGAGCGCGGCGGCAGCACCAGCAGCGGCAGGCCCAGCGCCCTGCACTCCTCCTCGAAGGCGGCCATGAACTCCGAGCCGCCGTCCACCTGCACGGCGTGGATGTCGAGCTCGCGGACGGCCTCGCGCAGGAACGCCCGCGCGACGCTCGCCGTGGCGCGCGAATAGACCTTGGCGTGCTGCTGCCGCGTGTTCGGGCACACGGCGCGGAACTCCTTGAAGGTCTTGCCGTCGATGCGCACGGTCATGTGGTCGAACTGGACGCCGAAGCGCATGTCGCGCGGCTTCCACCGGCGCGCATGCGCGCCGGTGAAGTCGCGCCGCCGCTTCGCGGCGGCACGCCCCTCGCAGAACGAGCATGGCCGCGCATGCCCCCGCTCCACCGCCCAGCGCAGGATGCGCCCCACCGTCGCCTCGCTCAGCGCCCGCTCCGGCCAGCGCGCCGCCAAGTCCGGCGCGATCCTCGCCTTCCCCGCCCACGGCGTCTCGCGGCGGATGCCCACCACCCGCCTGGCGTCCGCCCTCGTCCACCGCCTCCCCGGATGGCTGCGCGGGCGGCTGCTGCGCGGAACCAGCCCCGCCACGCCGCCGTCCTCCAAGCGCCGCCGCCACGCGTAGTACGTCGCCCGCGAGACGCCGAACGCCTTGCACGCCGCAGCCGCGGAGAGGCCCTTCCGCACCGCCTCGATCCCTTCCAAGATCCGCAGCCGGCGCAGCGCTTCCGGATCGTCCGTCCCGTCCACCCGCAAATTCAGGTAGAACGCCCTGTCCTGTGCCAACATCCGCATCGTTCGGTCTCCCATGTTGTCCTTCAACTCATAGGCTACCGAACCGTCGCCCCCAACGGCCTTCCGTTGGGGGCGACTGTCCAGAAGGTGCTGATCCCTTTCAGCGGCTTGACATCGCCACCGGGCGGGCTACGGTAGGTGCCCCACTTGCCCCGGCGGTTGAAGCGCCCCGAGGCGCATGTGGAGGGCGGCCCTCGGTGCCATGAGCGCGGGGTGTCGTGGCGGCGTTGGGTGGGCGGCTTGGCCGCGCAGCATTGTGGTGCAGCGCCGCCAGCGAGGCGAAAAGTGCGGGTGCTCGCGGCGGGCGCGGCCGGAGTCATTGGCTCCTTCGCGGCGTTGCAGCTGTTTAGAACGGGCGACGCCGTGATTGGCTTCGACGATATGAACGGCTGCGACATGGCGGCAAAAGGAAGCCCGGTTCGCTCGCCGCGGCGCCGCAAGCATCTCGGCTGTTGACCCGCCGCACATTCCACCCAGGAAGCATCAGGGCTTGCGAAATTGCCGACGCCACCGCAGAGCAGGTTGCCGAGGGCGCTGACGTGACCTGGGGCAGCGTCCAGCACGCAGTGGGGATGCGCGCCGTGGCCCGGCACATCACCGATTTCGGCCGCGGCCGCAGAATGTCTCTGTACCAAGCCGCCTGCGTCTGCCTGCTCGTCGCAGCGGCAGGCCTGCGCTTCCATGATCTCGCGGAGCACCATCTGCGGCCTGACGAAGCGCTCGTTGCCGACTTCTCATCGGGCACCCTCTCGGAAATTGTCTCCACCACTCGTCGCTGGCACTCCTCTCCAATCCTGTACCCCTTGATTCTCCGCGCCGTGCAGCAAGTCGAGAGCACGATCTTCAGCATCCGCATCGTGCCGGCGCTCGCCAGCGTCCTGACCATCGCCGTGATGCTCTTCCTCCTGCCGCGCCTAGGGGTCGCCCGGGGTGCCGCGTTTCTGGCGGCCCTGCTCGCGACGCTTTCCGTTGAAGCGATCCGGCATGCGCAGGACGCACGGGAATACTCCGTCGACGCGCTGGTGGCGCTGCTCATGGTGGCGGGGCTGCTGCGGCATCTGCGGGATGGCGGGAGAGCCTTGCTCTGCGCCAGCCTGTTCGTGGCCCCGTTGGTGCAGTACGGCCTTGCACTGTTCGGTGCCGCCGTGACGGCTGCCGCGATGGTTTCACCCCGGCAACCATTGGCAGCGCCGAAAATGGAGCTCGTGCCGCGGACCCGCGATCAGGCCAAGCTGCGCGTCGCCTTGGCTTGGCCCGCGGTCTGCCTTCTGGCGGGGTGCTCCATCAGCTACGCCGTCACTTTGCGATATCAATGGGATCGGCCGCTCTTCGGCGTGGATGGCTACCTGTCGCAGCACTACTTTCGAGGAGATTTCGACGTCCTCTCGATCTTCGGGTTTTCGATTGACCGCGTTTGGAGTTTGCTGACGTATCACTTGCCGGCGGCTGTCGCGATGGCGGCGCTGGCCGCATTCGCGGGCATCTTGGTCGCAGCATTCTGGGGAAGAACCCAAGGAACGCCACAGGCCCGCGCCATCTTGGTTGCGTTCTCCTTCTGCATCGCGGTTGCCGTCGCCGCCGCCGTGCTGGGACGGTATCCGCTTGGGGGCATTCGGCAAGGCATCTATCTGGGGCCGATCGTGTTTCTGGCCGTGGGCGTCGTGTTCCATTGGACAGCCGGCTGCCTGTCCTCGCTCGCGCGTCGACGCTGGACAATGCCCGTCTTGCTCGTGATGGCGGGCGGCACGGCGCTGTCAGGGGTGGATGCCTTGCGGCGGGACTTGGATGGGTTGTACTGGCCCCATGACCGAAGCGCGGAGATTCTCGCCGCGCTGCAAGAGCGAGCGCAAGAAGGCGAGGTGGTCTATCTGTACGCCTTCGGCCAACTGCTGTGGTCTTGGAAGTTCCATCAGCGGGAACCGATCAGGCAGGTTGTGATCGATGGAAGGCCACTCTGCAGGTATGACGACGATGGTGCCGTGCCTCCACCCGGCCGTTGGCAGGCCTCGAAGGAACGATGCTTCCAAGCAATGGCCACCGCCATCTCCCAAGCTGGAGGAAGCAGGCTCTGGTTGGTTTCCAATAGGCGCTGGCACTCTGGGCTGCCTGCCCTGAGAGCGCTGCAATTGCTGGCCGCGGATGTTTCGATTGAGCATGTCGTCTCTGGCGGCCGGCCCAACCTGTACCTGATTGAAGACACGGCGCCCTTGATTGAAGTCGCTGCCGCGGACGCATTGCAGGACATGAGGCCAACATTGCCCCGCAAACCGTCGATCCGGTCCACGTTCGACGTCTATCTCCGCGACGACATGCTGATCTACTTCAAGGAGCCGTGCGCCCGCGCCGACACACAAGCGTGGTTCTTCCTGCACCTGTTTCCTGCCGACGCGGCCGACCTCCCAGACCATCGCCGGCGATACGGCTTTGACAACTTGGACTTCGGCTTCGCCGAGCGCGGCGTGATATCCGACGGAAGATGCACGGCGATGGCGCCCCTTCCGGAGCATGGCTTCTCCCGCATCCGCACCGGCCAGGTCATCGCCGACAGCGACGGCTCGTCCACACACCTCTGGGAAGGGGAAGTTCGCTTTGCTGAGTAGTCGGGCCGCGGCGGAGGGAGCGTGCAGCTCGCATCTGCCGCCAAAAGGCCAAGGGCGTTTCGTCCGGTCAGAAGTCAAGGAACTGCAGGCGGCAGGTGGCGCGATCAGAGGGGGCAGCATCCCGAAGGCGACGGGGCGACCTGCTCGCATGATCGCGGCCCAACGCTATCGTGGTTGTCTATGGCCGAAGAAAAACGTCGGCATGTGCCTTGAGCTCGGGCCGAACGCCCGCAAAGCCCATGGTATGAAGGTATGTGCGCAGGCCTTCTCGTCGCACAAAACGCATCGCCGGCACAATGTCCGCATCGCCAGTGACCACCACGACAGCCTGCACCAGACGCTTCAACGCCAAGGCCGCCATGTCGAGGCCAATTCGCATGTCCACGCCCTTCTGCACAATGTTGGGAACAAAACTGTGAGCAGAAATCGATGTGGTCGGATCTTTTCTTATTGCTCGCAAGGTAGATTCGCCGAGATTCCAGCCCCGCATCAGGATTTCACCCCGGCGGACGGCGACATTGGGCGCTTGTTCAAGGCTTTGCAGCAATGATCGGTAGTCCCGTGCGAATCGCGTATTGGCGAAGTCAACGGCCTGCTTGGAGACAGGGTTCTTGCTCGACCCATCGTAAGGTTCGGCATCGTAGAAGAAGATTCGATAGAGCTTGTAGTCCTCTACGCACTCCATTAGTTCCGTGCAGAACTGGATGGCCTGTCGGCGACAGGGAACCGACGATGCAGCTTCTGGAACCGTTTGGTGAAGTAGCCACCGTCAAGCATGATGGCGGCGAGCCCTGCCATATTCACATGAAGGCGGCCCCGTGCCCACGTGCAGGCAGACGCCTGCTTGGATCACGGACGTAGACAGGGGCCTAGTCACATTCAAGGAAATTGAAGCTTGATCTTCCGCGATAGCCGAGTCAAGCGCGGTGTGCCTGTGCGTCGGCATGACACCCCTGCTGAGTAGTTCGGCCGGGGGCGGCCGCTGTCTGACTCCAAACGTCCAGAAGTCACTGATCTCCCGCACGGCCCCGCAGGACGATGTGCAGGCCGCCGAGGTCTAGGTGCGCCCGCTACTAGGCCGTTGCGCTGCGGCGCGGCGTTCGGTGCGCAGCGGATGCATCACGCCGGCGCCGGCGGGCCAGACGCCGGGCGGTGCCTTGACGTGCCGGCACAAGTGCTTGGCGTGGGCGCCGAGCGTTTGCCAGATGCTGTGGGGCATGGTTCTCGCCTTGGGCGGCGGCGCCCAAGGCGCCCCGTACTCGACATTCGGCAGGGCGCGGATTTCGCGGCCTAAGTTTGGGGTAGCGCCGTGCCATGCGCGGTTGTCGCGGAACACGCCGGCGCCAGCCGGAGCGCCCACCAGCGTCGATAGCCGCATCCACTCCGGTTCCCGGTCCGGTGGCGTGGGGCGCATCTGCCAAGTGTGCGAGCCAGGGATTTGGCGGATGGGGCCGTTCTCCCAAGTGAGGTCAGACATGGTGAAGTTGATGGTCACCATGGGCGGCGTGTAGTCGATGACGCGCCGTCGCGTGGCGGCGTCGAGCGCGCCGGTCTCCGCGTCGCGCCGAAGCTCGATGCCGATGGCGGCCGCGGTGGCGAGGCGACCATCCGAGATGCGTTGCGACTCCTGCACGTCCGCGTGCAGGTGCTGGTATTCCACGGCGCCGGGCAGGCAGAGGTCGCCGCCGGCGCCGGTGACGAAGTAGTCCATCGAGCCGAAGATCGCTGCGAGGATGGGCGTGGTGGTGGGCAGGTCGATCATCGCCGCCCACTCCGGCTCGTGCAGCAACTGCCGGGAGGCCGATGAGGTGCCGTAGCTGTAGCGATGCGGCAGCCGGCCGGTCTCCGTCGTGTACTTGCGCCGTCCAGCGCCAGGCACGGCGAGAATCTGCCGCAGCACCCGTGCGCTGCCTTCGCGCCACAGTTGCAAGCCCGCTGCGTCGAGCAAATCGCGCACCACGACAAAGCCGTCGCGGTGGAAAATGTGCGCCGCCCGCTCCACCTCGCCCGGTGCGCAAACCTCAAGGCCACGCAAGCCGTTGTCGCGCTGCAGTCGGCGGCGCAGCGCCTGCACCGCGGGGTCGTCGTACTCGCGGCGCGTGGGCGCACTTGGGTCCGGCACGCCGAAGCCGCGTTCGCTGGGAAACGGGCGACCATCGCCGTCCACCGTCTCGTTGATGGGCGTGTCGGCGTCCCAGCCGATGGCGGTGGGGCCGTAAACTTGCAGCATGGCCAGTTCGTCGCGCTGAACGGGCTGCACGATGATGATGCCCTCATGGCGGTGGACGCGGGAATGATAGCCAAGGTGGACCGACGCGCTCGGCGTCGCCGGTGGCCGCGGCGACGGCGCGATGGCGCTGAGACAAGGCAGGCTCCATGCTGGCAAACTCGCCGCGGCTGACGCTCTTCACATCGCCGCGATCGTTTCGCGACGCGCGCTTCGCGGCCATGCAGCGCAACGCCATCAGGAGTTGGTTGGCGTTGCGGCCGCGGCCGGAGATCATGCTGTTCGGCGCTGACGCCGGCGTGGCGGACATCGCCCAAGAGCTTGGCCTCACCCATGTGCCGGATGTGGCATCGGATGGGCGCGGCGTGCCGATGCGCTCCGCGATGTGCGCAGTCGCGGCGCAGTTGGCAGACACTGAGCTGCTGTGTGGCATCAACGCGGACATCATTGTGCTCGACGGCCTGAGCGATGCGCTGGAGGCCCTCGCCGGCGCCGCGGACGCCCGCTTGCGGGGTGGCTTCGTCGCCGCCGGGCGCCGCCACAACTTGGACGTGGCGGGGGAGCTTGATTTCGCCGCCGCGGATTGGCGCGCGCCGCTGCGCGAGCGGGTGCGCCGCGAGGGCGAGCGCTTCATCGCCTCCGCCATCGACTACTACCTGTTTCCGAAGCGCGCCGCGCCCAGCGCCGAGCTATCCCTGCCCATGGACGCGCCGGGGTGGGATCCGTGGTTCCTGTACCAGTTCCAGCGGCGCGGGATGCCGCTGATCGATTTGACGCCGGTGGTGTCGGTGGTGCATCAGAACCACGAGACGGCCGCCGATCTAGCAGCGAAGCGCCGCGCCTGGGCGCAGCATCCGCTGGCCGCGGCGCGGCTTCGGGAGGCCGGCGGCTTCTCCTGCATGGCGACGCTGCGCGAGGCGGATCTGCTGCTCACCACCGCCGGCTTGGGCCCGCCGCCGTGGCGTCGGCGAGCGCTGGCGTGGGTGTTTCGCCAAGCGGTGGTGCGGCGTGCGCTCGGTGCCAAGCGGGCGTTGCAGGTGGCGCTGCGCCGCCGCGGCAGGCCGTCGTAGGGCATGCGCTTCGCTATAATGGCGACCTCTTAGCGCCGGGCCTTGGAGATTTCGCGCTGCGGTGGAACAAGTTTTTGAATTTCTTGGGAATCATCCCTTCCTCGTGGGCGCATTCGCGGTGCTCTTGGCGCTCTTCGTCCACAACGAGTTGCGGCGTGGCGGGCGCACGGTGACGGCGCAACAGCTCGTTGAGTTGGTGAATCGCGAGGGCGCCTTGGTGCTGGATGTGCGCGACAAGCAGGATTTCAACGCCGGGCACATCGTCGATGCCGTCAACATTCCCCACGCCGCGGTCGCCGGGCGTTTGGGCGAACTCAAGAAGCACCGTGCCAAGCCCTTGGTGGTGGCCTGCAAGATGGGGCAACACGCGGGTTCCGTTGGCACCACGTTGCGCAAGGCCGGTTTCGAGAACGTTTCGCGCTTGCGCGGCGGCGTCGCCGAATGGCGCAATCAGAACCTGCCGGTCGTGAAGGGCTGAGGGGCGTGGACCAAGGCATGCATTGCCCGCTGCTGCCAAGCAGTGCCGGGGTGCCCGCGCCGGCGCGCCGTGGCCAACGCTCCGTGGCGGTGCGCCGTGGCCGATAACGCCGCCGGCTCGTCGGCGGGTCAAGACACCGCTCGCAGCGCCGGGCGGGTGCATGTCGAGCGCATCTACCTGAAGGACCTCTCCTTCGAATCGCCCATGGCGCCGGAAGTGTTCGGGGTTCCTTGGCGGCCGACCGTGCAGCTTGACCTCAACACCGCCGCCAAGCCAATGCCCAACAGTCGCTTTGAGGTGGTGTTGACGGTGACGCTGCGCGCCACCTTGGAGACGCCGGCCGCGGGCGCCGGTGAAGCCGCCACGCCGGCGGGCGCAGACGAGGGCGCTGCGGCGGAGAAGAATGAGCGCGTTGGCCTCATCATTGAGGTGCAGCAGGCCGGCGTGTTCTTGGTGGAAGGGATGGATGAAGGCGCGCTGCGCCATGTGTTGGCCGTGGCGTGCCCAGACATTCTGTTCCCCTATGTCCGCGAGGCGGTGGACAACTTGGCGGTGCGGGGCACGTTGCCGCCGTTCATGTTGACGCCGGTGGACTTTGCGGCGCACTACGCCGAAGCGATGCGCCGCCGTTCAGAGGAAGCGCAGCGGCTCAACTAAGCCCTTGGCGCACTTGCCCGCGCGGCGCCTTTCGGGTTGGCGGGGGCTGCCCACGCTGCTCAGTTTGGCGGCGGCCGTTGTCGTCGCGGAACTCGCGCTGCGCCCGCGCCCCTAGCGGAACTCCAACTGCCGCCACGCCTCATAGATGCCCACCGCCACCGCGTTCGCCAAGTTGAGGCTCCGCGAATGCGGGCGCATGGCGATGCGCAACTGCCGTTCGGGGGGCACGCGGCGCATCACGGCCGGCGGCAGCCCGCGCGTCTCTGGCCCAAAGACCAAGGCGTCGTTCGGGCGAAAGCATGGCGCCGTGTGCGGGGTGCTCGCTTTGGCGCTGAAGGCAAAGAAGCGCTCCGGGCGGGAGCTTTCGACCCATGCGTCGAGGTTGGCGAACACCCGCACGTCTGCATACTCCCGGTAATCGAGCCCCGCCCGGCGCAGGCGCGCGTCGCTGAGCTCGAAGCCCAACGGCTCGATGAGGGAGAGCGCCGCGCCGACATTGGCGGCAATGCGCATGACGGCGCCGGTGTTGGGCGGAATCTCTGGCTGATAGAGCACAATCTCGAGTGTCATGTTGCGAACGGCATGGCCGTGCAGGTGGGGCTGCTCGATAAGTTAGCCGAAGACCGGATGGGAGCGAGCGCCACATTCGCGCAAGCGGCCTAGGCTCCGTAAGCTATGCATGGAGCAACCACGAGGGGAGCGCATGGCCAACGGCGCCGGCAACCACTACGGGTTCGAGCTGCCCGAAGAGCTCATCATGCTGCGCGATCAGATTCGCCGCTTCATGCGCGAAGAGGTGAAGCCCATCGAAGACACCTTGCCGCATGACGCCACTGGCTGCGCACCGGCGGATTTGGCGCGGCTGCGCGGTTTGGCCGAGGCGATGGGCTTGACGCGCCTCACGGTGCCGGAGGAGCACGGCGGCAACCAACTGAGCGCCTTGGCGCGGGCCATCGTCGCGGAAGAGTCCGCCAAGTGCCGCTTGGGCGGCTACGCGCCGGCGCTCGGCGCCTTCGGCGGCGGGCCGCCGAACATCCTGTGGAGCGGCACGCCGACGCAGATTGAGCGTTACGCCAAGCCGTGCATCGATGGCGCCAAACGCGCCTTCGTCGCCATCACGGAACCCACCGGCGGGTCAGACCCGCGCAACAACATCTCCACACGGGCCGAACGGCGCGGCGACGCATGGGTGCTGAATGGCCGCAAGATGTGGATCACCGCCGCCAAGGGGGCAGACTTCGGCGTGGTGTTCGCCCGCACCAAGGATGGCGGTGGTGGCGCGCCGCCAGAGATCACGGCGTTCATCGTGGAGCCGGGCTTCCCAGGCATTGAGTTCAATGAAATCAAGGTGATCCGCGCACTGTCGCCCTATGAGATCGTGCTGGACAACTGCGAAGTGCCGGCGGAGAACGTGTTGGGCGAAGTGGGGCGCGGCTTCGGTGTGGCGCAAGCGTGGTTGGTGGATGCGCGCATCCCCTACGCGGCCGGCTGCATCGGCATTGCCCAGGAGGCGCTCGACATGGCTTGCGGCTGGGTGAAGCAGCGCCCGACGCGGGACGGCATGCTCGCGGACAAGCAGGCCGTTCAATGGATGATCGCGGATTCCGAGGTGGAGCTTAGGGCCGCGCGCATGCTGGTGTATGACGCGGCTTCCAAGGTGGACGCCGGGCAACCGGGCAAGGTGGACGCTTCCGTGTGCAAGCTCTACGGCACGGAAACCGCCGGCCGCGTGGTGGATCGCGCCATGCAGATGTTCGGCGGCATGGGCATGGCCAAGGAGATGCCGCTGGAGCGCTGGTATCGGGAACTGCGCGTGAAGCGCATCGGCGAGGGCCCGTCGGAAGTGCATCGCATGGTGATCGCGCGGGACAAGCTCAATCGCACGGATGGAGGGCATTACTTTGGCTGAACACGACGTCGGCGACACGGCGGCGGGGCAAGGGCAGGACGGCGAAGGTTCGGCGGCGCTCGGCTTCGAGACGCGCGCGATTCATGCCGGGCAGCCGGCAGACGCGGCCACGGGCGCGGTGAACGTGCCGTTGTACCTTACCTCCACCTACGCGCAGTCCTCCCCGGGCGTGTTCAAGGGGTACGACTACTCGCGCACCGCCAACCCGACGCGCGGCGCCTACGAACAATGCATCGCGAGCTTGGAGGGCGGCCGGTTCGGCTTCGCCTTCGCCTCTGGCTGCGCGGCCACGGCGACGGTGATGCATCTGGTCAAGGCCGGCGAGCATGTCGTCGCCTGCGACGATCTCTACGGCGGCAGCTTCCGCCTGTTCGACAGCGTGTTGGCCGATCACGGCATCAACTTCAGCTATGTGGACCTGACAGCGCCGGAGGCGCTCGCTGGGGCGATGCGCCCGGAGACGCGGCTGGTGTGGGTCGAGACGCCGACCAATCCGTTGCTGAAGCTCGTCGACATCGCCGCGGTGGCGCAGATCGCGCACGCGAACGGCGCGTTGCTGGCGGTGGACAACACGTTCATGAGCCCGTACTTCCAGCGTCCCCTCGAACTCGGCGCAGACTTGGCGGTGCATTCCACCACCAAGTACGTGAATGGGCACAGCGATCTGGTGGGCGGCGTGGCAGTGACGGACGACGAGGGCCTGGCCGAGCGGCTCGCCTTTCTCTCCAACTCGGTAGGTGGTGTGCAGAGCACGTTCGATGCATGGCTGTGCATGCGCAGCCTGAAGACGTTGGCGGTGCGGATGCAGGCGCACGAGCGCAACGCGCTGGCCGTCGCCGCGTTTTTGGAAGCGCATCCCAAGGTGGCGCGGACGGTCTACCCCGGCTTGCCGTCGCATCCGCAACATGAACTCGCCAAGCGGCAGATGAGCGGCTTTGGCGGCATGGTGTCGTTCTACATCAAGGGTGGCCTTGCCGCCGCGACGGCGTTCCTCGAGCGCGTGCGCCTGTTCACGTTGGCCGAGAGTTTGGGCGGCGTCGAATCCTTGGTGGAGCATCCAGCCATCATGACGCACGCCAGTGTGCCGCCGGCGCAGCGCGCCGCCCTCGGCATCGACGATGGCTTCATCCGCTTGTCCGTGGGCATCGAAACGCAGGCGGACCTCGTCGCAGACTTGGCGGCGGCGCTGGCGGCGGCGTGATCGTCGATGCCGTCGCCCGGCGCATGGAGCGTGGCTGCGAAGTGGACGAAGCCGCGGCGCTGCCGGGGCTGTTCTTGGCGTGGTGCGTCAATATGGGCCTCATCGATCCGGCGTTGGCGGAGCGGGAGGCGCGCGCGGTGCTGCGCTTGAAGTACCGCGAGATCACCGGCGGCGAGTTCTTGGTGGCCGCCTGTGGCGGGTGTTTGGACGACAAGACGCTCGGGCCGGCGGGGTTGGCCTTCGCCCGCGCTCACTATGAAGACTTCGAGCGGGCTGCTGGCGAGCGTTTAGATTGCCCGCTGGAAGATGGTTGGTGCCACTACGACCGGCTGGTGCCGTGGTTGATGGAACGCTACATGGGGCACCCGCCCAAGCGGCCGCGGTTGGCGTGGCGGCCCTTCAGCCGTACCAAGCGCTGGCGCTGGCCATGGCGCAGATGACGCCGGCGGTGGCCGCGGCGCGTCGCAAGTGGGCGTATCGCGGCACGGGCCGGCCGCCACTTGCCATCGCGCCGGCACCGGGGCAGGAATCGGTTTGGGATTACCCGAGGCCGCCCCGCATCGAGGCTGAAGCGCGGCGCGTCCTGGTGTTGGACCGCGTCGGCAACCCGTTGGCCGATTCGACCAGTGCGCTCAAAGTGCTGGAGACCGCCTCGCCGCCCACCTTCTATGTGCCCGCGGCGGATGTGCGCGTTGATCTGTTGACGCCGATGCCGGCAGCGGCAGGCGCGTTCTGCGAGTGGAAGGGCGCCGCCACGCATTTCGACTTGGGCGACGCGCCCAGCGTCGCATGGGCCTACCTCGATCCGTTTCCGGAGTTCGCCGCCATCGCCGCTTGCTTTGCCTTCTATCCAGCCTTGGCGGATTGTCGCCTTGGCGGGGAGCGTGTGCGCGCGCAGCCGGGCGGCTACTACGGCGGGTGGGTGACGGCGGAGTTGGTGGGGCCGTTCAAGGGCGAACCCGGCTCTGCCGCGTGGTGGTGAGCTTCACGCCCCGCGACGTGGGCATCTACCGCCCCTTTCCCGACGAGATGCCTTGGCCGGGTGCGGACGCGGATTGGACGCGGGTAGCGAAGCTCGATGGCGCGGTGATCGGCGCGTACGAAATCAAGCGGGAGGCAGCCACGGCATTCGTCATCGTTGCCCTGCAAGTGGCGCAGCACTGCCGCGGCCGCGGCTTGGGCGGATGGCTCCTCGGCCACGCCATCGGCACCGCCGAGAGCCAAGGCGCGCGGCACATGGAAGCGCGCCCGCCAAGCGCCTTCTACGAACGACATGGCTTCGCGCAGCACAACGGCCGGCTCACCCTCACGCTAACGCCGGAATGAGCGCAGCGGCTTGCCGGTTCAGAGAGACGTGAGCCCGCCGTTGTGTGAAGCTGCTGCGAACTCGGGGACTTTAGCCGCCGAGCAGGCCATCACTTCGCAAGCGAGTTCTTCGCGCGCATTGTCGTCAAGGTCGGTGGCGACGAGTAGTTCCTTGCTTTCGCGCATCAGGGCATCAACGGGGCGGGATGCGGCACCGTTGCCGGAGCGATCTTGCCAGTGGATTGCGCTGGATGGGTCTGGCCGAGCGAGCACGCGAAGGAAATCTGTCTCGGAAGCGGCCTCTGGGAAGCGTTCCGCCAGTTTCCTCCAATCAGCGGCAGCCGACTCCTGCCAATGCTGACAGGCGGTCCACGCCCAAGCGTGCGGAGGGCACATTGGCGTGTCTTCCAGTTTCAGCCACTGCGAGTAGAAGCCCGCCAGCGCGTCGCCAATTAGACTCTCCTGTTTGATCGTCTGAATAGCGTTGGTATGGCCTGCCAAGGCCCGACTAAACTCTCCTGCCAAACGGCCTCGGCGAAGGACTTCTTGGAGGGCACCGTTCGTTGCCTTAGCAGGCGAGTAGTCGCTGTCGATTTGCGCTTGGCGCCGGTTGCTTGGACTGTCTTCGAACGGTGTGGCGGTATTGGTGTGCGTACCAGCCTGTAGGCCGTTGAGGAACTGCCGCGCCTGTTGGTTGTTGGGATGTTGGTCCAAGAAGTCGCCCAGCGTTTTCTTTGCATCGTCCGGTCGCCCACGCGAGGCCAGCAAACGCGCGATGACGACGTGGGCGTGTTCGTTCTGGGGATCTTGATCGATCGTGCGCCGCAGATACTGCTCGGCCTCGTCCCAACATTCCTTGCCGCGGGCGATCAGCAGGCACGCTAGCTCGACCTGTGCCGGCGCGTTGCTCGGAAACATCCGCAACGTCTCGCGAAGAACCGCCTCTTGAGCTTCCTCTTCGCTTTGGACTTCAAACCATTTCGCCCAGAGCATCCAGCAATAAGGATTCGCTGGCTCCCAGACCAAAGCACGTTCGATCATGACGCCGAAGCGGGTCAGGTCGTCCGCAGCGAGCTGGTAGTGGACGAGCAGTTTGTTGCCGAGGTTGCTCAGCGTCCGGGCGAAGAAGTAGCTATCGCTGGTCGCCAAAGCGTGCGCGTGGTATCGCTCTAACAGGCTGAACAGACGACTGGCTAGTGTCTCCGAACTTTGGACCGGCTTATCGATGTCCTTTGCCAGACTGGTCATTTCTTCCTTGGTGGGCAAGCTGCTGTGCGCCGGCCGCGATGACGACCGCGGCTGCTTGGACAGCGACCTCTCCCGCAGATCGTCAGCCAGGTCCTTCGTCATTTGAGCCTGTGCAGGATTCGAGGAGCTATCCAAGGCATCTTCCAAAACCCGGTTCCAATGTCGGGGACCTCGTGGAAAAAAGCCACGCAACGCTGCGAAGCCGCGGTTGAAGAAGCGGCGTGCCGCATTGATATCGTGATGAACTGTAGCGGCGTGCCGCAACAGTGCTCGCAGCATCAGCATCTGGTTCTTCCGCGCATTGCCATCATTGGGCAGTCGCTGCAGTCCTGCCAACGCTACGGTCAGATACTCCGGCCGATCGTCTGTAGCTAGGCGCAGCCACATGGCTGCGTGCCCGGCATCCGGCTGGCCGTGGGTCAACAGCCGGTAACATTCAAGCGCCGGATCGCGCTCCGGGGCCAGTCGCAACGGCGATAGCCAGCGCAGCCAGGCGTCCAAGTCTGAACGGATCGCGTCCCTAGCCCGCGGCAGATCAAGTAGCTGCAGGGCGATCAAGGCATCGCCGACTCGCTTGCCGTAGACGGGGAAGCCGAGACCCTGCACCGACGACGCGTAGTCGTCGCGCATGTTGCGCAACCACGAGAAGAGGGCGTCGTCAAGGCGGCCACGTTCTTCCGCCAAGTCCGGCGGGAACCACTGATGCAGCAGTTCTGGCAAGTCGAGGTGCATGTCGGAGCCAACGCCGGCCCGTCCGGTGAAGAGCGCCGACACAGCCGCCTCCGGATCGCTGCGAAATGCCTGCATCCACCGGTCGCTCATGTCCGCCCTTGGAGTGCCTCGCCGAAATCGTCGCGGTTGCACGCTTCTTGCAGCGCGTACAGGTGCAGGTCGCGGGCCTCGCGTAGTTGGTCGTCGTCCAGTCGACTCGGGCGCGTGATCTCGCCTATTCGGTAGAGATGGCGAGGTTCGTAATCGATCCGGCAATGCACGAGCTCGGCAGTGAGCGTGTCTGCCCGGTCCGGTGCCAAATGCACAGTGGCTCCGTACGGATGCTCTCGCGGCACAGGGAAGAAGAATTTGTGCATGCCGCCGTCCAGAACTGTCGGCAGCGCGCAGGCATTGGCGGCTTGATGTTGCTTCTGCGCCTTGAAGACATCCTCGAGCGAATAGCGCATTAGCGCTATCGGCTGCGGGCGACATCCAAGGCGCCCAAGCCCTAGGCGATCGCGAAGTGCGTGGGGCCAATCGGCGTCGTCCAGCTCATCTTGCACTTCATCGAAAAATGCCACGAACGCGGGGCGCGCATCGCGGCGTTCATTCCAAGCCTCAAAGAACCTGCCAACAGCCTGTTCCGCGTCGCGGTCGCCGTCGTCGGCGCGCTGCAACAGTTCCCTCAAGTCGTCCAGTTCCAAGGTGCTGGCTGCCAATGGTCGGTTGAGGTCTTCAATGCGCACGACGGACTGGTTTGGCGAGAGCGACCTTAGCCAAGCGTCCTGGTTAATCTCGAGAAATGCGTCGGGTACGGACGGGCGTGCGACCATGCAGCGCTGCTCGAAGTGGAGCTCGTAGGCCTTAATCCAGTCCGCCCACACAATGGCGCCAGTACCTGCCGACGGCCTCGGCACCAGAGCCTCGAACTCTCTCCAGCGACTGGCGCTAGCCCGCTCGTCGAATCGGCAGTTGTCGGCTACCGCCGCGACGACGGCATCGCTGGAGCGGCTAGCTTGGCTGAGGAACTGTCCGTAGGGCGAAGCACGCACGAGAGTACCCTTCGAATCGAGCGTGGATACTACAACGGAACGCCCAAGCGAACCTGTACAGCGGCTTGCCGCCGGCGCCTCAAATCGCCACACTCGCAACCTCGACACCATCATCATGGAGGGCAATGGCAGTGAATGGCTACGATCTCATCGCGCAGTGTTTGAAGGCGGAGGGAGTGGAGTGGCTGCCTTGCTTTCCCGCGAATCCGCTCATCGAGGCGGCGGCCCGCGTCGGCATCCGCCCGTTGGTGTTCCGCCAAGAGCGCGGCGCCATCAACGCCGCGGACGGCTACAGCCGCCAGACCCGCGGCCAGCCGGTGGGCGTGTTCGCCTCGCAATCTGGGCCCGGCGTCGAGAACTCGTTCGGTGGCATCGCGCAGGCGTGGGGCGAGGCGGTGCCGATGGTGTTCCTGCCGGGGGGCGCGGGCGTTGGCAGCTACGACGTGCAGCCGAACTTCTCCGCCGCCCGCAACTACGCTTCGGTCACCAAGCTCGCGCTCTCCATCGACCGCATGGATCGCACCGTGCCGCAACTGCGGCGCGCCTTCCACACGGCGCGGCAGGGGCGCCCGGGCCCGGTGGTGGTGGAGATGCATGGGGACGTGCTCGGCGGCCCGGCGCCGGAGGGCGCTGCGGCGGCGTACAAGCCTTCCACGCGGATGCGCTCGGCACCGGCGCGGGGGGACGTGAAGGATGCCATGCAGGCCCTCATGGCCGCCAAGCGGCCAGTCATCTGGGCTGGCCAAGGTGTGCTCTACGCCGATGCCTGCGAGCAGTTGCGCGCCTTTGCGGAGCTCACGCAAATCCCCGTCATCGTCACCATGCAGGGCAAGAGCGCGTTTCCGGACGACCATCCGTTGGCCTTGGGCGCCGCCAACCGCACGGCGCCGCGGGCGGTGTTCGAGTGGCTTGGCGCGGCAGACGCGGTGTTCGCGGTGGGCACCGGCCTCACTCGCACGGTGTTTGGCCTGAGCATTCCGTCGGGCAAGTTCCTCATCCACTCCACAGCGTCGGCGGACGACATCAACAAGGACTATGCGGCGGACATCGGGTTGGTGGGCGACGCCAAGCTCACCCTCGAGGCGATGATCGACGAGGCCAAGGCCGCGCTCGGCGAAGATGGACGCCCGAAGGATGAGAACTTGGTGAATGCCATCGCCTCCGTGAAGGCGCGCTGGCTTGGCGAGTGGGCGCCGCTCCTGCATTCGGACGAAACGCCGATCAACCCGTATCGGGTGATTCGCGAGATCAATCGCTGCGTGGACCACGAAAACACCGTGCTCACCCACGACGCCGGCAACCCGCGCGATCAGATCATGCCGTTCTACCGCGCCGTGGCGCCGCATGGATACATCGGTTGGGGCAAGACGACGCACTTGGGCTACGGCATTCCGCTGGCCATCGGCGCGAAGATGGCGGCGCCGGACAAATTCTGCGTGAACTTCATGGGCGACTTGGCGTTTGGCCACACCGGCATGGAGATCGAAACGGCGACTCGCGCCGGCATCCCCATCACCACCATCATCATCAACAACCTGACGATGGGCGGCTATGACGAGAAGATGCCGGTGGCGATGGAGCGCTATGGCGTCGGCAACCAAGCCGGAGACTATGCCGGCGTGGCGCGGGCCTTGGGCGCCGAGGCTGTCCACGTCGAGGAACCGGGCGCCATCGCCCCGGCCATCGAGGCGGCCAAGCGAGCGAACGACCGCGGCGATGTGGCCGTCATCGAGATTCGCACGCGCCAAGAGACGCGCTTCTCGATCTATGCGGAGGCGCTGAAGCGCGCCAAAGCCGCCTAGCCCGTCCGCGGGCTTGGCGCCGGCGCCAGGTTGGGCGCCGGCGGCAGGAAGCTATGATGCGGCCATGATGCCGAAGCCTAGCTTGCCGCCGCCGCTGCCGGCAGTCGTGCGAGCCATCGATCAGGCTGGCGGTCGCGCCGTGGTGGTGGGTGGCTATGTGCGCGATTGGCTGCTCGGCGAGACGCCGCAGGATTTGGACGTCGAGGTGTTCGGCTTGCAGCTCGACGCCTTGAAGCGCCTGCTTGGGCGGTTCGGGAAGGTTGCCGAGGTCGGGCGCGCATTTGGCGTGTTGCGCCTTGCCGGGCCGGATGTGGATTTCTCCCTGCCGCGCTTGGACAGCAAGGTGGGTCCGGGCCATCGCGGCTTCGATGTGGCGACCGACCCGATGCTCGACTTCGCCACCGCGGCGCGGCGGCGCGACCTCACCATCAACAGCATGGGGCTCAACCTCGTGTCCGGCGAGGTGTTGGACCCGCACGGCGGGCGGCGCGACTTGGAGGCGCGGGCGCTGCGCGCGGTGGATGCGGACACGTTCCCGGAAGACCCGTTGCGGGCACTGCGCGTGGCGCAGTTCGCGGCGCGGTTTCAGATGCGCCCCGACATCGTGTTGGTGGCCCTGTGCGCCACGCTCGATTTGCGCGAGGTGTCGCCGGAGCGCGCCTTCGAGGAGTTCCGCAAGCTCTTGCTGCTCGGCGCCAAGCCGTCGCTGGGGCTGGCCTTCCTGCGCGAGGCGGCGCTGTTGTGCTGGTTTCCGGAACTCGACGCGCTGGTGGATGTGCGGCAAGACCGGCAGTGGCACCCCGAGGGGGATGTGTGGACGCACACCCTCATGGTGGTGGACGAGGCCGCGCGGGAACGGCGCGGTGACGGGGATGACCTCGCACTCATGTTCGCGGCGCTCTGCCACGACTTCGGCAAGCCCGCCACCACCTTCGTGGATGCGGCAGGGCGCGTGCGGTCGCCGTCCCATGCCGACGCCGGCGTTGCGCCCACGCGCGCCTTCCTAGAGCGGCTGCGGGTGCCGCAGGAACTCACGGCGAAAGTGCGCGCGCTGGTGACGCATCACTTGGCGCCGGCGTTGCTGCCGCGCGGCGGCGCCACGGCGAGGGGCTACCGGCGCCTGGCGCGCAAGCTCGCCGCCGCCGGCGTGACCATGGAACTGCTGTTCCGCGTAGCGCGGGCGGACCACTTTGGCCGCACCACCGCGGAGGCCTTGGCGCGGAAGTTCCCAGATGGCGAACGCTTCCTGCAGCGCGCCGAGCAACTCGCCGTGGCCGCGCAGGCGCCGCGGGACGTCGTGTCCGGGCGCCATCTCATTGCCCGCGGCTTAGCGCCGGGGCCGCGCTTCGGCGAGTTGCTGCGTCAGTGTCGGGATGTGCAGGATGAACGCGGCTTGAGCGACCCGGAGCGCATCCTGGACGTGGTGCTCAAGGCGAGCCGGTGAATGTGCCGAGCGGGACGCATGGGTTCACATGTTGTCCGTGCGCGCGGCGCGCCCCAGGTAGCCGCCGTGGTGCCGCATGCCCCAATCACGCTTCGTGACGCCCTTCGCCTCCATCAACGCCAAGGCCACGGCGTCGCTGATGGCGAGCATCACCGCGATGGACGAGCTTGGCGTCAGCTTGAGCGGGCACGCCTCGTCGACCACGCCCATGTCCAGCACGATGTCGGAGAGCGCCCGCAGGTCTGAATCCGGGTGGGAGGTGACGCCGATGATGCCGGTGACGCCCAAGTGGCGAGCCAGTTCCAGTATTTCCAGCACCTCGATGGATTTGCCGCTGGTGGAGAAGGCGATCAGCACGTCGTGTTGGCCGACGAGGCCTAAGTCTCCGTGGGCGGCCTCGGCCGGATGCACGAACACCGCCGGCGTCGCCGTGGAGCACAGCGTGGCCGCGAACTTGCGGGCGATGTGCCCAGCCTTGCCAATGCCGGTGCTGATGACCTTGCCCCGGCATCCCGCGATGAGCGCGACGGCGGCGACGTAGTCGTCCGTCACGTCGATGCTGGCGATGGCCTGCGCTTCCGCGGCGATGACGGCGCGCATCCGTTCCTTGGTATCCAAATCCAGCCCTCTTGCCAGTCCTCTACAGCCCACCGCGTGGGCGCAAGCGGATGGTCACTTGCAGGCGCTTGTTTGACAAGGCTTGGCGTCGTTTGCACAGTGCCCCCATGCAGTTGATGCCGTGGCCCAAAACGCTCGTTCCCAGCACGGGGCGTGTGCGCCTCTCGGCAGACGGTTGGGCGGCGAGCGGCGCCAAGACGCGCCGCCTCGCCGCAGCCGCACACCGGCTGCGGCGCCACTGGGGCGACGCTGGCGGCCTGCCCATCGTCATTCGCTGCGCGGCGTCCGCGGCGCTGCCGGCCCTCGGCGACGACGAACGCTACCGCCTGCGGGTGGATGCGGCCGGCGCGCGCATCGATGCAACCGAAGAATGGGGCGCGCTGCGCGCGTTCGCCACCCTCGCGCAACTCGTGGACACCGAGGGCGATGGCGCCTTCCTGCCGGAAGTGGACATCGAGGATGCGCCGCGCTTCCCGTGGCGCGGGCTGATGGTGGATGTGGCGCGGCATTTCATCTCGCTGGACACGTTGCGGCGCACCCTCGACGCGATGGCCTTCCACAAGCTCAACGTGCTGCATCTGCATCTGTCGGACGATCAGGCGTTCCGCTTCGGCAGCGACGCGCACCCAGAAATGGCGACGCCCGGCGAACATTACTCGCGGGACGCGCTCGCCGCGTTGGTGCGCGACGCCGCGGCGCGGGGCATCCGCGTGGTGCCGGAACTCGATGTGCCCGGCCACGTCGCCAGCTGGTTGGCGGTGCATCCGGAGTGGGGGCTGGGAGACATTCCGCAACGGCCGTCCGCGCGCTTCGGGGTGCATGAGTGCTGCCTGAATCCAGACCACGCCGGCGCCATGCGGGCGGTGCAGGCGTTGTTCGGGGAACTCGCGGAGACGTTCCCAGACCAGCACGCCCACTTTGGCGGCGACGAGGTGCAGCTGCCGAAGGCCGCCGGCGTCGCCGCCTTGCAGGCGCGCTTCAACGCCCGCGTCACAGCCATGCTGAAGCGGCTCGGCAAAACGCCGATGGCTTGGGACGAGGCGCTGCACCCGAATCTGCCGCTTGACGTGACCATTCAGTGCTGGCGTGGCAGCGCTGCCCTCACCCGGGCGCTCGACGCCGGCTTCAACACCGTGTTGTCGGCGCCGTACTACCTAGACCTGTTCTACCCCGCAGACGTCCACTACCGCTTCGACCCGGCGACGGGTGCAGGCCCGCGCCTTGCCGACGACCCCCGCTTCGCCCATGTGCGCCAAGGCCTGGAGCGCCTGGAACGCGCTTGGCAACGCTCCGGCGAGCCGCTTCCACAAGCCGCCGAACGTGGCGTCGTGCTGGGTGGGGAGGGGTGCATGTGGACGGAACTGGTCACGGACGAACTCCTGCATGGCCGCGTTTGGAGCCGCATGCCGGCCATCGCGGAGCGCTTCTGGTCGCCCATGCGCGAGGTGGACGCCAGCGCCGTGCGTGACATGCAGCGACGCTTGGCGGCCAACCATCGCCAGATGGCTCGCGCCGGCATCATCGACCTGGCCACAGACCGAAGCGCCGGCCTCGGCCGCCTCGGCCTCACGGAAGGCGACATCCAGGCCCTGACGCCGCTCTTCGATGCCTTGGAGCCCGTCAAATGGTATGCCCGGTTGCTGGGCCCGGCAGCGCTTGAGCGCCGCGCCGCCGGCGTCGGCGAGGCTGGCGCGGCGCGGCCTTACGATGCGGCGACGCCATTGACACGCCTTGTCGATGTGATTGCGCCGGAGAGCGTGCCGGCGCGCAGTTTGGCGTTCGCGGATGCCCCGGCATTGCGCACTGCGTCCGCCGGTTGGCGACGGCAGCGGCAAGCGTTCTTGCGGCGCCGCGGCAGCGTCCCGGCCATTGCCGAGTTGGATGCGGCGTCCGCGGCCCTGTGTGAGCTCGCGGCGCTGGTTGAACAGCATCTCGACGGTGCGCCGGTGGCGGTGTCCGCGGCGCTGCTCGCGCCCTTTGGCGAGTATGTGCTGGCCGCGGCGCATCATCTCGCTAAGCGGTTCGCGTGAACGCGGCCGCGGCCCTCGCCCGCTGGCCCGCAACTTCCGGCATGGCGTTCGCGCCGCTGCCCGGCGGCCACATCAACGACACCTTCATCGTCGGCGCGCGGGCGTTCGTGCTGCAGCGCATCAATCGCAGCGTGTTTGCCGACCCTGCGGCCGTCATGCGCAACCTCGCCGCCCTCAGCGCATGCGACCGCCGCATCGTCGCGCCGTTGCCCACGGAGACGGGCGCCTCCCACGCGGTGGTGGCTGGCGAGACGTGGCGCTTGTTCCCGTATGTGCGCGGCTCGCGCAGCTTGGAGCGCCTGCCGCCAACCCTCGTCGCGCCGGCGGCGCGGGCATTCGGCGCGTTTCAGGCGATCGTGGCCAGCTTTCCGGGGCGGCTGGAGCCGGTCATCCCAGGCTTTCACGACCTTGGCGGTTACTTGCAGGCGCTGTGGCGCGCGGTGGCTGAACGCGGCGAGGCCGCGCAGGTGAGGGCGGAACTGGACTATGTCCGCCGCCGCCGCCCGTTCGAGTTCGACGCTGTGAGCGCGGTGATCCATGGCGACTGCAAGGTGAACAATCTGCTCTTTGACGCGAACGCGCCGCGCGTGCTGCGCCTCATCGATTTGGACACGGCGATGCACGGCCACCCCGCGTGGGACTTTGGCGATCTGGTGCGCTCGGTGGCGAGCGGCGCGGAAGAATCACATGGGCGCTTCGATCTCTCTGCGGCGACGTTTCGCCAAGTCGCTGCCGGGTTCGCGCAAGGCGCCGGCGGCATTGACGACCCGGCCGCTTTCGCCGCGGCGCCGGGCCACATGAGCTTCATGCTGGGGGTGCGCTTCTTGGCAGACTGGCACCAAGGCAATCGCTACTTCAAGGCAAGCCATCCCGACGAGAACCTGCGCCGAGCGCGGGGCCAACTCGCGGCGGCGCGGCGCTGCGACGCGTTGGAGGGTGAGTTCCTAAGGGTGCTCGCACGCATCTAGAGCGTGTAATCTTGTGGCGATGGAAGCCGTCGCGCAACGTCGCGGGGCAGCCGCGTTCGCGTTGGGCTGTGCGCTGTGCCTGCTGTGGAGTTGCGCCACGTCGTCGCGCCCGGTGCAGTTTTTGGAAGGGGCGGCGCTCGTCTATCCGCCGGCGGCCAAGGCGGCCGGCGTCGAGGGCAGCGTGACGGTGCGTTATGACGTGACCGCCGGCGGTGCGGTGGCAAACGCCCAGGTGGTGGCGTCGGCGCCGCCCGGCGTCTTTGACGACGCAGCGCTTGCCTCCATTCGGCAGTGGCGCTTCAAGGCGGCGGTGGCGGAGGGCGTTGCCGTGCCGACGCGCAATCGGGTGAGCACGCTGCGCTTCACCTTGGGGGAGGGGCAAGACTATGCTCGACACTGAACTTGGCCGGCGCAGGGCGTGGCGCGCCGCAAGGGCCGTCCGCAGCGGCGCCGGGTTGCTCGCCGGCTGCGCGTTGCTCGCCGCTTGCGGCGCCGACGCGGTGCGTGGCTGCGAGAGCGGCGCCGGCATCGAGGTGGACTGCCAGTTCCAGAACCCGGAAGACCTCGCCCTGCTGCCAGACGGCCGCATCTTGGTGAGCCAGTTCGGCGACATCGATGGTGTGCAACCCGGCAGTTTGGCGCTCTATGAGCCGCAAGGGCGAACGCTCACGGTGGCCTTTCCGACGGCCGAGCACCGCGCCTTGGCCGCTGCCCCGCCAGCGTCGGTTTGGGGCGAGCCAGACTGCCCATTCCCCGACGTGGACGCCTTCTCGCCCCACGGCATTGATGTCAACCAACGTGCGGATTCGCGTCATCAACTCGCCGTCGTCAACCACGGCGGCCGCGAATCCGTGGAACTGTTCGAGGTGTTCGATGACGGCGCGATGGCTTGGATGGGCTGCGTGGCGGCACCGGCAGATGGCCTGTTCAACGACGTCGTGTTGCTGGGCGACGGTGGTTTCTGGGTGACGCACATGGCACCGAAATCCACCGTCCTCTGGCACTTCTGGAAGGCGTCCCTGCTCGGCGCCAACACGGGTTGGGTGGTTGCGTGGGCGCCGGACAAGGGGTTCAGCAAGTTGGCCGGCACCGACGCGCCGATGCCGAACGGCATCGAGAAGTCCGCCGACGAGCGCTATGTGTTCGTCAACGTCTTCGCGCCGGACGGGGTGCGGAAAATCGACGCGCGCAACGGGGAACTGGCCCGAACTTGGCGCATCGCGGCGCCGGACAACAGCACTTGGGCGGAAGATGGGCGGCTGCTGGTCGCGTCCCACACCGCCGGCGCCGCGGCGCTTGTTGCTTGTCTTGGCTTGGAGCAGGGCGCTTGCGGCATGGCGTTCGAGATCGTCTCGCTGCACCCAGACCGCGGCCAGCAGCAGGTGCTCGTCGCCCACGAGGGCGCCCCCATGGGCGGCGCTTCGGTGGCGCTTGAGAAGGATGGCGTCTTGTACCTTGGCGGGTTCGCTTCAGACCGGCTGGGCATTGTGGACTTGTCCGGCTAGACGACAGCGGCGCGCCGCCATGTAACGGAGAGCGGCCCGCCGCAACGCAACAACATGCAACGGGAAACAGGAGATTGCCATGCACGAACGCCCCGCACTGAGCCTCGCCGCCATCCCCGGCCGCCGGCAGAAGACCTTCGAACTCGCCGCGCAAATCGAACGGCGCGGCTTTCCGGGCATCTACTGTCCGAGCCTGGCCGATGGGCTGGCGCTTTGCGAAGCGCTTGCGTTCGTCACCAGCGAGATCGAGTTCGGCACCTCCATCACGCCCATCTACACGCGCCAAGTGCAGGATTTCGCTAACGCCGCGAGTTTCATCCACGAGGCGTCGAACGGGCGCTTCCGCTTCGGCATCGGCGTGAGCCACGCCCCGGCGCTGGAGCGGCTCGGCATCAAGGCGGGCAAACCCTTGGCCGACATGCGTAAGTTTGTGGCGGACTTGCAGGCGGTGCCCCGCGCCGGGCAATTGCCGCCGCTGGTGCTGGCCACGCTGCGCAAGAAGATGATCGCGTTGGCGGAGGAAATCGGCGACGGCATGGTGTTCGCCAACGGCGCCCGCTCGCACATGGCGGCGTCGCTCGGCGTGCTCTCCTCTGCCGCGCGCGGTGGGGACTTCTTCATCGGCAACATGATTCCCACCTGCATCAATGACGACCGCGCCGCCGCGGCTGCCGTCAACCGCAAAACGTTGACGAGCTACGCGATGCTGCCCAACTACCGGAACTACTGGCGGGAAGCGGGCTACGAGGACGAAATGGACGGCGTGGAAGCGGCCATCCGCGCCAAGGAGTTCGACCAAGTGGGCGCCGCGCTGTCGGATCGCTGGCTGGCCGACACCACGCTGTTTGGCAGCGCCGCCGAGGTGCGCGAAGGCATCGAGGCATGGTTCGATGCCGGCGTGAAGACGCCAATCGTCGTGCCGTCTTCGGCCAATGGCGGACAGTTCGTGGCCTTCGAGGAGTTCTTCGCCATCTGGGATTAGGCGGTCCGGCTCTGAGCGGGCGACGCCGTGGGCACGAAGACGCTCTGGCTCATCCGCCACGCGAAGTCCGGGTGGCCGCCGGGCGTGGGTGACTTGTGGCGGCCGCTAGCCGAGCGCGGGCAACGCCAAGGCGCGGCCATGGGCGCGTGGCTCGCTGGCCAGGATGCGCCCGCCCGCCGGGTGCTGACAAGCCCAGCGCGACGCGCCAAGGACACCGCGGCCTATGTGCGCGATGCGTTCGGGCTGGCCGAGCAAGACGTGATGGAGCGCACCGCGCTCTACCATGCCGGCGCCAGCGGCTTGTTGGAGGCGGCGCAATCGTTGCCGGAGCACATCGCCGCCGCCGCCATCGTGGGCCATAACCCGGGCATGACCCATTGCGTCAACCTGTTGGCGGGCGAGCCGCTGGTCGCCAACTTGGTGACGTTCGGCGCGGTGCGCTGCGAGTTCATCGGCGCATGGTGCAGCGTCACGTTCGACAGCGCGCGGTTGGTGGGCTGGATGACCCCAAAGCGGCTCAAGACGCATGGCTGAGCAAGCGCCGGCGGCTTCCACCTTGGACTACGGCCCATGAAAAGGGTATATCTGCCTCGTCGCCCACCTAGGAGCCATCGATGTCCTTTCTGACCTTCATCGTCCTCGTCGTCATCGCTTACTTCGCTTGGCGCATTGTGGACTTGCTGCCGGACATCGTGTTCCGCTTGAGCGAATTGCAGCGCGACGTGGCGGAGATCCGCCGCCGCAGCGAGGCTGCGACGGTGCCGGAGGCTGGCGACGAGGCCGATGCGGCGGACGCTGACGCCGGCGAGGAAGGCAGCTAGCCGACGCCGCCGCGGCGAAGACATGGCAGACCCCATCGCGCTGTTGGCGGCCGACCGTCAGCGCGCCCGTGAGCTTGCCGACCCTTGGGCGGGCCTGTGCGCCGTGGCGACGGTGACGGCCGCTGGCGAGCCGGCCGTGCGCGTGCTGGTGTTGCGGGAGGTGGGCGCGAGCCTTGGCGTCTTCGTCAATGCCACCTCGCCGAAGGTGGCCGAGTTCGGCAACGCGCGAACGGCGGCTGTGCTCGTCTACCTGCCGAGCCTCAGCGCCCAATATCGTCTCCAGTGTGGACTTGAACCCATCGACCCAGCGGTGGTGCGCGATGCTTGGCAGTTCCGGCCCGACATGCCGAAGCGCATGGACTGGTTCTACGAGGCGCATCCGCAAAGCGCGCCGTTTGCCAGCCGTGACGCGCTGTTGGAGGCGGTTGCCAACCTCGCCTTGCCAGAGCCCTTGACGGCCCCGGCGAGCGCCGCCGGCTTCGCGCTCAACCCTGTGGAGGTGGAGCGTTTGGAGTTGGCTGACGGCGACGGCCTGCACGACCGGCGCCGTTACGTTTTGCGCGATGGGCAGTGGGAAGAGGGGGCCTTGGTGCCGTAGGGCGCTTCGCGCCGGGTGGCAGCGCGCGCTGCTGGTCAACGCCGCCGCGCCACCTCCGCGTCTGTCGGCACGATGCCGACCAAGTTCTCGAAGCACATCGCCTTGGCGACGCGGATGAAGCTGGCGACGAACGGCAGTTCGCGCTCATCGGTGCGCACTGCGGCGTATAGGTCTGGCCACACGCCTTCTTCGCCCAAGGAGCGCGCCACCACGTAGTTGTGTTGCTTGTATTCATGCAGCGCCCAATTTGGCAAACACGCGACGCCGCGGCCGGCGCCGACGAGCTGCACCATCATGGCAGTGAGTTCCGTGCTGCGGATGTGGGCGGGCGCGACGCCGGCCGGATGCAGGAAGCGGGTGAAGATCGCCATGCGCGCACGATCCACGGGATAGGCGATGAGCGTTTCGCTGGCGAGGTCCTGTGGCTCCACCCAGTCGCGCTGCGCCAGCGGATGCCGGGGCGCCACCGCCAACTGTGCCTCATAGCCAAAGAGCGGTTCGTAGTGCAGCGTTGGCGCGTCGATGGGGTCTGCGGTGATGACAAGATCCAAGTCCCCCCGCGCCAGTGCCGGCTGCGGGTCTAGGTGGAAACTGCCGGCGATGTCCAACTCAACGTCGGGCCACTCTTCTCGAAAGGCGTTGATGGCCGGCAGCAGCCATTCGAAGCAGGTGTGGCACTCGATGGCCATGAACAGCCGGCCAGACTTGCCGTCCGCCAGACGCGCGAGCTCCGTCGCGGCGGCGCGGGCGCGCGGCAACACCTCGTCTGCCAACTCCAAGAGCCGCTCGCCGGCCGGCGTGAACCGCACCGGACGCGATTTGCGAACGAAGAGCGGGCAGCCGAGGCGGGTCTCCAGATCCTTCATTTGATGGGACAGGGCAGATTGCGTGAGGACGACCTGTTCCGCCGCCTCGACTAAGCTGCCGGCGTCGCGCAGGGCGGCGAGGGTGCGAAGATGGCGCAGCTCGAAGGGAAGCATGAGCTCTATTCAGCGAACACCGGTGCAACTTGCAGGGCGTTCATATTCTGGCGGTCCGTGGCGGAAACCGCAAAGTTTGCGCGGGTCGTCATCTTCTGGTCAGTGGCCCCCCAAGGGCAAGCCCGCGGGCGATGGTGCTTGCGGCAGGTCTCTATGGGTCAATGAGGTCTCCCAGATTCTGCGGCCTGTCCCCATCACATACTGTCCGGTGTCAACCCGTTCAAGCCCATATTCCGGCAAGGTGCGAACCGCAACGCAAAGATCGCCACTCTTGACGCCGTGATCGTGAAAGTGGAAGTCCAAGTTATCAAAGCCATACTCCCTTCTACCTTCCGGAAGTTCGCTCAGTTCCACCGGGAACAAGTGCAGAAAGAAGAAGTCCTCAATGTCACTGTCAAGGCAAGGCCGTCTAACGTACATTAGCTTATCTCCACGAAAGTATAGATCGTAGAACGAATCCCCCAATGGTTCTCCGCCGTTCGACACGAGCTTGTCCAAATGGTTACCCATGCCTTGGGGTACGGCGTGAATGATCCAACGATAGGCCGTCATGTGTTTAGTGCCAACGTCCAAGCGTATGTAAGGAGCTCCTCCCTGAACAAGGCTCGCCGCCTTAAGCGGCCAGTGTAGAACGCCGTAGTCTGTCCGGCCATGTAATGCGGCATGCGTGTCCAATGAAACCAAGCCGGATTGTCCAAGAACGTCCAAGAGGTAGTACGACTGCGATGCATCCCTGGGAGCTGTTCTTTTGATTGCGGGAGAACCATGGGCGGCATCCGGCCAATACTTCCTAGAGTAGAAGCCGGCATTTAAGGAGAATGCGTGCTCCGAATTGGCGCGAGCTTGCACATATTCTCCACGGTTGAGAAGTTTGGCAACCTCCGATATCAGCAAATCCTCAACGTTGCGGTTGCTATGGTAGGCAACGACTTGATACAAGAGTCGATAGTAGTTAGCGGCCGCCAAATAGACGATGAAAATCGCCAAGCCCAGCGCTGTGCAATCGGCCAGCACTTTACGGCGGATGGCGGCCTCAAGCAAGAACTTGGCGGCGAACGCCAGCAAGGTGGCAAGGCCGGGAATCAGGATGCTCGCATAACGCAGCGCAAAGTCGTATTGAACTGTTAGCACGAGAAACATGCTGATGAACTCACCAACCAAGAGCAGGATGAACGCGAGTTCGCCGGTAAGGTTGCGCCTCGCGACTTTGGATGCAATCGCAACGGCCAAAACCACAAGAAGCAAGGCGAAGACCGTGGCAATTGCCTTGGAGGTCTCCCATTGGAATAGTTGTTGGAGAATGTGCGTGGCGTTTTCGGTGATTCCATCGAGAGGCGGTTTGGTGGGTACGAAGTAAGAGCCCAATTTCTGAGCAAGTTCCAGTGCCACGAGTACTCTAAAGATGGCAAATCCGAGGAGGAGCGTCAATGCGGCCCCCATCAGCAATTTTCTGAAGGACAATCCTCTCACGACCACGAAGGCCCACCAACAAATGGCCAACCAGAGGGCCGGAGCAACGTTAACCTCTTTGGAAAAGACGAGGCCTATGTAGCCCAGAGCAAACAGCGCATGGTGTTTGCCGTCGCCTCCTTTTGCTCTCGCGGTCAGCAGCAGTGCGGCCGCCCAGTTGCAGAGACCCAGGAAGAAGACAGTGTAAAGCTCGACGCATTCGATGCGAATGATGACGACGCTTGGAAACGAGAGACAAAGAGTGAACACTAACAAGGCCGATGGAGTGAAACGTATCAGTGCAGTGCGGGGCGGTGAAAGATTGCGGGCCGGCAGCCAACTGGAAATGCGCAAGAAGGTGGCGGTGAACAATGCAACTGCGGCGAGGAAAGTGAGCCATCGCAATAGATAGTGAGGCCAAGCCAAGTCCCCAAAGATCTTCCATTGAAGCCCGTTCCAATAGTTATAAAATGGCCTGAATCTTGTCTTGCTAGTTCCAACAAGGGTTTCGCGCAGAGAGGCGATGAATTGGTCTGTGCTATTGTAGGTGTCGGCCAACCGCGGTGAGGCTTCGAACGTGCCGATGGGCGTATCCAATGAGTAATGCAGCGCAGGAATGAAGAGCAAAAGTGGAACCGCGAGGATTGCCCAATGCACAACGGTTCCGAGCCGGTTGTTGGAATGTTGGTCAAGAAGCTGCATCGCGGCCAGACTGCTGCGGAGTTACAGCTTCTCCAACAGAAAAAACACGCCCGCGAACACCAAGGGGAATGCGATGCCCACATAAGCGAAGAAGTTGAATGTCTGGTTCAGCTGCCCGTCTGCGTTCAGCGACAGGCGCGGCCCGATGGCGAGCCAAGCGGCGGCGCCGAGAATGAACGACAACACTAACGAGAGGATGGTGGCAGCCATGGTGTGATCGGGCGCCGGCCTTTAGGGCCGCATGGGAAACGTGGTGGCGCCGGTGAGGTCTTCCAACAGCGGCTGAATCCACTCGATCCACTCGCAGAGCACAGGGCGCGTCTCGCGCGGGTCGATGAGCTCATGCACCGCAAATGATTCCGCCCGCGGAAACGGCGAGCGCGCTGCGCGCAGCCGCTCTTCGAGCTCAAGCCGCTTGGCGGCAGGGTCGGCCGCGCCTTCGATCTCCCGATGGAAGGCCACGGCGACGCCGCCCTCCAAAGGCAGGGCGCCGCTCTGCACGGATGGCCAAGCCAACACATAGGCGCCGGGGGCGTAGTGGGCCGCGGTGGCGACGCCGAAACCCTTGTGTACCTGAATGCTCGCCCACGGCACGGACGCCTGCGCGGCCGCGCACACCGCCGCCATGCCATAGCGGATGGTGCCGGCGCGCTCGGCTTCGGGGCCGATCATGAAGCCGGGCTGATCGACGAAATTGACGATTGGCAGGTGGAAGGTGTCGCACATCTCCACGAAACGCCGGTACTTTTGCGCGGCTTGCGCCGTCATCGCGCCGGCATAGACGCGGCAGTCGTTCGCCAGCACGCCTACCGGCTGCCCAGCGAGGCGGGCGAGGCCGGCAATTTGGCTGGGGCCGAACTCCGCGCCGAGTTCGAAGAACGAATCCACATCCATCACGCAGCGCACGATGGCGCGCATGTCGAAGCCGGCGTTGTCCTCCCGGGGCACTGCGGTGAGCAGTTCCGGCTCCATGCGGTTCGGGTTGTCGTCACACGGCCGGCGCGGTGCCCGCTCGCCGATGTGGGAGGGCAGGTAGCTCAAGAAACGCCGCGTCTGCGCGAACGCGTCCGCTTCGTCTTCGGCCACGTTGTCCACGATGCCGCTCTTGGCGTGGATGTGGGCGCCGCCGAGCTCGTCCTTCGTGAGCTTCACGCCCAAAGCCCGCTCCACCAACGCCGGGCCGCCGATGAGGATTTGCGCGGTATGGCGCGTCATCACCGAGAAGTGGGACGCCACCAAGCGCCCGGCGGGGAAGCCGGCCACCGCGCCGGCGGCAATGGACGCGATGGGCACCTGCCCCATCGCATCGGCGATGATGCGAAACCGCGGCGCGCTGAACACCGGCTCGCCGACGGTGCCGCCGCGGCGGGCGCCGCCCTTCACGCTGCCGCCGCCGCCTTCAAGCATCCGCACCAGCGGTGCCTTGTATTGCACGGCGAGGTGCTCGGCATAAACGCTCTTGCGCAGGCCGGCGGCGTTGGGTGAACCGCCCTTCAGCGTGAAGTCCTCGCCGCCGACCACCACGCGGCGACCATCGATGGCGCCGAATCCGACGACGTAGTTCGCGGGGACAAAGCCAGTGGGTTGGTCGTTGGCGTCGTAATCCGGCGTGGCCGTGGCCTTGCCGTGTTCTTGGAAGGTGCCCGGGTCGAGCAGCGTGGCAATGCGCTCGCGGATGGTGAGCCGACCGCGCGCGTGTTGCTTGGCGATGCCCGTCGGGCCGCCTTGTTGCTTGGCAAGATGGCGGCGGCGGTTAAGCTCTTGGACTTCCGGTTCCCAACTCATGGCTGCTTCAAGGTGGCGGGGTGCGCCAAGTTGGGCCTCAAGCCTCCACGAGGGCGAGCACTTGGTCTTCGCGCACCGGATCCTCTGGCTGCACCAAGAGATCGGCCACGGTGCCGGAGACGGGGCTCTCAACCGGGATTTCCATCTTCATGGATTCGAGGATGAGCAGCACGTCGCCTTCCTCCACGACGTCGCCGACGGCGGTTTCCACCTTCCAGACCGTGCCGGTCACTTCGCTTTCAACCTCAACCAGCGCCATTGATGCTGCTCCTGCCCGGCGGGGGCGCTTGGCTCGCGTTCAGTGCCACGGCGCCGCTTGAACGCATTATGGCAAATCGTCGAGCAGTCCGGTATGCACTTGGCCAGCGATGAAGGGCTCGCTTGCGAGCACGCGGGCCAGCAGTGCACCGTTGTGGGCAACGCCTTCGATCGCGAATGCCTTCAAGGCTACCAGCGTGCGGCCAATGGCCTGTTCCCGGGTGGCGCCGGCGCCGATCACCTTGGCCAACAGCGGATCGTAGTAGGGCGTGACGAACTGCCCTTCGCGGTACGCCACATCGATGCGCACGCCGGTCAGCACCGGCGGACGGAACGCCTGCAGGCGCCCGGGGGAGGGCAACATGCGCACGGAATCCTCCGCGTAGACCCGCGCTTCAACTGCGAACTGGCGTCGCGTCGCCGCCGCTAGGCCTAAGGCGCTGAGTGGTGCGCCGGCAGCGATGCGCAGTTGCGCCGCCACCAGGTCGAACCCCGTCGCGGCCTCGGTGACGCCATGCTCCACTTGCAGCCGCGCATTGGTTTCTAGAAAGCCAAAGGCGCCGTCGGCGAACAGCGTCTCCACCGTGCCCAAGCCGGCGTAGCCAATGTCTGCGAGGGCCTGCGCTGCTTGCTGCGCGACGGCGTCCACTTTCGCGCGCGCCAGGTTGGGCGCCGGCGTCTCCTCGATGAGCTTCTGATGGCGGCGTTGCACCGAGCATTCGCGCTCGAACAGGGAGGCCGCCGCCGCCCCGTCGCCAAGCACTTGGAACTCGATGTGGCGTGGCTGGCGCAGGTACTTCTCGACGTAGATGGCGGGCTCGCCGAAGGCGCGTTCCGCGAGCGTGGTGGCCGTCTTGAAGGCGAGCGCCAGCTCGCTCTCGTCACGCGCCACGGTCATGCCGATGCCGCCGCCGCCGTTCGCTGGCTTCAGCAACACTGGGAAACCCGTGGCGCGAGCCGCTTCGGTGAGCGCCGCTGCGTCGGCCACAACATCGCTGCCGGCGCCGACTGGGAAGCCACGCTCGCGCATCGCGGCGCGGGCGTGGGTTTTGTTGCCCATGGTCTCGATGTGGCGCGGGTCGGGGCCGATGAAGCAGATGCCGGCGGCGGCCACGGCGCGGGCGAACGCTGCGTTCTCGGAGAGAAAGCCGTAGCCTGGATGCAGCGCGTCCGCCTTGTGCGCTTGGGCGGCGGCGATGATGGCGGCGGCGTTCAAGTAGGTGTCTTGCGGCAGGTAGCCGGGCAAGCGCGCGGTGGCGGTCGCCGCTTCGAGGTGGGGCGCTTCGGCATCGATGTCCGAATAGGCGGCGACGCTCTCGGCGCCCACGGCATCGCAGGCGCGCACGATGCGCGCCGCCGCGGCGCCGCGGTTGGCGATGAAGACGCGCTTGAACATCCGCTAGCCGGACCGGTCGATCTGCACGGCGCCATTCGGTGGAGCGCCGGCGTGGTTGGTCGGCGCATTGTCTTGGCGTGCTGGGGCCTCTGGGGGTTGGGCTGGGCGCAAGGGCACGGCGAGGGCCGCGCAATGTTCCTGCCACGCGATGGCCACGCCGCGCAGCCGTCCCGCTGGCGCTTCGTTCGGCCCGAGGCCGGCTGCCTCACGCACACGGCGCAGCAGCGTCGCAGCGTCGCCTGGCTGCAACCGCACCTCGAACATGTCCGTTTCTTCGCCGCCCTTGTGATCTGCGGGCTTGGGCAGGGGAGCGCCGGCGGCCACAGCCCGCAACACGCCGGCGAGGGAACCGCCGACGAGTTGCGCCGTGCGTTCGAGGAGCCAGCGGGACATCACGCAAGGCTCCTCGCAGCGCCGCCTGTAGGCGTCCCAATCCACAGGATTGCTCGCTACGCCAGCGCGTCGAAGTCGAGGGGCGTCCCCGTCAGCCGCTCGAAGGCTTCCAGGTAGCGCTGCATGGTCTGCTCGGCGATGTCCTCCGGCAGCCGCGGCCCCGGCGGGGCCCCGTCCCAAGCCGCTGCGTCGCGCAAGCGCTTCAGGTAGTCGCGCACATATTGCTTGTCGAAGCTCGGTTGGTCGCGCCCTGGCCGCCACGCATCGGCGGGCCAGAAGCGCGAACTGTCTGGCGTTAGGAGCTCATCGATGAGCATCGGCCCGTTGCGGCCCATGCCGAACTCGAACTTGCTGTCGGCGAGCACGATGCCGCGTTCCAACGCATAGGCGCTGGCCTCGCGATAGAGGCTCAGGGTGGTGTCGCGCAGCCAACGCATGGTCGCGTCGCCCACCAGTGCCGCGCCAGCGTCGAAAGAGATGTTCTCGTCGTGCTCGCCGGCGGCCGCTTTGGTGGACGGCGTGAACAACGTTTCGGGCAGACGGTCGCCATTGACCAAGCCGCTTGGCAGCGGGATGCCGCACACAGCGCCGGCGCGCCGGTAGTCCTGCCAACCGCTGCCGGCAAGGTAGCCGCGGGCGATGCATTCAAGCGGCAGTGGGGGGGCGGCGCGGCATAGCATCACGCGCCCGTGCAACGCGGCGCGCTGGGCGTCCGTTAGGCCGGGCACATCCGCCGCGCGCGTCGAAACGAGGTGATGCGGCACGCTGCCGGCAAAGCGCTCGAACCAGAACCGCGAAAGCTGGGTCAGCACGATGCCTTTGCCGGCCAGCCCGTTGGCGAGCACGACGTCGAAGGCGCTGATGCGGTCCGTCGCGACGATGAGCAACCCCGGCTCGCCGCTGGGCAACGCGATGTCGTAGAGATCTCGCACTTTGCCGGAGCGCTTGTTGGGCAGCGCCAAGTCCGTTGTGAGGACTGATTCGCGGTGGCTCATGGCGTCGGGTTGCGGGGCTGTTCGCCGTGGGCACGGCGCACCGCCGAGACCGGGGTCACGAGTCTCGACATGGCGCTGCCCGCAGCAACGCCAGCGCCTCGGCGGCTGGCACCGGGCCGCTGAAGAAGTAGCCTTGCCCCTCGCGGCAACCCACGCCGAGCAGATAGTTGACCTGCGCTTGGCGCTCGATGCCCTCGGCGAATAGCTCCAAGCCGAGGCCGCGGCACGTCCCGGCCACTGCGTCCACGGCGCGCGTGTCAACCAAAGCGCCTTGCAGGTCTGCCACGAAGCCGCGGTCGATCTTCAAGGCGTCAATGGGCATCTGCCGCAGTTGCGCCAGCGACGAGTAGCCGGCGCCGAACTCATCGATGGCGATGCGCGCCCCGCGGTCACGCAGGTGCTGGAGCTTGGGCACCACCAAGGCCGGGTCGCGCATCAACGCGTTCTCCGTGAGCTCCAGCGTTACCGCCGCGGCCGGCAGACCGGCTGCGGCGAGGGCCGCTTCCAGGTCGCGCACAAAGTTCGCTGCGTCCAACAGCGGCGCCGAAGCGTTGACGCTCACCCGGCAAGACGCGAAGCCGGCGGCGCGCCACTTGGCCACTTGCCGGAACGCGGTGGCCTGCACCACGGCGTCCAAGCGGCCGATCAGCCCCGTTTCCTCGGCCAGCGGCAGGAACTCGTTGGCCTCCACTAGGCAGCCGTCGGCCTGGCGCCAACGCGCCAATGCCTCCATGCCGAGAATCGCCCCGGTGGCGAGCTCCACCTGCGGCTGGTAGTGCGCTTCGATGTCGCCGGCGTCCAAGGCGTCGCGCAGGGCACGCTCCGTGCTGAGGCGGGCGGAGACGCGTTGATGCATCTTGCTGTCGAACAAGCGGCAGGCGTCACCCCCTTCGCGCTTGGCGTGGTACATGGCGATGTCCGCGTTGGCGATGAGTTCGCGGGCAGTGGCGCCCGCCTCTGGATAGAGCGCCAGGCCGGCGCTCGCCGTGGCGGGGAGCGCATCGACGTCCACGGAGAAAGGCTCGCGCAATGCGCCCACCAGCCGCTCGCCCATGGCGACGGCATCCGCCCGGCTCGACATCTCTGGCAGCAGCAGGGCAAACTCGTCGCCACCATAGCGCGACAGCGTGTCGCCGCGGCGCAGGCAGCCGCGCAAGCGCCTCGCCACGGCCTGCAGCAGCTGGTCGCCCATGGCGTGGCCATGCTTGTCGTTGACCAGCTTGAATCGGTCTAAGTCCAGAAAGGCGACGGTCAAGCGATGGTTGTCGCGCTCGGCGTGCGCGATGGCGAGGCTCAACCGATCTTCAAGGATGGCGCGATTCGGCAGGCGCGTGAGCACATCGTGGTAGGCCTGAAAGTGTGCCGCCCTGCTAATCTCCCCCAACGCCGACAGGTCGCGCGCGACGACGAACGCGCCGGCGAATGTCGCGCTTTGGTACAGCCGCGTCACCGTCACCGCCGCCAACAGCCGCGTTGATTGCTCGGGACGTGGCCCGGCACGGCTGGAGTGGCGCTTGAAGCGCAGCCGGGCGTGGCGCACGGGCGGCCCCGGCCACTGCGCATCGAAGAGACGCCGCGCCGCCTCCGAGTCCTCGCCATCGACCAGCATCGAACAGCGTTGACCGGTGAGCGCTTCTGGCTGGTGCCCCAAAAGGCGCGTGGCGGCGACGTTGACGAAGCGGATGATGCCGTCTTGGTCCAAGAGGAACATCAGGTCTGGCGAGCCTTCCACCAAGCCACGGTAGAGCGCTCCATGGCTGGTTTTGGCCATGTCGTCGGGCGGCGCGAGCACATGCGTCAGCACCTCGAACTCGGCGCTGTCGATGTGCTGCGATGGAACGTTGGTCATGGTGGCGAATTGGGCCTCGGCCAGAGGGACGCCGCGGGCTGCCGGAGGGTCGCAAGCTACCTGTCAGCCGCCCACTTTTCCAGTTCCGATGTCGAAGATGTCCATGACGCGGCTGAGGGCGGAGAGCGCCAACGCATGGCGCAAACGGCCCTCCGCGACCTCTGCCTTGAGCTCGGCGGGCGTCGCCAGCAGCACGTTGATGGCCTCGCCGCCGCCGGGCGTGGGTGCCGCCACGCGCTGGACGCCTTCCGCCAAGAAGTGATGGCAGAGGTGTGGGTGGATGGCGGGATTCGGCTCAACGGCGCCGAGGTCGCGCCACTGCCCGCCGGCGTAGCCCGTCTCCTCCAAGAGCTCGCGCTGGGCGGCCTGCAGGGGCGTCTCGCCGGCATCCACCATGCCGCCGGGCGTCTCCAAGGTGCAGGCGCCCGAACCGAAGCGGTACTGCTCCACCATCACTGAGCGCCCGGCCTTGTCGAGCGCCACGCAGTTCACCCAGTCCACGGATTCGAGCACCAGCCGCTTCAGCGGCGCGCCGCCGTTGGGATGTCGCATCCAGTCGTAGCGCACTTGGAAGAGGCCTAGGTTTGGCCCGCGCTCAGAGGCCGTGCGTTCCCAGACGAGACCGTTTTTGTCGCTCATGCGTTGCCGATGCTCCATGTCGCCGTGGCCGCGGGCATTGTCAAGCTGTGCCGGAAGCCTGCCTTGGGTGGCGCGATGCCCAGTGCGCCAACGAGTGCCTTTGCGGCGGCGCTCATTCGTAACCAGTCAGTTCCATGTAGCCGCGCCCGACGTCGCGCCCGTCGGATGCGTACACGCGCACCAGCCCTTCCCAGTAGCGCACCAACGTGTTCATCACTTGGTCATCGATGGCGGCTTCAATGGTGAGCGACTGCACACGCTGCAATGGCGCGGCATCCGGCTGCCCCGTTGCGGTGCGCGGTCGGTAGGCTAGGGGTTGCGCGAACGCGAGCCGCCAGCGAACGGGCCAGCGCGACCCGTCGGCGTCGCGCCACCAACGCAGCGCAGTGAGGGTGAAGTCTCCCGCCCGCAGCGCGCGGCGTCCGTCGGCGTCGATGATGAGCCCCTGATTGTAAGCATCGGTTGCGCCGTCGCGGCGTCGCAACGTGAAGGCCATGACGTCCAAGCCGTCTTGCAACTGCAGGGCGAACCAATTCCAGCCTTGGTGTTCGTTGGCGAGCACGCCGCTGCTCCACTCCCGATCCAGCCAGCCAAGCCCAGTGACGGGCACGGCGCCGTCGCCGGCCAACACATCGCCGGCGATGGCGATGCGCGGCATGGAGTAGTAGTGCGAGGCGTTGTTCGGCCCCTTTGCCGACAGGCCGCCATCGCCTTGCGGCGTCGGCTCGCTGCCGCTGGTGAGCGTGAGGTTGAAGCCGAACTCGGCGTCGCGCGCCGTGAGGCGCATGGGATAGAAGGCGCTGCCGGTGGACGCGAGCCGCCAACCGTCGATCCAGAGCGCGAACGGCGCGGCTTTGACGCCGGCCAGCCGCCGATGCCCGCGGGTGAGCCGTTCGGCTTCAAGGTGGCGCTCACGGGAGACGTCTGTGAGCGCCAAGTGAGCCATGTAGAGCTGGGTGGCGCGCCAGCCGCCGCCGGCGGCGCCGGGGACGAGCCCTTGGCGGAACAGCGTGAACTGCATTCCATACTCCTGCCCTTGGGCGTCCGCCAACGCCGCGGTGAGGTACCACCACTCGGTGCGGAAGCATGGGTGCGCGCCGTGATCCGCGGGGAAGGTCAACGGCACGATGCGATCCGCCACTTGGAACCCCGCCGCGCCGTCGCTGCTGAGCGCGTCCGCTAGACGGAATCCGCGGGCAGGTGGTTGGGCGACGGGTTCGGAGGAGGGGGTGGGTCGCGTTGTCGTCGCGGCTAGCGCATCGCCCGCCTGCGCATCGGCGGCGAACGCCGTGGCGGCCGGTGCCACCGCTGCACCCGTGCATGCCGCCGCGGCGGCCAACGCGATGGCGGCGGCGCGGGCCATCATGTCAGCGCATAGGCGCTTGGCGCCGTCAGCGCCTTCATGGTGCGCCATGCTGGTGCGAGGCCGGCCAGCGCCGCCGCGGCGACGCCGAGCAACAGCGGTTCCGCCAACGTCGCCGGCGGCACGACCAAGGTCATCGACCAGCCAAACGCCCGCGGGTTGACCAGTTCGCACAGCGCCCATGCGATGGCGCAGCCAAGCGGCGCCGCCAACACGGCCGCGGTGACGCCAAGGAGCGCGCTCTGCGCAACCGCGAGCCGAGCGATGCGCTGCCGCGTCGCCCCTAGCGTGTACAGCAACCGCTGCTCGCTTAGGCGCCGCGCCTGCATGGCCGCGAGCGCCGCGTAGAGGCCGGCAATTGCCACGGCCAAAGCGATCAACGTGAGCCGCGACGACAGTTCATGGGAACGGTCGAACACGTCTAGCGCGCGTTCCCGCAGCCCCACGTCGTCGCGCACCGCGGCGCTGGGGAAGCGCGCGGCGACGGCGTTGGCAAGGGTGGCGCGCCAATGATCCTCGCCTTGCATGGCGGCGTCTGGAAGGATGGCTGCGTTCGAGAACGTGGCGCCACCAAGGGCGGGCGCCCAGTGCGCGGCGGCTGCGACGATGCTGGGCACGGCAGTGCCATACTCCCGAAACAGCCCCGCAACCTGCGCCGGCAACGGGCCTTGGCCACCATCGAGCAACACGGTGTCGCTGGGCTCGATGCCGTAGGCGCGGGCGCCGCTTTCGCTCAGCAATACCGCGTTGCCCAAGGTGTCTGGGCGCCCGTGGCGCAAGGCTTCCACCGCGTCGTCCGGCACCAAGCGCAGCCGCGCTGGCCGGCCGTCAACGAGGGCATTGGCGCTGCCATAACGCCGCACCTTGGCGACGCCCGGCAACTGTTCCAGCCAAGCCAAGGTCTCGGCGTCGGCTCGCTGCGGCGCCGCGAACTCCACATAGATGCCCGGCCAGTAAGTGTGTTCCAACAGGGCGGCGAAATCCCGCCGGAAGCTCTCCACCATCACGGCCACGCCGATGGCCGCGGCGATGGCGATGGTGAGGGCGCTCACCGCCACGCTCAACTCACCGAGCTGGTTGGCGAGGGAACGCAGCGTGGCGCGGCGCACGATCGTCCCAAGGGCGTTTGCGGCACTCGCCGCCCGCCCGCGGTCCGGCCTTGGCCTGTGGCCGACCAAGCGCCGCCGCGCAAGCGCTGCGATGGCGGGCGTGACGAAGGCGATTTGCAGGCCGCACAGGGCGAGGATCACCGCAAACGCGGCGGCGAGCGTGTTGGCCGTTGCCGCAACGCCGAGCAGCGTGGCGGCGAGGGCCGTGAACACCGGCGCCGCCCAGCGGCGGCGCTTGCCGGCCGTGGCGGCGAATGCGCCCAAGGCGCCGACGCCAACGCCGCCGATCATGCCCTTCAACGCGGCGATGTTGCCGAGCGCCACGGGTTCCGCTGACCACAGCGGAGAATCGATGAGCGCGCCGGCCAATGTCCAACCCGCGCCGATGCCGATGGCGGCGCCCAAGCCTCCCAACGCCGCTCCTTCCACCACGAACAAGCCCCGCAGCGTGCGCCGGCCCACGCCGATGGCCATGAGCCGCTCAGTGTCACGCGCGCGGCGGGCGACATTGGCATGGGTCGCCTGATAGATGAGGAACGCCGCGACGAAGAGCGCCAGAAAGCCGAGTGCGCTCAAGTTGAACGTGAGCGCCTGCGCGAAGCGGCGGGTCGGCTCGGTGTCATCGAGCGCTGCGGCTTGCCAACCCGCGCCGAAGTCGATGCCACTCTGCGCGCCGAACGCGGCCGCGCTTCCCGGCAGCCAGCGATCCATCGCGCTGGCGCCGCGTGGAGAACGGATCCACACCGCAGTGAGCGTGCGCCGCCCAAGGAGTTCCCGCGCCAGCGCGATGTCCACCAACAGGTGCCGCTCACGGGCGGGAAAAGTGCCAACGATGTCGATGCGAACGAACGGCGGCGCTGCGCCGATGTGCGCCACGTCGCCCGTGTTCAGCCCCAAGCCCTCGCTTGCCAACGCAGCTTGGCCGCGCAACAGCTCGACCAGGATTCCTTGGCCTTGCCGCGGCAGCGCGTCGGCGTCGTGCTCATCCGCTCCGGCCCCAGCGGCGCGAGCGTCCGCCAGCAGATCGATGCCAAGGATGCGCGTCGGTGCGCCGCCGATGCTGGCGTGCCCTTCGATGGCTGGCACCATCGCCGCGATGGGACCAACGGCGCCAGCCCGCCAACGGTCGCGCAGGTCGAAGTAGTCGTCGGTGCTGATCGCACCGCCGCGGATGGCGTGGGTGTAGCCGGCCAGCAGCGCGTCCTGGCTGAGTTGATCGCGGATGCGCTCGCTCACGAGGTGGACAGCGACCATGGAGGCGACGCCGAGGGCTGTTGCCAGCACCGTGGCGGCGGTGGCGCCGGGAGTGCGCGCCAAGTAGCGCAGTTGACGCCGCGTTAGCAGACGCAAGCTCCACAAGCTCACCGCAGCGCCACCACGGTGTCCGCCTCGTTGGCGACGCGCTCGCTGTGCGTGGCCAGCACCAGCGCCGCGCCGGCTTTGCGCGTTTCTTCCCACAGGCAAGCGACGACGCGCTCGGCATTCGCCGCGTCGAGATTGCCGGTGGGCTCGTCTGCGAGCAGCAGCGGCGGGCAGTGCGCCAAGGCGCGAGCCACTGCCGCGCGTTGCTGTTCGCCGCCGGAGAGCTGTTCGGGAAAGCGATTGCGTGACGCGCCGATGCCGAGGTCTTCAAGGCGTTGCAGCGCGGCGTCGGCGAGGTGCGGCTGCCCCGTCAACTCCAATGGCAGCAGCACGTTCTCGCCCACCGTCAATGTCGGCACGAGGTTGAAGAACTGGAACACGAAACCGACGTGGCGGCGCCGGTAGGCGACGCGCTGCGCCTCTGACAGTTCATGCACCCGCACCTCGCGCTGGGTGCTGTCTTCGCCCTCCAGTGTCAAGCGAATGGTGCCTTCGTGCGCGGCGATGAGGCCGCCGATCAGGTTGAGCAGGGTGGACTTGCCGCTGCCGCTCGGCCCCAACAGCACCAATTTTTCGCCGCGCTGCGCGGTGAGATGAAGATGCCGCAGAATCCAGCGCTGCGCCGCCCCGTCGCCTAGGCGCACGCCCAAGTCTTCAACTTGCAGCATGGCTCACGCCGGCGGTGCGAATGGCGGGGCGGGACAAGTGATGCCGCGGGCCGTGGGCGGCGGCGTCAGCGCAAGGCGGTGCGTCATGTGGACGGGCGCCGGTGTGCGCGGCGGAGTGCGGGTTGGCAAGCAAGCGTCAACCGGCGGCGCACCACACTGCCATCGCCTCCAAGGCGTCCAGCGCACGGCCTTCATCCTGCGGCAGGAGGGCGATCAGGCGATGCGCGCCGATGCCGAACAAACCAAGTTTCATTGGCTGACCCTGCCGGACATGACGTAGACCGCTTTGGCGCGGAGATTGCCCGTGAGGAACCGTGCGGCGCGGTTTAGGAGTGCTTCAAGCTCGCTCGGGGTCAATGTGTTCTCGGCCGGCGTTGGCGATGTGCCACGCTAGCACCGGAGGCGCCGCGTTGCCAATCTGTGTTCGGGCGCCGGGCCAGTCGAATCCCATCCCGGCGACCAGCCCGAGCCCAACACCCGCCAAAGCGTTGACTTCGGGATGGCCCTGTTGGTGGCGGCACTGTCGGAAGGTCTAACGACGGGTCAGTCAGCGGCGTCGGGACGGGTGCGCCAGCGGCGTCATCGGTAGCGGCAGGCGCCGGTGCGGATGTGTTCCTCAAAGTCCTCGCGGAAGTACTTGAGGGCGCTCGCCAGCGGCTCGATCGCGCCGGGCGCGTGCAGACAGAAGGTGTTGGTCGCGCCGCCGATGAAGGCAGCGTTGCGGTCCAGCAGCTCAAGATCGCCTTCCTTGCCGCGGCCTTCCTCAATGTCGATGAGCAGTTGCTCCACCCACGGCAGCCCTTCCCGGCACGGGGTGCAGAAGCCGCAGGATTCTTGGGCAAAGAAGTGCTCCAAATTGCGGCACATGTCCACCGGGCAGATGGAATCGTCCATCAGGATCATGGTGCCGGTGCCCATGCGGCTGCCGGCCTTCTGAATCGTGCCGTAGTCCATCGCCAAATCGAAGTGCTCGGCCACCAGAAAGTCCGTCGAGGCGCCGCCGGGCAGGATGCCGCGCAGCGCGTAGCCATCCTGCATGCCGCCAGCATGCTCCTCGATGATTTCGCGGATGGGGGTGCCAATCGGCAGTTCCCACAGCCCCGGCTGCTTGACGCGGCCAGACACGCCGTAGAGCTTGGTGCCGGCGTCGTCGCCAATGCCCAGCTCGTGATACCACTCGGCGCCGTTCCTGATGATGGCGGGAACGTTGCAAAACGTCTCCACGTTGTTGACGATGGTGGGGCGTCCCCAAGCGCCGCTGGCCGGGGGAAATGGCGGCTTCTGGCGGGGTTGCGCGCGTTTGCCTTCCAAGGCGTTCAAGAGCGCGGTTTCTTCGCCGCAGATGTAGCGGCCGCCGCTGCGGTGGATGCGCAGCTCGAAATCAAAACCGCTGCCGACGATGTTCTTGCCGAGGTAGCCCTTGGCCGCCGCCGCGTCGATGGCGTCCTGCAGTTGCCGGTAGGCCGCGTGGTATTCGCCGCGCAGGAACACATAGCCGTGGCTCGCTTGGATCGCCCAAGCGCCGAGGATCATGCCTTCAACAAGCAGGTGCGGGTTGCGCTCCAAGAGGTAACGGTCTTTGAAGGTGCCGGGCTCCATCTCGTCCGCGTTGCAGACGAGGTACTTGGGGCCGCTGCCGGCGGCATCGCCTTGCGGCACGAAGCTCCACTTGATGCCAGTGGGGAAGCCGGCTCCGCCGCGCCCGCGCAGGTTGGCTTCCTTCACCAAGTCGATCACTTCGGCTGGCGTCATGGACGTGAGCGCCGTCCGCGCCGCAGCGTAGCCTTCGTGGGATTCGTAGGCGGCCAAGCCCACCGCGCCGCCCACTGCTTCGATGACGCCGATCAGGGGCGCTTCAGCGGGTGTCTTGCCGTTGCCTTCCGCCATCACTTGTCACCTGCCATCACTCGCAGCCGGCCATCATTCATAGCCCTTGAACGTCTCCGCCAACCGTTCCGCGGAAACATTGCCTATCAAGTCTTCGTCCACCATCATTGTCGGCGCCCGGTCGCACGCGCCCAAGCACACGATGGGCAAGAGCGTGAAGCGGCCATCTGCGCTGGTCTCGCCCATCTTCAGCGCCAAGTGTTCCTCTACTTGCTTGCGCAGCGTGTCGGCGCCCATCACATAGCAGGACACGCTGTCGCACAGCATCACCACATGGCGGCCCACGGGCTGCCGGAAGATGAGGTTGTAGAAGGTGGCGATGGAATCCAACGCCGCCACGCTCATGCCGAGCAGGCGCGCGATCGCAGCGAGGCTCGCGTCCGATACCCAGCCGCGCTCACGTTGCACGATCATCATCGCGTCGATGGCGGCAGACTCACGGTCCGGCAGGTGCGAACACTCTTCCTCAATCGCGGCCGTCTCCTCGGGGGAAAGGGTGGGAATCAGGTCTGCCCCGGCCAAGTCTTGCGCGGGTTCACTCATCGGTCCACATCCGCCATCACAAAGTCGATGCTGGCGATGATGGCGATGAGGTCTGCCACCATGAAGCCGTTGCTGATGAGGGGGATCATCTGCAGCGCCGGAAAAGACGGTGTGCGGATGCGCGTGCGGTACGCCATCGTGCCGCCATCCGAAATGGAGTAATACGAGTTCCAGCCCTTGGTGGCCTCGATGGTGGTGGCGGATTCGCAAGGCGCAATCACTGGCCCCCAGCTCACGTTCAGGAAGTGGTGGATAAGCGTTTCGATGTCTTGCATGGTGCGCTCTTTGCGCGGCGGCGTGGTGAGCCGATGGTCTGATTTGTATGGGCCGGACGGCATGTTGCGGGCGCATTGCTCGATGATGCGCAGGCTTTGGCGAATCTCCTCGGCGCGCACCACCGCGCGGTCAAAGACATCGCCGTTGTTGGCCGTCGGCACCTCGAATTCCACTTGGTCGTAGCCGCTGTAGGGGCGCTTCTTGCGCAGGTCCCAGTCGTGCCCGGTGGCGCGCAGCGAGGGGCCGGTGATGCCCCAGTCCAGCCCTTCAGCGGTGGTGTAGGCGCCGATGCCGATGGAGCGGCGCTGCAGGATTTTGTTCTTGAGCGCCATCTTCTCGTAGTGGTCTAGGCGCTTCGGCATGTAGCGCACGAAGTCCAGCACCATCTTGTCCCAACCATCCGGCAAGTCTTGGCAGACGCCGCCGATGCGGAACCAGCTTGGATGCATGCGCCCGCCGGTGATGGCCTCGATGATGGAGAAGAGGCGCTCCCGGTCTGCAAACATGTAAAACACTGGCGACATCTGCCCCAGGTCTTGGGCATAAGTGCCGTAGAACAGCAAATGGCTGGCGATGCGGAAGCACTCGGCGAGCATGATGCGGATGAACTGCGCGCGCGGCGGCACTTCAATGCCCGCCATGCGTTCCACGTTCATCACATAGGGCAGGTTGTTCATCACGCCGCCCAGATAGTCCACCCGGTCCGTATACGGAATGTAGGTGTGCCAGCTCTGCCGCTCCGCCATCTTCTCTTGGGCGCGGTGGTGGTAGCCGATGTCGGGCACCGCTTGCACGATCACCTCGCCATCGAGCTGCAGGGCGATGCGGAACACGCCATGCACGCTGGGGTGGTTCGGCCCTAAATTGAGGAACATGAAATCTGTGTGCTTGGAGCCGCGGCTCATGCCCCACTCTTCCGGCACGAAGCGCAAGCCATCCTGCTGCGACTGCTGAAACTCCGGCGTCATGGTGAACGGATCCATCTCCGTCGCCCGCGCCGGGTGTTCCTTGCGCAGGGGATGGCCCTCCCAGTTCGGCGGCGTGAGGATGCGGCGCAGGTTCGGGTGCCCATCGAACGTGATGCCGAACATGTCGAACGCCTCGCGTTCGTACCAGTCCGCGACGGGATACACGGAGGTGACGGAGGGCGCGCTGGGATGCTCCCCGTTGAGTGCCGCCTTGATGCGCACATCGCTGTCGTGCTGGAGCGACATCAGGTGGTAGAACACGGTGAAGTCCGCCGCTGGCTGGTGCGGCCGGAACGCTCGCGTGCGTTCGTCGATGGCGGAAAGATCGAGCAGGAGTTCGTAGCCCTCCTCTTCCTTCAGGCAGCGCAGCACTGCTGGCGCCTGCTCCTTCTCCACCCACAACGTGGGAATGTCGTCTGCAGTGGGCTGCAGCACACAACCCTCGCCGAACCGCCCCCGCAATACGGCGACGATGTCTGGCTCGACGACGGATTGGGCGACTGCGGCCTCGCTCATGCGTCGCGCCGCTTCAACAGCGAATCCGAAAGGGGCGCGTCGCCGACGGTGGTTGGCTCGTCGAGATGAGACACCTGCATCCGCTCCGGCGTGCGCGCATCCCGTTGACTGGGCGCGTACTTCGCCACCGAGCCGTCCTCGCCAATCACCCAAGAGAGCGGGCGATGCGTGTTCTTGATGGATTCCTGCAGCAAGGTGAGCCCCTGCATGAACGCCTCGGGCCGGGGTGGGCAGCCAGGCACGTACACATCCACCGGCAGGAACTTGTCCGCGCCCTGCACCACGCTGTACACATCAAACATGCCGCCGGAGTTGGCGCAGGAACCCATCGAAATCACCCAGCGCGGCTCCAATAGTTGCTCGTAGAGGTGTTGCAGCACCGGCGCCATCTTGCGGAACACCGTGCCGGACACCACGATCAGGTCCGCTTGGCGGGGCGTGGCGCGGATGACCTCGGCGCCGAAACGCGCCGCATCGTGGCGCGACGTGAGCGCCGTGGCCATCTCCACATAACAACAGGACAGGCCGAAGTTGAACGGCCAGATGGAGTTCGCGCGGCCCCATGCCACCAAATCTTCGAGCTTGGCGGTGAGGAAGCCCTTGGCGGCATCTTCTTGGTAGGCAGCGTCCACCGCGGCCATGGGCGCGTCAGCTTCCGTCTTGATGAGCCGCCACTGCACCGCCCTACGCCCCCGTCGCTTCGGTGTCTGCCTGAGCATAGCGCGGGGCGCCGGGCGCACGGGCAAAACGCCCCTTCATGCCCCAATCCAACGCCCCGGTGCGGTACTCGTAAACCAGCGCGATGAGCAGGATGGCGATGAAGATGCTGGCGCCGATGTAGCCCCGCCAGCCGGTCTCAAAGAACGCCACCGCCCAAGCGATGATGAAGATGGTCTCCAAATCGAAGATGACGAAGAACATGGCGATGAGATAGAACTCGATGGAGAAGCGCATCTCTTCCGCATCGCCAACCGGCACCACGCCAGACTCAAATGGCAGCGTGCGCGCCCCACCGTGGCGCGCCTTGGCGCCGATGAACCACGCCGCGGTGAGCGTGACCGCGATGAGCGCCGCCACCACCAGCGCATACAGCAGAAACGGCAGGATGTCTTGGCCTTCCGTCATGGCGGCGCGGCGCACTCCAAGCAGTGGGTTGGGGCACTGCGTGAGTGACCCCACAAACGGGCAGCGATGTTAGCACAGGCCACTCCCGGCTGGCTTTGCACGGAACGTCAAAGGTGCCCGGCGAGGCTTCGCGCGCATGGCCGCCGGCGCCCAGCGGCCACGCGCCGAGGTCAAGAGCGCGGCGCCGCGCTTCCCTTTCCCAGGCCGCCGGCGTAGCCTCACCGCCACCATGCGATAGGAGCAGCGCCATGCGCCGCGCAATTCCCTTTGTCACCCTCGCCATCGGCCTTGGCGCTGGCGCTTGCTTGGGCGTCGCCTACGCGGAAGACCATGCCGAGCCGGCAGCCTATGTGATCGTCTCCGGCCGCGTCATCGACGCGGAGGGGTTGGAAGCCTATGGAGAGGCCGCAGGACCGGGCGCGCAAGCGGCCGGCATCGAGTTGTTGGGGCGCGGCGAAGCGGCCGCCATCGAAGTGATGGAAGGGGAGTGGCCGTTCGATGGCTTTCTCGTGGTGGAACGGTTCCGTTCGATGCAGGACTTCAAGGGCTTCTGGAACTCACCCGCCTACAAAGAGGCCATCGCCCTGCGCGAAGGCAAGATCGATCTGGACTTTGTGGTGGCTGTGGAGGCCGTGGAATGAGCATCGTCAGCATCCACATCGCGCCAGAGCGCGGCGGCCCCACGGTGGCCTTGGAGCAGGGCGAACTCGTCGCCGGCCGCGGCATCGAGGGAGACCATCACTGGGCCCGCCCCAACGGTGTGCCGGCGGCGGAAGTCACGCTCATCGAAGCCGAAGAGGTGGAAGCGTTCAACGCCGAAACTGGCCAAGCCATTGAACCGGCGGACACGCGCCGCAACCTCGTCACCCGCGGCGTTGCGTTGCGGCCGCTCATCGGCCAGCGCTTCACCGTTGGCGAGGCGTTGCTCGAGGGCATGGAACCTTGCGACCCCTGCGCCACGCTGGGCCGCCGGCTGCAGACGGAGAGCATCTCGGCCGCCGCTGTCGTCAAGGCAATGCTGTGGCGCGGCGGTTTGCGCGCCCGGGTGGTGCGAGGCGGCGCCTTCGCGCTCGGCTCGGAGATCCGCACAGCCGAATGAGCGCTGAGCCCGGGATGCCGGCGGCGCGCCCACCAGCGGTGGCCGCGGCCGCGGCGCTGTTGCTTTGCGCTGCGCTTGTGCTCGCCATTGGCTGGATGCTTTGGCCGGAGCAAGTGGTGAGCAACGGTGCGCGGGTGTTCTTCGTCATGCTCTGGGCGACGCTGGCTTACGCTGCGTTCCGCGGGTTCGGCTGGGTGCGCCTCGCCATTGCCGCGGCGCTCGTTGCGTGGCTTTGGGGGGCGAGCAACTCCGGTGCGCTGGGCGATGCCATCACCGGCGCCCCGTTGCCAGACCTCGCCGGCCGCGCCATGCAACTGGCGGCGCTGGCACTCTTGTGTTTGCCTGCCGCCCGGCGCTGGTTGGCCGCGCACGCGGACTGAGGCATCGGCACTTGACGCTTGGCCGCTTCTGGCCGGCGGCGCCATCATCTCCGGTGCCTAAGGTGCGCGGCTGGCTTCGCCCAAGGCAGCGCTAACGCATCCAGCTTGCGGGCGACGCGTCGCCCGCGCTGCCAAGGCAATCCGCGTCAGGCCTTCTCCGTGAGCTGCAGCAAAATGCCGTGGGTGGACTTCGGATGCACGAACACCTGCGGCCCGCCCTCGCCGATGAGCCGCGCGCCAGTCTCCTTCAGTTCCGCAACGGTGGCGGCCATGTCGTCCACGGCAAGGGACATGGTGTGCATGCCTTCGCCGCGCCCCTCCAGCGCCTTGCCCACCGCGCCGTTCGCATCGGTGGGCGCCACCACCTCGATGAAGCCGCCATCCGGCAGGTTGAAAAACGCCTGCTTGATGCCGAGGGCGGCGTTCTCGTCCGTTCGGTCCAAGTCCAATCCCAAGGCGTCGCGGTAAGTTGCCACACCGGCATCGAAATCTGCCACGCGCACCACCATGTGATCGAATCCGGTTATCGCCATCGTTCGTTCTCCTTGCCTTGCCAACGCGATGCGGCACAGTTTACCCGGCAGCGGCGCCGTCGCGTCACGCGGCGCTTGGCGCGATTGAAACTGGAAAGGCGGCGCTTGCGTCAATAAGGTAGGCGTCGTCGCAACGCGGAGCACCACAATGTCCGAGGGCCTCACCAACCACGAGATCACCGTCGCCCTGCAGGGCGGCGCGCTGCTTGGGCCGTTCCGCGCCACATGGAGCAAGGAGATGCTCTCCGACGTGCGGGAGTTGTCGAAGGATTACGATGCGTTCCTGCAGGGCGAGCCGCAGAAGCGCTTCAAATACCACCTGCACGACACGCGCGATGCGCACCAGCCGATCTCGCACTCGCTCATCATCAACTTCGCCCATGTCACCGCCATCTATGACCGGGTGCTGTTGCATGAGCACTGAATCCCCCGGAGGGGGAACTTGGGATGCCGATGTCCGGCAGGCACTCGGTGGGCGCTCCATCGCCCCACGCGCTGGGGTGAGTCGGCAGCGTCCCGCGCCGCGGGGCCGGGGCCACCCGAGCGCGGGCGGCCGTGTGGCCTCGGTCGACGGGATGCCAAGCCGGGAAGGGGCATAATTGCCGCCTCTACCCCATGCACTTCAATGAAGGAGAAGGAAGCCATGTTCCGTCTGTTGCGCGCCATTGCGCTGTTTTCGTTGGCCGCAATCGGCGCCGGCGCCCACGCGGACAAGTTCTCCGCGGCGCCGGTGTTGAAGGAAGCGACGCCGGCCGTGGTGAACATCTCCGTGCGCGGGCGGCGCGTGCAGCGCAACCCATTGCTTGAAGACCCCTTCTTTCGTCGCTTCTTCAATGCGCCGCAACAGCGCAGCGTGCCGGTGCAAAGCGTTGGTTCCGGCGTCATCATCGATGCCGACGAAGGCTTGGTGGTGACCAACCACCATGTGGTGAAGGACGCGGAAACCATCGTCGTCACCTTGCTCGATCGCCGCGACTTTGAGGCGACCCTTGTGGGCAGCGACGCCGGCACCGACGTGGCGCTTCTGCGCATCGATGCGGACGACCTCACCGAATTGGGCCCCAGCGATTCCGAAATGTTGGAGGTGGGGGACTTCGTGGTCGCCATCGGCAACCCGTTTGGCCTGCGGCACACGGTGACGCTCGGCATTGTGAGCGCCTTGGGCCGCACCGGCTTCAACTTTGATGCCGGCTACCAAGACAGCTACCAAGACTTCATTCAGACAGATGCCTCCATCAACCGCGGCAACTCCGGCGGCGCCCTCATCGATCTTGACGGGCGTCTCGTTGGCATCAACACGGCCATCATTTCCTCATCCGGCGGCAGCGTCGGCATCGGCTTCGCGGTGCCAACGCGCATGGTCACCGCGGTGGTGGAACAACTGCTCGAACATGGCGAAGTGCGGCGCGGGCAGCTTGGCGTCATCATCCGCGACCTCACGCCAGACTTGGCGGAAGGCCTTGATCTAGACCAAGCCCAAGGTGCGCTGGTTTCCGAGGTGATGGAAGGCTCGCACGCTGAAAAGGCAGACATCCGCCCCTACGATGTGATCGTGAGCGTCGATGGCGAGGCCATCGAGGGCGCGAACGATCTGCGCAACCGCGTGGGCTTGGGCCGCGTCGGCGAAGAGGTGGAAATCGAACTTATCCGCGATGGCGAACGGCTGAAGCGCAAGGTTGTCATCGGCGAGCGCGGCGTGACGTTGGCGGATGGCGGGGCGACCAGCGAACGCCTTGAAGGCGTCGCGTTGCGGGACATCTCGCCGGATCATCCGCTCTTCGGCGAAGTGCGCGGCGTGGAAGTGGCGCGGGTTGACGCCGGCAGCCGCGCGGCCCGCGAGGGCTTGCGCCCCGGCGACATCATCTTGGGCGTGAACCGGCGGCGCGTCGCCAACGTGCAGGAGCTTGTGGACTTGGTGGAGGAGTTGCCGCGCACGCTTGCCTTGTGGGTGCAGCGTGGCGAACGGCGCATCTTCATCGCCATTCCATAGCGATTGGCGTTGGTTGGGCGCACGGGTGAACGTCGCGGACGGTGCCTAGGCTGCTCATGAGGATCAGCGGCAGCTCGGCATCACGCTGACGCCTGACGCGGGAATGGGAAGCGCAGCACAACTCAGCAGATCAGCAGGAGGAGACACGCCATGAAGCGATTGGCCGGCAAACGGGTGCTCATCACACAGGCGCAGGACTTCATGGGGCCAATCACTGCGGACGTGTTTGCCGAAGAAGGCGCGGAAGTGATCGCCGATGCCCGGGCCCTCACGGCCCCCGGCGCTTGCGAGGCAGCGGTGGCAGACGCTGGCCAGATCGACGTGCTGGTCGCCAACCTCGCCTCACCCACTTTCGCCGGCACCGAAACAACCCAACTCGGCGATGCGGACTGGGGCAAGGCATTCGAGATGATGGTACACCCCTTGCATCGGCTCACGCGGGCCGCGCTGCCACAGATGCTGGAACGCGAACGCGGCAAGATCGTGGTGTACGGCAGCGCGTCGGCCCTCAAAGGGATGCGCACCCTCGCCGCCTACAGCGCGGCACGGGCCGCGCAACTCGGCTATGTGCAGGCCGTGGGCGTGGAAGTGGCACCACGCAACGTCCAGATCAACCTGATCGCCCAGAACTACGTGGAAAACGAAGACTACTTCCCGCCAGCCCTGCGGGAGCGCCCCGCCTTCCAAGCCTCCCTGAAACGCCAAGTACCCGCCGGCCGCTTAGGCACCGCCCGCGAAGACGCCCTGTTCGCCCTGTTCCTCGCCAGCGAAGAAAGCAACTTTTTTGTGGGGCAAGCAATCCCGTTTTCTGGGGGGTGGGTGCAGTGAGGGGGAGTGTGGAGCAGTAGAGCGCAGGAACGAGACATGTTGCTTGAGCGCATCCGACTGAAAAACCTGCTTTCCTTCGGGCCGCAGGCGGAAGAGTTCGAGCTCCGGCCGCTCAACGTTTTGGTCGGTGCCAACGGGTCTGGCAAATCGAACTTCATTGAGGCGATTGGCCTGTTGCAGGCGGCGCCAACGGATTTGGCCACCCCGATCCGCACGGGGCGTGGCGTTGCGGACTGGATTTGGCAAGGCGATCCGAAGGCAGACTCCGCCCGCTTGGAGGCCGTCGTACATCCAGCCGGCCAGGAGGCGCTGCGCTACGGCATGGAGTTTGCCGAACGTTATCAGGGCTTCGCAGTGATCGACGAGCGGTTGGAACCACTCAAGCCAACGCGATCCTCCGAAGAGTCCATACCTTACATTAGGACGGGCAGCCAAGAGCTTGAGGTGCTTCTTAGGAGCAAGGTCTCTAGCCGGTATGTAGACCAGCATGGTGCAGTTGCGGAAGCCACATATAGGCTAGAGAACACCAAATCTGTTCTCGCGCAAGTGAGGGATGCGGAGCACCATCCCGAACTCACCGGCCTCGCGCAGCACTTGGAGCGAATCAGGCTCTATCGAGAGTGGACTTTTGGCCGCAACAACGTCGTCCGCTCGCTCCAGAAGACGGACCTGCCGAACACCAACCTCAACGAAGACAATGCCAATCTGGGTTTGGTTCTGAATCGCCTATCCAGAGACTACAAGGTCCGTGAGCGGTTGGTCGAAGCATTGCGCGGCCTCTATCAAGACGTCTCCGATTTCCATGTGAACATCGAATTCAACACGGTTCAGGTTTTCGTCCAAGAGCAGGGCGGGCGGGTGACAGTGCCGGCGACCCGACTCTCCGACGGCACGATTCGCTACCTGTCGCTGCTGGCCATCCTCTGCGATCCGGACCCGCCCCCGTTGGTATGCATCGAAGAGCCAGAGATTGGCCTTCATCCCGACATTCTCCCTGGCTTGGTCGAACTCCTGTTGGAAGCGTCAGAACGGTGCCAGCTTGTCGTCACGACGCATTCAGAGGTTCTGGTCGATGCTTTGACGGACCATCCAGAGTGCGTAGTGGTTTGCGAAAAGGAGAAGGGCCAGACGCAACTTAGGCGCCTCAGCACTCCAGATCTGAAACACTGGCTGGACAAGTACCGTCTTGGCGAATTGTGGTCTTCCGGCGAAATCGGAGGGAACCGCCATTGAAAGCCAAGGTATACGTTGAAGGCGGCGGAAACGGCCGAACGCTACGGCATGCGTGTCGCCAAGGCTTCAGTGCGTTCTTTCGCAACGCCGGCCTCGCCGACCGCATGCCGGCCGTTGTCGCCTGCGGCAGCAGGGGCCAAGCCTACGAGAGATTTTGCACGGCTATTGCCCAGCAGGCAGACGACTTTGTGGTCTTGCTGGTAGACGGCGAGGGGCCAGTAGATGCCACGCCTTGGGTGCATCTGAAGCAACGCGACGGATGGGAGCAGCCGGACGGTGCCAAAGACCTAAACGCTCACCTGATGGTGCAGGTCATGGAGTCTTGGTTCCTAGCCGACCGGGACTGCCTTGCCCGCTACTTCGGCAACGGCTTCAGAGCGAACGCACTGCCGGCGCCGCAACGGAATGTTGAGCAAGTTGCAAAGGCCGATCTCGACAAGGCACTCGGAGCCTCCACTAGGCAGTCCCGCAAGGGCCGGTATGCCAAGAGCCGAGACTCTTTTGCCCTGCTAGGACGGATCGACGCTGCCAAGGTCATCAGCGCGTCCTCGCACGCCCGCCGGCTTGTCGAGGCCATTTCGGGCGAGATGGAGAAGGCGACGACATGAACACGCTCTCGCGACAACGCTGCAAAGGACCCTTGGTGCTCCATCAACCTGAAGTCGATCCGAGAATCCGCGAGGAAATCCGCGAGGAAAATTGCCGGATTACGGAAGGCGGCCGCGAGGCGTTCTGGCACCGCAACCGCCGGCTTGGGCTTGGTGAGGCACCAAGCGATGTTTGACGCCAAGGCGGAGCTATTGGAGAAGATTCGCCTAGGCGAGAGCTCCTTCCTTGAGTTCAAGGAAGTGAGGTTCAAGGGCAACAGGATCGAAGGGCCTCATCGCGACTCTCTCGCCGATGGATTGGCCGCACTTGCGAACAGCCGCGGCGGCGTGTTCGTTCTGGGCGTTGCAGACAGAACCCGCGAAGTCGTCGGCGTGCCGCTGGAACGTCTCGACGCCGTGGTCGAGTTCGTGCGCAACGCATGCATGGATTCGATCGAACCTCCCTTGGAGCATGTGGTCGTGGATCGTCTTCTGTTGCCAGCCGGCACTGGCGAAGAAGTCGCAGTGGTCAAAGTTGACGTGCTGCGTAGCCTATTCGTGCATCGGAGCCCGGGCGGCTACTTGCATCGCGTGGCGGACTCCAAGCGGCCTATTTCTCCGGCGCTCTTGGCGCGCCTGTTCGGCGAGCGAGGCCAGCAGCACGTTGTGCCCTTCGACGAACAACCCGTACCGGGAGCGGGATTGGAAGACTTGAATCCGTCGTTGTGGTCGCGCTTCATGACGGCGCGATCCGACGAAGATGGCGCGACATTTCTCGCCAAGTTAGGGATGGCCGAACTCGACGCAGAAGGGATCGCCAAACCAACAGTCGCTGGGGTGCTCATGGCCAGCGACGATCCGCGCCGGTGGTTGCCCAACGCCTATGTGCAGGCTGTGGCGTATCGAGGCAACGACATCCGCGCAGGGTCCGCGAGCGTTGCCTATCAACTCGACGCGCTAGATGCCACCGGCCCACTGGATCACCAAGTTGCGGACGCCTGTCGCTTTGTGGCCAGGAACATGAGAACCGCCGCATTCAAGCACATGGGGCGCACGGACCGACCGCAGTACGACATGACGGCCGTCTTCGAGGCCCTCGTCAACGCGGTTGCGCATCGGGACTACTCCGTCCGCGGCTCCAAAGTGCGGCTGCGGTTGTTCGAGAACAGATTGGAGCTCTATTCGCCAGGAGACCTCCACAACTCGCTCACCGTCGAGAGGCTGCGCTACCGGCAATCCGTGCGCAACGAAGCCGTCTGCAGCGTGTTGGCGAGATGTCCCATCCGGGACGAACCTTGGTTGGCGACGCCGCGGCAACACATGATGGAACGTCGTGGCGAAGGCATGCCGATCATCTTCGACAACAGCCTTGAGATCTCCGGCAAAGAGCCGAAGATCGAATTGTTCGACCATGCCGAACTCCGGCTAACCATCTACGCGGCGCAAAGCGATGCAGAGCGATAGCACCGACAGTTTCGTCAATGACCAACTTCACCGGTCACGGTCGTCGCGGAGAAGGATGGCGCTGTCGGTTTGTAGAACATCGGCGGTGCGCGAGGCGAGGCGCGCCGTCCGTTCGCGGAACCCGTCGAGGCGGGTGTGGCGGAGCACCTGCTGAGCCAACACGTGCCTGATCTCGTCCTCCAGTGACCGGTGGTTTGCCTTCGCTTGAGCCTTGAGGGCGTCGATGACGCTATCGTCGATGTTGCGCACAGTGACGTTGGCCACTCTCGTTGCCACCTCCCAATCCGATGGCGATATGGTGGCACATTGCGGGCGGAGCGCCGCTTGTAGGGGCGTCGCACTGGATGCGCTGTTGAAGGCGTTGCAAGACTGGAAACGCGGAGCTCCGCCGACAGCGGGAGCCCCGTCAGCGCGCCGCTAACCCGCGGCGCCCAGCCCGGCCAACCCCTCCCCCTCCACCAGCGCGGTATCATCCGAAAGGCCCTTGGGGAGGGGAGAGCGCGATGAGCCTAGACGTTTACACCGCTGCCACGCCGAACGGCTGGAAAGTCACCGTGATGATTGAGGAGCTGCGGGAGGCGGGCGTGGCGCTGCCGGATGTGCGCACTCACGCGGTGAGCTTGGGGGGCGAGCAGTTCTCCGAGGCGTTCATGGCCATCAACCCGAATCAGAAGATTCCGGCCATCGTGCATGACGGGCGCGCCATCATCGAAAGCTGCGCCATCCTGCAATATCTCGGCGAGATGTTCCCGTCGAGCCTGCTTCCCGCTGGCGAGCAGCGCTGGGACGTCCTTCCCTGGCTTTACTGGCAGGCCGCAAATGTTGGCCCCGTGTTTGGCAACAAGCTCTCCTACACGCGCTACATCAACGACGCGACGGACGAGCAGAAGGCGCACCCGCTGGAGCGCTTCGGCAAGGAGGCGCTGCGGCTGGTGTCCGTGCTGGACCATCAGTTGGGCAAGCACGCCTTTCTTGCCGGCGATGCGTTCACCGTGGCCGACATCGCCACATGGTGTTGGATTCGCTCCTACAAGTGGTCCAAGGTGGACATCACCACCAAGCCCCGGGTGGTGGATTGGGTGCATCGGGTTCGCGCCCGACCCGGCGTGGAACGCGGCATCGCGTTTGGGGTGCCGAAAGACGAAATCGACAAGTTCAGCAAGGAGCGGCGCGAGCAGTACCAGCGCAACGGCGGCGGCATCGCTTCCAACTCCGCGCTGAAGGCAGACCTTTAGCGGCATCCACCGCTCTTGGGGGCGGCCCGTCCAGTGAAGACGCAGATCCAAATCGAACAGCAGGAAAACCGCACGGGCGACGCAGCGCTGGCGGATCAAGGGTTTGGTCGCGTGGCGCGGCAGAACCCGCCGCAGTTCGCGGGCGCGGACGTGGAGCGCATCCATGAGTTCTTCGCCGAGAACGGGTTTGCCGTCATCGGCAACTGCCTCTCGCACGAAGAGCTTGAACACCTGAACGAGTTCTTCGAGCGCACGCAAAGAGAGCGCCCGGAGGCATGGGGGCTTGGCGGCAAGCGCAGGGTCTATCACCGCTCCCAAGGGCTGATGTTCTCTCAGCCACTGCTCGATTACCCCGAACTGGATGCATACACGCAGCACCCCGGCGCTTATCCGGCGGTCTGTCGATTGCTCGGCGGGGTGGACAAGGTGCGCTTCAGCGAGTTCAACTTCCGCGAAGCGCCGCCGAATGCCGGGCGCGGCCGGCAGAACTTCCATCACGATGCGGTGTTGCCCGATCGCTTCACGCGGCAGCCGTACATGCCAGTGGACTGGCTCTGCGCCATTCATTACCTCACGGATGTGGAACCCGGCGCACCGGCCTTCGCGGTGGTGCCGAGGAGCAATCGCTTCGCCACGTTGCGGGAGGCATACGAAACCCTCGGCGAGGGCTACTGGGAGACGCCCATTTTCGGCCCCGCCGGCACCTGCATCCTCTACGACACCGCCACTTGGCACTGCCGGTTCGACGGCGACGGCAAGCGGCAGCGGCGCACTTGGCATCAGTACTACGCACGCGGCGGCTGGCTGCCGAGTTCCCTGCCGCAGACGAATCGCTACAAGCGCCCGCCCTCCCCATGCCTCACGGACTGGAATCTCTTTCCCGAACGCCTCGCGCTGCACGAAGACCCCGCCGTGCGCCTGTTCTTCTCGCACTGGAACACGGCGCAGTGCGAGTGGGTGGCGTCCGGATTCTCCGATGCGGTGCGGGACGCCATGCCGAGGGGGCGCCAATGAGCGCGAAGGGGCACAGCGGCAGGCGCGCGCCCATCAACAGGCAATTGCCACGGCGCCGTTTGTGATTTAGTGTTGACAACATGGACATTCAGCAACGGCGGCACGCTCTTGAGACGCGCCGCACCGAACTGCGCGAGCGCATGGAGCGGGTGGCGAGCCACACCCAGCATCGTTCGGAGCCGCTCTCGGCGGACTTCGCCGAACAGGCCGTGGAGCTTGAGAACCAAGGTGTCCTCATCGCCATCGACGGCGAACTGAACGCGGAACTGCGCTCCATCGACCTTGCCATCCGGCGCATCGAAGCCGGGGATTACGAGTTCTGCGCGAGCTGCGGCGAGGAAATCGGCGAGGCGCGGCTGAACGCCCTGCCGTCCGTCACGCTGTGCATCAGTTGCGCGGAGCGTGGCGAACGGGGCACCGGCGGCTAGCCACCCCTTGCACCGTGGCCGTGCTCCACCGCGGCCCGCCCGTTCTCAGGCCGCCGCGCACGAGTCTGCCCCTGCTTTCTTGAAGCTCAACTCGCCGTCCGCCACCTCCACGGCAATCGTGTCGTGGATGCCGAATTCGCCTGCGAGCAGCGCCTTGGACAGTGGGTTTTCCACTTGTTGCTGGATGGCGCGCTTCAACGGGCGGGCGCCGTACACCGGGTCGAAACCAGCTTCGCCGAGTTTGTCCAGCGCAGTGCCGGACACGTCCAAGCCAATGTCTTGGGCGGCAAGCCGGTTGCGCAGATAACGCACTTGGATTTCGGTGATCGCCCGGATTTGGGAGCGGTCCAAGGGCCGAAACACCACCACCTCGTCGATGCGATTGATGAACTCCGGGCGGAAGTGTTGGGTGACGTTTTCCATCACCCGCGCCTTCATCGCCGCGTAGTGCTCTTCTCCGGCCAAGTCCTGAATGATGGTTGAGCCGAGGTTCGAGGTCATCACGATCACGGCGTTGCGGAAATCCACCGTGCGGCCATGGCCGTCGGTCAGGCGGCCATCCTCAAGCACCTGCAGCAGCACGTTGAACACATCTGGGTGCGCTTTCTCGATTTCATCGAGCAGCAGCACGGAGTATGGCCGGCGGCGCACCTTCTCGGTGAGGTAGCCGCCTTCCTCGTAGCCCACATAGCCCGGCGGGGCGCCGATGAGGCGCGCCACGGAGTGCTTCTCCATGAACTCAGACATATCGAGCCGCACCATCGCTTCCTCGGAGTCGAACAGGAATTCGGCGAGCGCCTTGGTGAGCTCGGTTTTGCCGACGCCGGTGGGGCCAAGGAACAGGAATGAGCCGTTGGGCCGGTTCGGGTCTGCAAGGCCGGCTCGGGCGCGGCGGATGGCGTCTGAGATCACTGAAACCGCCTCGTCTTGTCCCACCACGCGCCGATGCAGGCCGGTCTCCATCTGCAGCAGCTTCTCGCGCTCCCCTTGCAGCATCTTCGCCACCGGAATGCCCGTCCAGGCGGACACCACTTCCGCGATCTCGTCCTCCGTGACGTTGCTGCGCAACAGCTTGAACTCGCGCTCTGCCGGGTTCGCCGCCTGTGCGAGGCGCTTCTCCAATTCTGGAATCACTCCATACTGCAGTTCAGACATGCGCTGCAAGTCTCCCTTGCGGCGCGCTGCGTCGAACTCCTGCTGCGCCTGCTGCAGCGCTTCCTTCACTTGTTTTGCGCCCTGCACGGCGGCCTTTTCGCCGTTCCACACTTCCTCTAGGTCGGCATACTCCTTCTCCAGCGCCTCGACATCTGCATTCAGCCGAGCGAGGCGCTCTTTGGAGGCGGCGTCCGTCTCTTTCTTCAGCGCTTCCTGCTCGATCTTGAGTTGCACTAGGCGACGTTCAAGCCGATCCATCGGCTCTGGCTTGGAGTCGATCTCCATGCGGATGCGGCTGGCGGATTCATCCACCAAGTCGATGGCCTTGTCGGGCAACTGACGATCCGAGATGTAGCGGTGCGAAAGGGTGGCCGCGGCGACGATGGCGGGGTCGGTGATGTCCACCCCGTGATGCACTTCGTAGCGCTCCTTCAAGCCGCGCAGGATGGCGATGGTGGCCTCCACAGAAGGCTCTTCCACCAACACCTTCTGAAAGCGCCGTTCAAGGGCCGCGTCCTTTTCGATGTGCTTGCGGTACTCGTCCAACGTGGTGGCGCCAACGCAGTGCAACTCTCCCCGCGCGAGAGCGGGCTTCAGCATGTTGCCGGCGTCCATGGCACCTTCCGCCTTGCCGGCGCCCACCAAGGTGTGCAGCTCATCGATGAACAGGATGATGCGGCCTTCCTGCTTGCCGAGTTCCGTCAGCACGGCCTTCATGCGCTCCTCGAAGTCCCCGCGGTACTTCGCCCCGGCGATGAGGGCGCCGAGGTCGAGGGCGAGCAGGCGCTTGTCCTTCAAGCCTTCTGGCACTTCGCCGTTGACGATGCGCTGCGCCAAACCCTCGACGATGGCTGTCTTGCCCACGCCTGGCTCGCCGATGAGCACCGGGTTGTTCTTTGTGCGCCGTTGCAGCACTTGCACGGTGCGGCGGATCTCATCGTCGCGCCCGATCACTGGGTCGAGCTTGCCTTCCGCGGCGCGGGCGGTGAGGTCGATGGCGTACTTGTCGAGAGCTTGGCGTTGTTCTTCCGCGCCGGGGTCTGAGACGCTTTCGCCGCCACGCGCTTGGTCGATGGCGGCGGCGATGGCTTGAGCGTCGCCGCCGTGGTCGCGCAGCGCCTGCGCCGCGGCGCCGCCAACCTCCAGCACGGCGAGGATGAACAATTCGCTGGAGATGTACTGGTCGCCACGCTGCTGCGCCAGCTTGTCGGCGACATTGAGGGTGCGCGCCAGTTCCTTGCCCACCTGCACATCGCCGGCGTCGGCGCCGGACACTTGCGGCAGCCGATCCAACGCTGCGTTAAGGGCTGCGCGCGCACCCGGCACGTCCACGCCGGCGCTGGTGAGGATCGCCCGCGCGCCACCATCGCCTTGTTCGAGCAACGCGGCCAGCACATGGATGGGTTCCATGAACTGATGGTCGCGCCCCACGGCGAGGCTCTGCGCCTCGGCGAGGGCGGTCTGCAAGCGGTTCGTCAACTGGTCTTGTCGCACTATCAACCTCTCCCGCCGGGCGGCCCGGCGTCGGTTCCTGCCTTGGTTGATAAATGGGGGCTTAGCGGCGCCATTGCAACTGCGCTGGGGCGGTACCAGACATCCACATGGGTGGGCAGGCGGCGTTGAGCGCGGCGTTTGCGCGGCCGCAAAAAGGCACCGCTGACCTACCGATATTGAGGAGCGTTATGTCAAGCCGAAGCGGGGAGCGACGGCCGCGGATGCACACATGGGCAGCCCGGCGGCCAAGCAAGGCACCACATCCAAGCACGGCGTTACACCGCGCCGCGGCGCTATGCCTAGCCCCGTTGCCGTGTCTGGCCCATCTAGCTGCGGGCGCCCCCGCAGCCGCCTAGTCAACCGGTGCCGGTTGGCACCTGATTGAACGGCACGCCCTTGTCCACCCGCACGTCCTGCGGCATGCCGAGCACACGTTCCGCGAGGATGTTCAGCATGATTTCGTCCGTGCCGCCGGCGATGCGTCCGCCGGGCGCCGCCATGAACGCGCCTTGGAAGATGCCAGCGCTTTCCACGAACTCTGGGTCCACCACGGCGCCGGAGCCTTCGAGCAAGTCCATGGCGAAGGAAGCCATGTCTTGCGTCTTGGAGGCGCCAACGTATTTGCCGATGGAGTTCTCGGGCCCCGGCGTTTGCCCCCGGGACAACGCCGACATGGAGCGATAGCCAGTGTAGCGCAGCCCCGATTCTTGGGCATACCACGTTGCGAGCTGTCCCCGCACGCGCTTGTCCTCAATGGCCGGCCGGTCGTCCAGATCCACGCGCTTGGCCAGCTCGTAAACTTGGCGGAAGCCCACGCCGCCGCCACCGCCGCCAATGGCCGCGCGCTCGTTCATCAAGGTGGTGATGGCCACTTGCCAGCCCTGTCCCACGGCGCCGAGGCGCTGCGCATCCGAAACGCGCACGTCCGTGAAGTACACCTCGTTGAAGTTCGAGTCCCCAGAGATTTGCTTGATCGGCTTCACTTCAATGCCGGGAGACTTCATGTCCACAAAGAAGTAAGTGAGCCCCTTGTGCTTCGCCACGTTCGGGTCTGTGCGCAGCACGAGGATGGCGTAGTCGCTGTAGTGGGCGCCGGAAGTCCAGATTTTCTGGCCGTTGATTACCCACTCGTCGCCGTCTTTGACGGCGCTGGTGCGCAGCGCAGCGAGGTCTGAGCCGCCAGCCGGTTCGCTGAACAGTTGGCACCAGATGTCTTCCCCGGAAGCCAAGCGGGGCACGTAATGCCGCTTTTGCTCCTCGTTCGCCCAAGCCATCATCGTCGGCGCCGCCATCCCTTGGCCGATCATGAAGAAGCCGGTGTCTGGCGCGCCGGACTTGCCTTCCTCTTGCGTCAGGATGACTTGCTCCATCGGCGTGGCGCCGCGGCCGCCGTACTCCTTGGGCCAGCGGATGCAGGCCCAGCCGGCGTCGAACTTGCGTTTTTGCCAGAGCTTCGCCCGGGCCATTGGATCCAAGCCCGTGAGGTCGGCCGCGCTCGGCACGTTCGCGGCGAGCCAAGTGCGGGCTTCTTCGCGGAAGGCGGCTTCGGCGGGGGAATCGTTGAAATCCATGATGCTTTTCCTCTCGATGGCCGGCGCTCAGGCCGCTTCGTTCTGTTCGATGGCGGCAATCAGCCGGTCTTGCCACACGCCTTCGCTGCCGATGTTCACAGACAGCAGCTTGGCTCTGCGATAGTGGAATTGGCAGTCGAACTCCCAAGTGAAGCCCATGCCGCCGTGGGTTTGGATGTTCTCTTTGGACGCGAAGTAGTAGGCGTCGATGGCACTCACCCGCGCCGTGGCCGCGGCCAGCGGCAGTTCCGCGGCTTCGGTGGAAAGCGCCCAAGCGCCGTAGTAGCAATTGGAACGCGCCAACGTGTTCTTCACATAGATGTTGGCCAGCTTGTGCTTGATGGCCTGATGCCCGGCGATGGGGCGCCCGAAGGCGTAGCGGCCCATGGCGTATTCCTTCGCTTGTTCCAAGGCGGCGTTGGCGCCACCGACCTGTTCCCAAGCAAACAACACCGCGGCCCGATTCAGGAGCTGGCGCGCCAAGCCCCAACCGGCGCCGTCCGCGCCCAGCGGCTCGGCGGCGGCGCCGTCGAAGCTGAGCTTGGCGTGGGAGCGGGAAGGATCCAGCATCTGCACGGGCGAGCGCGAGACGCCGCCGCCATTCAAGGGCACGAGGTGCAAGCTGGCGCCATCGCCTGCGTCGCTGCGCGTGACGACGATGGCAAAGTCCGCCACGTCGCCATCCGCCACCGGCACCTTGGCGCCGGTGAGCTTGCCGGCGGAGCACGTCGTTTCGAGGGAGCGGGGCGATGCTTGGCCGGGCTTTTCGCCCAACGCGAACGTGCCGATGGCTGCGCCGGTGGCGAGCTTCGGCAGCCACGCTTCCTGCTGCGCCTCGGTGCCGGCCAGCAGCAGCGCTTCGGTGGCGAGGTAAACGGATGACGAGAACGGCACTGGCGCGATGGCGCGGCCGAGTTCCTCCGCGATGACGCAGAGCTCAAGGTACGAGAGCCCGATTCCGCCATGCTTCTCTGGAATGGTGGTGGCCGTCCAGCCAAGCTCCGCAATCTGCCGCCACAAGCTCGCGTCGTAAGGCGCGTCGCCTTCGAGGATGGTGCGCACGGCGCTCGGCGGGCAGTTGTCGGCCAAGAATCCGCTGGCCTGCTCGCGCAGCAGGTTTTGCTCCGCGGAGAACTCGAAGTTCATGCTGTTCCCTCACTCCCCAATCAGCGTCCCCAAACTCGCCATTGTACGTCGGGCAGGCGGGATTCTCACGCTGCCGCGGCACAGTTCGCCGACGCTGATGGCGTTCACGAGCGGCGCGGGAGCTGCCCCATGAAGAAAGCTAGGCCGCTGCACCGTTGCGCGGCCAACGCCCGTGACCGCCGCGGCTACTCGATTGGAAAGCGAATCACCACCCCGCCCATCACCTCGCCCACCTTGGCATCGGTGCGTGGCGAATCTTTATGGTTGTTGTGGCAGTTGACGCACGCTTCCGCCACCGCGTAATCCGGATAGATGGCAACGAAGTAGCGTTGGCCGCCGAGGTGCTCCTCGCCGTAGTAGTTCTCGCCCGGGCTGTCCGCGACGTGTTGCAGCCCCGCTTGCTCCGCGTCCGTGCCGGGGCCATTCTTCTTGTTGATCGGATGCAGAGAGAGCAGCGAGTACGAGAAGTCCTCGGTTGCATCGGCCACCAATTCAGCGCCGAATCGAAACATCTGCGCTGGCAGCGGTTAGCCGACCCGGCCCGACTCCACCGCTTGCGGTGGGCGGTGGCACCCGGCGAGGGGCTGCCGGCCAGGGGCCGCGGGCGGCGGCTACAATGGGCCGATGGACTACGCTCGCCACGGCTTCGTGCGCGCGGCGGCGGTGGCACCGCCCGTGGAAGTCGGCAATCCGGCGGCCAATGCCGCGGCCATTCTGGCGGCTTACGGGGCGGCGGCCGGGGCCGGCGCTACGTTCGTCGTCACGCCGGAACTCGCCGTCACTGGCTACACCTGTGAAGACCTCTTCACCACGGATCAGTTGCTCGATGATGCCCGCGACGCCGTGGCCACGCTGGCTGGCGCCACCGGCGATGCCGCGTTGTTCGTGGGCGCCCCGTGGCGGCTCGCGGACGGCCGCCTCGTCAACGCCGCTTTCGCGTGCCAAGGAGGCCGCATCCTCGGCGCCGTGCCGAAGAGCGCCAACCCGAACCACGAGGAGTTCTACGAGCGGCGCTGGTTCGTGTCCGGCGCAGACATCCGCGCTGCCGAGCGCTGTGGCGGCGCAGCCTTCGAGATGCGCCGGGATCAGCTCTTCGACTTTGGCGGCGCCCGCGTGGGTGTCGAGATTTGTGAAGACCTGTGGGCGCCAGAGCCACCGAGCGCCGGCCATGCGCTCGCCGGCGCTGAACTGATCGTCAATCTTTCGGCAAGCAACGAACTGGTCGGCAAGGCGGACTATCGGCGCAACCTCGTGTGCATGCAGAGCGCCCGCCTCATCTGCGGCTATTTGTATGCCGGCAGCGGGCCGACTGAATCCGTGAAGGACATAGTGTTTGGCGGCCACCTCATCGCCGCGGAAAACGGGCAACTGTTGGACGAATCACCCCGCTTCCAGCTGGAAGGCGCCTGCCTCGAAGTGGATTTCGACTGTCAGAAGCTGCGCCACGATCGCGTGCGCAATGCCACGTTCGCACAGAGCCGACGCCCCGCGGGGTACGCGCTGGCAACCGGCGGCACCGAGCCACGCCCGTTGCCGAAGACGAAGCGCCGCTATGCGAAGCATCCATTCGTGCCCCAAGATGAACAGGAGTTGGGGGCGCGGGCGCGTGAAATCCTCGCCATTCAAGCGACGGGCCTCGCGCGGCGCATGCGGTCGGCTGACATTCGCACCCTCGTGGTCGGGCTGTCCGGCGGGCTGGACTCCACCCTCGCGTTCCTCGTTTGCATGGACGCCTTGGCGGCCAACGGCTTGCCGCTCGCTGCCTTGCGCGCCATCACGCTGCCGGGCCCCGGCACGAGCGCCCACACGCTCGCCTCAGCCAAGACGCTGGCGGCCGCCGCCGGCGCGCCGCTGCAGGAGATTCCCATCCATGCGGCGGTTGCTGGCCACTTGAAGGACATCGGCCATGACGGCCGCCACGACGTCGCCTTCGAGAATGCCCAAGCCCGGGAGCGAACGCAGGTGCTGTTCGACGTTGCGAACGCGGCGCAGGGGTTGGTGGTGGGCACTGGCGACCTTTCCGAGTTGGCGCTGGGCTGGTGTACCTACAACGCGGATCACATGGCGCACTACAATGTGAACGGCGGCGTGCCGAAAACGCTGGTGGCGTATTTGGTGCGCTGGTATGGCCGCCATCGCGCCGATGAAGGGCTGGCCGCAGTGTTGACGAGGGTGTTGGACACGCCCATCACGCCGGAACTCCTGCCGGCGGAAGACGGCGCCATCGGCCAACGCACCGAGGCGATCTTGGGCCCCTACGAGCTGCACGACTTCTTCCTCTACCACCTGCTGCGCACGGGCGCCGGCGCCCGGAAGACCTTGGCCCTCGCGCAACTCGCCTTCGGCGCGGACTATTCGGCGGCGGAACTGGCGCGTTGGCTGCGCGTCTTCCTCACGCGTTTCTATGCCGCGCAATTCAAGCGCTCGGCCTTGCCGCCGGGCCCGAAGGTGGGCACGGTGAGCCTCTCTCCGCGGGGAGACTGGCGGATGCCAGACGAAGCGACGCCGGCGGCGGCGTTGGCGGCACTGGACGCAGCGGTGCGGGAAGCCGCGGCCAGCGCCGCGCAGGAAAATTGCAGTCGGCGCGTGGAGCGATGAGGGTGGAAGGCTTGGACGCAAGGGTGACGCAAGCGAGCGGATGGCGGGCGATGGCGTGTTGGCTTGGATTCGCCCAAGCGGTTGGCCGATGCCGGTTCCCGGTTGTCGGAAAGCGGCCATGCCCGCGCCGGCGTTCGGCCCCCAATATGGCGCCGCGGCGAGCGGGGTCTGGGGCCGTCTGGCTTCTTTGCGCATGCCTCGTCAGCGCCACCACTGCTGCCCAGCCGGGCTATGAACCGCTCTGCGGCCACGAAGGCGTTTGGATTCAAGTGCTCGGCTCTGGCGATGGCACGCTGAACGGGCGCGGCGCGGCGAGTTACCTCGTTTGGCTGGACAACAGCGCGCGCCTGTTGGTAGACCCGGCGCCGGGCAGCGCGGTGCGCTTCGGCGAAGCCAAGGCGAACTTCGCTGATCTCGACGCCATCGTGTTCACCAATGCCGGTGCCACCCGCACCGCGGATTTGCCGGCCTTCATCGCCGGTTCCGAGGAACGCGATCGCCGCTTGCCGGTGCTCGGCCCGGCTGGCCGCGACAGCTATCCCGCCACCAGCGAACTCGTCCAGCGCCTGCTGGGGCAGGATGGCGCCTATGCGGAGTTCGCCGGCCATCTCGCCTCGCGCGGCGCCGCCTATCGCGTTGACGTGGAAGACATCGCCGCGGTGGGCACCCGCCGTTGGGCCGGATTCGGTTCACCGCGGATGAGCCTCTCCGCCATTCCCGTTCACCACGGCGGTGCGCCGAGCCTCGCGTGGCGCGCGCAAATCGGCGGCAAGACGGTGGTGTTCACGGGCAACTTCAGCAACCGCAACGATGCGGTGTGGCGCTTTGCGCGCGGAGCGGACGCTTTGGTGATTCACCACGTCATCCCGGAAGGCGCGCGTGGCGCGGTGCGGGAACGCCATGTGATGCCATCGCAAATCGGCCGCATCGCGTTGCGCGCCGAGGCGGGCACCGTGTTGCTCGGCCACCGCTCCACGCGCACCTTGGGGCTGGAGAGCGTGAGCCGTGCTGCCTTGGAGGCGCATTACACCGGGCCGCTGCTATTCGCGAATGAGCTAGAATGTTGGGGATTTTAGCGCCGTTGGGCATGGGGCATTGAAGGCGATGGGCAAGGGCGACAAGCGTACGCGGCGCGGCAAGATCATCCGGGGCTCATATGGCGTAAGCCGGCCAAAGAAGCGCAAAACACCGCCGGAATCAAAGGGGTGAAACGCTCGCCGCAGGCTTTGCGCGGCGTCTCTATCTGAGCGATTCCAGCCTATCTGGCTCTCGGCTGCGCCTTTCCGTGAGTGAAGCCCCCGCGCCCGCCGCCGCCCCGCAGATCATCCAAGCTCCCTGCGAACCCCCCACAGCCGTTGCGCCGCGGTGGCGAACGTCAGCACGATCAGGACGTAGACCGCGGCCACAGGTTGATGCAGCAGCAAGCCCAAGCCGAGGATGGCCACGCGCTCCAGCCGGGTGCAGAGCCCTTCGGGACATTCGGCGCCGGCCGCCTCTGCCCGCGCCCGCACGTAGCTCGTGAGGTTGCCGCCAACGAGCGCCAACACCGTCGCGCCGGCCGCCAAGGCGCTTGCCCCTGTGAGGTTTCCACCCAGCTCCAACGTCATCGGGCCGGCCAAGGCATCGGTGAACCCGTCCTGCCAGCCTTTGAAGGAGGCAAAGTGCGCTGCCAGCGCCGCGAAGGCGGCGCCTTCGCCAATGCGGTCTGCGGTGGAATCGAGCACGCCGCCGAACCGTGAAAGAGGCGCATCGGCGTGGCGGGCGAGCTCGCCATCCAAGCCATCAAGGGCGCTGCCAAGCAAGAACACCAAGCCGCCCAGCCACAGCCAACCCATTGCGATGAGGGGCGCCGCGGCGAGGGTGATGCCAAGTCCCACTAAGGTGACGTGATTCGGCTTCACGCCGCGCTCGGCGAGCCAACCCACGATGAATCCCGCATGCGCTTTGAGCGCCGCCGTGAGCCGCGCCCTGGCGCCGGATGGCTGCCGCGTTTGCGGAATCTGTTGAACTTCATCCATGCCGTGAGAATACCCGACGCCGGCCCTCGGTGCCGGCGGCCACGCCATCAACCGCATAGCGCCCCAAGGGCGTCAGGGGAATCCGCTTGCGCATCGCGCTCGCCTGCGGGTGGGCGCGGTATCCTTCGCCCACGCCGAGCGGATGGAGAACGTCAATGGGATTGGATGTCGCGGTGTGTGATGAGCTCTTGACCACCACGCGGGCGGTGCGCAAGCGGCTGGACTTCGAGCGCCCGGTGCCGCGCGCCACCATCATGGAATGCATCGAGTTGTCGATGCAGGCGCCCACTGGCTCCAACAGCCAAGGCTGGCGTTGGATGGTGGTGGACGATGCCGCCAAGCGCGCGGCCTTGGCAGACCTCTACCGGCTGGCGGCCAAGCCGTACCTCACCACCGCGAGCGCACAGTCTAACGAGGGTGGCGATGCGCAGACGCAGCGGGTGTTCGGCTCCGCCATGTATCTGATGGAGCGTTTGCAGGATGCGCCGGCACATGTCATTCCGTGCCTGCAAGGCCGTCTCCCGGACGGCACGCCGGCCGCAGCCATGTCTGGCTATTTCGGCTCCATCTACCCGGCGGTTTGGAGTTTCCAACTCGCGCTCCGGGCGCGGGGGCTTGGCTCTTGCCTCACCACCCTGCATCTGGCGCATGAACACGAGGCGGCGGAGCTGCTCGGCGTTCCAGAGGGGGTGATGCAAGTTGCGCTGCTGCCCGTGGCCTACACCATCGGCACGGACTTCAAGCGCGCCCTGCGCCCAGCGGCAGAGACCATCACCCACTGGAACGCTTGGTAAAAAGTTGGCCGGCTGGCTGCGGCGGCCAAGGCGCCGCTCAACGCTGCGTTAGGCGCCGCTCCACCTCGGCGTCGAATTCTGGCCAGCGGCGGCTCACCTCCGCCAAGTCCAGTTCGTTCGGCAGCGTGTCGCCGGGTTCGCGTTCCAGCAGGAACCGCATGGCCTGCACGATCACCCATTCGTGGGTGAAGGTGCCGCCGGAGAGCCTGCGGTAGCAATCCGGTGCCATGGCCACCCGATGAACGCGCTGGCCAACTATCGCCTCATACACGTTGGCGTCCACCAGCGTGACGCTGATCACCGTCTCAGTCTCACCCGAGCGCCGCCACGCAAAACACGCCGCGGTTCAGGCGCGTCGCCGTGTCAAGGCGATGCGCCCGGCCCGGCTCTCGGCCCGGCCCTGGCTCAGAAGGAAACGCCTAGCCGCGCGTACATGATGCGGCCGGCGTAGCCCGCTGGCGAGTAACGCGGATACAGCCGCCCAGCGCCGGGGGAACGGCGCGCCTTGTCTGGGTATGAATCAAACACGTTGTCGGCGCCCACGGTCACCCGCATGCGCGGGTTGATGGTGAAGGCGGCGGAGAGGTCCACCAAGCCGTAGCCATCGTGGACATGGTTGTCGTCTGAGTCGTACCACTCGCCGAAGTGGTTGTAACGCGCCATGAACTCCCAACAGGCGCGGGAATGCACGGCGCTCACGTTCACCCGGTTCTCCGGCGCACCCTGCTCCAATGCCCGGCGCCGCGCCGCGGTGGAGCTCTGATCGAAGGACTCGAGCTCCGTTTGCGTGTTGTTGTAGCCGAACAACACCCGGTTGTCGCCGCCGCCCATCTCGAAGGCATAGCTGAGCACGACGTCTACGCCTTGCGTCTCGGTGTCGAAGTCGTTGGCGAAGTAACGCACTTGGTCGAAGTCTGTCGCTTCCGCAATGCCGGCCGCTAAGAGCGTCTGCAGCAGATCCTCGGTCACCGCGGTGGTGGCGGACAGCGCAATTCGGTCTTCCAAGTTGATGCGGAACCAATCGACCGTGATGGAGAGGCCGTTGTAGAGGTCCACCACGAAGCCCAAGGTGTAGTTGTCCGATTCTTCCGCGTCCAGCGGGCTGCCGCCGAGCGCCCTCACCACCGGATTCGTGGCGGCGACGGTGCCGCGCTCGCGGAACACGCCAGTCAACGGGTCTACCACGGTGGCAGTGTTGTTCGCGTTTTGTTGGCCGGGCGTCGGCGCCCGGAAGCCAGTGCCCACGGAACCGCGCACTGCAAAGCTCTCCGAGAAGCGGATCATCGTGGCTGCCTTGAATGTGGTGACGGTGCCGAAATCGTCGAAGTCTTCCCAACGCAGCGCACCCTGCAAGCGCCAGCGTTCGGTGACATCCGCCTCCAGATCCAAGTGCATGGCGAGGTTGGCGCGTTCCCAAGTGCCGGCAACTTGCGGGTTGAATCCGCCAAAGCCGTTGGAACGCGCGGAGAAGCCATCCCTCCCGTAGGGGCCGGTGTTCCAAGAGTTCGGTTCACCCGATGAAATCTTGAACTCTTCCTCGCGCCATTCGATGCCGCCGGCGATGTTCAAGTCTGATGCGAGGCCCATGTCCATAGGATAGGAGAAGCCTGCTTGGAGCGAAGTCTCCGTCTGGGCGTATTCGCCCAACTTGAAGTCTCGCTGCGTGTTGGGGCCGTGCGAAGCGTTCACGCTGTTGTTCAGGAAGAAATCCAGCAAGTTCTGGCCCCGGCTCGCAGACACGTCGTACCCTAGGCCATTGGCGAGCACGCCCCGGGCGCCGACGACCAACGCGCTGTCGCTCATTTCGGCGCCGAAGCGCGGCGTGAAGCCCTCTGGCAGGATTTCCTGGAAGGCGAAGCAATCCGCATCCGCGCCGAGCATGTCCCGCACGATGGGCACGTTCTCCGCGGTGGCGTCGAAGTCGTACTTCTCCTTGCAACCCGACGCGCCGCCGATGAGCATCTTGCCGCCGCTCTGATACACCCCGCTGCGGCCTTGGGGCGAGCGGTAGAAGAACGCTGTCTCGGTTTCGCGGGTGGTGTAGTTGCCGAACCCGTAAAGCTGCATCGCGTCGCTGATGTCCATGCCGAAGTTGGCGAACAGCTTCACGGCGTCCCGCACCTGCGGCTCGCCCCACGGCTTGGCCGGGTCTGCGACGCGGGTGACGCCGGCGGCGATGATTGCCGCGGCGTCTGGATGCTGGACGCTGCGGTCTGTCGATTCCGATTGATTGAACTCTGCGCTCAGATTCAGGAAGCCGTTCTCCGCCACGCTCATGCCATAGTTGGCGGACACCGTGGTGATGTCCTCGGCAGAGTCCTCCGTGTGGAAGCCGTACTTCACCTCCATGCTGCCGCCGTCCGTGGCGTCCTTCAGCACGAAGTTGAGCACGCCGGCGATGGCGTCAGACCCATACTGCGCCGCCGCGCCGTCGCGCAGCACTTCCACGCGCTTGATGGCGATGGCTGGAATGGCGGAGATGTCCGGCCCTTGCGCGCCGTCGGAGGCGCCGTTGGAAATCCACTGGATGACCGCGCCGCGATGGCGGCGCTTGTTGTTGACCAACACCAAGGTGTGGTCCGGCGCGAGGCCACGCAGGTTCACGGGACGCAACAGCGCCGCGGCGTCCCGGGAAGGGTTGGTGCTCACATGGAACGAGGGGATGAGGGTGCGCAGCAGATTGGACATGTCTGAACCGCTCTGGGCTTCAATGGCCTCGGCAGTGATGGCGTCCACCGGCACCACGGAATCGGATGCCGAGCGTGGCGCGGCGCGTGTGCCGACCGCCACGAGCACTTCGTCAATCCGCTCGCCACGCGCCTCCGGTTCGGTCTCCTGTTCCTGTGCTTGGGCGGGGAAGGAGCAGGCCAAGGCGAAGGTTGCGATCCATGCAGGAAGGATGGGAAAGTTGCGGCGCATCGGCGATTGCTCGCTTGAGGGGAGAGGATGCGCATTTTAGCCGATTCGGGATGTTTGTTTTCGGCGCGAGGACGCCACTGCTGGCCTGATACGGCAATAGGATGGGTGCTCTGGGGCGCGGCCTCTTGGGCCTTGGCCATGCCGCCCGCTGCCGGTGAACACGGGTGGAATGTCGGGGTTAGGCAGTGGTAGACACGGTGCGCAACCGTTCGCCGGCAACCATCGCGCTGCCGCCGTTCCCAAGGCTGCCGGTCTCGATAGCAGTGAGCGAATGCTTGGCCGGCGGGAACGTGCGCTATGACGGCGGCCACCGCAGCGACGCTTGGCCGGCGGCGGCCTTGGCCGGCCTCGTGCAATGCCGACCCATCTGCCCGGAAGTGGGCATCGGCATGGGCGTGCCGCGGCCGCCCATTCAGTTGGTTGGGGATACCGCGGCGCCGCGTGCGCGTGGCGTTGCAGACGCCGCGGTGGATGTCACGGCCGCCTTGCAGGCGTATGTGGCGAGCCAAACGTCGCTCTTGGATGCGGTGGACGGCTATGTGTTCAAGGCGCGCTCGCCAAGTTGCGGCGTGCATGACGTGCCGGTGCGCGGTGGCGACGATGGCGAGCAGGAAGCCACGGGGCGCGGCATCTTCGCCGCCGCAGTGATGCGCGACCGCCCGAACCTGCCCGTAGAAGAAGGCGAGCGGCTCTTCGATGCCGCCGTGCGGGAGCATTTTCTGATGCGTGTGCTCATTCACGCCCACTGGCGCAAAGGCGTGGCCGGAGACGTCACGGCGGCGCGGCTCATCGCCTTCCACAGCGGCTGCAAGTACCTCGTGATGGCGCATAGCGTGAATGCGTACCGGCGCTTGGGCCGCCTGTTGGCGGACTTGTCTGGCGACGTCCCGGCGATCGCTGCGCGCTACTTCAGTTGCCTGATGGAGACGCTGGCGCAGCCCGCCACCCGAGGCGGCCACGCGAATGCCTTGACGCATCTTGCGGGACACTTGAAGCGGCGGCTGCCGAGTGTGCAGCGCCGTGAGATCGCGGAGTCGATTGAGCGTTACCGCATCGGCGACGCGCCGCTCTCGGTGCCGATGGGGCTGTTGGTGCGCCGCCTCCGGGAGAGCGACGCTGGGGATGCTGTTGGACAGTACTACCTGTGGGCGCATATGGTCGCTGAGGGACGGGAGTAGCGCCCCGCCAAGGCGCCGCTGTGGTAGTCTGTCGTGAGGATCTGGGAGGGATCATGTCTAACGCCAACGAACATCCGACCACTGCAGACTTGTTCGGCTTGTTGGATGAATGGCGACACTTGCCAGCTTATCAACTCGAACGTAGGGCGGACATATTCTTTGGATTGTTCCTGCCAGAAGTGCTGGGAAAGCATTTTGGAATCGACATAAAGCCACACGTTGTCCCCGAGTTTCCGATCAAGAAAAGTAATCGCCAGTCAAAAAAGGCAGACTACCTTGCACTATCCGAAGACGGAAAGCGGGCGTTCCTTGTTGAACTCAAAACAGACATGGCCTCAAGGAGGGAAACACAAGACAAGTATCTTGATGATGCTGTTGTTGCCGGGCTTCAAAAACTGGTGATAGGAGTTTTGGACATTTGCGTAGCTTCCACTCAAAAGTCGAAGTATGTTCATCTCCTGAAACTACTTTCCGATATTGGGCTGATTGAATATGAGGATGATCTCTTTCCTGTAAGGCAAGGATACAGTAGAGTTCTCAAAAGTGTTAGAGATGCAGCGGAAAAGAGAGAAAAGTGGCCTGATTTAGAAGTAGTGTATGTCCAGCCCAGATCAACAGGCATTATCGACTTTAGGGAGTTTGCGGACCTCGTTGAAGAAGGTGGAGAAGGGGAAATCCGTAGCCGGTTTGCCCGGTCTCTAAGAACGTGGGCTACGAACAAAGCCGGATCACCGAAGCCGAAGGATTGGCAATCGTAGGCCCCCGTCTCTCCAAATCGACCTACCTCACCGGCAAGCAGTGCCATCTGCGCCTATGGCGCGATTTCCACACCCACGGTCTTGCCGCTCCCGTCGGTGAGGCGCTGCAACTCGTCTTCGACACCGGCCACGAGGTCGGCAAGCTAGCCTGTCGGCGCTTTCCTGGCGGGCACTTGGTCGCGCACGATCACAAGCATGTGCCGGAGGCATTGGAGGAGACGCGACAGGTCATCGAGGCGGGTGCTGCGCCGGCACTCTTTGAGGCTGCGTTTGAGCATGAGCAGGTGTTGGTCCGCGCCGATGTGCTCCAGCGCTTGCCAAGCGGTGGTTGGAGGTTGGTGGAGGTGAAGTCCACCACCAAGCTCAAACCGGTTTTCGTTCATGACGTTGCCGTGCAGCTATGGGTGTTGCGGGGCGCCGGTTTGGATGTGCGGGACGCCGCAGTGCTCACCCTGAACAAGGGCTATGTCTACGATGGCGTCCGGCTGGATGTGGACGCCCTGTTCAAGCTGCGTCCCGTCTTTGAAGAGGCCACGGCACTGCTCGAAGGCATCGGCGGTGAGGCGCGGGAAATGCAGGCCATGCTCAGCCAATCCGAGGCGCCCGCCATCGCCCCGGGTAGCCACTGCTTCACGCCATATGGCTGCCCGTACTACGCGCACTGCACTCGCGACATGATCCAGCCGGACCACGGCATTGGGGAGTTGCCGCGGCTTCGCGACTCTCGCTGGGCAGAATTGGACGAGGCAGGCATCAGCGAAATCAAGGACATCCCCGACGATTTCCCCCTCAGCCCTCTGCAGCAAGTTGTGCGCACGGTGGTGCGGCAAGGAAGCATCCAAGTGCATGGCAGCCTGAGGAAAGCGCTGGCCGCGATCAAGCCGCCGGTGCGCCACTTGGATTTTGAGACGTTCGCGCCGGCCATCCCCCGCTTCGCTGGCACTTGGCCTTATCAAGCCATCCCTTTCCTGTTCTCCGCGCATACGGAGCGCGACGGCGAGTCGCCGGCCCATGTGGACTATCTGCACGAAGGCGACCACGACCCGCGCCCGACGTTCGCCGAGCGCTTGCTGGACGCCGTTGGCGAGCAAGGAACCATCTGCGTCTATTCGGGCTATGAGCGCCGGATGCTGCGAGAGCTGGCGGCGGCGGTTCCGCGGTGGGCGAAGGCGCTTGCTGCAATCGAAGCGCGGCTGTTTGATTTGCTGCCGGTGGTGCGCAACGGCTGCTACCACCCAGATTTCCGCGGCTCCTTTTCCCTCAAGCGCGTGCTCCCGGCCCTTGCGCCGGGCCTCGGCTACGAAGACTTGGCTATCGCCGATGGCAACATGGCCGCAGCCCAGTATCAGCGCGCCATCGCCAACGCCAACGCAGCGGAGCGCCAACAAACCTTCGATGACCTCCGCGCCTACTGCCAGCGGGACACCTTGGCGACGCTGGAATTGCGCAAGGCACTGGCCGCGCTGGCCCCGGCATCTCCCGCGCCAGCGCCAAGCCCTCGCTAACCCCAAACACCTCGCTGAACTCCTTGGCTGGCCCGCCCTCCGCGCCAGCGGGATTGTCTTGCCGGCGCCGTCTTGCGACACTCGCTCCACCTCGTTTTGGCCTAGCTGCGGATGGCGGTCATCAAGTCCAAAATCGATCTCCGCGCCGAATCGTTCAAGGCCAACGAACGGCACCACTTGGGGTTGCGCGACGCATTGGCGGCGGTGACGCAGCGCATCGCCGCGGGTGGCGGTGAACGCGCTAGGGAGCGGCATGTGTCAAGGGGCAAGCTGCTGGCGCGCGAACGGGTGCGCGGGCTCCTCGACCAAGGCTCGCCATTTCTGGAGGTTGGCCAGCTCGGCGCCCACGGCGTCTATGAGGACGAGCTCCCCGCCGCCGGCATCGTCACTGGCATCGGGCGCGTCGCCGCCAAAGAGTGCGTCGTCGTGGCCAACGATGCCACGGTGAAAGGCGGCGCCTACTACCCGCTCACGGTGAAGAAGCACCTGCGCGCGCAGGAGATCGCGCTGGCAAACCAGTTGCCCTGCATCTACTTGGTGGATTCGGGCGGCGCGTATCTGCCGCTGCAGGCCGAGGTGTTTCCGGACAAGGAACACTTTGGCCGCATCTTCTACAACCAAGCGAACCTGTCTGCCGCCGGCATCCCGCAAATCGCCGTGGTGATGGGCTCCTGCACCGCCGGCGGCGCCTATGTGCCGGCTATGTGCGACATGGCCATCATCGTGCGCAACCAAGGCACCATCTTCCTCGGCGGCCCGCCGTTGGTGAAGGCGGCCACCGGCGAAGAGGTGGACGCGGAGAGCTTGGGCGGCGGCGAGGTGCATGCGCGCATCTCCGGCGTTGCGGATTACCTAGCCGCCAACGACGAGCACGCCTTGGCCTTGGCGCGCGAGGCCGTGGCGGCGAGCAACCTGCGTTACCGGCCCACGGTGGACACCGCCGCCGCGCAAGCGCCGGCCTACCCGCCAGAAGAGCTCTACGGCGTGATGCCGGCAGAAACGCGCACACCCTACGATGTGCGTGAAGTGATCGCCCGCTTGGTCGATGCGTCGGATTTCCACGAGTTCAAGGCGCTCTATGGCGAAACATTGGTGTGTGGCTTCGCGCGCATCCACGGGGTGCCGGTGGGGATTCTCGCCAACAACGGCATCTTGTTCTCGGAATCCGCCCTGAAGGGCGCCCACTTCGTGCAGCTCGCAGATCGTCGCGGCGTGCCGCTCCTGTTCCTGCAGAACATCACCGGGTTCATGGTCGGGCGCAAGTACGAACGCCTTGGCATCGCCAAGGACGGCGCCAAGATGGTCACCGCGGTGGCGTGCGCCAAAGTGCCCAAGTTCACCGTGGTCATCGGCGGTTCGTTTGGCGCCGGCAACTACGCCATGTGCGGCCGAGCGTATGGCGCGCGCATGTTGTGGACTTGGCCCAATGCCCGCGTCTCGGTGATGGGCGGCGAGCAGGCCGCGCATGTGCTGGCGACGGTGCGGCGCGACGGCCTTGCCGCGCGGGGCACCGAGTGGCCGCAAGCCGAGCAGGACACGTTCATGGACGATATCCGCGAACAATATGAGCGCGAAGGCCATCCGTGGTTCGCCAGCGCCCGCCTGTGGGACGACGGCGTCATCGATCCGGCAGACACGCGCCGCGTGCTTGGCTTGGCGCTCACCGTGGCCACCCGCGAATTGGAAGCAGAGCCGGCACGGTTCGGCGTCTTCCGCATGTGACGCCGCGATGATTCGCACGCTGCTCATCGCCAATCGCGGCGAAATCGCCTGCCGCATCATCCGCACGGCGCGGCGCTTAGGCGTGGAAACGGTGGCCGTGTATTCGGATGCGGACGCGGCGGCGCCTCATGTGCGCCAAGCCGACGAGGCCATTCGCATCGGCCCGCCACCGGCCGCCCAGAGCTACCTCAGCGTGCCGCGGGTGATGGACGCCGTGGCCGCCACAGGCGCGGACGCCGTGCATCCCGGCTACGGATTCCTGTCGGAGAACGCGGCCTTGGCCGAGGCTTGCGCCGCCGCTGGGTGTGTGTTCGTCGGGCCGTCTGCCGCGGCCATTCGGGCGATGGGTTCCAAAATCCAAGCCAAGCAGTTGGTGCAGGCGGCCGGGGCGCCCGTGGTGCCCGGCTATCAAGGCGACGACCAAACGAACGCCACGCTGGCGCGGGAAGCGGCGCAAATGGGCTATCCGCTGCTCATCAAGGCGTCCGCCGGCGGCGGCGGCAAGGGCATGCGGTTGGTGGCGGAGGCCGGGCAGTTCGAGGCCGCGCTTGTCGGCGCTCGGCGTGAAGCCAGCGCCGCGTTTGGCGACGACAGCGTCTTGCTGGAACGTTACTTGGCGGCGCCAAAACACATCGAGGTGCAAGTGCTCGCGGACCAGCACGGCAACGTCGTCTCGCTCTTCGAGCGGGATTGCTCGGTGCAGCGCCGCCATCAGAAAGTCATTGAAGAAGCGCCGGCGCCCACCGTGGACGCGCCGTTGCGGGCGCGCATGGGGGAAGCCGCGGCGCGAGTGGCGCGCGCGGTGGACTACGTTGGCGCCGGCACGGTGGAGTTCATCGCCGAGGACGGCGCGTTCCACTTCATGGAGATGAACACGCGGCTGCAAGTGGAACATCCGGTCACCGAGGCGATTCTGGGGCTGGATCTGGTGGAGCTCCAACTGCGCGTGGCCGCCGGCGAGCTGCTGCCGTTCACCCAACAGGACTTGACCATTCGCGGCCACGCCATTGAAGCGCGCATCTATGCGGAGAACGTTAAGCGCAACTTCCTGCCCTCCACCGGCACATTGCATCGCGTGGCGTGGCCGCACGCCGTTCGCGTGGATGCTGGCGTGGAAGCCGGCGGCGAGGTGTCGGTGCATTACGACCCGATGCTGGCCAAGATCATCGCCCACGGGGCAGACCGGAACGCCGCCATCGTCAGGCTGCGCGAGGCGCTGCGGCAAACGGAGATCGTCGGCGTTGAACACAACGTTGCCTATCTGCGCCACATTCTCGGCCACGCAGCGTTCAGAGGCGGCGCCTACACCACCCGCCTGGCCGAAGACCACGCGGCAGACTTGGTGCCGGCCGAAGACCCGATGAGCTTGGTGGCAGCGGCGCTGGCGCTGGTGCAGGGCGCCTCCGGCGATGGGCCGTGGGCGGCGGCGGATGGTTTTCAACTCAACCTGCCGCACAGCCAGCGCATCACCTTGCGGCGCGGTCGCAAGCGCCTGCAGGTGGAGGTGACGCGGGCCGGCGCGACGTTCCAAGTTGAAACGCCGGATGGCGCCTTCTCGGTGCGCGGCGCTGCGTTTGCGGATGGCCACTTGAGCGCCCACGTGGACAGCGCCCGCATCGCCGCCGCGGTGCATCGCCAAGGCGACGATCTGTTCGTTGCCAAGGACGGCGCCACCGAGCGGTTCTCCGTTGCCAACCTCGCCGCAAAGGATTTCGGCAACGTCGCCAGCGGCGGCGGCAAGGTGACAGCGCCGATGCCGGGCACCGTCGTGGCGGTGCAAGTCGCGCCCGGCGAGCGCGTCCGCCAAGGGCAAACGCTGGTGGTATTGGAGGCGATGAAGATGGAGCACAACGTCGCCGCGCCCGGCGCCGGCCGGGTGACGACCGTGCAGGTTGCCGCGGGGCAGCGCGTCGAGGAAGGCATGGAACTCATCACCCTCCACGCTTGACGGCGGCGCTAAGGCGCCGGCGAGCTGGCCGGCGCCGCTGGCGCAGAACGATGGTTGGCGTTCGGCGCGTCAGACGCCCCGCTTGGCGGGCATTGGTTGGTGAAGAATCGATCTGGGCGCAGCGCCTTGGTGTCGACCACGCCGATGCGTTGGTAGCGCTCGAACAGCGCATCGGCATCCGGCGCGGCATAGCGCTCTGGGTCGCTCTCGAAGCGAGCGCAATGGCGCAACAACACCTGTTCGATGTGGGGCCGGAGCAGCCGGTCGTAGGCGTTCGGGTTGATGGCTTCATCCCAGAAGGCGTTCACATGGTCGCCCCACGCGAAGTCGCGCTGGCGCACCGGCTTGCCGCCCTCCCAGACGAAGATGGCGCCTTTGCGGGGCACCACGCCGTCCTCGAAGAGGCTGCGGTAGAAGCGATAGCCCTCGTAGTTCGCCACGATGTCCGCGTTTGAGTAGGCGCCGGTGGTGAGCCGGCCGAAGATCGCCTTCTCGGTGGTGACGGAGCGCTTCGCCGCGCGCGCTTCGTCACCCATGCGCCGGTAACGGCGATAGAACTTCCAACCTTGCGAGAGGAAGTGGCCGATCTTGTCGGTGCCGATGAGCGCCCCATTCACCTTGATCGTGGGGCCGAATCCGAAGATGCCGGCCACGCGGGTGGCGTACATGGGCAGTTGCGCGTAGATGGATTGCGAGCGTGTGACGGGGAGCTTCTCCACCTCCGGCGCCCGGATGGCCCAACGCTCCAGCTTGTCCACCCAGTGGCGCCCGCCGAGCTTGCGATAGATGGCAGTGGCGAAACGCCCGTCGTCGGGGCCTCGGCGCCAGCCTGCCGCGAGTTCATCGAGCGCCGCGTTGACTTGGCGGTCCAGCGCTGGGGCGCTCTCGGCAATGTCGATGTGGCGCCCGGTGTATGGGTCTGTCTCGTAGCCGAAGACAGCGCCGCCAAACGTCGCCAGCACAAGCCCCAGCGCCGGCAACCTACGGCTCACGGAGTTGCCCGCAGCGGCCCGCCGGCCATCCCGACGCACCGCCGGGGCCAAAGCGCTAGGACAGTTCCAGCCCAGCCATGCTGCCTTCCTCGCGCCAATCCCGAAGAATCTGAAAGAACGCTTCTGGGCCGCCCCCATAGGCGGAGCCGAGAATCGACCCTTCGGCGGGCCGGCCCTCGTTGTTGTAGTAGCCCGGCGTACATTCCTGCAGGAACTTCATGTTGAACATGGACATCCGCTTGATGGTGTCCACCCACTCGTCCTCGGCCGCCTCCGTCGTTTCGATGCAGTGGACGTTGCCGCCTATCGCTTGGCCGATCATGTAGGCGATGTGGAGGCTCTGCTCGTGCAGCATGTGCGGGAAGTTCGCGGTGAACCCGCCTTGGGTGATGCCCATGTGGAAGGCGTTCGGAAAGCCGTGGCTCTGGAAGCCGTGCAGGGTGCGCATGCCGTTCCCCCACTTCTCAGAGAGCGTGAGGCCGCCGCGCCCCGTCACGTCATACCCAGCGCGGCGGGTGTAGGCGGTGCCCACCTCGAAGCCGGTGGCGAAGATCAGGCAATCCAGCTCATATTCCTCGCCGTTCGCGACCACGCCGCGCTCGGTGATGCGCTCGACGCCCTGGCCTTGCGTGTCCACCAGCGTGACGCTGGGCTTGTTGAACGCCACCAAGTAGTCGTCGTGGAAGCACGGGCGCTTGCAGAACTGGCGGTACCAAGGCTTCAGCGCGTTGGCGGTGGTCGAGTCTTTCACCAAGCTATCGACCCGCCCGCGGATTTGCTCCATCTTCTTGAAATCCGCGAGTTCCATGCGCTCGGCCATCTCCGCCGGCGTCAGCTCGGTGTTGCCGCGCGATTGGGTGATGGCGCCCAAGTTGCGGATGATGTCCGTCCAGCCGTCACTCACCAAGTCTTCTTCCTGCTGGCCGCCGGTGACGAGCACGTTGAAGTTCGTCATGCGCCGGTGTTGCCAACCGGGTTCCAGCGTGTTCGCCCACTCCGGGTCGGTCGGCTTGTTGCCGCGCACGTCGATGGATGAGGGCGTGCGTTGGAAGACATGCAGGCTGAGCGCAGTTTCCGCAAGATGCGGCACGCACTGCACCGCGGTGGCGCCGGTGCCGATGATGCCGACGCGTTTGTCCTTCAGGTTGACGAGGCCGCCGTTGGTATCGCCGCCGGTGTAGGCGTAATCCCACCGGCTGGTGTGGAAGGAATGTCCCTTGAAGCGCTCGATGCCCGGAATCGCCGGCAGTTTGGGGCGGTTCAGGGGGCCGTTGCACATGATGACGAAACGCGCCTTCATGCGGTCTTCCCGGTCTGTGAACACGGTCCACCGTTGCGCGGCGTCGTCCCACTCTAGGCCCGTCACCTCCGTTTGGAAGCAAGTGCGCTCGTACTGGTTGAATTTGCGGCCAATGGCTTGGGCATGGGCCAAGATTTCCGGCGCGAAGCTGTATTTCTCCTTCGGCACGTAATCGAGTTCCTCCACCAGCGGCAGATAGATGTAAGACTCGATGTCGCACTGTGCGCCGGGATAGCGGTTCCAATACCAAGTGCCGCCAAAGTTGCCGCCCTTCTCGATGATGCGCAGGTCCTTGACGCCGGCTTGGTCGAGACGCGCGGCCGCGAGTTGCCCGCCGAAGCCGCCGCCGATGATGACGACTTCGATCTCGTCGTGCAGCGGTTCACGCTCGATGCGCTCCACATACGGATCTTCCACATAGTGGGCGAAGGCATTTGTCACCTCGACGTACTGCGCGTTGCCGTCTTCGCGCAGGCGTTTGTCGCGCTCGGCGCGGTACCTGTCGCGCAGCGCGTTTGGGTCGAAGCCCAAGTCGGTTTCAGAAAGGGCTGCTTCGGCCATGTTTCCAGGCTCCTTCAGTCAAGGCAGGGAAACGCTAGTATAGGCTGCGATGCCGTTCGGAAATCAAGCGCTTGGAAGTGCGGGCGTTGAACGATGCATCGCTGGCTGATCCCGCTCCCCTGCTTTGTCCTTCCCTCAATCCCTCATCTATAGGGCGTGGGGGATCAGCGACCCTCTGGACGTTTGAGGTCAGGCCGCCGCCATCATCTTGGCGAACTCGGCAGGTGTTTCATGTGAATGGGGCGGGAAGGGGCCGTCCCCGGCCACTGGCTCAATCCCGCCTCTCTATTGGGCAGCCGCCATGAATGGATCACGCGCATCGCGCTAGTGGAGCCAGCGATTGGTGTGCCAGAGGGATTTCGGCACCACCCCATCGCGCAACGCCGGCGCAGCTTGGCCGTCGGCCGCGCTCGGAGCGGCCCTCGACGACGCCCCCGCCGGGTCCGCTGGGCAAGCGCCCGTCTCCCGGTAGGCGAGGGCCGCCCGCAGGCGCGCCTCATCCACATCGCCGAAGCCATGGCGATAGTCGTCGCCGACGGGGCAGCCGGGCACTTCCACGCCCTCTATGCTGGGCAGGCCGGCCGGTGAGAAGCCGTCTGGGTAGTCACCGAAGCCCTTGGCATTCTCGCCTTGGAACTGCACCGTGAAGTAGGTGGTGCCGCAGTTGTCGAAGGGATAGAAGCCGTAGGGCTTGCCGCAGGTGGTGGCGCCAATCTGGATGACTTCGATGTCGATGCCGCGCAAGCTGTTGATGATGGTCTCCGAGGCAGAGCAGGTGCCACCGCCAGTGAGCACAAAGAGGCGCGGCAAGTTCAAAGTCGGGAGCGAGTCGCCCGCCGGCACCCGGTTGGCAGCCGGCAGCCCGATGGTTTCCGTGTAGAACGGCACGGGCTCCAGCCGCTCGCCGGTGACGGGATTCCGCGTTCGATGCTTGTCGTTGAAACGTAGGGACTCGAACACGCGGCCCTGCGCCGCCGCCGGGCCGGCGATCATGTAAGCGAGCTGGCTGGCGATGGCGAGATAACCGCCGCCGTTGTAGCGCAGGTCGAGCACAAGGTCCGTCAAGCCCCGGTCTTCGAGCGATGCCACTGCGTCCCGCAACTCCCGCTCGGCGGAGCCGCTATGGTCGTTGAAGAGCATGTAGCCCACGGGGCCCGAGGGGGTGGAGATCACGTCCACATGCTGCACTGGATCCGGAACGACCTCGGCCGAACGCAGCATGATCGTCCGGGGCGCGGTGGCGCCCAAGTCTCGCACCACGAACTCATGCGTCTCGCCCACGCTAGATGGACGGAGGCCGGCGTTGAGCGTTTCGACCTCTTCTTCGGTCGCGGCGTTCACGAAGTCCACGCCGTCGATTTCCAGCACCAAGGCGCCACGCGCCAAGCCGGCCTCCGTTGCCGGCGAGTTGGGCTCCGTGTAGGCGACGCGTGCCTCCCGAGGCGGGCTTGCCGCCAGCAGCGCGAAGGACGCGCCATACCCCGCGGTCGCGCCGCCGCGCGTCAGCACCTGCCATTCGTCGGTGTCATAAGTGAAGTGAAAGCGATCCCGCGGCCGGCCGCTTGGCGTGACGGCGGTGGTGCGCAGCACTTGGAAGTACTCCAGCAGGTCGCCATTGGAGTCGCCATAAGAGAGCGGCTCCACATCGGCGATTTGGTCGTACCAGAGATAGAGATCGTTGCTCCACGAGCGCAGCCAGTGCTTCTCGAGCAACGTCGAGCCGGGTCGGTCCGGCCACGGGTTGCCATCCAGATTCACGCCGCTGCGGGGGTTCTCGCAGCGCGCGGCGAACTCGCGATAGGGATGGAAGCGGCCGGCCGCGATGGTGCGGCTGCGGTCTATCGGCCAAGGGTCGAGCGTGTCCTCCAAGCCGTCGTCGTCGTCGTCCAGGTCGCGGCTGTCCGGCGTGCCGTCGCCATCGGTGTCGGCGTCGGCCCCCACCGTGATGAGGTCCTCCCGTTCGCTCGTGTCCCGCCCAACGATGGTGCGCACCGCCAACGTCACCGTGTAGGCGCCGGCTGCGTCGTATGTGTGGGTGGGATTGACCTCTGAACTGCGAGCGCCATCGCCGAACGTCCACGCATAGGTGGCCGGCGCCACCCCGACCGTGGATTCATTGCGAAACGCCACCGTGTGTGGCGGCGGCCCGCTGCGCTCCGCCTCTGCGACGCTGAAGCGGGCTGCGGGCAGCAAGTGCAGCAGATTGAGCCGGCCACTGGCATCCTCGGCCGCGGCGCCGAGCGCGGCCACCAACGCGGCGCCAGCAAGCCCCAAACGCGGCGCGATGGCCGGCGCGCGCTTCGCCGCCGCGTCAATCATGGGTCACCTCCTTGGCGGGCGGCGATCTCTTCGCCGGGGCCTGCAGCTAGCCTGGGCAGGCCACTGGCTCGCCGCGATTGTTGGTGCATTGAACGAATCCATACTGTCGCACTTCCTGGTTGGAGAAGGCAACGCAGGATTCCGGGTCCGCATCCAGCCAGCGGAAGAACCGGTTGTTGCCACACGGCCTGGGGCAACGCCATTCCGGTTTCGCGATGCTGCACGATTGTTCCGCGAAGGCCTTCTCGAGCCCGTGCCGGCGCACGATTGCGGATTTCCAAGCACTGTGCAGTTCCTGTACTTCCTCCGTTTGCGGGCGCCCGCCAAGGATCAACGCCGATGCGGCCGATGCGACAGCCGAACCTTTGTCGTAGTCCGCGTGGTCGCGGGCGTGATCGCAGAACTTGTTGGCGAGCTCCATTTCGCGCGCCAAGTCTGCGCAGGCGTCGACTTCGCCGAGAAAGGGTTGCATGCGGCCGAGGGAGGGCGTGGAGCAGCCGCTCAGGACGACGGCCGAGATGGCGATGCGCAATGCCACGATCCAACTCCGCTGGATGTGGGCGATGGAGATGGTGCGTTCCATGAGTTTCCTCGCAGCCAGTCTTCTTATCGCATGAACGAGAATGCATATTGTTGCGGACGTTATCTGAACAATGGCTGAACTAAGCGCCTCAGACGCATGGGTTTAGCGCAGCGTGGCCACGACGAAAGTGAACCTCATCGCGGGGACAGTGGGCGCCTCGCAAGCGCTCACGAGATAGACGGCCCATGCGTCCAGCAAATCGCGCCGCTTGGCGAACGGGTCGCTCCTCGCGTAGGCAACTTCGGCTTGGTTGCGGATGGGCGCTGAGTTCGCACATAGGATTGCAATTTCGGAGTGCTTCTCCACGATTGCAAAGATGACAGCGGAGCTGCTGAATCGCGAAATCGGCGTCCGATTGGAGGCCCGGTTGGGGACATTCCCGGCTGTCGCCCTGTTGGGGCCGCGCCAAGTGGGCAAAACCACCTTGGCGCAGGCGGTTGCGGAAACGAGCGCTGCGCGGCTGGGGAAGCCCAGTGTCTATCTGGATTTGGAGAATCCGGTAGATCAACAAAAGCTGGTCGATGCGCCGAGTTATCTCGGTGCGCAGCAGGGCCGATTGGCGGTGCTGGACGAGATTCGGCACCTGCCGGAACTGTTTCGGGCGTTGCGCGGCATCATCGACGGGCGCATTCGCGGCGGTGAGGGCGTCGGGCAGTTCCTCCTGCTCGGCTCGGCTTCCATGGACTTGCTGCGGCAATCCGGCGAGAGCTTGGCGGGCCGCATCGCCTATGTGGAGCTCGGTCCGCTCGATGTTCGGGAACTGTCCGCCCCGCAGCCGGCGCGCCTTTGGGCTCGGGGTGGGTTCCCACGCAGCTTTCTCGCCGCCACCGACGCGGACAGCGCCCTCTGGCGGGAGAACTTCATTCGCACCTACTTGGAGCGAGACATTCCAGCGCTGGGGCCGCGCATTCCGGCGCAAACGCTGCGCCGCTTTTGGACCATGCTGGCGCACGCCCAAGGCGGCTTGTGGAACGCTGCCGCCTTTGCCAAGAGCCTCGCGGTGGATGGCAAGACCGTCGCCCGCTACCTAGACCTGTTGGTCGATCTCTTGCTGGTGCGGCGCTTGCCGCCGTTCTTCGCCAATGTCCGCAAACGGCTGGTGAAGTCGCCCAAGGTGTACGTGCGCGACAGCGGCATCGTCCATCGGCTGCTGCGGCTCGACGACGACGAGGCGGTGCTGGGCCACCCGGTGGCCGGCGCCAGCTGGGAGGGCTTTGCCGTGGAAACCTTGCTGCGCGCCGCCCCGGAGCTCGCCCAAGCGAGCTTCTACCGCACCGCCACCGGCGTGGAGATCGATCTCGTGCTGGAGTTGCCGGGCGATCGGCTGTGGGCGGTTGAGATCAAGCGCGGGCTCGCGCCCGCCGTCGGCAAGGGGCTGCGCACGGCGCTCGAAGACGTGCAGCCGGACCGAGCCTTCCTCGTCTATGGCGGCGACGAGCGTTACCCGCAGGAAGGGGGGCTGGAAGCGATTGGATTGCGGGAACTGGCCGATGAGCTGTTGCGCTTGGGGCCTTAACGCGCACAGCCGGCGTACGGGGGCACTCTGGGCGGCGTTCGAAGGCAAAGTGCAGCGCCTCGGCTAGCGCTTGAGCGACGGGTCTGCCATCCTTCAACCATGCCTGCCACGGCTTTCAGCTTCACCGACGAGCAACGCCAGTTCCGGGACGTCGCGCGGCGCTTCCTCGGCGACGTGTCGCCGCCCACCGCCGTGCGCGAATGGATGGAATCGGCAAGCGGCTTCGACCCGGCCGTTTGGGATCGGCTCGCCAAGGAGCTCGGCTTCTGCGCCATCCACGTTCCCGAAGCCTACGGCGGGCAGGGCTTTTCGTTCGTGGAGCTCGGCATCGCCTTGGAGGAGATGGGCCGCGCCTTGCTCTGCGCGCCGTACTTCTCATCGGCAGTCTTGGCGACCGGCGCGATTCAACATGGCGGCAGCGAGGCGGAGAAAATGGCGTTGTTGCCGGACCTCGCGGCCGGCACGCGGCGCGCGACGTTGGCATTCACGGAACCGAGCGGCGGTTGGGATGTGGAGCAGGTGGCGCTCACCGCCACGCCTGTGGGCGGCGGCTATCGGCTCGACGGCGAGAAGCGCTTCGTGCTGGATGGCTGCACGGCGGATTTCATCATCGCCGTGGCGCGGGCGCCCGGCAGCCGCGGGGCGGATGGCCTCTCGCTCTGCATTCTGCCGGGGGACGCCAAAGGCATCGAACGGCGTCCGCTGCGCTCGCTGGATCCAACCCGCAAGCTCGCGCATCTCACCTTCCACGGCGCGCGCGCCGCGCCATTGGGCGAACCGGAAGGCGCCGCGGCGCCGCTCAAACGCGCCCTCGCGGAAGCCGCCGCGGCGCTTGCCAATGAAATGGTGGGCGGCGCCCAGCGCATGTTGGATTCGGCGGTGGACTACGCGAAGCTGCGGATGCAATTCGGCCGGCAGATCGGCTCGTTTCAGGCCATCAAGCACAAGTGCGCGGACATGCTGCTGGAAGTGGAGTTGGCGAAATCTGCCGCGTACCGCGCTGCGGCGGCGGTGGCGGAGGACGACACCGACGCCCCGGCATTGGCGTCGCTGGCGAAGGCATCCGCTTCAGAGGCATATCTTGGCGCCGCGGCCGCGTGCATTCAGATCCACGGCGGCATCGGCTTCACCTGGGAAAACGACACCCATTTGTGGTTCAAGCGCGCCAAGGCTTCCGAGGCCTTGCTTGGCGATGCCGCGTACCACCGCGAACTGATGATGCGGCACATGCAATGACAGAACCGAACGAGGCGGGCGTGCGCGCCCAGGCGCGGGCGTGGCTCGCGGAACATTGGGATGCGGAGCGTTCCTTGGTGGCGTGGCGCGGCATGTTGGCGGATTCTGGCTGGGGCATGCCGCACTGGCCTGAGCAGTGGCATGGACGCGGCCTTGCCGTCGCGCTGAGCCAAGCGGTGGACGAGGAGTTTGCCCAGTTCGGCGCCGTGGGCGTCGCCAAGATGGGCATTCGCTTGCTCGCCGGCGCCACGCTCCTCGAACACGGGGACGACTTCCACAAGGAGCGCTTCCTGCGCCGCATCCTCACCGGCGAAGACACTTGGTGCCAGCTTTTCAGCGAGCCGGGCAGCGGTTCGGACCTTGCCGGCGCCACCACCCGCGCCGACTTGGACGGCGACAATTGGGTGGTGAACGGCCAGAAGGTGTGGACGACGAGCGCCCACCATGCGGACTATGGCCTGCTGCTCGCGCGCACGGATTGGGACGCGCCCAAGCATCAGGGCCTCACTTACTTCGTGCTGAACATGCGCCAGCCCGGCGTCGAGGTGCGGCAGCTGCGGCAAATGAACGGCCATGCCTCGTTCAACGAAGTGTTCTTGACGGATGCGAAGATCGAGCGTCCTTACCGCGTCGGCGCAGTGGGTCAAGGCTGGCGCATCGCCATGACGACGCTCGCCCACGAACGCCGCGGCGCCGATGGCTTGCGCGGCAGCGCCCGCGAGCGCCTCGGCGAGGGACGCATCTACGCGGAAGAGGCGGCGGAAACCGCCACGCTGATGGAACCCTACAAGTGGTATCCGCAGCGCGCCGGGCGGGTGGACTTGGTGCTGCCGCGGGCGCGTGAAACCGGCCGCATCGCAGATCCTGCCGTGCGCCAAGCGGTGGCGCGGCTGTTAGTGCTGGCGCGCTCGGCGGAATGGACCGCGCGCCGTGCCCGCGCCGACCAAGAGCTTGGCCGTCCGCAGGGCCCGGAAGGCTCGCTTGGCAAGCTGGCAGCGAGCCACGTCGCCCGCGCCGCGGCCCATGCCCATACGCTGATTGCCGGGGCGGACGCGATGCTCGCCGGCGACGATGGTCCCTTGGATGGCCTCATCGCGGAGATCCTCGTTTCGGTGCCGGCCACGTCCATCGCCGGCGGCACGGACGAAATCCAACGCAACATCATCGCCGAGCGGGTGCTGGGCCTGCCGAGGGAGCCGCGCATGGACAGTGGCCCGTTCCGGGACGTGCCGAGGAACGTCGGCGGCTGAGCCAAGGCTGCGCGGCGAGCAAACGCGCTAGGCGGCGCCGCTCACCAACCCGCCAACCAAGGCAGCCCGAAGGCGAGCACCACGCTCACCACCAAACCGCTCAGCGCCTTGGCGGCGTCGAGCAGCACCTTGCGCGTGGTGGCGCGCGCGTGGGTGTCTGCCAAGTACATCGACAGGGCGAACTCGCGCCCGGCCAGCACGCCGAGGAACACCCACGTCGTGCTCATCGGCATGTTGCTCCACTCCTTGAAGATGAGCAGCACCAAGCCGTAGATGAAGTCGATGATGGTGGCGGCGCGGATGTCCGTGGTATCCGTCTTGGAGGTGACGATCTTCTGGATTTGGCCGCCGAACTGGTAGAAGACGATGCCGAGGAAGATCACCAGCAGGCTCGAACCGAAGGCCAGCCACCCCACGGACATGTCGCGCGGCAGGTAGACGAAGATGTTGGCCAAGTCTTGAATGAGCCACTGGCTCCAGAGGAAGCCGGTGGAGAGCCATTGCAGCACCACCCAATAGCTTGGGATGTCCGCGCCGCGGGTGCGATGGAAGAACTCCGTCGCGCGCTTGAAGACGAGCCGAAACAGCAACAGCGCGGCGCCGAAGGCCACCACATAGCCCAAGGCAGACTTCATGAGCATCGCGCCGATGTTGCTGGACGCGAACACCGTGAGGACGAGAAACGTCGTGCTCACCGGCACGCCGAAGCGCGTGAGAATCAACAACGCCAGCGGCGGAATGGCGTGTACCCAGCTGATTCCAGCCGCCGGCACTGGGAACTTCTCGAGGCGGCCGTAGGCTGGGTCTCCGCTGCTCCACCAGCCAAAGACGATGACGGCGACGAGAATCCCGCCAGCGAAGAGCCACAGCGCCCACCACGGCCTGTGCGCGTTGGAGGAGAGGAACGTGCCGAGGGTCTGGATGGAGTCGTTCGCCACCACCGAATAGGCGGCGAGCGCGAACCCCACGATCATGTAGAGTTCGATCAGCGAGATGGCGGCGCCCCCCGGTTTTGCCGAGCCCAATCGCGCCTAGCCGCGGGTGCGCCCGGTGTGCCGAACACGCCGCTCAAGCCCCTTGGCGGGCAGCAAGCCAACGCTGGATTTCCCGCCCCACCAGCCACAGCCGGTCTTGCCCCCACACGGCCAGCAGCGTGTCGCCGTCTGGGTCGATCAAGCGGAAGCTCGGCACGCCCCAGAGGCCAAATCCATACATGGCGAGGCGATTAGCTTCGATTTCGTCTTCCCATTCGCTGTTGCCGAGGAGCGCCTTCGCCTCGTTCCAAGGCAGGCCGGCGGTTTCCACCACATGGCGCCGGCCGCGTTCCGTGTTGATGTTCACGCCTTCGCGGAACGCCGCCCGCATGAAGGCATCCAACAGCGCCACGCCGCGGCCTTGGCGAGCAGCCCAAGGGTACAGGGCATAGCAGCGCCGCACCGGTTCGCCGATGGGGTCACGGAAGTTGCCCCAGTCCTTCAAGCCCAGTGCGCGCGCTTCCCGCGCAGCGTCTTGAAAAATGTAGAAGCCCTTGGCGCGGGTGGCAGGCACGCCGCGCATCACCATCGGCAGCACCGGACGCATGACGAGCGTCACGCCGGCCTGCTCGGCGAAGTCCACCGCGGCGGCGAAGATGAGCGAGGTGTAGGGGCTGCGCAGGGAGGGATACATCTCTAAGGTGAGGGTGCCATCGTCCTTCAGCGGGCCGGGTTCAATGGCCGGTCGGGGCGCGAGCAACCCGGCATCGCCACGGTTCGCGCCAAGGTCGCGGAGCCGGTTCTCCAAGTGGTAAAGCCGGTCCACGCCCCAATACCACTCCTTGCCGTAGTGGAACATGGCGCCAGAGTAATGGCCGAGTTTCGTGCGCCGCTTGGTGCCGGCCGCGACGGCGGCGCGCGTGGCGTCGGCATCGGCGGGGGCATGCCGCTTGGCCAGCGCCTCTAAATCGGCTTCGGTGTCCGCCCACACTGCTTCGCCCACCACAGGGGCGAGGTGCAGCATGTCCTCCGGCGAAGCACCGGCGAGGATGCGCGTTGCCAGCGCCACGCTCTCCGCGCTTGGCCGCCCCGCGTCTTGCGGAAAGGTCAAGCCGTAGTGGGGCGCGATTTTGCCGGCATCGTAGCGGGAGAGATCCAACAACAACTCCGGCTCCGGCGCGTTGCGGCCGCTCGGCGCCGCCACGAGGTGGCAAACCACCTCCACGTCGTAGGCGTCCGAGAGCCGGCGCAGCAGTTGCGCGGCCAAGTGGCTGTAGCCATCGTCAACTTGGTGGAAATACTCCACGCGATGCGGGGCGCGCGCCCGCTGGCGCGCCCTTTCCACCTTGGCGCGGCGGGCAAGCAGATGCGATTCGCTCACTAGGCGCCGCATGATGGCGGAACCGGCCCAACGCGCCAGAGCGGACGGATCCATGGAGGCGACGCCGCCTTGATCCGCGTGTCGTGTGGCCACTGACGCTCGCTTGCGCTTGGACGGATACCGTTGCGCGGCGGCTAAAGCGGCGATTCGGTGATGAACTGCAGCACGGCGCCCGCCAACTCCACCGGTTTCTGTTCCTGCAGGAAGTGGCCGGCCCCCTCGATCGTGACGTGGCTGCGGCCCTTGGCGCCGGGCACCGTTTCTTGGAAGCGCACATGTGCGCCCGCCGTCACAGGGTCGCCATCGCTGAAAGCCGTGAGAAAGGGCTTTTCCCAAGCCTCGAACACGCGCCAAGCGGCGCGATTGGCCGGGATGGCGGGGTTGTCCGGAATGATCGGCACAAGGCTTGGGAACTGGCGCGCGCCGGCCATGTGGGCGTCGTCTGGGAACGGCGCGTCGTAACCGGCGGCTTCGGCCGCCGTGATGCTGCCGCCGGTGCTCAACGTCAGCAACTCGCCCACGCTCAAGCGTGGCGTCGCGGCGCAGAACTTCACCCAGTTCAGGAACCCCCACCCGGAGGTGTCGGCGGCCATGGCCATGGCCATCTCCTGTGGGCTCTCGAAAGCCGGCAGGCTGTCGTAGTGGGCGCGCATCCGCTTGCTCACGTCTGCCACCTGATCGTCGTCTATGTGCTGCGCGTCTGGCAGGCCAGTGTTGGCGGCGACGATGCGCGCGAACCGCTCCGGCACCTCTGCCGCGGCGCGCAAACCGATGAGGCCGCCCCAGTCTTGGCAGATGAGGGTGATGTCGCGCAAGTCCAGCGCGGCGAGAAGTGCCTTCAGCCACTCCACATGGCGGGCGTAGGTGTAGTCGCCGCGCGCGGTCGGTTTGTCCGAACGCCCGAAGCCGATGAAGTCTGGCGCGATCACCCGATGCCCAGCGGCGGCGAAGATGGGGATCATCCTGCGGTACAGGTAAGACCACGTTGGCTGGCCGTGCAGGCACAGAATCGGTTCACCCTGCCCGGCGCCGGCGTCCACATAGTGCATGCGCAGCGGCGCGCCGCCGTCTGGATTCGGCACTTCGACGTAGTGCGGGGCAAAGAGGTAGCCAGAGAGGCTCTCGAAGCGCTCGTCGGGCGTTCGCAGCGTTTCCATGATGTGTCAGCCTCGCTTAGCTTTTGGCATAGGGCGCTAACGCCGCGCGCTCGTCATCCGCGAGCATGCGGGGCGTGGCGAGCGGTGCGCCGTGGGCGTCGAAAAACGGGTTGAAGCGGTAGCGCCCGCTCACCAAGGAACCAAGCAAGCGCCGCCCAAGGCGCAGCAGCGAGCGTGGCGAAAGGCCAGGCAGGCCTTGCAGCGCTTCGGCGTCGCCAATGGCGGATGCCTTGAACACGCGCGCCCGCACCGGCCCCAATGCCGCTTGGGCGGGTGCCGCGGCCGCGCCATCCACGCAGGTATGGATCAGGCCGACGAAGGACACGCGCCGCGACGGCGGCGTGTTGCCGATGGGCGTGTTGCAGCACTTGGCGTACCAACGCAGCGGGCCGCGGCCGGTGAGGCGGATGCAGGCGAGCTGCTCAGCGCCCTGCTCGAGCTCCAACAGGTTCGACGGGAGTTGGCAGAGCTCCGTGCCGCCGTTCGCGTCCAAGGTGTCTGCGTCGCGCCCGAGGTGGTGGGCGAAGGCCTGGCAATCTTGGCAATAGCAGACGGCGTGCTCCACCGCGTCCGGCGTGATGCCGCGCGCGACGCCGCGCAGCCGCCCGCATTGGCATTTGATGGGCAAGGTGGCCATGCAGGGCATGATAGCGCTGAAAGCGCCCCGTTCGACAGTTCCATGATGCTCCGTATAGCATTTCGCGCTTGTTCGCCTTGACGCGCGGGACGCAAATGAACGGGCCAAACTTTGCCAAATCGCCCTTGGTGCCGGCCATCGCGCAGGACGCGGCGACGGGCGCGGTGCTGATGCTTGCGTACATGGACGCCGCGGCCTACCAAGAAACCTTGCGCACACGCCACGCTTGCTATTACAGCCGCAGCCGCCAAGCGCTTTGGCGCAAGGGCGAGACCAGCGGCCACACACAGTTGGTGCGGCAGATCTTCTACGACTGCGACGCGGACACCGTGCTGCTCAAGGTGGAGCAGGTCGGCGGCGCCGCTTGCCATGAGGGGTATGCGAGCTGCTTTTTTCGGGAAGTTGACCTCGCCACGGGCGCGGCGCGCATTGTCGCCGAGCGCGTGGTCGATCCAGCGCAGGTTTACAAGGCCGGGCAAGCGCACGGGGCGGCCGCCCCTCGCAGTGACGGCGCGTGAGTTCCTTGCTGCAGTTCGGCATCCCGGCCGGGAGCCTGCAGGAGGCGACCCGGGAGCTGTTCGGGCGCGCCGGCTTTCGCATCGCGTTCACGGCGCGCTCGTATTCGCCAAGCATTGATGACGACGAGGTGAGCTGCCGGCTCGTGCGCGCCCAAGAGATGGCGCGTTATGTGGAGCAAGGCGTGCTGGACGCCGGCATCACCGGGCGGGATTGGGTGATCGAGAGCGGCGCGGATGTGCGGGAAGTGCGCGAGCTGCGCTTCTCCAAGGTGAGCCGCAAGCCTGTGCGGTGGGTGTTGTGCGTGCCGGAAGACTCGCCCGTGCGCCAAGTGGAAGAGCTTGCCGGCAAGCGCATCGCCACCGAGGCCGTGAACATGACGCGGCGTTACCTGCAGGGCCGCGGCGTCCAGGCGGAGGTGGAGTTCTCTTGGGGCGCCACCGAAGCGAAGCCGCCGGAGCTGGCGGATGCCATCGTCGAGCTCACGGAAACCGGCAACTCGTTGCGCGCCAACAAGCTGCGCATCGTGGCCGAAGTGCTGCAGAGCACGCCTCGGCTCATCGCCAATCACACCGCGATGCAGGATCCGTGGAAGGCGGAAAAGCTCGACAACATCGGCCTCATGCTGCACGCCTGCCTGGTGGCGGAGGGCAAGGTGGGGTTGATGATGAACGCCCGCGTCGCGGACTTGGAGGCGATCACCGGGCTTCTGCCGGCGCTGCAGAAGCCAACCGTTGCGGCGCTCTCAGACCCAGAATGGGTGGCCGTGAGCACCATCATCGATCAAGCGGTGGCGCGCACGGTGATCCCGCAGGTGAAGGCTGCCGGCGCCCGCGGCATCGTCGAGTATCCGATCAACAAGATCATCGATTGATCGGCATGGCGCCGCGGCGCCTCACATGAACAGCGTCGCCGGGTGCTCCAGCCGCGTCTTGACGTGGTGAATCATGGACGCCGCATCCATGCCGTCGACGGCGCGGTGATCGAACGAAGAGGATACGTTCATCATCGTCCTCGGCACCACGGCGTCATCCACCACGGCTGGGCGTTTCGCAGCTTTGTTGACGCCGATGATGGCCACTTCCGGCGGATTGATGACCGGCGTGCTGGCGATGCCGCCGAGGGCGCCCAAGCTGGTGATGGTGACGGTGGAACCGCTTAGCTGTGGGCGTTCGCCCCCTTCGCCGCGCGCGGCCGCCGCGGCGCCGGCGATGGCCGCGGCGAGGCCGTTGAGGTCGAACCGTTGCGCATCGCGCACAACCGGCACCTTCAAGCCTTCCGCGGTGTGCGTGGCCACGCCGAGATGCACGCCGTGGAAGCGCCGCAGCACGGCGGCTTCGGCATCCAAGTGCGCGTTGCACTGCGGAAAGGCGCGCAGCGCATCGATGACGGCGAGCGCCACGAACGGCAACAGGGTGAGGCGTGGCATCGCGCCGGCTTGGTTGTTCAAGTGGCGGCGCAACCGCTCAAGCTCGGTGACGTCCACCTCCTCCACATAGGAGAAGTGCGGGATGTTCCGCTTGCTCGCCGCCATGCGTTCGGCGATGACGCGGCGCACCCCAACGAGGCGGATTTCCTCCACAAGCGCTTCGCCGCCCGCCGCGCTCGGCACTGGGCTGCGGACCTCGCCCGGCTCGCCTGCGCTCGTCATGTCACGGGCGGCTGCGGCTGCGCTTGGGCGCGCCAGCCAAGCGTCAACATCGCATTGCAAGGTGCGTCCGCGCGGGCCGCTCGCCGGCACTTGGCTGAGATCGATGCCGGCTTCCGCGGCGCGGCGGCGCACCGCGGGAGAAGCCATCACTTTGGCGGTGCTGCGGGCCGACGCTTTGGCGCCGTCAGTGGCCGGCGGCGCGTGAACTGCGGCAAGGCGCTTTGCGGCTGGTAGAACGGCTCGCCCTTCCGGCGACGGTTGCTCGTCCGGCGCTGGGCTGGGTGTTGCGCGTTCGATCCCAATCTGGGCCGCCTGTTGGCTGCCCGCCACGTCCGCCGTTCGCGTTGCCGGCACGCCGCCGCCCATCGCCACGGTCTCGAACGCGATCAGCTCGGCGCCCACCGCCACCAAATCGCCCGGCTCGCCGCGGGTGCGCAGCACCTTGCCGGCAACCGGCGCCGGAATCTCCACGTTGGCCTTGTCCGTCATGATGTCGGCCACGATGTCGTCTTCGGCCACCATGTCGCCCGGGCGCACATGCCATGCGACGATCTCCGCCTCCACGGCGCCTTCGCCCAAATCTGGCAGCTTGAACACATGCTCGCTCATGGCGCCGCCTCAAGCCGCTTCGAGCACGTTCTCGATGGCCGCCGCCACGCGCCGCGGGCCGGGGAAGTAGTCCCACTCGAAGGCGTGGGGGTAAGGCGTGTCCCACCCGGCCACCCGCGTCACCGGGGCTTCGAGGTGGTAGAAGCACTCCTCCTGCACGGTGGCCAACAGCTCCGCCCCGTAGCCGGAGAAGCGCGTGGCTTCATGCACGATCACGCAGCGCCCGGTCTTGCGCACAGACGCCGTGATGGTGTCCGCGTCGAGCGGCGCGAGGGTGCGCACATCGACGATTTCGGCGTCCGCTCCGGCAAGGCGCGCCGCCGCTTGCGCGACGTGAACCATCGTCCCATAGCAGAGCACCGTCACATCGGCGCCTTCCCGCACCACCTGCGAGCGGCCCAAGGGCACCGTGTAGTAGCCAGCCGGCACTTCGCCCAACGGGTGCGCTGCCCAAGAGGTGGCGGGCTGTTCCGGGTCGCCCTCGAACGGTCCGTGGTAGAGGCGCTTGGGTTCGAAGAAGATCACCGGGTCGTCATCTTCGATAGCGCTGATGAGCAAACCCTTCGCGTCATGAGGGTTGGACGGCATGACCACCTTCAGCCCGCAAACATGGGTGAAGATGCCTTCTGGGCTTTGCGAGTGCGTCTGGCCGCCGCGGATGCCGCCGCCGCATGGCGCTCGGATGGTCACTGGCGCGAAGAAATCGCCGGCGGTGCGATGGCGCAGCCGCGCCAGTTCGCTCACGATCTGATCAAAGCCAGGATAGATGTAGTCTGCGAACTGCATCTCCGCGATGGGGCGCAGGCCGTTCACGCCCATGCCGATGGCACAGCCGACGATGCCGCCCTCGGCGATTGGCGCATCGATGACGCGCGCCTCGCCGTACTTCTTCTGCAGCCCTTCGGTGCAGCGGAACACGCCGCCGAAGTAGCCCACGTCCTCGCCGAGGACGACGACGCCGGGGTCGCGCTCCATCATCACGTCCATGGCGGAGTTGAGCGCCTGCACCATGTTCATTTGCGCCACGGCTCAGCCCTCCGGCGCCGGGCCGGCCTTGGGCTGGTAATCCGCCAACGCCCGCAGAGCGTCGCGCTGCGCGATGAGGTGGCGCGGCATGTCGCGGTACACATCCTCGAACAGCTCGCATTGGTCCAGCCGCGGCGCCTCCGTCATGGAGCCATAGGAGAGCGCTTCGCGCCAGCAGGCGTCCACATGCGCCTTGCGGTCCGCTTCGAGGGCGGCCTGATCCGCCTCGTTCCATCCGTCGCGCGCGATGAGGTGCGCCTGCAAACGGTCGATGGGGTCGCCCAGCGGCCATGCCTTCCATTCGTCCCGCGGCCGGTAGCGTGATGGATCGTCGCTGGTGGAGTGGGCGCCGCGCCGGTAGGTGATCAGTTCGATCAAGGTTGCGCCGCGCCCCATGCGGGCGCGTTCCGCCGCCCAACGGGTGACGGCGAAGACAGCGAGGAAATCGTTGCCGTCCACGCGGATGGAGGCGATGCCATAGCCCAAGCCGCGCGCAGCGAACGGCCGCCGCTCGCCGCCGGCGAAGCCTTGGAAGGTGGAAATCGCCCACTGGTTGTTGACGACGTTCAGCACCACAGGCGCCCGATAGACCGCAGCGAAGGTGAGGGCATGGTGAAAGTCCGCCTCGGCGGTGGAGCCCTCGCCCACCCAGCCGGCGGCGATGTGCTGCTCGTTCTTGATGGCCGCGGCCATCGCCCAACCGACCGCTTGCGGAAACTGCGTGGCGAGGTTGCCGGAGATGGAGAAGATGTTGCCGCGCGCCCAGTGGTACATGATCGGCATTTGCCGCCCCTTGCACATGTCGCGGCTGTTCGAGAGGCATTGGCACATCAGCTCGACGGGATTGTGGCCGCGGGCGATGTGCAGGCCGACGTTGCGGTAGTGCGGAAACAGCATGTCGCCTGGCTTCAGGGCCAACGCTGCCGCCACCGAAACGGCCTCTTCGCCCAACGTTTGCATGAAGAACGAGAGCTTGCCTTGGCGTTGCATGCGCAGCAGACGGTCATCAAAGGCGCGGGTGAGCACCATGGCGCTCAAACCCGCGCGCAGCGTCTCGCCGTCGATGGAGGGGGCCCAAGGGCCAACCGCTTGGCCATCGTCATCCAGCACGCGCACCAAGTCGTACGCCAGATGTTCGATGTCGTGAACGCGAGCGTCCGGCGACGGGCGTTCCACGGCGCCGGCGGCCGACAGGCGCAGGTAGCCGAAATCTGGGGCTTCGCCGGGGCGCGCCGACGGATGGGGCACATGAAACCGTGCTGTCTGCGTCATCGAGCTCCTTCCTTGGGGCCGTGCGCGCACTGGCTGGGGCGGCGAGTTCCGTCCAAGGCCGGCCGCGGCGTCAATCCCTGATATGGGGGACGCAGCGCGCGTTGTCAAGCCACCGGATCGGGACGCTGTGGCGGTGAGGCCGGGGCCGGGCGCTCCCGCCGCCGCCTCGATTGCATCCAAGCCTGCTATCGCTTAGGTTCGCTCATCCTGAACGGGGCCTCGTCTCGAACACTTCTGGCAATCTGGGCACTGGGACACGCAATGACTCGTCGAAACCGAGTGCTTGTGACCGGCGGGGCCGGATTTCTTGGGTCGCATCTGTGCGAGCGGCTGCTTGCGCAGAATTGCCAAGTCCTCTGCGTCGACAATTACTTCACTGGGTCGAGAGACAACATCGCCGGGATGTTGTCGAATCCGCGCTTCGAGGCCCTAAGGCACGACATCACGTTTCCGCTCTATGTCGAAGTGGACCAGATTTACAATCTCGCCTGCCCGGCTTCGCCGATGCACTACCACCTCGATCCTGTGCAGACCACCAAGGTCAACGTGCATGGCTCGATCAACATGCTGGGGCTCGCAAAGCGGGTGCGGGCGTCCATCCTGCAGGCATCAACCAGCGAAGTGTATGGCGATGCCGTCGAGCATCCGCAAACGGAGCATTACTGGGGCAACGTCAACGCCATCGGCACACGCGCCTGCTACGCCGAGGGCAAGCGCTGCGCCGAGACGTTGTTCTTCGACTATCGGCGCCAGCACGGCGTGCCCATCAAAGTCGCCCGGCTGTTCAACGCCTATGGCCCGCGCATGTTCATTGGCGACGGCCGCGTGGTGTCCACCTTTGTGGTGCAGGCCCTGCGCGGCGAGCCCCTCACGATCTGCGGCGATGGCGATCAAACCCGTTCGTTCTGCTATGTGGACGACACCATTGATGGCTTGCTGAAGCTGATGAATACGCCCCAAGAAGTGACCGGGCCCATCAATGTTGGCAATACACAGGAAATCACCATTTTGGATCTCGCCAACCTGATCATTCGCATGACCGGCTCGAAATCCGGCATCGTCCATACGAAGTTGCCGCAAGATTCGCCGTCGCGGCGGCAACCCGACATCACGAAGGCGGAGGACATTCTCGGCTGGGCGCCGACCACGCCCTTGGAAGCGGGAATCGAGAAGACCATCGGCTATTTCGATCATCTGCTGAGCGCAGAATCTTCTACCCCCTCACTTCATCCGGTGCTAGCTGAGGTGCGAACTTCGCCACCATGATTGCCGTTGTCGCTCGGGGTGATGGAACTGCCGACAGTCCGCCGAGGGCGTTGATGCCGGCGCTCTGCCATGCTTGAACGACCAGCCACAGCTTGAGGGCGTTGGCATTGGGCCTGTGCATCCATTGCGGCGAGAAGGCGGGTTTTCTGCGGCGCGCGCACAAGCCGTGCGCCAGCGCCCACCGCGAGGGGTTGGAGCGGATGGAGGCGCTGGCGCGGAAGGCCGCGTCCACGGGCCAGTTCAACGCCGAAACGCTGCGGCAGAGCTTGGCCAGCGTAGCGGAACGCTCGTTCGCGAACGCAGATCACATCACCGCGGCCATCGAACGGGGGTGGGAGCGGGCGGTGGCGGAGAGTTTGGCGGACGGCGTGTTGACGCAGAGCGAAGAGCGCCGACTGCGCGGCTTCCGCGATCAGCTGGCGCTCGCGCCGGAAGCCGGCGAAGGCGCCGCGGCGCGGCTCGAGAGCGCGGCGGAAGACCGGCTGCGTGAAGACGCCGCCGCCGCGGCCATCGCCACGGAGGATGGCGAGCACAGCTTGGACGCGCTTGCGGACGCGCTCGACCAATCCCCGTTGCCGTCCGAGCGCCGTCGCGCGCTCCTTGCCGAAGCATGGGAGGAAGCCGTGGCAGCCGTGCTGGAGGACGGCGTGGTATCGCTCGACGAGGAAGCCGCGTTGGTGCGCTACCTGCGGCGCTTCGATCTCGCCGCGGAAGACGTCAACGCTGCCGGCGGACACACGCAAATGGTGAAAGGGGCGGTGATTCGCGAGGCCGCCGAGGGCTTGGTGCCAGAGCGCGCGCAGTTCGACGGCCGCCCGCCCTTCAACCTGATGAAGTCTGAACAGCTAGTCTGGATCATGCAGGACGTGGACTACCACGAGGTGGTAACCCGGCGCGAACGGCGCGGCACGTCACATGGGTTGAGCATCCGCGTTGCGAAGGGGCTCTACTACCGCCCAGGAATGTTCCGCAGCCACGTGCGCGAGTGGGAGGAAACGGTGCATGTGGACAGCGGCCTGTTGGGCATCACCAGCAAGCACATCTACTTTCAGGGGCGGCGCAAGCGGTTCCGCATCCGCTACGACCGCATCGTCTCCTTCGAGCCCTACGATGACGGCTTCGGCGTGATGCGCGACGCGCAAACCGCCAAACCCCAGTCCTTCCGCACTGGCGACGGTTGGTTTGCCTACAACTTGGTGGTGAATCTGGCGCAGCAGTGGTGAGCCCGTAAGCGCCGCGCGGCTGATTCACTTTCTTCTCTTGCTTCTGCCTTTCCGCTTCTCCTTCTGCTGCCTTCTGCGCTTTGGGCGGCAACCCGCGCGCCCCATCGCATCGGTCAGCCGCCGCGCAACATCCTGCCGGCGAACGCTCCCGTCGGCGCCCCGTGTTCCATGAACAGTTGGCCGTTCACCAGGGTGTAGTCATAACCCTTGGCTTGCTGCACATAGCGCCCGGCGCCGCCGGGGAAGTCGTGCTTGTACTCCGGCAAGCCCACCTCCACGGCGTCTAGGTCGATGACGTTCACATCCGCCAACTCGCCCTCGGCCAAGCGGCCGCGGCCTTGGATGCCGAACAGGTCCGCGGTGTCGGAAGTCCAGCGGCGCACCGCTTCCTCAATGGACAGGAAGCCGCGTTCGCGCACCCAGTAAGAGAGCAGCCATGTCGGTTGGCTCGCATCCATGATCTGTCCCACATGGGCGCCGGAATCCGCCAAGCCCATGGCGACGATGGGTTGGCGCATCATCGCCTCCACCACATCCATGCGTTGATTGAGGAAGGCGTGGTAGCACACGGCGCTGCCGTCGGTCTCCAAACTGAGGTCGATGAAGGCGTCCACAACCGAGACGCCGCGCCGCCGCGCGTGGGCTGCAAGCGAGTCGTCCGGGTTCATGTCGTAGCGAATGTGGCCCGGCAGCAGCACATAGAGGCGCTCCATGTCCATTGGCAGGCTGGCGACGTCGACGCCTTCCACCAACAGCCGCCGTTGCGCGCGGTCTGCGAAGCGCGCCAAGCGCTCGTCTAGACGCAGCGGCGCCAACGCTTGCCAAGCTGGGAATGCATCGAACGGCGTGCGGTTCTGAGCGCCGAACAAGACGCCGATGCCGCGCGAGGTGGTTTGCGGGCGCAACCGGGCGCCGGTGGCATTTTCCTCGTTCACGAAATCGATGACGGACTGGTACAGCCCGTCGCGCCGCTCGCTGTGCGCGAGGCCGAAGGTGACGTTCAAGCCGTTCTCGCGGGAAAGATCGCCCATCCACGCCAGTTCCCGGCGCGTGTTCGGCAAGTCTGGGGCGTCGCGTTCGCCCAGCCGCGCCGCGGCCTCGAAGATGCCGCGCCCGTGGCGGCCCATGACGCGGCCGATGGCCAACAGCTCTTCCGGCTGCGCGTAGGTGCCGGGCACCGGGCGTCCATCAGGCACGCGGTGCAGGAAGGTGCGGGACGTCGAGAACCCCAATGCGCCGCCAGTGATGGCTTCTTCCACCAGCTCGCACATGTTGGCGATGTCGTCCGCCTCGGCCGGCGCTTCGTCTAGGCTGCGCTTGCCCATCGCGTGGTAGCGCACGGCGCAGTGGCCGACCATGCCGCCCACGTTCACGCCCTTTGGCAGGGCTTCCAGCGCATCGAGGTATTCGCCGTAGGTCTCCCAATTCCAAGGCAGGCCGGAAAGGATGGCGGCGCGCGGGATGTCCTCCACGGATTCCATCAGTTCCGCCATGTAGCCGCGGTCTTCCGGCTTGCAGGGGGCGAACGTGACGCCGCAGTTGCCGAGCACCACCGAGGTGATGCCGTGGTAGCAAGAGGAGGAGGCCGTTGCATCCCAGCCGAATTGGGCGTCTAGGTGGGTGTGGATATCCACGAATCCTGGCGTCACATACTTGCCGCGCGCGTCGATTTCGCGCTTGCCGCTGCCTTTCACCGCCCCAATGGCGCTCACCCGGTCGCCATCGATGGCGACGTCAGCCTGTGTCGGCGCAGCACCGGTGCCGTCCACCACCAAGCCGCCGCGGATTACGATGTCGTGGATCATCCCCCTCTCCTCCAACCATCTGGGCCACGCTCGGCATCATCGCACAGCCCGGCTGCCCATCGGTAGCGCCGGCGCATCCTTGGCGCGGAGTCGGCGGCAGCCTGCATGTCGCCGCTGCGCCACGCGCTGATCTCCGGCGGTATGATGTCCGCTGCGATTCGAGGCTCCTATGACGACAGAAGCTAGAGGACGCACACGGGCCGACAACTTAGGGCACGTTGCAGCGAAGGCTCGGCAGCATGAGATGCCCTTGACGGGTGCGACGGTTCTGCAAGGAGATTGCCTCAACTGGATTCCTAAGCTGCCCGATGGGTGCGTAGACGTCGTCGTCACTAGCCCGCCCTACTGGGGCCAGCGTGAATCCTTGGGCATTGGCACGGAGGAGGACCCTCGGGAGTACGTGGCTTTCCTAGCTTCGGTTTTTCAGGCGCTCCTGCCGAAGCTGAAGGAGCAGGCCATACTCTGGATCAACCTAGGCGACGCCTACAACACGCCGGTTAACTGGAGTGCGAGAGACCACCGCTACAGTTCCTTGGGCCCGGATCGCAACGGTTTCGACCCGCACAATGCCGCCTATACGAAGCCGCGCTTCAAGCGCCGAGCATTCATAGACCGCGATGTGCCCTGGCTGCAGTACGGCAATCTGCTGATGCTCCCGCAGCGGCTCCTCCTGACGCTTGCAGACTCTGGCTACCTCTATCGCGGAGAGATCATCTGGGCGAAGAAGAACGCCATGCCCGAGGGCCGCTGCCGTCGCCCGCATCGCAAGCACGAATCCATCCACCTGCTCGCCAAGAGCGAACGGCATGCGTTCCGTACCTCGCCGCCCGTGCCGAGTGTGTGGACGTTCGCCAACGAGAGCATCGCTGGGTTGCAGCATCGCTCGCGCTTTCCGACCGAACTGCCGCGGCGCTGCATCGACGCCTACGGCAGGCGTGGGAGCGATGTGTTAGTGCTGGATCCATTTTCCGGCTCCGGCACCACCGGGCTGGCAGCACTGCAATTCGGCTGCGCATACGTCGGCATCGAGATCGACCCTGACCAAGCAGCCGCGGCTCGGCAACGCTTGGCAAAAGCCACCCAACAAGCGGGTTTGCGCCTTACTGATGAAGACGTTGGCGAGCTTCCGCTAGAAACCGAACGAAACGATCATCTGGATTTCTGAAGTCGCAGACGAGTATCTTGGCCACCGCATCTTCGCTGACTGTCGGCAAGGTATTGGAGTTGTAGGAAAAACACGCCGAAAAATGGCCGTGTTCTTCGAGATCGCGTCGCTTGTCGCTGACCCTGTCGCCGGCAACGCCACCGAACTCACCTCGGTTGGCGGGGCTAGCCGACGGGAAACTCTTCGAGTCCATCGTCCAGAACACCGATAGATAACCGGCTTCAATGAGTGCCTGGCTCATCGGCACATCGTCGGTGCGCCGCTCCGCAACGCTGGCTTTGACGTGAACCACGCCAAGTAGTTTTTCGCCGCCAAGGGCGTTGTATGTCATCAAGATGTCGGCCTTATCCGGCACGATTCGAGGGTCGTCGATGGCGCCGAGCAAAGACAACTTCTCTGCCCGGTCGCCTATCTTTACAGCAATGCCGCGGCGCTCAAGCGCCGGCGCGTAGTGCTGGACGAGCACACGTTCCAGCGCCAAGCCGCTCGTCCGCTTCCAACTCTGTTCGAGATTCAGCCTTGCGTTTGCCGGCGGGTGATTCGAGGGATCGCAGTAGATTCGGCTGACGAGAAAAGTCCACAGGTCGGAAGGGTTCGCATCTGGCCACGCGACAGTTGCTTGAATGAACACATCCGCGACCGCATCGGCATTGCTCCTTGCGGACGCAAGCCCGTCTCGTAGTCTAAGCAGCACCTCCTCGTACTCCGCTTGCCGCGCGCCGTGGAGAACGTATTCGGCATCGTACTGGTCGTACCTGAACCTAATGGTCAGGTGACGCCCACGTTCAACGACTGCAACGCTCTTCTCGGCGTCGATGGCAATGAACAGCGACGATACGGGCGTTTGCAGAGCGTTCGCCAGCCGCGCAATGGCCACCAAGCTTGGATTGCGCTCGCCCCTCTCCACTCCGCCTACATACGACCTGTCTAGCCCAGACGCGGCAGCGAGTGCCTCCTGCGTTAGCCCCCGGGCTTCCCGCAGTCCTCGGAGACTCCTGCCGAACCGCGCTCGCACATCCGCCATGGAGGGAACTATGCGGCTTTGGCATTAGCCCCATCTACGGACTAATCGTACCAGCGCCGTACATCAACTCTGCGGTGTCCATGGCGTGCAAGCGCCTCCGAGCCCGAGCGCCGAAAGCGACCAAGCGGCTGGAACGCAGACTGTGACGGCGCCGGCTTTGCCGTGAGTTAAACTGCGGGCTAAAGCCGAACCGCGACGCTGGCGTGCGCGGATGCGCTGCGTGAGGGGGGAGCGGAGTGGCGAAGGTAAGCCGGGTGAAGGAAGAGGAACAGCGCGCGTTGCGCGATGTAGCGCGTGCCGAGCTCGTCGCGAAGGTGGTCGAAGACGCCATCTGGCGATTCAATGACGAACATGAGGAGACGTTGTCGGTGTATGACGTCATGGGCGCCGTGGTGGAAGACATGATCGGCGAAGGGCTGTGTCCGGCTTGCCTGCGGGAAGCCATCGACAGCGCCTTCACCCGCGCCGATGCGGATGCGGAAACCCATGTTTCCACGGACGGCGAAGGCACCTTGACGCGCAACGACGACGGCGTCTTTCACTGACATGCGCTTGGCGGACGCCTGATGTGCGGCATCGTCGGCGCAGTGTCCGGCCGGGACGTCCCGGCGATCCTGCTCGAAGGTTTGCAACGGCTCGAATATCGCGGTTACGACTCGGCCGGCATGGCGGTGATGGGGACGGCCGCCGCCGGCATCGAACGGCGCCGAGCCGTGGGTCGGGTGCGCGAGTTGGCGGCGAGCTTGGCCGCCACGCCGATGCGCGGCGACACCGGCATCGCCCACACGCGCTGGGCCACCCACGGCGCGCCGGCGCTGGAAAACGCGCATCCACACATGTCGCAGGGGCGGCGCGTCTGCCTCGTCCATAACGGCATCATCGAGAACTTCGAGGCGCTGCGCGATGAGCTGGCCGCGGCCGGCTACGTCTTTGAGTCGCGCACGGATTCGGAGGTCGTCGCGCACCTCATCGACCATTGCTTGGAGCAAGAGGAAGACCTCTTCGAGGCGGTGGCGAAAGCCATCACGCGGCTCGAAGGCGCCTATGCCCTCGGCGTGATCGCCCACAACGCGCCGGGGCGCATCGTCGCCGCGCGCGCTGGGTGCCCGTTGGTGGTGGGCGTTGGCATCGGGGAGAACTTCATCGCCTCGGACGCGCTGGCGCTGCGCCCGGTGACGGATCGCTTCATCTTCCTCGAGCAGGGGGATTTGGTGGATCTCACGGCCACGAACATGTCCTTCTGGAACGTGCGCGACCGCGCCGTGGTGCGCTCCACCGTGCGCGTTCAACACAATGGCGACACCACGGACAAGGGCCGCCACCGCCACTACATGGAAAAGGAGATCCACGAGCAGCCGGAGGCCCTCCGCGCCACGCTGGAATCGCGCTTAGGCCGGGAGCGGGTGTTGGAGCAGGCTTTCGGCATCGATGCGAAGGCGGTGCTGGACGATGCCCGCTCGGTCACCATCGCTGCCTGCGGCACTTCGTACTACGCCGGTTGCATCGCTCGGTATTGGATGGAGGAATTGGCGCGCATCCCCTGCACGGTGGACATCGCCTCCGAGTTCCGTTACCGCAAGCTCGTCGCCCCGGCGGGGGGGCTGTTCGTCACCATCACTCAGTCTGGCGAAACGGCGGACAACTTGGCTGCGCACCGCGTTGCCCAGGAAGCCGGCTTCGGGCACACGCTGACGGTGTGCAACGTGCCCACCAGCACCCAAGTGCGCGAATCCGACATCGCGTTGATGACGGAGGCCGGCCCCGAGGTGTGCGTCGCCGCGACCAAAGCGTTCACCACCCAACTCGCCGTGCTGATGATGTTGGTGATCCTGTTGGCGCGCCGCCGCGGATTGAGCGCTGCAAAGGAAAGGGAGCTGGTGGATGCCCTGCGGGCGCTGCCGGACGTGGTGCGCAAGACGCTGGCCCTGGATGCGCGCATCCGCAGCGTGGCGGCCGAGTTCATGCATCGCCACCACGCGCTCTTCCTAGGCCGTGGCGCCCACTATCCGGTGGCGCTGGAAGGCGCCCTGAAGCTGAAGGAAATCTCGTACATCCACGCGGAGGGGTACCCGGCGGGGGAACTGAAGCATGGCCCGCTGGCCTTGGTGGATGAGGACATGCCGGTGGTCGCGGTGGCGCCTGGCGGCGAGTTGGTGAAGAAGGTGCAGAACAATCTGGAGGAGGTGCGGGCGCGGGGCGGCCGGCTCTATGTGTTCGCGGATGCCGAAGCCGGCATCGCCGCCGATGACGGCGTGACGGTGATTGAGGTGCCCAAGACGCACGAACTGCTTTCGCCCATCGTGTATGCCGTGCCGCTGCAGTTGCTGGCTTACCACACAGCAGTGCTGAAGGGCACGGACGTCGATCAGCCGCGCAACTTGGCGAAGTCCGTGACGGTTGAGTAAGCGGCGCCCGCGCAGTGATCGCTGACCATTTCGACGCTCCGGTGGATCGGCGCGGCACCGCGAGCACCAAGTGGAGCCGCTATGGGCCAGACGTGCTGCCGTTCTGGGTGGCAGATATGGACTTCAAGGCGCCGCCCGGGCTCCTTGCTGCCGTCGCCGAACGCTTGCGCCACGGGGTGCTGGGCTACACGGACACGCCCGAGTCAACAAGGGCGGCGTTCATTGGCTGGCTGCGTCGCCGCTACGGTTGGGAGGTCGCCGCGGAGTGGCTGATCTGGCTGCCGGGGGTGGTGCCCGGCATGAACCTCGCAGGGCGCGTGGCTGGCGGCAACAGCCTGCTCATTCCAACGCCGGTCTATCACCCGTTCTTGGCGGTGCCGAGGCACGCCGGCAAAGCCTCCATCACGGTGGCGCTCACGCTGCAGGACGGACGCTGGGTGATGGACATGGAACGGCTTGAAGCCGCGCTGACGCCAGACACGCGTGCGCTGCTGCTCTGCAACCCCCAGAACCCGACCGGGCGGATTTACGAACGGAGCGAGCTCATGGCGTTGGCGGAGCTGTGCCGGCGCCGCGGCCTCACGCTGGTGAGCGACGAGATCCACTGCGAACTCGTGCTCGACCCAACTCGCCGCCACATCCCGGTGGCAACCTTGGCGCCGGGTTTGCCCACGGTCACGCTGTTCAGCCCGAACAAGGCATACAACACGCCGGGCGTCGGTTCGGCGGTGGCGGTCATCCCAGACCCCTCGCTGCGGCTCGCCTTCCGGCGCGCCTTCGGCGGCCTCATTTCCCACATTTCGCCGCTGGCCTACGCGGCGGGGCAGTGGGCCTACGCGGACGAAACGGACTGGCTGCCGGCCCTGAACGCCTATCTGCGCGGCAATCGCGACCTGCTGCAAGACACCGTGGCGCGGTTGCCGGGCGTGGTGATGACGCACGTGGAAGGCACCTACCTCGGCTGGATGGACGTGCGCGAACTCGGCTTGGCCGCGCCGGCGGAACACTTTGAGCGCCACGGTTTGGGCCTCAACGACGGCGCGGCGTTCGGTGCGCCGGGCTTCCTGCGGTTCAACTTCGGCTGTCCGCGAGCAACCCTTGCGGCGGGCCTGACGCGGCTGGAAGGAGCGGTGCTGGCCGCAGCTTGATCCCGCGCGCGACGCCCGCATCGGCGTTCCGAAGGCCACCCATCCGCCCTGTGCCGAAGCCCTTGAACTGTCTCGAATCTTCCCTATAGTTGCCCGTTTGGGCAGCAGCATCGCTGCCCGATTTGTTTGCGGCGCCGGAGAAATGCCGGTGGGAAGCGAGGAGGTTGTTCAGATGACCGCGATCATGCCCACTTACAAGCGCTTCAACGTGGCGTTCACGCATGGCGACGGGGCGCGGCTTTACGACGCCGCCGGCAAGGAATACTTGGATGCGCTGTGCGGTCTGGCCGTCACCGGGCTGGGGCATGCGCATCCGCGTGTCACGGACGCCATCTCCAGCCAAGCGGCCAAGCTCCTGCACACGTCCAACCTCTATGAGATTGGCGGGCAGCAGCGGCTCGCGGAGCGCCTCACTTCGCTCTCCGGCATGGACAACGTCTTCTTCTGCAACTCTGGGGCGGAAGCCAACGAGGCGGCCATCAAGATCGCCCGGCTTTTTGGCCACTCCAAGGGCGTGGCCGCGCCGACCGTGGTGGTGATGGACAACAGCTTCCACGGCCGCACCATGGCGACCCTCACCGCCACCGGCAACCGCAAGGTGCAGGCTGGGTTCGAACCGCTGCTCGGCGGCTTTGCCCGGGTGCCGTTCAACGATGCCGAAGCCGTGCGCCGCATCGCAGAGAACGACGATGCGGTGGTGGCGGTGATGGTGGAGCCAATTTTGGGCGAAGGCGGCATCGACATTCCCGACGCTGGCTACTTGGCGACGCTGCGGGGGCTCTGCGACGAATGTGGCTGGCTCTTGATCTTGGACGAAGTGCAAACTGGCAACGGGCGTTCCGGCCGGTTCTTCTGCTACCAACACGAAGACATCCTGCCGGATGTCGTCACCACCGCTAAAGGGCTGGGCAACGGCGTGCCCATCGGCGCCTGCCTTGCTCGGGGCGAGGCCGCCGATGTGCTGGTCGCCGGCACCCACGGCAGCACCTTCGGCGGCAACCCCCTCTCTTGCGCCGCGGCCAACGCGGTGCTCGACGAGCTTGAAGGCGGTTTGATGGATCGCGCCGCGGCGCTGGGCGAGCGCATGTTGGGCGCCCTGCGCGAGAGCTTGAGCGGCAACAACCTAGTGAAGGACATTCGCGGCAAGGGGTTGCTCCTCGCCGTGGAGGCCAACGAGCCGTGTCCGCAAGTGGCGCCGCAGGCGCTGGAGCAAGGTGTGCTGTTGAACGTGACGCAGGACACGATCATCCGCCTGCTGCCGCCGCTCACTCTTTCAGACGAGGAAGCCGATCAGATCGTGGCGACGGTCGTCGAGCTCGTCCGCGGTCTGGGTTGAGCCGTGGACGCGCGCCATTTCGTCACGCTCAACGACTTCACCCAAGCCGAGCTCGCCCGGCTCGTCGCCCGCGGCAGCGAACTGAAGCGCCTCCATGCCGAAGGGCGGCCGTGGCGGCCGCTGGTCGGCAAGACGCTGGCGATGGTGTTCCAGCTGAGCTCCACGCGCACGCGAGTGGCCTTCGAGTCCGGCATGCATCAGCTTGGCGGCCATGCCATCTTCCTGAACCCTGTGGATTCGCAGCTCGGCCGCGGCGAACCGGTGGCGGACACCGCCCGCGTGCTGGCGGGAATGGTGGATGCGGTGATGATTCGCGCCCTGCAGCACGATGTGGTGACGGGGTTCGCCGCCGTCTCGTCGATACCGGTCATCAACGGCATGACAGCGCGCTTTCATCCCTGTCAACTGCTCGCGGACATGCAGACGTTTGCGGAGCTGCGCGGGCCGATTCAAGGTCGCGTCGTGGCATTCATCGGTGACGGCCACAACATGTGCCACTCCTACATCAACGCCGCGCGGCAATTCGGGTTTCGGCTGCGCATCGCCACGCCGCCCACGCACCGGCCTGACGCGGACGTGCTGGCCGCGGCGGATTGCGCTCAGCTGGTGGAGACCCCGGCGGAAGCGGTGGAGAACGCGGACCTCGTCGTCACGGACGTTTGGTCTTCCCTTGGGCAAGACGATGAGGCCCCAGCGCGCAAGCGCGCTTTTGCCGGCTACCAGGTGACGCCGGCGTTGCTGGACGGCGCGAAACCGGAAGCGCTGTTCATGCACTGTTTGCCGGCACACCGCGGCGAGGAGGTGAGCGAAGAGTTGTTCGACGATCCGCGCTCGGTGGTATTCACCGAAGCGGGCAACCGCCTGCACTCGCAGAAAGCGCTGTTGGAGTTCCTGCTCGGCCCGGAAGCGTAGGCGCCGCCCGTGTGCGGCGATGCCGCGCGGTGCGGGCTGCGCGGCCCGCCGTGAGCTCGCTCCGCCGCCGAGGCATCGGCCAACCCCGCCCCGACCGGCGCTGTTGTATGCTCGCGGGATTCCCGCCGTGATGGTCGCTCCGCCGTGAAAGAACTGCTTGAACTCTCGTTGGTGGACTTGGTGGAGGCGCTGCGCCGCCGCAAGGCTTCCCCGGTCGAACTGCTGCGCGCCTGCCATGAGCGCATCGATGCCACCCAAGACACGTTGAATGTCGTCGTCGCCGAGCGCGATCGCGAGGAAGCATTGGATGCGGCCGCCACCGCTGAAGCGCGCATCGCACGCGGCGAAGCGCGGCCCTTGGAAGGCGTGCCCCTCGGCGTGAAGGACTTGGAGAACGTCGCCGGCATGGTGACGAGCTTCGGTTCGCGTCTTTATCAACACAACGTCGCGGAGCGGGACGACATCCACGTCGAGCGCCTGCGCTTGGCCGGCGCCATCTCCATCGCGAAGACGAACGCCCCCGAGTTCGGCCCCATGCCCATCACCAAGAACCTGCTGCACGGCATCACGCGCAGCCCTTGGGACTTGGAGCGCACGCCTGGCGGGTCTTCAGGCGGTTCGGCGGCGGCCTTGGTCGGCGGCGTGTTGCCGTTGGTGACGGCGAGCGACGGCGGCGGTTCCGTGCGCATTCCGGCGGCGTGGAGCGGCGCGTTCGGGCATAAACCCACCCAAGGCCGCGTGCCCATCGGGCCAAGCAGCGCATGGGACAGCACGATGATGAGCGTCTATGGCGCCATCACCAGAACGGTGGCGGACGCTTGCCTGTACTTGGATCAGGTGGTGGGCCCCAGCCAGCGCGACCCAGCGGCGCTGCCGCATCCTGGCTACTCCTATCTGGAACGTTTGGAGGAACCGCTGCCGGCCGGGCTGCGCATCGGCTTCGCGCCAGATTTTGGCCGCGTGCTCGTGCAGTCTGAAGTGGCAACGGCGGTGGAGGCGGGCGCGCGCGTCTTTGCGGAACTCGGTGCCCGCCTCGAGGCGGTGACGGATGGGCCGCCGCCGATGGGCGAGGAGTGGAACGCGCTGGCCGGGTTCGGCATGGCCGGGCGCCTGCGGGAGGTGTTGCCCGGCAAGGAGGATCACATTCAGCGCTATCTGCTCACAGTGATGGAGGCGGGCCGCGGCATGACGCCGACGCTGTGGGCGAAGATCAACGAAAGCCGCGCCGCGGTGCGCAACTGGTGCGCGGACACGTTCGACCGCTATGACCTGCTCATCACGCCAACGTTGCCCTACGAGGCGCCACCGGCGCGCGGGCCGATGCCGAGCGAGACCGATGGCCGGCCGCAAGATCCGTTTGCAGCCGCGGCGTTCACCCAGCCGTTCAACTTGGGCTGGCAGCCGGCTGCCACCGTTCCCGTGGGGCTGACCGGCGCAGGGTTGCCCATCGGCATGCAGATCGTGGGCCCCGTCCATCGGGACGACTTGGTGCTGCGCGCGGCGCGCGCGTTTGAGCGCGAGCGGCCTTGGGCAGATAGCTGGCCGGCTGCGGCCTGAAGCCCGCCGTCGTCCGCGCTCAGCCACCGATGACGCGCACCGCCCACAGCCCCCCTTGCAGCACGGCGAGGGCTAGAGCGCCGGCGATCAAATCGTCGAGCAGCACGCCGAGCCCGCCTTGCACGCGCTCGCCCCAGGAAACGGGCCACGGCTTGGCGATGTCGAAGAGCCGGAACAAGGCGAAGCCAACGGCCAGCGCGGCAAGGCTTTGTGGCATGAACAACAGTGCCACCCACACGCCGCACACCTCATCGATGACGATGGCGGGGTCGTCGCCCACGCGGCGGCGCGCGCAAAGCCCCGAAAGCAGCAAATGGCTGAATGCGGCGAGCGCGGCGACGGCGCCAAGTTGAGCCGCGGCCGTAGCGTCGGCAAACGTAAACCACCACACCAGCGCGCCGAGCAGTGCGCCCCAAGTGCCGGGCATCCAAGGCAAGAACCCGGCGCCAAAGCCGGTCGCCAGCAGCACTGCCGGCGAGCGGGCGTCGCGCAGCGCCAAGCGGTCGCCGGCGAGTTCGGCGGGCGGCTTGTTGCCAGCAGCAGGCGTCGTGCTGCTCAAGCCGTCCACCAAACGCTGTCAGAAATGCCGATACCCTCCCGCGCAATCAGGCGGCGACCATGGCTTGCCATGATGCAGCACGGCGACGCCGGCGCCCGCCATGATGCGGCCGATGGCTGTGACTGGCTCGGTGGTGGCCGGGGCCTGGTCGGCGGTGAACAGAAGCTCGTAGTCATCGCCGGCGGTGAGCGCAGCGGCGGGTTCCACGCCGGCCGCGATGGGCACCGCTTCCAGCGCCACTTCGCCGCGCACGCCGCTGGCAGCGCACAGGTGTCCGAGGTCTGCCAGCAAACCATCGGAGACGTCGATGGCGGCGCTCGCCACGCCGCGTAAGGCGACTCCGAGCGCCAAGCGTGGCGCCACTTCGTAAAACGCCGGCGCGGCGGCCAGCCGCGCCGCGTAGCCGGCGCCGATGCGGCCCGACACGAACACGGTGTCGCCGGGCGTGGCACCGGAGCGCAGCAGCGCCTTCCCGCACGGGGTGATGCCAAAGGCGGCGATGGTGATGGAGAGCGGCCCCCGCGCCAAGTTGCCGCCGACGACGGCGACGCAATGGCGGTGCGCGGCCGTTGCCATGCCCTGGGCGAATGCTTCCACCCAAGCCACCTCTGGCGCCGGCAGCGTCAGCGACACCACGCAGTGCTGCGCTTGCGCGCCCATGGCCGCCAAGTCTGAGAGGTTCACGCCCAAGGCGCGCTGCGCCACCAAGTCGCCGCGCGCTTCGGCTGGGAAGTGCCGTCCGGCGACTAAGGTATCGGTGGTGACTGCCAGCTCGAAGCCATCCGGCACGGCCAACAGCGCCGCGTCGTCGCCGGCGCCCAAGCGCACTCCGGGGCCTGTGCCGGCATCGCCCAAGATGGCGATGATGCGCTCGATGAGGTCGAACTCGCTCACGCGGTTTCGATGTCTCGGAAGTCTCGCGCCACGCGGTCCAGCACGCCGTTGACGTATTTGTAGCTCTCTTCGGCACCGAAGGTCTTGGCGAGGCGGATGTACTCGTCGATGACCACGCGATACGGCACGTCCGCCCGCGACCGCAGCTCAAAGGCGCCGGCGCGCAAGATGGCGCGTTCCACTTGGTCAAGCGCCGTGACCTCGCGGTCCAGATAAGGCGCGAAGGCGGCATCGAGCGCATCCGATGCCTCGATGACGCCGCCCAAGCAGGCACGGAAGAAATCGCGGTCTGCCTTGTCCAAGGCGCCGTTCGCGGCGAACTGCGTGCCGATGGCCGCTGCCTCCTGGGGCGCCAATTGCCATTGGTAGAGCGCTTGGATCAGCGCCCGCCGGGCATGTCGCCGCGCCCAGATGGAAACTCCGCTCACGTGGGCGGGCGATGCGTCCGCGGCGCCGGCTTGTCCGCCGGCAAGGTCGCCAACACGGTCACCATCTCCAACGCCGCCAGCGCCGCATCGCCGCCCTTGTCGCCCCGGGCGGGGTCCGCCCGCGCCATCGCTTGTTCGTCTGTGTTGGTGGTGAGCACGCCGAATATCATCGGCACGCCGGTTTCGAGAGCGGCGCGCTGCAGGCCGGCGGCACTTTCCCCGGCCACGAAGTCGAAGTGCGGGGTCTCGCCCCGAATGACGGCGCCCAATGTGATGACGGCATCCACGGTCGCCGCCACCCGGGCGCCGATGAGCGGCAGCTCGAATGCCCCCGGCGCCCGCAGCACCGCAATGTCCGCTTCGCCCACGCCGTGGCGTTTGAGAGTGGCGATGGCGCTCTCAAGCATCGGGTCGACGACGGATTGATTGAAGCGGGCAGCGACGATGGCAAAGCGTTTGCCGCGGCCATCCAAGGCTTGTGCGCGAGGCTTTTCGTCCGCCATGCCGTCGCCTCTTGTGGCGCTGAGCTACCGCTCGATGGTGAGGCGCAGATCGTCGCCGAACCGCGCCACGGCAACGATTTTACCTTTCGTGGCCTGCTCCATGCGCGCCAATGGCAACATGGCGAGCGGTCGGGCGGCGCTGCCCAAGAGTTGTGGCGCAACGTAGAGGATGAGTTCGTCCCACAAGCCCGCTTCGATGAAGCCACCGACGAGCGTGGGGCCGGCTTCCACCAGCACCTCGTTGCACTCGCGCGCGCCAAGATGGTCAAGCAGCGCCCCCAAATCCACGCGGTCGCCGAGCTGCCGGTGCAGCGCCACATCCGAACGGTCGCCAGCGCCGCGCCCACACGCGATCAGCGCATCTCCGCCGGCCAGCACCGCGGCATCCTCCGATACCTCGGCCGCGGCGGACACCACCACGCGCAAAGGCTGGCGGATGCGTCCCTCCACCGCGAACCGCTCATCGCGCACCGTGAGGCGCGGATCGTCCGCGCGCACGGTGCCGGCGCCGGTGAGCACGGCGCAACTGCGGGCGCGCCAATACTGCACATCGGCGCGCGCTTCGGCCCCGGTGATCCACTTGCTTTCGCCGCTTGCCATCGCGGTGCGCCCGTCCAAGGAGATGGCGGCTTTCAGGCGCACCCACGGGCGCCCCATGCGCAAGCGCTTGATCCAGCCGCGGTTGAGCGCGTGGGCTGCCGGCAACTGCGCCGCGGCGACCTCGATGCCGGCTTGGCGCAGCCGCTCGAAGCCTCGACCGCGCACCTGCGGGTGCGGGTCTGTCATGGCGGCGACCACGCGGCGGATGCCAGCGTCGATCAAGGCGTCGGCGCAGGGTGGCGTGCGGCCTTGGAAGCAGCACGGTTCCAAGGAAACGTAAGCCGTGGCGCCAGCGGCGTCGCCGCCGGCATCGGCCAGCGCGTTGGCTTCCGCGTGCGCCTCCCCGCAGCGCACGTGCCAGCCACGCCCAAGCGTCTCGCCATCGCGCACCAGCATGCAGCCGACGCGGGGATTGGGCGTGGTGCTGAAGAGGCCATGCTCGCCAAGCTCGATGGCGGCGCCCAAGTGCGCGAGGTCCGTCGGCGACAGCACCGGGCGTCAGCCGTCTTCTGTGTTGAGCTTGCGCACTTCCTCGGAGAACTCGCGCACGTCTTGGAAATCTCGATACACGGATGCGAAGCGCACATACGCCACGGCGTCCATGCCGCGCAGTTCGCCCATGACGGCCTCGCCGAGCTGCCGCGACGGCACCTCGCGTTCGCCGGTGGCGCGGAGCATGTGGCTGATGCGGGTGATGGCGCTCTCCACCGCGTCTGCGTCAACGGGGCGCTTCTCCAGCGCCCGCCGCATGCCGGCGCGGAGCTTGTCCTCGTTGAACGGTTCCCGCTCGCCGTTGCTCTTAACGATGCGCGGCATCGCCAGCTCCGCCGTCTCGTAGGTGGTGAAGCGGTCTCCGCAGGTGAGGCATTCCCGTCGCCGTCGCACTTGGCCGCCCTCGGCGACGAGCCGCGAGTCGATCACCTTGGTGTCGTCAGCGCGGCAAAACGGGCAGTGCATGTCAACAGGTTGCGTAAACGGGGAACGCCCGGCACAGCTCCAACACTCTGCGGCGCACCGATTCGATCATGTTGTCGTTGCCGACGTCAGCGAGCACGTCGCACATCCAGCCAGTGACGGTGCCGAACTCGGCCTTGCCGAAGCCGCGCCGCGTGCCGGCCGGCGAGCCGATGCGCAAGCCGGAGGTGATGAAGGGCGGGCGCGGATCGTTCGGCACGGCGTTCTTATTGACGGTGATGTTGGCGCGCCCCAACGCGGCGTCGGCGTCTTTGCCGGTGATGCCGGCATCGATGAGGTCGAGCAGGAACAGGTGGTTGTCCGTGCCGTTGGACACCACCCGATGGCCGCGCTCGATGAACTCATCCGCCATCGCCTTGGCGTTGGCGAGCACCCGGCGCTGATAGGCGGCGAACTCCGGCGTCGCGGCCTCTTTGAAGCACACTGCTTTCGCCGCGATCACATGCATGAGCGGGCCGCCCTGCGAGCCTGGGAAGAGGGCCGAGTTCAAGCGCTTCTCGATGTCCTTGTTCGCTCGCGCCAAGATGACTCCGCCGCGCGGGCCGGCCAGCGTCTTGTGCGTTGTGGTGGTGGTGACATCTGCGATCTGCACCGGATTCGGATACAGGCCGGCGGCGACGAGCCCGGCGACGTGGGCCATGTCCACCACCAAGTAGGCGCCAACGGCATCCGCGATGGCGCGGAAGCGCTGCCAATCCATGCGCCGGCTATAGGCGGAGAAGCCGGCCATCAGCAACTTGGGCCGGTGTTGCTCGGCGAGCCGCTGTACGGCGTCGTAATCCACGCAGCCCGTTTCCGCATCGACGCCGTATTGGACGGCGCGGTAGAGCTTGCCGGAGAAGTTCACCGTGGCGCCGTGGGTGAGATGGCCACCGTCTGCCAACCCCATGCCCAACACGCAATCGCCCGGTTCGAGCAGGGCGAGATACACGGCGGCGTTGGCTTGCGAGCCGGAGTGCGGCTGAACATTGGCGTAGTCTGCACCGAACAGCGCCTTGACGCGCTCCAAGGCGATGCGCTCGATGCGGTCCACATGCTCGCAGCCGCCGTAGTAGCGCCGCCCAGGGTAGCCCTCGGCATATTTGTTGGTGAGCACGCTGCCTTGCGCCTCCAACACGCGGCGGCTCACATAGTTCTCAGACGCAATGAGCTCGATGTGCTCTTCCTGACGCCGGTTTTCGGCGGCGATGGTGCGCCAAACCTCATCGTCAAAGCCGCGTAGGGCATCCGTTCGGGCGAACATGCCAAGGGATTCGTCTCAGGGAAAGATGCATTGTACTCCGGTAAAACGCGCCGACCTTGAGGGATTTTCATGCAGAGCGAGCACCGCCTTCAGCCTCGGGCGCACGGCTCGCAGGGGTTCGGCGCTGGGCGACGGGAAGCGAGCGGCTCGCAAGGGGCTAGGCGCCGAGCGGCAGCGGGCAGCGGCGACGGCATCGCCTCGGTGCGGCGGGCTACAATGGCCGGGCAAGGTTCGGGGCCACGGAGCGAGCATGATCGTCGAGCAGATTTGGACAGGCAACGCCTACCGCAACTTCAACTACCTCATCGCCTGCCCGGAGACCGGCGAGGCGCTCGCCATCGACCCCCTCGACTTCCGCAAATGCCTCGATCGGGCACGGGAACGGGGCTGGGACATCACCCAAGTGCTGAACACCCACGAACATGGCGACCACACGGGTGGCAACGGGCCGATGATCGAGGCGACCGGCGCCAAGCTCTTGGCCCACGCGAACGCCGGGCCACGCATCGACGGCATTGACGTGGGGCTCGCCGCGGGAGACACCGTCACCGTGGGCAAAACGGTAGAGCTGCTGGCCCTCGACACGCCGGGCCACACCATGAGCCATGTTTGCCTGCTCTCGAAGACCGACGCGCCGGCGCTCTTCTGCGGCGACACGCTGTTCAACGCCGGCGCCGGCAACTGCCACGGCGGGGGGCATCCCGAGGAGCTGTACGACACATTCGTTTCGCAACTCGCCAAGCTGCCTGAGGCCACCCGCATCTACCCTGGGCACGATTACATCACCAACAACTTGGGCTTCACGCTGGACCGCGAGCCAGACAACGCAGCGGCGCAGCAACTCGCGAACGAACTGGCCGACACGCATGACCCGGCCAACCCGCTCGTGACGACGCTGGCCCAAGAGCGTGAGATCAACACCTTCTTTCGGCTCGGCAACCCCACCATCCTGCGCCGCCTGCGCGAGGCGTTCCCTGAGCTTGGCGAACAGCCATCGCCCAAGGAGGCGTTCATCAAGCTGCGCGAATTGCGCAACAGTTGGTAGCGGACAAGCGCGGGAACCCGCACGTCTCACCACGGGCCCGGCTGGCGCTCAGCGCGGGTGAGCGCGTGAGTGACGCCTAGCGGGCAGCCGCGCTGTCGTTGACCTCTTGGTTGGCCGCGTCGGCGTCGGCATTCGCCGGCGCTTTCCGCTGCGCGGGCTTCGATTTGTAGTGGTCTGGGAAGCGCAGCGTCGTTTCGCTCATGGCGGCCTGCATCATGCGGCCGCGCTCGCGGTCATAGGTGTGGTAGTCCAAATCTGCCGGAACGCTCACTTTGTCTCCCGCCGGCTCCGTGTCGAATAGGCTCAAGTAGCCCTGTGGCGCCTCCGTCATGCGCTCCGCATCCACGCCGCTCTTGCCCCAAGGCATGCCGTGGTACACGTTCATCAGCCGCGCAAAGCGCAGCGGATTCCGCGCCAGCGCCTCATTCGTGGCCGTTTGCCGATACGCCTCTTGGGTTTGCATGTGCGGGCGGTTGTACATGCCGAGCACCATCATGCGCAGGCCGTCGGTGTCCTTCGGATAGGAGCAGTGCCATGTGTGGTCGCCCCAGATAACCATGGAACCGGCTGGCGCTTCCACCGGATGGGCGTTGTCCAGCCAATACTCCGACTCCTCCACGGAGGGCAGGCGCCGCCAGCGGTGGCTGCCGGGCACGAACGCCAAGCCGCCGTCGGCCTTGGAGTAATCCGTCACCAGATAGTTGAAGTTGGCGCCGAACACCTCGACAGCCATGGTGGGCATCTCGAACTGCGCCCAATCCGCATGGACGCTGGTGCGCGACGGCCCCCGACCCTTCACCCAAACGTTGCAGAGGCTCAGGATGCAATCCGTGCCCACCATCCATTGGATGAGGCCCAACGCCGCCGGCGTGAGCACCAGTTTCTCGAACACTTGGTCGTCCCACAGGCAGAAGCGAAGCAGTTCCTGACCGTCCGCGTACACGTCCTGCAATTCCTCCGGCGCACAGCCCTTGCGCCCGCACGCGACGCGAGTGGCCGCTTCGCGCACTTGGCGATGCAATTCCGGCGGCCCCACCTTCTCCGGCGGAATCACCGTGAAGCCGAACGCTTCGAGTTCAGCGAGGTTCTCCAAGAGATCCAGTTGCTTCAGTTCGCGGTACAGCGCCGGCGTCGTCTTCGCCGAAGACCAGTCTTGAATCTGCATCGTTGCCCCTCGCGGCTACTCGAATCGGAGTGTACCCCACGCTTGGGCGAAGGCGAGTCGAACGATGGCGGGGCGTTACCATGCCCGCTTTCGGCGGCTCCACAGGGGAGGCCACCTTGATCGACCTCTACTACTGGCCCACCCCGAACGGCTGGAAGGCCACGATCATGCTGGAGGAGTGCGGCCTGAAGTACCGCTTGATCCCCGTGGACATCGGCCGCGGCGACCAGTTCAAGCCGGAGTTCCTGCGCATCAGCCCAAACAACCAGATGCCGGCGATCGTGGATCACCATCCTTTGGGAGGTGGCGAACCGTTGGCCATCTTCGAGTCCAGCGCGATTCTCGAGTACTTGGCTGACAAGACCGGCAAGTTCCTGCCCTTGGACGTGGCGGCGCGATACAAGGCGTTGCAGTGGGTGCATTGGCAAGCGGCGAACTTGGGGCCGATGATGGCCAATACCAACCACTTCAAGAACGACGCCCGCAACATCGTTGATGATCCGAAGATGCTCGCTTATGGGGAGAAGCGCTTCGTCGGTGAGGTGGACCGGCTCTCCGGCGTAATGGACGCCCAGCTTTCCGCCAATGAATACCTGGCGGGCGCGGAGTACAGCATTGCCGACATCAGCAGCTGGCCATGGGCGATGCTCATCGGCCGCATGCTGGGCGAAGAGATGTGGGAGAACTGCCCGCACCTGAAGCGTTGGGTGGATCAGCTGCGCGCCCGTCCAGCCGTGGACCGGGGTTTCCGCGCCCATCGCGAATGGGGCCAGCGCGAACTCACCGAAGCAGAGGAGAAGGCGCACCGCGAGCTGCTCCTCAACCAAGACAGCGGGAAGATGCAGGCGGTGCGCAAAGCCGCAGCCCAGACGGTCGCAAAGCGCCAAGCGGACACCCGGCGCAAGGTCGAACTTGCCGACACAGAGGCTCGGCTCAACGCGTTCGAGGTTTTCTTGGAAGTGAAGCGACGGATGGATCAGGGAACGCCGTGTTCCGCGGTTCGCCTTGGCGACGGCGAAGGTATTGTCCTCGGCTATCCGGAGTTTACGAATCGACGCGATGTGGATGAGTACCTGCTGAGATGGATTCGGACAAAGGATGTCGCGGAGGCGGACGTCCGCCAGCTCGTCGATGCGCTGAGGGCTGCGGTGAAAGATGCAGACATCGTGGGCCTGCCGCGCCCAAAGCAGATGGTCTATCGCAGTTACCAAGCAGTGTCCCAAGCCATCGAGGCGTTCAACCTGCGAAGCGCGTCCACGTTAGTGACCCATGCGGCTCTCCATCGGCTATTGCAGTATGCGCTGCTCTATCGTCCGCTGCTTCAGGGTGCGCGCTTCCTGGGCTTGATTTCCTGTCGGGACATTGCCGAAGACCTGCAAGCGTTGTTCGGCATCCGCGCAACCCGCTGGTATGGCGTGCGCGGCGAAGACGTGACGCACTTCACCGACTTCGACATCGACCAGCCCGGCCCAATAGAGACCATGCACTATCCCGACGGCTACCGCCAACTATACGAAGAGCTCACCGTTCCGTTCCCGGGCGCGTTGTTCCTCGTGGGTGCCGGGGCCTTCGGCAAGATCTATTGCCATTGGATTAAGCAGCGAGGCGGAGTGGCCATCGATATCGGCTCGTTGTTTGATTCTTGGGCCGGTGTCGGCCGCATCGGCCGTGGGCTTGGCGTTCACGCCTTCAGCTTGGCCGTGTATGGAGAGATGCCAAGCATTCGCCGCGACGAGGCCATTCAACGCTACAACGACCTATTGCAGCGCCTTGGTTTGGACGACATCTCGCCGGCGCCGACCGACGCCGCCTACATCAAGGAGCTTCCGGAAAGCTGGTAGCGGTGCGAAGTCTTGCCGACGCCACCTTTGTTGTTGAAAGCGGCGATGCTTTTTGTTGTTGAAAGCGGCGATGCTTTTCGTGTGCGAGGGTCGCGCCGCGCTCGCACCGTCACCGTCACAAGCTCTGGCAGGAAGCCGAACTCTGGGGGCGGGTTGCCGTTGTCCGTGAGCGACTGCTTGGCTAAGGGAATGCCAAGCCCAAAACGCTGCGCGAAGCCAAGGTTCGCCATGATGCCCGCGAGCAGTGGGTTGCGGTAGTCGGCATCGCCATCACTAACGGCCTCTGGCGTCATGCGCCCGTACAAGCCGCCGGGGTTGGTGATTTCCACCCGGTCGGCGTACCAGTGGATGCGCACTGGCGCGTATGTGCCCTCGTAACTTCGATGCATGATGGCGTTGTGCGCTAGCTGCCGCAGGGCGTCCAGCGGATAGTCCGGGTAGCGCCGTTCTCGCATCGATCCTGTCACTTGGATGGCCACCGTGACATTCAGGGCAAGCAGGTCGTCTAGCTGGTGGATGACGTCGTCCAAGCGGCCGGCGAGGCGCCGTTCGATGACGATGGGCGCCGTCACTTCGCGGCCGGCTAGGCGCAGAAACTGAACCGAGGCGCCTGGAACGAATGCTTGGGGATCGTTCGTGAATGCGATGAGCGCCGCCCAAGTGGGAACGCCGGCATGGGCCAATCTCAGGGAGGCGAGCTGGTCCTGCAACGCTTGGGCGTCGCGGCTCAACGCCTCGCGGTCGATGGCGCTTGGCAGGTAGCGGTCGCGAAGAAAGTCGGTGTCTAGCGCGGCGAGGTCCGTCCCCGTGGCAGGTCTGGAGTCGAAGGGCAGGTGGCTGGCCCACTCCTTGAACTTCACCAAACCGGACTCGAGGTCGCTCATCATGACAGCAATCTCTGCATCCGCCCTTGCTCACTGCAATTCGGCCTGAACGACGAGGCACCGCGGCGCAAGCGGGCCGCGATGGTCTGCATGCAAAGGCGACGCAACGGCGCGATGCGCAGCTATTCGGCCGCCAAGCCGTGCTTGGTGCCTAGGAACGGACACTCCTCGTCCCAAGCCCCCATCAAGCCCGCACCGGCAGTGTGCGGTGGCGGTTCCCGGTCGCGGCGAACACGGCGTTCATGAACGCCGGCGGCACTGGCGGCACGCCTGGTTCGCCCACGCCGGCGGGCAGCGCGTCCGAAGCCACCAATTCTACCGTGATGTCTGGGCTTTCGCCCATGCGCAGCACTGGATAGCCGTCGAAGTTGTCCTGCTGCACCCGCCCGTCGCGCATGGTGATTTCGCCGCGCATGGCGATGGAGAGGCCAAACACCACCGCGCCTTCCATCTGCGCCCGGCAGGTGTCTGGATTGATGTAGGTGCCGCAATCGAGCACTACATGGACACGTTCCGCATTGATGGCGCCGGCGTCTTCCTGCACCTCCACCACCGCAGCCACATAGGAGCGGAAGCTGTGGTGGACGGCGAATCCCAAGGAGCGTCCTGCGGCCCGGGCGGCGTTCCAATCGGATGCGTCGCGGGCGCGCTCGATCACATGCCGCAGCCGCCCCAAGTCCAGCGCGTGGCCTTCTGGCGGCTGCGTTCCGGGCACTTCCAACGCGCCGGATTCGCCCAACAATGCGAGCCGGTAGGCGATCGGGTCTTGCCCTGCGGCGGCCGCCAGTTCGTCGATGAACACGTTGCTGGAGAACGAGTGGAAGATGTTGCACACGCTGCGCAGCCAACCGATGCGCACACCCGGCTCGATGCCGGCGTACTCAAAGCGCTGATTCGGCACGCGAAACGGCAAGTTGGAGAAGCCCATCTCCAGCTCCCACCCCGCCGGCGCCACCGCCGCCTTGTTGAACGTGGTTTGGATGGAAGGGAACGCCGTGCGTTGCAGCCACGCCGTCGGGCGGCCTTCGGCATCCAGCTTCGCCTTGTGGTATTGGGCGCTGGCGGCATGGTAGTAGTCGTGCTGGATGTCGTCCTCGCGCCGCCAGGTGACGCGAATGGGCCGCGCCAGGCGTTTCGAGAGCTCCACCGCTTCAAGCACGAAGTCCGGCTTGGATTTACGCCCGAACGCGCCGCCGAGCAGCGTGACGCGCACCGTCACTTGGGCCGGGTCCAGCCCAAGCTGCTGCGCCACCAAGCCCCGCGTGGATTGTGGATCCTGCACCGGCGCCCAGACCTCGCAGCCGGCTGCCGTGACGTTCGCCAGCGCACAGGGTGGTTCCATCGGCGCGTGGGACAGAAAGGCCGTCTCGTAGAGCGCCTCGACGTCTTGGCCGTCCGCGGCGAACGACGCTTCCACGTCGCCTTGGTCGAACATGCGCTCGCCATCGGCGCGCACCAACTCGCGCAACTGCCCGGCAAGGGTCGTGCTGTCGAAGCCGTCATGGGGGCTCTCGCCCCACTCCACCTGCAACGCATCAGCGATCTTGATGGCCGTCCAAGTGCGGTCCGCGATCACCGCAACGCCGCCTAGGGGCTGGAACGTGCCGCCCAACCCCACGCCATCCAACGTCTCCACGCCGATGAGCCCAGGTTGCGCCGGCGGCTCGGTGAAACTCGCAACCTTGGCGCCCAGCACTGGCGGGCGCACGATCACGGCATGCGCCATGTTCGGCAGCGTCACGTCCATGCCGAAGGCGGCCTGGCCATCCACCACATCGTTCGCGTCCACATGCACCTGCGCTTTGCCGATGTAGCGATAGTCCGCCCGGCTCTTGAGCGGCGGGTTCGCCGGCACCGGCAAGTCGGCGGCAGCCGGAACCAACTGCGCGTAGCCGAGCTTGCGGCCGGATGGCTGGTGGCGCACGGCGTGTTCCGCGGCGCCACATTCGGCGGCGGGCACGCCCCATTCCTGGGCGGCGGCCTCGCACAGCATCTCGCGCGCCGCGGCGCCGGCTTGGCGCAACGTGTCGAAGAGCAGGCGAATGCTCTGTGAACCATCCGTGTTCTGGTCTCCGTACACCGGGTCTCCAACGGCTTGCGCGACGGTGACCGCGCTCCAATCGGCCTCCAGCTCATCAGCGACGATCTGCGCCAGCGCGGTGCGCACGCCTTGCCCCATTTCGGAACGGCTGGCGGTGATCGTCACGCCGCCGTCGCCGTCGATGGCGAGGAAGACATTGGGCGCGAGGGTGGCTTGCGGGTCGCGGTTGGCACCGGCCGCGGCGCCGAGCACTGGCGTCGCCGCGCCGAGCACGAGCGCCGTGCTGCCCTGCATGAAGCGCCGCCGCGACAGGTTTGCGGGCGCACCTCGGCCATGGGTGGCAGTGAAGGCTTGGATTTGAGGACGGATCATGCTGCACCCTCCGCAACTTGCTTGATCGCCGCGCGGATGCGCCCGTAGGTGCCGCAGCGGCAGATGTTGCCGGACATGGCCGCGTCGATGTCGGCGTCCGTGGGCGTCGGGTTGCCGTCCAGCAACGCCGCGGCGGACATGAGTTGCCCCGCTTGGCAATAGCCGCACTGCGGCACGTTGTTCACCACCCACGCTTCAACCAAGGCCGGATGGCTTTCTCGCAAGCCTTCGATGGTGGCGATGGCCTTGCCTTGGACGGCGCTGATGGGCATTTGGCAGGAGCGCGTGGCCACGCCTTCCACCCGCACCGTGCAGGCGCCGCAGAGCGCCCGCCCGCAGCCGAACTTGGTGCCGGTGAGGCCAAGGTCGTCCCGCAGCGCCCACAGGAGCGGCGTGTCTTCCGGGGCTTCCAGCCGCCGCCGCGAGCCATTCACCATCAATTCCACAGCCATGCGCTTTGCCACTCCCCACGCCGTCAATCGCGGCCAAGGTTACTCCAATGGCGGCGAGGCGTTAACATGCCTGCCTTCGACGACCCCGCAAGGAGCCCACGTTGATCGACCTCTACTACTGGCCCACCCCGAATGGCTGGAAGGCCACCATCATGCTTGAAGAGTGCCGCTTGGATTACCGCGCGATCCCCGTGGACATCGGCGGTGGCGATCAGTTCAAGCCCGATTTCCTGCGCATCAGCCCGAACAATCGGATGCCGGCGATGGTGGACGACGAGCCGTTGGGCGGCGGCGCACCATTGGCCATCTTCGAATCGGGCGCGATTCTGGAGTACCTGGCGGAAAAGACAGGCAAGTTCCTGCCCAAGGATGTGGCCGGGCGCTACCGCGTCTTGCAGTGGGTGCATTGGCAAATGGCGAACTTGGGGCCGATGATGGGCAACGCCAACCACTTCAAGAACTACGCCCGCAACATCGTTGACGACCCGAAAATGCTGGCCTATGGGGAAAAGCGCTTCGTCGGCGAGGTGGACCGGCTCTCCGGCGTGATGGATGCGCAGCTTTCCGCCAATGAATACTTGGCCGGCGCGGAGTACAGCATTGCGGACATCATCAGCTGGCCGTGGGCGGTGCTCATCGGCCGCATGCTCGGCGAAGAGATGTGGGAGAACTGCCCGCACCTGAAGCGTTGGGTGGATCAATTGCGCGCCCGTCCTGCCGTGGACCGGGGCTTCCGCGCCCATCGTGAATGGGGCCAGCGCGAACTCACCGAAGCGGAAGAGAAAGCGCGCCGCGAGCTGCTGTTCAACCAAGACAGCGGGAAGGTGCGCGCAGCGCGCGAAGAGGCGGCCCGGGCGGCTTCCTAGCGAGCAACTTTGTGAAGGAGTATCGCCAGGGCACTTTCTCGCGGCCGCCCGGCGCCACCGAGATATTGCTGGTTCGCCACGGCGAGTCTCGCGCGGCGACGAAGGAAGCGCCGTTCCCGCTGGTGGACGGCCACGGCGACCCGGAGTTGCGCGAAAACGGCCACGCGCAAGCCGCGCGTGTGGGCGAACGGCTGAAACGCTTACCCATCGCCGCCGTGTATGTGACCAACCTGCGGCGCACGGCACAGACCGCGGCGCCGTTATGTGCCCACTTGAACAAGACGCCCATCGTCGAGGCGGACTTGCGCGAGGTGTTCCTCGGCGAGTGGGAGGGTGGGCTGATGCGCATCAAGGCGGCGGAGAATCACCCATTGATGGCGCAAGCGCGGGCGGAGCAGCGCTGGGACGTGATCCCCGGCGCGGAATCCAACGCGGCATTGACGGCGCGCCTCATCCCGGCATTGCGGCGCATCGCCGGACGCCACCCGGACGCGCTGGTCGTCGCCGTGGCTCATGGCGGCGTGATTGGCCACATCCTCGCCCATGCCACGGGCGCCGAACCGTTTGCCTTCGCGGGCGCGGCCAACGCATCCATCAGCCACATCGTGATGACGCCAGAGCGCATCATCGTGCGCCGGTTCAACGACGCCGCGCATCTGGAGGGCTTGGAGGGTTGAGGGCGCCGCGATTCGGCAGGCGCTTGAGAGGCTTTGGCGCTCAGTCGTCAACCAATCGCCAATCGATGTCCAAGCTCGTGCCGCCGGCGCAGACGGATAGCAGCCGCCCAGACGTTTGCGTGCCAAAGATGGCGGAGGCAGCGCAAGCGCCCCCATCCTCATAGCGCAGTTGGATGAAGCCGGAGCGGGGGCCGATGGGCGTGTACTGGTAGGTTCCGCTGCGGCTGACGCTGGCGGACACGCGCTCCGTGAAGCCACCGTCGGAGAATCGCACCGAGTAGCCGGAGGCGCCTTGCGCCCGCACCACCTTGCCGGCAGTGCGCGCCTTGAAGTCTTCGGCGTTGGCGGGCGCAAGGGCGGCAGGCGCCGTCGAAAGGTTGGTGAGGTGCCCGGTGGCGGCTTGCAGCAGGCTCATCACCTTGAGCGGCTTTTCGGCGTACACATGGAGTTCCCATTTGCCCTGCCCATCACCCAAGGCGCCGCGCAAGCCAGTGCCGCCAGCTTCCAACGTTTGGGCAGACAGGGTGCGCGCCGCGTTGGCGGCAAGGTCGAACACGACGGTGGCGGAAGGCGCGCCGTCGTCCGCCCGGCCACGCACCGTGACGCGCTGGGGCTGCGGGTTGGGGTTGATGATGCGCAGCCGGCTCACTTGGCGGGTGTTGCTGGCCGGGTTGAATATCCGCGCCGGATAAACCTCAAGGCCTTGGGCATCGTCCCGCTGGCCGGGCACCGTGTCGTGGATGCTGGTGAGGAACCCATCGCTCGTGCGCACGAAGGCGAGCGCAATGAGGTTGAGCTCCGTGGAGAGTTCGAGCCGCCAATCTCCTTGGCCGGCACCGGTGGCGCCCGACAGCCCCTTGGACTCGTTGCCGCGCTCAAGGTCGTTCGAGTTGAACTGGCGCACGCCGTAGCCATCGATTGCCAGATCGAGGGGGTCGAACCGCCGCCCGGCATCATCCCAAGCGTCAATGGACACTGTGCCCCGCGTGGCCGAGGCGTTCAAGATGCGGACGAAGCCCTGCCCGCCCTCATTGGCCGCACTGAGGAACAACGGGATGGTGTACAAGTTCTCGCCGTGAGCGGCGGTGCCAATCACGGCGGCGACGCACGGCAGCAGGCGGCCTAGGAGACGGCGCATGGACATCATGCCGCCGCGGCGTTGCGCGATGTCGTCCTTCATGGGCATGGTCACGCTGGCACGCCCAACTCCCGCAGCGCTGCAAACGCTTCCTGCATCTTGGCCAGATGGGCATTGCCTTGCAAGTTGCCGCCCAAGGTTCTCAAGCAGAGGTGCGTGAGGCCCGCCGCCTGCCAGCCCCGCACGCGGTCTCGCCACTCCGCTTCCCGCGGGCCCACAACGGCGACCCCGGCTTCCGTGCCGATGTCGGCTGGGTTGCGGCCCGCTGCCTTGGCCGCCGCTTCAATGTCCGCCTTCACGGCGGGGAATTGCTCCGGCGAGCACAACACGAACCATCCGTTCGCTTGGCGGCCGATGCGCTGCCGGATGCGCGCCGCCGGTACCGCGCGGGCGCCAATCCAGATGGGAATGGGCCGCTGCACCGGCAATGGCGCCAGCCCCGCGCCCTGCACCGTCTCCCAGCGCCCGGCGAAATCCACGGTCTCCCGCGTCCACAGCGCCTGCAACAAGCTGATTTGCTCCTCGCAGCGGGCGCCGCGGGTGCCGAAGTCCATGCCAAGGGCCGCATATTCCTCGCGGCTGCCCCCCACGCCGATGCCGAGCCGCATGCGACCGCCCGTGAAGATGTCGAGTTCCGCAACCTGCTTGGCCAGCAGCACCGTTTGGCGCGCCGGGGCCACGATCACAGAAGGCACCAGTTCGATGTTCTCCGTGGCCGCGGCCACGTAGGCCAGCAGCATCATCGGCTCGTGCAAATCTCCACTGCCGGGGCGCAGCACCTGATCCGGCACTCGCAGATGTGTGTAGCCGAGTTCATCCGCTGCTTGAGCAAACGCCTTGATGGCGCCCAAGTCGTTGCCAAGCTCCCGCACCGGCAGTGATATGCCTATCCTCATCCAAGCCTCCCGTGGCGTCTTGTAGAATCGCGCCGCGCAGTTTTCGGCGAAACCGCCGAGGCGTCAAGCGGAAGGGGGAGCCGTGCAGGACTTGTTTCGGATTCAGGGCAAGATCGCCCTAGTGACCGGGGGTTCCCGCGGCATCGGCGAGATGATCGCGGCGGGGTTCCTAGCCAGTGGCGCCAAGGTGTACATCAGCTCCCGCAAGGCGGACGCTTGCGCTGCCGCGGTGGAGCGGCTCACGGGTGCCTATGGCGGCGAGTGCGTGGCGCTGCCGGCGGACCTTTCCAAAGTCTCGGGCTGCAATGCATTGGCCGCGGCCCTCGGCGAGCGGGAGGAGCGCCTGCACATCCTCGTGAACAACGCCGGCGCCGCTTGGGGCGCTCCGTTGGGCGAGTTTCCGGAAAACGGCTGGGACAAAGTGATGAACACCAACCTCAAGGCGCCGTTCTTCCTCACCCAGAGGCTCTTGCCGATGTTGCGGGCGGCGGCGAGCGCGGAGGACCCGGCGCGGGTGATTAACGTGGGGTCTGTGGATGGCATCAAGACGCCGGTGTTCGACAACTTTCCCTACGGCCCTTCCAAGGCCGGCCTGCATCACCTCACGCGGGTGCTCGCCGCCCACCTCGTGAAGCAACACATCATCGTGAACGCCATCGCTCCCGGCCCGTTCCCCACTTGGATGCTGAGTTTGGGCGTCGGCTTCGGCGGCGCCACGGAAGGGGAGGCGGCGGATTGGGACCTAGTGGGCAAGCAGAACCCACGCGGCCGCGTCGGCACGATGGAAGACATCGCCGGGTTGGCGATTTTCTTGAGTTCACGCGCCGGCGCCTTCACGGTGGGGGAAACCATCACCTGTGATGGCGGCGCGGTCGCCGCCTCCTAGGCGCCGGAACGGCGAGATTCCCCGTGGCTGATTCAGCCGGCCCGCTAAGCGGCGTCCGCATCGTCGACTTCACAGACGAACGCGCCATCTACGGCGCCAAGCTCCTCGCAGACCTCGGCGCGGACGTTGTGCGCCCGGAACCGCTGGAAGGCGACCCGCTGCGCCGACGCGGCCCCCATGTCGAGGCGGATGGCGGCGGTTCGTTGTGGCATGCGTTCTTCGCCTCGTCGCGGCGGTTCTTCGCCGTGGACCCGCAAGCGGCGCAAGGTGCTGCGCAACTCGAACGCTTGGTCAACCGGGCGGACATCGTGCTCGCCTGCGATGGCGCCTTCGGCGTGGCCGAGGCGGGATTGAGCGAAGCCTTGGAGCATCGGCCAGAGCTTGTGGTGGTGGAGGTGTCGTCCTTCGGCGCCGACGGCCCGTGGCGCAGCTACCTGGCGCCAGACTTGGTTGCCGGCGCCCTGGGCGGCGCAGTCGCCACCACGGGTGATGCCGACACGCCGCCCCTGAAGGCATTCGGCGAGCTCAACTTCATGGTGTCTGGCGCCTACGCGGCCATCGCCGCTTTGGCTGCCTTGCACTGTGCCCGGGAGACCGGCGTTGGGCAGCGCGTGCATGTCTCGGTGCATGAGTGCATCGCGTCCTGCCTGGAGCAGGTGTTCATGTGGTACTGGTATCAGCACAACATCGCGGTGGCGCGCGGCCCAGTGCTGGAGCGGCGCGGCAGCCGCCACTGGACCAATGCTTACGAAGTGATGGCGGCTGACAACGGCAGCGTGATGGTGACGCCGGCGCCGGATTTCGATGTGCAACTTGCATGGCTGCTTGAGCATGGGGTGGGCGCAGCGCTGTTGGACCCCGCCTTGCAAGCGCCAGAGAATCGCTCCGAACTGATTGCGCGGATGATGGAGGTGCTGCGGGAGTGGGTGGCGACGCAAGATGCCGAAGCGGTGTTTCACGGGGCGCAGGCGAAGCACCTGCCCTATGGCTTGGTGTCGGGGGTGGAAGAGGTCGCAGACAACCCGCAACTGGCTGCGCGGGAATGGTGGGCCGAATACCTAGGTTTGTCCGCGCCGCACGCGCGCGGCCCAGGGGCGCCGTACCACTTCGGGGAGACGCCGTGGGCTCTCGGCCGCTATGGTGACATTGAAGCGGACACCGCGGCGCTGCTCCAAGAGATTGGCTGGGAGGGCGCAGCGTGAGGCCCTTGGACGGCGTGAAAGTGCTCGATTTCACGCATGTCTTGGCGGGGCCTTTCGCCACCCGCACCTTGGCGGACATGGGCGCGGACGTGGTGAAGGTCGGCACCGCTGAGCGCTCTGGCAGCAACGCGCCGGGCACTCCGTACTACCTCATGTGGAACCGCAACAAGCGCTCGCTGGCGCTGGATGTGTCCACGGATGGCGGGCGGGCGATCTGTCGCCGGCTGTGCGAAACAGCGGACGTGGTAATCGACAACTTCTCCGCCGGCGTGCTCGATCGTTGGGGCGTGGGCTATGCAGCCACTCAAGCCGCCAATCCGGGCGTCATCTACGTGCAGATGTCCGGCATGGGCGGCGATGGCCCTTGGTCGAAGTTCGTCACCTATGCGCCCACGATTCACGCGCTGGCTGGCCTGACGCGCCTGACCGGCGTGCCGGGGCGTGAGGACATCGGCATGGGCTTCTCCTACAACGACCATCAAGCGGGGCTGCACGCGGCGGTGGCCGTGTTGGCGGCGCTGGCTGCCCGTCGGCGCACGGGCCGAGGCCAGCGTGTTGACCTATCCCAATTCGAGGTGGGCGTGAATCTGCTTGGCCCCGCGCTGTTGGACTACTTCGTGAATGGCCGCGCGGCCGCGCCGACGGGCAACAAGCTGCCTTACGACTTGGCCGCCCCGCACGGCTGTTTCCCCTGCGCGGGCGCTGCCTCCGCTGCGATCGCGGACGAACGTTGGGTGGCCATCGCCTGCATGACGGACGCGCATTGGCAAGGGCTGCGGCGCGCGATGGGTGATCCTGAGTGGGCGCGCGCCGCGGCGTTCTCGAACGCAGCGAGACGCGCCGCTGCGGCGGATGAGCTGGAGCGCCGCGTGGCCGCTTGGACGCGGGGGCTGGCCGCCGAGGAAGTGATGGCGCGGTGTCAGCGGGAAGGCGCGCCGGCTGGCGTCGTGCAAACCGGCGTTGATCTTGCGGAACGAGACCCGCAGCTCGCCCATGCGGATTTTCTGATGGAGTTCGCAGACCCGCATCCCAACGTCGGCCGCACGTTCGCGGATCGCCTGCCGATTCGTTTCGAGTGCACGCCCTGCGACCGCTACGAGCGCGTGCGCGACATCGGCGAAGACAACGCTGCGGTGCTGTCAGACTGGCTGGGGATGGATGCGGACGCGGTGCAGCGCGGCGAGCGGGACGGCACCTTTAGGTAGAGGCAACGGCGGCGTGGCGGCGTAGCGACGTGCCCAAGCGGTGCGGCTTGGCGCATGGTCTGTCGTGGCGAGAGCACGCCGGGCAAGCTGCTTCGCGCCGCATCGATGTCGGCTTGGTCCGGGTCGATCAACCCCTTCCCGAGAACGGCATCTTCGTTGCCATCACCGTCATGAAGAGGACATTGGCGTCGAGGGGCAGGTTCGCCATGTAGGTGACGGCCTTGGCGACGTTCTCCGCGTTCATAGTGGGTTCGGGGGCGGTGGAACCGTCCGCTTGCAGCACGCCTTCGTCCATTCGCGCCGTCATCGCGGTGAGCGCGTTGCCGATGTCGATTTGGCCGCAGGCGATGTCATGGGGCCGACCGTCCAGCGCGGTGGCCTTGGTGAGGCCAGTCATGCCGTGTTTGGTTGCGGTGTACGGGGCCGAGTTGGGGCGCGGTGTATGCGCCGAGATGGAGCCATTGTTGATGATGCGCCCGCCGTGCGGCGACTGCGCCTTCATCATGCGAAACGCATGTTGGGTACACAAGAAAGCGCCCGTGAGGTTCACGTCCACCACAGCGCGCCACTTGTCGAGGGCGAGCTCTTCAAGCGGCACCGGCGCGGCGCCACGGCCGGCGTTGTTGAACAATACGTCCAAGCGGCCAAATCGCGCCTTCGTTGCGGCGAACAGGTTGGCGATGGCATCCGCATCGCGCACATCCGTGCGCACCACCAAGGCGCGCTCCCCAGCGCCAGACTCGTCCGCAGCTTCCTGCAGCAGCACCTCGCGTCGCCCCGCCAAAGCCACCGCGTAGCCCTCGCGCAGCAGCGCCAGCGCGGACGCCCTGCCAACGCCAGTGCCCGCCCCCGTGACGATGGCCACGCGCAGGCGTTCCGGTGATGCCATGCCGTTCCCCCCTTGTGGCCGGGATGCTAGCACGCAGCCCTCGGCGTCTTGGCTAGGCGCGGCTGAACTCCGCCAAGCCTAGATCGGCCTCAAGGCGGCCGGCGGCGACTGCGCGCACGCGCTCGGCGAGGCGGTAGGAGTGCTTGCCGGCATGCACCATGATCGCTTCGTCGAGCGCCAAATCCTTGATGGCCACACCGATGGAGCGGGTGACCTTCGGCGCCGTAGTGCGCTTGATCTCGATCCCTACTCGCTTCACCCCGCGAGCGATCAGCAGATCGAGTTCCGCGCCGCCGTGAGTCGCCCAGAAATGCGCTTCGTCGTCGCGCAGGCTCAATCCGTCGATGATGGATTCCAGCATGAGGCCCTCCCAAGATGCGCCGCACTTCGGGTGCGAGTTCAGCGACTGCATGTCTTCGAGGCCGAGCAAGCTGTGCAGCACGCCGCTGTCCCGCAAGTAAATCTTGGGCGCCTTCACTTGGCGTTTGGCGATGTTGGCGTGCCAAGGCTGCAACTGGCGCACTACCAAAGCGCTGCTGAGGATGTCCAAGTAGTTGCGCACGGTGGTGTCCGCCACGCCGAAAGAGCGGGCGAACTCGGAGGCGTTCCAAACCTGCCCATGCCAATGGCCAAGCATCGTCCAGAACCGACGCATGGCGGTGGCTGGCACGCGCACGCCGAGTTCCGGCAGGTCTCGCTCGAGGAAAGTGCGCACGAAGCCATCCAACCAAGTGAACGCGCGGGCGTTGCCGGAGGCGAGGAAGGCGCTGGGGAAGCCACCGCGCAGCCAACGGCGGCTCAATGCGTCGCCAACCTCGTTCAGCCGAAGCCCGCCCAAGCCGTAGTAGTTAATGCGCCCGGCTAGGGATTCGGACGATTGCCGGATCAAGCTGGGCGACGCGCTGCCCAGCACTAGGAACGTCGCCCTGCGCGGCTGCCTATCCGCCAGCACCCGCAGCACGGGGAACAAGCCTGGGCGACGCTGGATCTCATCGATCACCACCAAGCCAGATAACTCGTCCAGCACGAGCATGGGGTCTTCAAGCAGGCGGTTGAGATCTGCCGGATGCTCCAGGTCGAACCGGTGCGTGGCACCGGCGTAGACCTCCGCCACTTGCTGCGCGAGGGTTGTCTTGCCGATCTGCCGAGGCCCGAGGATCGCCACCACCGGGAAGGCATCCAAGCGTTCAAGGACGGCGCGGATGTGCTCGGAACGGACAATCATCGACCGGACGCTACCATGAAATCTCGGTGGTAGCCACAGAGATTTCATGGAAAAAGAGATGTCGGATAGGCCACCCGCTTCCCCTCACATACAGCCCGCACAAGTACTTGGTACGCTGGGCGGAGGCGCTATTGCGATGAACGTGAGGAAGGGCATCGCTTGCCGCCAGCTTGGGAGGATCGCGCATGCACGCGGCCATCGCTGACAAGAAGGACGAACTGGCGGAACTCTGCCGCCGCCATGATGTGGTGCGCCTCGAAGTCTTTGGTTCGGCGGCCCGCGGCGCGGATTTCGATCCGCAAACCAGCGACGCCGACTTCCTTGTGAAGTTCAGACTCGACGACGGCCGTGCGACGCTCCGACAGTACTTCGACTTCGCCGAGGCGTTGCGTCAGACCTTGGGGCGTCCTGTCGATCTGATCGAGTCAGGCGTGGTCAAGAACCCGTATCTGCGCGCGGCCATCGATCGGTCACGCGAACTCATCTATGCGTCCTGCCCCCCCCCCCCCGTGCGTCCCTCGCGCCATGCTAGGCGGCTAGCGTGTGACTGATGCGCTTCTCCAGCGCGGCCCGCCGCCAAATTGAGAAGTTGATATCGCCCATTTAGTGGCCGGAAATCGTCCACACAGTGGTTGATTTCCTGCCACTTGATGGTACGATTCCGGCCATGATTCATCGCCATGCCGCCCGACAACTGCGCGATGCCCTAGACGACACTCCGGTCGTCTACCTGCAAGGCGCTCGCCAAACTGGCAAGAGCACCTTGGCGAAAGGCCTTGCAGAACGGGGCTTTGCGTCCTACTCCACCTTGGATACGGCGGCGGTTCTAGCCGCGGCCACCGCCGATCCGGACGGCTTTGTGGCTGGCCTTCCCCGCCCGGCAGTGATCGACGAGGTGCAACGCGCACCGGCGTTGGCGCTGGCCATCAAGGCCGCGGTCGATGCGGACCGCCGCGCTGGCCAGTTCCTCCTCACTGGATCCGCCGGCGTTTTGTCGCTGCCGGGCCTTGTGGACTCGTTGGCCGGGCGGATGGAACTGCACACCCTCTGGCCGCTCTCCCAAGGAGAGATCGATGGCACCGAGGAGACTTTCATAGAGCGCCTCTTTGCCGAAGAGCTTCCCACGCCCGTTGCCGCTGCCAAGAACACCGAGGACGACGTGATCGAGCGCATCTGCGCGGGCGGATATCCAGAGGCCCGCGCCCGCCGCGCTGGGCGGCGGCGGGATGCATGGTTCAGCTCTTACACAGACGCCATCCTGCAGCGAGACGTGCGCGAGCTGGCGAACATCGACCGGCTGCTGGACATGCCGCGCCTGCTCGCGCTGCTCGCTTCGCGCACCGGGCAGTTGATCAACCAAGCAAGCGTCGCACGTGCCATTGGATTGCCGCAAAGCACGCTGAAACGATATGTGGCGTTGCTGGAAACGACGTTTCTGGTCCATCGCCTGCCGGCGTGGTTCACGAGCATGGGCAACCGGCTGACCAAGGCCCCCAAGCTGATGCTGGTGGATACCGGGCTGCTTGCGCATCTTCTCGGCGTGAACGCGGCTGGCCTGCGCCGCGACCGGACGCTGCTCGGGCATGTGTTGGAGAACTTCGTGGCGATGGAGGTGACGAAACAGCTGAGCTGGCGCGAGCGCCGTTGCCTGCTGTTCCACTTCCGCACCGAGGGCGGCGCTGAGGTTGATTTGGTGCTTGAAGACAGCGTTGGCCGGGTGGTGGGGGTGGAAGTGAAGTGCTCCGCCACGTTGCGCCCGCGTGATTTCGCTGGGTTGAAGGCGCTGGCGTCTATCGCCGGCGATCGGTTCGTGCGTGGCGTGGTGGTCTATCTAGGCCAAGAGGTGGTGCCGTTCGGTCAAGCCTTGCACGGATTGCCAGTCACGCAAGTGTGGGCGGGAAACGCGACGCTGCCTTAGATCCCTGCACCCATGACGAGGCATGGCCGGCGAGCCTAGGCCGTCGCTCACCCCTTCATGCCGGCACGCCGAGGAACCGCGCGATGGCGTCGGCGCAGGCGTCGATCTGATCGTGATGCGTCCAATGCCCGGCGTCTTCGATCTCCCGCAGGGTGGCGTTCTGGAAGTGGCGCAGGCTGTCGTTTTGGCCGATGCGATGCGGATAGCCTTGGCGTGAGTTGATGATGAGCACCGGGCACTCAATGCGCTGCCAGAGGGTGACCATGTCTTCGTCCGAGATGTCGTAAGGGCGCGGGGCGCGGGTGTAGTTGTCGAACTTCCAAGTGAAGGTGCCGTCTTCATTTTGATTGCTGCCGTGGATGGTGAGATGGCGCGCCTGCTCCGGCGAGAGATGCGGATTGGTGTCCTGCATCCGCTGGTAGGCGTCTTCCAAAGTGGGATAGCGGCGCGGCGAGCGGCCAGCGAAGGCATGGTTCGCGTCAATCGAGCCGCGCAGGCGGTCGCTCGGCGATCCGGCCCGGCGCGGGTAGATCCCTACTCCCTCAATGATGACGAGCGCCTTCACCGCCTCTGGGAATGCCCCGGCGTAGATGGATGCGATGGTGCCGCCGAGCGAGTGCGCCACCATGGTGACGGGCGTTAGACGTCGCTGGCGCACGAGCTGGGCAATGTCCTGCACATACTCCAAGTACGCATAGGAGCTGCCCAACGTCCATTCCGAGTCGCCGTGACCGCGCAAGTCCGGCGCCACGACGTGGTAATGGCGGCGCAGGAATTGCGCCAGCCAATCCCATGAGTGGCAGTGATCGTGGATGCCGTGTACCAGCAGCATATCCGCAGCGTCTTCGTTGCCCCAATCCAGATAGTGCAGCCGCAGACGCTGGGAGAAGTAGCTGTGGGAGGTGGGATTGTCGCGTTGGCTCATCGCATCGCTCGATTCGGCTGAGTGGATTCTATTCGCCCCGCGCCCGGGACGAAGCGGCCATGCCTTGCCGTCTGCCACGGCAAGGGCCATCCGCTCGGTGCCACAAGCATCGCGACGACAGACACCCCGCACCCTACCCAAGAACCTCGCTCCCCTGTTAAGGTTTGCACGCTTCTCAAGCATCTTTGGCAGGAGGAACGAGCCATGCCCCGCGTTGCGCCGGTGATTCTGAGCGGTTTGTTTGGAGCGTTGGTGGCGGGATGCTCCCAGCCTGAGGCGCCGGCTGGGGACGATGCGCCGCCGGCGCCGGCCGCGGCCGCGCCAGAGGAAGTCACCGCGCCGGCACCGGGTCCCGAGGCGAGGCGGGCGTTGTTTGGCGATCTGCATGTTCACACGCGGTATTCCTACGATGCCTTTGTGTTCGGCACCCGCGCGGATCCAGATGCCGCCTACGAGTTTGCGAGAGGCAACGCCATCCAACATCCTGCCGGCTTCGAGATGCAGCTCGATCAACCGTTAGACTTCTTGGGCGTCAGCGACCATGCCAACTACTTGGGCATGTTGCCCGCCATGACGGATGCCGAGTCCCCAGCCTATAACCACCCAGCGGCGGAAACCGTCCGCACCGCGCAGACGGCGGATGAACGCCGCGGCGTGTTCCGCGCCTTGCAGCCCTATGTGCGCTTCATCAAGGATTCAGACCCGGCCATACGCGATCACCTCGACATGAACATCGTCCGTTCCGCTTGGAGCGAGATCATCGCCAGCGCCAACCGGCACAACGATCCGCACAACTTCACCGCATTCATCGCCTATGAGTACACCTCCGCCGGCGCTGGCGGCGTGTATGAGAACCTGCATCGCAACGTCGTCTTCCGCGGTGGGGAAGGGCCAGAAGCGCCATTTTCGCGGCTCGATTCCTACAACCCGGAAGACCTGTGGGACAAGATGGACGAGTGGCGCGCGGCCGGCATCGATTCGATGGCCATTCCGCACAACACCAACGGCTCCGGCGGGCGCATGTTCGAGTTCACCAACTTCGACGGCACGGCCGACATCGACGACGCTTACGCCGAGCAACGCGCCCGCAACGAAACCACCGTGGAGATGACGCAGACCAAGGGCACGTCGGAGACGCATCCCGCGCTCTCGCCGAACGACGAGTGGGCGGATTTCGAGATCATGCCGTATCGCGTTTCCACGCAGATTGAGAGCGAGCCGCCCGGAAGCTACGCCCGCGACGCGCTGTTGCGGGGCCTCGCCATTGCCAACGGGGGCGTGGCGAACCCATACAAGTTCGGCTTCATCGGCGCGAGCGACACTCATGTGGCGGCCGGTGCCTTCAAAGAAGAGGCGTATTGGGATGCTGCCGGCCTCACCCAAACCGAATCGGCGCGGCGCGGCTCCGTGCCGCTTACAGCGCCGGACGACGATGTGGAAACGGTGGATGACGGCACCGGTCGGCGCTATCTCGTCAACACGGCCACCACCCACGGCGCGAGCGGCTTGGCTGCGGTGTGGGCGGATGCGAACACGCGGGAAGCCATTTTTGACGCCATGCGCCGCCGCGAAACCTTCGCCACCTCCGGCCCGCGCATCCGGCTGCGTTTCTTCGGCGGGGATTTGGCGCAGCTCGATCTCTCTGGCGAAGCCGAAGCCACGGTCGCTCAGGCCTATGCCCGCGGCGTGCCGATGGGTGGAGACTTGCCGAGCGCCGGCGCCGCGCCGAGCTTCCTCGTTTGGGCGTTGGCGGATGCCGCTTCGGCGCCACTGCAGCGGGTGCAAATCGTCAAGGGCTGGCTCGAAGGCGGCGAGCCGCAGGAGCGCGTCTATGACGTTGCCTGCTCGGACGGTTTGGCGGTGGACGGCGACAGCCATCGGTGTCCAGACAACGGCGCCGCCGTGGACATCGAAACGTGCGCGCTCGTTGGAGACACGGGCGCCGCTGCGTTGAACGCCATCTGGACAGACCCAGACTTCGATGCGGCCGAACGCGCCTTCTACTATGTGCGTGCGTTGGAGAACCCGTCTTGCCGCTGGTCCACATGGGATGCCATCCGCGCCGGCGCGGCGCCACGCGAGGACATTCCGGCCACCATCCAAGAGCGCGCTTGGTCTTCGCCCATCTGGCACACGCCGCAGTAGTTGCCGCGCCAGCAGCGTGTTAGGGGCCGCGCCAGCTCGCCGAGGAGTGAGCGGCGCGGCTAGCGCAGTGCCGGTGCCAGTTCGATCTCAAAGAGGCGCGGCCAACGCTTGCCGGTGACGAAGAGCCGATTGGTTGCGCGGTCGTAGGCGATGCCGTTCAGCACGTCCGTTTCGGGCCGGCGGAAGACGACCGGCAGGATGCCGCTCAAGTCCAGCCACGCTGTCACGATGCCGGTGGCTGGGTCGATGATGGCGATGCGGTTTGAGGCCCAGACATTGGCAAAGAGCCGGCCGCGGACAAACTCCAACTCATTGAGCCCCTTCACCGGCGCTGCGCCGTCGCGCACCTGAACGCGCTTTGTCTCGGCTAGGGTTACAGGATGCAGCCAGCGCAGGAACGCGGTGCCGTCGCTCATCGCCAACTGGCCTTCGTGCGCCGCCAAACCCCAGCCTTCACCCTCATAGCGAAACTCCCCAGCGGGGGCGAAGTCGTCCAATGCATGGATGAAGCCCATGCCGGCGCGCCAAGTGAGCTGCAGCAAGCGCTCCCCGACGATGGCCAGCCCTTCGCCGAAAAGGTGCTGCGGCAACGCCCGCTCGCGCAGCACGCGGCCTGTCTCCAAGTCCACTTCCCGCAGCGCTGAATGGCCATAGCGGCCGACGCTTTCGAACAACCGCCCCTTGTGGAAGGCAAGACCTTGGGTGAACGCTTGGGCATCGTGCGGGAAACTCGCCACCACGCGGAAGCCAAGCACCGGCGGCGTTGGGTGCGCTGACCATGCAGCGAGCGCGCCGGCCAGTGCCGCGCAAACCGCAAGTTGCCCTCGCATGGCATCCATCCTATGTCCTGCGCCGTGTGCGCCGCGGCGTTCGATGATAGCCAAGCAGCCCGGCGCCGCAGCGGCCGGCACCCCCTGTGATAGGCTGCTGAAGCTGTCGAAGCAGCCAAGTGCGCCCATGGCAGATTTGCTCGCCGGCATCCGCGTGATCGACTTCACCCACGTTCATGCCGGCCCGCTTTGCACATACCAACTCGCGCTCATGGGCGCCGATGTCATCAAATTGGAAGCGCCGGACGGGGGCGATCAGATGCGCGGCATGGGGCCGCAGCTTGAACCGGGGATGACGCCGGGTTTCCTCGGCCAGAACGCGAACAAACGCTCCATCGCTGTGAACGTCAAGGCGCCGGCTGGGCTCGCCATCACGCTGCGTCTCATCGAGACGGCGGATGTCGTGGTGCTGAACATGCGCCCCGGCGTGGCAGACCGTCTGGGCATCGGCTACCAAGCCGCCAAGGAGCGCAATCCCGCCATTGTCTATTGCGCCATCTCCGGCTACGGCCAATCTGGCCCGGAGAGCGACCGGCCGGCATTCGACCATCTCATCCAGGGCGAGTCCGGCATGTTCATGGCCACCGGCATGGAAGATCAGCCCTGTCGCGTGGGCTTCGCCGTGGCGGACAGCGGCACTGCGGTGATCGCCAGCTCCGCCATCGGCGCAGCGCTGTTCCGGCGCGAGCGAACGGGTGCCGGGGCCTTCATCGATGTCTCGATGCTCGAATCCAGCATGGCGTTGATGGGTCTCAACTACTACGGCTTCTTCGCCACTGGCCGCACCGGCCGCCGCGTGGGGCCCAATCCATTGGCAGACTCCGGCTCTTCAGGCACGTTTGCCACCACCGATGGCCTGCTCATGGTGAACGCGAACAACCGCCGCTTGTTCGAGCGGTTGGCGCGCGCCGTGGGCCGGGCAGACCTCATCGAGGATGCGCGCTTCGCCACGCCGGCCGCCGCCCACACACACCGCGCTGCGTTGCGCGCCGAGTTCGCCGCAGTGTTCGCCACCTGCTCGGCGGAGCACTGGGATGGCGTCCTGCGGGCGGCAGGCGTGCCAGCGGGCCGCGCCAAGGCGCCGCCGGAGGTCGTGCAGCACCCGCAGCTCGCGCATCGGCAAAGCCTCGCCACGTTGCCGGATGTGCCTGGCGTCGGCGCGTTGACGTTCCTGTCTGGCGGTTTCACCGTGGATGCCGCACCCACAACCCCGGAACGCCCGCCGCCGCGCCTTGGCGAACACACGGACGAGATTCTCGACGAGCTCGATGAGGACGCCGCGCAGTTGCGGCGCGAGGGCGTGGTGGCTTGAGCCGCGTGATCGTCGTCGGCGGCGGCAACGCGGCGCTCTGCGCGGCCATCGCGGCGCGTGAGCAGGGCGCGGAGGTGTTGCTCTTGGAGCGCGCTCCCTTCGAGCATCGCGGCGGCAATTCCCGCTTCACCGCCGGGGGCATGCGCATCGCCTACGATGGCGTCGAGGACATTCGCGCCCTCATGCCAGATTTGAGCGAACAGGAACTCGCCCGGACGGATTTCGGTGCCTACAGCCGCGATGCCTTCTACGACGACATGGGCCGGGTGACGCAGTTCCGCACAGACCCAAGCCTTGCCGGCAAGCTCATCGACGAGAGCCTCGACACGTTGCGCTGGATGGCCGGGCACGGCGTGCGCTTCATGCCGATGTACGGGCGTCAATCTTTCGAGCGGGATGGCAAGGCGCGCTTCTGGGGCGGCCTCACGGTGGAGGCATGGGGCGGCGGCCCGGGCTTGGTGGATGGCCTGACGGACATTGCCCAGCGCCGCGGCGTGACGCTGCGCTACGCGGCTCGGGCGCAAGCGCTCAACCTCGAGGGCGGGCGCGTCAACGGTGTGCGCGTCAACGACGAGACTGTGCCGGCAGACGCCGTGGTGCTTGCCTGCGGCGGCTTTGAGGCGAACGCGGCATGGCGCGCGCAGTATCTGGGCGCCGGGTGGGAGCTCGCCAAGGTGCGTGGCACGCGCTTCAACACGGGCGATGGCCTGCGCATGGCCCTCGCCGCGGGGGCCGCAAGCCGCGGCAACTGGTCCGGCTGCCACGCGGTGGCGTGGGACATGAACGCGCCAGACTTCGGCGATCTCTCCGTGGGCGACAACTTCCAAAAGCACTCCTATCCGCTGGGCGTGATGCTGAACGCCGAAGGGCGGCGGTTCGTGGATGAAGGCGCGGACTTCCGCAACTACACCTACGCGAAATATGGCCGCGAAGTGCTGCGCCAAACAGGCCAGTTCGCTTGGCAAGTGTTCGATGCCAAGGTGGCGCCGTTGCTGCGCGACGAGTACCGCATCAAGCGGGTGACGAAGGTGACGGCAGACAGCTTGGAGGCGCTGGTGGCGAAGCTCGATGGGGTGGACGCCGCACGGGCGCTCGCCACGCTCACGGAGTTCAATGCCGCAGTGCAGACGGGGACGCCGTTCAACCCGGCCATCCGCGATGGCCGCGCCGCCACCGGCATCAACCCTCCAAAGTCCAACTGGGCGAACGCACTGGACACGCCGCCGTTCGTCGCCTATGGCGTCACCTGCGGTATCACCTTCACATTCGGCGGCTTGCACGTGGATGACGAAGCCCGCGTCATCGGCGAAGACGGCGCGCCGGTGCCGTCGCTATACGCCGCCGGCGAATTGGTCGGCGGCCTGTTCTACTTCAACTATCCGGGCGGCACCGGCCTCACCTCAGGCGCGGTGTTCGGCCGCGCCGCCGGCAGCAACGCGGCGGCGGCGCCGCCGCCGTCATCGCGCTAGCAGGCGAGTGGAAGTGTCCGGGAGCTTGGAAGGGATTGAAGGCGCCGGATTCGGGATGATTTCCGAAAAGCAGTAGCCAACTTGCCCTTGAGCAGCCGGGCCTCTGAGCATGGCATCTGACGAAAGCACAGAATCGACCAGCAAGGCGAAGAACGTTCCCCAGGAGTTGGCAGACCAAAACATCGTCGAACTCGTCGAAAGTCTCCCTGCAGAGAAGCGGCTCGAGCTCGTCAGGCTCTTGGAGTTCAGCGTCGAGGCCAGCTTCTCTGGGCCTTTGCCGCCCCCGGAACACTTCGCAAAGTACGACGAGATACTGCCCGACGCCGCCAACCGCATCATGACGCTGGCCGAGAATGAGCAGAAGATACGAGCCGACCGCCAGGCTGGCGTCTTAGCCAACGACCGAACAAGAGTAAACAGAGCAACGTTGATGGGCTTGTCGCTGATTGCGGTTGCCCTCGTTGCAACGTATCTCGGTCAACCTGCGATAGCCTTGCCGTTGGGGCTAGTGGGCACACTGGCAGCGTGGTCTCGGCAGGTCATGGACTGGCTAGATCGACGCCAAACCGGCAAAGACCCTGCTGACTGATTTGCTTGACATCTGCACCGCATCGGCCGGCACATACGCGCCACCATCGGGCGTTCGCGGGCCGACAACGCGGACTACCTGCCACGCTTCGGCCTAGAGCGCGTCGCCACTACCACGCCACCCGGTGTCGCTGAATTGCCGCGCTCGGGCGACACCGCGGCCTGTGCAGCGGCGCCGGTCACTGTCCGGTCGCCGCTAGGCCACCCGGTTGCCGCCATTGACCCCGGAGCGCGCCCCGTCGCGCCTCAAACCGCGGCCAAGGCCTGCTCCAAGTCTTCCACGATGTCGTCGATGTGCTCGATGCCGATGGAGAGGCGGATCAAGTCTGGCGTCACCCCGCCTGCCGCCTGCTCCGCTTCGGTGAGCTGGCGGTGGGTGGTGGAAGCTGGATGGCATGCCAAAGACTTGGCATCGCCGATGTTCACCAGCCGCTTGAAGAGCTTGAGCGCGTCATGGAACTTCACGCCGGCGTCAAAGCCGCCCTTCACGCCGAACGTGAGGATGGCGGAGGCCCGCCCGCCCATGTAGCGCTGCGCCAGATCGTGGTAGCGGTCTCCCGGCAGCCCGGCGTAGCTCACCCACTCCACCTTCGGGTGGTCTTGCAGGTAGCGAGCGGCGGTCAGCGCGTTGTCGCAGTGGCGCTCCATCCGGAGATTGAGCGTCTCCATGCCCTGCATCACGAGGAACGCGTTGAACGGCGAGATGGCGGCGCCGGTCTGCCGCAGCAGCACCGTGCGGGTGCGCCCGATGTACGCGGCGGGGCCAAGCGCCTCGGCGTACACCACACCGTGGTAGCTCGGTTCCGGGGTCGTGAACATGGGATAGCGTTCGGCGTGCTCGGCCCAAGGGAACTTGCCGCCATCCACCAGCACGCCGCCCAAGGAATTGCCGTGGCCGCCCATGTACTTGGTCAGGGAGTGCAGCACGATGTCGAAGCCGTGGTCGATGGGCTTTAGGAGCGCCGGCGTGGCAACGGTGTTGTCCACGATGGTCGCCACGCCCTTGGAGCGCGCCATGTCGGCCACCGCCGCGAGATCGACGATGTTGCCGGCCGGGTTGCCGATGCTTTCGCAGAACACCGCCTTGGTGTTGGGGTCGATGAGTTTGTCCAAGTCTTCCGGGGTGTCCCCCGTGGCGAAGCGAGACTCGATGCCCAGTTTCGGTAAAGTGTGCGCGAACAGCGAGTAGGTGCCGCCGTAGAGCTGCGGCACGCTGACGATGTTGTCTCCGGCTTCGGCGAGATTGAGGACGGAGTAGGTCACCGCGGCGCTGCCGCCAGACAGCGCCAGCGAGCCGACGCCGTGCTCCATCTCCGTCACGCGCTGTTCCAGCACCGCTTGGGTGGGGTTCATGATGCGCGTGTAGATATTGCCTGGCACCGCTAGGTTGAAGAGGTCTGCCGCGTGCTGCGCATCGTCGAACTCGTAGGCGACGGTTTGGTAGATGGGCACGGCGACGGAGTGGGTGGTGGGGTCGGTCTCGTAGCCGCCGTGAATGGCGATGGTTTCGTCTTTCATCCCGAAGGGCTCTCAAGGGTTTGTGCAAGGAAGGCAAGAATATCGCGCCGCCGTGTGCCTAAAGGAGCGTTGGCCGATGAAAAGTGGGCATATGGATATAATGGCAAGCCCACGCCGCGGGTTGGCGAACAGGTGCCTATGCGCAAGATCATCACGTTGCTGGCCGTCGTCGCCGCGGTGCCGGCAGCCGCCGCCGAGGCCGTGTTCGCGGGCGGCTGCTTCTGGTGCATGGAGCCGCCGTACGACAAGCTCGATGGCGTCACCGAAACCATCTCCGGCTACACCGGCGGCCACACCGACGCACCCACTTACGAAGCAGTCACCGCCGGCGGCACTGGCCACTTCGAGGCGGTGCGCGTCACCTACGATGCCGAGCGCGTCTCCTTTGTGGAACTGGCGGACGTGTTCTGGCGCAACATCGACCCATTCGACGATGGCGGCCAATTCTGTGATCGCGGGCCCAGTTATCGCGCCGCCATCTTCTACGCCAGCGAGGCGGAGCGCGAAGTGGCCGCGGCCGCCAAGGCCGACATCGAGGCGCGTTTCGAGCGCAAGGTGGCCACCAGCGTGTTGCCGGCGGCCAGCTTCCACCCTGCCGAGGGCTACCACCAGAACTACTACCAGAACAACCCGTTGCGCTATCGCTACTATCGGTTTTCCTGTCGTCGGGACGCGCGTTTGGATGCCGTTTGGGGGACGGAGCGGGAACAGGCGCCGCGGCTGGCGGACACGCCGGGCGAAGGCGATGATCCGAATGCCAACGCGCCCGCAACCGCGCCGCCGCCAGGCTGATCGCCTTCATGCTCGCCGGCGGCTGATGCAGCGAGCGCTCCCAATGGGCTGGCAACCGCCCGTCCCCGGCGCTTGGCGCTGAGGCAGTTGGTGTGACGCGGCCGGCCGGCGCCATCGCCTGTGGCCATGCCGTCACCGCGGCCGCGGCGCGTCAAGCACTGCTCGAAGGCGGCAACGCCTTCGATGCCGTCACCGCCGCGCATTGCGCCGCCTGCGTGGCGGAACCGGTGCTCGCTTCCCTCGGCGGTGGCGGTTTCCTGCTCGCGCAACCTGCGCAGGGCGCCGCCGTGGTGTACGACTTTTTTGTGCAGACGCCCACTGCGCGGTGCGCCGCAGAGCGCCTCGAGTTCTATCCGGTGGAGGTGGATTTCGGCGGCGTGTATCAAGAGTTCCATGTCGGCATGGGCGCTGCTGCAACACCGGGCGCCGTGCGCGGCATCTTCGAGATACACGAAGACCTGTGCCGTCTGCCGTTGCCGCGTTTGCTGGCGCCGGCGATCGCCGCAGCCCGCCAGGGCGTCGCCATCACCCCCTTGCAGCGCTACATGATGCATGTCATCGCGCCCATCTACACCGCCACCGAGGAGGCGCGGCGCACCTATGCCGGCGGTGGTGAGACCATGCCAGAAGCCGGCGATGTGTTGCGCCAGCCAGATCTTGCGGACACCTTCGAGGCGCTTGGCCGCGAAGGCGCGGAGCTCTTCTACCGCGGCGAACTGGCACAGCGCATCGTAGCGGCGTCCGCGCAGCATGGCGGCCAACTCGGCGCCGCAGACCTTGCCCGCTACCGCGTGGAACGCCGGCAGCCGTTGGCGGTGACATATCGGGGCGCGGCAGTGCTCACCAACCCGCCGCCATCGGCCGGTGGCGCCCTGATCGCCTTCGCGCTGCGGGCGCTCGAAGCCGGCGGTGAGGCGGAAGGCACGGCGCGGGCGGTGCGCGTGGCCGAAGCCATGCGGGCGGCCAATGCGGCACGGGCGGAGTTCGCGCCGGATGAGTTGTTGAGCGCGGCCTTGGCGGAAGGCATCGACGGCGCAACCCTGCGCTTCAGTCGCGGCACCACCCACATCAGCGTCATCGACGGCGATGGCAACTTGGCCGCCATGACGCTCTCCAACGGCGAAGGCTGCGGCCGCTTGGCGCCCGGCACCGGGGTGATGCTCAACAACATGCTCGGCGAGGCGGATTTGAGCCCGTATGGCTGGCATCGCTGGTGCCCGGACACGCGCGTGGCCTCCATGATGGCGCCCACCAGCGTCGCCTTCGGCGAACAGCGTTTCGCCTTGGGTTCTGGCGGCTCCAATCGCATTCGCTCCGCCATCCTGCAAACCGTCGAACGGCTCGTCGGCGGCATGGCGGCGGCGGACGCGGTGGCGGCGCCGCGCATTCATGTGGAGGGCGATCTGTTGAGCATCGAAGGTGGGATGTCGGCGCCGGTGGCCGAAGCGCTCGCCCAAGCCTTCCCGAACGTGCAGCGCTGGCCCGGCAAGAACCTCTTCTTCGGCGGCGTGCATGTGGCCGGTGTTCGGCACGGTGCGAGCGCAGCGGAAAACCGCCGCGAGTTCATCGCCGTCGGCGATGCGCGCCGGGGCGGCGAAGGCGTTGTGCTGCCGTAGCCCCGGGCGGGGAAAAGAGGCGGGAAGGAGAAGAGCGGGCGCGAGAACGGGGACGCGGGACTGGGAAGAGCGAGCGGGCGCAGGCGGCAGCGGGCCGCTGCCAAAAGTCGCCCGTCACGCCGTTTGCGCTTAGACTCTAGCGACGAGTGAGGCCGCAGCTTGGCAAATGACGGCACAGTTGCTGCGCCGGCCTCGCCTTCGCTATGCGTGCCGGAGGATGTGTGAGCATGACCGACGAAAACGGTGCCGGCGACGCCAATCTCGCCAGCGCATGGGAGGAAATCCGCCGCTTGCGCCTCGACGCCCATGTGGCGGATTTGGACGCCCACGGCTACACGGTGATTGCGCCGGAAGTCGCCTGCCCCGATGGGTTGGCGGAGCGCCTGCTCGAAGCAGCGCTCAATGTCGGCGAGCGGCGCAACGGCGTGCGGCCAGACTTGGCCGGCGGCACGACCCATGCAGGCTTCAAGGGCCGCTTCGCTGCGTTCTCCGGCCCCGATGGCGATTCGCCCATTGGCGATCTGATGCAATCCATCCTGTTCGAGGATCGAGTGTTCGAGGAAGCGTTGATGAACCCGGTGCTGCTGGCGATGGCGACGTATCTCTGCGGCTACAGCGTGGTGTTGTCGAGCATGGGCTGCTTCATGAAGGGCCCCAACGTCTCGACCTTCACGCTGCATACGGATACGCCCCTGCCGGCGCCGCTGCCACCGCAGGCGCTCGTCTGCAATCTCACCTATGTGCTGACAGACTTCAACCGCGAGAACGGTTCCACGGCCTTTGTGCAAGGCAGCCACAAGTGGTGCCGCAGCCCCATCGGCCAGGAGGGGGTGGTGGGCGAGGGCGGCAATCCCGCCGCGGTGCCGGTGGAATGCAAGGCCGGCTCGCTGTTGGTTTGGCATGGCAACACTTGGCATGGCGCGTTCAACCGCACAGCGCCCGGCTTGCGTGTGAGCTTGCCGGTGTACATGGCGCGGCCATACATCCGCACCCAAGAAGGGCTGGTTGGGAAGATTCCGCAGGACATGCTGGATCGCAACCCGCCCAGATTCGCCATCCTCACGCAGCAGGGGATCATGTACGGCTACGAGAGCCAGGAAGATTCGTTTGCCCGCGCGGAGCGCGCCGCGAAGTACATCGCCGCTTACTCGAAGTCCGCGCTCGGGCCGCTGGCACAACAGGGGCTCTATAGCTGAGGCGACCATGCGTCGTGCCGCGGCAACCACACTGGCGGCGGCGCTCTGCGCGTCGGCAGCCGGGCAGATGACCATGCACGGGATGCTGGACGCCATCCGCGAGGACACCCGCCGCACCACCAGCCACACCCGCGTGGCTGCCATCGACGAGCCGGTGATGGCGGCGATGGCCGCGGTGCCGCGCGCGCAGTTCGTGCCGGGCGTGGCGCGGCTTGCGGCGTACGTCAACCGGCCGCAGCCCATCGGCCACGGTCAGACCATCTCACAGCCGTTCATCGTTGCCTTGATGACGCATCTGATGGACGTGGCCCCGGGCGACCGCGTGCTGGAAATCGGCACCGGCTCCGGCTACCAGGCAGCGGTGTTGGCAGAGCTGGTGGACACCGTCCACACCATCGAGATCATCCCAGAGCTAGCCGCCAGCGCGGCCGAGCGCCTGCGCGCATTGGGCTACGCGAACGTGCAGGTGCGGGCTGGCGATGGCTGGTACGGCTGGCCAGAGGCGGCGCCCTTCGATGCCATCATGGTCACCGCGGTGGGTGAGGACGTGCCGGAAAACTTGGTGCGGCAACTGAAGCCCAACGGGCGCTTGGTGTTGCCTGTCGGCACAGACTGGGAGCAGAACTTGGCGGTGGTCACCAAGGATGCGGCTGGCAACATCGACATGCGCCATGTGCTGCCGGTGCGCTTCGTGCCACTCACCGGAGACCACTAGCCGCCTGCCATGCGGTGGAGCGGGAAGCGCGCGACCCGCTCCCAACCGGAGACCACTGACGCCGCCGCTACGCCGGGCCGCGCTTCACTCGAACTGCGAACCGGTGAGCGCTTGCCCGCCACGCCCGAAGAACGTCGGCCCGTCTTGGAGCCACGGGTTCTGGCAGGTCAGCCCCATCAGCGTGGCAAAGCGCGCTGGGTTGCGGGCAAATCATCGCCGGCGTGGTGGTGGCCCAATACAGCTCTTGCGCCTGAATGTGCTCGCGCACATGGGGCAGCACCAGCGTCACCCGTTCGCCGTCCGCGGTGCGCGGCGCCGCTCCGTGCCAGAGGCTGCCATGCCAAACGATCACCGAGCCTTTCGGCAATTCCAGCAGCTTCACCTCGTCGTGGTCGTGCGCCATCACGAGGTCCGGCGGCACCGGGCGGCTGAAGCGATGGCTGCCTGGCCACACGCAGACGGCGCCATTCTCGCGGGTGTAGTCCGTGGTCACCCAAGTGACGTTGCAGTACTGCGCCATGCGCGGCCACGGCGACGGCAACTTGTTGCTGTGATCCGCGTGCAGCGGCAAGGCACCGGCGGCGCGGTCCTTGATGAGGCCGGTGGATTGGCTGAGCTTGGCGCGATAACCGAGCAGATATGTCACCAACGCCAACGGCGCCGGCGCCATTAACGCCTCTTCGAAGATCGGGTCTTGCGGCAAGAGGTGAAAGAGCGTCTTGCCGAGGCCAGACGCCGGCCCCAAGTCTGCCGAGGCGTCGATTTTGGCCAAGCGCAAGATGGTCTCCCGCAGCCGGTCGAAGAACGCCAGCGGCCTCGCCTTGCCGGGCTCCAGCACCGCATAGCCGTTCGTCTCAAGGTCTGCAATGTGGGCTTTCAGCCCAAGGCGGCTGATCTCCTCGTGCAGGCGGCTCCTGGCGGCGTCACCCACCGGCAGCGGCTCGTCGTCGAGCCTTGCCGCCGCCACCGTCCTGAGATCGTTGAGTTCCGTGGCGAGCCGCGTCGCGTCAATGGCCACTGTTGCCTCCGTGGGCGGCGCCCGATGTTGCTCGCAAAGGGCTTGAAGGCCGCTGCCGGCGCCGCCGTTTCGCAGCAGCCAACCTACCTATCGCAACCACGCTCCGCGGGCCATGACCTCTTCCGCGATTTGCACGGCGTTGGTGGCGGCGCCCTTGCGCAGATTGTCGCAAACCGCCCACAGGGCGATGCCGTTCGGCAGCGCGGTGTCTGCCCGGATGCGGCCGACGAACACATCGTCGCGGCCGGCGCAGTCAATGGGCATGGGATAGCCGGCGTTCGCTGGCTCATCCACCACGGTGACGCCGGCATAGCCGCGCAATGCGGCGCGGGCTTGCTGCGCGCCGATGGGTGTCTCGAACTCGATGTTGAGAGCGGTGCTGTGGCACAGGCGCACCGGCACGCGCACACAGGTGGCGGATACCGCGAGGTCCGGATCGTCTAGGATCTTGCGGGCTTCGTTCAGCATCTTGGTCTCTTCGGAGTAATACCCGTTGTCCTGCAGCGAGCCTATGTGCGGCAGCAGGTTGAAGGCGATTGGGTGCGGATACTGCTCGGGCGGCGGCGCGTCGCCACCCGCCGCGCTGGCCTGCACCTGCTCTTCGAGTTCCGTCAACGCCGCGGCGCCGGTGCCGGTGACGGATTGATAGGTTGCTGCGATGACGCGCCGCGGCCGCGCTACTTGGCGCAGGGCGTCCAACACCATCACCACCGGCGTGGTGGCGCAGTTGGGAATGGAGAGGATGCCCTTGTGTTCAGCCACCGCGCCGGCGTTGATCTCCGGCACCACCAGCGGCACCTCGGTGTCCATGCGCCACACGCCGCTGTCGTCCACCACCACGCAGCCTTGCGCGCGGGCGGCCGCGCCGATGTCGCGGCTGATGGCGTCCGTGGCGGAGATGAAGGCGATGTCGCAGTCTGCGAACAGGCCCGGCTGCGTGGCTTCCACCGCGATCTGCTCGCCGTTGAAGGGCAGCCGCTTGCCCACCGAGCGCGGCGACGCGGTGAGGCGCAAGCTGGCCAGCGGAAAGTTCCGCTGCGCCAACACGTCCAGCGCGATGGCGCCGACAGCGCCCGTCGCCCCGACGATGGCAACTCTAGGATGGGCCATGATGGTTCGCCGCGAATGGGAAACGCGGCGAATTATAGGCCGTTGCGTGTTCCTGCCGTCGGCGCCGACGGCCAGCCGCGCTGCTCAGCCCAACCGCCGCCCGCGCTTGGCGCCCAAGCGCAGCCGCAAGGCATTGAGCCGAATGAAGCCCTCCGCGTCGCGCTGATCGTAGGCGCCGCGGTCGTCCTCAAAGGTGACGACATCGCTGTCGTACAAGCTGTCCGTTGCCGACGCGCGCCCCACCACAGACACCGCTCCCTTGTACAGCTTCAGCCGCACGGTGCCGTTCACGGGCGCTTGGGAGGCGTCGATGAGGGCCTGCAGCGCCTGGCGCTCTGGCGACCACCAATAGCCGTTGTAGATGAGCTTGGCGTAGCGCGGCATCAGTTCGTCCTTGAGGTGCATCACCTCGCGGTCCAAAGTGATGGATTCCATGGCCCGATGCCCCTTGAGCAAGATGGTGCCGCCCGGCGTCTCGTAGCAGCCGCGGGATTTCATGCCCACATAGCGGTTCTCCACGATGTCGCTGCGCCCGACGCCGTGGGCGCCGCCGAGCACGTTCAAGCGCCTGAGCGCCTCGGCCGGGGCAACGCGCTCGCCGTCCAAGGCTGTCAGGTCGCCGCGCTCATAGGCCAACTCGACGAACGCCGGTTGGTCTGGCGCGTCCTCCGGCGCGACGGTCCAGCGCCAAATGGATTCGTCTGGGGGGGTTGCTGGGTCTTCCAGCGGGCCGCCTTCGTAGGAGATGTGCAATAGGTTGGCGTCCATCGAGTACGGCGACTCGGCGCCACGCTGGAAATCCACCGGGATTTGCCGTTTCGCGCAGTAATCGAGCAGCGCCTCCCGCGACGTGAGGTCCCATTCGCGCCACGGGGCGATGACGCCGAGGTCTGGCGCGAGGGCATACACGCCCAGCTCGAAGCGCACTTGGTCGTTGCCTTTGCCGGTGGCGCCGTGGGAGATGGCGGCGGCGCCGGTTGCCGCGGCAATCTCCACCAAGCGCTTGGCGATGAGGGGGCGGGCGATGCTGGTGCCCAGCAGGTACTCGCCTTCATAGATGGCATTGGCGCGGAACATCGGAAACACATAGTCCGCGACGAAGGTGGCCGTGAGATCCTCGATGTGAATCTCGCGCACGCCCAACGCCTGCGCTTTCTCGCGGGCGGGTTCCACCTCTTCGCCTTGGCCGATGTCGGCGGTGAAGGTGACCACCTCGGCGTCGTAGGCGTCTTGCAGCCAGCGACAAATGACGGACGTGTCGAGGCCGCCCGAATAGGCGAGCACGATCTTGCTGCCACGATACGCTTTCACTGCATCGCCTCGCTTGCCTGTTGAACCCGTTGCGCCGGCGCATGATAGCCGAGGCGTGGGCGGACGCTGGCCCAAATGCGTCGCCATGAGTCGGGTATGCTGTGCAAGCGCGCTTGGCGGGGAGAGCCATGGGCTGGATGAAATCGCGGTTTCGCGGCTTCCTGCCGCTGGTGGTGGATCTCGAAACGGGTGGCTTCGACAAGGACGCTCATGGCCTGCTGCAGATCGGCGCCGCCAGCCTCTGCTGGACGAACGACGAACTCGAAATCGAGGAACTGGCCACGTGGAACGTCGTGCCGCATCCAGACACCCGCGTCGAGGCCGCGTCGCTGCAACTGACGGGCATCGATCTCGACGATCCTGAACGTCTTGCCGAGCCCGAGGAAGCGGCGCTGCGCGAGCTGTTTCGCTTCGTGCGCAAGGCAGTGCGCCGCCACAGTTGCCGCCGCGCCGTGCTCACCGGACACAACGCGCACTTTGACCATGGCTTCGTGGCGAGCGCCGCGGTGCGCAATGGCGTGAAGCGCAGCCCGTTTCATCCCTTCACCGTGATCGACACGGCGTCGCTCGCGGCGGTGGCATACGGCCACACGGTGTTGAGCGAGGCCTGCCAACGCGCTGGCCTCGGCTTCGAAGGCGCCCGCGCGCACGCCGCCGCTTACGACGTGGAGGCTGCCGCGCGGCTCTTCTGCGCCATCGTGAATGAGTGGGACGCCCTGAAGCTGACCGGCGGCGCAGGCGCCAGCGCCGAAACCTCCTTTGGCGTTCTAGACGGCGCTCCGAAAAGCTGAGTGAGACAGTGAGCGCTTTAACGCGCGGTATCGGTGCGCGGGGCCGCGCCGGCGCGACCTTGGGAGCTTAACGCCGATCGGTCTCCGCCGAGGGAGCGTCGGCGTCGGCGCGCGCCGCGGCCTCTTTGATGAGCGTTTCCAACTCGCCGGCGTGGTGCATTTCGGTGACGATGTCGCAGCCGCCAACCAGTTCGCCTTCCACATAGAGCTGCGGGAAAGTCGGCCACTGCGCGTATTGCGGCAGCGTCGCCCGGATCTCCGGATGGCTCAGGATGTCCACGTAAGCGAAGCGCTCGCCGCATGACATGAGGCACTGCACCGTTTGCGCTGAAAAGCCGCATTGCGGCGCTTGGGGCGAGCCCTTCATGTAGAGCAGGATGGGGTTGTCCGCAATCTGCCCCTTGATCGTGTCTAGCGCTTCTTGGCTCATCTCGCTGTTGCTTCCAGTCGCCTTCCCAATGCGGCAATTCTAGCACTGCATTCAAGTGGGTCGCGCCAGTCGCCAAGAGCAAGCGGCGTGCCTGCCGGCGCGGTCGCCCTCGGCTTGGACTAAGACGTTTCGATTCGAGAACCCCGCAAATCCGAAGACCAGAAAAAAAGTCGAGAAATCGAGGCGGAATATCTTGCATAAATACACAAATACACATATGATGATCACCCTTCAACATCGAACGCCAAAGGAGTGAACATGCCAAGACCGACCTTTCATCAACCGTCGCCACGCGGCCGGCCTTCACCGGCACCCAAGGTGTCGAGGCTGCTCGCGCAAATCGCCTCGGCGATCGCCGAGGCATGCGTCCCGGATGCCTTGAAGGAGCGCTTGCCGAAGGCCCTGCATTGCGCCGTCAATCGCTTTCTCGAAGTCCCGGAGCGCCGCCGCAGCCGCGCCGCCATCGTTGCGGCGAACAGGCTGGTTCGGCGGACGCTGCGTCGGGTCGAACTCGCCATTGGCCACGTCGACGGGCATCCCGACGGCGATGTCCGCCGCCAAGCGGTGCGGTTCCTGCGCGCCTGCCAGAGCCTCTCGTTCGATGTCATCGTCAAGCGGTCCCGCAGGTTCCGGGGTCTCTTGAACAAGGCTGGCCATCGCCGCAAAGAACGGGCGCTGCGGGCGGCCGCATGGCGGGGCCACGTGGACGAGGACTGCGAGCTCGTGAAAGTGGTGACGGTCGATCACCTGCGCTCCGTGGGACGCGCGCTCGATCTATGCGTTGCGCATTGCGATGAGTTCGGGCGCTCCTACCACAGCGCCCTCAGAACCGGCGCGAGCAGCTACTACGTGCTCCAGGAGGAAGGCAAGCCGCGCTGGCTCATGCAGGTGAACGGCGAATTGGGCGAAGTGGAGGAGATCAAGGGTGGCTCTGCCGGCCCGGTGTCGTTCGACCAGCGGCAAGGGCTCCGCATCCTTCGCATGGTGCATGCGCACGCCGACGACATCTGCGCGTTCGCGAGCGTTGGCGCCTTCAGCCCCTATGTCGCCATGGCGAAGCGCGTCCGGCGGAAGTCCGTGCTGGCTGGGCATCGCTACACGGTTGACGCCTTTCCCGACGAGGCGGCAATCGCCATTCGACAGTCGCGCCGGCCAGGACAGTCGCCTTGGTCGCTATTCACACGGCAGTCGGCCGATGGCGGCCACCTAGGCTGTTGGCGCGAAGCGTATGAGTACGGCATGTCCGAGGGCGAGCTCGTCGACCTGCTGTTGGCTGATGCCGATCTCGCACAGGCGCTCCGCCGGCTATTCGTGGACTAGATCAACGGAATCGGCGCCCGCGGGCGCCACGATGAGGAAGCATATGATGGCTAGGAAAGGGATAAACTCGGCGCGGCGGGAGAAGGAGCGGTTCGTCTCAGACAAGGAGCGGCGCGAGATCGCCCGCAACTTGGAGTTGGACGTGAAGCGATTTGTTGACGATGGGGGCGAGATTGTGCGTGTCGCGCGCAGACGGCGGCCTGCCAAGCAGACAATCCATGCCAACAAGAGATGACCGTGAAGCGGCCGCCGTCCCGTCACCGGGGCGGCGGCGCACCGTCATCGACCTGCGGGCGAATCCGCCGGCCATCAAGCGCTTGAGCGTGAATCTGGAGGCGGCGCTGCACACCCGATTCAAAACCGCATGCAGCGCGACGAACCGCAAGATGATGGCGGAGATGGTGGCTTTCGTGGAGCGCCGCACGGAAGAGCTGGAGGCCGAGGCCGAGGCTCGAAAGCAGTTTGCCGGCGCTGGGTCGCGCCGCGAGTTCACCGACGGCGCCAACTGAGGCCAGCCGGCCACCCGGCGCCCTTCAGCCGGCGTCACCGCCAAACGCAACAGATTGACGCCGCGGCGAAACACAACAGCAACAAAATCAAAGTGGTTTGGGGAGGCCGATCGGCGTATGGTTGGCCACAAACCATGCACAGCGAAGCAGTGGCGGAATGATGCGACCTTTGCGGATACTGATCGTCAACGCCAAGGGCGGCTGCGGAAAGACCACAATCGCCACCAATCTCGCCGTCGCCTATGCCCGCCAAGGATTGGGCGTCGCGCTTGTGGATCAAGATTCCCAAGGCTCCGCCGAGGCATGGGCGCACCAGCGCGAAGCGAGCCTCGCCAAAGTGGAGTTCGTCGCGCAACGCCGCGCCACCATGTATCAAACCCAAGCGTGGCGCGATCGGCTGCCGCATGGCGTGGAGCGCGCCGTCATCGATGCGGCGTCGGTGGCGACGGAACGGAACCTCGACGATTACTTCCGCGAGAGCGACGCGTTTTTGGTGCCCATGCTGCCATCGCCAATCGACATTCGCGCCGGCGGCAAGTTCATCGACAGCTTGTTGAACCATCGCTCTTATCGGTCTCACCCAGTGCCCATCGGCGTGTTGGCGAACCGGGTGGTGAAGCGCGCCGTCGCCTATGACCGGCTAACGCGCTTTCTCGAGCGCTTGCCCGTGCCCACTGTGGCGACCTTCGCAGACAGCCAGCTCTATCTGCATGCGGCGGAGGTTGGCGCCGGCATTCTGGATTTTCCGCACGACAGCCGCTTCGCGGCGGAACGCGGCGAGTGGAGTGCGCTGCTGCGTTGGTTGGAAGCGGCGCTGGCGGACAAGAGCGCACCGCCCGCCCGCCCATCGGCGCAAGCCGGCAAGGCTGCTGCCGCTGAGCGCGCGCGCAGCACCCCCGCGCCGATGGCGCCGCGGCGCGCCCCGCTGCTCGCCGCCCGCGAGGTCGAGCCGGCGGTGGGGGCGTAACCGCCCCCAAAACGTCGCGCGCCATCCCGCTGCCTCGCGTTTCTTCCTCTCGTTTCTGCGGCCCTTGGCTCTGCGCCAAGCCGCGGCTGCGTGTGAGCCTCGCCCACCGCCCGGCTTCGCTCATTTCCCGCTTGCTATAGTGCCGGCAACACCGCACTGAGGAGCGTCGCCCATGGGCCGCGATTGGCATGCCCCCGTCCGCTACCCAGACTTGGATGTGCGGGTGCTGGATCCGCGCTTTCGGAAGTATGTGCTTGGCAGCGCCGCCATTGAACGCCTCTACACTGGCTGCCGCTGGGCGGAAGGGCCTGTTTGGTTCGGCGACAGCCGCCAATTGCTGTGGAGCGATATCCCCAACGACCGCATCCTCCGTTGGGACGAAGACAGCGGCGCCGTGAGCGTTTACCGCAGCCCGGCGAACAACGCCAATGGCAACACGCGCGATCGCCAAGGTCGTCTTGTCACTTGCGAACACGACTCCCGGCGCGTCACCCGCACCGAGCACGACGGCACCATCACGGTGCTTGCGGATGCCTGCGACGGTAAGCGCCTGAACGCGCCCAACGACGTCGTCGTGCATCCAGATGGCGGCGTCTGGTTCACCGACCCTGGCTATGGCATCCACGGCAACTACGAGGGCCACAAGGCGCCGTTCGAGCTGCCGGAGCGCACCTATCGCATCGATCCCGGCACGCAGCGCGTCACAGTGGCGGAGGAGACTCTCCTGAAGCCCAATGGCCTCGCGTTCTCGCCAGACTGCAAGACGCTCTACATCGTGGACACGGGGGCGTCCCACAAACGTGGGCACCCGCGCACGATCTCGGCGTTCGACGTCGTGGAAGGCAAAACGTTGGCTGCGCCGCGCATCTTCTGCGACATGGGCAAGGGCGGCTCAGACGGCATTCGGGTGGACATGGACGGCAACGTCTGGGCCGCTGCCGGCTGGGGCGGCGAAGGCTATGACGGCGTTCATGTGTTCGCGCCGGACGGCGCGCAAATCGGTGCCATCCTCTTGCCGGAGCCGGCGTCCAACGTCTGCTTCGGCGGCGTGAAGCGCAATCGCCTGTTCATCTCGGCGTCCCAATCCCTGTATTCGCTGTATGTCGAAACGCAGGGAATGGCCTACGTCTAGGCCGTTTGGCGCCGCGTGGCGAGCGCCGCGCAGCGAAGGGACCGAACAGATGGCGCGCCGGGAGAAGCGGACAGATCAGTTTGCTATCGACAGAACCCGGCACCACTCCTTGCTACGCGCATTTCCCCCCTATAGAATCGCCCCCCTTTCCCGACGGGTGCGCGGCTTGGCGGCGCATCCTTAAGGCTCGCCCCGCGGCGCATTGCCGGGCGGCGCAGGTGTGGAGACCACATGGCCACCATCGGTCAGCTAGTGCGCAAGCCGCGCAAGCGGCGCGTGCGCAAGAACATCGTCCCGGCGCTGCAGGGGTCGCCGCAGAAGCGCGGCGTCTGCACGCGGGTGTACACCACAACGCCCAAGAAGCCCAACTCCGCGCTGCGGAAGGTGTGTCGGGTGCGGCTCACCAACGGCTACGAGGTGAACTCCTACATCGGCGGCGAAGGCCACAACCTGCAGGAACACTCGGTGGTGCTCATTCGCGGTGGGCGTGTGCGAGATTTGCCGGGTGTGCGCTACCACACCATTCGCGGCAAGCTCGATGCGTCTGGCGTGGCGGATCGGCGCGGCGCCCGTTCCAAGTACGGCGCCAAGCGGCCGAAGTAGGAATCCAAACGGCATCCGAGTAAGGCTGCCCGCGCGTGGCAGACTCACCTGAAGGAGAGGAGCGCAAATGCCGAGGCGAAGAGTCGTCGCGAAGCGGGAGATCATCCCGGACCCGAAATACCACAATCAGACGGTGACGAAATTCGTCAACCATGTGATGGTGAGCGGCAAGAAGGCCGTCGCGGAGCGCATTGTCTATGGGGCGCTCACCCGCATCGAACAACGCGAGAAGGGTGACCCGGTGGGAACCTTCGAGAAGGCGTTGGAAGCCGTGGCGCCGTTCGTCGAAGTGAAGTCGCGGCGCGTTGGCGGCGCCACCTATCAGGTGCCGGTGGAAGTGCGCGCCTCGCGGCGTCAGGCGCTTGCCATGCGCTGGCTGGTGGACAGCGCTCGCGGGCGCGGCGAGAAGTCCATGGCGGCGCGCTTGGCCGGCGAATTGATGGACGCCGCGGAAGGCCGCGGCGGCGCGGTGCGCAAGCGCGAAGACACGCACCGCATGGCGGACGCGAACCGGGCGTTCTCCCACTACCGCTTCTAGAAACTCCCTGCGCGCGATGTGGGTGCGCGCGGCATGACGCCGCGCGGACTGCCTGCGCGATGCGCGATGAAGGAAATGCAAGGATGGCTCGCAGCACACCCATTGGACGATATCGCAACATCGGCATCGTCGCGCATGTGGACGCCGGCAAGACGACCACCTCTGAACGGGTGCTCTTCTACACGGGTCTCTCCCACAAAATCGGCGAGGTGCATGATGGCGCCGCGGTGATGGACTGGATGGAGCAGGAGCAGGAACGGGGCATCACCATCACTTCCGCTGCCACCACCTGCTTTTGGGCTGGCACCAAAGGCCAGTTCGACGAACACCGCATCAACATCATCGACACCCCAGGCCATGTGGACTTCACCATTGAGGTGGAGCGCTCCCTGCGCGTTTTGGATGGCGCCTTGGTGGTTTTCTGCGGCACGTCTGGCGTGGAGCCACAATCTGAGACGGTGTGGCGCCAAGCGAACCGCTACGAGGTGCCGCGGGTGGTCTTCGTCAACAAGATGGATCGCGCCGGCGCGGATTTCCTGCGCGTCGTCGGGCAGATCAAGGAACGGCTCGCGGCCACGCCGGTGCCGGTGCAATTGCCTTGGGGCGCGGAGGATGCCTTCAAGGGCGTCATCGACTTGGTGACGATGAAGGCGATCACTTGGACGGACGAAGACTTGGGCGCCGCGGCCCACGAGGAGGCCATCCCGGAACACCTCGCCGAGGCAGCGGAGCGTTTGCGCGAGCACATGGTGGAAGCCGCGGCGGAGGCCACCGAGGAGTTGATGGATCGCTATCTGGAGGATGGCGACCTATCGCCCGAGGACATTCGCCAAGGCCTGCGCATTCGCACGCTGGACAACGAAATCGTGCCGGCGCTTTGCGGTTCGGCGTTCAAGAACAAGGGTGTGCAGCCGATGCTGGACGCGGTGGTGGATTTCCTGCCGGCGCCCACGGAAGTGAAGGCCATCGAGGGCGTGTTGGAAGACGATGCCACCGTGGCGCGCTGCACGTCGGACGACGACGAGCCGTTCGCCGCGCTCGCGTTCAAGATCGCGACGGATCCGTTCGTCGGCACGCTCACCTTCTTCCGCGTCTACTCCGGCGTGCTCGCGTCTGGCGACCGGGTGCTGAACTCGGTGAGGGGCAAGCGCGAGCGCGTAGGGCGCATGGTGCAAATGCATGCCAACAGCCGCAACGAAATCCAAGAGGTGCGCGCCGGCGACATCGCCGCCGCCATTGGCCTGAAGGACATCACCACTGGCGACACCCTCTGCGATGTGCGCCGCGCCATCACCTTGGAGCGCATGGAGTTTCCGGAGCCGGTGATCAGCGTGGCGGTGGAGCCGAAGTCCGTGGCAGACCAAGAGCGCATGTCCACCGCGTTGGGCAAGCTCGCGCAGGAAGATCCGTCGTTCCGCGTCTCCGCAGACGCCGAGTCCGGGCAGACGATCATCGCCGGCATGGGCGAACTGCACTTGGAAGTGCTGGTAGACCGGATGAAGCGCGAGTTCAGCGTGGAAGCGGCCATTGGCAAGCCGCAGGTGGCGTATCGGGAAACCATCCGCAAATCTGTGGAATCCGAGGGACGGTTCGTGCGGCAAACCGGCGGGCGCGGCCAATATGGCCATGTCTGGTTGCGCTTGGAGCCCTTTGACGCTGCGGTGGATGGCGCCGCCTATGAGTTCGCGGACGAGATTGTCGGCGGAGCGGTGCCGAAGGAGTACATCCCGGCGGTGGAACGGGGCATCGCCGGGCAGATGGAGAACGGCGTGCTCGCCGGCTATCCGCTCATCGGCGTCCGCGCCACGCTGTACGATGGCTCGTTCCATGAAGTGGATTCTTCCGAAATCGCCTTCAAGGTGGCCGGCGCCACGGCGCTGAAGGAGGGTGCCCTGCGCGCCAACCCAGTGCTGCTTGAGCCGATCATGAGCGTGGAGGTGGTCACGCCGGCGGACTACATGGGGCAGGTGGTGGGCGACCTGAACCGCCGCCGCGGCATCATCGAGAGCTTGGACGAGAACCCGTCCGGCAAGATCGTGCGCTGCTTCGTGCCGTTGGGCGAGATGTTCGGCTACGCGACAGACTTGCGTTCCGCCACCCAAGGCCGCGCCACATTCACGATGGAGTTCGCGCGGTATGACGAAGTGCCACGCAGCGTCGCCGCGCACATCTTGAACCGGTAGCGCAGCGCAAAGGGCCGCTCCGGAACGGCGCACTTGGTTCGCCGCGCCGCGCCGGACGGCTGCGAGCAAGGCCGTTCGTGGGGGCGAAAGAGACGGGGGACGTGGAGGAACGAAAGGCCGCGAAAAAAAGATGCCGCGCATCGTTGCGTAACGGAAACGGGCTTACTACAATGCTCGGTTCCTTGCGGCGGCAAGGCGGGTGCCCTTGGGTGGCCGTCCGGTTGTCGCGGCTGGTGAGAGAGTTCCGCCACATCGACAGCGTGAAAACGCTAGCAGGAGTACATCACGGCCGAGCGGGCGCCCAGTGCGCGCGAGGCCACCTTGCGCCGCCGGCGTCGCTGGCGGGGTTGGGTCGCTTGAGGAAAGGGTTTGAGCCAGAGTCAGCGCATTCGCATACGCCTGAAGGCGTTCGATCATCGGTTGATCGACGTCTCGACGGAAGAGATCGTCGAAACGGCGAAACGCACGGGCGCCCAAGTGCTCGGCCCCATTCCTTTGCCCACGCGCAAGGAACGCTACACCGTGCTCATTTCGCCCCATGTGGACAAGGACGCACGGGACCAGTACGAGATTCGCACGCACAAGCGGCTCTTGGACATCGTCGACCCGACGGAGAAAACCGTTGATGCGTTGATGAAACTCGATCTCGCCGCCGGTGTGGAGGTGCAGATCAGCTTGAATTGAGGTGCAGAACATGGAACGCCGCCTGAACTTGAAGGCGGCGTTTTCGTAAACGGGCAGCGTCGCAGATGGTGGCAGCCCGCTTTGAAGGGCGGGATGCGCATCGGCAGCAAGGGAAGCGGATGCGGCCCGGTGGCGTGAAAGAGGCAACGAACGGCGCGCGGGCGCCGAGGAAAGAGGCCGAGGAACAACGAGTGGCGATTGGCGTCGTTGGCAAAAAAAGCGGCATGACGCGGGTGTTCACCGAGGCGGGGCGATCCATTCCCGTCACGGTCATCGCGGTGTCGCCGAATCGCGTGACGCAGGTGAAAACCCGCGCCGCGGACGGCTATGGCGCCTTGCAGGTGACGGCCGGCGAAGCGCGGCGCAATCGGCTGACGAAGCCGTTGGCCGGGCATTACATGAAAGCCAAGACGCCAGCCGGACGGGGCCTGTGGGAGTTCCGCATCGGCGATGACGATGCGCCGGAAGTCGGCGCCGAACTCAGCGCAGACCAGTTCGAGGCTGGCCAGAAGGTGGACGTCACTGGCATTTCCAAGGGCAAGGGCTTTGCTGGCGGCATCAAGCGCTGGAACTTCGGCGCCCAAGGTTGGTCGCACGGCAATTCCCGAGCGCACCGAGCGCCGGGCTCCATCGGCCAATGCCAAACGCCCGGGCGCGTGTTCAAGGGCAAGAAGATGGCCGGCCACATGGGCGCGGAGCGCGTCACCACGCAGAATCTGACGGTGGTGAAGGTGGATGCGGAGCGCAACCTGTTGCTCATTGGCGGCGCAGTGCCGGGTCCGGCCGGCGGCGATGTGGTGGTGAAGCCGGCCGTCAAGGCGGCTGGCGGCGCCGGGAATTGATGAGGCGGGCGATGCAACTCCCTTTGCATGATGGCAGCGGCAACGTCGAAGTGGCGGATGGCGCGTTTGCGCGGCAGTTCAACGCAGCCCTCGTGCATCAGGTCGTCACCGCCTACCTCGCCAAAGGCCACGGCGGCACCCGCGCCCAGCGCACCCGCGCCCAGGTGCGCGGTGGCGGCCGCAAGCCTTATCGGCAGAAGGGCACCAACCGGGCGCGCGCCGGCACCCGCAGCAGCCCGCTGTGGCGTGGCGGTGGGCACATGTTCGCGGCGCAGCCGCATGAGCGTTCAGACAATGTGAAGGTGAACCGCAAGATGTATCGCGGCGCCATGTGCTGCATCCTGTCTGAGCTGATTCGGCAGGATCGCCTGGTCGCCGCCACCGCCTTTGCCGTCGAAACCCCGAAGACCCAATCCCTCGCCGCCCAACTCACCGCCCTGAAACTCCCCAACGTCCTCATCGTAAGCGGGGAGATCGACGCAAACCTCAAACTCTCCGCCCGCAATCTCCGCAACGTGGACGTGTGCGACGCAAACGGCGTGAATCCGGTGAGCCTCTTGAGCCACGAGAAGGTGCTGGTCACCGTGGCGGCGTTGAAGGATCTCGAGGCGGCCCTCGCATGAACGAAGACCGCCTGTACGCCGTGTTGGTGGAGCCGCATGTCACCGAAAAGGCTTCGATATTGGGCGACGCGAGCAACCGATACACCTTCAAGGTGGCGAAGGACGCCAAGAAGCGCGAGATCAAAGCCGCGGTGGAGCAGATCTTCGGCGTCGACGTGGTCAACGTGACCACGCTGAATCAACGCGGCAAGACGCGGCGGACAGTGCGCGGCGTGACACGCCGGCGCAACTGGAAGAAGGCGTACGTGCGCATCGCCGAAGGCCAAGACATCGACTTTGCGGTGGAGCGTTGACGATGCCGGCGTTGAAGACCAAACCCACCTCCCCAGGGCGCCGCTTCGTCGTCAAGGTGGTCGATCCGGCGCTGCACAAGGGCGGCGCTTACAAGCCGCTGTTGGAGCCGAACCCCAAGAGTGGCGGCCGCAACGCGAATGGCCGCATCACCACGCGGCATCGCGGCGGTGGCCACAAGCGCTTCTATCGCCGCGTGGACTTCCGTCGCGAGAAAGATGGCATCAAGGCGGTGGTGGAGCGCTTGGAGTACGACCCGAACCGGAGCGCTAACTTGGCCCTAGTCAAGTACGAAGATGGTGAGCGCCGCTACATCTTGGCGCCGCGCGGGGTGGCCGCCGGCACCGAACTCATGTCGGGCGCGAGCGCGCCGATTAGGCCGGGCAATGCCTTGGCGCTGCGCAACATACCGCTTGGCAGCGTCGTGCATTGCGTGGAACTGAAGCCGCGCAAGGGCGGGCAGTTGGCGCGCGGCGCCGGCACTTCCGCGCAGTTGGTGGCGCGGGAGGGCACATACGCCACGCTCAGGCTGCGCTCCGGCGAGATGCGCCGCGTGCTGGCCGAATGTCGGGCGACGCTTGGCGAAGTGGGCAACAACGAACACAACCTGCGCTCCCTCGGCAAGGCCGGGGCAGCGCGTTGGCGCGGGCGCCGCCCAACGGTGCGCGGCGTCGCCATGAACCCGGTCGATCACCCGCACGGCGGCGGCGAAGGCAAGTCTTCCGGCGGCCGCCATCCGGTGACGCCGTGGGGCGTGCCCACCAAGGGCCACAAGACGCGCGCCAACAAGCGCACTGACGCGCTCATCGTGCGGCGGCGGGGCCGGAAATAGCGCCGCCACATGAGCGAGCGAGGGGACGAGGCAACACGGATGCAACACACGCAACGACAGGAGCGGAACATGCGCGAGGAGCCGGGCCATGCCTAGGTCGCTGCGCAAAGGCCCATTTGTAGACCTGCACTTGGCGAAGAAGGTCACCGCGGCACAGGAAAGCGGAGACCGGCGCCCCATCCGCACTTGGTCGCGCCGATCAATGGTCTCGCCAGACATGGTGGGGCTGACGCTCGCCATCCATAACGGGCGCCAGCATGTGCCGGTGTTTGTCACGGAAGACATGGTTGGCCACAAGCTTGGCGAGTTCGCGCCGACGCGCACGTTCCGCGGCCACGCGGCAGACCGCAAGGCGAGGCGCTGAGGCGATGCGAGCGATGGCAAAAGCCAAGACGCTGCGCATTTCGCCGCAAAAGGCGCGGCTGGTGGCGGATCAGGTGCGCGGCAAGTCGGTGGAAGAGGCGCAGGACATCCTTCGCTTTAGCTGCCACAAGGGCGCCACGTTGATTTCCAAGGTGCTCGAATCCGCCATCGCCAACGCGGAGGAGAACGAAGGCGCGGACATTGACGAACTGCGGGTGGGCGAGATTTTCGTGGATCCGGGCATCACCATGAAGCGCATGCGCCCGCGCGCCCGCGGCCGGGCAGATCGGCTGCTGAAGCGCACCAGCCACATCACCGTGGCGGTGACGGACGGAGCGCCCTGAAGAGCCCTCGGAGCGGATACGGGAACTAAGCAGAATGGGTCAAAAGGTCAATCCAACAGGCTTGCGCCTGGGCGTCGTCGCCAAGCACCGCTCCCTGTGGTATGCGGAGCGCAAGGGCTACTCCGCCTATCTCTTGAACGATTTGGAAGTGCGCGAGTATCTGCGCAAGCGGCTCGCGCAAGCGTCCGTCAGCCGCATCGACATCGAACGCCCGGCGCAAACGGCGCGGGTCACCATCTACACGGCGCGCCCTGGCATCGTCATCGGCAAGAAGGGCGAAGACGTGGAGCGTTTGCGCAGAGAGTTAGTCAAGCGCATGGCGGTGCCGGTCCACATCAATGTGGAGGAAGTGCGCAAGCCCGAAGTTGATGCGCTGTTGGTGGCGCAGAATGTTGCCCAACAGCTAGAGCGCCGTGTGCAGTTCCGGCGCGCCATGCGGCGCGTCATCCAGAACGCCATGCGGTTGGGGGCGAAGGGCATCAAGGTGCGCGTCGCTGGGCGCTTGGGGGGGGCGGAAATCGCCCGTTCAGAGGTGTACCACGAAGGGCGCGTGCCGCTGCACACCCTGCGCGCAGACATCGACTACGCCACCGCCCAAGCGAAGACGACCTACGGGATCATCGGCATCAAGGTGTGGATCTTCAAGGGCGAGATCATCGCCGGCGAGGAGGAAGCCGAAGCGCTGGCGCGCTGACGGCCGAGCGGAGCGACGATGCTACAGCCCAAGAGAACCAGATTCAGGAAGCAGCAGAAGGGCCGCAACCGCGGGCTTGCCGGTCGCGGCAACCGCGTGAACTTCGGCGAGTACGGCTTGAAGGCGACCACCCGCGGACGCATGACGGCGCGGCAGATCGAGGCGGCGCGGCGCGCCATGACGCGCCATGCCCGGCGCGGCGGCAAGGTGTGGATTCGCGTCTTTCCAGACAAGCCCATCACCAAGAAACCCTTGGAAGTGCGCCAAGGCAAGGGCAAGGGCAGCGTCGAGTACTGGGTGGCGCAAATCAAGCCTGGCCGGGTGCTTTATGAAATGGAAGGCGTGTCGGAAGAGGTGGCGCGGCGCGCCTTCGCCCTGGCGTCGGCGAAGCTCCCCTTCGCCACCGCCATGGTCACCCGGTCGGCGATGTGACGATGAAGGCTTCTGAACTCCGAGACATGAGCGTGGACGAGCTCAACCAAGCGTTGACGCGGTTGCGTCGGGAGCAGTTCAACCTGCGCATGCAGCGCGGCAGCGAGCATTTGCCCCAGACGCACCTCCTGAAGGTGGCGCGGCGCGACCTTGCGCGCGTCAAGACGATATTGCGGGAGAAGGCGAATGGCTGACTCGAATCCGCGCGCCTTGTCCGGCGCGGTGATTTCCAACCGCGCGGACAAGACCATCACGGTGCTCGTGGAGCGCAGCGTCAAGCATCCGATCTACGGCAAGATCATTCGCCGTCGCTCGAAGATCCACGCGCACGACGAGCACAACGAGTGCCAGATCGGCGATCTGGTCACCGTGGTGGAGACGCGCCCGATCTCGAAGCTCAAGTCGTGGCGCCTGCAGCAGGTCAACAACCGCCAACCCGCTGCGGACGGCTGACATGATCCAAGCGGAAACCATGCTCGACATCGCCGACAACAGCGGGGCGCGGCGGGTGCAGTGCATCAAGGTGCTCGGTGGCTCCAAGCGCCGCTATGCCGGCGTCGGTGACATCATCAAAGTGGCCGTGAAGGAAGCGATGCCGCGCGGCCGGGTGCGCAAGGGGCAGGTGATGGATGCCGTGGTGGTGCGCACCCGCAAGGGCGTGCGCCGCCCAGACGGCTCGGTCATCCGCTTCGACCGCAACGCCGCCGTGCTGCTGACGCCGCAGATGCAGCCAGTCGGCACGCGCATCTTCGGGCCGGTGACGCGGGAGCTGCGCGCCGGCAACTTCATGCGCATCGTGTCCTTGGCGCCTGAGGTGTTGTGAGGTAGCGGGGTCGGCGATGCGCAAGATCAGAGCAGAAGACGAAGTGATCGTCATCGCGGGACGCGACAAGGGCAAGCGTGGCGAAGTGCTGCGCGTGCTGGACAACGAGCGCTTGTTGGTGGGCGGCGTCAACATCGTGAAGAAGCACCAGCGCGGCGATCCGAACCGCAACCAGCCGGGTGGCATTGTGGAGAAGGAGGCGCCGATCCATGTCTCCAACGTGGCCATCTACAACGATGCCACCGGCAAGGCAGACCGGGTTGGCGTGCGCGTGGAGGACGGCAAGCGCGTGCGCTTTTTCAAGTCTGACGGCGTTTTGATCGACGCCGGCTGAGTGGGCAGACGAGGCAAGCAACGATGAGCGGGCTAAAGGAGCGCTACCGGGATGAGATCCGCGAGGAGCTCATGTCCCAGCTTGGCTGCAAGAACCCGATGCAGGTGCCGCGGCTCGTGAAGGTGACGTTGAACATGGGCGTCGGCGAAGCAGTGGCAGACCGCAAGATCATGGACAACGCCGTGTCGGATTTGACGCTCGTCGCTGGGCAGAAAGCCATCGTCACCAAGGCCAGAAAGAGCGAGGCGGCGTTCAAGATTCGCGCCGGCTGGCCGGTTGGCTGCAAGGTGACATTGCGGCGCACCCGCATGTACGACTTCTTGGATCGGCTGATCGGCATCGCCATCCCCCGCATTCGGGATTTCCGCGGCTTGAATCCGCGCGCCTTCGATGGCCGCGGCAATTACTCGATGGGCGTGGCGGAGCAGATCGTCTTTCCGGAAATCGATTACGACAAGATCGACGCCGTGCGCGGCTTGGACGTCGCCATCACCACGTCGGCGGCCACGGACGACGAAGGGTTGGCGCTGCTGCGCGCCTGCAAGTTCCCGTTCAGGAGTTGAGCGCCGCGCACGCGCCGCAACGAGGAGAACACACTTGGCCAAGGTTTCAATGACAGAACGCGAGAAGAAGCGCGAACAGGTGGTGGCCCGGCATGCCGCCAAGCGCCGTGCGTTGAAGGCCGTCATCGCCGATCGCGGCGCATCGGACGACGAGCGCTGGGATGCGCAGACGGCGCTGCAGAAGTTGCCCCGCAACGCGAGCCCGGTGCGCTTGCGCCGCCGTTGCGGCCAGACGGGCCGCCCGCGCGGCGTGTATCGGAAGTTCGGCTTGGGCCGCAACAAGCTGCGGGAAGCGGCCATGCGCGGCGATGTGCCCGGCCTCGTGAAGGCAAGCTGGTAGGGAAGCCCCGCATGACCATGCAAGACCCTGTGGCAGACCTTTTGACGCGCATCCGCAACGCGCAAGCGGCGCGGCATGCGCAGGTCACGATGGCGAGCTCGAAGCTCAAGGTCGCCATCTGCGAGGTGCTGCGCAAAGAAGGCTACTTGGGCGGATTCTCGGTGGAGGCGGGGGCCAAGCCTTTGCTCACCATCGAACTCCAATACCCAGGCGGCGCCCCCGCCATCGAGGAGTTGAAGCGGGTGAGCCGGCCGGGGCTCCGTATCTATAAGCAAAGCAGGGAACTGCCCCGGGTGCGGAGCGGCTTAGGCGTGGCCATCGTCAGCACGGCCAACGGCCTGTTGACCGATCGCGCCGCGCGCCGCGCCGGCGTCGGCGGCGAAGTGCTCTGCACGGTGTTCTAGGACGCAGCGATGTCCCGAATAGCGAAAAGCCCAGTCGAGTTGCCTAGCGGCGTGGATGCCGAGTTGGCGACGGGCGACGTGGTGGTGAAGGGCCCCAAAGGCAGCCTCAAGTTGCTGTTGACGGGTGAGGTGAACATCGAGCGCACGGACGACGGCCTCACCTTCGCCGCCGCCAATGGCGACCGTCGCTGCCGCGCCATGGCCGGCACGGTGCGCGCTTTGGTACACAACATGGTCATCGGCGTGAGCCAAGGCTTCGAGCGACGGCTGCAGTTGGTGGGCGTCGGCTACCGCGCGCAGGCCAAGGGCGGCGCGCTCACCATGCAACTCGGCTTTTCGCACCCCATCGAGTACCAGTTGCCGGAGGGCGTGGAAGCGCAGACGCCGACGCAGACGGAAGTAGTGCTGACTGGCCTCGACAAACAGCGCGTCGGCCAAGCCGCCGCGGAGATCCGCGCCTTCCGCCCGCCGGAGCCCTACAAGGGCAAGGGCGTGCGCTACGCGGACGAGTGGGTGCGGCGCAAGGAAGCGAAGAAGAAGTAGCGGCCCAGTGCGCTGCAAGAGAAGCAAGCGCGGCGCAAGAGAGCGGTACAAGGGAAAAGTGGCGCAAGGGAAACAATGGCTCAACAGAAGAAACGGCTACGTTTGCGGCGCGCCAAGCGCAGCCGCATGAAGATGCGCGAAATCGGCGCCACGCGGCTGACGGTGTTCCGTTCGCCGCGGCACATGTACGCGCAACTGATTTCGGCGGACGGCGGCAAGGTGCTGGCGCAGGCGTCCACTTTGGATGCGTCGCTGCGTGGCGGCGCCACCGGCAACGCGAAAGCGGCCGCGGCGGTGGGCGCGCTCATCGCCGAACGGGCGCAAGCGGCGGGGGTGTCGAAGGTCGGGTTCGATCGCTCCGGATACAAGTTCCACGGGCGGGTGAAGGCATTGGCGGACGCCGCCCGCGCCGGCGGTTTGGAGTTTTAGCGCGATGGCGTATTCCGAGGAAATCAGGGAAGAAGGGCTTGTCGAGAAGCTGGTGGACGTGAACCGCGTCGCCAAGGTGGTGAAAGGCGGGCGCATCTTCGGCTTCAGGGCGCTCACCGTGGTCGGCAACGGCAATGGCCGGGTGGGTTTCGGCCGCGGCAAGGCGCGGGAAGTGCCGGTCGCCATCCAGAAGGCGATGGAGGCGGCGCGCCGCGACATGGTCGAGGTGGAGCTGAACGGCAGCACCATCTGGTATGCGGTGCGGGTGCGCCACGGCGCCTCGATGGTGTACATGCAGCCGGCCTCCGAGGGCACCGGCATCATCGCCGGCGGCCCCATGCGCGCCGTGCTGGAAGCGGCCGGCGTCCATGACGTTCTGGCGAAGTGCTACGGCTCCACGAACCGGGTGAATGTGGTGCGCGCCACGTTCAAGGCGCTCGCCAACATGCGCTCGCCAGAGATGGTGGCCAGCCGCCGCGGCAAGACGGTGGCGGAGCTCACGGCGTGAGCGCGCGCTGCCGCCACGAACAGGATGCAGACGATGGGAACGGACAACCTTGAGCCGGGCGAGCGGGAAGCGGACGCCGGCGCGGAGCGGCTCATGCTCACCGTCAAGCTCGTAAGAAGCGCGCACGGCCGCTTGAAGCGGCATCGGGCGTGCGTCGCCGGCCTTGGCCTGCGGCGCATCGGCCATGTGGTGCAGGTGGAGGACACGCCGGCCGTGCGCGGCATGATCGCCAAGGTGGGCTACCTGCTGCAGGTTGAACCCGCCGCGGAGCATGGAGGCTGAACATGGCCTTGGAACTCAACACCTTGCAACCGGCCGCCGGCGCCAAGCGCAACCGCAAGCGGGTCGGGCGCGGCGCAAGCTCTGGCTGGGGCAAAACCGCCGGCCGCGGCCAAAAAGGCCAGAAGTCGCGCTCCGGCGGCAACGGCAAGCCGTGGTTCGAAGGTGGGCAATTGCCGTTGCAGATGCGTGTGCCCAAGTTCGGCTTTCGTTCGCGGGTGGCCTTGGTCACTGGCGAGGTGCGTTTGGGCGAACTCGCCAAAGTGCCTGGCGACGTCATCGACTTGGCGGCGCTGAAGGCGGCGAATGTGTTGCCGCGCAACATCAAACGCGCCCGCATCATGCTTTCCGGCGGCATCGAGCGCGCCGTCACCGTGCGCGGTTTGGTCGTGACGCGGGGTGCCCGCGCTGTCATTGAAGCCGCCGGCGGCAAGGTGGAGTGATGGTGGCAACCACGCGGCGCGGCCTCGCCGGCGCGCAAGCTGGGCTTTCCGAGCTGCGCGCCCGGCTGCTGTTCGTGCTGTTCGCGCTGCTGGTGTACCGCGTCGGCACGCACATTCCGGTGCCGGGCATCAATCCGGACGCGCTGCGCAACCTGTTCGAGCAGAACCAAGGCGGCATCTTGGAGCTCGTCAACATGTTTGGCGGCGGGGCGTTGGAGCGCATGAGCATCTTCGCCCTCGGCGTGATGCCGTACATCACCTCCAGCATTGTGATGAACTTGCTCACGATGATGTATCCATCGCTGCAGCAGCTGCGCAAGGAAGGCGAGGCGGGGCGGCGCAAGATCACGCGCTATACGCGCTATGGCACCCTCATCGTCGCGCTCATCCAAGGTGCTGCGCTCACCGGCACGTTGATGGCGCAGGGGCTGGCGTTCAACCCGGGAGCCGCCTTCTACTTGGTGGCGCTCGTCACCTTGGTCACCGGCGCGTTGTTTTTGATGTGGCTCGGCGAGCAAATCACCGAGCGGGGCGTTGGCAATGGCATCTCGCTGCTCATCTTCGCCGGCATCGTGTCCGGCTTCCCGGCGGCGGTGGGGCAATCCTTTGAGGCCGCCCGCCAAGGGGACATCAACATCATCGCGTTGCTGGCCATCGGCGTGTTCGCCCTCATCATCGTTGGGTTCGTCGTCTTCATCGAGCGTGGCGAGCGGCGCATCACGGTGAACTACGCCAAGCGGCAGCAAGGCCGGCGCGTCTATCAAGCGCAGTCCAGCGCGTTGCCGCTCAAAGTGAACATGGCTGGCGTCATTCCGGCCATCTTCGCCTCCAGCCTGCTGCTGGCGCCGGCCTCCATGGCCACTTGGTTTGGCCAATCGCCGAGCATGTCTTGGCTGCAGGAGGTGGCGCTGGTGCTGTCTCCGGGGCAGCCGCTCTACATCATGCTGTTCGCCGCCGGCATTGTGTTCTTCAGCTTCTTCTACACCGCCATCGTGTTCGACCCGAAGGACATGGCGGATAATCTCAAGCGCCAAGGCGCTTATGTGCCGGGCATTCGCCCTGGTGCGCAGACGGCGCGCTACATCGACGACGTGATCACGCGGCTGACGATGTTCGGTGCCCTGTACGTCACGTTGGTGTGCCTGTTGCCGGAGTTCATGGTCGTGCTCTTCAACGTCACCTTCCAGCTTGGCGGCACGGCGCTCTTGATCGTGGTGGTGGTGGCGATGGACTTCATGACGCAGGTGCAAGCGCATCTCATGTCCAGCCAGTACGCCAAGTTGATGGAGAAATCCAACTTGCAGAATTACGGACGCCGCCGATAGCGGCGGGTGGTGGCAGCCATGAAAGTGCGAGCTTCAGTGAGGAAGATGTGCCGCAACTGCAAGGTTGTGAAGCGCAAGGGCGTGGTGCGGGTGATCTGTTCGGTCGAGCCGCGCCACAAACAGCGGCAGGGTTAGCGGCAGAGGGAATGCGATGAGCTGCAGTTTTGACGGGAGGCGTCCATGGCGCGCATAGCGGGTATCAACGTGCCCGACGGCAAGCATGCGGCCGTCTCGCTCACCTACATCTTTGGCGTTGGCGCCTCGACGGCCAAGCGGCTGTGCGCCGCGGCCGGCGTGAACCCGGCGCACAAGACAGGCGAGCTCTCCGAGGCAGACCTCGACGCCCTTCGCGCCGAGGTGGCGAAGCTGGCCGTGGAGGGAGATTTGCGCCGCGGGGTGTCGATGAACGTCAAGCGCTTGATGGACTTGGGCGCCTATCGCGGCATCCGCCACCGCCGCGGCATGCCGGTGCGCGGGCAGCGCACCCGCACCAACGCGCGCACGCGCAAAGGCCCGCCGCGGGCCGTCAAGCGCTAACGGCGCACAATCAAGGGCAAGGACATGTCAGAAGCAGGCCGAAGAAAGGGCAAGCGCATCGTGGTGGATGGCGTCGCGCATGTGCATGCCTCCTTTAACAACACCATCATCACCATTGGCGACCGTCAGGGCAACGCCTTGGGTTGGGCGACGGCCGGTGGCTCCGGCTTTCGCGGTTCGCGCAAGAGCACGCCGTTCGCGGCGCAGATCGCCGCCGAGCGAGTGGCGACGGAGATGGTGGAGAACCACGACATGAAGAGCGTGGATGTGTTCGTCAAAGGTCCGGGGCCGGGCCGGGAGTCTGCCGTGCGCGCGATGAACGCCGCCGGCTTGAGGATCAACAGCATCGCCGACGTGACGCCGATTCCGCACAACGGATGCCGGCCGCCGAAGCGGCGCCGAGTTTAAGGGGGCAATCATGGCGCGCTACATCGGACCAAAGCTCAAGCTCTGCCGGCGCGAGGGCACAGACCTCATGCTGAAGAGCGGCGTCACGCCCATCGATGCCAAATGCAAGATGGACACGCCGCCGGGGCAGCATGGCAGCCGCCGCACACGGTTGTCGGACTATGCCGTGCAGTTGCGAGAGAAGCAGAAAGTGCGGCGCTTCTACGGCGTCTTGGAGCGGCAGTTCCGCAATTACTACCAAAAGGCGGACCGGCAGCGCGGCGCCACTGGCGAGAACCTGTTGCGCCTGCTCGAATGTCGCCTCGACAACGTGGTGTATCGCATGGGCTTCGGCTCGACGCGGGCGGAAGCGCGGCAGTTGGTGTCGCACAAGGCGATGGCGGTAAACGGGCAGACGGTGAACATCCCTTCATACCATGTGCGCCCGGACGACGTGGTGAGCGTGCGCGATCGGTCGAAAGACCAACTGCGCATCAAGAACGCGTTGGACGTGACGGCGCAACGGGGCATGGCCGAGTGGGTCGATGTCGATGCGGAGAAGTTCGAAGGCGTCTTCAAGCGCACGCCAGACCGAGCCGAGCTGCCGCAGGAGATCAACGAGAACCTCATCGTCGAGCTCTACTCCAAGTAGCGGCAAGACGCCTTAGAGCGCAGTCAAGCAGCCCTAACAGATGGAGGATGGATTGACCATGGCACAAACGATGACTGAGATGCTGGCCCCGCGGCACATCCGCGTAGAGGAGGTGCGCCCGCGGCGGGCCAAGGTGACGCTGGAGCCCCTCGACCGCGGCTTCGGCTACACATTGGGCAATGCCCTGCGCCGCATCCTGCTCTCGTCGATGCCGGGCGCCGCCATCACGGAAGTGGAGATTGACGGCGTGCTGCACGAGTACGACACCATCGAGGGCGTGCGCGAGGATGTCATCGACATCCTGTTGAACCTGAAGGGCGTGGCAGTGCAACTCCATCACGGCGAGTCTGCGCGCATCACCTTGGCGCGCCAAGGCGCTGGGCAGGTCACCGCTGGGGATTTCCAGCGCACCCAAGACGTGGACATCGCCAATCCAGACCACCTCATCTGCACGTTGAACGACGGCGGCAAGATCCGCATGGAAGCCAAGGTGACGCGCGGCCGCGGCTACCAAGCCGTCGAATATGTGGGCGAGGCCGAGGGGGAAACCCAGTCGATTGGCATCCTCAAGCTGGACGCGAGCTACAGCCCCATGCGCCGCGTGGCGTACGAGGTGCAGGATGCGCGCGTGGAGCAACGCACAGACTTGGACAAGCTCATTTTGGACATCGAGTCCAACGGCACCATCGAGCCAGAGGCGGCGGTGCGGCGCGCGGCAACCATCCTGCAGCAGCAGCTCGATGCGTTCGTGGCCTTGGAGGCTGACCCAGAGCAGGCTGACGACCTCAAGCATCCGGAAGTCGACCCGATTCTGCTGAAGCCGGTGGATGACTTGGAGTTGACCGTGCGGTCAGCCAATTGCTTGAAGGCGGAGAACATCAACCTCATCGGCGATCTCATCCAGCAAAGCGAGGTGGACCTGCTGAAGACGCCGAACCTCGGCAAGAAATCCTTAACGGAGATCAAGAATGTGCTTGCCCAACGCGACCTGTCGCTGGGCATGCGGCTCGACGGCTGGCCGCCGGCGGGCCTGCGCGACGACGAACGCATTGGCTGAAGCGCGTACCCGCGGGAAGGACCACCTCCAATGAGACACAAAAAGAGCGGCCGGCGGCTGAATCGTCCGAGTGCCCACCGGCGGGCGATGTTCCGCAACATGGCAGCGTCGCTCATCGAGCATGAAATCATCAAGACGACGTTGGCCAAGGCGAAGGAGCTGCGCCGCGTCGCCGAACCGCTCATCACCTTGGCCAAGCAAGACACGGTGGCCAATCGGCGCCTCGCCTTTGCCCGCACCCGCAACAAGGCGGCGGTGGGCAAGCTCTTCGCCGAGCTCGGCCCCCGCTACAAGGACCGGCCAGGGGGCTACACGCGCATCCTGAAGGCGGGCTTCCGCGTCGGCGACGCCGCGCCAGTGGCGTACATCGAGTTGGTGGACCGCCCGATGGCCTTGGACGACGAAGGGGATGAAAGCGCCCTCCCGGAAGCAACGGAGGACGCAGAGGAAGGCCAGCGCGCGGCCGGCTGAAAACGGCCTCCCAAGGGGGCGGTGCGCCGCCATCCTGTCAACAGCCGTTGCCACCACGCCGCGGCACCTTCAATCACTACCCATCACGCGCAGTTAAGCGCTTGGGCTCGCAACGTGACGAGGCGCGCCAAACCACCGTCTCCAAGGCCGTGCGCACATCGGGCTACGTTGATGCCGCCCACCTGCGCGACGAACGCTACGAGGTGATCTGGGGGACGTTGGATTGAGTGCCGGAGCAGGACGAGACGCGACCCTCGATGCAGTCCGCTGGCCCGCTCACGCGGGCAAACCATCTATGGGGAGAGCGTTGTTACCCCACCTACCTCCTCCGGCACCATTCATTGTAAGGGAGATCGCCCATGGCCCGCATCCGCGTTGAACTGATCGGCTTCGACGGGCTCGACGTCCGCGTCCGCAACCTCCTGCGCGCCGGCGAAGACCTCTCGCCCGCCATGCGCGACATCGGAGAAGCGCTCGTCAACTCCACCCGCGACTGCTTCCGCAGCCAAGCAGCCCCGGACGGCTCGCGCTGGGCGCCGCTGTCGCCAACCAAGCTCGCCCGCAAGCGCCGCAACCGCGACAAGGTGCTCACCGAGCGCGGTTACCTGCGCGGCAGCATCGCCGTCGGCGACGTCACGCGGGATTCCGTCGAGGTCGGCACCGGCCGCGTCTACGGCGCCACCCACCAGTTCGGCGCCCGGAAGGGCCAGTGTTGGCGACGCTAAACTAGTACCCAGGCGGCGGCGTGAACGCGAAGCCTTCGGCTTCGAGCAGTTTGGCGAGGCCGATGGTCTTCAAGTCTCCATATTCGGGGCCGATGATCTGCACGCCGATGGGCAGCCCCTCGGCGCTGGGTCCGGTCGGGATGACGGTGGACGGCAGATAGCTGCATATGGCCAAGCCAGCCCAGAACACTTGCTCGAAGTAGGGGCGCTCGGCGTTGTCCACCATCAAGGTGCGTTCGCCGAACGGGCGATGATCGTGCGGGAACGCCGGCGTCGCCATGATCGGCGCGATGAGCGCGTCGTAGCGCCCGAAGAACTCGCGCCACTTCCAGCGCAGCAGCGTGCGCGCCTCATTGGCGGCGGAGTAATCCCGGTATGTTGCCACTTGGGCACGGAGCGTCCTGGCGCGGTCGCTCACATCGTCCAGCGCCAGCCCGCGGGCCTCTTCTTGCAACGCTCGATACACGTTGTCTGGCTGGCGCGACATCATCACCGCCTGCAGGAGCGTCTGGTAGGTGCCGAACGCGCCGCGTCCGTCGAAGTCTTCGGGGGTGGCGTCGAAGTCCGCCTGGCCACCGGCGGCGACGATGGCGTCCGCCACCGCAGCGATCCGCCCTTGGGTCTCTTGGGTCACGGGCGCCATGTCGTGGCTGGCCCAGCAGGCGACGCGGTACTGCCCTAAGCGCGAGTGTTGCGGGCCACGCAGCCGCAGCGCGTAGCCCTCGCCCATGATCTCGTCTGGCCCCGCCATCGCGTGAACGCCGAGCTCCAAATCTTGTGCGCCGCGCCCCAGCGGCCCGATCACCGATAGATCGGATTGGGACAAGACGCCCGGCAGCGCATGGCCGCGCGGCGGCAGCAGGCCCCAAGTGGGCTTGTGGCCGAAGACGCCGCAGAAGTGGGCAGGATTGCGGATGGAGCCGCCGATGTCCGAGCCAGACTCAAAGCCCGTCAGCCCCGCCGCCAACGCCGCGGCCGAACCGCCGGATGATCCGCCGGGCGTGCGCTCGACGTTCCAAGGGTTGTTGGTGACGCCGTAGATGTCGTTGTAGCTCTGGAAATCCGCCAAGTTGAGCGGCACGTTGGTTTTGCCGAACAGCACCACGCCGGCGGACTTGAGGCGCTGCACGGACAGCGCGTCTTGGCTCGGCACGTTGTCCTTGAGCGGTGAATTGCCCCAAGTGCTTGGCAGCCCAGCCACGTCGTAGGATTCCTTGATGGTCATGGGCACGCCGTGCAGCGGCCCCCACGTCTCGCCCTTGGCGAGGGCCGCATCGGCTTCCCGCGCCCGTTGCCGCGCCCGCTCCTCGTCCATCACGATGATCGCGTTGAGTTTGGGATTGAACTGTGCCACGCGCTGCAAATAGCCGTCCAAGAGCTCCTCGCTGCCAACTTCATTGGTTTGAATCATGGCCGCGAGCTCGGCGGCTGTCTTGAATGTGATGTCATCCATGTGTCGTGCGCTCCAAAGGCGTGCAAGTCGAGGCGTTAGCTTCGCAGTTTACAATGGCGGCGTCGCGCAAAGACACGCTTGACTGATCGCTTCAGCCGCATGCGGGCCCATCGGCGCCGTGTCGACGAACTGGGCGAAGACGGCGTTTGTGTTGAACGCGCAAGGAGACGCCATGAGGGACTTCCGCACCATCCACGAGATCGCCAAGGCAGCGCGCCATCAGCTGGACGACAACCTGTGGGACTATGTGCTCGGTGGCGCCGATGCCGAGGCGGCGCTGCGGCGCAACCGGCTTGCCCTCGATGCGCTGCAATTCAAGCCTCGCGTGCTGAACGATGTGTCGAACGTCGCCACCGCCACGACGTTCCTCGGCAAGGCGATGCGGCTGCCGGTGGTGTTGGCGCCCCTCGGCTCCACGCAGGACTTGGCGCCGGGTGGCGGCGTCGCGGCGTGGGCCGCGGCGCAGACGTTCGGCGCGGCGATGCTGCTGAGTTCCGCCTCCCAGCCGGATTTTGAGGCTGTCGCCGCGGCGCCGGCGCCAATCGCGCCCGGCGCCGCCGAGTTTCCCCCGTGCCGCGTCTATCAACTCTATCTCGTTGGTGACGAGGCGTGGATGGACGACATCATCGAACGCGCCATCGCCGCCGGCTACGATGGCTTCTGCCTCACGGTGGACACCGCCGTTTACAGCCGCCGCGAGCGCGACATCGCCAAGCGCTATGTGCCGTCCTCTGGGCGGCGCGCCGATGGCGGCGCGTTCGGCAGCCGCGGCGCCGTGGATTTCCACGCCCAAGCCCGCATGACTTGGAAGACCGTGGAGCACATCAAAGCCAAGTTCGACATTCCGCTCGTCTTGAAGGGCATTCAACGCGGCGATGATGCGGCGCGCGCCGTGGCCTGTGGCGTGGAGGTGGTCTACGTCAGCAACCACGGTGGCCGCCAGCTCGACCATGCCCGCGCCGGCATCGATGCGTTGCCGGAAGTGGTTGCCGCAGTCCAGGGCGAGGCCACCGTGATCGTTGATGGTGGCTTCATGCGCGGGGCGGATGTCGCCAAGGGGCTCTGCCTCGGCGCAGACCTTGTGGGCATGGGGCGTGTGCCGGCGTTGGCGCTGGCCGCCGGCGGCGACGCCGCGGTGGTGCGCGCGTTGGAGCTGGTGGAAGAAGAGCTGCGCATCGTGATGGCGCTGCTCGGCGCCGCGCGCCTTGAGGACTTGACGGCCGAACTCGTCGAGCCGGCAACGCCGTTGCCCGGCGACGGCAAGCCGTTGACAGACCTGCCGCTCATCGCAGAAGGCTACTGAGCCTTAAGGCAAGGCTCGGCTACGGGGCTACGGCCCGCCTTTCTTTGGCACTGGCATGGGGAACGGCATGACGTTCTGGCCAGCCGAATCCGTGATCTTCGCGGTGCCTTCCTTCTCCACCTCGTCGATGCGGACGATGGCGTGCATGGGGATGAAGCTGCGCTGCACACCGGAGAACTCGTTGCGCAGCTTGTCCTCCGCGGGGTCGATCACCATCTTCGCCTTCTCGCCGAAGATGTAATCCTCAATTTCCACGAAGCCATACAGGTCGCTCTGGTAGATCGAGTGCGCGTACACCTCGTAGATCTGCCCAGCGTTGTGGAAGTGGATGCGGTAGATGTTGCGGTTGCTGTCTGCCATGACACCGTTATACGGGCATGGCGCCAGCCTTTCAAGGTCGGGTTGGGGACGCAATGCTTGGATGCCGGGCCGATGCGCGGCCGCGGCATGGCCGAGTTCCGTCGCCGCCACGCTCCGCCATCCATCAAGGGTCGGCGCGGTCAAGCACCGGATACGGCGGCAGCCCCCAAGGGACGGCTGGATGGTCCATCATCAAGTCGATGAAATGGGGCACCAAGAAGGCCAGAATCTCGGTGCCTTGGCGCACTTGCTCGCGGTTCACGCTGCCCTTCCAGGTGGCGCCCCCGTGCATGAGCTGGTTGCGCAGCACATAGAGCCGGCTGAAGAGCACTTCGAGCACACCGGCGGTGTTGCCGTGGCCAAGCGCCTTCTTCGCGTATCGCAGCTGTCTATCGAACCGCTCCCTCCAATCGGCGCAACCCTCCTCGCCGTGATGGAAGCGCCAGAACGGCTCAAACACGAATCGGTTGTTCAGGAAGTTGCGGATGGAGCCGGCGAAGCGCATCCAGATGGCGTCATAGACCACCCGCCCGCGGTCGAGTTCCACGATCGTCTTGAAATACCACTCGAAGAACTCTTGTGCGGAGAACTGCCTCGTGAGGTGCGCGGGTTGCGAGTAGCAGGCGTTGAAGGCCACCCAGTAGGAAACGAACGCCAAGTCCTCGTCTTGCCGAGCCATCGCCAGCTCCCCGGCTTGCACCCAACTGATGGCTCGATGCACCCGCAGCGCCACCGGCTGCGGGAACTGGCTGCGCCGGCGGCGTTCCTTGTCTTGCAGAGCCGCGTGGCGAAGGGCTTCGTTGTCACCCATCGGAGTGGAATCGGGGCCAGATCGAGTGCTCCCCAGTATCGTAACGCCATCGCCGCGAGCCACGCTAGGCGGAGGCCAGCACGGCATGGTTCGCGCCACCCCCGGCGCTGTGCTTCAATGGCTCATCGGCGTTGTGGCGGTTGCGCCCACGCCGCCGAAAGGGGCGCGTGGCCCCACGTTGGGAGCGAGCAGGTGGAAGGATTCAAGCTCTACATCAAAACTCACGGCTGCCAGATGAACGTGTACGACTCGTCGCGCATGGCAGACCTCCTGCGTGAGCGTTGCGGCGCTGCCTTGGTGGAGGCGCCGGAAGAGGCGGACGTGCTGCTGCTCAACACCTGCTCCATCCGCGACAAGGCGCAGGAGAAAGTGTTTCACCAGCTCGGCCGCTGGAAGCCCATCAAGGCGCACCGTGAGGGCGTGCTCATCGGCGTGGGCGGTTGCGTCGCCAGCCAAGAAGGCGCGGCCATCGTCGCCCGGGCGCCGCAAGTCGATGTGGTGTTTGGGCCGCAGACGCTGCATCGTCTGCCGGAGCTGTTGCGCCAAGCGCGCCAAAACAGCGGCCCAGCCATCGACGTGAGCTTCCCGGAAATTGAAAAGTTCGATGCCCTGCCGCCGCCCGGCGTGACTGGCCCGGCCGCGTTCGTGTCCATCATGGAAGGCTGCAGCCGCTACTGCACCTTCTGCGTGGTGCCCTACACGCGCGGCGAGGAAGCGAGCCGGCCCGTGGCGGATGTGATGCGGGAAGTCATCGGCTTGGCCGAGCAGGGCGTGCGGGAGATCAACTTCCTGGGCCAGAATGTGAACGCCTACCGCGGCGCGATTGATGAAGGCCACGCAGACCTCGCCGAACTCATCCACTACGCCGCCGAAATCGACGGCATCGACCGCATTCGCTTCACCACCTCCCACCCCGCCGCCTTCACCGATGCGCTCATCGACGCTTACCGCGAGGTGCCGCAACTGGCGAGCCATCTGCATCTGCCCGTGCAATCCGGCTCAGACCGGGTGCTTGCGGCCATGAAGCGCGGCCATACGGCGTTGGAATACAAGGACAAAATCCGCCGCCTGCGCGCCGCGCGGCCCGACATTGCTCTCTCTTCAGACTTCATCGTCGGCTTTCCGGGCGAAACGGAGCAGGATTTCGAGGACACCTTGGCGCTGGTGCGGGAGATGGACTACGACATCTCCTTCAGCTTCATCTACAGCCCGCGCCCCGGCACCCCCGCCGCCACCCAGCCAGACCCCACGCCGTTGGCGGTGAAGCGCCATCGGCTGGCCATCCTGCAGGATCAACTGCGCCGCCAAACGGCAGCCCATGCGGAGGCGATGGTGGGGCGCGTGGAACGGGTGCTGGTCACGGGGCCTTCCAAGCGCGACCCCGGCGAACTGCAGGGGCGCACGGAGAACAATCGCGTCGTGAACTTTCGCGCCAGCGGCGATGCACCGCGCGACGCCTTCGCCGATGTGCGCATCGTGGAAGCGCTGCCGAACTCGCTGCGCGGTGCGCTCGTGGATGCCGCCGCGCGCCGGCGGCGCGTTGACAGCGAAGCGATGCCCGATATGCTAGGGCACCCGGCAGGAGCTTGATCCGCACTTGGGCGCCAACTTACCGATGCGCGAGGGTTCTGCCTCGCGCCCGCCGCTCGACGGCTCGTTTCGGCAACGGACACAGCCTCCGGAAATGTCCACTGCGTCTTCGCCACGCGTCGCGGACGAGCGGGGCGATGCGCCGGCCGGCGACGCGCCCGCAGCCGAGCCGCCGGCATCTGGCGACGAAGCCCCTCGCTCCGCCAGCGTCACCTTGGAACCGGAAGACGCGCACCGCCTCGCCGCGCTCTGCGGGCCGTTCGATCAGAATCTTTTGCATCTGGAGCGGCGCCTCGGCGTGACCATTCGCAATCGCGGCAGCCGGTTCCGCATCACCGGGCCGCCGGCGAGCGTGCAGGCCGGCCGCGCCTTGCTCGCCCAGCTCTATCTCGAAACGGCGGAGGCGGACGCCGTGGACTTGAGCACGGTGCATCTGCATCTGCAGGAAGCCGGCGTGGAAGCGCTGCTTGCCGGCGTGGGCGCCGATGCGAATGCCCCGGCGAACGTGATTCGCACGCGCCGCAAAACCATCAAGCCACGCGGTGCCACGCAACTGCGCTACGTTGAGGCGATTCGCTCCCACGACGTGAACTTCGGCGTCGGGCCGGCCGGCACCGGCAAGACCTACCTCGCCGTCGCCTGCGCCGTGGAAGCGCTGGAACGCCAAGCCGTGGGCCGCATCCTGCTCGTGCGCCCGGCGGTGGAGGCGGGCGAGAAGCTCGGCTTTTTGCCGGGAGACTTGGCGCAGAAGATCGACCCGTACTTGCGCCCGCTGTACGACGCGCTCTATGAGATGCTCGGTGTGGACCGGGTGAACAAACGCATCGAACGCAACGTCATTGAGGTGGCGCCGCTCGCATTCATGCGCGGACGCACCTTGAACGGCGCGTTCATCATCTTGGACGAAAGCCAGAACACCACCGTGGAACAGATGAAGATGTTCTTGACGCGCATCGGCTTTGGTTCCACCGCCGTCATCACCGGCGACATCACGCAAATCGATCTGCCACGCGGCCAGCGCTCCGGCTTGGTGCATGTGCTCACGGTGTTGAACGGCGTGGCGGGCTTGAGCTTCACCCGCTTCGGCGCCAAGGATGTGGTGCGCCATCCCATCGTGCAGCGCATCGTCGAGGCATATGCGCGGGAAGACGACGCCGCCGGCGAAGCGGGAGGCCGGGCATGAGCGACGCCGTGGCCGCGATGGCGCGTGCCGATGGCCTCGGCGCCCCGGCCGCTGGCGGCGCCGAGCTGATGTGGGCCGCCGCCGACGAGCGGGTGGAGGTGCAGATTGCGGCGCAGCCGGCCCCGTTGGCCACGGCGCTCGATGCGTGGGCGCGGGCCGCCTTGGGCGATGAGCGCCGCGCAGTCTGCATCCGCATTGTGGAGCCGGCGGAGAGCCGGGCGCTGAACACGCGTTTTCGCGGCACGCCCCGCGCCACCAATGTGCTGGCGTTCCCCGCCGACGCGCCAAGCGTCTTAGGCGACCTCGCCATCTGCGCCGAAGTGGTGGAGCGCGAAGCCGAGGAGCACGGCCAGGAGTTGGCGGCGCGCTTCGCGCACATGGTCGTGCATGGCGTGCTGCACTTGCGGGGCATGGATCATCAGGACGCTGCCGAAGCAGCACAGATGGAGGCAGCAGAGGCCCGCGTCCTCGCCGCCTTGGGCTTTGGAGACCCTTACACGCTCCCATGACGGAACCAAAAACGGAACAACAACGCAGTTGGCGAGATTGGGTGGCCGATCTCTTCTCGGGTGATCCGATGGACCGCACCGAGGTGCTGGACATGCTGCAGGACGCCGCGGAGCGTGGCATCGTCAATGGCGGTGCCTTCGAGATCATCGACCGGACGCTGCGCTTCTCGGACATGCGAGCCCGGGACATCATGATTCCGCGCTCGCAAGCAGTGTTCATCCGCGCGGACGAACCCCCGCAGGCGTTCTTGGCGCAAGTCGTCCAGTCCAAGCACTCGCGCTTCCCGGTGATCGGCGACGACTTGGACGACATCAAGGGCATCCTCCATGCGAAGGATCTGTTGCCGCTGTTGCTCGAAGGCGGCTTGGATGGCTTCGACATCAAGGACTGCATTCGCCCGGTCACGGTAGTGCCAGAGAGCAAGCGGCTGCATTTCATGCTGCAGGAGTTTCAGCAAACGCGGAACCACATGGCGGCGGTGATCGACGAGTATGGCCATGTCTCCGGGGTTATCACCATTGAGGACGTGTTGGAGCAGATCGTCGGCGAAATCGAGGACGAGTACGATGTGGACGACGACAGCTTCATCAAGCAGCACGGCGCCGGCAGCTACACGGTGAAGGCGGTGACGCCGCTGCGGGAGTTCAACGAGTACTTCAAGGCGGATTTCGACGAAGCGGCCTGCGACACCATCGGCGGCGCCGTGCTGAAAGAGCTAGGCCGCCTGCCGGAACGCGAGGAAAAAGTGTCCATCGGCAAGTTCGACTTTCGCGTGTTGCACGCGGACCGGCGCCGCATCCAGCTCTTGGAGCTCAACTGCCGCGAACCCGCTTGAGCTGATGCGCGCGCCGCGGGTGATCAGCCGGATGCGCGTGGCGATGCTGTGTCGCGCCGTGCCCGCCGCGAGGTTCCGTGGACGGACGGCACCGCGCTGAGCGCTCCCTGAAACCCCTCGTCGCCGCCCTTGCCGCGCTCGGCGCCGGCGCTGCCTATCCGCTGGGCTTCGCCCCCTTCGACTTCTGGCCAGCGACGGTGGCCGCCATGGCTGCGCTCTGTTGGTTGCTGTGCCGGCCAGCGGCGCGGCCGTTTGCCCACGGTTGGCTCTTTGGCGTTGGCAAGTATGGCGTCGGCATCCATTGGATCTACGTCAGCATCCATGTCCACGGCAATGCCGCACCGTGGCTCGCGGCAACGTTGGTGGCGGTGTTCGTCGCCGCCATGGCGCTCTTCCACGGCGCCGCGGCGTGGGGCTTCGCGCGCTTGCGTGGCGGTGGCGGGGCCTGGGCGGCCCTCGCCTTCGCGGCCGTATGGACGCTGACGGAATGGTTGCTGACGTGGTTCCTCACCGGCTTCCCTTGGCTGTTCGCCGGCTACGCCATGCTGGACACGCCGTTGGAGGCGTTGGCCCCCGTCGGCGGCGTGTTGCTAGTGAGCTTCGCCGCGGCCCTCACCGGCGCCGGCTTGGCCCTTTGGCGCACTTGGCAGGCGCCGGCGCTCGCAGCCCTGCCTTGGCTAGGCAGTTTCGCCCTCGCGGAAGTGGCATGGACGACGCCAGGCACCGCCGCCAGCGCCGCGCTGGTGCAGGGCGCGGTGGCGCAGGAGACGAAGTGGCGCCCGGCTTCGGAGAAGCCGATTCAGGCTCGCTACGCTGCACTCTCCAGCCCGGTGTGGGATGCCGACGTGGTGCTCTGGCCCGAAGCGGCCATCACCACGCCGCTGCATCGCGCCACACCGTTCCTCGATGCCATGGCCGAACGCGCATCCGGCGCCCTCGTGCTGGGGCTTCCCATCGCCGAGCGTTCCCCAGCCGGATGGACTTGGCACAACGGCGCGGTGGCCGTGGGCGACGGCGGCGGGCGCTACGTCAAGCGGCGCTTGGTTCCGTTCGGCGAATATGTGCCCTTCGCATCTGCCCTGCGCGGCCTCATCGACTTCTTTGACCTGCCGATGTCCCGCATGGAACCCGGCCATCCGCGCCAGCCGTTGCTGCGCATCGGCGAACTGCGCCTCGCCATGTCCATCTGCTACGAAATCGCCTTCCCAGAACTGGTGCGCGGCGCGGCGGCCCGCGCCGACGTGCTGGCCACCATCAGCAACGACACTTGGTTCGGCGCCTCCATCGGCCCCCTGCAACACTTGCAGATGGCGCGCATGCGCGCCTTGGAGAACGGCCGCTTCCTGCTGCGGGCCACCAACGACGGCGTCACCGCCATCATCGACGCGCAAGGCCAAGTGACGGCGACGCTGCCCCGTTTCGAGCGCGACGTCTTGCGCGGCGAGTTCCAGGCGATGCACGGCACGACGCCGTTCGGGCGCTGGGGCGGGGTGCCGTCGGTGGCGGCGTTGATGGTCGTCGTGGCGGGGCTTGCCGCGGCGCGGGCGGTAGGCGGCTGGCGTCGGGGCCGTACGAGGCGTTAGCGCAAGGACTAGGGCGAGCGTAGTTTGGTGTCCTATCGCCCATCAGGTCGCCCATCAGGGCCGCGTTGCGGCTGGATGTGCTACGCTCCGCGGCCCCGGTGTGCGTGAAAGCTAGGCGGATCGGATGTGAACGCAATCAATGCCGATTGCAGGCCGCGTCCGAACACGAAGCGACGGGAGAACGGACATGACGCGACGGAAGAAACGCCGGAGCTCAACCCGTGTTACTGTATGTACAAACAGTTTAGGCTCCCAGTGTGAACGTAGGGCCCACTACCCGGCCGCTTGACGAAGACTGGAAGGGCGTTCTAGGGCTGAACGCCCGTCGTCCGCCGGAGCTCTACTCGGACGCCGCGGCCGTAGGCAATGTGCCTCATGCTTGGCCTATACGAACGGCCCTGCGCGATTTTGGTGCCGATTCCGTGTTTTGCATCCAAGACGTGCCCACTGCCGTGTTCTTCGCAGCTGATGAGGCGGAACCGGCGGACATCGCCCCCCTGCACTCGAACCTGTGGAATCAGGGCCTCGCCACCGTCCTCGCTATCGTCTGCGGCGACACCATCCGCATCTACTCCCTCGCCGCCATGCCACCGGACCGGCAGCGGAACAGATTGGACGACCATTGCCTCGTTGAAGTACTGCACAAGGTCGAAGACGCCATCAGGGTGCGCAGCCTAATCCACGGCATGGAATCTGGCCGCTATTGGCTGGAACACGACGACAGGTTCAACCCCGAACTGCGTGTGGATGGCGCGTTGCTCGGCAATCTGAAGGGATCCGACAGCCGGCTGCAACAGTTGGAATTGCCGCCAGGGGCGTCTCAAGCCATTTTGATGCAGACGATGTTCATCGCCTACTTGGAAGACCGGAATGTCATCGGCGCCAACTACATCAAGGATGCTACAGGTCGCAAGTTCTCCACCTTCGGCGACATCTTAAGAATGCAAGAAGTGACAGCCTTCTACGCCTTGTTCCGCAGCCTCAACCGGACCTTCAATGGCGACTTGTTCGTAAAGCCCTGTTCGTTTGGCAGCGCTGGGCCGAGACTCCTACGCAAACACTTGTCGACATTGGCGGACTTCCGTGCGGGCATGTACGAGATGGGGCCGCACGCGGATCAAGGACGCCTTTGGGCATATGACTTCAAGTTCATCCCGGTGGAGTTGATCAGCGCCGTATACGATCAGTTCCTCAGTACCGAGGATCAGGCATCAAAGGGCCAGTTCCACACGCCAATGCACCTCGCCACCAGCGTGGTTTCGCAGTTGTGGGACGATAATCCACAGTTCCTCACCCAACGCGCCAAGACGCACGGCACGATCCTCGACCCCGCTTGCGGGTCGGGCATCTTCCTCGCTTGCCTTTTCAAGCGGCTCTGCGAACAGTGGCGGCAAAGCAAGGGCACGAATAAGATACGGTGGCCCCGCCTGCGTAACATCCTGCACCAGCTAACCGGCTTCGACATAGACGAGAGCGCCGTCCGCGTAGCCATCTTCTCGCTCTACATCGCCCTCTTGGAAGAAGTGGACCCACCGGACATTCGCAAATTGATGGCGCGCAGCAGGTTGCTGCCGCCCCTTTGGGGAGTCACGCTGCACAATGCCAACTTCTTCAACGTGGAAACCAGCTCTCAATACGACGTGGTGATCGGCAATCCACCGTGGCGAAGCGGAGACCGACATGCCACGTCGTGGTGCGCTGAACACCGCCTGCCGGTGCCAGACAAACAAGCCGCATGGGGTTTCGTGTGGAAGGCGGTGCGGCATCTCAAGAAAGATGGCAAGATTGCGTTCTTGCTGCCGGCGAAGCCGTTCCTGCACAACCACGCCCAGAACGCCGTCTCGGCAAGAGGCCGGCTCCTGCGGCAGTTCCGCGCGGAGCGCATCGTCAACTACGCGGACCTGCGTTTCCAGCTCTTCGGGAGCGCTGTTCAACCTGCCGCGCTGTTCATTGGCGGCAAGAATCACGGTGACGAACCCTATTGGTTTCACTACTGGGTGCCGAAAACGGACCCTAGCTTCGGCGCGGCCGGTGTCCTGACCACCAACGAGTTGGATAAGAAGCGGCTCGACACAATCGAGCTCGTGAAAGACCCCCTCCTGTTCAAGAAACGTCTGTGGATGACCGGACCGGAAGACAAACTCTTCAGGTACCTTGACAGGTACACGCCACTCCGCGACACCGTGAAGCTGTATCGTGATGTGAGAGGGCAAGAAGCTGCACCGGATGCCTGGGTCATAGGCCAAGGGCTGAAGCCTGCAAACCCCGACCGTGTGGATGACCCCACCTATGACACGGTGGCTGACAATATTGCTGGTGACATACTAGCGATGCCGTTCATGCCATCCGGTGCATTCCGCATATTCTCGCCTAACACGCATGCGCTAGTTCCGTTCACGCACGCAAAGCTCCATCGTAGCGGGTTCGTGCGCGGCTTCAAGGGACCCCGAGTACTTGTCCCGCAGGGCGCAGGTCCTGAACGGTTGCGCGCTGCCTACACCGAAACGGCGTTCACGTTTCGGCATGCGATTCAGGCAATCGTCGTACCAAAGTCGGATGCATTTCGTGCCAAGTTGCTCGCCGCGCTGCTCAACAGCAAGCTAATGTTCTGGTTTGCGTTCCACGCATCGTCCTCCATTGGCAGCGAACGGCCCGCCGTTCACGAGAGTGAGTTACTCAATTTGCCTTTCCCGGATCCAAGGGACACGCCGGAGCCGGACCGAGCGCACTTGGCAGCGTCCGAGGCGGTAGCCTTGATGGACGAAGCGACTCGACGACTTGACGCTACGATGCAGCCGTCCGATCTCTTGGGCGGGGAGGCGGAAATATCCGTACGCGGGAGCATCCAGGAACTATTTAGGCGCCTGGACGTTCTCGTGTACGACTATTTCTGCCTCTCCGACGAAGAGATTATGGTTGTAGAGGACACTATCGAGTTCGTTGTGCCGGCGGTGCAACCGCGAAGCACAGTTCGGAACCTGAAGATCTGGGAAAAAACCAACCACACTCGGCGGCGGGTTTACGCCGATGTGTTGATCAAAGCCTTGGCCGACTGGATGGAACCCGAACGGCGCGTTGCCGTCGCCCTCGTTGCCTGCAACGAGGACTGCGCGGTGGTTCGGCTGCGGCTTTGCTCGGAGGAGGACTGGGTGGAGTACGCTGAGCCGCTTGGAGATGTTGGCGCGGCCTTAACGCGCGTTGCGAAGGCCGCCACCGAGGTGCTTCCCGGCAACCTACAGCAGGTACCCAATCTACGGGTCTATGACGGTGATGATCTGTACTTGGTGAAGCCGAACAAGCTGCGGTTCTGGACGCGCTCGGCGGCGCTGGCGGATGCCGAGGAGATCGTGGTTGACCTCTGGCAATGATTGCCGGCGGATAGGAAGATGGTGAACGGTAACGGACGCCGATGGATGGCCGAGTTCCGTCGCCGAGATAGCCTCTTCTTGCGCTGTGTCATTAGGATCTGGCGGACGGCAGTCGCGAGGTTGCCGAGCAACCCGGAACCGGAAGAGGACGCGATCACGAAAGCGCTGGTGGACGCATTGGTTGTCGATGAGGTGGCGAGGCGTCGGTTTTACTGCGACTACAAATTCGTGCCTATCGGGTGGGGGCCTAAAGGCGAGGTGACGGAAGATCAGTACATCGACATGGCCATGATTGTTGGCAACGACAGACGTACCTACCTCGCGTACGAGTGCAAGAAGCTGAACGTGCCGCACAAAGACGGTGCGCGACGGTCGCAAGCGGGAGATTATGTCAAGGACGGGATGATGCGCTTCGTCACGGAGAAGTACGCGAAAGACCTGCCAATCGGCTGCATGTTGGGCTACGTCATGGATGGTGACATGAAATTCGCTCGTGCAAGCATCAACACCGCGATGGTGTCGCGCAGGCCAGCCTTGGGCCTTCAAGGGCAACCAACGGACGTTTCACCCATCGGAGTCGCACGCCGCTTTGTTACGAAGCACGTGCGCAACACCCGGCGGATGGAGATGCGTCACGCTCTGTTGCCATTTGTAGTGTAGACGCGAATGTCTGATGACTAGATGGTTGGGCAATCAAGTATGTAATTCTCCATCAATCGGTTCCCCATCAATCGGAACCAGCATGGCTACGGCCAGTTCGATCATCGCTTCGTCGGCAATCTCCGGGATCAGCGTCATCGCTTGGTACCGTCTCAGTTTGAAATTATGACGTAAAACCGCTCTTTCAAGGGAGGCTCAGCCGCTCGATCTCCTTATGTTGTTGTGGTTCCGCAGCAAGCGAGGGGAGACGCAATGGAACCAATCACGGGAGCGGTCGCGGCGCTGGCCGTCGGCGTGACGGCTGGATGGATTGCCAGAGGGCTGTTCCGCAGTCGGCCGTTTCGGACGGAAGGGTGGACACCTGCTTTTCCGCCGAGGGGGGTGAAATACGACTATTCCTTAAACACAACCCCTTAAAGCGTATAATACCACGAGGTTGGCGGTTCATTGACTATGCCACTCAGTACGCAACTGAGTGAGCCATGTGGCATACTCTGCGCAGAGTCGCTGCCGGACACCGAAATGCTTAGGCGCACTGCCTTTCCAGCCCGATTTGGCTTCGCCCTGTCGGATGAACTGAAAGCGGCAATCGAACGGGAATCGGAAGCGGACGGCATCTCCGCAGGCGATTTAGTCCGCGAAGCCGTCGAAGCCGACCTGCCCAGGCGCAGGGAACGCAGACGCAAGCGCGGACAACGCGGCGGAAGGGGGAACGGCGCATGACAGAGAGCGCCCGCGAGGTTCACATGTCAACGGAACAACTCGGAGCGAGTGAGGCTCATTGGCACAATTATTTGCGCCACATCGGGTACATCGATTACATCAAAGCGCACGGTGTCGACGACGAATGTGGTTGGTAAGGGAGGAGGCCACCCATCTGGCAGGTGGTATGTGAAATCGGCGATCATCCCGCTTGGCAATTGGAATGTGAGCATGGAATCAGAGGCTGCCGGTACGGGGGTGATTACGACTACACCCATTCGACGGAGACGTTTGATAGTCCGAGAAAAGGGACGTTAGGCCCCCGATGGTCATACCACATTCGCGTTGCGCTTGAGCGATTACCTGATTGCTCGATCTGTCGGGACAACGCCGAGAGGTGGCACTCCAAGAAGCACCGCAAGTTGGAAGCCGATAATTGGAAGGCCAGCAGAGCCGTGAAATGGGCGGCCCGAAAAGAAAAGCTGACAGGTTGGCTTCGGCGATCATGGAAGAAAGCGCTAGCGGGGGTGTTGTTGTCGCTTGTGATTTCGCTTGTGTTCACTGAGCTAGTGGCCGTGTGGCTTTGATGTCCATGTACGGCAAACCCATCACGCAAGGGACTGGCTCGCCGCCATCCCCGGATTGAAGGTGGTCGGCTCCGAATGGTTGGCCCATGTCCGCTTTGCGGCGGCGAGGATCGCTTTCGCGTCTCCCAGCACGGCGTGTTCTGCCGCCAGTGCCTGCCGGACGGGGAAAACCGCGAGCGGTGCAAGGAAACTTCTGCATGTTGCCTTCAGTCTCACCAGCCGCATGCACCGCCGAACCAGAACACGGCGCTTATGCTTCAACGCTCACGCGGGCCGCGCAAGGGGCGCAAATTGGCGTTCCGGGTGCTGGCGGAAGGCGAGGCGGCGCTGTCCGTGGCGCGGGCGTTCAAGGAGCGACATGAGAGGGTCGCGTCGGGCCTAGGATGGCGCGTCCGAAGCGGTACAGGTAGCTCATCGATTGATGTCCATTAACGCATTGATTTCATTGCGTTTTCTGGGCTTCCATCAAGGGCAATGTACCACTCGCTCTTCCTCACTTCCGTGATGCTTGCGGCCTTGTCGATTGGGCATCCTGCCAGCGCCCGCAGGCCGGCGGGCGCTGGCATCACAGGTCAATGCGGCTCGCAGTTCGCTCCGAACCCACATGGAGGCGAGCGATTTGACCGGGAGAGGCAGGACGTTGGCCGTTGTCGATGCTCGACCGAGACTAGCTGCTGCTTTTGTTCTTGACTTGTGTTGCGGTACACAATACAGTGCCTGCAATCGAACGAACTTGGAGACGCGCACGTGCAGCAGAAACAGACCACGGTCGGCCAACACATACGGGATAAGGTGATCCCGTCGGGCATGTCCGTCAAGGAGGCAGCGGCACGGCTGGGTGTCGGCCGCCCCGCATTGTCGAACCTCCTGAACGGCAAGGCATCGCTTTCCCCGACGATGGCGCTGCGCCTTGAAAGGGCGTTCGGGGCCGATGGCGATGCGCTTCTGGAAGTTCAAGCCGCGCACGACAAGGCTCGTCGCCGTGAGGCGGAGAAGGGGGTGGCGGTTCGCGGCTATGTGCCCAGATTCCTGACGATCAAGGCGCGTGACCTCGAGCACTGGGCGGACTCCATTAGCGCCCGCGAGCGTCTTCCGGTTCTGCTCCGCAGATTGGTTCACGCGACGGGGCGCGATTTGACACGCGTGGACTTCCCTGGATTCGACAACAGCCAACGTCCGGGATGGGATGGCTGGGTGGAGGCGGGCACGGAGACGAGGTGGATTCCAGAAGGGATGTCTGGGTGGGAGTTCGGCACCTCAAAACGCCCGCGCCAAAAGGCGGAGACCGACTACGGCAGGCGGCTTGCCCTGCCGCTCGAAGAACGGAGACTGTGTACGTTCATATTCGTAACCCCTCGGAACTGGTCCGGTAAGGACGAGTGGGCGAAGGAAAAGGAAGCCGCGGGCGACGGCTGGAAGGCGGTGCGGGCCTACGACGCCAGTGATATCGAGCAATGGTTGGATGAGTCCATAGCCGCCCCCGTTTGGCTGGCAGAGATGCTTCCGACGCCGATTGCAGGCGTCAAGACGCTTGAGACGATCTGGAGGGAGTGGGCTGCCGCGAGCGAGCCTCTGCTGACCAAGAGCATCTTCGAATCCAACATTGCAGTCTGCGTCAAGCCGTTCAAAGAGTGGCTCGAAAGGCCTCCGCAGCTTCCCTTTGTGGTGGCAGCGGACTCCCAAGACGAAGCGTTGGCGTTCCTCGCTTGCTTGTTTGAGCACGAAGAGATCCCAGCGGCCAAGCGCGACCTAGCAGCGGTGTTCACGTCCCGAGAGACGTTGACCATGCTGGCCGGGTCATCGTCTCCATTCATCCCGATTGCCGGGAGTGACGTGACCCAAGAGGGTCTTGCCGCTCTCTACCGACATATGCATTGCATTGCCACATGCCCGCGAAACGCCCATCATCCATCTCGTGATGCCAAGGCGGAGTACTTTGCGCTTGATCTGCTTGGCTCCAAGGCATTCGAGGACGCGCTTGCGGACATGGGCTTGGAACGGCACGAAGCCGACCGGTTGGCGAGAGAGTCCGGACGATCGCCCACAATCTTGAGGCGACGACTATCTCGCATCCCGCACATTGGGACTCCGCGATGGGCTAAGGACACAGCGCTCGCGAGAAGGCTGATTCCGATGTGCCTAGTGGGGGCGTGGCATGCCCATAAGAGTGCGGACCAAGAGGTGCTCAGGACACTCGCGGACTGCGAGAAGTACAAGGAAGTCGCACAACATGTCAAGGGTTTGCGGCAACTCGAGGACTGTCCAGTTTGGTCGGTCGGCCAGCACAGAGGCGTGACGTCCAAGGTCGACGTGTTGTTCGCTGTCGCGCCATTGATGACTGAACAGGACATCAAAGACTTCCTGACGCTCGCTGAGTATGTTCTCTCCGAGTCCGATCCCCGGTTGGAGCTCCCCGAAACCGAGCGCTGGGCCGCTGCCATCCATGGCAAGGTTCGAGACCACTCTGAAGCGTTACGCAACGGCATTTGCGAAACACTTGTTCTACTGTCTTTGCATGGCGACGGGCTGTTCCGAGAGCACCTTGGCATAGACGTCACGGCGCTGGTTTCGAACCTCGTCACTCGTCTTTTGACGCCCCTCGACGAGAAGTTGCCTTCCCAAGAACGCGATCTTCCTGCCTACGCGGAAGCGGCACCAAGCCGGTTCTTGGAGATATTGGAGCAGGACCTGCGAAAGGACGAGCCCGCTGTCCTCAGCTTGCTCAAACCAGTCGCTGGCCAACCCTTCGTGCGCTGCCCGCGCGCCGGCCTCTTGTGGGCGCTGGAATGCTTGGCTTGGAACCCAGATGACCTAGCCCAAGTGTGCGTCCTGCTCGCGAGGCTGTCAGGAACGGACATCACAGACAACTGGGCCAACAAACCCACTGAGAGCCTCGCCGGCATCTTGAGGTCTTGGATGCCGCAAACGGCCGCCTCCGTAGACGATCGCATTGACGTGCTGAAGATGCTCGTGAGGCGCTTTCCGGCCATCAGTTGGCGACTGTGCTTGGACGAGATCAGGGCGGGGCCTCGCTTGGGAGCGGGCAACTATCGACCGCAGTGGCGCAGCGACGCAGCAGGTGTCGGCGGAGTGGCGTCGGAACGTGATTTCGAGGTGTTCATGCGGTGCGTCGCGTCGGTGTTGCTGGGCTGGCCCGATCACAATCAGGCGACCCTTGGCGATTTGGTCGAGCATGTAGACCAGATCGAAAAGCTGCTCGGACACGCGCAATCCTCTGTTTGGGAACTGATAGATGATTGGGGACGGGGCGAAAACGACGATGAGGCTAAGGCCGAACTTCGCGAACGAATCCGCCTTTTCGCTCTCACCAGGAGGGGGCGTCGCAATCTTCCAAGCACGAACGACAAAGCTCGACTCGCATACGAGAGCCTTCAGCCTCGCGCGCCGGCAGTTCGTCACGCTTGGCTCTTTGCCAACAGTTGGGTTGAAGATTCCTGGGCCGAAATCGAAGACGAAGAACTCGATTTGAGGGCGAGAGACGCCAAGGTCGACGACCTTCGCCAAGCAGCAATGAGGGAGATATGGGAAGCTGACGGCCTTGCCGGCGCACTGACTATGGTGAAGAACGGAAGCGACGGTTTCACCGTGGGGCGCTATGTGGCGCTCTGCGCAACTGATTCGGCGGGCGTTCTAAGGGAGTGCCTCTCTAGCGAAGTCAACGTCGCCGAATTCGATGCGTTCATGCGGGCGTTCATCAGTGCGCACGCCGATTTCTCCGGTTCTGAGCTGTTGCTAGATGTCTCGCAGCAGGTTGGCTATGAGCAGTCGGTGCGTCTGTGGCGCTGTGCACCGTTCCAAGCGAAGACTTGGCGGATGATGGATCATCTGCCTGCGGACGTGCGAGACGGCTATTGGCGCACGGTCTCGCCCGATCGTTGGAGACTCGCAGAAGCGGAGTGTACGGAGATCGTTGATCGGCTCCTCACCGCCAAGCGCCCGTACGCAGCGTTCAATGCGATGATGTATCAGTGGGAGCACGTCGAGACTGGCTGCCTCAAACGGCTCTTGATGGATCTCGTATCTGGCAACGGTGTACCGGAAGATGCGGTCCCGATCGAGTCTTGGCATGTGTCGAACGCACTGGAAGCGCTACAGGCGCGTCCCGGTAAGACGTTACAGGAGATGGCCAGACTGGAGTTCGCCTTCATCGAGGCGCTGGGCGACCATAGCGAACACGGAATCCCAAATCTCGAACGTCTGATCGCGAAATCGCCTAGCTTTTTTGTTGAGATGCTCTCTCACTGTTTTGAACGCGGGGATGGCGGCCAAGATCCGGCAGAGTGGCGGATCGTAGATCCGGAGCGCCGGCAAGTGATGGCGAGGCGTGCATACAGTCTCCTACGTCAAGCTGCTCGAATTCCGGGAACGGATGCCAACGGGGCGATACAGGTGAACCATCTGTTGCATTGGCTCAAACAGACGCGAGAGCTCTGTGCAAAAGTCGGTCGGGCCGGGATAGGAGACCATATGATCGGTCAGCTTCTCTCGAAGGCACCTCCAGACGGCGATGGTGTATGGCCATGCCATGCAGTCTGCGAAGCCTTGGAGACGGTGGCTTCCACGGACATCCAACAAGGTTTCGCCGTTGGCAAGTTCAATTCCCGTGGCCCTTACTTCCGTAGGATCGACGAAGGGGGCGATCAGGAGCGGGAGCTCTCTGCACGGTATCGACGCTGGGCACAACAGCGGATTGACTATCCTATTGCCAGCAGGGCTATCAATAGGATCGCGGATGCCTACGACGACGATGCAATGTTTGAGGATGGGCAAGACACGTTGCGCAAGCGCTTGGACAATTTGTGAAGGTGCTTCTTGACACCTGCGTGACAGCGGAAGTCCGCCACAGTAACGCGGAACTTAAAGCCACGGTCATAGGCTACAGAATGTGCCCCCGACGGGCTTGCCCTTTGGGGCTACGCCTCCAATCGCGCTCGAAGGGCCCCAAGACTGACCGAAGGATGCGATGGGTTGGCCTGCATCCTGATGTTGGCGATTGCTCCGGTGACGGCTGCCGGAGAGAACTCGCATGAGAACGTAAGGGTTCCTGACGAGGACGAGCGGTGTCGTCGGTCCGCAATGCCGCCGAGCAGGGCGGCGCGGCCGCGCAGTTTCAACCTAGGGGCCATGTGCGGCGTCGGCGAGGGCGTCCCCGAGGACGAAGGGTGCTTTTCCTGAGCGCAGTCCTGTTAAACTGCGGGGGAACTCGACAATCGCCGTGCGGCCGAGGATGCTCGATGGTGATAGGCTGTGGACTCGGCGGCGGAGCACACGACAGGGAGCACACCCCATGACCAGACGAACGCCATTTGCCAATCGGATCGGGTCGCTTTGCGCGGTGTTCGCCGTGCTGGCGCTGTCGTTGGCCACGTCCGAGGCCCAGGCCCAAGACGCCACGATCAGGCCGGTGGGTTTCAACACCACCGTCACTCGTACGCGGGTGGCGGCGAATGAACACATGGGTGGATGCGCCGCGCGCCTCGCTCGTGCCGTGCAAGAAGCGACTGGGCTGAACTGCGCCGACAATTGGGTCACCTTCAGTTGCACCGGCACGCACACCAGCAGGGCGAACGCGATGCGTCTGTTCGACTCTGCCCAACTGGCTTTTGTGACGGGCCGGCGCGTGGCCGTGTGGGTGGATGACGTGCGCAAGCACAGCGGCGTTTGTTTCGCTTCGCGCTTGGACGTGCTCCCCCCCACTTAACCTCGGCGGCATAGGCGCGGGAGCCCCGCGGATCGAAGGGCGTTTTTGGTAGCGCTCCCTGCGTCAATCTAGCAATCTAGCCGGTGCCTGCGACGTCGGTGGAGCAGGGGTATGGCAATCGCTGACGCCATCATCGCAAGCGCCCTATGAAAAAGCTCATCGTTCACATCGGCTGTGGCAAGGGCGGCAGTTCGGCGATACAGCGGGGCCTGCGCCTGAACGTCGCGGCGTTGGCCGAGCAGGGCATCGTGGTCCCTAGTTCGGGCCTTGACCCCCGCTCGGTCGTCACTGGCCGACACACCGAGTTCTTCGAATCCCTCGTCGAGCGCCGTGGCGCGACCGACATCCCGTCGCTTGGCGATCTCTTGGACACAGCCGCAGGGGACGGTGCGTCCACCCTCGTCTTGTCCGCGGAAAACCTCTCAAATCCGACGGGCTTCGAGAAGACGTTTGCCAAACTGAAGGGGCGTTTCGATGTGTTAATCGTGCTGTATGTGCGCCGTCAAGACGAGTATTTGGCATCGTCGTGGCAGCAGTGGAACGTGAAAGAAGGCCACTCGCTACTGTCTTGGGTTGCCAAGGGCGTCGGCATCCGTGGGGATTGGCTGCGGGTGGCCGAACCGTGGGCAGCCACCTTCGGCGACGATCACATCATCGCCCGCGTCTTTGACCGCGAGCGCTTGGTTGGCGGCGACGTGTTTCTTGATTTCGCCGATGTGCTGGACGCTGAGGCGGTGCGCCTCGAGGCGCCAGGGCAAGAGAATCTTGGCCTCTCCGCCATCGTCAGCCGCTTGGTCGAAGGCCGTGGCTTCTTGTTCGACGGCCCGTGCGATCAAGCGTTCTATGAGAGCTTGCGCGAACTGGCGCCGGATCATTTCCAAGGCAGCAATGACCTGCCGCTTTTCAGCCCGCACGAGGCGAAGGCGATCTTGAGCCGTTATCGGCAGTCGAACGAGGCGTTTCGACGCCGTTACCTGCCTCACCTCAAGGGCCCGTTGTTCGCTCCGGTTCGAGGACAGGGTGAAGGGGCTGCGACGTCGCCCAACGTCGAGGCGCTTGAGCACGGGTTCCTGCAGCGGCAGATATTCAGTTTGCACCAACAGGTTGTGGAACTGCGGCGTTTGGCGACGGAGCCGCGGCCCGAATCGCGTCTGCGCCGCTGGGCCACGTTTGGGCGGCGCGGTTAGATGCGCCGCCGGCGGGTGCTGCTGCTGGGAGCGGGCGGCCGGCTCGGCAGCGATGTGGTGTGCGCCCATGCTGCCTCCGGCGCGTCGTTTGACTTGGTGCCGTTGAGCCGGCAGCGCTTGGATCTGGCACGGCCGGACGCCGTGGCCAAGGCCCTGGCCCATGCTGACTTCGACGTGTTGCTCAATTGCGCTGCGTACCACGATACGGACGCCGCGGAAGACAACGCCGCGCTGGCGTTCGCCGTAAACGGGCAAGCGGTGCAGCGTCTTGCAGAGGTGTGTGCGGGCAAGGGCGCGCGGTTCATGCACGTCAGCACAGACTATGTGTTTGGCGGCGATGCGGCGCGGCGGCCGCTGGCGGAAGGCGACCCCACGGCGCCAGTCAATGTCTACGGTGCCTCCAAGGCATTTGGCGAGACGCTGGCTCGGCTTGCGCTGGAAGACTTGGTGATTCTGCGCGTCGCCTCCCTCTTTGGGGCGTCGGCGGCCCACGCTGAGCGCGGCAACTTCGTCGAGACGATCATCCGCGTCGCGCGGGAGCGGGGCGAGCTCAAGGTCGTCGACGATCAGATCATGTCGCCAACCTTCACCGCGGACGCCGCGGCCATCGTCGTAAGGATGCTCGCGGCACACTGCCCACCCGGCACCTACCATGTGGTCAACTCAGGCGCCGCGAGCTGGTTCGATTTCGCCAGCTCGATTGTCGAGCGCTTGGGAGTGGACGCGACGGTGACGCCATGCCGCAGCGACGAAGCGGGTCGGCGGGCGTTGCGGCCGGCCTTCAGCGCACTGGACAATGCCAAGGCGAGCGCCGCGTTTGGGCCCATCCCGTCGTGGCAAGATGCGCTGGGGCGCTGCTTGCAAGCGCGTGGCTTAGCCGAGAGCGCCGCGCCAAAGCGTGTGCCTCGCGCATCGGCGGCCAACGCATCCAGTTGATGAACGTTGCGCGCGGCTGAGGCCGAGCATCGGCTAACATTGCCCGCTTCCCGCAGCCCCTAGCCCTCTTGCCCTTCCCATGACCGACGCCGCAGACCGCTACGACCCGCAGGCCGTGGAGCGCAAGTGGCAGCAGGCCTGGCAGGAGCGCGGCACCAATCTCTTCACGGACGCGGCCCTCGCCGCCGCGAAGCACCCCTACTACAACTTGATGATGTTCCCGTACCCCTCGGCGGAGGGGTTGCACATCGGCAATCTCTACGCCTACACCGGCGCAGACGTGAACGGGCGCTACTGGCGCCTCCAAGGCAAGGATGTGTTCGAGCCCATCGGCTTCGACGCCTTCGGCATCCACTCGGAAAACTACGCCCTGAAGGTGGGCCGCAATCCGCACGACCTCATCCCAGAGAACATCGCCAACTTCACGCGCATGCTGAAGCGCTTCGGCGGCATGTATGACTGGAACCATGTCGTCAACACCACGCATCCGTCGTATTACCGCTGGACGCAATGGGTGTTCCTCAAGCTTTTCCACGGTGGGTTGGTGGAACGCCGGGAAGCGCCGGTGAATTGGTGCCCGTCTTGCCGCACGGTGCTCGCCAACGAACAGGTGCTGCAAGGGCTTTGCGAACGTTGCGAGACGGCAGTTGAGCAACGCCGCTTGCCGCAGTGGTTCTTCAAGATCACGCGCTACGCAGCGCAGTTGCTGGACAACTTGGACGGCATCGATTGGTCTGAGGTCACCAAGAAGGCGCAGGCCAACTGGATCGGCCGGAGCGTCGGCGCGGAAGTGGGCTTCATGGCGGGGGGCGTGTCCATTCCGGTCTTCACCACCCGCCCAGACACCCTGTTCGGCGCCACCTACCTCGTGCTGGCGCCGGAACATCCGGACGTTGCGCGCCTCACCACCGCGGCGCAGCGCAGGGCGGTGGACGCCTATGTGGACGCGGTGCGCGCCCGCGCCTTGGTTGAGCGGCAAAGGGACGATAAAGAGAAAACCGGCGTCTTCACCGGCAGCCACGCCATCAACCCGGTGAACGGCGAGGAGATGCCCATTTGGGTGGCGGACTATGTGCTCATGGACTATGGCACCGGCGCCATCATGGCCGTGCCGGGGCACGACCAGCGGGATTTCGAGTTCGCGAGCGCCTTTGGGCTGCCCATCGTGCGCGTCATCGCGGCGCCCGGCGAGACGGCGCAAACGCCGCTGGCGCAAGCCTTTGTCGGCGATGGGGTGCTGGTCAATTCAGGTCGCTTCGATGGGTTGTCCGTGGCGGCCGGCAAGGAAGCCGTGGTGGATTGGCTGGCGGACGAGCAGGGCGTCGCCCGACGGCAAGTGAACTACCGTCTGCACGATTGGTGCGTTTCCCGCCAACGCTACTGGGGGCCGCCCATCCCCATCGTCCACTGCGACGCCTGCGGCCCGGTGCCGGTGCCAGAAGCAGACCTGCCCGTGGAATTGCCGTACTTGGAGGACTTTCGCCCGGACGATTCCGGCATCAGCCCGTTGCAGCGTGCCAAGGAGTGGTACGAAACAACCTGCCCCCGCTGTGGCGCCGCCGCCCACCGGGAAACGGACGTGACGGACAACTTCCTGTGCAGCGGCTGGTACTTCCTGCGCTATCCGAGCGCCGGCGAAGCAGACCAAGCGCTGGACGCCGCGCTCACGCGCAAGTGGCTGCCGGTAGACAGCTACATCGGCGGCAACGAGCACGCGGTGCTGCATCTGATGTACGCGCGCTTCCTCACCATGGCGCTGCACGACCAAGGCGTGCTGGGCTTCGATGAGCCGTTCGCCCGCTTTCGCGCCCACGGGCTGCTCATCTCCGAGGGGCGCAAGATGTCCAAGAGCCGCGGCAACGTGGTGTCGCCCGATGCGGTCATCGAGCAGTTCGGCGCCGACACGATGCGCCTCTACTTGCTGTTCCTTGGCCCCTACGAGCAAGGTGGAGACTGGCAGGACAAGGGCATCCAAGGGCCGCGCAGCTTCCTCAACCGCCTTTGGCAGACCGTTTTGGACGCCGAGGAGGGGCTGGCGGCGTCGGATGTGGAACGGGCGCTGCACAAGACCATCAAACAGGTGACGGAGCAGACCGAAGCGCAGCAGTTCAACACCGCCATCGCCGCGATGATGGAATATCTGAACGTCGTTCGCGCCGCTGGCCGCACGACGCGCCGCGCTGAAGTGGCGCCGCTCGTCATCTTGCTGGCGCCGTATGTGCCGCACATCGCCGAGGAACTGCACGCCCGTTTGGGGCACGGCACGCCCCTCTTCGAGGACGCGACTTGGCCGCGTTTCGACGCCACGAAACTCGTGGACGAGACGGTGGAGATCGCGGTGCAGGTGAATGGACGCCTGCGCGGGCGCGTGACCGTCGCGGCCGGTGCCGGCGAAGCGGAGGCATCGGCCCTCGCGCAGGCACACGAGAACGTTGCGCGCCACTTGGCCGGCAAGACCGTGCGCAAGACCATTTTCGTGCCGGACAAGCTCTTGAGTTTTGTGGTGGGTTAGCGCCTCTGATGACGAGCCGTCAATGCCGCGGCGATTGATCTGTTCGCTGGTGCCCTATTGGCGAATGCAATGCACCCTACCGACGAACGGATCTTCACTGCCGAACTTCGCCATGCCTTGGCCTTCAATTCGATAGACGCATTGCATCTCGCCACCGTTCTCCATCTTTGTGACAAATCGATCAAGATCGATGAAGCGTCGATAGTGGCCGTCAAAGCGTTTCGGCGTTTCCGCATCCCTGCTGGTTCGGAACTCGAAGTAGCAGCGCGCGCCAACAGGAAGATGCTTGGTGAGCACGTCTAGGATGTAGGTTTCTTCGTCCTCTGATATCGCGTGAAAGAAAAAACGCGCATAGATGACCAATGGCTGATCCGTCATTGAATCAATCATCTGTCTGAGCGTGTTCGGCGTCGCCGCGTCAGCCTCTGCGAACGTGAGGTTGCGTCGCCGTTTTTTGATGAAAGAAGACTTCTTGACAGTCATGGACTGGACGGCGTCTAGCCCCAGCACATGATGCCCAAGGCCTGCAAAGAAGTGCGAATCTCTGCCGTTGCCGCAACCGACGTCGATGATTCCGCAGGTCTGGCCGTCTAGCTCGTTGGCCACGGATGCGGCGAATGGTGTCGGGATGATCGTGCGTTGCTGACGATAGAAGTTCTTCCAATACTGTCTAGCCCCCTCATGGGTTGCAACGTCTGTCAATGGTTGTTGGCGGAGTTCCCGCATTTTGGCCGTTACTTCCGGCGTGAGCCGCCACTGGAAGCTGGGATCCGGCGTGCGCCAGCCAGCGCCGTAGATGAGCTCCAGCAATCCTTCAGCATCGTTGGGAACAAAGACGCTGTGGCCCTCAAGTTCGCCTCGGCGCAAGGGAGAAATGCGATCACGCGAGAACCTTCCGCCGGCGTTGTACATGTAGAGGTGGTGGTCATCCTCCATCCATGCCATGAACACGTCCACGCTCTTCCCCGCCCGAAACCAATGAAACTGTGCCCCGCTCTTGACGGACACATGTTCTCCCTGCGCCCGGAGGGTAGACACTAACTGGCGAAACTCGGCGACGGCGGCTTCGAGCCCAGTCGCTTTGGCGAGGAAGCAAACATCGACATCGTCGTCGTGCGGAATGAAGCCGCCTTCGCGCACATGGCCCAAGAGCGTGCCATAGCAAATGAAGAGGTGCTCGGATGTGATGGCGAAGAATATCTCGTCGCATTCTTCAAGTGCGGTGAGCGCCTTTTCGCCGCGGCCGCCATGGGACAACGGAAGATCGATATGTCCAGACTTTGCAGAAACTAGATATCCATTGTCGAGCATCTCCATTAACTCTTCGCCGGTGCCGCCCGGATTGTCAATGCGCGGCGTACACTGGTCCCACACGCTCAATACTTGGCCGTTGACGCTGGCTTGCACCTCTCCACCGTGGGGAAGGAGCTTGAACAGCTGCGGAGAAAACGGGAGCCAGAAGCCGGATGCTTGGCCGTTGACGCTGGCTTGCGCCTTTCCGCCGCGGGGAAGGAGCTTGAATAGCTTTGAAGAAAACGGTAGCCAGAAGCTGGTTAGATGACGATTGAGCGCCCTTTCGATGTCTGCGCGGGGAATGTCGGCGCGAACCGTGGCAAGAACGGTGGCGTTGACACGGATCTCCACGGTTGCGGGAGCGCCGTCGCGCTCATCGACGCACCAACCGCCAACACCTTTGGGCAAAACACGTTCTAGATATCCTTTGATAGTCATGGCGGGGCGAATGGGGCGGGCGATGGGCGCAAGTTAGCCGAGCGTCGGTGCCAACACAAGGCGGGGTGAGAGGGCAGCGGTGGCGGTGGCGCGGCGCCTAGGGCGTGGAGGGACGGTTCGAGCGCCTAGGTGTCGTCGAGCGCTGCGCAAAACTTCCGTATTGGCTTATTCTGATGATGCGCGGATGATGCAATGGGCACAGACGAAAGACATGGGTGAGGCGATGTTGGCAAGCGAGGGCACGGTCGCTGCCCGTTCTCGGCGGTTCCGCGCCGGGCTGGGCATGGCCCGCTTGGCGGGGCGTCTGGCCATGGCGCTCTTGGCGCTAGCCCCGCTCATGGCCTGTGGCTTCCAACTGCGTGCTTGGCAACTCGACGGCGTGTTCCATGTGGAAGGCGAGGACGCGCCGGCCTTGGTGCGGGCGGTGCAGCGCGGTTTGCGCGAGTCTGGCGCAGCGAGCGCCGGTGACGCCGATGATGCAGACATCGTGGTGCGCCTCGCCGACGAGCGCGAAGCGCGTCGGGGCGTATCCCTCACCCCAGGGGGGCGCGTGGCGGAATACGAGGTGTCGCTGCAAGTCTCCTTCGTGGCTGAGGCTGCAAATGGCGAAGCCATCATTCCCCGCCGCGTCGTGCGCGCCGAACGGGTGTACAGTCTCGATGTGAACAACCTCGTCGGCAGCCGGGAAGAAGAGGCGCTTATCCGCGAGGAACTGCGCCGGGAGTTGGCCGAGCGCATCGTTCGCAACTTGGCTGCGGTGGCCAATGCCCGTTAATCCGCGAGACTTGCCGCGCCGTTTGGCGGCGGGGGTCGCGCCGGTGTATCTGATCTCCGGCGACGAGGCGCTCCTCGTTGCCGAGGCGTGCGATGTCGTGCTCGCCGCGGCGCGCGGCCAAGGCTTCACGGAACGCGAAATCATCGATGGCGGCACCGGCATGGATTGGAACGCCGTGTTCGCCGCAGCGGGCAACCTGTCCCTGTTTGGAGACCGTCGCGTGCTCGATGTGCGCTTGCCCAAGAACCGCTTGGACAAGAAGGCGTCGCAGGCCCTGCGAGACTACTTGGCCAAGCCGCCGGCAGACACTCTGCTCCTCATCCGCACCGAGCGGCTGGAGCCGAGGCAGCGCTCCGAGGCTTGGTTCAAGGCCATCGAGGCTGCCGGGGCCGCGGTCCTCATCTGGCCGCTCACGCCACGCGAGTTTCCCGGTTGGCTCACGGAGCGCTGCCGCGCCGGTGGCGTGACATTGACGCAAGATGCCTTGGTGGAGTTCGTCGAGCGGGTGGAAGGCAATCTGCTTGCCGCGGTGCAGGAGATCGAGAAACTGAAGCTCGCCGGCGTGGCCATGCCGGTGGGGGCGCAAGCGCTGCGCGATGCGGTGGGTGATGCCTCGCGGTACGACGCCTTCGAACTCTTGGACGCCGTGTGCGACGGAGCGGCGGCGCGGGTGCGCAAGATGCTCCATGTGCTGGGCCAAGAAGGGCGGGTGGCGGTGCTGATGGTGTTGGGCGCCCTGAACGGGCAGTTGCGCAATGCTGCGCGCATCGCCGCGGGCACCCGCCCGCGCCTTGCGCAACGCCGGCTGCAGCGGCTTGAACGCCTCGCCAAGCGGGTGGGCCCGGTCGGCCTGGAACGCGCCCTCGCTGAATCCGCCATGCTCGACATGCAGGCCAAGGGCATGTTGCGCGGCGATGCATGGGCTTCGTTGGAACGCCTGCTCGTGCGGCTTGCTGGTGGCAAGAGCGGATTGGGCACGCTAGGGGCGGAGGCGCCGCGGCTGCGCTTGGGCGGTGTTGCTTGATGTTCGCGGCGACGCCCGCCTAGTCCCCGCTAGCCGCTTCCCCTCTGCGAGCGCCTCAAAGTGGGCGGGCCCAGTCGCCGCGGGGCGCTTGCAACCTCAGTTAACGTGCGTCCCTGCTTCGCGCCCCAACTCCACAAGGCTCAGCGCTCCGCCTTCCACCTGCACTTGGGTGATTGAGCCGTTGTCTGGCCGGAATGAGATGAGGGCGGGTGCGCCGGTGGCGGCGCCGACGATCACGTTGATGGCGATGAAATGGCAGAACACCACGCAATCCTGCGTCTGGGTGCCCACCCAACTGACCATCGCGTCGCGCCAATCTGCCAGCCCCGGTTCGCGTTCGAGTGCGGGCCAAGTTCGCTGCATCACACCAGCGAGCCAACGGGCCCGATCGGCAAGGTCTTCGGTGGGGGAAGGGATCTCCGCCACGCGCCGCTCGATGACGGGCGTGATGCCCCAGCGTTCGGCGAGCGGCGCCGCAGTCTCCCGCGCCCGCGCTAACGGGCTCGAGTAGATGGGCAGCGGCCCAAGGGATGCCAACGCAGCGGCCGTTGCTTCGGCTTGCTCACGCCCCGTGTCGTCGAGCCCCGGGTCTGCATGGGCGCCGAAGCCGGCAGTCGCCTTGCCGTGGCGCACGAGATGGATGATCGGCATGACGTTGCGTTCCCTTCGGCTTGATTGAGCTTCGAGTCTATCGCGTCATGTGTCACGGCCTTGGCCACGGCGTGCGTAGTCACGAAACTGCTGCAACTCGTCTTGGAACCGCGCCTCGGTAGGCAGCAAATCGATGGCATTTCCAAACGCCGCCTCCACCTCGTTGGCCGGCGAGCGCAGCGAGATGCGCACTCGCGCTAAATCTCGCCAAGCCCAAGCGCGGCGAGTGGCGGAGGCGTTCATTTGCGACACGCGCTCCAATAGCTGGCGCGCTTCCACCAATAGGCGTCGATTCAGGCGTAGATTCACTGCTCGCGAACGATGTTGGCGTTCATACATGGCATCCTGCGCCAGCCTCATTTTGGTTTGTGCGAACTCGTGCGAGGCGCGCGCATCCATCCGCACTGCATCCCCGGCCTGTTCAAAATAGCGGTGCGCGAGACGCGGTTGACCAAGACGTCGGGCCAGAATCGCGGCGTCCACCGCGTCGCGGGCGGAAGTGCTGCGGGAGGTTTCGTAGAGGACTCTCCGCGCATCCTCAGCCCGGTCATGATCCAGCAGTATTTCGACCCATGTGTTGGATACGTTCGCAATGGCTGTGTCGGGCGCCGCGTTTCGAAAACGCTCGAAAACGCGCTCTGCAGCGTCAAGGTCGTCGCGCTCGGCAGAGCGGCGCATCAGCTCCGCTGTCAGAGCGGCTGAGTTCTCGTTGGCGTCCCACGCTTCCCGTATGCGCCGAAACGCATCTTCTTCGCTGCCGACCGTGCGCAGATAGGCGGCATCCTGCAGCGCGGAGACAGCGGCGTATTCCGGATGCGCCGGCAGCGTTGCTCTGAACCAGCCGGCGTCGAAGTCGAAACGCGGTTGGGGGGAGCCGTTCTCTGCCATTGCCCGATACATGTTGGGCACGCCGGTGCGCCATCCTTCCGCGAGGCCGAGGGACTTGAGGAACTCGCCGACCCGTGGATTGCGGGCACCGACCGGCGGAATCGAGGCATCTGGCGCGAGGTGGCGCTGCTCTAGGCCGGGTACTGGGCCCGGATAGCTAATCACCTCCACGCGGTCTGGATACAGGCAGATCTTCGTCGGCTCCATGATCTCTGGGCGATAGCTGCGGTGGTACACGGCGTTGACGACCGCTTCGCGCAATGCCGGCAACGGATAGCTAACCCAGCCACGCACTTGGCTTTGTTCCCGTTGCTTTTGCACATGCGAGTGGGCCAGCCCTTCAAGATGGCGCAGGCAGTTGCACAGCTGCGCTGGCAGCGGGCCCCGAAATACGCGCTCGTTCTGCACTTCGCCGGCGCGGTCGCCGGCAAACTGCGCAACCACGATGCGGGCGCCGGCAAACCAACGCTGCGGATCGTCCGAGAAGAAAAGCAGCCCGACGTTGCGGGGCGTCTCGTGACTGTTGGCGGGCACCGTAATGCTCATGTGTCGGTAGACCGTCGCGGCATCCGGCTGCTCGCGCAGGGCGCTGCGGACATCGTGCAAGTACTCCCGCACTGTCGCTTCGCGCAGGTCGTCCAGTTGGGCCGCCTGGGCCGCTTGGTTGTCCCACGGCAATGCGCCCTTCTCCAACAATGCCGTCAGATGGCCGTTGGCTTCCGCGTCCACTGTTTCGGTGCCGACCCGTATCCAGAACCGCCACGGCGCCTTATGCTTGGACTTGCCGCGTGTCCGGCTTTCTCTTGCCTGATGCGGGCCGTCTTGGCTTGCCGCGGCGCGAACCACCAGAACGTTGTGTCCTTCAATTATTTCCGGCGAAAAAACAGGGGTGTAGCTAGGCCGGATGTCTCCTTTGCAGCGACCGCGCAGCCACCTCTGCGCCTTATCGACGTCTTGCTCGCTCAAGCCGGTGACGCGCTTCTTGCCAGCCCCATCGGATTCGGCCACACCGATGACGACATAGCCTCCGCCGAGGCTCTGAAAGTCGTTGGCGAACGCGCACACCGTCTTGACCACTTGATGCCCAGTGGTCTCCGCGTCCCAACTCGCCTTGAACTCGAGGCGAGCGGATTCGGTTCTGCCGTTCAGCAAGTCCGCTACGTTGATCGGCAGAATCGAAGTCACGCTCGGATTGTCCGACTCGCGCCGGAGGCGGTCAAGGAAACGTGCGGCCCCCCACCCCAGCCGCTGCGCGTGGCGGGCGGAATAGTGGCAGAATACGGCTTGCCTTCCGAGGAGCAGTTCCCCCGATGAACGTCCACGAATCCGGCTTGTCGCCGGACATGATGCCTGACGCCGCGGTGAGCGTGCGCGAGGCGTTCGGGATGGATCAGGACCTCACCGTCCCCGCGTTCAGCGCCCGCACAGACTATGTGCCGGACATCGACGCGGACTATCAGTTCGACCATGACACCACCCTCGCCATCCTCGCCGGGTTCTCCCACAACCGCCGCGTGATGATTCAGGGGTATCACGGCACCGGCAAATCCACCCATGTCGAGCAGGTGGCGGCGCGCCTCAACTGGCCGTGCATCCGCGTCAACCTCGACAGCCACATCAGCCGCATCGACTTGGTGGGCAAGGACGCCATCGTCGTGGAGGACGGTCAGCAGATCACCACTTTCAAGGAAGGCATCCTGCCTTGGGCGCTGCAGCACCCCACCGCGCTGTGCTTTGACGAGTACGATGCCGGGCGCCCAGACGTGATGTTCGTCATTCAGCGCGTGCTGGAGGTGGAAGGCAAGCTCACGCTGTTGGACCAGAACCGGGTGGTGCGGCCGCATCCGGCGTTTCGCTTGTTCTCCACCACCAACACCATCGGCCTCGGCGACACCACTGGCCTCTATCACGGCACCCAGCAGATCAACCAAGGGCAGATGGACCGCTGGAACATCGTCACCACGTTGAACTATTTGGAACACGAGCAGGAAGTGGGCATCGTGTACGGCAAGGCCAAGGCGTGGCAAGAGGCCCTGGAGGGGCGGCGCGTCATCTCGAACATGGTGTCTGTGGCAGACCTCACCCGCAAAGGCTTCGTCAATGGCGACATCTCGGTGGTGATGTCGCCGCGCACCGTGCTCACTTGGGCGGAGAACGCCGACATCTTCAATGACTTGGGCTTTGGCTTCCGGGTTTCGTTCTTGAACAAGTGCGACGAGTTGGAACGCCCCATCGTCGCCGAGTATTACCAACGCTGCATGGGTGAGGATTTGGGCGACGCGACGCGCGGCATCACGCTGCGCGCCTGAGGCCAAAGCCTTGCGCGAGGAGGAAAACCCGCTCGAGCCCTTCAAGCGCGCCACCACCGCGACGGTGCGCGCGATCGCTGAAAATGACGAGCTCGACGTGACGTTCGGCCGCGGCAACCCCTCGCTGCGCGGCAATGTCGTACACATGCCGTTGCCAAACATTGGCTGCACGGAAGGCGAACTGAACGCCGTGCGCGGGGTTGGCGATGAGTTCGCCCTGAAGTTGCGCTACCACGACGCAGCCCTGCATCGCCGCAACACGCCGGGCGGCGGCCCAGCGCAGGAACTCTTCGAGTGGGTGGAGAACGCGCGCGTCGCCTCCATCGGCACGCTGCGCATGGAAGGCGTGGCGCAGAACCTCGACGCTTCCCTTGAATCGCTGTGCCGGCAAGCGGCGTTCGACACCATCACCGCGGAAACCGAGGCGCCTTTGAGCGTTGCCGTCGGGCTCCTTGTCCGCCAGCGGCTCACGGGCCGGCCGCTGCCGCCGTCCGCAGAGAACGTCGTGCGCTTTTGGCGCGACTATGTGGAGGAGCGCGCCGGCAGCCACCTCGACGAACTCGCCGAGTGCATTGAAGACCAAGGGCGGTTCGCTCGCCAGTGCCGCTCCATCTTGGCGGATTTGGGCTTTCCCGTGGAGCTCGACGAGACGCAGCTGGACGATAACGCAGACCCGGAGTCCACCGAGCAGAGCGCGGAGCCAGATTCTGAACTGTCGCCCGAGGATGTCGTGTTGGATGACGACTCCTTTGGCGAGGAAGACGGCGAAGGTGAAGCCGCGGTGGTGGAGATGGACGCGGACATGGACCTCGACGAACTGTCCGCGCAGTCTGAAGATGAGGAAGCGCCCCGCGTGACGCCGGATGAGGCCGGCCGCATCCGCGTGGACGTGAACTATCGCCCGTTCACCACGGAGTTCGACGAGACGGTGCGCGCCGAAGATCTCTGCGATGCCGAGGAACTGACGCGGCTGCGTTCCCTGCTCGACCAACAGCTCGTGTCGCTGCAGTACGCCACGTCAAAACTGGCCAATCGCCTGCAGCGCCGCCTGCTCGCCAAGCAGAACCGCGCTTGGGAGTTCGACTTGGAAGAGGGCATCTTGGACACCTCGCGGCTCACCCAAGTGATTGTGGACCCGATGAATCCCTTGGCCTACAAGCAAGAGAAGGAAACGAACTTCCGCGACACGGTGGTGACGATGCTCATCGACAGCTCGGGCTCCATGCGCGGGCGCTCCATCACCATCGCCGCGGTGTGTGCGGACATCTTGGGCCGCACCTTGGAGCGCTGTTCAGTGCGGGTGGAAATCCTCGGCTTCACCACCCGCGCGTGGCGCGGCGGACAATCTAGGGAAGAGTGGATCAACGGCGGCCGCGCGCCAAACCCCGGCCGCTTGAATGACCTGCGGCACATCATCTACAAGGCTGCGGACGACACTTGGCGGCGCTCGCGGCGCCATCTAGGCTTGATGATGCGCGAGGAGCTCCTGAAGGAGAACATTGATGGCGAAGCTCTCATCTGGGCACACAACCGGCTCGTTGAGCGTTCGGAACAGCGCCGTGTGCTGATGGTGATTTCTGACGGCTTGCCGGTGGATAACTCAACGCTGTTGGTGAACCCAAACAACTATTTGGAACAACACTTGAAGTACGCCATCGACCAAATCGAGAACCACTCTGCGGTGGAACTGGTCGCCATTGGCATCGGCCACGACGTGACGCACCACTATCGCCGCGCCGTCACCATCACCGACGCCGAGCAACTCGCCGGCGCCATGACGGAGCAGTTGGCAGCGCTCTTCGACGTGGAGAAGTAGCTTCGGTTGAGCGGCGCTGGGTGGCTTTGAGAGGAGGGCTGGACGTGGGCGACGCGGCCCGACGCCCGCGGGGTTCGCTTGCGACGCGCCTTAAGGCATGTACGGCGTGGGCCCCGGCCCAAGCTGCGTCTTGAGCACCGGCTGCGCCATGCGCACGAACTCGCACACTTTGGGGCGCGTCTCGCGCGGGTCGATGATGTCTTCGATGTTGAACGCTTCGGCGGTGCGGAACGGCGACGCCAGCGCTTCAAGCCGCGCCTCGATCTCTTCGCGCTTGGCTTCCGGGTCTTCGGATTCGGCGATGATGCGGCGGTATGCCGCGGAGACGCCGCCGGCAATGTGCATGGAACCCCAATGCCCAGAGGGCCAAGCCACGCGCTTGAACATGCCGCCGGGCCGGTCATGGCACTGGCCGGCAACGCCATAGAGCTGCCGGATGATGATGGTCATCCAGGGCATGCGGGTGCGCAGTGTGGCGCAGAGCATCTTGGCGCCGGCGCGCACGATGCCTAGGCGTTGCTGCTCCGGCCCCACCATGAAGCCGGGCTCGTCCGCTAAGTACACCATCGGCAGGTGGAACGTGTCGCAAAGCTGCAGGAAGCGGATGACTTTCGTTCCCGCCGCCACGTCCATCGAGCCACCCAAACGCTTCGGGTTGTTGATCATCACGCCCACCGGGTAGCCATCCAACCGGCCCAAGCCGAGGATGCGCGAGCGCCCATAGTGCGGCGTGATCTCAAAGAATGAATCCGCATCCAGCACCGCGCGCAGAATCTTGCGCGGGTCGTAAGCGCGGCGCTTGTCTCTGGGGATGATGGAGAGGAGCGCTTCGTCGCGCCGTTCTGGATCGTCCCGCACCTCGGCGCGTGGCGGCAGTTCCCATACATTGGCGGGGAGATAGCTCAAGAACTGCTTGATCATCTCGAACGCTTCGGCTTCGGACTCAGCCAAGTTGTCGATGACGCCGCTGTCGAACACTTGGCTGCGTTCGTCGCCCAAATCTTCCTTGCTGACGTCGATGCCGAGCGCGGCCTTCACCACGGGCGGGCCGCCAGGAAACACTTGGCTGATGCCTTTCACCATCACATTGAAGTGGGCGAGGCAGGAATCCACCGCCGGCAAGCCAGCCACAGAGCCTAGCACCGCCGCGGCCACCGGCACTTCGCACAACAGCCCTTCGATGCCGGGCGTGACGGGATTGGTGGGAATGTAGGTGCGCCCGATTTGCTCGAATGTCTTGACGCTGCCGCCGGCGGCGTCGAGCAGGCGGATGAAGGGCAGGCGCCAATCCCGCGCCATGTTTTGGGCATGGCCACCCTTGTTGCCGATGGATGCATCGGAGGCGCCGCCACGCACGCTGAAGTCCCCAGCGGTGACGACGGCGGGGCGGCCATTGAGGTGGGCGAGGCCGATCACCATGTTCGACGGCTTGACGTCCACCAACTCGTTGCCATCGTAGGTGGCGCTGCCGGCGAGGCCGCCGATTTCCTGAAACGCCCCCGCGTCTGCCAACGCCTCGATGCGCTCGCGCACGGTGAGCTTGCCGCGCCGCCGCTGTTCCTTGACGCCGGCTTCGCCACCCATTTGCGCTGCGAACTCGCGGCGCCGCTTCAGCTCGTCGATTTCCGGCTGCCAAACCATGCGCTTGCTGCCCCCTCTATGCGGCGGCCGCGGTGCGCGGCGGGCGAACCTTGCCGATGGCGATGAGCGATTCCACGCAATCCATGAGCGATTCCTCGAACGGCCGGAACTGCACGCCGGTCACGGCACGGATGCGGTCGTTGCGCAGGGCACATCCCGCCCAGATGCTCCGCAACTCGGCCTCGCGGGCTTGGACGCGCTCAGGGAAGGAATCCGTCACCGCGGGTGGCTCGAAGCCCAACTCCGGCAACAGGCGCGGGATCATCGCGCAGATGTCTTCCACCTTGCGGGTTTCGGTGGACCAAGCGATGTAACGCTCGCCATTGCGCACTTGCGCGCTTTCCAGCAATCGCACATGGCTCTCGGCGTCGTCGCGCACATCCACGGGCATCCAGGGCCGATACGCCGGGGTTTGGTAGTACTTGCCCAACAGCATCATGCGGATGTTGCTCTGCCATGGCCCCATGTACTTTTGGTGGGCGGATTGAATCGGCCCGACGTTATCCGCCGGGCAACAGGTGATGGCATCCCACTGCCCGCTGCGCTCGGCGGCATCCGCAAAGGCGCGCTGCGCGATGAGCTTGCCCCGCGCATAGCCGAAGCCGCGCGCCGGCGTGAACTTCGGGTGGGTCTCCATCGGATAGCGATCTTCATACAGCACCGGCCGGCGGATGAGTTCCTTGATGTCGCCATCGGAGATCACCGCGGCCACGCTGGACGTCACCACCACCCGGCTCACCGTGCCGGCGGCGTTGACGCTGGCGATGATGTGGTCGCAGATGCGCTGCACCGCGTCCGCATCGTTGTAATCGTTGACGTGGGAAACGTGGCAGACGCCGTGGCAACCGACGAAGATGTCGTCGAAGCAGCCGGGGTCGTTGAGGTCTGCGGCGTGCAGGGTGAGCCGCCCGGAAACATGGCCGGGCAGCGCCCGCAGGAAGCCGCAGCGCGCCGGATCGTCCGTGTTGCGGACGCACGCGCGCACGCGATAGCCCTTGTCCAGCAAACGCCGCACCACCCAGCCGCCGATGAATCCGGCGGCGCCGGTGACGGCGACGGTGCCGCCCTTGGGAACTGGGGCCATGCGTGCTCTCCTTGATCGGCGTCTGACACTGGCGAAGAGGCGAAGGCTAGCAAACCAAGCGCCGCCCCTTCAACTTGCTGGTGTGGTTTGGCAGTGTGTCAGCCCGAATCGCTGGCACGCCCTTTGTGCGTTTTCGGGGGCTTCGGTGCGCCCCCACTAGGCCGGCGATCCGATCCAACTCGCCCACCTCCGCATCCGGCCCGGCTTTCGGATTGCGCCACTTGGAACGGTTGGATCTATGCAACACTCATTCGATTGTCAACCTGATGCGCTGAGACATTTCTGGCACGAGCAGTTTATAGAGCAATCGTTTCGTTCTCTCGTGGAGGTCGTTTCCCATATGATGCGCCCCCAAGCTCCGACCGCTGTTGACTTCCTGCAGTTTCGATGCGCACTTGGCTAACTCAAAAATGGATTCATGCCCCCCGAACCCTTGAATCACTGTGGTCTGGATCTTTATTGCCGGGTGAGACTCACCCTGTTGAATCTGTGCAATCACGCCGCTAATCTGAAATCTCTCGAGTATCCTTTGGCCGGATGGATCAACAATCCATCCCTGTCCGGAATGCCACTCTTTAGCTTCCTTCGCTTGTTCCGGCATCCAACTTTCATTGATGACCTTGTTTGGCGAGAAGATGCCACTTGCATCATCGCCATTCCATACAAAAAGATTTTCATAGGTCAGTTCTAGCGTAAGTATTTGCCCCATTGGGTGCCTGCGTCCTAGCGTTTCGCCAACGTGCTTCAATAGTTCTGTAGCCTTTTGCCAAATACCTGACCACTTTGTGTAATGGTTCGTGCCTGTGGTCACCACGTTGTTCCCAATTTCCATCCACCACGCGGTTTCCCCTGATTGGGTGTAATCCGCGTACTGCATCGGCGCGAGCGGTTTGGGTTCATTGGAACTAGCTGCTTTAGTGGCGCCGCCGCCAACGGTGATTTGTATTTGTTGCGAAACCTGTTCCGCGGGAAGCACGGATTTCCATCGTTTGGCGTACTCCCGTTGAATGTTTGGACGATCCGTTTCCACCATGTGGCCTCTGCCAGTTGCGCGAATGACGACCGAACGGATCGAATGGTCGCCATGCAATGGCTCAAACATGGGATGTCCGTCTGCTGGGCGTTGATGAAAAGACGAAAACGCCGCGGGGCGCCCGGTGGCGTCGAATGGCTCGCAACACAAGCCCAAATGCCATGTTGGGCCACATATTCAGAAACTCGGCCGCCGCACAATTAAGCGCAACCTTACGGGCCGCAAGAACGATTGTCAACTGGGCGGGCCCTTACGGCTTGTATTGCGGCAGCCGGCGCTTCACCAGCACGTTGCGCAGTCGCACATAGTCTGGCAGGCCGTTGCGGTAGGCGGGATAGTCCTCGCCGGCGATGAGTGGCTCTAGCTGCCGGCGCGCCTTGGCGGTGATGCCGTAGCCAGTGCTGGAAATGAATGTCCGCGGCAGCTTGCGCTCCACGTTCGCCATCCGCGTCAACGGCACGGCGCCGATGCGCCAGCGATACGGTTCGTCTTGCTCGCGCACGATCACCGGCGCCACGGCGTTTTTGCCGGCCAAGGCGAAGCGCACCGCTGCCTCCCCCACAGCATAGGCTTGCCGCACGTCCGTGGCGGATGCGATGTGCCGCGCGGAGCGCTGCAAGTAATCCGCCACGGCCCAATGATGCTTGTGGCCGAGCGCGTCGCGCACCATGGCTGCGAGCCGCGGCGCGACGCCGCCTAGCTGCGCGTGGCCAAACGCGTCGCGCAACCCAGATTCGGCGAGGAACGTGCCGTCGGCATGGCGGACGCCCTCCGAGGCCACCACGACGCAGTGGCCGACGCGGCGCACCGTGGCGGCCACGCGGCGCAGGAAGTCCGCTTGGTCGAACGGCACCTCCGGAAACAGGATGAGGTGCGGCGCATCGCTTGGGCGTTCCCCCGCCAGCCCGCCGGCCGCGGCGATCCAACCGGCATGGCGGCCCATCACCTCAAGAATGAACACCTTGGTGGAGGTCTCGCACATGGAGGCCACGTCGAGGGCGGCTTCGCGCACGGCCACGGCGACATACTTCGCCACCGAGCCGAAGCCGGGGCAGGCGTCGGTGCAAGGGAGATCGTTGTCCACGGTTTTCGGGATGCCGATGCAGACGAGGGGGTAGCCGCGCCGCTGGGCCAGCGCAGACACCTTGTTGGCCGTGTCTTGCGAATCCCCGCCGCCGTTGTAGAAGAAGTAGCCGATGTCGTGGGCGCGGAACACATCGATGAGGCGCGTGTAAGGGCGCGCGTCGTCCTCGCTGGGCGCGAGCTTGTAGCGGCAGGAGCCGAACGCTCCACCTGGCGTGTGGCGCAGCGCCCCGATGGCGGCGTCGGCCTCCACGCTGGTGTCGAACAGTTCCTCGCGCAACGCGCCGAGAATGCCGTTCCTGCCGGCGAACACCTTGCCGAGTTGGTCGGCATGGCGCCGAGCTGTCTCAATGACGCCGCATGCGGTGGCGTTGATCACGGCGGTGACGCCGCCGGATTGGGCGTAGAAAACGTTTCTCGGCGCCGCTTGGGCTTGGCTTGGCATGGGCGTTGGTCGTCGCGGGGTCGGCGGGGATTGTGGGGCATTTGTGCGACAATTTCCGCATGGCCGCGGTGCTGAACCTGTTCTGGAATCTCTGCCTGCTGCGCGTCGGCCCGGCTGCGATGCCCGCCTACACTTGGTTCGTGGTGGCCGTGGTGACCGCGGACATCGCCCTCACCACCTTCGTTGGCGTGATGGTGGGGGATGGCGCCGCGTCACAGGCGCTGTCGCTTGCTGTTGTCTCGCTCGCCACGGTGGCGGCCATCACTTGGGGTGGCTTGCGCCTCGCTGGCGAAGCCAAGCGGTTTCCGGCGACGCTCGCGGCCCTCTCCGGCAGCGACGTGTTGCTGAGCCTCGTGCCGGCGGCGATAGCGCCGTTTGAAGCGCTGCAGCCGCTCTTCATCATCGCCATCTTCCAGCTTTGGCTGATCGTGGTGTGGGGTTCCATCTACCGCCAAGCGTTCGACACGAGCCTTGCCTTCGGCATCGTCATCGCCTTCGGCACAGCCCTCGTCGCCACCTTTGTGGTGGGCCTCGCGTTGGGCGCCGCGCAACCAGCGCCGGCCGGCAGTTGACCCAACACCTCTACTTCCTCGGCATCGGGGGCACGCTGATGGGCGGCCTCGCGTTGATCGCCAAGGCGAAGGGCTACCGCGTCACCGGTTCAGATGGCCACATCTACCCGCCGATGAGCAACCAGCTGGCGGCGGCCGGCATTGACGCTTACGAGGGCTTCGATCCGGCGCAGCTACGCCCGCGGCCGGATCTCGTCGTCATCGGCAATGCGCAGTTGCCGCGCGGCCATCCGGCCATCGAGCACATCTTGAACGAGAACTTGCCGTATGTGTCCGGCGCCGAGTGGCTCGGCGGCGCGGTGCTGCGGGAGCGTTGGGTGGTGGCGGTGGCCGGCACCCACGGCAAGACCACCACGGCGAGCATGGTGGCGGCCATCTTGGAACATGCCGGCTTGGCGCCCGGCTTCGTGATCGGTGGCGTGCCGCGGGACTTCGGCGAGTCTGCGCGGCTTGGCGCGGCGCCGTTTTTTGTGGTGGAGGCGGATGAGTACGACACCTCGTACTTCGACCGGCGCTCCAAGTTCGTCCACTACCGCCCGCGCACATTGGTCATCAACAACTTGGAGTATGACCACGCGGACATTTTTGACAATCTGCGCGCCATCCAGACGCAGTTCCACCACCTCATCCGGACGGTGCCGAGTTCGGGCCTCATCGTGGCGCCGACGCGGGATGCGGCCGTGGATAAGGTGTTGCGGCTGGGCTGCTGGACGCCGGTGGCGCGCTTCGGCGCGGGGCAGCCGGCGCGGGATGGGTTCGCGCGGGACACCGGGGAATGTTGGCGCGCCGCGGACGTGGAGGCCGATGGCAGCGCCTTCAACGTGTTGCTGGACGATTCACGCTGCGGGCGCGTGGCATGGTCGCTGTCTGGCGCCCACAATGTGGCCAATGCGCTGGCCGCCGTCGCCGCGGCGCGCCACGTCGGCGTGCCGGCCGCCGCCGCGGTGGAGGCGCTGTCGGCGTTTCAGGGCGTGAAGCGGCGCATGGAACTCATCGCGCAGCGCGACACGGTGACGGTGTATGACGACTTCGCCCACCATCCAACAGCCATCCGCCACACGTTGGAAGGATTGCGCAGTCGCGTAGGCAACGAGCAGATCATCGCCGTGGTGGAGCCGCGCACGCACACCATGTCTCTCGGCGCCCTGCGGGCTGACTTGGCGACATGCTGCGCGGCGGCGAACGAGGCCATTTGGTTCCGCGGGCCAAATCTACAGTGGGACCTGATGGAAGTGGTGCGCCGCAGCGTGGTGCCGGCCACCGTGGTGGACAACGTGGACCGCATCGTCAGCCGCTTCACGCGCCCGCGGCGACGCCCGTGCCATGTCGTCATCATGTCCAACGGCCGCTTTGGCGGCATCCGCGAGAAGTTCATCGCCAAGCTCGGCGCGGCGTAGCGGCGTCTGCCGGCGTTGGCACCGCCCCAAGCCGTGGAGCCACGGCCGCCAGCCCGCCCCGTGGGCTACCCGACGCCAGCCGCGATGGCCCGCCGCGCGACGGCGCCGTCGCGGAACTTAAGCCGGCTGCCCCGCCAAAGCTCAGCCGACGGCCGCCGCCGCGCCGCCGGCTTTCGCTGCCGCGTCGTTCGCCTGCTTTGTCTCGATGAGTTGGGGCATGTAGCCGTCCAACTCGTCCAAGGTCCAAACGCCGTTGTTCGGCTTCTCGAAGCTCTTGATGATGGCTGGCTGTTGCATGATGCCCACCAGCCCGCTCGCGCAGTGGATGATCTGGCTCGAAATGCCCGCCGCCTCTTCGGTGCAGAGCCACGCCACCACCGGCGCGATGTGTTGCGGGCCGCCGGAGGCCATGTCCGCATCGGAGGTGTCCTCGCCCCGCGCTTCGCGCAATGGAATGGTCATCCGCGTCAGCGCGCCGGGGGAGATGGTGTTCACGGTGCAGCCGTACTTGGCGAGCTCGATGGCGAGCACCCGCGAGAAGCCGGCGATGCCAGCCTTGGCGGCACCGTAGTTGGCTTGGCCGAAGTTGCCAAATAGGCCCGAGACGCTGGAGAAGTTGATGATGCGGGTGCCGCGCCGCCCGCTCTCGCGGATGTACTTGGCGAACGGCCGCGAGCAGCAATAGTGGCCTTTGAGATGGACCGCGATCACCGCGTCCCAATCTGATTCTTCCATGTTGAAGATGGATTTGTCGCGCAGGATGCCGGCGTTGTTGACGAGGATGTCCATGCCACCGAAGTTGTCGATGGCGGTCTGCAAGAGCGAAGCCCCGCCATCCACCGTCGCCACGGATTCCGTGTTGGCGGCGGCCTTGCCGCCAGCGGCGCGGATTTCCTGGGCCACCTCCTCGGCGATGGTGCTGCCGCCGGTGCCGTCCGTTGCGCCGCCGAGGTCATTCACCACCACGCTCGCGCCCTCTGCGGCCAGCGTGAGCGCGATCTCGCGCCCGATGCCGCGGCCGGCGCCGGTGACCACGGCGGTTTTGTCGTCCAAACGTCCCATTTGGCATGTCTCCTCTTGTGAAGCAATGAGCCCGAAGTTGAGGGCGAGCGAAGCGCTGCGGGCGTTGGCGGCGCTTGGGAATCGGCCTTGTCAAACCAGCTAAGGCGCGTCGGCCCAAGCCGCCAAGCGGTTCGCGCATGGCACCGCGCCGCCGCACTGTGCGGACCCGCGGGCCGCTTTGCCCCGTGAATGGCGTGGCATACTAAAGCCGAATGTACGGCGATGCCACCATTGAGTTGGTTCGCGCGGTCGCCGCGAGCGGCGTGGATCGCATGGCCGTCTTGATGCGGCACTCTGCGCGCGAGTTCAACCCCAACGTTCACGACTTGGTGAATCCCCTCACGGACGAGGGGCGGGGCTTGGCGCGCCGCTTCGGCGAATGCCTGCCGAAGGAATACACCTTGCGCGGCTATGCCTCGCCGCCGGAACGCTGCTTGGAGACGGCGCAGCTCGCGCTGCTCGGCCACGCCTCGAAGGGCGGCGCCACGACGCGCGTGCGGCCCGTCGAGGGCTTGGGCGTCTTCTACGTGCTGGATCAGATGAAGATGTTTCGCGCCTTGGGCGACGCCGCCGGCTTGGGCGGCTTTGTGGATCGTTGGGTGGCGGGGGAACTGCCCGTGGACACGGTGATCCCGGCGGACATCGCCGCGCGGCTGGTGTTCGACATTTGCGCTTCCAAGGTGGATGGCGATGCCGCCGCGAAGCAAATCGACCTCTGCGTCTCTCACGACCTCACCGTGCATTTGGTGCGCGATCAGCTCCTTGGCCAGCCGCCGGCACATGGCGACGTGGAGTTCTTGGATGCGCTGGCCGTGTATCGGCGCGATGGCCGGCTCTGCATCCAGAGCAGCTTGGCGCCGGCGCGGGAAGTGGCTTGAGCGCCGCGCCCGCCGCCGCGCCGCTTAGCTCAAGGCGCGTCGGCGAGGCAGCGCCGCATCCGCTCCGTTAGGTGGCTTGGGCTGACGCGGGCGAGTTGCACGTCATCGCAGCCGAGATAGCGCGCGTACTCCCACACGGCGGCGTTGAAGGCCGCATCGAAGGCGTCCGGCAGGCCGTCGTCGAGGTGCAGGCGCTTGATCTCGAACAAACCCGCCTCCCGGTGCGCCTTGCAGTCCATCAGCCCGACGAAGCCGTCCCGAAACAGCACCGGCAGGCAGTAGTACCCCCACTGGCGCTTCGGTTCGGGCACATAGCACTCGATGCGGAAATCCAAGTTGAAGAGGGCCAGCGCCCGATCGCGCTGAATGACGCTGTTGTCGAAGGGCGACAGGATGCGTGCGGCCACCGCCGGCTTCGGCGGCCGCAATGCTAGCGTGGCCGGCGCAGCGTGGTAGAGGCTGCCGTCGGGTCCCTGCTCCGTCGCCAGCGCACCGGCTTGCAGCCGCTCGCCGAGCACGTCCTTCACCGTCGCGCGCAAGGGAGCGCTGTGGTGGCGGCCGTAGGTGAAGGCGCGGGCGGCGGCCACTCCGTGGGCGGCGAGGGTGGTGTCGATCAAGTGCTCGGCCTGCTCGCGCAGGGAGGGGCAGGCGGTGGCGACGTGCGATGGCAGCACCCGCTCGGCGAGGTCATAGCGTTTTTGGAAGCCATCGCGCCCAACGCACATGAGGTCGCCCTGCATGAAGAGCTGCTCCAGCGCCCGTTTGGCCGGCTTCCAATCCCACCAACTCGCGCCGCGGCGGTGGCTCTCTTCGAAGTCGCGCGCCATCAGCGGCCCCTCGGTGCGTACGCGGTCCAGCACCCGGCGCATCAGCGGCTTGTCGCGGCAGCGCGGCGAACCATGTTCGGTGTTCTCGCCGCGCGCGTACGCGCGCATCGCCGGCAGGGCGAAGCGATAGTCCCGCATGGGCAGGAAGGCGGCGGCGTGGTGCCAGTACTCAAACGCCTCGCCGCGCGCGACGAGTTGGCTGGGAAAGTCGTCCCGATAGCTGCCAGCACGGCTCCAAAACGTGTGGTGGTGGGCCCTGGCCACCACGGAAATCGTGTCGATCTGCACATAGCCGAGCCGCTCGAGGGCCTGCAGAGCGCCATCGCGCCCCGTGCCGATGCGCCGCTTGCCCAATAGCCCTTGATGCGCCAAGGCGATGCGGGCGAGGGCCGCGCGGGGGATTTGCGCCGTCATGGGTGGGAGCGCCGGAGGGGCGGTGCCGCTGCTGCGGGCAGGGCGCTGTGGGCGTGGCGGACGGGTTCAATCATGTATGCTCTCGCTCAGTCGTTCAGGCGTGCCGGCATGACAGACTGCCTATTTTGCAAGATCGCCGCGCACGACATCCCCGCGGATGTCGTCTTCGAGGACGACGTCGTCATCGCCTTCAACGACATCGCGCCGCAGGCGCCCGTACACATCCTCATCATTCCCAAGGCGCACATCGCCAGCGCCAACGAACTCGACGACGGCCACGCCCACATCGTCGGGCGCTTGGCGTTGCGGGCGCAGGCCTTGGCGGAGGAACGCGGCATTGCCGAACCGGGCTATCGGCTCATCGTGAACTGCAACCCGCAAGGCGGCCAAACGGTGTATCACTTGCACATGCATCTGCTCGGTGGGCGGCAGCTAGGGGGTCTTGGATGAGTTGGATGGATGAGATGATCGGCGTCTTCGACCGAGGGCTGCGCGCTGTCACCGGCGTGACGCCGGCGGAACGCGAAGCGCCACCGGCAGAGGAAGGCGAGCTCACGGATGCCGAGCGTCGCCACGCCGCCGCGCTGATGCGCGTGAACCATGTGGGTGAGGTGTGCGCCCAAGCGCTCTATGAAGGGCAGGCGCTCACCGCCGGCAAACCGGAGGTGCGCGAGGCGTTGCGCGAAGCCGCCGCCGAGGAGGCGGATCACTTGGCTTGGTGCCGCGAGCGCATCGACGAACTGGGCGGCCGGCCGAGCCTCTTGGCGCCGCTCTTCTATGGCGCCTCGATGGCGGTGGGGGTCGCCGCCGGCGCATTGGGAGACCGGGTGAGCCTCGGCTTCGTCGCGGCGACGGAAGATCAAGTGACGGAGCATCTAGACCGCCACTTGCAGTCGCTGCCGGAGGCGGACGCGCGCAGCCGCGCCATCTTGGAGGCCATGCGCGAAGACGAGAGCCGCCACGGTGTCAATGCCTTGAAGGGCGGCGGGGTGGAGTTCCCGCCCTTGGCGCGGCAAGCCATGACGCTGATCTCCCGAGCGATGACGGAAACCACCTATCGGATCTAGCTGGGCGCGTGCCGCTTGGCCGCGGCGCGCGCCGGGCCACCCCCATGAAAGCGCTTGCATCCAAGGGCTTGGGCGGCGCTAGCTATCGCTCAACGGCGGATGGTAGATCACCTGCACCGTCGTGCCCTCTGGGTCTTGGCAGTAGAAGCTGCGGGCGCCGTCCCGATGCGTCTTGGGTTGCGTCAGGATGGGTACTTGCGCTGCCACCAAGAAGGCGTGCCAACCATCCACATCCTCTGGGCGGTGCGCGATGAAGCCGATGTGGTCGAGGCGCTGGCCAGCCTTGGCCGGGCCGCTGGCGGCACGGTGCAGCGCCAAGTTGTCGCAGCCGGACGTCAAGTAGCAGTTGTCCGCATCTGGGCGCCACTCCACGGCCATGCCCATGAGTTCCGTGTAGAACCGTTCGGTGGCCTCGAAGCGGGCGGCGAACAGGGCGACGTGGCGCAGCCCCGCCAACGGGGGCGGGCGGTGCCCGGCGTTGGGGGCGTCTTCTTCCCCAACCGGTGCCGCGGGAGTCGTCGGCGCACCCTCCACCAAGGTGAGGTCGGTCTTGGCAACGCGGTGGCGAATGGCCTTCACCGGCGCGTAATCTGGGTCGTCCAGAAACGCGCGGGCGGCAGCCGCGCTCGGAAACTCAAGCACCACGAGGCGAGCTGGCTGCCAAGCGCCCTCCAACGTCTCATGGGTGCCGCCGCGCACGAGGTACCTGCCGCCGTGCCGGGCGATGAGCGGTGGGGTGCGGCGCACATATTCGGCGTAGGCATCGGCGTCCTGCACATGCACATCAACGATGAGGTAGGCGCTCACGCGGCGCACTCCCTTGTTTGCGGCGTGCCGAACAGCGCCGTGAGCGCCGCGCCCGGGTCTGCCTCGCGCATGAACGCCTCGCCGACGAGGAAGGCGTTGACGCCGGCTTCACGCAAGCGGTGCGCGTCCGCAGGCGAGCGGATGCCGCTTTCGGTCACCACCTGCGCCCCGTCTGGAATGGCGGCTAAGAGTTTGAGGGTGGTGTCCAGCGATGTCTCGAAGGTGCTCAGGTTGCGGTTGTTGATGCCAATCAGCGTGGGTGCCGCCGGCAGCGCGGCTTCCAGTTCGCGCCGGTCATGCACTTCCACCAAGGCGTCCATGCCGAGTTCCGCCGCGAGCGCGCCGAACGCGGCGATCTGCTCGGTTTCCAGCGCGGCGGCGATCAGCAGCACACAATCCGCGCCGAGTGCGCGCGCCTCGAAGAGCTGGTACTCGTGGACGACGAAATCTTTGCGCAAGGTCGGTAGCGACGTGGCCCGTCGCGCTTGGCAGAGATGGTCGTCGCCGCCCAAGAAGTAGCGCTCGTCGGTGAGCACCGATAGGCACGCGGCGCCGGCGGCTTCATAGGCGCGGGCGATCGCGGCCGGCTCGAAGCGCTCGCGGATGACGCCTTTGCTGGGGGAAGCCTTCTTCACCTCCGCGATCACCGCCGGCGTCCGGCGCTCTAGGGCCGCGGCGAAGCCTCGGCAGGCATCCGCCGATTCCGCGGCGGCGCGCACCGTGGCCAAGGGCCGTCGCTGCTGTCGCTCAGCCACCTCGGCCGCCTTGTGCGCCAAAATCTCGCTCAGGATGTTCATGCTGGCGCCATCAGGCTTGCGCCATGAGGTTCGAGAGCCGAACCAGCTCCGCGAGCCGTTCCCGGGCTTGCCCGGTGGCGATGACGTCTTGCGCCATCGCCACGCCGTCGGCCAAGTTCAGCACGATGCCGGCGGCATAGATGGCCGCGCCGGCGTTCAGCGCCACCAATTCGGCCGCGGCCCCCGCCTCGCTGGCAAGGGATTGTCGAATGAGCGCGGCGCTCGCCGCGGGCGACGCGGCCCGCAGGGCGTCCACCGGGTGGCGGGACAGGCCAAAGTCCTCCGGTGCCACGTCGTACTCGCGCACGGCGCCGGCATCGAGTTCCACGATGTGGGAAGGCGCGGCGATGGACAACTCATCCAAGCCGTCGGCATGCACCACTAAGGCGCGCTCTGCCCCCAGCAGCCCTGCCACCTCCGCCACCGTGCGCTGCCATTCTGGCGAGAAAACGCCGATGAGCTGGCGTTTGGCGCCGGCTGGGTTCGTCAAGGGGCCGAGCAGGTTGAAGACAGTGCGCACGCCGAGCTCGCGGCGCACGGGTGCTGCGTGGCGCATGGCGCTGTGATGCGTTGGCGCGAACATGAAGCCGATGCCGGCCTGCTCGATGCAACGGGCAATTTGCGCCGGCGTGAGATTCAAGCTGACGCCCAGCGCTTCCAGCGCGTCGGCGCTGCCACTTTGGCTGGTGACGCCGCGGTTGCCGTGCTTGGCGACGTGCGCCCCGGCGCCGGCGGCCACGAACGCCGCCGCGGTGGACACGTTGAAGAGCTTCGCCGCGCCGCTGCCGCCGGTGCCGCAGGTGTCCACCAAGTTGGGCGCGTCCACCGCCACCTTTGTGGACAGGGCGCGCATCGCTTCCGCGGCGCCGGCGATCTCCTCGGCGGATTCGCCGTGCATCCGCAGCCCCATCAACACGGCGCCGATTTGCGCGGGGGTGGCATCGCCGGCCATGATCGCGTCGAACACCGCTCGCGTCTCGGCGCGGCTCAAGCCGCTTCCTGCGATCAGGCGTTCCAAGGCCGCGTTGATGGGAGATGGCATCGGGTTGCTGGCGGCGTTCACGCCGTCGCCGTGGCCGTCAAGAAGTTGCGCAGCAGTTGGCGCCCCGTGTTCGTCATGATGGATTCTGGATGGAACTGCACGCCCTCGACCGGGTGCTCGCGATGCTTCACGCCCATCACTTCATCCTCGGCGCCGTCCGGCAGGCGCGTCCACGCAGTGACGGCCAAGCAATCGGGCAGGGTGTCCCGCGCCAGCACCAGCGAGTGGTAGCGCGTCGCCTCGAAGCCGTCTGGCAGCCCTTGGAAGACGCCGGCGCCGCCGTGATGGATTGGGGAGAGCTTGCCGTGCATCACCTCCCGCGCGCGCACGACGTCGCCGCCGTACGCTTGGCCGACGCTCTGATGCCCCAAGCAGATGCCGAGGATTGGCAGCACCGACCCGAAACGGCGCACCACCTCAAGGGAAATGCCGGCCTCGTTCGGCGTGCAGGGGCCGGGCGAGATGACGATGCGCTCCGGCGCCATGCGTTCAATGTCCGCGAGGGTGATTTCGTCGTTGCGGCGCACTGTCACGTCTGCACCCAACTCGCCCAAGTACTGGGCGACGTTGTAGGTGAAGGAATCGTAGTTGTCGATCAGGAGCACCATGGCGCGGCCCACGCCCGCCCCAAGGGGCAATGGCGGAAAGCGTACTGAAACGCGGGGCAGTCCGCTACGGCTGCCGCGCTGGCCGCGGCCTTTGCGTCCGCCGTGGTAGGCTCGCCAACGTTGGCTTAGGTATGCTCGTTTCGGCAGCGGGTGCCGACTTCCGCTTCGACGGCAGCGCTCGCAGCGTCGAGATGGGTTGCATCGGCAAGTAGCTGCCCCGGAATGAATCGGCATGGAACTCGCGCTGCGCCTCGCCGGCATCTTGGCAGTCGGCTACGCCGCCATCTGCCTCGCGCTCTTTCTGCTGCAAGGGCGGATGATCTTCTTTCCCCGACCCTTGCAGGCGACGCCCTCGGCGCCGGGGGTGGCGCCGGTGGCAGTGGAGCGCCCGGATGCCATCCTGCGGGGCTGGGTGACGAATCCAGACGCGGCTGGGCCCCTCGTCATCTACTTCGGCGGCAACGCCGAAGAACTCTCGGAAACCGTGGCGACCTTCGCTGGTCTCGATGCGGTCACGGCCCTCGTCAACTACCGCGGCTATGGCGCGAGCTCCGGCCTGCCGAGCGCGGCGCACTTGGTGGCCGACGCGGCGGCGGTGGTTGAAGACTTGCGCGAACGCTTTGGCGCCGGGCGCAAGACGGTGCTGATTGGACGCAGCCTGGGCAGCGGCATCGCTGCGCTGGCGGCGCAGGCCACGGGCGTGGATGGCCTCATCCTGGTCAGTCCCTACCGCAGCATCGAACGCATCGCGCAAAGCCGGTTCCCGTACATTCCGGTGCGCTGGCTGTTGCGCCACAACATCGACGCCGCCGCGGCCGTGCCGGACCTGCCGCCCCGCACCCTCGTTGTCTACGCCGTGGCAGACCGGGTGGTGCCCACCGCCGAATCCCGCGCCTTGGTCGCCCTGCTGCCGCCAACGACGCAGGTGGTGGAGTTCAACGGCGCACACGGCGTGCCGCTGACCACGCCGCCGATCTGGCCGGCGATCAGCGCCTTCGTGGGCGCGTTCGGGGCGCCGGCCGCGCTCTAGCCGCGGATGAACTCGCGGATCACCTCGCCGGGCCGATTGCCGGTGTACTCGCCGTCCTTTATCACCACTTGGCCGGCCACCAGCGTTGCGTCGTAGCCCTTGCTCTTCACCACCAGACGCCCGCCGTTGTGCGGGAAGTCGTTGACGTACTCGGGGTGGCAGGAGCGCAGCGCGTCGTAGTCGATGACGTTGAGGTCTGCGTGCCAGCCCTCGCGGATTTCGCCGCGTTCCTTGAGCCCGAGCACCTGCGCAGACTTGCCGGTGATGCGATGCACTGCTTCGGGCAGGGTGTACACGCCGCGGTCGCGGGTGAGTTCGCCGAGCAGGAACGTGGGCGAATCCGCATCGGTGAACTGGCCGACATGTGCGCCGGCGTCGCCGAGCATCGGCACCACATGCGGCATGCGCATATAGGCCCACTGGTTCTCAAGCGAGCCGCCGAAGGCCCACAAGTTCCAGAGTTCCTTGCCGTCCGAGGCGATGAGGCGGTCCACATACACCTCCACCGGGTCCTTGCCGGCAGCGTCGGCGAGTTGCTGCAAGTTGTTCTTGTTCTCCAAATCGAAGTCTGGGAACTCGCCGGTGCCCATCGGGTGCAGGATGTTCGCCGTCTGCTTGAAGCCGCCGGCCTCCTTCGCCTCGTCGATGAGCCGCTTGCGCGTGGCCGGATCCTTGAGCGCGGCGGCGCGCTCCGCAATGTTGGGCAGTTGCATCAGTTCCTTCCAGCCGGGCGTGCTCAGGAACGCCTGCTGCGCCAGGCCGAAGAAGGAGCCGCTTGGCCGCGTGTGGCAGATGGATGTGATGCGCCGCCCTGCCTCGTTATTGCGGGCGAGGAAGTCTTGCCAGTTGGACACGCCGCCATCGCCGTTGCCGCCGGCGCCGCCGGAAAACAGCACTTGGCAGCCGAGTTCCGCGCCGCGCTCGAACATGTCGCGTTCGATCTGGCGGCGGGTGCGCATGTCCGGCGCCACTTGGTAGAGGCCGCCGCGGCCGCCGGCATCCACTACGGCCTGTTGGATGGCCTCGGTCTCGCGGGGATTGGCCCAGGTGCCTGGGGTGAGCCGGCCGTCCGGCACGCGATGGCCGAGGAAGCGGGATGTCGAGAAGCCGACAGCGCCGCCGCCGATGGATTCCTTCACCAACTCGACGATGTGTGCGAGCTCTTTGGCGTCCGCCTGCACGCCTTCGTCGCAGCTCTTGTCGCCCATCGCCTCGAAGCGGATGGCGGAGTGGCCCACCAGCCCCACCACGTTCAGCGCCGGCCGCAGCGCCTGCACGCTGTCCAAATACTCGCCGAAGCTGGTCCAGTTCCACGGCAGGCCATCCATGATGGCGTCTGCGGCGATGTTCTCCACCGCCTCCATGAGCTTGGCCAGATAGCGCCGATTGCTCTCGGCGCAGGGCGCGAAGGTGACGCCGCAGTTGCCGATCAGCGCGGTGGTGACGCCGTGGTAGGAACTGGGGCGCATTTCCGGCTCCCAGCCTATCTGCGCGTCGAGGTGAGTGTGCAGGTCGATGAAGCCGGGCGTGACCAGCTTGCCGCCGGCGTCGATGGTTTGCCCGGCGGCTTCGCCGGCGAGATCGCCGACGCGGCTGATGCGCCCGTCGTCGATGGCGACATCGGCGCGTTTCGTGGCGGCGCCGCTGCCGTCCACGACGGTGCCGCCGGAGATGATGGTTTGGTGGCCCATGGCTTGCTCCTTGATGCGTTTTGAGCGGCCCGGAGCCAGTTTTCGGCCCCGAGGTCGCAAGGCAGGTGCGGAGCATAGCGCATCGCCCGGCGGCGGGCGATTTGAGCGGGCGCTGCGGCAGAGGGCTCGCGCAAGCGGCGCCCAAGCCGTTCGCGCCGGCGCGGGAGCGATAACATACGCAGCGAGCGGCTTGGCGGGCGTGGCCGGGGTTGGACGCTCGCCAACGCCACGCCACGGAACGCGCAAGGGGAGGGAGAGCCATGGGGTCAGCGCTTGAGCAAGCGCGCGCCGCGCGCCAGCGCGACTTGGTGCTCGGCTATCGCATCTTCGCGGCGCTAGGTTGGGGCGACATGGGCGACGGCCACATCAGCGCTAGGGACCCGGAGCGCGAGGACTGTTTCTGGGTGCTGGCGGACGACACGCCCTTCCCCCACGCCAGCGTGGAGGACTTGGTGTTGGTCGGCCCTGATGGTGCGCCGCTAGCGGGGTCGCGCGGCGCCAACCCGCCGGCATACTTCATCCACTGGCCCATCCTCGCCGCGCGGCGGGACATCGTGAGCGCCGCGCACACGCACACGCCGCATGGCACGCCGTTTTCCGCCCAGGCGCGTGGCATCGAGCCGATCACGCAGGAATCTTGCATCTTCTTTGAGGACTGCGCCGTGTTTGACGACGATGAAGTGCAGGTGCAGAGCGTCGCCTGCGGCGGGCGCATCGCCCAAGCCCTTGGCCGGCGCCGCGGCATCGTGCTGCGTAACCACGGGCTGCTCACGGTGGGCGCCACGGTGCGCGAGGCGGTGGCGTGGTTCGTGACCATGGAGCGCGTCGCGCAAGCGCATCTTGAGGTCAATGCGCCGCGCCCCATTGACGCGCCGGCCGCGCGTTTCGCCAAGGCGGATCTGGCGACGCCGCGCCACGCGCAGCGCGTGTTCAGCTTCCTCGCCCAGCACCACTTGGGGGCGCTGCACTCCCAACCGGGCACTTGAGCGGGTCTTGGGACAGCGTCGCCGCGGCGAACGCTCGGCTTGGTCGAAGGGCCCGCGCCCTCGTGCTGGGCGTTGTGGCCATGTTGTTGGCTGCGCCCCACGCCCCCGCTGCCGAGGTTGTCGGCCCGAAGCTCCGTTGGGATGTTTCCCTGTGGGGCAAGCCCCGCGCCGGCACGGCCATCGCGGAGCTGTTGGCGGCAGCGGCGCAAGCCAAGACCGGTGGCAGCTGGCGCGTCGTGCTGCACTACGGAGAGGCCATCTCCAAGGCGCGGGAGAACCTCGATGGCATCGCCATCGGCGCGTTCGAGGCGGCGCTCATCTGCAACTTCTACCATCCGCGCAAGAACCCGGCGCTGATGGTGCTGACGATGCCGTTCCTGCCGATGCGCAACGCCGCGGACAGCTTGCGTGTGCGCGAAGCGGTGCTCGCCCATGCCGCGGTGCGCGAGGAGCTCAAGCGCTGGAACGCCATGCCGTATGCGTCCGCGATGATGCCGCAGTACGAGATCCTGGGCCGCGGTGCGCCGCCGACGCGGCTTGAGGATTGGCGCGGGCTGTCGGTGCGCGCCGGCGGCGGCCTCGGCCAAGCCATGCGGCGCGTGGGCGCCACGCCCACTAGCTCGGCGGCGACGGAGGTTTACACGGGCGTGCAGCAAGGCACCATGGATGCGGCGGCGTTTCCGTTCACTTATTCCCACATCTCCTACCGCATCCATGAGGTGTCGGATTGGTTCACCGGCAACCTGTCGCCCGGCACGTCCGAGTGCCCGCTGGTGTTCAACATCGATGCCTACGAGGCCCTGCCGCCGCAGTACAAAGTCCTCTTGCAGGACATCCGGGCCGGCTTGCTCCAAGGCCAGATGCAGGCCTATGTGGACGTGGACAAGGAGAACTTGCCGATGCTGAAGCGCACGCTCGTCGAGGTGCGCTACTCGGATGAGGAGTTGGCGCGCTTTCGTGCGTTGGCCGGGCGCCCCGTCATCGATGCATGGATTGAGGACAACCAGCACCGCTTCGATGCCCGCGGCTTGGTCGAGACGATCTATGCCGCGGTGGGCAAGACATATCCGCCGGCCGCGGCCGGCGCAGCGGCCGGCCAGTGAACCCGCGCGACGACATCCGCGACGCACTGGGCCGGGGCATCCAGCGGGCGGACTTGGCGTTGGCGGCGGTGGAGAACGGCCTCAACCTGTGCGCCGGCATCTTGATCTTCGCGCTGATGCTGTTGGGCGTGGTGCAGATCGTCCTGCGTGCGGTCTTCCAAGCGCCGCTCTTTGGCTACATCGACATCGTGGAAACGTCCATGGTGGGCTTCGCCGTGCTCTCCATCGCCTTCGTGCAGCGCATGGGCGGGCATGTGCGTATGGAACTCCTTGTGGGGCGCTTGGCGGGGCGCTGGCGCTGGTGCGTGGAGGCGTTCGGCACCGCCTTGGCGGCGTTCATCGTCGGGGTGCTGATTCCATACTCCTATCAGCACTTCCAACGCGCCTTCGCGTTCGGTGACAGCACCATCGACATCGAACTCGCCACCTGGCCGGCGAAGTTGGTGGTGCCGGCGGCGCTGGCCGTGCTGCTGGCGCGGCTCATCGTGCAGCTCGCGGCCTATCTGCGCCTGGCGGTGAACCCGGCGCTCACGCCGGTGGCAGCGCCGTCGGCGCGGGATGCAGCGGTGCAGGCGGCGGAGGAAATCCAACTCGCCGAACAACACACGCCCCCGCCAGCGTGATGTTCGGCGTCGACGACACCTGGATCGGCATCGGCGGCATCCTGCTGCTGGTTGCGCTGGTGGTGGCGGGGGTGCGCGTCTATGTGGCGGCAGCGCTCACCGGCTTCTTGGGGCTGCTGGTCATCAAGGGGTGGGATGTGGCGGGCGCCATCGCCGGCACCATCCCACATTCCAAGACGGTGACGTACCCGCTCTCGGTGCTGCCGCTCTTCATCCTCATCGGCTTCCTCGCCTTTCATGCCGGGCTGACGGCGCGGCTCTTCGAGGCGGCGCGGCGTTGGGTGGGCTGGGCGCCCGGCGGCTTGGCGGTGGCGACGGTGTTCGCCAGCGCGGGGTTCGCGGCAGTCTCCGGCGCTTCCACGGCCACGGCCGCGGTGTTCTCCCGCGTCGCCATTCCCGACATGTTGAGGAACGGCTATGGCAAGCGGCTCACGGCCGGCGTCATCGCCGCCGGCGGCACGCTGGCCTCCCTCATTCCGCCGTCGGCCATTCTGGTGATCTACGCCATCATCGTTGAGGAATCCGTCGGCAAGCTGTTGTTGGCAGGCCTCGTTCCCGGTTTGGTGTCCGTGTTGATCTACACGGCGCTCATCGTCGGCCTGTGCGCGTGGAAGCCGGAGTTGGGGCGGCGCATCGGCGGCTTCACTTGGCGGGAGCGCTTTGCGAGCCTGCCGGGGGCGGTGCCCATCGTGCTGGTGGTGGTCATCATCTTCGGCGCCCTCTATTCGGGCTTGGCGACGCCCACGGAGGCCGGCGCGTTGGGGGCGATGGTCGTCTTCGCCATGTACGTCTGGCAGGCGTACCGCCGCCGTTCGATGCGCATGATGGCCGGGCGGCTGCGCGACGCGCTGATGGAAACGGCGCGCCTCACGGTGATGATCTTCACGCTGGTGTGGGGCGTTTTCTTGTTTGTGCGCTTCTTGGGCTTCGCCGGCTTGCCGGCCACGTTCGCGGATTGGGTGGTCACGTTGGATTTGCCCCCCATCGCCATCATGGTTTGCATCCTGCTGGCCTACGCCGTGCTCGGCATGTTCATGGATGCCATCGGCATGCTGGTGTTGACCTTGCCGGTGGTCTATCCGGCTGTGGTCGCGTTGGGTTATGACCCGATCTGGTTCGGCGTCATCGTGGTGAAGATGGCGGAAATCTGCCTCATCACGCCGCCCATTGGCCTCAACTGCTTCGTCGTCGCCGGCGTGTCGCGGGAACTCAGCGATGAGGCCGGCGGCTCGCTCGCCATTCCGCTGCAAGACGTGTTTCGCGGCATCGGCCCGTTCTTCGTCGCCGACGTGTTGACCGTGGCGGTGCTGCTCGCGTTTCCGGCCATCGTGATGTGGCTGCCGCGCACGATGGGGTAATTCCCCAAAGTGTGGGGGTGGCCGAACTGGTTTGAGGGGGGCTGGCAGTGGGCGGCGCAGCGTTTCGCTCAGGTCACGCCGTGTCCACCGTGTTCTCGAACGTGAACCCGCCTTGCGTCATCACCAGGCGATGGCGCTCCCCGACGGCGTTCGCGTCGCAATCGACGTAGCCGGCGTCGCCCTCCCACATTGCCACCCGCGTGCCGTCGGCGCGTTGGCCGATGTGCGTCTCATAAACCCGCGCCGGGATGGCGCTGAAGTGCGCGAGGGCCGCTTCCACCGTGTCGTGCGCGGCGAGTTGATGCAGCGTCACCCAGGTGGGGGGCACGAGGTCGATGTCGCCGGCGGCGTGGCGCTCAAGGGCCGCCGCCGGGGTGATCCACTGATGGTCTTCGATTTCCCCGCCATCGATGGACACGTCATGGTCTGCGGCGCGCGCCGCGAAGAACCAAGTGGCAAAGCGCTTGGGGGTGTCTGGCGGCGGCGTCCAATGGGCGAACCACACGAAATCGTCCGGGGCGGCGGCGATGCCCGCTTCCTCGTGGGTTTCCCGCGCCGCGGCATTGCGCGCCGCGGCCTCTGGCGTCGCACCGTCGGCGCCGTCCTCGGCATCGATGCGCCCGCCTGGGAACACCCACATGCCGCCGAAGGCGATGCGTGAATTCTTGCGCAGCATCAGCACTTCCGGCATCGCCGCGTCGCGCAGGAGCACGACCGTGGCGGCCGGCGTCGCCGGCCGCTCAGCCGCGTCGCCCGGCTTGGTGACACCGCCGTAGCCGTCGTTGCGGTGGCGTGGCGGCTCGCTCTGGGCAGCCATGGGCGTCACCCCCTTCATCTGATTAGGTTGCGGGTAGCATATCGCGCCGCCGTCGCCCCTTGCCAGCGCAGGCGTTGCTGGCGGAGCGTCTGCTACTCCCCCGAGGCGGGTTTGCGCGCCCGCAGCGAAAACGTCTGCGGCAGCAGGCTCTGGGGGTGCGGAAAGCGCCACCAGCCGTCCGCGCCTTGGCGCATCCCTGGGAACGCTTGGTAGCAGTTCACCGGAAACTCGTGGAAGAACTCCAGCACGAGCCCCGCGTTTTGCACTGCGGCGATCACTTCGGCCACGCTGTGGCACCACTCGTAGGATTCGGCCGCGATGGGTTGGCTGCCGGCGTAGGACGGCTCGCCGCCCTCGAAGCGGATGCCTTCGACATTCGGAAAATAGGGGTAGGTGACGCGCAGGTCCTTGATGCCTGGCTCGCCTTCGGCACCGCCTTGGGGTTCGAACACCATCAACAGCGGGTGCGAGTCGAACAGGTAGAACAGGCCGCCCGGCTTGACGAACCGGGCGATGACGTTTGCCCAAGCCGTCAAGTCCGGCAGCCAGCAGAGCACGCCCATCGCTGTGTAGACGACATCAAACTGTTCGTCGAGCACCCCCGGCAGGTCGTAGACGTTGCACTCCACGAACCGCGTCGGCAGCTCCAGTTCGCCGCTCAAGGCCCGCGCCAGCGCGATGGCTTCGCTGGAGAAGTCCACGCCGACGGCCTCGGCGCCAAGCCGCGTCCAAGACATCGTGTCCATGCCGAAGTGACACTGCATGTGCAGGAGGGACTTGCCGGCCACGTCGCCCACTTCGCGGCGCTCGATGTCGTGCAAAGTGATGCGCCCGGCCTTGAAGCTGGGGACGTCGTAGAACGTCGAAGCGGCATGCACCGGCGTGCGCTCGTTCCAATTGCGGCGATTGGCTTCAAGCCTTGAATCCATGTGTCCAAACTCCTCCCATCAAGCCGAGACGCCAACGCGCCGCGGCCGCCGTCGCCGCCGCCAGGTGCAGCGGGCCGGTCTAAGTTGGCGCCTCAGCCCTTGTTGGCGCTCACCAAGAACTGCGGCAGCACGAACAGGTACTCGCTGGTGGCGACGCCGCGCTCCGCCGCGTCGAGCAGAGCGTCCGCCTCGGCCGCGGCCATGCGGCCACCCGCCGCAACGTAGCTTTGCATGTTGCGCAGCACTGGCAGCGCCCGCCCGTCCCGGTCGGCGAAGGCGAGCACACGCGCCTCGACGTCTCGGAAGCCGTGCCGCGCCAGCAGCCCCGGCGCCTTGCGGCCGATGTTGGGTTCCTTGAACGCCCCGGCGGCCGCGGTGAAGAAGCGTTCCACCCCCGCCTTGCCCCACGGCTCCACCACGACGAAGCCCCAATCGCTGTCGATGATGTGGATGCGGCCGCCCGGCGCCAACACGCGCTTGATCTCCGCGACCGTCGCATCCACATCCGGCACGTACTCGAGCACGTTCTTGCAGATGGCCCGGTCCACCGCGCCGTCTGGCAGGGGGACCGCGGCGCCCTCGACATGATGGAAGGCCACGTTGGGGCGGCCGGCGGCGCGGCGGGTGGCGTCCGCCACGAAGCGCGCGTTGATGTCCACGCCATGCACTTGGCCGCTTGTGCCCACGATGTCCGCGATGGCGAGGGCCATGAAGCCGGGGCCGGAACCGAAGTCCAGCACGGAGAGCCCCGCCGCCAAGGCCGCCGGCTCTAGGAGCGCTGCGTTGCCTTCGCGCCATTGGAACATTTGCTCGTAGCGCGCGATGCGGTCGTCCTCGATGTGTTTCCAGTGGTCTGTGTAGAACGTGTCGGTGGCCATGGCGCTCGCTTGCCGCTTAAGGGGTGCAGCGTGTCAGGGTACGCGAGGGCAGGGCAGCGGCGCCAACCATGCGGCGCCGGCTTCTTGGGCGCCGGCTGTGCCGGCAGATGGATCTTGGCGCCGCGGGAGTATCATGATGCAGCGGAAAGCACACGGTTGTTCGATGCGAGAAGAGGTCAGTGTCCTTTCTACATGAGCTGTGGGTCTTCATGCGGGTGCGCAAGAAGTACTGGCTGTTTCCGGTCGTGGTGATGATGCTCGTGCTGGGCGGGCTGATTGTGCTGGGCCAGAGCACCGCGGTCGCGCCGATGATCTACACCATCTTCTAGCCCTTCCATCGAAGACCAAAGTGCCCCCCCCTCCCCCCAAGGCGCGGCGGGCGCTGCGGCTGGCCGGCTGGAACGCGTTGCTTCTCTTGGCGGGCTTGGCCTTGATTGGGGTGGCAGGCGAAGCGTATTGGCGGCTGCGGGTGCCCTTCACGTGGGCCGACCTCCCCTTCATTTGGTCTCCAACAGTTGGGCCGGCATATGCGCCCAGCGTGGAGGTGCGCTTTACGAACTACCTTGATTTCTGGGTTGAGTCGCGAACCAACAGCTTGGGCTTTCTGGACCGCGAACCCATCGGCGTCGAGCGGGCCGCGGCGAGCTGCCACGTCGCCGTGGTCGGCGATTCCTTCGTGGAGGCGCTTCAGGTTCCCATCGCCGACAAGCTCCACGTTCGGCTGGAGGAGCTCGCCGCCCGAGAACTGCCCCATCTGGACGTCACGACCTCGGCGTTCGGCATCGGCGGCACCGGCCAAGTCAACCAACTGGCGTACTACGACGAGTTCGCGCGGCATCTCCGCCCCGCCTTGGTGGTGCTCGTCTTCGTCCCCAACGACTTCAAGGACAATTCGCCAATCTTGAGTGGGTTGCGCGTGAGAAGGGATCCGCACCGACTTAGGCATGTTTCCGCGACGCGGGACGCGGACGGGGCCATCACGCTGCGGCCGCCCCATCCCGGGCCGTCCCGACTGGCAGGGCTGCCTCCTCGGCGCCACCCCGCGCACGAGCGCGCCGTGGATTACCTGGCCAGCAGGTCCCTCTCCGCGAAATGGCTGGATGCCAAGAGGCGCGCCGTTCTCGGCCCCCAGCCCGCCCCCGATCTGCTCTCTTGGGTAGAGCTGGTGAGCCGGCGCTCCCCACGCCACGCCGCGTTGCTCGATGGGTGGCGGCCAACGACGCGAATCGGCGTCAATGAACCGTTCTCCGCGTCCACAGAGGAGGATCTGCCTGCCGTCCACAAGGACGCGCTGGACTTCACGGCCTTCGCGCTGGATCAGTTCAAGGAGCGCGCGCACCGCGACGGCGCCGCGTTGGCCATCCTGTCCACGCACGCCGTGCGCGCCCGAGGCGACCTTGCGTTTGGCCGCCTGACCGCCCTCGCCGAGCCGCGCGGCATTCCCATCATCGACCAGTACGGCCACATGCTTCGCCAAGGCGCCGGGCGGAGGGATGCGCAGTGGCCGCATGACAGCCATTGGAACGCCGCCGGCCATCAGTGGGCGGCGGAAGCTGTGCTCAAGTGGCTGAAGAGGAACCAGGAGGTCTGCACGATGCGCAAGCGCCCGGCCTCACCACCGCGTGTTCCTTGGCTGGCCGAGTACGAGTCCATCGCGTCCGGCCAACTGGCGGCGCGCTCCGTCTTCGACGTCCATCTCCGCGGCAACCATCTCCGCGGCAACGCGGTGAGCTACCTCAAGTCGCCGTGCGGCGTGGCGGACGTGCGGGCGCGGTTCTTCCTGCACGTCTTCCCGGAGGACGTGGAGAGCCTGCCGGCCGACCGCCGGCAATACGGCTTCGACAACTTGGACTTCGACTACCACGGGCTCGCCGCCTTGGCCTTCGGCGGCAAGTGCGTTGCGACGCGCCCGCTCCCAAGCTATCCCATCGCCCGCGTCAGAACCGGGCAGTTCACGCCAGAGGACGGCCATGTCTGGGTGGCCGAGTTCCCCGTTGGGGCCGCGGACGAAGCGCAAAATCGCTGATCGCGCCCAGCGCCGGCGACGCGGGCGCAGAAGGCAAAGGACGAAGAGCAGCACGCCCGCCAGCCCGCTCCGCGCTGACTATCAATGGCCGTGGGCTAGGTGTATAACGCTGCAATGAGAATGCGTCACGCCAAGGGTTGCCACATCAAGCCCAAGGTGCGCGCCGTGGTCGCCATTGCCGCGGCGCTCCTCGTGGCGCCGAGCGCTGTCGCGCAAGAGATCACCGCCTACGACCTTGTGGCCGGCGCGTTGGACCTCACGCGTGGCGACACCTCCCACACCGAGATGACCATGCAGGTGAAGCGCCCAGACTGGGAGCGCTCCACCTCCATCGTCGCTTGGAGCCGCGGCCGCGAAGACACCCTGATGCGCTTCACCGCGCCGGCGAAGGATGCCGGCAACGCCCTCTTGAAGCAGGGCGCCAACATGTGGACGTACACGCCCAAGTTGAACCGCACCATCCGCCTGCCCTACAGCATGCGCTCGCAGAGTTGGGCCGGTTCGGATTTCTCCTACAACGACCTGTCGCGCAGCGACAAACTGCTGAAGCACTACCAGCTGGAGATCGTGGAGCAGCGCGAGGAAGAAGGCCGCATGATCTACACCATCGATGCGGTGCCGCGCGACGACGCGCCGGTGGTGTGGGGCAAGGAAGTGTGGGTGCTGCGCGATGACTATGTGATGCTGGAGCAGCGCTTCTACGACCAAGAGATGACGCTCTTGAAGCGCATGACCACCATGGACATCCGCGAGATCGGCGGGCGCGTGGTGGCGACGCGCATGCGCATGCAGAAGCTCGACGAACCGGACCATTGGACGGAAGTCATCATCGAAGCGGCGCAGTTCGACATTGAGTTGCCAGACCGAATGTTCACCGTCTTCGAGCTCAAAGCCGGCGCGAGTTGATGGCGGAAGCCATCCTGCCCGCCACGTCCGCCCCGACGCAAAAGGGTGGACGCGGGTTGTTCGCCGTCATCGCTTGGCGCAATCTGTGGCGCAATCCGCGCCGCACATGGCTCACCGCCGGCGGCATCGCCTTCGGCATCGCCATCGTCGTGTTCATCATGTCGTTCCAAGCGGGGGTGTACGACGCCATGATCGACTTGGCGTCCCGCTTCGGCAGCGGCCATGTCCAAGTGCAGCATCCGGGCTACTTCGACGATCCGCGCATCCGCAACACCATGCCGGGGGGCACGGAGCTCACGCAGCGGCTCGCCGCATTGCCGGAAGTGGCGGCGGCCGCGCCCCGCGCGGAAGCGTTTGCCTTGGTTTCGGCGACCAGCGAATCCGGTGAAGAGCGGAGTTTTGGGGCGCAGGTGATTGGCGTGGAGCCGGCCTTGGAGGTCGGCGTGTCCAGTTTCGCCAAGAGCTTGATCGCTGGGGACTACTTGGCCACCGCCGATGACGTGGCGGTGGGTGCCGGCGTCGCCCGCAACCTGAACCTCGCGGTCGGCGACGAGGTGGTGGTGCTTGGCACTGGGCGCGAGGGCAGCGTGGCGGCGTTGGCGCTCAATGTCGGCGGCATCTTCGAGACTGGCATCCCGAATGTCGATCGCGCCATCGTGATGATGCAACTGGCCGTCATGCAGGATGGGTTTGACCTTGGCGGCGACGTGCATCGCGTGGTGCTCCGCGCCGCGTCCATTCCCGCGGCGCCGGCATTGGCCGCCGCGGTGCGGGAGGAGTTGGCTGGGGTTGGGCTCGCCACGCTGGAGTGGCCGGAGCTCATGCCGGATATGGAGCAAAGCGTGCGCCTTGATGCGTTGATGGGCGATCTGATGTTCGGCGTGCTGCTGATTCTCGTCACCTTCACCGTCGTCAATGCGCTGGTGATGACGGTGTTCGAGCGCACCCGCGAGTTCGGCATGTTGCTGGCCATCGGCATGCGTCCGGCGGGGGTGATGGCGATGCTGCAGCTAGAAGCCTTTGCCATGTGGGCGTTGGGCGCCGCCATCGGCGTTGGCGTCGTGTTGGCGCCGGTGCTCTACCTGCAGGCGTTCGGCTTTTCCTTGGACGGCGTGGCGGCGGAGTTGACGGGCAGCATGAACTTCCCGCTGCCGGAACGCCTCCACGCGGCCCTTGATGCGCGCGCTCTGTCGCTGTCTCCTGCCGTGCTCGGCGTCGCCACCCTCGCTGCGGCGTTCTTTGCTTCGCTCAGATTGCGCTCCATGCGGCCCGTGGACGCGCTTAGGGAGGACGAATAATTTCCGAAGCCGCCATTGCCGCGCCGGCGCGCAGAAGCGCCGCGACCGACAGCTTGGTGACCATGGCGTGGCGCAACCTCTGGCGAGTGCGGCGTCGCACTTGGCTCACCGTCGCCGGCGTCGCGTTCGCCATTTTCTTCGTCGTGTTCGCGAATTCGACGCAACGCGGCACCTTTGCGTTGATGATCGACAACGCCACCGGCATCCTCTCCGGCCATGTGCAAGCCCAGCATCCCGCCTATCAGGACGATCCGCGCCCGCGCAACACGGTGGCGGACGCCGCGGCGCTGCGCGCGGCCATCATGGAGCAGCCCGGCGTGCGCGCGGCCACCCTGCGTGGCATGGCATTCGCGTTGGTGTCTGCCGGCAGCGAAGGCCGTGAACGCACCTTCGGCGCGCAGATCATCGGCATGGATCCAATCACCGAGTTCGCATCCATCCGCCGCCCCGCCACCGGGCGTTTCATCGCGGGCCCGGGCGAGGCGTTCATCGGCGCTGGCTTGGCGCGCAACCTGAATGCGAACGCCGGTGATGAGTTGGTGGTCTTGGGCACTGCCAAGGAGGGTGGCGTCGCAGCCGTCGCCGTGACGCTCGCCGGCACGTTCGAGAGCGGCATGGCCGAGCTGGACCGCGCCACGCTGGCGCTGCACTTCGAGGACTTCGCCGAAGCGTTTGGCTTGGGTGGCGAAGCCCATGCGGTGGCCATCTTGGCGGACGACTCGGCGGATGCCGAAGCGGTGGCACAGCGCTTGGCCACGACGCTCGACGGCGGCGCGGCGCCCGTGCGTTTCGCCAGTTGGGAAACGCTGCAGCCCGAGCTGGTGCAATTCGTGGAACTCAAGGCTTGGGGTTCCTACCTCATCAGCGCGCTGCTCATCGTGTTGGTGACGTTCAGCGTGATGAACGCCTTTGTGATGGCCGTGTTCGAGCGCACCGCGGAGTTCGGCATGTTGAAGGCCATCGGCATGACGCCGGGCGCCATCCGGCGCATGCTGCAGATCGAGGCGCTGTGGATGAGCGTGCTCGGCGTGGCGGTGGGCGTTGGCATTTCCGCGGCCGTGATCGGCGCGCTCAGCACCGTGGGCTTCAGCCTCGGCGAGGAGTACAGCGAAATGCTCGAGCGCTTCAACCTGCCAGACCGGCTGTATCCAGCCTTCGACTATGCGACTGCGTTCGGCATGGCAGCGCTGATGGTCGTTGCGGTGCAACTCGCGGCGCTCCTGCCCGCCCGCCGCTTGCGCAAGCTGAATGTCGTCGAAGCGCTGCGCGAGCAGGAGTGACCAGCGTGACGGGTGCAATCATGGAGGGGCGGCGTTGAATCCGATGCTCTTGTTTCAGTTGAGCTGGCGGAACCTATGGCGCCGCCGGCGCCGCAATGGTCTGCTGCTGGCGGCCATCTCGTTCGCCGTTGCCGGCGTGGTGGTGCTCAACTCCTTCATCCGCGGCATGCAGGTGCAGATGACGCAGACGGCGGTGAACAACATGAACGGCCATGTCAAAGTGTTGGCGCCCGGCTATCTGGACGATCCGGGCATCGCCAGGAGCTTCGATCTCGCCAAGGATTGGCGCCCGGACGTCTTGGAAGGCATTGAAGCGGAAATGGTTGCTGGCTGGGCGTCTCGGGTGCGGGTGCCAGCGGTGGTGATGAGCGAGCGTGAGACGCGCGGCGTGCAGCTGGTCGGCATCGACCCGGCGGCCGAGGCCATCTCTTTCATTGGCGACATGGCGGTGGAGGGCGAGCGGCTGTCTGGCTCGGAAGACGGGCGTTTGCTGGTGGGCAGGGCGTTGGCCGAGCAACTCGAAACCGCCGCTGGGCGGCGCATCGTGCTCATCACCCAAGGGGCGGATGGCCGCAATCGCGAGGCCGGTTACCGCATCGCTGGGCTGTACGACGCCGAAGGCGAGGGCTTGGAGAAGGCATTCCTGTTCACTGGCATCGCCAACGTGCAGAACTTGCTTGACGCAAGCGTCATCACTGAACTCTCGGTGCGCCTGACCGAAGATCGCCACGGCCCGAACGTGCTGTCACGCATGATCGACGCGTTGACGGGCTTGGACGTGCTCACCTGGCAAGACTTGGAGCCCACCGCGGCCGCCATGCATGAGTTCGTGGACGTCGCCATCGCGATGTGGTTCCTCATCGTCATGGGCGCGCTCGCGTTTGGCCTCATCAACACGTTGGTGACGGCGGTGATGGAGCGCACCCGCGAGCTAGGCATGTTGCGCGCCGTGGGCATGCGGCCGCGCGCGGTGGTTGTGCAGGTGGTCGTTGAATCCATGCTCATCATGGTGCTCGGCATCGTCATCGGCTTGGCGTTGGGAATGCTCCTGTATCTGCCAATGGCTTCGGGCATCGACATGTCGGCGTTCGCGGCGGCCACGGAGGAGTTTGGGTTCAGCGCGTTGATGGTGCCGAAGCTGGAAGCGGGGGACATCTGGCTCGTCGTCTCGCTCGCCATCGTGATCGGCTTGTTGGCCAGCGTCTATCCTGCTTGGCGTTCAGTGAAGATCACGCCTCTAGAGGCCATGCGCCGCTAGGTCGGTTGCGCTGCAAGGGAGAAGTGAAGATGTCCGATCTAGTGGTGAGTTGCGAGGGCATCACGCGGGTGTACGCGGACGACGCCGTGCCGGTGCATGCGTTGCGCGGCGTGGATTTCGAGGTGCGGCGCGGCGAGTGGACGAGCCTCGCCGGGCCTTCCGGCTCCGGCAAATCCACCTTGCTGCATGTCATTGGCGGGCTGGACCGCCCCACCAATGGCGAGGTCAACGTGGATGGGCAGCGCTTGGGCGGTTTGTCTGAATCGCAGCTCTCGGATTTGCGCCTCAACAAGATCGGCTTCGTCTTTCAGGCATACAACCTGATCCCAGTGCTCACCGCGGTGGAGAACGTCGAGTTCATCATGCAACTGCAGGGGGTTGGCGCCGCGGAACGCCAAACGCGGGCGCGGGCGACGCTCACGCGCTTGGGGCTTGATGACATTGGCGACCGGCGCCCGGGCGAACTCTCCGGCGGCCAGCAGCAGCGGGTGGCGGTGGCGCGCGCGGTGGTGACGGAGCCAGTGCTGTTGCTGGCGGACGAGCCCAGCGCGAACTTGGATTCCAGCACCACCCAAGATCTGCTGGAACTGCTGCGCAACGTCAACGAGCAGCATGGCGTCACCATCGTCACGGCCACGCACGACCCGATGGTGATGGACTACGCGCAACGCCGCGTGCGCCTGCGCGATGGCGCCATCGAGCACGACGAGTCTTCGTCGGGAGCGTGACCGTGCGCCGCTCCACGCGGCGGTTCGTGGCGCCGTCCAAACGCTGCTGGCGTTGGCTTGGGTACAGAGCGCTGCCGAGCTTAGGTGTCGTTGGCTTGAGTCTCGCCGGCGTTACGGCGAGCCTGTCTGCGGCCGCCGATGGCGCCGAAATCAAGGCGCGGCTGAAGTGGCTTTCCTCCGCCGCGAGCCTGCCGGCCGAGGATGTGCTGCGTCGCCAAGATGGCACCCCGGCTTACGATCACAGCGGCAGCCTGCGGGTGCTCGCCCGCGCCGAGGCCGAGCCGCCGGGCGATGGCGAGGGGCAGTTGCGCTTCAGCGTGGACTACTCGTTGGCGTGGCTCTCAGGCGATTCGTTCACCTTCGCCAACGCCCTGCAGCAAACGTTGGAGCAGGTGCCGACCGAGGATGCCACGCGGCTCTTGAACCTCACTTGGGTGATCGATGATGGCCGTCGCCATCGCGCCCTGCACCGCCTCGACCGCTTTGCCGTGGAATACCGGCGGCCGAACCTCGCCATCACGTTGGGGCGCCAAGTGGTGAGTTGGGGCAGCGGGCGCGTGTTCCAGCCGATGGATTTGTTCAATCCGTTCGCCCCCACCACCATCGACCGGGACTACAAGCCCGGCGACGATATCGCCTTGGTGGAGCGGCGCTTCGGCAACCAAGACATGCAGTTCCTCTATGTGGCGCGGCGCGACCGCGGCGGAGACGTGGAGGATGACGCGGCGAGCTATGCCTTGAAGTGGCACGGCTTGTTCGGCGGCCACGAGGTGGAAGCGGTGGCCGCGCGCCACTACGCGGACGACTTCTTGGGCCTCACCCTGCGCATGCCGTTGGGCCCCACCGTGTTCCGCACGGACGTGACGGGCACTCGGCTGGACGGCGACGACACTTGGCGCGTCTCCGCCATCGCCAACGTTGACTTGGCGTTCGACTTGTTCGGACGCTCGGCCTTTGCCTTTCTCGAGTACTTCCACAATGGCTTTGGCGTGAGCGAACTGCCGGCTTCGCAAAGCGACCTGCCCAGCCCATTGCTGGCGCGGCTGGGACGCGGCGAGTTGTTCAACATGCAGCGCGACTACCTCGCCTTTGGCGCCAACCTGCAATGGCATCCGTTGTGGACGCAGTCCCTCACTGTCATCTCGAACTTGAATGACGGCTCGAGCCTGCTGCAAACGTCGGTGAACTACGAGCCTTCGGACTTCACCCGGATGCAGGCGGGCTTCACCACCGCGTTAGGCAGCGCCGGCAAGGAGTTTGGCGGTGCGCCGGTGGCGCCCGGCGTCACCAGCGGCGGCGGCACCCGGGGGTTCCTGCGGTTTGTGTACTTTCGCTAGCTGCCGGGGCGTTTGGGGCGCCGCGCTGCTGCGCGGGCGCGAGCTTGGGGTGGGCGGGCCAAGGTGGGTGAGCAAAAAACAGGCGGCTAAGGTAGCGGCGTGAAGCCCGGCCACACGGGATGGACTCGCTTGGCGCATGCCATGCGCTATTCCGCGCGTGGCTTGCTCGCGGCGTGGCGCCATGAATCGGCGTTTCGCCAAGAGTGTGCCGTGGCGGCCGTGCTTGTGCTGTGCGCTTTGGTGTTTGCGGAGACGGGCACGCAAGCAGCGCTGCTCGTCGCCGTCACCGTGCTCGTGATCGTTGTCGAACTCGTGAACTCGGCGCTGGAAGCGGTGGTGGACCGGATCGGCCCAGAGCGCCACGAACTCGCGGGGCGCGCCAAGGACATGGGTTCCGCGGCCGTCTTCGTCAGCCTGGTGCTCTTGTTGGCGACTTGGGTGTTGGTGGCGTCGGATTGGTTCACTGGCCCCGACAACTGACGCCTAGACACGCTCTAGCGCCCCCGCAACCCCGTATTGGGAGAAACGGCGCGCGTCAGTCGATGACCGTCTGCCCGTCCTCGTCCGCCACCTCGCTTTCGATGTAGCCCAACTTCTCGATCTCCACGCGCACCGTGTCGCCGGCTTTGAGCCACTGCGGTGGACGCATCGCGGCGGCGACGCCGGATGGCGTGCCAGTGAAGATGACGTCCCCAGGCTCCAGCGTGAACGCTTGGGTGAGGTGGGCGATCTGGTCAAAGCAGTTGAACACCAAGTGCTTCGAGTTGGACTCTTGGCGTTTCTCGCCGTTCACGAAGGAACGCAGGCCCAGCGTGTGCGGGTCTCCCACTTCATCCGGCGTCACCAGCCAAGGGCCGAAAGGCGCGTGGCTGTCGAAGGATTTGCCGATTTGCATGGTCTGTGAGCGCATCTGCCAATCGCGCACGCTCACGTCGTTGCCGCAGCAGAACCCGGCGATCACTTCGCTGGCGCGCTCCTTCGGCACATGCTTGGCGCGCTTGCCGATCACATAGACCAGCTCGGCTTCGTAGTCCAGCATGTCCGACGCCACCGGCTTGGCGATGGGCGCGTAGGGCGGGTTCACGGCCGTCACCTGTTTGTTGAACCACACCTGCGTCTTCGGTGGCTCGGCGCCGGTCTCCTCGATGTGGTCCCGGTAGTTCAAGCCGATGGCGAGGATCTTGCCGGGCCGAGGCACCGGCGCCATGAGCTCCACTTGGTCGATGCCGAGGGCATGGTCGCCTTCCGTTTGGCAGGCGCGGGCGCGGGCGAGCGCCGCATCGCCGGCGGCGAGGAACGCTGTCATGTCGGTTGGCAGCGCTGGCGCCGCGGCGCTCAGGTCGATGACCAGTTCGCCGACGACGACGCCGATGCGCTCGCGTCCGCCGTGGCTGAATGTGGCGAGTTTCATGGGATCTCCTTATTCCGTCGTCGTCTCCGCCAAGGGCGAGCACTGCGCCGCGGGCGACAGCGTGTGGGTAACGAAGTGGTGCGCGTGGCTGGCCATCTCGGTGAAGATGTCGTCGCTGCGCGCGCGATGGCGCTTGCGCGTCTTGTAGCCGTGGTCGCCATCGTCCAACCAAGCGAGCGTTGCGTCGTTGTTCGTGACAACTTGTGTCAGCAAGGCGGCATCCGCCATCGCGTCCCGGGTGCCGCTGAGAAACAGCATCGGCGCGCGCACGGCATCCAAGTGGGCGGCGCGGTCTATCGCTGGCTGCTGCGGGCGGTGCAGGGGGAACGCGCATAGGATGAGGCCGGCGACGTCGAGCGAGCGCTCGGCGGCCGCGTGGGTGGCCATGCGGCCGCCGAAGCTGTGCCCGCCGAGGAACAACGGCCCATCGACAAGCTCGCGTGCGAAGCACGCGGCCGCTTCGATGGCGCCGATGGTGATCGGCTTCGCGTCCACGCGGTTTCTCTTTGCTTCCTTGAACGGAAAGTTGAAGCGCAGGGTGGCGATGCCCACGGCGGCGAACGCCAGCGCGATGGCTTGCATGTTGGCGTGGCGCATGTCGGCGCCGGCGCCGTGGCCAAGCACCAGCGTCGCCAAGGGCGATGCGCCGGCCAGATGCAAGGCGCTCACGCTTGAGACGGGGCCGTGGGCGAGGGCAATGGAGTGTTCGGTGGCTTGCACGCCGCCATCCATGCGCCGCTTAAGTGGCGGGCAACTCGTCCGCCGTTGCGATGATGCGCCCGACGAGGCCGTACTCCACAGATTCCTCCGCGCTCATCCAGTGGTCGCGGTCTGTGTCGGCGGTGACGCGCTCCAACGGCTGGCCAGTGCGCTCTGCGATGACGCGGTTGATGCGCTCGCGGGTTTTGAGAATCTCGCGGGCGTGAATCTCGATGTCCGAGGCGTCGCCGCCGAAGCCCCCGGCGGGCTGATGGATGAGGAAGCGGGTGTTCGGCAGCGCGAAACGCTGCTCGCGTTCCGCCGCGAGGTAGATGTGCGTGGCGATGCTGCCCACCCAACCCGTGCCGACCGTGCGCACCACTGGCTTCACGTAGCGGATCATGTCGAAGATGGTGTCGCCGGATTCCACATGGCCGCCCGGCGAGCCGATGAACAGGGTGATCGGCTCTTCGCCCTCGAAGGAGAGCGCCAACAGACGTTCCGCGGCGCGTTGCGCCATGGCCTTGTCGATCTCGCCGAAGATCGTCAAGGTGCGGTGTTTGAGCAGGGTGTTGTCGAGGAGGGCGAACTGCTTCGCGGCTTGCGCGGCTTCCTCAACGCCATCGAGTCGTGGCATCGCCGAACTCATCCAGGAAAGCGGGCGATGTTACCATGCCGGCATGGGCAAGGCCGCGGCGTGGGCGCGTGCCAAGCCATCACCTTGGCGAACAAGAGCGGCTTGAGAGGAGAGGCCATGCCCCTGCATCCTGAATACGCGGCCATGCTGAAGCAGCTTGCCGAGGCTGGCGGCCCGAACCTCATCGAGATGGATCCCCCGGCGGCGCGCGAGATGTTCCGCGCCATGCAGCCGGCGCCGGCTGAGGCCGGCGATCGCGTGCGGAACATGGCGGCGCTTGGCCCGGATGGCGACATTCCAATGCGCGTCTACACGCCGGCTGGGGAAGGGCCGTTCCCCTTGGCGATGATGTTCCACGGCGGCGGTTGGGTGATTGGCGATCTCGACACCGCGGACGGCCAATGCCGCGCCGTGTGCGACGGCGCTGGCTGCGTGGTCGTCTCCGTCGATTATCGGCTGGCGCCGGAGCATCGATTCCCGGCTGCGGCGGATGATTGCTACGCCGCCACCTGTTGGGCACACGAACACGCAGCGGCGCTCAATGGCGATGCGGGGCGTCTCGCCGTGGTGGGCGACAGCGCCGGCGGCAACCTCGCCGCGGTGGTGGCATTGATGGCGCGGGATCGGGGCGGCCCGTCCCTCGGCTTGCAGGTGCTGGTGTATCCCGTCACGGACGGCGTGGCGTTCGACACGCCCTCTTACCGCGACAATGCCGAGGGCTACTTGCTGACGGCCGAAGGCATGCATTGGTTCTGGGATCAGTATGCGGCGCCTGCGGACCGCGGCAATCCCTATGCGTCGCCGCTCCACGCCGCAAGCCTCGCCAACCTGCCTCCCGCCCTCGTGCTGACGGCGGAGTTCGACCCGCTGCGGGACGAAGGCGAAGCCTATGCCGCGCGCTTGCAGGAGAGCGGCGCTCGCGTGGAATGTGTCCGCTTCGACGGATTGATCCACGGCTTCTTCGCCCACAGCGCCGTGATTCCGGCGGCGCGGCCGGGCATGGAGAAGGTGTGCGCGGCGTTGCGCGCGGAGTTTCACGCAAAGGAGGCAAGCCATGTCTGAACTGAAACTGGCCATCGTCATCGGCGTAGGCCCCGAGGACGGCTTGGGCGCCCAACTCTGCGCCCGCTTTGCCGCGCGGGGACATCGCGTGTTTCTGGCGGGGCGCTCGGCGGAACCCCTGCAAGCGTTGGCGGAGAAGATTGGCCACGGCGCCACCGCGGTGCCGACGGACACCACCGACGAGGCGCAGGTGCAGGCGCTCTTCGACACGGCGGCCGCCGCCGAGGGCGAACTGGAGCTCGCCATCTACAACGCCGGCAACAACACCCCTGGCCGCATCATCGACATGGAGGCGAGCTACTTCGAGCGGGCTTGGCGCGTGGGCACGTTCGGCGGCTTTCTGTTCGGGCGCGAGGCGGTGCGGCGCATGCAGGGCAAGGGCGGCACGCTGCTCTTCACCGGCGCGAGCGCTTCATTGCGCGGCCGCCCCAACTTCGGCGCCTTCAATGCGTCGAAGGGTGCGCTGCGCAACTTGGCGCAGGCGATGGCGAAGGAGTACGCGCAGGACGGCATCCATGTGGGCCATGTGGTGGTCGATGGCCCCATTGGCGGGGAGAAGATCAAGCAGGGCTTCCCCCAATACGCGGAGAAGCTCGGCGAGGCGGGGATGATCAGCATCCAAGGCATCGTCGATGCCTTTGAGTACCTCTACAACCAGCCGCGCAACGCGTGGTCCTTCGAGGTGGACGTGCGCACTTCTTTGGAGAGGTGGTGAGGGAAAAGGTGGCGGGGGCCTAGCGCCCAAACAGGCGTTTGGGCGCTGCCCGTTCGCGCACGTTGTGAAGCGCTTAGTCCACCCGCGCTTGGGCTGACCCCTTCAACACCTCCACGCCGTCTTGGTTGACGGTGGAAACCTCCAAGTCCACCAAGCCGTCGTGGATGGCCGCCACGGTGGCCGTGGAGTCTAAGGTGTCGCCCGGCCACACTTGGCTGGTGAAGCGAACGCCATACTCCGTCAGCCGCCCGTCGCCGACGTAGTTCGTCAACATGCGCCCGGTCATGCCCATCGTGAGCATGCCGTGGGCGAACACGGTGGGGTAGCCAGCCACTTCCTTGGTGAACAGCTCGTCGGTGTGTACTGGGTTGTAGTCGCCAGATGCGCCGGCGTACTGAACGATTTGGGTGCGCTTCAGATCTTCCACCAAGCGCTCGGTGTGCTTGTCGCCAACCTTGAGGTTTGCCGCCTTCAGTGCCATGTCGTCCTCCTTTGCTGAGCGTGCTGTTGCTGCAGCCGCCCGTCGTTAGCCTTGGTCCACCGGGCGTTCGGTGCGCACACCCACGCCAGTTGCCGTCACCACCAATTCGCCGTTCTGGTCCCGATATTCGGTGACCGTCTCGGAGAACACCAGCTTGCCGGAGCGGCGGCCTTCCTTCTCCCAAGTTTTGCCCGGCTTGGTGGTGGCGGTGAGCAGATCGCCCACTTTGGGATGCCGGTGATAGACGTAGCGCTGCTCGGCATGCAGCCCGCCACCGCCGCCGCCACCGCCGGAACTCTCGCGCTTCACGCCAGTGGGCGAGCCGCCGGAACCGAACCACGGTTCGCCGACTTTCGGGCGCAGGAAGTAGTCTGGGTCGAACTGCGCGCTCGCCTGCACGAATGTGGGCGGTGCCACCACGCCGCCGCACTCCGTGGCCGCGGCGTAGTCTGCATCGTAGTAGATCTGGTTGTCGTCGCCGACGGAACGGGCGAACATCATCACATGCCCCGCTTCCACGGGGAACTTGCCCACGGCCATCGCTCTCCCTCCTTTATCCGGTTTGGTCGGTCTGCGCGTTGCAGGCTTGGCGCGACGCCCGCAGCCCGATGAGGCCGCGGCGTCGCATCGCTAAAGTTACCAGATGCTCAACGGCCTTTGAAAGTGGGCTCGCGCTTCTCCAAGAAGGCGGCGATGCCTTCTGCCTTGTCTTCCGTTTGCACGAGCGCCCCTTGGGCGTACTTCTCCAGCATCAAGGCACCGGCCAGGCTCGCTTCCATGCCGAAGTTCACCATCGCCTTCATCGTGCGCGGCACGAACGGGGCGAACCCGGCGATCTTTGCGGCGATGCGCCGTGCCTCGGGAATGAGTTCCTCCGGTTCCACGATGCGGGTGACCAGCCCGATGGCCAGCGCCCGTTCGGCGTCGATGGGTTCGCCCATCAACATCATCTCCATCGCCCAGCCGCGGCCGACGAGGCGCGGCAAGCGCGCGGTGGCGCCGCCGCCTGGGATGATGCCGAGCTTGCCTTCCGGCGTCGCGAAGCGCGAGCGCGGCGTGGCGATGCGCAAGTCGCAGCCGAGCGCCACCTCAAGGCCGCCGCCCATGCAGATGCCGTCAATGGCGGCGACGGTGGGCTTCGGCGTGCGTTCCAACTGGTCTGCAAGGCCCTGCACGATGGGCTCCAACGCCTTCTTGAAATCCCTCTCCACCACCTCGGCAAGATCAGACCCAGAAGCGAACGCCCGCCCACCGGCGCCGGTGATGACGATGGCGGCAACCGCGTCGTCCGCAGCCGCCTCGCGCACAGCCCGGTGCAGCGCCTCCAGCGTCGCCAGCGAAATCGCGTTGTGCCGCTCTGGGCGGTTGATGGTGAGCAGCGCCATCGGCCCCTCGGCGACGTAGGTGATTTCCTTGAAGTTCAAGCCGTGTCCTCTGAACCCAAACGATGCAGCAATTTGTCGCGCAACTCGACGGCACACACATCAAGCACTTGCTTTAGTTTGATGTCGTGTTCGTAGGCGCATTCCTTGAACACACGATCCTGCTCCGATGTCCGCTCGTAGTCATCCCGCATGTGATTGATGCAGAACTCTTGTACTTCGTATGCACTTTTGCCCCTTACCTCGTCGATCAATCTGGCTGCAATTTGCTCCGCGCACGCAGCAGCGCCAACACGTTCCGACACCTCCTCGCCCAAATCTGTAAGCCGCACAGGACTGGTGCTAGCAAGAACACTCGGTGGCTGTGCAGCAAGGAGCTTCTTGATGTCCTCACGTATTTCAGCCAAGGTTCTCTTGGTGTCCTGTTTGAATTCATCTATCCCTTTCATCCACTCCTTGTGTTTGCCGACCCACACGGCCATCGAGATCACAAGAGCTATCGTAGGCACGGCGACGACGGCAATTGGACGGATCCATTCCATCTCCATCAGTGAGATTCCTTGCTAACTAACGCCATTCCCCTGAACAATCGCATCGAGCTCATCACATGGGCGTGGCCGACGCCTCGACTGCTGACCGTCTACTCTGCCAGCCATCAAGGTGGCGACGAATATAGCATCCCATTGGGACAGCGGCCAAGTACTTGATTTCAATGAGGTATCCACAGCTTATCCACCGAGATGCGTTGCGCTTCAGCGGTGCCGCTCGGGAACGGCGGAAGCCGTCTACGCTCGACCCGATCATCCGCGAGCGTGGCTGAAGCGCTTGCCGCCGGTCCATGCCGCCGCGGATCACAAACGCCGCGCCTGACGCAGCGTCTCTTGGTAGAAGCTCTGCACCAGCGGGCGGGAGAACATGGATTTGCGCGCCACGAACCGCACGGGACGGTTCAGGCCTTCGGCGCCGAGGTCGATCACTGCGTCGGGCGGCACGCCCAAGGTGCGGGCGACGCCGACCGGGGCCAAGCCGTGGCCGAAACCTGCCAGCGCCATCTGCGCCACCGCGAAGAAGGACTCCAACGAGGCCCGCCGCGTGATGCGCAGGCGGCGCATGTCGTCTTCGATGGACGCCCACGCCCCCGAGCGGGATTCGATGGTGATGACGTCCAGCGTGTCACCCGGCGCATAGGCCAACGGCGCGAGGGCGGATGGGATGACCACCATCGGCTCTAGGCGCAACAACTCGCTCTGCAGGTCTGTGTCGGCATCCGCGGAGCCGGTGCAAACGCCGATCATGTACTCGCCGGAGCGGATGCGGTCCAGCACCACCGGCGAGCGTTGGGCGTGGAAATCCAACTCCAGCTCCGGCATGGCTGCGCGCACTTGGGAGAATAGGCCGGAACCCCAGCTCGCGAGAATCGCCTCGGAAACGCCGAGAATCAGCTTGCCCTTGCGCAGGGCGTTGTCTTCCAAGAACACGCTGCGCATCTCGGAGATCAGCGGCGTCACCTTTTCCACCAGCCGGGTGCCTTGGTGGGTGAGCGCCACGCGCCGCCCTTGGCGCTCGATGAGCTTGCGGCCGTAGTAGCGCTCCAAGGCGGCGATGCGCTTGGAAACGGCGCTCTGGGACACCTTCAGCACTGTGCTCGTCTCCATCATGGTGCCCGTCTTCGAAAGGGTGATGAGGGTTTCGAGGTTTTCGATCATTGGGCTGGCGCTGCCAAGTGAACAGCCATTCTCTTGTTTTTCAGGAAACGATGCTATTCCAATGATTCGCTTTGTTCACCATTTGCCCTGTGACACACTCGCTTGGTCGTTTGGGCGCAGCGTCGCGAGCGCAGCGTCGCGCCCGATTCCAGCCGTTAACGGAACAGCCGCGTAGCCACCGCACGCCGCCATGTTGATCGCCGCCGTCATCCTGTTCGCGGTCTTCGCCACCGCCGTGCTCTCCGGGGTGCTCGGCATGGCGGGCGGGCTGGTGTTGATGGGCGTGCTCGTGCTGGTGGCGCCCGTGCCAGCCGCGATGGCGCTGCACGGCGTGGCGCAGGCCGCGTCCAACGGCGCTCGATGGGTGTTGCTGCGCCGCCACACCCATTGGCCGATCATGCTGCCCTACGCCGCCGGCGCGGCCGTCGTCGTGGCGGTGTTCGCTTTCGCGCGCCTAGTGCCCCCGGCGGGCGTTGTGCTCATGCTCATCGGCGCCTTCCCGTGGCTCGCCCGCATCATGCCGGGCTTCGCGCGGCTGGACGTCACCAAACCGGGCACTGCGGTGTGTTGCGGCGCGGTGGTGACGCTGGCACAGCTGATGGCGGGCGCCTCCGGGCCGCTGCTGGATGCCTTCTACCTGAAGTCTTCGCTCAATCGCCATCAGGTGGTGGCGAGCAAGGCGCTCACCCAAACGCTTGGGCACTTGGCGAAGCTCGGCTACTACGGGTGGCTGGTCGAGGCCGCCGCCGGCAGCGCAACGGCGCCGGGCGGGCCTTGGCTGATGGTTGGCGCCTGTGTTGCCGCCATCTTGGGTGCCCGGGTCGGAACGCAGTTGCTTGAGCGCATCGACGAGGCGCGTTTCCGCCGCCTAAGCAGCCAAGTCATCCTCGCCCTGGGCGCGGTGTGCTTCGCGCTCGGCTTGGCCACCGCGATGGGGTGACCTAGTCCCGGACCTGCTCCGGCACCAAAGCCGCACCATCAGACCACCGGCCGCACTACAAACAGCAAGTCCCCGGCGTTCACCTGCTGGCCGCTGGACACGTTGGTGCGTGCAATCTCGTAGGCATCGGCTTCGTAGAGGGGCTCTTCGCCGCCGTTGAAGTCTCCAAGATGCAGCGGCGTGAAGATCTTGAATGCCTCCAATTGGCAGAGCGTATCGTCCATCCGCACCTGTTGGCCCACCTGCACATAGTCTGGCTCGGCGGGGGATGGCGCCAGATAGAAGATGCCGGTGGTGGGCGAGAGCACGCGCAGTTCGTCGCTGTCGTCAATCTTGATGGCGCTGCGGTCGATGGCGCCGGCGTCCGCCCCGGCCGTCGCTTCGATCTCCTCAATGAGGCTTGTCGCATCGATGTGCGCGAGGAAGCCCTTCAGGTAGTCCGTGTCGTACTCGCCGCCGAGGAAGGTTGGGTCGCGCAGCACCTGCTTCACCAACGGCACGTTGGTGGCGATGCCGGTGATCTTCACGCGGTCCAAGTAGGCGGCGAGTTTGCGCGCCGCATCGTCGCGGTCGCGCCCGTGGGCGATGATCTGCGCGATCATGCTGTCGTAGTAGGGCGAGACGAACTTGCCGGCGCCGGCGGCGCTGGCGATGTCGATGCCTTCCGCCGCCGGCAAGTCGCAATCCACGATGGCGCCTGGGCTCGGTTGGAACAACACATCGCCGGCAGCGTTGATGGCGAGGCGCTCGGCGTTGATGCGCGCTTCGATGGCGTAGCCGTTGCGTTCGATCTTGAGGTCTGCAATGGATTCGCCGGCGGCGATACGGAACTGCTCGGCCACGATGTCCACGCCGGACACCAGCTCCGTCACCGGGTGCTCCACTTGCAGGCGCGTGTTCATTTCCATGAAGTACACGGCGTTCGCGGCAAGGTCGTAGATGAACTCCACCGTGCCGGCGCCCACGTAGCTCACCGCGTCTGCGATGGCGGCCGAATGCTGCAGCACCACTTGCTCGAGGTCGTCACCCAAGGCGGTGGAGGCAGATTCTTCAATCACCTTCTGCTTGTCGCGCTGCACGCTGCAATCGCGCAGGCCCAGCACCTTGGTGTTGCCGTGATGGTCGCGCAGCAACTGCACCTCGATGTGGCGCAGCGACGCCACGTACTTCTCCAAGTACACGTCGCCGTTGCCGAACGCCGCCCGCGCCTCGGCGGACACGCGCCCGAAGAGCTCGTGGAAGGCTTCGGCAGATTCCACTAGTTGGATGCCCTTGCCGCCGCCGCCATGCACCGCCTTGATGAGGATGGGGTAGCCGATCTCGGCGGCGAGGTCTGCCGCGCGCACCGCGTCCGTCACCACGCCGTGGCTGCCCGGCACCACCGGCGCGCCAAGATTCAAGGCCGTGGCGATGGCGTTGGACTTGTTGCCCATCGTTTCCATGCTGGCGACGGGCGGGCCGATGAAGTTGATGCCGTGGGAGCGCACCAGTTCGGCGAACTGGCTGCTCTCTGAAAGGAAGCCAATGCCGGGATGCAGTGCGTCGACCCCCTCATGCTCCGCCACGGACAGCACGGACATCGCATTCAGGTAGCTCTCGTCCGGCGTGGCGCCGCCGATGCACACCAAGGCGTCCTCTTCGCGCAGCATGTCCACGGCGGTGGATTCCATGTCTGGATCGGATTGCACCAGCACCACTTGCAATCCTTGGCGCTGCGCCACGCGGATGAGTTTCACCGCGGTGCAGCCGCGGGCGTGGATGAGCACCTTGGCCACGGGGCGCACCAAGTCTCCCTCGCGCACTTCGGGGCGGCGCTGTTCGGCGGCCGCTGGAGGCGCGAAGTCGAAGCCGCCGGCCATCACCCGGCGCACTGCGCCGGCGACGGTTTCCTTCGGCACGGGAATGTCCGGGTCGATCTTGCGCAGCTCGTCATCCAGCGTGGGCAGGAATGGGTGCTGCACGAGCCCGCGCATGGCGCCGGGCGCGCGCCACAGGTAGTTGGAGAGGGTGGCGTCCGCCGGCAGGTTGGATGACACGACGATCTGCCCCGCGAAGGGCATGCTCGCCCCGGAAAAGTAGTACGTCTGCGCGAGCGGATGGGTGACGAAGCTCGCTTGGGCGCCACCCGTGCAGTCCCCGTAGCCGAACACGATCACGGGCAGCTCGTGATCGCGCACGAAGCGGGTGATGCGGTCATTGATGGCGGCCATCGAAAACAACGCCCCAGCGCCTTCCTTCGTCTGCATGCCGCCAGAGGAGATGAAGCACACCACCGGCAGGCGTTGCTCGGCGCAGGTGACGAGCAGTTTGCAGAACTTCTCTGCGCTCGCCATGTCGAAGGCGCCCGCTTGGAAGCGGGCATTGGAAATGACGGCCCCCATGCGTTGCCCGCCGGCGCCGTCGTTGAAGGTGCCGATGCCGGTGACGACGCCGCACGGCGTCGCGTCACGGCTGAGCGCGGCCTCGATGGAGAGGCGAAAGCCGGGGAAGTCGCATGGGTCTGAACTCAGGAGATCTCCAAACAGCTCGTCGAAGTTGCTGAAGAACATCTCGATGAAGTCTTGCGGGGCCACGCCGCGTCCCTTCGAGCGGCGCAGCGCGTTTTGGATGAGGATGTCGCGGTAAGCGATGGAGAGTTGATTCCAGAAGTCCTTCCGGCGGCCAATGCGCCGCGGCAGGATGCGGCCGTCGTAACGGCGACTATCCCACTGCGCCCGCAGCCAAGACGACACCAAGCGTTCAAAGAGGAACGTCACCACCACGAACAAGGTGTCGGAGATCTGTGCGAAGGCGCTCTTCTTCCACTCCTCCACCGCGGCGAAGAACTCACCAGCGCGTCGCGGCCCGGCAATGCGCAGGAACCAATCGAAGAACTGGCGTTTGCGCTCTTCAACGGGGCGCGCCGCCGCTGCCGCGCTCGGTGCCTTTGGCGCGGCTGCGAAGGCTGCGTCGAGCAGTGCCGCCAACGAGGCTTCTGAGAGCGAGCGTGAGCGCCCGGCCTCCTCGGCCACGGTGACGAGGTTGGCGAGCACATGGTCGTAGATGGCGTCGAACGTCACGAAGTGCTCGCACTCGACGGCAAAGTCTCCACGCAGGTCGTCTTCGAGCAGGATGTCGAGCACGGTGAGGTCGCCGAGGGCCACGGGCGCGCCGAGCTGTTGCGGCGGTTCCAAGTAGTTGGCGAACCGCTCCAGCAGGATGGCGCGGTTGGCGACGATGGGCGAGGACGCGCGGGCGACGACAGCGCGGGTGCCATCGGCAAGGCCGGCGCTTGCCGCCAAGTCGTCCAAGGCGCCGTCCGTGATGGCGAGGTTCAACTCCGCGGTGAGTTGGCCGCGCACATACGCGGATGCCTTCTCGCGCAGGCGGTCGTCCGACAACAGCTTTTTCCCCTCGTGGGAAAATCGCTGCCGCAGCACCGGGCCGAACAACGCGTCCTGCGCCACCGCGTTGGCGAGGCCGTAGGGATCCAGCACATCGGCGGTCTTCAAGAGGGCTCGGGCGTCCTCGATGTTCGCCAGATAGCCCGCCAGTGCCCGAAAGTTATCCGCGGCATCTACCTTCCAGTGGTTGTAGAGATACATGCCGACGGTGCTCAGCAACTGCGAGCGGGCCTCTCGATAGTTCTTCATCGGCTCGCCGAGCAGCAATTGCGCCACGCGCCCCCGCTCCTCGCGCGCCGCGCCCTTCTTGTCGTTGTAGCTCTTCCACGCCCGCGACAAATCATCGTCGTAGCGCACGCGATCCGCATCTTGCGCCCACTTGAAGAAGGTGCGCCGCCGCTTCCGGTCTGCCCGCGCAGCCAACTCGCCTTGCGGCGTCTCTGCCGCGGCAAGGCGGCCATATTGATAGGTGGAGGTGGCCTTGATGCGCCGTCGGCAACTCAAATAGCGCAGGTAGCGGTAAGCCACGCCAAACACGTTCAGGTACTCCGTGGGCGTGTGCGTCAGTTTGAGCGCTGCGCCGGCCTGCAGGCGCTGCAGGCGCTCGGTGGGGTGCAGGTAGCGCTGCAGGCTGCGGCGGTAGTGGTCGAAGATGTAGGGGTTGTCTGCCACGAACGCCTTGATGCGCTGCTCCACGGACAAGATGCCGGAGACGATGGCCAAGCGCAGGCGCTCGATGCCGTCGTCGCCGTCCTCAAGGGGCGAGTAGTCGATGACGCCATCGATGTTGCCCTGCTCGAAGAGCTCCACCGGCGACAGCCCGACGATCTTGGCGCACTCCTGCCAAGAGAGGTTCATGCGCCGCGCGATGCTGGCGAGCCCTTGGGGTTGGATGGTGCTGAACACGCCGTCACGCACGGCGAGGATCATGTTGCTGGCGGCGAGCGGAATCGCGCCGCCCGAATAGCCTAAGCCGAACACGATGCCGAGGTTGGGCACGTCCGTATTGGCCATCTCGGCGATGAGCCTGGAGATGCTGTGTGCTTGGCTGTTGCGGTTCGCGTCCGCGCCGGCGTCCGCGCCGGGCGTGTCCATCAGGCTGACGATGGGAATGGAGCGTCTAGAGCACTCTTCGATGCGTCTTGCGGCGGCGGCGTGATGCGCTGGCCCCCACACGCCGTTTTGGACGGAGCGGTCTTGCGCGATGAAGCCGACCAAGCGGGATTCGCCGTCGAAATCCATGCGCGCGCAGGCGGCGTAGAACGGGCCGTCGCTCTCTTCCAATGACACCTCGTCGCCCAACCGGCGGATGATGCCGGGGGCGGCGGCGCGGCGCGGATCTTGCGCGGCGACGATGACGGCCTCGATGTACGAGTCCACATCCATGTTGGCAAGCGCCTCCCGGCGGCGGGCCACTTCGGGCGCCGCCAGCAGCCCGCGCATGGAGCCATCCGGCCCGGCGTCTGGGTCTGGGAACAGGGAGAAATCTTGCGCAAGGCGTTCCGCGATGACGAACAGCCTGTCGCCAGCCTCGGCGGCTTGGGTCATAGGGGCTTTCTTCGGCCTTTTGTGCTTCGGCTCTGGGTGCTTCGGCTCTAGGGAGCTCTCCGACATGCGCGAATCAGTGCGCTACTGTAATGTAACCGTTGTCGTTTCCGCAATCTGGGAAGCCATGACGCGCCAGCCGCTCGCCATCGCGGTGCTCACCATCTCTGACACGCGCACCGAGCGGGACGACCCGTCGGGAGACCTGTTGTGTGAGCGGTTGCAGGGCGCGGGGCACCGGCTTGCGGCGCGCGCCGTCGAGCGCGACGACATCTATCGCATCCGCGCCCGCGTCTCGGCCTGGATTGCGGACGCCGCCGTGGAGGTGGTGCTCAGCACCGGCGGCACAGGCTTCACTGGGCGCGACAGCACGCCGGAAGCGCTGTTGCCGCTCTTCGACAAGACCATCGATGGCTTCGGCGAGCTGTTCCGGGAGATTTCCTACGCCGAGATTGGCACGTCCACCATTCAATCCCGCGCCGTTGCGGGGCTCGCCAACGGCACCCTGCTGTTCGCGCTGCCCGGCTCGCGCAACGCTTGCCGCACCGGCTGGGACAAAATCCTCGTCAATCAGCTGGACATCGATTTCACGCCGTGCAACTTCGCCGAGTTGATGCCGAGGTTCACGGAACGCTGACGCGGCAGCGCCGGAAGGGAGGAGGCGACGGAAGAGCGGGTGATGGCTGTCATGCTGGTGTAAAACGCCCGGCCAATCTCTACAATCGTTGGCTCGCCGGTATTGCCAAGGGCGCGCTGTTTGTCAATCCTGCCTGTCATTGTCGGCCTCGGCGGCGTCAACTCCGCTGGGCGCATTTCCGGCCATCACGCGCTGCGACGCCTCGTCATCGACGTGCTGCCCGAAGCGGCCGCGGCGGAAACGTACGCGAGCTTGGCGGGTTTGATGGGGCTGGCGGCGAGCCCGGCCGAGCCGGCGACGCGCCAATACATCCGCGACCACACGCTCATTCGGCGCATCGAATGCTTCGACCCAGAAGACGTGGCGTGTCATCGCGCCGCCACCATCCATGCGCCGGCAGACGGGCGTTTGCGTTTCGTGATGGCGAAGCGGCGCCTGCCGGAGCGCTTGCCCGATGGTTGGCAAGTGCGGGCGTTGCCGAATGGCGATGTCGAGGTGTGCGCCGATGCCGGCGCCGACGTGTTGTTTCCAGATCGCCAAGCCTCCCGCGTCACGTCCGCCGGCCAAGCCCCCACTGGCTTCGACCCAGCGCGCCTGTATCCGTCGCGCAACCACCCGCGCGGCCTGCAGCTCACGGTGTTCGGCGCCTCGGACGCGGTGCGTTCCTTGGGTGTGGACTGGGATGCGCTGCGCGCGCGCGTCCGCCCAGACGAGTTCGCCGTGTACGCCGGCAGCGCGATGGGCCAGCTCGACCCGGCCGGCACCGGGGGCATGTTCCAAGCGCCGTTGACCGGCAAGCGCATCACCTCCAAGCAGGTGCCGTTGGGTCTCGCGGAGATGCCCACAGACTTCATCAATGCCTATGTGGTGGGCAGCGTGGGCGCCACGGGCGCCATGATCGGCGCCTGCGCGACGTTCCTCTACAACTTGAAGATCGCCGTGGACGAAATCCGCGCCGGGCGGCTGCGGGTGGCCTTGGTCGGCGGCGCGGAAGCGCCCATCGTGCCGGAAGTGGTGGAGGGTTATCGCGTCATGGGCGCGTTGGCCGAGGACGAAGCCCTGATGGCCCTCGATGGCAGCGAGCGGGTGGGGAATCGGCGCGCTTGCCGTCCGTTCGGGGAAAACTGCGGCTTCACCTTGGCGGAGGCTGGCGTCTTTGCCGTGGTGATGGACGACGCGCTGGCCCTCGACATCGGCGCGGACATTCGTTGCGCCGCGCCGGCCGTGTTCGTGAACGCGGATGGCTTCAAGAAGTCCATTCCGGGCCCTGGCATCGGCAACTACGTCACCGTCGCCAAGGCGCTGGCGTTGGCGCGAGCCGTGGTGGGCGAAGACAGCGTGCGACGGCGTTCATACATCCATGCGCACGGCACCGGCACGCCGCAGAACCGCGTCACCGAATCGCACATCATGAATGAGTTGGCGAAGGCGTTTGGCATCGAACGCTGGCCAGTGGCCGCGGTGAAGGCATTTCTGGGCCACTCGTTGGCGCCGGCTTCCGGCGACCAGCTTGCCTGCGCCGTCGGCAGTTGGGCGTGCGGCTGGCTGCCGGGCATCACCACCATCGACGCAGTGGCGGAGGATGTCCACGCCAGCCACTTGGGTTTCGAGACGCGCCATGTGCAGTTCGAGCCCACGGAAATGGATGTCGCGCTCATCAACTCCAAGGGCTTTGGCGGCAACAACGCGACTGGTGTGATCCTCGCGCCGCATGTGGCGCGGCAAATGCTGAAGCAGAAGCACGGCGCCGCCGCGATGGGTGCCTACATGGAGCGTTTGGAGGCAGTGCGCGGTGCCATCAAGGACTACGACGCGGCCATGACGCGCGGCGAGATGAAGCCGATTTATCGCTTTGGCGATGGTGTGCTCGAAGGCAGCGACATGGCCTTGAACGCGGACGAGCTGCACATTCCAGGTTATGGGCCATCCATCCCGCTGCGCGTCGAGAACCCGTTTGGCGACATGACAGCGTAGGGGCGCTTGGCGCTGGAGGTCGGTGGGCGGAGCGCTCAAGGCGCCGCTTTCGAGGGCCGCCGCGGGGCGCCACGCTTGCGCGGCGTCAATTCAGGCTGCGCGAAACACCTCGCGGCAGGGCGTTCAAGCGCGCGCGGATATGCGCCTTGGCGCGTCCGCTGGCATGCTCGGAAGCCAGTTCGAGCTCTTGGCGCGCCATGTCCAGCGAACCTAGGGTGAGCCAAATGTCCGCCCGGTCCATGTGCAGCCCGCAGTCTCCAGGCTTCAGCATGAGCTGGCAGTCCGTGAGCGCCAGCGCGTAGGCTGGGTCTTCGCGGGCTTGGCGCAGCATGCGCAGGTTGTTCAGCATGCGCAGCGCGATGTCCGTCGGCCCGGCGCGGCGAAATGCGGCGTCGGCGTCGCGTTCCGATGGCCCGCCACCGAGTTCTTCGCGCAGCCAAGCGCGACATTCGCCTTCGTTGGTGAGCGCCATCTCGAAGGGATCCACCAAGGCATTGCCCAGCGTCACCAAGAAACGGCGTGGGAAGTTGACGCCGGCGGCCTCCAAGCCGAGACACTCCGCCACGCCGATGAGAATGACGCCGAGGGTGATGGGAATGCCCCGGCGGCTCTGCAGCACATGCTCGATGGAGCTGTTCTCGGCCCGATGGAAGCCCTCCGCGGCGCCGGCGAAGCCGGCCTCGCGCAGCGCCGTCACCAGCGCTTCGGCGTCAGCGGCTGCCGGCGCCCTGTCGGCAAGGCGGCGCAAGTCTTCGCGGCACCAGTCGGCGCGCGTGTCGGGCTTCACGACGCGCGACACCAACAGCGCCCCGTCCACGGCGCTGCCGCCGTGCTCGCCGAACTCCCGGAACGCCCGCAACAGCTCGGCCGGCAACGCAGAGACGCTCATGCGTGTTCCCGGGTGGCGGCGAAATGGATGTCTGGCCAGCGCTCTTGCACGAGCTGCAGGTTGGCGTGGGATGGCGCGAGATAGGCCAACTGGCCGCCAGCGTCCGTCGCCAGATTCACGGCGTTGGCGGCCTTGAACTCCTTCAGGCGCACCTCGTCGTCCGCGCTCAGCCAACGCACCGCGGCGATGCGGCTGTCTTCATAGATGCAGTCGGCGCGATATTCGTCCTTCAAGCGAAACGCCACCAAGTCGAACTGCAGGGCGCCGATGGCGCCGACGATCAACGCCCGGCTCTGCTCCGGCACGAAGACTTGGGTGGCGCCTTCCTCGGCCAACTGCCGCATGCCCTTGTCGAGCTGTTTGGACTTGAGCGGGTCGCGCACCCGCACGCGGCGAAACAGCTCCGGCGCGAAGTTCGGCACGCCCGTGAAGCGCAGCGTCTCGCCTTCGGTGAAGGTGTCTCCGATCCGAATGGCGCCGTGGTTGTGCAGCCCGATGATGTCGCCGGCGAATGCCGCTTCGGCGTGGGCGCGCTCGCCGGCGAAGAACGTCTTGGCGTCCCCAGCCTTGATGTCTTTCCCCGTGCGCACGTGGCGCAGGCGCATCCCGGCGCGGTAGCTGCCGGAGCAGATGCGCATGAACGCAATGCGGTCTCGATGCAGGGGATCCATGTTCGCCTGAATCTTGAACACGAAGCCCGTGAATTGCTCCTCCGTGGCGGCGACGGCGCGGGTGGTGGTGGCGCGTTCATGGGGGCAGGGCGCTTCTTCCACCAAATGGTTCAGGAAGTGATCGACGCCGAAGTTGCCGAGCGCCGTGCCGAAGAACACCGGCGCCTGGCGGCCTTCAAGGAACGCCTGCCGGTTGTAGGCGTGGCTGGCGCCGCGCACCAATTCCACTTCCTCTTGGAACGCCGCCGCGTCGTCGCCCAGCCAAGCGCGGGCCGCCGCGCTGTCCAAGCCGTCGATCGTGGGATAGGCGTGCCGCTCGTGGCCATGCCCGCGCTCGTAACAGTGGATGCGGTCTTCCGCTAGGTGATACGCGCCGCGGAACAGCCGCCCGGCGCCGATGGGCCAAGTGATCGGGGCGCCGGCGATGTCGAGGGCCGCCTCCACCTCGTCCAATAGGTCCACCGGCTCTCGAATGTCTCGGTCCAGCTTGTTGATGAACGTGAGGATGGGCGTGTTGCGCAGCCGGCACACTTCCAACAGCCGTTTGGTGCGCGGCTCCACGCCCTTTGCGCCGTCGATCACCATGAGCGCCGCGTCCACGGCGGTGAGGGTTCGGTAGGTGTCCTCCGAGAAGTCTTCGTGGCCGGGCGTGTCGAGCAGGTTCACCACGCGGTGCCGGTACGGGAACTGCATCACCGAGGTGGTGACGCTGATGCCGCGCGCCTGCTCAATCGCCATCCAGTCCGATGTGGCGCGGCGGCTGGATTTGCGCGCCTTCACCGTGCCGGCCAACGCAATGGCGTTGCCATGCAGCAGCAGCTTTTCCGTGATGGTCGTCTTGCCGGCGTCCGGGTGCGAAATAATCGCGAACGTGCGCCGCCTAGCGACCGCTTCGCGCAGTGTCATCAGCGTCGCCAGAGGGGAGGGCGGCGCAAATTATAGCGAATCAGCGATTGCGCGCCGCGGCGGTTCGGTGCCGGTCCAATCGCAGCTCCAAGAGCCGGGCGCTCTCTTTGGGTGCGCGATAGAAGTTCTTGCGGCGGCCGATCTCGGTGAAGCCCAGCGCGCGGTAGAGCCGCCCGGCGCGGGCATTGGAGGGCCGCACTTCCAAGATGATGGCGGCGGCGCCCCGGCGCCGGGCACGGTCGATCATGTGGGTGGCGAGCGCCCGGCCATGCCCCCGGCGCTGTGCCGAGGGCCGCACGCAAATGTTCAGGAGGTGCGCCCGGCCACGCGCCGCGGCCATCACCGCATGGCCGACCAACTGCTCGCCGCACCAGGCCGTCCAACACTCGTGGCCACTGCCGATGGCGTCTGCGAAGACGACGGCGCTCCAGCCGCCGACGGCGTACACGGAGCGCTCCACCGCCTGCACCTGGGCCAAGTGCTCCGGGCGCATGGCGACGAAGTGCAACGATGCCGTGGATGCGGCCGCGGCGTTGGCATGGCGGCGCTCCGGCATCATCGCTTGGCTCGAATCTCCTGCCACAACGCCCGCTTGTCCAAGCTCTCCAGGGCGTCTGGCAGGAACACATGCGCATCCCGCGGCGCATCGCCGATGAGTGTCTCCACCCGCGAACCGACAGCGAGCCAGTGCGTTTGCGCCGTGGTCTGCGCTGCCAAGAAGGCGCGAAAGGCGGCGCCGGCGGCGGCCATGCTGGCATCGCCAAAGTTCAACTGTGGCCACTCGAATGTAATGTCTTGGCGTTCGCTTGCGCCGCTTGCGTCCAAAGCGCGGGCGATGTCGAGCAGGAGCCGCCGATGCCGCATCAGCGGCTCGTCGATGAGGGCGAGGGTTTGCCCCAACTTGAAGCACTGAATGACGAACCGCACTGGCGCCGCCGTGCCGCGAGGCGCAGGGACCTCGGCGTCGTGAGGCAGAGCGGCTGATGGCTCTTTAGGCGCCGCCGCCCCAGCGCGCGCGGGTGTGGCGGCGTTGCGTTGCCGCGCTGTCTCGCGCTGTTCGGGGCTGTGGGCGGCGTCAGGCGCTGCCAGTGCGGCTCGCGGCTCGGTGCCGGGGCGTCGAGCTGTCCGTTCCGATTCCGCGGCGCCGCGCCGCACCCAAACGTCGATGCCCAACGCCTGCAGATAGGCAAGCTGCCGTGCCTGCATGGGTCAGCGGGCGCGTTCCGCGTCGCAGCGCGCCGCCATGATGAAGTCGTTGCGGTGCAAGCCGCCGATGGCATGGGTCCACCAAGCGACGGTGACTTTGCCCCACTCGGTGACGATTTCGGGATGATGGTCTGCCGCCTCGGCGAGGGCGCCCACGGCGTTGGTGTAGGCGAGGGCTTCGGCGAAGTTCGCAAAGGTGAAGGTGCGTTCCAGCGCCGGCAAGCCGTTGCGGGTGCCGACGCGCCAATCCGGCACTAGGGCGCAGAGGGCTTCCTGCTCCGCTCCCGACACCGGCGGCGAGTCACTGCGGCAGGGCCGGCACGGCTCCTTGGCCAAGCTCATGCCAAGAGTTCCCGCAGCAGCTCGCGATCGCGCAGCATCTCGCCGACCGCATCGACCACGGCTTGGGTGCGGCTGTCCACCTCCAAGTTCAGCAGGTCGCCATTGGCGAGGTTGCCGAAACCGGTTCGCGCCAGCGTTTCCGGTATCAGGCTCACGGTGGCAGTGCCGGCGGCGCGGTCCAAGTCTGCAATGGTGAGGCTCGCGCCATTGAGGGCGATGAAGCCCTTCTGCATGAGGTATCTGCGCCACGGCTTCGGCACCGCCACGGACACGCGCCGATGCCCTGCGCCGGATGCGACCGCGCAAACTGGCACCGTGCAGGCGATGTGCCCAGAAAGGATGTGGCCGCCCACCTCGTCGCCGACCCGGAACGAACGTTCCACGTTGACCTGTTCGCCCACCGCCAATGTGCCCAAGTTTGTGAGCGTGGTCGTTTCCCGTACCAGATCGAAGGCGGCGACGCCGCCGGCAAGGCCCGTCGCGGTGACGCAAGCGCCGTTCAGCGCCACCGAGGCGCCGAGCGCAAGGCCGTCGGCCAGTTCGCCTAAGTGGACTTGCAGGTGGGTGATGCCATCGCCGCGCTCAACGCCAGTGACGGCGCAGCAGCCCTGCACGATGCCGGTGAACACGGCGTTGGCCCCGCGCGCTGGCGCACGCCGGCGTTAGATCGCCTCCTCGAGCTGGCGGCGGCGACGTATCTCGGAATCGATGTAGGTGATCCAGCGCGCCGCGATCTGCTCCACGCTGCGATTCTTCTCGCGCCGCGCCTCGCTGCGCACGTCGGTGAAGATGCGGCGCGCGGCGGTGAGCCGATCTCGGTTGAACTCGCACTGGCCAAAAATGACCTTGTTACTCAACTCGTTGTGCAAGCCACCCTTGTCCAAGGCGCGTTCGGCAGCGTTCGCGCACTTCTCAAAGTCGTCGTTTTCCAGATACAAGGCGGCGAGCCGGCCGAGGATTTCACCATCATCAGCCTCCGCCCCGGCGGCCTCGTAAACGGGAATGGCCTTGTCCGTCTCTTGCGACATTTGATACGCCTGCCCCAGTTGCTGCAAGTTCCGCGAGGTCGGCTCGACCAACTCGTCGGTGACGGCTTCCTGCATGCGCATGGCGGCGCGGTAGGGCACTTGCTCCTGCAACATCAGCCCCACATAGTTGATGATGTCCCGCTCGCCGTTGACGTAGCCGGCAACGTGCGCCGCCTCGTAGGCGTACATCAGCTTCTTCTCGAAGCCTTGCTGGCCATAGGTCCCGGCGAGTTGCAGCCAATACTCCCGCTTGGGGAAATCTCGAACGAGTATCTCCAGAACACGCAGCACATTGTCCCAATCTTCCCGCTCGAAGTAGAGGTAGCGCAGCGTCGCCCACCAATTCTCCTTGACTTCAAGGCCGCGCTCCTGCGCCAGCGCCACCGCCTTTTCGAAGGCGTTGATGGCGTCTGGGTACTGGTCCAGTTGGTAATACACCTGCCCAAGGAAGACATAGGCACCCGGTGCTGGATCCCCAAGCCGCTCCATCCATAGCTGCGTGTAGCGCAGCGACTCCGCGTAGTTCTCCTCCATGAAGTAGAACTTGGAGAGATTGTCCAACGTGGTGAGTTCCAGCCCCTCGGTGATCTCGTCGCCCTGCGCCAGCACCCGCTCGTAGGACTCAATGGCGCGAGGCAGGTCGTCCTTGGAGTAGTACGCGAAGGCGTACATGTTGAATATCTGGCCGATTTCGTTGCCGTTGTAGCGCCGCGAGCGCTCCATCATCTCGTCCAAGACCCCGATTGCGCCGGCGTAGTCCTTGAGGTCCATGAACTCCTGCACTTCGGCGAGCTTCTTGTAGGTGGCCTCGGTCATCGTCGGCACGCGCCGGGTCTTTTGCTTCTGTTCGTCTTGGGCGTAGGCGTCGCCGGCCAATCCAAGCGGCGCCTCCGGGCCGGCATGGAATAGGGCAACGGTGGCCGCGAGACATGCGATCAAGGTGTTGCGATGCATGGCGAGCCTCCTATTCGTCCTCCAGCTCAAACTTGATGAGGTTGCGCACGCCGGCCACTTCCACCGGCTCGCCGTTCACCACCTTCGGCTTGTACTTGAACTTGAGCGCGGCTTGGATGGCCGAGCGGTCGAAGATGCCGGGCGGCTTCGCCTCGATGACCGTCGGGTTGCGCACGGCGCCGGTGTTGGTGACGATGAACTCAAGCAACACATAGCCCTCGATGCCGCGCGTCTGCGCCCGGCGCGGGTAGATGGGCGCCACCTTCACGATGGGCAGGTACTCGCCGTCTGACGAGAAGCCCCCGGCGCCGGACACGTCCAAGCTCACATCCACTTGCACGGCGCCGATGTCCACGCCCACCGACACGTCGGAGTCGAACTCCGGCTTCGGCATGTCTGGCGGCGGCTCGTCCGGCGGCGGCGGCGGCTTCGGCTTGCGCACCTTGGTGATGAGCTCCTGATCCTCCTGCACGCGCACGAAGTCCAGGATTTGGCCGGCGGCGGCGTCCGAGAACGGGCTCTTGTCGCTCTTGATGAGCGCCTGCATCAGCAGGAACAGGAAGAACGTGACCACCGCGCCGGCGGCCACGCCAATCGCATATCGAACGGCCATGATGCGCTGCCCCCCTCGCTATTGCTCCGTGGCGATGGCCACCTCGGTTAGGTTCGCTGCCCGCGCGGCGTCAAGCACAGCCTTGAGCTGCTCGTACTTGGCGCCGCGGTCTGCTTGGATGACGAGCCCCCCCTTCGGATTCTCGGCGTGAATGCGCTCGATCTGGGCGCGCACGTGAGCCGCGTCCACGCGCTTCTTGTCGATCCAGATTTCGCCGGATTGGCTGATCGCCACCAACACGCTCACCGTGGGCTTCTGGATGTAGGTTTCTGCGTCTGGACGGAGCACGTCGATGCCGGCTTGCTTGATGAAGGTGGCCGTCACGATGAAGAAGATCAGCATGATGAATACGACATCGAGCATCGGTGTCAGGTTCAGGTCAGACTCGTCGTCTGAACGGGCGTGGCTGCGGATCTGTCGCATGGAGCAGCTCCTCTCGCTAGTGGTCCATCGTGAGATGCTCTTCAAAGAGCTCGATTTCGTAATCGATCTTGCGCTTCACAAGCGTCGAGCCGAGCAGCCCCGACAGCGACGCGATCATCCCAGACATGGTGGGAATGGTCGCCATCGACACGCCGGCGGCCATGGAGCGCGCGTTGCCTCCTTGGGTGGCCATGGCGTCGAACACCGTGATCATGCCCGTCACCGTGCCGAGCAAGCCCAGCAGCGGGCAGAGCTGCACGCACGTTTGGATGATGGGCAACGAGCCGGTGATGCGCGCCGACGCTTGGGAGATGAGCGCGGAGCGGATTTCCTGCGCGCTCCAAGAGCGCCGCTCTGGGCGCTCCTCCCACTCGTCGGTGGCCGTCTTGATCACCTGCTTGTGCTCGCTGCGGAAGTACCAGATGCGTTCGAACAGCAGCGTCCACATCAGGAACGTGACGATGCCGATCAGGTACAGCACATCGCCGCCCTGCTCCATGTAGGCAAGGACGGCGTGATAGGCGTCGTTGATCATGGCTTAGCCCAAGGGACGCCCAGCCGCCTCCGCTCGTTGCGCGATGAGTCCAGCGCTCTCTTCATCCAGCACATGGATCACCGCCTTGCTGCGCGAGTTCACGATGGAGTGCAGGAGCACCGTTGGGATGGCCACGCACAGCCCCAACACGGTCGTCATCAGCGCCGTCGAGATGCCGCCGGCCATTGTCTTGGGATCGCCGGTGCCGAACAGCGTGATCGCCTGGAACGTCAAAATCATGCCGATGACGGTGCCGAGCAGGCCGAGCAGCGGCGCCACCACAGAGATCACCTGGATTAACGTGATGTTGCGCGTGAGCTTCGGCGTCTCGTTCAGGATCGCTTCGGAGAGCTTGAGGTCTAGCGTGTCCACGTCAATGGACTGGTTTACCTGGTACACGTTGAGCAGCCGCCCCAAGGGGTTGTCGTCGCTTGGCTCGTCCGGACGGCGCTTCTGCGTCTGCACCTTGAGGCCCACCAGCGTCAGCGTGATGAGGCGTTCGATGGCCAGCAACACGCCCAAGATGCCGCCCAAGATGATGACGGAGCCGACATAGCCGCCTTGGCCGTCACAGAATGGCAGCCAGCACTCGCCGTTGGCGATGCCGCCGAACGGCGAGCCGACGCGCTCGCCCACGGTGGCCGCTTGGATGAGCAGGCTCAGCATCGAGCCGCGCGACGGGTCGATGGCGAACTCCACCACTTCGCCGGGTTCGGCGTCGTGCATGTCTTCAGCGGTGTTGGCGAAGCGCGCGGCCGGTTGCCGTGCCAATTCGACCAAGGCGCCGGCTTCGATGTCGTAGTTGATGTATTCGCCGTCGGCGACGATGTTGAAGGCGCCGACGCGAATCACTTCGGTGTCAGCGCGCTCGCCGTTCAGCCTGTTCACGGTGGCGGTGAAGCGCGACACCTTGCCGGATTCCGTCATCTCGCGCTGCAGCTCGAACCAAAGCTGCTCCATCTCATCAATGGTGGCGAGCTGCGACGCCGTGCCCATCTTCGCCGCCAGTTCGCCCAGCCACTCGCCGCGACCTGGGAACTCCAAGCTGATGATGGATGTTGCGAACAGGCCGCGGGTGTCGCCGGCCACCTGCTGCAGCACGCCAAAGAGCTCGCGCAGGGAACCTAGGCGCTTGTCGAGCTGCTCCTGCATGTCGCCGATGCGGATTTCGTTTTCCTCGAAGCGCGTCTCCAGCCGTTCGCTGCGTTGTTCCTCACGGCGGCGCTCGGCCTTCGCGTCGTCGAGGAGCCCCTGTTGATCCGCGCGCGCCTGCACGAACTCGCGCTCGCGCCGCACATGGTCGCGGCTTTCCACCACGCGCCGCTCTTCCACATTCTTCAACAGCTCGCCCAAAGTGTCGGCCTTGACGACCTCAAGGTCGTCGCCGGCGGCGGCCGGGGCTTCTTCCTGCGCGGCAGCGCTAAAGGCCAGCAGCGCGGCAAGGCACCATGGCGCGGCGCTGGCGAGGGATTGCATCGTCTTCACTTTGCTCATGATGGGTTACTCCGGCGCCCTGATGGGAAGAATGAGCATGTTCGGCGCGAGCTGCTTGCGCGCCATGCGGATGCCGTTGCGCACCGGCGTGGCGAACTCTTCGCTGATGGGGTGCCAGCGCCGCTCCTGCTGATCCCACATGCCGGTTTCTTCGCCGTCGCTGGTCTGATAGACGAGCGCGACGCGACCCATCTTCAGCATGTCGACGATGCGCTCCGTGCCCTCGACGGTGATGGTGCGGCTGTGGGCTTCCATCGTGCGCCCGTACTCGTTCTCGATTTGGTAGGCGCGCAGCACTTGCGAGAACTTCTCCGACACGGCGACGTCGGCGCGTTCCATGATTTCGCGGAGGCGCTCGATGCGGCCGCGCCGCTCTTCGATCAAGAATGGCAGATCCAACTCCACGAACTGCTCTAACCCGTCAATCATGCGCAGCATCAACGGCGTGATCTGGCGCTCGATGACGGTGACGCGGTCGATGGAGTTCGACAGCTGATCCATCTCATTGTTTTGGTTCGAGATTTGCCTCTCTAGCTGGCGGTTGTAGACGCGCAGCCCCTCGATCTCCTTCAGCACCGTTTTGTAATCGTGGTACAGCTCGCGGGTTTCCTCGGCAAGGGCGTCAATCTGGCCCTGCGAGGCGCGCGCCTGCTCGTTGATGAGCTCGACGACATTGAAGACGTCATCGAGCGTGGTGGCTTGGGCGCCGGTGGTCAGGACAGCCCCCGACCACGCCAGCACCATGGCCGCCAAGTTGTTAACTCGGTGTCTGTTCATGAAATTTCCTATGTGAAACGTAGGTCAATCAACGCCTTGCCACCTGCGCGACCCCGCCGCGCGATGCCCCTGACCGCCCGCGAAGGCGTGAATCCCGCAAACGAAAGGGAGCATCCACGAAATCTCGCCGCTATGTCAAGGACGGCGCCCGCGTCTTCGGCGTCAAGCCGCGCCGCCGAGGTGAGCCTCGAAGAGCGCCAAGGTGCGGCCTCGCGCCGTCGCCGCGGACGGGGCGTGGTGGCTGCCGCGATGATCGCAGTTGAAGCCGTGGTCTGCCGGATAGACATGCACCGCCACGTTCGCCAGCGCTGCGCGGATGCGCTCGACGTCCGGCATCGGAATGTGCGCGTCCAGTTCACCGAAGTGCATGATCACCGGGCACTTGGCGGAACGGTTCAACTCCCCGGCAATGCCGCCACCGTAGTAGGCGGACGCGCAGGCGATGCCCTCAAGCTCGCAGGCCGAAATCCACGTGAGCAAGCCGCCGAAGCAATAGCCGACCACGCCGACTTTGCCGTGCTTGCCCGCTTCGTCCACCGCCGCCTGCAAGTCGAGCAGGGTGTGCTCGCGGTTCAGGCGGGAGAACGCGAGGTCGATCCCCCGCCCCATGTCGGCCTCTTCGTAGCCGAGTTCGACGCCACGCTCCACGCGGTCGAAAATGTGCGGCGCGAGCACCGCGTAGCCCGCCTTGGCGTAGCCTTCGCAGACCTCTCGGATGTGTCCGTTGACGCCGAAGATTTCTTGGATGACGACCACGCCGCCCTTGGCGTTGTTCGGATCCTCCGGCAAGGCTTCCGCGGCGGCGAGCGTAAAGCCATCCGCAGCGCGCAGCTGTCTGTTCGCGACCATTTGTGCTCTCCCTTCCCCCGGTGGGCCGCCACCGTGCTGACGCTCTGCGGCGCTTCGCGGCGGCCTCGCGCTCTGTGGCGCTTTGCGGGCGGCGTTCAGCCTAACCTATTTCGCAGCGTTTCGCTCAAGTTGGCGGCGGCTGCCGGCGCCGGCAGCCGCTCGCGATTGTGTCAACGCTCCAAATCCGTTGCCTGATGCAGCGAGGCTTCCGCGCGCGCCGTGCGGCGTTCCAAGCGGGCACTTCCGCGAGGTCTCTTGCGAACGCGATTCGGCGGCTCAACTTCTTCGTGGTCTCAAAGGCCCGCCAAGCGACTTGCGCCGAGAAGGGATGCTGTTCCTTGAGCGAAGCGATCATCCTCTCCAAAGAGAGGCCATCCTCTTCCTCATTCCTAGGCAAATCGGACACGCACATGGCCAACGCGATGTCGCGCAGGGATTCGCCGATTTGGTCGGTCGCGGGAACTTGAGCGCGACGACGACTGCATCCTCTTTCCCCCTCGAGTGCGCCGTCGCTCAACGGAACGCGGTTGGCGTGGCGACCGCAACGCCTTAACATCGCCCATGTCTTCCGCACATGGGGTTGCCATGCTGCTGGTTCTCTCCCCGGCCAAATCGCTGGATTTCGAATCTCCCTTGGCGACGCGCAAGCACTCGCAGCCGGCGTTCCTTAATGACGCCGCCACGCTCATCGAGCAGTTGCGGCGCTTGTCGCCGGGCGAGGTGTCAGACCTCATGGGCATCAGCACCAAGCTCGGCGAACTGAACTGCGACCGCTACAACCAATGGTCGCCGCCGTTCACGGCGGCCAACGCGCGGCCCGCCGCGTTGGCGTTCAAGGGCGATGTGTACATGGGCATGCAGGCGTGGGGCTTCTCCGCGCGAGACTTCACTTGGGCGCAGAAGCGCGTGCGCATCCTCTCGGGCCTCTACGGCTTGCTGAAGCCGCTGGACCTCATCCAGCCATATCGCTTGGAAATGGGCACTCGATTCGGCAACGCCGGCGGTGCCAACCTCTACGAGTTTTGGGGCGACAAGCTGACGGACGCCTTGGCCGACGAGCTTGCGGGGCACCGCTCGCGGACGCTGGTGAACCTCGCCTCCAACGAATACTGGCGCGCGGTGCGGCCTGAGCGGCTCGGCGCCAAGGTGGTGACGCCGGTGTTCAAGGATCTGCAGAAGGGGCGTTACCGCATCGTCAGCTTCTACGCGAAGAAGGCGCGGGGCATGATGGCCAGCTTCGTCGTGCGCCAGCGCATCGATGGGCCCAAAGGCCTCGCGGCGTTCGAGGAAGGCGGCTATCGCTACGCGGAGGATTTGTCCTCGGCGACGAAGTTCACATTCCTGCGCGACAGGCCAAGCTGACGTTCTAGCGGCTCGCGTCGCTTGGAGGCGTCGCGCCGTCTTGGAGCTCGCTCGATTGCGGCAGCAGGTCCGCGAGCTGCGCCTTCCGCAGTTGCACGGGCGGGTGCCGGCGGGCGTTGATGTTCAGCAGTTCGACGATCACGGAAAACGCCATCGCGAAGTAGATGTAGCCCTTCGGCACATAGACGTCGAAGCCCTCCGCGGCCAACGCGAAGCCGATCAACAGCAGAAAGGAGAGCGCCAGCATCTTCAAGGTGGGATGACCTTCGATGAACTCGCTCACCGGGCGCGCCGCCGCCATCATCACCCCCACGGCCACGACGATGGCGGCGATCATCACCGGCAGGTCATCCACCAAGCCGACCGCGGTGATCACCGAATCGAGCGAGAAGACGACGTCGATCACGGCGATCTGCGCCAGCACGGTGCCGAAGGCCACCGCCGAGGCGGCGCCGGCGCCGCTGTGGTCGCTTTCGAGGGAGTTGTGCATCTCGCGGGTGGACTTGGCGATCAGGAAGGCGCCGCCGCCGATCAAAATGAGGTCGCGCCCGGAGACGCCGCGGCCGAACACATGAAACAGATCTGCCGACAGGCTCATGATCCAAGCCAGCGATGCCAGCAGCGCGATGCGCAGGAACATGGCGAGGCTCAAGCCGATGTAGCGGGCGCGGGCGCGCTGGTGCGGCGGCAGGCGTCCCGTCAAGATGGAGATGAAGATGATGTTGTCGATGCCGAGCACGATCTCGAGCAGCGCCAACGAAAGAAAGGCGAACCACACCTCTGGGCTAGCGAGCAGGTCGAGCATGGGATTATGATTCCTGCCAAGGCTACGGTGGCGAAACTACCATATGGCGGACAACACTCAGCACAGCGACGAGGCCGTGGAGGCCGCGGTGTTCCGGCGCCTTGTCGCGCATCTCGACGAGCGCGCGGACGTGCAGAACATCGATTTGATGAACCTCGCCGGCTTCTGCCGCAACTGCCTCTCCAAGTGGTATGTGGCGGCGGCGGCGGAGCGCGGCGTGAAGGTGGACTACGAGGGTGCCCGAGAACGGGTGTACGGCATGCCCTACGCAGACTGGAAGCGCCGGCATCAACGCCAAGCGACCGACGAGCAGCGGGCAGCGTTCGAGCGCGGTAGGGGCGGGGCTTAGGCGGAACCGGCTCGGGTGGGTGCCGCCGCTGGAGGCTGGAGCCTCGGCCGGCCTTGGCGGTGGGCTGCGCACGTTGGTGTTGTTAGCACATCATCTGTCCGCTTTTGCAGCACATAGATTGTCCGCTTTCGGAGGGCCTTGGAGGGTCTGTGAAGAAGGCGGCATGGCTGCAGGAGACGAGGATGAGGAGATTCGAGGAGGCGCTGTCGGCGTGGACGGAGAGGCGGCTGACGCAGGAGGAGGCGGCGGAGTTGCTGGGAGTGTGTCCGCGGTCGTTCCGGAGGTACGTGGACAGGTACCACGAAGAGGGTCTGGAGGGTCTGGCGGACAAGCGGATGTCCCAGGCGTCGGCCCGGAGCGCGCCGGTGGACGAGGTGGTTCGCCTGGAGGCGCTGTACAAGGAGCGGTACGACGGCTGGTCGGTGGCGCACTTCCACGAGCGCTGCCGGGAGAGGCACGGCGGAGAGCGGTCCTACACGTGGACGAAGAACCGGCTGCAGGCGGCCGGGCTGGTGTCGAAGGGGCGCGGGAAGGGGAAGCATCGGAAGCAGCGCGAGCGGACGCCGATGGCGGGTCTGCTGGCGCATCAGGACGGATCGACGCACCGCTGGGTGGAGGGCGCGGTCTGGGACCTGATCGTGACGCTGGACGACGCGACGACGGAGGTGTACTCCGGGTTCTTCGTGGACGAGGAGGACACTTGGTCGAGCCTGCGCGGGGTTCGCGAGACGGTGGAGCGCCGCGGGCTGTTCGGCAGCCTGTGGACGGACCGCGGCAGCCACTGCTGGCACACGCCGAAGGCGGGCGGCGGAGTGGACAAGTCGAACCCGACGCAGTTCGGGAGGGCGATGCGGGAGCTGGGCATCGAGATGATCCCTTCATGCTCGCCACAGGCGCGGGGGCGTTCGGAGCGCCAGTTCGGAACCATGCAGGGGCGGCTGCCGAAGGAGCTGGCGGCGGAGGGCGTCCGCGACATGGAGGCGGCCAACCGATACTTGGAGCAGGCGTTCTGGCCGTCGTGGAACCAGCGCTTCGCGGTGCCTGCGGCGGAGTCGGGAGACGGCTTCGTCCCGGCGCTGGACGCGGACCTGGACGACATCCTGTGCCTCAAGGAGGACCGCAAGGTGGCCAACGACAACTGCGTGCGCTACAAGAACCTGCGCCTGCAGATCCCGCCGGGGCCGCACGGCAGGCACCACGTGAGGCGGACGGTGCGCGTCCACGAGCACTCGGACGGGCGCCTGTCGGTGTTCCACGGGCCGCGGCGGCTGGGCCGCTACGGCGCGGACGGCGCGCCGGCGGCCGGCGCGTGAAGAGGCCGCGCCGGCTCGGCGCCGCGTTTCCCACCGTCTTCCCACCGCCGCTTTTTTGGGTGGGGGGATCGCGCCCGTGGAAAGACCGTGGAAAACGCTGCTCGGACGGCTGCCCGAAGGGCTCGTCCGGCCAGTGGGAGAACCGGACAGATGACGTGCTGCCAAAAGCGGACAGATCAATTTGCTATCGACATGGGCTGCGCGCGTTGGTTGACGGTTTGCCGGGTGCGATGTGTAATCGGCTCGCCTTGGGCGAATGACATTGCCGATGCAAGACAAACTCCGCAAACTCTGGCGCGACTGGCGCGGCTTCCTGATGTTCGTGGCCGTGATGCTGGTGTTTCGTTCGGCCATTGCAGATTGGAATCAGGTTCCGTCCGGCTCCATGCAGCCCACCATCTTGGCTGGCGATCGCATCGTGGTGGATAAGCTCGCTTACGACTTGCGGGTGCCGTTCACCCTCACCCGCGTCTCGCATTGGTCGGCGCCGGCGCGGGGCGACGTGGTGACGTTTCCTTCGCCCTTGGATGACCGGCTGTTCGTCAAGCGCGTCATCGGGGTGCCTCGGGACATCGTGGAACTGCGCCGGAATCGTCTCACGGTGAATGGCGTCGCCGCCACCTACCAGGCGCTCACGAAAGAGGAAATCGCCGCGCTTCCCATCGACGTCCCGCCGAGCTACGACGTGTTTCGCGAAACCCTGCTCGGCAGCTCGCGGGTGATCATGGTGCGCCGCTCGCCGCCGCCGGCGTATTCGTCCTTTGGCCCGGTGACCGTGCCGGAGGGTGGCTACCTCGTGCTCGGCGACAACCGGGACAACAGCGGAGACTTTCGGCGCATCGGCATCGTGTCCAGGGAGCGCGTGTTGGGGCGAGCGCACGCCATCGCCTTTTCGCTGAACTACGACAACTACTACCTGCCGCGCTTGCGGCGCTTCTTCACAGACTTGCCGTAGCGATTGCTGCCGGTGCGCGGCTGGCTGACGGGCCGGCCGCACATGGCGCGGCTCAGCGCTGCCGCCTTCTTCGAACGGCGCGCAAAGCCCCACCGGCGAGAGCCGCCGCGGCCGCGATGCCAACCACGAACAGGGCGCTGTCGGTGAGGAAGCCGACGAGTTTATCCACATCGAGGTCTAGCCCCCGCGCCAGCCAGGCGATGGCGAGCAGTGCGGCCAGCGCCGCCGGCAACACCCATCGGACAGACCCGGCCGCCTTGGCGCGACCATGCCGCGGCTGGCTGCCGTCCGGCTGTGAAGTGCTGGCCATGTGCGGAAGTGCTGTGCCCCCCGATGTGGCTCTACGATGACCGCCATCAGCCGCCGGCGCAAGGGTTCTGGCACCGCCAACCACGCTTCTTGCGCCATCGTCGATTGCCCGCCAAGCCATGCTATGTTGACTCGCATGCAGCCATCGCCCGTCGCCAAGCGGATGCGGCATCTCGCCGCGGCCTTGGTGGTGTCATTGGCCGCCCAAAGTGGCGCTGTCGGGCCGCCGCCCACCCCAGCGCAAGAGCCCGCAGAAGGTGCGCTGCAAAATCGCCTGCCGGGGCATCCAACGGATGTCAAGTCCCCGCCGCCGCCGCAACGCATCCCGCTGCTGCGTGATCCGGCGCGTGTGCGGGTACCGCCCACCTACCACACGCTGGGCTGCGACTTCGACGGGCTGGCGGAGAAGGTTGGTGCGGCCTTTGTCGCCCATGTCCGTGCGGTGCCCTTTGATTGCATCTCCGCATTGTTCAGCACCGCGCCCATCGCGACCCGCGTCGCGGTGTTCCGAGAGCCCAACGTCCTCGCTGTGGCGCGGGCTGCGCACCAACTCATCGCCGCCTACAACAGAGTCGCCGCGGTGCCCCTAAACAATCTCCTCTATTACTTCCAAGCCGGTGTGTTTGCGGAGTTCCATACGGACGAGTTGCAGTGGTCGCGGGCAGTGCGGCGCGAGATCTATGCCGTGGTGGGCTCGTTGCTTGCCAATCCGTCCTTCTTCGCCGACGCCAGTCACGAGGCTGGCAATCTGGTCGTCACCGTCTTCGCTGTGGCGAACGCGCCCGGTGCCCGGCTGCGCTACCTGTCGGCAGCGGTGGATTGGCTGTCGCGCTGGAGTGCTGCTCGGGCCCAAATCGATGGTCAGCGCCGAGGCGCGGCGGAAGTTTTCGTGTTGGTTTTCGCTTGTCACCCCGAACTGGGCTTTAGGGCCGTCGTGGATGATTTGCCGATCATTGCGGATGTGTTCCGCGACATAGCGCTCAGCGAACGGATGCTTGGCACAGATGCGGAGACGATCGCGTCCGATGCAGGAGGCGAACTGGCCCGATTCCTCGCCTATGCAGATTTGCCGTGGCGCCCACGCGTGGTGACCGGCGTTCGGCAAATCTTGAACCGCTACGAACCGCTCGGCCTAGGCGCAAGCGTGTGGGCTGCGACCGCCGGCGCGGCCGTCTTCTACGAACCATGCTCAACGTTCCACATCTGCGAAGAACTCGATGGCTTAGAGCCGGCCGTGCTGAGCGTTGAGCATCCTTGTGGCGACGGCATCTTCATCCGCGGGCAAGAGTTTGACGCGGATCAACTTGCCGCCGCGTGCGCGGCTCTGCGCCGCACGGAAAGAGTGTTCCATTGGCGTTTGAAAACGGGCCGGCAGCCAGTGGCGGACGACCTGACCGCCCGCCACGAGATAGTGGCCTTCGCCAACTACGCCAACTACAGGACATACTCCAGCTTGTTCTTTGGCAACCCCACTGACAACGGCGGCATCTACTATGAAGGCGACCCAGCGCAGCCGGGCAATGTCTCGCGCCATCTTGGCTATGTGGCGGACTACCTGCCGGACAAGCCGATCTGGAATCTGGAGCATGAGTATGTGCATCACTTGGATGGGCGCTTCAATTTCCACGGTCCGTTTTGGGACTACCGGGTCGACACCCACAAGACCGTGTGGTGGATCGAGGGCCTTGCGGAGTATCTCTCGTATCGCGATGACAACGAGGCGGCCATCGCGCTGGCGGAGGGCGGCCCGCTGCCGCTGGGCGTTGTTGCTGAAGCGACTTACTCCAGTGGCTTGGATCGCGTCTATCGGTGGTCCTATCTGGCAGTGAGGTTCCTGTTCGAGCGGCATCCGGAGGTGGTTGCCCAATTGCTCGGCTACATTCGGGTGGGGGACTACGATGGATACTTGAGCTATGTGAATGTCGCGCTGGCCGCCGCACCCGCGGCCCAGTGGCCGGGTTGGGCGAGCGAAGTGAAGGCATTGCCGGACTATGACGTCGCCGCCATTGAGCTGCCGCTGCCGCGAGAGTTGTCCGTTTTTGACGAGGAGACAGCCGTGGCGCTGGTGGATGTTGCCAGGGCACATCGCACCGGCCAGGGGATCACCGTGAGCGCGGCTTCCTCCGACCCGGAGGTCGCCACCGTGGACGTGGTGGGCAGCAGGCTCACAATCAGTGCCGTGGGCTTGGGCGAAGCGACCATCTCGGTCTCCGTCGGCGACGCTTGGGGCAGAGTGCACCGGCGCATCAACTTGGAGGTGACCGGCGATTGCCCGCGTTGGCTGTGCCCCACCATCACGTCAGGCTGGCGCAAGGTTGTGATGGCGCCGTCGGATCAGTAGGCGGCAACCTTACCTTGGACGTCGCGGGCGGCTTGCCCCACCATCATGTTGGGCTGGCGCAAGACGTTGCTGGTGCCCTGGATCCCTGCGGGGGCAGCCGTCTCCTTAGCCGCAGCGGACGAAACATGACCGAGGCCGACCGCATCGCCCACTACCGGAACGTGTTCCACGGGTTCGCGCGTGTGGAAGCCCCCGGCTTGGATTCGCCGATGTATGCGGAACTGGCCTACGGCGTCTCCTTGGACGACGAGTTGCTCGCGCTCGCCGCGCTGAAGCGGCGCGGCCAACCAGCGCCCAACATGCTCTTCGCCGCCGCGCAATATCTGCTGCTCCGCGGCGTGGCGCATCCCTTGGCGGCGCACTATCCCATCATCGCCGGCACGCCGCGCCCGCCGGGGCCCGCCTTCCCCCTCTTCCGGGATTTCTGCCTATCCCATCGCGGGCGCATCGCGGAGTTGCTGCGCGTGCGCAGGACGCAAACCAACGAGGTGCGGCGATGCGCTTGCCTGTTGCCGGCGCTGGCGCTGGTGGCGAGGGAAGCCGGCGTGCGGCTGGCGCTCTTCGATGTCGGCGCCAGCGCGGGTTTGAATCTGAACTTCGACCGCTACGCCTACCGCTTCCAGCGAAACGGCGGCGAGACGCTGCGCTGGGGAGACTCGAACGCGCATGTGCGCGTTGATGCAGAGTTGCGCGGCGACGGCGCCATGCCACCGCTCCCGCCGGCCATCGAGGTGGCCTCCCGCGACGGCATCGACCTGCATCCGGTGGATGTGCAGGATGCGGATCAGCTGCTTTGGCTGCGGGCGTTCATCTGGCCAGAGCATGTAGCCCGGCATCAGCGCCTCTTGGACGCGGCCACAGTGCTGCAGCGCAGCCCCGTGCGCCTGCACACGGGGGATGCGGCGGACGTGCTGCCGGCATTGCTCAAGACGGTGCCGCCGGAGCACGCCGTGGTGGTCTACTCCACCATCACGCTCTACCAGTTCTCGCCGGAACAACGGCGCCGTCTGAAGGATGTGCTCAGAGCTGCGAGCCTTGTGCGGACGGTGTGGCAGATCGCCTTGGAGGGCGACGGCACGCCAACGCTTTCGATCACCCGCCACCGCCATGGCGAGGCAAGCACCACGGCGCTCGCGAAAGCGTCACCGCATGGCTGGTGGATGGCGTGGTGAGGGGCCGGGCGGGCACCAACTTCTAAAGCAGCTGCGAAAGCAGCGTCTGCGCCGGCACCGTTAGCGGCGGGCCCGGCCGGGCGAAGCAATCAGCGTTCACATAGGCTGCTTGCAGCGTGGCCTGAAAGGCAAACGGCGCGTTCAGTTGCCGCTGGAAATGGGCCAGCGCCGGACTTGGCGATGCGTCCGTGTGCTTCGCTTCCACCAGAAACCACGGTTCCCCATCGCGTACCACGACGAAGTCCACCTCGCGCTGGGCTTTGTCGCGCAGGTAGCCGAGCTCGAAGGCGCCGAGGCCCATGTCGTTCCAGCCCTCCACCGCTTTCAGCAGGTGGCAGGCGATGAAGGTCTCCGTGCGCTGGCCAACATCCGCGATGCCAGCCCAGTCTCGCAGGTGCCACTTGGGTTCTTTGCGCAGCGACCGGGCGACGTTCCTGTGCCAAGGCCGCAGCAGGAAGCCGTAGTGCAGATCGCACAGCGTTTCCACCCAGCGCCGCACGGTGTCCGCGGCGACGCGGGCCTGCTTGGCCAAGCTGCCGTAAACCAGCTGTTGGCCGGAGCGTTCGGCCAACACCGCCGCCATCACCTCTAGCTGCCCAAGCTGCTGAATGTTGGTGAGGTCGCGCACGTCTTCGCGCACCAACTGCTCTTGGCGCAGGGAACGCCAGCGGCGGCTGAAGCGGGCATCGCGGCGCAGGAAGGGCTCCGGAAAGCCGCCATGCCGCCAGAGTGCCGCCATATTCTCGTCATCCAACTGCCGTGGCGCGCGGATGACTTGGGTGGCATCCGGCAAGCTCGTCTGCGCCGCTTCGGCGATGGAGAACGGATGCATCCGATAGCGGAAGTAGCGCCCCATCAGGCTGTCGCCACCGCGCCGATACACGTCCAGCCGGCTGCTGCCGGTGACCGCGATGCGCAGCCGTTCGCCGTGCGTGTCGAAAAGCCCTTTGAGGAATTGCTTCCAACGCGGAAACTTGTGCAGTTCGTCGAACAGCACCAGCGGCGGCTCCTCAGCGAGCCGGTTCAGCCCCAGCGCATCGATCATCCGGGCCGGGCCCGCCAGCACCAGCTCGCGGCCATCCATGTCGTCCCAGTTCACATGGGCATCCGCCAAGCCTCGGCATGTGGTGGTCTTGCCAACCTGCCGCGGGCCGCTGACAAACGCCATCTGGCGGTTGTCGACGTAGTGCTCCGCGAGCAGCGCAGCGTAGAGTCGGGGCGTGGACATGGCGACCATTATTCGCGTAGTCGTAGAATGGTCAAGTCCATGTGACGATGCATCGCCGTTTGGTCATCACGCTGCAAGCGAAACGGCCCTGAGGTAGGTGTGCCGCCGCCAGCTCGCCATCGGGAGCAGCAGCGCCGACGTGGGTGCGCCCCCTGTTTATTCGCGTAGCCGCCCGCGGTACATTGCGCGTCTCCGGCTTGGGGCGGTGCATGCGTGTGGGAGATTCGAGTTCGGTGAGTGGCACTCGCGCCATGATGGCCACTAGGCTGCTGCGCCGCTGGCGGGTGGCGTTGGCGGCGGCGTTCGCCCTGATGGCGGGCGCCACAGACCGGCCGCAACTGGCGCTCAACACCGCCGCGGAGCCGAACCGGGTGGCGCCCCGCTCCGAGCACTCGCTCACGTCGCGCACCATCGTGGATCAGTTGCGCCAGCATCACTTCTTGAAGCGCAAGTTGGACGATGGCCTCTCCGCCGAACTCTTCGACAAGTACCTTGAAGCCATGGATCCCGGCCGCGCCTACTTCTATCGTGCGGATGTCGAGGCGCTTGCCGCGCGCCATCGCCACGGGCTGGACGAAGCGCTGCGCGAAGGGGATTTGGCGCCCGCCTTCGAGATGTTCAATTTGTTCCAAGAGCGGGTGACGGAGCGGTTGGAGCATGTTTTGAGCCTCGTCGGCGCTGGCCTCGACCGGCTTGATTTCGCCCTCGATGAACAATTGGAGATTGAGCGGGACAACGCCGAATGGCCGGCCGGCGCGGAGGCGATGAATGATCTCTGGCGGCGGCGCTTGAAGGCGTCCGTGCTCAGCATGTCCATGAACGGGCGAGACTTGGACGCCATCGAGGAAGCGCTTGAGAAGCGGTATCGCAACCGCCTCAAACAGGCAACGCGGGTGCGCAGCGAGGATGCGTTCGCGCTCTACGTCAATGCCTTCGCCAGCACTTACGATCCGCACACGCAGTACTTCTCGCCGCGCACGTCCGAGAACTTCAACATCAACATGTCCCTCTCCCTTGAAGGCATCGGCGCTGTGTTGGAGATGCAGGACGAGTACACCGCCGTGCGGCGCTTGGTGCCGGCGGGCCCGGCGGACAAGAATGGCGGCTTGAAGGCTGCCGACCGCATCGTCGGCGTCGGGCAGGGGGAAACTGGCGCCATCGTCGATGTGGTTGGCTGGCGGCTGGACGACGTGGTGTCCCTCATCCGCGGGCCGAAGGGTTCCGTCGTGCGGCTGGAGGTGATCGGCGCCGATGGCGCCGTTGCGGACGCCCGCTTGGTGAACATCACGCGCAACACCGTGCAGCTTGAGGAACAGTCCGCCAAGAAGCGCGTCCTCTCGCTTGATGCCGGCGGCGTGGAGCGCAAGGTTGGCGTCATCGAAGTGCCCACGTTCTATGCGGATTTCCGCAGCATGCGCACAAACCCGAACGCGAGAAGCAGCACCCGCGACGTGAGCCGCCTGATCGCGGAGCTGAAGGCGGAAGGCGTTGAGGCCATCGTGGTGGACCTGCGCAACAACGGCGGCGGCTCGCTGCAGGAGGCGCAGGGGCTGACCGGGTTGTTCATCGAGTCTGGCCCGGTGGTGCAAGTGCGGGTGCAACGGCGCGACCCGCATGTTCAGGCAGATACAGACAACGGCGTGGATTGGGATGGCCCGCTCGCCGTTGTCGTCAACCGGCTGTCGGCGTCTGCGTCGGAGATTTTCGCCGGCGCCATTCAGGACTACGGCCGCGGCATCGTCACCGGCAGCCGCACCTTTGGCAAGGGCACCGTGCAGACATTGTTCCCGTTGAATCGCGGCCAGCTCAAGGTGACGCAGGCGAAGTACTACCTGCCCTCCGGCCAGAGCACGCAGCATCAGGGCGTGGTGCCGGACATCGCGTTCCCGCAGACCTATGATCCGCATCGGGTGGGCGAGAGCGCCCTTGAGGACGCCATGCCGTGGGACAAGACGCGCCCAGCCGAGTTCCGCATGGAAAGCGACGTGACGCCGTTTCTCGATGCCTTGGCCCAGCGCCATCAGGCAAGGGTGGCGGCAGACCCGGATTTCGAGTACTTGCGCGCCCTCGCCATGCGCAACTTGGAAGAGCGGGCGCGGACACACATTTCCTTGAACCGCGACACGCGGGAGCGCGAGCGGAACGCCTACGAGGATTGGCGTTTGGCGGTGGAAAATGAGCTCTTGGTCGCCAAGGGCGAAGCCCCGGTGTTGACCTTGGACGAGCTCGACGACGCTGCCAGAGACCCAGCGGACCTCGGTGAAGATCCGATGTTGCGCGAAACCGGCTTGATCCTGTTGGATTACATCGGCATGGCGCAGCCGGTGGCGATGGTCGATGCCGGCGCGGCCTCTGCCGGCGCAGCCACAACGAACTAGGCTCGGGTGGCGGTGGGGCGGCTGCGGCTTTGCCCGTGGCGCAGACGTTGGCGCGCCAGCCCCTGCGGCCAGCGTTCCCGCAATGATGCGACCGATTCGGGCGCCTTCACGGTGCCGGCAGCGCGGCGCAAACGCTTGTTTCCTGCTGCCAAGACGCATGGACGAACTTCGCCCGCAACGGAGACCCGTCCGGCGGCGCAGTGGGCGATTAGCCGCAGCATGGGAAGACTGCACCACCATGCTGCTCGGCGCCACCCGGCGCTTGGAGCGGGATTTCCACGGTGCCGAGCGGTGCGCTTGGGTCGCGATCGGCAATCTGGCTGTGGGCCGGCTGTAGCGAAGCGGAGCCCCACGCTAGCCAAGGGCGGCGCGGCGTTTGGTTGGCGCCGCCCGCCGCGATCATGGCCTATGTGGGGTCGCGTGTGGGATCCAGCGCCCGCGCCTCGATTTGCTCAAACAGCCACGCCTCGAACGCGTCGAGCTTGAGGGCAACTTGACGCTTCACGCCGTGCCGCCGCAACGTCACGGTGCCTTCAGCCTGTTCCCGCTCGCCAACGATCAACAGGTTCGGAATCTTGCGCGTCGCCCCTTCGCGCACCTTCTTTGACACCGTGTCGCTCGCGGATGCCAGTTCCGCGCGGGCAAAGCGCCGCCGCAACCGCTCCACGATGGAGCGCCCATACGGCTGGAACTGCTCCGACACCGCGATCACCAGCACTTGCACGGGTGCCAGCCAAGTCGGGAAGGCGCCGCCGAAGTGTTCCAGCAGGAACGCCGTCATGCGTTCGTGGGTGGCAAGGGGCGCGCGGTGGATGCAGAAGGGCGTGTGTTCGGCGCCATCCGGCCCCACATACTTCAAGCCCAAGCGCTCCGGCTGGGCGAAATCCAACTGCACCGTGCCGAGCTGCTCTTGGCGGCCAGTGACCGTCCGGCACAGGATGTCGATCTTCGGGCCATAGAAGGCGGCCTCGCCGGGGCCATCCACATAGGGGACGCCCATCCCGTCCAGCACCTGGGCGACCACGCCCTCGGAGTGCGCCCAAGCCGCTTCGTTGTGGACGTACTTTTCCTTGCGCTTCGGATCGTTCGGGTCCCAGCGGGAGAGGCGCACTTGGTAGTCGCCCAAGCCGAATGTCTCGTATGCCTGCGCGTACATCCGCATCACGCCCTCGAACTCGGCTTGAATCTGCGCTTCCGTGCAATAGATGTGGGCATCGTTCATGCACATGCCGCGCACCCGCAGCAAGCCGCTCACCGCGCCGGATTCCTCGAACCGATAGACGTGCCCGTATTCCGCGAGGCGCAGCGGCAGGTCTCGATAGCTGCGCGGGCGCGCCGCGAAGATGCTGTGATGGTGCGGGCAGTTCATGGGGCGCAGCGCATAGGCATCCTTGACAGCCGCGCCGGCATCGGAGGATTCCTTCAGTTCCATCAGCGGGAACATGTCCTCGGCGTAGTAGGGCAGGTGGCCAGACTTGCGGTATAGCTCCGCCCGCGCCAAGTGCGGCGTCGCCACGCGCTGATAGCCAGCCATGAACTCCATCTCCTTGGCGAGCTTTTCCAGCTCCTCGCGGATGACGGCGCCGTTCGGCAACCACAGCGGCAGCCCGCGCCCGACGGATTCATCGAGGTGGAAGATGTCTAGTTCGCGGCCGAGTTTCTTGTGGTCTCGCGCTTGGGCGAGCTCCCAGGCTGCCATGTGGGCATCCAGCGTGGCCTTGTCTGCAAACGCCCACGCATAGATGCGCGTCATCATCACGTTGTCTGAATCCCCGCGCCAATAGGCGCCGGCTAGGCTGCGCAGCCTGAAGGCGTCGCGCGGGATCTCTTTGGTGGTATCGACATGTGGCCCCTCGCACATGTCGAGGAACGGGCCGTTGCGGTAGAAGGAAAGGCCCGCCAAGCCCTGTTTCTCGATGAGCTCTTCGGCGTATTCGCGCTTGTAGGGCTCGCCCATCGCGTCAATGCGGGCTAGGGCATCGGCGACGTCAAGGTCTTCCCGGTAGAAGCGCTGGCCGCTCTTGAGGATTTGCCTCATGCGCCGCTCGATGGCCGGGAAATCCTCTTCCGAGAGCGGCTCGGAGAGCGCGAAATCGTAGTAGAAGCCATCGTCGATGGGCGGGCCGAAGCCGAGCGTTGAGCCGGGCCGCAACTCCAACACGGCGTGCGCCAAGACGTGCGCCAAGCTGTGGCGCATCCGATAGAGCGAGTCTTCGCCCGAGTGCTCCGCGTTCATTTTTCCAACCCTCAACAAAGAAAAACCCCGGTAGGCGCCGCCTGTCGGGGTTTCCACGCCGGCGGCCCGTTCAAGCCGCCATTCCTCAAGACACGATCAGGCGGCCCACCCCACTAAGGTGGCGTTCGTGGTAGCCGTGTGCGAGAGGAATCGCATAACGAGCGCAATGATAGCGCGTTGCTTTCGGAAGGCAACGCCATGTGCGGGTCGCCAGCGGGTCGCCAAGGCCATCCAGAGTCCGCGCTTTGGCGGCGTTCGGTGCGGGGTGGTCGCCTAGAAGTGGGACGGGCCGCGTTTCGCGGCAGCTACTTCATGTCCAGCAAAGGATAGTCTGGCATTCGCGGTTCGAGGGTACGGCGGCGGCAATCGGCGATGAGATCTAGAAACTCGAGCACGATCTGGCCGACGAGGACATCTGCAAAGGGTGGCACCAGAATGGCGTCCGTATTCATCTCGCGGCCTGCCACGCGCACGGTCACCGGCCCGGCCACCGGGCGTTCGTCCTTGCGGTCGTCCGCGTAGGTGACCACGGCGGTGCCGCGGACGGTGAGGCCGAGGCGCTCCGACACGTTCTGAGGCAGTGCGAGGGCAACCGCACCCGTGTCCACAATGCCCTTCACCTGCGTTTGGCGGATGCTGGCCTCTTCGCGCAGGCCTTCCTCGAACGCCACACGGTCGGCAGCGTTCTCCAAGCCAACGTCGACGACGATCGGGCGCACAGTATGCGTTCCGCGAATCTCCTTCGATCGTGAGTGTACCGCCTTCGAGCCGCCTTCATTTGTGGGACAGGAGGTGGCGGGGTGCCCTCCTCGTCCACCGGCGAGGAGTTGCTGCATCGTATCGCGTGTCGGCTAGACGACTGAGGCTTGCGCTGAGCCGCGCCATCTGGCTGGATGCACTGGTTTTCGGCCGCTTTGGAAACTCCGACGATGGATGCGCGATTAGTCGGGGCGGTCGAGGCCAAAACGCACTTCTCCGCGCTGCTGGATGAGGTCGCGCAGGGGGGCGAAGTGCTGATCTGCAGGCGCGGTGCTCCGGTTGCGCGGCTCGTTCCCGCAGGTCGTGCCGAAGGTGCGCAAGTAGTCGAGGCCATTGCTGCGTTGAGGAAGCAACGCGAGGGCTTGAGGCTGGGCGTGAACTGGCGGGAACTGCGGGACGCAGGCCGCTGGTAGGCGCTTGCGCTGAGTTGCTCGATAACGGGTCTCGTCGTCATCTGCGGGCTAGGGCGTCGCGCCACCCGCCACCACCGCCAAGCCCCTTCACCCACGCCTCGCTTTCGGGCATCCTAGTTCGCACGGCAAATCGCGGGGGAGCGAAGCATGATCGGATACGCCACGTTGGGCACCAACGAAATCGAAACCGCGGCGGCGTTCTACGACGCGCTGCTCGGCGAAATGGGCGTGGGGCGCATGATGGAATTGGACAACATGGTCGGCTGGGGAACTGGTTTCGAGAGGCCGATGGTCGCTGTCATCAAGCCTTACGACGGCCAAGCTGCCACGGCGGGCAACGGCACCATGATCGCGTTGCAGCTGGAGAAGCCGGAACAGGTGGACGCCCTGCACGCCAAGGCCCTCGAACTTGGCGCCGCGGATGAAGGCGCTCCCGGGCCGCGTGGCCCTGGCTTCTACTGCGGCTACTTTCGTGATTTGGACGGCAACAAGTTGAACTTCTTCTGCATGGGCGGCGGTTGACGCCGTCGCCAGCGCGTTCGGCCCGCGGCGTGCCTTAAGCGAGGCCAACTCAACCGGGGCTGCCTCGCTCAAGCTCCATGCTGCCAAGGTTCATCACCGCGGATCGGGTGTTCAAGTGGATATTGATCACGCTCGCGATGCTGTTTGCCATTGGCCTTTCGTATGGCCTTGGCAGCCAGTCCGTGCGCGAAACATGCGTCACGCAAGGCCAGTTCCACCACAACGATCAAATCTATCGGTGTGAGCGATTGCGCTGAGCCGCCTGCGCTCGGTGCCGACATGGTTCGAGGTTGTGCGCCGAGCCTGCCCTGCGGGACTGGCGCCCGCCGGCTGCAAGCCAGCGCTAGGCCGCTTCCAACAGCTTGTTCAGCACGAATTGCAGGATGCCGCCGGCCTTGAAGTAGGCAATCTCGTCTGCCGTGTCCAAGCGGCTTTGCACGGCCACGCGCTCGGTCTCGCCATCCGGGCGGTGGATGGTGAGCGTCAAGTCCTGGCGTGGGGTGACGTCGGTGACGCCGGGCGGCAGTGTGATGTCGATGGTTTCCGCGCCGGTCAAGCGCAAAGACTGTCTTGATGCGCCATCTTTGAACACCACGGGCAGCACGCCCATTTGCGCGAGATTGGAGCGGTGGATGCGCTCGAAGCTCTCGGCGACCACGCCGCGCACGCCGAGCAGGCGCGTGCCCTTGGCGGCCCAATCCCGGCTTGAACCCGTGCCGTATTCTTTGCCGGCGAACACCACCAGCGGCGTGTCCTCGCCTTGGTAGCGCACCGCCGCGTCGTAAATCGAGATGGTCTCGCCGGTCGGCACATGCTTCGTGTAGCCGCCTTCCACGTCCGGCACCATCTCATTCTTGATGCGGATGTTGGCGAACGTGCCCCGCGCCATCACCTCATGGTTGCCGCGCCTGGAGCCGTAGGAGTTGAAGTTCTCCACCACCACGCCGGCCTGCTGCAGATGCTCCCCGGCGGGGCTTGTCGGTTGGATGGCGCCGGCGGGGGAAATGTGATCTGTGGTGACAGAGTCTCCCAGCAGCGCCAAGATGCGTGCGCCATGAACCTCCAAGGGCTGATCGGCCGCATCGCCCACTTGCAGGAACGGCGGCTTCCTGATGTAGGTGGAGTTCTCCCATGCATAGGTGCTGGCGTCGTCCACCTGCACGGCGCGCCAAGCCTCCGGGCCGGAGAACACATCGTCATATTGGCGGTTGAACATCTCCGCGGACACCTGCCCCACCGCGGCGCGCACCTCGGCATCGCTCGGCCAGATGTCGGCCAAGAACACCGGCGCGCCGTCTGGCGCGTGGCCCAAAGGCTCGGACGCGAGATCGATGCGCACCGTGCCGGCGATGGCGTAGGCCACCACCAACGGCGGCGATGCGAGCCAGTTGGCGCGCACTTCCTGATGCACGCGGCCCTCGAAGTTGCGGTTGCCGGAAAGCACCGAGGAAACGGCCAGGTTGCCGGCCGCGATGGCCGCGGACACCGGCGCCGGCAACGGCCCAGAGTTGCCGATGCAGGTGGTGCAGCCGTAGCCGACTAAGTTGAAGCCAAGGCGGTTCAGTTCCTCGCCGAGGCCGGTCTTCTCCAAATACTCGGTCACCACCTTGGAACCGGGCGCCAGCGAAGTCTTCACCCAGGGCTTCACGGCCAGGCCGCGCGCCAGCGCCTTCTGCGCCACCAACCCGGCGCCGAGCATCACCGCGGGGTTGGAGGTGTTGGTGCAAGAGGTGATGGCCGCGATCACCACGTCGCCATCGCCCAAGTCGTAGTCCGCATCCGGCGCGGGGACGCGGGCGCCGTTGCGGCGGCCTTGCAGCGCCAGCGTGTCGTCGAAGGCTTGGCGCAAGTCTTGGAGCGCCACGCGGTCTTGCGGGCGGCGCGGGCCGGCGAGGGCAGGTGCCACGCTTGCCAAATCCAGCGTCAGCGTGTCTTGGAACAGCGGCGCCGCAGCGCCATCGCGCCACATGCCTTGCGCCTTCGCATATGCCTCCACTAAATCGATGGTTGCCGCCGGGCGCCCGGACAACTTGAGGTAGGCGATGGTTTCCGCGTCGATGGGGAACAGGCCGCAGGTGGCACCGTACTCGGGCGCCATGTTGGCGATGGTGGCGCGGTCTGCCAACGCCAGGCCATCGAGGCCATCGCCGAAGAACTCGACGAACTTGCCGACCACGCCCTTCTCGCGCAGCATCTCGACCACGCGGAGCACCAAGTCTGTCGCGGTCACGCCGTCTGCCAAGGCGCCGGTGAGGCGAAAGCCCACCACTTCAGGCACCAGCATCGAAATCGGCTGCCCCAGCATGGCGGCTTCGGCTTCGATGCCGCCCACGCCCCAGCCGAGCACGCCCAAGCCGTTGATCATGGTGGTGTGGCTGTCTGTGCCGACCAGCGTGTCGGGATAGGCGAGCGCGCGCCCGTTGGCGTCCTGCGTCCACACCACGCGCGCCAAGTATTCCAAGTTCACTTGATGGCAGATGCCGGTGCCGGGGGGGACGACGCGAAGGTTGTCGAACGCCTGCTGGCCCCAGCGCAGGAACCGATAGCGTTCGCGGTTGCGGCGCATCTCTAGGGCGACGTTCTCCTCGAAGGCCGCGGCGTCGCCGAAGCGGTCCACCATCACGGAGTGGTCCACCACCAAGTCCACTGGCGACAGCGGGTTGACGATGGCAGGGTCTCGCCCGGCTTCGGCCACCGCGCTGCGCATGGCGGCTAGATCCGCAACTGCCGGCACGCCGGTGAAATCCTGCATCAACACCCGCGCCGGGCGGTACGCGATCTCACGGCCGGCGGCGCCTTGGCCGGCGAGGGCCGCGATGTCGTCCGCGGTGACGCTGGCACCGTCTTCGCAGCGCAACAGGTTCTCCAACAACACTTTGATGGACATCGGCAGCCGCTCCACATCGCCGGCGCCGTTGGCGGCGGCGTTGGGCAAGCTGAAGTAGGCGTAACTCCTGTCGCCGACGTCGAGCGTGGCGCGGGCGGCGAAGGCGTCGAGGCTCATTGCGGGGCGGCTCCGTTGAGCGGCGGGAAGCCTGCTATTTTGCCCGAAACGGGGGCGGAGCCGAAACGCGGAACGATCGTTGTTGTTCCATATGCCTTTGAAGCTGGTTTCGCTGTTATGGCGCGGCTTCCGCTAGGGCCGCATAGAACCGTGCCACGTCGTCGTCCAACCGGTCGTTGGCCAGTATTCGGTCTGACTGCCTGATATGGAAGAAGCGACTCTGAGTCCCCTTGGCGGCGCGCTGTTGTTCGCGGATGAAGTCGTGCTCTTTCAGCGCCTTCAGCACCGCCGGCCAAAGCGGATCCTTTATGAATCTGTCGATCGTCGTGTCCGTGTTTTCCGGTATCCAGAACGTCCGGCTTCGACACGCCCGCTCCACCAAACGCAACATCCGCCCGTGCCCGCTTTCGGGATCAGGTGCGGCCTCCTCCGTCACACGCGAACGACCATGTGCGTCAAGCCATGCGCCAATCGCGGCCGGGTCCCGCTCGTCCGTCCATGTACCAAACCCGGCCGGGTCCCGCTCGTCCGTCCATTTACCGATGTTGTCTTGACGGATGTGCGTTGGCGTCGGGAAAGTCTCGGATACGCGGGTCCCACCGTCCACGATGGCCGTGGCGAGCGAACATTCCTCGAACTTCAGCGCCCGCAGGTCTGCACCTCGAATGTCTATTTGATTGACGGTTACTCCTCGAAGAACCACGCGCGGCATCGTGCCCTTGATGATCGTCTCGTCCACTTCCAGCGGGCCGATCTGACCCACCTCGTCCTCACGGCTGATGTCGGCCAACGTCGGCAGCGCAGCAATGAGCCATGCGCCTAGATTTCGAGCGCCGCGGTCGATTGACTGGTAGTTCCTCACCCACTCCTGCGCACCGTTGAAGAATCGGGTGACGCAGTTCGGGTCGTCTTTTGCGATGTGGTGCAGCACCTCCACAAACACCGCCAGAAAGTCGGCACTGAGGATGTTGCGGCGCACGAACTTCGGAATCTCTCCCTTGCCCACGGACTCGATGGCGGCAACGCTAAGGAAGTAGTTGAACACTTGCGAGTGCGCGAACCGCCGATAGCCCGGCAGCGCGTCGTTGGCAAGAAACGCCATCACCCCCGCCCTGTTCTTCAACATGCGAACCGTGTCGGCGTCCTCCGCGGCTCGGGGCAGCGCCATGTCGACCAGCCATGTCAGCGGGATCTCGCCGATGATGTCCGTCTGGTCGTCTGCCATGTATCGGGCGGCTTCGCACAGGAAGCGGTGAGCATACTGGCGCCGCTGCCCAGCATCCCAAACGCGGTCCACCGCATCGCCCAACTTCTGACTCTCTCGGTCGACCATGAGATCGATCAAGATTGAGAGCAAGCTGGTGCCGGTGGCCTTGTGCAGGGGTTTCGCAAAGTCCGTTTCCGCCAGTCTGGCGAGAAAGAACGGCCTCAACGCGTAGGAGCCGGGATCCAGCAGGTAACGGATGTTCTCCACGTCGTCTTTCGACCAGCCCTTCTTCTTGTTGTTGTCCTTGATCTTTTCTCGGCGGAGCCAATGTTCGGCTTCCTTAGGCGAAGGCGGATGCAAGGCGAGGCCGTGGACGATGTCTTGCGGCAGCACACGGAGGTTCGACTTCAGGCGCTTGAGGCCGGTGAACGTCTCGCGGCCGGCCAAGATGAGTGTGCCCCCACCGCGAATCTCGTCAATCGTCTCATTGACCTGACTCCATGCAAGATCGTAGCCGTTCGGATCCCCGAGTTCGTCGAAACCGTCAATCGCCAGCGTCACCAAGCCGTGCCGCACCAGCACAGGCAACTGATCGAAAGTCACGGACAGGCGGAGGCGCTGTAGACTGAAAGCGATCAAGTCCTGCAGGTACGACAAGACGCGCCCACGGCTCTGCACATGCAGAACAAGCGGATGATGCCGGCGTCCGTACGCGGTCGCTCTCGCCAAGGCCAACACCTCGATGAACTTCGTCTTGCCGATGCCTGCTGGCCCGTCGATCAGCATGATTTGAACGGAGTTTTCGCTACGCTCAGTGGACTGCAGGAAGTCATCTAAGTTGCTGGCGGTGAGCTGGTCGTCTCCATCGGCGAGCGTTCCTTGTACGGGGATGAGGGGCTTGATCTCTTCCATCTCGAGCAAGAGCATCTTCTGCGTCGCCGCCCAAGATCGCAGGTCCCCAAAGCGTCGCGACGCCAAGAGTGCGCGATAGGACGCGTGGATTTGGGGTTTGCTGCCGCGGCACCGCTCGATGACCTTGCCATCCGCGGCAAACACGAGCGCCAGCTCTTCACCGTTACGACACAGCCTAAAGGTGAAGCCCTCGTGCGTCTGCTCGCTTTGCGCGCCATCCGTTCCCAAGTCTGCGAACACCATCAATTCGTCATTGATGCGTTCATGGGCGGCCTTCATGGCAGCTGCCTCAGCAGGCCGTCGAGTTTGAGGTATTGGCTGGCGCCCCGCTTCCGCAACAGCAGGGCTCTGCCGCCGTGTGGCTTGATCCATGCCTCTGCCGTGAAGAGCGGCGGCACAACGTCGTCGTCCTCCGCCAGTACAAGCGCCCACTCCGAAGGGGACTGACGTGCCCAAGCGAGGAGATCGGCCGCAAGTGCTGTATCGACCATCTTCTCCATCGGGGGCTGCCCCTTCGCCTGATCACGCAGAGTGTTCGGCAAGTGAATCGGTGGACTTCGACGCCGTCGCTCCGGCCGGTGCAGTCTCTCGGGCGCCGCCGCCAGCAGCGTGTGGCCATAGTCGACTGTCGACGAGAAGTCGACGCGACCATCGGACAGCGTCGCGAAGTCGGTGTCGAGAACGGCTTGGCCCGCAGCTTTGAAGCCATCGGTAGCCTGCCAGCCCTTGTACCAGCCGTGATAGAGACGAAACGAGACACGAAACCGTGGCTTCTCCACGCTCAGCGCTTGCCAAACGGACCGCGCCGTGCGAACCAAGGTTCTACATGCCCCCTCACGAAGGGACGACGTGCCATGTACACCAGCGTTGTGCATCTGAGCGGTCCAGTCCACAAACGCCGTTACCGATATCGGGGCAGACGGTCGTTCTGCCAGCTTGACTGCGGTTGCCATTCTCCATGCTCGTCGATTCCGGAGCGCACATCCTAGCAACCTGAGCGAGGGCCCGGCACTCTGTGCGACACCTACGACAAACCCTGCTCATGCTCATTTTCTCATTGGAAGTCACTAACGCCGGCGGCGGATTTGGCGCCAAATGCCGCAGGCTGACCTGCGCATCTATTCGCGCAACGGGGCGGCTGAACTGCCGTGGGTCGCAGCACGGGCACGGCCCGCACACCCACTGGTGCAACGCCGCCATGCCGCAACGCGGGCAAGTTTTCGCCAAACTTTGGCGGCTTGCGCCACGACACTCGGCTTAGAGCAGCCGACTTTCCGCCATCAAGCCAGTTAACTCAAGCATTTAGCGAGTTGGCACGATTGATGCCATGAGAGATAGCGAGCGCGGTAGAGAACATGCCCCGGGCGTCGTGGAGAGCAAGTGGAGAGCTGGGTGGAAACGTGGATGAAGCGGCCGACGCGGTGGCGGCCAGTGGAGCGAGCTAGCCGGCTATGAAACTGATCCGCGTCTTTGTGGAGCACCGGCTGGCGGCCAACTTGGCCATGGTGCTGATGATTCTCGCCGGTGCTTGGGCGGCGTCGCAGATCGCCGTGCGCCTCAATCCCGAAAACGACCGGCACATGGTGAACGCAAGCATCGCCTGGCGCGGCGCCAGCGCCGAGGATGTCGAGAAGCTCGTCACCACGCCGGTGGAGCAGCACGTCAAGACCATCCCAGAGGTCAAGGCGCTGTGGAGCGTCACGCGGGATGGCTTCTCCTTCGTGCGGATTGAGTTGGAGCCAGACGCGCACGTGCAAACCGCGGTGGACGCCGTGCAGCAGCGCGTCGCGCAGTTGCGCAGCCTGCCGCCGGACATCGAGCCGCCATCCGTCTATGCCGTGCGCAAGCAAGACTTAGTGGCGGCGGTGCTCGTCACCGGCGCGAAACATTTGGACGAGCTCATCCCACTGGCGCGGCAGATGCAGAACGAACTGCTGAATCGCGGCGTGGATGCGGTGGAGTTCCGGGGCTTGCCGGAGCAGGAGATCGCCATCCAGGTGGAGGGGCGCACGCTGCTTGAGTTGGGCCTCACCTTCGATGAACTGGCGCGCAAGCTCGCGGCGCTCTCCAATGACGCCCCCGGCGGCGCCATCGGCAGCGGACAGCTCTCGCGCCAGCTCCGGAGCCTGGACCAGCGCCGCGACCCGGAAGAGTTCGCGGCGTTGCCGCTGCACACCGGGCGCGGCCTTGTGCGCTTGGGGGACATCGCCCGCATCGAACGGCGGCCACTGGTGGAGCAGCCCTACATGACGGTGGACGGGCGGCCGGCCATCGCGCTGTTCGTGCGTCGGGAGGCATCGAGCGATTCGCTGGACGCGGCACAAAACCTCACGAGTTATCTGGAAGCGAAGCGCCCCACTTTGCCGGCCGGCGTGTCCCTCAATCTGTTCCTTGAGGCGTGGCGCTTCATCCGCGACGAACTTTCCCTCATCCTGAAGAACGGCTTCACCGGGCTTTGCCTCGTCATCGTCACGCTGACGCTCTTTCTGCGGGCAGCGCCGGCGTTTTGGGTGACGATGGGCATTCCGGCGACGTTTCTCGCCGCCTTGCTCGGCTTCTATTGGCTCGGTGGCAGCTTGAACGTCGTCAGCCTCATCGGCTTGGTCATGGCGCTTGGCATCGTGGTCGATGACGCCATCGTGGTAGGCGAGGAGTCTGTCACGCAGTTTCACGCCGGCAAGTCGCCGGCGGCGGCGGCGACGGCCGGTGCCGAGCGCATGTTGGGCCCGGTGATCGCCTCTTCGCTCACTACCCTGGCCGCCTTCATTCCCCTCGCCACCTTGGATGATTCCGCGGTGCGTGAGATCGCGGTGATCGTGGCGGTCGTCATCGGCGCATCGCTGGTGGAGTGCTTTCTCATCCTGCCGGGCCATCTGCGCCATGCGTTCGAGCGCGGGCGCCGGCCTGCGAGCCGTTGGCGAAAACGTTTTGAGGCCGGCTTTGAGCGGTTTCGAGACCAGCGGTTTCGCCGCTTCATCCGTTATGCCATGGCGAACCGGAGCGTGGTGCTGACTGGCGCGGCCGGCATGCTCCTCGTCACGCTGTTGCTGTGGACGACTGGCTGGGTGAAGACGGAGCTCAACCTCAACATCGACTTTGAGGAGGTGCGCGCGGATGTGCGCTTCGTCCCCGGCGCGGACGAAGCGGCGAAGCAGGCGTTCGTTGCCGAGCTGGAGGCGTCGCTGGCGGCGGCGGACGAAGCCGCCGGCGGCGACAATCTGGTCAACCACCTCGTCTCCCGCAACGCGGCGCGCATCGAAGACGAGTACAAGACCGGAGCGCAATTCGCTTCGGTGCAGGTGGAGCTGGTGTCGCCGGAGCGGCGAGACCTCTCGGCGGACCGCTTCGCCGCCGAGTGGCTGGCCAAGACGCAGCGTTCCCCAGCGGTTGACGCGCTCTCCATTGCCCGCGAGCGCAGTTGGCTGTCGCACTTCTCCATCCTGCTGAAGGCGGAGGATGCGGCCATGTTGAAACGCGCCGGGGACGAGGCTGCGCGCGAGCTCCTCGCCCTTGAAGGCGTCTCGAACGTGCGCGACAACTCGCCGTGGGGGAATGATCAGTGGCTGCTGCGGCTCACGACCGCCGGGCGCGCGCTGGGGCTCTCCACTGGCGATCTTGGCCGGCAACTGCGCGCCGCCTACGATGGCCGCCGCATTCAGATCTTCCAAGAAGGCGACAGCGAACTCGAAGTGCGTCTGTTGCTGCCGGAAGCGCAGCGCATCGACCTTGCCGGCATCGGCGAGTTCCCCATCAAGGCGCCGACCGGCGAGATGCTGCCGCTGGCGACCGTTGCCGACGTGGAAGCGCGGCGCGGCATCGACGCCATTCGCCACCACAATGGCGAACGCACCCTCACCGTTCGCGGCGATGTGGACGTCGGCACCATCACGGGCAGCGAGGTGGTCAAGTACTTCGAGGAGAACTTGCGCGACGGCTTGGTGGAGAAGTACGGCGTCGCCACCGGGCTGGACGAACTGAGCCTCGCCGAAGAGGAGGCGGCAAGCGAGTTTCTGTTGAAGTTCGGCATCGCGCTCGCCCTCATCTATGTGGTGCTGGCGTGGTCATTCGCGTCTTGGAGCTGGCCGTTGGCGGTGATGGCCGCCATCCCCCTTGGGCTGACCGGCGCCTTGCTTGGGCACTTCGCGCTCGGCATGCACATCAACCCGATGTCGTTGCTGGGTCTGTTCACGCTCACCGGGATCATCGTCAACGATTCCATCATCTTGGTGACCGCGTACAAGCGGCGCGTGGCGGAGGGCACCCCATCGTCGGAAGCCATTGAAGATGCGGTGTGCCGGCGCTTGCGCCCGGTGCTGCTGACCTCCGCGACCACCATCGCGGGGTTGGCGCCACTGATGTTGGAGCAGGCGCCCATCGCGGCCATGTTCACGCCGTTGGCCGCGGCGATTTGCTTCGGCCTGACGTATGGCACGGTGTTGGTGCTGGTGGTGATACCGGTGCTCTTGTCCGTGTTGATCGATTGGTCTGCGGCGTTCAAGCGTGGGGCTGGCCACGCCCGGGAGCGCTTCGCGCGAGGGGCGGCTGGGTTGGCGCTGAAGGCGCAGGGTGCGCCATGATGAGACAAGCAATGCAATGGACACGGCACCGGCTGCTTGGCCTCGCGCCCAAGACGCGCACATTGGCGGCGATCGGCTTCGTCACTGTGATGGCGAGCGCGGGGCTCATTGCCTTTGCGCCGGAGCCAGACCGCCGCCCGGCCGCGGAGTTGGCGACGCCGGTGACCAGCGCCGCGGTGACGGTGGGCGGCTGGTCGCCGCAGATACGCCTCTATGGGCGCGTGGAGACGCCGCGCGCGGCCGGGTTGACGGCGCTGGTGTCCGCGGCGGTGGAGGCGGTGTCGGCGCAGGAAGGCGAGCATGTCGTGGCCGGCCAAGTGTTGGTGCATCTGGACGAAACGGACGCTGCGCTGCTGGTGCGCCGCCGCCAATCGGAACTCGTGGAAGCCCGCTCGTCCCTCGCCACGCTCAAGCTCGCCGGCGAGGACGAGCGCTCCGTGTTGGCGCACCAAGAGACGCTGCAAGGCTTGACGCTGGCCAAGGTCAAGCGGCGCCGGGAGCTGCGCGAACAGGGCGTCATTTCGGAAGAAGCATTGAACGCCGTGCTGCACGAAAGCCACGCCCAAGCCATTGCGGTGTCTAAGCAACGCAGCCTCGTGCAGAACTTCCCGCACCGGCTGGCCAGCGCCGAAGCACGGCTGGAACGCGCCGCGGCGGCCTTGGAGGAAGCGCAGGTGAGCTTGGCGCGGACGCGCATCCGGGCGCCGTTCGCCGGCCGAGTCATTGCGGTGACGGTGGCGCCGGGCGAATTGGTGGCGCCGGGCAAGGTGGTGGTGCGGATGTACGACGATGCGGCGCTGGAGGTGCGCGTGCAGGTGCCCAATGTCCACTTGCCGGCGCTGGAACGGGCGCTTGCGGCCGGCGAACGTCCGCTGGCGCGCGTCGAGTTCGGCGCTTGGGAGGCAGAAGGGGAGTTGGACCGCCTCGTCGGGGCAGTGGCAGCGGGCCAGTCCGGCGTCGATGGATTTGTGCGCTTCACCGCTCCGGTTGCGCCGCCGGACTTGGGGCGCGCCGTCAGCTTGACGATCGGCCTGCCGCGAATAGATGACGTTGTGCCGGTGCCGGTGCAATCCGTCTACGGCCAAAACCGGATGTTCCTCGTGCGCGATGGCTTGCTCGCCGGCATCGATGTCGAACGAGTGGGCGAACTGCGCGTGCCAGACGGTAAGTTGAAGCTGTTGGTGCGTTCCCCGGCGCTGCAAGATGGCGACCGGATACTGAGTTCGCAACTCTCCAACGCCGTCACCGGGTTGCGGGTGACCGATGCCCACGCATCGCCGCCAGCACCCTTGGACGCGCCGGCGGAGGATGGGTTGCCGGCAGCAGCGGGCTAACTCGCGTCTCGGCGGCATCCCCGCCCCCGCCCGCGGGGCCGCGAAACGGAGTGCCCCGGACTGATGCGGTCGGCTGCCGTCAGGCTTGCTCGACGGGCTCCCCGGCTGCGCGGGCGCGCTCCAGGCGGTTCGCCTCCTCTGGAATCAGCCGCCGCCGCAGCAGCAGCAGGAAGAACGTGGGGATGACGAGCAGCGAGACGGACATCATCAAACTCGTCCGCAGCGCGTCGCCGCTCTCCATGCCAGTGGCCGTCAGCACGTCGCTGACCTGTCCCACGGCATAGGGGCCGACCGCCAAGCCCACCGTGGCCATGAGGATGTAGAACGCCGATGCCGTGGCGCGCATGCGTGGCAACACCAAGTCGTTCACCGTAGTTGGCGCCGCGCCAACCCAAGAGGACGTGGTGACGTTGAGCGCGAAGTTCAGCACATAGGCGACGATGAGGTTGTCTGTCATCAACAGGCCGAGGGCCACGGGCACGGTGGTCACGATGGACGTGAGCGCGACATAGATCCGCGCGTTGCCCGTGCGTGGCTTCAGCTTGTCTGAGACGATGCCGCCAAGGGTGATGCCCATCCAGCCGGCCACGGCAGCGGAGAGGCCGAGCACGAGGCCGGCCTCGGCCGCGCTCACGCCATGCAGGCGCAGGAACAGCGGCGGCGTCCACGCGGCGAAGGCATAGGTGACGATGGAAATGGTCGGAAAGCCGATGATGGTGTAGATGAACGCGCGGCTCTGGAACATCATGGCGAACACGGCGGGGTCGCGCAGGCCCAACGCCTGCACCCACGAGAACGCGGCGTAGGTGCCGATGCCAAGGGCGAGCCACTGCGCCAAATCCTCGGTGAGCAGGATGAGGCCCCATGACGCCGCCGCGATGATGGCCGCGGCGATGAGGTTGTTGCGCACCACGCGGCTGCCGCCGGCGCGCGCCAGCGTCAGCACCGTGAATGGCGGCAGCACCGCCATCAGCTCCTGCCAAGTGGCGCGGAACGGGTGCGGATGCTTGCGGCTCACCAAGCCCTCGCTCTGGCCGCGCCGCGGTTCGCGCAACGTAAACACCCACAGCGCCATCAGGATGCCGGGAATGCCGACGGCGAAGTAGGCCGCCTGCCAGCCCTTGAGGCCGAAGGGCGCCAGCGCTGGGTCCGGATAGGCGTTGTTCCAGCCGTCCACCACCCAGCCGCCGATGAAGATGCCGATGCCGGCGCCGATGAAGATGCCGCTTGAGTAGATGGAGAGCACCGTGGCGCGCAGGCGCGGTGGAAAGTAATCCGACAGCATGGAGAACGCCGCTGGGGACGCGCTCGCCTCGCCGATGCCGACGCCGATGCGGTAGGCGGCCAGCGAGGTGAAGCTGCGCGCGGTGCCGGACAGCGCCGTCATCAGGCTCCAGAAGCTCACGCCGATGGAGATGAGGTTCTTGCGCGTCCAAGTGTCTGCGAGCTTGCCGAGGGGAATGCCGAAGATGGCGTAGAAGACGGCGAACGCCGTGCCGTAGAGGAACCCGATCTGCGCGTCTGAGATGCCGAGGTCTGCCTTGATCTCCTCGGCGAGAATGGTGACGATCTGGCGGTCGATGAAGTTGAAGACGTAGACGATCACCAACACGCCGGTGACGTAGGCCGCGTAACCCCCGCCGACCTTGGTGCCGGGCGCGCCGCTGTCTGGTTCCGCCGGGCGCTCGGTGGCGCCGCCACCAGCGGTCTGCTCCGACATGCGCTATCCCCCCGAAGAGTGCGCCGCATTGTAGCGGAACTGCCGGTGTCGGCTGCCGCTTCTGCTGGATGCCCGTGCGCGGCTGTCAGCCCTTGAACTGCGCGACGACCCCGGAGATGGACGCTTTCGCGTCGCCGAACAGCATGCGCGTGTTCTGGCCAAAGAACAGCGGGTTGTCCACCCCGGCGAAGCCGGACGCCATGGAGCGCTTCAACACGAACACGGTGCGGGCGTGGTCCACATTGATGATGGGCATGCCGTGGATGGGGCTGGTGGCATCGTCCCTGGCGGCCGGGTTGACCACATCGTTCGCCCCGATGACGACGGCGACATCCACGTTCGGCATGCGCGGGTTGATGTCTTCCATCTCCACCAGCTTGTCGTAGGAGACGTTGGCCTCGGCGAGCAGCACGTTCATGTGCCCGGGCATCCGCCCCGCCACGGGATGGATGGCGTAGGTGACCTCCGTGCCGTGTGCTTCGAGCAGGTCTCCCAGTTCGCGCACGACATGCTGCGCTTGGGCGACGGCCATGCCGTAGCCAGGCACGAAAGTGACCGATGACGCCGCTTCCAATATGATCGAAGCGTCCTCGACGTTGATCGGCTTCACCTCGCCTTCCACCTTGGTGGCCGCCTGCACGGCGCCGAAGCCGCTGAACAACACGTTGGCCAGTGAGCGGTTCATCGCCTTGCACATGATGTTGGTGAGGATGATGCCGGCGGCGCCCACCAGCGAACCGGCGACGATGAGGATGTTGTTGTCGATGGCGAAGCCGGCCGCGCAGGCGGCAAGCCCGGAGTAGCTGTTGAGCAGCGAGATGACCACCGGCATGTCTGCCCCGCCGATGGGGATGACGGCCATCACGCCGAGCAGCAGGGCAAGCCCCAGCAGCGCGTAGAAGAGCGGCGCGTCCGTTGCGGGTTGGGTGGCGAACAGCGTGCCGCCGACGACGATGGCGGCCAAGAGCAGGCCGTTGACCACCCGCTGCCCCGGAAACACGACGGCGCGGCTCGGCACGACCTCCGCCAGCTTCGCCCACGCGACGATGGAACCGGATGCGGTGACGCCGCCGATGAGGATGGAGAGGAATGCCACCGCCGCGGTGAAGGCTGTTGGGTCTGTCGCGGCGCTCAAGGCCGCCCAGCCGACCAGCAGGCTCGCGGCGCCGCCGGAACCGTTGAACAGCGCCACCATCTCGGGCATGGACGTCATCGCCACCAGCCGCGCCGCCAAGGCGCCGATGACGCCACCCGCCAGTGCGCCGACCGCGATCCATTGATAGCTGACGATGCCCTGCGCCGTGAGCGTGGCGACGATGGCGATGAGCATGCCGATGGAAGACAGCAGGTTGCCGCGCCGCGCCGTGGCCGGCGACGAGAGCATCTTCAAGCCGAAGACGAACAGCGCCGCCGACGCGATGTAGGCGAGATTGATGTAGATGTCGCTCATCGCTTGCGGAACATGCCGAGCATGCGGTCTGTGACGAGGTAGCCGCCCACCACGTTGACGGTGGCGAACGCCACCGCGGCCACGCCAAGGGCCGTGGCCAATCCCTCCTGCGCCTCCCCAGCGCCGGCGGCGGCCAAGGCGCCCACCAGCGTGATGCCGGAGATGGCGTTGGCGCCGGACATGAGCGGCGTGTGCAGCGTGGCCGGCACCTTCGAGATGAGCTCGAAGCCCAAGAAGATGGACAAGACGAGGATGAACGCCAAGTAGACGGCGATGAGTTCCATGGCAGCTCCTATGCCTGTGTCGCGCGGCCCACCACGGCGCCGTCGCGGGTGAGCGTCGCGGCGGCGGCGATGTCGTCCTCCGGGTCCAGCGTGAACGCGCCTTCTTCGGTGAACTCCTCGATGAAGTGGGCGAGGTTGGCCGCGTACATTTCGCTGGCGTTGGCGGCCACGGAGGATGGCAGGTTGCCGCGCCCGAGCAGCTTCACGCCGCCGATGTCCACGATGGCGTCCGCCTCGGCGCCTTCCACGTTGCCGCCGGTGTCCACGGCCATGTCCACCACCACGCTGCCAGGCTGCATGGCCTCGACCATGGCGCGGGTGACGATGCGTGGCGCCGGGCGCCCGAACACCTGCGCCGTGGTGATGACGACATCGGATTGGGCGATCACGCGCCCCATGCCTTCCTGCTGCAGGGCGATTTGCTCGGCGCTGAGCGCGCGCGCGTAGCCCTGCCCGGTCTGCCCCGTTTCGCCCACGTCGATGTCCACGAAGCGGGCGCCCAGGGAGCGCACTTCCTCCGCCACCGCGGGGCGCGTGTCGAATGCCTCCACCCGTGCGCCGAGCCGCCGCGCGGTGGCGATGGCCTGCAGCCCAGCGACGCCGGCGCCGATGACGAACACCCGCGCCGGGCGAATCGTGCCGGCCGGCGTCATCATCATGGGCAGGATGCGGGGGAGGTGGAACGATGCTTCCAGCACCGCCACATAGCCGGCCAAGCTCGCTTGGGAAGAGAGGGCGTCCATCTTTTGGGCGCGGGTGGAGCGGGGCATCAGTTCCATGGAGATGGCGGTGACGCCGCGCTTGGCGAGCGCTGCCACGAGTTCCGGCGCCCGGAACGGGTCTAGGAAGCCGACGTAAGTGGCGCCCGCTGCGAGGGCTTCGGCGCCGTCTTCGGCGAGCCGCACTTGCAGCACCATGTCTGCGCTTTGGGCGGCGTCTGCGTTTAGCTGGGCGCCGGCCGCCTCGTACTCGGCGTCTGCGAAGCCGGCGCGGGCGCCGGCGCCGCCAGCGACGGCCACTTGGTAGCCGAGGCCGATTAGCTTCTTGACGCTGGCCGGCGTCGCGGCCACCCGCCGCTCCGCCTCGGCAGCCTCCTTGGGAATGCCGATCAGCATCGGGGCGCGTCGTTGTCTTTGTCGGGCAGGCCTCGCCGCCAGCGCCACGCGGAGCAGTGCATCCAGAACCTCGCGCGCCGCGCCGGAAAAGCACTAGGTTACAATCCCACGCGCCCTTTTTCGAGGACGCCGTTGATGCCCTTGGCGAGTGTGCGAGGCGCCGGCGGCGCCGCTTCCGGCTGCGTGTGCCGCGGTAAGAACGGCAGCGTCTGGTGCGCTGCCCAGGCACCTGCCGCGCGCCGCGTTCGGGCCAACGCTCCTTGACCCGCCTCACCAACCGCTCCGCCGCAGTGGCCGTCGTCATCGCGTTCGGTGTTGGCATGTTGAGCACGATGGCGTTGAGCGACCCCAGCCGCGCCACGCCTGTCGCCGCCGCTGGCGCGGGTGAGGTGCCGGCGGCGGTGTCTTGGCGGGTGCCGGCGGCGTTTTCCACCAACCTGCCGGTGCTCGGCGACAACGTCATCTACGTCACGGACGCCATCCGCGCCGCCTCTGGCGGCCGCATCGCGCTCACGCCCTTCGAGCCCGGCGAGATCGTGCCGGCGTTCAGCATCACGGACGCGGTGCGCGAGGGCAAGGTACCGGCCGGCTACACCTGGCTCGGTTACGACCAAGGCAAAATCCCCGCCGCGCCGCTCGTCGCCGCGGTGCCGTTCGGCATGGAGCCTTGGGAGTACTCCGCTTGGTGGTTCGAGGCCGGTGGACGTGGCTTGGCCGAGGCGCTGTATGCGAAACATGGCGTCATGCCGATGCTGTGCGGCATCATCGGGCCGGAAGCCGCCGGCTGGTTCCGCGAACCCATCGAGCGCCTTGAAGACCTGCGCGGCCTGAAGATTCGCTTCGCCGGCTTGGGCGGCAGGGTGATCGAGCGCCTCGGCGCCTCGGTGACCATGATTCCCGGCGGCGAGATATTCCAAGCGCTGGAGAAGGGCGTCATCGACGCCACCGAGTATTCGCTCCCCAGCGTGGATGCCGCGCTCGGCTTCGACCGGGTGGCGGGCTTCAACTACTTCCCAGGTTGGCATCAGCCGTTCACGACCTCGCATCTGGTGGTGAACCTAGGCGTTTGGCAGGCGTTGACGCCGCAGCAACGCGCCACCGTGGAAATGGGCTGCACCGCCGGCGTCACGCGGAACCTGGCGCGGGGCGAGGCGCTGCAGGGGCCGGTGTTGGCCGCGTTGGCGGCGCGGGGCGTCGAGACGCGCCGCCTGCCGGAGCCGCTGCTGCGGGAGCTGGAGCGCGTCGCCGCGCAGGTGCTAGCAGACGAGGCGAGCCGCGATGAGGACTTCCGGGTGATTCTGGCGTCGCAACGCGCATTCCGCGCCGAGTACGCGCACTGGAAGCAACTCGCCTACCTGCCGCGCGACTTCTGATCGATGCCCAGATGTCGGCCCTGAACCTGCCGCAGACGCGCTTCTCGCGCTGGGTGGACGCCTTGGTGGAGCGCGTCGGGCGCGCCATTTCGTGGCTCTGGATCACGCTGCTCGGCACCATCGCGCTCAACGTCTTCATGCGCTACGCCATGGGCGAAGGGCGCATCGAGTTCGAGGAGCTGCAGTGGCACCTCTACGCCACGGGCTTCATGTTGGGCTTGGGCTATGCGCTGAAGGAGGATGCGCATGTGCGCGTGGACGTGCTGCACGAGCGCTTCTCGCCCACGCTCAAGGCATGGATCGAGCTGTACGGCCTCCTGCTGCTGCTGGCGCCGTTCGTCGCGCTCATGCTCATCTACGCGGTGCCCTTCATCGCGGACAGTTTCGCCGCCGGGGAAGTGTCGCCATCGCCGGGCGGGCTGACGCATCGGTGGATCATCAAGTCTGTGCTGTTTGTGGGCATGGCGCTGTTGGGGTTGGCCGCGGCGGCGCGGCTGACGCGGGTGTGGAAGTTCCTGTTCTTCGGGAAAGACGGTGCCGGCTAACGAAGTGCTGGCCCTGGCGATGTTCGGGGCATTCATCGCGCTGGTGTTCACCGGCTTCCCCATCGCGTGGATTCTGGCTGGCCTCGCCATCTTCTTCACCGCCCTCGCCATCGTCTTGGAGACGCGCTTCGGCATCCCCATCGGCGTGGACTGGGCTTACACGAGCATCAGCGTGGAGCGTGTTTGGGGCGTGATGGAGAACTGGGTGATGGTGGCGTTGCCCATGTTCATCTTCATGGGGCTGCTGCTCGACCGTTCCGGCATCGCGGCGCGGCTGATGACCAGCTTGGGGCGGCTTCTAGGGCGTGTCGGCGGCGGCTTGGCCATCGCCGTCACGCTCATCGGCGTGCTGCTCGCCGCGACCACCGGCATCATCGGCGCCTCGGTGGTGCTGCTCGCGCTGCTCGGTGCCCCGGTGATGCTGCGGGAGGGGTACGACAAGAGCCTCGCCGCCGGCACGGTGTGCGCCGTGGGCACGTTGGGCATCCTGATTCCGCCGAGCATCATGCTGGTGCTGATGGCGGACCGCATGGCGATGTCTGTGGGAGACCTGTTCTTGGGGGCGGTGTTCCCGGGCCTGCTGTTCGGCGGCTTGTACGTCTGTTACATCGTGGCCTATGGCTTGGTGCGCCCCGCCGGCGCCCCGAAATCGAGCCATGTGGAACGCATCGACTTGGCCGCCGTCTTGGACCTGACGAAGGCCATCGTGCCGCCGGCGCTGCTCATCGCCGCGGTGCTCGGCAGCATCTTCTTCGGCCTCGCCACGCCGACGGAGGCGGCCGGCGTAGGCGCCTTGGGCGCACTCTTGCTGGCCGTCGCCAATCGCGCCCTGAACCGCCCGGTGATGACGGCGGTGATGCGCGAGACTACCCGCACCACGGCGTTCATCTTCGGCGTGTTGATCGGCGCGACGGCGTTCTCCTTGGTGCTGCGCGGGTTGGGTGGCGACGAACTCATCGAGCGGGCGCTGCTGTCGTTGCCCTTTGCCCCGGCCGGCATCATCGTTTGCATCTTGCTCGCCACCTTCGCGCTGGGCTTCTTCTTGGATTGGATCGAGCTCACGCTCATCGTGCTGCCGTTGGTTGCGCCGGTGGTTGCGTCGCTCGGCTTCGACCCGGTGTGGTTCACGGTGCTCTTCGCCGTGTGCCTGCAAACCAGCTTCCTCACGCCGCCGGTGGGCTTCGCCATCTTCTATTTCAAGGGCGTGGCGCCGCCGGGCGTGGCCATCCGGGACGTTTATCGTGGCGTGGCGCCGTTCATCGTGCTGCAGCTCATCGGCTTGGCCATGATCTTCCACTGGGAGGCGTTGGTGACCTGGCTGCCGGCGCAGGCGTATGGGGCGGGCTAGGGCGGGCCGCTTGGCGAACTTGCATGAGCCGTCCGGGGGCTTGCAGTTCGATGCAGGCTGCCGCATGTTAGGGCCATCACCACGCAGCCAAGGGGAGGGCTGATGGCAGAGCAAATCACCGGGGGCGGCCAGTTCCCACAAATGACTTTCAACGCCGTCGGTGGGGACACCGTCACCCTGCCGGATGACATCGACACGCCGTTCGCGCTGGCGCTCTTCTATCGCGGCCACTGGTGACCCTACTGTCGCCGACTGTTAGCCGGCTACGAAGCGCTTGCGGACGAGTTCCGCGCCGAGGGCGTGAGCATCTACGCGGGCACCGTCGATGATGCCGAGAAGACGGGCGAGGTCGCCCAAGGTTTGAGCTTCCCGGTGTTCCACGGCATCACCCGCGAGCAGGGAGACGCCATCGGCGCGTGGTGGGAAGAGCGGCGCGACCACATCCAACCATCCGAGTTCATCATGAACGGGAAGGGGCGGGTGCTCGGTTCCGCGTACAGCAACGTGCCCGTGGGGCGCATGGACCCGAAGGAGACGTTGTCGCTCATCAAAGTCATCAAAGACATGATGGCGCAGCGCAGGGCTGGGTGACCGTTTGAGGAGTACCTGCACATGGACATAGGCATCGCAATTCCGTTCAGCCATCGCACGCCGGTGGACTACATCGCCAGCGCTGCGCGGCTTTTGGAGGACATGGGCTTCGCCGCCATGTGGGCGCCGGAGCATGTGCTGTTCTTCCCGGACTATGAATCCACCTATCCCTATTCGGACGACGGCCGCATCCCCGGCGAGCCGGACGGCCTGCTGGACCCATTCAGCGCGCTCACGTTCGCCGCCGCGCACACCTCGCGCATCCGCCTCGGCACGGGCATCTGCTTGGTGCCCCAGCGCCAGCCGGTGTATACGGCAAAGCTGGTGGCGGATCTGGATTACCTCTCCGGCGGCCGCGTCAACTTCGGCGTTGGCATCGGCTGGCTGAAAGAGGAGTTCGAGAACCTGCAAATGGACTATGCCGCCCGCGCCCGGCGCTGCGCCGAGTACATCGACGCGATGAAGGCGCTGTGGACGCAGCCGGTGGCCACGTTCGATGGGCCGACGGTGAAATTGGCGCCGTGCTACTTCAACCCCAAGCCGGCGCAACGCCCGCATCCGCCGATCTTCTTCGGCGGCGAGAGCGAGGCGGCGCTGAACCGGGTGGCGACCCAAGGCGACGGCTGGTATGGCTTCAACTTGGATCCAAACGGCGCCAAGACGGCATTCGGGCGGCTCGACGAACGGCTGCGACGCGCCGGGAGAGATCCGGCGTCCGTGCGCCGCTACGTTGGCGCCGGGCGCCTGCAAATGACGCCCGACATGGCCGCGGCCTATGCGGATGCCGGGGTGGAACAGTTAGTGCTGGGCCTTTTCGCCACCAACATGGATGACCTGCGCCGTCGCGCAGACCGGCTGGCCGCCAGCGTTGGCATGACGCCGGCTTGAGGGGTTGAGCATGAGCGTCCACACGGCCACCGCCCGCAATTTCTCCGCGGAGACCGAGAACCGCATGCATAGCGACGGCGTCGCGCAGCAGTTCGGTTTCAACGGCGCCTTGGTGCCCGGCGTTGCGGTGTTCGGCCACATGACGCGGCCACTGGTCGAGGCATTGGGGGCGGACTGGTTCGCCGGCCACACGCTGAAGACGCGCCTGTTCAAGCCCGCCTACGACGGCGACGAACTGGCCATCGAGTGCGAGGCCGACGGCGCCGGCCACATCGTGCGCTGTCGGGCGCGGGGCGAGTTGCTGGCGGAGCTCCGGTCTTCGCCGGGCGTGGCGCCCCTCGACGCGATGGCGGCGACGCCCGGTGGCGATCCGGTGGCGGAGCGGCTGGAGGTGGCGTGGCCGCTCATCCATGTGGGCGAGCCGTTCCCGGCGTTCCAGTGGCAGCCAGAGTGGGACGAGCACCTGCAGTACGTAGAGCAGGTGGCGGATGACCTGCCGCTCTATCGAGAGGCCGATCTGCTGCATCCCCACGCGCTGTTGAGTACCGCCAACAGAGCTTTCTCGAATCGCTTTCTGCTGCCAGCTTGGCTGCATGTGGGGTCCGAAATGGCGATGCACGCGCCGGTGCGCATCGGCGACGAATTGGAGGTGCGGGCGACGCCGGTGGAGAAGTGGCGCAAGAAGGGGCACGAGTTCGTGACGCTCTACATCGCTTACGTCGCCGGGGACGTCGTGAAGACGGAGGTTCGCCACACCGCCATCTTCAGCATCGCCCGCAAGGCTGCCTGAGCGCTCGGCCGCGGTGGTGTGTGCGGCGCTGAGCGGCGTTGCGTTGGTGCGCCGGGCGCTTGCAAATGACGCTGAACATGGCCGCGGCGCATGCTGGGGTTCGGTAGCTGGTGCGGGGCCTCTTTGCCGCGAACGTGGATGATCTGCGCTGCCGCGCAGACTGGCTCGCCGCTGCCGTTGGCATGACGCGGGCTTTGAGGAGTTGAACATGACGCTGCACACCGCCATTGCCCGCAACTTCTCCGCGGAGTCTGAGAACCTCATCCACGACGACGGCGCCGCGCAGTCCTTGGGCTTCACCGGCGCCTTGGTGCCCGGCGTTGCGGTGTTCGGCCACATGACGCGGCCCTTGGTGGAGGCGCTGGGGGCAGATTGGTTCGCCGGCCACACGCTGAAGACGCGCTTTTTCAGGCCCGCCTACGACGGCGACGAACTGGCCATCGAGTGCGAGGCCGACGGCGCCGGCCACATCGTGCGCTGTCGGGCGCGGGGCGAGTTGCTGGCGGAGCTCCGTTCTTCGCCGGGCGTGGCGCCCCTCGACGCGATGGCGGCGACGCCCGCTGGCGATCCGGTGGGGGAGCGGCCAGAAGTGGCGTGGCCGCTCATCCATGTGGGTGAGCCGTTCCCGGCGTTTCGGTGGCAGCCGGGCTTGGCCGAGCATCGGCTGCACGCCGAGCAGGTGGCGGACGACTTGCCGCTCTATCGGGAGACGGATCTGCTGCATCCCCATGCGCTGTTGAGCACCGCCAACCAAGCCTTCTCAAAACGCTTTCTGCAGTCGGCTGGGCTGCATGTGGGATCGGAGGTGGTCATGCGGGCGCCGGTGCGCATCGGCGACGAGTTGGAGGTGCGGGCGACGCCGATGGAGAAGTGGCGCAGGAAGGGGCACGAGTTCGTGACGCTCTACATCGCCTACGCCGCCGGAGATGTGGTGAAGACGGAGATTCGCCACACCGGCATCATCAACATCGCCCGGAAGGCCGCCTAGGCGCGCCGGCCGCGGCGCCGTGTCCCCCGCCATCGACGCAGACTTCCCGGGCGCCAAGTGCCCGCCGGGCAGCCGCGTGCGCTTTCGCCACCGGGGCGCTTGGATCGAAGGCACGGTCACAACGCTCAAGCGCCACGCCGCCGCCGTCGTCGAAACCAGCGGCGAGCACTGGAGCGTGCCCTATGGCGTGGCGCAGGTGCTGGAGCGCGCGCCCTCCCATTGCGACCTCGCCGAAGTGCTTGCCTTGGCGCGGCGGCTCATGGGCCGCAGCGTGGCCGCCGGCGAGCTGGGCGCCGACTGGACGTTCGGGTTCGACCTTGCGGCGTCCCGGGCCGGGGTGTGCCGTTACCAAGACAAGCGCGTCGACCTCTCGGCGAGCTTCTGCCTGAAGGCGACGCGCGCCGAGATCACGGACACGCTGCTCCATGAAATCGCCCACGCCATCGTCGGCCAACCGCACGGCCACGACGCCATCTGGCAAGCCAAGGCGCGAGAGCTGGGCTGCTCTGGGGCAACGCGCCACAGTGTTTCCCACGCCATCGCCGCCTGGGTTGGCGAGTGCGGGTGCCCGAGCCCTTGGCTGCGTCAGCGTTTGCAGCGCAGCGTGGCGCAGGGGCGGGTGTGCGCCAAATGCCGTCGCCCGATCAGTTGGCGGCGCAACGTGCAACTCGCGACGCCGGAGGCGGACGCGCAGGGCTGAACCGCTGCTGAAAGGTTGGTTCGAGTTCCAAACCGGTGCCGAAACCGCGTGCTAGGCCGCGTGGCGCTGAACCGCTGCGGGACCAACGTGTTGAAGCTGTGCCCCGTGGCGTTTTGACGCGACGACGCGACTATGCAGCGTGCGCGCGCAGGAACGCCAAGCACTTTCGCCACGCATCGGCGGCCGCTTGCTCCCGGAATGAAGGCCGCATGAAGTTCAGGAAGGCGTGCCCGGCGCCATCGTAGCGGTGGAACTCGCAGGTCTTGCCAAGCCGGTCGAACTCGGCGGCGAACTTGTCCACGTCTTGGGGGCTGGGGTTCTCATCATCGTTGCCGAACAGGCCCAGCAGCGGGCAGGTAATCTCAGCGAAGCGCTGAAACGGCGAGCGGTCTCCGCCCCAAGGCACCATCGCGTTGCCGCCGTAGAAAATGGTTGCCGCATGCACGTCGGCGTCGTGCGCGGCCCACAGCCATGCCAACCTGCCGCCCATGCAGAAGCCGATGACCACCTGCCGCGTGGGGTCGGCGAGGGTGGCGAGGTGCTCCTTGGCCACGTCGTAATCGCGCAGAATCTCGGCGTCCTTGAGCGCGGCCATGCGTTCGAGCGGCGACGCTTCGCCGGGCGCTTGGCGATGGTAGAGGTCTGGACACAATGCCGTGAAGCCGGCGACATCCAGCCGATGGCAGATGTCCTGCATGAAGTCGTCCACGCCGGGCGCGTGCATGCAAACGAGGGCGCCGGGGCGGGTTGGCTGGTCGCCCGCGACATACGCCGGCATCGGTGAGCCATCCACATCGATGGTTTCAAATCGGGCGGGCATCGTTTCACTCCATCCACTTCACCGTGGGCAATTTAAGCACCGTCGGCGTCTTGGGGATGGCTGCGCCCGTGAGCCGTGCCGGTGCTATGCTGCCGCGCCCTCAGTGCGCTAAGTCGAGGCCATGCACGGGCGAGCCACCGCCATCGCGCACCCGAACGTTGCCTTGGTGAAGTATTGGGGCAAGGCGCCGGGGCCGCACAACGTGTCGGCGGCGCCCTCCCTTTCGGTGACGTTGGACGCCTTCTCCACAGTCACCACCGTGGCCTCAGCGAGCGAGGACCGCTTTGCGCTCAACGGCCAAGCCGTGGCGGACGCGAAGGTGGCGGGGTTTTTGCGCGAACTGCGCGAGCACTTCGCCCTGCCGCCGCTGCGCGTTGCCACCGAGAACGACTTCCCCACCGGCTGCGGCCTCGCTTCGTCTGCGTCGGGGTTCGCCGCCCTAGTCACTGCCATCGATGGCTGCTTCGGCTTGGGCCTCACGATGGCGGAGCGTTCCGCGTGGGCGCGGCGCGGCTCTGGCTCGGCGGCGCGCTCCATCGTCGGCGGCTTCGGCGTGCTGCGCGACGATGGCACGGATTGGACAGCGGAGGAGCTGTTGCCCGCCGACGCTTGGCCGCTCAGCATCGTGATTGGCGTGACTTCAACGCGCCCGAAGGCGGTGGGTTCCACGGCCGGCATGGAGCGCTCCCGCCTCACGTCGCCGTTTTATGCCCCTTGGGTGGCGGCCACCGTCGCAGACTACGCGGTGGCGCGGCGGGCGGTGACGGAGCAGGATTTCGCGGCGCTTGCCCAAGTGGCGGAATCGAGTTGCTTGAAGATGCACGCCGTGGCCCTCGCCGCCGAGCCGGGCCTCCTCTATTGGCGTGGCGCCACCGTGGACGCCCTGCATCGCGTGCGGGCATTGCGGGAAGCGGGCTTGCAGGTGTTCTTCACGGTGGATGCGGGGCCGCAGGTCAAGGCTGTTTGCGCACCGGGCGATGCTGAGGCGGTGCGCGCCGGCTTGGCCGAGTTGCCTGGCATCGAATCCGTGGTGGTGTCCGGGCTCGGCGCGGGAGCGGCGTGTACGGCGTAACGGCGAGTGCGCCGGGCAAGCTGGTGCTGGCCGGCGAGTACGCGGTGCTGGCCGGTGCCCCGGCCATCGTGGCCGCCATCGACCGGCGCGTCACTTGCCGCGTGACCATGGTCGAACGCGGCGACTGGCAGTTCCTGAGCCGCGGCTTCGAGGCTCGGATGGCTTGCCGACGGGAAGCCGTTGCCGATGCGACCGAGGGCGCCGCGGCATTGGCCGCCCAAGCGCTCTCCGCCCTGGGCTTGGACGCCCGCGACCTGCCGCCACACCTGCGCATGGAGATTGACTCACAGGCCTGCTACCGAAACGGGGCAAAGCTCGGCCTGGGCTCAAGCGCCGCCGCGTTGGTGGCCGTCGCCGCGGCGTTCGGCGCCCTTGGCGGCAGGAGCTTGGAACTGGCGCCACTCATCGCCGCGCATCGCGCGCTGCAAGGCGGCGCCGGCAGCGGCTTGGACGTGGCGGCGGCATGGCATGGCGGCGTGATTTGTTTTCGGAATGAACGCGCGCAATCCATGCGGCTGCCAGCCAACCTCCACTTCGCGTTCGCCCACGCCGGATGGAGCACGCCCACAACCAGCCTCGTCGCCCGCTTCGAGACATGGCGGCGGCGTGGCGAACCGGCGGCGCTGCGGCGGTTGGCGGAGTGTGCGGAGCGCGTCGCCGCGGCGGGCGATGACGCGCTGGCGCAGTTCGCCGCGTACATCGATGCGCTGCAAAACTTCGATGACGTGGCGAACGTCGGCATCTTTTCCCAACCGCACCGGGCAGGACGCGCATTGGCGGCGCGCCACGGCGTGCTCTATAAACCCTGCGGCGCCGGCGGCGGGGACATGGGCGTCGCGATGGCGAACGACGCGGACGCCTTGGCGGCGTGGTGCGCGGCCGCGGGCACGGCGCAGCTCTCGATCATCGACGCTGCGTTCGCGGCCCAAGGTGCCCGCGCCGAGCCCATCGCCGCCTGATTGCCGCGCCGTCTTGCCGCGGTGCGGCGCGCCGCGGGATACTTGCCCGTTCTTGCCACATGAAAGCGGAGATGCGCATGGCGATCAGTCCGTCCGGAACCGACGAGCTCTTGGTGGAGCAGCAGGACCGGATCCTCATCCTCACCTTGAACCGCCCAGAGCGGCTGAACGCCATCAGCCGCGAAATGCTGGAGGAGCTTTCCGCCAAGTTGGTGGAAGCCAACAAGGATCCGAACATTCGCTGCATCGTGCTGACGGGCGCCGGGCGCGGCTTCTGCTCCGGTTTGGATCTCCTCGCGGTGAACCAAGGCGGCATTGGCAGCCGCAAATCGGAACGCGGCGGCAACCGTCCGCGGCAGCTGTTCGATCTGCGCGACGCGCCGATCAACGTGATGTGGAACATCGACACGCCGGTGGTGTGCGCGGTGAATGGCGCCGCCGCCGGCTATGGCATGGACATGACGCTGCTGGCAGACATCCGCATCGCCGGCGAGGCGGCCAAGTTCGCCGCCGTCACGGCGAAGCGCAACGTCGTGCCGGAGAGCGGTGGCACTTGGCTGCTGCCGCGCTTGGTCGGCTGGGCGAAGGCCGCGGAGCTCTACTACCGCGCCCGCACGGTGGGTTCCGCCGAAGCCTTGGACATCGGCTTGGTGAACACCGTGGTGCCGGATGCGGAGCTCATGCCCACGGCGCTGCAGTGGGCGAGCGAGATCGCGGACAACGCGCCGATGGCGGTGCAGACGACCAAGCGCATGATGCGCATGGGCCTCGAAGAGTCTTACGACACGGCGGTGGACCACTTGATGGTGCATCTCAATGGCCTGTTCGCGAGCGAGGATTTCGAGGAGGGCGTGCGCGCCTTCATCGAGCGCCGCAAGCCGGAGTTCACGGGCCAGTAGCGCTCGGGCCTCGGCTTCGCCACCAATGCCGCCGGCATGCTTATGGCAGCTGCCGGCCGACGGCTGTGCGCGAAAGGCCGATGCGCTATTCCATGACGGCTTGATAGACCAGCGGCTTGAACTTCGAGCGCAGGTCTGTTCGGTGCGGGATGCTCTGCGTCATGAAGATGGCGATGAGGCGCTCTTGCGGGTCGATCCAAAAGCGCGTTCCGGCGGCGCCGCCCCAAGCGTACTCGCCAACGGAGGATAGCTCGCCGGTTGCGCCCGGGTCTTGGACGACGGAGAAGCCCAGCCCCATTCCCACGCCGTTGCGGAAGCCGCGGATGCCGGCCAAGTGGTCCGTGGCCATGAGCGCCACGCTCTTTGGCGCGAGGATGCGCGCGCCGTCCAGCACTCCGCCGTTCAAGAGCATTTGGCAGAAGCGCAAGTAATCCATCGATGTGGAGAGCAAGCCGCCGCCGCCGCTCTCGAACAACGCGCCCTCGCGGTAGCCGGCGCTCAAACGATCGTCCGCGATCACCAAGGAGGAGCCGAGGCTCGGCGTGAGGAAGGCGTTGGCATCACCCGGCGTGCCTTCGGGGCTGTAGAGCTGGGCGATGCGCGGCCACACCGCTTCCGGCACGGTGAACGATGTATCCACCATGCCGAGCGGCGCAAACAGGCGTTGGGATAGGAACTCACCGAACGGCATCCCGGACACGGCCTCCACCAAGCCGCCCAGCACATCCACGGAGACGCTGTAATGCCAGCGGCTGCCAGGGTCAAACTGCAGCGGCAGTTGGCCGAGCTTGGCGATGAAATCAGAAAGCGGCATGTCGTCGGTCAACAGCCCCGCCTCGCGGTAGAGCTGGTCTACGGGCGTGTTCCCAAACACGCCGTAGGTGAGGCCGGCAGTGTGCCGCAACAGGTCTCGGATGGTGGGTTGGCGTGTTGGCGGGCGCGTGTCGAGGCCTTGGGGTGATGCGGCGTCCCCGCCCTCGGGCGTGGTGGTCACCGTGCCATCGGAGATGGAGGCCGGCGTGTCGCCGTCCGCCGTGGCGGTGGCCACGCGCAGGTTCGCCAACGCCGGCAGATAGCGCGCCACCGGCTCGTTCAGCATGAATCGGCCTTCTTCGTGGAGCATCATCACCGCGACGCTGGTGATGGGCTTCGACATCGAATAGATGCGGAAGATGGAGTCGCGAGCCATCGGCACGCGGGCTTCCCGGTCTGCCAAGCCGTAGGCCTCGTGGTAGGCGATCTTGCTGTCCCGTGCGATGAGGGCTGAACCGCCCACCATCGTGCCGTCCGCCACGGCTTGGTTCATGTAGGCCGTCAACCGCTCCAGCCGCTCAGCCGAGATGCCGACCTCGCCGGGCGCGACCATCGGCAACGCTTCGGCGGCAGCCCATTGCGTTGCGAGCGGAAGTGCGAGGGTAATGGCCAAGACGGCCTTGAACCGCGCGATGGCGGGGGTTGAACGGGTGCCGTGATGGCGCATGGGCGATTCCTCGCGGGAAGTGTGCGTATGGTTCGTTGCGCGAGGACGATTGCGTCGGCGCGCGCCGCGCAGTCTCTCGCGCCGAGCCGCGCCCGGTCAAGCTGTGCGGGCTTGGCGTCTCCTTGGCGGCGCCGCGCCCGTGGGCGGCGACGTTCTTTTACCAAGCGCCGCCGTGCGGCCCGCTGGCACTCGTTCCGTTCGTGGGTGCCGCTGAACAAGATTTGACATTTGGTCAGTGGCTGCCAAAGTCCTTTGCGACAGCCTTTGACGAGGGACGCACGATGACCCGGTTCAAGTCTGCTCCGACCGCACGCCGCGCCGGTGGCGACAGCGGCAACGAGAGCGCAGAGCCGGCGTTGGCCATGTCTGTGACGGGTGTCGACCCGGATTGGCGCGAGCGAATAGCGCTCGCCAAGCGAGAGTACGAAGAAGGCAAGAAGTGGCGCGAGGGCAAGCCGATCACGTTCCGAATGTCCCGCCCCCTGAATCTGGGTGGCGGCCCGAATGCCTGATGTCGAACACGGCGGCGTGCGAGGCCCGCTCTACGACGCCCACCATGCGTCGCGCTACGAATCGCGCACCTTGATCGCTACCGGGCCGGCAGTCCAGCGGCTCAGCGTCCTTTCCGCGCTCACCTAGCGTTGGATTCAGCCCTCGCGCTCATGCTCACCTGGCGTTGGGCAGTTCCCGCGGTTGACGCCGCACGGCGCAAAGTGTTCACTCGACAGAGTGACGACGTTGGGGGAAATGATGCCCGCACTGGACGGTGTGAGAGTGCTGGACATGACGCAGTACGAGGCCGGCACGTCTTGCACGCAGGCGCTCGCATGGCTCGGCGCGGACGTGGTGAAGGTGGAGCCGCCGGAGTATGGCGACCCAGGGCGTGGCGTCGGGCGCACGGAAAACAAGGACTACTCGGCCTATTTCTGCGCTTGGAACGCCAACAAGCGCAGCGTCGCGCTGAATCTGCGCCGCGAGGCCGGGCGCGCATTGCTGCTGCAGTTGGCGCCGAAGTTCGACGTGTTCGTCGAGAACTATGGCCCCGGCGTCGTCGAACGGCTGGACATCGGCTACGACGCCCTGAGCGCGGTGAACCCAGGCCTCATCTACGCCCGCATCAAGGGCTTCGGTTTGAGCGGCCCCTACGCCGGCTATCGCTGCATGGACATGGTGGCGCAGGCTGCGGCCGGCGCCTTCTCCATCACCGGCGAGGCGGATGGCCCGCCGATGATGCCGGGCCCCACCACCGGAGACTCAGGCACTGGCGTGCAAGCGGCCATGGCCATCCTCGCCGCCTACATCCAGCGGCTGCGCACTGGCGAAGGGCAGGAGATCGAGCTCTCGATGCAGGAGGCGATGACGTACTACGTGCGCACGCGCGCCTTCATCGGCTCGGCTTGGGGCACGCGGGCGACGCCCCGCAACGGCAACTCCGGCGGGCTGCCGCCGGTGGACATCTACCGCTGCAAGCCCTTCGGCCCGAACGACTACATCTACCTGATGCCGGTGAACCAAGACCATTGGGATGCGTTGTGCGCGGCCATCGAACGGCCAGACCTGCTGGTTGACCCGCGCTACGAGAGCACCGCGGCGCGCATCGAAAACGGCGTGGCGCTGTACGGGGAGATCGCGGCTTGGACGAGCGCCCGCGACAAGTACCAAGCGATGGAGACCATCGCCGGCGCCGGGGTGCCGTGCTCGGCCTGCCTCGACACGGGTGAACTGCACCACGACAACCACCTAACCGAGCGCGGCTTCGTGCATGAACTCGAGCTGCCGGTGCATGGCCGGGTGCCGATGCTGGGCTTCGGGCCGCGCTTGTCCCGCTCCCAAGTGGAGATGGTGCCCCCGCCGCGCCTAGGCGAGCATACGGATGACGTGCTCGAGGCGGAACTCGGCATGGGCGCGGACGAATTGACCGCGTTGCGGCGCGACGGCGTGATTGGCGACCCACGCCGATTCGCCTGATGTCTTGCCGCTTCGCCCCCCGCTGCTCGTGGCTGGGGATCGGGCGGCGTGGCCTTCCTGAAAGCTGATCGGCTCATCGTGTGGGGCAGGCCGGCGGCATCCAAGTGAGCTCCGGCACCGAAGCCATCTTGGTGCCTGTTCTCAACGAGGCCGGCGTGATCGGCGCGTTTCTGGACGAACTCGCTCCCCATGCGCGAACGCGACGGGTGTACCTGCTCGACAGCGGGTCTGCGGACGCCACTGTGGCGGAGGCCCGGGACGCCGCCCGCCGCTATGCCATCGCCTTGACGGTGTTGCCTTGCCCACCGGGGCTGGCGCCGTCCATCCGTTGCGGCGTCGAGCGCTCCAGCGAAGACCGCGTGGCGGTCATCGACGGCGACGGCAAGCACGCCCCTTGCGTCTTGGACGCCCTGTTCGTGGCGTTGGCGAAAGGTTGCGATGTGGCCGTCGCATCCCGGCATGTGCTGGGCGCTAGCACTGCCGCGGATTGGCCGCGCGGTCGGCGTCTGGCCAGCGTGGCGCTCCTTTGGGTGATGCGCTGTGCCGTGCGCCGCCACGGGGTGCGCGACGCCGCTTCTGGCTGCTTCGCGTTGCGCCGCGCGGCCTGGGAGCGCTCGCGTCGTTTCCAGACGGGCGGCTACAAGTTCCTGTTGGACTTTCTCGCCGCGTTGCCGCGGCTGCGCGTCGCCGAAGTGCCGGTGACGTTTCGCGCCCGCCAAGCCGGGCGGAGCAAGATGGCGCTGCCGGTGTTGTGGGAGTTCTTGGTTTCCATCGTCCGCGCGGCGCTGCGGGGCAGGGTGCCGCGGCGTTGGATCAGCTTTGGCGGCGTGGGTGCCTTAGGCACGCTGCTGGATGCCAGCCTCATGTGGCTCTTGCACGGAGCGCTCGGCATCGGCTTTGCATGGGCGCGGCCTGTGCCAATCTTGTTCGGTATGACGCAGAACTACTTCTTGAACAATGCGCTCACCTTCCCGGACCGACGCCGCCGCGGCGGTGGCGGCTTGACGCGGGGGTGGGCGCTGTCCGCGCTCGGCAACTCTTGCGGCGCCTTGGTGAACTGGGGTGTTTCGGTGGGCGTCTACAGCCTCGGCGCGCCGTGGCTCGTGGCATTGGGCGGCGGCGTGGCGGCGGGGGCAGTGGTGAACTACATGGTCGCGCGAGACATCGTGTGGCGCGTTCGCGCTTCGCGTTGAGGTTGCCGTTCGAGCCCGCCCCTCGTGAGGGCGCGTGCTGGCCGATGCGCTAGCATGGGCAGCGCGACGGATGGGACGGCACAGAGAGGAAGGGTTAATGGCGGAGCCATGGCGATTCGTCCACGCAAAAGCGTCGGCCGCTGAGTGGACTGGTGGGTTGCGAGAGATTTTCGACTACCGGGATCTCGGCATCAAGGACGCCACGGACGGAGACTATGTGGCGCACATCATCAAGGCCAACGGCAAACAGTCCCCAGATGCCGTGCAGTCTTGGCATGTGCATGACTGCGACTTCCAGTTGGTGCTGGTGCTGAACGGCTGGGCCGAGTTCGAGTACGAAGGCGAGGGCGTCCACCGCCTCGAAAAGGGCGACTGCGTGTTGCAGCCCCCGCGCATCCCCCACCGAGAGATCGCCTGCTCACCCGATTTCGAGGTGCTCGAAGTGGTGGCGCCGGCGAATTTTGGAACGCGCACGGTTGCGGCGCCGGAAGCGGGCGGTGGGGCTTGACGTCGAAGCGCCGGTAGGCTGGGCGTCTCGGCGCAAGGCTCTGAGCGCAACTTGAAGTGATGCCCTCCGCTCGATCACACACGATATGTTGCAATGCTGGGGACTCCAACGAGATGAGCGACAGAGTGTCTCCCCCGTACCCCTTCGATCCGGGATCATTCGCTAGCGCCTTCGACACCGATCTTGGGCGGGAGCTGTGGCACTTCCTGAACGAACGATCGGCCATCCATTTGATGGAGTATGCCTCCGACCGTGGAAGGCCTGCCGTGGAGCCTCTGCAAGAGCCTCTGCTTGAGCGGTTCGAGCAGGAGGCAATAGAGGAGCACAGGATCAGGCAGATGATCGGTTTCATGGCACGGCAGGTGCTGGCCCGTTCCGGCTACGACCCGGTGACCGGCGGCGTCGCGGTCAAGGGCAATGGACTCTTCACTGTGGGAACCCTGTACAGGCGGCGTCACGATGTGCCCGGAAGGCGCTGACAATAGCTACGCAGACGGGAAGCCTAGTCTGCGCAGCAAAGTGCATTCTTATCGAGCGGAGCGACTTCACGATGCAGCTCTAGCGCAAGCTGTAGGACGAGTTAGGAGCGCCCTCATGCGCCCTAGCGCACGACAGCCAGCGAAGGACAGTGAACAGTGGTTTCGAGGGACTTAGCGGATTAGCTTCGAGCGAAGCCCTGCAATGCGGTGTCAAACCTTACTGGTGGGGGCGCTCGCTATGAGTCGTTGATCCAAGCGAGGCGGTGGTTCGCGATCTGATGGCGGATTGTCTGCGAGTTAACTCCGTAGTGGTCTGCCAACTCATCGATCACCATGGGTGAAGCTCTGCCGCCGAGCTGTTCGGATAGTCCCGCTGCTGGCGCTAGGAACTCGGCAGCGAAGGCCCGCGAGGCGCGTTGCTCCCAAGTGTGGGCTTCTGTGACGAGCCGCCGGGTCCCGTTGCCGGTGAAGTGATGCAAAAAGGCCGTGCGCGCGAGCCTGAACCGATTTCTTGCTTGTCCGGCCTCACCGATGATGGCCACCGCGGCACCCTCATCGCTTCGCGTCAATGCTGCTTCCAAAAGGCTCTCGCGTTCCAGTTCCATCGTCTGCGAGGGGCGTTGCGCCCAGCCGAGGCGAGCTAGCAGCTCGTCCAAATCCGTGATCGGTTCGTGGCCGTTCGCCGGCGACAAGTGACGCCGCAGCGCGGCAGCGCAGGCATAGCCGCGCTTGTGCGCTGCGTCCTCGTCAATGTCGCAGGAGACGTCTTCACGGTTCACAGGGCTGCACGCCCGGCCAGCGTCGGCCGCCAGCGCCTCGGCTCGACGCAGCCAGCGCATGTCTCCCTTACCCAACCTTGCCTCAAGACGACGCAGTCGGGTGGCGTCTGCATCCTGTTGCTCTCGCTCTAGATCGCGCCATATGTGGTGCAGGTTAGTGTCAGCCTTTGCACCGTCGAGCAGATCGAGCATCGAGCGTACGAAACCGTCAATGGCCGCTCCTAAGTCCGTCGCCGCGATCACCGCGAAGGCCGATGCGCCGACGTAGCGGTACAGGCCCGCGGCCGGGTCGATCGTGGGCGTGGAGGTGACAATCGCTTTAACGCCATCGGACGAAATCTCGATGTTTGGCCAAACATAGCCCTCGCCGATGGAAGATAGACAGTGCGAAAAGCGCCACTCGCGGCCCATCGTTTCGCTCGGCCGGGCCTCCCACCGCAGGCGCCACCAGTTCCACGCCAGCCACTCTGCCAAGTGGTAGCCGGAGACGCGGGGGCCGGCTAAGAGCTCCTTCGTGTCTGGGGCAACCCCTTCGGTGAAGCAGCGACCGTCGGCGAACACTTGGAGGGTGCCAAAAGTGGCCCGCTCCTCAATTGGCCCGCTGTCTAGGTGCTGGGGCGCTAGTTCCAGTTTCAACATTTCGTCACCGTCACCGTCCAGCTACGTCGCATTTCGCTTAGACCATTCATCGAGCACCCAGCGGCGCATCGCTTCGTCGTCTTCTGCCAACCGATAGCCGTGATAGCGCCTTTGGTCATCGCCGAGCTTGGCCTCGTATACGTCGCCGCTGTCGTCTACAGCCCAGACGTACTTCGGCCACTCCCGCCGCTTGTGGGAGCTCACAACGCCAAGACGAAGGCCGGTTTGCAACAATGCCTGGGCCTCATCGCGTTGAATGGGGCGCTTGCCATCGCAGACAGACTTGGAGGGCCTTGGGGCGGTAGGCGGATGGAAATCGTAGTCCGCCGGATGCATCTTGTGGTGGGCTTCCGCCATACCGTGCAGCCGCTGCGAACCTCTCAAGTTCCCCTTTGGCATACCAGCCAGGCTTGGCGACCCGCCGCTTGGGATTTTTCCCTTGGTACTTCACGGCATGGCTCCTCGCGCATCCCCCGGCGATGCTTGGCCGATCATCGCGTCCAGTCGGATACTATGTTCCCAACGATCATAACCGATGGCCCACGCCACGCTGCCGGAGAGCCTGTGTCCAGCATCGACAATCTCGCTGCCCGCCATGAGGCGGAGGCAGACCCTATCGCCGCCATCGAGCTCTGTTACGAGAAGGGTTGGACGGACGGCTTGCCCGTGGTGCCGCCCGAGGAGCGCCGCGTCGAGGCGATGCTGGCGATGGAAGGGCGCCCGGCGGAGACGGTCATCGCGAGGCATCCCGCCACTGGCCATGAGTGCTCCATATTGGCGGCAGCGGTGAACTCGGTGATGGCCGGCTGCCTGCCGGAGTACTTCCCGGTGGTGGTGGCTGCCCTCGAAGCGGCCAACGAGCCTGGCTACAACTTCCACGCCTCAACTGCCAGTACGGGCGGTTCGGCGCCGTTGCTCATCGTCAGCGGGCCGCTGGTGGCGGAGCTCGGCATGAACGCCGCGGCAAACGTGTTCGGCCCCGGCAATCGCGCCAACGCCACCATCGGGCGCGCCATGCGGCTGGTCATCCTGAACGTGTTTCGGATGACGCCGGGCATCGCGGATCAATCCACGCAGGGGCATCCCGGCAAGTATTCGTTCTGCATGGCGGAACGCGCCGAGCGCAGCCCGTGGCCGCCGCTCCATGTCGCGCAAGGCTACGGCGAGGACATCTCCAGCGTCACCGTGTTCGCCGGCGCTGGCTTTCACAACGTGGAAAACCACGGCGGCAACACGCCAGAATCCATCTTGGATTGCGTGGCGGATTCCATGGCGAATCTCGGTGCCATCACCGTCGGGCAGAGTGTCGTGGTGTTGGCGCCGGAACATGCGGACATCGTGGCCGGCACCGGCTGGGGGTGCGCCGAGGTCGCCGAGTACCTGTTCCATCGGGCGCGCCGCTCGGTGGCCGAAATGCGCGGGGTGGGCAAGTTCGAGGAGCGCGAGCACCGTGTGCAGGGCCGCGCGGACATGCATCGGGGCCTCAACGCGGAGGACATTCTCATCACCGTGGCCGGCGGCGATGCCGGCGGGCACTCCGCGTTCATCCCATCATGGAGCCGCACCCGCGGCTCCCTGATGCAGCACAAGCCCATCGGCGTGTGCATCGACTGTTAGGGATAGAGAGTCAAGAGAGGCTAGGGAGGGAACATGACGATTCGTTTGTTGGACCCGGGCGGGCAGAGCCAAGCTGTGGAGCGCCGGATGGCGCCGCGGCTGGTGCGCTTGGACGGGCTGAAGATGGGGCTGTTGACGAACGGCAAGCACAATGCGGACGTGTTGCTGCGCGAGACAGCAGCGCTTTTCGCGGCGCGCCACGGTTGCAGCGAAGCGCTGTTTCACGACAAGCGCAATGCCGGCAATCCATGCAAGCCGGAGCATTTGCAGGCACTCTGCGAAGCGTCAGACTTCCTCATCACCGCGGTGGGCGATTGAGGGAGTTGCTCAACGTGCAGTGTGCATGACGGCATCTCCTTCGAGCAGCTCGGCAAACCAGCGTTGGTGATCTGCACGCATCCATTCGAGCAGACTGGCCGCAACATCGCTCGCGCTCTCGGCTTGGCCGAGTACCCGTTCGCAATGGTGGACCATCCCATTGGCAGCCGCACGCTGCCGGAGTTGCGCGCCCGCGCCGAGGAGGCGTATCGCCAAGGCATCGCCATCCTCGTCGGCGAGCAGGCTGCCGTGGCTGCGCGGTGACTTTGGGAGGGGTGGCGCTCCGGCATGAGTGACGACCGGGACCTGTACGCCGCGCTCATTGGCCCGGCCAACGCCAGCTACTACATGGCGTACCGGGAACGGGCGATGGAGCGTGGCTACGCGCCGCTCTCTTGGCATTGGCCGGCGTTCTTCCTCGGTTTCTTTTGGCTGCTCTACCGCAAGCAGTATCAGTGGGCGTTCATCGCCTTCTTCTATCCGTATCTGGCAGGGCTGTTGAGCACGGTGCCGGCGCTCCTCGGCGCAGAAGGCTTGGCTTGGCCAACATTCACCATCTTGATGGTCGCATTCCGCGTCGGCTATCTGCCCGTGCATGCCAACGGCATCTACTACCGCTGGGCGCGACGCCGAGTGGAAGCGGTGCGCCAAGGCATGCGCAACCGCCCGGGAGATCAGGCGGAGCGGATGCGGGCTTGGGGTGGAACCCACAGCGTGGCGCCGTGGGCGGTGGGCGTGGCGCTCATGGCGCTGTCCATGGCGACCATGCTGTCGCCGGCCTAGCCGATGCGATGCGCCGGTGGGTCTGCCTTGGTCCCGCGAGCGTGGGCGAGCCTGTTTGGGCACTAGCGCGGCAAGCGCCCGTTGAGCACGAACATGCAATGGCTGGCTGGCGCGAGTGGCTACAGCTACCCGGCGTGGCGCGGGCCCTTCTATCCGGAAGGTCTCGCGGCCGGCGCCATGCTCACCTACTACGCCGAGCGGCTGCCCGCCGTGGAAATCAACAACACCTTCTACCGCACGCCCAGCGTCAAGGCGGTGACGGGCTGGCGGGAAGCCACTCCGCCGGGTTTCCGGTTCGTCATCAAGGCGCCGCGGCGCATCACGCATCAAGCGAAGCTCGTTGATGCCGGCGATGCCTGTACCTACTTCGCGTCCGCCATTGCCAACCTTGAAGACAAGCTCGGCTGCGTGCTGTTCCAGTTGCCGCCTTATCTGAGGAAGGGCGCGGAACGGTTGGATGCCTTTCTGGCGGCTTGGCCCCGGGAGTTGCCGGCGGCGGTGGAGTTCCGCCACGCATCGTGGCTGGATGCGGAGGTCGCCGCCATCTTGGAGCGGCACGGCGCCGCGCTCGCCGTGGCCGACGGTGCCAAACTGCCGGTGCCGGAGCGGCTCGCCACCACGGATTGGCTCTACCTGCGCTTGCGCCAGCCCAGCTACGACAGCGATGGCCTCAAGGCTTGGCTGGAACGCGCCGCCGCGACGGGAGCCAAACGCGGCTTCGCCTTCTTCAAGCACGAGGATGCGGGTGCCGGGCCGCGCCTTGCCGCCGAGTTCCTGCGCCTTGCGGAGGGGGGCTAGCCGAGCGGCGCCATGCTCAACTTGGGCCGCGCTTGCCTACAATAACTGCCCTGAGTGTCGGCTAAGGAAACGCATGGCCTCTCTTTCTCGTTGCCTCGCCACTGCCGTCGCGCTGCTCCTGCCGGGTGCGGCCAGCCACGCCCACCGTGCCTTCTCCGCCGAGTTCGACGCAGACCTGCCGGTGCGGATGAGCGGGATGGTCACGCGGGTGGAGTGGATCAATCCCCATGCTTGGGTGCAGGTGCGCGTGCAAGGGGAGGATGGCGCGCGCCGAGATTGGATGCTTGAAGCCGACGCGCCCAACACCCTGCTCTTCATGGGCTCGTCCGGCACCGGGGCGCCACGCCACGGCGCAGACCCGACGGCGCCGTTGCGAGACGCCGAATCCAACCTGCCGGAGGAGTGACGCTGCCGGGGTTGCGCATGTCGCGCTTGGCACTTGCCCGCGGCGCGCCGCCACTCGCAGCGATAGCTCATGTCGCGTCGTGATTTTGCTGCCCTGTTCATGGCCACGGCACTCGCCTTTGCGGGCGCCGCGGGGTGGTTCCTGCGCACCTTTCAGCCAACGTTCGCGCCGCCCGTGGACGATGATCGCGTCGCCGCTGCCGCACAGGCGGAACCCGGCGCTTGGCTCGTGCATGGCCACACACCGGCGGAACAGCGATTTTCGACGCTAGCGCAGATCAACCGCGACAGCGTGGCCGATCTTGGCCTTGCGTGGGCGGTGGAACTCAACGCGGATGGAGCGCTGGCGGGCACGCCGCTGGTTGCGAACGGCGGCATCTACTTCGCTGATGCGATGGGCGCCACTCATGCCTTGGATGCCCGCGATGGCCAAACGCGGTGGCAGTACACGGCCGCGGCGGATGCGGATGATGCGCCAACGGGTTGCTGTGCCGCTCGCCACGGCATCGCCATCTACGGGGAGCGCATCTTTGTCGGCGCGGCCGATGGGCGCTTGATCGCCGCGCGGGCCGCCGATGGCGAGGTGGCTTGGGAGGCGCCGCCTTTGCATGATGAAACTGGCCGTCCGCAGCCCTTCGCGGCGGCGCCGCGCGTGGGCGGTGGCAAGGTGTTCGCCGTGTACGGCTGGCCGCGGGAGGCAGGCTGGCTGATCGCCCGTGATGCGGGTGACGGCGGTTTGGCGTGGCGTTTCCGGCTTGAACCGAACAGTGCTGCCGGGGAAGGAAGGGCAGGGCCGAGCGCAGGGCAGGCGGTGGCGCTTGGCCTTGGCAATGCCATCGCCTATGACGCGGCCTTGCAGCAGGTGTATCTCAGCGGCGCTGCGTTGGCTTCGACCCAGACGGCGAGGGGCGGGGCGCAGGACACAAGCGTCGGCGGATGGTCTGTGGTCGCGTTGGATGCATTCACCGGCGCGGTTGCGTGGCGCCGGGACGGGATGGGTGGGCGTGTAGGCAGGATGGGCGGGCGTGTAGACGGAGCGGGCGGGCGTGTCGGCGCTGCTGCGTGGGCGCTGATCTTGGCGGAGGTCGAACTCGAAGGCGTGGAGCGCTTGGCGCTCGTGCATGTCGCGCCGAGCGGCGGTTCCCAAGTGATGGATCGGCAGAGCGGTGCGTTGCTGGCAGAGCATCCATACGCCTCCCGGCCGCCGTTGGCGACGCGCTCAGGGCGTTCGGCGGGTCTAGTTGTTGGTGACCCGCCCGGCGAGACGGCCGCTCCCACGCCCTTGCGTTCCGCCGTCATCTGGCCTGCCGCGGCCTTCGACCCTGCGGCGAACGTGATGTACCTGCCGTTGACGGCGCCGGCGGCAACCCAACTCAAGACATTCAACCCGTTGTCGGGAACCACGCGCTGGTCGGTGGTGAACGCCGATGGTGCCGGCGCCGGGGTGCTTGGCACGGCTGGCGGCCTCATCTTCCAAGCGGATGCGGCCGGCACCCTGTCTGCCTATGACGCTTGGAATGGCGCCCTGCGCTGGCGTTTCGACGCCGGGGCGCCCATCCATGCGCCGCCGATCACCTACGAGGTGGAGGGTGCGCAGCACATCGCCGTATTGGTGTCGCCGGGGCAGGGCGCCGCGCAGCAGACAGCGGCACGGATGTTGGCCTTTCGCTTAGGCGGCGCGGCGTCGTTGCCCGGAGCTTAAGCGCTGCCGGCCGCTCGGCAAATCGAGGCGATGCCCTGCTAGGCCGTCCAATCACTGCGGCTGCGGCGTCGTTGTCCCAGCGGCGCTCTCGCCAGCCCTCGCTCGGCGCGCAGCTCCTTCTTCTTTGGACATTCGTTTGTACCAACTGGGCAGCTAAGTGTCATCGTCCACGCCGTTGGCATCTTTGTGGCGGGTGCCATCGGCCGGTTCGGCGACGGTCTCCGGCGTTTCGTCGCCACGCCCGGCTGTCCCGCCATCGCCAAGGCTGCGAGGATGAAGCCTGGGTACCCCCAGCTTGGCGGGGCGCTGCGGCGCTTGGTGCTGAGCGCCCCCGCTGACCGAGCCCAAGCGGTGGCACTGGGCCGGCGAGTGGCTTCGCCGCATGGTTCGCCCAAGCGTGCCAACAGAGGCTCGGTAGCCTGCTACAAGCTGTGGGTTGTGGTTGCCTTGGCTTCTTGCAGGGGGCGCAAAAGCGGGTATGCGCTCATGGGCTTACAATGCGCTGGTGCGCTGGTCAGGCGGCGGTGTGCAGGCAGGGGGAGACGCATGGTGACACGCACGGGTGAATGTGGCTCAGGCTCGCACAGCGGCCTCGACGCGCATGGCGCCGATGGTGCCGCGTCGGCCTTGGCGCGGCTTCAATGGCACGCGGCGTCACGCGGGGCGAACCCATGCGCATCAGGCTCGTCCACAGTTCGTGGCGGAGATCGTTCAGGGTGACTATGTTGTTCATGGCGCTTGCGCCTCCTTGTCGTCACCGCAACTGTCGTGGTGGCGAAGGAAATAGTTCGCTCAAGCATTGCGGCGCTCTGGATATTGGGGCGCGGCGCGCGAATTCAAGCGGCGGCCGCGGCGGTTTGCCGCGGCATTTGGCCGCGGCGTCCGCCATCTTCTTCGGCGCTGTCGCCGCCACCGCCGCGGCGCCGGGGGATTGGCCGGCCTACGGCGGGGATTGGGCGTCACGCCACTATGTGCCGCTCGCGCAGATCAACGCCGCCAACGTTGCGAAGCTGGAAGTCGCTTGGGTGTGGGAGTCCCCCGACAATGCCAAGGTTGGGGAAAATCCGGCGCTGACGCCGTGGATGTTCAAGTCTTCGCCGCTCGCCATCGGCGGCACGCTCTACATCAACACGTCGCTGGGCTACGTCGCCGCCATCGACGGCGCGACTGGCGCGGAAATCTGGCGCTTCGACACGGGCACTTGGATTGCTGGGCGGCCCACCAACCTCGGCTTCAACCACCGCGGCGTGTCGCATTGGGCGGACGGCGAGACGGTGCGCCTGCTGGTCACCACCAACGACGCCAAGCTCTGGTCCCTCGATGCGCGCACCGGCAAGCCGGACATGGCGTTTGGCGAGGCGGGCCGCGTAGACCTCACGCAGGGCTTGGGGCGGGAGATCGACGCCAAGCAGTACTCGGTGATCGGGCCGCCGGCCATCGTTGGCGACGTGGCGGTGGTGGGCTCCTCCATCTTCGATGGCCCCACGACGCGGGAAATGCCGCCCGGCCATGTGCGCGGCTATGACGTGCGCACCGGCGAGCAGCGGTGGATCTTCCACACCATCCCGCAGGCCGGCGAGGCCGGCGTCGAGACGTGGGAGGAGGATGCTTGGCGGCACAGCGGCAACACCAACGTGTGGACGACGATGAGCGTGGACCGCGAAGCTGGCTACGTCTATCTCCCCGTGGGCACGCCCACCAACGATTGGTACGGCGGCCACCGCTTGGGCGACAACGTGTTCGCAGAGAGCTTGGTGTGCGTGGACGGCGCCACCGGCAAGCGCGTCTGGCACTTTCAGATGGTCCACCACGGCTTGTGGGATTACGACCTGCCGGCGGCGCCGAACTTGGTGGACATCGTGGTGGACGGCGAACCCATCAAGGCGGTGGCGCAGGTATCCAAACAAGGGTTCGTGTATGTCTTCAACCGGCTGACGGGGGAACCGGTGTGGCCCATCGTGGAGCGCCCGGTGCCGCAAAGCACGGTGCCGGGGGAACGCGCGTCGCCCACGCAGCCGTTCCCCACCAAGCCGGCGCCGTTCGAGGAGCAGGGCGTTTCTGACGCGACGCTCATCAACTTCACGCCGGAACTGAAGGCCGCGGCGCAGGCCATCGTGGCGGAGTACGACCACGGGCCGCTCTACACGCCGCCATCGCTCAAGGGGACGATCCAGTTGCCAGGCTGGGGCGGCGGCGCCAACTGGGGCGGCGCCGGGTTCGACCCAGATACCGGCTTGCTTTATGTGCCCTCCATCACCAGCCCCATGGTGGTGCAATTGCAGGCGACGCAGGAGGGCGCGGAGTTCCGCTATCAGCGCTCGCGCGGCGTCAACAACATCGCCGGGCCGGAGCGGCTGCCGCTCACCAAGCCACCCTACGCCCGCATCACCGCCATCGACCTCAACACCGGCGAGCACATGTGGATGGTGCCGCACGGCGAGGGCATCCGCGACACGCTGATTGGGCGCGGCATCGAAGACCCGGGCTCGGTCGGTGGTTGGGGCGGCACCGGCCCGCTGGTCACCAAGACGTTGCTGTTCTTTGGCCACGGCGGCGATCAACCGCCCTTGCTGCGCGCCTTCGACAAGGCCACCGGTGCCGTGAAGCAGGCGCTGACGCTGCCGGCCCCGCCGACGGCCACGCCCATTTCCTACCTCGCCGACGGCAAGCAGTTCATCGCGGTGGCAGCCGGCGGCGGGGACGATGCGAAGTTGCTGGCGCTTGCCCTGCCGTGACGGGCGGCGCGGGCTGCGAATTTAAGGAGAGTACCCATGACCATGACCAAAGCCATTCCCGCATCGGATGAGAACAATGCGTGGCGGTTGGAGACGCCCGGCGCCGAGGGCTGGCCGCGCACGGCGAGGCCGAGTGATCCCAACAAGTTCTTCATGGTCTCGACGGATGGCCATGTGCAGGAACCGGGAGACCTGTGGGCCACGCGCATCGACGAGCGGTTTCGCCACCGCCTGCCCGGCGTGGTGCAGGTGGAGGGCAAGCCGTTTCGCACCACCGAGGGGATGCGCCCGATGCGGTTGCGCAACGTGCGCTTCGATGGCGAGGATGGCTTGCGCCAAAGCGCCGGCAAGACACCGGCGGCGCGCCTTGAAGACTTGGCGTTGGACGGCGTGGATGCCGAAATCCTGTTTCCGAACCGGGGCCTCGCCAATTGGGCCACGCAGGATGCGGAGTTCGCCCACGCGATGTGCAGCGTCTACAACGACTGGGCGTGGGAAACCTTCGCGGACTACAACGATCGGCTCTCGCCCATGGCTTGCATCGCCACGGCAGACCTTGGCTTGGCGTTGGGCGAGGTGGAGCTGCGCGCGAAGCAGGGCTTCCGCGGCCTCTCCCTGCCGTGCAAGCCGGTGTGGGGGCCGCCAGACCATGAAGACCCCAACTACAACCTGCCGGAGTTCGACCCGCTGTGGGCGCTGATTCAGGAAGCTGGGTTGCCCATCACCTTCCACGTTTCAACCGGGCGCGACCCGCGCACGTCACGGGGCAACGGTGGCGCCGTCATCAACTACGCGGTGCATTCCCTCGCCCCGACCATGGAGCCGCTGGTCAACCTCTGCGCCTCTGGCGTGGCGGAGCGGTTCCCAAGCCTGCGGTTCGGCAGCGTGGAGGCGGGCATCGGCTGGGTGGCGTGGGCCCTCGGCGCGATGGACGAGGCGTATCGCAAGCACCACATGTTCGTGCGCCCGAAGCTGGACTTGCTGCCGAGCGAGTACTTCAAGCGCCAAGGCTTCGCCACCTTCCAAGATGACAAGGCGGGGCTTGACCTTGCCACCGAGCATGGCTTGGTGGACAACTTCATGTGGGCCAACGACTACCCGCATCACGAGGGTTCGTGGCCGCACTCGGCGCAAGCCATCGAGCGCACGATGGGTGGGTTGAGCGATGCCGAGCGAGCCAAGATTCTCGGCTTGAACGCGGCGCGGGCGTTCAACTTCGATGTGCCGCAGCGCTACTTGAGCCAGCCGGATGCCGCGGCGGTGGCGGCGGACGCGCGTTAGACGCCGCGGCCTCGCTAAGCGCGGGGGCGAACCTAAAGCGGGGCTGCGGCTGCGAATGTGCGTTAGGCGCCGCGGCGTCGGCTAGCGGCCGGCTCTAGCTCGTCGCCCGCGCTCCAGACTGCTTGCCGCGCCAATGTGCCAAGGCCGCGACTAGCGCCGCGGTGCTTGCTCGGCGTTCCGCCTCGAACGAATAGGCGGCCCGCGTTCGCGCTACAATGCGTGGTTTCGCCCGCCCGCTTCCACGAATGTCCACGGTGCCAACATCCGGCGCGAGCCGCTCCCATGCGCGTGTGGCGCCGGGCGGCGCGGCCTCGCGCTCGGCGATGTTCGCGTCTCTCGCCATACGCGATTTCCGCTTTCTCTGGCTCTCCAATCTGGCGGCTTCCTTCGCCATGCAGATGCAGATGGTGGCGCGTGGCTGGCTGATCTACGACATGACGAGTTCGCCGCTCGCGCTCACCTGGGTGATGCTGTCGTTCATGCTGCCCTCGTTCGTCTTTTCGTTGGCGGGCGGGGTGATCGCAGATCGCGTGCGCAAGAAGTCCATCATGCTCACGGCGCAGTCGCTCAACACCGTGGCTACGTTCCTGCTCGCCACCATCGTCTACTTGGGCGACGTGACGTTCTGGCACTTCATCTACTTCGGGCTGTTCAACGGCACGGTGCTCTCTTTCAGCATGCCGGCCCGCTCGGCAGTGACGCCGGAGATCGTTGGCGATAGGCAAGTGGTGAACGCGATGGCGCTGCAAGGCGCCACGTTCAATTTGGCGCGCATCCTAGGGCCGGCGCTGGCCGGCGGCCTCATCGCCGCGCTCGCCTCAGGGGATGCGGCCGGCACCGCCAGCGTCGGCGTCGTCTTCTACATCATCGGCGGGCTGTACTTGGCTTCCGTCGGCTGCACGGCGATGTTGCGCTATCGGGGCGATTCCACGCGCAGCCCCGGCGCCACCGTGCGCGCAGACATCGGCGAGGGCTTCCGCTACATGAAGAACGAGCGGGTGGTGTTGGGGCTGCTGCTCATGGGGTTTGCGCCCATGACCTTCGGCTTCACGGCGATGTTCCTGCTGCCGGCCTTCAACTCAGACATCTTGGGTGGCGGCCCGGAAGCCCTTGGCCTGTTGACCACGGGCATGGGCGTTGGCGCCTTGCTCGGCTCGCTTGCGCTGGCGCGGCTCGGCGACATCGGCGGCAAGGGGCGTGTGCTGTTCGCCACAGCCTATCTGTGGGCGGCGTTTCTCGCCGTCTTCGCATTTGCCAATGCGCTTTGGGTGGCGATGGTGGTGGGAGCGGTGGTGGGCTTATGCGGGTCGCTCATGGGTGCGCTCAACATGAGCGTGGTGCAGCTAGCCGTGCGCGCGGAGATTCGCGGCCGCGTCATGGCCATCGTGATGATGACGCATGGCCTGATGCCCATCGGCGTCATTCCCATCAGCGCGTTGGCGGAGTTCGTCGGCATTGATGTGGCGCTGCTGGTGAGCGCGGTGCTGCTGGCCGGCAGCACGACGCTGCTCGGCGCGCTGTTCCCTGAACTGCGGGCGCTGGATCGGGGCCACGGACCGGCGCCGGGAACCGCGGACGCGCAACGGCCGGCGCCGGGCAGCGCCGAGGGGACGTCGGGGCACGGCTTGGCGCTGGCGCCATCTCGAGGCGGGGGTGCCGGATAGCGCGTTTCGAGTGTTGTGTGCGCCCGCTGCGCCCGCTGGCGCGGGGGCGGCGTTCAGCCCTTGACGGCGCGGCTCGTCAACTGCGGTATCTCGACGCCCACGTTTTCGATGTCCTCTTGGAACTTGAGAATCACGTTCAAGGTGTCTCGCACCAGCTGTGGGTCCAAGGACTCCGTGTGCAGCAGGAGCAGGGTGCGCGCCCAATCGATGGTTTCGCTGATGGCCGGCACCTTCTTCAAGTCCAAGTCGCGCAGTTCTTGGATGAACGTCACCAGTTGACGCCGCAGTTCTGCGGGGATGTCCGGCACACGGGCATGGATGATGCGCTGCTCCAGGTCGGCATCCGGAAACGGGATGTAAAGGTGCAGGCAGCGACGCTTCAAGGCGTCTGAAATCTCGCGGGTGTTGTTGCTGGTGAGGAACACCATCGGCGGCTCCCGGCTCGCCTTCACCGTGCCGATCTCTGGAATGGACACTTGGTAGTCTGACAAGATTTCCAGCAACAGAGACTCGAACTCGTGGTCGGACTTGTCCACCTCGTCGATGAGCAGCACACAGCCGTCTTCCTCGCGCAGCGCCTTCAGCAGCGGGCGCGGCTCCAAGAACTCCTCGGAGAAGAAGATGTCGCCGAACTCATGCAGCCGGGTCACGGATTCGGCGAAGCCTTTGGCGCCCTGCAGCACTTCGTCCAGCGTTTCCTTCAGCACTTGGGTGTAGAGCAACTGCTTGCCGTACTTCCACTCATAGATGGCCTTCGCTTCGTCCAGCCCTTCGTAGCATTGCAGGCGGATGAGCGGCAGGTCGAACATTTCAGCGGTGGTTTTGGCCAATTCCGTTTTGCCGACGCCGGGCGGCCCCTCGATGAGCACTGGTTTGCGCAGGTGGTAGGCGAGATACACGGCGGTGGAAATTTGGTCGCTGCAGATGTAGCGATGCGTCTCGAAGCTGTCCCGTAAGTTCCCGACCGACGCGGTGAGGTCGTCAATGTTCACGGCTGGTTCCGCCACGCGCTCTCCCCTGCCTTTCGCTAGGCGCAAAGCAGGCTATTATCCGCAGCCGTCCGGGGATGTACACCGGCAATCCTTGTTTCTTAACGCTTTCAACGCTTTCAACGCTTTCAACGCTTTCAACCACATGGGGCTGCGCCATGCCGTTGGAAAACCGCCGTGATGGCGCCGTTGGCGCGCGCGGCGCAACGCGTCGGCGCCGCAGCGGGAGATTTGGCGCCCATCGTCGCGGTCATCGCGTTCTTTCAGATCGTGGTGTTGCAGCAACCCTTTCCGAACTTGGTGGAGGTGCTCGGTGGCCTCCTCTGCGTCGTGGTCGGGCTGGCGCTCTTCGTGGAGGGGTTGGAGAGCGGCCTGTTTCCGTTGGGCGAGGCGCTGGCCCACGCCTTCGCGCGCAAGGGCAGCGTTGTGGCGCTCTTGGCGTTCGCCTTTTGCTTGGGCTTCGGCACCACAGTGGCGGAACCCGCCCTCATCGTCGTGGCGGGGGAAGCGGGCGCCATCGCCGCCGAGGCCGGCGTCATTGCGGACACAGACGCAGCGCGGGAAGGCTATGCCTTCAACCTGCGCATGGTGGTGGCGCTCTCGGTCGGCGCGGCCATCGTGCTCGGCGTGTTCCGCATCCTGAAGGGCTGGCCGGTGCATTGGCTCATCATCAGTGGCTATGTGCTGGTGACGGTGATGACGGCCTTCGCCCCGGCGGAGATCGTCGGCGTCGCCTACGATTCCGGCGGCGTCACCACCAGCACCATCACGGTGCCGCTGGTCACGGCGCTGGGCGTGGGCCTCGCGGCGTCCATTCGCGGCCGTAATCCATTGGTGGATGGCTTCGGCCTCATCGCGTTCGCGAGCCTAACGCCGATGGTGTTCGTGCTCCTGTACGGCATCGTGGGCTAGGCTGTGGAGTTTGCATGGACATTCGTCCGCGGCGCCCTCGCCACCGCTTTGGACGTGGCGCCCATCGTGGCGGTGCTGGTGGTGTTCCAAGCCGTGGTGCTGCGGCAGCGCCTGCTGAATCCGCGCCGCCTCGCAGCCGGCGCGCTGTGTGTGCTGGTGGGTTTGACGCTGTTTCTCATCGGCTTGGAGGAAGCGCTGTTTCCCATCGGCGAGACGATGGCGCGACAACTCACCGCCCCGGAGACCATCGGCGTGAGCGCGGCGAGCGCCGTGTGGAGCGATTACGCGCTGGTGTACGCCTTTGCCGCGGCCATCGGCTTCTCGACCACGATGGCGGAGCCTTCGCTCATCGCCGTGGCGCTGAAGGCGGAAGACGTCTCCGGCGGCTCGGTGGGCGCGTTTGGCCTGCGTGTGGCGGTGGCCGTCGGGGTGGCGCTCGGCGTCGCGCTTGGCTGCTTCCGCATCGTCACCGGCACACCGCTGCCGTGGTACATCATCGCCGCCTATGCCGTGGTGATCTCGCAGACCTACTTTGCGCGGCGCGACATCGTGCCGCTGGCCTACGACACCGGCGGCGTGACCACCTCCACCGTCACCGTGCCGGTGGTGGCGGCGCTGGGCTTGGGCCTCGCCGCCAACGTGCCGGGACGCAGCGCGCTCATCGATGGCTTCGGCCTGATTGCATTCGCAAGCGTCTTCCCCATCATGTCCGTGTTCGGTTACGCCACTGGGGCCGTTTGGTGGAACCGGCGACGGCTTGTGCATGCGCCCAAGGAGACCTAAACGATGAAACTCAAGCTGATCGTCGCCCTCGTGAGTGACGACCGGGCGGATGCCGTCATCGACGCGGCCCGCGCTGCCGGCGCCACTGGCGCGACGGTGATCACCGGCGTGCGTGGCGAGGGTTTGAAGCCATCCAAAACCTTCTTGGGGTTGGACCTCACCACGCGGCGCAACGTGCTGCTCTTCTTGGTGGCCGCCAAGCGGGCGCAGGACATCTTGGCGCGCATCGCGGCGGCCGGCCGTTTCGACGACGAGCCGGGCGCCGGCATCGCCTTCGACCTCGCGATCGAGGACGCGGTGGGGCTTTCCACGCAGTTGCCTTCCATCTTGGAGGAAGGCGCGGAGCAAGGCGCGTGACCGACAGCATCGCCCAAGTGTGCCGGCCACGTGTTCATGCGCGGCGCGAAGGTGCAGCCATCGCCGCCGCGCGCCAACGGACGCTTGCCGGCGGCGCGCCCCGCCCGGCAAGCGTGAACTGCGTCGCCGCGCCTCGGCGCCGCCCCTAGCAGCCGCCATGCCTAGCCTGCGCGACCGCTTTGGCTACGCCATCGGCGACTTTGGCGTGAATCTCTACTTCATGTCCGCCATGACGTATCTGTTGTTCTTCTACACAGATGTCTTTGGCTTGTCGGCGGAAGTGGCGGCGTGGGTGTTTCTGGTCGCCCGGGTGGTGGATGCGGTGACGGACCCGCTTATGGGCTATGTGGCGGACCGCACGGTGAGCCGCTGGGGGAAACTGCGGCCGTACTTGTTATTTGGCCCCCTGCCGCTGGGGCTTATCGCCATCGCCACCTTCACGGTGCCGGACTTCGACGATGTGGGCAAGGCGCTCTGGGCCTATGCCACCTACACGCTGTTTGGCATCTTCTACACCGTCGTCACCATTCCTTACGCCGCGCTCACGGCGCTGTTGACAGAGCATCATCACGAGCGCACACGTCTCTCCACCCTGCGCATGGCGTGCGCCTTCGCCGGCGGCTTCCTGGTGTCCGTCGGGATGCTGCCGCTGGTAGGCGCGCTGGGCGGCGGCGCCGCTGGCTGGCAGTGGGCGATGGTGCTGTTCGCCGTGGTGGCGACGGGCTTGATGCTGGTCACCTTCCGCACCACGCAAGAGCGCGTCGTCGGCGTGGCGCACACGCGCATCTCCTGGCGCGAAGGGGCGCGGGCAGCGCTCGCCAACCCGCCGCTGGCGGTGGTGATGTGCCTGTTTGTGTTGGGCATGTTGGCGTTCACCTTCCGCCAAACCGCCGCCGCCTACTACTTCAAGTACAACATGGGCCGGGAAGACCTGTTGGCGCTGTACTTCAGCGTCACGCTGGGGGTGATGTTCGCCGGCCTCGTCGTCATTCCAAGGCTCTCGGCGCGGTTCGGCAAGGCCGGCGCCATCCGCGTCGGCGCGGTGGTGGCCATGGTCGGCGCCACCGGGTTCTACCTGACGCCGCCGGACGCGGTTGTGTGGGTGTTTGTGTGGGGCGCGTTGGTGGCGTTGGGCGGCGCCCCCATCGCCGTGCTCGGCTGGGCGATGATCCCAGACACGGTGGAGTACGCGCAGTGGAAGACCGGCGCCCGGGCGGACGGCGTGATCTTCGCTACCGCCAGCTTCTTCCAGAAACTGGCCAAGGCGGCGGGCGGCTGGGCGGTGGCGGCGCTGTTGGCCTGGTTCGGCTATGTGGCCAACCAGCCGCAAACGGCGGCGGCGCAGCATGGCATCCTAGCGCTCATGTCCATCTGCCCGCTGGTGGTGAATGTGGCGCTGCTCGGCGTTTCGTTCCTGTATCGGCTGGATGGCGATGCCCACGCCAAGATCGTGGCGCAACTCAAGGAGCGCGCGACGTGAAGCTGGATTGGCGCATTTGGCTGGGTGTCTGCGCCACCGCGGTGTACCTGTCGCTGGCGCTGTTCTACGTTCTGCGGCGGGGCACGGGCGCCATCCTCGCCATGCCGGCGGAGAACCTCGGCAGCTTCCTTGAAGGCGCCTTCGCGCCGCTCGCGTTTCTGTGGCTGGTGATCGGCTACTTCCTGCAGCGCAAGGAGTTGCAGGAAACCACCAGTGCCTTGCGCGCCCAGCACGAGGAGATCAAGCGTTCCACCGAGCAGGCCGTCATCCAATCCGAGAGCATGAAGGCGAGCGAGGTACACGCCCGCCAAGAGGCTTACCTGCAGCTGCAGACGCAGATTCGCGCCCAGCTAGGCACCATTGCTGGCTTCCTCTACATTTCCAGCCAAGGGGCGCAAGCGGGAGGCAAGGTGAGCCGCGAGCGCCAAGCGCAGCTATTCGCGGAGCTCACCATGAACGACACGGAGATTTTCTCGCGCCAAGCCATCGAGTTTTACCTTGCCGCGAACAGCGAAGCCGAGCGCTACGAGTTCTTCTACGGCACGCCGGTGCGGGCGCGCCACGCCAACCATTTCGCACAGACCTTTGCGGATCTGCTGCGTCGCGCCGAGGGCGCGGACACGGAAGGCGTGTTTCGCAATGCGCTCCTCTACAGCGCCCACGGCATCATGTATCAGCGCCTGCTGAGGTACCGTGGGCAGGCGCCGCCAGAGTTGGCCTCGGCCGAGGCCACCGGCACATGGCTCGACATTGGCGAAGGCGTGGAGGCGAACGTGGCGTCAGGCGAAGCGGAGCCATCGTCGCCGCACCGGCCCGCCGGGGCTGGCGAGCCGGGCGTATAGGCCGAACTGATGCCAGCGCCCTTGGAAGGCATCCTAGTGGTTGCGCTGGAGCAAGCCGTGGCGGCGCCTATGGCCTCCTGCCGCTTAGCGGACGCCGGCGCCCGCGTCATCAAGCTCGAACGCCCGGAAGGGGATTTCGCGCGCGCCTACGATGCCGCGGCCAATGGTCAATCCGCCTACTTCGCTTGGCTGAATCGCGGCAAGGAATCCCTTGCGGTGAACATCAAGGATGCCGCCGACCAAGCGCTGTTGCATCGCATCCTCGCCCAGGCGGACGTGTTCATTCAGAACCTCGCCGTGGGTGCGGCGACGCGCGCCGGGCTCGGCTCGGAAGCGCTGCGCGAGCGCCATCCGCGCCTCGTCACCTGCGACATCTCCGGTTATGGCGAAGACAACGCCTATGCCCACATGAAGGCGTATGACCTGTTGGTGCAGGCGGAATCTGGCCTCGTTTCGGTGTCTGGCGCTCCCGGCGACCATGGCCGGGTGGGTGTGTCCTTGTGCGACATCGCCACCGGAGTGAGTGCGGCGCTGGCCATCTCTGAGGCGTTGTTCGAGCGCGAGCGCACCGGCGTGGGCCGCGGCGTGAAGCTCTCGCTCTTTGGCGTGATGTCGGAATGGATGGCGGTGCCGCTGTTGCACTATGGCAGCGCCGGCGTCGGCCCGGCGCGGGTGGGCTTGGCGCATCCATCCATCGCCCCGTACGGCGGCTTCGTGACCGCGGACGGCGCGACGGTGGTGATCTCCGTGCAGAGCGACCGGGAGTGGCGGGACTTGGCCGGCCAAGCGATGCAACGCCCGGATTTGGCGGCAGACGACCGTTATGCCACCAATTCCCGCCGCGTGGAGCGCCGCGACGAAGTGGATGGCGCGGTGCAGGCGTTCTTTGCGCGGCATACACGGGTGGAGGTGGAAGCCAAGCTGCGCGCCGCCCGCATCGCCTTCGGCGCCGTGAATGACTTGGCCGGGCTCGCTGCGCATCCGGCGCTGCGGCAGTGGACGGCGGGCAGCCCCACCGGCGACGTAGCCTTGCCGGCGCATCCCGACGCCTCGCGGGAGCAGCCGGAGCCGTTGGACATCCCCGCGCTGGACGCCCACGGCGCAGACATTCGCGCCGAGTTCGCGGCCTAGAACGGGGCGTACAATCCGCCCGACCACTTTGGAGGGACGACAAGGGAGACCCATGCCTTCACGCCGCGAACTGATTCAGATGACCGATGCCGAAAGGCGGGACTATCTCGCTGACGCGCAGACGCTCATCATCGTCTCCAACGGGCGCAACGGGTATCCGCACCCGATGCCAATGTGGTTCGGAGTGGATGCGCAGGAGCGCCTCCTCTGCACAACGTTTTCCAAGAGCCAGAAGGTGAACAACTGGCGGCGCGACCCGAAGGCGGCGCTCTTGGTGGAGAGCGGCAAAACCTACGCGGAGTTGTGCGGCGTGGTGATCTACGCGCACACCGAAATCGTGGCGGACATGGAGGCGGTGAAGGACATCCTCGTCACCATCAACGCCAAGGGGCGCTCGTTGAGCGAGGTCGAGCGGGCGGCAATGCGCGAGGCTGTGGCCGCGAATGCAGCGAAGCGCGTGGCGCTGCGATTCACGCCGGAACGCTACGTCACTTGGGATCATCGCAAGCTGGGTGGGCGCTACTGAGGATTGGGCGGGGCGTGGTGGCGTCGGGGCGCGGGTGCGGTCGCGCCGACGTGCCTCGATTCAAGCGCGGCCAGCGGTGCTATCGTTCGTGGGCGAAGGCTGCTACCGTGCGCAGCCTAGGTGGATGAGTTTGGAAAGCGGAGGCTGCTTTGGACGTTTCGATTACTTACTGCGCTGTTTGAAGCTACAAACCCAAGGCGGTCAGTTTGGCTGCAAAGCTCAAGCAAGCGTTTGACGTGGATGCCGAGTTGACGGCGGGCGGCGGCGGCGTGTTCGATGTCGCGGTGGATGGCCGCATCGTCTACTCCAAGCATGAGACCGGCGAGTTTCCGGACGAAGGCCAGTTGGTTGAGAGCCTGAAGGCGCTCGCGGTCTAGGCGGCGTCACCGCCGAAGCGTGGCCCCGGTCGGCTTGGGCCACACCGGGATGTTGGGTGCGAGCGGCTGGTGCCGAGACGCTTTGCCAGGCGCCGTTCAATACTTGTAGCTATCCGGCTTGAACGGCCCTTCCTGCGCCACGTTGATGTAACTCGCCTGCTCGCCGGTGAGCTTCGTCAACACGCCGCCAAAGCCCTCCACCATGAGCTCGGCGACTTCCTCGTCCAGCTTCTTCGGCAGCACTTCGACGCTCACCGGCGCACGTTGATCTGCGGGCTGCTCCGCCCACCGCTCCTCGAAGAGGTGCATTTGCGCGAGCACCTGATTGGCGAACGAGCCGTCCATCACCCGCGAGGGGTGCCCCATCGCGTTGCCGAGGTTCACTAAGCGTCCTTCCGAAAGCAGGATCAGGTAGTCCGAGAGGTCTTCGCTGCGGAACACTTGGTGAACCTGATCCTTGACGGTTTCCCAACGCCACTCGCGGCGCATGAAGGCGGTGTCGATTTCGTTGTCGAAGTGGCCGATGTTGCACACCACGGCGCCGCGCTTCAGCCCGCGCAGCATGGCTTCGTCGCACACGCCGGTGTTGCCGGTGCAGGTGACGAGCAGGTCCGTGTCTTCGAGCAGGCGGCGGTTGAGGTCTTCCACGCGGCCAGTGTTCGCGCCGCCGGCGTAGGCGGAAACCACCTCGTAGCCATCCAAGCAGGCCTGCATCGCGCAGATCGGGTCTACCTCGGCGACGCGCACGATCATGCCTTCCTGGCGCAGGCTCTGGGCGGAGCCCTTGCCGACGTCCCCATAACCCACCACGAGCGCCCGCTTGCCCGCCATCAACATGTCCGTGGCGCGCTTGATGGCGTCGTTGAGGCCGTGGCGGCAGCCGTAGCGGTTGTCGTTCTTCGATTTGGTCACCGAATCGTTAACGTTGATCGCCGGCGTCTTGAGCTCGCCGTTCGCCAACATCTCCAACAGGCGATGCACGCCGGTGGTGGTTTCTTCGCTGACGCCGTGGATGGCGTCGAGCATCCGCGGATACTTGTCATGCACCATCTGCGTCAGGTCGCCGCCGTCGTCGAGAAGCAGGTTGGCGTTCCAAGGCACGCCGTCCTTCAAGATGGTCTGCTCGAGGCACCACTCGTATTCCGCTTCCGTCTCGCCCTTCCACGCATAGACAGGCACGCCGGCCGCCGCCATCGCCGCGGCGGCGTGATCTTGCGTGGAGAAGATGTTGCAGGAAGACCAGCGCACCTCGGCGCCGAGGGCCACCAAGGTTTCGATGAGCACAGCCGTCTGTACCGTCATGTGGATGCAGCCGATGATGCGCGCGCCCGCCAAAGGCTGCGTCGCCTCGTATCTGCGGCGGAGCGCCATCAGTGCCGGCATCTCGCCTTGCGCCAACGTGATCTCGCGGCGGCCGAACGCGGCGAGTTCAATGTTGGCGACCTTATGGTCGTCCGGCATGTCCGGCATGGAGGCTCCTCAAGCGAAAACGCGCCATTCTATACAATGCGCGCCCGGCGACAGGGTGTGCGAAGGGAGAGGATATGGCGGCATTGGTTTGGCGGCGGTGGGCGGTCTTTGGCATGGCGATGCTGGTTTGCGCCTGCGAGCAGGGAGGGCCAGCGGCCAGCGCTGCGGCCGTCGGTGAGCCCGCTCCCCCGCACCCCGGCAAGATCACCTATGAGCGCTACTGCTTCTCCTGCCACGCCGCCGGCACCGCCGGCGCCCCCTTGTTGGGCGCGAAGGAAGATTGGGCACCGCGCATCGCACGGGGCGTGGACGAACTGTTGCGGACCACCATCGAAGGCATCCCGCCGGCCATGCCGCCGCGCGGGCTTTGCATGCGGTGCGATGACGCAACGCTGCGCGAAGCCGTGGAGTACATGGTGGAGGCGTCGAAGTAGCTGCGCGGGCTTCAGCTTGGCACCGCCGCCGGGGATGCGCCGAGGCGAGCGAATGAGGCGGGGCCGGCGCCCCGTTAGGACAGCCCTTCCACCGGCAGCGCGGCGCCATGCATCGCCCGAGCGCCGTCGGAGGCGAGGAACAGCACCACGGCGGCGATGTCCGCCGGCGCCACCCACTTCGAGAAATCCGCCTTGGGCATGTCGGCGTGGTTGCGCGGCGTGTCGATGATGCTTGGCAGCACGCAGTTCACGTTGATGCCGAAGCCCTTGAGTTCGTCCGCCAACGCTTCCGTCAACCGCACGACGACGCTCTTCGCGGCGCAGTAGGCGCCCATCGCGCCAGCCCCACGCAAAGCGGCACGGGCGCCGATGTTGACGATCTTGCCCGTCCCACGCTCCTTCATGCCGGGCACGGCCGCCCGCGCCATGTTGAACAGGGTGCGCACGTTCAAGTCGAACATCTCATTCCACGCTTCATCGGAGGTGTCTGCCACGGACGGCCCCATGGCGAAGCCGCCGGCGATGTTGGCAAGCACATCGATGGCGCCGAGCTGCCGCGCCGCGTCGCGGGCCGCCTCCGGTTGTGTGAGGTCCGCGACGACGGTTCGCCACGGCGCCGCCGCTGCCACCACATCGATGCCGGCCACGTTGGCGCCGGCATCGTGGAACGCCTGCGCGACCACGCTGCCGAGGGCGCCGGCCGCGCCGGTCACCACCACCCGCTTGCCCTCAAACGCGCTCACGCCAGCGCCTCCAAGGTCTCCCAGTGCAGCGCCCGCGAGCCATCGGGGTTGACCGGCTGGATGCACACATGTGAGGCGCCGGCTTCCTGGTGCGCTTGGATGCGCGCCTTGATGGCGTCTGCGTCGCCCCACGCGAAGGTGGCGTCGATGAAGGCGTCGGAACCGCCATCGGCAAGGTCTTCCTCCGTGAGGCCCATGCGCAGCCAATTGTTGCGGTAGTTCGGCAGCCCCAAGTACATGCGCGCCGTTTCTCGCGCCACCTTGCGTGCTCTATCCGCATCTTCTTCAAGGACGACTTTCTGCTCCACGCAGAGCCACGGCTTCGGCCCCAATGTCTTGCGCGCCATGGCGGTGTGTTCCGGCGATGTGAAGTACGGGTGGGCGCCCTGGCAGGCGTCGCGGGCGAGTTCCAGCATCTTCGGCCCCAGTGCGGCGATAACGCGGGGCGGCGCGTCGGCGGCCTTTGGCCCCATGTAGGGTGCAGCATCCATCTGCTCCAAGTAGGCGCGCATGGTGGCGACGGGCTTGCCGTACGCGAGGCCGCGCACGCCCTCCACCATCGGCTTGTGCGACACGCCGAGGCCAAGCAGAAAGCGGTTGCCGGATTGCTCAGCGAGGGTCTGCTGCGCAGCGAGCGTGATGCCCGGCTCGCGGTGGTAGATGGAGGCGATGCCGGTGGCCACGACGAGCTTCGCCGTGTTCGCCAACAGCCAAGCGGCGTGGGCAAAGGGGTGGCGACCGACGGTCTCCGGAATCCACAGGGCGCTGTAGCCAAGCGCTTCGATGCGCTGCGCCGCCTCCGCCGCTTCCATCGCGGCCATGCCATCGGTGAAATACCAAACGCCGGTTTTCGCAAGATCCATCGCCACACTCCCAAAGCCTTCGGACAACGCGAAAATTGTACTGCAGGGTGCTTGGGCAGAGGCCGTGGCGGTCGGTCATTCCGCGTCCGGATGTCCTCCGGGCGTGGTCGGCGCGCGCTGAACGCGGGGCGGGTGAAAGGCAGAAGGGCGCCGCCTTGGGGGGAGCGCCGTCCGCAATCGATCGGCGCTTGTGCCGCTGGGTGGCCTGCCCGTGTGAAACCCGTACCCGCTATCCTTGGCCCTTCGCCCAACCTCCCGGCAGCCCACCGGCCGCTGCGCCCCAAGACCATGAAACTGAACTTGGCGTCGAACCCGCCTGGGGAACGCCCCAGCGTCATGCAACTCGCGTTGCCGTCCATCCTCGGCAACATGCTGTATGCCGTGGTGGCGATGGTGCAAACCAAGTTCGTCGGCGAACTGGGCGCGGAGGCCGTGGCCGCGGTGGGGGCAGGGCAGCGCGTCTTCTTCGCGCTGCAGGCCGTGATGATCGCCATCAGCGCCGGCACCACGGCGTTGGTCGCACAGGCGTGGGGCGCCGAGGATTACGAAGAGGCGAGCCGCGTGACGATGGCGAGCCTGGTGCTGGCGATGGCATTTGGCCTCGCGTTGACGGCGCCGGGCGTGCTGTTCGCGGGCGCGGTGGCGTCCATCTTCGGGCTGGACGAGAAGACGGTGGAACTCGCCGCGGACAACATCCGCTGGCTGTCCATCTTCAACGTGGCCTTTGCCATGAACTTCATCCTGGGCGCGGCGCTGCGCGCGGCCGGGGATGCATGGACGCCGCTGTGGGTGGGCGTGGCCGTGAACGTCGTCAACATCCCGCTGCTGTACGGCTTCGTCTTCGGCGCTTGGGGCTTGCCGGCCATGGGCGTCGCCGGCGCAGCGCTCGCCGCCGGCATCTCGTTCACCCTCGGTGGCGTCGCGCTCGTCGTCCTGTGGCTCAAGCAAGCGCTCATCGTGAAGCACATCGCCAGCGGTTGGTTCCGCGCCGAGCGCTTGCGCCGGCTCTTGGACGTCGGCTATCCCGCCGGCATCGAGATGGTCGTGTTCCAGCTCGGCTTCTTCGCCTTCATGATGCTCATCGGCAACTACTACGGCACCGAGGCGTTCGCGGCCTACAGCGTGGGCACGAATCTGCTGATGATCTGCATGGTCGCGGGGTTCGGCTTCTCCATCGCCGGCGCGACATTGGTCGGCCAGCACGTCGGCGCGAACGATTTTGATGCGGCCATTGCGAGCGGCTGGCGCTCGATGCGCTACGCCATGTTGTCGATGTCTGTCGTGGGCGCCGTGATCGCCCTGTTCGCGGAACCGATGGCGGTGTTCTTCCTCGGCGACGAACCGGTCACCGTGCGTTACACGGTGTGGATGACATGGTTGATGGCAGCCATGATGCCGCTGTTGGCCATCGAGTTCGCCATCGGCGGCAGCCTGCGCGGCGCCGGGGACACGCGCTCGCCGCTCATCGCCACGTTCGTTGGCCTCATCGGCGCGCGTTGTGGGCTGGCTGCGGCGTTCACGCTGCTTGAACTGCCGGTGATCTGGATTTACGCCACCATCATCGGAGACTATCTTGTGAAGAGCGTGATGCTGCTGCGGCGCTTTCGCTCGCGACGCTGGCGGGCGCTGGCGCGGTTGCGGCGGCGCTTTGGTTAAGCGCTGGCGTAGCGAGGGTGCGGGTTTTGACTGCATCGCATCCGGGTGCTCGCGCAGTGGGAGCGGACCATGCCGGAATTGCCGGACTTGAGCGTCTATCTCGAGCGTCTTGAAGACCGCATCGTCGGCGCCCGCCTTGAAGACATTCGCATCAGCAGCCCCTTCGTGCTGCGCTCGGTGTCGCCACCGGTCGCCGCGTTGCGGGGGCGGGCAGTGCAAGGGGTGCGGCGGCTTGCCAAGCAGCTCGTCATCGAACTCGAAGGCGCTTTGTTCATCGTCATCCACTTGATGATCGCTGGGCGCTTGCAGTGGCGGGACGCCGGTGCTGCCGTGCCGAAGCGCGTTGGCCTCGCCGCCTTCGACTTTTCCACTGGCACGCTCGTTCTCACGGAGGCGAGCAAGAAGAAACGCGCTTCGTTGCGCCTCGCCGAGGGGGATGCCGCGCTTGCCGCCCTCGACCCCGGTGGCCTAGAGGTGTTGCACATCGAGTTGCCGGCGTTTGCGGAGCGGCTGCGTGGCGTCCGCCACACGTTGAAGCGGGTGCTCACCGATCAGCGCGTGTTCGCCGGCATCGGCAACGCCTACTCCGATGAAATCCTCCTGCACGCCGGCTTGTCGCCCTTCAAGCGGCCGGCGGACATGAGCGACGCGGAGATCGAACGGCTGTTCCATTCCTGCCGCAAGACATTGACGGAGTGGACGCGGCTCTTGAACCAGAAAGCCGGCACCGGATTCCCCACCAAGGTGACGGCCTTCCACGACGAGATGGCCGCCCACGGCAAGTTCCGCCAGCCATGCCCCGTTTGCGGGTCGCCCATTCAACGCATCGTCCGTGCCGAGAACGAGAGCAACTACTGCGCCCGCTGCCAAACCGGCGGCCGCATCCTCGCAGACCGCTCGCTCTCAAGGCTCTTGAAGGAAACTTGGCCGAAGCGGATCGAGGAGTTGGAGAACTTGTGATTGTGGGATGTGGAAGCGCATCTGTGCATTGGTGGCCATGTCGTTTCCGTTGCGTGGGTGCTCCGCTTGGCTTAGGCTCGCAGCGCCGGTTTTCGAGGGGCTGCCGGCATCCTGCTCGCTCGCCCGTTGCGGCGCATTGCGGGATGAGGTTTGCGGCAAGAGAGTAGGGGCGTGACGGAACGAACCAAGAGAAAAGCACCGGCTGGCAAGCCCACCAATGACTTGGTGCTTAGCGCCTACACTGCGTCCAACGATGACGTTTTTCCTCACATTTTATCTCTGTACGTCAAACCGGGCAGCACCATCGCTGACGTAACGTATGGTCGTGGCGTGTTTTGGCGCAACGTGCCGCCCGATTGTTTTGAGGTATTGGCCACAGACATTGCGACGGGAACGGATTGCCGCCGGCTTCCGTACGAAGATGCAACGATTGACTGTGTGGTGTTTGATCCACCGTACATGCATACACCCGGCGGCACGGCACATGTTAATCATCAGAACTATGAGGGCTATTACCGCAACAATGAGTCCAGTTCCCGAAAGAAGTACCACGAAGCTGTGCTGGATTTGTACTTTTCCGCCGCGGCAGAGTCCTATCGGGTGCTGAAGGAAGATGGCATCTACATTGTCAAGTGCCAAGATGAGGTCTGCGCGAACCAACAGCGGTTCACGCATGTGGAAATTATGAACGAGCTAAGCGGCAAGGGATTCATTGCCGAAGACCTGTTTGTCGTTGTGCGCAGGGGAAGGCCGGGCGTCAGCCGAATGCTCCGCCAAGCTCATGCGCGGAAGAACCATTCGTACTTCCTCGTGTTCATCAAGCGGCTAGGCAAGAGGCGGTGGAAGGGCCTTGACGATCGGCTGACGACGACGGCGTCGGAATCGCAGCCGGCCGTCATCGGTCAGCAGCAAACGGTGTTGTTTCCGTGAGGCAATCGGAGAAACGGGAGATGTTTATCAGTGACGGAAATGAGGCTGCAAGCTCTTGATATCTGACTGGAACATCCATGTAGTAGATACGGTCCATCGTGGCGAGGAGGGACTGATAGGCGAGCCATTGGTCCGGTACGCAGATTTCGACCACTTCCAGTTTACGCAGGTCGAGCTTGGTCTCGGAGAAGATGACCATAACGCCTCGAAACGGCCCTGAATCAGGAACCGACTCCAGCATCTTCTGATGTGCCCAAGCTTGAACGATGCGTTCTCTCGTGGACATTTTGACCGGAAGATGCAGGTTCGCGGCGTCACCGGGTGTCTGGAAGAGGAAGTCCATCGTGAGCAACACTTGGCGATCGGCGACCGGTAGCGCTGCTCCCTTGCGGGGTTCGAGTTGAAGCAACGTCGAAAAGATGTGGCCGACTAAATGCTCGAAGTAGGTGGCGGGCCCCTTCTTGTTGCTTCGATTGAACATCTCCATCGCCAAACAAGGTGCCAGAGCGATTGTGTAGAAGATCGAATCCGCGTTGGCCGGTGGAAGACCACCTTGATGCCACTCCTCCCAGGCGGCAGACACCTGTTGGACGTCGAGGAGCATCAAACTCCTGTTCGCAGGCCTAGAGATCACGGCGTTGCGCTTGAAGGAACAGTACTGCTTCCCTGGGACGCGGGATACAAGCTCTATGGGCTCGCACTCGCTGGCAAGGAACCCTAGCGAGTCTAGGGCGAAAGTGAGAATGGCGTCGGCCGCGGCGTTCGACTGCCAACCTTGATGGCACGCAGCCTTCACGGCCTTGTATTTGTCGGTGAGCTGCTGATTGTTCATTGCGCGATGAGCTACAGCGCGAGCGATGTGCCTTGCGCACGCAGCGCCGTCGAGGATAGGTCGCAGCGGTAGTCGGCTTCGCTCACGCCGTCGCACAGCGCCTTGAGGGGGGCGGGGAGGGCGAGATCGTTCAAGGTGACGAAGCGCCCGGCCTGCGTGCGTCCGAACACCAGAAAGCGGCAGCCCAATTCGGCGAGTTCGGCGATGGCGCTGTCCAAGCCGCCATCTGGGTAGTACTTCGCTTGAGCGATGCGCGCCAAGGTGTCCGCGCCAACCACGAACACCACCGGCCCGAACAGCCGCGCCTTTTCGACGAAGGTGGCGGCATTGGTGAACCACGGCGCAAGTTGCTCGAACTGTTTGCGCCGCGCCAGCATGTCGTGGAAGTTGAGGGGTGGCTTGTCCACGTTGCGGATGCAGATCTCGAAGGCCACCGGCGTGTCGAGGCGGGTGCTGGCGATGGCGGCGATGCGTCGATGGCCTTCGTGCAGCGGGCTGAAGGCGCCGGGGAAGATGGCCCGCGGGCGGCCGGCGCCAACGGCGTCGCGCTCGCCGGCCAAGAGGGCCTGCAGCGCCGCGTCCGCGTGAGCCGCCTCATGTGTGCACTGTACGTCCCCACCAGTCGCCGGCTCAGATGGCTGAACGCCCAGCGCCTCTGCAAAGGCGTCGAGCGCTGCATCTGCCACGCAACGCTCTTCCTCGTGTCGCGTGCGGGCGCCCTTGGCAAGGGGCAGCGTCCATGTGTGCGTGGCGTCAGCGGTTTGCAGCGCGAAGTGGGCGCGGTGTTCGCCCCGCTTCGGGCGCAGCGTTGCGAGGCTCGCCGTCATCCCGAAGCCGAAGCCTTGCTCGCCGGCATTCAGCGCCCGTGCGCGAATGTAGGCGCACATCGCCAGATCGCGCGCCGTCGGCGCACAGCACGCGCGCTCGGGAACACCGCCTAGGAGTTCGCCGAGCGCCGCTGGCGAATACGGCACCGCGGCATCAAGCACGGTGGCGGACGCGCCGGGAGCGGCCAGCAAGTCTGCAAGCAGGAAGGCGCCGCCGCCGGTGATGTAGAAGACGCCCCGATGCGGGCTGTCGTGCAGAACACGAACCGCGGCGGCGTGCGTCACCGAGCGAGGAAATCCCGCACGATCGTCAGGAACACGTCCAGCTGGTCGTGGTGTGCCCAATGGCCGGCGTTCTCGATGCCCGCCACCTGCACGTCCTTGAACGGCTTGACGCGGCCATCTTCCTCGGGGTTTGAGGCCCAAGATTCGGTGCCGTGGATCAACAGCGTCGGGCAGTCGATGCGTTCGTATAGGGCGACGGTCTGTTTCGGGCTCAGGCCGATTGGCGGGAAGGTTCGCACGTAGTTGTCGAACTTCCAGCTATAGGTGCCGTCCTCGTTTTGGTTGCTGCCGTGGATGGTGAGGTGGCGCGCCTGATCCTCAGAAAGGTGCGGGTTCTCCGTTTGCATCCGCTGAAAGGCTTCCTCCAACGTTGCATAGCGACGCGGCAGCCGCCCAGAGAGCTGGCGCAGGTTCTTCACCCAATCCTCAAGGCGCGAATCCACCGTCCATGTGTCGCGCCCTTGCGTGATGCTCGGCGGCGGCCCCATGCCCTCGATGGAGACGAGCTTGCCCACGGTCTCTGGATAAAGCCCGGCGTACGCGAGGGAGACAGAGCCGCCCAGCGAGTGGCCGATGATCGTCGCCGGCGTCATCTTCGTCTGATGCAGTAGCTGGGCGATGTCGTACACGTAGTCGATGTGGTGGTAGCCACCGCCCACCATCCACTGCGAGTCGCCGTGGCCGCGCAAGTCTGGCGCGATGATGTGGTAGTCCGCGCTTAGATCCTGCGCCACCCAGTCCCAATTGCGGCAGTGGTCGCGCCCACCATGCACGAGCAGCAGCGGCGGCGCGTCCTCATTGCCCCAATCGACGTAGTGGAGGCGCAGGCGCTGCGAGAAATAAACGTGGGAAGTGGGGCCGCCTTTCAGCATGGGGGGATTGTAGCCGCTGCGCCCCGCTTGGCGAAACGGCGGCGGTGCCTCGGGCGTCTGTCACCCACCCCGGAGCTCGTGCAGGACGGAGAGAGCCAGTTTCGTGATTCGTGATCCTGCGCTTCGCACAGCCACAGGCTAGGAATCGAAATCGACTCACTCGAGGATGGAGAACCCGTGGCTAGGGCACCGTAGCGACCGGCGTTAGACGGTACACGTTCTCGGCCAACCTTGACGCAAGTTCGATGTCGCCATCGCGCAGCGCCTCGCGGACGTCGTCCAGTTTGTAGGCGTCTTCAAGGGACAAATAGGGTGCCCAACCTTGCTGCTTGTCGACGTCCTCGATGAGGCGCACCTGCACCTCAGCGGCCCACTCGCCTTCGCGCACGAGCCTCTTGGTCAATCGGGCGATCATCCCCGCCTCTGCCGCCACGTTTCGTGCCACCGTTGAGGGTCTGGTCGGTACGCCGTCACAACCACCGCGCACGAATCATGTCCCCAACCGAGCCCCCACACTACATGAATCGGCCGTTCAATCCATCGCTTCAACGCCAAGGGGCGTATGGCCGCCGAACCATTGCGAGCTAAAGATTGGCGGCCTGAAGCTCCGTCACCAAGCCTGCATAGCTTGCGCCGAACACATCCCGCAGGCGCTCGGCATAGGTGAGCGCTGCCGCCAGCTCGCCCCGCTCGCGGTGGAATGTGGCGAGGGCGACGAGCAGGGCGCGATGGCCGCCGAAGCGGCGCAGGGCGCTTTCGAGCGTGGCGATGGCCGCATCTGAATCGCCGGCGGCGTTGAGCGCGAGCGCCAGCACATAGCCGTTGCGGAGGTGTTGCGGGTCTAGGTCTTGCGCGCGCTGCAACTGCTCCAAGCCACGCCCGGCTTCGCCTTGGCGGATGAACCAGAGCCCATAGGCGTAGGCCGCGTCTCCGCTCGGCGGCTGCAGGGCGGCTGCCCGCGCCAGCAAGGGCCCCGCCTCGGCGTCGCGGCCATCGGCGCGGTGCAAATCCGCGAGATTGATCAACGCGGGAATCCAGTTGGGCTCCAGTGCAAGGGCTTGGTCGAGGGCCGCGGCGGCCGCCACTGGGTTGTTCAGCGCCGTTTCCAGGCTCGCCACGTTCGTGTGCGCCTCGGCGCGTTCGGCATTGATGGCAAGGGTGGCGCGATATTCGTCCAGCGCCGTGGTGATGAGCGCGCGTTCGGCCGGTGCGATGGCCTGCCCCAGATAAGTGGCCGCGGCCGGCGCCGCCGCGACGCGCACGGCCTTCAGCGGGTCTTGCAAGAGGCGCTTCACGACGCCGAAGCGGGGCCCTTCCGGCAAGCGTTCGAGATGCTCGATGGCGCCGAGGCGCACCAATGGGTCCGCATCCCGCACACCGGCCGCGATGGCATCCTCCGAGCGCCCGAACTCATGGATGCCTAGGGCGAGCAAGGCGCTGCGGCGCACGATGCCCGGCAGGCCCGCCTCGCCGGCCGCGACCGCGAGCGCCGCTTCGGCGGCGAAGTGGCCGCTCGTCGCAAGCGCCAGCACATCGGCAGCGCCGCGTTTGGGGTGGTGTTCGGCGTGCTCGCGAATCGCGGCGTCGGCCCATGCCGCGTCGCGGTCTTGGTGGCAGCCATTGCAGGCATTGGGCACGGCGTAGGCGGTCGAAAGGTCTGGCCGCGGCACGCGGAAGCTGTGGTCGCGGCGCTCGTCCACGCCCATGTAGGTGCGGCTTGGCATGTGGCAATCCACGCACTCGGCAGCGGCGTGGAAGTGATGGGTGGCATCGTCATATTGCTTCGCGCGCTCGGCCAGAGTGGCGAAGCGCGGTGGCGGGGCTTCGGAATGGCACTGCGTGCAGAGCGCGTTGCCCGGCAGTCGCAGACGCGCGGAGTGGGCATCGTGACAGTCCGCGCAGGTGACGCCCTCTTGGTGCATGCGGCTTTGCAGGAACGAGCCGTACACATACACCTCTTCGAGAATCTGGCCATCGGCGTGGTAGAGCGGCGGCGTCACCGCGGCTGGCAGGTAGAAATCCAACAGCGGCTTGCCGGGCTGAAAGCCCTCGGCAAGCTGTGCGCGGCGGCTGTGGCAGGGGGCGCAGGTGTCGATGTTGGCGACGGCGGTGCCATACGGGGTGGCCGGCGCCTCGACGTGCAACGAACCGGGCCCGTGGCAGGCCTCGCAAGCCACGTTCAGTTCGGCGTAGGTGGTGGCGAAGGCGCCGGTGGCCGCATCGTAGTGCTTGCGCACGCCGGTGGAGTGGCAGTCCGCACACATGGAGTTCCAGTTGTGGCTCGGCTGCGTCCAGTGGAGCACGTCGGCGGGGTGCCCGGCGGCGTCCGGATAGAGGTGGAACCAGCGCTGCCCGTTTGGCCGGGCGTCCCACGCGATGCTCAGGGCTTGCAGGCGTCCCGGCGCCGTTTCGACGAGGTATTGCTGCAGCGGGCTCACGCCGAACGTGAAGGCGATGGGGAAGGTGCGCAAGGCGCCGTCGGCGCCATCGGTCTCCGCGGTGAACGCTTCGCCGTCGCGCGCAAAGCGGGTGCTGACGCCGCCGGCCTCGAACGTGGCGTCGTCGAAGTCCCCCAGCACGCTTGCGGCCGTGGGCACCTGCATCGCCAAGGCGTGGTGGGAACTCGCCCACGCTTGGAAGGCATCGGCGTGACAAGCGCCGCACGCTGCGGCCCCCACATAGGCGGCATCAGCGGTCGCGGGCGGCTCCTCGCTAGGTTCCGGCGGCGCTTCGCAGCCAACCAACAACCCAAGCGCCAGCGCGCCGACGCCGGCAAGCACTCGTCCGTGGGCGCGGGTCGAACGGGTGGCCACGCGGCACCGAATCACGCAAAAATCCGATTCATGAGCGGAATCCTATTGACAGTCGGATTGACTGCGTCGTGGTTCGGCACATGCAAAAGCCAGCATCAACCCCTCGGCTCGGCGAGCTTGAAGCGCGGATACTGGAACATCTTTGGCAGCTTGGCCAAGCGCATGTTCAGGAGACGCATGCGGCCGTTGGCGTGCCGCGGGGCATCACCCTGAACACGGTTGGTTCCGCCTTGGAGCGGCTGCACAAGAAGGCGCTTGTCTCGCGGGAGAAAGTCTGTCTCTCACGCTTACCGTGATCGCCCGCTTGTGAGCCGGGACAACTTCATGGCGCGGGCCATGGTCAATGCCGCCGGCGGCCTGAAGGCGTTGGGGCCAACCATTCCGGTGGAATTGGCGCCGGGGCGGCATACTCAAGATCGTCATGTCCGCTGAAGGATACGCGCTGGACACCTGCTCGCTGCATCCAAATCCGGCCCCTGCTAGGGGCTGCGGCGCTGGGCGGCGCCGGTGCCGGTCACTCGTTCGCCAACCGCCGCCGCGCCGCCGCCAATGCGTTGGGATCTGCCGCGAAGGGGTTGGGATACTCCAAGCTCAGCTTGCCGATTTCGCTCACGAGGATGGACGCCGTGACCAGCCGCGCGAACCACTTGTTGTCCGCCGGCACGATGTGCCAAGGCGCGTCGGGCAGCGCCGTGGCATTGAAAACCACCTCGTAGGCGTGCGTGTAGTCATCCCAGCGAGCACGGTCGCGGATGTCCTCGGACGCGAACTTCCAGTGCTTCTCCGGCGCTTCCAGACGCTTCAGGAAGCGGCGCTTCTGCTCATCCCGAGAAATGTTCAGGAACAGCTTCACCACCAGCACGCCATTGCGCCCGAGATACTCCTCGAAGGCGCGGATGTCCGCCAAGCGACGATCCCACAAGCCATCGCGGGTCAGCGCATCGGGCAGCCGCTGGGAATCCAGATGGGCGCGGTGGACGCGCACGACCAACGCCTCCTCGTAGTAGGAGCGGTTGAACACGCCCACTTCTCCGCGCGCCGGCAAATGGCGGTGGTAGCGCCACAGGAAGTCGTGTTTGAGTTCCTCGCTGGTGGGCACGCCGAATGCGGTGACGTTGCAGCCTTGCGGATTCATGCGCGCCATCACATGGCGAATCGTGCTGTCCTTGCCGGCTGCGTCGCGCCCCTGCAGCACCACCAGCACCGCCCAGCGGCCTTGGGCGGCGAGGGTGCGCTGCCGGTTGGCGAGCCAAGTGGTGCGTTCGTCGAGCCACTGCCGCGCCTGGCGACGGTCTGCACGGCGCAGGTCGCGCAGTTCCGCCGGATCATGGTCGTCGAGGCGAATGGGCGAGCGGCCATCAACGCGATACGGCGCGGTGAAGTCCGCAAGGCGCTGCATGGCGTCAGCGCTCAACTCGTTGGCGCCAAACGCGGGCGCGGTGGTGTCTGGCATGGGTTTCTCCCGTATGCCTTTATGCTAGCCGCCAAGCGCGACCGTCGCTGCCGGCGGCGTACTTTGCGGTAGCATCGCGCCGCAGCGCTCGTCGCGCCCACCTCGCCGCGGATGAAAAAGTATCCTCCCACGCCCGCAGAGCTCCGCGATTGGATGGACAAGAAAGGGCTCTCCAACAAGGACGTCGCCAAGGCGCTGCGCCTATCCGATGGCCGTGTGGTGCGCTTTTGGACATCCAAGAAGGAGCCGCGCCAGATTCCCTATGCGAGTTGGTACACCCTGCGCCACAAGTTCGGCAAATAGGCGCTTTGGTGGGGCGCGTGGCGGCACCGTGAAGATACGCCGAGCGCTGCCGCCCAAGGCAAAATCCACCGGCAATCCACATAGGAAAAAATCTCCTAAAAGGGGTTGACATTCCTTTAGGACTAATTATCCTACGCTTCGTCAGGCCTGCAAAGAACGTTTTGGAACGGGTCTCGCCGGCTTCCCGAGGATTTCACATGAACAGAACTCTCATTGCAGCCAGCGCGGTAGGCGCCCTAGCGTTGCTGGCCATGTCCGGCGGCTGCGCCACCCAAGCGGGGCAAAACGCCACCCACTACTGGGAATCGTTTGAGCCTGTGCCCCAAGCACAGTACAACCGCGACAACACCGTCTGCCGCACCGAAGCGGGCCTCCCCGGCCCCGCTGAAACGCTGCAGCCGGAGTTCTCCAGTTTCGACGCCTATGCGAATTGCATGGTGGGGCGCGGCTACACCTTGCAAACGTATTGAGTCGGGGCCTTTTGGCGCGTAGGGGCGTTGCCCCGCGCGCGCCGGCCCGGCCCCCGGCGCCTTGGTGCGCCGCTTGACAACAAAGCCTTCCACCGTCGCTTCCTCGGCACCGCCCTTGCGGGTGAACGCCCGCAATCCAACCCCCTAAAGCCGAGTGGTTGACACCTGCGAAGCGGCATTGCGCCCACGGCGTCGACGCGTTGCCGAGGCGGGCGCGAAACCGCTTCACCGTGTCATCAAACCGTCATGTTTGGGCACTATGGTGCAGCGCCATGGAGATCAAAGTTGGTTTGTGCGCGGCCATCGCGCTCATTGCGGGAAGCGCCGTGGCCGAAGCGCCACGCCTGTTCACGGGCGCGCATCCTTCCGCGCTGCCACAAGCACGGCCAGCCAACACCTGCTTCGGCGGCTTGGAGGACGGCAAGCACTTGCTTGAAGAGACAGACCTCTTCGACCTCCGCCAGCACACCACCACCGCAGGCTGCGCGGAAACCGGCGGCCAACCCGGCTGGCTGCCGCGCTTCAACCCGCCGGTGAGGCGTCTCGTCATCGCCTGATCGCGGCACCGCCGCGCAACCCCTAACCTCTCTTGACGCCGTTGCGGCGGCTTGGCAACTGTTGCTGGCGGCTAGCGCCGCGCCAGCCGCCCGAATTGTCACAGACTCTTCACATTCCCTAGCTATCTTGCATCGCGCCTGAGGGGGGAGCACTGGTCGCAGCGGGGTCAGGCGTACACATCTGCCCTCGGCGGCGTCAACTGAACATTGGCATTGGGGGAACCGTGCAGATGATGAACGTTCGACACTCCGTGTTGGCCGCAGCGGTTGGAGCGCTCGCAGCGCTTGCGGGATGCAGCGGCGGCGATGTGAAAATCTCCGCGGACAACAATTCCTCGGTGACGGACAACTCCACCACCACGGCGCCCCCCACCAGCAACAACCCGTGCGCGAGCTACACGGATGCCGCTTCCGACACGCGGTTGGAGGGCAGGTTCGATGGCGCCAACTGCATCTACAGTTCGGCTTTCGTGGGCATCAACAACCCGCTCGGCGTAGACCTCACCATCCCGTTCATCTCCGGCGTCCATGTGTTCGAGGACACCCTCGTGGTTGGCGAGAACGTGGATGGCAGCGACCCAAGCGAGACCGCGCCGGCCGGCGGCGAGGGCCCGACGCTCACCATCGCCGCCGGCAACACGCTTGCGTGGACGAACGCCGCGGACTATCTGCTCATCAATCGCGGCTCGCAGATCATCGCCGATGGCTCGCGGACTGCGCCCATCACGTTCACTGGCTTCACGGATGCCGTCACCGGCACCGCCGGCGCCGAGGATGTGCAGCTATGGGGTGGCGTGGTCATCAACGGCAACGGCATCACGAACAAGTGCAGCGCAGCGCAGCGCGAGAACAACGAGTGCCATGTGACGGCGGAGGGCAAGCCCTCGCACTACGGCGGCAACGACAACGAAGACAGCTCTGGCACGCTGCGCCATGTCGTCGTCAAGCACACCGGCTTCGAGGCCACGCCCGGCGACGAGTTGAACGGCATCTCCTTCAACGCCGTGGGCGCCGGCACGACGGTGAGCCACATTCAGGCATACAGCACCTTCGACGACGGCATCGAGTTCTTCGGTGGCGCGGTGCGGGTGGACCACTATGTGGCGCTCTATGTGAAGGACGACTCCATCGATTACGACCAAGGCTGGACCGGCGGCATCGACCACGCCTTGGTGATTCACTCCCGCGACGACGGCAACCGCTGCATCGAAGGCGACAGCGTGCTTGGCGACCCGCTGCCGGAACCCATCACCGACGTCACGGTGAACAACCTCACCTGCATCGTTTCCGGTTCCGACGAAGTGCCGGGCGGCACCGGCACCCACGGCGATTCGGAAGGCATTCTGAATCGGGAGGGCGCCCGCACCCAATTCAAGAACAGCATCATCTATGACGGCTATGCCCGCCGGCTGCTGTCGCGCAGCGGCAACGAGTGCTTTGAGTTGGACGACGCGGAGACGCTGGAAGCGGCGCAGGCCGGGCAAGCGTCCGTGCAAAGCACCATCATCGCTTGCCAAGAGGCCACCAAGGACAGCCTGCCGAACGGCGATTCCATCGGCGAGTGGATCACCAACAGCGGCAAATATGCGGCCAACGCGGGCAACGCCATCATCACCGAGAGCGCCGGCGCGAACGTGTCCGTCTTGGGCGGCGCCAAGCCTTACTTCACCGCCGCCGCCATCACGGATGCAGCCGGCGAGGCGATCGGCGTCACGCCGGTGGATACGAACGGCGATGGCGAGACGGCCGATGAGCAGCTTGGCGCGGTCACCGCTGGTGACGATTGGACGGCCAACTGGACCTATGGCCTAGACGATCTGTGGTTTGACTGAAGCCGCCGCGGCGACCGGAAGCCTTTTGCCACCATGAACACAGCCATGCGTCTGTTCCTTCTCTCCGCTGCCTTGCTCGCTTGCGCCCTTGGCGCCGCCGCGCAAGACGCAGAAGCGGACGCGCCCACGGCGATGGCAGACCCGAACGCCATTGAGGAAGTGGTGGTGCTGGGGCGCTTCAAGTCTGCGGCGACGGACATCGTGTCCGAACGCTTGGACAGCGATGTGCCGCTCGACATGTTGGATGCCGAGGCGATCAGCCGCGTCGGCGACGGCGACGTGGCGCAAGCCCTGCGGCGGTTGCCCGGGCTCACCTTGGCGCAAGGCAAGTTCGTCTATGTGCGGGGCTTGGGCGAGCGCTACTCCAGCGCCCAGCTCAACGGCGCCGCGGTGCCCTCGCCAGACTTGACGCGCAATGTGTTGCCGCTGGACATCTTCCCCGCGGACATCATCGATTCGCTCGCGGTGCAGAAGGGTTATTCGCCGGAGATGCCGGCAGCGTTCGGCGGCGGCAACGTGGACATCCGCACCAAGCGCGTGCCGGAAGACCGCGTGTTCAGCGTGAAGGTGAACACCGGCTGGAACACGGAAGGCGGCGACCCCGGCCTTTCCTACAACGGTGGCGATGACGACCGCTTCGGCCAAGACGATGGCACCCGCGCCATGCCGAGCGCCCTGCGCAGCGCCATCGACACCTATCAGGGCAATGTCTCGGAGCTCAACATCCTGAACGCCTTGCGTCGCGATGGCGGCCAGCACACCCTCGCCGAGGCGCAGGCCGTCAACCGCGCCCTCGCCACGGCCTTGAACCGCGACATCGACGTTGAGCCGAAGGATTTGTCCGCAGACGTCGATGCCCAAATCACCGGCGGCTACCGCTGGTTCCCGGCGCCGGCCTTGGAAGCGGGCTTCCTCGCCTTGGCTTCATACTCCAACAACTGGCGCAATCGAGACCGGGTGAACCGCTTGGTGTCGAACCCAGAGACGGACTTCTCGCGCACCCAACGCACGGTGGAGACGGTGAGCGTCACGGGCTCGCTCAACTTGGGCCTGCGCTTCACGGATGAACATGAAGTGGGCGCCCTGACGCTGTTGCTGCGCAACACCGAAGACGACGCCTCGTTCTCGCTCACCTGCCAGCAGGGCCAGTTCAACGACTGCGCGGACGACAACCCGACCCAAGGGCGCGTGGCGGAGGTGCGCTTTGAGGAACGCGAACTCATCGTCCATCAAGTCTCCGGCGAACACACGTTGGGCGAGGCGACGTTGGACATGCTGCCGAGCGCTCTGCGCTTCCTCGCTTTCGCCCAGGACGCGCGCTTCACTTGGTATTACTCGCAGGCGACGGCGCGCACGGGCATCCCCAACGAGGTGCGCGTCGGTTCGGTGGATGCGCTGGATGGCCCCTACGGCAACGTGGTGAGCACGCGGGTGCGGCTGTCCGGCACCGCGGCGGACTTTCGTTTTTCGGATCTGGATGACGACGTGGAAACCTGGGGATCAGACTTCATGCTGCCGCTGCGCGCCGGTGGCTGGGACATCGAGCTCGCCAGCGGCTATGACTATGTTCGCAAAGCGCGGGCCTACGAGCAGATTTCGGTAGGCATTGGCAGCACCAAGCCGGCCTTCAATGGCATTAGCGAGGGCACGCCGAGCGAGGTGTTCTCGAACGCGAACCTCCTGAACCCAGCCAACGGCTTCGGGACGTTGCTCGGCGTCGGTGGCTTCGGGCTGGAGAGCTACTTGGCGGGTCAAACGACCGAGGGCGTGTACGGCAAGTTCGACTTGTTCTGGAACAATGCCTGGCGTTTCGCCGGCGGCGTGCGCTGGGAGCACTTCAATCAAGCCTCGGTGCCGGTGGACTTGTTGGATTTCGGCCCGGGGCGGGTGCCGTTCACGCCGCAGGAGATTGCAGACTCCACCATCAACGTGGACGACGCGCATCCCTCGTTGGCCATCACCTGGATTCGCCCCGGCTTCTGGGCGGATGACTTCCAACTGCGCGTAGGCTGGGGTGAAACGGTGGCGCGGCCAGACTTGCGGGAAGTGTCGCAGTCCACCTACATCGACCCGCTCACCGAAGCGCGCGTGCGCGGCAATCCGTTCCTTCAGCCTTCGCAGCTCTCGAACTTTGATCTGCGCGCCGAGTGGTTCTGGAATAATGGCGACAACTTCAGCGTGTCTGCCTTCCACAAGGACGTGACGGCACCTATTGAAACGGTGCAGGGCGCCGCTACCGAGGACAACATCCTGTTCGGCTTCGTCAACGGCGAATCCGCGGCGGTGCATGGCGTCGAGGTGGAGGGGCTGAAGGGGCTCAGTTTCCTCACCCGCCACGTCGGCGACTGGATCGACCAGTTCTACGTCGCCGGCAACCTGACCCTCTCGGATTCCGAAATGAACGCGCGCGCCGGTGGCGTGGCCGGCAACCTCACCAACACGTCCCGCCGCATGACGCAGCAGTCTCAGTGGGTGGTGAACATGCAGCTCGGCTTCGACTCGTGGAGTGGCCGGCACAGCGCCACGCTGGTGTACAACGGCTTTGGCGAGCGCGTGTTCTTCGCCGGCATCGACGGCTTTGACGACGCCTACGAGCAGCCCTTCCACTCGCTGGACTTCGTGTACAGCTGGTTCGTGAGCGAGCCGCTGACGCTCAAAGTGCGCCTCAAGAACCTGTTGAACGAAGACGTTGAGATCGAGCAGGACGGCGTCTCCATCTTGGAACAGAAGGTCGGCGCGACGCTGTTGTTCGACGTGAAGTGGGCGCTCTAAACGGGGGAACCGATGCATACTCCTCACAACGAGCGAAGTTGAAAGCAGCGGGCGGAACGGTTGGATGAGTTTAGAGCCATGCATATCGCCCGACGCGGGCGGTTAGTCACCGCCACTGCGTTTGCCTTGGTGCCGACCGCGGCGCACGCCGATACGGCGCGTCCGCACGAAAGAAGCGAAGATGCTCAGGGTTGAGGGCGGGTCGTTCAAAGACCCGGCTGGACAGGTGTACCAGCTAATGCGAGACACCGGAGAGCTGAACATCGTTCGCGGTTTGAATTCAGCCGCTGCCGCAATCATGCGGCGTCTGCTCACCGAGCCTTTTTTCGAAGGCTTGGTCGATGCCGGTTCTGTCGTGGGGAGCCGAATGCTTGAGGCGGAGCATCCCAGCGCTCGCTTGGTGATGGCGGAGGGCTGGAGTGCTGCCGTGGAGCATGAGGCGGTGCGTTTCGTCACCTGGCCTTACGAGTGGCCGTTTTCGATGCTCAAGGATGCGGCGCTTCTGCAATTGCAGATACTGGAAGCCGGCGGCAGGAATGGGTACCTGCTCAAGGACGCGACGGCGTTCAATGTGCAGTGGAAGGGCACGCGCCCAGTGTTTATCGACATACCATCGTTCGTTCCTTGGGCAGAGGAAGCATACTGGCGGGGGTATCGGCAATTCTGCGCAACGTTCCTGACGCCGCTGCTGATGACGGCGCATTTGGGCATCCCATACCAGCCGCTGCTCCGCTCGCGCCTCGAAGGCATCCCGCTAGAGGAAGCAGGCCGATGCTTCCGCGGCCTCTCGCGTTTCAAGCGCGGCGTGCTGTCGCATGTCTGGTTCCCTGCCAAGGCCGAGCGCGCCGTTTCTACGACCGACAGGCGCACGGCGCATCGACGGCAGCCGAAAACCATGCTGTTCGCGCTGTGGGACAGCCTGCGGCGGCTCATCGGCGGCTTGTCCACTGTGCCAGCCCGTTCCACTTGGGCGCAGTACGCCACGAATCACTCCTACAACACGGTAGACCTGCAACAGAAGCGGAACTTCGTCCTGCGGCACACAGCAGCGCTCCGGCCCGCGGTCACTTGGGATTTGGGCGCCAATACCGGCGAGTTCGCGCGCATCGCTGCGGAGCACTCGGGGCTGGTCGTTGCCGTGGATTCAGATCATGATGCTGTCGATGGGCTCTATCGCGATCTGCGGCAGAGCGGGCCACAGAACGTCATTCCGCTGGTGATGGATGTGGCGAACCCCTCGCCGGGGCAGGGTTGGGCCGGTCGCGAACGCCCGGCGTTCGATGCGCGGCGAGGCCCAGACATGGTGCTTTGCTTGGCGTTGGTTCATCATGTGAGGGTCGCGGCGAACATCCCACTGCGGCTTTTCGTCGATTGGCTGCGAAGCCTTGACGCGACCTGCATCCTCGAATTTGTCAACCGGAACGACGAGATGTTCCAATCCCTCGTAGCGAACAAGCAGAACGACTATGCGGATTACTCCGCCGAGAACTTCGAATCGGAGGTTCGCAGATGCTTCTTCGTTCGCGACCGGTTGCAGTTGAAAGGCGGCTTGCGGGAACTCTTTCTGCTGGACCCGGCGCCCTAGGCCGGCACCGCCCCGGTTGCCTCCGCCCTTGGCGCCGAGGAGCTGCCGATCCCCGCTCGCCCCTCATCTGCAAACCTGATACGCTCGCGCCTGTTCCGCTCGGCTCGCTGCCGGGCCTCAAGTTCGTGACCTTGGGAAAAATTGGGGGGAGAGAATCATGCGTGACGTCGTAGTGGTGGACAGCCTGCGGACGGGGCTTGCGAAGTCCTTCCGCGGCAGCTTCAACCTGACGCGATCTGATGACATGTTGGCGCATCTCATCGACTCGCTGCTAGACAGGCATCCGAATGTCTCGCCAGACGAAGTGGAGGATGTCGTCGTTGGCGCCGCCAGCCACAGCGGCGAGCAGGATGGCAACTTGGCGCGGCTGGCGGTGGTGCTGTCGCGCCTGCCGATCACCGCAGCCGGCTTGACGATCAACCGTTTCTGCTCATCCGGCCTGCAGTCCATCGCCATCGCGGCGAATCAGATCGCTTCCGGCAACACGCAGGTGGCGATGGCCGGCGGCGTGGATTCCATTTCCATGCGCAACCGCCAAACGGCCGGCAAGTCGGATCCGAACAAGCGCCTCATCGAAGAGAAGCCAGACATCTTCATGGCGATGGGCAACACCGCCGAAGTGGTGGCGCGCCGCTACCAAGTCACCCGCGAAATGCAGGATGTGTACGCCCTGCAAAGCCAGCAACGCTACGCGCGGGCGCAAGAAAACGGTTGGATGGACGAAGAGATCGCGCCGATGCCGGCGACGATGCTCAAAGTCGATCGCGAGACCGGCGCGGAAAGCCGCGTGGATGTCATGGTGGACCGCGATGAGTGCAACCGCCCGACCACCACGCTGGAAGGCTTGGCGGGGCTGGCGCCGGCGTTCGAGGAAGATGGCTCGGTGACGGCCGGCAATGCCTCGCAGCTCTCCGATGGCGCGTCGATGACGTTGCTGATGAGCGCAGACCGCGCTGCCCAACTCGGCATCGAACCGATGGGCATCTACCGCGGCTTCACCGTGGCGGCTTGCGAGCCGGACGAAATGGGCATCGGCCCCGTGTTCGCCATTCCGCGGCTCTTGGACAACGTCGGCATCAAGCAGGACGATGTGGACCTGTGGGAGCTGAACGAGGCGTTCGCCTCGCAGTGCGTGTACTGTCGTGACGAGCTCGGCATCGACAACGAGCGGTACAACGTGAACGGCGGCAGCATCGCCATCGGCCATCCGTTCGGGATGACCGGGTCGCGCCTGACGGGTTCCATCCTGCGCGAACTGAAGCGCCGGGATAAGAAGTACGGCGTGGTGACGATGTGCATTGGCGGCGGCCAAGGCGCTGCCGGCCTCTTTGAGGCGGCCTGACGCCTCGCGAAGGCACTAGCCGGCGGCGTCGCCTACGCGGCGCCATCGGCTGTCCTCGCGGCCATTTCATTTGCACTCCACAGAGCGCGGTTATGGCGTGATGCACCAGCCACCACCAACACGGCTTGCGCGGTGACGCGAGTTGATGGCATGAAACCGCCACGCCGGGTGCGCAAAGCGTCGGTTCGGGGCGTCGCCTTGGCCATCGCTGCGGCCGCTTGGGCCTACGCGGACGACATCGACAATCGCTACGCCGGACACTCCGATGCGGAACTCGCTCAGGTTGCCGGGCAGTGGCCAGCGCTCGACAAGCAGGCGCGGCGGGATTACTTCATCGAGGTGCGCCGGCGCATGGGCGAGAGCGGCGCCGTCCAAACCATCCCGGTGCGCGGCGAGCGGCGCTTCGGGCGGGTGATTCGGCGGCCAGACGGCTCCGTCGTGCGCATCGAGCGCATCATCCGCTTCAATACCCGCGCCCCCAATGCGGCGCCAGTGGAGTACGGCACCGGGTTCGAGCAGCGTGTGGCCGAAGGGCTTGCCGACAAACAACGGGCGACGGATGCGCCGGCCTCTGCACGGCGCAGCATCAAGTTGCGCCTCAGCCCCGCCAAGGCCAGCGGAAAGCCATCTGACCGTTGACGCCCATGGACAACGAGCGCGCCACGCTGCTCGTCGTCGATGACGACGTCGAACTTCGGGAACTGCTGCAGGAATACCTAGAGCAAATGGGCTACGCCGTGGTTTGCGTGGAGGATGCGCCGGCCATGGATGCAGCGCTTGCCGCCCAAGCATTCGACCTCGTCGTGCTCGATTTGATGTTGCCCGGCGAGGATGGGCTGTCCATCGCGCGCCGCCTGAAAGAGCAGGGCGGCCTGCCAATCATCATCTTGTCCGCCCAAGGCGAGGATGTGGACCGGATCGTCGGCTTGGAGGTGGGCGCCGACGATTACATGTCCAAGCCCTTCAACCCACGCGAACTGCTCGCGCGTGTGCGCGCGGTGCTGCGTCGCCGCACTGCGCAGGACAACGCCGCCGAAGAGCACCTCATTGCGTTCGGCGAATTCGTATTGGACTTGAACGCGCATCGGCTCGTTCATGATGGCCAGCTGGTTGCGCTCACCGCCGGCGAGTTCGACCTGTTGAGCACCTTGGCGCGTCATCCGAACAAGGTGCTCCACCGAGACCGCATCCTGGACATCTTGACCGGCGCCGAACGCTCGCCGTTTGACCGCAGCATTGATGTGCGCGTGGCGCGCCTGCGCGGCAAGATCGAGCCAGATCCTTCATCGCCGATCTACATCCGCACGATTTGGGGCAAGGGGTACATGTTCTGTCCCGCCGGCGTGTAGCCGCCGCGGCGTCCCATGGGCTTGCCCACTTCTTTGCTCTGGAGGACCAACGCGGTGCTCGCCTTGAGCGCGGTGGTCATCACCGCCACCGCGTTCTTGGCAGTGCAACGGCTGGTCGTCGCGCCTTTCACCGAGCAGCTTGCCGACGATGAGGCGGGGCTTGTGGTGTTGTCGGCGCAAACTTGGGTGGAACTGCCGGACTATACGGACGCGCGCCCGGCGTTCGAGCTGGAGATGGCGCGCATGCATGACCTCATCATCAGCCCAGATCTGCGCGACCTGCCGCCAGCAGACGCGGAAGATGGCTACTTCGCGCTGCTGCGAACGAGCATCTCGGAGCGCTTGGGGGCGCCGGTGCGGCTGTTGGAAGGGGACGGTCTGCTGTGGGCCGAGCTGCCGGTGCCCGGCGCCCGCCTGCAAGTGGGCTTCGTCCCCGGCCGCCAAGATGTGCAGCCCATCTATGTGGGTTTGGCCATTGGCGCCATCGGCGCCGGCATCGTGTTTGGCGCGGCGTTCTTCATGGTGCGGCGCATCGCGGGGCCGCTGGTGGAAACGGCCAACTCGGTGGAGGCGTTTCGCGGCGCGGAGGGCTTCTCGCCGCTGCCGGAGCGCGGCCCGCGGGAACTGGTGGCGCTGGCGACGAACTTCAATCGGATGGCGCGGGAGATTAGTGCATTGCTCTCCAACCGCACGACGCTGTTAGCCGGCATCTCGCACGACTTGCGCACCCCGCTCGCGCGCATGCGCCTCGCCGTCGAATTGCTGCCAGACACGGTGGACCGGAAGCTCGCCCGGCGCATGGAACGCAACTTGGAGGCGATGGATGAACTCATCGGCGATGCGCTGCGTTTCGCGCGGGGCGCTAGAGAGTCGCCGCGGGAACTCCCGGCGAAACCCTTCATCGAGAGCATCGTGGCGCAGGCGGATGGGGCGGTGCCGGTGCAGTGGCAAGGTGCGGCGGATGTGCGCGCGCACATTGCGCCGGGCGCGTTTCGGCGGGTGTTGTTGAACCTGTTGGACAACGCCCGCCAGCACGCTGAGGGCACCGCCGTGGTGGTGGACGCCGGTGAAACGATCGCTGTCCACATCGTCGATAGCGGCCCGGGCATTCCGGAGGCGGACCGCGAGCGAGTGTTCGAGCCCTTCTACCGGTTGGACCGTTCGCGTGGCCGAGCGGCCGGAGGCAGCGGCTTGGGCCTCGCCATCGTGCGTCAGCTTTGCCAAGCGCATGGCTGGCAAGTGGGCATTGGGGCAAGCGCTTGTGGCGGCGTTGATGTGTGTGTATCCGTCACGGCCGTGACACAAAGTGACACAAAAAAGGCCGCTTCAAGAAATCCCTGAGTTACACACGTTCGGCAGAATAGCCTTTGGGTGAGTGGCCAGCGGCGTCGTCAGGAGCCGAAGCGCATTGGCCCCCGCCGACACGCGGCAGGCACCTCGTCCGAGTCAATCCTTAGCGGCCCGCCTACAGGTCGCTGGGCCCGCCGGTTCCCTCTCCAGGCTGGCGGGCCCGCTCTTTTCCTCGCTTTTCTTCCGAGTTGTCTTCCTCGCCTGTTTTTTACGCGCTGTTCACCACGCGGGTGAGCGCGCTCGCTTCGCGTCACTGCCTTGACGAGCCGCCGCTATGCAAGGCCGTACAGCGCCTCGACGTTGCGTCGCGTAATGCGCTCGCGATGCGTGGCCGGCACGCCGTCGAAAATCTCGTCCAGCACCTGTTGCGAACATGGCCACGTTGAATCGACGTGTGGATAGTCTGACCCCCACATCAGGTTGTCCACGCCGATGAGTTCCCGCGTTGCAATGGCAGGACGGTCATCCTCGATGGTGGCGTGGAACTGGCGCCGCCATACGTCTTGCGGGCGCTCGCCGGTGAACGCTTCGGAGCGGAAGCGGTGCTCTCGTTGCAGGCCTTGGTCCACCCGGTCTAGCCAGTGGGCGATCCAACCGGCGTTGAACTCGCTCACCACAAACCTCAACTGCGGGTGCCGCTCGGCGACGCCCCGGCAAATCAGTTCCACCAAGGTGCGCTGCACGGCGCTCGGCGCATTCGCATAGTCGAACACCGAATCTCGCTGTCGGCTGGGCGCGCGTTGGTCGCGCGGGAGATAGGCGTTGGTGCCCACATGCATGGAGAGCGGGAAGCCGGCCTCCTCCGCCAATGACCAAATCGGCTCGTAGTCCGCGTGGAAATAGGGCTTGTCTGCCGGCGACGTGCAGGGGATGCAACCGCCCTTGTAGCCGAGGCCGATGACGCGCTCCAACTCGGCGGCGTCGGCCGCTGGGTCTTGCACTGGAATGGCTGCAAGCCCGAACAGGCGCCCCGCGCCGGCGGCGGCGTAGTCATGCAGCCAGTCGTTGTAGTTGCGCTGGCAGGCCACCAGCAACTCCACGTTTGGCAGGCTGAACATGCCGAAGAAGCCTGGATAGAGGAACTCGGCCGCCACGCCATCGATGTCTTGGTCCGCGCCGCGTCGGGCGCCATCGCGGATGCCGGCGCGCAGGCCGTCGTAGCCCTTTGCGAGCAGCTCTTTCGCCTCGGCATCCGTCAGGTCGTCCACTTCGGGCTTGTGGCCCTCACGGCGCTCGATGGCCACGCCATTGCGTACGCGCATGCCCGCCCAGCCCATCCGTTTGCGTACCCCGCGCGGGCCCAGCGCCGGGATGACGATGGCGTCGTCCTCGGTGCCGGCGCCCACGACGCGAGGCGCCGCGTCGCCAAAGCGCTCGGGCAGCCCAAGGAACACGTCCTCGGCTTCCATGACGTGGGAGTCGGCGGAAATGGGTTGCATGGCTGCTCCTCTTGGCCGGCGATGGTAGACATTCTCGCGTTTTCGGGTGCCGGTGCAATGGGCGGCCGCGTCGACGGCTGGCTTGCCACGGCGTGATTGGCGTCAGGCGACGCGACGGTCGGAGGCTGCCTCGGGCGGCGGCGACTCACACCACCCGGCGATCGTTTGCGCCCACGTCATGTCGTCGTTCAAGCACGGTGCGAGCCGGAACGCTTCGCCGCCGGCATCGAGAAAGGTGGCGCGGCCGCGAATGTCCATTTCCTCCAGCGTCTCCAAGTTGTCTGCCACGAACGCGGGGCAGGCGACCGTGAGGTGCCGCACGCCTTGGCCGGGCAGTTGCGCCAACACTTGGTCCGTGTACGGCCTGAGCCAAGGCAATCGCCCCAAGCGGGATTGAAAGCTCGTGGAGTGATTGGCGAGGCTGAGCCGCTTGGCGAGGGCGCGGGTGGTCGCCAAGCATTGCTGGCGGTAGCAGGTGGCGCTCGCCGCGCTGGGCTGGGCGCAACAGCCCTCTTGCGCCAAGCAATGCGTTCCGGTCGGGTCGGCACGGCGGATGTGGCGTTCCGGCAGGCCGTGGTAGCTGAACAACACATGGTCTTCCGGCGCCATCGTGGCGCGGATGCGCGCGGCGCTCGCGGCGAGAAACCCCGCATCGTCAAAGAAAGGCGGCATCACGCGCACCGGCTGCGGCGCGAGTGAGCGCACCCGCGCCACGGTCGTGACGCGCGTGGATGTGGCGTGCTGCGGATAGAGCGGGATCAGGAAAATCTCATCTGCCGCCGCGAGTTCGGCAATCGCATCAGCAAGCGTGGGCCTGCCATAGCGCATCCCCACCGCCACCGGGGCGTCGATGCATCGCCGCACCTGCGCCGCCAGTGCCATCGTGTGGTGCAGCAGCGGTGAACCGGGGGGCGCATCGCGCCAGATCGCCCGATACGCCGCGGCGCTGCGTTGCGGCCGCGTCGGCAAGATGAAGGCGGAAACGACGAGCCGCCGCAGTGGCCACGGCAGATCCAAGACATGCGGGTCCATCAGGAACTCGTTCAAGTAGCGGCGCACGGCAGCGGCGTCGCAGGCGTCTGGGGAGCCTAGGTTTACGATCAAGATGCCTCGGGACAACGTTGGCTCCTTTGGTGGCGTGGGGTGGTTAGGATAGTATCGCCTGCTTTCCGCGCCCCGTGGCGCTCAGGCTTGGCACCATGATCGTCATCGTGGACTATGACGCCGGCAATGTGCGCAGCGTCCAGCGCGCCTGCGTTGAAGTGGGCGGCGACGCCGTCATCTCCAACGACCCTGCCGCTGTGGCGGATGCCGAGCGCGTCATCTTTCCCGGCGTGGGCGCGGCCGGCGCCGCGATGCGCAACTTGCGGGCGCGGGGGTTGGATGCCGCCTTGGTGGCCGCAGTGGAGGCCGGCAAGCCAGTGCTCGGCATCTGCATGGGCATGCAGATTGCGCTCGACCGCTCCGAGGAGAACGATCAAGAGACCTTGGGCCTAGTGCCCGGGCAAGTGCGGCGCTTCGCCTTTGCGAACCCAGCCTTGAAGGTGCCTCACATGGGCTGGAACGCCGTCTCGGTGCGACGCCCACATCCGCTCCTCAACGGCTTGGAGCAGGGCGATGAATGTTATTTTGTGCATGCCTACTATCCGGCGCCGGCAGACTTGGAGGTGGTGTGCGCCGTGGCGGACTACGAAGGAGAGTTTTGCTGCGCCTTGGCGCGCGGCAGTTTCTTCGCCACGCAGTTCCACCCAGAGAAGAGCGGGCGCGTTGGCCTAGGGCTATTGGAACGGTTTGCGGCATGGGACGGTCGTGCTTAGCAAGCGCGTCGTCGCTTGTCTGGACGTGCGCGACGGCAAGCTCGCCAAGAGCGTCAAGTTCGTGAACACCCGCGACATTGGCGATCCGGTTGAGAAGGCTCGGCAGTATTACCTCGATGGGCTGGATGAACTCGTCTTCTACGACATTACCGCGTCCAGCGACCGGCGTCGGATCATCCTCGATGTGGTGGAGGCGGTGGCCGAGCAGGTGTTCATCCCGTTGTCTGTTGGCGGCGGCGTGCGCAGCGTGGCCGATGCCACGGACTTGCGCTTGGCCGGCGCGGACAAGATCAACGTGAACTCCGCCGCGGTGCGCCGCCCCGCGCTGATTGCGGAGTGCGCGGACGCCGTCGGCGGGCAAAACATCGTGCTTTCCATGGACATCCGCCACGTTGGGGCGAGCCGCGCATTTCCCTCCGGCCACGAGGTCGTCATCGACGGTGGCCGCCAACCGATGGGCATCGATGCCTTGGCGTGGGTGCGCGAAGGCGAACGCCTAGGCGCCGGGGAACTGGTGGTGAACTCCATCGATGCGGACGGCACCCGCGATGGCTATGCACTGCAACTGACGCGCATGATCAGCGATGCCACGCGGCTTCCCGTCATCGCCTCTGGCGGCGCCGGGACGCCGGCACACCTCTACGAGGTGCTGACCGAAGGCGGCGCCGACGCGGCCCTCGTCGCCTCAATGGTCCACTACGGCAACTACACGGTGAGCGGCCTGAAGCGCTATCTCAATGAACGCGGCGTGAAGATCAGGATGTCTTGGTGAGGGTGCGCCCAACGGCAGCCCGTCGCAGCCACTTGCGCCCCAGGAGTGCAGGAGCCAATGAAAGCAATCCAAGTTGATGGCCCCCGGCTTGTTTGGGGGGAAGCACAAACGCCGGCGCCGGGCCCTGGCGAAGTGGGCATCGCCGTTCGGGCGAGCGCCGTCAACCGGGCAGACCTGTTGCAGCGGCGCGGGGGGTATGCGCCGCCGCCGGGCGCCAGCGACATCTTGGGGCTGGAGTGCGCCGGCACTGTCGCTGCCGTCGGCGCCGGCGTCAGCCGCGTGGAGGTTGGCGACCGGGTGTGCGCCCTGCTTGCCGGTGGCGGCTATGCCGAACAGGTGGTAGCGCCGGCGGGGCAGGTGCTTAAGATGCCGGCGGGCCTGTCCTTCGAGGAAGCCGCCGCCTTGCCGGAGGTGTTCGCCACGGCCTATCTCAACCTGTACATGGAAGCGGCCTTGGGCTTCGGCGAAACGGCGCTTGTGCATGCTGGGGCGAGCGGCGTGGGCACGGCGGCGATTCAGCTATGCCGGGCGTTCGGCAATCCATGCTTTGTGACCGCCGGCCAAGCGAGCAAGATCGCGCGCTGCGTGGAACTCGGCGCCCAAGCCGGGTGTGTGCGGCACGATGAGCGGTTCGCGGACCGGGTGAAGGAGTGGACGGATGGCCGCGGCGTGGACGTCATCCTCGATCCGGTGGGCGGCGCCTACCTGGCGGACAACTTGGCGAGCCTCGCCGTGGATGGCCGCTTGGTGGTCATCGGCCTGATGGGTGGCGCGGAACTCAATGCCGAGGCAGGTCTCGCGCAGATGATGATGAAGCGGCTGCGGGTCATCGGTTCCACCTTGCGGGCGCGCCCCATTGCACGCAAGGCGCTGGTGATGGATGCCCTGAAGGAGCGCGTGTGGCCAGAGCTTGCTGCCGGCGCCATCCGCCCCATCATCGAGGCGGTGATTCCAATGCCCGACGCTGACGAGGCGCATCGTTTGATCGCCGGCAACGAGACCTTCGGCAAGGTCGTGCTGGCCGTTCCCTAGCCAGCCTGCTGTCCGTCCCCTACCCGGTCGTGTGGGTAGCAGGCAGGTTCGGAGGGTAGGGAAGCAGCGCCCAACTAAGCGCCAGCTGCCGTCAGCCCTCGCCCAACAGCGCAGCGCGCGCCGTCAGCGTCGCCACCTGATTGGCGAGTTCCTGCGCTTTGGCGCGTTCGCGCTCCACCACCTCCGCCGGTGCCTTGGCCACGAAGTTCGCGTTGGCGAGTTTCGCTTCGGCGCGGCGCAGCCCCGAAGCGAGCTTGTCCAGTTCCTTGGCCAAGCGCTCACGCTCGCGGCCCGTGTCGATGAGGCCGCCCAACGGCACCAACACTTCTAGGCCGCCGGCCAATTGCAGCGCGGCTGGTGGGGGTTGTTGCCCGTCCTCCAGCCAAGCGATGCTGTCGATGCCAGCGAGTTGGCGAAGCGGAGCGGCCACTGCCTCCAAACGCTGGCGCTCTTCGCTCGCACCGCCGCGCAACAGCACATCGACAGCGGCACGGGGCGCCAAGCCCAACTCGCTGCGGACGTTGCGCACCGCCACGACGATGGCCTTCAGCCACTCGATGGCGGCGTGCGCATCTGGGTCGTCCGGAAAATCGTCCGTGGTGGGGAAGGGCGCCAGCATGATGGTGTTGGGCGCCTCAGCCGGCCGCGTGCCCAGCTCCCGCCACAGCGTTTCCGTGATGTATGGAGCGAGCGGGTGTGCAGCGCGCAGCAGCGCATCCAGCACCTCCACCAGAGTATGGCGCGCCGCGGCCGCGGCGGCGGGGTCTGCCTCTGCGTCCCGCAGCACGGGCTTGGCGAGCTCCAAGTACCAATCGCAGTATTCGTGCCAAGCGAAGTCGTAGAGGGCGTTGGCGTACAGGTCGAAGCGGAATGTCTCAACCGCGCGGTCGATGGCGACGAGGGCTTCCCGCATCCGCACCCGAATCCAACGGTCGGCGCGGCTCAGCGGGGCGTCTGGCGGGGCGCCATCGTCGCGCCCCGCTGCCGCTTGATTCATGGAGACAAAGCGCGCGGCGTTCCACAGCTTGTTGCAGAAGTTCCGGTATCCCTCCACCCGCGCCAGATCGAAGTTCACGTCGCGGCCGCCGGGCGAGGCGAACGCGCAGAACGTGAAGCGCAGCGCGTCGGCGCCGTAGGATGGGATGCCTTGCGGGAAGTCGCGGCGCGTCGCCTGCTCGATGCGCTCCGCCATCTGTGGCTGCGTGAGGTCTGCGGTGCGCTTGGCGACGAGCGCAGCCAAGCCAATGCCCTCCACGATGTCGAGGGGGTCCAGCCCATTACCGCGCGTCTTGGACATCTTCGCCCCCTCCGCGTCGCGCACCAAGCCGTGGATGTAGACGGTGTTGAAGGGCACGTCGCCGGTGAAGCGCAGCGTCATCATGATCATCCGCGCCACCCAGAAGAAAATGATGTCGTGGCCCGTCACCAAGACACTGGTGGGATGAAAGCGCTTCAGGTCATCCGTTTGCGCCGGCCAGCCCAAGGTGGCGAAGGTCCAGAGCGCGGAACTGAACCAAGTGTCGAGCACATCTGGGTCTTGCGTCAGGGGCGCGTCGTCCGCCAAACCGGCGCGGGCGCGCGCCTCGGCTTCGTCCCGCCCGACATGGAAGTTGCCGTCGGCGTCGTACCAAGCGGGGATGCGGTGGCCGGACCATTGCTGGCGGCTGATGCACCAGTCCTTCACTTCGCGCATCCACGCGAAGTAGGTGTTCTCGAACTGCTTCGGCACGAAGCGCACGCGGCCATCTTGCACTGCGGCGATGGCAGGGTTCGCCAGCGGCTCGATGGCCACCCACCACTGGTCCGTGAGCCACGGCTCCAAAACGGCCCCGGAACGGTCGCCGCGTGGCACGGCCATCTTGTGCTGCTTGACGGATTCGACCAAGCCCAAGCCCTCGAGATGTTGCACCACGGCCTTGCGCGCTGCGAAACGGTCCATGCCGCGATAAGCGGCCGGCGCGTTGTCGTTGACGCTGGCATCCGCGTTGAAGATGTTCAGGAGCGGCAGGCCGTGGCGCTGGCCCACCGCGTAATCGTTGAAGTCGTGCGCTGGGGTGATCTTCACGCACCCGGTGCCGAACTCCGGGTCCACATGCTCATCCGCGACGATGGGCAGTTCGCGGTCCACCAGCGGCAACCGCGCCTTCGCGCCGACCAAGCTGCGATACCGCTCATCCGCCGGATGCACGGCCACGGCGGTGTCGCCGAGCAAGGTCTCTGGGCGCGTCGTCGCCACCACCAAGTAGTCGGCGCCGTCTGCGGCACGGGCGCCGCCGGCAAGCGGATAGCGGATGTGCCAGAGGCTGCCGGCCTCTTCCGTGCTGTCCACTTCAAGGTCTGAAACGGCGGTGCGCAGGGCCGGATCCCAGTTCACCAAGCGCTGCTTCTTGTAGATGAGGCCGGCGTCGTAGAGACGCACGAACACTTCCCGCACCGCGGCGACGAAGCCCTCGTCCATGGTGAAGCGGTAGCGCGACCAATCCACCGAGGCGCCCATGCGCCGCATCTGGCCGGTGATCTCGCCGCCGGATTGATCGTACCAGCGCCACATCCGCTCGACGAACGCTTCCCGGCCGATGTCCTGCAGCGTCGTGCCTTCGGCTTCGAGCTGGCGCTCCACCAGCATTTGCGTGGCGATGGCGGCGTGGTCCGTGCCCACCTGCCAGAGCGCCCCCCGGCCTTGCATGCGCCGGTGGCGAATCAGCACGTCCATCAGCGTTTGCTGGAATGCGTGGCCGAGGTGCAGCCGTCCGGTGACGTTGGGCGGCGGAATGGCGATGCAGTAGGGCGCCCCGTGCTGATTCGGCGCGAACCAACCCTGCGCCTCCCACTCTTCGTAGAGGCGCCGTTCCATGGCAAGTGGCTCGTAGTGGTGTTCCATGCGATGCGAAGCGAGCGGTCAGCGACGCTCCCAATCAAAGCTGTCTTGATGATGGAACAGAGGATAGCCGCGTTCGCGGTAGTGCCGATAGCGTTGCCGGCCGAGTTCCCGTTGCGGCTGCGTCACCACCTCGGCGACGCGCTCGAAACGGGCGAAGAAGGTGGGCACGTCATCGCCAAGATTGATGAGCAATTGGTCTGCGTCGGGTTCGGGTTCGCCAGCGCCGATGCGCACAGGCGCTTGGGCGGAATCGGCCGCTTCTGCCAACGCATGGGGCAGGAACCGGCCTTCCGGGTGGTGCCACATCAACTCGTCAAGCAGGGCGCTCGCCTCATCCGAGGCAGTGCGAACATGCGTGGTTTGCCCTGCGCTCCAAGCCATGTGCGCCAAGCGGCAGGCGAAGCGTTGCCGGGCGTCGGCGTTCAAGTCTCCCAGCACATAGAAATCCACCCGGGTCATCGCGGCTGGGGCGCTTTGCGCTTGGGCACAGCGGCCGGGGAAGCGACGCGGTCCAACAGGTACTGGAACAAGAGCGGCGTCGGGCGGCCAGTCGCTCCCTTGGCCTTGCCGCCGCGATAGGCCGTGCCGGCGACGTCCATATGCGCCCACTTGAAGCCTTTGGCAAAGCGCGACAGGAAGCAGGCTGCGGTGATCGCCCCGGCGGGCCGGCCGCCGATGTTGGCCACATCCGCGAAGTTGCTGTCGAGCTGCGCTTGGTAGTCTTCCCACAGGGGCATGGGCCAAGCCCGATCGCCGCTGGTTGCGCCGGCGTCAAGGAGCGCTGCCGAGAGCGCGTCGTCATTGGCGAACACGGCGCTCGCATGGGCGCCCAAGGCGATGACGCAGGCGCCCGTCAGCGTGGCGACGTCCACCACCACCGCCGGCTTGTAGCGCTTGGCGAAGGTGAGCGCGTCGCAGAGCAGCAGGCGCCCCTCGGCGTCGGTGTTCAAGATTTCCACCGTTTTCCCGGATAGGGTGGTCACGATGTCTCCGGGGCGCGATGCGTTGCCGCTCGGCATGTTCTCCGCGGCGGCGAGGATGGCGATGAGATTGATGGGAAGCTCAGCCACCGCCGCGGCTTTCAGCGCTCCGGCCACGGTGGCGGCGCCGCACATGTCGAACTTCATCTCATCCATCGCGGCGCCCGGTTTCAAGCTGATGCCGCCGGTGTCGAAGGTGACGCCCTTGCCCACGAAGACCACTGGCGCGTCGCTCTCGCCGGCGCCTCGATAGCGAGCGACGATCAACTTGGCGGGTGCATCGCTGCCCCGCGTCACGGACAGGAAGGCGCCCATGCCCAAGGCTTCCATCTCTGCTTCGTCCAAGGTCTCCACGGTGACGCCATCGTGCTCGGCCAAGGTGTTCGCTTGCGCCGCCAGCCACTCGGGATTGCAGACGTTTGGCGGTGCGTTGGCGAGGTCCCGCGCGAAGCGCAGGCCAGCGTCCAAGGCGTTGCCGTGCCGCACGGCGAGGGCCACTTGGTTGCGTTCGCCGGGGCCAGCGTGGATATTCACTCGGGACAGCGGGCGTCGTTTCGGCGCCTTGCTCTTTTGCTCGTGGTAGCGGTACGCGGCGGTGGAGAGGGCGGCGAGGCCCGTGCGCGTTTTCCAGTAGGCGTCGCGCTGGCCGTTGGCACCGGCCACCTTGATGTCGTTCAAGCACCACACCGCGCTCGTCACGCGCAGCGCTGCGAGGGCAGTGGCGGCTTGGCTGACGCACTTTCTGAACTTCGCCTCGCTGACTGGCTCGCGCCCAACCGGCGGCACCAGCAGCGTTTTGATGCGGCCCGGCAAGGCAGCAACAGTGGGTGCGTTCTCCGGGGCTTGCGCCAAACACTGTTCGACCAGCGCCCGGGCATCAAACGACTCCGCCACCTCCAGCGCCCGCTCGCGGCCAGCGACCAGGCAATCCGTCGTGAAATCAGCTGGGCTTCCGGTTTTCGTGAAACATCTCATAATGCTTGCCATGAAGCGGCGGATGGCGGGATGCGGGCGATGCGACGCAGCCGATGAGTGTACCTGATCGTCGGCCTCTAAGCGGTTTCGAGCCATCGTGTGGCGGTGCCGGGCGCGCGCCGCGGGGGTGTGGCGGGGCGCCCCCATGCGCCGGGTTGGCGCCGCGCTGTGCGCAGGCGAAGCAACCGTGACGGTGGCGTTTCGCTACTTCGCGCGGGAACTGCTGGCGACTGTTGCCGTGGCGTTCTTCACGCTGTTGGCCATCGCCTTGGGCGGGCGCATGATCGGCTACCTGCAGGATGTGGCGCTCGGCCGCTACTCGGCGGACATGTTGTGGACGCTGGCGGCGTTGCGGGTGCCGGAGTTTGCGCAGATGACATTGCCGTTCGCGCTGTTCCTCGGCGTGTTGATGACGGTGGGGCGCTTGCATGCGGAGCGCGAGTTCGCCGTGCTGCAGGGCGGCGGCGCCGACCCGCGCAAGATGCTTGGCTGGCTGCTTGCGATCGCGGCGCCAGTGGCCGCGTTGGTTGGCGCGCTGTCGCTCGCCGTCACGCCGGCAGCCGCAGCGCAGGTGTCGCGGTTGGCCATTGAGGCGCGCGCGAACAGCGAGTTCGAAGGCATTTCGGCCGGCGTCTTCCACACGTTTGGGTTCGGCCAGCGCGTCACCTATGCCCGTCGCGTGGATGCCGGGCAGCGGCGGCTCGCCGGCGTCTTCTCTGGCGAGCGGCTGCCGGGAGGCGGCAATGTCACGGTGTGGGCGCGAGCGGGTGGCCAGCATGTGGCGCCAGACACCGGCAGCCGGTTCCTCACCTTGGAGGATGGCGTGCGCTATGCCGGCGTGCCGGGCGCGCGGGATTTCCGCGTGGTCTCCTTCCGGCGCTTGAGCCAGCGCGTGGCGGCGCGGCCAACGGCGTGGAGCCGGGTAGATCCGCGGACGCTCTCCACCGCGACGCTCGACATGGCGGCGGCGGAGCAAGCCGCCGAGTGGCATTGGCGGCTCGGCCTGCCAATCGTCACCCTCATCGCCGCGGTCGCTGCCTTCGGCTTGGGCCGGGCGCCGCCGCGCCAAGGACGCTTTGCCCGCATCGTGCCCGGCATCGTTGTCTTCTCGCTCTACTTTCTGTTTGCGATGTTGGCGCAGGCCGCCATTGCGGATGGCGCGCCGGCGGCTTGGCTGGGGCTGTGGCCGGTGCATGGCGCGGCGGCGCTTGGGGCGGCGTTGATGGCGCGGCAGGCTTGGCGGCCGGCATGATCGCCACCGCAGACCGCTACGTCGCCCGGGTGGCGCTCATGGCCATCGCCGTGGTGCTGGCGTGCTTCGTCACCCTGACCGGGCTCTTTGCCTTCATGGAGGAACTGCGCGAGGAAGAAGCCGGCTATGGCGCCAGCCAAGCAGGCCTGTATGTGCTGCTGACGTTGCCGCGGCGGGTGTATGAACTCGCGCCCTATGTGACATTCCTTGGTGCGCTGATCGGCTTGGGCATGTTGTCCAGCAGCTCGGAGGTGACGGCGCTGCGGGCAGCCGGCGCTTCGTTGCAGCGCCTCTTCGGTGCGCTCGCGCTCACCGTCTTGGGGTTCTCGGCCGCCGCCTTCGCCATCGGCGAGTGGGTGGCGCCGAGGTTTGATGTTGCGGCGGAAGCCCTGCGTTCGCGCTCCCTGCAAGGCTCCGAGACGATCTTCGTGGACGGCCATTGGCATCGGGAAGGGCGTGTGTTCACCCATGTGGAGGGCTTTGGCACCCAAGGGCGACTCATCGGCGTGACCCAGTTCGAGTTGGATGACGCGGGGCGCATGCGGCGTGTCCAGCGCGCCCAGTTCGCGGAGCGCGGCGAGGCGGGCGGGCATTGGCGGCTGCGGGATGTGCGTGTGACGGCGTTGGGCGAGGACGCGGCGACGGCAGCCCGCATGGATGATGTGGCGTGGGAGAGCGAGGCCGATGTAGGCATGTTGTCCGCGCGCGCCTTGGTGGCGCCGCAGCAGCTCTCGCTCGCCGACCTCGATGCCCATATCCGCTACATGGATGGTGAAGGCTTGGATGCGCGGCGGCATCGCTTGGCGCTCTGGAGCAAGCTGCTGCAGCCACTGGCCACCTTGGGCCTTGCGTTGGTGGCGGTGGGGTTCGTCGTGGGCCCGCTGCGCGAGACCGGCATGGGCGCCCGCGTTGCCGCCGGCATCGTCGTCGGCTTGTTGTTCAAGTACCTGCAGGATCTGCTCGCGCCGGCGAGCTTGGTGTTCGGCATTCCGGCAGCGCTGGCGGTGTTGATGCCGATTGCGCTGTGTTGGGGCGTGGGCGCCGCATTGCTGCGCCGGGCGCGGTGATTGGGGCTACGATAGCGGGCGTGAGCGCCGCCGCCTGACACGACATGCCCGAAACCCCCGAATTGCGCAGCTTCATCATGCGCCAGATCCGCAGCAAGGACACGCAGCCGGAGATGGCAGTGCGGCGGCTCGTGTTTGGGCTCGGCTACCGCTATCGCCTGCACCGCAAGACGTTGCCTGGCCGCCCAGACTTGGCCTTCATCGCCCGCAAGAAGGCCATCTTCGTGAACGGCTGCTTCTGGCATGGGCACGCTTGCCGCAACGGGGAGCGTGTGCCGCGCACCAACACGAGCTATTGGGTGGAAAAGATCTCGCGCAACCGGCAGCGTGACGCCGAGAACCTGCGCGGATTGGCCGAACTCGGTTGGCAAGCGCTCACCCTGTGGGAGTGTGAGTTGAAGGATGCGGACGCGCTTCAGCGCCGCATCGTGGAGTTCTTGGGTGACCGCCGCGCCGCCACGGCGCCGGCCGGGAGGGACAGCGATGGCTGAGCGCGGCGCGTCGGATCGATTTGTGCGCTTCTGGACTTGGCGCGACAACCTGCATCAGCGGCTCGCCGCGACGCAAGAGGAAGACGCGGCGCATCGCGCGGCCTTTGTCGCGCGCGCCGCCGAACTTGCAGAGGAGGTGGATTTTCTAGTGCGCAACGGCTTGAACGAAGGTGCATTGGAGGCATTGGGCGCCCTCGCCGAACAAGACATGGCGGACTTCTGCATCATGGTGGACTTGGCGGCGGAAGTGGCCATCGAGGGCGTGGCGCCGCTCAAGGCAGAAACGGCCAAGCATTTGGCGGAGTTTCTGGACAACGAGCCCTGGCATTCGTTGATGGTGGACAACGACCTCACGGTCGCCTTGGCGATGGTGGAGGCGGTCGCCGCCGCGGATGCCAAGGTGCCTTGGTACGAAACATCCCCAAACCTCGTGCGCGTCACCGCCGGCGTTCTGGACCAAGCCAACGCCGAACAGGTGCAGCGCTTCGTGGGTGAACTGAACGCCCTGGGCGAGGCCACCGGCGCCCGCATCCCGGCGGACGCCGCGCAAATCCTGAACTACATCGTTGGCAACGCCGCGTTGCGTCTCGGCATCCAGCCACCACGGCTGTCCTCGGGGTAGCCTCCGGGTAGACAACCGTTGGCCAGGACCCACCGGCGCCGGCAGCAGCATCGGCGGCGACCTTTCGCGGGAGGACGGCCAAACTTGGTCGCCCTTCACCTCTGTCAAAGCGCGGCGTCCGCCACGCGCTGTCCCGCGCAGTACGCAAGCCGCCGAGCCTCTCGCCATATACCCTGCCAAAGCGCGGCGTCCGCCACGCGCCGTCCTGCACCTGCATTACACTCGCTGCATGAACTGTAGCCACGCCCAACGCTAGGCCAGCATGGCGCCGGTTGTCAGCCGAGCCATCGCGCACCGCGCCATCGCCTTGCTCGCAAGCGTCGGCGCCGTATGGGCGGTTTCGCTCTACGCCTTGGCAGACCCGGCAACGCTCTACAGCCTCGCCATCGTCCCGCGTGACGTGAACCACCTGCTGGGCATCGTCGGCATGCCGTTCGTGCATCAGTCGCTTGCGCATCTCATGGCGAACACCGGGCCGCTGTTGGCCTTGGGCGCCGTCATGCTGTTCCGCGGCGTGGGCTACTACGCCGCCGCCACGGCGTTCATCATCCTCTTGAGCGGCGTCGCGGTGTGGGCGCTCGGCCGCGCCGCGGCGCACATCGGCGCCAGCGGCGTGGTGTTTGGGCTGGCGGCGTTCTTGGTGGTGCGCGGCCTCTACGAGCGGCGCCCCGGTTCGGCGGCGGTGGCGCTGTTCGTGTTCCTCATCTATGGCGGCATGATCTGGGGCGTCATCCCGCAAGACGACGGCGTGTCTTGGGAAGCGCACCTCTTTGGCTTGGTTGGCGGCGTCATCACCGCCCGCGCCTTTGCCGCCAAGCGCCGCGCCGAAGCCGCATGATCGAACTCATCTACCGGGGCGAGGTGTTGCTCTTCTCGCTCCTGTTGATTGCGCTGGTGGCGTCGCTCACCTGCCACGAGTTCGGCCACGCGGTGGTGGCGAAGTGGCATGGCGACCGCACCGCAGAGCTTGCCGGGCGGCTCACGCTCAATCCCCTTGCCCACATCGACGCGATGGGGCTGTTGATGGTGGTGCTGGTGGGCTTTGGATACGCGAAGCCCGTGCCCACAGACCCGCGCAACTTCCGCTCTGAACGCTCGGACTTATGGGTGGCGGCGGCGGGGCCGGGGATGAACCTGTTGCTCGCGGCGCTCGCTTGGAACGTGTTCCTGCTGCTGCGCGGCGCGGGGGTGGAGTACTTCTTCACACCCGGAGTGGAGACGTTCTTCGTCATTCTGGTGCAAGTGAATCTGCTGCTCATGGTGTTCAACCTCATCCCGCTCGGGCCGTTGGATGGGCACTACATCCTGCCGCATCTGCTGCCGGCCGGTCTCGCCCGCGCCTATCGCCACTACAACGCCCGCTATGGCGTTTGGGCGCTCCTCGCGCTCGTCGCCTTGGCGCTGCTCGGCGCCCCGGTGTTCGCCTATGTGATGGCGTTCGCGGCGGGGCTGCTGCCGTTCATCACCCTTCTTGGATAAGAGTCGGATAAGAGTCGGATAGGAGAAACCATGCCAACCCCAGACACTGCGCCCGTTTGCCTGCTCACGGGCGCCGGCCCAGGCACCGGCGCGGCCATCGCCCGCCGCTTTGCCGCCGGCGGCTATCGCGTGGCGCTGCTGGCGCGCAACGCCGCGCGGCTCAATGCATTGGCGGCGGACATCGATGGCGCCTCAGCCTATGTGTGCGATGTGGCGGAACCGGAGCAGGTGGCGGCGACGGTGGCGGCGGTGCGGGCAGACTTGGGCGACCCGGACGTGTTGATCCACAACGCCACCCTAGGCGCGTTTGGTGATTTCCTCACCGTGGATGCAGACATCTTCGAGCGCAACTTCCGGGTGAACGCCACGGCGCTGTTGCGGCTTGCCCAGGCGGTGGCGCCGGCGATGATCGAGCGGGGCGAGGGCGCCATCCTTTGCACCGGCAACACCGCGGCTTACCGGGGCGTGCCGTATTTCGCCGGCTTTGCCCCCACCAAGGCGGCGCAGCGCATCCTCGCCGAATCCTTGGCGCGCTCGCTCGGCTCGAAGGGCATCCATGTGGCGTATGTGGCCATCGACGCGGTCATCGACCTGCCGTGGACGCGCAAGCGCAACCCGGACGCGCCGGACGAGTTCTACTGCAAGCCGGACGACATCGCCGGCGAGGTGTGGCACATCGCCCACCAGCCGCGCTCGGCGTGGACGTTCGACGCCATGATCCGCCCGTTCGGGGAGAAGTGGTAGCGCGTGTTTGGCGCTTGGCGGCGGGCGGGAACGCCGCGGCCGCCGCGCGGCATCGCTTAAGGGTTGTCCGCGCGCCTCAAGCTTCGGCGCAGCCGAGCGCGTCCTCGCGCAGCGCTGTCGCCAAGGCGGCGATGTACTCCGTTCCCACATGGCAGCAACCGCCGTACAGCGAGGCGCCGAGGGCCATGGCGCGGCGCGCCGCGTCCACGAAGTGCGCGCGCGGCATGTCGCGCCGCTCTGCCGGCACGTCGTTGTCCAGCGTCCATCCTGGGGGGATGTTGAAGCGGTTTGGGTAGCCGCCGAAGGGTTTGTCCGTCAGCTTGGCCAGCGTTTCCATGCCAGCGTGAATCGCATCCGGCGAGGTGCAGTTGAAGAGGTAAGCCTGAATGTCCAAGTCCTCCAACGCCGCCAGCGCTTGGGCGATGGATTCGCCGCTCCGCAGGCCGTGGCCGGGGCGGTCGTCCAGTGTCCAGGCGACATACACCGGCAAGCCGCGCGGCGCCCCGGCGGCGATTGCGGCCGACGCGGCGTTGCGCGCTTCCCGGGCCGATGCCATGGTCTCGCACAGGAAGAGATCCACGTTTGGCGCCAACGCCGCGGCGAGATTGGCGTAGATGGGCCGCGCTTCGTCATCTGGCGGCACCAAGTCTGCCCGATAGCTCTCTGAGAGCGGCGGCAAGCCGCCGGCCACGCGCACGTCTGCGCCAGACTCGTCCGCGGCGCGCCGCGCCAGTTCCCCCGCCAGCCGCGTCAGCTCCACATAGCGGGATTCCAAGTTCGCCTTGGCGAGGTAGCTTGGAACGGTGGAGTAGCTATTGGTGGTGATGATGTGGGCACCGGCTGCGATGTAGTCCAAGTGCGCTTGCCGCACCGCCGCTGGATTTTCGATGAGCGGTTGCGCGGACCACAGCCCGGTGTCTTGCGCGACGCCACGCCGAATGAGCTCGACGCCCATGCCACCATCAAGAATTGTCAACATGAATGCCTCCGTTCGCTTGGCCGCGTCAAAAGTCCCACCCTAGGCGCGGCGTTGGCAAGAAGGCGAACTTGTCATCAAGGGCTTCGAGCAGGGCGGCGTCTCCCTTGATGGCGTCCGTCGCGGCGAGCACCGAGGCCGGCGCGGCGCCGATCCACATGCGGCTGAACGCGCCGACAGAAGCCTTGAGCGTTGGCAAGCTGGGGTGGTGGCCGCGCTCGGCGCCCGAAGCGCTGCCTAGGGTGACGGTGAAATCACCCCCGGCGCCGGGCCAGCCCTCACCGACATCCCCATAAGCGCCATCCAAGTACGCCGGCGCTGGGTCTTGAAGTTCCAAGTTGAATACCAAATCCTCCCCGGCGAGGCGCGTCTTCGCCAAGCATTTCGGCAAGTCCAGCACCCGCAGTTGCCAGAAGGCGATGGCATCGCAGCGGTTTGCATACTTCCCGCCCTTGGTGCTGCGGCGGTGGCGAAACGGTTGCTTCAATACGTCCTGCAAGCGAATGTCGGCGGGTTCCAACATCGACACCGTGTTCACCTGATCGCCCAATGAGCGAATGAGGCTCAACAGCTCCATCAACTGCGGGACGTCTTCGTAGCCGATCCAAGTGATCACGTAAGGGCCATGTTGGTCGCGCGCCTCGCCCCAGATGAAGTGGCTGAGCGAACCGTCCGCGGCATCGTGGTAACCGAGGCCAAAGAAGTCTTCCGTACAACCGAGCTCGCTTTCCGTCACTTGCGGCGGCGTCAGAATGCAGCCGCCGTGGCCGCGCTTGCGCCGCAGCATGCAGCCGCGCACGGCCTGCCAATCCGCCGTGGTCAGGCGGCGCGGCGGACGGAACGTCGCCGTCACGTTCAAGCTGGCGGGGTCGAAGGTGAACTCGTGCTCGTAGGGGCCGCAGCCGAAACCAAGCCGGTCATAGAAGCCCTGCTCGAAGGCGCCGAGGGCCGATATTTCCGCGCCTTCTCGCGCCGCGTTGGCGAGGGCCAAGGCTGTCAGACGGCCGGCGGCGCCGAGCTTGCGCCCCACTAGGCTGGTGGTGACGGCAGTGACCACGGACAACTCCAAGTCTTGCTCGAGGTAGCGCATGGCGCCAGGCGCCGTGTGTACTGCGCACTCGGCGCTGCCGTCGATGCGGAACACCACCCCTCGCCCGCCCTCGTAGAGCCGTCCGACCAAACCTTGGCGCTCGGCGTCAATCCAACCGACTTCGCGCCAGATGCGCGCCACGGCCGCGGCGTCCTGAGCGGCATCGTAGTCGGCGATCTCAAGGCTCGGTGAGTTCAATGGCTGTGCGCTCCGACGCGGCTTGGGCGTGGCGCGGTGGCCGGCGACGCCGGTGCCCATCGGCCCTTGGAAGTGTCGCGGCGCATCATTGCGTTGCCGGCCGGTGCGCCTTCAACTCGCGGCGACGGGCATGGAGAATGGGTTCCGTGTAGCCATTGGGCTGCTCGCGGCCCTTGAACACTAGGTCGCACGCGGCTTGGAAGGCAATGCTCTCGTCGAATTGCGGCGCCATCGGCACATAGGCGTCGTCGTCCGCGTTTTGCCCATCCACCACGGCGGCCATGCGCTGCATCGTCTCGCGCACCTGCGCTTGTGAAGCGATGCCGTGGTGCAGCCAGTTGGCGATGTGCTGGCTGGAAATGCGACAAGTGGCGCGGTCTTCCATGAGGCCCACATCGTGGATGTCTGGCACCTTGGAGCACCCCACGCCGTGGTCCACCCAGCGCACCACATAGCCCAAGATGCCTTGCGCGTTGTTGTCCAGTTCGGCTTGCACATCCTCCGGCGCCAAGTTCTCGCCGCCGAGCAGGGGGATGGTGAGGATGTCGTCGATGCTGGCGCGCTGGCGGGCGCTGAGTTCGCGCTGCCGCGCCGCCACGTCCACTTCATGGTAGTGCAGCGCATGCAGCGTTGCCGCGGTGGGCGAAGGCACCCATGCGCAGTCCGCCCCGGCGCGCGGATGGTTGGACTTCGCCTCGAGCATCTCGGCCATCTCGTCCGGCTTCGGCCACATGCCTTTGCCGATTTGCGCGCGGCCGGGAAAGCCGGCGGCCAGCCCCGCATCCACGTTGGCGTCCTCGTAGGCGCCGATCCACGTCTCCTGCTTCATGGGCTCCTTGCGCACCATGGCACCGGCCAACATGCTGGTGTGGATTTCGTCGCCAGTGCGGTCCAGAAAGCCAGTGTTGATGAACACCACGCGCTCGCGGGCGACGCGGATGCATTCGGTGAGGTTCAGGCTGGTGCGGCGTTCCTCATCCATGATGCCCACCTTCAACGTATTGCGCGGGAGGCCAAGCATGTCTTCCACGCTGGCGAACAGGTCGCAGCAGAACGCCACCTCGTCTGGGCCGTGCATCTTCGGCTTGACGATGTAAACGCTGCCGGCGCGGCTGTTCGTGACCGGGCCGTTGCCCTGCAAGTCATGCAGTGCCGCGAGGCTGGTCATGGCGGCGTCCAAGATGCCCTCGAACACTTCGTCCCCGCGCTGGTCCAGCACGGCGTCGTTGGTCATCAGATGCCCCACGTTGCGCACCAGCATCAGGCTGCGGCCGGGGAGGGTGAGCGGTTCGCCGCCGGCGCTGGTGTAGGAACGGTCTGCCGCCAAGCGGCGCTCGACGGTGGCGCCGCCCTTAGCGAATGTCTCCGTGAGGTCGCCACGCATGAGGCCCAGCCAGTTGCCGTACACCAGCGCTTTGTCTTCGGCATCCACCGCGGCCACTGAATCCTCGCAGTCTTGGATGACTGTCACCGCGGATTCGAGCAGCACGTCCTTCACGCCGGCGGCATGCGCCGCGCCGACCGGATGCCCGCGGTCCACTTGGATTTCGATGTGCAGGCCGTTGTGCTTCAGCAACACCGCGCTGGCGTCGCCCTCGCCGTTGAAGCCGACGAACTGCGCCGGTTCCGCGAGGCCGGCACGGCTGCCGTCCGCAAGCGTCGCCACCAAGTCGAACCCGCCGGCGACGGCTTCCACCCTATACACGGTCACATCTTTGTGCGAAGCGCCGGCCAAGGGCGTGACCTCATCCAGCACGGTAGCGGTACGTTCGACGACCAGTTCTCCACGCGCGGGGTTGTAGCTGGAGCCCTTCTCGCGCCCCGGCGTTTCAGGAATGATGTCCGTGCCGTAGAAGGCATCGTAGAGGCTGCCCCAGCGGGCATTAGCCGCGTTCAGCGCGTAGCGGGCGTTCATCACCGGCACCACGAGTTGCGGCCCGGCGATGCTCGCGATCTCTGCGTCCACGTTGGCGGTGGCGATCTCGAAATCGCCATCCTCCGGCACGAGATAGCCAATCTCGGTCAAAAACGCTTTGTAGGCCGCCGCGTCATGGCGCTGCCCGCGCCGTTCCCGATGCCAGCCGTCGATGCGCTCTTGCAAAGAGTCGCGGATGGCCAAGAGTTCGCGGTTGCGCGGCGTCAATGCCTCCACCAGCGCCTCAAACCCGGCCCAGAAGGCATCGGCCTCAAGCCCAGTGCCGGGCAGCATCCGCTGCGCGACAAGATCATCCAGCGCTTTGGCGACCCGCAGCCCGCCCCGTTGCACTCTTTCGGTCATTAGGGTCCTCAAGTTCTTGGAGCGCCGCCGAGCAGCGCCGGCGCGCAACATAACGCCCGCTAAAGGGCCACCGCAAGGGTGGTAGCTGTGCAATGGTACATGAGGACGAATATGGGCTGAATCTCGCCCAGTGTGGCCCTGATGGCCACGCCGCAGTTGCCCGGCGGACAACCCGCAATGTAATCTGGGCACTTGCCGAGCCGCCCCAAGACGTATCAGTTCGCGGCCGAGTGCGAATGCAAGGTTGAATCCCAGTATGGTTACAGTCCACGGGACCAAGGCAGCCAGGAACAGCAGCGGCGCATCGTTTCTGCGTGGGCAGGGGCTGGTCCTGCTGCTGATCGTCGGCGCGGCGGCGTTGCGGATGCTGCCGCACCCAGAGAACATCACACCCATCGGCGCCTTGGCGCTGTTTTCCGGCGCCTACCTGCAGCGGCGGGTGTTTTGGTTGGTGCCGTTGGCGGCGCTGTTGCTTGGCGACCTGCACAACGGCCTTTACCAAGCCGTTGTCATGCTGGCGGTTTATTTGGGGTTTCTGGCCAGCACCGCGTTGGGCCGCGGCCTACTGCACAGCCGGGACAGCGCCGGCCGCGTCGCCATGGCGGTAGGGGCCGGAGCGCTGGTCTTCTGGCTCATCTCCAATGCCGGCAACTGGCTGGCCTTCCACCCGCAAACCGCCGCCGCGCTGCTGCAATGCTATATGGATGGCCTGCCCTACTTGGGCCGCAGCTTGGCGGGAGACGCCGTTTACGCCGTGCTGCTATTCGGCGGTTACCGCTTGGCTCGGCAGATGCCGTTGCTGCGCGTGGCCCACGCTCAATGAAGCAGCGTACTCAAGTGGCGCTGGGCGCATCGACCGTCGGCGCGCGGCGTGCGCAGCGCCCCCTCCATTAAGGGAGTGCGCTTGCGCGTCTCGGCGACGATGCCCCCTCCGCCGGATTAGGCGGCTTCCCATCGGCCCTCTTGCCTAGCCACAGACAATGAGAATCGTCTCCCTGCTGCCCAGCGCGACGGAAATCATTTGCAGCATCGGGCTGCGGCGGCAACTAGTGGGCGTCTCCCATGAATGTGATTTTCCCGCCTCCGTGGGGGGCTTGGCGACAGTGACGCAAACTCTGATCGACAGCGGTTTGGGCAGCGCTGAAATCGACCAACAGGTGCGCTCGCGGCTGCGCACCGAACGCGCCCTCTACTCCCTGCGCACCGAGGTGCTGGCGGAGCTGCGTCCGGACCTGATCGTCAGCCAAGCGTTATGCGACGTTTGCGCCGTGGCCAGCGCGGAGGTGGATGCCGCGGTTAGCGCCCTGCCAAGTCCAGCGCAGGTGGTCAACTTAGAGCCGGCCTCCTTGGAGGATGTTTTCCACACCATTGCGCTGGTGGGAGCAGCGGCCGGCCGCCCCGAACAAGCACGGGCAACCGTCGCGAAATTACGGTGGCGGGTGGACGCCGTGCGCCGGCGAACCGACGCCATTCCAGAAGGCGGGCGCCCAAGAGTGGCTGTTCTGGAATGGCTGCACCCGCCGTTCAATGCCGGCCACTGGACGCCGCAATTGGTGGAGTTGGCCGGCGGTCAAGATTGCCTCGGCAACCCCTTCACGCCCTCCACCACCATCAGTTGGCGACAGCTCGCCGACAGTCGCGCCGACGTCATCCTGGTCGCGCTATGCGGCTTCGGCGTGCAGCGCAGCCTTCAGGATCTGGCTCTGCTGCAGGACAACCCAAGTTGGCGAGCTTTGCCGGCCGTGCAAACCGGCCGGGTTTACGTCGCGGACGGCAACGCCTACTTCAGCCGCTCCGGCCCCCGCTTGGTCGATAGCCTGGAAATCTTGGCGCACGGCCTGCACCCCAGCGTCCACCCGCCTGGAGTGAAAACCCTGTTGGCGCCGCTGCACAAGTCCGCAGCGCTAGCCTGAAAAGGGCCTGAACGGGGCGCCGATCGGCGGCTGTAAGCCGGCGAGGGCAGTTTCGGCAGCGTCTTGGGCGCGGAACCGCCGCGAAAACGGCGCAATGCCGCCGTTTCCCGCCTTCGCGCCGCCGTCCCGGCACACGGGCGCAATGGTCACGCCGCCAATCGAGTCGCCTAAGGCGAGGCATCGGGCTGGCGGGTCAGGGCGGCGAGTTAGACGCCCAATCTCTTGCCGCGAGGGGCGCAAAAAGAAAACCGCCGGCGTACGCAGAGCGCACGCCGGCGGTGGGAAACGAACCGGCTTGCTTTACAGCAGGCTCGCCCGGTAGCGCACCATGAACATGCGACCGCGGGCATCGTGCAAGATGCCGTCGAAGCCGGCGTTGTTGTTCACGGGTTCCACTTCCTGGTCGAGGGCGCGAGCAGCACCGCCGCGCAACATAGCGCCCGCCATCGGACACCGCTGGCAGCCGACCTAAGGTTGCCCGCCGGACAACGCGCAATATAATGCAGACACTTGCCGAGCTGCCCCGAGAACGCCATGCAGGCTGTGCCCAAGCTGAGCATTTCCGTCGGGGCGCCCCGCTCCAAGCGATACGACCCTGAGCGGACTTACCGGTTTCGGTATCGCTCCCGGGGCCATCGGCGTCTTCCTCATGTCGTCAAGTTCTCTGGTGGACGTTCCAGCGGCATGCTGCTGTTCACGCTGCTCGAGAACGGCTTCCTGCAGCAGGAACGGGGCGATGTCGTGGTGTTCAACAACACCTCGTGTGAGCACCCCGAGACGTATAAGTTCGCGGCCGAGTGCAAGCGCATCGTTGAATCCCAGTATGGGATCCCCTTCTTCTTCGTCCAGTTCCAGTCCTATGAGGACGCTAGACAGGGCGAGTGGAGACGCCTGCCGACCTATCGCCTTGTGAACGAGAAGCCTTGGTCCGAGGCGAACCCAGACGGATTTCGATGGCGAGGCGAGGCGTTTGAGGAACTGCTTTCTCTCAAGGCGTACTTGCCCAGCCAGTTTCGGCGCGTCTGCACGTCATCCCTCAAGCTGGAAATCACGCGACAGTTCCTCCGAGACTGGCTGGCAAGCAAGGAAAGCATTCCGCGCTTGGGCCACGGGCTCCAAGCCTCGCAGGTGGATGTGGATGAAATGCATGTCCGCCATGTCCGCAGCCGTGGCGGTGTGCCGAAGAGCATTCTGGCGGCGAAACGTGAGTACGTCCTCAGTAGGCCAACCGGCCGCCCTGAACAACGATACGGCGACTTCTCCGCTCCCGCCAGACCTTTCGAGAACCCCGCGCTCTCCGGCAAGGTCTTTGGCCAGAAGGCTTGGTTCGGAACGGGCGGCATCGAGTATGTCGCGTTCATTGGCTTAAGGGGCGATGAGCAGCTTCGGGTGGCCAGAGTGGAAGCCCGGGCATCAGACATCCACGCCAATGCAGACTACAAGGGCGAACACGTCTATATGCCTCTGACGCAGATGCACATTGCGCGGGAAGACGTGAACAGGTTCTGGCTGCAACAAGGTTGGGGCCTCAAACTTGCCGCCGACGGCGCTCTGTCGAACTGCGTCTATTGCTTCCTCAAGGGCGTTGGCAATCTGAAGCAAGTGCACGGCGCAATGGAGACGCGCAAGCGGCGCAAGGTGCGCGGCTTCGGCTCCACCATCGACACCCCATGCGACATCGAATGGTGGCAACGCATGGAGCGCACTTACGGGCGAGACCTCGTGCAGGAGAAGCGGGAGCGAACCAACGAGAACGCGAGCGACTTCATCGGCTTCTTCGGCGCGTCAAGCGGCTTCTCATACGAACTGTTGGCCACCAGCGCTGGCAACGGCGAGGACCTGTCTAGGTTTCAGAACACCGTGCTGCCCTGCGATTGCACGGATTAGGGCGCACTGTGCCGACGCTTCCGGTCTATATGGATTATCAGGCCACCACGCCGCTGGACCGCCGTGTGCATCGTGCGATGACACCGTACTGGTCGGAGCGTTTCGGCAATCCGCACTCTGAAGGGCATCCATTTGGTTGGGAAGCCCGACGCGCCGTGGAGCATGCACGCGGCCAAGTAGCGGACCTCATCGGCGCAGACGACGAAGAGGTCGTTTTTGTGTCCGGTGCCACGGAATCCTGCAATTTGGCGATTCGGGGTGTGGCAGAGGCCGTCGCCGGCGGGCGACGGCAGATCATCACGGTGGCAACCGAACATCCGGCGGTGCTCCGAACCGTTCAAGCACTGGGTGGCAACGGCTTCGACGTGGAAGTGCTTCCAGTGATGGGAAACGGTTTGCTCGATGTGTCGCTGTTGGAAGCGACGCTCAGCGATCATACGCTGCTGGTGTCCGTCATGCTCGTGAACAACGAGATCGGCGTTGTGCAACCGATTCGGGAAGTCGCCGCGGCATGCCGTTCGGCAGGTGCGATCTTGCACACTGACGCCACGCAGGCGCTGAACCGCATGGAGGTTGACGTGGACGCCTTGGGGGTTGACATGCTCAGCCTCTCGGCGCACAAGGCGTATGGCCCCAATGGCATCGGTGCATTGTACGTTCGCAAACGTCCCGGGTTGGCGCTGTCGCCCCTGCTGACAGGCGGTTCGCAAGAGCGCGGGCTGCGGCCAGGCACCCTCGCCACGCCCCTCATCGTTGGGCTTGGCGAGGCGTGTGAAATTGCGGCTAGGGATTGGCTACAGGACGCCCGCATGACTCGTTGCCTGATGGATGGTCTCCGGGACAGGCTCATCAACGATGTTCCCCAACTTCGGGTGTTTGGCGATTTGGAGCAGCGTGTCCCTGGAAGCCTCTGCATCGGCGTTCCGGGGTTGCTCGCTGAGCAAGTTGTCCAGGCAGTCTCCGCCGACCTCGCCATCTCCACCGGGTCGGCCTGTGCGACAGGCTCCCCAGAGCCGTCCCATGTGTTGCTCGCTTTGGGCGTTGGCGCGGAAGTGGCGGCCAGCGGAGTGAGGGTGAGCATGGGACGCTTCACCGACGGTGAGGAGGTCGAGGTAGCCGTGCGCTCCCTGCGGTGCGCCTTTGGGCTAGCTGAACATTCGCTGGCGAAGGAGTGCGTGTGACATGACCAAGCCTAAGCTCCAGTTCGGGCCTGAAGTGACGCCGACTGGCTTCGCAGCCACAGCGACCGCCCTTTTCAACGACTTGCGCCCAGCGCGCATTATCCGGGAGATCCTACAGAACTCGCTCGATGCGGCCGCGGATGCGGGTGAACGGGTTGCTCGCGTGCGGTTTCGCGTGACGATGATCGGTAACGAGGCGGTTCCCGACGTCACCGGTTATGCCAAGGCCTTTCGTGAGGCAATCCGGTTCGGCAAGGATACGAGGGACGAGCTCTCGACTCCAGATCAGCAAATCGTAGACCAAATCGAGGAAGCCTTAGGTAGGCTTGCAGATGACAATCACTACATGCTGTCTGTCATGGATAACGGTGTCGGTCTTGACGACAAGCGCATGACGGCGATTTTGGGAGACGGCATCAGCAGTAAATCTGGCCAGTCCGCTGGCTCTTACGGCGTCGGGCATTTCACTGCCGTGCCCACTTCGGACCTTCGGTACCTGCTCTATGGCGGAGTGCAGAGTAATGGACAAAGGATTGCGGCGGGATGCGCATTCCTCGCTTCTCGGCCAGGTAAGAGAAAGCACTTGCGAGCAGCCAAGGGCTATCTGATTAAGGACTTTGAGCCAGGACAGGCGGGCAGAGCATATGACTTCATTGACACAGCCGACATTCCGTTGGCACTAGACGACGATCTTCGCGCCGTTCGAGGAGAATGGGGCCATGGCACCGTCATCCATATTCCGGCGTTCAACTACTTCCGAGACGATGGATGGTCACTTTGGAGCATAGTGTCTAAGGTAGCCGCTTACAACTTCGTGGTAGCGATCCAGCAGGGCACACTTGAAGTCGAAGTGGATGAGGACGCCATCTATACGGAGAGAGTCGGTGTGCAACGGCTTGACCGGCAGACCATTGAAGGCATTCTCGATGACGAAGCCCATCGACAGCGGGTTGCTCGGGGCGACAGCTTCTTTGCGGGATTGCGCCCGTCGGGACAGGCCGCCCACTCGATCTACCAAGTTCTCGAGAGAAGCGAGCGTCATGTCGTCAAGACGGAGTTCGACGATGTGCCCATATCGCTGCTTGTGCCTTCGCCGACAGAAAGTACCCGCGTGGACCTGTTTCGCAATGGAATGTGGATTACGGACGATCTCCGCCATTTGAGCCGTTCGGACTTCGCGGACCGCCAATCCTTCCATGCTGTGCTGATGCCCGAGCCAGGGGGTGAACTGCATCGCCTGATTCGAAAGGCGGAAGGGCCGATGCACAACGAGCTCTCTCCGAAACACCTAGACGACAATCATGAGAAAGACCAGCTGCGTGCTGGTCTAGATGCCATCCGGGACTGGCTCCGAAACCATGTCCCAGAGATCGGCACGGACGAGTACACGCCCGATGATTTCCTGTTGGTCGACACGGACGGTGGAGCGGATGGCGAGGGAAACCGCCACTTCTCCATGTACGGCTCTCCGGTCGTCGTGCAACGGGCGAACGTGAGGGAGAGGCTGTTATCGGAGGAAGGGGAACCAACGAACCACGAGGGTGGTGACGGCAAACGGCGCAAGAGACCTCGCAAGCGGCCACCAAAGAAAACGCGTGAGGGTCTATCCCGTCCACTGCAGTTCCAGTCCACCGTTGTGCCGGCGGGTGTCGGCAGGCACATCGTCTCCTTGAGGTGTGCTGCGACAACCGCGGAAGTGTCGCTGTCGCTGCGCCTGCATGAGAACGTCGATGCGACGTGCGACCGCATCTGGCCAGACCAGATCGTCCACATTTCGGGAGTTCGCTTCCGAGGAGAGGGGCAGGGTCGTCCGAGCAATGCCGATCGGGGCCGTCACGGCGAAGAGGTCCGCATACGTGGCTTCGTGGCAGGTGAAACCTACCAAGTTGAGATTGAGCACGAGGCCGTGGAAGGGCTTGGCGGCAATGCTGCTCTACGGGTTGTTTTGCAGCGACCGCCGACATCGGAGGACACGTAGCACGTGTCGAATGCTATCAGCGTTCGGGCTTCCGACCCGGCGTCTGCCAGCCGTGCGCTCCCTTGGCCTGTCCTTGAGGCCGGCAACATCAGCTATCCGAACGGCGTGTACTCGATCATCGTGGACTATCGGCAGATCAAAGACCGGGGCCGCGCCTTGTCCATCAAGCATGTGGTGGAAGGTGCGCCGCTCATTGCTCGATGGACGCAGGCTGGACAGCTTCGATTCGCCTGCGCAGTGGCTGCGGCAGTCTCGGCATATCGTACGCTCATGTTCGACGGCGCCGCTGAACAAACCTTGCATTGGGATCCTGATGACATGGGATCTCATCCAGTTTTCACGCCGATGGTGGTAGCCGCCAACGAAATCGAGCACACGGTCGTCGCCGAGAAGGATGGCCTTGACCCGCTCTGGGATGGTCATGAGCTTCGGCTTCCCAAGGGAGCGAAGGTGGCGATCGGCCCGACCTTCGCGTTGAAGTCTGGTCTGCTGGGGCTGCTCGATTTCAGCCTCGAAGATGACTTGAAGCCCGGGCAGTTCAGAGTGGACCCCAGCCACGAAGGTGGCTTCAGGTTCAAGGTACGCCTAGCCAGTGACCTGCACGGCTATCTGCGAGCGGCGAGGCACAAGGAGACAAGGGCCAACATCATGACCCACATCGTTTCTGCTGCGCTCGGCGTTTTGGCGCTGAAGTATGGGCAGGAGGACGACGGCGACGAACGGGCGTCTTATCCCAATCTTGAGGCGCTGGCGGCGCTATTGGAGGCCAACAAGCTCCCACATTGGTCCGACAACACCTTCGACCCGGCCCTCGCTGCCACCACCCTTCACCCCCATCAGTTGTCGATCGAAGATCCAACGCAGGACAGGTGACGCCACGATGACCGATTTCGCCGAGCTAGACGAGTCGGCCTACGCCCGACTGCAGAGCAACTTGATCCGAGAGAAAGGCGGCGACATGCAACGACGGTTCCTCATGGCTACGAAGAGTCGAACCGCCTTCATTGACTTCGTGAACGAACACGCCTCGGCCACCGATGGGATGCGCGCCCAAGTGTTTGAAGGTGCCTTGACCGAGCAGTCGCTGAAGGAACTGCCCAGCTCTTCAGAGCAGGCGATGCACTACGCCTGGTCCAACTTGTCACCTCGAACGGCATGTCGAACATCCTTCTGGGCCAACGTGACTTTGCAGCACATCGAATCCGGCGTCATCCAAGAGGCATGGTGGCTGGCGGCGAACGGAGGCAAGAACGAGAGTGGCGAGGAGCGCATTGACCGGGCGCTTGGACGGCTGAACAAGAGAAGGGACGGTGCCGCCAAACTAGCGGATGACTGCGTGAGAACCGTGCTCCGGCGCATGGGCGGTCTGCCGGTGGAGCGAGGCTACAGGAGCGTTTACGTGGACTGCCCCTTCGCCCGCGCATGGTGGCGTGAGCGTCTGGTCAGGCGCGTTTTGGGCCGAGATGGAGTCGAGAGCCGACAAGCGCTGCAGGCCGTCGTTCGATCTAGCCAGACATACTGGGAGAGGCTCGTCACCATGATTGTGTCGAGAGGCTCGGTGTTCGGTTCAGTTGACGTTCAAGATGCGTTCGTCAACCGTATGGCCAAGCATTTTGAGGCCATGCCCAATACCCGGCTCAAGAAGACCGAGACCCTCACCGTTGCCCTCAGAAGATTGAGCAACATCGCGGCCGCCCGCGAACTTGGCGTTCTGGGGTTCGAGGAGATCGGCGCAATCGTGGACGAACTGCTCGTTCGAGTCGCTTAAGGCGAGGCATCGGGCTGGCGGGTCAGGGCGGCGAGTTAGACGCCCAATCTCTTGCCGCGAGGGGCGCAAAAAGAAAACCGCCGGCGCACGCAGAGCGCCCGCCGGCGGTGGGAAACGAACCGGCTTGCTTTACAGCAGGCTCGCCCGGTAGCGCACCATGAACATGCGGCCGCGGGCATCGTGCAAGATGCCGTCGAAGCCGGCGTTGTTGTTCACGGGTTCCACTTCTTGGTCGAGGACGTTGCGAATGCCCAGCGACACCACGGCGCCTTCGGGCAGGAAGCCGAGCTTCGGCAACGAGTAGTTGTAGTAGATGTCTGTCCACCACGTTGAATCGAGTTCCTCTTTGTAGGAATCGTCTTCGCCGAGGCACACGGTGCGGGTTTCGATGTAGCAGTTGGCGAGTTGTCGGGTAGCGCCTATGAACGTGCTGTAGCCGCGGTCGTTGCGTACGCCGTCAATGAAACGCGCCATCGCGAACACCGAGTGGCGGCCCCGCGCCCAGTTCATCGTGAGGTTGGTTTTGAACTCCGGCAAGGCGCGCGCCAAGATGGTCGTGGCGTTCAAACTGCCCACGCCGTCCACCGTGCCGCCGCTGGTGTTCGCCTCGTACTGCCGCGTCCACGCCGTGGCCAAGCCGAAATCGAAGAGGCCCATGTTCGTGCTCAGGCTGTAACGCACGTCGATGTCTGCGCCGTTCACCTTCACGCCGTTGGCGTTGATGAAGTTCGGCAGGATGCGAACCGGGTTCAGCGTTGAGTTGCGGATGACTTGGGTCGGATTGCCGGGGCCGTCGTCCGCGGTGCCGCGGATGCCATCTGGGCCGAGTCGGTCGTTGCCGTCGGCGATCAAGAGGGCTGGAGCGCTTTCCTTGGTGAGGAGGTTCTCGTAGTCGTAGTTCCAGTAGTCGAAGTGAACCGTGATGCCTTCCATCCAGCCATCCTGCCCCGTCCACGACACGCCCACGTTCCAAGCGTCGGATTCCTCCGGCTCCAAGTTCTCGTTGCCGGTGGAAATCCACGGCAGGAAGAACTCGGTGTCGTAGTAGGTGTCGCGGGTGTTGGAGACAGTGCTCTGCCTGCCGAAGAGCTGCATCAGCCCGCCAACCCGGAAGGATTGCCCCCAAGAAGCGCGCAGAGACCACTCGTCCGTCGGGCGCCAAATTGCGGAGACCTTCGGGTCCACCGTGTTGGTGTCGATCTCCTTGAAGTCCTCGTAGCGCACGGCTACTTGCAAATCCACGTTGGCCAGCACCGGCGCGTTGAACTCAACGAACACCGCGTTGCTGGTCATCTGCGCGACCACCGGGTCGGCGCCATAGCGGAAGGCCGCGTTCTTGCGCCGGAAGTTGACGTCGAAGTCCTTGTCGATGTCGTCATGACGGTTCTGGAAACCCACCGCCATGGCCACGGTGCCGTTCGGGATTTCGAACAGGTCGCCAGCCAACACCACGTCGATCACGCGTTGCTCCACTTCGTCCGTCTCCAGCGAGCCGCCTTCCAGCCAGTGGATGAGTTCCGGCGGGTTGGAAAGGGCGCTAGGGTTGGTGGTCCCGTCCACGAAGTTGCCGTTCTCGTCGAAGTGGGCGTTGCCGAACGGGTTGTAGAAGTAGCAGCTGCCGTCGTCGAAATTGCCGGTGCGCGCGTAGGCCATGTTGCCTTCGCCGGCCACGGCATCGGGGTCAAACGGGTTGCAGTTCGGGCCGCCGTAGCCGTTCAGCGCCTGCACCAGCTCGTCGCCGCGGGTGTCTGTCTGGCGCTTGTGCAGAGCAGAATGTTCGCTCCAAGTGAACGATGCATTCAGCGTCCACTCGCGCTCGCCGAACTCAAGGTCTGAATTGATGCCGACGACGCCGCGGACCGTGTCCCCATCGCGCGACTGGAACGAATCCACTGGGCGATAGCCGGTGCCCGTGAGTTGCCGGGTGCCGCCTTGCAGCCGAACGGCCATCACCAGTGGCTCAGGCGTGATGCCGCGCCGGCGCGCATCTTCGATCAACCCCAGATGGTTCGTCGGAATCCGCGGCGCCCGCGCCTGCGGCGCCAGCGAGTTGGGGCGGAAGTATTCCTGTTCGGCGTAGCCGCCCTCGAAGTAGAACTCGGTGGAATCCGTGATGTCGTAGTAGCCCGTGGCGTAGAACTTCTGCAGTTTCTCCCCCTCCTGAATGGAGAAGAAGTTGCCGTAGTCGATGGCGCAAGTATCGTTGCCTGAGACGAGCCCCAATGTGCCGCCAAGGCCATCCCAAACCGCAGCGTCGTTGCAGTTGAAGTCGCCATTGCCCCAATGGTCTGGGTTCGTTGGGTCTGGATTGAGAACGCGGGGCAGCCGCTTGCGCCCATCCATGTAGAGGGGAAGCGGTGTGCCGTCCGCGGCCAGAACGGGGGAGTCAGGGCTTGAATTGACGAACGGGAAACGGCCGGGGTTGCCTGTGCCGGACACGCCGAAGCCGCCTTGGAAGTCGTAAACCTCCGGGTTGTCCGTGGAGATTTCGTTGCGGTCCAAGAACTCGGCGCTGGCGACGAAGCCGCCGCGGTCGCCTTGGGCGCCCACCAAGAACGACACGCTGATTTCATCGCCGGTGCCGGTCGCTTCGTCCGTGAGGAAGCGGGTGTCGATGTCCAACCCTTCGAAGTCCCGCTTGGTGATGAAGTTCACCACCCCGGCCACCGCGTCTGAACCGTATAGGGCGGATGAGCCGTCCTTCACGATTTCGATGCGGTCGATCATCATCTGCGGAATCATCGAGTTGATATCCACGGTGGAGTCGCCGAGGGGCGCGATGAACGCCGGCAGGTGCCGCCGGCCGTTCACCAACGGCAGGGTGGCGGCGTCGCCGAGGTTGCGCAGGTTGATGGGCAGGCGCCCTTGGAACCCGCCCCCGGTGAAGGTGGCTGCCTGAATGTAGCCGCCGGACTGATACGGAATCCGCAGCAGCAGCTCGTTCATGTCCACCGTGTGGTTGTTCTCGATGTCCGCCGCGCTGATGACCGACAGCGGCGAAGGCGAGTCTGCCGGCGAGCTCTTGATGTAGCTGCCGGTGACGATGATCTCCTCGATGTCCGCGTCATCGGCATCTTCGGCAAACGCCGTTCCATGCCAGCAGAACGCGGCGATGGCGGCGACTGCGAAGCCGCTGCCAAACGCGCGTTGACCTATACTCTTCATGTTGCCTCCGTTTCCAGATGAGCGAGTGCGATGCGCGAACGTCACACCCAAGGAAGCAAGTGTAAGCAAAAGCGTGGGGTTTATGTCAAGGCGTGACGAATTGCCTCTTCGATGTGGTGCGAGACCGGCCGCCGTGGCCCTCGCCTGCGCGTTGGCGTTGTCAGCCGCAAGCGACGGCGCGGAACGCATCTGTGCCGTCATCGCGGACGACATGGAGCGCTTGGCCTGCTACGACCGCGAGCATGGGATTGAGCGAACGCCGCCAGCCGAGGCGGTGCCAAGCGTGGAACGCGAACGTGCGAGTGCGCCCACGCCGGATGTTAGGGCGGAAGTTGTCGCGCCGGCGCCGAAGCCTGCTGCAAACGTTGCCGGGCAGGAGGCGCCATCGGCCCCCGCTGCCGACTCTGGCGTTACAAGGCGGGACGCGGCGCCGCCTGCCGACGTTGGCGCCCCGCGTGCGGGCGGTGACGCCGTGGCCCCGAAGCCAAGGGGGGGCGGCGAGCCGGCTGACACTGCTGGAATCATTGCCGAAGTTCGCGACCGCTGGCCGGACGGGCGTCGCGTCTTCACGTTGGAAGGCGGCGAACAGTGGGTGCAAACCCAGGCGCGGCGGGTGTTCATCGGCGCGGGGGACCGCGTCACCCTGAAGCAGCGTCGTTTCGGGCAGTTCCTGATGGTGGCGGAGGGCGGCGCCACCACGCGGGTGCGGCGCTTGGACGGCGAGTAGCCGCCAGCCGCCAAGCCGCACGCGGGATCGTGCGCCGGCGCGGCTAGCGGCTTGGGTATCATGCGCCGCCTTGTCTGTTCCTGTTCACGAGAGGCTTGAAGACGATGCGCGCGGATCGCACCCCCATCTTGGTTGGCGTTGCGCAGGTGGCGCAGCGCGTGGCAGACCCGCAGTTGGCCAAGGAGCCGCTGGCGCTCATGATCGAGGCCGCAGGCGCCGCGGCCGCAGACGCCGGTGCCGCCGCGCTCCTCACCGAAGCCAACTCCATCCGCGTCATTCGCGGCATGTGGCCGTATGAGAACCCGGCGCAGGCTGTCGCAGACGCCATCGGCAATCCCGGCGCGGAAACCGGCATCTCGTGTTGGGGCGGCAACTCGGTGCAGTCCGTGCTCACCGAGTCTGCCTTGGAGATCGCCGCCGGCGAGCGGGACATCGTCATCCTCGCCGGCGCGGAGTGCGGCGCAACGCAGGCGCGGGCGCGGCGCAGCGGCGCCCAACTGGCATGGAGCAAGGCGCCGGGGCAGCCGCACCGCGTGTTTGGCGTGGAACTCAGGATGCGCCACCGCGCGGAAGCGAGCCGGGGCGTGCTGGAGCCCATCCACATCTACCCCATTTTCGAGAACGCCATCCGCCATGCGCGCGGCGAGACCTTGGACGCGCACATGCGACGCGTCTCCGAGCTGTGGGCCGGCTTCAGCGAAGTGGCTGCCGGCAATCCCCACGCTTGGATCCGCGAGCCGAAAACCGCCGCGGAAATCCGTGAGCCGAGCGCGGCGAACCGGCAGGTGTCATTCCCCTATCCGAAGTTGATGAACTCCAACAGCAACGTCGATCAAGGCGCGGCGTTGATTCTCACTTGCGTGGAAACGGCGCGGCGTTTGGGGCTGAGCGAAGACAAGTGGGTGTACCCGTGGGCGGCCACGGAAGGCCATGACACCTACGTTGTTTCCCACCGCGACACGCTGCATACGGCGCCGGGCCTGCGCATTGCGGGGCGGCGCTGCTTGGAGTTGGCCGGCGTCGAAGTGGATGACTTGGGCGCGGTGGACGTCTATAGCTGCTTCCCCTCGGCGGTGCAGGTGTCGGCGGCGGAACTGGGCCTCAACGTGGACGCGCCGCTCACCGTGACGGGCGGGCTGACGTTTGGCGGCGGGCCGCTCAACAACTATGTGATGCATGCCATCGCGCGCATGGTGGAGGTGCTACGCGAGCGGCCGGACAAGCCGGGCTTCGTCACCAGCAACGGCGGCTTCCTCACCAAACATGCGTTCGGCGTCTATGGCATGGCGCCGCCGGTGGGTGGCTTCTGCTCGGACATGCCGCAAGCGGCGATCGACGCGACGCCGCACCGCGAACTGGCAGAGACGTTCGAGGGGGCGGTGCAGGTGGAGTCTTACACCGCGGTCTTCAAGGACGGGGAGCCGACGCAAGGGCTGTTCGCCTGTCTCGCCCCGGACGGGCGGCGGGCGTGGGGCAACACCAGCGATCGCGACACGTTGCAGGCCATGGTCTCGGAAGAGTTCTGCGGCAAGGATGGCTGGCTGGACGCGCGCGGGGCGGTGTCGTTCTGAGGGGCTTCAATCGGCCCTCGCTGCTGCGCTGGCCCGGCTTGGCATGGGGGTGTATGGACACAGCGGTGCCGTGTCCTGCTGCGGGGTGGGGCAGTCAGCTTAACGGCCCTTCGTCGGCTTACTTCCCACCACCGCGTTGACGCCTTCGCCCGGCGCTCCGCTGCGCTACCGCCTGCTCGCGATGCTGTACGACGGCTTGGCGTTGCTCGGCATCTGGGCAAGCACCGTCGTGGCGTTGGTGACGGTGCGCGGCGACGTGGTGGCGGGCTTGGGCGTGCAGGCGCTGTTGGGATTGGAGGCGTATGCCTTCTTCATCTTCTTTTGGGTGCGCCGCGGGCAAACGCTCGGCATGGTGGCTTGGCGGCTGCGGTTCGCCTCCGCGGATGCGCGGGTGAGCCTCCGCCAAGCGCACCTGCGCCTGCTCGGCGGCGCCCTGAGCGTCGCCTGCCTCGGCATCGGCCACCTGTGGATCCTGTTTAACAAGCAGCGCCGTAGCTGGCCGGACTTGTTATCCGTCAGCCACATCGTGCGGGTGGCGACGTAAGCCCGCCTTGGCGCGCCCGGCGAAGCCGTAGCGCGACATTGCTAGGAGACAAGTTCCCCCGGGATTTTGGCCCGCCTCTTGGCGGACACGGATGAGGGCGGAAAGGAAAGGCGGCCGGGTGAGAACCATGTCTCAACGAACTGCGGAAAAGGCAGCCCTCCCAACCGCACGCGCAATACTCCGCCCCCCCTCCCCAAGTTGTCAACTCCGACTTAGGAATGATTGCTGTAAACAAATGGAAGTGTCCAGTTTAGAACATATGAACTGTCCGCTTTGCCGCGATGGCGCGGGCAAGGCTCCGGTGCGCCGCAACACATTCCGCGTCCGACAGCCGGCGTCCCGGAGCCCGCACCGCGATTGTGGGGGATCAGCGACCTTCTGGACATTTGGGGTCAGGCAGCCGCCTCGATCATCCTAGCGAACTCGGCGGGCGTTTTCATGCCGAGGGAGCGGTGTCGGCGTCGGTTGTTGTAGTAGTCGAGGTAGCGGGCGAGCGCCTCGTTCATGGCGGCGCAGGTGAGCTCTCCCCGGTACTGGCTCCAGCACTCGACGCGCGCGGTGCGGTTGGCGCGCTCGACGATGCCGTTGAGCTGCGGCGAGCGCGGCGGCAGCACCAGCAGCGGCAGCCCCAGCGCCCTGCACTCCTCCTCGAAGGCGGCCATGAACTCCGAGCCGCCGTCCACCTGCACGGCGCGGATGTCCAGCTTGCCGACGGCCTCGCGCAGGAACGCCCGCGCCGTGTTCGCCGTGGCGCGCGAGTAGACCTTGGCCCACTGCAGCCGCGTGCGCGGGCACACGGCGCGGAACTCCTTGCGGGTCACGCCGTCAATGTGCGTGGTCATGTGGTCGAACTGCACGCCGAAGTGCATGTCGCGCGGCTTCCACCGGCGCGCATGCGCGCCGGTGAAGTCGCGCCGCCGCTTCGCGGCGGCCCTCCCCTCGCAGAACGAGCATGGCCGCGCATGCCCGCGCTCCACCGCCCAGCGCAGGATGCGCCCCACCGTCGCCTCGCTCAGCGCCCGCTCCGGCCAGCGCTCCGCCAAGTCCAGCGCGATCCTCGCCTTCCCCGCCCACGGCGTCTCGCGGCGGAGGCGCGCCACCCGCCTGGCATCCGCCATCGTCCACCGCCGCCCCGGATGGCTGCGCGGCCGGCTGCTGCGCGGAACCAGCCCCTTCACCCCCTCCTCGAGCAGCCGCTTCCTCCGCGCGTAGCACGTGCTCCGCCCCACCCCGAACGCCGCCAGAGCCTCCGCCAGACCCACCTCCTTCCGGATCCGGTCGATCCCCTCCAGCTCCCGCAGCCGCCGCAGCGCCTCCGCGTCGTCCGTCCCGTCCACCCGCAAATTCAGGTGGAACGCCCTGTCTTGTGCCAACATCCGCATCGTTCGGTCTCCCATGTTGTTGTCAACTCATAGGCTACCGAACCGCCGCGCCCAAGGGCTTCCTTGGGCGCGGCACTGTCCAGAAGGTGCTGATCCCTTTCAGCGATTTGCGTCAGCGCGGGCGATTCGTCAGAATGTGCGCGGCTTGTTAGGGGGGCAACACCATGTTGGCGACGCTCAAGCAGTTCGAGCGAGCGCCACGCATCCTGCGGCTCAATGTCGCCGGCCATCCGGTGGAGTGGGCGAGTTGGCAGGAAGCGGTGTGCCTCTATGCCCGCCAAATCGTCGTGTGGACGCTCGGCGAGCCCATCTTGCGCATCCGCGGCGGCCACTCCCGCTTGGATGGCGAGCAATCGCACTTGGATGTCCACAGCATCATCGCCTGCCAAGGGCGGGTGGTGGAAGAATCCGGCAGCGTTCCGCCGCTCACGAACAGCGCGTTGTTCGGGCGCGACCGCAACACCTGCCTCTATTGCGGGGGCGATTTCGATGACGGCGCGTTGACGCGGGATCATGTCGTGCCCAGCTCGCGTGGCGGCGCAGATCGTTGGGATAACTGCGTCGCCGCCTGCAAGCGCTGCAATCACCACAAGGGAGACCGGCTGCCCCACGAATGTGGCATGGAGCTGCTGGCGCTGCCGTACACGCCGAACTTCGCCGAGTATCTGGCGCTCATCAACAGCGGGCGGATACTGGGGGATCAGATCGGTTTCCTGCAGAGGCGCTTCGGCAAGCACAGCCGATCGCTGCATTAGCGCGGGCGGCAAGCTCGCCGGCCCTCGCGCAACGCAAATGCCAACTCGGGCGCGGCCGAGGCGTCCCTTATGCCCTCGGCCGCGCTGCGTGGTCGGCCAACACCGCCGCCATGCAGCCGGTAATCCGCTTGCCGGTTGGAATGTGCAGGAACTCGTTGGGGCCGTGGGCGTTGGAGTGTGGCCCCAGCACGCCTGTCACCACGAACTGAGCGCCCGGAAACCGATCGCCCAGCATCTTCATGAACGGAATGGTTCCGCCGCAGCCCATCGACAGACGCTCTTTGCCAAAGAACTGGCGCGATGCCTCATCCAAGGAATCTGCCAGCCACGGCGCGAGGGGCGGGGCGTGCCAACCCGTTTGCGCCTCGCCGAGCTCGAAAGAGACCCGTGTGCCGGGCGGCGGGTCTGCTTCCAACAGCGCCTTCACCCGTGTGCCGGCGGCCTTCGCCGCCAAGGTGGGCGGCAGCCGGAACACCAAGCCGGCCGCGGTGCTTGGACGCAACGTGTTGCCGGCTTTTGCCGTTGGCGGCGCCCCGTCCAAGCCAACCACCGCGAGGCTCGGCGCCCAGCTGTTGGCGAGCGCGAGTTCGGCGTGTCGTGCGGGGGGCGGGCGTGACGGGGCGGCCCACGGGAAGCGTTCGAGGAAGGCATCGCCAAGGGTGGCCGCCAAGGTCTCCGCTTGGGCCTTGGCAGCGTCTGGGATGGCCACCTCGAGCGCTGGGATGGCGCCGGTGTCGGCGTTCTCCACCCGCTCGATGAGTTGCCGCAGGATGCGGAAGCTCGACGGCACGATGCCCCCGGCGACGCCCGAATGCACCCCTTCCGTGAGTACGTCCACGGTCAGCCGGCCCGGCAACATGCCGCGCAGCGAGGTCGTCAACCACAGCTGGTCGTAGTTGCCGCACTCCGCGTCCAGGCAGATGACGAGGTCTGGCTCGCGGATGCGCTCCGCCAAGGCTTCGATGTAGTAAGGCAAGTCGTAGCTGCCGCTCTCCTCGCAGCCTTCGATGAGCACTAGGCAGCGGGCATGTGGCAAGCCCTTGCGTTGCACCGCGGCGATGGCGGTGAGGCTTGCGAACAGCGCATAGCCGTCGTCTGCGGCGCCGCGCCCGTACAGCCGGTCTTCGCGCAGCACCGGCGTCCATGGACCTAAGCCTTCGCGCCAGCCGGTGAAGGGCGGTTGCTTGTCGTAGTGGCCATAGAGCAGCACATTGCCGGGCGCCGTGCCGGGAATGTCCACCAACAGCGTTGGGCTGCGCCCCGGCAGCGCCTCAACCCACGCTTCGGCGCCCTGCACGTTGAAGCGCTGCGCCCAGCCGAGCAACAGTTCCACGGCCCGCTGCATATGGCCGTGGCGCTCCCACTCTGGGTCGAAGGCAGCCGATTCGTTGGGGATGCGAACGTAGTCCTGCAGCGCCGGCACGATGCCTTCATCCCAAGTCGCATTGATGAAACGGGTGGCGCGGCGCTTATTCATGGCAACTGTCCTCAAAGACTGAAACTCACGCCCGCGAGCGCTTGTACCCCGGGGCTGCGATAGCCGAGCACATCCTCATAGTCTGCGTCGAAGGCGTTTTCAAGCCCCAGCCAGGCGCTGGCTTGCGGCGCCAAGGCGAGTTCTAAGCGCAGCCGCGCCAAAACGTAGCTGTCGAGCGTGCGCCGGATGGCGGGGAAGGAGGAGAAATCGTCATCTTGGCGTTCGCCGATGGCGGCGACGGATGCGCTCAAGCGCAGTGACTTGGTGAGGTCTGCGGTCGCGTCCACGCGGCCTTGGTGGCGCGGGCGGCGCACCTCGTCTTCGCCGGCTTCCTTGGCTCGCAGGAAGGTGTAATGGGCAGCCAACGTCAAGCCGCGCCATTCACCCCGCCAACTTGCCTCGATGCCTTGGCGACGGCTCGTGTCTCGGCGGTTGCGGGCAGTGAAGCCACCCGCTTCCGGCTCGAAGACGAAGCCGGCGATCTCGTCATCGAGTTCGCTGGCAAAGAGCGAGAGCGAGAACTGCTCCGCGGCGAAGCCGAACTCGACCTCGCGTGATGTCTCCGGGCGCAGCGTTGGGTTGCCGATGAAGGCGTCTGCAAAGTAGCCGAAGCGCTCGATGAAGGATGGGTTCTTCACGCCGGTGCCGACATTGGCGAACAGCCGTCCGCGTTGCCGCTGCCACGCGATGCCGGCGCGCCAAGCGCTCGCGTTGCCGAAGGCATCGTTGGCGTCGAACCGGGCGGCGAGGGACGCCATCGCGTCGCCGGCGCGGAACTGGTACTCCAGCGCGGCGCTGTCTGCGACCAAACGGCTGCGTTGGTTCGGGTTCCCGAACGGCGTCGCTGCGGCGCGTTGGCGAAAGCGCTGCCGCTCTCGCTCCACCGTCACCGCCACCCGATGCGCGTCACTCGGCGCGAACTGGTTGGCAAAGGAGAGCGTTTGCCGTTCTCCGATGATCTTCGCGAGGCGCTCGCCGTCGGCGAATGCAACGTCTTGGCACCAAGCGCTGGTGATGGCGAGGCTCGGCTGCCAGCCGCCGATGTCGTCGTGTGCCACCTGCAGCTTGAAGTAGCGCCGTTCCACTCGCCCGAAACGGTCGCCATCGGTGGGCAAGTAGGTGGGGAATGGGGCGGGGTCGTATTCCGAGCGAGCGTTCACAGCGCGGGCGATGCCACTCAATGTGAACGCGCCGGTGCGTCGTTCCGTGTTCAGGTGCAAGAGGCTGTTGCGGTAGCCGTCCTCCTCGTCTCCGCGTTGCGCGACGTTGGAACCGCCCGTGTCGAACTGGCTGGCCACTGCGGCGACGTGCCCACGCTGGCCGACCCTGGCAAGGTTCAAAGTGGCGTTGCGGGTGGCATGGGTGCCACCGCTCAAGTCGAGGCGGGTGGCGTCACCCGCGGGTGTGGTGTCGATGTACAGCAGGCCGGCCAGCGCATCGCTCCCCCACACTGCGCTCTGCGGGCCGCTGAAGAGTTCCACCCGGCTGGTGCCCGCGAGGCTCAAGTGCGCGAAATCCACCTCGCCGCCAGTGGCGGGATTGTTCAGTTCGATGCCATCGAGCATCACCAGCAGATGATTCGCCTCCGCGCCCCGCACGCGGGCTTGGGTGAGGCCACCGACGTTGCCAGAGCGCGCGAGGGCCAAGCCAGGCAGGCCGCGCAGCGCATCGTCGGCGCGCCGTGTGGGTTGCGCCTCTAGGGCTCGCTCGTCGAGCGCGACGGCATGTTGGTCTGCACTGCCAAGGCGGCTCGCATGGACAACGACGGTTTCTAGTTCAGCTCCGACCGCGGGCAGGCATGCCGCGGCCACGCACAAGGCGGATAAGCAACGCATGGGATGCATCCTCAATGAACCGTCAGGCCCCGGACGGCGTGTTGAATGGGGCAGCGGGTCGGTCTCCGGGCTTAGCAGGCAGTTCGCGCAGCTTGCGCCTTCCCATCGCCGCGGCGACAGTGGCTTCTGGCAAGTGTGCGCTCGCGCCCTAAGCGTTAGGGCAGGCGAGGCCTGACATCACCGTTGCGGGCTCAGCGCCGGATTCCCACCGGCTTCCCGTGGCGACCGCGACGCGGCCGCCACCCGATGCAGTTTGCGGGGGAAGGATAACTGAATGCTTGCCTTGGGGATGTGGGTTGAGTGGGGGGCAGGGGGGCGAAGGCGGGCAGCGGACTAGAGCTTCGCCGGGCGTCAGCGCAAACGTGCGCTGCCGGACCATGCCGGTTCGCCGCTTGGGTCGCCTTGCCCCGTTTCGATGGCGGCGATCGGGAAATCCGGCAGGCGGCGCGCCGCAAAGCAGGTGGTCATGGCCTGCACGCCGCGAACGTCGAATGGGAAATCCAGCTTCATGTTGCCTTGCTCGCGGCGCTCTGGGGGCAAATCTGCGGCGTCCACCGGCGTCGCGCGCAGGAAGAATGGCTCGCGGGTGTCTTCGGGCTGGCACTGTTCCTTGACGTAGGCAAGCTCGCGCCCGTGGCGATGCACGTTGAAGTCCCCCTTGATGATGGGCTCTGGCGCCGCCTCGATCACCTGTCGGGCGATGCCGGCGACGCCGGCCTCGAAGGATTGCGCCCAGAGAATCTGGCCGCCGGCGTTGTACTGGCCAACGTCGATGCGGGAGATGGGGTAATCCGGCAGGTCTGCGACGGCCATGCAATGGCCTTGGAAGCGCTGCCCTCGGTCGTCGAACTCGAAGTCCAGGTTGTCCGCTCCGTATTGGCGGCGCTCCGGCGCGAGGGAGTCGCGGTCGGCCGGCACCACGCGCAGCATGAAGGTGCCCCATGTCTGGATGCGCCGGCACGGATGCTTGCCATACATCATGCGGCGCCGCTCGCTGTCCCAGAAGGCGTTGAACTTCTCGCCCAAGGCCAAGCCAGCGGCTTCGAGGTCATCGTGGGCGGCAAGAATGTGCAGCCGGTCTGCCAGCACCACGTCCAAATCATCGATGAGGAAGCCGTGCAGCGTGCCGGTGCCGACGGCGTAGGTGGCTTGGTCGCCGCGCCACCAACCGGCGATGACGCCCTCCACATAGTCGCGCACGAAGGAAAACGCCCACACCCGGCGCTGGCCCTCCTCGTGGAGCGGCAGCAGCCCGGCCATCACCGCGTCCGTGCAACCATCCCGGTCGCGGGGCGGGCAGCTCTCGCCGTAGCGGTAATCCGCAGGGTGGTGGCGTTCGTAGAACCTGAGAATGGGCGCGGAATTGAACGGCACATAGATCGGATCGTCTGCCGCGCCTTGCAACGCGGCGAGGAACACCTCGGCGCGCCCGCGTTCGCCATAGGCGTAGCCAGAGAGCGTGACGGCGCCGATGGCTGCGATGGCGGCCGCCGCGCCGGCGCCGCCGAGGCGCCGCCATAGCGGGGGCAAGATGGCGAGGATGGTGTGCATGCCCCAGCCGAAGGCGATGAACGCGATGACGCTGAGATACATCGTGTGGCGCACGCCGCCGAACGGATACAGGCGCAAAGCGGCGACGCTGAATGCCACCGCTAGGCTGAGGCCGAACAGGGTGGGGATGGTGCGGCCACGCGCCTTGCCAAATGTGGCGAGGGCCGCGGCGACGACCAGCGCCACCAGCCCGGCGGCGGCGATGTAGTCCGGAATGTGGTAGGTGAGGAAGCCCCATGCTTGCTCGGCGGCGAACTTCGCCAACGCCACGATGTCACCGACGCCGCCTTCGTACAGGTGGTTTAGCGGGATGAAGCCATAGGCTTCCTCGCCGACAGACGCAATGCCTTGGTGCTGCAAGGTGAGGGAGTAGGTGAGGGCGCAGCCGGCGGCGAACGCCACCGTTGGCGCGGCGAGCCAAGCGCCGCTGCGCAGCCAGTCTGTGAAGGCGACGGGGCGGCGCAGGCCGAGCGCATGGGCAAGCAGCAAGGCACCAAGGGTGGCGGCGCCGAACAGCGCCAAGCCATATTGCAGCAGCGGGCCCAGAAACAGTACGCAGCAAAGGAGCGTGATGCGGCGCTGGCGCAGGGCCGCGAGGCAGCCGACGATGATGAGCACCGCGAACAGCGCGTCGATGGAGTACTCGCGGGCATCTTGGGCTTGGCGCACCGCTTCCACCGATGTGAGCGCCATCAGCGCGGCGAGGAACGCCGCCGCCCGCGTCATGCCAACCCGCGGCAGCAACAGCAGCATCGCAGCGATGGCGAGGACGCTGCCCAGGGCGGACGCGGCGCGCAGTGCCCACGCCGAGTCGTCGATGCCTTGAACCGCATGCAAGAGCAGCGGGTGCAAGATTGGCGACGGGCTGTTCGTCGCCGTGTTCGTGAGCACGTCCGCGACGCCGCCGCTCGCGTTCTCCGCGGCGATGGCCTCGTCTAGCCAAAGAAGCGGCGCATCAAGGTCGTAGAAGCGCACCCACGCCGCGATGACGAGCAGGATGGCGCAAGCGGCGTTGTAGAGGGCCGTTTGGGCGCTCGGGCGTTCCAGCCTCTGAACGCAGCGCGTCGCGAGGCGCGCCACGGCATCGAACAATCGTCTCATGGTGATGACTGGCTGCGCGGCGCGATTCGTCGCGGCTCCACTGGACGCGCGCATTGTAGCCGCGGGGTGCCTTGGTGTCGCCAAGGCGCCCCCGATTGTGGGTTGTCGCTGGCCGGTTGCCGGCGCGAACGCGAACTCACTCTGCTTCGCGCCGCGCTGCCCGCCAACGGGTGCCGCCGGGGCGGTCCTCAAGCTCGATGCCCTGCGCCGCCAGTTCGTCGCGGATGGCGTCCGCTTCGGGGAAGTCCCGCGCTGCGCGGGCGGCTGCGCGCGCCGCAATCCGGTCTTCCACCCACGAGCGGTTGGCCTTCACGCCACGCTGAAAGCGCTTCTGGGCGGGCTCCGTGAGCAGGCCCAAGAGCCAGCCGCCGGCCAACAGCGCCTGCCGCGCGGCATCGCGTTCCTTGGCCGCGTTGGCGTTGCGCAACTGGCCGCCCAAGCCGTGCAGCGCGGCTAGGGCGCGTGGGGTATTCAAATCGTCCCGAAGCGGCGCGAGCACGGCTTCTGGAAACGCATCGAGCGGCGCGGCGCGATAGTCGCTTGCGGTGGCGGCGGCATCGTCGCCGGCATCCGCGAGGGCTTGATAGAGCGCGTCGAGGCTGGCGCGGGCTTGGCTGAGCAAACCGGGGCTCCAATCCAGCCCTTGGCGGTAGTGCCCGGAGAGCAGCGCATAGCGCAGCGTCTCGCCGGGGTGGGAGCGCAACAGATCGCGGATGGTGACGATGTTGCCAACGCTCTTGGACATCTTCTCGGTGCCGAAGCGGAGCATGCCGTTGTGTACCCAATAGCGCGCATAGCAACCGCCGCCGGCCGCGCACACGCCCTGCGCCAATTCGTTCTCATGGTGCGGGAAGGTGAGGTCGCTGCCGCCGCCGTGAATGTCGATGTCGGCGCCGAGGTGCTTGCGGATCATCGCCGTGCATTCGATGTGCCAGCCGGGTCGGCCACGCCCCCAAGGGCTGTCCCAGCCCGGCAAGTCCGGCGTGGATGGCTTCCACATCACAAAGTCCTTCGGGTCGCGCTTGTAGGGTGCCACCTCGACGCGCGCACCGTCCAGAATGTGTTCCAGCGATTGCTTGGAGAGGGCGCCGTAACGCGGCGCCGACGGCACATGGAAGAGCACATGGCCGGCGGCCTCGTAAGCGTGGCCTTGGGCGATGAGCGCTTCGATGGTGGCGATGATCTCGGCAATGTGTTCCGTCGCACGCGGTTCGATGTCTGGCGCGAGGGCGCCGAGGGCCGCGGCATCCTTCATGTACTCGGCGGCGAAGCGCTCCGTCAGCACCTCGATCGGCTCGCCGTTGGCCTTCGCCGCGGCATTGATCTTGTCCTCGATGTCCGTGATGTTGCGGACGTAGGTGACCTTGTCGTAATGCAGCCGCAGTAGCCGCACCAACACGTCGAAGGCGACCGCCGGCAGGCCGTTGCCGATATGCACATAGTCGTACACCGTGGGGCCGCAGACATAGAGCCGCACATGGTTCGCAATGAGCGGCTCGAAGCGGCGCTTCGCCCCGGCCATGGTGTCGTAGAGATGGATGTCCATGTTGTCTAGCGGGCTTCGTCGCCGTGGGGCGGCTGCGGCCCAGCGGGCAATTGTATGGCAGCCCTCGCGCCGCTGGCGCTTGCGCGGGGCGGTTGTCGCGGGCTAGTTGTTGGAGGCGGTTAGCCGGTGCTTGCGGCGTAGCGCTCCGCAAGGGCGGCATGGACGGCGCGCAGCCCCATCGCTTCGCCACCCTTGGGCCGCGCCGGCTGCGCCCGCTCGTTCCACGCCATCACGTCGAAATGCAACCAAGGCACCTCGCCCACGAAGCGTTGCAGGAACAGCCCGGCGGTGATGGCGCCCCCCAAGCCGCTCGACGGGGCGTTGGCAATGTCCGCGATGTCGCTGTCCAGGAGGCTGCGGTACGGGGCGTGCAACGGCAGGCGCCAAACGGGGTCTTCCCATGCTTCGCCGGCCGCGGCGATGGCGTTTGCGATGCCGTCGTGCGTGGCGAACATGGCCGGCAAGGCGGTGCCTAGGGCGACCCGCGCAGCGCCCGTGAGGGTGGCGAAGTCGATGATGACGTCCGGCGATTCCTCTTGCGCCAGCGCGAGGGCGTCGCAGAGGATCAGCCGGCCCTCGGCATCGGTGTTGTCCACCTCGATGGTGGTGCCGTCGTAGGCGGTGAGCACGTCTCCGGGGCGAAAGGCGTTAGCGGCAACGGCGTTCTCGACCGCCGGCACCAGCACGCGCAGCGCCACCGGCGACCGCCGCGCCATGATGAGCTTGGCGAGGCCCAGCACATGCGCGGCGCCGCCCATGTCCTTCTTCATCAGACGCATGCCGGCGGCGGTCTTCAAGTCCAGGCCGCCGCTGTCGAAGCACACGCCCTTGCCGACTAGGGTGACGCGCGGCTGCTCGGGGTTGCCCCAACGCAGGTCAATGAGGCGGGGGGCGGACGCGCTGGCGCGGCCCACTGCGTGGATGGCGCGGAAGCCGCGTTCGAGCAGCGCATCGCCGACGGTGACTTCAATCGCGGCGTCATGGGTGGTCGCGAGTTCCCGCGCCGCGGCCTCCAAGTGGTGCGGCAGCATGTCGTTCGCGGGGGTGTTGATGAGGTTCCGGCAGAGGGCAACGGCTTCGCACTCGTCTCGGGCTGCGGCGTCTGCCGGGCCGGTAAGCAAGTGGGCCGGCTCGCGTCCGGCGTCGCCCTTGTAGCGGTCGAAACGGTAAGCGCCCAAGCCCCAGCCCAAGAGCACCTGATGGCGCTCGGCGGGGCTTAGGTTCGCGTCGAGCCGATAGGTGCCGGCGGCAAGGCGGAACGGCAGGGTTGCGAGGGTTGCGATGCCGGGTGCTTCGCCGCAGCCCGCGGCAACCCAGTCTGGTTGGCCCTGGGCGTTCGGCAGCCACACGCTCTGCCCCGGCTTGCCTTGGAAGTCGCTGCGGGCAAGCCATGCTTGAGCTAAGTCGCTTTGCGCCTCGCGCCATGCGGAGAAGCCCTCTGCGCGAACGAGGACGATACTCGTCGGCGGAGCGGTGGTGTCTTGCTCGGTGATTAGCATGGGGAGTTATGCGACGAACTGGTGGCCGGTGAGGGGCGTGGCGACCGCAGTGGCAACGCTCGGCGTTGGCTGCGGCGCCGGGCTGATTGACCGGTGCCGAGGCGTTGCCGCTGTGCCGCAGCCGTCGATTCTTGGCGCGTCAACCAGCCACCTCGCGGGTTGGAATGAGGCCCAGGTTGTTGCGGTCTAGCGCGCGCTCCGCGCGGTAGCTGGAGCGCACGAGGGGGCCGGACGCCACTTCGACAAAGCCCCGCGCCAAGCCCCATTCCCGGTACAGCGCGAACGCATCCGGATGCACCCAGCGGCGCACCGGCTCGTGATGGCGCGTGGGTGCAAGGTACTGGCCGAGGGTGAGGACATCCACGCCGACGGCGCGCAGGTCGTCCATCGCTTCTCGGAGCTCATCGTCGCGTTCGCCGAGGCCGAGCATCAAGCTGGACTTGGTGAGGACGTCTGGGCGGTGCTGCTTGGCATGTTTCAACACGGCGAGGGTTTGGGCGTAGCCGGCGCGCGGGTCTCGCACGGGGTGCGTTAGGCGCTCGACGGTTTCGAGGTTCTGCGCGAACACGGCCACGCCGGCATCGACCACTGTTTCCACGGCGCTGCGCTGGCCGCTGAAGTCTGGCGTGAGCGCCTCGACAGCGGTGGCTGGGTTGACCTTTCGGATGGCGCGGATGCAGGCCGCATAGTGGGCGGCCCCGCCGTCCGGCAGATCGTCCCGGTCCACCGAGGTGAGCACGACGTAGCGCAGCCCCATGAGGCGCACGGATGTCGCCGCGCGTTGCGGCTCACCGCCATCCAGAAGCCCGCGTGGGTTGCCCGTGTCCACCGAGCAAAAGCGGCAAGCGCGCGTGCAGACGGCGCCCATCAGCATGATGGTGGCCGTGCCGTGGCCCCAGCACTCGCCGATGTTGGGGCAGTGGGACTCTTCGCAGACGGTGCTCAAGCCCTGTTCCCGCACCACCCGCCGCACCGCCTCGTAGCCGGCGCCGCCGCCCAGCCGCACCCGCAGCCAAGGCGGCTTCGGGCCGCGCGGCGGCCGCTCGGTGGGCCCGGCCTTGATGCCATCCCGAATGGCATGAATGCCCTGCGCGTTGCGGAACTTCAGGCCGCTCTGAACCATCGATGTGCCGTCTGGTGGGTGTGGGGGCAATGGTAATGCCACTTGCGTCGTCCTGCTTGCCATAGCCTCGGCATGCCGGCGGCAACGAGGACGAGAGCGAATGTGGGGCGCGCGTTGCCAGCACGGCTAGCCAATCGTCAGCAGCGTCTCCTGCGACAGCTTGCCCTCTAGTTGCGCAACTATTCTCTCTAGCTCCATCTTCGGCTCCGCCTTGAGCCCCAAGCAGCGGCCGACGCCGGCCGCATCGGTGCTGTACCTCGAAGCTAGCTTGATCGAGTGCATGGCGTCTCGCGGTTCTAAGGCATAGGTGTGGAACTGCATCGAGTGGCTGGACCTGGCTTGGGCCACATGGTTGAACTCGAAGTTGCGCCGCAGATAGTCGAAAAGCTCGGTTTGCGTCACCAGAACTAAACGTTTGCCCAATGCCTCGAACGTCTGAATCTTGTGGTGTAGCTGTACCAGAGTCGTCTTGGCCGTCATCTTCCAATTCATTCCGAAACGCGAGCCATAGGGCTCCCGTTCTTCCGCGACGGAATCGGGTTGGCGAACCGTGTCCAAGAACCGTTGCCGAGCGGGCCAGACGGAACCGGTCGTGTCCATCGTCTGGAGTTCGATTCCGAGAAAGTCAACGACTTTGCTGCCGTCTACGGCGGTCAAGAAGTAGTCGACGCTTCCACCCGGCACGGAGACCTCTGGCACGACGTGCAGTTCGTTACCCGGTGTGTGAGAAAGCAGATGCAAACAATCGACGAATACCTGCTTGCGTTCGAGCAGGCGATATGGGCAGATCATCATCGGTTGGCGACTGCGCCCGTGGGAGACCGAACATGTGCCGATTGACAACTTCGGTTCGCTCTTCCTTACTTTGATGCACTTGCGCTGTAGGAACGGGCACTGCTGTTGATCTAGGAGCGCTTGCCAGTCGGCGGTCGTCGAGGTCGATGCGCCGAACAGTTCGAGAATTTCAGTCATAGGATCGTGGCGGTGCGTTGATCGGCCATCTTGATGTATTCGGGCGAGAGGTCAATGCCTACCGACTTTCGGCCTAGCTGGCTGGCCACCAGCATGGTCGTGCCGGTGCCGCAGAACGGATCGAGGACGATCCCATCGGGTGGTGACGTGGCCAAGATTGGGATTCGGCACAAGTCTTCCGGAAAGGGCGCAAAGTGTCCGCGACGACGCTGCGTGTCTTCTGGCAGGATGTCCCACACATCGGAGGGCTTGCTGCCGTTGGGATGGTACTTCAAGAAGTAGAAGCCCTTGTCGCGCAGTTCTTTTGCCCGCCCCGACAGCCTCTCGGAGTCCGAGTGCGTCGCCCGCTGCTGGCCTCGGATGATCATGCGGAAATCGGCTAGTTCACCTCGGTTGATCGCATCGAGCATGCCTTCCAGCATCGTGTTTGCGTTGCGCTTTTCGGCTGCATCGAGTTCGGTGGAGAGTTCAATCTGGCGCTTGTAGCGCACGCCGCTGACACCAGATGCGGTGACCACCGAACCGTTGACCACCTTGGTGGTCTTGGGTGCGCTTCGGATGGCGTCCGCGTTGTAGTAGTAGCCGCGTTGACGTTTCACGAAATGGAATACGCTCTCGTGGACATTGCGCAGGCGATCCCGCGTATTGTCAGGACTTCCCTTGACTTTGTTCCAAACGACGTCGTTGCGCAGTGTCCAGCCTTGCTTGTCGACAAGGTGCAGGGCCACCCGCCACGGAACGCCGACCAAGCCCTTCTGCTTGTATGTGTCGCCGATATTGAGCCAAAACGAGCCGGTAGGCTTGAGGACTCGCTTCACCTCAGCGAACACGGCGGCTATGGCTTCGATGAATTCGCGGTAGTCCTTCTCTAGGCCGATGCCACCGCTGCCATATTCTCGCTTGCCCCAATAGGGCGGGCTGGTCATGCAACAGTCGAATGTGGCAGCGGGCAGCCGCCCTAGCACGTCCAAGGCATCGCCCGCTATGAACAACGGCGACCGGCGCGGTTCGCGCAGATAACTCTGCAACCGGAGCGGCGTCCCTTGGGGCGTGGCGATCATCGCTGCGGCCTGTCAGTTCTGAACCATCTCTGCGCCGTCCGGTGCCTGCAGGTCGATTGTAGTCCCGGCAACCACGCTCCGCCCTACAAATCCACCCGCAGCGTCACGCTCGCCATCCGTGCCGGCCCTAGGAAGAAGGTGCCGCCTTGGTCGCCGTCTGGGGCCGAGAGGTAGCGTTCGTTGGCGAGGTTGCTGGCGTTGAACTGCACGCTGGCGTTCTCCATCGCCCCCATCGCCCCCCAACGCGGCAGCGTGTACTCCGCGTTCAGGCCGATGAGCGTGTAGGCGGGCACGGTTTCGGCGTTCGCCAAGTCCGCAGGGCGATCGCCCACATGTTTGGCGTTCAACGCCAAGCGCCATGCCGTTGTCGGGCGCCAGGTCAGTTCGCCGAACCATTGGCTCTTGGGTGCATTCACTAGGCGGTTGCCGGCGACGATGCCTTCGGCGGGCACCGCGTCTGTGTACTCCGTGTCCAAGTGGGAGTAGGCGCTGTAGGCGGTGAGCGTCTCGCCCAAGTCAAACGATGCCGCCAGTTCGAAGCCGCTGCTGTCCACGCCGCCGACGTTCAGGATTTCGATGGCGCCCTGCAGATAGAGGTCTCCGCCCACAGCGGCCAAGTTGACGGCGCCCAGCCGCCCGTCGAAGCGCTGCGCGAAGGCTTGCATGGCAATGCCGCCGCGAGCGCCGTTCCACCGCACGCCCGCATCAAAGTTGTCCGACAGTTCTGGGCGCAGATGCCCGGTGGTGCCGGCTGCCAGCAGGTCGTCCGCCAGCATGAGCACGTTACGCGAATAGCTCGCGAACAACTCGACGTTGGGCTGCCAAGCGTAGATGGCGCCGAGCTTGGGCAGCCACTCGGCGCGGGACTGGCGGCGTTCCACTGAGTCCAAGCGCGATGCGTACTGTGTTTCCACGGCGTGGTACACCAGCGCCGCGGTGAGCTCAAGCGGGCCGAAGCCGATGCGATCTTGCAGGTAGTAGCGCTGGCTGGTGGTCTCGAAGCGGCGGTCGAAGTGGGTCCAGTGCAGGGCCGAAACGGCTGGCCTGATGGTGCCGGGGTCGCGCTGGTCGAGATCGAACCAATGGCGGTTATTGTCTCGGTTCTGCTGTTCGAGCCAGAAGCCTGCGGTGAGCATGTGGCGTCCGAAGGCGCGCTGCGCTTCGCTGGTCACGCCGGCACGGTGATTCCGATAGCCAGAGCGCCGGCGCGACGCCACTCGCTCGGCAGCAGCGCAGTCGAAGTTCGGCGCCAGCGCGTAGCTCACCGTGTCCGCCGGGTAGCGGCCGCGCAGGCATGGATGATCCGCCACCGACGTGCCTGGGGCCGGCACTAGGCCGCCGCCGGCGTCGCGCTGAAAGGTGTCGCGGTAATACTCGGGGGCGCCCTGCGGCCCTTCGATGCGGCCATCCAACGTGGCGACGCGAAACGGCGGCACCCACCAGCCCCAGCCCTTCTGTTGGTGGATGTACGGCGTCACGGTGACTGTCGTGGCGGTAGCCAAGCCGTCGTGGTGAATCTCCAGCGCCGCGGACTTGTCCCAGCGCGTTCCGCCCCAGCCGGGCCGCCAAAGCGCCACGGTGTCGATGTCAAAATCGTCCAGTAGCTGGTCGCTCTTCGGGTTGGCTCGGAAATCGGCCAACGTAACGGAGTTGTAGTCCGTCTCGTTGCGGTAGTTCCAGCCCGCCTTCAGCTTCACGGCGGTGCCTTGAGCGAACTGCTTCACCACGTTGAGGTCCATGTGCCGGCGGTCGAAGCGGCCGGAACCCGTGCCAATCCACGAGTTCAATGAGGAGTCAGAAACGGTGAGGTAGGACGTGAGGCCGGCCATCGGTTCGCCGCTGTCCAGCCGCGCAAACCAACGTCTCAGACCATGCTCGCCGCCGGTGTAGGCGAGTTGAACGCCACGTCGATCGAGCGGCTCGGCCATCGTGTAGCGGATGGTGCCGCCGAGGGCGGAATTGGATGCGCTGCCGATGTCTGCGGTGTTCTGGCCGACCTGCACGGCCGTCACGTTCTCGTTGTCCACGAAAACGCTCGGCTTCTGGCCGCCGCCGTACACCGAATCGCCGTTGGGCATGCCGTCCACCATGTAGCCGATCTGAGCGGTATCTGTGCCATCGCTCATGCCGCGGATGTAGATGCGCGTAGACCAATCGTTGCCGCCCACCGCGTCGCCTTGGGTGACGTTCACGCCCGGCAGCCGATTGATGCGGCTCAGCACATCCACAGCGGGATTCTCCGCCTGCAGCGCGTCGCGCCCGACGGTGTTGTTGGCGTGGGCCCCGCGGAAGCCGAGCAGCTCCGCGCGGGCCGTGACGACGATCTCTTCAATGGCCGCGGCCGGTTCTTGTTCTTGCTGCGCAGCCAGCGCGGTTAGCGGCAACAGCAGAGGGGCAAGCACCCAACTCGATTTGCGTTTCAAGAGTGGAGGCATCTCAAGCGTGGGGGCGGGCCTCATTCGGTCTGGCGGCACACGAGATGCGTCGCCGTAGCGAGGGCTCCGAGCAACGGTGATCGTGGCAACGTCGCAATCAGGAACCAGCGAGCCTTGCGCCAAATGCCGGCCTTGGCTAGCCGGCGCTAGGCCGCGGCGATGACGAGAAACGCGCCCAGCGCCGCTGCTGCTCCGCCACTGCCCCGCAGTGCGCTGGCCGGCCAAAGCGCAGCGCGCTCGAACCATTGCTTGAGCGTTTCCATGGACACCAGCAGCGGCACCAAGCCGGCGATGGCGGTCAACACGGCCAACACTTGGACGGCGACGCCAAAGCGCATCTGATAGGCGGCGAAGAACAGGATGATGGCGATGAGGAAGCGGGCGTAGGCAGCCAAGTACCGCAACCCTTCCGTGAAGCGCACATGCGCCACCAAGGCGCCCAAGCGCTGCGGCGCGGCCAAGCCGAACAGGCCGATCGCCAGCGTCAAGAGGCCAAGAACGGCAGTGAAAGCGACCATAAGCCCCATGTTACGCCTCGTCGAAGCGTTGGCAAGCGGTGTCGCGAGTAGGCTTGTTGTCCGCTTTAGAGTACGCCCATTGTCCGGTTCCTCTCTGCGAACTGCGCACGGACCGGGGGAGCTGTTACTGGCGCGCGGCCGAAGCGGGAGACAGAGTGGACGCTGCCCATCCCACGCAGTTCAAGCGGGCGCTGGACCGGCTGGGCATCCACTTGGAGCCGGCCTGCCCACCCGAAGCCGAAGGCCGCTCCGAGCGGATGTTCAAGATCTGCAGTGCCGCCTGTCCAAGAACTCGCGGCGGCGGGCCTCGCGGACATGGACGGAGTTCTTTTCCTACGGCTGCTCCTACGGGCTGCGTCCACTGCCGCAACTTCGACCCCCTCATTGAAGATTGGCGGGACGGCTTGGCCGAAGGCGTGGTATTCGAAAGATCGCCGGTGGCGTTCCCCGCCGAGTGGCCGTCCTCGGCCAAGCCCACCTCGCGCTGCTCGAGAGGCGCGGCAGCGCAAGCTGGGCATCTCCTCGGTGCCGGACACCTACGTCCTGAACATGGAGGTCGGCCGCCGCCGCTCCCTTGAGGTGGCGGACGCGCTGGCGGCGCGGATGCGCGCAGATAGAGGCGTCGCCGTAAAACAAGCTCCCGTTCCGCGCCATCCGGCGCTGGCGGAGGCGGGAGGGCTGACCGCGACCCACAACTGTCGGCAGGCAGGTCCGCCTAGCTGCGCCCCGTAGCGCCTAAGGAGCCCCAATGAGGTAGGCGGATAGGGGCGGTACGCCGTGCCGAAAAAAGCCGATTTTTCTATTGACATTGTATTATTAAAATGAGACCTTACCGCTGAAACGGGTCGAACAGAGGCTGAAACGTGGGCTAAATCTCCCCGCGGAGGACCCGAAAACGCCACAGAAGGATGAGCCATGATGAACTCTGACCGACCAATCACTTCGTCTTGGACGCTGCTGGTCTTGGGCTTGGCGGCGGTTCTGCCATTCAGCCTGCAGGCCGCCGGTGAAGACGCCCAGCCTGAGACCTTCCAGGACGTCGTCATTGAAGAGGTTCTTGTGGAGGCTCGGCGCCGCTCGGAGAGTCTGCAAGACGTACCCCTGTCCATCACGGCGCTGACCGAGGAATCGCTGAGGGATCTGGGCGTGGATGAAATCAAGGACCTGTCGTCCTTCTCTCCTGGTTTAGACATTGAAGGAGGCGTTGACAACAACACCACGCGTTTCTTCATTCGGGGCGTCGGCACCGCCACCCCAACTTTCGGTGTTGAACAGGCGGTTCCCGTCTATATTGACGACATCTACACCCCCTTGGGTCTTGGCGGCAACATCGATATCTTCTCCGTTGATCGCGTGGAGGTGCTGAGGGGGCCGCAGGGCACCCTTTACGGTCGCAACAGCCTTGGCGGCGCGGTTAAGTTGTATTCAAAGGAATTCGGCGATGCAACCGAAAGTTCCATTTCGGTCACGGCTGGAAGTTACGGGCAGCGCAATGTGAAAGGCGAGTTTCGAACGCCCGTGCTGGAGGGCAGGCTGTTTTTGGGCGTAGCGTACGCCTCGATTCAGAATGACGGCATCCAGGACAACGTCTATACGGACACCAAGGGGTGGGAGGACGACAAGGAGCTGTATCGCATTCGCCTTGAAGGGCGTCCGAACGAGACCTTGACCGTCAAGTACAACTACGAGAAGAACGATTCCGCCGGCGCTGCGAAACAGTTGCGGGTAAGACCCGGGACCCAGGGCCTCGTCGCCTTTGATGCGCATGTCGGCGGTGCCGCCGCCTACAACAATGCGTTGCGAAATGCCTATGCCGCGGGCTTGGATCCAACGGCCTTCCCACTGTTGCCCGCGGGCGATACTCCATTTGTCGTGGAGGCGAACAACCCTTTTCGGGGCGACGTGGACAACGTTTTCTCCGACATGGTTGGCGACAACACCGTTGACCAGGAAAGTCACACTTGGAGTTTGGCTTGGGAGATCAATGACAACTATTCATTCCACTATCTGGGTTCAAACCGCGAGCAGTTCAATACGCGCTTGTTTGACATTGATGGTGGTCCCGCCGCGTATCTGCCGGGTTTCGAAGAGTTTTCATTTGAGGCGGACAGCCATGAACTACGGCTTGAATACCAGTCCGGTCGCTTGAATTTGTCTGCCGGCGCCTTCCGCTATGAGGAGGACTCGGATGCGCTGCAATTTTTCCACCTCCCCTTCTTTATCCCGTTCGCGACGGGGCAAATCGAGGCGGCCACCGCGGCGGGAGATTTCAGCACACTGACATTTGAACCCGTGCAGTTGATTCAAGATCCCATGGGCGACTACACCGGGTCGAATGTCGTTCGACTGAACAACAATCTCCGTCAAAACACGGAGTCCACGGCGTTTTATCTCAATGTGGGCTACGAGGCCAGCGAAAAACTGCGATTTTCGTTTGGTGTGCGCTACACGGAGGACGATAAATTCGGCGAAACCCCCGTGGGCAACAATGACGAAGGCGCCGTCGTCACGGTCAGCACGAGTACCACTCCCGGCACGGGCAATTACGTTCCAGTTGGCGGTCTTGGACAGTTCTTTTCCGCCGACGGTCTGTCCGCTGATGCGCTGCGAAATTTTATCGGCGTTTCCGGCCCCGCTCCCGTGGCGCCCGACAGGTTTGGCGCGATTGGCGACTTGCAGGCCAGCTTCGATGAAGTCACGTTTGAAGTCACGGCCGACTATTCGTTGACCGAAAGGTCCATAGTTTACGGTTCATTCAAACAGGGTTTTCAAGGGGGGCAATTGATCCCCATCGCCATACCCGACACAATTCCCGTCGTGGATCCTCAAGGCAACGTTACACAGACGGAGATTGGCGTTGATCCAGTCACGTCGCCCCAGAAAATAAACGCGGTGGAAATCGGCTTCAAGACCACCATTGACGACCGCATTCAATGGAATACTGCCGTCTACTGGTACGACTGGGAAGATCTGATCCTGTTCCAAGGGTTTCAAGTGACTGTGGACCAGAACGTGTTTGCGTCTTTCTCGGTTCCCGCAAACTCGGCCACTGCTACCTCTCTGGGCATCGAATCCGAGCTTCAGTACGTCGTGAATGAACGTTTGGCGATATTCGCCAACATCGCATACAACCACTTTGAATTGGATTCCGTGGTGCGCACCGACGCCATCGGCGGTTCCGTGGACGTTAAGGATCAGTTCGTCGATGACTGGGTTGCCGCCAGTCCGGATTTTCAGGGCACGGTGGGTTTGGAGTATCTTCATGACGTCGGCAACATCGGGGAACTGCGTTGGTGGACGACCATCGCCTATCGGGATGAAATCAGCGCCAATGCGCAATCGTCGTTCCAGAATGCCGGCCTGAACCTGCTGTCCCCGGGCCAAGTCGATGAAAACTTCTACAGCGACAGCCATACAGATATTGGCGTTGGCGTCAGTTTCACAAGCTTGAATGAGAACTGGCGTGCTGACCTGAGCGTAAGCAACTTACTCGACGAGAGGCGCCCCGAGGCCATTGTCAATTCGATTCAAGGACTCTTCTTCGGTACGCTTGAAACATGGAACAGGCCGCGGACCTGGGCGTTGACGCTTTCATACGATCTTTAACCGGAAGCAATCAGCTGCCTGAGAAGGAGTGGCTTCGGCCACTCCTATTCTGCCGCAACGCATTCGTCCGCTGTTCGCAATGCCCATGACGCCTAAAAGCGGGTTCATTCGAGAAGGGCGATAACTGTGTTGTCCAACGGCTTGCGACGCGGCCCTCTTCTAGCCTATGCCTCGCCGACATTTTGCCTAATGTTTTTGGTTGGGCCTGCTCAGAGCGTCATTCAAGGCATCTACACCCAGCACTTCGGGGTGAAGCTGGCCGAGCTGGCAAGCATCATCTTGATCTGCCGGGTATTTGATGCCTTCACCGACCCTGCCATCGGCTTCCTATCAGACCGCACTAGAGCCAGGCTGCCCGGCGGCCGCAAGGCCTTGGTAGTGTTTGGCTCAATCGTCTCAATCGTGGCAGTGTATTTCCTGTTCATTCCCCGAGGCGCGGGTACTGCCAACTATTTCTTTGTTTGGTTCTTATTGTGTTATCTGGGATGGACCATCATCGAGATTCCGCACCTGTCCTGGGGCTCTGAACTTTCCCACGACTACGAGGACCATTCCACCATTTTTACCTATCGGGCCTTCTTCTACTATCTGGGCTACGTCGCCTTTCTGGCCCTGCCCTTTCTGCCTATTTTTGAGGAGGAAGGCTACACCCCCGATACGCTGGTGGCCGCCTTCTGGATCGTCGCTGTCCTGTTTCCCATTACCGTTTTCGGCGCAACGAAGTTCTGCCCGCAAGGTGAAAACCTCGCCGCCCAAGGCGGCGCTGGAGTGCTGCATGCCTTTCGGGCCATACGTTGGAACAAGCCGCTGCGCATCTTTGCACTGGCGTTCATGGCCATTGGCCTTGGCATCGGCATGCAGACTGGGGTGGCCTTCTTGTACATCACCAGCTTCCTCGGTCTCGCCAAGGAGGCGCCGATCATCTTCGTCGTCAGCTTCCCCTTCGCCATTCTCGGCCTGCCCATCTGGTTGAAGATATCCAAAAGCGTCGGCAAGCATTACGGCATGACGGCAGGCACGCTGTTGACTGCTGGCGCCTTTCTATGCCTAGCCGTCATGCGGCCTGGGGAAGGCATATTCTGGTACTTCTTCGCCCTGAACGCCTTCATTCACTTGATGCAAAGTTCATGGATCTCCATCGGGCCGTCCATGCTCGGCGACATCATCGACTATGACCAGTCCGTCACCGGCAAGGACAACAGCGCCACCTACTACGCCTTTTTCACCTTTATACGCAAAACCTTCGAGGGCATTGGCGGCGGCATCGGCCTCTACATTGCGGCTTACTACGGATTCGAGCCATCGGCGCTGGTCATCAATGAGGACGTCATTTTCGGAATGCAGCTAGTGATGGGCTACCTGCCGGCCCTGATCTTTCTGGTGGCGGCTGTGGCCAGTTTCAAGTCGCCCATCACCGCCATTCGGCATCGGGAAATCCTTGCGGCGATAAAGCGCCAAGGCAAGGGTGAGATGCGCCTTTCACCAGGGCATCCCAACGCGGGTGCTGCTGCGGCGGAGTAATTGAACAATGAGCTGCTGCAAACAATCCGGCACCCCGGAGTTCGCCCGGTTGGTCTCGCCCGACAAGGGCTTGGCCGCAGAATGGCGGCGGGCGCTTTCCGAACGGGGCGAACTGGAAGTTTACCGAGGTGACGAACTGCGGCACATTGGGATGCCGGTGGGCGGCATCTGCGCCGGACAGCTATATTTGAGCGGTGACGGCCGCCTGTGGCACTGGGACTTGTTCAAGGGTTACGGGGGCACCGATGAGCCCATCGATCCCAGAGGCCACCACTACGCAGAGCCGATGCCGGTCCGTTCACCCCTCGACCAAGGCTTTGCGTTGCAGGTGCAATGCGGCCAAGACGTGCAAACGCGGCGCTTGGACGCCTCCGGATTCTCCGACCTGAGTTTTGAGGGGCGCTACCCCATTGGTTGCGTCCGCTATTACGACGCTGGCTGTCCCGTCGAAGTCTCCTTGACGGCGTTCTCCCCCTTCATTCCCTTGGATGAGGAGAACTCCTCCCTGCCGGCGACGGTGATGGAGTACGTCGTTAGCAACCGCAGCCATGCAGGAATGGAAGTGAATCTGGCCGGCTGGCTGGAGAACAAGATTTGCCGCTACGACGACGAGGCCGGCAACGGTCTGCGGCGCAACAGGGTGACGCGCAGAGCAGGCGCACTGATGCTGGGCTGCTATGCGGAGGCTGACGCCGGCACCGACCCTTCCACCCTGCCAGGATACGGCGACATGACCTTGGCTTTGCTGAGCAGCACCAAGGATGACAGGGCCTGTGCGATGTTGGATGGGTTGTCCGAACAGGGCGCCTCCACAGAGACATTGGCGTTCAAACAGTTGGCCAGAACCGAAGGAACGCCGGCGGGAACCCGACCCTTCGGCAGCAAATCCGTGGGCGCGCTTGGCCGGAAAATTCGTTTGGCGGCGGGTGAGCGAAAGACCGTGCGCTTCGTCGTGGCCTGGCATTTTCCCGCCTACAACGGCGGCTATGTTTTCCATTCCACCATGGAGCACTTGCCCAATCTGGAGCGGTTGCGCCGCCACTACGCCAAGCGTTTCAAATCCAGCCAAGAGGTGGCGGGGCACTTAGCGGCCAACTTCTCCACCCTCGCCACCAACACCCGCCTATGGGTGGAGACTTGGTACGACTCCACCTTGCCCTATTGGTTTTTGAACCGCACCTTTCTCAACGCCTCCACTCTAGCCACCCAAACCTGCCACTGGTTCGACACCGGGCGTTTCTATGCTTGGGAGGGCGTGGATTGCTGCCAAGGCACCTGTCAGCACGTTTGGCAATATGCGCAAGCGGTGGCTCGCCTGTTCCCAAGATTGGAGCGCCATGTGCGGGAGCATGTGGATTACGGCGTCGCCTTCAAGGCGGACGGCTCCATGGACTATCGGGCCGAAGGCAGCCGCCGCGACACCGGAATGAAGTCCGAGAACAACGCCCAAGCCTTCTTCGCCGCGGACGGGCAATGCGGCACCATTCTGCGGGTTTACCGCGAACACTGCATGGCCGCGGACGCCGGCTTTCTGACGCGCATCTGGCCCAAGGTGAAAAGGTCCATTCAATTCATGATGACCTTGGATGCCAATGGCGACGGTCTGCTTGAAGGGCCGCAGTTCCACACGCTGGACACAAGCTGGCACGGGGAAATCCCTTGGATAAGCTCGTTGTACTTGGCGGCGCTGGCGGCCGGCAAGCAGATGGCCAAGGAAATGGAGGACACCGACTTCGCCACGGATTGCAGCGCCAAGCTGAAGGCTGGGCGCAAAAGCATCGTGCAAAAGCTGTTCAACGGCGAGTACTTCGTACACGCCCCGGATCCAACCCGTCCTGACGCCATGAACCTCACCCAAGGCTGCTACATCGATCAGGTGTTCGGCCAAGGCTACGCCATGCAGTTGGGCTTGCAGCGGGTGATCCCCAAGCGGGAGACCCTTGCCGCCTTGCAGGCCCTCTGGAAGTACAACTACGCGCCGGATGTAGGCCCCTATCGCGCGGGTTTTCAGGAAATCAAGGGCGGCCGCTGGTTTGCAATGCCAGGGGAAGGTGGCCTAATCATGTGCAGTTGGCCGAAGAACGACTGCGACCGAGCTCAGCATGAACAGAAAGTCCTCGGTCTGGACGTGACCTCGGAAGGCTACCTAAATGAATGCATGAGCGGCTTCGAGTACCAAGTGGCCTCCCACATGATCGCCGAGGGCATGGTGGAGGAAGGCTTGGCGATCATCCGCACCATTCACGAACGCTATCACCCATCGAAACGCAACCCTTACAACGAAGTGGAGTGCTCGGACCACTACGGCCGCGCCATGGCCTCCTACGGCGCCTACATCAACATTTGCGGCTTCCAATGCCACGGCCCCAAAGGCTATCTTTCCTTTTCACCAAAACTCTCGCCGGAGAACTTTCGGGCGACGTTCACTAGCGCGGAAGGTTGGGGCACGTTCTGTCAGACAATCGATGGCTATGTCCAGCGGGCGCAAATTCACTTGAAGTATGGAACGCTGCATCTAAAGATCCTGGAGCTCACCCATGATGTTGATGTGCAGGCATCAGAAGTGCTCGCGTATAAGAATAGTCTGGCAATCCCTTGTCGTGAAAAGTCATCCAAAAATCATCGCATTTTGATCAGCTTCGAAAATCAAGTGCATCTTGCCGTTGACGATGTTCTTACGTTGGACATTGTCGCCGCCATTCCCGAAAGGCGGCCAAAGTCGCAATTCAGCGACTGAGGAAGCCGCCCCATGCTAACCAAGGTCGCAGCCCCACCGGTCTCCCTTGAGGACAAGTACACCAAAGAGGGCCGGATTTACGTCACTGGCACCCAAGCCTTGGTGCGCCTGCCGCTGCTGCAGCGCCAACTAGACCGTGCCCAAGGGTTGCGCACGGCCGGCTACATCTCCGGCTACCGCGGCTCTCCCTTGGGCGGTTTTGATCGGGAGCTGCAGCGGGCTGGTGAAATCCTAATGAAAAACAACATCGTCTTTCAGCCCGGCCTCAATGAGGACTTGGCGGCCACGGCCGTTTGGGGGGCGCAACAGGTCGGGCTTAGGGACAACAGCGAGTACGACGGCGTGTTCGGCATCTGGTACGGCAAGGGGCCGGGGGTGGATCGCAGCGGGGACGCCTTTCGCCACGCCAACTTGGCCGGCAGCGCCGCCAAGGGCGGTGTGCTGGCGCTGATGGGAGACGACCACACCTGCGAATCCTCCACCACCTGCCACCAAAGCGAGTTCGCATTGGTCGATGCCATGATACCGATCCTCAACCCCGCCGGCGTTCAGGAAATCATTGAATTTGGCGTCCACGGCTGGGCGATGTCCCGCCACAGCGGTTGCTGGGTGGGCTTGAAGTGCGTTCACGACACGGTGAGTTCCACCGTCTCCGCAGACATCTCCGCCGCCAACTTCAACACTCAAGTTCCAAGCAGTGAAGACCTCCCGGCGGACGGCCTCAACATTCGCGCCGGCGACACGGCGCGGGAGCAGGAGGCGCGGCTGCACAACCACAAGCTGAAGGCCGCCCAAGCCTATTGCCGTAGCAACGGCCTGGACCGGGTGGTGCTGGATTGCCCCGCGCCGCACATCGGCATTGTGACCGCCGGCAAGTCCTATCTCGACGTGCGCCAAGCCTTGACGGACCTGAACATTGATAACGGCCGGGCGCGAGCCGTAGGGCTGCGAATCTATAAGGTTGGCATGGTCTGGCCCTTGGAGCCGACCAAGGCCTTGGAGGCTTGCGGCGGCTTGGCAACCCTTTTGGTGGTGGAGGAGAAGCGGGACCTGCTGGAAAGCCAGCTCAAGCAGCTCTTCTACGGCAAAGCCGAACGCCCGGCGATCATCGGCAAGTTCGACCGGGACGGCCGGCCGCTGCTGCGCAGCATCCTAGATCTGAACAGCAACTTGGTGGCCATCACCATCGCCGAAACCATCTTGGCGACGGTGGACGATCCGGCGCTTCAGGAACGGCTGGCAAGCCTGAAGGCGCTGGAGGCACAGCCCGAACCCCAGGCGCCCCTAGCGCGCGCACCCTACTTCTGCGCCGGCTGCCCGCACAGCAGCTCCACCCACCTGCCGGAGGGCAGCCGCGGCATGGCCGGAATCGGCTGCCACTATCTGGCCCAGTTCATGGACCGCAACGTGGACGGCTTCACCCAAATGGGCGGCGAAGGCGCCAGTTGGCTCGGCGAGGCGCCCTTCGCCGCAACCGAGCATGTCTTCCAGCAAATGGGCGACGGCACCTACTTCCACTCCGGCGCCTTGGCCATCCGCGCCGCCGTGGCTGCCGGGGTCAACATCACCTTCAAGGTGCTTTACAACGATGCGGTGGCGATGACCGGCGGGCAGGCGCACGACGGCCCGCTGACGCCTTGGGGCATCAGTTGGCAAGCGCACAGCGAGGGCGTCCAAGCCATCGCCTTGGTGACCGACGAACCGGACAAGTACGCCGTCGACGTGCAGTGGGCACCGGGGACCATCCTGCACCACCGCCGCGAACTGGACTGGGTGCAGACCAAGTTCAGAGAGATTCCCGGCACCACCCTCATCATCTATGACCAAACCTGCGCCGCGGAGAAGCGCCGCCGCCGCAAGCGCAATCTGTATCCAGACCCCGCCAAGCGCCTGTTCATCAACAGCGAACTGTGCGAAGGCTGCGGCGATTGCGGGGTGGCCTCCAACTGCACGGCGCTGCGGCCCAAGGAGACCTTGCTTGGCCGCAAGCGGGAGATCGACCAATCCGCCTGCAACAAGGACTACTCCTGCGTCAACGGCTTCTGCCCCAGCTTCGTGACGTTGCTGGGCGGCGGCTTGCGCAAGCCGGAACCCGCCGCCTCGCCGGCTGCGGCGCCGCCGGAACCAGAAAGGACCGCGCTGGACAAGGGCTACGGCATCGTCATCACGGGAGTGGGCGGCACCGGGGTGGTGACGGTGGGCGCATTGGTGGCCATGGCCGCCCACATCGAAGGCAGGGGCTTCGGCGTCTTGGACATGACCGGGTTGGCGCAAAAGGGCGGCGCCGTCATATCGCACCTGCGGCTGGCGCCATGCCCGGAGGACATCGGAACCATACGCATTGCCGCCGGAGGCGCCGATCTGCTGATCGGCTGCGACTCCGTGGTTACCGCCGGCGCGGAGGCGTTGCGGACCGTGCGGCGCGACGCCACCCGAGTGCTGGTCAACACCAGGGAGACGATGCCTGGGGACTTCACCCGCAATGCCGACATGGCCTTCCCGGCCGACGGCCTGATGCGCACCATCACCGAGTGCGCCGGGGAGGGACAGGTCGAAACCGTCGCCGCCAGCCAATGCGCCGTCAAGCATCTGGGGGACTCCATCGGCGGCAATCTGTTGATGCTGGGGTTTGCCTACCAACGGGGTCTGATTCCCCTGTCGGCGGAGTCCATCAACACCGCCATCGAAGTCAACGGCGTGTCCGTTGCCATGAACCAACGGGCATTCCTGTTGGGACGGCAGTTGGCCGCCGGCCTGGTTGCAACCGACGCCGAAGTTGATGCCTTGGCGCCTTCAGCACCATTGCTTGACCCCAACAATTTGGAGAACCTGGTGCGTCACCGCCACGGCTTCTTGGTGGAGTATCAGAACACCGCCTACGCCGACCGCTACAAGGCGCTGGTCGAACGGGTGCGGCAACGGGAGACGGCGTTGGCGATGGGGCCGCCGGCCCTGTCCTTGGCCGTCGCCAAGAACTACTACAAGCTGCTGGCCTACAAGGACGAGTATGAGGTGGCCCGCCTGTACGTCAGCCCACAATTCGCCAAGCAGCTAAGCGAAACCTTTGCCGGCGACTACCAGCTGAGATTCAACTTGGCGCCGCCGCTCATCGCCAAGCGCGACAAGCAAACCGGCCATCTTCTTAAGCAGGAGTTTGGCCCTTGGATACTGAAGGCGTTCCGCATTCTCGCCGGGCTGAAGGGGCTGCGCGGCACCGCCTTCGATCTTTTCGGTCACACCAAGGAGAGGCGCATGGAGCGCCGCCTGATCACGGACTACGAACAAATGCTTGAGGAGTTGCTGCCGGCCCTGTCGGCGGCCAACTACGACGCAGCGGTGGCGTTGGCCGAATTGCCCGAAGACGTGCGCGGCTTCGGCCATGTCAAGGAAGCCGGTGTCCGGCGAATGCGGGAAAGGATGAAGCGCTACCTAGCGCAGTTCCACGGCGCGGAGCGGACCCTGAAGGTCGCCTGAATCTCGCTGCAAAGCTGCCAGCGCGTTGACCAAGAGCGCCTTGCCGCCATAGCCTTTGCGTTTGAGCTCTGCGGGATGTCGGCTCGTCTGACAAGGACGCGGGGACCATGAAACTTGGCACAGCCCGGTTTCCGGTCGCAGCACCTCCGGGTCTGGCCCTTGCTCCTTAACCGGGATCAATCACCCCTTTCGTCAGCAGGATGTTGCCGTACAGCCGCCGCTCCCCTGTCGCCACCACCGCAAAGGCCCCCTTCACCCGGTCGTAGAAGGCGAAGCGCTCCAAGGCGCCGCAGGCGGCGTTCGCATCGGCTGACGCCACCAAGCGGCGAAACTCGGCAACGACTTCGGGCACCGCCTCGACGTCTCCGACTACCTGCATGCTGTGTACCGGGTGCTCCACATAGGCATCCAGCGGCAACACCGACAGCACCGCCTGCAAGACCTGGACGGCGGACACCCCATCCAGCCGCACCAAACGTTCGGTGGCGCTCTGCGCCGGATAGTTGGCGTCGACGATGGCGATTTCGTCCCCATGCCCCATGCTGCGCAGGATGTGCAGCAGGTCCGGCCCCAACAGCGGATCCAAGTTCTTCAGCATGTTGCGCTAACTCGACCAGCCGCCATCAATGACGTGGCATTGGCCCGTGGTGTAGGCGGAGGCGTCACTGGCCAAGTACAGGGCCAGCTCGGCGATTTCCGCGGCGGTGCCCAAACGGCCTATGGGTTGACGGGCGACGAAGTCCCTGTGCGCCTGCTCGTAGTCGCCTGTGGCGCACAGCCGCCCTTGCAGGGAAGGGGTATCCACCGTGCCGGGGCAGATGGCGTTGCAGCGGATGCCTTGGGTGACGAAATCGGCGGCCACGGCCTTGGTCAAGCCAATCACCGCGGCCTTGCTGGCGCTGTAAACGAATCGGTTGGGAACCCCCTTGAGGGAACTGGCCACCGAGGACATGTTGATGATGGAGGCGCCGCCGGCTGCCAGCATGGCCGGCAGGAAGGCGCGGATGGTGCGGTACATGGCCTTGGCGTTGAGGTTGAAGGAGAAGTCCCAAGCGGCTTCGTCGCAGTCCAAGACGGTGCCGTGGTGGACGTGGCCGGCGCAGTTGAACAGCACGTCCAGAGCGCCCAACTCCGCCGCCAAGGCGGTGACGGCAGCCGAGTCTGTCACATCCAATAGGCGAGGCTCGCAACCCTGCAAGCCGGCCAGCAACTCCGTGTTGATGTCCGTGGCGACAACCCGGGCGCCGGCCTCGGCAAAGCGTTCGGCGCTGGCCCGCCCAATGCCTTGGGCAGCGGCGGTGACCAAGGCGACCTTGCCGGCCAGTTGTTGCGACATTGCCACATCCTCCCACGACCAAAAACTACGCCACCCGGGCGGTGGGCAGGCAGCCGGGGCCTATGGGTTCAAACGTCTTGTAGGTCAGGATGAACTCTTGGTGCCCCAAAGCTTCGGAGACGCTTGAGGCGCCGGCGGCCACGGCCTTCACCTGCTCGAAGATGTCCCCGCCCACCTGTTCCACGCTGGCGTCGCCCTCAATGATGACGCCGGCGTTGACGTCCATGTCATCCGCCATGCGCCGATAGGTGTCCGGGTTGGCGCAGATCTTGATGACCGGCGAAATGGCCGAACCCACTACGGAGCCGCGCCCGGTGGTGAACAGTATCAGATGCGCCCCGCAGGCGATCAGTTCAACGATTTCCGCGTTGTCCGAAATGTTGGGGAAGCCGAAGCGCGGTTCCCCGTCCGGCACGACGTCGAGCAGGTACAGACCGCCCCGCGGCGGCAGATCGCCCGGCTTGATGAGGCCGCTGATGGGCGAATCCCCAGACTTGGAGTAGGCGCCCATGGATTTCTCCTCCTGAGTGGTCAGGCCGCCCTCCGCATTGCCTGGGGCGAAGCTGCCGAAGCCCATGGTCTCGTAATAGTTGGCCGCCTTGTGCATCACTGCGTCAATCTGCCGCGCCAACTCCGGCGTTACCGCCCGTTCCATCATGATGTGCTCGCAGCCGATCAACTCGCCGGTCTCCTCAAAGATGCAGGTGGCGCCTGCAGCAACCAAGCGGTTGAAGCTGTTGCCCACTGCCGGGTTGGCGGAAATGCCGCTGGTGCCATCCGAGCCGCCGCAGATGGTCCCCACCACCAGTTCGTCCAGAGCCATGTCCACCCGCCCCTGCTCGGCCATCTTGCCGCCGATGCGGGCGGTGGCCGCCAGCCCTGCCGCCAAGGTCTTCCGAGTGCCGCCGCACTCCTGTATCACCAACGTCTCCACCGGGCGTCCGCTCGCCCTGATGGCGGCTTCGAGTTCCTCTCGGTTGAAGCCCTCGCAGCCCAAGGACAGCAGCAACACGCCGCCGACGTTGGGATGGGTGCAGAGCCGCTTCATGATGCGCAAGGCGTAGGCGTTCGGGTAGCACCCGGGAAAGCCAACCAGCTGCACTTCAGCCTGACCCGATTGATCGACGATCAGCCGCGCCACATGGTGGGCGCACTCCACCAAGTAGACCACCAACAGCTGGTTGCGGATGCCCTTGCGGCCGTCGGAGCGGAGATGGCCTTGCATTTTCAACCCACCGCCTTGCGGGTGTGGCTGGGGATGTAGTCGCTTTTCATGTTGTGCAGGTGGACGTGATCTCCAACGACAATGTCAGCGAGCGCTGAGCCGATTGAGGCGCCGTACTTGAGGATCTTTTCCCCCTTCGCCAGCGGGCGGCGGGCAATTTTGTGGCCAAGGGGAATCATCTGCGTCAGGACCACGGGTTGATGATCGATGCAAAGCGTCTCGCCGGGCGTCAAATCCCGGCAACTGACCAGAATGTTGTCTTTCTGATGCAGCAGCACATGCGCCTTGCGATTGATCATCCCGCCCGCCGGCTTCCGTCCAAGCCATAGAAGGCCGCCGCCGTGCCGCCGAAGACGCGCTCTTGGTCAGCCGCCGACAGCCGGGCGATGAAGCCTTCGCACATCGTGCGCCAGCCTTGGTAGCAGCCCGCTAGGTTCAGAACCGGCCAATCGCTGCCCCACATCAGCTTCCGCGCGCCGAAGCACTCCAGCAGAAAGTCCGCATAGGGCTGGATTCGCGCCGGCTGCGGATTTTCGCCGGCCTCGGTCAGCAGGCCAGACAGCTTGCAATGGCAGTTTTCCAAGGCGGCCAGTTCCCGCATCTGCGCCCGCCACCGGCCGTTGCTGCCGTTGGCGATGTCCGGCTTGGCGGCGTGGTCGATCACCACCGCTAGGCCGGGATGACGGCGCAACAGGACCAGCAGGTTGTCTAGGTGAATCGGCTTGACCAGCGCATCGAAGGTCAAGCCAAGTTGCTGCAGGGCGGCAAAGGCCGGCTGCAGGCCGGGGCGGAGCATCCAATCGGTCTCGGCAATGTCCTGGATCATGGGCCGCACCCCGACGAAATAGGGGTTTTCGGCCAGTTCCGCCAACACCGTTGCCGCGGCGGCGTCTTCCATGTCCACCCAGCCCACCACCGCGGCGATGAAGTCTTCCTGTTCGGCCAACAATAGCAGGTAGCGGGTTTCAGCCAAGCTGTCGGCTGCTTGCACCAGAACGGTTTTTTGGATGCCGGCGCTTTGCAGCAGGGGACTTAGGTGCTGCGGCAGACAGTCCCGATGCAAGGGTGCGAGATTTGGGGTCAGCCAGCGGTAGTCCCCTCTGTCGAGCTTCCAGAAGTGCTGATGGGCGTCGATGGCTTGGCTCATGCGGCAGCCTCCCGTTGGCTTGGCAGCGGGGCTTGGGGATGCACCAGCCCCGCATCCCGCAGCGCTTGCCAAAAGGCGCCTGGAATGGGGTGGCGGTGAAACGCCAAGGCTTGGCCCACGTCCCCGCTGCTGGCGAGGCCCGGAATCACCGAAGCGACGGCGGGGTGGGCCAAGGGAAACTGCAAGGCGGCGGCGGCCAAGCGCACGTCGAACTCCCGGCAAACCCCCTGGATTCGCCTAACCCGCTCAATGATGGGCTTTGGCGCTGGCGCATAGTTGTAATACGGCGGCCGGCCGGCATCGACGCCAGTGGCCAAAATGCCGGAATTGTAGGGGCCGCCGACGATGACCGCGACGCCCTCGGCTTCGCATCTTGGCAGGAAGCAGTCTAATGCGCCCTGCTCCAGCAGGGTGTAGCGGCCGGCCAACAAGAAGCAGTCGAAGTCGCCGTGCGCCATCGCTTGGTTGCAGACCTCCCATTCGTTGACGCCGGCGCCGATGGCCCGCACCGACCCGTCGCGGCGCAGTGCGTCCAAGGCCCGATAGCCACCGTCCATCGCTTCGGCGAAGATCGCTGGATGGTTGGTGCCGTGGGTGGCCTCGCCGATGTCGTGGAGCAGCAGCAGGTCGATGCGCTCTAGGCCAAGGCGCTCCAAGCTGGCCTCGAAGGAGCGCATGACCCCATCATAGGAGTAGTCATAGACCGGCTCGAACGGCATGGGGGAGCGGAAGCCGTGGCGCAGGGCGCAGCCGTCGATGCGTTTCGCCGGCGCCAGCAGGCGGCCCACCTTGGTTGACAGAACGAAGCTGTTCTGGTCGACGCTGCGCAAATGGTCGCCAAGCCGCGCTTCGCTTAGGCCAAACCCATAGTAGGGGGCGGTGTCGAAGAAGCGAATGCCCTGCTCCCAAGCGGCGTCCAGAGCCTCCACAGCAGCTTCGGCGGACACTTCTCGGTAGAGGTTGCCAAGCCCAGCGCCACCGAAGCCGAGTTCGGTGACCTGAATGCCGACGGTGCCCAAGGGGCTTTTGGTCAACGCAGCCGCCATCGTTCAAATCATTCAGATGGAAAATGAAGATGCACATCTGAAACATAGTGGATGCCCAGCTCGCCTGTCAACGACTTTCGCCGGAACGGGCATCTGCGCGAATGGGCGAGGGGAGTTTCAGGAGTTCAGCGGGAAGACACGAAAGAGCGTTGGTTCGGCGAAAAACCCCGGGTCAAGGATTCAACCTCCCCGCGGCTGGGAGTCCTGATCGGCTGAAGCGCGATGGCCCAAGGCGTCGGAAATGTCCGTTGCGGCGGCGGCCAAGTATTGCCGGGTATGTTCGAGGTTCAACTTGTGGGAGCCGTCCAGGTGCTCCAGGAAAGGCACAACCAAGGCGGCGGTGATGGCGCCGGAGTAGTCGAACACCGGGTAGCCGAGGTCCTTCACCCCTTGCACCTGCTGGCTTTCGATCATCTCAAAGCCTTGCTTCAGCACACGGTCAAGAGCCTTTTTCAATTCTGGGCGAGTCATTCGGGGCTGCGGCTTGGCCTCGCTCAGCATCCGCCGCCGCTCCTCTTGGCTGGAGAAGGCCAGCAGAATGTGGCCGGAGCAGCTGTTGGCCAGGGGCGCCTCGGCGCCTAGGCGGACGCCGAAACCGCGGTCCGCCGGGCTGCCGTGCTGCGCCACGACGATGCCTCGGCCTTGATAGTGGATGACCAAGTGGCAGGATTGCTCAACGGTTTGCGCCAGTTTGGACATGGCCGGAGCGGCGGCGCCGGACAGGCGCTGAACGCGGGGCTGCCGATGGGTCAGGGTAAACAGCTTCAGCGTCATGCCGTAGGTTTCTGACTCGCGGTCCAAGTAGACGTAGTCCCGGTCGTTCAGCACCACCAGCATGCGGAAGATTTCACCCTTGGAGCGCCCCAGTTTGGCGGCGATCTGCCCCAAGGAAAGGCGGCCGGGTTCAGCGGCCAACAGCTCCAAAATGTCGAGGCCCTTGGCCAAAGCTGGGGCGGTGTACGTTTTGCGTCTGGTCGCGGGGGTTGCCATTGCCAAGCCCTCACCCAGTCCAGGAATCCGCTTCGGACAGCGGGACAACGCCCCAAATGAAGCTGAACGGCAGACCGAGGTCGTTAACTTCGGGATGGCGGGCGTCGCAGTTCACGTTCGCTCGGCAGTCATTCCTCAAGCAGCGCCGCTTGGGGCTGCCGCCGCCAAAAGAGCTCCCGCGGGCGGCGGTTGCCGGTGACGACTTCATGGAGCGTGAGCGCATCGTAAAGGCGACCGTTGAGCATCACCTTGTCGATGTCATCCGAGTTGCGGATGTCGTCCAACGGATTGCTGTTGAGAATCACCAAATCGGCCAGCTTGCCCGCCTCCAGGGAGCCGAGGTCCGCATCCATGCCTAGGTAGCGGGCCGGTGCGCGGGTGCCGGCGGCGAGGGCCTGCATGGGCGACATGCCGCCTAACGCAAAGCTCCACAGCTCCCAGTGGGCGCCGAGACCCTCCCGCTGACCGTGGCCGCCGATGTTGACGTCAAGGCCTCGTTCGGCCAACCGTCGGCCCGCGGCGGCGCTGTCGAACAAGGGCCGATACTCGGATTCCGGCGCCGTCAGCCGGCGCACCGCCCGGGCTTGCAGCAGGCGCGGCGGCACATAGCGCGAAAGCAAAGGATGCTTCCAGACCTCCGATTGCTGATACCAATAGTCCTCGCCCCGCAAACCGCCGTAATTGACGATCAAGGTCAGGGTGTAGCCCACCGGCGTACCGGACCAGAACTGCATGACGTCTTCGTAAAGGGGCGCGGCCGGCACATTATGCTCGATGCCGGTGGCGCCGTCGGCGATCAGGCTCATGTCCAGATGGTAGAGCGAACCGCCCTCCGCCACCGCCATCAGGCCGGCCTCCCGCGCGGCCACGTTTACCTGCTGACGCTGCTCCCGCCGGGGCTGATTGTAGTTCTTGACGCTGATCGCGCCTTGCGCCTTGAGGCGGCGCACATGGCGGCGGGCGTCCTCCAGGCTGTCGATGACGGCGTAGCGCTCCTCCCTGGCCCCGTAGATGATCTCGCCTGTGGAGAAGATGCGGGGCGCCAACAAGTGTCCGGCGCGTTGCAGTTCGGCGGCAGCGAAGATGTCGCTGGCCCAGTTGGAGGGGTCGTGAATGGTGGTCACCCCCAACGCCAGATAAGCCAAGTTCAGCCAGTTCTGCTGCGGCACCAGTTCGTTTTCCCCTTGGGGGCCGTGGGCATGGGCGTCGATCAAGCCCGGCATGAGGGTCTTGCCCGCCACGCTGAGGATCTGGGCATCCTTGGGGATGGCGACGTCCCCAACCTTGCCGACCGAGACTATGCGATTGCCGCGCATCAGCAGCAGGCCTTCCTCGATCACTGCATCTGCAGGGTCCATGGTGATGATGCGCCCGCCAGCCAGCGCCAAGGCCCCCGCCGGTTTGTCTGCGGCGACCGAAATGGACAGCTCGGCGCTCACTGGCGCCGAGGCTGGGACCTCCGCCTCCGTTCGCCACAGTGTCGGCCCCGAACTCCAGGACAGGCGCCGCCGGCCCGACCAAGCCGGAAACTGGCCACCGTCCCCACTGAGCCTGCGGATGGAGAACGCCTTGTATTCATTGCCCTTGTCCCTCTCCGGCACCCCCACCTTGACCGCCACCGGCGCCGGCGGCATGGGCATCAGATAAACGTGGTAGTTCTCCCGAAAGGCCAGCCAGCGTTCATCCGGCGACATTAGCAGGCGCATGGCCCGGTCCGAGTAGGCATGGCTGCGTTCGTCCTCACCGCCAAGGCCAATGCTGACCAGATGCTCCTCGCCATTCACGTTGCGGGCGCCGGGAATGTTGGAGGCGTTCTTGGTTCGGGTCAGAAAGATGCGGTCGTTGGCCTGGCCAAAGTGCGGGTCGCGGCCATCGTCGGTGATGCGCCGAAGCTCTCCCCCAGCGGCCGGCAGCCAATAGACGCCGGGATTCTCGGACCACAGAGGCGAGGTCAGCGCCCCGGCTGCGCCCTTCTCCACCACTATCAGCGCCCCGTCCGGGCTGAATTGAGGCCGCCGGTAGTAGCCGGGCTGCCGGGTCAAAACCTTGGCCTTGCCGCCGCCGGCCGAAACTCGTCGCACCGAACCGAGCTCCGCATCGGTCCAGCTAACGAACACGATGGCGCGGCCGTCCCGCGACCAGCTGGGGAAGAGCTCAAACCGCCCCTCCCCATCCCGGGTCAGCAGCCTCGGTTCGCCATCGGGCAGGGCTTTGACGTAGAGCCGCCCCAAGGACTCATAGGCCACCGCGGTTCCGTCCGGAGACACCGCCGGCCAACGTGTCATCTTGGTGCCGAAACGGTCTGGGGCCACCTCCACCGGGAAGCGTGGCGGCTCTGTGACGGTGCGGGTCTGACGCACCTTGAAGGGGACTTCGGCCACCGATTTGTCCGCCAGAAACAGCCGCCGGATCTTGCCGCCGGCCCAGAACAGGATGGATTCCGAGTCCGGCGTCCAGTCCATGTTCGGATACAGCCCTTGGATGGCCCAGCCTTCCTGCATGTCGCGGTCCAAACCTTCGTGGAGCAGTTCGATTGCGCCGCTGGTCAAGTCCTTCACAAACAGGGCGCTGCGTTCGCCCAGCCGGCGCACGAAGGCGAGCCGCCGCCCGTCCGGTGACGGCGCTGCCCGCACTGCGCCGCCATTGCCCGTCACCGCCTCGCTGACTGCGCCGCTGGCCAAGTCGTAGCGCTTGATTTGGAAAGTCTCCTTATTGGAGTCTTGGGAATAGACGAACAGGTCGCCGGGGGTCACGTTCTCCGTGTAGTACAGCGCTTGGCCGTCGGCGGAGAAAATCGGCTCCCCCAACTCCTTTTGCAAGGTCTCGCTGCGCCGTTCGACCAAGGCGGCGCCCTTGCCGCCGGCGCGGTGGTAAAGCCAGATTTCGCCAGTGCCCAGAGAGCGCCATGTGGTGTAGTGCTTGCGCGCCGCGATGAAGCGGCCATCGGCGCTCCAAGTGGGATTGTTCAGGGTGTGGAACGCTTCTGCGCTGATCGCCCTGGCGCCGCCGCCATCCGCCTGCATCACCCAGATGTTGGCGCTGCCGCCGCGGTCCGAGATGAAGGCGATGTGGGCGCCGTCCGGCGCAAAGCGCGGCTGCATGTCCCAAGCGGGACCGGTCGCAATCGGCTTGGCCTCTCCGCCGGCAATCGGCAGAAGAAAGAGGTCGCCAAGCAGGTCGAAGACGATGGTTTCGCCGTCCGGGCTCACATCCAGGCTAACCCAGGTGCCCTCGTCCACATCGAGCTCCACGCTGCGCTTGGGGCCGGGCATGCTGTTGACGTCCCAACCATGCGCGGGCAACGCAAACAAGCCCAGCGACAGCAGCAGCGGCAACGCCAGTGTCGTGCTCAAACCTTCCTGCCTTCCTTGGTGCCGGCAAACCTCACCAAGGCGCTAAATCCGCATATTGCGCCATGCCGCTATCCGAATGGATGGAATGCTCTGACCTTCAACCAGTTGAGCACGGAATTCAAGGGCTTTCGTAGGCAAAATCCGGCACGGTCATCGCGACTGTTGATGCGATCGACGCCGAGCATGACGGTGACGGACACTGACGTCCTAAACATGGAGGCCGGTCGCCGCCGCTCCCGCCAGATAGCCGAACCGTTCCATCATCGCCCCGTGCGCAGCGACCAACTTCCGCACCTGCTCGCCACCAAGCGAAGACCGCCAAGAGCCTGCTTTGCCAGCGCGAAAGAAGGACCGCGCCATCGGTGGCCATTCTCGGAACCCTGTGGCGGCCTCCTGGCTTCGCAGCCGCTCGAAGGTCGAGTGCGCAACCGCCCATACCAATCTCTCGGCATCCAAATCCAAGCCGGTAAACCGCACAACGGCACCGAACGTGGCAGCTGGGGCCGCAAGCAAGTCCTCGTAGCGAACAACATGCACGCTTAGCCGACGCTGCTCCATCCAGCCGGAAACGTGATCGCTCCAAGTTCCAAGTAGCTGGGGCAGGATGCCCCTTGAGTTCCCGACGGCTGCGGCCGTTGGGTCATCCATCCAGTCGATGATGCGATCCAACGGCACCGACGCATGCTGCGCATAGGACACGGCCACATCAAGGGGATTGCGCAAGATGTAGATGACGCCGCCCGCGGCCGCTTCCGGAAAGATCGGTGTGCCGTCGGCTAGCTCGCTGTACGCATAATGGGCCTTAAGGAACGACCGCAACGGCAATTCGTTCGCCAGCAGTTTGTGGAAACGGGGCAAGAAGGCGCACAGCTCCTCCGGGGCAAGGTCGGCGGAGTCGATGCCCATGAAATCGTCAAAGAAGTCGCGTCGAACTATTGACGGCCCACCAACCAAGGCATTGATGGACGCCTCCTCTTGCGGCGAGCAAAGGTAGTTGGTCAGCAACGCCCGCAGCCAAGTGTTGCCGGACTTAGGGTAGGAGATCAGCCAAAATACGGACATGACGAGCAGTTCCCAATCACCTACCGCCGTTGATTCCGTGATCGATCCCGCTCGCCACCCGCCGCCTAGCCGCTCCAGCGAGGCGCCGCCATTGCGGCATCAACGGCCTTCGGCCAAGCATGCCTCGACTTTGTCCGCCAGTGCGTCGATCAGAATCGGACCCACCGGCCGCTTCACCTGAAAAATAGGCAGGCTGTCGGCAATATGTGCAATGGTGCGGAAGTGCGTTGCTCCCAGACCCGACTCCGGCAGAAAGCGCTTGCGGTATGTATGCCGACCCAGCAAGCCCAACGCCGTTTGCGGGCGCACTCTGGCAACCGCAGTCCACTGGTCGATTGCCAGTGCAAAGCAGGCTCGGATGGATTGCGGCCGGCAACGGAAGCGCGGGGGTCGCGTCCAGTACCTGTCGAGGGGCGCCCGCACTCGCCCGCCTGCCCGCGACCTCCAAGCCAGCGCATCGAGTGTGTCCGCCCACAGCCGTATGTTCGGGAAGGCCGGCAGTGCGACGGCGCTGCCGTTGCTGACGAACACGCCGGTCACGTCGTCCGCCAGCATGTCGTAGCCGCGTTTGGCAAAGGCCGCCAACAGCGACGATTTGCCCGCCCCTGAACCGCCGAGAAACAGCACAGCGCCCGTATCGGTGGCAACGGCGCTGGCTTGCAACGGCACCACGTTCCGTTGCATAAGCAAGGCGGCAAACACCGAGCCGAGAAGAAACACGCCGATGTCATGGGCATTGCCGCCGGTTGGTTCAACGACAATGCGGCAGCCATCCGCGACGTAGTAGCGAGCGACCTCGTTGACCGTAAGCCAAAATTCATTGCGCGTGATCCGCCAAATCCGCTCCTCGCCGCACAGTGCCGACAGCGGGATTTCGCCGAAGCAAATAGTGACGTCCGGCTTTGCATGGGCGCTCATGGGCGCTTGCAACGGCAGGGCGACAGGCGACGTCAGCCGCAGGCCAAACGCCTTGTAGTGAAGCAACGGTGCGTTCACGGCACCGCCGGCTCTTGCGCTCCGCCGACATTGACGCCAGTTGATGGGCATCCTTCGGCTTGATGGTGAAGTCGCGGTGGTGCATCCTCCAACTCTGAAGCCAAATGCTGTCGTCCCATCATATCGTCATGCATCGAACAACCCCATTCCCAGCCATTAAAGCACTGACCGGAAACGCCGGCAAGATTAGGCGCAGGCGCGGCCAGGGCCATTTTAGAGTCCGGGTTTGGTTTTCCGCGCCGCGCTGCGATGGGGGAGTTGGCGCGCGCGTTCAGGTTTCCGGAGGTTTCTTCGGGGCTGGCGCGAGGGGTTTTGGGGCGTTTTTCCGCGGATTGGCGCATCCGGGCGGGCCCCGGGCGTGGGAGGGCGCCGGGGGAGGGGCTTCAGCGTCGGGGAGGGGTCCGACCACCTCGCGCAGGGCCTCGCCCTGGCGGGCGGCGTAGTGGCGGTTGGCTTGGGGCAGGTGGCTGAAGCGCCCGTTGAGCCGGACGATGGAGATGGCGGCGTTGGTCAGGCAGGCCAGGTTGCGGGGCAGGCGCCTGCGCTTGGCGCGGCATCGGTCTTCGTCGTAGGTGAAGTCGCGGACGTGGTGGAGGCGGTTCTCGATCTCCCAGTGGCCGCGGTTGAGGGCGAGGAGCTCCGCCGGGCCGGCCCGCTCCGGCCCCAAGGACGTGACGCCGAAGACGGCGCGCGCCGCGGTCCGCCCGGTGCGGACGACGTGCCGCTCGCGGTCGATGCGGAAGGCTTGGCGCCGGCCGGGCAGCGCGGCCAGTTCGTCGGGGGCGCCGTCCAGCGGGATGGCGCGGCAGCGGCGGGACTCGATCCGGCCGTGGCCCTTCTCCGATGTGGCGAACTCCGCCGCCGAGTCCCAGTCCAGCAGCGCGAGGTCCTCCAGCAGCGCTGGCCGGTTCTCCTTGACCGGCATGGCGTAGTCGGCCCCCAGCCCCACGATCAGGCGCGCCGTCCCGGGGCAGCTGCGCAGCGCGTCCAGCGTCAGGACGCGGCCGGCGACGCGGATCTCCCGCAGCAGCCGGCGCGCGCCGAGGATCTCCCCGCCGGCGCCGTCCGAGGCCGCCTGCCCGACCGTCAGCCCGCTGCCGTGCTCCACCGCGGCGATCAGCGTCCGCTCCGGGTTCGGCCCCTCGATCCACTCCGGGGCCCTGGCAGCCGCGGCGCATCTTGGAAACGCTGATATGGGCGCGATCTGCGGCCTGATCTCGAGCGGCGAGGCCGGCGACTCGCTGGCGCCAGTGCTGGCTAGCCTCCATGCCTACGGAGCGGGCAGCCGCGCTTGGCAAGCCGGCGGCGTCGCGCTTGGCGTTCGATGCGGCACCGAAGCGACGAGCGTAGAGTTGCCGCGCATGAACGATGCCGCGGGCGTCGCCGTTGCCGCCGATTGCCGCTTGGACAACCGCGCCGAGCTATGCGACGCCCTAGGCATTCGCACTGCTGAACACAGCAAGCACACCAACAGCGAACTCATCGGGAAGGCGTGGCTGCGCTGGCGGGAGGAATGCCCAACCCAGATGCTGGGCGACTATGCGTTCGCGGTGTGGGACGCGAGGCGGCGCACCCTGTTCTGCGCCCGGGATCCGGTCGGCGTCAGGCCCCTTTACTACGCCCTAACACCTATCCGGTTCGTCTTCGCCAGCGCCGTGGAGGCCGTTCTTGCCGCGCCGTTCGTCAGCAACGAACTGAACGACGCCACTATAGCGGCTTGGTTAACGCACGTCAGCCTGACGAGCGGAACGCACACGTTTTTCAATGCCGTGCGCAAGCTGCCGCCGGGCCACGCCTTGGCAGTGACCTGCGGTTCACGCGTCGGCGCGAAGCTGCAGCGTCACTGGCGCCCGGAGCAAACGCCAAAGGCCGCGCCGGCGTCAGACGACGACTACGCCGAAGAATTTCGGCATCTCTACCGCGAAGCGGTGAAGGCGCGGCTGCCCACCGCCGGCCACGTCGGAACGCATCTAAGCGGCGGCTTGGACTCCTCCAGTGTCACTGTGCTGGCGGCGCGCGAACTTGCGGTTCAGGGTCAAGCGCCGCCGCTTGCCTTTAGCTGGCTGCCGGATGCAGGGCGAACGTCCATTGGCGCAGTCCAGGGGTTGGAATACCGTTTCGTGCAGGCGGTCTGCGAACAGGAGCGGCTGCAGGTGTCTCACTGTGCGGCGAGCACCAACGACTTGGTTGCCGTGCTGTCCCGCGATGCTGCGTTTCCCGGCGTACACGTCCACTTGAACGAAGAGGTAGTGCAGCGTCGTGCGGCGGCGCAAGGTGTAACGGTGCTGCTTTCCGGCTGGGGCGGAGACGAAGGCCTGTCCTTCGACGGCCGCGGCGGCAACGCCCAGTTGCTGCTGAGTGGGCGCTGGCGGCGGCTGCTGGCGAACCGCGGGGCCGACGAGACTGCCCTGGAGTTCCTAGCCGACGTCCTCTTGCGGCTGGCGCGTCCCGACCTGCCGGACAGGCTCCGTCGGCTCTTGCGTGGCGAGGAACCACCACATCGCCGTTGGCTGGTGGATGCGGCGTTCGCCCGGCGGACGAAGCCCTTGGCCCAGCCTGCACAACGCTTCATAGGCATGCGCCGCACTCAACTTTGGCTGCTGCAAACGGGCCATCTGGCGGAGCGCATGGAGGGCTGGGCCGCTAGCGGCGCACGACGAGGCATCGATTACTGCTATCCGCTGTTGGACCGCCGGTTGTTGGAATTCGCACTTGGCCTGCCACTCGAGCAATTCCAGCGCGGCAGAAGCAAGCGTTGGCTGATGCGCCACGCATTGGCGCCGTTGCTGCCGCCGCAAATCCGTCGGCACGACGATAAGGAGGACCCAGCCCGATTCCAAGCCTTGAAACAGGCTTTCGCCCATGCGCTGCCGGTGGTGCGGCGGATGCTGGAGCAGCGGGCGCATCCACCAGCACGGGCCGGCTACATCGACATGCCCCGTCTCCTGCAGCGCCTTCACGCGGATCCCTTCCGTGTGCGGACGCAGATGGCGCCAGTTCGGGTTGCCCTGCAATTCTTGGACTTCTAGATGTCGCGGCTAGGTGCTCCGCGCAGCCCTTAGCCCTCGTCAAGGAGAGCATAGCCGAAGTAGCGCAGTTCCTCCCGGTGTTCCCGAAACACCCGGTTGAACGTGGTGATCTGATCGCTGCCGAGGTTGGCGATTTGGCGTGGGTTCATGTCCACAAGCCGCTCATCATAGTCCTTCACCGCCAGCCGTTGGTGCAGGTCCACGTCGGCCAACTCCGGAACCAAGTCGCGAATTTGGCGCATAACCCGCAGCGGCGACGCGCACATCGTCTCGTAGGTGAAGAACAGGGCGCTTCCCCGGTGCTCCTTAACGTTGTGCCGCTGCCACGCCATGCAAGCGACCACATGCCTTGCGGCCATAAGCTCCAGGTCCCTGCCTGGACGGGTAAAACCACGCTCGTAAAGGTTGAACAGCCGTGTGCGGTAGCGTCGGCAGATGCCTTCGCAAACCGCGTAGGGGTTGCGCACCATGAACAGGAATCTTGCCTTGGCGAAGTGCCGCCGCAGTTGCGCCACTTGCAGCACATGCGGCGGCGACTTGGTGACGAATACGCACGCTTTCGGGTTGTGGGCGTAGGCGTGGAAGTACCAAGCCTTGCGGGTGAGCGGCCAGTTGTGAAGGCGCCGGTCTGTAAACTGCTCGACCCACTCCGGTCTGGCGGCCCAAAGCAAGTCGGGCGGCGGGCCATCCGGTTGCCGCATTCGCCAAGGCACCGGGCCGACGTAACCCTGAACCCGATGGCCCTCCCGAGGCAGTCGCCACGAGGCTGGGCAAGCTTCCAGCGCGGCGGCGAGAAACGACGAGCCGCTGTTGTTGGGGCATACGACGAACACATGCGCGGCAATCAACCGGGCTAGGTCGAGGTTGGCAGCCGGGATGCGGCTCTCGGCGGCGGCGTGCTTCGTCATGGCTGACCCAGTTTGACCTGGACGCTACGCACATGGGCGGCGGCAAGGCAGTCGATGTAGGCATTCCACCAGTCCCGGAATGCTCGTGTCGGCTTGAACTTGGGATCTCCCGATGTCCAACGCAGCAGCTCGGCTGGCATCCAAGGCTTCACTGGCCCGGCGAAGTGCAGCACCTTGGCCGTGGCGGCGTCCACGCTGTCGCGCATCCGAATGCCCTCGGCCTGCGACAGCACGAAGTCGTAAGTCCAGCTGGCCAGCGTTTGGCGCCCGGCAAAGCACTTGTTCAGCACTAGCTGGTCGGTGTGCGTAGTTGCCGTGCCGCGCCAAGTCTCAGGCGCCACCCATTCCAGCAAGGCATCGTAGCCGCCCTCCTCGACGAGTTGCTTGTCGATGAGCAGAAAGCCGGCGCCGAAGGTGCGTTCAAGCCCGCTGGCGCGCGTCGGCGCATAGGTCGCCCAGTCCCGGCGCCAACCACGCAGGTGAACGTCGTCGCCACAGCACAAGAGGGTGGCCGGTGAATCGAACAACTCGTCTATCGGCGCCCGAAACAGCACGTCGCTATCGTAGTAGAGCACTTTGCGGTAGCCCTGCATCCGAAAGGCCTCAAGGGAGTAGAATTGCCCCAGCCGAGGGGCGAAGTGTGGATGCGCCGCGCTCAACGCAGCTAGGCGCCGCCGCAGTTCCGGCGCTACGCGTTCGAAGCGCAGTTGCGGGCAAACGTCGATCAAGTGGGCAATGGCTGGTGCGGACAGCCCGTCATGAACGACAACGAAGTCGCCATCGAAGTGCGGATGGTGCCGCAGGAAGGTGCCGAGGGCCACCACCGCCCCCGGCACGAACGTTTCGGTGGCGGCCGTCACCAAACAGCTAGGCATGGGCGCGGCCGCCAGTGTTGATTTCCTCCCTACCGGCGACTCAAGAGATATGAGTATAGGTGGAAGACTCTGCTCCAGGGCCTGAGGAGCCGCCGCTTGCAACGTCCACCACACCTTCCAAGATGCGCTTAACCCTAGGCTTTCGCCAAGCCTTCTTTGAGTTGGCGGCTAATCCAGTTTCACCCCCGGCCCGCGGCGCGGAGGTTCGCTGGTCTGTTGTCCTCAAGGGTTGCTGGTCCACTGTTTCCTCTTCCTCCTCCGGGGGGGGGGGGGGGGGGGCACAGAGACATCAGATAGATCTCCATTCAGTAGAACCAAAGCTGCAATTGTACCCCACATCTTCGCACAGCCGAGGCGTCCGGGTGGATTTGACGGGCGACCCGGAGGCGTTGCGTCGCTTCGGGTTGCTGCGTCAAGTGGATCGGGCGCGGCGGGAGCACGGGCTGACGCTGGCGGCGTCGCTGGCCTTGTCGGGCGTGGCCCGCAGCATCTACTACGACTGGCTGGGGCGCTTCAAGGCGGGAGGCGTGAAGGCGCTCACTCCCGGAAGCAGCCGTCCGCTGATTTCGCGGCGGTTCCGCGCCCAAGGCGCTGGCGAAGCCGCCTTCGCCGACCATCAGCGACCGATCGGCGTACTGTTCAGACCTTCCCTAGAAGGCCCGCTCCAACACCTCCGCGAAGCGCTCGTCGCAGCCACCGGCGCCGGGGAGCAAGGCTCGGCGTTCGGTGCCCAAGCGCAGTTGGCAGAACGCCTCTGCGGTGAGCGGCGCGCCGAAGCGCAGCAGGACGCTTGCCTGCAAGGCGATGGCGATGCGCTCAACCCAGCCGCGCGCCTCGCGTTCCAGCGCAGCGTCTGGATTGGCGATGCGCTTTTCGATGGCGCGGGCCTCCCGGTCTAGGCGCTTGTCCAAGGTAGCCGCGGCGCGCAGTTCGTCGAGCACCCAGTCCACCGTCTCCGGCCAACGCGCGAAGGCGCGCAGTGTGTCTAGGCATTGCACATTGCCGCTGCCTTCCCAGATGGCGTTGACGGGTGCCTCGCGGTACAGCCGAGCCAGCATCCGATCCTCCATGAAGCCGCTGCCGCCGACGCACTCCATTGCCTCGAACACCATGCCCGGCGTGCGTTTGCAGAGGTAGTACTTGCCCACAGGCGTCAGGATGCGGGTGGCGGCATCTTCACCGGCATCAAGAGCGCGGGCCACGCACATGCCCAGCGCGAGGGCTGCCTCGCTTTCCACGACGAGGTCCAGCAACACGCCGCGCATCACCGGCTGTTCGGCGAGTGGGCGCCCAAAGGCCATCCGGTGTCGGCAGTGATGCAGCGCCTGCGTGGTTGCCTGACGCAGGAGCGCGGCGGAGCCGATCATGCAATCGAACCGCGTCAGCGCCACCATTTGGATGATGTTGGCGATGCCCCGGCCCTCATCGCCGATGCGTTGGGCGTAGGCGTCGTAAAGTTCCACTTCGGCTGAAGCGTTCGACACGTTGCCGAGCTTGTGTTTCAAGCGCTGCATCTCGAAGCCGTTGCGGTCGCCATCCGGTCGCCAGCGAGGCATGAGGAAGCAGGTGATGCCGCCCGGCGCTTGGGCCAGCGTGACGAAGCCATCGGACATCGGCGCGGAAACGAAGTATTTGTGGCCCGTTAGCCGGTACTCATCGGGTGCGCCGACTGGCTCGGCGCGGGTGGAGTTGGCCCGCACATCCGAGCCGCCCTGCTTTTCTGTCATCGCCATGCCGAGCGTCAGCCCGGCCTTCTGTTCGATGGGTGCATCCGCTGGGTCGTAATGCCGCGCCGTCACCTTCGGCAACCACGTTTCGGCCAGCGCCGGGGCCAAGCGCAGGGTGGGGATGGCGGCGAAGGTCATCGTGGTGGGGCAACCGTGGCCAGACTCCAGCTGATGCTGCATGTACTCCAAGGCGGCGCGGGCGATGTGGGCGCCGGGGGAGGGTTCCGTCCACGGCAGGGCGTGGATGCCGCGCCCGATGGCGTGTTCCATCAGGCGATGGTAGGCGGGGTGGTAGTCCACGAAATCGATGCGATGGCCGTAGGCGTCGTGGGTCTTGAGCGTCGGGCGGTTCTCGTTGGCTTGGAAGCCGAGCTGAATCGCCTCGGCGGAACCGGCTAGAGCGCCATATTCGACAAGCAAGTCCTCCGCCCAAGTCGCGCCGCCGTGGGCGACGGCTGTACGCAGCGCCGCATCTTGACGATAGACGTTGTAGTCGATGAGCGGGGGCGGCTGATTCGTCACCTCGTGGGAGCGGGGCATCGCGTTCTCCGGGTCAACGGTGATCTTGATGGGCCGACGATGGATGCGCGGCTAGGGAACGTCAAGCGGGGCCGATGATGCCTGTCCCGGAGGGCGGTGATGGTGCCTGTCCCGGAGAAGGTGCCGCCCCGCAGAAGGTGCCTGTCCTGTGCGTGCTCCGAACGGGCGGCAATGGCGTGGTCGTGGTGATGGTGCCTGTCCCTAACCGTGGTGATGGCGCCTGTCCCTAACCGGTGACAGTGCCTGTTCCGTTTCGGTGCCTTGTTCCGTTTCGGTGCCTGTCCCGTGTCGGGTTCTGTCCCGTGTCGGGTTCGCGGTGGCTGTCTCGTGTCGGATTCGGAGAAGGTGCCTGTCCCGTTCCGATGTCTCGTCCCGTTCCGATGTCTCCTTGCTGGTCGGTTCCGGTGGCTGGGTGCCTGTCCCCGATTGGTGGCTCGCGGGCTGCTGGCTCGATTGCCTGTCCCGTGGCGAATGTGGGGCGGCGATGGTGCCTGTCCCGTGGCGAACGCTGTCCCCCACAGTGGTGCCCGATGGTGGAGTGGTGCCTGTCCCGTGGCGAACGCTTGTCCCGTGGCGAACGCTGTAGTGAACGAGGCGAGCCATGCACTGGTGCCTGTCCTGTGCAACAGATGCGGCTGTTGCGTGGCGGAAGTTCGCGGGCGCTGTCATTCCGTGGTGGCGCGCCACCAGCGCCGCGCCGCTAGAGTTCCCGCGTGACGCGAAAGCCCCGTGAATCCGACGGGCTGTTGCCCACGTTGCGGAAGGTGATGCGCAAGTCCGTCGGTGGCGAATCGAAGGCGGTGCCACGTGCGACGCGCCCCGTGAAGTCGCAACCATCGCTCCACACGCCCGCGTGTCGCGGGGCGCCGGCAAAGGAGGAATGCCAGCAGTCCGCCACCCATTCCTCCGCGTTGCCGAGCACGTCGTGCAGGCCAAAGGCATTGGCGGCGAACCGGCCCACCGGCGCCAGCCCGGCAAAGCCATCGGCGCAGGGGGTGACGTCGTAGTCGCGATAGCGTTCCTGCATGGTGAGATCGCGGATGTTTCCATAGGCGCAGGCATCGTCCGCTGCGCCAAGCATGAATCGTTCCTCGCCACCGGCGCGGGCGGCGTACTCCCACTCGGCTTCGCTGGGCAGGCGATAGCCGTACCCGGTTTCGCGGGAAAGAAAGGCCAGATAACCCGTCAAGTCTCGCAGGGTGAGGCCGACCGCCGGCTCATCCGGTTCGCCGGGCCATGTCTGGTGGCGGGAGAAGTCCGCTTGCGTCACTTCAAAGACGCCGATGGCGAAAGGCTGCGTCACTCGCACCTCGCGCTCGGGGCTTTCGTTGGACGCGCCTTGGGAGGATCCCATGCGGAAGGTGCCGGGGCCGACCACGACGAGGAGCGGACCCTCCCCGCCGGACTTCAGCGCGTCGCTGAACTGACGCCCCGGGGCGATGTCGTAGCGCTGCATGGCTAACCGCAGACGGACGCCGGCGCTGGTCATGGTGAGGCTGCGGCGAAGGTTTCGATGGCCCATCGCCGTGGCGCGCACGGAAAACCCGCCGCTTGGCAACTGCATGCCGGCCTCGTAGGGCACGGTGCGGCTTCCGTCCGCGGCTTGGAAGGTCACCTGCACATCGGCGCTCGGCGGTTGGATGTCTAGCCGCAGCGCCCCATAGATGCGTGGTAGCGTCACCTGGGCGAGATTGCGCCCCTGCGCCACGCGGACCGTGGCCTCCCGCGTCTCGAACCCCGCTGCACTAACGCGCAGGCGATAGATGCCGGCGGGCAGGTCTTCCCCTGGGCGCCAGCCCACGTCCGCGTCCACGAGCTCCACGGATGCATGGGGCGGCGTCAGCTGCAAAGACAACTGGCCCATCGGGGCGCGCTCCAGCTCAAACGTCTTGCTGGTCTTGCGGTTCGGGAACACTTCCACCCATTCCGACACCGGGTGGCGACCGTGCATCGACACTTCCACTTGGTGGCGGCCCGTCGCCATCCCCTCAAGGGTGACGGGGCTCTGCTGAGGCAGTCCCTCGCCGTTGATGGTGACCACGGCGCCGCGCGGATTCGTGACGATCTCAAGCTGCCCGAAGGCCGGTTCAAGGGCGAACGAGACGATGCGGCGCTCGCCGCGTGTGATGGTGAGGCGCTGCGTGGCGGGCGGATGATATGGATGGTGCGCCTCGACCACCGCCGCTCCCGGGCGAATGGCCGCATCGAGCGGCGCTGCGCCTAGGGCGACGCCGCTCACTTTGATGGCAGCGCCGGGCGGGGCCGTCTGCACAACGAGGGTGCCGGTGCCGAAGACGAACCTTGGGCCGAGGCCGTCGAGCGCCCAATCCACGATCAAGAGCGTCAGCATCGCCAGCGCCAAGAGCGGCCATTTCAGGTTCATGCGGCGGTCTGTCCCCAAGGTGCCGTTGTGCAACCCGCCGCACGGTCTGTCATACTCGCGGCATGGTCACTTAGGTGGCGCTACTGTAGCCGGATGGGGAGGAGATCGCATGAGCAGCGCGGACGGAACGTGGAAGACCACCATGAACACGCCAATGGGTGCCCAAGAGGGCACGCTGACCCTTGCCACGGATGGTTCCACCTTGACGGGCAAGCTGGACGGGGCGCAAGGCTCGGTGGAGATCAAGGATGGCGTGGCCGATGGCGATTCGCTGTCTTGGAAGGCGGACATCACCAACCCGATGCCGATTACGTTGGAGTTCACGGCCACCGTCGCTGGTGACGAGATTTCTGGCAACGTGAAGCTCGGCGGCTTCGGCAACGCGTCGTTCTCGGGGACGCGCGCTTAAAACGCCGGCACGCGAACCGCTTGGCGCTTCGCTAGGAGCGCTGTCGGCGTTCGGCCCTCGAGGAGCGGCGCACGGTGCCGGATGGTGGCGTGAACAATCCACGCTCATCAGGTCTGCATGGCCGCCGCGCGATGCCTTAGGCCTCCGTGTGTGTGGGCCGCGTTGCCTTGCTCGACAAGCATCGCCAGCGCTCTGAATCCCAAGCCGCCATGTAAAGCGCCGGCATACCTCGAACACGGCGTTGATGTGGCTGGTGCCGGCGCGGCCCTTAGCGCGCGGTGTAGCCTCCATCCACCGGCAGCACCACGCCGGTGATGAAACTCGCGTCGTCGCTCATCAAGAACGCGACCGCCGCGGCGACCTCCTCCGGCTGGCCTAAGCGCCCCAATGGATGCAGGGACTGCATGTATTCCTTAAGCGCCGGCGTCCCGCTCACTCCAGCGATCATCGGCGTTTCGATGTAGCCGGGCGCCACGGCGTTCACCCGCACGCCTCGCTTGGCAAAGGCCAGCGCATACTGCCGAGTGAGGCCCGATACGCCATGCTTTGAGGCGACGTACGCGCCGACGCCGGCCGTCACGTCGATTTCGCCAGCATCTGGCCCGACCAACCCCACCAACCCGGCGACGGATGCCGTGTTGACAATGACGCCGCCGCCGCGCTTCGCCAAGAATGGCGCACCCTCCACGAGGCCATTGTAGACGCCGGTGAGATTGACGGCGATGGTCTTGTCCCAGCCGTGTTCAAAACCCGCGATGCCGGCATTGTTGAAGATGGCGTCGAGGCTGCCCAACTCGTTCACCGTGTGCCCGAGTGCGCCTTGCACCGCATCGCGGTCTACGACGTCGAGATGCATCGCCGCGGCCGCGTTGACGCCACCAGCCGTGATGAGCGAGGCGGTTTCTCTCGCGCCGTCGAGATTTGCGTCCGCGCACATCACTCCGGCGCCTTGGGCGGCGAGGCGGAGCGCACTGGCGCGCCCGATGCCGCTCGCAGCGCCCGTCACCAACGCCACCCTGCCGTCAAGCTTCGCCATCGCTGCCTCCTTTGCCTGCCAAGCAGAGTAGCTGGATTCGGTTTGCCGTCAAAGCGCCGGACGTTCGGCGTCGGTAGTTGCTGGCATTGAGGTTGTGGGCAGCGTGGGGCGGCCGCCGTCGGGTTGGGGGGGCAGGCTTGGCCTGCCTGTCCCCTTTGCGGCGCGACTGTCCCGCCGGCAGGCGGCGCCCGCAAGTTGGTGATGCCCATCCTCTGGGCGGGCGGCGACGAAGCGCCTGTCCCGCAGAGCCCGCAGGTACATGATTCTATCCGGCAGAGGGCCGCCCTACTCGGTGGCTTCCTGTCGTGTGCCGCCCAGCCACGCCGTGACCACTAACTCGGCGACGGCCCCAGGCGGCAACGAGCTGATGCCGACGTCGGTCCAGGTCGGATAGGGCGCCTTGACGTACCGGTTCTTCACTTCGTTGAAGAGCGCGAAGTTCTTGGCGTAGTCCAGACGAAACGTCTCGATGGTGACCACGTTGTCGAACGTTGCGCCGGCCCGCGCAAGCCTCGCCTTGACCTCTTCAAAGATGCTGACGAAGTTGGCGGTCAACGCTTCGTCGTCGGCATCGCGCTCCACCGGCGTTCCAGTCACGCCGGAGAAGTAGAGCATGTCGCCGACCCGCACCGTCTCTGCATAGCGAATGAATTCGGGGAGGTTGGGATTTTGCGACCCGAAGACCTGCGGGACGACCTTGTCGTCCTGAGCAAAAGCGGTTAGTGGCAGCGTCAGGAGAGTGGCGGCCAATATGGCGATGTGGTGCAATTTTCCTCCAGAGGCATCGGTTCGCCGAGAATGTATCAGCTTTCTGGGCCAATTGTCTGAATCGCGAGCCAGTTCACTGCATATGGCACTGAGGCTAGGCGGCTTCGTAGGCGACAAGAAGGCCAAAGCGTTACAAGCGCTTGCGCCTTTCCCGCCGAAGGCGGTGGCCGAAGCGGGCGAGCGGGCGTGTACTCATCGTTTCCATGGGCGGAGCGGCCACGCGCTACCCGCCGCCTTGGCCGTGCCGTGCTGCCATCGGGATAACATGTCGGTACTCCCCAGCACGCAAGGAGCGCAGCAGGTGGCGGAATCGTTCTATGAGCACCTATTCGGGGTGCGCGGCAAGGTCGCCCTTGTCACGGGGGGCACCCGCGGCATCGGCCTGATGATCGCGGAGGGGCTCGTGCGCTGCGGCGCCCGCGTTTATGTGGCGTCCCGCAAGCCGGACGCCTGCGCGGCTGCGGAAGCGGCGCTTAAGGAACATGGCGATTGCGAGGCGATCGTCGCGGATTTGAGCTCGATGGATGGCTGCAACGCATTGGCCGACGCCATCGCCGCCCGCGAGCCGCGCTTGGACTTGCTGGTGAACAACGCTGGTCTCACTTGGAATCAGCCCTTGGATGAGTTCCCAGAGAAGGGTTGGGACCGCGTGATGGATTTGGACGTGAAGGGGCCGTTCTTCCTCATTCAGCGCCTGCTGCCGATGCTGCGCGCCGCGGCGAGCCCAGAACGGCGCGCTGTCATCGTGAACGTCTCGTCGGTCAATGGGCTTCGTCCCAGCGGCCTCGCCAACTACTCCTACGTTGCGGCAAAGGCCGGCCTCAATCAGCTCAGCGCCCAGCTCGCTCGAGACCTGATGGATGATTGCATCAACGTGAACGTCATCGCACCGGGGCCGTTCAAGTCCAAGATGACGGCGCCAATGTATGCTACGGAGGAGATGGAAAAGCAGGTGCGTGAGCAGTTCCCGATGCGGCGTTGGGGGGCGATGCACGACGTGGCGGGCCTCACGGTGTTCTTCGCCTCGCGAGCGGGGTCTTACCTCACCGGCGTCGTCGTGCCATGCGATGGCGGCGCCACCACAACCACTTAGGCGAAAGGGAGCTAGCGCAACATGACAGCGAGATTCGAGGGCAAGGTGGCCGTCGTCACCGGCGGCAACAGCGGCATCGGCGCGGCGACCGCCGAGATGTTCGCTCGAGATGGCGCGCGGGTGGTGGCGATGGCGCGTCGGGAAGCGGAAGGGGCGGCGGTGGTGGCGGCCATCCGCCAAGCGGGCGGCGAAGCGACCTTCATTCCCTGCGATGTGGCCGATGCGGACGCGGTGACGCGCGCCGTGTCGCAGGCCGTCGAGGCCTATGGCCGCATCGACATCCTGTTCAACAACGCGGGGGGCGGCAGCGGGGCGCAGTTTCCGAACGAGCCCACGGAGGAGTGGCAGCGCGTGGTGTCCGTCAACCTCACCGGCACCTTCCTCGTGAGCCGCGCCGTGTGGCCGCATCTCGTGGCGGCTGGGGGTGGCGCAGTGGTGAACATGTCATCGCTCGCCGCGCAGCGGGGCTTCAGCCCGCGAATGCAGGACGAGTTCGGCACCACGTCTGCCTCTTACTACGCGGCCAAGGCTGGCGTCGATGCGCTGACGCGCTACATGGCCGGCGTCGGCGGGCGGCACAACATCCGCGTCAACTGCGTGCGACCGGGCCAGATTCTCACCCCCGGCGCAACAGTTGGCGGCGTCGGCGACCGGGAAGGTGGCCGCCATGTGTTCGAGAAGATGTTCGAGTTCGCGCAGATCCTGAAAGGGCCGGGCCGCCCAGACGATGTGGCGAACTTAGTGCTGTTTCTGGCTTCGGGGGCTGCGCGCTTCCTGACTGGCGAGATCATCAACGTGGATGGGGGCGTGGCGGCCAAGCTCTGACGCCAACTGGAGGGTTGCCCCCTTGCGCCATCCCACCCGTGGAGTACCCGCGCTTGTGTGGCCAACGTCAGGACACTTCCACTCCGTGCCAGAATGCGACGCGGCCGGCGATCTGTTGCGCTGCTTCTTTGGGGGTGGGGTAGGTCCACGCCGCATCTTTGTTCACTTGGCCGTTGACGCTGACGTCGTAGTAGCTCGCTGTGCCCTTCCAAGGGCAAAAGGACGTTGTTTCGCTTGGTTCGAGGTGGGCCGTGTTCAGCGACGTGGCTGGGAAGTAGTGATTGCCCTCCACCACCACCGTGTCGACGCTTGCGGCGAGCACCACGCCGTTCCAAACAGCTTCCATGAAATGTCCTCCTAGTCAGTGATGTTTGGTCATCGTGGCGCGAGTGCGGTCGGTGCCACGCGGCCCTTTACAATCGGTGCGCTGAGTGCGGGCAAAGGCCAAGTCGGGGCATCGTGGACGCCTTCATTGGCATTGGCCTAGGCTCGCGCAGCTTCATCTCTGTGGCAGCGGCTTGGACGAACGCTCGTCAGCCGCCTTGCGCTGCGACCGCGGCCGGACGGGTCAAACAGCGCCCCAGCCACGCCTCAACATTCGGGTAATCCGAGAGGTCGGCGCCGGCGAGCCGCGTCCAGCTCAACACCGAGGCGACATTGAGGTCTGCCACCGTGAACTCGCCGCCGAGCAGGTAGTCGCGCTGGTCAAGCGCCATGTTCAGCACATTGAAGGGGCGGGCCATCTCGGCCAATGCGGCCTTGGCCGCATCCATGTCCTTCGTCACGCCTAGGATGCCGAGGGCGCTCTTGAGGGCTGCCAGCAGGCCGGGTTCGACAGCCGTCATCGCCCAAAAGCTCCAGCGCAACGTTTGGGCTTCGTCCTCCAGCGTCGTCGGAGCGAGCAAACCGTGCTTGCGGGCCAAGTAAAGGTTGATGGCCATGGACTCGGACAGCTTGAAGCCGTCGTCGTCAATGGCTGGGACCTGCGCCATGGGGTTCGCCTCTAGCAAACCTTTCGACGGCGTTCCCTGCGTGTCCATGCCCGGCTCTTGGGTGAAGTCCAGCCCCAGTTCGCGCACCATCCAGAGCGTGCGGAATGAGCGGGTTTGCGCGGGGCCGTAAATCTTCAGCGTCATCGATCTCTCCTTGGGGTGGTCAACGGTCTCCCATCATCATTGCGGTGGCAGCTCGCCAGCGGGCGACGATGCGGTCTTCTTCGGCGTAGTCGAACTTGCCTGTGCCGGCGGGATAGAGGTCTGCCGAGTGCGGCGGATTATCCTTCAAATGAAGGGCCGTTAGGCGGGTGGCTTCGTGAACGTCAACTACGTCTCGATGCCCTAGGAGCGCCCGTGCCTTGGCGCCGTCGAGGATGACGCTGGATTTCTCCGCCAGCGGGAAGACGCCAGGGCAGAACTGGGCGGGAATGCCGACCAGTTCCATGTCCGCGCCAAGTGCGGCGCTGATGGTTTCAGCGACGGCGCGGCAGCTCAGCACCTGTTCGTCGCCTGCGTTGAACGCTTCGCCGGCGGCTTGCGCATGCGTGGCGGCGAGAAACACCAGCTGGGCAAGGTTCTCCGCATAGCCGCGCTGGAAGTAGGTGACGCCGTCGTGGGGCAAGATCATGAATGGGCGTTGATCCAGAATTCGCTTCACAACGGCCCACTCGTGGTTCATCGGCGCGCCCGGCCCGAAGACACCGGGATAGCGCACCACGACCGCCTCGAAGTCCCCCTGCGCATGCTGCTCGAAGAGCTGGTCTTCGCCTTGCGCGACCTTGCCGGTATAGCCCGCAGCGTCGTATTGGCGCGGCGCGGACTCTGGCACCGGCAGGGGCACTTGGCTCTCCGGGGTGGGTAGAGCGACGCCGCGGTAAACGGGCTGCCCGGTGATGCCGACCAAGCGTGCGGTTCTTCCAGCGAGCGTGCGGGCTTGCGCCCGCAACCGGCCATACATGCAAACCGCGATGTCCCACTCGCGTGAGCCTAGCTTTTCGCCTATGTCTGCGGCATCGCGGGCATCGCCGAGGATGCGTTCCGCCGGTGCCGCGAACTCTGCCGGATGCCGGCCTGAGTGGAAGATTGTGACCGCATCGCCGGCGCCAAGGAAGCGGTTGACCAAGGGGATGCCTGTGGGGCCAGTGCCGCCGATGACGAGGACGGTGCGGGGCATGCGCGGATTCCTGAGTAAGTGCCGCCAATGGTGGCGGGTGGTGCTGGGCGGAGTCAATGCGGGTGGTAGGAAGACTGCGGTGCTTGGTCGGGCTGCGGTGCCTGTTCCCGCGGCGGGGGCTGCAGTGCCGGTCGGGCTGCGGTGCCTGTCCCCGTCGGCATGCCTGTCCCCGCGGCGTGCCGTCCCGTCGCGGGGTCGAGCGGCGGTGCCTGTCCCGTTGAAGGCGCTTGCCTGTCCTCTGGGCGGCGGTAACGGCGTTGCTTTTGACCTGCCTGTCCTCTGGGCGAGGGCGAGCGGTCCTCTGGGCGAGCGCGCGTTGGCGTGCCTGTCCCGCTGGACGGACGGTGCCTGTCCCTTGGCCAGTGCCCTTGGTGCCTATCCTGTGGCGCGTCTTGGTCCCGTGGCTGGTCTGTAGGGGCGATGGCGGGCTTAGCGGGCGGTGCGCGGTGCCTGTCCCACAAGCAGCCTTGTTCGGGCTGCGGTGCCTGTCCCCGTCCGCGGCTTGCCGTCCCGTCGTGGGGCCGAGCGGCGGTGCCTGTCCCCTTGACGAAGTCGGTTGACGGCGCGGGATCTTCGGGGTGCCTCGAAGTCGCCCGTATAGGCGCCCGCGTCGCCCCCGTATAATGCGGGGATGCCGCAGCCTCTGCGCTTCTTGAAGTACGAGACACCCCGGCCGGTCGTCGTCGGGCTGTTGCATCAGGCGTCGAACCTGCGCTGTTTGCTTCTTGAAGCGCACGCCACGGGTAGATTGGCCGTTCTTCCGTCGCTAGGACTGATGCCGGAGTACAACTTCGGCATTCGTCTCGATTGGCGCTGGGAGCATTACTTCGATCTTGCCGCGAGCAGCTTGACCGATGCTCATGGGCATCGATGGCCGTTGCCCATTGGTGATGCCCCTTCACAGGACGCCGTGGAGACGGTGCATGTTCGGGGAAGGGAGGCCATCCCGGAAAAGGCGAGGGACTTTCCGCTCGTGGTGCGACGCCTTTTTGATCCCCGGTTCACGAGAGTGCTGCCGATGGATGCTTGGCCAGCGGCCAAGGTCGATCTACGAGCGTCGGCGCGGGCCGCCGCGCTCGCTCGCCCTGTGGTGAGGCACCTTCAATCCGTGGGCGGCGGGCAGTTCGTCGGCGTGCATGTGCGGCGGGGGGATCGGGTAACGGCCGGAGAGTACCCTGAGTGGATAACGGAGCCGGCGCACATTGAACGCTGTCTTCGTGAGCGAGGCGTGGCCGACGGCGCCACCTTGTTCCTCGCTTCCGACGAACCGGATCCGGACTTTTGGCGGCCTCTGCAAAAGACGTACCGGTTGTTCCGTTATGTGGATTTTCCGCACCTCTTGGCTTTGGTCTCCCGCGCCGGCCCGGCGCCACCCGACAACTATTTGCTCTTCCGAGTTGAACTGGAGGTGCTGCGTCAGGGCTGCATCCGTTTGAGCACCTTTCCAACCCCGGCATGGGAGCACGAAGGCTCGCTCACGCCGCAACGGCCGCGTAAGTGGAAGTGGCTGGAAACGCTGAAAGTGTGGCGGTGGAGGTGGTCAAGCACGGCCACGACGCCGTAGCCGCATCGTTTCGAGTCCGACATGGTAAAGTACCTTTTTTGCGTCGTGGCTAGCAGCGGGGCAGCGACGGGGAGATGTTGTGCATTTCAACTTAGCGACGGTTAGCGAAGCGATTGCCGCTGCGTTGCCGGAGCGTGAAGCCATTGTCTTCCGGCGCCGGCGGTTCACCTACGCGGACCTCACCGAGCGCTCGCGTCGTTTCGCCAACTTCCTTGTCGGCGCCGGCTTCGGCTGCCATCGTGAACGGGAACACCTTGAAGACTGGGAGAGTGGCCAAGACCACATCGGGCTTTACCTGTACAACGGCAATGAGTATCTGGAGGCGATGCTCGGCGCCTACAAGGCGCGGGTTGCGCCGTTCAATGTGAACTATCGCTACGTTGACGAAGAGCTCATCTACCTGCTGAACAACGCTCGCTCGCGTGGCTTGGTTTATCACAGTTCCCTTGCTGATCACGTCGAACAGGTTCGCCGCCGTGTCCCGACGCTGGAAGTGCTGCTGCAGGTGCCAGACGACGAGACGCCATTGCTCGCCGGAGCAATGGACTTTGAGGAAGCGTTGGTAAACGCTTCCCCGGAGCGGCCGGAGCTGGAGTGGCATCCTGATGATTTGTACATGCTCTACACCGGTGGCACCACAGGCATGCCAAAGGGCGTGCTTTGGCGCCATGCGGACATCTTGGTCGCGTCGTTGGGTGCGCGGCGCACCGACGGCACAGTGCTAACGAGTTTGCCCGAGTACGTTGCTCGTGCCCAAGCCGCGCATCGGCGCCACCTGCCGGCGCCGCCGTTCATGCATGGCGCTGGTCATTGGGTGGCGTTTCAAGCGCTTAACACTGGCGGCACTGTTGTGATTCAGGACGAAGTGCGCCGCTTTGATGCGGCGGATGTCCTGGATGTTGTGGAGCGGGAGCGCGTCAACAACTTGTTGTTGGTTGGCGACGCGTTCGCTCGCCCCTTGGTGGACGAGTTGGCGCGTGGCGCAAGGGACGTCTCCTCGCTCAAGAACATCATCACTGGGGGCGCCATCATGACGGCCCATGTGAAGGGGGAACTTCTCGAGGCGTTGCCAGAGGTATCCATCATCGATTCGGCAGGCTCGTCGGAGACTGGCGGCCAGGGCACGCAGGTGAGCAATGCACGGCGCGGCGCCTCCACTGGGCGTTTCAAGCTGTCGGCGCACAATTCTGTGTTGTCTGAGGATTTCAGCCGAGAGCTCGCGCCGGGGCATGAAGGCTTGGGCTGGTGGGCGCGTACGGGGAACATTCCACTGGGCTATCTCGACGACGAAGCGAAAACCAAAGCCACGTTCCCGGTGATCAATGGGGTGCGCTACTCAGTTCCGGGCGACAAGGTGCGGCTGCTTGCGGACAACACGCTGGAGCTGCACGGACGCGAGTCTGTCACCATCAACTCAGGCGGCGAGAAGATATTCGCGGAGGAGGTGGAGCAGGCGCTGAAACATCACCTGGCCGTGTTCGACGCGGTGGTGGCGGGGCGCCCTTCGGAACGCTGGGGCAATGAGGTGGTGGCGATCGTCAAGTTGCGCGATGGTGCGGCTGCGGACGTGTCCAGCCTCTTGGACGAATGTGGCAAACACATTGCGCGGTACAAGCTGCCGAAAGCGTTCCTGTTCACCGACGAGATCGTCCGCAGCCCATCCGGCAAGGCGGACTATCGCTGGGCTAAGGCGCGCGCCGCGCAGGCGAAATAGCCTCTAGGCGCGCCTCGCCGCCGTGCAGGAGGCGGTGCCTGTGCGCCATGTGCGATTCGTGCGCCGCAGCGAAGCTGTGCGCCACCCCCGCCTCCGCGTCAGCGCCCGCATGCATTTTCATCCCGAAGTGCCACTGCCTCCCCTTCCTCGTCTGCCGCATCTCCGGACCCCTGCTTCCCGGAACGGTTCTTCGTCAACGACGGCGCCTCACCAAACTCGCGTTCACCTCCGTGCCTTCCCGCAGAGCCAAGCCCCGCGAGGTCAGGCTGCTGTCGATCGCCGACCGCAGCGCCTCGCCGAGGCCGTGCCTGTCCAGCAGATTCCCGCCGAGGCCGTGCCTGTCCAGCAGACTCCAGGATCGTCGTCTCGTCCGGCAGCGCCGACGACTTCAGGTCCGAGCAACGCCGCACCGACTCCACGTCGTGGAGCATTCCCTCCATCCCCGGATCGCTCAGGCTGTAGAACTTCTCCCGCCGCGTCTTCCGCCCCTTCGCCCCACCTGCCAACTCCGAGAACGGTGTCTGTCCCCTTTGGTCATCTTGCCTGTCCCGCTTCGGCACTCGTGTCCCACTTCGGCACTCGTTCAGCCCTTCCTTTGGCCGCCTCTTGGCGACAGAGGGCCTGTGCACACGGCTCCGCCCGGCGTCACGGCTCTTGGCGCAACTCGAAACCGTTGCCCTCGCAATCCATGAAGGACGCGACGCGAACGGGCACTCCGCCGCCCGGCTCCCGCAGTTCCGTGAGCGCTCCGCCCAGCCGCTCGATGTCCTGCTGCATGGCTTCGATGTCGTCCACCAACAGGTTCAGCCCCGCATGGGGGAGGGGCCGCTCATCGGCTGTGGATTGCGGGTGCAGAATGTGCAGCGCGAGTTCGATGGAGTCGAAGGCCAACGTTGTCCAGCCCGGCGACTCGAACGATGGTTGCACGTCAAACACTTCCATGTAGAACCGTTTGGCGCGGCGCATGTCATGCACATAGTGGATGACGATTGGGTTGCTGCCACGCATGGTCAACGTCGCTCTTTGGCGACTCTTGCCATCAGCGAGAACAGCTCGCCTGGCCCGGGGGCCGGCGTGGTCGGGTCGAACTCGCGGTATAGCGTCGCCACGTTGACGACGATGCGCTCGCCATCGCCCCAAGCGTCGTAGTCCGCCATCGAAATGTCCATCGCGGCATCGAATGGAGACAACCCGGCATCAAAGCGTTGGCGCGCTTCGTCCCGCACATAGACGAGATAGTCCCGCATGGCTCGGACGCCGCGGTGGTCGGTGATGGGGCCGTGGCCTGGCACGATGGCATCCAGATCGAGGTTCAGCATCAGGTTGCAGGCGTCGATCCAGTTGCCGACGGGCCCGACCCACAGGATGGGGTGGCCCTCAATGAAGAGGATATCGCCGGTGAACATCAACTTGTCGGCGGGAACGTGAACCAAGATGTCGCCCCGCGTGTGGCAAGGGCCCACTTGCGTGAGGGTGACATCCTTGGCGCCACACCGGATGTCCAACTCACCCTCAAAGGTACGCGTCGGCAGTGTCTGCTGGATGTTCTCGAAGTCGAAGACGCCGAAGCAGCGTTGCAGGAACTCGCCGGCGGCGCCCATCTCGGGGGCGCGTCGCATCATCTCGGCCAAGCGCTCTGGAGACTCCGCGGCCAACTCTTCGGCCGTTGCCGTCGAGGAGATGATCTCCGCGTTCGCCACCAGCTCGTTGCCATTGCAGTGGTCGCCGTTGGCGTGCGTGTTGACGAGCGTCTCGATGTTGGCGGCGGCGTGCGGTTCGGCGCGGCGCATCGCCTTCAGCATCTCGCCAGTCAGCCTCACGTCGAAGAGGGTGTCGACGAGGAGCGCCTCACCACCATCGACGATCAAGCCGGCGTTGCTCCACCCCCACCCGCCGTCAGGCTGCAACCAAGCATAGCCTCCGGCTCCAAGGTCGTGCAGGCCGTGCGTAAAGGGTTTGACTCCGAGAGACAAGGTCGCCTCCTTCCAGTGCCTGTCCTTACATGCGACATGCGCGACATGTGCGAATAACGAGCGCCCGATGCCAGCGCACGGTGCCTGTCCTCCGTGCCGAGCGCTGCTTCTGCGTTCCGGTACCCGCCCACGTGCCTGTCCCAGGTTGCGGTGGTCCCGCGTTGCGGTGCCTGTCCTTCGTTCGCGAATAATGCGTTAAGTTAGGTGGTTGTGGAAGGCTTTGAAGATATCCGCCCATATCGCGACGAGGAAGTGGGGCCCGTCTTGCGCCGCGTGGCGGCGAATCCTGCGGTGGCGCAGAGGGCCGCGGCGTTGCTGGTGCCGCGGTGGTGGCGGTTGGCGCCTAGATTGACCGAGGTGGTGGTGGGGGCTGCGCTGCGCCGGCGCGCTAGGCAGATCGACGATGTGGATGCCTTCCAGCTTGCCCTGTCCTCTTGGGTGGCGCGGCTCGTTCGACGCACCACGTCGGGCTTCAGTTGGACGGGGCTCGACCGGCTGGACGCATCGCAGCCGCATCTCTTCGTTTCCAACCATCGAGACATCGCCCTGGACTCGGGCTTGATGAACTATGCGCTGTGGTCGGCAGGGCACCGCACTTCGCAAATCGCTGTGGGGGACAATCTGTTCGCGCCCGGTGCCGCGCAAGACCTCATGCGCCTCAACAAGAGCTTCGTGGTGCAGCGTGGCGCGACGGGTGCGAAGGCGCAGTATGCGGCGCTAGCGAAAACATCCCGATACATCCGCGCCGCCTTGGCAGGGGGTGACTCGGTGTGGATTGCCCAGCGGGACGGGCGTGCCAAGGACGGCTTTGACCGCACGGAGCCGGCGTTGCTCAAGATGTTCCTGCTCGCTTGGCGCAACGAGTGTGCCTCCTTCTGCGATTGGCTGCGCCGGGTATCGCTGGTGCCTGTCTCTGTCTCCTACGAACTCGACCCTTGTGCCGGCACCAAGGCGAAGGAGCTCTACCACACGTCGCGGGACGGCTCGTACGAGAAGCCGCTAGGCGAGGACCTCGCCAGCATGGCGCAGGGCATTTTCGGTTTCAAAGGTCGAACCCATGTTGCGTTTGGCGCGCCGGTGACCGGGGAGTTTGACAATGCGGAGAGTCTGGCGGCACACCTTGACGCGGCCATCGTCGGCAACCTCATCACGTATCCGACGCAGGTGCTGGCGCTCGACGGTGAGGCGAGGCTTGAACCGCGGGTTGAGCGGGCATTTGAGGACGCCTTGGCCGCGTGTCCCGCGGAACGCCGGGAGTTCATCCTGTTGCAGTACGCCAACCAGCTGCGCAACAAGCGCGGGCTTGAGCAAAGGGTGCGCGAATGCGACCAATCGAAGGAGCACGGCCGAAAGAGAGCGTAAACGGCAAAACGCATTGCCCAAGCTGAAGTAAGACCGGCACCTCTCGGAGCCGCGCCTCCTCGAGCAGGACCGCCTCCTCGAGCAGGACAGGCACGCTACGCAGGGGAACGGACATAGACATAGGGGACAGGCACGCTACGCAGAGGCATAGGACACATCGCTGGACGAGAGAGGCACCGAGGACTGACACTTCGCCTTGCCCGCAGATGAGGGGCACCGAAGACGGAAAGGAGGGGAGACGGGAGCGAAGGTCAGGAGACGCCGCTCAGTGAACAACAGTGCGGAAGAGCCAGTGGAGCGGCGCTGTGCTCTCGGTCAACAGTTCTGTGGTCGGGAAGTGAACGAGCGATTTGGTGTTGCGTCGGTGGACGCCAGTGGACGAACATCTCCCTGATCCTTTGGTCATCTTTTTGTGGCCGGCGCTCTCGCTGCAGAAAATCCACTCAGGGTACTCTCCGTCCGTTACCCGATCCCCGGCGCACACAGGCAAGTTCGACTACGCCGAAGAAGACCGCATCGGTCGATCTGTCAGTTTGGAGCAGAGAGTTTTGGTAGCGCCACCGCTCTGAAGCGAGCTTGGCCGAGGTGCGCAAACCATGCCACGAGTTCCTCCCGTGAGCCATGAGCGCGCTGAGGTCGACCCATCGAGAGCACCCTCTCGCGCCATGAGCACTCGGCGTGTGGCGGAGCGATGGGCGTCAAACCGGTACTGGTGAGCAACTGTCGGTACTCGCCGAAACTGATTGCGAGCCGTGGTACGGCCTTCGCGTCAGTGTGCGCCCTAGCCGAAACGGGAACCAAAGGGTCGCTGTCTTCAGTGCCAACTTCGATCCGCCGCTTCATGGACGTGTGGGTTGAGTCCTTGAAATGGCTCGCGATCTTGGCGCGGACGGGATTCAAATCGACATAGGCCATGCAGGCGAGAACGGCCTCCTCGTCCACGAGCGCCGCGGACTTGAATCGCGATTCCCAAAAGTGGCCAATGCAATCGTCCTCCCGATTTGCGCGAAGAGCGATTGGGTGATTGAGCATTCGCATGAACCAAGACAAGCTGCCAAGCCGTTTTCGGAAAATTGACACCCTGTCAGGGTCTGCAGCGAGGGCGAGGACTTGGCGGCCAGAGACTAGATCGTCTGGCGAGTGGGCCGCCTTATTGGTCAAGGAGATCCAGCGCTGGGCAACTTCGAGGTCGGTCCAACCACGGGGTTCGGCAGGATCCACATGCAATACGATGTGATAGTGGTTGCTCATCACTGCGTAGGCGAAGATTTCGATGGAGAAATACTTAGCGAGAAACAGGATTCGCTGTTCGATCCACGCTCGGCGGTGTTCATAGGAGCGCCCGGTTGCCGGATCCATTCCACAGAGCCACGCTCGCCGTACGCAGCGAGTGTAGACGTGGTAGAACGCCGGCATTTCGGCGTCGACGAGGTGGGCGCGTGGCAGAGTCATGTCGGGCAGTGTGCAGCGGCGCATCGCTACTGCCTATCCGCCATCAGCCCCAAACTTTGGCGGAGTTTCCCTATGCCATCGGTAGGAACATGCTCGCACTTGGGAGCTTGGCTGGTGGAGCCGGGGGGAGTCGAACCCCCGGCCTCGACATTGCGAACGTCGCGCTCTCCCGACTGAGCTACGGCCCCACGCTTCGATTATCGACGTTCAGATGGACGAATTCAACGCGGTGAAAGGGATCATCACCTTCTGGACAGTGCCGCGCCCAAGGAAGCCCTTGGGCGCGGCGGTTCGGTAGCCTATGAGTTGACAACAACATGGGAGACCGAACGATGCGGATGTTGGCACAAGACAGGGCGTTCCACCTGAATTTGCGGGTGGACGGGACGGACGACGCGGAGGCGCTGCGGCGGCTGCGGGAGCTGGAGGGGATCGACCGGATCCGGAAGGAGGTGGGTCTGGCGGAGGCTCTGGCGGCGTTCGGGGTGGGGCGGAGCACGTGCTACGCGCGGAGGAAGCGGCTGCTCGAGGAGGGGGTGAAGGGGCTGGTTCCGCGCAGCAGCCGGCCGCGCAGCCATCCGGGGCGGCGGTGGACGATGGCGGATGCCAGGCGGGTGGCGCGCCTCCGCCGCGAGACGCCGTGGGCGGGGAAGGCGAGGATCGCGCTGGACTTGGCGGAGCGCTGGCCGGAGCGGGCGCTGAGCGAGGCGACGGCAGGGCGCATCCTGCGCTGGGCGGTGGAGCGCGGGCATGCGCGGCCATGCTCGTTCTGCGAGGGGAGGGCCGCCGCGAAGCGGCGGCGCGACTTCACCGGCGCGCATGCGCGCCGGTGGAAGCCGCGCGACATGCACTTCGGCGTGCAGTTCGACCACATGACCACGCACATTGACGGCGTGACCCGCAAGGAGTTCCGCGCCGTGTGCCCGCGCACGCGGCTGCAGTGGGCCAAGGTCTACTCGCGCGCCACGGCGAACACGGCGCGGGCGTTCCTGCGCGAGGCCGTCGGCAAGCTGGACATCCGCGCCGTGCAGGTGGACGGCGGCTCGGAGTTCATGGCCGCCTTCGAGGAGGAGTGCAGGGCGCTGGGGCTGCCGCTGCTGGTGCTGCCGCCGCGCTCGCCGCAGCTCAACGGCATCGTCGAGCGCGCCAACCGCACCGCGCGCGTCGAGTGCTGGAGCCAGTACCGGGGAGAGCTCACCTGCGCCGCCATGAACGAGGCGCTCGCCCGCTACCTCGACTACTACAACAACCGACGCCGACACCGCTCCCTCGGCATGAAAACGCCCGCCGAGTTCGCTAGGATGATCGAGGCGGCTGCCTGACCCCAAATGTCCAGAAGGTCGCTGATCCCCCACACGCGGTTTGCGGGCTGTGGGCGAGGGCACTTGGTGCTCACGGTGGTCCCGCGGCGTGCCTTGCGTTTCTCGCGTACGCCGCATGCCGGTCCTGCGCACCGGTCACTGCACCTCCCTGTCGTGCGCTCGCCTGCTTCGCGTCGGTCAGGCTGAGCGTGCCTGTCCCCGCGTAGCGCGCGTGCCTGTCCCGCGCCGCGTCCTCCTTCGCGTCGGTCAAGCTGCGCGTGCCTGTCCCGCGCCGCATATCGAGCGGTGCCTGTCCTCTGCCAGCGCTCTGTCCTCTGCCAGCGGTGCCTGGCTCGCTTGGCTCGTACGTCGCCTCAGCGCGAGTAACCCTCGTGCGAGGCGTGCCGTGGTAGGCTGCGGGGGTTGAGTGACGGGAGTGCCTTCTGCGGTGAGCGATCATTGGCGGCGATGCTTCGGCAAAGACGGGTGGACTTCACCCAAGGTAGGGGACACGGACGCAGGCGCAGCAACGCAGACCGACCCCGCTTGGCAATGGCGCCAGCTAGCCTAGATGGCCGAGACGTATAGCGGAGCGACTGTGGCAAACGAAAACCCGCACTTGGCAGTGCTCATCGACGCGGACAACGTTGCGGAACGTTGGGCCCCTGCCATCTTTGGAGAGCTCGCGACGCTAGGCGAGGCCACCGTGCGCCGCATCTATGGGGATTTCTCCACCCCTTCGCTGAATGGCTGGCGGCAAGTGCTGCAAGAACACGCGATCATTCCGCACCATCAGCCTGCCTACACCAGCCGCAAGAACTCTTCGGACATTGCGCTCGTCATCGACGCGATGGACATTCTGCACTCCGGGCGTGTACAGGGCTTCGTGCTCGTGTCTTCAGACAGCGACTTCACGCGCCTCGCTAGCCGCATCCGAGAACAGGGCCTAAACGTCATCGGCATTGGCGAGGAACGCACACCCAAGTCGCTGCGCAAAGCGTGCAATCGCTTCATCCTTTTGGAGAACTTGCACACCGCGCCGCAAGAGGCGGAGGCGTCAGAAACCCGTGGTGCCAGTCGAACCCCCATTCAGAACGGGCCGACGCCAACGCGCCACACGCAGCCGCCATCAAAGGTAGTGCCTTTGGTATTGGACATCATGAGCAAGGAGGAAGAGGACTGGATCCAACTCAGTGCCCTAGGAAGCCATCTTCGCGCCGCGAATCCGGATTTCGACTCGCGCACCTACGGGCATGCCAAGCTCTCAGATCTGCTGGAGAAGGCCGGGGCTTTTGAAGTGGATCGCGATCCACCCATCCGCGTGCGGCGCAAGCAGCCGCGTTAACAGGTTCGCGGCGCAGCTCCCACCCGCGGCCCCCAACTGTCCGTGCCTCAGCGCGCTGGGTGGCGCTCAAGCGCTGCTTCGTCTGGTTCGGTGCCCCATCCGGGCGTGTTGGGGAGGTGCAGATAGCCGTCTCGGATGTCGGGTTCGACGGTGAAAAGGTCGGCGTCCCAAGGCAGGCGATCGATGTCAGTCTCCATGATGCGCAGGTTGGGAATTGCCGCGCTCATGTGGGCGTTCATCATGGTGGCGAGGTGTCCATAGTAGTTGTGTGGAGCGACGTTGATCTGATGCGCATCGGCTGCGGCAGCGATCTTGAGGGATTGCCAGACACCATTCCACACCGCGTCGATGATGGCTACGTCCATTGCTCGCAACTGGAAGTACGGCAAAAAGCTCGTCAGCGTGATGAGGGATTCGCACGAGCTGATGGCGTGTGGGCTGGCGCGGCGCACGTCCGCGAGCGCTTCCGGGTGCGGGGTGTCGATTTCCGCCCAGAAAAGGTCGAAGTCTGCCAGTGCCCGGAGAATGCGGAGATAGCCTTCCGGCTTGGCGTTGTAGTTGAGATCTAGGAGGATGTCCATGTCTGGGCCGGTGCCGTCTCGGAATGCGTCGAGATGTGCCCGTAGCTGCCGGATGATGTGACGGTCCACATTGACCTCTGGCGCGTATGGGCGGCCGAACCCAGGCGCCCAGCCCCGCGCGCGTTGGCCGCTGTGGTCAAAGATGTTCGTCTTGAGCGCCGTGAAACCCTTTTCGCGCGCTTCCTCGCCCATCGCCCTTACACCGCCCAAGTCAGTCACTGGCGGGCCGTGGAAATCTGGCCGAGCGATGCGCCAAGTGCCGCAGTGGGACCAGTACACCCGTATCGCATCGCGCACCCTGCCGCCGAACAGGTCGCAACATGGCACGCCGAGGCGCTTAGCCTTCGCATCGAGCACGGCGTTCTCGATGGCGCCTAGCCCCATCGCCATCACGCCAGACATCGATTGCCGAGCCAATGCTTGGAGACGGGCGAAGATGCGTTCGTTGTCCAAGACGCGTTCGCCGATGATCGTTGGCGCGAGCCTTTCAATCACTTGAGTCACGCCCGTGGCGCCTTGATGCTCGTCGTACTCGCTCCAGCCCACGAGGCCATCTTCCGTGGTGAGCTTGACGAAGTGGTAGTTGCGCCAGCCGGCATCGCAGTGGCGCGTCTCCAAGGAGCGAATCTTCATGGCGCCACCTATTGGATGAACCCGTAGAGCCGTCCCGCGTTCTCGCAGATGACTTTGCTGCGAACGGTTTCCGGCACGTCGCGGAGCTCGCGTTCGATGAACTCGCGAGAGTCTGGCCACACGCCGTCGGGATGCGGGAAGTCGCTGCCCCACATCACATTGTCTTCGCCCAAAATGTCCAGCAATCGAATGCCGATCGGATCTGATTGATAGGTGGCGTAGCACTGGCGCCGCCAATATGCGGAGGGCTTGATGGTCAAGGTGAGGTCTTTGAATTGATCCTCCCATTCCAAGTCCATGTGTTCCAAGACGTAAGGAATCCAGCCGATTCCGCTCTCGCCGATCACCAATTTCAAGTTGGGATGGGCTTCTAGCGCTCCTCCGTAGATCATTTCCATGATGATCTTGGACATTGCAAGTTGAAACCCGGTGAGGAACACGGCGAACGCTTGGCGTCGCTGCAGCGGCGGGAGGGACTCAAAGTCGTACTGTGGACGGGGCCCGATTGTGTGGAAGTGAAGCGGCAGGCGCGCCTCTTCTGCGATGGCCCAGAGTGGATGCCAAGACGGGTCGAACAACGGTGCCATCTCGTGCGTGTTCGACACCTCAATGCCGCGCAACACGCCGACTCGCGCCACTCGCTGCACCTCAGCGCAAGCGGCTGCCACATCGTGGCTCGGAATGCTGGCGATGCCGGCGAACCGATCAGGTTTGGAGGCGCAGAAGTCCGCTAGCCACTCGTTGTAGATGCGCATCATCTCCATGGCGGCCTCGTCGTCCTTGAGGCGCATCGCCGCGCCTAGGATGCCATACAAGACTTCGCCCTGAACGCCGTCGAGGTCTTGGTCCTTGGTGCGCAGCTCTGGGTCTGTCAGACGCGGAATGCCGGCGGCGCCGTCGCTGTAGAGCCCTTGGGCCGCCATGCGGTCTGAGCGGTGGATTTCGCCGGGAACGTAAACGCGCCCGGCCGATCCCATGCCGTTCTGCAGGCCGAACTGCGCCCCGCTTGCCGTGACCCAGTGGCGGCCCCGCTCGTTTTGCACCACATGGGGCATGCGATCCTTCAGGCTATCGCGAGCGTTCTCCGTGAACAGATTTTCGGGCAGCCAAGGCAGATCTATGTGACAGTCTGCCGAAATGATTTCGTAACGCATTGCCTCACCAAGGTTCATCGGGCGCGCTGCCGCTCGTCGGCGGTCAACTGCCTACTAGGGCTGGAGGAGGAGCGGGCGCGGCGACGGTTGCATGCAGTTGCTCAACCCGCTGCTGGCCGCTCGTAGATCGACGTCTCGTGCTCTGACACCTCGCTCACTTGCCGTCCCAAGGACTTGAAGATGGGGATCTCATCGTCTTGCAGCTCTCGCATGGGCACCTTGCGAGCCAACGCAGCTTCAATGTACGGGGCCAGTTCCTCAGCCTTTTCGCGCTCGCGTTGGGCTTCCCGTTCCTTGAACTCCGGCATCACCTCGGCCGCAAACACCTCAAGGGATTCGCAGATGTGCTCGTGCTTGTTGCGCCCCGCCTGTTGAATGAACGTCACTTGGTCCACATTGCAAGCTTCGAACTTGAGCAAGTGCTCGCGCAGGTCATCCGGAGTGCCGATGCCACCGCGGCTGCCCGATAGCCGCTGCGTGATTTCGAGTTCCTCTGGGCGTGCGCCCTTGGTTGCGCGGAACTGCTCCCACAGGTTCGTGCGGCCCGGTTTGTGTTCGCCGAAGGCATACAGGCTGCCCAAGGCGAAGCCAAAGAACTCGAAGCCATCGAGGCCACGTTGAACGGCCGTCTCTCTGTCTCGGTGGCAGGAGAAGCTCGACACCATGCAGATATTGGCGTTCACGGCGTGGCCGATGGGCACGCATTGATCGCTCTTGATGATGCTGTAGTACTCCTCCACCCACTCGGTGGCCTCGCTTGGGTCCACGAATGCGAAGGTGAGGGCGCCGATGCCGAGCCGCGCCGCCATGCGTATGGTTTCGCGTTGCGAACACGCCACCCACAGGGGCGGGTGCGGGCGCTGCACTGGCTTTGGCACGAGGTTGCGGCATGGCATCTCGAAGTACTGCCCCTTGTAGCCGGGGTACGGGTCCATTGCGAGCATGTTGCAGATCTGCTCGGTAGATTCGAGATAGATGCGCCGCTTGCGGTCAACGGGCACTTGGAAGCCGCCTAGCTCGAGTTCCGCGGAGGATTCGCCAGTGCCGAACTCGACGCGTCCGTTCGAGACCAGATCCAATGTGGCGATCACTTCCGCCGTGCGCGCTGGATGGTTGTAGCCGGGGATTACTTGCCGGATGCCTTGGCCCAGACGGATGTTTTTCGTGCGTTGGGAGCAAGCCGCCAAGAACACCTCGGGGGCCGAAGAGTGTGAATACTCTTCCAGAAAGTGATGTTCGACTTCCCATGCGAAGTCGATACCGAGTCTATCCGCCACTTCAACTTGCTCCAGCGCCTCATTGAAGAGCCGCTGCTCGGCGCCGTCCGTCCATGGCCGGGGTAACTGATGTTCATAGAAGATGCCGAATTTCATGCTCGCCTTCCTTATTCGCAAGGTGTTGATGGGTGCGGGCCTTTGGGTTGCGGTGCGGGCTGCTGCGACCGCCGGCTCCGCTGCCCCACTGTTCCGAAGTCAAAAGAATTTCGGCGCGGAATGCAAGCCGGTGCGCCTATCGGGTGCGCGGAAGGGAACCGGGACGGACTGTCTTGCCGAGGTCGGTGGGCTGTTTCCGGTGGTGGTGAGCCGGTGGTGGCGCGGCAGGGCGAGGCTGGCTGTCCCTCCCGTCCCGGTGCCCGCTCCCGTCCCGCTCCGGGTGCCTGTCCCCCGGGCGAGCCGTCCCCCGAGCGAGCCTGTCCCGCTTTGATGCGCTGGGAAGGTGCCTGTCCCGCTTCGGAACGGGGTTGGAGGAAGGTGCCTGTCCCGTTCGCGAAGGGACGCACTGCTCGCGAAGCTGAGGGAGGAAGGTGCCTGTCCCCTTCTGGAAGATGTCCCCTCTGGAAGGGTTTCCGCTCGCGCTGGAAGAGCTGGGGAAGGTGCCTGTCCCGCTCGCGGGGGACGCAGGTGCCTGCCCCCTTCCGGAAAGGTTGCGGCAAAACGATAGGTCGCGCCGGCCCCCTTTGGCACTAAGCGTGAGTAGGTGGAAGGCAGAAATGGCTTGCTTAAGGCGACGTTCAGATCGAACGAGCCGCGGCAGATGTCGTTCTAGACGGCGGCGGGCTGGCGCGCCTCGTTCTAGACGTGGTGGCGCGACAGAGCGCCGAGACTACGGGCCTGCCTCGGATCGCGACCTAGCGAGATGGTGCGGTCAGCGTCGGCAGGCCGCGGCGCCCAACGCCCCTCAGCGCAGCATCCCAAACGCCCGCTCTGCGAGCTTGAGCAGCCCGGTCGGCGCGTGGGCGCGGCGCCAAGCGCCGGCGGCGAGCTTGTTCGCCTCCATCGCTGTCGGGTAGATGTGGATCGTGCCCATGATGCGCTTGAGGCCGATGCCGTGGGTCATCGCGGTCACGAACTCGGCGATGAGCTCGCCGGCGTTTGGCGCGGCGATGGTGGCGCCGAGCACGCGATCACCGTCAGACACCACCTTTACGAAGCCCTGTGTGCGGCCGTCGGCGATGGCGCGGTCCACTTCCGCGATGGGGAAGGTCGTCACGTCCGCGCCGGGGGCTTCGGCCTCCGTGACGCCCACGCGGGCGATCTCCGGGTCCGTGTAGGTCGCCCACGGCACCACGGCGTAGCTCGCCTTGAACCGCCAGAACGGTGCCGCGAGGGCGTTCACCGCGGCATACCAAGCCTGATGGGCGGCGATGTGAGTGAACTGATATGGCCCGATGGCGTCCCCGCAGGCATACACCGTTGGGATGCTCGCTTGCAGGTAGGCGTTCACCTTGATGGTTCCATTCGGCGCGGTGTCCACGCCGGCCACGGGACGCGCGCGTCGCCCAACGGCCACCAGCACGCGGTCGAAGGGCACCTCCACCTCTTGCTCTCCCACCGCGGCGTGCAACGCCCCCTGTTCGGCGCGCAGCGCGCGGTGGCCGGTGAGCACCTCGATGCCTTCTTCCTCGAACACGCCGGTGAGGAGCGCGGATGCCGCGTCGTCCTCGCGGGGCAGCAGCCGGTCTTCCATGTCCATCACCGTCACGCGGCTGCCGAGGCGGGCGAAGGCCTGCGCCAACTCGCAGCCGATGGGGCCGCCGCCGAGCACCAACAGGCGCTGCGGCAGCTCGCGCAACTCCCAGAGGTTGTCGGAGGTCAACGGCGCTGCGTCCGCAAGCCCTGGGATGGGCGGCACCACCGGCGTGGCGCCGGTGGCCAACACGATGCGCCGTCCGGTGATGCGCTCGCCATCCACGACAACGGTGTGGCCATCCGCCAACTCGCCGTCGGCGGCGCGGCAATCCACGCCCAGCGAGTTGTAGCGCTCCATCGAGTCCTTCGGCGCGATGGTTGCCACGGCGTCATGCACGCGGCGCATCACCGCCTCGAAGTCCACGGTGCCGGAAACATCCTTCAGGCCATAGCGGCCGGCATCGCGCAGCGCATGGGCGACCTTGGCGGAAGCGATGAGCGTCTTGGACGGCACGCAGCCGGTGTTCAGACAGTCGCCGCCCATCTCCCCGCCCTCGATGAGGGTGACGCGGGCGCGCACGGTGGCTGCAATGTAGGCGGCGATGAGGCCGGCGGAGCCGGCGCCCACCACGATGAGGTTGTTGTCGTAGCGAGCCATGTCAGCGTGCCTCCTTGTTCGTTTCGGTGTCCTTGCCGGTTGCGCCGCCGCGGGCGGTCGCCGCGGCGTCACGGTGCCGCTCGCGCCGCGCGTTGAGCTGTTCCATGAGCTTCTTTGCCAAGAACGGGAAGATGCCGAGCAGCGTCAGCGCTGCGATGAGGCCTGGGCTCAAAATGTCGCCCACCCGGCTCACCTCGGCGATCTGCGTGCCGGCGAACACGAACACGAATGTGCCGGGGAGCATCCCCGCTTGGCTCACCAGGTAGAACGGCAGCACCCGCATCCGCGTCAAGCCCATCACCAAGTTCACCACGAAGAATGGGAACAGCGGCGTCATGCGCAAGCTGAAGAGGTAGAAAGCGCCGTTGCGGTCGAAGCCCTCGTTCACGCGGGCGAGCTCGGCGCCGAAACGGCGCTGCACCCAGTCGCCCAGCACGATGCGGGCGGCGAGAAACGCCAGCGTCGCCCCGATGGTGCTCGCGAACGACACCAGCACCATCCCCCAAGCCAGCCCGAACACGGCGCCGCCGGCTAGGGTGAGCACTGCGGCGCCAGGCAACGATGCCGCGGTGATGGCGATGTAGAGCGCGAAGTAGCCGAGGCGCGAAGCCGCCGGCCAAGCGTCCACGAAGCCTCGCGCCGTGTCCTTGGCGCCTTGCAGGTAAGCGAGCGACAGAAATCGCTCCCCGTCGAGCAGGAACCACGCGGCGATGAGCGCCGCGATGACGCCAAGCACCAGCAACTTCGGTAAACTCATCGCCTGCCTCCTGCTTGGCAAAGAACCGCCGTGCCCCGTAGCTTCCCAACCACGCGCCTGCGCCGCAACCGCCGCGACGCCTTCTCCCGCCGGCTGACGCGGGAAACGGAACTGAGCGTGAATGACCTCATCCATCCCCTGTTCGTCATCGACGGGGAGCGCACCCGCGAGCCGGTGGCGTCGATGCCCGGCATCGAGCGCGTCACGGTGGATGAGTTGGAGCGGGAGGCGCGCGAGCTGGTGGAGCTAGACGTGCCGGCGATCGCCTTGTTCCCGAAGATTCCCGCGGCGCAGAAGACGGACGATGGCGCCGAGGCGCTCAATCCAGACGGCCTCATCCCCCGCGCAGTGGCAGCGGTGAAGGCGGTCGCGCCAACTTTGGGCGTGGTCACGGACGCCGCCCTGGATCCGTATACCAGCCACGGGCAGGATGGCGTGATCGATGCCGACGGCTATGTGCTGAACGACGCATCGGTGCAGCTGCTCTGCGAGCAAGCGCGCGTCTGCGCCGCCGCCGGGGCGGACGTCATCGCGCCGTCGGACATGATGGATGGCCGCATCGGCGCCATCCGCCAAGCGCTCGAAGCCGGCGGCTTCATCAACACGCGCATCATGGCCTACTCCGCGAAGTACGCCTCAGGATACTACGGGCCGTTTCGGGATGCGGTGGGTTCCGCCAGCAACTTGGGCAAGGGCGACAAGGCGACCTATCAGATGGATCCGGCGAACAGCGACGAGGCGCTGCACGAAATCGCGCTGGACTTGGATGAGGGCGCCGACATGGTGATGGTGAAGCCGGGGCTGCCGTATCTGGACATCATCCGTCGCGTCAAGGAGCGCTTCGGCGCGCCCACGTTCGCCTATCAGGTGAGCGGCGAATACGCGATGCACATGGCCGCCATCGCGGCCGGCTGGCTCGACGAGCGGGTCATCTTGGAGTCTCTCGTGTGCTTGAAACGCGCTGGGGCAGACGGCATCCTCACCTACTTCGGCAAGCGCGTCGCTGCCGAGTTCAAACGGCGGTGATAGCATCGCCGCACCCCCAAGGAGCAACTGATGAGCGACAAGATCGAACACGTCACCGACGCATCCTTCGACGCCGCGGTGCTAGGCGCCGACCGTCCCGTGCTGGTGGATTACTGGGCCGAATGGTGTGGCCCCTGCAAGATGATCGCGCCCATCTTGGAGGAGATTGCCGACGAGTACGCGGAGCGCGTGAAGGTGTGCAAGCTGGACATCGACGCGAACGCGCAGACGCCGCCGAAGTACGGCATCCGCGGCATCCCCACGTTGATGCTGTTCCGCAATGGCGAAGTTGAGGCCACCAAAGTGGGGGCGCTGTCGAAGTCGCAACTCGCCGCGTTTCTCGACAGCAACATATGACGCGCTGCCCAGTTGCCCGCGCCAACCGGGCAACATGGCGCAAATCCGCGGTGGCGCATTGAGCCGCACATCTGCTATGGTGGGCCGGCGTCGGGCAAGGGTCGGCAAGCAACCTCGGCAAAGCGTATGGACGTGTCGCGCTTGCGGTGTTAATTTTCAACCCCACGCACGGAGCAAACGGCGCCGCCGGTTAGGCGGTCGATTGAGTTGCCTCCCGCGTGGCCCGCTTTGGCGGTGCTCGCCCCGCCCTCTCAAGGGCGTTTCCGACGCAAACTTCCAAGCGCGGCCAAGCAGTTTGCCGCGTTAAACCCCTCACCCATCAACGCGCCCGTTCGTCGGCGCCCTCGAAAGTAAATGAACCTGACTGATCTGAAATCCAAACCCGTACCGGAACTCGTGGACATGGCCCGCGAGATGGGCCTCGAAAACCTCGCCCGCTCACGCAAGCAGGAAGTCATCGCCGCCATACTGCGCAAGCACGCCAGAAGCGGTGAGGACATCTACGGCGAAGGCGTGCTGGAAATCCTCCAGGATGGCTTCGGCTTCTTGCGCTCGCCGACGAGTTCGTATCTGGCGGGGCCGGATGACATTTACGTGTCGCCGAGCCAGATTCGCCGCTTCAACCTGCGCACCGGCGACGGCATCGCTGGGAAGATTCGCCCGCCGAAGGATGGCGAGCGCTACTTCGCGCTGCTCAAGGTGGACGAAATCAACCTGAGCGAGCCGAACAACAAGAAACACAAAATCCTGTTCGAGAACTTGACGCCGCTGTTCCCGAACGAGCGCTTCACCTTGGAGCGCGGCAACGGCAGCACGGCAGACCTCACCGCCCGCATCATCGATCTCATCTCGCCGGTAGGGAAGGGGCAACGCGGCCTCATCGTGTCGCCGCCGAAGGCCGGCAAGACGATGATCCTGCAGAACGTGGCGCAGTCCATTTGCGCGAACAACCCCGAGGCCATCGTCATCGTGCTGCTGATTGACGAGCGCCCGGAGGAAGTGACGGACATGGAGCGCACGGTGGTGGACGCCGAGGTCGTGGCCAGCACGTTCGACGAGCCGCCCTCGCGCCATGTGCAGGTGGCAGACATGGTCATCGAGAAGGCCAAGCGGCTGGTGGAACACAAGAAAGACGTTGTGGTGCTGTTGGATTCCATCACCCGGCTGGCGCGCGCTTACAACACCATCGTGCCATCGTCCGGCAAAGTGCTCACGGGCGGCGTGGACGCGCACGCGCTGGAGCGCCCGAAGCGCTTCTTCGGCGCGGCGCGCAACATCGAAGAGGGTGGCAGCTTGTCGATCATCGCCACCGCGCTCATCGACACTGGCTCGAGGATGGACGAAGTGATCTACGAGGAGTTCAAGGGCACCGGCAACATGGAGCTGCACCTTGAACGCAAGATCGCCGAGAAGCGCATCTATCCAGCCATCAACATTCGCCGCTCGGCGACCCGGCGGGAAGAACTGCTGATGGGCGAGGCCGAGCTGCAGCGCGTGTGGATCATGCGCAAGCTGCTGCACGACATGGACGACATCGCCGCCATCGAGTTCTTGGCGGACAAGCTGAAGGACACCAAGACGAACCAGGAGTTCTTCGCGCAGATGCGGGGGCGCTAGGCCGAAGCGCCTCCAATGCGGTGCGCGGGGACGGCCGCGCCATCTTGGGCCGTGGCGAACCCTGCCAAGGCTTGCTCCAGCAACGCCCGGCCACGCTCCAATTGCCCCGCCGAGAGGTGCAGCCGGCCGAGCTCAGCGCAACAGTCCGGCGTTGGCGCCGCGCCAAAGCTCGCTTCAAGGTGCGCAAACGCCTTGTCCCGCTCACCGGCTGCGAGGCTCAAGCGCCCCAAGGCGAGCGTGAGCACTGGGTCGTTTCGATGCTCCTCCAGCCAGCGCTCGGCGGTGGCCAACTGCTCGGCGGGCCGGGTGCTACGCAGGTGCCCATAGCACTCCACAAAGTCCGCGTCATAGCGTGACTTGAGCGCCGCCTTCAGCGTCGCCTCCGCGCCGTCGCCGTCCCCCGCCGCGTTCAATGCCTCGGCATAGCCGAGGGTGAGCGCCGGCAATCGGCGCAGCTTCCTTGGCATGGCGTTCCACGCCGCGCGAGCCGCTGCTGCGTCGTGGTGCGCCGCGGCGAAGCGCTGGCGCCAAGCCTCGACGATGGCGGCGTCCACGGCCGCCGCGTCCGCGGGTTTGAGTTTCCCCAACTGCGTCGCGGCGTCCAATGCGCCTTGCCAATCGCCCAAGCGCTGGCTGCACTCGAGCTTGAGCATCAGTGCGTTGGGGTGGCGCGGCGCATCCGCGAGCAAAGCATCTAACGCCGCTCGACACTCCTGCCACTGGCCCTTGTCGCGGAGCATCCCCGCGCGGGCAAGGGCCACCGCCGCGCCAGCCTTCGGGTCGTTCGAGAGCGCCTGCTCGCACAGCGCGTCGCGGCCCGCTGCGTCACCCAATTCGTGGGCTGCCCGCGCTGCCGCCAAGTAGTTCAGAAGCGGTAGCCCGGCGGCCGCTGCCGCGCCCTCCAAGGCTTGCCGCGCGTTCTGCCAACGGCCCTCCAGCAACTCGATGAAGCCCGCGGCCGTGGCCCGCTCGGCATGGAGCGCGCGGCGCCCGCGGCGCCATGTCGCGATGCGCGAGCGGCTCGTGAGTGCCCAGCGCGCGCCGGCTGCCAACAGTGCCGCCGCCGCCCACAGCGCGAGCAGGCTGAAGAGCCCGAACCACACGCTGGTCTCCAGTGTGCGGTTGGCCAAGGAGATGAACACATAGCCGGGGTCTTGCTGCATCAGCCAGCCGAGCAGGGCGCCGGCAGCCAGCGCCGTCAGCGTGAATGCGACAAGGCGCAGTTTCATTGACTTGGCCGGGGGGCGTCGGTCGCCTGCGGCGCGGCCGGCGCCTCGGTGGCGGCGGCTTGGGGCGTCGGCGCCCGGGTGATCTTGCGCAACAGCGCCAGCGAGCCGGAGATGTCCGGCAACGCCGCATCCACGTCGATGCCGGCGGCGTCCTTGAGCGCCGCGGCGATGCCTTGGCTGCGCGGGTCTTCCATGTCGACGTATTCGGTGAGCCAACCCAGCGCAGAATCCAAGCTCTTGGCGTAGAGCGTCGCGTCGCTGCGCAGCGCGCCGAGCTGGGCGCGTTCCAGCGCGAGCCGCAGGTTCAATTCCAAGTAGAGGGCTTCGTCTGGACGCAGCAGCGGCCGCGGCGCCATGCGTTCCCGCGTTCGGTACTCAAAGAGCCCTGCAAAGCGGTTCCGCAACATGGCCCAAGCCGTCGGTGGCGTCGTCGCGCCCCCATCTTCAGCGGCCGGCGCGCTGGCTGCCGCGGCGGGCTCATCGGCACTGTAGCTCGCCGGGGTGGCAGTGGGCAGCCCGGCAAGCCCATCCTTCACCGCCTCAAGCCGCAGGAACAGTGTTTGGGCGTTGCCGGCAGGCGTTTGCGCCAAGGCCAGCAACTCCGCGGCAAGCGCGGCGCGCACCTCATGCAGGGCAAAGTCATCCAGTTCGGCAAGCAGCGCGTCCGCGGCGGCGAGCAATTGCCGCGCCGCGGCCACGTCCTGCTCCATCAACAGGCGCCCGTTGGCGATGCGCAGCAGATATTCCGTTTCCGCGAGCTTCCAATCCCGTGCGTCCGGCGGTTCGTCATGGCGTTGCGCCGCCAGCGCGCCCGCCACTTCGGCGCGAACCTCGTCGAGGGCACGCTGCTGCGACGCCAAGCGTTGGGAGAGCGCGGCGTCCTGCTCGGACAGCGCGTCGCTGGCGGCGGACCGGGCGGCGTCGATGGCGCGTTGCAGGCGCGTGGCTTCGCGCGTCAGCCGCGCCTCGCTTGGGTTGGCGAACTCGATGCGCCACACGCTGTAGCCGGCCGTGACGGCCGCGGCCAGCGCTAGCAACAAGGCCAACGCCGCAAGGCCGCGCCCGGGTCGCCGCGGTGGTGGCGTTGAGATTTCTGCCGCGGGAGTGGGAGTCGCTTCGGCGTCCGTCAAATTCGTTCCTTGCTCGACGTTTGGCAGAGGGCTGCGAGCGTTGCCGCGGCATCCGCTCCCGCGGCGGTGAGGACGCGGCTGAAGCCGAGTTGCCGCGCCGCGTCAGCCACACGCTGCGATGGTGTCACAACCGCCGTCGCCAGGCTGCGCCGAGAAACAAACCACAGGTTTGCCGCAGCCTGCAATCCGGCCACGCTGCCAACAACGATGGCATCGATGGCGGTGTCGGCCGGCACCGCGCCTTGGCGCGCCACGCGGCGATACACCGGCCACTTCACCGCGCGTGCGCCGCGTTCGGCAAGCCACGCCAAGAGCACGTCGCGCCCGCCCTCGCCGGCGGCGATGAGCACACTGTCGGGCAGGCGCTCTGCCGGCGTGGCAGCGCCTGCCGCGTTGGGCGCCTCCGCTGCCGCTGCCGTCTCGCCATCCGGGGTGCGCTGCGCCATGTCCGCCAGCCGCGCGATGATGCCTTCGGAAGTCGCCGCCGCGGGGAGCAGCGGGCAGACGCCGTGCGTACGCAATGCGGCGGCGGTGGCCGTGCCGATGGCCATTGCGGGGCCCGGTGCCCAGCCGTTCGCGAACGCGCCGGCGACGGCGTGCTCGGAGAGGAACACCGTGAGCGCGAACTCGCCCGGCGGCGGCGCAGCCAGACACTCGATGTCCAGCGTTGGGCGCACCCACACGGTGTGCCCGGCCGCCCGCAACGCCGCCGCCAAGCGGCTGGCGCCTGGCTCGGTGCGCGTCACCCAAACCCGCACGGTTCAGCCCTCCTGAGCCAACAAGTCCGCAGCGCCCAGCGCCAACAGGGCCGTTGCGGTGCGCTCGCCGAGCCCCTCGGGGTGCGTGCCGGTCAGCGTGACATGCAAGGCGCGTTCGGCGTCCGGTGCCACGAGCGTCGCGGCCAGCGTGATGGACTGCCCCGAAACCGTGGCGTAGGCGCCCAACGGCGTTGTGCAATCGCCGCCCAAGGCGCGGGTCAAGGCGCGTTCCGCGGCCACCGCGCGCTCGGTGGCCGGATGCGTGATGTCCGCCACGAGCGCCTTGAGGTCGGTGCGCTCGGCAGGGTATTCCACCGCCAATGCCCCTTGCCCCGCGGCTGGCAAGCTCAGCGTCGGGCTCAAGCGCTCCGCCACGCGGTGCGCCAAGTGCAGCCGATCCAGCCCCGCGCCGGCGAGCACCAGGGCGTCGAACTGGCCGGCGTCGAGTTTCCGCAAGCGGGTGCCGACGTTGCCGCGCACCGGGGCGAACTTGAGATCGGGCCGCGCGAGACGCAGGAACGCGGTGCGGCGCAGGCTCGATGTGCCGATGCAGGCGCCTTCGGGCAGTGCGTCGAACATGGCCCCACCCGGCGTCACCAAGGCATCGCGGGCGTCGGCCCGGCGCCCTGCTGTGGTCGCCACGAGGCCGTCCGGCTGCTCTGCCGGCATGTCCTTCATGCTGTGCGCGGCCAACTGCGCCCGGCCATCCAGGAGCGCCGCTTCCAGCGCCTTCACGAACAGCCCCTTGCCGCCGATTGCCGGCAGCGGCGCGTCGAGCCGCGCGTCGCCCTCGGTGGACAGGCGCAGCAAGGTCGCGTGCGTGCCCCGATCTGCCAGCATGGCGCGGATGCGCTCGGCTTGCGCCAGCGCCAAGGGGCTCTCGCGAGTTGCGATGACGAGGTTCGGCATAGAGCATCGGCGCGGAAAGTGCCAGTATATGCGGGTGCTTCCCGACCGTTCCCGATGACCGAGCCGAACGACCTGCTGCGTGGCCGCTTCGAAGCGCCGACGGATGCGTTCGTGGAACGATTCACGGCGTCGGTCGGCTTCGATCAGCGGCTCTATCGCCACGACATCGCCGGCTCCATCGCCCATGCGCGCGCGCTCGCCGAGGCCGCGGCGATCACGGCAGACGAACGCGATGCCATCATCGGCGGCTTGGAGACGGTGCGCGCAGAGATCGAGAGCGGCCGCTTTGCGTGGTCCGTCGCCTTGGAAGATGTCCACATGAACGTTGAGGCGCGGTTGACGGAGCTCGTCGGCGCCACCGGCAAGAAGCTGCACACGGGCCGTTCGCGCAACGATCAGGTGGCGACGGACTTGCGCCTTTATCTGCGCGATGAGATCGACGCCGTCGTCGCCCTGCTCGATGAGGTGATGGCGAGGCTGGTTGACCTCGCCGAGCGGCATGCGGCGGACCCGATGCCAGGCTTCACCCACCTGCAGACCGCGCAGCCCGTCACCTTTGGGCACCATCTGTTGGCGTGGTTCGAGATGGCGCACCGCGACCGGGCGCGGTTTCTGGATTGCCGCAAGCGGGTGAACGTGTCGCCGCTCGGCGCCGCGGCCTTGGCCGGCACGACTTTCCCGATTGACCGCGAAGCCACCGCGGCGGCGCTCGGCTTCGCTGGCGTGGCGGTAAACTCGCTGGATGCCGTGAGCGACAGGGATTTCGCCATCGAGTTCTGCGCGAGCGCCGCCACCACCGCCATGCACCTCTCGCGCTGGTGCGAAGAACTGGTGCTGTGGGCTTCGGAACGGTTCCGCTTCATCGACTTGCCGGACGCCTTCTGCACCGGCTCCAGCATCATGCCGCAGAAGAAAAACCCAGACGTGCCGGAACTGGTGCGCGGCAAGGCCGCCCGCGTGTTTGGCCACCTGATGGCGTTGCTGACGCTGATGAAGGGCCAGCCGCTTGCGTACAACAAGGACAATCAGGAAGACAAAGAGCCGGTCTTCGACACTGCGGACACGCTGCGGGGCTGTCTGCGCGCCATGCGCGACATCATCGGCGCCATGCGGCCCAACGTGGCCGCCATGCGCGCCGCCGCCGAGGCGGGGTACGCCACGGCCACAGACTTGGCAGACTATTTGGTGCGCAAAGGGCGCCCGTTCCGGGATGCCCATCGGGTGGTGGGAGAGGTGGTGCGCCACGCGCAAGCGGGCGGCATTCCCCTTGCCGACGTGCCGCTCGAGGCGCTCAAGCGCTTCGACCCGGCCATTGAAGAAGACGTTTACGCCACGCTCTCGTTGGCCGGCTCCCTCGCGGCGCGCGACCATTTGGGCGCCACCGCCCCGGCACAGGTACGGGCGGCGGCGGCGCAGGCGCGGCGGCGCATCCCGGATGACAGCCCGTGACGCGCCACGCCGCGCTCCCTTGCCTGTGGCCGGCTACTCGCCCTGCAGCAGGGCGTTGTCGAACCCATCTGCCAAGGAGGCTTCGACTCAGCGCGGCCCCACGCGAAACAGCCACACGTCCTGTGGGCCGCTCGCTTCTTGGGTGTCGCCCATTTGCGGATACTTGGCTTGCGCCGCTGCCCGGAACCTCTCCATGTCGATGTCATCGGCGCGATGCGCGAGCGCTGGGTACACCGCGTCGCCGATCTTCACGCGGATGCGCGGGTCGGCAAGCACATTGGCCGTCCATTGCTTGGTGCTGCCGTCGCGCGCCGGAATGATGAGGTCGCCGCTCAGCACCACGCATATGGTGGTGACGGAGTGGGGAGCGTCGGGTTGCGTCTCGACGGCGATGGTGGGATGTTGATCGCAACTCGCCCAGTTTGCCGGATAGGGATGCTCGGCGCCGCTCAAGCGCTTGCCGGCGAGCATCTGCACTGGGTCGGAGCGGAACAGGTAGAGGAGGCCGAGCACGATGACCACCGCGCCGAGCGCCCCGCCAATCCACTTCAGAGTCTTCATCGCTGCCTCCCGGCCGCCCAAGCTGCCCGGTTGAACGCCGCAACCCTTGCACATCATAGCGTCACTGGCATCGAGTCGATGGGATGCGGCACGCGCTTGGGCTTGGACGCCGCCTACCGGTTCGCACGCGGCGAAGCCGCGGTGCGTCAACCCCTTCAAGTTCGGCATGATCGGCAGTTCCGACGCGCACACCGGGTGGAAGAGGACAAACTCTTCGGCAGCGCCACGGCATTGAGGACGTTCCAGAGCACATCCCGATGACCCTCCAGGAATGCGGCTGCGCGTCGCCCATCTGGTACGCGCCATGAGCATGTGGCGCTCCGTTCCCACGGCGGAATTGGTCAGCAAGCTCGACGACGTGCGCGCCAAGTTGGGCGTAGCAACGGCGAATGCGGCGCGCATCGCCGGCGATGGGGACGTTTGGGCCTTGGCGGAACGCGCCGCCGCCGGGGAACTGCGACGCACGGCCAACGCCATCAAGGCGGAGCTCAAGCGCCGCGGGCAGTGACTCGCTGCCCCCGGCGGCTCGCTCGACGCCGATGGACACAGCGCGCTCGTGGATGATCGGCGGCTTGGGGGCGCTCGCGTGGGCTGCCGCGGGCGTCGGGTTTAGGTGGCTTGGCGGCGGCGCGGGCGGGTGCCCGGAGTGCGGGCGCAGCCGCGCTCCCTATTTCAGGCGCTGCGCTTCAGCAGCCGCGCTTGGGTGCGCTTCCAGTCCCGATCCTTCGTGGCGTCGCGTTTGTCGTGGCGTTGCTTGCCGCGTCCCAAGGCCACTTCGCACTTCACGCGATTGCCCTTCCAGTACAGCTTGGTGGCGACGCAGGTGTGCCCCTTGCGCTCCACGGCCACGGCGATGCGGGAGATTTCGCGTTGATGCAGCAGCAGTTTGCGCGAGCGGTCCGGCACCGGATCCACATGGGTGGACGCGCTCGCGAGCGGCGTGATGCGTGCGCCGAGCAACCAAGCCTCGCCGCGGCGCACCAAGACATAGCTGTCGCTGAGCTGCCCGACGCCAGCGCGGAGGCTCTTCACTTCCCAGCCCATGAGCGCAAGGCCGGCCTCGAAGGTCTCCTCCAACTGATAATCGAACTTGGCGCGCCGGTTCCGGGCAATGAGGCCGGAGTGCGCGGGTTGCCTAGGCGCTGACATGGCGCAAGTATAATTGCCGCTGGCCCGTTGGCGGAGAGGGCAGGCGATGAGCGAGGCGAGCGCACCCGACGTTTCCCGGCACGGCATGTGGTCGAGCCGCTGGCTGTTCGTGCTGGCCGCGGCCGGCTCTGCGGTGGGCCTCGGCAACATCTGGCGGTTTCCATACATCACTGGCGAGAACGGTGGCGGCGCCTTCGTGGTGGTGTATCTCCTGTGCATCGCGGCCATCGGCGCGCCGGTGATGATCGCGGAGGTGATGCTCGGCCGGCAGGGGCGGCAAAGCCCAATCAACACCATGCGGGCCCTCGCCAAGCGCAGCGGGGCGCCGCGCGCGTGGGGACTGGTGGGTTGGCTTGGCGCGCTGACAGGCTTTTTCATCCTGTCGTACTACACCGTCATCGCGGGGTGGGCGCTCTTCTACATCTTCCGCATGGGCAGCGGCATGTTCACGGGCGCCGACGGGGCGCTGGCAACCGGCGCCTTTGATGCGTTTCTCGCGAACCCGTGGCTGTTGGCGGCGTTTCACACAGCGTTCGTGGCGGGAACCGTTTTCATCGTCGCGCGCGGCGTCACCGCCGGCATCGAACGCGCCGTGCGCTGGTTCATGCCCGGCCTCTTCGTGCTGCTCTTCGTGTTGCTCGGCTACGCCATGACATCCGGTGGCTTCGGCGCTGGCCTGGAGTTCATGTTTGGCATGAACTGGAGCGCTCTGTCTGTGGACGGCGTGTTGGAGGCTCTAGGCCACGCATTTTTCACGTTGAGCGTGGGCATGGGCTCGATCATGGCCTATGGCGCCTATGTGCCGCGCAGCGCCTCCATCTCCTCCACGGTGTTGACCATTGCCGCCCTCGACACGCTGGTGGCGCTGGTCGCGGGCCTCGCGATTTTTCCGGTCGTGTTTGCCAACGGCTTGGAGCCGGGGCAGGGGCCGGGGCTCATGTTCGTGACGGTGCCGCTGGCATTTGGCCAAATGCCGTTGGGCGCGCTGTTTGGCGTGGTCTTCTTCGTGCTCGTCACCATCGCGGCCATCACTTCGTCCATTTCGCTCTTGGAGCCGGCCTTGGCGTATGCCGTGGAGACGCATGGCATCAAGCGCCCGCGCGCCGCGCTCGCCTTGGGCCTCGTCTGCTGGGTGCTGGGCATCGGCACGGTGCTCTCGTTCAACGTGTGGGCGGATGTCCACTTGGTGGGGCAGATGACGTTCTTCGACTTCATGGACTATGCGACGCAGAAGGTCATGCTGCCCTTGGGCGGTTTGCTCATTGCCATCTTTGCCGGATGGGTGCTGCCGAAGACCATCGTTGGCGAGCAGCTCGGCTTGCGCGACGGGGCGCCGGCGTTGGCGTGGGCGGTGCTCATCAAGGTGGTGGCGCCCCTGGGCGTGCTGACAGTGTTCGCGTACGCCCTGCTGGGTTGATCGCGCCGCGCCGGGTTGGCCCAAACGTGGCGGCAACATTCGCTGCGCCAAGCGCCTGATCCGTGCCGCGTCTTGAGCGCAGCGCGCTGGTGCCGTTTGCGGCGGATGCGGTGTGTGCGCTCGTCAACGACGTGGAGCGTTACCCGGAGTTCTTGAAGTGGTGTACGGCCGCCAAGGCCGTCGCCGTGGAAGGCGGCGAGATGCTGGCCACCTTGACGTTGAAGGGCCTTGGGCGCACCGAATCGCTGGTCACGCAGAACCGAGTGGAGCAAGGTCCACGCATTGTCCTCAAGCTGGTTGACGGCCCGTTTCGCCGCTTGGACGGCATTTGGACCTTCACGCCGGTCGGGCACGGTTGCCGCATTCACCTCGCGCTGGATTTCGAGCTGCAGGGCGGGCTCATCAGGCTGCTTGGGGCGCCGTTGACGCGCCGCGCCGCGGACGCCTTGGTGGACGCATTCAGCGAACGCGCCCATGCTGTGTTGGGAGGCTGACCGTGCGTGTGGAAGTGGTGTACGCGCTGCCAGAGGTGTGCCACGCGGCGCACTTTGAGTTGGCGGAGGCGGCCACCGTGGGGGATGCCGTGGCCGCGGCGCGGCGCTCCCCTGCGTTTGCCGGCTTGGATTTGGCGTCGTCGGCGGTGGGCGTCTTCGGCATCTTGGCGTCGCCGGCGACGCCTCTTGCCGATGGTGACCGGGTGGAGTTTTACCGGCCCCTCGCTCGCGACCCGAAGGCGCGTCGGCGCGCGTTGGCGGCGGATTCTTGCGGGCCGGGCGAGCTAGCCGGGCAAAAGCCCCCTTAGCGTTGGTGCTCTAAGCCTCTTCGGCTGCGGCGGCTTCCGAGGGCTTGAGATCGCCAATGATGCGCACGAGTTGGTCGTCTTCAAAGAAGATGGACACGATCACCCGCGACTGAAACGCATTGGGCACTTCAAGAGTGTAGACGTAATCCCAACGGGAATTGTCAAAGGCGTTGCGGACCACCGGGCCGCCCATCACGAACGCCACTTGCTCCGGCGTCATGCCGGGCTTCAGGCGATCCACCATCTCTTGGGTGATGACGTTGCCTTGCTGCACCGTGACGCGGTGGATCTTGGGCAGTTGGAAGGAACACCCGCTCGCCGCCAAACAGGCGATGAGCATGAGCGCCGGGGCGATGTGTTTGGCTGCGGCGTCCGGCACGATGCCTCGCTCCGTTGCGAAGCGCGGAATGGTAGCGGGAACTGGCGCGGTCAGGAAGGGCAATGGCGGAACGGCGCGGCGCAGCCGTCAGGCCGCAGCGTCGCCGGCGCGCTTGGCGCCGTCGAGCAGGCTCTGGGCAAAGCTGCGGGTCTCTCCGGTCACGCGCTGCCCGGCCAGCATGCGCGCCAGCTCCTCCGTGCGCTCGGCGTCATCCAAGCGATCGATCACCGTGTCGCTGGCGGCGGTCTTCACCACACGCAGATGCGTGTCGCCCAGCGCCGCGACTTGGGGGGCGTGGGTGACGCACACCACCTGGGCGCGTTCGGCGAGGCGGCGCAGCATGCGCCCCAGCACATCGGCGGTGGTGCCGCCGAGGCCGATGTCCGCCTCGTCGAGCACCAAGCATGGCAGCGCCGAGCGCTGGGCGGCCACCACCTCGATGGCGAGCCCGATGCGCGCCAATTCGCCGCCGGAGGCAATCTCCTGCAATGGCCCGGCCGGATATTGCGGATTCGTGCGCACCAAGTAGCGAGCCGCCTCCAAGCCACGTTCATTGCGTGTCGCGGTGAACTCCACCTCCAAGGTGGCGTCGGTGAGCCGCAGCTCCGCCATCGCCGCCGCCACGTCCCGCGCGAACGCGGGCGCCGCCCGGTGCCGCACCGCGGACAGCTTCTCCGCCGCTTCGCAGTACGCCGCTTCGGCGGCTTGGGCCGCGGTTTGCAGTTCATCGAGACGGTGCGCCTTGGCGTCCAGGCTGGCGAGGGCCGCCTCCACCTCGCCGGCGTGGGCTGGCAAGCCGGATGGCGCCACGCGATGCTTGCGCGCGATGTCGTGAATGAGGTCCAGCCGCTCGTCCACCTCGGCCAGCGCCGCGGCGTCTTCCGGCACGGCGTTGAAGTAATCGCGCAACTCGACCAAGGCTTCTTCCGCGTCCACCCGCGCCGCTTGCAGGTGTCGAACCGCCGCCGCCAGCGCGGGGTGCGGGTCGTCGATGGCTTCAAGCTCTCCGCCGGCGCGCGCCAAGGGCGGGATCAGGTCTTCCTCCAACGCTGTCTCGTGGCCGGCGACCACCGCGCGAATGTCGCTCGCCGCGGCCAGCCGCTTGCGGCGCGCCGTGAGCGCCTCGAACTCACCCTCCTCCACCGCCAGCGCTCGCAGTTCGTCTGCTTGATAGCGCAGCAGGTCGGCGCGCTCGCGCTCGCCTTGGGCGCGGCTCTGCGCGGCTTCGAGTTCGCGCTCACGCGCTTGCCAGCGTCGATGGGCGTCGCGCACGGCCAGCGCTTCGGCGCCGGCGCCGGCATAGTCGTCCAGCAGCGAGAGTTGCACCGAACGTTCCAGCAACGAACGGTGTTCGTGCTGCCCGTAGATGTCCACCAGCGGTTCGCAGAGCGCCTGCAGCGCGCCGAGGTTGACGGGGGCATTGTTGACGAATGCGTGCGAGCGGCCGCCGCCCACCACGCGCCGCACCAAGCAGCGGTTGGGCTCGAACGGGTCTAAGAGTTCCCGCTCCTCAAGGTAACGCCAAGCGGTGCCGTTCGGGTCTAGCTGGAAGTCTGCCGCCACTTCGCAGCTTGCCGCGCCGGGGCGAATGTGCGTGGCCGCGGCGCGCTCGCCGAGCACCAGCGCCAAGGCGCTCAGCAGGATGGACTTGCCGGCGCCAGATTCCCCGGTGATGACGGTGAGGCCGCCGGCGAACTCGATGTCCAGCGCCTCCACGAGCGCGAAGTTCCTGACGATGAGCTGCTTCAGCATGGGGCGGCGCGGGTGATTTGTCGGTTTGCGCGGCAGCCTGCTAGAGTAGCCGAGTCACGAGACTCTGTGCATGGCCATGACAACCTCCGGCAAGCGCGAGGCGGGCCGCCGCGGCGGCGATGACCGCAGCGAGGAACGCGCCCACACGCTCTTCAAGATGCTGGTGGAGCAGTACCTCGAGGACGGTGCGCCGGTGCCGTCGAAGACGCTCGCTTCGCATGTGGAGGTGAGTTCGGCGACGGTGCGCAACGTGATGGCGGAGCTTGAGGCGCGCGGCTTCGTGCGTTCGCCGCACACTTCCGCCGGCAAGGTGCCCACCAACCGCGGGCTGCGCTTCTTCGTGGACAGCCTCATCTCCGTGCGGCCGCTGGATGTGCAGAACATGCGGCGGCTGCAGGCGGAGCTGCATCCCGACCGTGCGCCGGAAGACCTCGTGGCCACGGCGTCGCGCTTGCTCTCGCACATCACGATGATGGCCGGCGTGGTCACTTTGCCGAAGCCGGAGCGGGTGGCGCTGCGCCAAGTGGAGTTCCTGCAGCTGTCGGGAGGCCGTGTGCTCGCCATCCTCGTGGTGAATGAACGCGAGGTGCAAAACCGCGTCATCCACACCGACCGGGAGTACTCCGAGGCCGAACTGCAGCAGGCAGCGAACTTCCTGAATGAGCGCTATTCCGGCAGGGCGTTGGGGGAGATTCGCGCCAAGCTGGTGGAAGATATGGAGGCGGACAAGAAGCGGTTGGACCGGCTCATGCAGACTGCTCTCGACATTGCCCGCAAGGCGTTCGCTGACGACGACGGGGCGCCGGAGCGCTATGTGGTGAGCGGCGCGCCCAACTTGGCGGATGTGCTGCCAGACGCGGCGGCGATGCGCGAACTGTTCGATGAGTTCGCCCACAAAGGCGCGATCGTCCACTTGCTCGACCGCTGCTTGGAGTCTGACGGCATCCAGCTATTCATCGGCGAAGAGTCTGGCTACCGACTGTTCGACGCCTGCACCGTGGTGACGGCGCCATACGCGGTGAACAAGGAGGTCGCGGGGGCCTTGGGCGTCGTCGGCCCCACGCGCATGGCCTATCAGCGCGTCATTCCCATCGTCGATGTCACCGCGCGCCTGTTGGGTGCTGCCATGAGCATGGACCGGGCTTGAATTGGGCTTTCACCGCGCCCATATAGTTCGCCAACTCCCAAGGCGACGGATGCGAGGCAGCGGTGATGGTTGAAGAGGCTTCGGCGGAAGCGGGGGGGGCGCCGGCGTCTCAGCCGGGCGACGACAAGGCGCAGGGCGCCGGCGCGGAGACTCAAGCGCCGCCGCCCGCCGACCGCGATCCCGAGCCAGAGGTGGACACGTCGCCGGAACCGGCGCCAGCGGACGATCCAGAGGCTCTGCCGGAAGCCCTCGCGCAAGCGCAGGCGGAGTTGGAAACCGCGCGCGATCAAGCCTTGCGGGCGCAGGCCGAAGCGGACAACACCCGCCGCCGCGCCGCGCGCGAGATGGAAAACGCCCGTAAGTTCGCCGTCGAGCGCTTGGCGGCGGACCTGTTGCCCGCCATCGACAGCTTCGAGCGCGCCGTGGACGCTGCCCGCGCCGCGTCGGAAAACACGGCCGCCGAGGGCGTCGAGCTGTCGCTCAAAATCCTCTCCGGCGCCTTGGAAAAGGCCGGTGTGCGCGTTGTTGATCCAATCGGGGCGCCATTCGACCCCAACTTCCACGAAGCCATCAGCATGGTCGAAAACGCGGATGCCGAACCCGGCGCCGTCACCCAAGTGGTGCAGAAGGGCTATGTGCTGAACGAGCGCGTCGTGCGCGCGGCGATGGTGATTGTGGCCAAGGCGCCGCCCGCCCCGGCACCGGGCAAACCGGAGAACGCGGCCCCCGCTGAGGGTTGAAACCCGCCGTTTGGGGCGCATATATGCCCTAGCGATCAATCAGGCGCGCCGCGCCCGTTCAGCAGGGGACGCTTCGACATGGCAAAGATCATCGGCATCGACCTTGGCACGACCAACTCGTGCGTGGCGGCTTTGGAAGGCAAGGACCCCAAGGTCATCGAGAACTCCGAGGGCGATCGCACGACGCCTTCCATCGTCGCCTACACCGATGAGGGCGAGACGTTAGTGGGGCAAAGCGCCAAGCGCCAAGCCGTCACCAACCCAGACGACACGCTGTTCGCAGTGAAGCGCCTCATCGGGCGCAACTTCACGGACGACGTGGTGCAGCGCGACATGGGCATGGTGCCCTACAAGATCGTCAAGGCCGCCAATGGCGACGCGTGGATTCGCGCCAAGGGGGACGACTTGGCGCCGCCGCAGATCTCCGCGGAAGTGCTGAAGAAGATGAAGCGCACCGCCGAGGACTATCTCGGCGAAACGGTGACGGACGCCGTGATCACCGTGCCGGCCTACTTCAACGATTCGCAGCGCCAAGCCACCAAGGACGCTGGCCGCATCGCCGGCCTCACCGTCAAGCGCATCATCAACGAGCCCACCGCGGCGGCCCTTGCCTACGGCATGGACAAGCGCCGGGGCGATGCCAAGATCGCCGTTTACGACTTGGGCGGCGGCACCTTCGACATCTCCATCATCGAGATTGCGGAAGTGGATGGCGAGCATCAGTTCGAGGTGTTGTCCACCAACGGCGACACCTTCCTTGGCGGGGAAGACTTTGACCTGCGCGTCATCGACCACTTGGCCGATGAGTTCAAGCGCCAGCAAGGCATCGACCTGCATAACGATCCCCTCGCCTTGCAGCGTTTGAAGGAGGCGGCGGAGAAGGCGAAGATCGAGCTGTCTTCCAGCCAACAAACTGAAGTGAACCTGCCGTACATCACGGCAGACCAAACCGGGCCGAAGCACCTCGTCGTCAAGCTGACGCGCGCCAAGCTCGAGGGCTTGGTGGAAGATCTCGTCGAACGCACCATCGGCCCGTGCCGCACGGCCATCCAAGATGCGCGGCTCAACGTCTCCGACATTGACGACGTCATCTTGGTGGGCGGGCAGACGCGCATGCCGCTCGTGCAGGAGAAGGCGCAGGCGTTCTTCGGCCGCGAGGCGCGGCGGGACGTGAACCCGGACGAAGCGGTGGCGATGGGCGCGGCCATTCAGGCGGCGGTGCTCTCTGGAGACGTGACGGACGTGCTGCTCCTGGATGTCACGCCGCTCTCGCTCGGCATCGAGACCTTGGGCGGCGTGATGAGCGCGCTCATCGAGAAGAACACGACGATTCCGACGAAAAAGCAGCAGGTGTTCTCCACCGCCGAGGACAATCAAACCGCGGTGACCATCCATGTGCTGCAGGGCGAACGCAAGCAGGCGGGGCAGAACAAATCCTTGGGTCGGTTCGACCTCACGGACATTCCGGCGGCGCCGCGCGGCATGCCGCAGGTGGAGGTGAGCTTCGACATCGACGCCAATGGCATCTTGAACGTTTCGGCCAAGGACAAGGCCACGGGCAAGGAGCAATCCATCGTCATCAAGGCTTCAAGCGGCTTGTCTGAGGACGAAGTGCAGACCATGATCCGCGACGCCGAAGCCCACTCGGAGGAAGACGAGAAGTTCGCCGAGTTGGTGGGCCTGCGCAATCAGGCGGATGGCTTGGTTCACTCGGCCCGCAAAACCGTGGCCGAAGCCGGCGACAAGGCGACGGACGCGGAGAAGGAGCAGATCGAATCTGCCGCGAAGGCTCTTGAGGACGCCATCAAGGGCGACGACAAGGCGGCCATCGAGGCTGGCATCGCGGCGCTCACGGAGGCCACCGCGGCCGTGGCGCAGAAGATGTACGCGGATGCTGCGGCCGCCGAAAGCGCCGGCGAAGCCGCAACCCAAGGCAACGCAGCCCAAGACGACGCCGTGGACGCCGAGTTCGAGGAAGTGAAGGACGACGCTGCGAACAAAGGCGGCAAGGGCGCATAATCGCCGGCACTGACGCATGGTGGAGGCCATGGCCAAACGAGACTACTACGAGGTGCTCGGCCTAGACCGCGGGGCCGCCGCGGACGACGTGAAAAAGGCGTATCGGCGCTTGGCCATGAAGCACCATCCGGACCGCAACGCCGGCGACAGCGATTCGGAGGAGAAGTTCAAGGAAGCGTCTGAGGCATACGAGGTGCTGAGCGACGCGGAGAAGCGCGAAGCCTATGACCGGTTCGGCCACGCCGGGGTAGACCCCAGTGCCGGCGCTGGCGCCGGCGGCTTCAATGGCGCCGCCTTCAGCGACATTTTTGGCGATGTGTTCGGCGACATCTTCGGCGGCGCCGCTGGCGGGCGTGGGCGGCGTTCCGTGCAGCGCGGCGCAGACCTGCGCTACAACCTGCAGTTGGATTTGGAGCAGGCCGTGGCCGGCGACACGGTGGAAGTCCGCATCCCGTCGCTTGCCGCCTGCGACGAGTGCGATGGCAGCGGCGCGAAGCCCGGCACCAGCCCGACGACCTGCCCGGAGTGCCGCGGCGCTGGCCAGCTTCGCGTCTCCCAAGGCTTCTTCTCCTTGCAGCAGACCTGCGGGCGCTGCCGCGGCGCCGGCAAGGTCATCAAAGACCCGTGTCGGCAGTGCGGCGGCGCCGGCCGGGTGGAACGACGCAAGACGCTGTCCGTGCGGGTGCCCGCCGGTGTGGACGATGGCGACCGCATCCGCCTCTCCGGGGAAGGCGAAGCCGCCTTCAATGGCGGCCCGCCGGGCGACCTGTATGTGCAAATCGCGGTGCGCGAGCACCCGATCTTCGAGCGCGACGGCATGAATCTCTTCTGCGAGGTGCCGATTTCCTTCGTTACGGCGGCGTTGGGCGGCGAACTCGAAGTGCCGACCTTGAATGGCCGCGTCAAGCTCTCCATCCCGCCCGAGACGCAGACGAACAAGCTGTTCCGCCTGCGCAACAAGGGTGCGCCGTCGGCGCGGCGCGGCGGCGTGGGAGACCTGTTGTGCCGCGTGGTGGTGGAGACGCCGGTGCGCCTCACGGATGACCAGCGGGCGAAGTTGCGGGATTTCGGCGACGCGCTGGAGGGCAGCGACCATCAGCACAGCCCGAAGGGGGCGTCGTGGTTCAAGTCCGTGAAGGAGTTTTTCGAGGGGTTGGCCGGCTAGACGCGCCGCGCTTCCCCATTTTGGCGGGGAGCTTGGGCGCGCCGTCTGCGTTGCCGGCCTTGGCTGGCTGGCGTGTCATGCTTGGCGTGGCGGTGCCTGGAGGCAGGGGATGACTCGAATCGCCATCACCGGCGCGGCCGGACGCATGGGCAAGGCCATCGCAGAGTTGGTCGGCGAGGCGGCGGACTTGGAGTTGGGCGCTGCCTTCGAGCATCCCGATTCGCCGGCCATCGGCGCGTCCGTGGGCGCGGTGCGCGTGCAGGCAGACATGGTTGCCGCCATTGCAGCCTTTGACGTGCTCATCGACTTCAGCGTCCCCGCCGCCACCTTGGCAGCGCTCGCCCACTGCGCGGCGCATGGCAAGGGCATGGTGATCGGCACCACGGGCATGGATGCGGACGGCGTGGCGCAAGTGGCGGCGGCGGCGCAGGAGGTGCCCATCCTCATGGCGCCGAACATGAGCGTCGGCGTGCATGTGGCGCTGCAGCTCATCGAGTTGGCGGCCAAAGCGTTGGGCGACGACGCGGATGTGGAAGTGTTCGAGGCGCATCACCGCCACAAGATCGACGCGCCATCCGGCACCGCGGTGCGCATTGGCGAGGTGCTTGCCGCGGCGCTGGGGCGAGACCTCGCCACAGACGCGGTGTACGGGCGCTCCGGCATCACCGGCGAGCGGGACGCTCGCCAGATTGGTTTTCACGCGCTGCGCGGCGGCGACATCGTGGGCGAGCACACGGTGATGTTCGCAAGCACCGGGGAACGCATCGAGATCACGCACCGAGCGCTCAGCCGCAAGAACTTCGCCATGGGCGCATTGCGGGCGGCGCGCTTCGTGGCGGGGCAGCGGAGCGGGCTGTTCGGCATTGCGGACGTGTTGGGGGCGCCTTAGTCTCAGCGCTGCGTGGGTGAGCGCCGGCACCACGCGCTTCAGGGCGCGGCGTTGGCCACATCTCTCAATCGATGCTCTGTTGGCGATGCCGTCGCCAAGTGACCCTTCCAGCGCCGACGGCCTTGCCTTGGACAGTTAAGCGCCGCCTTGAAACCGCTCTCTCGCCCGCCATAGCGCGATGGCCGGCACGGCCACGATCGCGCCGGCGATGAACCCTCCCAACAGGCCCATGCTGCTGTTCTCAGGGTAGAGCACAGTCCAGATGACGGTGCCGATGGCCACCTGCCCGGCGTAGAGGGCTGCCCACGGCCACATCCACGAACTCATCTTCCAGAAGCCGTAGGCGCCGGCGGCGTAGATGGCCCAGTGCAAGGGCTCGGTGGCTTTGGCGGCCCAGCCATGCAGCATCACCCCGAACCACACCTCTTCAGCGCCGGCCACCGGCTTGAAGACCGGCTTGAAGAAGAGATCGTACGGCGTGTAGATGAAGGTTGAGTAGATGCAGAAGCCCCACAGCAGGTTCATCCACCACGGCCGGCGACGCAGTTCTGCGGCGACCCGCGCTCCGAGCGGCACGGGTTGCTCAACTTCGCTCATGGCTTCTCTCCTTCGTCGCGTTTGCGGGCGTCGCCCAAGTTGACTGTCGAAGTTACGCGAGGCGCCAGCCAGTCTGCAATGGCGCCGTGAGGATGCGACCCGATGTTGCGAGGTGTGCGCACGCTCACCGCGGTTGCGTGGCTTGGGTTCGCAGCCTACTTTAGCGGCATGAAACGAAGGCTTGCCGACCGGCGAGAATCACTCACGTCAGGTTGCCGGCGTGCGTCGGTCGAGCGGCCGACGCCGCGGCCGGGCGAACGTCCCGCGGTGTTCGCGGACCGCCTCGGCGAGTGGCACGTGAGTGGCGAGCCGGCGCGACGCCGCAAGGAACAGGGCCTCTACCTCACGCCCATCGCCGTGGCGGACTTCATGGCGCAGCGCTTGGATGCGCAAGGCAAGCATGTGCGCATCCTCGATCCAGCGGTTGGCGCGGGAGTGCTCTGCTGCGCCGCCGTCGAAGCGCTGGTGCGGCGCCGGCCGCGGCCGGCCAGCATCGAACTCGTGGCCTATGAAGTGGATCCCGCCTTGGCTGCGCTAGCGCGGCTCATTCTTCGGCACCTCGCCGATTGGGCTCGCCCGCAAGGCGTGAGGGTGACCTTCAGCGTGGAGGCCAGCGACTTCGTTGCCGAGTTCGGCCGCACCCTGCAATCGAATGGAGAACTCTCGTTGGGCGGCGATGGCGTCGCTCGCGCATATGATGCGGTGATTGCCAACCCGCCGTACTTCAAGCTGAGCCGGAGCGACCCCCGCGCCGTGGCGGTTTCGGCAGTGGTGCATGGGCAGCCCAACATCTACACGCTCTTCATGGCCGTGACCGGCGCCCTGCTGCGCCAAGGAGGCAGCTTCGTCTTCATTACCCCGCGCAGCTTCACGTCCGGTTTCTACTTTCGCAAGTTCCGCGCGGCCTTCTTCCGAATGATCCGCCCCAAGCAGGTGCATGTGTTCGGCTCGCGCAGAGAGGCATTTCGCCGCGATGCCGTGCTGCAGGAGAGTGTGATCTTCGTCGGCGAACGCAGCGATGGCTGGCTCTCGGCCAACCCGGCCGGCGCGCTGGTCGTCTCGCACAGCCGCGGCGCAGCCGACATCCAACACGCTCGCGCCCACGCTGTGCCGGTGCAGACCGCGCTCGACACGCAGTCCAGCGACGGCGTGCTGAAACTGCCAATCTGCGAGGAAGACGATGCCGCGCTCAAGACCGTGGAGTCTTGGCCGAGCAGCTTGGCGGCGCTTGGCTTGAAGATCTCCACAGGCCCGGTTGTGCCGTTCCGTGCCACTGAACGCATCAGCGCGTCCGGCGACGTGCCGGCGACCCACGCGCCGCTCTTGTGGATGAACCATGTGCGCCCGATGCGGGCAACGTGGCCGCTGTTGGCCGCCAAGCCGGAGTTCATCCGCGCAGAGGATGCCGGCCCGCTCCTTGTGCCGAACAAGAACTATGTGCTGCTGCGCCGCTTCAGCGCCAAGGAAGAAGCTCGCCGCCTCACCGCCGCACCCTACCTCGCCAGCGGCTTTCCGGGGCCGGCGGTGGGCTTCGAGAACCACCTGAATTACATTCACCGACCGGGCGGCGGCCTGACGGAAGACGAGGCGTGGGGCTTGGCCGCGCTCTACAGCACACGGTTGCTGGACACCTACTTCCGCATCATCAGCGGCAACACCCAGGTGAGCGCCACCGAGCTGCGCGCCATGCCTTTGCCCACACATGCGGCGATTGTCGCCCTCAGCCGACACGTCAGGGCTGCGCCCGATCCGCTGCGCGCGGTGGATGAGCAGGCCATGGCCTTGATCGCTGCCGAACCGCTCCTGCGCGGCCGCAGCGTCGACGCCGTCCCGCACGGTGGTCACACCACACCAATATCTGTACTTTAATACAGTCGCGGCTGCGGATCCGCCAGTCCGACACTCACGGAAGGTACAAGGAAGCGCCAATGGCCGACAACTCGTTGATCGAGTGGACCGATGCCACATGGAACCCCGTCACTGGCTGCACCAAGATCACCCGAGGTTGCGACAACTGCTATGCGCAACGCATCGCCGAGCGGTTCCGCGGGGTAGCCGGACATCCATTCGAGCGAGGCTTCGATCTCACGCTTCGGCCGAACCGGCTGGCCCAGCCCCTGTCGTGGAAGCGACCGCGGATGATCTTCGTGAACTCCATGAGCGATCTGTTCCATAAGCAGGTGCCTACCGAGTTCATTGACCAAGTGTTCGATACCATGGAGCAAGCCGATCGGCACATCTTCCAAGTGCTCACGAAACGTAGCTCGCTGATGCGAAGCTACTTGCGGCGCAGATACGGCGACGGAACAGCACCCCAACACATTTGGTGCGGCGTTTCGGTAGAGGACGACTTGGCGACCGCTAGGATTCGGCATCTGCGCAAGGCACGGGCCGCCATTCGCTTCCTCTCTATCGAGCCGCTGTTGGGGCCGATCGCTAGCTTGCGCCTCGAAGGGATATCCTGGGTCATCGTAGGGGGCGAGAGCGGGCCACGGGCGCGTCCAATGGACCGGCAGTGGGTCGTTGCCATACGGGATCAGTGCCAGCGCGAGCATGTGCCTTTCTTCTTCAAGCAGTGGGGCGGACGAACGCCGAAAGCCGGCGGCCGGCTGCTCGAAGGCGAGGAACACAACGCCTTGCCGGCGTACATGGAAAAGGAGATGAACGATGCCGTTCAACTGGCATCCTAACGGACCACCTCCACCGATAGAACCGCACAGCAAAGCGAAGCTGCGAGTTCTGCGCAACTACCTTCGTGCATACTTCGACCGGCTTGGCACCGTCTACGCCCGCGACGAGTTCAAACTCGATCTCGTTGATGGCTTCGCTGGCGGCGGGACATTCCTAGACGGTTCGGAGACTATCTCCGGTACGCCACTCATCATGCTGGAGGAGGCGCGGGGGGCCAAGACACGGCTGGCTCACGGACGCAGGAAGCGGATTCACTTCGATTTCAAGTTCTACTTCGTGGATGCCAACGCCGCGCACACCGACCACCTTCGTCGAGCGATGGCGGAACGCGGCTACAACGCCAACGACGAGGCCGTCGTCATCCGTACTGGCAAGTTCGAGGACAATGTGCGGGCCATCTTGCAGGAGATCAAGAAACGCCAGCCGAGAGCTGGACGGTCTTTGTTTCTGCTCGACCAATTCGGCTATTCGCAAGTCGCTCTTCGACACGTCGCTGACATCCTCAGCGAACTACCGAGAGCGGAGGTGATACTTACGTTTGCCGCCGATGCGCTCATCAACTTCCTGCGCGACAAACCGGAGTTCGTCAAGGCGGTCGCGCCGCTAGAGATGTCCGACACGGATGTGAGAGAACTACTCGATCTGAAGAAATCCGAGGGCGGCAAGGCATTGGTTCAGCGAGCCTTGCGAACACGGCTCCGACAGGTGACGGCCGCTCGGTTCGACACGCCCTTCTTCATTCGGCCCACCTCATCGGCGCGAGCACTGTGGTTCGTCCACCTGTCGCGACATCCAACGGCGCGCGACGTGATGGTGCAACGCCATTGGGACTTGGCAAACACGTTCGAACATTTTGGGCCGGGTGGCTTGAACATGCTCGGTTGGGACGAGCGAGGCGACTATCCGTTGTTTCGGTTTGGGGACGTGGAGCACAAACTGGTTCACGAACAGCTACTGGCATCGGTGCCTGCGGAGATTCATGCTTTGGCCGCGGAGTCGCCCGTCACGGTGGACGCCATCCGACACATGCTCGCCAATAGGACTGCTGCGCGCTTCTCCGACCTAGATCGGGTTCTCTTGGATCTGTACAAGGGGCGGGAGGTGGAGATTCATCTCGCCAACGGGAATCTCCGAGGGTCTTCAACGATGCGCCTCAACTCGACCGATCTAATCGCTCAGCCTCGGCAACGATCGATCTTCGTGCGTGGCGGCGGCGTTCATGAGCAATAGAAATCGCGGCGATTCTTCTGGCGGTATCGGCGAAGTGCTGCACTTCCTCGAGTTTGAGGGGCGTCCCAGAATGTTTCGCTCTCGGTAGGAGAGCCATTTCTTGAGCACTTGGTAGCCGCCGAGCTTGTGGTTCCACACCTTCGCGGGCACGTTGCGCCAGTAGGCGCGGGCATTGAGGTGGATGTCGAAGGTGGTGTCTCCCAGAGTCGCCTTGGGACGTGTACTGGCGGTGTAGCTACGTTCGATTTGGAGGCCGGTGCCTGGCATCACCGCTTCACTGGCATCCTTTCGCCCCCAGCTTGCGGTCAGCGCGAAGTCGTCGCCGGCCATGTTTCCGCCTTCCACCGTGGCGGGCATGGTGATGTGCGCCCAAAGAGGCGCCGCGCTCTGGCCGTTCCCCTCCCGCCCATCCTGCCCTCGCCGCTCGCTGCCGTGCCGCATACCCCTTGCCGCTTGGCCGCTCGCTTCCATAGAATCACCATCTAGCCGTCGTGCCTTGGGGGCCGACGGCTTTTCTTTGCGTGTTGCGGGGTGGACGGCTTGGCCGCGATTCTGGCGCTTGAGGACGGCAGCGTGTTCCGCGGCGAGTCCATTGGCGCGGAGGGCGTGGCCGTTGGCGAGGTCGTGTTCAACACCGCCATGACGGGCTACCAAGAAATCCTCACAGACCCTTCTTATGCCCGCCAAATCGTCACCCTCACCTATCCGCACATCGGCAACACCGGCGCCAACCCGGAGGATGTGGAGTCCAACGCGGTGTGGGCGGAGGCGTTGGTGATTCGCGACCTGCCGCTGCGCGTCAGCAGTTGGCGCGCCACGGCCTCTTTGCCGGAGTTTCTGCGCGAGCGCGAAGTCGTGGCCATCGCGGATGTGGACACGCGCGCGCTCACCCGCCGCATCCGCGAAAAGGGTGCCCTCGGCGGTTGCGTCGCGGCGGGCGCGGCGGCTGCGAATGCAGAGGAGGCGGTGCGGCGCGCGCGGGAGTTCCCAGGGCTTGCCGGCATGGATCTAGCGCGGGTGGTCAGCTGCAAGGAGCGCCAGGCGTGGGGTGAAGGGTCTTGGCGGGAAGGCGGTGGCTACCGGGCGCCGCCCCCGGCGCGGCATCACGTCGTTGCGTACGACTATGGGGTGAAGCGCAACATCCTGCGCTTGCTGGCAGACCGCGGCTGCGCCGTCACGGTGCTGCCGGCGGATACCCCGGCCGCGCAGGCGCTGGCGCTCAAGCCGGATGGCGTTTTCCTCTCCAACGGCCCCGGCGATCCAGAACCTTGCGATTACGCCATTGCCGCCATACGCGAAATCGTCGCCGCCGGCGTGCCCACGTTTGGCATCTGCCTGGGCCATCAACTGTTGGCCTTGGCGAGCGGCGCCGGCACCGTGAAGATGCCCCACGGCCATCACGGCGCGAACCATCCAGTGCGCGATTTGGCGACCGGGCAAGTCATCATCACCAGCCAGAACCACGGCTTCGCGGTGGATGCACAGAGCTTGCCGAGCAACTTGGCCGCAACGCATGTGTCGTTGTTCGACGGCTCGCTGCAAGGCGTCCGCCGGACGGACCGACCCGCCTTCGGCTTCCAAGGCCATCCGGAAGCGAGCCCGGGGCCGCAGGACTGCGCCTACCTCTTTGATCGGTTCTTGGCGTCCATGGCGCAGCGGCGTGAGCCGCTCGATGCGCTTGGCGCGCCGGCGCGGGAGCTGGCCGATCAAGCGCCCAGCTAAGCAGCCCCGAAGAACGCCTGAGAACGCCGATGCCTAGGCGCGACGACCTCGAGTCCATCCTCATCTTGGGCGCCGGGCCCATCGTCATTGGCCAAGCGTGCGAGTTCGACTACTCCGGCGCCCAGGCCTGCAAGGCGCTTGCGGACGAGGGCTATCGCGTCGTGCTGGTGAACTCGAACCCGGCGACGATCATGACAGACCCGGCGTTGGCGCACTCCACCTACATTGAGCCGGTGGAGTGGCGCACGGTGGCGCGCATCATCGAGGCGGAGCGGCCCGATGCGCTGTTGCCCACCATGGGCGGGCAGACCGCGCTCAACTGCGCGCTGGACTTGGTGCGTGAAGGCGTGCTCAAGACGCACGGCGTCGAACTCATCGGCGCCAGCCACGACGCCATCGACAAGGCCGAGGATCGCGAGCGCTTCATCGAGGCGATGTCGCGCATCGGCTTGGAGACGCCGCGCTCCGCCATAGCCCACAGCTTGGAAGAAGCGCTGCAGGTGCAGGTGCGGCTCGGTTTTCCCTGCGTCATCCGGCCATCGTTCACCTTGGGCGGCAGCGGCGGTGGCGTCGCCTACAACCGCGAGGAGTTCGTGGCCATCTGCCAACGCGGGCTCGATCTTTCGCCCACCAACGAGCTGCTCATCGACGAATCCTTGCTCGGTTGGAAGGAGTTCGAGATGGAGGTGGTGCGAGACCGGCGCGATAACTGCATCATCGTCTGCTCCATCGAGAACGTGGATCCGATGGGCGTCCACACGGGCGATTCCATCACCGTGGCGCCGGCGCAAACGCTCACGGACAAGGAGTATCAACGCCTGCGCAACGCCTCCATCGCCGTGTTGCGGGAGATCGGCGTGGAGACGGGCGGCTCCAATGTGCAGTTCGCCATCGACCCGGACACTGGGCGCATGGCGGTCATCGAGATGAACCCGCGCGTGTCGCGCTCCTCGGCGTTGGCGTCCAAGGCCACCGGCTTCCCCATCGCCAAGGTGGCGGCGAAGCTCGCGGTGGGCTACACCTTGGATGAGCTGGCAAACGACATCACCGGCGTCACCCCGGCATCGTTCGAGCCCGCCATCGACTATGTGGTCACCAAGGTGCCGCGCTTCACCTTCGAGAAGTTCGCCAACGTCTCCAGCCGCCTCACCACGCAGATGAAGTCCGTGGGCGAGGTGATGGCCATTGGGCGCACCTTCAAAGAGTCCCTGCAAAAGGCGTTGCGCGGTTTGGAGACTGGCAAGAGCGGGTTGAATCCGCTGCTCGACGAAGACGATCCTGAAATCCGCGAGCGGCGCCTCGCCCACGAGTTGTCGCAGCCCGGCGCAGATCGCATCTTTTTCGTTGCCGACGCCTTTCGCGCCGGCATGACGGTGGCGGAGGTGTGCGCGGCGTCGCACATCGATCCTTGGTTTCTCGCGCAAATCGAGCACTTGGTGGCCGCGGAAGCCACCGTGACGAGCCTCGTTGGGTTGGATGCCGCCGCGCTGTGGCGCTTGAAGCGGGATGGCTTCTCGGACGAGCGCTTGGCGGAACTCGCCGGCTGCGGCGAGGCGCAACTGCGCGAGCGGCGCTTGGCGCTAGGCGTCAAGCCGGCGTTCAAGCGGGTGGACACCTGCGCGGCGGAGTTCCCGGCCAGCACGGCGTACCTCTATTCCACCTACGAGCAGGAGTGCGAGGCCGCGCCTTCGGATGCCGCGAAGATCATGGTGCTTGGCGGCGGCCCGAACCGCATTGGCCAAGGCATCGAGTTCGATTACTGCTGCGTCCATGCGGCACTGGCCATGCGCGAGGACGGCTTCGAGACCATCATGGTCAACTGCAATCCGGAGACGGTGTCCACGGATTACGACACCTCAGACCGGCTCTACTTCGAGCCAGTGACGCTTGAAGACGTGTTGGCCATCGTCGCGTTGGAACGCCCGCAGGGGGTGATCGTGCAGTTTGGCGGGCAAACGCCCTTGAAGTTGGTAGACCAACTGCAGGCTGCCGGCGTGCCGATCATCGGCACCAGCGCGGACGCCATCGACCGCGCGGAAGACCGCGAGCGGTTCCAAGCGGTGGTGGAGGCGGCGGGGCTGCGCCAACCCTCCAACCGCACCGTGACGAGCTTGGAGGAAGGCTTGGTCGCCGCCCGCCAGATCGGCTTCCCGCTGGTGGTGCGCCCATCCTACGTCCTCGGCGGCCGCGCCATGGAGATCGTTTACTCGGAATCTGAGTTGCGCAGCTACTTGGGCAGCGCCTTCGCCGTCTCCCACTCCGCGCCGGTGTTGCTGGATCGCTTTCTTGAGCAGGCGGTGGAAGTGGATGTGGACGCCGTGAGCGACGGCAAGCGCGTGGTCATCGGAGCCATCATGCAGCACATTGAGCAGGCCGGCGTGCATTCGGGAGATTCGGCGTGCTCGCTGCCGCCGTACCGGCTCGAAGCGCGCTTGCAGGATGAGATTCGCCGCCAAGTGCGCGCCATCGCGCTGGAACTCGGCGTCGTCGGGCTGATGAACGCGCAGCTCGCCGTGCAGGACGACGAGGTGTATGTGCTCGAAGTGAACCCGCGCGCGTCGCGCACGGTGCCATTCGTCTCCAAGTGCATCGGCGTGTCGTTGGCGAAGATCGCGGTGCGCTGCATGGCCGGCACGTCGCTTGCGAAGCAGGGCTTCACGGAGGAGGTCGTCCCGCGCTGTGTCAGCGTGAAGGAATCAGTGTTCCCATTCGTCAAGTTCCCGGGGGTGGACCCCATCTTGGGGCCGGAGATGAAGTCCACTGGCGAAGTGATGGGCGTGGGCGAGACGTTCGCTGAAGCGTTCGCCAAGGCGTCGCTCGCAGCCGGCGAGAAGCTGCCAAAGGGTGGCAAGGCGTTTGTCAGCGTGAAGGCGGCGGACCGGCCGCTGGTGGGCGTCGTGGGGCAACGCTTGCAGGCATTGGGCTTCGAGATCATCGCCACCCGCGGCACCGCCCAGGCGCTGGCGGACGCCGGCGTCCCGGCCCGCCTAGTGAAGAAGGTGACTGAGGGGCGGCCAGACGTCACAGACGTGCTCAAGAACGAGAAAATCGATTTCATCATCAACACCACCGAGGGGCGGCGCGCCATCGCGGATTCCGCGGTGATCCGCACGCTCGCGTTGCAACGCAAGGTGTGTTACACCACGACGATGGCTGGCGGCGAAGCGTTTTGCATGGCCATGAGCCATGGCCCGGTGGAGCGGGTGCGGAGGCTTCAAGACTTGCACGGGGCGATCGCGGACAGCGCGGCGGATGGGACGACGGCATGAGCGCACCGATGACCGTGGCCGGCGAACAGGCTTTGCGGGCAGAGCTCGGGGAGCTCAAGAGCGTGGCGCGGCCGGCCATCGTGAAGGAGATTGCCGAGGCGCGCGCGCATGGAGACCTGCGCGAGAACGCGGAGTACCACGCCGCCAAGGAGCGCCAAGGCTTCATTGAGGCGCGCATCCGCCACATCGAGGGGCAACTCGCCGACGCCCAGGTGATCGACGTGACGCGGCTCAAGCCCACCGGCAGGGTGATTTTTGGCGCCACCGTCACCTTGTCAGACTGTGATTCGGAAGACACCCTGCGCTATCAGATCGTCGGCGAGGATGAATCTGACATTGCGAGCAAAAAGCTCTCCATCATGTCGCCCTTCGCCCGCGCCCTGATCAGCAAGGCGGAGGGGGACGAAGTGTCGGTGGCGACGCCCAATGGCGAGCGGAGCTACATCATCGACCGGGTGGAACACCTGTAGCGGCCGCGGCGCGGCGATGACGCCGCATCACCGAGGCGGTGCCACACGGGGCAAGGGCGAGGGGCGCGATGGCCAAACGCTCGAAATCGAGCGCCGCTTGGCTGGCCCGCCAACGCCGGGATCCTTTCGTCGGGCGCGCCGCCTCCCGCGCCCACTTCAAGCTCGAACAGCTCGATGCGCGCTTTCGCCTCACCGCGCCGTCGCGTTGCGCTGTGGAACTCGGCGCCGCTCCCGGCGGGTGGACGGCGTACTTGGCGCGGCGCTGTCGGCGCGTGGTGGCGTGCGACCTGGTGGCGCTGGCGGCGCTGCCGCGCGGCACCTGCTTCGTGCAAGGCGACGTGCAGGAAGCCGCCGTGCAACTTCGCATCGAGGCGGCCATTGATGGCGGGGCAGACCTTGTATTGTCGGACATGGCCCCCAACATGAGTGGTAACCGGACGCTCGATCAGGTGCGCAGCGAAGCGCTCGCGGAATGCGCCGCGGAGTTGGCGCTGCGCTGGTTGCGGCCGGGCGGGCAGTTGGTGGTGAAGCTGTTTCACGGCGCTGGCTTCGACGCGGTGCTCGCCCGCCTGCGGAACGACTTCGCGCGGGTCGCCATCGCCAAGCCGCCGGCCTCGCGAGCAGCGTCTCGGGAGGTCTACGCCGTTGCCGCGCTTGGAGTAAAATGAAGGCGACGCAATGCCGGCGGCGGGGCAGGGTGCGTCAGGCGTGCCGCCAAGTGAAATGGTGATCTCTTGAACGACATGGGAAAGAACCTTCTGCTCTGGCTGATCGTCGCGGCCGTGCTACTCACCGTCTTCCAAAACTTCAACGTCAAGAGAGACCCGCAGGAGATCAGCTACTCCGAGTTTCTGGAGGACGTGCGGGCAGACCGCGTGGACGCCGTGGTCATGGAGAACACCCGCATTTTCGGCTCGCGCAAGAACGGCGACGAGTTCATGGTGGTGCGCCCGCCGATGGCGGATCCGAAACTCGCGGACGATCTGTACAACCATCGCGTCCAAATCACCGGCAAGGAAGAAGAGGAGCCGAGCATCTGGTGGCAACTGCTCGTCGCCAGCTTCCCCATCCTCATCATCATCGCCGTCTTCATGTTGTTCATGCGGCAGATGCAGGGTGGCGCCGGCCGTGGCGGCCCGATGGCGTTCGCCAAGAGCAAGGCGCGGCTGCTCTCTGAAGACCAGATCAAAACCACCTTCGCGGACGTGGCTGGCGTGGACGAGGCGAAGGAGGACATGTGGGAACTGGTGGAGTTCCTGCGCGACCCGGCCAAGTTCCAGCGCTTGGGCGGGCGCATTCCGCGGGGCGTGTTGATGGTCGGCTCGCCGGGCACGGGCAAGACGCTGCTGGCCCGCGCCATTGCCGGCGAAGCGAAGACGCCGTTCTTCTCCATCTCTGGCTCAGACTTCGTGGAGATGTTCGTCGGCGTCGGCGCGTCTCGCGTGCGCGACATGTTCGAGCAGGCGAAGAAGCAAGCGCCCTGCATCATCTTCATCGACGAGATCGACGCGGTGGGCCGGCATCGGGGCGCCGGCTTGGGCGGCGGCCACGACGAGCGCGAGCAGACGCTGAATCAGCTCTTGGTCGAGATGGACGGCTTCGAGGCGAACGACGGCATCATCGTCATCGCATCCACCAACCGCCCAGACGTGTTGGACAAGGCGCTGCTGCGCCCCGGCCGGTTTGACCGGCAAGTGGTGGTGCCGCTGCCAGACATTCGCGGACGCGAACAGATTCTCAAGGTACACATGCGTCGCGTGCCGTTGTCGGACGATGTGCAGCCGGACATCATCGCGCGTGGCACCCCCGGCTTTTCCGGGGCAGATTTGGAGAACATCGTCAACGAAGCCGCGCTGTTCGCGGCGCGGGGCGGCAAGGGCAAGGTCACCATGGCCGAGTTCGAGCAGGCCAAAGACAAGGTGATGATGGGCGCCGAGCGCAAGACCATGGTCATGTCCGACAAGGAGAGGCGCAACACTGCCTTCCACGAGGCTGGCCACGCCATCGTCGGCCGCTCCCTGCCGGAGCATGACACGCTCTACAAGGTCACCATCGTGCCGCGTGGTCGCGCCTTGGGCGTCACCATGTTCCTGCCGGAGGAAGATCGCTACAGCGTCAGCCGTCGCGGCGTGCTCAGCCAGATCACCAGCCTGTTCGGCGGGCGCGTCGCCGAGGAGATGATCAACGGCGTGGATGGCGTCACCACCGGCGCCGCCAACGACATCGAACGCGCCACGCAGCTAGCCCGCAACATGGTGACGAAATGGGGCTTTTCCGGGAAGCTGGGGCCCATCATGTACGACGAGGACGACGGCGAGGTGTTTCTCGGCATGTCTGCCGGCATGAAGCCAAAACCCATCTCCAGCGCCACCGCCAAGGCCATCGACGCGGAAGTGCGCCGCATCATCGATGAATGTTTCGGCACGGCGCGGCGCATCCTCGTTGAGCATCAGGACAAGCTGCACACCATGGCCGATGCGCTGATGGAATACGAGACGCTGACGCCGGATCAAATCGACGACATCATGGCCGGCGCGAAGCCACGCGCCCCCAAGGTCGACGCCGGCGTGGCGCGCCCGCCGGCCCGGGACGCCGCAGCCCCCGCCGGCGGCGAGGATGAAGCGTCGCCGGGGCCGCTTGGGGACCCGGCGCAAGAGACATAGAAGGTTTGCGCGTCAACTCGCCTGCCCCGGTGCTGCGCTGCGGCGCTCATGCGCTGGACTTGTCGCGCCCGGCGGTCATGGGCATCGTCAACGTCACACCGGATTCCTTCTCGGATGGCGGCCGCTTCGCGAACCCTGCGATGGCGGTGGATGCAGCGGTGGAGATGGTGTCCGCCGGCGCTGCCATCGTGGACATTGGCGGCGAGAGCACGCGCCCCGGCGCCGAGCCGGTGTGCGTCGCGCAGGAAATTGACCGCGTGGTTCCCGTCTTGGAGGGGCTGCGCGGCCTCGACGCCCCCTTGAGCATCGACACCAGCAAGCCCCAAGTGGCGCGCGCCGCCATCGCCGCCGGCGCCTCGCTGGTGAATGATGTCCGCGCCGCCCAAGCGCCCGGCATGCTGGCGGCATTGGCAGACACCGACGCGGGCGTGTGCCTGATGCACATGCGCGGCGAACCACGCACCATGCAACGGGCGCCGCGCTACCAGAACGTGGTGTGCGAAGTGCGCGCCTTTCTTAGCGCGCGGGCGGCCGCGTGTCGCGCTGCCGGCATCGCCGCCGAGCGGATGTTGCTGGATCCTGGCATCGGCTTCGGCAAGACGGCGGCGCACAACGTCGCGTTGCTGAAGGCGCTTGGGGAACTCTCGCCGGCCGGCTTGCCGATTCTGGTGGGCGTGTCTCGAAAGCGCTTCATCGGCCAACTGACGGGCCGGGCGGTGGTCGGGCGCTTGGCCGGCAGCGTCGCGGCCGCAGTGTTGGCGGCGTTGTCCGGCGCCGCGGTGCTGCGCGTGCATGACGTGCCGGAGACGGTTGATGCGCTGCGGCTAGTGGCCGCGACGGGCGAGACCTGGGCGAACTTGGAGGAACCGAATGGGCAATGATGCGCGCAAGCACTTCGGCACCGACGGCATTCGCGGCCGGGTGGGCGAAGAGCCGATCACCGCGGAGTTTTGCCTGCGCTTGGGTTGGGCCGTCGGCAAAACCTTGGCCAATGGGCGCTCGCCTTTGGCGCTCATCGGCAAGGACACGCGGCTCTCCGGCTACATGCTGGAATCCGTCTTGGAGGCCGGCTTGGTGTCCGCCGGCGTCAACGTGGGCCTGCTGACGCCCATCCCGACGCCGGCGGTGGCGTACCTCACGCGCACGTTTCGGGCGGATGTCGGCATCGTCATCAGCGCCTCGCACAACGCCTACGAATACAACGGCGTCAAGTTCTTCAGCGCCGAGGGCGTGAAGCTCAGGGACGAGCAGGAGCGCGCCATCGAGCGGCAACTCGAGCAGGACATGAAGACGGTGCCCTCGAACAAGCTCGGCAAGGTGCAGCGCTTGGACGATGCGCACGGGCGCTACATCGAGTTCTGCAAGGGCACCGTCAATCGCCGCTTTCGTTTGCGCGGCTTGAAAATTGTTGTGGACTGCGCCCATGGGGCAGCGTGTCGGGTGGCGCCGGGCGTGTTCTCCGAACTCGGCGCTGACGTGAACGTCATCGGCGCATCGCCCAATGGCATGAACATCAACGCTGGCTGCGGCTCGACCTGCCCAGATCAGCTGGTCGCCGAAGTGGTGGCGCAGGGTGCGGACCTCGGCATCGCCTTGGATGGCGATGGCGACCGCGTCGTCATGGCGGACCAAAACGGCCAAATTGTCGACGGCGACGACTTGCTGTACATCATCGCCAACCACGGCGCCAAAACTGGCCGCTTGGACGGTGGCGTGGTCGGCACGAGCATGAGCAACTTAGGCCTAGAGCGCGCGCTTGAGGCCATCGACGTGCCATTTGCTCGCGCCGACATGGGCGACCGCCATGTCTTGGAAGCCATGCGTTCGCGCAACTGGTCGTTGGGCGGCGAACCGTCTGGCCACATCGTGTGCGCCCGGCTCACCACCACCGGCGACGGCATCGTGGCTGCGCTGCAGGCGTTGGTGGCGATGGTCGAAACCGGCAAGACCTTGGCCGACCTGCGGGTTGGCATGGAGCGCTCGCCGCAGTCCGTCGTCAATGTGGCGGCCACCAATCCGCAGCAGGCGATTGCATGCGGCGAGGTCTCGAAGGCCAAGCGCGACGTCGAAGCGAAGCTGAATGGGCGCGGGCGGGTGCTGTTGCGGCCGTCCGGCACGGAGCCTGTGGTGCGCGTGATGGTGGAAGGGGAAGACGCAGAGCGAATCGCTGGCCACGCCAAGGCGCTGGCCGACGTGGTGCGGACATCGGCGCAGGGATGACCGGTGGCCGTCGGCCCATGGTCGCGGGCAATTGGAAGATGCACGGCAGCCTGCAGCTCATCGACCGCTTCGCCGCTGCGCTGCTCGGCAATGCGGCGGTGGAGACGCTGCTGTTGCCGCCGGCGCTCTACTTGGCGGCCATGCGTGAACGCGGGTTGGATGCGAAGCTCGGCGTGCAGAATGTCCACGCTGCGCAAACCGGGGCGCACACGGGGGAAATCGCGGCCGAAATGGCCGCTGAGTTGGGCGCCAGCCACGCATTGGTCGGCCACTCGGAGCGCCGCCGGGATTGCCTTGAGACGAACGCCGCGGTGGCGGCTAAGTTCCGCGCAGCGCGGCGCACCGCCTTGGCGCCCATCCTGTGTGTCGGCGAGACATTGGACGAACGGCGCGCCGGCGAGGAAAATGACGTGGTGCGGGCACAGCTGGACGCGGTGTTCGAGGCTGGCGCACCAGCGGCGGACGATGTGATCGCCTACGAGCCGGTGTGGGCCATCGGCACCGGCGAGACGGCGACGCCGGCGCAGGCGCAGGCCATGCACGCCTTCATTCGGGACGTGCTGGGCGGAACGCCGGCGCGCATCATCTATGGTGGCAGCGTCCACCCCGGCAACGCCGCGGCGCTGTTCGCCGAGCAGGACGTCGATGGTGGCTTGGTGGGTGGCGCCTCACTGGATCCAGCGCAGTTCAATTCGATCATTGAGGCGGCCGCCGAGGCCAATCAGCAAAAACATGCAGACGCTTGAGACGATTCTCTTGATCCTGTTGGTGGCGGACGCCATCGCGCTGGCCACGCTCATCCTGCTGCAGCAGGGCAAGGGCGCGGACATCGGCGCGGCATTCGGCTCGGGCGGGTCGAACACCGTGTTCGGCGCCACGGGCGGGTCGTTCCTGATGAAGCTGACGACGTGGCTTGCCATTGGCTTCTTCGTCATCACGTTCGGCTTGGCTTACGCGGCGAACGAGCGCGCCGCCGACATGCGCGGCGCTGGTCTGCCTTTCGTGCCGCCGCCCATCGAGGCGCCAGCGCCGGCGCCGGAGTTGACAGCGGACGAGGAACCGGTAGATTCCGATGTTCCGGCGACGCCCGGCGGCTGAATCCGCCATGCGCCGCCGCACCGACCACGCCGAAGTGGTGAAATTGGTAGACACGCTACCTTGAGGGGGTAGTGGGCGTAAGCCCGTGGAGGTTCGAGTCCTCTCTTCGGCACCAAATCTGTGTTTCCGCACTGGCACATACGGTGGCCCGGGTGCGAACGGCCAAGCACAGCGGCAGGAACAAGACGCACGAACGCCTTCCGATGGCGGCCCGTTCGGAGAAATGCCCTCGACATGAACCACATATGCGGCATCCGCTCCCACGGCGACGCCCACGGGTTGGCCGCCGTGCTGGCGGAACTTGCGGGATGATGCTGCATCAGGACGGCTCGACCCATGAATGGGTGCTTGGGACGGCATTGGAACCTCATCATCACCCTCGACGATGCGACCTCGGAGCACTATTCGATGTTCTTCGTCGAGGAGGAAGGCACGGCGTCGAGCTTTCGGGGGATGGCGCTCGTTGAGCGCGTCCCCCTGTATGGAGCCCTCGACATGGGGACTTGCCCACATCAACGTCTCGGGGGCAGGGGCATGGGCCTGGACAACTCGCGCGGCCCCGACGTGCGTTCGCGCTGCCGTCCTGCGCCGCGGTGAGCTCGCTCTCCCCGCGGCTGCGGTTGGCTGGGACCGGCAACCCCGATGGATGACAGTGTGTGTGACCCGAGTCGGGAATCGGTATCGGCCCATGTCCGCGGCCAACCTGCCACCGGCAGGTGGGGCACGGTCAGGCCTCTGACCCCCACCAAAGCGGACAACTCATGTGCTACAAACCGGACAGTTCTGTTTGTTGCTAACGCTTCCCACTGGCTTCCTCGCGATCGCATGAAGTCCCCGGACCCGTCGGCTCGACTTCGTTCGTCCGCGTCGCCTGCACCGTATGACGACGCGCTACACTCGCCCCATGACCGAAGCCACATCCCCTGCCGTCGCTCCTGCTGCCGTCAGCTTGTTCTCCAACTGCGGGGCGGGTGACGTTGGATTCGGAGCGGCGGGATTCCGCTTCCGCGTCATGGCCGAGCTCGTAGAGGATCGGCTTGATGTCGCGTTATGCAACCATTTGAATGCACAGGGAGTTCCAGGCGATCTGAGGGAGACGTGGCGAGAGGTTGTGGACCGCTGGCGTCTGCTGCGCGGGGCCGCCGCGCCAGCACTCGTCGCCGCCTGCCCCCCTTGCCAGGGCATGAGCACGGCCCGAAGCGACCGCGGCCCCGAGAACGATCCGGACGCCGGCTCGCGGGACGACAGGAACCTCCTGGTGCTGCCCATATCCCATATCACGAAGACGCTTGCGCCGACGTTCGTGGTGGTCGAGAACGTGGCTGCGTTTCTTCGTCGAAAGGTGAGGGATCCGGAATCGGGTGAAGGAATCTCGGCGGCCCTCCTGCTCGTGCGCCTCCTCGCCGACGAGTACGATGTCCATCCGTTTCTGACCGATCTGGCCGACTACGGAGTTCCTCAGAGGCGGAAACGGGCATTCCTCACCTTCGTTCGGCGAGCTTCACCCGTGGCCGAGGTTCTCCGCCGGGAAGGACGAGCGCCATACCCTCTTCCTTCCCATGCGCCGGACTACGGTGGCGAGCACATTCGGCTCGATGCGGCTCTCGCCAAGTTCGAACTTCCTCCCCTCGACGGCGAAGATCCGATGTTGGCCAAGAATTCGGAACGTCCGCATCACTTCGTGCCGGTATGGCCGATGCGCCAACACCGGATGGTGGCCGCGATCCCGCCCGGCTCGGGGACCGGTGCGTGGGAGAACAACGAGTGCCCCGGGTGTGGCACCGTCGAGACGGATGCCGAAACAGCCGAGTGTTCGGCCTGCGGTGAGTTGCTTCTCAGGCCTGTCGTGCTGGGAGAGGGTCGGCCGAGGCTGGTGCGCGGATTTCGTCGGGCCAGCTATCGCCGGATGGAGCCAGCACGCCCCGCCGCCACCATCACCACCGCCTCGGGCCGGGTCGGAGGCAGCAGGACCATTCACCCCTTCGAAAACCGCGTCCTGAGTCCGTTGGAGTGTGCTCTTCTCCAAACGATTCCGACAGACTTTGATTGGGGTGACATCTTGAAGAGAAGAGGGGTGTCGGAGCTTCGCGCCATGATCGGCGAGGCCGTTCCGCCCCGCTTCACGAGGATGCACGGGGAAGTTCTGGTGTCGTTGCTCACACATGCAGAAGGTGATCTTCCTCTGATCGAACAAACCGACAGACGTTGCGAGAATGCCCGTCGGCGACTTGGGCTCGGACCGACATGACGAAGGACTGCTTCGACGTTGAAATGCGGAGCCAAATCATGAAGGCGGTTGGCAAGCGGGAAACCGCACCGGAACGCCGGTTCAGGCTCGATCTGTGGAGAATCGGACTCCGGAACCGGAAACATCCACGAATCGCCGACACCAGACCCAACCTTGCCTTCGTGGGGCTGTGCATCGCCGTCTTCGTCGATGGTCGTTTCTGGCACGGCTGCCCGCGCGACTACGTCGCGCCCGTCGGCAATGCGCCCCTCTGGCAAGAGAAGCTGCGCCGTAACCGGGCCAGAGACCGTCTCGTCAACGAACGCCTGGAGAACGACGGTTGGACGGTGTTTCGTGTGTGGGAGTGCGAGGTCAACCAGCGGTTGGAACGGGTGACCGCCCGCATCCGTCAACTGGTCGAGCAGTGCAGAGACTGAACGAATCACGAGAGGTGTCACATGTCCGACACGATCAAGGAGCGCGTTGCCGAGCTGATCCATACCTCCCGGCGGCCGGGCGAGCCGGACCCCGTGGTCGGGGAGGTGGTCCTGCAGGTCGATTATCAAATCATCGAACATTTCTCGGAACATCTCTACGACTCGCCCAACAAGGCCGTCGAAGAGTTGGTGGCAAACAGCTTCGATGCATTCGCAACGGAAGTGCGCGTGTTCACGCCAGGGCCATACACCGCAAACCGGGTCATCGTGTGGGACAACGGGGAATCGATGGATGTCGAAGGGCTGCAACAGCTATGGTGGATCGCCAAGAGCCCGAAGTTGAACGGTGACAGGGTGGAGGAACGAGAGGGTAGAACACGAAAGATCATCGGGAAGTTCGGCATCGGCAAGCTCGCATCCTACTCGGTTGGCGAAGTCATCAGTCATGTCTGCCGGCACCGAGGAGAATTTTACTTGGTTTCCGTCGACTATGGCCAAATCGAAGGGACCGGGGATGCTTCCCCGGTATCTTCTCTGAATCCAATCCATGCACCGGTCATCCGTCTGTCGCGAGAACAGACCTTCGAACTCTTGAAGGATCTGTTTGATAGGCCGCCACCATCGATCGACATGATGTTGAACGGCGACTCCTGGACCTTCGCGATCATCGAAGAGCTCAAGGTGGACGACCTTTCATCGCGCAGGTTGATGTGGGTGCTGGGCAATGGAATGCCTCTACGGCCTGATTTCACGATTGATGTAAATGAAGATGAAGTTCAGTCCAAATTGAACAAACAAGCCGTCGTCGATTGGGACTTCGGATCGAAGGAAGTCGTAGACGCGGTCAGAAGTCGATGGGATGACGCCGTGGCGAAAGAGGTGTCTCCTATTATAGCATTTGGCAACAGGGTTGGACTCGACCCGACTGCGCACACCAAGGAGATACCCTTTGTTCAATTTGCCCGTCTGGGGTTGGTATGGGGACACGTCCGATTGTTCGATGAGACGTTGTTGAAGTACCGCTCCGCCGACCAAGGGCGAAGCCACGGTTTCTTTCTCGTCGTCCGTGGCCGCCTCTTGAACCCGGACGACGAGCAGCTCTTCCTACCCGATCCATCGTTTCAGACCTTCTACAGATCTCAATTCGTGATTTATGCGGACGATCTGGACGGCAAATTGCTTGCGGATCGACAGAGGCTGCGCAAGGACGAGCCCGTTGTACAGGAACTCGAACTTCTTCAGAAGGCCCTTGCAGGGATTGCCCGCACCACCGTCGAAGCTCGAGACGAAGAACGGGAGACCAGTCAAAGCACACGTTCAATTCTGCCTGTGGGCTCACGTACATTTTACCGTGATCCTCTCAACGCACTTCTTCTCAAAGCTCCCATCGAGGACGTCTCTGATTTCGATCCGGCAACGGTAGGCGTGGAGCGAAAACGTCTCGGAGAGAGTGCGAGAATTTCAGAAGTGGCGCTGAAGGAAGGCGAATTCCACGTCAACACTGCCCATCCTTACTACAGCGTGTTGGCGAAACGTGCCGGACAGTCGAGAGCAGCACGGGAATTCCTCCGCACTTTCGACCTGTTCGCGATATCTGAACGGTTACTTGAAGGGCATCTTCTGGACATCGGCATTCCCGAAAAAGACGTCGCGGAAGTCGTGGCATGGCGAGAGGGTCTGTTTAGGCAGTTGGCGGGTTCATACGACAGGACTCCGGAAATAGTCGCCGAGATAGACCGGACCTCGTATGTCGGGAACCGTGAATTCGAGAAGGCACTGCGCGACATCTTCGCGGACATGGGATTTTCTGCGGAACACGATGGCCGCAGTGGCCAAAAGGACGTTCTCGTGGTGGCGACGGTGGGTCCCGAAAGCTACAAGTTCATCGTGGAGGCGAAAGGATCCAAGAACGACATCGGCAACGAAGCCGCCAAGGTGGCGGCCGCCGCGAACCACCGTGATCAAGTCGATGCCGGCCATGCGGTCGTCGTCGCTCGCAGATTCGCCGGTTTCGGACCCGGGCGAGACGGTGAGACCGCCGCATTGTACCAAGAGTGCAAATCCACAAGGGGCATGTCGATCATGGAGATCGACGCATTGGAGGAAGTATATCTGGCGATCACCAAATTTTCTTATCCTTTACCCTTGCTGCGGGACGTCTTCACCACACTCGAAACCCCGGCGCAGAAGCTCGTCAGGATCAGGGGACTCACGAAGCCGGCGGAAGGATTCGACTACTCGGACCTCCTGAACAAGATATGGCAAAGACAAGGGGGAGTGGCGAGCGACGACGTGGTTCCCTACCGCTCGATCTTCCAAGACGGCCGTTGGAAAGAGGAAGGCATGGACTTTCAGGATTTTCAACTCCGTCTTGTCGCCCTCGACACGCTGGCGGCGGGACGGATTTCGATGAATACGAACCGGGAACATGTCTATCTGAGGCAGTCACCCGACTTGATTCTCGCACAGATCGAGAAATCGTTGCGAGGAGAGGGACATGATGTTCAGGAGTCTGACGGATGAATGGCGGCTCTGGTTGCGGCAGCAGGCGATGGTGGTCTCACAAAACCCGGTTTGACATTTCTGTGTTGAATATGGAGGAGCCATAACATCGGGCCAATGTTGGCCAATGGTATGAATTCAGCGCGGGATGCGACTTGAATGCGATGATGCAGATCTTGGGTGTGGGTGTTGACGACACCGGACGGCTCGATGTCCCGTCACGCCGGAGGCACGTGCAGGATCTTGGGCTGAAGTTCGTGGGCTTCGCTGAAGAGAAGGGTGAGGCATGACATCTGAGCTTGCTCTCTGCTCCCGAATGACAGGCCCTTCGCCGACTGGTCTCACCACGATCGTTATGTGAATTGTGGCCACTTCTGTGATCTAGGCACAAAGCCGCATTGAAGGGCCGCTCGGAAGATTCTGGCGGTGGTCGAGCTCGTGGTCGTGGACAATTCGACGTAAACGACAAGTTCTTTTTCATTCGATGTCGCGCGATCACGAATCGTGGACGTGCTCAGGATTTCGGGAACGACGCCGCCGGGTTTTGATGGTCTCTATCTGACACGAGACTTGTTCGGCAAGGTGCGTATCATTGTATCGGATGATCTTCGAGCGGACCGATCCTGTCGGACCGCCGTGCAACATCTCGCGGGCTGTCTGCACGAACCACTGAGTGCGCATGGCTACTCTACGGAAACGGGATTCTCTTTTGTCAGCGCCGAGTGCCTGGAGACGATCCAAGAACAGGCGTTGAAAGCTCGAATCCGATGTGTACCGGATCGATCGCCTGATAACGGGTGGCGATTGGTGGACGGTCAGTTCGCCGGACCCGTCACGTCCAGACGGAAGTCCCCATCGCTACACTCTCTTCTCGGTCAAAGGGCGGGGTTGGACGCAGCACCGTCGCCGCGGTTCTCGCTTGGCACTTGGCGCGCAGCGGCGAAAGGGTCTTGGTCGAACGCCTCTGCCGACTCTGGCGAAGCGTTCTCGTTCGATCTGGACGATGAACGTGCCCCCCACGATCCTATCGCCGTCCACTGGACGTGCGGCCTTGCCGCGGGTGCCCGAAGGGACGAGCCGCCGGCGAGACCTTCTTCGCGGGCGCCGAAGCCGGGGCTCCGCCTACGCGGTCTTCGTTATCGTGCGTCGAACGCTGTTCCGCGTTGTCGCAAGGTAAGGCACCAAGGGCAAACTGATGTTCGGGCTCAGCGCCCTCTACCGGCCAACGTGTCCGAACTCGTCGAGGTAGGCCAAACACGTCATCACGGACCACAGATACGCGAAAGCCCACGCCGGAGCGTGGGCCTCGGGAGGAGGGCAAACCGCCGAAAAACGGCTTGCGTCTCAAAATCGAGCTTAGATAGCTTCCCCACATGATGTCAAAGTGTGGGGGCTCAGCCCCTCAACTGGCCCAAGGTAGGAGCGTTTCAACCCGCGCAAGCATTGCGTAACGGAATTGGCGGGCTATAATCGCCCACTTGACCGGTGCGGGGTGGAGCAGTCTGGTAGCTCGTTGGGCTCATAACCCAAAGGTCGTGGGTTCGAATCCCACCCCCGCTACCAACGGCAGCCCCTTGTGTGGCGCATGATGCGCTCCACGCGGGGAAACGGGTTGTTCCGCGGCGGAAGGCGCTAAGCGCATCCCGCGGAGCCTGCTCGGTCACGGTGGACGCGCCGGTGGCGAAGTCCGGCGGACATTTGCGCGGCGGCCCGCGCTGTCCTAGCGGCAGCGATGAGCGAGCCGGCGCGCGCCGATGGGAATGGGCGGTTCGCCCATTTTTTGTATGCGCCGGATGTGGCCGGCAGCGGCGGTTGGCGGAACGGCCGATGACAAGGAGAGAGCAAGACCTGGAACAGTTGCTCGCCCCCACGGTGCGGGGCCTCGGTTGCGAAATCTGGGGAGTGGAGTACTTCCCGGCTGGCCAGCGCTCGACGTTGCGCGTCTACATTGACGCGCCGGAGGGCGTGGCCATTGAAGACTGCGAGCGGGTGAGCCAGCAATTGAGCGGGGTGCTGGAAGTGGAAGAGCCGATTCGCTCGGATTACACCTTGGAGGTGTCTTCGCCCGGCTTGGACCGGGTGCTCTTCAAGGCGGAGCAATATGCCTCCTTCATCGGCGCCGAGTTGGACGTGCGGCTGAAGTTTCCGCTGGAGGGCCGTCGCCGGCTCGTTGGCCGCCTTGCCGAGGCGAGCGAAAACGAGGTCATCCTCGATGTCGAGGGCGATCGGTCGGTGGTGCCGATGGAGCAGATCCATCGCGCCCGCATCGTGCCCCAATACGAGTAGCTGCCATGAGCAAAGAAATCCTCATGTTCGTCGAATCGCTCTCCCACGAGAAGGGCGTGGCCAAGGACGTGATCTTTGACGCGCTCGAGTCGGCGTTGGCGATGGCGACTAAGAAGAAATACCGCGAGGACGCCGAGTTCCGCGTCGTCATCGACCAAGACAGCGGGGACTACAAGACGTTCCGCCGCTGGCAAGTGCTGGATCCACACCGCGAGCTCGAAGAGGAAGAGACCTACAACCCAGACGCCGAATTGAGCCCAGAGGAAGCCGCTGAGAAGGCCCCGGCGCTCGGCCTTGGCGAATTTTACGAAGAGCCGGTGGAATCCGTGGAGTTCGGCCGCATCGGCGCCCAGGCGGCGCGGCAAGTGCTGAATCAGCGGGTGCGGGAGGCGGAGCGGGCGCAGGTGCTGGAGAAGTATCTGCCGCGGGTCAATGAACTCGTCGGCGGCACCGTGAAGCGCGTCACCCGCGAAGATGTGATCGTGGATCTCGGCAACAACGCCGAGGCACGGCTGCCGCGCGGCAACCTCATCGGCCGCGAGACCTTCCGCGTTGGCGACCGGCTGCGCGCGTTGCTCATGGAGGTGACGCCAGAGGTGCGCGGGCCGCAGCTCATCCTCACCCGCAAGAGCTCGCAGATGCTGGTGGAACTGTTCAAGGTGGAGGTGCCGGAGATCGCCGAGCAGGTGATCGAGATTCGCGCCGCCGCCCGCGAGCCGGGCTCTAGGGCCAAGATCGCTGTGTACACCAACGATGGCCGCATCGACCCGGTGGGCGCCTGCGTTGGCATGCGCGGCTCTCGGGTGCAGGCCGTGTCCGGCGAACTCGCCGGCGAGCGGGTGGACATCGTGCCGTGGCATGAGAACCCCGCCCAACTCGCCATCAACGCCATGCAACCTGCCGAAGTGCAGTCCGTCGTGCTCGACGAGGACACCCACAGCATGGAACTCGGCGTGGCCGAGGAGAGCTTGGCGCAGGCCATCGGGCAGAAGGGCGAGAACGTGCGCTTGGCGTCGAACCTCACTGGCTGGACGCTGCAAGTGATGAGTTCGGAAGAAGCGGAACAGCGCCAAGAGGAGGAAGCGCAATCCTATGTGCGCGAGTTCATGGAGTCGCTCTCCGTGGACGGCAACATCGCCGCCGTGTTGGCCGAGGAAGGCTTCACCAGCGTGGAGGAAGTGGCGTACATCCCCATTGAGGAACTGCGCGCCATCGACGGCTTCGACGACGAGATCGTGGACGAGCTGCGCAAGCGGGCGCGCGATGTGTTGCTGAACCAAGCGATCGCGTCTGAGGAATTGTTGAGCGACGGGGAGCCGGCGGCAGATCTGCTGAACATGGAAGGCATGGATCGGCAACTCGCTTACCGGCTCGCCGCAAACTCCGTCGTCACCATGGAAGACTTGGCCGAGCTTGCCATCGCGGATTTGGTGGAGATCGACGGCGCGCTCGGCGAAGAACGTGCCGGGGAACTCATCATGACGGCGCGGGCACCGTGGTTCGCCGAGGATTCGGCGACGGCCGGCGAAGCCGTGGAGGACTTGGAGTCCAATGGCTGAAGTGACCGTCAAACAGTTCGCCGAGGAAGTCGGCGCGACAACCGACCGCGTGCTGAAGCAAATCAGGGAAGCCGGGCTGCCTCAGCGCGGCGAGAACGAAGCCGTCAGCGACGAGCAGCGCGAGGCCATCCTCGTTTTTCTGCGGCAACGCCACGGCACTGGCTCGGCCGCGAGCCGCATCACGTTGAAGCGCACGTCCCACTCCACGCTGAAGATGGGGCAGGGCCGCATGGGCCGCACGGTGACGGTGCAGCGCAAACGACGCCGCACCTATGTGCGGCCCGCCGAGGGCCAACCGGTGGCGCCGGCGGAACCCACGCCGGTGGCGCCCATGGAAGCCGAGGTGGAAGCGCGCCGCCGCGAGCAAGGCGCGGCGCGGGAAGCGGCGGAGGCGGAGCTCAAGCGACGCGCCGAGCAAGAGGCGGAAGCGGAAGCCGAAGCGGAACGCGAGGCGCAGCGCGAGAAAGCAGCGCGCGAGCAGGAGGAAGCGGCGCGGCTCGCCGCCGAGCAGGCGGTGCAGCGCGAAGTGACGGATGCCGCCGCCAAAGCCCAAGCCGAGGCGCAGCAGGCCGCCAAAACGACGCAAGCGCGCCCCGGCAAACGCGGCAAGGATCGCTCCAAGGAGCGCGAACGCGGCAAGGGAGATTTCGCCCCCCGCAGCCGGCGCCGCGACGAACTCTCCCTTAAGCGGGGCCCGCATCGCCCGCGCCGGCGGGCGCCAGTGCGCATCTCCGTGGAGACGCGCGGCGGCGGCTTCGAGCGCCCGCAGGAATCCATTCAGCGCGAAGTGGAGCTCAGCGACGCCATCGCCGTGGGCGACCTCGCGGCGCACATGAGCGTCAAGGCTGGGGAAGTCATCAAGACGCTCATGGGCTTGGGCGTGATGGCCACCATCAACCAAGTGCTCGATCAAGACACGGCTACCCTCGTCGTCGAGGAGATGGGCCACAAGGTGCGGCTCGTCGTTGCAGACGAGTTGGAGCACGAGCACAAGGAGTCGCTCAAGATCGAAGGCGACGGCGAGCCCCGTTCGCCAGTGGTGACGGTGATGGGCCATGTCGATCACGGCAAAACCTCACTGCTGGACTTCATCCGCAATACCCGCGTGGTCGCCGGCGAGGCCGGCGGCATCACCCAGCACATCGGTGCCTACCGCGTGGAGACGGAGCACGGCGACATCAGCTTCCTCGACACGCCCGGGCACGCGGCGTTCACGGCGATGCGCGCCCGGGGCGCCGCATCGACGGACATCGTGGTGCTGGTGGTGGCCGCGGACGACGGCGTGATGCCGCAGACGATCGAGGCGGTGCAACATGCCAAGGCGGCGTCCGTGCCCATCATCGTCGCCATCAACAAGATGGATTTGGAAGGCGCCGACCCAGAGCGCATCAAGCAGGAACTCGTCGCCATCGAGGTGATCCCAGAGGAACTCGGCGGCGACACGCAATTCGTGCAGGTGTCCGCGGAGACGGGAGACGGCATCAGCGGCCTGCTCGAAGCCGTGAAGCTGCAAGCCGAGATTCTGGAATTGAAGGCGGTGCGCGACGCGGCCGGCCGCGGCATCGTGGTGGAGTCGCGCTTGGAGCGTGGCCGCGGCCCGGTGGCGACGATGCTCGTCCAGAACGGCACGCTGCGCCGCGGCGATGTGGTGATTGCCGGCGAGCGTTACGGGCGCGTGCGGCTCTTGGTGAACGAGCGGGGCGATCCGGTGCATGAAGCCGGGCCGTCCGTGCCAGTGGAAATGCTCGGCCTCAATGCCACGCCCGAAGCCGGCGACGACTTTTCCGTGGTGGCGGACGAAAGGCGCGCCCGCGAGCTGGCCGAGTTCCGCGCCGGCCGCAGCCAGCAGCAGCGCCATGCGAGACAGCAAGCGGCGCGCCTCGAGAACGTGTTCGCCGGCTTCAAGGAAGGCGAGCGGCGGGTGCTGAAAGTGGTGGCAAAGGCGGATGTGCGCGGGTCGCTGGAGGCCATCATGCAAGCCTGCGCGGAACTGGGCAACGACGAAGTGGCCGTGAACATCCTCGGCTCCGGCGTCGGCGGCATCACCGAATCGGATGCCACCTTGGCGATGACGTACGGCGCCGCGATCTTCGGCTTCAATGTGCGCGCGGACGGCAACGCCAAGGCGATCATCGAGCGCGAGCGGATCGACTTGCGCTACTACAGCGTCATCTACGAGTTGCTGGACGACATCAAGCGCGTGCTGCAGGACATGCTCGCACCCGAAATCCGCGAAGAGATCTTGGGTGCCGCGGAAGTGCGGGACGTGTTCCGCTCGCCGCGCTACGGCCAAGTTGCCGGCTGCATGGTGTTGGACGGCGCGGTGTTCCGCAACCGGAAGATCCGCGTGCTGCGCGACAACGTCGTCATCTTCGAAGGCGAGCTTGAATCCCTGCGGCGTTTTAAGGAAGACGTGAACGAAGTGCGCAATGGCCTTGAATGTGGCATCGGCGTGCGCAACTACAACGACGTGAAGGTGGGCGACAAGATCGAAGTGTTCGAGGCGCGGGAAGTGGCGCGGGTGCTGTAGCCATGGCCGTGAGGACACGCAACAGCGAACGCGACTTGAAGCTTGGCGACCTCATTCGCGACGAGATCGCGCAGGTGCTTTTGGCCGACACGCGCGATCCGCGCATCGGCATGACGAACGTCACCGAGGTGCGCGTCAGCCGGGACATGCGCTTCGCCGACGTCTATGTGCGGTCGCTGCCGGTGGCGCATGGCGCGCGCCGGCGCGAGTTGCTGGAGGCCCTCGATCACGCCGCCGGCTTCATGCGCTCTGCCATCGCCCGCCGCAACACGTTGCGCGCCACGCCGCGGCTGCGGTTTCGCTACGACGATTTGGTGGAATCTGGCCCGCGCATGGAAGCGCTCATCGATCGCGCAGTGGCTGCGGATCAAGGCGCAGAGGCTTGAACGATGGCGCGGCGCTCGCGTGGCCGAGACGTGTCTGGCGTGCTGGCGCTGGACAAGCCGGCCGGCATGACATCCAACCAGGCCGTGCAGGCGGCCAAGCGGCTGTTCCGTGCCCGCAAGGTGGGCCACACGGGCAGCTTGGATCCGCTTGCGACCGGCGTGCTGCCGCTTTGCTTCGGCGCCGCCACGAAACTGTCGCAGTTCCTTCTCAATTCGGACAAGCGCTACCTCACCGAGGCGCGGCTCGGCGTCAGCACGGACAGCGGCGACGCGGAAGGGAAAATCCTTGCCGAGCGCCCGGTGGGCGACCTGTCGCGATGCCAAGTGGAGGCGGCGCTCGATGCATTCCGGGGCGACGTGGATCAGGTGCCGTCGATGTTCTCGGCCATCAAGCATCAGGGCCAGCCGCTCTACAAGCTGGCGCGGCGCGGCCTGGAAGTGGAGCGGGAAGCGCGCCGGGTGACCATCCATGCCAACGAACTCGTGGCCTTCGGCGCCGATGCGCTGACGCTGGACATCCATTGCAGCAAGGGCACTTACGTGCGCTCCATCGTCGCCGAACTCGGCGAAGCGTTGGGCTGCGGAGCGCATGTGACGGCGTTGCGGCGCACCATGGCCGGGCCCTTTGCCGAATCCGATCTCGTCACCTTCGAGGCATTGGAGGCCGCGAACGCCGAAGGGCGTTTGGATGCGCTCCTGCAGCCAGCGTGGAACGCCGTGCGGCAGTGGCCGATGGTCACATTGACGGCGGACACCGCGTACTATCTGCGTCAGGGGCAGCCCGTGCTGGTGCCCCATGCGCCCCCTGCCGGCTGGGTGCGGCTCTTCGAGCGCACCGGTGGGCAGGATGCTGGCGCCTGCGGCCAATTCCTCGGCGTGGGCGAGATTCTAGAGTGTGGCCGCGTGGCGCCGAGGCGCCTGCTCGCGGAGCGATGAGCGCCAGCCGACCGGCGCCGGCGCGCGGCCACGAACGAGACATGGCAGGAGATTGATAGATGGCGCTCACCGCCGACGCGAAGAAACTGATCGTCCAGGAGCACCAACTCAGCGACAACGACACCGGCTCGCCGGAGGTTCAAGTGGCGCTGTTGACGCACAACATCAATTCCTTGCAGCAGCACTTCCGTGCGCACGGCAAGGATCATCACTCGCGCCGCGGGCTCATCCGCATGGTCAGCCAGCGGCGCAAACTGCTCGACTACCTGAAGGGCAAGGACAGCGGCCGCTACGCGGCGTTGATTGAACGGCTTGGCCTGCGGCGCTAGGCGCCATCCAAGCGAAGGCGCCACGCCGCATGGGCGGGTGGCGCGATGCCTCTGAACAGCTACCTCTGAACAACTAAAGGAGAGAGGTTTGAATCCAGTTAGAACAGAGTTTCGCTACGGCGAACACACGGTGACGTTGGAGACCAATCGCGTCGCAAAACAGGCGACGGCGAGCGTCTTCGCCCGCATGGGCGATTCGGTGGTGCTGTGTACCGCGGTGGTCGTTCCGGAGCCGCGGCCAAACCAAGGCTTCTTCCCGCTCACCGTGAACTACGAGGAAAAGATGTATGCGGTCGGGAAGATCCCCGGCGGCTTCCCGCGCCGCGAGGGGCGCCCCACCGAGAAGGAGACGCTCACCTGCCGGTTGATTGACCGTCCCATCCGGCCCTTGTTCCCGAAGGGCTTCATGAACGAGGTGCAGGTCATCTGCACGGTGATGTCCGTGGAGCGCGACATGGACCCGGACATCTTGGCGATGTTGGGCGCGTCGGCGGCGCTCTCGCTGTCTGGCGCCCCATTCGGCGGCCCCATCGGCGCCGCCCGCGTTGGCTTGGTGGATGGCGCCTATGTGCTGAATCCCAGCGTGGAGACGCTGAAGGAATCCGCGCTCAACATGGTGGTGGCCGGCACCCGCTCCGCGGTGCTGATGGTGGAGTCCGAGGCCAGCGAACTCTCCGAGGACCGGATGCTCGGCGGCGTGCTCTACGCGCATCAAGAGATGCAGACGGCCCTCGACGCCATTGACGACTTGGTGGCCGCGGCCGGCAAGCCGAAGTGGGATTGGCAGCCGGCAGCGGTGGACGCAGACCTTGCCGAGCGCATTGAGGCTTCCGTGGGCGCAGCGTTGGGCGATGCCTACCGCATCACCGACAAGGTGGAACGGGTCGGCCAAGTACACGCGTTGCGTGACCAGGCCGTCACCGAACTGGCCACCGAGGACACCCCCGAAGACGCCGTGGCGAGCGCCTTCGCCGCGCTGGAAAAGCGCATTGTGCGCGAGCGGGTGCTGAACGGCGAGCCACGCATCGATGGCCGCTCGCAAGACGCGGTGCGTCCCATCGCGGTCGAAGTGGGCCTGTTGCCGAGGGCGCATGGCTCAGCCCTCTTCACGCGCGGCGAGACGCAAGCCATCGTCACCGCCACCATGGGCACGGTGCGCGATGCGGCGTTGGTCGAGACGCTGCACGGCACCTACAAAGACCCATTCCTCCTGCACTACAACTTCCCGCCTTACAGCGTCGGCGAAGCCGCGTTCCTAGGCGGCCCGAAGCGCCGCGAGATTGGCCACGGGCGCTTGGCGCGGCGCGGCATCTCGGCGGTGCTGCCAGATCCGGAAGACTTCCCCTTCACGGTGCGCGTGGTGTCCGAGATCACCGAGAGCAACGGCTCGAGCTCGATGGCGAGCGTCTGCGGCGCCTCGCTTGCGCTGATGGATGCCGGGGTGCCGGTGCGGGCGCCGGTGGCCGGCGTGGCCATGGGCTTGGTGAAGGATGGCGACCGCCACACGGTGCTGACGGACATCCTGGGTGACGAGGATCACTTGGGCGACATGGACTTCAAGGTGGCCGGCACCGCGCAGGGCGTCACCGCCTTGCAGATGGACATCAAGATCGACGGCATCACCGAGGAAATCATGGAGGCGGCGCTGGCTCAGGCGCACGGCGCGCGGCTGCACATCTTGGGCGAAATGAACAAGGTGATTGCCGAGGCGCGGCCAAACCTCTCAGAGAACGCGCCGTCCATCGCGCTCCTCAAGGTGAACCCAGACAAAATCCGCGACATCATCGGCAAAGGCGGCGTCACCATTCGTTCCATCGTGGAGGAGACGGGGGCAGAGGTGGATGTGGAAGACGACGGCACCGTGCGCATCTACGGCGAGGATCAAGCCTCGAAGGATGCGGCCGTGGCGCGGGTGGAGGAAATCACCGCGGAAGCGGAGGTGGGCAAGATCTACAGCGGCAAGGTGGTGCGCATCGAGGACTATGGCGCGTTCGTTAACATCCTGCCCGGCAAGGATGGCCTGCTGCACATCTCGCAGATCGCCAAGCACCGCGTGGAGAAGGTGACGGATCATCTTCAGGAAGGCCAGGAAGTGGAAGTGGTCGTTCTCGACCTCGACCAGCGCGGCCGCATCAAACTCTCCATCAAGGAACTGCCGAACTACGCCGAAACAGCTTGAGCCGGCGCTGGCCGCGGGGTGGCTCATTTGGGCCGTCCCCGCGGTGCCTCCGCTAGCTGGCTAGGTTCATGCTCCGGGCGCCCCGCTTGCGGGGCGTCGCATTCGGCAAGAGGCGTGTCCGAGAGAACTCCTTTTGGCTTCTCGCCAGACACCATGAGCACCGACGCAATGCCCTCAACTCGCGCATTTGTGCCGCGGCCGGATGCGTTGGCGGGCTGGTCGAAGGTGGACGCAACGTCGGCGCTGTGGAGGGCGGACAAAGACCGCTGACAATCCACGGCGAAGTGCAAGCAAATGCGCGTTAGAAGCGATTTTTGCGTGACTTTCGCTCTTTTGTCTATTAGAGTGCATGTCGAACGCGTAGAGGGGGACAGAGACCATGCTGTTGCGTTTTGTCGTCGCCAATCACCTCTCCATCCGAGACCGGCAGGAGCTGTCGCTGGTCGCATCGGCGCTCTCCGATGCTAAAGACGGCCTGATCCGCTGCCCCGCGTCGCCAAGCGGGTTCGTTCTCCCGGCAATAGTGATCTACGGTGCCAATGCCTCCGGCAAGAGCAACATTGTGGACGCCATGGGCACCATGCGGCTAATGGTCCTGGAGTCCCACGAGGCTGGCAAGCCAGCCGCTGGCGTCGCGGACCGGCAGCACTTCCGTCTCGATGCCGCAAGCGCCGCGTCGCCGTCTCACTTCGAGATGGATTTCATGCTTGGCGATGTGCGCCACCACTACGGATTTGAGGCCACCGACAAGGAGTTTGTCAGCGAGTGGCTGCTCGACTATCCGTCTGGGCGTCGGCGGGTGCTGTTTGAACGCGACGGCGGCAAGTTTCGCTTCGGGCGGGCGCTCAAGGGCCGCAACCGCATCCTTGCCGACCTCACCCGGGAGAACAGCTTGTTCCTATCGGCAGCGGCCCAGCACGGCCACGAAAAGCTGACATCGGTGTTCTCCTACTTCCTGAAGATGAACGGTGTGTTGGGGCGTACGATTTCCGGGTCGCTCGCGTCGGCCGCGCTTGCCGACGACGAACTGGATCAGCGCGTGTTGGACTTTCTGGGCGAGGCGGACACGGGCGTTGTGGACTATCGCCGAGTGGTGGAAGAACTGACGGAGAGTGACCGGGAGCTGATGCGCAAGTTGTCGGCCCTTGGCGTCCGCACTCCCCCTGAGCCTCTGTCGCGCATCGAACTGGCGCACCGTGGGTCAGAGAAAGACGTGTACTTCGAGCTGGAACGCGAAAGCGCGGGGACGCGCCGCCTGCTGTTGATTCTCACCCAGCTGTTCGATTCGTTGGACTCAGGTTCTCCGCTGGTGGTTGACGAGCTTGACCTTAGCCTGCATACGGCAGCGTCCCGGGCGCTGTTGAGTTTCTTCTGTTCGTCAAGCACCAACCCCTACGGCGCCCAACTCATTGCCACGATCCACGACACCAATCTGCTTGACGCCCCGATGCTGCGTCGAGACCAAGTGTGGTTTGCCGAGAAGGAAGACGGTGCAACACGAACCTATCCCCTTACGGACATCCGTACTCGCAAGGGCGACAACTTGGAACGAGGCTACCTTCAGCACCGCTACGGCGCAACCCCTCGACGATTGCGCACGACATCGTCCGCTTCGCCTCAACTTGCCTGAACTTGGCCAAGAAAAGAACACCCGCTCCGCTCAAACGTCGGAAGCATGTCGCCGAGCCCGAGCGGCGCTTCTACGTTTACTGTGAAGGAGCTAAAACTGAGCCTGAGTACCTGAGGGCGGTGCGACGCCGGTTCAAGCGTGCGTGGATCAAGATTGTAGGGGTCGGTGGCGTTGCACTCACAGTTGCGGACCGGGCGACCCAGTGTGCCAAGGAGCTCCGGTCGAACAGAAGGCGGCGCAGACAGGACACATCGTCGTATGAAGAACAGGACCAAGTGTGGGCGGTGTTCGACCGGGATAATCACCCACAGTTCGCCAATGCCGTCGATATGTGTCGCTCAAATCGGGTGGAGGTCGCCCAGTCCAATCCGTGCTTCGAGGTTTGGCTGGTTCTCCATCTGGAGGACTATGACAAGCCAGCCAGTAGCGGCGACATCCAAGCCCGACTGCATAAGTTGTTTCCTGAGTACGACCACGAGCAGTCGTCGAGCCCGAACTTCGAGACGCTTCTTGTAGAAGTGCAGGCGGCAGAGCTCCGTGCAGCAAGGCAGTTGCGGGCGCGAGAAGCCGAAAATCGGCCCTTCGGCAATCCTTCCACCACGGTCGGCTGCTTGACCCGCATCATCCGTGAGGCTCACGAGCTAACGCAACAGCGGTACACCCAAAGCGAGAGTCGAACGGGCTACGCCGGTTCCGCCGCCTAGCGCTCGCGCAACGCGCCAGCTTCGGCGGCCGTCGCGCACTTCGGGATGCGCACTTGGCCTTCGACGGCTTCGAGTTGAAGACGCGCCTCGTCAATGCCGCCGACCACCAGGTCCGCGAAACGACGCTCATTCGGAAGAACGCCCTCGTCGAACACGCCGATGGATTCGTTGTGCGCCTTCACCGCGGATTCGAGCGCCTTGCCGAGGCGTCGGTTCGTGAGGACTAAGCGCAGCACGCTTTCCTGCAGTTCCCTGCCGACGGCCTGGATTTTCTTGGCGTTCCGCGCCACATCCACCTCAGCCAGCCGTGGGCCATCGCCCACAGCTATCCCTTTGTGGGAGCGTCGCCTGCCGGTGAGGGGCTACGCCTTCGCCTCAAATCTCCAGCAAGTCCGCTTCCTTGCGCTCCAAGGCGGCGTCCACCTCCTGTACGCGTCGCGCGATGATCTTCTGCAGATCCTCTTCCGCCTTGTGCGCGTCATCTTGGGTGATCTCCTTTTCCTTCAGGAAGTCGCGCACGTCGTGGATGGCGTCGCGGCGGACGTTGCGCATGGCGACGCGGGAGTGCTCGGCCTCTTGGCGGGCTTGGCGCGTGAGGTCGCGCCGATTCTCTTCGGTGAGCGGCGGCAGGGGCAGCCGCACCACCTCGCCGGTGGACGCTGGGGTGAGGCCCAAGTCGCTTGCGAGGATGGCCTTTTCGATGGCCGGCAGCATCTTCTTTTCCCAAGGCGAGACTAAGAGTGTGCGCCCCTCCTCCACGGTGACGGTGGCCACTTGGTTCACCGGCGTTTGGGTGCCGTAGTAATCCACCATCACGGTGTTCAACAACGATGGATGCGCGCGTCCCGTGCGGATGCGGGCGAAGGCGTCGTGCAGCGCCGCCAAGGACTTGCCCATCCGCTCGTCCGCGTCGCTCTTGATCTCGTCGATGAGTTCCATGAATCGAATCCCCCAACGCCAACCTTGGCACCGTGGACGGGCTGCGTCAAATGCGCCTCGACCCGCGGTGGCGCCGCGCGGCAGTCTGTCCCGGGCGGGCAGTTAGAGGGAAGGGAGTAGGCCGTTGCGTCGCCGCGTGCAACCCGCGCGCCGCGTGCATCGCGCCCTGCGGGCAAAGGCCGCCGTCAAGTGGACGGCGGCGGTTTGATGGCGCTTGGCGCCTAGCGCAAGGCTCGCGGGCGTCGCTAGACGGCACTCGCCGTAGCGGCCACTTCCGCGGCGAAGTCCTCCGCCGGCTTGTCGATGCCTTCGCCCACCTCGTAGCGGGCGATGCGCCGGCAAACGGCGCCGGCGTCGCTCAGGAGCGCGCCGACTTTCGTCTTCGGCTCCTTCACGAACGGCTGCTCGGTAAGGCTGAGCTCGGCCAACGTCTTGCGCAGGCGGCCGGCCACCATCTTCTCGGCGATTTCGGGCGGCTTGCCGCTCTCGATGGCTTGCGCCGTGAGGATGTCGCGCTCCTTGGCGACGAAAGCTTGGTCGAGATCTTCGGGATTCACCACCCGCGGCGCGGAGGCCGTCACATGCATGGCGATGTCGCGGCCGAGGTCCGCGAGGTCTCCGCCGCCGGTGAGTTCAACCAATGCGCCCTTGCGCCGGTCCGTGTGCAGGTAGCTGGCGATCGCGCCATCGGTGGTTTCAAACGTCGTCACGCGGCGCACAGCGATGTTCTCGCCGATCTCCTGCACGAGGGCTTGGCGGCGCGCGCCCAAGTCTCCGGCGAGCAGGGCGTCTGCATCGTTCGCGGCCGCGTCGAGGGCTGCCGTCGCCACCGCGTCCACGAAGGCGATGAACTTTTCGTTGCGGGCGGCGAAATCCGTTTCGATGTTCACTTCCGCGATGGTCGCCCGCTTGCCGTCTGGCGTCGCGACGATGGCGAGGAGCCCTTCCGCGGCGGTGCGGCTGGCCTTGGCGGCGGCTTTGAGCGCGCTCTTCTTGCGCAACTCGTCGATGGCGCGCTCCAAGTCGCCCTCCGCTGCCGTCAACGCCTTCTTGCAGTCCATCATGCCGAGACCGGTGCGGTCTCGCAGTGCCTTGACGAGCGCTGCCGTCACCTTGGCCACGATCAACCCTCCTCTGGCGCCGCTGTGGTTGGCGGCGGTGTTGCTGCTGGCGCCGCTGCGGCTGCCGGTGGCGCGGGGGCCGGAGCGGCTGTGGCCGCCGGCGTCGCCGGCGCTGCGACGCTCGCAGCCGGCGCCGGCTCGACTTCCGGTTCCACCGCACCGTCGGTGAACTCGTCCAGCGCGACATTGCCGGAGGCTTGGTTTGTGCCCGCTTCAATGGCGTCCGCCACTGCGGTGACGTACAGCCGGATGGCGCGAATGGCGTCATCGTTGCCGGGAATGACGTAGTCGATGCCCGCTGGGTCGCTGTTGGTGTCCACCACCGCGATCACCGGGATGCCGAGCTTGTTGGCTTCGGTGACGGCGATGCGCTCATGCTGCACGTCGATGACGAACAGGGCGTCGGGCAGCCCGGCCATGTCTTTGATGCCGCCCAAGCTCCGCTGCAGCTTCTCCATCACCCGCCGTTTGCTCAACGCTTCCTTCTTGGTCAGCGCCTCGAACGTGCCGTCGACGGATTGGGTCTCCAAATCCTGCAGGCGGCGGATGGACTGGCGGATCGTCTTATAGTTCGTGAGCATCCCGCCGAGCCAGCGTTGGTCGACATAGGGCATGCCGACGCGCTCGGCCTGCTCCCGCACCACCTTCGCCGCGGCGCGCTTGGTGCCAACGAACAGGATTTTGTTCTTGCGGGCGGCCAACGAACGGATGTGCGTGAGCGCCACATTCAGCGACGGCAGCGACCGTTCCAAGTTGATGATGTGAATCTTGTTGCGGGCGCCGAAGATGTACGGGGCCATCTTCGGGTTCCAAAATCGCGTCTGGTGGCCGAAGTGTGCGCCGGCCGCCAGCATCTCGCGCATGCCGATGGGTGTCATGATTGTCTCCGGGTTGTTGCTTACGCGCGGCGCGTTGCCGGATCCGACGCGCCGCCTTAAGCGGTGCGCCCACCCGCGGCAACCTCAAGGCGCCACGCGCGATGTTGTGCCGGACGTTCAGCCAACGGAGCGAGCCAACGCCATCCGGCGGGGCGCGAGCTCGCATCCCACGCCGACGCCATGTGCCGCCGGCGGCGAGTTCCATAGGAAGCGGCACTCTTATACCATAACCGCCCCGCATTCGAGAAGGTGGCAGCAGCCCTTCCATGCCCCGCACCCATCAGGCTGCCAGCACGCGCATCGTGGCCCCGGCCCGCAAGAGCGCGGCGGAAATCGAGAAGATGCGCGTTGCCGGCCAACTCGCCGCCAGCGTCTTGGAGATGATTGGCGAGTTCGTGGTGTCTGGCGTTTCCACGGCCGAGCTGGACCGGCGCTGCCATGATTTCATCGTCAACGACTTGGCGTGTCGCCCGGCGCCGCTCAACTACCGCGCCTCCGCACATCAGCCGCCCTTTCCCAAGTCCATCTGCACATCCGTGAACCATGTGGTGTGCCACGGCATCCCTTCCGAGAGCAAAGTTCTGCGTCGCGGCGACATCGTGAACATCGACGTGACCGTGGTGAAGGATGGCTGGCACGGCGACACGAGCAAGATGTTCTTCGTCGGCGAGCCGAGCGTGTTGGCGAAGCGTCTGGTGCGCGTGTGCCAAGAGTGCCTGTACATCGGCATCGAGCAGGTGCGGCCGGGCGCGGCGCTCGGCGACATTGGCGCGGCGATACAGCAGCATGCGGAGCGGCATCGTTTCTCCGTGGTGCGCGAGTATGGCGGCCACGGCATTGGGCGCGTTTTCCACGAGGAACCGCAAGTGCTGCACTACGGCCGGCGCGGCGTCGGCGCGCGGCTCGAACCCGGCATGACATTCACCATCGAGCCGATGATCAATGCCGGCGCCCACCCGGTGAAGACGCTCAAGGATCGCTGGACCGTCGTCACCAAGGATCATCGGCCGTCAGCGCAGTGGGAGCACACCTTGGTTGTGACGGACGCTGGCGCCGAGGTGCTGACGCGCCGCCGCGAGGAAACGGCCTTCGGGGCAAGCGGTTCCCTTTGAGCCGTTCGCCAGACCCGGCCGCGTTGCGCCGCCGCATCGACCTTGCGGATGCGAAACTCGCCGAGCGCATCTGGCAAGGTGTGGACGCGCAAGCGCTGGTGGCGAAGCGGGCGCGTTTTTTTGATGCATTCTTGGCGGAAATCTGGCAACACGCATTCGAGGGCAGGGAAGACTTAGCGCTCCTCGCCGTCGGCGGCTACGGCCGCGGCGAACTGCATCCGCAGTCAGACATCGACCTCCTGATTCTCGTGCGCCGCCGCGGGCAAGGCGCGGAGGACATCGCCTCGTTCGTGCGCTTGTTGTGGGATTTGCGGCTCGACATCGGCCACAGCGTGCGCACCGTGGCCGAATGCAAGGGCGAGGCGGCGCGGGACATCACCGTCGCCACGGCGCTGTTGGAACGGCGGCGCCTGAGCGGTTCCGAAGCGCTGTGCGCCAAGCTGGACCGGGCGCTGGCTTCGCCCCGGGTGTGGCCGAGCCGCGCCTTCTTTGCCGCCAAGCGCGAAGAGCAGGAGCGCCGCCACGCCCAGTTCGACGACGTGGATTACAACTTGGAGCCGAACATCAAGGGTGCCCCAGGCGGCTTGCGGGACATTCAGACCATCGGCTGGATCACGCAGCGCCACATCGGCGCTTCAGACTTGGCGGAACTGACGCGGCGCGGTTTCCTCACGCCCCAGGAGCGGGACTGGCTCGCCGCCGGGCGCAGCTTCCTCTGCAAGGTGCGCTTTGGCCTGCATGTCGTCGCTGGACGCCGGGAAGATCGCTTGCTGCTCGATCATCAGCGCGAATTGGCGGAGCGCTTTGGCTATTGCGACACGCCGGCGCAGCTCGCCGTCGAACAGTTCATGCACGATTACTATCGCCATGTGCTGGCGCTGCGCGAAGTCAACGACATCCTCTTGCAGCACTTCGACGAGGCGCTGCCGCGCGCCAAGTGGCGGCGGGCCAAGATCGAGCCGGTGAACGCGCGCTTCCAAGTACATAACAACTACATGGAAACGACGTCGCCGGACGTGTTCGAGAACGAACCGGCGGCGCTCATTGAGCTGTTCGTCATCATGGCGAACCGCCAAGACATCGCTGGCGTGCGCGCCGCGACCATTCGCCTCATCCGCGACAACTTGGAGCTCATCGACGACGAGTTTCGCCGCAACGCCAAAGTCACCGGCTATTTCATCGACCTGCTGCGCGCGCCATACACTTTGGTCAGCCAACTCACGCGGATGCGGCGCTACGGCATCTTGGGGCGCTACATCCCGGAGTTCGGGCGCATCGTCGGGCAGATGCAGCACGATCTGTTCCACATCTACACGGTGGATGCGCACACCATGATGGTGATTCGCAACATGCGGCGCTTTCGCTACGCCGAGAGCCAAGCGCAGTATCCGTTGGCGTGGCAGTGCGTGCGCGACATTCCGAAGATCGAACTGCTCTACATCGCTGGGTTCTTCCATGATTTGGGCAAGGGGCGCGGCGGCAACCACTCTGAGCTTGGCGCGCGGGACGTGGCGGCGTTCTGCGAACGCCACGGCTTGGGTGGCGAGGACACGCAGTTGGTGGAGTGGCTGGTGCGTTCGCACCTCATCATGTCCACCACGGCGCAGCGCAAGGACATCAACGATCCAGACGTGATTCACCAATTCGCCGAGGAGGTGCAAACGCCAAATCGCCTCAACTATCTGTATGTGCTCACCATCGCGGACATCATGGCGACCAATCCCACCCTGTGGAACAGTTGGCGGGCAACGCTGTTGGGCCAGCTCTACACGGAGACGGCGAAGGCGCTCCATCGCGGGCTTGAGGAGCGGCGCGACCGGGCGCACGAAGTGGCTGGGCGCAAGGCGGCGGCGCTTGCGGCGCTTGCCCAGCGCGGGATGCCGCGCGAGCGCGCGTTGGCGCTGTGGGACGACCCAGATGACGAACTGTTCCTGCGCCATTCAGAGGAACAGTTGGCGGCCATCACCTGTGCCATTGACGAGCACGATCTGGACAAAGGGCCGCTGGCGCTCATCTTCGATGTCGCCGGCCAAGGCAGCGGGGAAGGCGTGACGGAGATCTTCATCTACGCGCACGACCGTCCGCATCTGTTCGCGGCAAGCGCAATCACGCTCGATGCGCTCAACCTGCAGATTCACGACGCGAGCATCAGCACCACGGCGAGCGGCCTCTGCTTCAACTCTTATGTCACGCTCGATGAGGCGGGCCGCCCGATTGGCCGCGACGCCACGCGCTGCAATCGCGTTCGCGCTGCCTTGGTGAAGCGGCTCGCGGCGCCCAACCCCCGGCGCGGCGCGCCGCGGCGGCGCGTTGCGCGGCGGCTGCGGCAGTTTGTCATCCCCACGGAGGCGACGTTGACCACCGCGCCCGGCGCCGCGTCCAGCACGCTGCGCGTCGTCTGTTCAGACCGGCCGGGGTTGCTCGCCCGCCTCGGGCTGTTGTTCGTGAAACTCGGCATCGTCGTGTTGCGCGCCCGCATCACGACGCTGGGCGAGCGCGTGGAGGATGTGTTCGAGATTGGCGCAATTGCAGACGCCGCGGAGCGGGAGCGCATCGCGGAGACGATACGGACGCGGCTAGATGCCGCCATTGCGGAGTACGGAAGCGCGGACGAGGCGCATGAATCCGCAGCTTGAGCGCCTCGCGCCGTATCCGTTCGAGCGGCTTGCGGCGTTGCTCGCAGAGGTGTGCCCGCCGCCCGGTCTAGCCCACATCCCGCTGCAGATCGGCGAGCCGCGCCATGCGCCGCCGCCGTTCGCCGTCGCAGCGCTTCAGGATCAAGCGGCCTTGGTCGCGGGCTTGCGAGGTTATCCGCCGACGCGGGGCGGCGTGGCGCTGCGCGAGGCCATCGCGGGATGGCTCGCAAGGCGGTTCGGCGCGCGGGTGGATGCCGAGACGCAGGTGCTGCCGGTGAACGGCACCCGCGAGGCGCTGTTTTCGTTTGGCCAAGCGGTGCTGTCTGGCGCGCCGGGCAGCCGCGCGATGATGCCGAATCCGTTCTATCAGATCTACGAGGGGGCGGCGTTGCTGCGCGGCGCCACGCCGTGCCATGTGGCGTGCCGCGCCGAGTCTGCCTGGCTGCCAGACTTCGACGCCATCGACGCGGCAACGTGGCGCGCCACCGAGCTTTGCTATCTGTGCTCGCCCGGCAACCCGACCGGCGCCGTGCTGCCGCAAACCGAGCTCGAGCGGCTCATCGAGCGCGCGCACCGCTACGATTTCGTCATCGCCGCGGACGAGTGTTATTCCGAGATCCACCACGGCGAGGCGCCGCCAGCAGGGCTCCTGCAGGCAGCGGCAGCGCTCGGCGCGCCAGACTTCAAGCGCTGCGTCGTCTTCCACAGCCTGTCGAAGCGTTCCAATCTGCCGGGCCTGCGCTCCGGCTTCGTGGCCGGAGACGCCGAACTGTTGGAGCGCTACTTCCTCTATCGCACCTACCACGGCTGCGCGATGCCGGCGCATGCGCAGGCGGCGAGCGCGCTCGCGTGGGGCGACGAAGCCCATGTGGTTGAGAACCGGGCGCGGTATCGGGCGAAGTTCGATGCCGTCATGCCGATCTTGGGCGATGCGTTGCAGGTGGCGCAGCCGAGCGCCGCCTTCTACCTGTGGCCGCGGGTGTGGGATGACGACGAGGCGTTCGCGCGGGCGCTGTACGCGCAGCAGCACGTCACGGTGATGCCGGGGCGCTACTTGGGCCGCGGCCAGGGCAGCGCCAACCCAGGAGCAGGCCGGGTGCGCATCGCCTTGGTGGGTGAAGTGGATGAATGTGTGGCCGCGGCGCGGCGCATCTGCGAGTTCGTCGCCGCCAACGGCGCCGGCAAGGGCTAGCCGAGCACTCGGCGCAGCGCTCCGGCGGGAACTGCGATTGGTGTAGGTTACGCGCCCATTGGCGAGGAGATGAGGATGAGCGATCTGTTTGCATTCGGCATGGGCGTGGCCACGGCGAACGCCGCCGGCGAGCCGCTCGATGTCTGGTTTCCGGCGCCGCTGAAGCCTGTTGACGCAGCCGCAGGCGCGGCCATTGCCGGTGCGGTGGGGGAGTTCGGCGCCGGGCGGCGCGTGGCAGCTGTGCGCGGCGATGCCGCCGCAGCCTTGGCCGCAGAGCTTGAAGCCGCCGGCGGCGCCCAGGGGGCGCACCAGATGCTGGCCGAGCTGGATTGCCCTCTCGTCGCGGTCGCCCTCGAGGCGGATGCCCCAATCCGCTCCGCCGCGGAGGCGTATCTCAAGCTGCATCTGCTTTCGCATCGGCTGGCGCTGCCCAACACGTTGAACTTGGATGGCCTCTTCGAGCACATGCCGACGGTGGCGTGGACGAGCGCCGGGCCCATCGATCCGCAGGAGTTGCCGCGCCGCATCGCCGCGGCGCGGGCGACCGGCGCCCCGCTCACCGTGCATGGCGTGGACAAGTTCCCGCGCATGACGGATTACGTTGTGCCGAGCGGCGTGCGCATCGCGGATGCGAGCCGCGTGCGCTTAGGCGCCTACCTTGGCGAGGGCACCACGGTGATGCACGAGGGCTTCCTCAACTTCAACGCCGGCGCGTTGGGCCCGAACATGGTGGAAGGGCGCGTGTCGCAAGGCGTCGTGCTGGGCGCGAATACCGATCTCGGCGGCAGCGCAAGCACCATGGGCACGCTCGCTGGCGGTGGGCAGATCGTCATCTCCATCGGTGAGCGCTGCTTGATCGGCGCCAACGCCGGCTGCGGCATTCCGCTGGGCGATCGTTGCACGATCGAAGCCGGGCTGTACATCACCGCCGGCGCCGTCGTTCAAGTGCTGGACGAGGCCGGCGCGGTGGTGCGCACGGTCAAGGCGCGCGAGCTCGCCGGGCAAAGCGACATGCTGTTCATTCGCCACAGCGGAAGCGGCGCCGTGCAATGCCGCACCAATCGCGCCGCCATTGCCCTGAATCCCAAGCTGCATGTCCACAACTGACGCGCGGCTCACTGCGGAGGTGTTGCGCCTCACCGAAGAGTTGGTGCGCCGCCCATCGGTGACGCCCGAAGACGCCGGCTGTCAAGCGCTCCTCATGGACGCCTTGGCGCCCCTCGGCTTCGTCGTTGAATCGATGCCGTTCGGGGATGTGTCCAATTTCTGGGCGCGGCGCGGCACGGCGGCGCCGCTGTTGACATTCGCTGGACACACGGATGTCGTGCCCACCGGCCCCGCGTCGGCGTGGTCGTCGCCGCCGTTCGAGCCGACGCTGCGTGGCGGCGCACTTTGGGGGCGGGGTGCCGCGGACATGAAGGCGAGTCTTGCCGCGATGCTGGTCGCCACCCGGCGGTTCGTGGCGAGCCACCCGCACCACGTTGGGTCGCTGGCCTTCCTGGTGACGAGCGACGAGGAAGGCGTGGCGGTGGACGGCACCGCGCAGGTGGTGAAAGCGCTTGGGCGCCGCGGCGAGCGCATCGACTGGTGCGTGGTGGGCGAACCGTCTTCGAGCGAGCGTTTGGGCGACGTGATGCGCGTGGGGCGGCGCGGCTCCTTGAATGGCGCGCTCCGCGTGCAGGGCACCCAAGGCCATGTCGCTTACCCGGACAAGGCGCTGAACCCCATCCATGCCGCGATGGGCGCCCTCGATGCCTTGGCGCGACGGCAGTGGGATGCCGGCAATGCGTTCTTTCCGCCCACTGGCTTTCAGATTTCCAACATCGCCGCGGGCACCGGCGCGGCCAACGTCATTCCGAACGCGCTCGACGCGCAATTCAACTTTCGCTTCAACACCGAACAGACCGTGGCCAGCCTCAAGGCCCAAGTGGAAGGCATCCTGGCGGAGCGGTTGGCTGCGCCCCATGAACTCGAGTGGAGCGTTTCGGGGTTGCCGTTTCTCACCGAACCGGGGGTGCTCACCGACGCCGTGATCGCGGCAGTGGAGGAGGTCGCCGGCATCACGCCGGAGCAATCCACTGGCGGCGGCACGTCCGATGGCCGCTTCATCGCGCCGACGGGTGCGCAGGTGGTGGAACTGGGGCCCATCAACGCCTCGATTCACAAGATCGACGAGTGCGTCGCCGCGGCGGACTTGGCGCCGCTGGCGCGCATCTACGAGAGCATCCTGCGCCGCTTGCTGCCACCGGCGGCGTGAGCCGTGCGCGCAGCCTTGGTCGCTTTGGCGGGCGTGACGGCGTTTGCCGCGGCTGCACTCTACTTCGCCCCGGCGGCGCTCGTGGTGGACGCCGTGCCGGCGGCGGCGCGGCTCACGCAGCTGGAAGGCCGCGTTTGGCATGGCGCCGGGCGGCTCGCGTACAACGAGCGCGACATGGGGCGGCTGACATGGCGCTTCGACCCGGGCGCACTCCGGGACGGCGCCTTGGGGCTCTCTTGGCGCCTCGCCGATGCCTCCGTCACGCTTGCCGGCACGGTGCGCGCGACTGTGGCGGACGTGGCTGTGCGCGCGGAGGGGGCGGTGCAGGAAGCGGCCATCGATCGCATGCTGCTGCCGTACCACATCGATTTGGGCGGCGCCATTGCCATCGCGGATGTGGATTTGCGCTTGAGCCACGACCTGCGGCCCTTGGGCGGCGCCGGAACCCTGCGCTGGGAGGGGGGTGCGGTGCGCTATCGGCTGGCGGGCGAGCGCCACTTCGCCACGCTGCCGCCCATGGTTGCGGAGGTGGCAGTTGCGGCTGGCGAGGGGCGCCTAGTGGTGAACGCCGAAGATGCGCCGACGCCGCTTATCGTCGCGCGCGTTGACGCCGCGGGTTGGGCGCACATCGGCATCACCCAACGATTCACTGAGCTGGCCGGGCTGCCGTGGCCGGGCCGCAGGGCGCCGGCCGATGTGGTGTTGGAGGTGAGCGAATTGTTGCTGTAGGCATCACGCCGCACGGGCGGGCCGTGCGCGGCCCCGGCGGAGGGGGGAGAGGCGCATGCTACAACAACTGCAACAAACCGGCGCCCCGTATCGGCTAGAATCGGCGCCAAGCGCACTCTGGCCAACGGCTTTGCTCGCACTCTACCCGAGATTCGTCGCAATGTTGCGCCTGCTTGCGATGGTGGGCATCGTAGTGGGCATTGGCGCGATCTTGGCGCGTTCCGCGTGGTTCTTCATCGTGGGCCCCGAGGCTGTTGCCATCGCGGCGCTGCCGCGCGCCGCCGCGCCGCCGCAAGCCGCTTTCAACGTCGACCAAGTGGCCACCGCCAATCTCTTTGGGGATCCGGCGGCCGCCAACCAGCGCGCGTCCGAGAACGCACTGCGTGACACGCCGGACACGCGGTTGAACTTGGAACTCGCCGCCGTGTACCAAGCCGACAACCCAGAGGATTCGCTTGCGATCATTGGGGCGCAAGGGCGCGCGCACGAGGCATACCGGATTGGCGACGCCATTCCCGGCAATGCCCGGCTGGTGCAGATACACCGCGGGCAGGTGGTCATCAGCCGCGATGGCGTCCGCGAACGGCTGCGCTTCGACGAAGACCCGCCAACCTTCGTTGCGCAATTCGAGCAGGATGACGAAGCATCGGCCGCGGCGCCGCGCATGCCGGCCGCGGCGCCGTTGCCGGTGCGCTCGGATGCCGAGCCGCTGCCGCCGGCGGGGCGCCAAGTGGCCCGCGCAGACTGGGACCGACTGCTCGAAGCGCCTCAAGATGCCTTGGAAGCCACTGGCTTGGCTGCCGTCTCCGACGCCGATGTGCGCGGCTATCGCGTGGGGCCGCTGGCCAGCTCGCCGCACCTCGCCCGCACTGGCTTGCAGTCTGGCGATGTCATCCTGTCGATGAACGGCCGCCCGGTGGGCGACCTGAGCCAAGATCGGGCACGGCTTGACGAAGCGATCGCCGGTGGTTCCGTGCGCCTCGAGATTCAACGCGGCGAGCGGCGCTTCTTCGTCACCGCGGCGGTGCCTTGATGGCGTCTGGCTGGACGGGTTCCATGCAATGAGCAAGCGCTCTGCCACCACCCTGTGCTTGGCTGCCGTGTGCGCATTGGCCTTCGGCTTGCCGGGGCTTGCCCAGCAAGATGGCCTCACGCCGGTGAATGGCCAGACATGGGAGGTGAACACCCGCGATCAGGACATCCGCCAGTTCATCGCCCAAGTCTCTGAGATTACCGGCAAGACGTTCATCGTGGATCCGCGCGTCAAGGGCCCGGTCACCATCGTCTCGAGCGCGCGGCTGGATGCGGAGGGCGTCTACCAGCTGCTGCTCTCCGTGCTGCGCGTACACGGCTTCGGCGTGTTCCACGCCGGCGACGTCATCCATGTGGTGCAGAACCCAACCGTGGTCAAGCAGACTGGCGGCGCCGATGAGTCGGCGCCCACTGGGTCGCCGCTGGAAGTCGTCACGCAAGTCATCACCGCGCAGAATGTGGACGCCGCGGAGCTGGTGAAGATTCTGCGGCCGATGATCCCGCAGTACGGCCACATCGCCGCGGTGGCGAACCCGAACGTCGTCATCTTGAGCGACCACGCGGACAACATCGCGCGCCTCATGCGCATCATCGCGCAAATCGACGTCGCCAACGACGCCGAGTTCGTGATGCGCCCGTTGCGCCACGCTTGGGTCGGCAACGTGGTGGAAATTCTCACTAAGGTGGCGCCGGATCAGATCGGCCAAGCCGCCGCGGCCGGTCCGCAGGCGATCCAACTCATCGCCAACGAACGCAACAACAGCCTCATCATGCGTGGCCAACCGCGCCCGGTCGCCGTGATCTTGAACTTGGTGGACAAGCTCGACGTCGAGGCCACCGCCGCGGAAGCCGCGCAGGTGATTCGCTTGGCCCACGCGCAGGCTGCCGAAGTGGTGGACATCCTCACTGGCCTCTTCGTCGATGAGCAGTTGCAGGGCGATGTCGGGAGCCCCGGCGTCACCATTCGCGCGGACGAATCGTTGAATGCCATCGTCGCGCGCGCCGACCCCGGCACCATGAGCGAGATTTTGGAAGTTGTGGCGATGCTGGACGTGCGGCGCACCCAAGTGCTCATCGAGGCCGCCATCGCCGAAGTCTCCGTCGGCGACCTGTTCTCCCTTGGCGTCGAGTTGGCTGGTGTGGATGCCCGCGGCACGGCGCTGCCAACCTTCAACACCACGCTGAACGGCATCATCACAGAATTGCTGTCCGACGGCGCGCTGGAAGGCGGCACGGTGGATTCCATCGAGCTGGCCAACGCCGCGGAGGTGCCCACCGTCGCCGTGGCCAAGCTGGATCCGGACGGCATCTCCTTCGGCGCCGTGCTGAACGCGCTGGCCACCAACGTCGCGGCAGACTTGCTCTCCGCGCCAAGCGTGCTCACCCTCGACAACCATGAAGCGAAGAACCTCGTTGGCCAGAACGTGCCGTTCCGGTCTGGCTCCTTCACCACTACCACCGATGGCGCCAGCAATCCGTTCAACACGGTGGAGCGCCAAGACATCGGCATCACGTTCACTGTCACGCCGCACATCTACGAAGGCTCGGCCGTGCGGTTGGAGGTGCATCTCACCGTGGAAAACTTGACGGAATCCGGCATTGGCGGCGGCGCCACCGTCAACGCGGCAGACCTCATCACGCAGAAGCGGGAAATCCAGACCACGGTGCTTGCGGACGACCAGCAGACCATCGCGCTTGGCGGCTTGATCCAGGATGACATCCGCGCCACCAACAAGAAGGTGCCGTTGCTCGGCGACATCCCCGGCCTTGGCCGCTTGTTCCGCAGCCGGCGCGACACGCGGGACAAGCGCAACCTCATCATCTTTCTGCGTCCGACGGTGTTGAGCTCCAAGGATGATGTGCGCGTGACCACGGACCGCCTCTACAAACGCATTTACGAAGTGCAGATTGAGGCGCGCCCCGAGAGCGCGCCGCCGCCAGCGCCGGATGGCCTATACGGCGGCCGCCAGAACGACTGAGCCCAGCCGAGCGGTGTGAAGGCCCGCCTCAAGCGCTTCAACTTCGCCGTGGCCAGCGCGGTGACGCGATGGCTCACGCGGCCGACGGCAGTCGGTGCCGAGGAAGTTCGGGGCGAGAACTTGGTCTATGTGTTGGGCCACCGCTCGCTGACGGACGTCATCGTGTTGGACCTCATGGCGGCGCGCTGCGGCTTGGCGCGGCCCACGGCGCCGCTCGCCGCCGACGGGCTCGACGAGGCGCGGCGCTTCTTCTTTCTCAACCGCGGCGCCGGGGCATTGCGCCGCCATGTGATGCGCGAGTATTCGGCGCGCTGGCTGCGCCTTGAAGACTGGCTGCTTGCAGGGCCGGAGCGGGCGGCGACGTTGGTTCCGGTGTCCGTGTTCTGGGGTCGCGCCGCGAACAAGGAGCGCTCGTTCACGCGGGCGCTGTTGTCGGAGGATTGGGCGGCCACGTCGCGTTTCCGGCGCTTCTTGAGCCTGTTTCTCAACCGCACGGACATCTTGGTGCAGTTCGGCGCGCCGGTGCCGTGGCGCAGCGTCCTCGATCCGAACATGGACAAGGGCCGCATGACGCGGCGCACGGCGCGGCTGTTGCGCGTGAAGTTCCGCAATCAGCGCACGGCCGCCTTGGGGCCAGACCTCTCGCATCGGCGCACCTTGGTGGAGGACATCTTGGCGAGCCGCGCCGTGCGCGACGCCATCGACCGCGAGCCGGACGCGGATCGCCCAGAGGCGCTCAAGCTGGCGCGGCGTTATGCCAACGGCATCGCGTCGGACATGTCCTACCCCACCATCCGCTTATTGAATCGCGTGCTCACCTGGTTCTGGAATCGCATCTACGATGGCGTGGAGGTGGCGGGGTTCGAGCGCGTGGCGGCGGTTGCGGACACCCACACGGTTGTTTACGCGCCGAGCCACCGCTCGCACATCGACTATCTGCTGCTCTCCTACGTCCTGTTCCACCGCGGCTTGATGATTCCGCACATCGCGTCTGGCGAGAACATGAACATGGCGTTGGCGGGGCCGCTGCTGCGCCGCGGCGGCGCCTTCTTCATGCGCCGGCGATTCTTGGACGATCGGCTCTACACGGCGGTGTTCAGCGAGTATTTCTATCGTGTGCTGCGCCGCGGCCACTCGGTGGAGTACTTCATCGAGGGCGGCCGTTCGCGCACCGGCCGGCTGCTGCGCCCGCGCACGGGGCTGCTCACCATGACGGTGGGCTGCGCGCGGCGCGGCGTGCCGCGGCCGTTGGCGCTGGTGCCCGTGTACATCGGCTACGAGAAGCTCATCGAGGCGGGCGCCTACTTGGAGGAGCTGCGCGGCGCGGCGAAGACACCGGAATCTGCCGGCGGGGTGTTGCGCAACTGGCGGTTGCTGCGGCAATCCTTTGGCAAGGTGGCGCTCAACTTCGGCGAACCGATTGAGCTCGATGCGTTCATTGCGGCGCGCCGGGAAGATCGCCCAGCCATCGCATTGGGCATGGAGACGCTGGTGCGGATCAACGCCGCCGCTTCCGTCAACGCCGTCAACTTGGTGACGCTTTGCACGCTCTCCATGCCGCGCCAAGCCATTGACGAACGCCTGTTGCACGAGCAAATCGACTGTCTGCGCGCGCTCTTGACACACGCGGCGAACCCGCACCGGCGCCGCGTGACGCCGCTGCCGGCGGCGGAGGTGGTGGCGGCGGTGGAACAGCTCGGGCTGCTGCACCGCGACGCCCAAGCGTTTGGCGACGTGTTGAGCCACAGCCCAGCGACCGCGGTGCAGATGACGTGGTATCGGAACAATGTCCTGCATGTGCTTGCAGCGCCGGCACTGGTGGCGTGTCTGCTCGTCAATCGGCGCCGGCGCGCCACGCAAGCGGATGTCACGCGCCTGTTCGAGGCGATCTTTCCCTATGTGCGGCGCGAACTGTTCCTGCCGCGCGCCAGCGGGCAAACGGCGCCGCGCTGGCTCGGCGCCTTGGCGGAGCTCGGCTTGGTGCGGCGCGATGCGGACGGTCTGTATGGAGCGCCGCCGCCGGAAGCGCCTGAGCGCCTGCGCCTGAAGCTCTTGGCCAACACGCTGCGCGAGACCATCGAGCGTTTCTACATCGTTGCCAGCGTTTTAACTTCGGGGCCGCCGCTTTCGCAGCCGCGCTTGGAGGCGCGGTGCGGGGCGGTGGCGCAGCGCATGTCCCGCATCTACGGCATTGACGCGCCGGAGTTCTTCGACGCGGAGCTGTTCCATCGCTTCATCGATGCCTTGCTTGAGCGGGGCGCCGCCAAGCGTGGCGCCGAAGGGCTGTTGCAAGCGGAGCCGGTGGTGCGCATGGTGACGCGGGCCGCGCGGCAAGTGCTCGACGATGAGTTTCGCCAAGCGGTGGCGCTGTTTGTGGCGGCAGCCCAACGCGCCGATGCCGATGCGTCGGCGAATGTCGAGTGAATCGGCAGCGGCGCTTTGTCGTCCGGCAGCGCTTGCTTCATCCGGTTCTTGGGGGCAGTGGCTTTCGCGCCGGGGGCTCAAGTGGGCAAGTAGACGTCAAACCGCACCGTGCGTCCTTTGATCTGCCAGTGCGGCGCAACGAGGGGGCGGGAGCGCGCGCGCCGCTTCAACACCACCCGCGAGCGGGCGTGGCGGCGCGCGAGCGCTAGCAGGTCGATGGGCGTCGCCGGCGCCTCGCCGGCGATGTCGCGCAGCACCTGCAGGGCCTTGCCGGGCAGGGCGCGCTTGGGGTGTGGCTCGAACATCGGGTCGAGGTAGATGACATCGAAGCCATCGGCCATGTGCGTTCGGGCATCGCCGAGGTGGACTCGCGCCGACAAGCTGCTGCGCTGCGCCAAGTCTTCGAGGAGGGGAAAGGCGCGGGGAGAGCACTCCACTAACGTCGCCGCGCAGCCCAAGCGCGCCAGCGTCAGGCCATCGGCGCCCCAGCCGGCCGTTGCATCGAGCAGCCTCACTCCCGGCTGCGCGCCGCAAGCACGGGCAATGCCGAGTTCCCGTGCCGGCTGTTTAAGCGGCGCGGCCTCAAGACGAAACGGCTTCGCCTCGCCGGCTTTGCGCAAGGCGATGCCGCGTTCGTCCAAGTGAAGATGCCAACTGGTTTGTGGCGGGGGCGCTGACGAGCTTTGGTACGGTGCGCCGGCGGTGGAGAGCCGCGCCGCCAGCGCCGTTGCCGCCGCTTCTTGCCCCGGCGCAAAGCGGATGGGGGTGCTTGGCGCCGCCAAGGAAGGTGTTAGAGGACAGCGACGGCGGCCGCTGCGTTCGGCGCGCCACGGCGATCGGGCCGCGCGTGGGACACCGGCGCCGTGGCCGCCGGCCTCATTGGCCCACCTTGCGCCACGGTGAATCGCCGTCCACGTACAAGGGCGTCGCTGCGGCGGCGTCGAGCAGGGGCTGCGCGAGCGCGAGCTGCGCCAACACGCCGGCGCGCAGCCGTTCTTCCCGGTGCGCCAAGAGCCATCCATCGGGGACGTCGAGCGGCGCTGCATCCGCAAGCAGCGCGTCACTGGCTTCGCAAGTGGCGCCGCCGCCGGAGAAGCGATAACGCGCCACATAGTGCCAGCCGCGTCGCGAGAGTCGTTTGGTGACGACGCCGAGGACGTTCGCGCGGCGCCGGATTTGCTCCGCCATGACATGCGAGGTGGACACTCCCGCCACGCCGACATCCACGCCCAACGCGATGCCTTGCGCCACCGCCGCGCCGATGCGCACACCGGTGAACGAGCCGGGCCCGGCGGAAAACGCCACCGCGTCCAACTGCCTTGGCGCCAAGCCGGCGGCGGCGAGCAAGCCATCCACCATGCCGAGCACCAAGGCGTTGTGGCGGCGTTCCGCGACTTGTGTGTGTTCGATGATTTCGCCGGCGCTGGCCAACGCGACGGAGCAGGCGACGCCCGTGGTCTCGATGGCGAGGAGGCGTCGTGAGGTCAACATTCTTCCTGCCGCTGGGCGGCGCTGCGCACGGGAATGTTAGCACCGCGCCGGCGGGCGACGCTTGCTTGGGGGCGCCTTGCCGGCGAGCCTCTGCTCGTTGCGCGTCGGTTCGCATACACTGCGGGCAGCAGAGCAGGAGCCAAGCCATGACGCCGCAAGCGATTCTCGCCCGCCCGCCACGCATCTTGGGCCAAGCGCAGCGCGAGCACTACTTTGAGCATGGCTACTTGGGCGCGCCGGGGATCGTCGGGCGCGATTGGCTGGAGCGCTTGAACGAATGCACCGCTGCGTATGTTGAGGAGAGCCGCCGCGCCAATGGCGACCGGCGCTTCGACTTGGAGCCTGACCACTCGGCCACGGCGCCGCGCATCCGGCGCTTGAACTCACCCACGGATGTAGACCCGTTGTACTGGAAGTTCGCCTCGACTGGCCCGTTCGTCGACGTGGCTGAAGACTTGCTTGGCCCGAACATCAAGTTTCACCACTCCAAGCTCAACTTCAAGTGGAGCGGCGGCGGCGAGGAAGTGAAGTGGCATCAAGACATACAGTTTTGGCCGCACACGAACTATGACGTGCTCACCATCGGCGTGTACTTGGAAGACGTCGATGCGCGCATGGCGCCGATGGGCGTCATCCCCGGCAGCCACGACGGCCCGCTGCACGAGCTCTATGACGACGCCGGCAACTGGAGCGGGCACATCCGCGCCGAGGACGTGCCGGGCATCGGCGTGGAGCGGGCCAGCTACATCGACGGCCCGGCCGGCACCGTCACGGTCCACAACTGCCGCGCCATCCACGGCTCGGCGCCGAATTGGAGCGCCCGCCCGCGGCCGTTGCTGCTGTGCGCTTACGCCGCGGCGGACGCCATCCCCATCACCAACTTGGTTGCCGGTTCGCCCCACGGCAATGAATTGGTGCGCGGCGCGGCGGCGCGCTGGGCACGGTTTGATCCGCGGCCCTGCCTGCTGCCGCCGGATTGGTCGAAGAGCCGGCACAAGTCCATCTTCGAGCATCAACAGGGCAAGCCTGCCGAACAGCGGCCTGCCGGTTGACGCAGCGCTTGCCGAGTGAGGGCGGCGCGGTCGCCCACTCATCTTCTGCCAGCACGCCTGAGGTTGGCATGAGCATAGCGCCGCTCAGGCGGGGCCTGTGCGGCTCGGTGTGCCATCATTCGCCATTCGCCAATGGCCACGAAACGCTTGCGAGGTGCCGTCGTGCCGATGCTTGACCATGAGGTTCCCCTCTACTACACCGAAGCTGGGTCCGGCGACCCCATCGTCTTCTGCCATGGCGCCGGGGGCAACGCCGCGAGTTGGTTCAACCAGTTCGGCGAGTTCGCGCGGGATCACCGCTGCATCGCTTACGACTGCCGCGGCTTCGGGCGCTCCACCTGCGCGGCGAGCGAGTTCGATGGTTCCAGATTCGCCGCGGATGCCGTGGCGCTGATGGACGCCCTTGGCGTGGAGGCGGCGCACTTCGTGTGCCAATCCATGGGCGGCTGGACCGGCGTGCAAGTGGCGCTCAACCATCCGCATCGCATCAAGAAACTGGTGCTGTCGGACACCATCGGCGGCATCGCGCTGCAATCCGGCATCGACAGCATTCGCACCGTCGCCGAGCGCGTGGACGACACGCGCCTGGCCAGCGCAGCCATTGCCGCGGACTATCCGGCAAAAAACCCTGCCGGCGCATTCCTCTACGCGCAGATTTCAGACTTCAACCAGCTGCCGCAAGACGCTGTGGGCGGTGCCCTGTTTGCCGATGCCGTGCTGGTGCCCATCGAACGCGCCCGTGAGTTGCGCCTGCCCATCCTCATTTTCTCCGGCACGGACGATGTGCTGTGGCCGCCGCCGGTGCTCGCCGAGTTGGCGCAAGCGTTGCCCACCGCCAAGTTGTTCGCGATCGAGGCGGGCCACTCGCCTTACTTTGAGAATCCGCAGGTCTTCAATCAGGCGCTCCGCGAGTTCATCGACAAGTGAGGCGGCGAAATGTCATCAAAAGTTCATCCACCCGGCGTTGCCCGCTGCTGCGCCCACGGCTACAATGGCCGCCATTGCCACGTTTGAGACGCAGGCCACAGTCAATGTCCCGACGGCCACAGTGCAGCTTCGCCGCCACGAACACGCTTCATGCGTGGGCGGCCGGCATGGCCCATTCCCAATCGGATGTGTGCCGCCACGGGGGTGCTGGGTAGCTTTTCGAGACCACAACGTCTTTTCGAGAAGACCCCGAAGCGCCCCCAAGCCTTCGGGGTTTTTTCTTTTCTGAGCAAGACAAATGTTTACGCCAACCGTTAATCAACTGCGACGCAACGTCCGCGTCACGCTCGTCCTGTCGTTTTTTCAGATGTTCATGGTGGTCATGCCCATCATCGTGCTCTTCTTTGAGAGCCGCGGCCTCACCATGTCTCAAGTGCTGCTCCTGCAGGCATGGTTCGCGGCGTTGGTGCTGATCTTGGAGGTGCCGTCGGGCTATGTGGCGGACTTGCTGGGGCGCAAGCGCACACTCATCGCCGGCACGTTGTTCGGCGCCATCGGCCACAGCCTGCTGGTGTTCATGGAGGGCTTCTGGCAGTTGGCGGTGTTCGAGGCGTGTTTGGCCGTTGGCTTCAGCCTCATTTCCGGCGCAGACCTCGCGTTCTTGTACGACACGGAAGTGGCGCTGCGCGACCCGACGGACACGCGCCGCAAGGCGGTGGGTCGGCTGTTCGCCACCCGCAACCTCTCGGAAGGGCTGGCCGCCGGCATGTGCAGCGTGTTGCTGCTGTGGTCGATGGACGCCGCGGTGGTTGCGCAGGCTGGGTTTGCGTGGGTTGCGTTCGGCCTCACGTTCGCCTTGGTGGAGCCGCCTGTGGAGCGCCTGCCCAAGAGCGAGCACATCGCCAACTTGGCGTTGGTGGCGCGTCGCTTGGTGGCGAATGGCCCCATCCTGCGCCTCACCGTGCTGGCCCTGTCGGTGTGGCCGCTGACAACCATGTTCGCGGTGTGGCTGCTGCAGAAGCACTGGCAGGGCCAAGGCATCGACATCGGCCTGTTTGGTTATCTGTGGGGTGCCTTGACGCTCATCGCGGCGGCGGCCGGCAAATGGGCGTTGGCGCTGGAGGATCGTCTTGGCACCACCACCATGCTGCTGATCGTTGGCCTCGCGCCGGTGGCTGGCTACTTGGGCTTGGCCGCGTTCGGGGTGGTGGGCGGCCTCGTCGTTGCCACGGTGTTCTTCGCCTGCCGGGGCTTCGGCATCGTCATCTTGCGCCAAGCGCTGAACAAGCGGGTGTCGAGCGAGTTCCGAGCCACCGCCAACTCGTTCGCCAGCTTGGGCTTTCGAGGCGCCTTCGCGCTGACCGCGCCGCTCGTTGGCGCCGTGTTGGACTGGTGGGGGATGCAAATCGCCTTCTTGGCGCTCGCCGGCGTGTCGCTGGCCATCTGCGTCGCCCTGATCACGCCGCTGATCTTGGCGGCGCGTTCGCCCCGGCGGATGGCGGCGCCGCAAGCGCTGCGCCGGCCTGACATGTTGCCGCGGGCGGGCGGGTGAACAACGGTTTGCTCGCCCGCTCTGGCGTGTCGCTGGCAACCGGCTGCGCTCGCTCGCGCCACGCCGGCGGTTTGAAGCGCCTAGAAGATCGCCAACGGGTTCACGGGCGAGCCTGTTCCCCGTTTCACCCGCAGCGGCGCGAGCGTAAAGAAAAACTCCCAGCGGTTGCGTTCGGCGCAGGCGGCGGCCAGCGCATCGAGGCGGAGGTTGTCCAGCAGGTGCAGCCCCATGGCAACGATGCCGCATTGGTGAATCGGCATGGGCCAGCCTTCGGTGTCCGGGTTGGGAATGGCGTCGGAGACGCCGTCGCTGCCGAGCGCGGCGATGCGCCGCTCGTGCAGCCAAGGCACGGCTCTGGCGTCCAGCCCAGCGAGGCCGTCCATCGGCGGCCAAGCGCCCCGCGCCGCCCGGCGAGCATCGCGGCCAGTGCTGATGAGCAAGATGTCGCCCTTGCCGGCGCGCACGTTCTGCGCGGCCTCGGCCGCTTCCAAGTCATCCGGCGAGATGCGCGCGCCGATGTCCAGCCAATCCACGCCCTGCAAGCGTGGGATGTCCAACAACACGCCGCGCCCCACCACGCCGTTCTTGGCAGCCATGATGCTGTTCTTGTTGGCGCCGGTGCTCTTCACGTCCGCAGCGGGGAAGCCGTTGTACATCGTCTCCTTCACGAAGACGTGGCAGAGCGCGTCGATGTGGGACACGGCCATGCCGTGAAACGCCACGCCGATGAAGTCCATGGCGGATTCCATGCCGGGCATCCCGGAGGCGGTGCAGGCGTCCCCGGCCACCATCATCATGTGCTGCGCGGGGCGCGGGTTGTCCGGCGCCGGCCGCGTTGGGAACTCCAAGGCGCAGCTCACCGGCACGCCATCGCGAATGAGCTTGGCCGCGGCTGCCGTCTTGTCCGGGGTGATGAAGTTGAGCGCGCCGCGTTCGTCCGCAGCGCCCCATCTGCCCCAGTTCTTGACTGCCTCGAAGAGGCGTTCCATGTCCGCCGGAGCGGGCGTCTGCCACCCGCCTTGAGCCACTGCGCCTGCGCTCACTGTCTCGTCCCCCTCGTCGCTGCCGCCGTTGTTCAAGCAAGCGCCTGTTCGGCTTGCTGTCGCGCCCAGTTGTAGTCTGCCTTGCCGTTGGGTGCCCGGCGCACCGTGTCCACGAACAACACCTGCTTGGGCAACTTGTAGCCGGCCAAGTGCTCGCGGGTGAAGTCGACGAGATCTTGTTCCGCCAACAGCTCGCGGCCATGGCGCGAAGCCACGGCGACGACGCGCTGGCCAAAGCGGTTGTCCGGCACGCCCACCACCAAACAGTCGTAGATGGAGGGATGCCGCTTCACCGCCTCCTCCACTTCTTCTGGGTACACCTTTTCGCCGGCGGTGTTGATGCAGTTGCTGCCGCGGCCCAACAGCGTGATGGTGCCGTCTGTCTCGACCGTGGCGTAGTCCCCAGGGAAGCTGTAGCGCACGCCGTCGATCTCCTTGAAGGTGGCGGCGGATTTCTCCGGGTCCTTGTAGTAGCCGATGGGCACGAGGCCGCCGCCGGTGGCGAGCTTGCCCATTGCGCCGGCGCCGGGAACCACTTCGCTGCCATCGTCCGCGAACACCTTCACGCCGGGGTTGATCTGGAACCGCGCCGTCTCCGCCCCCTGCTCTCGGGTGGCCACCGAGGAACCCATGCCGCCCTCGGTGGAACCCATCGCATCCACCAAGCGCATGTCGCCGTGGTCGAGCAAGCCCTGCTTCACTTCGGCGCTCCACATCACACCGCTGGAGACGATGCTCTGCACGGAGGAGATGTCATAGGGATTGCCGCGCTCGCGCGCATCGTTCAAGGCATCCAGCATGGGCCGGGCGAAGGCGTCGCCGACGATGGTGACGCCGGTGCAGCGATGGCGCTCGACCTCGCTCCAGATGAGGTGCGGGTCCAGCCCCAACTTGGAGCTGGTGACCACCGTGCCGCCGGTGAGCAGCGGCACCATCGAGCCGAGCCACATGCCCGTGCCATGCATGAGCGGGCAAGCCGCGAAGTTCACGCTGAAGGCGTTCTGGGCGGCGTTGGCACGAATGATCGCGGGGATGTCCGCCGCGCTCTCCGGCACGTTGAAGCCCAGCGCGGCGACGCTGCCCATCATCACGGAAATGAAGTCGTGGTGGGGGTACATCACCCCCTTCGGCATGCCGGTCGTGCCGCCGGTGTAGAGCATGTAGATGTCTTCGCCGCTGCGCTCGATGCGCGGCATGGGCGTGGCGGCGCGGATGCTGCGTTCGAAGTCCACGGCGTCATCAAGCAGTGCCTCGGTGCCGTCGTCCACCTGCACAAAGAGCTTCACCTTGGGCAGTTGGCGGCGGATTTCCCAGATGCGCGCGGCGTAGCAGCCTTGGAAGAAAACGGCCTCAGCATCTGCGTTGTCGAGCAGATAGACAAGCTCGTCGGCCTTGTAGCGGTAGTTCACGTTGATTGGGCAGCCGCGAATCTTGAAGATGCCGTGCTGCGCCTCAAGGTATTCGTTGGAGTTGTGCAGGTAGATGCCCACTTTGGAATCTGTGCCGAGGCCATGCTGGTGGAGCAGGCCGGCGATGCGGGCGGCGCGCTCGTCGTACTCGCGCCAACTGCGCTCCTGGGTGCCGCAGATGAGCGCTTTGCGGTCTCCAATGACGTCCGCGATGGTCTCCCAGACGGTCGCAAAGTGTAGTCCCATGAGCCCTCCCCAACGTGGCGAAGCGGGGAAGGTAAGGGAAATGGCGGCCTCATGTCCAACGGCCGGGCGCTTGCCAAATCTTCGCGCTTTTCGCCAACGCGATTGTCGGCGCGTTGATGGCCGCTCCAAAAAAAGTCGCTGAATCAATGCATTATGCAGATCTCGCGAGTTGGCACGGGTCTTGAAAGTGGAAAGGCTGAGAGAGCAAAGCATCGGAGCTTAGATGTTCAGACTGTCCAGGGTCGCCTCGCCACGAGGGACTTTCCTTGCCTTCGCGCTCGTCGTCGCCGCATGCGTTGCGTTCGGTGCCATCGCGCAGGCGAACTTGTCCGGCACCACCGCGCTCGCCGCGTCGGAACGGGCTACCATCGCCGCGTCGGCCACCGACGCGCCATTGCAGGACTGTTGAGAACTGCCCAAAGGAGGATGTTGCTAATGCGCAGGGTAGATGTGGGCGAGATGGGCCGCGGCAGGCGGCTTCGGCTCAACAAAGACGAAAACTGGATCGGCGGCTTGTGCGCCGGCCTCGGCGATTACTTCGGCATCGATGCTGCGTTTGTGCGCGTCGCCGCGGTGGTGACGGCGCTGTTCCTGCCGAAGTTCATGATTGCCACCTACCTCATCGCGTGGGTGGTGTTGAGCCGTCGGCAATGAAGTTCACGATCCAGCGCGCCACCACGGCCTCGTCCGTATCTTCGGAAAGCGAGGCGATGCCCGGGGCGAAGGCATCGCCGATGAGCGCTTCCCGCGCCCGCATCAACGCTTCCGCGTAGGGCTTGTTGAACTCCGGGTGGCCTTGGAAGGTGAGGATGTGGTCGCCGAGCGCGAACGACGCTTGCGGGCAGAAGTCCGTGGCGCCTAAGAGGCGCGAACCCGGCGGCAGCGCCGCCACCTGATCCTTGTGGCTTGAGAGCAAGCTCACTGCTTTGCGTGGCGGCGCCATGGCGCAGTGGCGGGCGATGACGCGCATGCGGTGAACGCCCACCGCCCACCCGTCTTTGGCAGGAAGCGTCTCGCCGCCGAGCGCGTGGGCGATGAGCTGGTGCCCAAAGCAAATGCCCACCAGTTTCTTGCGCGCGTCATGCAGCCTCTGCACATAGCTGCGGAGCGTGTGAATCCATGCGAGGTCGTCATAGACGCTGTGGCGGCTGCCAGTGATGATGTAGGCGTCGCAGTCATCCACGTTCGCCGGATACTCCTCGAAGCGCACGTCATACGCTTGGAACGTGGCCTCGTGTCCGCTGTCGCGCGCCGCGGGGCCCAACACGGATTCAAACATCCGCGGGTAGTGGCCGAAGGCAGGCTGCAGCTCCTCGCGCAACACGTCCGCCTGCAGGATGCCGATTTTCATATCGCCTCGAAGTAGCGCGCCAACTGCCAATCCGTCACATGGCGCTCGCTCTCGCGGCTCTCCCAGTCTCGGCTCAACGCAAAGTGCTCGACAAAGGCATCGCCGAACAGGCGCCGCGCGGCGTCGGCGCCTAGGAAGCGCGCGGTGGCGTCGCGCAAGGTGGGGCTGAAACGGCGCTCGGCGGGCAGGGCGTCCTCCACATCGTAGGCGTTGCCGACCACGGGTTCCGGCGGCTCCAACCGTTCTTGGATGCCCAGTGCCGCCGCGCCCACCGCCGCGGCGGCGGCGAGGTACGGATTGCCGTCGGCGCCGCCCACGCGGCACTCGATGCGCTCGCTGGCGCCGCCGCGGATGACGCGAAACGCGGCCGTGCGGTTGTCGATGCCCCAAGTGGCCGCGGTGGGCGCCCAGGCGCCCTTCACCAACCGCGTATAGCTGTTCACGGTGGGCGCCAGCATCGGCAACAGCGCCGGCACATAGCGCACCAAGCCGCCCACGGCATGGCGCAGGCGCGCCCCGAGCTCGGCCGCGTCGGAGGCAAACTGGTTGTCGCCATCGGCATTCACGAACGAGAAATGGAAGTGGCCGCTCTGGCCGGGGTAATCCATGGACCACTTCGCCATGAAGGTGGCCAACGCCTCGCGCTTGGCGAAGAACACCTTGGCGAACGTCTTGAAGAGGGCCGCGCGATCGGCGCTCTCCGTGCCGTCCGCGGGGGCGAGGGCGGCTTCCCAGACACCGGGGCCGGTCTCGCAGTGCAGCCCCTCGACGGGCGTGCCAAGGTCGTCGCAGTAGTTCATCAACGCTTGGAACCACTCCGAGTTCGCGCTGGCGCGCAGCACCGAGTAGCCGAAGTTGCCCGGCGTCAACGGGCGCAGGTTGCGGTAGCCCTTCTCGCGTATCGAGTGGGGCGTTTCGTCGAACACGAACAGTTCGTACTCGAACCCCGCGCGCAAGGTGAGGCCCAAATCGCTGGCGAAGGCGAGGCTGCGCCGCAGCGTGGAGCGCGGGCAGATGGGGTGATGGGCCGCGCCCTCAGGTGCCTGGAACTCGCCGATGAAGTAGGGGATGCCCTCGTCCGGCAGCCACCGCTCGGTGTCCACCAACAAACGGTACTCGGCGTCTGGGAAGCCGGTGTGCCAGCCGGTGAAGTCGCCGCCGTCGTAGAGCTGGTCGTCGATGTCCCAAGCGAACACGCAGTCGCAGAAGCCGCCGCCCTTGCGCAACACGCCGGCGAACTTCTCCAAGCTCACGTACTTGCCGCGCATGACGCCGTCGATGTCCGTGAGGCCCAGCTTCACTTGGCGCGCCCCACGCTCGCGGTAATGCGCCACCCGCGCTTCGATTTCAGCAGTCATGGCCGGCTCCCGCCCGCTTCAACGCCAAGATGCACCAAATCGGCGCACTGTGGATAACTCTTGGGATAACTGACGCGAAGGCAGCCGACAAGTGCGCCGCGCCGCGTGGCCCCCGGCCATGCCGAGAATCGCCGCGCTCGATGAACTTTCCTTTAATTTCAATGGGTTAATGCGCCTACGCCAACTGATGCCTGCACACACTCGCACAACCTCGCGTTGGTGGCAGGTGGTGCCTGCCACGTTGTGAACAGTTGTGGGTGAAAAATCGCACAGTAACGCTGAAACCCTTGCAGGACACGGCTTTTCGCCGATTGGCCATCAGTGCAGGAACGCGAACATGCGGCGCCGATAGCGCTTTGCGAGTTCCGAACCTTTGCCCATGGTGGCCATGATCTTGATCATCGTCGTGCGGCCGGCATCGTCGCGAAACTTCCGGTCCTGGCGCAGGATTTCCATGCAGTGATCGAGAGCCTCGGCGTGGTCGCCTGCCACCGCGAAGGTGACGGCAGCTTGGTAGCGGGCGTCGAGGTCGGCACCGTCCTTCGCCACCCGCGCCAGCGCCTTGCGCTGATTCATGTCGGCGGCCTCTGTGGCGAGCTCGAGCCGCGCCACCGGGCGCTCCCGCTCGGGCGTGTCCTCCGGAACTGTCGCGAGCACAGTGCCGGCGCCCTTCAGGTCTCCCTTGCGGGCGAGGATGTCCGCCCACTCCAGCTTGAACGCGGCGTTGTTCGGCTCGGCCTTGAGCGCTTGTTCCAAGATGGCGAGCGCACCGTTCCAATCCCGCGCCGCCAAGTGTTCCTCCAGCTGCGCCTGCAGCCGGTCGCCGTCGGACAACGTGAGGCCGTCGATGAGTTGGCGCAGCACGGCCTCGCCTTGGGGGCCATCGAGCTGATCGGCGATCTGCCCGTCCACGATGACGCGGATGCTCGGCACGCCCTGCACCCGCAGTTGCTGGGCGAGCTGCGGCATGCGCGCCACATCGCACAGCGCCAAGGCGAACTTGCCCTGATACTGCCGCGCGAGGGCCTCCAAGGTGCGCTTCGCTTCGGCGGCGGGTGGAATCTGGTCTGCCCAGAACAGCAAGACCACCGGCGTCTCCTGCGACCGGGCGACCACATCGCCTTGGAATGTGGCGAGATCAACCTCAAAGACGGTGGGTTGCGCGTCCATGCGGCTCACTCGGGCTGGGGAACGATGCGCAGATACGGCTTCGGTGCCCGCCAGCCGTCCGGGAAACGTTTGCGGGCGTCATCGTCGGACACGGCCGGCACGATGATGACATCTTCGCCTTGGCGCCAGTTCACCGGCGTTGCCACTTGGTGCCGGGCCGTGAGCTGGCATGAATCCAACAGGCGCAGCACCTCGTCGAAGTTGCGCCCGGTGCTCATGGGGTAGGTGAGCATCGCCTTCACCTTCTTGTCTGGGCCGATGACGAACACGGAGCGCACGGTGGCGTTGTCCGCTGCGGTGCGGCCGTCGGCGGCGTCGCCGGCGCCCTCCGGCAGCATGTCGTAGAGTTTGGCGACGGCAAGGCTTGGGTCTCCAATCAAGGGGTAGTTGACGGCGTTGCCTTGGGTTTCCTCAATGTCCTTGGCCCATTGCGAGTGGCTCTGCACTGGGTCCACGGACAGTCCGATGATTTTGCAGTTGCGTTCGGCGAATTGCGGCGCCAAACCAGCCATGTAGCCGAGCTCTGTGGTGCAGACGGGCGTGAAATCCTTCGGATGGGAGAAGAGGATCGCCCAGCCATCGCCAATCCAGTCGTGAAAGCGAATCTCGCCCTCGGTGGTGTTGGCGGTGAAGTCCGGCGCCTCGGAGTTGATTCTGAGTGCCATCGGTGCCTCCTGATTGCGTTAGGACAAGGCTAACACTGCGCGCGGGGCTTTGACGCCACGCGTTGCCGCGGCAGCCGCCCCAGCGAAGGTCGGGGCCCTGCGAGTGCAGGGCGCGTGCGCCCGCTGCGCCGTGGCTGCTCGCGCATGTTCGGGCCGTCAGCCGGCGGCTGCCAAGTTCAAGCGCATGCCGCAGAGCGTCACTTGCGCCGCGCCACTGCGAGCGCCGCGGCGCTCCGCCGCCGCCAGGGCCGTGGCCGCGTCCGCCATCGCGACGTCGAGTTCCGCAAGCCCTTCCGGGCGGCCGTCTTCGCAAGGGACGAAGCGCAGCGTCGCGTTCTGCAATGGCAAGTTGTTGCCGCGCAGCGGCGGCTCCAAGATGGCTGACCAGCGCGTTGCCACCGCGGCCGGGTCCTCGCATTGGATGACGGCGGCGGTGATGCCGGTGGCGCGCTCGGTGCGCCCTGCCTGCCAGTTCGGCCCGGCCGGATGCCAAGGCCCGTCTGCGCCCTGCCCGCCGGCGCCGAGCATCGCATCGATCTCCAAGAAGGAGCCGCCGGTGTCCTTGGGGTGCAGTTGCATGTTGACGAACGATTTCCCTTGATGATCCGTCACCAGCCGCACGTCGAGTTCGTCGAGCCGCTTCCGGCGCGGCGCCACGTCATCGCACTGGGTGATGACCATGTAGCCGCCATCGCCGCCGCGCCGGTCCAGATAACGACGCCCTGCCGTGTCCTCGCTCGGGTCGATCGGCGCCACCACCTCGATGAACTGGTTGCCGACCGGAAACAGGGCGTTGTGCAATCCGAAGACGCCAACGCCGGGGTCGTTGAAGCACACCTTCACGCCCAGCACGTCGATGAGCGCGTCTTGCGCCGGCGCGAGCTGCTCCGCCACGAACGCGATTTGCCTGAGTCTCAACCACATTGCGCACTCTCCTTGCCCGTGGCGCCGAGCCGCGTTGGGCTGGCGGCGCCGATGCCGACGCTTCATTGTGACGCTGGGTTGGCGGCCTCGCGCATGGCCAGCCACTCGGCGGCCTCCCGTTGGCAGCGCAACGCCTCGATGGCCGGCGCCACGTTCGCGTCCGCTGGGTAGCGTTGGCGGTTCGCCGCCCGCACGGTTTCATTGCAACGTTCAACCAAGCGCGGCCAAGGCTGGCGGGCTGGGTAGTCCACTTCATACTCCAAGGAACGGCAGAGGCAACTCTCCACATTCCAAGCGTAGGCGCGCTGGCGCTCCGCCTCGCTCTCCTCGGCCATGCAGCCGCCCATCACCAGCGTGGCCAGCACCGCGGCGGCCTGATTGATGCGTTTCACCTAAGCCGGCGTGTGCGCTTGCAGGAACTCCACCACCCGCGCCACGGTGCCGTCTTGGGCGGGGGATTTCCAGCGCTCCACCAAGGTGGCGTTCGGCGCCAAGGCAGCGATCTCGCGCGAGGTGGCCTGCGGGTGGTACGGGTCATCCCCCATCAGCACGAGCATCGGCGTTTGACAGCCTTCGACGAAGCCCCGCCCCACGTTGAAGTCGAAGTCTGCATCGTACATGTTGCTGCGGAAGCTCTGCCACGCCGCCGCGTCCGCTTCCGGGTGCTCGGCCGCGATGGCGGTAGCCCAAGTGTCGAACATCTCGTAGAAGAGCGGGCGGTTGTCGTCGTGGCCGATGGATTGCTGCAGCACCCCGGCCGCCACCCGTTCCGGCGCGGCTTGCATGAGGCCCAAGCAGTACGGCCCGCCGATGCAGCCGCCGAGGACATGGGTGCGCTCGATGCCCAGGTGGTCGAGCAGCGCGATGTGGTCGCTGGTGTAGGTGTGCCAGCCATCTTGCGCCGCAACCGGTGCGCGGGAACGGCCGGCGTTGCGCTGATCCATGGCGATGACGCGGAAGTGCGGCGCGAGTTCGACGATGGGATTGAACGGGGAAGACTCCCAAAACGTCGCCGCCGAGCGCATGCCGCCGGGCGCGAACAGCAGCACCGGGAAGCCCGAGCCGTGTTCCTCGTAGTAGAGCTTCACATCGTCGCGTTCAAACATCGCCATGTTGTGGCCTCCGTGCTTAGGTCGATAGTGCTTTGGGCAAATGGTGCTTGCGTCGCTCGCGGTGCCGGTCGGCGCGTCATGCGGATGGCGGGACGTAGCCGGCGGGCCGCTCGTGCGCCTCGTTGGCGAGGAACTTGTGCATCTGCTCGGTGAGGAACTTGCGCGCCGCGGCATCGCGCAGGCTGAGATGCCCCTCGTTGATGAGCATCGTCTGCAGCGTTTGCCACTCGCCCCAAGCGCGCGCCGACACATGCTCGAAGATGTCCTGCCCCAACGCGCCTGGCAGCGGCGGGGCGTCCAAGCCGGGCAGCGCGACGCCATATTTGCGGCAAACCACTTGGCGGCTCATTCGAGCGCGAAACCTCCATCTAAGCCCGCCAGCAGGTTGGCCGCCAACGCAGACAGTGCGAGCTTACGGCCATCTTCCGGGCGATGCCACACATAGCCATCGCCCGTGGGCGCACCGGCCGGCCGCTCGCGCACCCACAGGCAGTGCGGCGTGACCAGCAAGCGATAGTGCGTGAACACATGGCGCGCGGTTGGCGGCGACAGCGCCCGTTCCACGTCGATGTTCCACTTTGCGGCGAACGCTGCCACGTCCGTGTCGAGGGGTCGCTCCGGGGGCGACCACAGCCCGCCCCAAATGCTGTCGTCCGGGCGGCGCTCAAGGAAGCAGGCGCCGTCTGGGTCGATCAGCAAGAAAGCGCGCGTCCTGCGCTCGCGCAGCGGTTTGGCGCGCTTTGGCGTCGGCAACTCCGCTTGGCGCCCTGCCGCGCGCGCCACGCAACGCGCGGCTACGGGGCAAATCGAACAAGCCGGGTTCGCCCTGCGGCAGAGCGTGGCGCCGAAGTCCATGATCGCTTGCGCGTAGTCGCCGGGCCGCTCCGACGGCGTGTGGGCGTCGGCATGTGCCCACAGCGTCTGCTCCACCGCTCGTTCGCCAGGACGGCCGGACACCCCGTGGAATCGCGCCAACGCGCGCTTGACGTTGCCGTCCAGTATCGCGGCGCGGTGCCCATGGGCGATGGCGAGGATGGCGCCGGCGGTGGAACGGCCCACCCCAGGCAAGGCGACGAGGCCGGCAAGCGTGTCCGGCAAGCCATGCCGCGCTTGGCGGGCGGCCGAGTGCAGGTTGCGGGCGCGGGCGTAGTACCCCAGCCCCGCCCACAGACGCAGCACGTCCTCGCGGTCCGCGGCGGCGAGGCTGGCGAGGTTCGGAAAGCGCGCTATGAAGCGCTCGAAGTAGGGGCGCACCACTTCCACTTGGGTTTGTTGGAGCATGATCTCCGACACCCAGACGCGATAGGGCGTTTGCTGTTTCTGCCACGGCAGGTCGCGGCGGCCGTGGCCGTCGTGCCACGCCAGCACACGCTCGGCGAACCAAGTCAAGGCGCTTGCGCTGCGGCGGTGGGCACACGCCTATACTAGGCCAATGGCGAATGTTGGGACTTGGGATCCAAAGGCCGCGGCGTCGCCCGGCGCGCCGGATGCAGCGCCGCCCTTGGGTTTGCTGCGCAAAGCCTGCGGGCGGCTCGACGCCGATGGCTTCGGCCTGAACGCTGCCGAGCGCACCCAGCTTGCGCCTTGGATGACGGCCGGCCACAGCGTTTGGGAAAGCGCGGCCAAGGCAGCCGACGCCGGCGAGGTCGTGCAGTGGATTCGCTTCTTCACCCTCGCGGAAGCGAAGTTCGCCGGCTTTGAGGCCGGTGCCCAGTCGCCGGTGGTGGCGCTGGCGCGGGCATTGCGGCGCCGGGGCGAGTATCCGCCGGACCTCACGCGCTGGATCAAGGCCAACACCGCAAATCGATTCCTGCCCCACGGCAGCTTGGCAGACCGGCTGAACGCTTGACGGTTGTGGGCGAACGCCGCGGCCGCCGCCGTTCCCGGTGTCTGTGGCGGTGCTTGGCGGTCTCCTCGCGCATGGCCCGTTGCTTGGCGGCCGCTAGCGGCAACCCTCGCGGATTGCGGCGGCGCGCCCACCACCGCACCGTATAATCCACTTCGTGAACCGTTCGGCGTCGGTGTCCCGCGACACCTTGGAGACGCGCATCCGCGTCGCAGTGAATCTCGATGGCAGCGGCGCGTCGTCGTTCGCCACCGGCCTGCCGTTCTTGGAGCACATGCTGGACCAAGTGGCGCGGCATGGCCTCATCGATCTCGAAATCCAAGCCGAGGGAGACCTTGCGGTGGACGCCCACCACACGGTGGAGGACATCGGCATCACATTGGGCCAAGCCGTTGCCGAGGCGGTGGGGGACAAGGCCGGCATCGTGCGCTACGGCCACGCCTATGTGCCTTTGGATGAAGCGCTTTCGCGCGTGGTGGTGGACTTTTCTGGGCGGCCCGGCTTGAGCTACGCCATCGATTTCGCCCGTGCGCGCATCGCAGACTTCGACGTGGATTTGTTCCGCGAGTTCTTCCAAGGGTTCGTCAACCATGCCCGCGTGACGCTGCATGTGGACTGTCTGAAGGGCGCCAACGCCCACCATCAGGCGGAGACGGCGTTCAAGGCGTTCGGTCGCGCGTTGCGCGCCGCTTTGGCGCAAGACCCGCGCCGTGCTGACGCCGTGCCATCCACGAAGGGCGCCCTGTGATCGTCATCCCCGCCATCGACATCCAAGGCGGGCGCTGCGTGCAGTTGCGTCAAGGCGTGGAGGACTCAGCGTCTGTGTATGGCGATGACCCAGCGGCGATGGCGCGGCGCTGGGTGGACGCCGGAGCGCGGCGGCTGCATGTGGTGGATTTGGATGGCGCGTTCGCCGGCGAGCCGGTGAACGTGGAGTTGGTGGCCGCCGTTGCGCAGGCGGCTGGCCGTGTGCCGGTGCAGGTGGGCGGTGGCATCCGTTCCTTGGAGGCCGCGCAGACGCTGCTTGCGACGGGCGTGGCGCAGGTGATTCTTGGCACGCGCGCCATTACCGACCCGCCGTTTCTCCGCGAAGCGGCGCGGCGTTTTCCCGGCCGTGTGATCTTGGGCTTGGATGCCCGCGGCGGTCGGGCCGCGACCGCCGGTTGGAACGAGACGACCGCCGTGGACGCGGTGGAGTTTGCCGCCGGCGTCGCAAACATCGGTTTGTTCGCCATCGTGTTCACCGACATCGAGCGGGATGGCATGTTGTCTGGCGTGAACGCGGCGGCCACCGCGGCCGTCGCCAACGCGGCCGGCGTGCCCGTCATCGCCTCCGGCGGCGTGCGCGACTTGGATGACATCCGGCGCTTGGGCGAACTTGATCTCACCGAGGAGCAGCTCCTTGGCGTGATCGCCGGCTCCGCGCTCTACGAGGGCACCTTGGAACTCGCGCCGGCGCAGCGGCTCGCCGACCGCGCCGAGGTTGCCTAGCGGGAGAGGTGCGCAAGGCGGGCAAGCGTGGCAGCTTGGCGCGGCGTCATGGCAGTGAGTGGAGTGCGCCTCGTGCGCCACACCGAGATGGGAATCTGTGAAGATGGCTGATGAGACCGCGCGGGTCGTCTGGCGCGACGGCGAGTTCGTCGCGTGGCAAGACGCCACTGTCCACATCCTCGCGCAGAGTTTGCAGCGCGGTTCGCTGGCCTTCGACTACATGAGCGCCCGCGCCGCCAAGCGGGGCGTGGCGGTGTTTCGGCTCCAAGACCACATCGCGCGCCTATTCAAGACCTGCGAGCTGATGGGGCTGCCCATCGCCTACACGCCGGCGGAACTCGTCGAGGCAAGCGCTGCCACGGTGCGGGCGAACCCAGGCGCCACCGCCGTCAAGATCAGCGCCCTCATCCCCTCCATCGAGGCGGAACTGGTGCCGCGGAACCCGCGCGTGAGCGTGTTCATCTGCGCTTACGACCTAGATGCGGACATCCTCGGCGGCGGCGTGGAAGGCGGGCTGCGCCGCGAACGGCTGGCGTTGAAGGTGGAGCGCGACATCACCAACCGCCGCCCGGACATCATTCCCCCGCAAGCGAAGATGGCGGGCAACTACACCTCGGCGATGTTCGCCAAATGGCGGGCGCGCCACGAGGGCTTTGACGAAATCGTGTTGCTGGACAGCGCCGGCTACGTTGCCGAGGCGCCCACCTCAAACATCTTTGTGGTGACGGGCGGCGGCCTCGCCACCCCGCCGGAACACAAGGTGCTGCACGGCATCACCCGGGCAACCATCGTTGAACTGGCGACCGCGCTCGACATTCCATGCGCCGTGCGAGACCTGCGCGTGGAAGACTTGGAGAGCGCCGACGAGGTGTTCCTGAGCGCCACGTCCGTGGGGGTTTGGCCGGTGGTCAGCATCGACGGGCAGCCGGTGGGCGATGGGGCACCGGGCGCGGTGAGCCTGCGAGTGCGGGACGCCTTGGCCGCGGTGGCGAGCGGTGAGGATGCTCGCTTTGAACGCTGGTTGCATTACGTCTGAGGCCAAGTGCTAGGCGGTGCCACTCGGCGGGCCGCCGCCAATCCATCGGGCGCTGAAGCCGCGGCGCCGCGGCGTCAGGTGGCCGCGCCCGGCGCCCACCCGTAGATGCGCTCCAAGCTCCCGCCCATCAATGCATGGCGCTCTGAATCTGACAGGCGGTCTGTGATGCTGAACGCCTGCACGGCCTCTTGGTAGGTGACCAGCTCCACGGCCCGCGTCCAATCCGTTCCCCACAGGCAACGTTCAAAGCCGTAGGCATCGAAGATGCGAGCGAGCGGCTCCCAAAGATCGTCGAACGGGAACGGCTGGCGCGACAGCGTGCAGGCGCCGGAGACCTTGATGGCCACGTTGTCCAAGGCTGCAAGCGCCAGCACGTCATCCAGGTCGGCGAACGGCTGCGTTGGCGGTGGCGGATGGAACGGCTGGGGCAGGCCCAGATGGTCGATGACGATGCGGGTGTTCGGGTGCCTAGCCGCCAGCGCGCGGAGCTCTGCGAGCTTGTGCCAGCACAGCACGTTCACCGGCAGCCCATGTTCGGCGGCGCCGGCGAGCAGCCGATGCGCGCCGGAGTGCGCCGTGCTTGCCTCTGCGCCGAAGCCATCCGTGAGCAAGAGCCGCGCGCCAACCGTGCCGGGCAGCGCCGCCCATGCTTCCAGCTGCGCCTCGATGTCTGGGGCGATGGGGTTGAACGGCTTGATGAGGCCGAACCGCGTCGGGTGCTGGGCCTGCACCTCCAGCGCGTAGCTGCCATCGTAGCGATACATGCGAAATGGCGAGACGAGCAGCGCGCCGTCCACCCCCACCGCGTCCATCGCCGCCACCATCTGATCGCCGGTCGCCTCCGGCGGCCCGACGAGGGATGCCGCCCAAGGCCGCTCGGGCCGGTCTCGCTCGTAGGCGTGAACTTGGCAATCGATCACCGGCGGCGGGGCCTGTTTGGTCTCGTCGCGTTGCGCTGCGTTCATGGGCGTCTAGTGTCGTCAAGCCTTGCATCGAGCGCAACAAGGGCAGTGTGGTGGAGCGAATTGCCACCTTGGACGAGCGCGAATCCCCCACACTCGCCAGATGGCTAGATTTGATCCTGTCGCGCCTTCGGCGGCGCCGGCGTGGGCAGATTCGCCACGACTGCGGCCGTCGCGGCGGCCTTGTTCAACGTGTAGAAATGCAAGCCCGGCGCTCCGCCGCGCAACAATCGTTCGCACAGGGCGATGACCACCTGTGCGCCGAAACTTTGCAATGCCGCTTCGTCGCCCTGCGAATCCTGCAAGCGGATCTTGATCCAACGCGGAATCTCGGCGCCCGCTTTGGCGGAGAACTTCGTCAAGTTCGCGTAGTTGGTGATCGGCATGATGCCTGGCACGATGGGTGCGTCGATGCCGGCCGCGACGCAGCGGTCGCGGAGGTAGAAGTAGCTGTCGGCGTTGTAGAAGTACTGCGTAATGCAGCCGTTGGCGCCGGCGTCTACCTTGCGTTTCAAGTAGTGAATGTCCAGCTCCGCCGAGGGTGCGTCGGGGTGAACTTCCGGGTAGGCGGCCACTTCCAGCGTCAGCGGCGCGTCGATGCGGCGCACTAGTCGCACCAGTTGTTCGGCGTGGCGGAATTGGCTGGCGCCGACGCCGGAGGGCCGATCGCCGCGCAGCAGGACGAGGCGATTCACGCCCAAGCGCCGGTAGGCAGCGATCAGATCGAGGATGCGCGCTTCGTCCTCATTGCCCCAAGAGAGGTGCGGCGCGACGTTCAGGCCGGCGTCCAGCAGGCTCTCGACCGCGGCGAACGTGCGGTCGCGGGTTGAACCGCCGGCACCGTAGGTGACCGAATAGAAACACGGGCCGAAGGCTGCCAAGCGGTGTGCCGTGCGAACCAAATTGGCTCTGCCACGAGCCGTTTGCGGCGGAAAGAACTCGAAGCTAAGCCGCATTGCGCTTGGAGTGTCCAACTATCCCGTGCCGACGCCGCAGCGGAGTTGCTCGGCCTTTTCCTGTCGTTCCCACAGTGAAGCCCGGTTCGCCGTGGCCGCGGTGGCCGTAGGCGGCCGCCTCGCAGTATAGGCCGCTTGTAGCGGCCGTGTTGCCAAACACGGTTGCGGTGGCCCTTGGGCTTGGCGCGGCAAAGACAGCACACCCGCCTAGGCGGCTCTTGATCGATGCTCCCGCCGTCGCGGGCGGACGCCGAAACGGGCTGATCACCCATGTAACGGGACGATCACCCATGTAACGGGACAGGCACACGTTCCTCCAGCCCGAACGGGACAGGCACGACCGCCTAACGGGACAGGCACCGACCCGGACCGCCTAACTGGACCGACCGCCTAACGGGACAGGCACCGACCCAGCGCCCCCGAACGAGCCCGTAGCGGGACAGGAACCCGTAGCGGGACAAGCCCGTAGCGGGACAGGCACAGGAGCCCATAGCGGGACAGGCACCGAGCGCCGAGCCGGACCGCCTAACTGGACAGGCACCGACCCAGCGAGCCCTTAGCGGGACAGGCACGGATCCAGCGCCCGGAGCCCATAGCGAACGACGCTTAACGGGACAGGCACGAACGACGCTTAACCGCGCGCCCAACGGGACACGCGCCCAACGGGACAGGCACCCGCTTAACGGGACAGGCAAGACGGTTTAACGAGGCAGGCACCACGAGAGTCCGTAGCGGGACAAGGGACCGCCTAACGGGACAGGCACGAGGAACCGCTTAACGGGACCGCGCGCCCAACAGCCCGTAGCGGGACAGGCACGCGAAGCCCTTAGCAGAGCCCGTAGCGGGACAGGCACCGTTCTTGCGACTCCCCGACCCAGGCGCTGTTCGAGGACCTGCTCCAAAGGGCGTTAAGCTCTGCGCAACCAAGATGTGGAGCGTCGCCATGCAGAACCGTCAGGTCGTCATCGAATCTCTGCCGCAGGACAAGTTGGAGCTCGGCAACTTCGCCATCCGCACTGGGCCAGCGCCGGCGCCCGGTGCCGGTGAAGTGTTATGTCGAACGCTGGCGCTCACCGTGGGCGCTGGCCAACGCGCCGGGTTGCAGGGCAGCGCGTCCTATGCGGGGGCACCCAAGAGCGGCGTCGTCATGGGCGGTTCGGCCGTGGCGCGGGTGGAGGCCTCGGAGTCCAACAGCATCGCCGTTGGCGCGTTGGTGACTTGTCCGGCCGGCTGGCAGGAGTATTCGGTACACGAGGCTCGCGCCGTCAACGTCGTCGACGCGGTGGACGATCCGGCACACCACCTCGGCGTTTACGGCACCAACGGCCTCACCGCATACTTCGGTTTGTTTGCCTTAGGCGAGCCGCAGGCCGGGCAGACCCTCGTTGTCTCGGCCGCCGCCGGCTCCGTCGGCCATTTGGTGGGGCAGATGGCGAAGATCGTTGGTTGCCGCGTCGTTGGCGTGACGGGCAGTGAGGAGAAGTGCCGCCTGCTCACCGACGCGCTTGGCTTCGATGCCGCGGTGAACCATCGCAGCCCAGATTTCCGCGGCGAGTTTCGAGAAGCGTGTGGCGACGGCATCGACATCTACTTTGACAACACCGGCGGCGACATCCTCGGCGGCGCCCTGCGGCGCATGAGGACGCATGGGCGCATCGTGTGCTGCGGCGTCGTCTCGCAGTACGACACGGGTGCGCCGCAACCCGGTCCGCGCGGCGTGCCCGGCCTATTGGTGAACAACCGAGTGCGCATGGAGGGGTTCTTGGTGTTCGACTATGCGGATCGCTATGCGGAAGGCCGCGCGCAGATGCGGGCATGGGTGGAGGCTGGCCAACTCAAGCCGCTGCAGGACGAGTTCCAAGGCTTGGAAGAGATGCCCCGCGCCTTCATCGACATGCTGGCCGGCGGCAATGTCGGCACCCGCATCGTGCGCGTGGCGGAGTAGCTGCGCGGGGCCTGCTCTTGCGTGGTAACGGCTTTGGCCGCTAGGCGCTGGCCGCAGGGCTGCGGCCAGCGCCCGTGGGCGAAGAGCCAAGCCTAGTCGAACTGTCCGCGCGACATGCCAATGGCCGCGATGCCGGTGCGCTGTGCGTGGAGGGAGCGCTGCCACGGATGGTACAGTGTCGCCCGCTCCAAGCCATACCCTAAGGGAGTTTCCGCATGGATGTCGGTTTGCAACTCATTTTCTCGTCCTACGGCTGGGAGAACGTCAGCGACGCGGAGGTTTACGCCGAGGAACTCGCCTTGGCCGAGCGTGCGGAGGAACTCGGCTTTGATGCGGTGTGGCCGACGGAGCACCACTTCTTCGACTATTCGTTTTGCCCGGACAACCTTGAGCTCCTCGCATACGTCGCTGGCCGGACGCAGCGCATTGGCTTGGGCACTGCCGCCGTCATCCTGCCTTGGAATGACCCGCTGCGGGTGGCCGAGAAGGTGGCCATGCTGGACACCGTTTCCAACGGCCGCGTGCGTTTCGGCATGGGCCGCGGCCTCTCCGCCCGCGAGTTCGCGCCGTTCCGGGGCATTCGCATGGATGAATCCCGCGAGCGCTTTGATGAAGCAGCGCGAATGATCGTCGATGCCTTGCGCACTGGTTTCATCGAGGGGCAGGGGCCGCACTATCCCCAGCCGCGCACGGCCATCCGCCCGCGTCCACAGCGTTCGTTCGCGGGCCGCACCTATGCCGTCGCCAACTCGCCAGATTCTGTGGAAGCGTGCGCCAGCGTCGGCGGACGCATGATTATGTTCTCCGAAGCGCATTGGGAGCGTCGCCTGCCGAGCATCGAGCACTACCGAGAGCGCTATCGGCACTATCATGGGGAAGACGCCCCGCCAGTGATGACGGCGGACTTCACGTTCTGCCATGAGGACGCTGCCCACGCGAAAGAAGTGGCTGAGCGCTGCATGGCCAAGTACTTGGAGAGCCTGCTTGAACACTACAACCTGATGGGCACGCACCTTGACGAGATGAAGGGTTACACGGGCTACGGCAAACAAGCGGCCAAGCTGCGCGAGATCGGCTTCGACAAGTATGTGAGCGGCTTCTTAGCCGCCAACGCCTACGGCACCCCAGACGAGATGCTGGAGAAGTATCGCCAGCGCCACGCCGTCATCGGCCCGTTCGAGGAAGCAGCCTGCTTCCGCTACGGCGGCATGGCGACCGACGACGCCCGAGCGAGCATGCAGCTGTTCGCCGAGAAAGTGCTGCCAGAACTGAAGTCTTGGTGAAGCCGGGCGGCAAGGCAAGATACTCGCGGATGACTTGACGGTTGATGCGCAACAGCTCAGTTCGGCGCGAATTGGCCAAAACATCCAGCGCAGCTTGGCGGCCCGGCAAGTTTGCAGAACGGGCTGCCACCAACACATTGGTGTCCACGAACATGGCTAGCGCCCGTGTTCGCCGTAGATATGCTCGCGATTGGCCGAAAATCCCTCCGGCCAAGCGCCGAAGTCGTGCGGTGGGAAAATCTCCTCAATCGAAAGGGCTTGCTGGCCGCGGTTCCACGTGGCGGCATCGTCGACTCGCTCGAACACTAACGCCTCGGTCATTAAGTCCACGGCTCTGGTTCGCCAACCGGCGGCGCACCAGGCGAGCGCATGGCTATGGCCACCGTTGGCTTGATTCGACCACCACGGGCGATGGACACGGGCTGAGTTCGGCAGGGAGAAGCCTAGTATGGTCTCGATCTCCCGGAACGTGGCGCGCCACTGCCGTGCGTCAGTCGTAATGAGATGCCGGAACAGCGGCGCGTACTTGCCGCGCACCGCCACGTGTCGCATGAGTTCGTCGTTCATCGCTGATCGTTCCAAGGTGGAGCCAACACATCGATTAGCCGCTCTTCCAATGGGCGAGGGTGACCCGTTCGATGTATCCAAAGGTCTATGGCCAGCCGACCCTGCGTTGCCGCCAAGATGGCGTGGTTCACCTTGCAGTTCGTGGACTGGCCGCCTTTGAAGCAGTTCTTCGGCTGTATTTGTGCATAGCCGGATGGTCCCCATCTTCGCCGGAGATTCGTTGCTATGCCAACATAGACCAACTTCTCCGCGACGGTGATTGCGTACACGCCGGGTGCCGCTGGCAGCCTAGGCACGGCGAAGCGGCAGAATGGGCCAGCGCCATGGCGGTTGAGCGGCGTGGACGGCGCCCTGACATATCGGCTCTGCGGCATGTACTCCATCGGTCTTCCGTCCGGCCCGGCCTCTGGTGTGATCCGCGCGGAGCGCTGGAACACCTGGCCTTCTAAAGTCATCGTTCGTGCAGCGTTGGGGATGGGCGCGGCCTCCGCATCGGGTTGAGCGTGTTCTGCGGCGTGGCCGTGGCGCCGGCTTTTCTCTAGTGACGGCGGACGGGAACTGCCGGACGTCAGCGCGTTGCGCTCGACACGCTCGAAAACTAGGGTCTCCGTTTTCATGTCCACCATGCTGGTTCGCCAGCCTGCCGCTTGCCAAACGCGAGCTTGGCCGTGGCCGCGGTCAGTCTGATTCGCCCACCACGGGCGGTGCGTGCGAGCCGACTTCGGTAGGCGAAAGCCCAGTATGTGCTCGATGTCCAAGAAGGTGACGCGCCACCGGGGGACATCGAGTGCGCTGAGATGTTGGAAAAGCGGCTCGTACTTGCCAAGCCGAGGTTGGTCTTTCATCTCCGTCCTATCTTAAGCACTAACTCACATATTAGGGACAGAGTACGAACACTCGCTCGTAGCAAACCCACGGCGGCGAGTCGTCTCTGCGCCAAGGGGACAGGCACCGTTTTCCCGTACGGGAACCGCTAGACCGCTGGGCGGGACAGGCACTGTTTTCCCGGTACGGGCATCGCTAGACGGGGACAAGACGCGCTAAACGAGGTACCCCCAAGCGGCGGCGAACGACACCAAGCGGGACAGGCATCTCGCTAAACGGGACAGGCACGCTTATCTCTGGGCTGGGATGCCAGCGGGCCCCACGAGCGGCACCAGCCGAAGCCTCTGCTATGCTTCCGGCGCATGCCCCTGATTCCCGTGGATTGGTGCCCGCAGGCGGCCACGTTGGTGTTCATCGAGCGCGATGGAGCCTCGTTGGCGGCGCCTGGAGAGGGCGCGGTGTTGCTCATTCGCAAGAAGCGTGGCCACGGCGCGGGCAAGGTGAACGCGCCAGGCGGGCGCATCGAACCGGACGAGACGCCCTACGAATGCGCTGCGCGGGAAGTGTGGGAGGAGGTTGGGTTGCGCTGCGGCCCGCTCACGCCGGCCGGGTTGCTGCGCTGCCACGACCGCAAGAACGGCTATGACATGCGGGGCTTTGCGTTCCACGCCCAAGCGTTCGAAGGCGAGCCCATTGAAACCGATGAGGCGGTGCCATTCTGGTGCGCTTGGGATGCCGTGCCAGTGGGCGAAATGTGGGAGCCAGACCGCTATTGGCTGCCGTCCATACGCATGCACCGCCCCGTGCGGGCGGATTTGCTGTTTGAGAATGACCGCTTGGTGTCGCGCCGGGTGCGCCCCGTGCGGCCAACCGAGTTAGATGCCTATCTCGGTGCCTTTGGCGTAGTGGGTGGTGGCCAAGCAACGCGACGCGGCGTGTCGTTTGGCGGTTGACCCAAACACCGCCGCCGACATCCCGCTCACCGAGCCATCCGCGAAGCCCTCGCGGGACGCTATGTTTCCACCGGGTTTGTTGGATCCGTGATCCACTCGCTCCAAGAGCCGGGATAGAGCGGTGGTTCAGCCAATCCGGCATGCATCATGGCGAGCACAACGTGCGTCGCGCTGATGCCGGAGCCGCAATAGCACACCACGTCGCCCTCGCGCCTGTCGCCCAACAACCGTTCGAAGCGGGCGCGCAACGAGGCTCGGTCTAGAAATCTGCCGTCCGCGGCTAAGTTGTCTTGAAAGGGCGTGTTGAGGGCGCCCGGAATGTGGCCGGCAATCGGGTCCAACGTCTCATTCTCGCCCCGAAAACGATCCGCAGCGCGCGCATCGAGCAGATGCCAGGCACCCGACGCAGCGTTCTCACGCACCGCTTGCATGGTCACCGGCGCTGGCGGCGGCGCCGTCACCATCGCGCCAACCTGCTCCGCGCCGAGCGTCGCTGCCCTCTCGGCCCCCGCCGGCTCGGCCACATCCGCCTCCACCGCCGCCTCGATGCGTCTTTGCGCTTCCCCGCCGCCCGTCACGCCGGCATCACGCCAAGCAAGCCACGCCTGATAACCCCCATCCAACACCGCGGCTGCGCTGTGGCCTGCCCACCGCGCCATCCACCAAAGCCGCGCGGCGAACAGGCCGCCGCTGTCGTCATACGCCACGAGTTGCGCCGCGTCGTCCACGCCGTGGGAGCGCAGCAACTGGCGGAAGGCGTCGCGCTCCGGCAACGGGTGCCGTCCCGTCTTCCCCGGCGTCACGCGGCCGGCCAAGTCTCGGTCTAAGTGCAGATGGACGGCACCGGGAATGTGGCCAGCTTGGAACGACGCCGCGCCGGCGTCAGCATCCTTGAGGTCGAACCGGCAATCGAAGAGCCGCACTCGATCGGCGTCAAGGCCCGCCAACGCCTCGGCGGAAATCAGTGTGTGGAAGTACACCGGCATTGCAACGTCTCCCCAAAGTCGCCCCGCATGGTAACCCGCCCGAGGCCTGCGCCCGGCCGCCTCATACCACGGCGTCCAACGCGGCCTGCAGCGTGGTGACGATCCGGTCCACGTCGCCGTCGTCAATCGTGAACGCCGGCCCGATAACGATGATGTCCCGTGCCTCTCCAGTGCCGCCGCCATAGACGAACACGCCGCGCTGCAGCGCCTCCATTACCACTCGGGTGGTGATGTTGTCCGCTTCGGAAAAGAGCGCCAAGGAACTGCGATCCTGCACGATTTCGATGCCGAGCAGCAGCCCCAGCCCCCGCGTTTCGGCAACATGGGGATGGTTCTTGAAGGCGGCATCGAGTTCGGCCCGCAGCTTGGCGCCCATCTGCGCCGAACGCTCCACGAGACGCTCCCGCGTCATGATCTCAAGCACCTTGTCCGCCGCTGCGCAGGCGGCGGGATGGGCGGCGAAGGTGTGGAACATCACGTTGAAACCGGCGTCGATGATGGGCGCGGCCACAGCATCGGTGCCGAATATGGCGGTCAGTGGAGCGTAGCCGCCCGCAAGCCCCTTCCCTGCCACAATCAAGTCTGGCTGGAACGGCCAGTGCTGGTAGCCGAACTTGAGCCCCGTGCGCCCGAACCCCGTCATCACCTCGTCGACGATGAGCAGAATGTCATGGCGGTCGCACAGTTCGCGCACTCCGGGCCAGTAAGCGTCCGGCGGCACCAGCGCACCGCCGCTTGCCCCCACCACCGGCTCCCCGATGAACGCGGCAATGGTGTCTGGTCCTTCCCGTTCGATGGCCGCCTCCACCGCCTCAACGTAGTAGCGCCCGGCGTCGTTGCCTGGGCAGCGCAGGGGATATGGAGTGGGCGACACTGGATATTGCTGCAATGTGTGCGTCAGCCCTTTGCGCCGCGCGGCGTGGCCGCCCACAGCCGTGGTGGCCAACGTGGTGCCGTGGTAGGAGAGAGACCTGCCCATCACCTTGTGCTTCTCTGGCCGCCCCTGCGCCGCGAAGTGTTGGATGGCGATCTTCATGGCGGATTCCACACCCTCGGAACCGCCGCAGGTGAGGTGCATGTGCGTGAATGCAGGCGGCAGCCAGTCTGCCTGCAGCCGTTCCGTGAGCCGCGTCCGCGAGGGCGTGAGCCAAGGCGGCACCACATAGCCCTCACGCAAGGTCGCCTCTGCCACCGCTTCGGCCACCTCGGCCCGGCCAAACCCGATGTTGGTGACGATGGCGCCGCCGGCCGCGTCCAACACGCGGCGGCCATCCGCCGTCCACAGGTAGGCGCCCTCGGCACGGTCGATGGTGATGTTGCGTTCTAACGGAACGAAGGGGTACGCGGTGCTCATGGGCGCATCGTCCGCCGGCAGGGACGCGAGGTCAAGCAGCGGCGGGCATAGGCATGTTCTGGTTCAAGGCATTGACCTTACGGCATGGAAGCGGGTAACAAGACGCGAGGACGAGGCGGCGGAGGACGCTGTGCAGGGCATTCATCTGAATCGGGTGACGGAGTGGGCGCAAACGCGCATCCCAGAACTCAAGCCGCCGCTCGAGTTCTCGCTCATCGCCGGTGGCCACTCCAACCTCACTTACAAGTTCGTCGATGCGCGCGGCGCCGCCTTTGTGCTGCGCCGGCCACCGCTGGGCCATGTGTTGGAGAGCGCCCACGACATGGGGCGCGAACATCGCATCATCGCGGCGCTGTGGGGCACGGATGTGCCCGTGGCGCCGGCCCTCGGCCTATGTGAAGACACGTCGGTGAATGATGCGCCGTTCTATCTGATGCGGTTTGTGGAGGGCGTGGTGCCGCACGACGCGACGGCCCTGCAGGACACTTCCGAGGCGCAGCGGCGAACCCTTGGCGAACATGTCATCGCGGCGCTTGCGCAACTGCACAGCATCAACCCGGACGATGTGGGCCTCGGCAACCTTGGCCGCAAGGAAGCGTACTTGGCGCGGCAACTGCGGCGCTGGTCGAAGCAGTGGGCCGCCACCAAGACCCACGAAATCCCCGAGATGGAGGAGAGCGAGCGCCTGCTGCGCGAAGACATGCCGGAGCAGGTTGGCGCTGCCATCGTGCATGGAGACTATCGCCTCGGCAACATGATCGTCGGTGCTGGCCGCATCAGGGCCATTTTGGATTGGGAGCTCTGTACCCTAGGCGACCCCTTGGCAGACTTGGGTTACCTGCTGAACAATTGGACGCTGCCCGGCGAGCCCGGTGACACGCTGGCCGCCACCGGCGCCGGTGGTTTCCCAGAGCGGGACGAAGTGTGTGCAGGGTATGCCGAAGCCACGGGGCGAGACCTCACGCAGATTCGCTACTACCGCGCCTTCTCGCACTGGCGCTTGGCTGCGATTGGCCAAGGCGTGTACAAGCGCTACTTGGTTGGCGCGATGGGCGAGAGCCGCGGTGTGGACTTGGAGCGGCAGAAGGCTGGCGTCGCAGCGCGGGCGAAGGCGGCGCTTGATTTGTTGGGTTGAGGCGGGGGTGCTAGCATGTAGGGGTAAACAGTCTCCAAGGAAGCAATGGTGCCACTCGATGACGGACGTAAGCTTACGGTCCACGCGATGCCCGTTGGTGGCGCACGCCATGAAGGCTATATCGATAGTCTCCGCAAGACTTGGGACTGGTTGAACGAACCGCGAACCGAAGACGAGTTCATTGGTTGGTTTCGACAACTCGGCTGGAAGAGTGAAGGAAACACGCTCAATACTCTGGGTTTCCTTGCTGATCTCGGCTTTGTTGTTAGGCGGACAGACAGACTTGGCAGACCCCATTCTGGGCAGTTTGACTCTGATGAATCGATAATTCGAGCTCTTCATGAGAAATACACGTTCATTGGTGAGCTACTCACGGAGATCGATACGGAACCAAAAAGCCTCGAAGAGCTCATGCAGGCTGCTCAGCGTGACTTCAACATGCGGAAGATCCGCGATCAAATGAATCGCCGTCGATATTGGTTGCAATCAGCGGGGATGCTCCAGTATCAAAACGGAAAATCACACATCACCCCCGGAGGCAGGTCATTTCTCTCATCGTTGAAGCTCGATGTGAATGCGAGAGTGCAAGAGACGCGCGGCCTTGCCCATGTGCGCCCGCGCTTTGCGCTCAACACCATTCTCTATGGCCCGCCGGGTACAGGGAAGACCTATGCAACCTTCCGGCGCTGCGTGGAAATCTGCGATGGTTCAGAGCCTTTGGACGACGAGGTGCAAGGTCGCTACAAGGAACTTGTGCGTGAAGGGCGTGTCGCGTTTATCACCTTTCACCAGTCCTATGGCTATGAGGAGTTCGTGGAGGGGCTGCGTCCTGATCCGGACAGCGCTGGCGGACTTCGTCTCATTGCCACCGACGGAGTACTCAAGCGGATCGCCAAGTTGGCCCGTTGCAATAGCGAGGAGCTTTACGTTCTGGTGATCGACGAGATCAATCGCGCCAATGTCTCGAAGGTGTTGGGTGAACTCATCACCATCTTGGAACCGGACAAGCGGGAGGGTGCCGACAACGAGGTGACGGTGACGCTGCCGCATTCGCACGAAGGCTTCAGGCTGCCGGCCAACTTGTACATCTTGGGCACCATGAACACCGCAGACCGTTCCATCGCACTGTTGGACACGGCTCTGCGTCGCCGCTTCGAGTTTGAGGAGCTGATGCCAGACCCAGAGAAGCTCGAGACCGTGGATGGCGTCGACTTGCAGGGGGTGCTTGGCGCAATCAACGAACGCTTGGAGTACCTTATCGACCGGGACCATTTGATTGGCCATGCTTGGTTGATGGAGGCCACCACGAGAGCGGAGGTTGATGACATCCTGCGCCACAGGATCATCCCGCTCCTCGCAGAGTACTTCTACGAGGATTGGGAGAAGGTCCAAGCCGTCTTGGGTGTCGGCTTCGTTCGCAGTGAGGCACTGAATGCCCCGCCGGGGCTAAAGGACACGGGAGGCCACGAGAAACGGTACCGTTGGTTTGTGCGAGGTGAGGAGTCGAAGCGCGGCCGGCCGGCCGAGCATATGGGCTTTTCGGACAAAGCATACCAAGACCTCGTGTCTGGGAGCGATGGATCTTCTCTCGCAGAGTGATCCGTCGACCGCGGTGAGGAACACGGCGCTGGCGCCGGTCACCTGTCGAGAGAACAAAAGCGTCTGCATCGGCGAGGGGAAGAAGCTCACAGAGGGGAACGCGAGCCGGTTCCTAGAGCTAGCCGAGCGTCTGGGCCGGCGCCTTAAGCAGCCACAGCGCGTCCTAACTCGTGTCGCGGGCACTCGTGGCGGCGAGCATCTTAGGACTGGACAAGTCGTTGGCGTGCTGGCCATTCCGGGCCAAACCTTCGAGATTCTGCCCAAGATCGCTGGCGACGATTGTTCGGTGCGCCGGGCACTCATCCACATGATCGCTGTGGCGCACAACGTGCCTTTGGCCGAGGGCGAACTCGCTGCGTTGGGCTCGCAACGGCAAAGTCTTCTCGAACTCGTTATGGCGCTCTTCGTGCGACGGCTCGCCACCGCAGTACAGCGCGGGCTGCCGCGCCGCTACATAGAGAGGGAGGAGGATTTGGGGCTGCTGCGCGGTCGGCTCAATGTCGTCCGCCAGTTTACCCAGCTTGCGGTTCGGACAGATGTGCTCGCTTGCCGCTTCGACGAGCTATCCGAAAACACCCCGCTGAATCGTGTTCTCAAGGCAGCGGTTTCGCGCCTTGCCAGCATTGCCGGCAACGCCGCGAACCAGAGGCGGCTCGCGGAGCTGGCGGCACGTTTGCAGTTCGTTGGCGAGACCCCGAACCCGCTTCGCGAGCCCGTGCGGCTAGACCGCACGAACACCGCTTTTCACAATCTCTACCACTTGGCGCGCCTCATCCTCTCCGGCGATTGGCAGACGACGACTGCCGGGGAGGCGATGGGCTTCACGCTGTTGTTTCCGATGAACGTGCTGTTCGAGGGGTTCATCGGCCGGAGTCTGCAGCGCGTCCTCGGTCGGCAACGAGTGAAGCTACAACCCCGAGAGTTGAAAGCGTTGGTGGATCCCTTGGGCAGCCATCTGTTCGAGTTGCACCCAGACGTTGTGATCCAAACGTGCAACGGCGGTACGCCAATCATCCTCGACACCAAATGGAAGAAACTCAAGCGGCACGACGCGAACCTTGGCGTGAAAGGGCCTGATGTCTACCAGATGCTCGCCTATGCGCGACGGTATGGTGCCCGGCGCGTCATCCTCCTCTACCCATGGCACAAAGGGTTAGCTCCTGAGCCAGGCATCATCGAAATGTGGTCGACGGCAGATGCCGCCGAAAAGGTTGTCTTCGATATCGCGGCGGTAGACGTCGGCGAGCCAGCGAGCATCCCCGCTATGCTGCACCGTATCGTGGAACGGACTTCCCCTCTACGTTAGAGTACGGCAAATGGTGCGCGGCAGCGAAGCGCCAACGAAAGGAGCAGCCGATGAGCAACCGCTCGCCTGGGGACATCGTTTCCCGTCGCAAGGGCCCCGTGATGCATCGGGGCATCGTGCTGGACGAAGATCGGGTGTTGCACAACACGCCGCTCAAGGGCGAGCACGTTTCGACGTTCGAGGGCTTCTGCCGCGGCAAGCGGGCACGGGTGCAGCACTTGGACGCGCACGAACGCGATCGCGCTTTGCGTTACGCCGAGGCGCACGAAGAGCGGGCCTACAACCCATTCACCAACAACTGCGAGCACACGGTCACGCGAGCCACCGCAGGGCGGGCGCGAAGCCCGCAACTTGCGTTGATCGCTGGGGTGGGGGCAGCAGCCGCGGCATTGGCGCTCACGCGGCATCCTGCGGTCGCCGTTGCAGCGTTCGCGCTGGGGCGACGTTTAGTGAAGCGGGGCAGCAGCGACATGGAAGGCAGTTAGAAGGCTGAAGCCGTACTGGGCTGGCGGTGCATTGGCCAAGGCGGTAGACCGCGTGTAGCCTTGGCCCGATCAAGGGTCGGCGCAGGTTCCGAAACGAACTGCGCTAGCGCTTGTGAGGGGGCGTGAGGCCGAGGGTTGGCCCATCCCATGGGCACAAAGCCTCGACCAACCCCCGGCAGGGCTACCTTGGAAGAAAGGGGCGCGTCAGCCGCTCCAGTGAGGGAGCGGCTGAAGGAAGGCGTCGGCTTGGGGGAGGAACTCTGGGAGGAGTGAGAGCCGAAGCCATCCGTTCGCGCCATCAAACTGAACTCATAGTAGCTTTGTACTGGACAATCCGTGTCATCGTCAAGGGATATTGTATTGGGCAGCTTTGCTTTTTTTCGGCCAATTGCATGGATTTCCGCCGTTAATCCGGCGGCTTGCGGTGGATTAGCCCAAACTGTTCCACGAACGTTGCGAGCGAAGCCTCCAAACCGGCTCGAGCCTTGTCCACGTCTCTGGCCGTCTGGGGCAATTCGGCGTCGCTGGCCTCGCACCGGGCCGCGTGCGCCACATAGGCGTTGAGCGTGTGCAACACCCCCACGAGCCCGCGGATGCAGCCTTGGTCCTCAGCTGGCGCAACGCCTGCGATGTGCAGCAACTCCTCGTCCGAGAAGCGGCGCGACTCCAGCGGCAGCGCCCCGGCTGGCTGGGCTAGGCAGGCATCTTCGAGCTCCGTCCAAGACGCCGGCCAAGCGAGCAGCGTCACGCCGAACTCCGCCGCGGTGAGCAAGTCTGCCTCCGTGGCAAGCCGATAGAGGACCACCAGCGCGGACTCGGGCAGCAAATCCAAGTGTTGCTCGATGCGCTGCGGATCCAAGCTCGGCAGCAAGAGCGCGACCACGTCCAGCTCTGGCAGCACGTCGGCCTGTGCCACAAAGGCCTCGGGGCTAGCCCAGCGGCCGTGCGCATCAAGGCGCGTCTCGCCTTGATCGCGTTCGGCGAGCAGAAGCTCGGCGCCCACCAAGCCCACGCGAGGGACGCCGGCGTGTCGGCGCTTGCCAAGCCGCCGATCGATCTCCGCCGGCGGCAGCGCCACCAGCTTACGAATGGGCTCGCCTCGGTCTACTAGCTGCTTCAGCTTCTTCAACCGCGCTAGCTGAGGCTCGTCGTAGAGCCGCATCTTGCCCACGCGCGTCGCCGGCTCGAGGCCGTAGCGCCGCTCCCATTGCCGCAAGCACTCAACCGAGATGCCCGTGGCCCTTGAAGCGGCGCCGATCTTGTAGAGATTCGTGTCCACAAACTGTCCAATACGAGACTGGGTTGATTGTACAGCTTCAGAAATTGCGCGCAAGGCGACTCGTGATGCGAGGCGCACCGATGACAAGGAACAAGCGACCGGCGCCGGCGAGCGAGACGAAACGAAACGAGACGGGACAGGCATCTAGCGAAACGAGACGGACGAAACGAGACGGGACAGGCATCTAGGGACGAGCGGCCGGAAGGGACGGGCACCCGGAGCGGCCGGAAGGGACAGGCACCCAAGAACCGGAAGGGGACAGGCACCGGGATCTCGGAAGGGGACAGGCACCGGGATCTCGAAGGGGCATGGGATCGCAAAGGGACAGGCATCTGGAACGGCAGGGACGATTGCAAAGGAACAGGCACCGGAAGAACCGGAAGGGGACAGGCGCCGGGCGTGCGACGGAGACAAGCAAGCGGGCGCGCGCCGGAAGGGGACAGGCACCGGGCGCGCGCCGGCACCGAGCGCACGCCGTAACGAGCGAGGAATCGGAAGGGGACAGGCACCGAGAACGGAATCGGAAGGGGACAGGCACCGAGAACGATTGGGATCGCAAAGGGACAGGTACCGAGTGCGCCGTCGCCGGATCGCAAGAGGACAGGCACTTGGAACAGAATCGGAAGGGGACAGGCACCTAGGGGGCGAGGGCGTGGCAGACGGAAGCGAAACGGGACAGGCACTTGGGGACGAGGCGAAACGAGGACCGGAAGGGGATCGCAAGGGACAGGCATCTGGAACGGCAAGGCCCGCGCAGCCCCGCGGCGTATCATCCGGCCGTCGTGTGGGGAGCTCGCCAACGGTGAGATGCCAATGCCCTCGAATCGGCCTCGCCGCCGCGGCAGCGCTGATCTTGGGTGCGATCGATGCCGCAGCGTCCGGTCAGCCCGTCGGCGACACGCCCACCGTCGCGCAGATGCCCCAGGGCGCTTTCATCAGTTGGCGCGAACACCTCATCGACGACCCCGGGCTAAGCGGCGTGGATTTCAGTGGCAGCGACGGCCTGACGATGGGAGACCTCGATGGCGACGGCTTCGAGGACATCGTTTCCGTCCATGAGTCCGATGTGCTCTACGACGGGCGGCCGGATGGCCATGTGCGCATCGCCTTCGCTTCTGCCAGCCCGCATGTTTGGACGAACATCACCCTCGCTGAAGGTGCTGCCGCCGCGGCGCCGGAAGACGCCGCCTTGGGGGATGTGAATGGCGATGGCCACCTCGACATCATGGTCGCTGCGGAACTGTCGCACCTCATCTACTTCCAGAATCCCGGCGCCAACGCGCGCACTGCCACATGGCCACGGCTCATCCTGCCGATGACGCGCAATCGAGGCTCCTACATTCGCGTCTTCTTGGCAGATTTTGATGGCGACGGCCGCCCGGAGGCGGTGGCGCCGAACAAAGGCACCCAGAACCCCACGCCGGAGGATTACCAGCGCCTCACGCCCATCTCGGTGTTTGCGGCGGTCGGCAACCCGCTGTCCCCCGATGGTTGGCGCGAAACCGTGCTCGGCCACTATTCCGTGCCGCATAACTCCGAACCCGTCGATCTCGATGGCGATGGAGACCTCGACATCCTCGGCGGCATCCGCGGCGGCCCGCGGCTAGTGTTCTTCGAGAACGTCGGCGAGCGCGCGTTGGCTTTCCGGGAGCGCCCCATCGTCATCAATGGCGCTATGGCGGCGGCATTCCATGCAGCGTACGCAGACTTCAACGCGGACGGCCGGTTGGACATCGTCACCGTGGCCGGCAGCGGCCCGCCGGTGCAGCGAGCGTCGTTGCAGCTTGTTTGGCTTGCTCAGCCGTCGGAAAGCGATGGTGCTTGGCAGCCGCACCCCATTGGCCGCTTTGCGCCGGATTCCATCACTGGCATCGCCTTGGGAGACATCGACGGCGATGGCGACTTGGACGTGATGGCCGGCAGCTACAGCCGCGGCGACCGCTCCGAGGACGATGAGGCAATGACTGCCGCGCAGCCCTTGGGCCGCATCGGTTGGTTCGAGAATCCCGGCAGGGCGGAAGCCGCGTGGCGCCGGCACGACATCTCGCGGCGCAAGCGCGGCATGTTTGACCACTTCGTGGCGCGGGATTTGGATGGCGATGGGGACTTGGACTTTGTGGGAACGCGCGGCAACAGCGCACCCTACGATGGCGTGTTCTGGCTTGAACAAATGCGCTCAGCCACGCCGCGCCCCGCGTTCACCCGCGCCCGCAACGAAGACAGCATGGAGATGCCGCTGCCGGGGGAATAGGTGTCGCACAGCTTCGTGGCGACGGCGGCGAACGAGTCGGACGTGGCGCATGTGCGCCGTCTTCTTCATCCCGGCGAGAGGCGCGTCTGGGCGGGTGCGGGCTGCCGAGGCGTGGAGAAGCGTGAGGAGAACCAGTGTTCTCCTCACTGGAACTTCGAGGAGCTGTGCATGATGCGCAACGACTTCCCGCCATGCGCCGGATGCTTCCTCTAACCATAGCGAAAACGCGTCCTGCCGCCGGGACGACCGCAGTGGAACGGCTGCGTCGAGCGTGCCAACCGCCCGGTTCGCGCCGTTTTCGCGCTATAGTTCGGCGAACTTTAGTGCAACAAATCGAGTTGATCCCCATGCGCTACCGGCAACATTGCAAATTGGCAACTGTGGTCGGCCTTGCGATCGGTTTGACGGCGTTCGATGCACGAGCGCAAGACCGCGAGACGGAGGCAGTGCGCAAGGCACCGCCCAGCCAAGCCGCCGGGGCATCGAAGAAAACGAGCAGCGAGTTCGCTAGGCTCGATTCCATCTTGAGCGCGTTGGTTGGGCAGTTCGAACGCAGCGACCACTCACCTAACGCTGCCCGTCGCGCTGCGAGCCACGCGCCGATGCGCCGCGGCTCGATGGTGGCGGTCACTTTTCGCCTCCGGGCCACGGCGAGCGGGGCAGCGCTTGTGCATTGGTTGCGCGACAACGACGCCGAGCCACGCAATGTCGGCCCAGATTATGTCGAGGCCTACGTCCCGGTAGCACTGCTGTCGAGGGCATCGCAGCGGCTAGGAGTGGTCCGCGTGCAGGCCATCTTTCCGCCGCTTCTGAAACGCGGCGACGCCACCAGTGAAGGCGTCGCTGCACACGCCGCGCAGCGCTGGCACGCGAACGGATGGCGTGGCAAGGGGGTCAAGGTCGGCGTCATAGACGGCGGCTTTCAAGACATCTCCGCACTGAGAGGGAGCGAACTGCCCGCCCACATCGTGGGCAGGTGCTACGAGTCGGTCGGCGAGATGGCCACCGGCGAGTCCACGTCGTCTCTGGGGACTTGCGAAAACGGCGAAACGCATGGCACAGCGGTGGCCGAAGCGCTGTTGGATGTCGCGCCAGACGCCGCTCTGTACGTCGCTAATCCTATCTCCGACGGGGATCTCCAAGCCACGGTCGATTGGATGATTGCCGAGGGTGTCAAAGTCGTCAACTACTCTATCGGAACCGCGTGGGACGGGCCAGGAGATGGCACATCACCATACAGCGAGAGCCCGCTGAACACGGTGGATCGGGCGGTGCGCGGCGGCATCTTTTGGGCCAACTCGGCCGGCAACGAAGGCGAAAGCGCTTGGCTCGGTGCGTTCCAAGATTCCGATGCCGATGGGTTCCACGAGTTTGGGGCCGGCGAGGACTGCAACCGAGTGGACGTGTCGCACGGGGAATCACTCTACGTGCAGCTTCGCTGGCAGGGCGAATGGGGCGGTGCCGCACCCTTGGCGGACTTGGATCTGTACCTCTATGAAGTGGTGGCAGGCACCTACGATCCAAGTGCGCCAGTAGCCGGTAGCAACCTCTATCAAAACGACCGGAGCCCGGAGAGACCCGGCATCGGAGTTCCCAGCGAGATTTTGTTCTTTCAGAGCCTAGGCGGCGAGTATTGCCTGACCGTCGAGCAGTTTAGCGGTTACAGCTACGCCACGCCGCAGCCGGGCTGGGTTCAATTGATCGATCACAGTGGCAACACCTTGCGCTGGACTCGAGGCGGCGGTATCGGCAATCCGGCCGAGAGCGCTAACCCAGGAATGCTTGCCGTGGGTGCGGCGAGCTGGCGGAGCCCTGCCGAGATCGACTACTACAGCAGCCGGGGCCCGACGCCGGACGGTCGCGTGAAACCGGATATCGTGGGCGTGGACCAAGGCACCTCCATCACCTACGGCTCGGCGTCCTCTGGAACAGGGTTTGCCGGCACGAGCCAATCATCGCCCCATGTTGCGGGTCTTGCCGCGCTCATAGCCGGCCGCTGGCCGCGCCTCGCCGCCGTCGAAGTCGCGAGCTACCTGCGCGACCACGCCGCCCGAGCCATTGGCGCAGACCCGAATGTCTGGGGCAGCGGCCTCGCCAAACTGCCATCGCCCGCGGTGGTGAACAGGGTGTTGGCGAGTGGCGACCGCCTAACGCTGCGGCTGGCGGCCATGTTTCCGGACTTCAGCGCTGGCGTTACCTATGTCGCCCGGTCCAGCCAGCCGGACGCCGTCAGCGTCGTCGTGCGGGGCGGTCGCCTGCAGATCGCGGTGTCGGACGATCTCACGCCAGATGCAACGGTCACCATCACCGTAACGGCAACTCAGGGCGGCAGGAGCGAAACCGTCAGGTTCCAAGTGGCAGTGGAGGCCATCGTGCCCAGCATCTTGTGGCGCCTGCTGCCGTTGATCGCGGAGCCCGACGCTTGAGCGTCGGTCCCATCATCGGCACCTTGGCTTTCCCCCGCAGTTCCTCCCCACCGACCACGCACGGCACCTCCGTGCCGTTGCCGCGTCCCACTCCCCCACCCGCGCCCCAGTCCCGCCGCTGCGCCGGCGCCAAAAGCCGCCGAGTTTTGCGACAATGGCGCCACTTGCCGGCGGGGGTGCCCCATGAAGCGGAACATTGGCCAGTGGCTCACCAAGCGCGCACTGATGAATCCAGCGCGCGAAGCGTATGTGGACGGCAACCTAGACGTCCGGCTCACGTTCGCCGAGCTCAACGCCAGCAGCAACCGCATCGCCAACGCCCTTGTCGCCGCCGGCCTGGAGAAAGGAGACCGGGTTGCGCTCCTCATGATGAACAGTTCCGAGTTCGTCGAGGCATTCTTTGCCTTGGCAAAGGTTGGCGCTGTGGTGGTGCCGCTCAACTGGCGCCTCGTGCCGGACGAGCTTGAGTTCATCCTGAAGGACAGCGGCGCCACCCGGCTCATCTTTGGCGAGGAGTTCTTGGAAGCGGTGACGGAATTGCATGGCCGGGGCGCTGCCACAGACATTCAGCATTGGCTGCAAGTGGTGGACAACGACCCGTTGGCGCCGTTTGCCGAAAGCTACCGCGAGTTCCGCAACGCAGCGTCGGACGCCGAGCCTGCCTTGCGCGCCGCAGACGACGACATGCTGTACATCATGTACACCTCGGGCACCACGGGGTTGCCGAAGGGCGTGGTACACACCCACGACACATCCATTTGGGGGTGCATCACCATCGCCGCCACTACCTACTATCGGGAGGAGGATCGCTTTCTTTCGCCGCTGCCGCTGTTTCATGTCGGCGCGCTCACGCCCATCACGCTGAATGTGTATCAGGGCGTCACCAGCATCGTGATGCGCAGCTTCGATCCAGTGTTGGCTTGGCAGTTGGTGGAGCGTGAAAAGATCACCATCGGGCTTGCGGTGCCGGCGATGCTGAACTTCATGCTGCAGGTGCCGAACTTGGAACGGTTCGACTTTTCGCAGTGGCGCTGGTGCTTGTCCGGCGCGGCGCCGGTGCCGGAATCACTCATCGAGGCGTGTGCCAACATCGGCATCGAGGTTCATCAGATCTATGGCTTGACGGAAACCTGCGGCCCTGCATGCCTCATTGATGCGGAGAACGCCTTGGCACGCATCGGTTCCACTGGCAAGGCGTTTTTCCACACAGACGTGAAGATTGTCGATGGCAACGGCGATGAGTGCCCGCCCAACACGCCTGGCGAAGTGATTGTGCGTGGCGACCATGTGATGCGGGAGTACTGGAATCGTCCCGAGGCCACTGCCGAGGCCATTGTGGATGGCTGGCTGCACACCGGCGACTTGGCGCGGATGGATGCAGAGGGCTTTGTTTACATTGAAGATCGCATCAAGGACATGGTCATCTCCGGCGGCGAGAACGTCTACCCGGCGGAGATAGAGAAGATCCTGCAAACCCACGATGGCATTTCCGAAGCGGCGGTGATTGGCCAACCGAGTGACACTTGGGGCGAATCGCCATTCGCCATCGTCGTGCGCGCGGACGACTCGCTTTCGGAGGCGGATGTGCTGGGCTTCTGCAATGGCCGCATGGCGCGCTTCAAACAGCCCAAGGGCGTGGCGTTCGTCACCGAAGTGCCGCGCAATCCGAGTGGCAAGATATTGAAGCGCATCCTCCGCAAGCAGTTCCCGGGGCCGGCGCCGGTTTAGGGGCGCCGCCGATGGAACTTGCCGAACTCGAACGGCGCCTCACGCCGTTCTGCGCTGCCAAGTACGGCACGGATGCCGTGCGTGTGTTCAACGTGGCCAAGATGCCTGGCCACGCCGGCTTCTCCTACGGTTTCAGCGTCGAGTGCCGCGGCGCCTCCGAGAGTTGGTTCATTCGGTTGCCGCCGCCGAATGTGAACTGGCGCGGCACTGCGGATGTGCTGCGGCAGGTGGCAGTGCTCAATGCCTTGGACGGCACAGACGTGCCGCATTGTTCAGTGCAGTGGTCTGGCGATGATTTGGAATGGTTTGGCTGCCCGTACTTCGTGGTGCCGCAGCTTGAGGGAGACGTATTGCGGCTTGGCGAGCAAGAGTGGGGCAGCGGGCTTTCCGAAGCGAGTGTATTGGAGCTCGGCCGCCAAGCCATGACGGCGCTTGCCAACATCCACAAGGTGGATGCAGCGAAGGCGCCTTATCTCGGCGAGCCAATGCCGTTTGCCGAGGATGTGGAGCGATGGGACCGCTTCTACGAACGCGCCGCCAGCCCGGAGTGCCTTTCCCGTGCGCCAGACTGCCGCAAGCGCTTGCTGGAGACGCTGCCGGCGGATGCGCCTGTGGGCATCTTCCATGGAGACTTCCAAACCGCGAACCTGTTCTGTTCATTCGAGGGGAACTTGCTGGCAGTCATCGATTGGGAGTTGACGGGCATCGGCGCCACGTTGAACGACGTCGGCTGGATATGCACGTTCAGCGATCCGCAGGCATGGCATGGCGGGGTCGCGTTGGGCCGCCCCATGTTTCTAGATCCAGACACGCTGGTGCAGTGCTATGCCGATGCGCACGGCGGCCAGTTACCGAGCCTCAACTGGTTCCGGGCACTGGCCGCCTACAAGTTCGCCATCATCACCGGCTTCAATTTGGGGCTGCACCGGCGCGGCAAACGGCCAGATCCATCTTGGGAGCACACCGCGCTGTCGATGACGCCGCTGATTGACCGAGCGCTGGATTTGCTGGGTTAAGTCCCGCAGCCGCAGCCAAGCCCCGCAAGGCGCCAGCCGCCCGAAACCCATCCAAGTAGTGCCCTAGGCTAGCCCTTCGCCGCTGCTAACGCTGGTCCAGCTCGCCGAGCACCTCGGGGTTATGTTCGCCCAGCTTGGGCGCCCGCCGCGAGATGGCCCACGGGCTGCCTTGCAGCGCATACGGCGCGCCCGGGTAGGTGATCGTGCGCCCCAAGTCTTCATGATGCACTGGCGTGTGGAATCCGCGCGCTCGAATGTGCGCGTCCTCGAAGGCTTCCTCCGGCGCGTTGACCACCCCCACCGCAAGCCCGGCGCGTTGGCAGCCGAGGAAGAAATCCTGTGCGGAGACGGTGGAAGCGATGAGTTTCAACGCCTCCCGCCCTGCGCCGAAGATGGCCGTGATCTCGTCATCCGTGCCAATCTGCGCGAGGTCGAAAGGGCCTTGCCACGCCGCCCCTAACTCGAGAAACACCGCTTCCGGCAACTGCGTGTCCAAACCGAGTTCCTTGAGCCAAGCGAGCAGTGCCGCGAACTCGGCCGGATTGCGCGGCGGCACGCCAGTGTTGGCGTAGCGCCCATCTGCGCAGCGTTGCTGTGTTTCGCTGGACGGCGACGTGGAGGCGTGGCGGCCAGTTTGCCGCTGCACGGTGCGGCCGGCCACCAGCCAAGTGTAGGACGCCGCTTCGGTGGTGACGTTCGAGGCCGCCGTCATGCTCACGTCGATGAACTGCCCAACGCCGCTGACGCCGCGGTGCAGCAATGCCGTGAGCGTGGACATCACGGCGAAGTGCGAAGCTGTGTGGTAGCCCTGCAAGGCGCCACGCACCGGCGGCAGGGAGTGATCGTCGTAGCCGCAGCTCCACGGCGGGCCAGAAGCCGCCATCACGGTGAGGTCTGTATACGGCAAATCGCTCTTGGCGTCGTCCCGGCCATAGGGGGTGACGGCCACATGAATCAAGTTTGGCTTGATGGGCGCGAGATCGTCGTAGTCAAGGCCAAGCGTGGCGAGGCGGTGACGTGGCTCGGCCTCAAGCAGCACATCCGCGGTGGCGATGAGAGATCGAAACTGCTCCCGGCCAGCCTCATCTTCCAAGTCCATCACCACGCTGCGCTTGCTGGTGTTGTAATGCCACCAGTAGAGGCTCCGATCGTCCCCCGGCTCGTCGTCCACAAACGGCGGATAGCCCCGGGACGGATCGCCGCCCGACGGTTCAACAAGAATCACATCCGCGCCCATGTCGGCCAGCAGCTTGCCGGCCCAAGCGATGGGCACTTGGCTGAGTTCCACCACTCGCACGCCGGTGAGCGCAGTCATATCACGCCCTCATCGGCAAGCGCCGCCACTTCCTCGGCGCTGAAGCCCAGCAAGCGCGTCAGCACTGCTTCGTTGTGCTCGCCCAAGCATGGCCCGCCACGCGGCAACTGCCAGTCTGTCTCGGAGAAGTGAACCGGCTGCCCGTCCACCCGCACAGCGCCCATCTTAGCGTGCCTCACTGTCGGCCAGAGGCCGAAGTTCCCAGTGCTGGCATCGAGGTCGATGCGTTCTTGTGGCTTCATCACCGCGGCGGCCGGCACGCCGGCTGCCCGCAGCGCTTCTTCCGCCTCGAACTTGCGGCGGGGTGCCGTCCACGCGCTTAGGTGGGCATCGAGCGCGTCTTGCGCGGCATAGCGGCTGTCGAAGTCCGCAAACTGCTCTTCACTGCACCAGTCCTCGTCCACCACGGCGGCAAGCGCGTCCCAATCGGCTTGGTTGCGGCAGGCAATGGCGACCCAGTCGTCATCGCCAGCGCAGGGATAGATGCCATGCGGCGCCATGGGCGGCCACGCGGAGCGGTTCGCGTGGGGCTGGCCGGCGCGGCGCGTGGGGCGGCCGTTCACTGTCCAATCCAAGAGCGCCGGGCCGTGCAAAGTGAGGGCGGCTTCAGTGCAGGCGAGGTCCACCCATTGCCCCTCGCCGGTGCGTTGGCGGTGCAGAAGCGCCAGCATGATGGCCATCGCCATGTAGTAGGCGCCGGTGTGGTCCATGTAGGAATACCCCCACCCGGCCGGCTCATGGTTTGGCAGGCCGTTGGTGAAGGTGAGGCCAGAGACAGCCTGCACGATGGGCCCCCACGTCTTGAAATCGCTGTATGGGCCGACGTGGCCGAAGCCGCAGTTGGAGACATACACGATGTCTGGCTTGATCTCCTTGAGCCGCTCGTAACCGAAGCCCCAGCGTTCCAGCACGCCCTTGGCGAAGTTCTCGCTCACCACGTCCGACACTTCGATGAGCTTGGTGAGAATCTCTTTTGCCTTGTCTTTGCGCAGGTTCAGGGTGATGCCAAACTTGCCGGCATTGTGGTTGTTGAACGCGCCGCCCATGTCCACGCCGCGGCGGTCGTCCACGAACGGTGGCGTGCCGCGCAGGATGTCCCAGCGGCCTTCGCGCACCGGGTCTTCAATGCGGATGACCTCGGCGCCGAACGACGCCAGCCACTTGGTGGCGCCGGCGCCGGCGAGCTGCCCGGTGAAATCGCAGATGCGGAAGGAATCGAGGGCGCCGGCCATCTCAGCAGCTATGTGGCGTTGGGCGGGTTGGCGCGGCGTGGCCGCCGGAACGCCAGATGCAGCTTGCGTCGCGCGAAGCGCCAGCCGTCTGCAGTGCGGGTGTAACGATCCTCGTAGTGGCCCACCGCGGCCGGGCCGTCGAATGAAACCGGGCCGGCTGCCAAGCTCTCCGCGCCGACATGCCGATACAAGGAGAGGTAGGAGATGCCGCGCGCACTGTTGGCGTCCACCGGGTCGATGAAGATGTTGGTGAGCACATGGCGCGAACGCAGTTCGTCGGGGCGTTTCTGCAGGGATTCGCGGATGGCGGCTTTGCCTTCGAGCAGCGTGCCGGCGTCCAGCACGGCGTCTTCCGCGAAGAGTTCCACGAACGCATCGTAATCCCGAAAGTCGATGGCGCGGGCATAGGCGACGGAAAGGCGCTGACAATCGCGCTCGATCTCGTCACGGTCGAAGGGCGCAGTGGCGCGTGCGTTGCCGGCGCTTGCGGCCATGGCTTGAGCCTCCAGTTCAGTGCGACCCATGATATTCCCGATTCGAGGCGGGGGCGCGCGGCGGTGCGGCTCACCATGCCGCCAAAGGCCTATGTGCTAGAGTTTGCCGCTCATCCGGTGGGGGAGAGACCGTGGAGCTCAGCAAAGTTTCACTCGATTTCGATGGCTCGGTGGCGCTCTTGAAGTTCAACCATCCAGAGGCGCTGAACGCGATTGGCGGCGAGATGATGCAAGGGCTTGCGGATGCCGTTGCGGAAATCAGCGGGCGCGGCAATGCGGTGCGCTGCTTGCTGCTCACAGGGGAGGGCCGCGGCTTCTGCGCCGGCGCCAACCTTGCGGACCGCGGCGGCAACGAAAGGCGCGCCGCCGGCGGCGCGTTGCGCAATGCCTATCATCCCTTGCTGCTCACGTTGCGCGACTTGCCCATGCCGATGGTGACCGCCGTGAACGGCCCGGCGGCCGGCGTTGGCATGAGTTTCGCGGTGATGGGTGACATGGTGTGCGCGTCGAAGCGGGCGTTCTTCCTGCAGGCGTTCGCCCGCATCGGCTTGGTGCCGGATGGCGGCTCAACGTTTCTGCTGCCGCGGCTCGTCGGCTGGGGGCGGGCGGTGGAACTCTCCATGCTCGCAGAGCGCTTGCCGGCCGAGCGGGCATTCGAGTGGGGGCTGGTGAACCGGCTCTATGACGACAATGATGCCCTGATGGACGGCGCCATGGACATTGCCCAGCGCCTTGCCAACGGGCCGCGCTCGCTGGGCCTCATTCGCAGGGCCTACTGGGCCACTTGGCACAACTCCTACGAACAGCAATTGGAACTTGAAGCACAGTTGCAGGGCGAGGCCGGCGCCACCGACGATGCGGCGGAGGGTCGGCGGGCGTTCTTGGAAAAGCGAGACCCGAACTTCAGCGGGGCGTAACGCAGGCTCGTGCCGGGCAGCCGGCTTGGGTGTCTAAGGCAGTGTTGGAAGGGGGGCGCAAAGCATGTCTTTAGCAGGACGGGTGGCCTTGGTGACGGGCGGTGGGCGCGGCGTTGGCCGGGCCATTTCGCTGGCCTTGGCGGAAGACGGCGCCGCGGTGGCGGTGAACTATCGGCGCGATGCCGACGCTGCTGAGGAAACAGCGCAGGCCATTGCCGCGGCCGGCGGCGCCGCCAGCGCGTACCAAGCCGCCGTGGATGACTTCGAGCAGGATGCGGAGATGGTGGCCGCCATTGAGGCAGAGCTTGGGCCAGTGAGCATCCTCATCAACAATGCCGGCATCGCCAGCCGGGGCCAGTCCGTGGTGGACACGGACATCGCCGAGCTTGAGCGCGTCATCCGCGTTCACGCCTTGGCGCCGCACTATCTCAGCAAGTTGGTGATTCCGGCCATGCGTCAGCAGGCGCGCGGCGACATCGTGGTGATCTCCAGCGCGGCGACGCGCAGCCTTGGCGCCAACGGGGCGCCCTACAACATGGGCAAGACGGCTGGCGAAGCCTTGGCCTACACCTTGGCGAAGGAAGAGAAGGCCAACGGCATCCGCGCCCACATCGTGGCCCCAGGCCTCGTGGATACGGAGATGGGCCGCCGCCTGATGCGCGCCGTCGCGGGCGTTCAAGACCTGCGCACGCTCGACGCAGACAGCCCATTTGGCCATGTTTGCCAGCCGGAAGACGTTGCAAACGTGGTGCGCTTCTTGGTGTCGAACGCCAACTCCTATGTGACGGGCGAGCGGCTATATGTGGATGGCTCGGGGCGATTTGGCTAAGGACGGCGCGGGGTGGAACTGGTCACTCTGCACGCCGATTTATGTGCCGAAGCGCGTCGTCGTTTCGCAAGACCGAACGCAGGCGCTGCCCGAATCGCGCAACGATTCGTAGCGCGTTGCGGGACGGCGGCACCGGGGACTAGGCGGCTAGCGCAGCGTCGCTTCGCCTGGCCCGGCCACCTCCTCGCAACTCAATGGGCGCCGCGAGGCCGCGGCACCCGCTCCCAACCCAGCCCCTAACCCACGCTCTGCGCCGCTGGCCGCCCCGTCACGCCGGAGACCATGTTGCGCGTTTCCTTGCTGGATTGTTGGGTGGGCTTGCCGCGTGCGGCGAAGTTGAACGGCTCGGTGTCGATGTCATCGAGCTGCACTTCGCCGGCCAGCACCGCCGCCTTCCAAGCCTCCTGGTCCGCGTGCCGGGCATGGAACTCTGGCATCACTTCCTTGGCAAAGAGATCAAGGCTCGAACAGATGTCCTCGTGCGTGTTCTTGCCGGCTTGGTTCAGCAGAATCACTTGGTCCACATTGGCCCGCTCAAGTTCCAGCAGGCGCTCGCGGATGGTGTCAGGCGAACCGATCAGTTCGCTGCCCGAACGCTTTTGGCCTTCGGGGGTTTGCTTCCACTCCTGATAGCGTTCCCAGAAGTTCACCGTGCCCGGCTCGAACGGCCCTTCCTTGTTGTAGAGCTGCAAGGCGAACTGAAAGAACGTCCAGCCATCCGCCTTTGCCCAGGCCGCTTCGTCCGTTTCCGCGCACATGAAGCCGGCGACCACGGCGATGTTGGGGTTGGTCTTGTAATCCTCCAGCTTCTCCAAGTTGCGCGTGAAGGTGTTGTAGTAGGCGTTCACCCACGCCCGCGCCGCGTCCAAGCTCACGAACTTGAAGCACAGCGAACCCATGCCGCGATGGGCGGCGTACTTGATGGTGTCGAGTTGCGAGCAGGCCACCCACAGCGGCGGGTGCGGCTTCTGCAGCGGCTTCGGCACCACGGCGCGCAGCGGGAACTCAAAGAACTCGCCGCGGTATTGCCAGCCGTGGTTCCAGAACATTGGCAGCGTGCAGCGCACGGCGTCTTCCCACACGTCGCGCTTGTCGCGGAAGCGCAGATTGAACGGATGCAGCTCCGTCACGGAAGCGCCCTCGCCCAAGCCCAGTTCCACGCGCCCATCGGAGATCAGGTCCAAGGTGGCGATCTTCTCCGCCACCCGCGCCGGATGGTTGGTGGTGAGCTGCACGATGCCGTGGCCCAAGCGGATTTGCTTGGTGCGCTGGCTGGCCGCCGCGAGGAAGACCTCCGGTGCCGACGAGTGCGAGTACTCTTCCAGGAAGTGGTGCTCAACCTCCCACGCATAGTCGAAGCCGAGCTGATCGGCGAGTTCGATCTGCGTCAGCGAGTTCTTGAAGAGCTTGTGCTCGCTGTCCGGCTGCCAATCGCGTGGCAACTGGTGTTCGTAGAAGATTCCGAACTTCATGTTTTCCTCCCCAGCTTGGGGCGATGGTGGCAGAGGGCGGCGCAAACCGCAACGGAGCAGGGCTGCCGTGTGCCGTCGCCGGGCGGGGATGCGCTCGGCGCCGGCGCTCGCTCACTCCAGCAGCCCCGCCACATGCAGCGCCGCGCATCGGCCTAGCGCCGCCAAGTCGTAGCCGCCTTCCAAGGTGGACACCACGCGCCCCGCGCTGTGCCGCCGCGCGGCATTCACGATGGCTGCGGTGATCCAGCGGTAGTCGTCGTCCTCCAATTCCAGCTGCGCCAGCGGGTCGTCCTTGTGCGCGTCGAAGCCGGCGGACACCAAGATGAGCGCTGGCTGATGACGCTCCAAGGCGGGCAGCCAGTCCCGCTCGATGGCCGCGCGGAACGCGGCGCTGCCGGCGCCGGCGGGGAGCGGCGTGTTGACGATGTTGGGGCGTTGCACGTCTTGCAGGCGGCTGGGGTAGAAGGGGTATTGGAAGCTGGAGCACACCAAGGCTTCTGGGTGCTCCATGAGCATCTCGACGGTGCCGTTGCCGTGATGCACGTCGAAATCGAGCACGGCCACCCGCGGTACGCGCTGCAGCGCCGCCAGCGCCGCGACCGCGACGCTGTTGAAGAGGCAGAAGCCCATCGGCGCTGCCGTCTCGGCGTGGTGCCCAGGCGGCCGCACGGCGCAGAAGGCGCGTTGGCTCGCGCCGTCGAGCACCCGTTCCACCGCTTCGAGCGCGGCGCCGGCGGCAAGCTGGGCCGCCCCCAAAGAACCGGCGCTCATCGTGGTGTCCTGCTCCACGCGGACGATGCCGCGTGTCGGCGACGCACGCTCCAAGGCCTTGATGTAGCGCGGGTCGTGAGCGCCGGCCAGCGCCTGTTTGCTTGCCGGCGCCGGCGTCCGGGCGCAGAGCTCATCCAAGAGGCCATCGCTCTCCAACCGCTTCAACACCGCTGTGAGCCGCGCCGGCCGCTCCGGATGGCCGGGGGGCGTGTCGTGGGCGAGACACTCCTCGTGGGTGAAGAGGTCCACGCTCGGCGTCTTCATCGGGCTCGCAGCCGTCGGCCCCGTGCGCCGTTTCCAACAACCGCTGGCACCGGGTTGCGCCTACGCAAAACTGAACGCCAGCACATGGATGCACCAAGGCGGCACATGGCCCATATGGGGCAAGCCGCCCGCGGGCTGCTCGCCGTGCCCGCTTGCGCCCTCGCTGCCCGTACCTTGGCCGTCCAACTCCCCGCTCAGCACCCAAGACAGCTCGCCATCGTGGGCGACGTAAGCACGGCGGGCGAACGCCGCCACATAGATTTCGCTGCGGTGGCTGCCGGGGCTCTGTTGCGGAAACGGCGTGAAGCGCTCGAAGAGCCGCGCCGCGGATGCATCGCGGCCATCTGGCGCGCGCAGCCAATCGAAGTCGCTGGCGATGAATTGCCGAACGCCGTCGCTGGTCAACTCGACGTGCTTTGCACCCAACACGGCGGCGCCGAACGCGATGTTGGCGGCCAATGCGTTTGGGCCAACCGGCTTGTCCCCGAACACCTGCACCGCGCGCCGCCGCACGAAAGCCATGTCGGTGCCGCCAGGGGAGGCGGCGTGGCGGGCAGCGTTCGCACCGCCGCTGGTTGCCTTTGGTGGAGTTGCGCTCATTGCTTAGCCAGCGGCGCTCCGTCATGGGCGATGTCAGCCGCTTCCGTCGCCCCAGCGGCATCCGCCGCGTCCAAGCGCACGATGTCGCGGGCATGGCGCGCCGGGTTGAAGAGCGCAAGGCAAGCCAGCCCCACCCCGGCCAACAGCCCGACGAGGCCGAAGTTCAACGCATCGCTCAAACTCCCGGAGACGCCGGCCGCCAAGAAGGCCCCGGCGGAGCGGCTCAAGTTGGCCAGCGACATGTAAATCGCGAACTGGGTGGCCGCGATGCGTTGGCGGCAGATGTTCATGAAGAGGGCGATCATCGCCACGAACACCACTTGGGAGGCGATCAAGTGGGCGAGCAGCATCGCCGCGACGAAGGTGCCGTTGCCCCACAGCGCTTGCGTCGCCGCGAACGCTGCCGCAGTCGCCGCGGTGCCGATGAGGCCGGCGGCGAGCAGGCGTTTGCCGCCGAAGCGGTCGATGGCCGGGCCGAACAGGATGCCGACGAAAGCCGCCACGCCGCTCAAGGGGCCATACCACGCGGAATAAACGTGGTCTTCGTAGCCGAGCGTTTGCACCGCGAACACCGGCGCCACGGTGATGAAGACGCCCCCGGCGGCGCGCATGAAGAACTCCGCCGTCACCAGCGCGAGGCTCATCGGCAGGATGAGCGTCCGCGCCAAGTCCCTGAACATCCCCAGCACGTTCGTGGGCGGCGCCGGCGTCGAACCGGCAGCGCCGGCACTCCACGGCAGCAGCCGTTCCCCAGCGCGTTCGCGGCAAACCGCGATGAAGGCGAAGATCAGCGCGACGGTGGCGGCGCAGACCAAGGCCGCGGCAGCCAAGCCGAATTGCGCCAGCAACAGCCCGCAGAGCGCGGAGAACGCCGAGTAACCGGCCACCTGCCCAAACGCCATCAGCGCGTTGGCGCGACCGCGTTCCTCCTCCGCCAACAGGTCGATGGCCATGCCATCCACCGCGACGTCCTGCACCGCGGCGAACGCCATCACGACGAAGCCCAACGCCGTGAGGGTGGCGAGGTCGACGGGCTCTGGCACCAGCGCAAGGGCAAGCAGCGACACCGTGAGGCCACCCTGCGCTGCCATCACCCAAGGCCGCCGCCGTCCCATTGCCGGAAACGAGAAGCGATCCATGAATGGCCCGGAGATCAGCTTCAGCGCCCACGGCAGCGTGATGATGCCGATGAACGTGCCGATTTCCGCCGCGCCGGCGCCTTGGGCGGCGAGCCAGGCGGCCATCGAAATCTGCAACAGCCCGATGGGCACGCCCTGCGCAAAGTAGAAGGCGGTGAACGCGCCGAAGCGCAGCGTGCGGGAATCTGCCAATGCAAAGGTCATGCGGGCGCCTCGCCAGGCCCGCGCGGCGGCGCGGCTGGCTCGAAGTGGAAGTAAGTGATGCTGATGGCTTCGTGCAGGGCGTTGAGCTGAATCTGGCAATCATCGATGAAGTCGTGCAGGGCGGTGCCGTCCAAACGCTGCGGTCGCGCCGCCTTGAGGCGGCGCGCGATGCGTTCGCACACCCGCGCCGGCGCCACGTTCCTCGGCAGATGCCGCAGCCCAAAGCGGAGCGACCGCAAGCAGCCAGCGTAAGAGCGCGGAAACGCCTCGTTGGCGAACAGGAATTGCAGCACCGGCCCGCGTTCCACTTGGCCTTGGGTCGAGAACAGATAGCTCTGCATGGCATAGAGCGATTGCAGCGCGCTGCGCCAGATCACTTGCTCGAACGGCGGGAAACCGCCGCCGGCGTTTGGGTGCCGCGCCAGTGAATCGACGATGCGCGTCATCATGTCGGCGCGTTCGAGATGGTTGCCCAAGCGCAGAAACTGCCACTTCTCATCGTGCAGCATGGCGCTTGAAAGAAACCCCTCGATCTGCTGCACCCGGCGCGCCACGCCATCCAGGGCCGCGCCGCGGCGGCTGCGCGAGGGTTGGCCGGCAAGCTCTTCGCGCACAAAGAGGTAAAGCTCGTTGATGTATTGGAATGCGACGCGGGGCATGGCGCCGCGCACGATGCGCGCGTTGTCCCGTGCGCGGGCAGTGGAACTGGCGATGGATGATGGATTCGCCGCGTCACCGGTGAGAAAGCGCGCCACGTTGCGTTCGTCCGTGTGCGCGTAGCGGGCATCGAAGGCGTCGCCGGCGCCGGCAATGTCGAGCAACGGCCGCCAGCCCAAGGAAGCGCCGGCCGGCAAGTCCATGAGCAGGTTCGCGTTCACCGCGACGACGCGCGCCGTGCTCTCGGCCCGCTCCAAGTAGCGCCCCATCCAGTAGATGGATTCGGCCACTCTGGAGAGCGTGCGCAGCGTCGGCATGGCTTGTTAGCGCCGGGCGCGGGGCGCTGTGGCGGTGGAGTCCACCACCCAAGTGTCTTTGCTGCCCCCGCCCTGCGACGAGTTCACCACCGTGGAACCCTTGCGCAAGGCCACGCGGGTCAGCCCGCCCATGGTCACATAGCGTTCGTGGCCGGAGAGCACGAACGGTCGCAAGTCCAGATGGCGGGGTTCCAGCCGCCCGTCCGTCCAAGTCGGCGCCGTGGAGAGGGTGAGCATCGGCTGCGCCATGTAGTTGCGTGGATTGGCGAGGATGCGGCGGCGAAACCGCTCCCGCTCGCGCTTGGTGGCCTGCGGGCCGATCAACATGCCGTAGCCGCCGGATTCGTTGGCCGGCTTCACCACCAGCGTGTCCAGATTGTCGAGCACATAGTCGCGCTCGCTCTTCTCCACGCAGCGATGGGAACGCACGTTGGGCAACAGCGGCGCTTCGCTCAAGTAGTAGCGGATGAGGTCCGGCACATAGGTGTAGATGACCTTATCGTCCGCCACGCCGCAGCCCGGCGCGTTGGCGAGGGCCACGTTGCCGGCGCGCCACGCTCGCATCAGCCCCGGGGCGCCCAGCAGCGAGTGTTCGTTGAAGGTTTCAGGGTCCAGAAACAAGTCATCCACGCGGCGGTACAGCACATGCAGCCGCACCAGCCCTTCGATGGTGCGCAGGTACACGCAGTCGTCGTCGCCCACCACGAGGTCGCGCCCCTCCACTAGGTCTACCGCCATCGTCTGTGCCAAGTACGAGTGTTCGAAGTAGGCAGAGTTGTGGATGCCCGGCGTCAGCACGGCGATGCGGGGCGTTTCGACGCCGTCCGGCGCGGCCGCGGCCAAGCAGCGCGAGAGTTGCCGCGGGTAGTCATCCACCGGATGGATGGCCAAGTGTTGGAACAGTTCCGGAAACACCCGCTTCATCACCTCGCGGTTCTCCAGCATGTAGGAGACGCCCGATGGCACGCGCAGGTTGTCTTCCAACACATACACGGCGCCGTCGTGGTCGCGCACCAAGTCCGAGCCGCACACATGGCTCCAAATGCCATTCGGCGTGTCCACGCCGACGCACTGCGGGCGAAACTCGCGGGATTTCTCGATGTAGGCGCGCGGCACCACGCCATCGCGCAGCACGCGCTGCTCATGGTAGATGTCGTCGATGAACAGGTTGAGGGCGGCGACGCGCTGCTTGAGGCCGCGCTCGATCGCCTCCCACTCGCGCCGTTGCACCAAGCGGGGAATGATGTCGAACGGCCACTCGCGGTCGATGGCGTTCGGCGATTCGTCGTTGTACACGGAGAACGTGATGCCCATGGCGCGGATGGCGAGGTTGGCCGCGGCTTGGCGCTCGCCGAGCTCGACGTCCGAGAGGCGCGCCAACATCTTGCGCAACGGGCCGGCGCCGGGGCGGGCGCGGCCGGTTGGCGCAATGAGTTCGTCCCAAACGCCCGCGGCGTTGTATTCTTTCCAATCGATAGGCATCGACCGTCAAGGATACGCCGATGAGTTATTGCCTGGCGATTCGCACGGCTTCCGGCTTGGTGTTCGCCAGCGACTCGCGCACTCACGGCGGCGTGGACGATGTGAACGCCTACAGCAAGATGCATCTGTTCGATGCATTTGGAGACCGGGTGTTCGTGCTGTTGAGCGCCGGCAACCTCTCAACGACGCAGGCGGTGTTGCGGCGGCTGCGCGAAGGCGTGGCGGATGCCGCTCACGCCAGCCAAGTGCGCGGCCCCAGTGCGCCCGGCCGGGACGGCGGCAAGCCGAGCGCCGTCGCCAAGCTCAAGCAGCTCGCATCCTTCATGGGCGCGGGCAGCGCGTCGCGTGTGACGGAACGTGTCTCGCGGCGCCAAGCGGATGCGCACGGCGCCGCCGCGGAAGGTTTGCCCGCGCCGGCTGCGAGCGCGCCACGCCCGCCGGAGGCTTCCCCCTTAACCCATGCCGAGACGGTGTTCGACGCGGCGGAAGGCGTTGGGCGGCTGAGCCGCGCAGTGCGGGAGGAACATCGCGCCGATGAGGAGGACGCGCGCTTTGGGGCGAGCTTCATCTTGGGCGGCCAAATCGCTGGCCAAACGCCAGAACTGTGCCTCATCTATCCGGAAGGAAACTGCATCGTGCCATCGCCGGAAAAACCGTTCCTGCAAATCGGCGAAACGCAGTATGGCAAGCCCATTCTGGATCGGTTCGTCACCTTCGACACACCCTTGGCGGACGCGGCGCGCTGCGCCCTCGTATCGCTGGATTCCACCATGCGCAGCAACTTGGCCGTCGGCCCGCCCCTCGAACTGGCTGTGTTGGAACAGGACAGCCTGGGCATCACCCGCCACGAACGCTTCGAGGCGGATGCGCCGTTCCTGCTGGATGTGCAAGCGAGCTGGTCTGCCACGGTGGCGCGCGGCATGCGTGAATTGCCGCGTTTCCCTTGGGAGGCGGCGCGGGGCAGCGAGGCCCGCAGCGCATGAGTTACGCCGCGCTGCACAAGGCATTTGAGGAGATTGGCCGCCTAGCCCATGCCCAAGCCATCCTCGCTTGGGACGAAGCGGTGATGATGCCGGTCGGTGGCGGCGCGGCGCGCGCCGAAGCGCTGGCCACGTTGGCCGGCATCGCACATCGCCGCGTCGCCGACGAGCGCATCGGCGAATGGGCGGAAGCGGCGCTGGCGCAGGGCGATTTGGACGAGTGGCGCCAAGCCAATGTGCGCGAAATGCTGCGCGCATGGCGGCGCGCGCGGGCGCTGCCGGAGCGTTTGGTGGTGGAATCCAGCCGCGCCAATGCCTTGAGCGAGCAGGCATGGCGCGCGGCGCGCCCCGCCAACGACTGGAACGCCGTCGCCAAGCCGCTGGCCAAGGTGCTGGAACTCACCCGCTCGAAGGCGCAGGCGTTGGCCGAAGCGTTGCAGCTGGACGCTTACGACGCCCTGCTCGATGGCTACGAGGCGGGTTTGCGGCGCGCGTTCGTGACGCCGCTCTTCGAGCGGTTGAAAGCGGCGCTGCCGAACATCATCGACCGCGCCATCGGCGCCCAGCGCCCCGCACTGCCGCTGCCGGGGCCCGTTGCCATCCCGCGTCAGGAAGCCTTGGCGCGGCGGCTGATGGAGCGCGTGGGGTTCGATTTTGAGCGTGGCCGCCTCGACGTCACGCATCATCCGTTCTGCGGAGGCGACCCGGACGATGTGCGTGTCACCACCCGCTACAACGCGGACAACTTCCTCGAGGCCATGTTCGCCGTGCTGCATGAGACGGGCCATGGCATGTACGAGCAGGGCTTGCCGACGGCGTGGCGCGGCCAACCGGTGGGCCGCTCCGGCGGCATGGCGCTGCACGAGAGCCAATCGTTGTTCATGGAACAGCAGGTGTGTCGCAGCCCCGCCTTCTTCGACTTCGCTGCGCCGCTGGTGCGCGAAGCGTTCGGCGCCGACGCCGCGGATGCGCGCTGGGGCGCGGCGAACCTGCACCGCGCCGCAACGCGGGTGGAGCGCAGCCGCATTCGCGTGGAGGCAGACGAGGCCACCTATCCGCTGCACGTCATCCTGCGCTACGAGTTGGAACAGGCGCTCATTGACGGCCGGCTTGCGGTGGCAGACATCCCTGATGCTTGGAACGCCGCGACGCAGGCGCTCCTTGGTTTCGATTTGGAGGGCGAGCACCGCGATGGCTGCATGCAGGATGTGCATTGGTTCGGTGGCCTCTGCGGCTACTTCCCAACTTACACGCTGGGCGCGCTGGCTGCCGCGCAGCTCCACCGCGCCGCGGCGGCGGCCTTGCCGGGCTTGGCGGACGCTGTGCGGGGTGGCGAGTTCGAGGCGCTTGTCGGGTGGCTGCGCCACAATGTCCACAGCGTCGGGCGGCTGCGCGATACCAGCGTCATCATTGAGGCGGCCACCGGGGAACAGTTGGGGGCTGATGCATTGCTTACGCATCTGGATGCCCGCTACGCAGGGGCGGCGCATGTTTAGCGGCCTGCTGGAACGGCGTGGCCGGGTGCTCGCATGGGCGGCCCTCCGTTTCGCCGCCGCTGCGCTCTCAGCTGGCGCCGGCGCGTCCGCGCCGGACAGTGAGGAGGCGGAGGCGGAATTGGATGTCGAGACGATCCTCGCCAACCCCTTGGGGGCGGATGACTATCGCGACGGCCAGCGCTGCATTTCGAACCGCGGCTACCGCAACATCGAGGTGCTGGACGAAGGCAACCTGTTGTTCGTGGGCCGCCAGCGCACTTGGCTGAATCGCTTGCGCGGGCGCTGCGCCGGCTTGCGCGACGACATGATCATCTATCTGGATGTGCATGGTTCCCGCGTTTGCGAGCTGGACCACTTTCGCGCGCAGCATCGGGGCGGCATCAGCATCCCAACGCCCATGTGCATGCTCGGCGGGTTCGAGGAGATCGACCCGGCGCAGGTGCAGGGGCTGATCGACGCGGTGTCGGCGCAAGGCGGCACCCGTGCGACGGACGACGAGGGTGCCACTGCCCCGGACGACGATGGCGGTTGAACGTCGCCACGCAGGAAGGGGACTGATGCCCAAGGTGCTGCTCGCATCCCTGTTGGCGGCGCTCGTCACTGGCTCGACCGGCGCTGAGGAACCAGCGCTCGACGCAGCGCAAGAGCGTGATGGTGCCTCCGAAGCGGCGGTTGCCGCCGCCGCGCCCGAAGCGCCCGGGCCGGCAACGCCTGCCGAGACGGCCAATGCACTTGGCGGCGAGGTGCCGGGAGAAATGGCCGCGGATGAGGAGCCGCCAAGCGCCGAGGACGATCTGGATGCCGTCATCGCGGAGATATTGGCTGGCCCGGCCGCGGTGGACGAAGCCTCCGCTGCGAAATGCGTCGTGCGCTCGCGCATCCGCCGCACGGAAGTGTTGAGCGAGCGCCATGTCGCCTTTCACATGCGCGGTGGCAAGAAGTACCTCATTCAATTCAAGCGCCGCTGCGTAGGGCTCCAGCGCCATGGCCCGATTCGCTTGGAATCGCGTTCCATGCAGCTATGCGCGATGGACACCATCCAAGGCCGCTTTGCCGTGGGCTTCAGCGGCTCGTGGGGGCCGCGCTGCCTCATCCCCGGCTTCGAGCCGGTGAGCGCAGAGCAGTTGGAGTTCATCGAGGAGGCGTTGCGGGCCGGCAACGTGCGCTGAGCAAGTTGCCAAAAGGCGTTGATGTGAAACAGGAGAGGGCCCGGTCCGCCATGAGGATGCGCGTCGCCGCGCGGCGCTTCGCCGATTTCGTTTGCGACCGCAAAGATATGCGTCTGTACTATGCGGCCTGTGTCTGCTTGCTTGTCGCCACGGCAGGGCTGCGCTTGCATGACCTTTCGGACAAGTCTCTGCGGCATGACGAAGCGGCAGCGGCCGATCTTGCGACGGGCACGCCCTTAGAAATCATCCGCGGCACACGTCTCTATAACTCGTCTCCGATCCTGTACCCCTTTGTCCTGCACGCGGTGCAGAGAGTCGAGGCCACGCCCTTCAGCATCCGAGTCGTGCCCGCGGTCGCCAGCGTCCTCACCGTCGTGGCGATGCTCTTTCTGCTGCCGCGCCTAGGGGTCGCGCGGGGCGCCGCGTTCCTGGCGGCCCTGCTCGCCACGCTTTCCGTCGAAGCGATCTGGCATGCGCAGGATGCCCGGGAGTACTCCGTCGACGCGCTGGTGGCGCTGCTCATGGTGGCGGGGCTGCTGCGGCATCTGCGGGACGGCAAGAAGGCCTTGCTCTGCGCTTCCCTGTTCGCGGCCCCGCTGGTGCAGTACGGCCTTGTGTTGTTCGGCGCCGCCGTAGTGGGTGCCGCAATGATCCTGCCCCCCCCCCCCCCCCCCCCCCCAACCCGAAACTGGCGGTGCTGGAACGGAGCTCATGCCTGCGGCGGACTCGCTATTGGGCCAAGCCGCGCATCACCTTGATCTGGCCCATGGCCTGCTTTTCAGGCGGGTGCGCCACGAGCTACCTAGTCACTGTGCGCTACCAATGGCATAACCCGGACTTCGCCGTGGATGGCGGTCTCGGAGGGTATTTTCAGGGAGAGTTCGATGCGCGCGCGATCTTCGAGTTTTCGATTGATGCGATTTGGAGTTTGTTGACGTATCACCTGCCGCCGGTTGTCGCGATGGCGGCGCTGGCCGCATTCATGATCGTCTTGGCTGCAGCAGTCTTGGGAAAAGGCCGAGGAACGCCGCAGGCCCGCGCCGTCTTGGTTGTGTTCTCCTTCGGCATCGCCATCGCCATCGGCGCCGCCGTGCTGGGGCTGTATCCGCTGGGGAACATTCGCCACGCCATCTATCTGGGGCCGATCGTCTTTCTGGCGGTGGGCGTCGCGTTCCATCGGACAGCGGACGTCTTGTCCTCGCTCACGCGGCGGAGATGGTCGATGCCCGCCCTGCTCATCATGACCGGCGCGACGGCGCTTGCCGGGGTGGGCGAAGTTCGAGAGGGCGGCCCGTACCAAGCAAGCGAAGACGTGAAGTCCGTGCTTGCGGTGTTGAAGGAAGAGGCGCGGGAAGAGGACACGGTCTATTTCGGCTGGGGGGCAGCCCCAACCGCCCAGTTTTATCTAATGGAAGAGGGGAAGCCGGCCAACTACCACTATGGAACCGTCGGCTGGTGCTGGCGCTCTCTGAATGCATGCCTTCGCGAGATGACTGATCTGGCCTTCTGGCCCGGCGGCAGAATCTGGTTTGTCACTCTGCATCTGCCAATGGCCAAGCTGCAAACCAACATGCCTGCGGTTTCGGTCGAGGAGGTCGTCTCCGGTGGAAGGCCCAGCCTCTATCTGATTGAAGACGCCGGAGCCTTGATGAACCTTCACGCCACCGTTTTGGTGAAGGACGTCGAGACGATCTTGACCCGCCAGCCGTCTATCCGCTCCACCTTCGACGTCCATCTCAGCGAGGACGCGTTGATCTACTCCAAGGCGCCATGCGGCGCCGGGGACGTGCGGGACACGTTCTTCCTGCACCTTGACCCAGCGGACGCGAGCGACCTGCCCGAACACCGCAGGCGGCACGGCTTTGACAACCTCGACTTCCGCTTCAACGACAGCCGCGGCCGTTGGTTTCGGTCCGCCGAGCGGTGCGCGGCCCTGCGAGAGCTTCCCGGCTACGACTTCGTTGGCATTCGCACAGGCCAGTACAACGACGAAGGCCCCCTCTGGACCGGCGAGTTCCGCTTTGACGGGTAGCCGGGGCAGCGCCTCTCGGCCTGTGTCGTCGCTTCATCCAAAGCCAACCATCGCTCATCAAAGGACACGCGCACCCGCGGACGCACGAAGGGTCATTTCGGGGCCATGCAGGGGCGGCTGCCGAAGGAGTTGGCGGCGGAGGGCGTCCCCGAACTCGGACGCGCGCTTGTCGCTGTTCCCCGGGCAACCTCGGTCGCAAGGCTCGGCCGGAAAGGAGGGAACCGGACAGATGACGTGCTGGGAAAAGCGGACAGATCAATTGCTATTGACACAGCCCCTGCATTGCGCTTGACAACGCCGCATGGCGGTGCCCATGATGCGCATCAGGGTCAGCGACCCAATCAGGCTGCGGTGAGGTGCCCTTGGTGCCAATGTAGCGGGAAAAGGCCGACACCGCCGCTGGCTCAGTCCGCTCTCTTCCTGTACAGCAGGAGATCGTTTCGCCTCTTGTCGGCCGCTGTGCCGAAAGAAGTCCAAAGGAGCGACTCGTCCTCGAGGGCATCAATGAATCGACGTTTATGACCGCGTCGATGCGGATCATGTGTACGGAATGACACCGAACGAAACACCAAAGGACATTTGGGGCGCAGACGGAGCGCGGCATCTCAACGAGCCCTTGGATGGCGACGACGACTCGCGTTGGCTGGACACCAATCGCGCTAGGGGCGAGGCGAGCGTCAAGCCATTCGCGCAAACACTAAGCGTAGACACGGCGAGCGGAACGCTGCGCCGTCTGGCGGATCGCGTGGCCGGCACATGCAAGCCCCGGCCACCAGACGCCCACGGCGTCATCGAGCCATGACGCTGCGGGGAGGCCCCGCCGCCAAGCTCGGCAATCGCTTCGAGAAGTGGTGGACGCTCTCGGAATTGGTGCGGATGCTGCGTGGCGAGACGGACTCGTTGCGGATAGAGGAACCGGGGCTGGATGGCGTCGAGTTCGTCGTCAAATGCGGTTCTCGACGCGAGTTCCACCAGGCGAAACGCAGCCATCCCAGCAGCGCATGGAGCACCGCCAAGCTACAGAGCGCAGGCGTCTTGAAGAAAATCGGCGAGCTGTTGGACGGCAACGAGGACCGATTCGTCTTTGTGTCGGGAAGCCATCCTGGTGACCTCGCCGGCCTCTGCGAAGCAGCTGCCAGCGCCGAGTCCTTGGACGAGTTCAAGCAGGACTTCCTCGCCGCACAGAAGAGATACAGGGATTACAACCGTGTACTCCAAGAGTGGAACTGCGACGAACACAGCGCTTGGAGCATCCTCCGTCGCGTCGACGTTCACACGATTAACGACAGAGAACTAGAGACTAAGATCGATTGGGGGCTTTCGGCGCTCTTTCTTGGTGATGTCGGCCCTGCGCGAGATAGGCTTGCGGCCATCGTTGACGATGGCGTCCATCGCAGGGTCACTCGCGAAGACCTCGTGCAGCAACTCCATAAAGCCGGCTACCTCCTCCGAAAGGTATCAGGCACACCGCAAGCCCGCCAAGCTGTCCATGAAGCGACCGACAGGTTTCTAGCAGGCGCACGCAGTAGCCTCATCCAAAAGTTGCTCATTCCCAGAGAGGCGGCAGCAAAGGTGGTCGCTCGCCTGACGGGCGAACGTCCCTCGGACTGTGTGCTAGTCGGACGAGCCGGTACCGGCAAGACGGCGAGCGTGATCGAAGTGGTGGAAAAGCTCCAGCAACAAGGTGCGCATGTGCTCGCCTTCCGCCTCGACCGGCACGTGTCGGCAACATCCACGGTCGACTTGGGTCGCGGGCTTGATCTAGAGGAGTCGCCGGCATTGCTGTTGGCCCACCTAGCCAATGCGGATGACAAGCCTGCGGTGCTGATTGTCGATCAGCTCGATGCCGTGAGCGCTACGTCCGGCAGGAGCTCGAACGCCTTTGACATCGTCGAGCGGCTACTCATGGAATGTCGGCCCGCGTCGGTCCACGTTGCCGTCGTCTGCCGGTCGTTCGACTGGCAGCACGACTCGCGGCTGCGCGGTTTGATCCGCGAAGAAGATCAGAAGATCGAGCTCGGCGAGTTCTCCGATGACGACGTGAGGAAGGTTTTGGCGCAGGCCCATGTCGAACGTGAGCCTAGCGCCCGGCAGCTCGCCTTGTTGCGGCTGCCGCAGAACTTGTCGCTCTTCCTTGCCACGGACGGCTCTGCGTCGGATGCGCTGTCTTTCGGCACTGCCAAGGATCTCTTCGATCTCTACTGGGATGCCAAGAGACGACAGGTTGCAGACAGGACGGATGAAACAGACCAGTGGGCGGATGTGATGGCCACCGTCTGCCATGAGATGACCGAGACTCAGCAGCTATCCGTACGAAAGGAGAAGTTGGATCAATTCTCTTTGGACTACATCCATCGATGCGTTTCCGAGAACGTCCTTGTCGCCGATGGCGACACCTATGGCTTTGGCCACGAGAGCTTTTTCGACTATTGCTTCGCCCGTCGCTTCGCTGCTAGCGATGAGTCCTTGGTGGAGGTTCTTCTCAAGTCGTCCGAGCAGCATCTCTTTCGTCGCGCACAAGTGCGTCAAGTGCTGGTCTACCTCCGCGACGCGGACTTCAAGCGGTATGTGGGCGAACTTCACGCTCTGGTCTCGGACGACAACGTGCGAACGCACATCAAGGACTTGATTTTCACCCTGTTGGCTAGCGTCGATGACCCGCGCGACGACGAATGGAACCTCTGGAAGGATTGGGTCGGCCCCGCCGTGAACGCGCTCGAGCTAGGGACCATCAATGACGACAGGCTCTCGGAGCGAGCTTGGGCACAGCTCTTGAGTGCGAGGTCTTGGTTCAAGCAGCTATACAGCCGTGGGGAGATTGCAGATTGGTTGGCATCCAGGTCGTCGCCGCTAGCAGATCGGGCGATTGATTACCTCCGTTGGCGGCAGCTCGACTGGCCAGATCGGGTTGCTGCGCTTCTCGAGCCATTTGTGGACCAAGGCGGCGAGTGGCCCAACCGCCTCCGCACTGTTGTGGGCATAGGGCACACTCACTTGAGTCGACGCATCTTCGATCTGTTCCTGAAGCTAGTGGATAACGGGACTTTCGACGCGACGGTGAACTTTTGGAGCATATGTTTGAGTTTGGTCGAGCACGAGCCTGAGTGGGTACCTGAGGTGCTAGCGCATCAACTTCGCCGCCACGTCGCCCTCTACCAAGCGGCGTTAGCGGAAGGGCGCTTGGCCGATGCGGATTGGCCTACCCTAGGCCCCGACGGATCTGCAGACGATGCGTTCAAAGGAGCCATTGCCCACTCGCCGAGGAGATTCGTCGACTATGTTCTGCCTGCGGTGCTCGACGCGTCCGATGCCGCCCTAAAGACAAGTCATTTGCTCCCCGTGCGGGATAAGATGTGGCCGCTCTTAGTCAAGGACAGTGCGTCGTCGCTGGCCTACCCGTGCCTTCACGCGCTCGCGGACGCACTGGCCGCTCTAGCTGACAGAGGCGAGGACATGGACGTTCAAATCTCGGAGCTAACGAGCAGACAGACCCACGTTGCCAACCATCTCTTGCTGGCCATCTACCGCGGCGGTGCCGCCCGCTTTGCCGACGAGGCGATCCTGGCGTTCTCCGATCACCCTTGGCGTTTCGACTGCGGCTACATGGACAGCCCCTACTGGTGTGCAACGGAAACCGTCAGGGTCACGGTTCCATATTGCGAGCCTGCTAGCCGCGCCAAGTTGGAGAATGCAGTCCTAACCTATGTCAACCCTCATGAGCTAACGAAGGAGGGCTTGCGGCAGCGAGGCTGGGCTGCCTTCAACTTGTTAGACGCGATTCCCGACGAGCTTCGCAGCGCGAACGCGAAGCGCAGGTTTGCCGAACTTGAGCGCAAGTTTCGCCGGCCGTTGGCAGCGCCGAAGGGTATTGTCACCGAGTGGGTTGGATCGCCCATTCCGATGGAAGCTGCGGCAAGGATGAGTGAAGAACAGTGGCTGAATGCAATCGTCGTCAAGTATCAATCGGAGAACCTCGCACCAAAAGGAGGGGCATCGCAGCTTGCCCGAGTTTTCGGCCGCCTAGCGCAAGATGAACCAGAGCGATTCGCGACCATCGGGCTCCAGCTTCCATCCAATACCAATCCGGTCTATTTCTCGGAGTTGCTCCGTGCCCTAGAGGGCACATCCCTCGCCGACGAGGCTAAGGTATGCCTATGCCAAAGGGTTTTCGAGTACGCTAGGAACGAGTGCGGGAAGGACATCGCCATGCTCTTACGCGCTACAACTCAGATGCTGCCCGGTGACGCTGTTGGCATGCTCACTGCGTTAGCGACGGAGCGACACGATTCAGAGGAAGAAGCTTGGCGGCAAGATGCGGGTGGCGGCCAGCCATATTACGGCGGCGACATCCACCTCAATGGCATTAATACCACGCGAGGCCAAGCGGCCGAAGTGATAGGCAAGCTAATCGAAGGGGATGCCTCCTACATCGAAAAGTTCCAATCCGCGCTCGAGGAGTTGGTTCATGAGCACAGACCATCTGTTGCTTCATGCGTGGCAAGAACGCTCCGTGCAGTGGCTTATCACAACCACGCACTCGGATTGGAGTTGTTTCTGCGCATGGACTTCAGCGAAGAGCGCCTGTTGGGGACAGATCATGTGCGCGAGTTCATGCGCGAGAACTTAGGCCACAGTTTCCCTAGCCTTAGAAGTATGACGTTACGCCTGCTTAGGTCTCGGCATCCAGATATACGCAGAGCGGGGGCCCAGCTGGTGTGTCTAGCTGCTTTAACCCACGACGATGCGCGGGAACTTATGGTAGAGGCGCAGCAGGGAGACCGGCTGCAGAGGCTTGGCGTGGCCGATGTCGCCTCGGCGAATGTCGCCGATCCCATCTGTCGCCAATGGTGCGAAGGTGCGCTCAAGGATCTCTTCGGCGACAGTGATGTCGAAGTCCGCAAGGTGGCAGCTTTGTGTTTCCGCGAGCTACCGGAGGATCGCCTTGCCGATTACAGCGAGCTCATACAGGCGTTCTGCGGCAGCCCGAGTTACAAGGAGGAACCTTTCTTTCTTCTCAGCGCGTTGAAGAGTGCGCGGGGGCAGTTGCCAGGCATCGTCTGCTTGGCGTGTGAGAGGTTCTTAGATCATCTTGCATCCGAAACACGGGCCGTCGGCGGCCGAGGCACCAACTCGAGGATGGCGGTTGAACTAGCGTTCCGCGTCTACCAGCAGCATCAGAACGACGAGTGGACATCGCGGGCCCTAGACTTGATTGATCGCATCTGTCTGGAAGAACCGAGCGAAGCGGCAGAGGATTTCGAGAACTTCGAGCGGTAGGTGCTCGTTCGTCAACGGAGAGGTTGGGCCCGACGCGCCACCACCCAGCGAAACATCGACCAGCGCCGCTCAACCAGACGCCAGCTTAGCCAGCCGCGCCACCGCCGCCTCGAGGTCTGGCTCATCCGTCAGCACGTCGCGCATGGGGTCGCCCATGCGTTTGAGCCGCGCCACGGCGTTGCCGATGTGGAAGTTCTCGTTGCGCAGCCGACGGTTGAGTTCAGACCACTTGAGTGGCATGGAGACGGAAGCCGCCGGCTCCGCGCGGGCGGAAAACGGTGCCACGATGAGCTGGCCGTGCCGGTTCTGCAGGTAGTCGATGTACACCTTGCCGCCGCGTTGCCGCACCGCTCGGGTGATGGTGCAGGTGTCTGGGCGCCGCGCCACCACCGCGCGGGCGAGCAACTCCGCCAGCGTGCGCGACTGTTCGTGGGTGAGCCGCCGCGCCAGCGGGATGAGGACGTGCAGCCCGCTCGCGCCGCTCGTCTTCAAGTAGCCGGGCAGCCCCAACTCTTCGATGAGGTCGCGGATTTCCTTGGCGGCGCCCAAAACATGCTCGAACGGCGCGTCCTTGGGGTCTAAGTCCAGCACGCACCAGTCTGGGTGCGCCAAGTCGTCGATGCGGCTGTGCCAAGCGTGTACGGGAATGGCGCCGAGATTGGCGAAGTACTTGAGCGATGCCGCGCCCTCGGCCATGAAGTAGTTGATGTCGCGTTGCTCCGTGTCCGTCCACAGCGACGCGCGCTTCACCCACTCCGGCGTGAAGTCCGGCGCGTCCCGCTGATAGAAGGACTTGCCGTGGATGCCGTCTGGAAACCGCGTCAGCACCAGCGGGCGGTTGCGCAGGTAGGGCAGCATCCACGGCGCGATGCGCTCGTAGTAATCCACCAAGTCGCCCTTGGTGAGCGCCTTCTCCGGGAAGAACGTCTTGTCGCGGTTGGTCACCACCACATCGGGCGGCGCGTCCGCAGCCGGTTCGATGGGCTGCAAGTCGTCAAAGGCGCTCACGCACTCAGCCGGCGGCTTGTCGTCGCGCAGGCGCAGGAACGCCGGTTGGCGCAACATTCCGTCCAGCGAATACTCTTGGAAGGACACCTCGCAGACGAGTTCCCCGGCCACCCAGCGGATCTCCTTGTCCGCCGCCAAGGCGGTGCCCTTGCCCAGCGCCGGCAGCCGCTCGAGGAACTCGCGCCGCTCCGCGCTGCCGAGGCCTGAACCCACCCGCCCGCAGTAGCTCAAGCCGGCGGCGCGGAACTCGGCGAGGGCGAGCGCTCCCACGTCCGCGTCGTTGGACTTCACCGGCACCCAGCCGACGATCACGAAGTCTCCATTGCGTTGCGCCCGCACCTTCACCCAATCGTCCGAACGGCCGCTGCGGTAGGGGCTGTCCGCGCGTTTGCCCACCACGCCTTCCAAGCCGAGCTTGCGCATGCCGGCGTAAGCCTGCGCGCCGTGCTCCGCCACATGGTCGGAAAAGCGCAGCGGGCCGGCGGAAGGCAGCATCTCCTTCAGCAATGCCTTGCGCTCAATGAGCGGGGTGGCGCGCAGGTCGTAACCGAGGGCCTGCGGCAGGTCGAAGGCGTAGTACGTCACCGGCAGTTCCCGCGCCAGCCGCGTCAAGCGCCGTGCGTCATGCACCTTGGCGCGTTGCTGCAGCAGCGCAAAGCTCGGCCGGCCAGACGGATCCTGCACCACGGCTTCGCCATCCATGACGAACTGCGGGTACGGCAGGCGGCGCGCCAGCCGCTCAAGGTCTGGGAAGTTGGGCGTGAGGTCCAAGCCGTTGCGCGAGCGCAGGGTCACGCCGTCGCCGTCCCGCTCGATGAGCAGCCGGTAGCCGTCGTACTTCACCTCGAAGAGCCAGCCGGCGCGATCGAACGCTTCCCCGGCGCGAGCGAGCATGGGCTTGATGGACAAAGGCGGGCCTTGCGGCGGGCAGGGCGCCAAACGCTCGATGCGGTGCGCGAGACGCTTGCCGGCTTGGGCTGGATTGGCCATGCCGTCCAACGTGAGGCCAGAGAGCACCGAATCGTCGAGCGGCGGCTGCGCGCTCTCGTGGCCATCGCGCTCCTTGATTAAGAGCCACTCCTTGCCGTCTTTGGAGGCGTTGCGGCCCTTGAGGCGGATCAGCGTCCAACGGCCGCGCAGCTTGTGGCCATTGAGTTGGAACAGCAGTTTGCCGCGCTCGAAGCCCTCGTCGAAGGGCTCCAGCTCGATGTAGTGGCCGCAATCCCACACGATGACGTGGCCGGCGCCGTAGTTGCCGTCTGGGATGCGTCCCTCGAACTCCGCGTATTCCAGCGGATGGTCTTCCACCTGCACGGCGAACCGCTTGTCGTCTGGGTTCGGCGACGGTCCCTTGGGGACGGCCCAAGAGCGCAGCACCCCGGCCACTTCCAAGCGCACGTCCCAATGCAGATGGCTGGCGCGGTGTTGCTGCACCACGAAAATGCGCGCGTCGCGCGCGCCACCGCCATCCGCCGCGGCGAACGGTTCCGGGGTGGCGCCGGCGGCGCGTTTGCGCCGGTAGGCGGCGAGGTCGGTGGTGGTTGTGGCCATGCGCTAGTGGGGTTATATTCAGCCCAACACCGCCCACACCCGCCGCAAGGCGAGGAGTGAGGCGAGAAATGAGGCGCAAGAGATGCCTGCTCGCTCCATTGCCACGGCCACCATCTCGTTCGGCCTAGTTTCCATTCCCGTCAAGCTGTATTCGACGGTGGACACCACGGCGGCCATCCGCTTCAACTACCTCAGCAAGGATGGCTCGCGCCTGAAGCAGCAGTATATCCGCGCCTCGGACGGCGCCGTGGTGGAGCGCCAAGAGCGCATCCAAGGCTACGAGTTCGCCAAGGGCCAGTACATCACCTTCTCTGAAGAGGAACTGAAGGCGCTGCATGTGACAGCCACCAATGCCATCGACATCGCCGAGTTCATTCCCCTCGCGCAGGTGGAGCGCCTGTACATCGAGAAGGTGTATTACTTGGGGCCAGACAAGGGCGCGGCGCGTTCCTACCACCTGTTGAAGCAGGCGTTGACGAAGACGGGCCGCGCCGCGTTGGCGAGCTACGCCGCGCGCGGGCGGAGCTACTTGGTGCTGGTGCGGCCGATGGGCGAGGGCTTGGTGATGGAGCAGCTCAAGTATCAAGAAGAGCTGCGCCCGTTCGACGAAGTGCCCTTGGATGGCATTGAAGTGGCCGAAGCGGAACTGGAACTGGCCGTGCAAATCGTGGATCAGCGCACCAACGAGCAGTTCGAGCCAGACAAGTACACCAACGAGGTGCGCGCCCATATGCTGAAGCTGATCGAGCAGAAGGCGCAGGGCGAGGACGTGTTCGTGGCGCCGGAGGAACGCACCGAGGCGAAGGTCATCGACTTGATGGAGGCGCTGCGGGCATCCGTGTCGAAGGACGACGGCGAGGAAGAAGCCGCGCCGCGCAAACCTGCCAAACGCGCCACGGCGAAGCGACGCCGCTCTCGCGCCAAGGCTGCCACCGCGGAATCCGAGAGCGACGCAGACGCGCCGCCGGCGGCGGCCGAGGCGTAGCGCCATGCAAGCGGTAGCCGAGGCTGACGTCCGGCCAGCCGGCCACACCACGCGGGAAGTGGCAGACTTGCTCGGCTTTTCCGTTGGCCAAGTGCGCCAGTTCGTGAAGCGCGGCTTGGTGGAGCCGGCGCGTGGCGAGCGTGGCGAGCACCGCTTCTCGTTCCCTGATGTGGTGTTGCTGCGCATGGCCAAGCGCTTGATGGACGACAACGTGCCGCCGCGCCGCGCTTTCGCAACCCTCGCCAAGCTGAAGCACGAGCGTGGCGGGAGGCCACTGGCTTCCGTGCGCATACTGAGCCAAGGGAACCAAGTGGTCGTGCGCGATGCCGCCACCCTTTGGAATGTGGACACTGGCCAAGGCCACTTGGATTTCGAGGCTGCCGGCGTCGCTTCGCCGGCTGTTGCAGAGGAACGCCCGGCATCGAACGTCGCGCAGGTGGCGCACTTGGCCGATCGCCGCCACCTCCCACCCGGCCAAACCCCGGCGGATTTTGGCGCCGACGAGTGGTACGACTTGGGCGTGCAGCTTGAGGAGATGGACCCGCCCAGCGCCCCCGGCGCCTACGCGCGCGCCATCGCGCTGGATGCGCAGCACGCGGACGCGCACGTCAACTTGGGGCGCCTCTATCAGTTGCAGGGAGATTTGCGGCGCGCCAAGCGCCACTATCAGCTGGCGCTGGCTGCGGCGCCGGAGCATCCGCTCGCCAACTACAACATGGGCACGGTGTTCGACGAGTTGGAAGAAACGGACAGCGCCGCCACCTATTACCGCCATGCGGCCAACGTGCCAGACGCCCACTACAACTTGGCGCGCATCTTCGAACTGCGGGGCGACGAAGTGTCGTCGCTGCGCCACCTGCGCAAGTACCGCCAGTTGCTGGACGGCGCCGAGCGGTAGGAGCGCCGGCGGCGCATGTCCGATCTGCGAGCGAGACCTCGACCGAGCCGAAGGGCAAGGATTGGAAGACCGGCGAGGACGCCTACATAGCTAGATGCTCCGGCCGCGATATGCCATGCCATGTCGGAAAATCGGCCAAGGGCTTGGCTCTTGGAACCCATTGGGGGGCAAAGCCCCCCCCAACCCCCGATGTAAAGAGGCTAGGACTCAAGGGGTGAGCGTCCGGGCCACCCGGAACCCGATGCCGCCGTTGCGGTTGCCGGTGGTGATCCTGATCCGGAACGCGGCGCGGAGGAACGCTGGACTGAGGAACCAGGAGCCGCCGCGCAAAACGCGCTTCGCGCAATCCCCACTCAGCCACGCGCTCCCGTCGCTCGGCGCTCCACGGTAGCTGCCGTTCCAGCAGTCCTCCGTCCACTCATAAATGTTGCCATGCATTTCGTGCAGGCCCCATGCGTTCGCGCCGAAGCTGCCAACGGGCGCGGTCTTGCTGAAGTCCCACTGGCTGCCGCAGCCGTCGCAGTTGGCCAAGTTGACGCCGATCGCGTCCCCCCAGCTGTACGCCGTCTCCGCGCCCGCGCGCGCCGCGTACTCCCACTCCGCCTCGCTCAGCAGGCGGTACTCCTTCCCTGTCCTCCGCGACAGCCACTGCACATAGCCCTTCGCGTCCTCCCAGCTCACATCGACCACCGGGCGATCACCTCTGCCCCAGCCATAGTCTTCGGGCCTGTGGCCGCAGCCGCCGGCGGCCGAGCAGGCATCCCACTCCGCGAACGTCACCTCGTACCTGCCCGCCGCGAAAGGCGCACGGAATGTCACATGATGCACTGGGCCTTCGTCGTCGTTCCGTCCCTGTTCATACGGCGGCGAACCCATCATGAACGACCCCGCCGGCACCACCACCATCTCAGGGCACTCCGGACAGTCGCGTCCCACCAAGACGCCGTCCTGCTCGACGAGCGTATCGAACTGTGTCTGCAAGGGCGGCGTTTGGCGTTCCGCGGCCTTGTCCGCTTGCTCGATGCGTCGCAGCGCGGCGCGGGCCAAGGGCGCGAATGCGCCTTCGGGGTACTGCTGCAGATACGCCTCGAAGCCGGCCGCGTCGCCGTCGCGCACAGACTCCCAGAAGACGATTTCCACGGCGACATCGCTGCTGGCGTCGGCCTCGGCGCGGGCGACCGCTGCGCTCGCCAAGAAGACGAGCGCCAAGCCAAGAGCCAACGGCAAAGGGCGGCAGGTCATCGCGTCTCCTCGTTGCTGCCGGATACAAGCTCAGTCGTAGCGCCTAATCCTAGCGCAAGGTCGCAACGGCCCCTCTCTGCATGTCAACGCAAGCAGAAATGTCCCCATTTTGCCGGCGGGCATGGCCGCGCGTTTGAGGTCAGGCGCGCAGCCGTTCGTTGGCCGGGTCCCAGGGGCTTTCCTCGATCACCTGCGCGGGGCAGCGTTCGCCCAGCACCTCGATGTCGAGCCGCGTGCCCACCGTCGCCAACTCCGGGCGCACCATCGCCAAGGCTAAGGATTGCTGCAGCCGAAAGCCGTAGTTGCCGCTGGTGGAGCGCCCGACCAGTTCGCCGCCTAGGTAGATTGGGTTGTTGCCGAGCGGGTCTGTGTTGGGCGGGCTGTCCACGGCCAAGGTGACGAAGGCGTTGGCGAAGCCCCGCTGTTGCCAGGCCAACAGCCCGTTGCGGCCGGCGAAGTCCCCCTTGTCGAGCCGCACGAAGCGCTCGAGGCCGGATTCCAGCGCGGCGTATTCGATGGAGAGCTCCGCCCCGACCATGCGGTAGGACTTCTCGATGCGCAGCGAATCCATGGCGCGGATGCCGAACGGGGCGAGGCCAAGGTCACGCCCCGCCTCTGCCAAGGCATCGAAGATCGCGTTCTGGCATTCGATGGGATGGTGAATCTCCCAGCCCAGCTCGCCGACGAAGTTGAGCCGCAACAGCTTCGCCGCCGCCATGCCGATGTTGACGTTGCGCCCGGTGAGCCAAGGGAAGGCGGCGTTGGACACGTCCGCATCCGAGACGCGGCTGAGCAGGGTGCGCGCCTTCGGGCCGGCGATCACCAACACCCCCATCGCGTTGGTGAGGTCGTCGAAGCGCACGCTGCCGTCGGTGGGCAGTTGGCGCGCCACGAAATCGTGATCCAAGCGGTGCAGGGCGCCGGCGGAGACGAGGTAGAAGCGATCCGGCGCCTCGCGATGGATGGTGAACTCGGAGTGGGCGCCGCCGCGCGCGGCCAAGGCGTGGCACAAGCCAATGCGCCCGACGCGGGGCAGCCGGTTGGCAACCAAATGATCCAAGAAGGCTGCGGCGCCCGGCCCGCTCAAGCGCGCCTTGGCGAACGCCGTCATGTCGAGCAACCCCACGTTGTCGCGCACGTTGCGGCACTCCGCGCCGACAGGCTCGAACCACTCGGAGCGCCGGAAAGACCAGTGGTCCTCTTGGGCGACGCCGGCCGGCGCGAACCAATTCGGCCGCTCCCAGCCGAACTTCTGGCCAAACACCGCGCCCTGCGCGCGCATGCGCTCGTGGCAGGGCGCGGTGCGCAGCGGCCGACCTGCGGGGCGCTCCTCATCCGGGTAATGCACGGTGAAGACGTTGGCGTATGCCTCCTCGTTCTTCGCCTTGAGATAAGCGCCGGTCGCGTAGGGGCCGAAGCGCCGCGGGTCTACACCCAACATGTCGATGGTGGGCTCGCCCTCCACAATCCACTCGGCGAGCTGCCAGCCGGCGCCGCCGGCGGCGGTGATGCCGAAGCTGTGGCCCTCGTTCAGCCAAACGTTTGGCAAGCCCCACGCGGGGCCGACGATGGGGCTGCCGTCTGGCGTGTAGGCAATGGCGCCGTTGAACGCCTGCTTGACGCCAAGCTCGGCGAATGTCGGCACCCGGTGGATGGCGGACTCGATGTGCGGCGCCAAGCGGTCGATGTCGGTGTCGAACAGCTCGTACTCACTATCTGGGTCTGGGCCGTCCAGGTAGCAGGCCGGCGCGCCGTGTTCGTAGGGGCCGAGCAATAGGCCGCCGGCCTCTTCGCGCATGTACCAAGAGCCGTCGGATTCGCGCAGCACGCCGAGCTCCGGCAAGCCACGCTCGCGCCGCACCACGAGGTCTGGGTGCGGCTCGGTGACGAGGTATTGGTGCTGCACCGGCAGCACCGGAACGTCCAGCCCCAGCATCGCTCCCGTGCGGCGGGCGAAGTTGCCGGTCGCGCACACCAGATGCTCGCAAAGGATGTCGCCTTGGGTCGTGCGCACGCGCCACTCGCCGCCCGGCGCGCGTTCGATGCCGGTGACGCAGGTTTGCCGCTGGATGGACGCGCCCCGCGCCCGGGCGCCGCGCGCCAAGGCTTGGGTGAGGTCTGCCGGCTGCACGTAGCCGTCCTCGGGGTGGCGAATGGCGCCGAGGAGGCCGTCGGTCACGGCCAGCGGCCAGATGTCCTGCACCTGTTCCGGCGTCAGGAACTCCACGTCCACGCCGATGGTGCGGGCGACGCCGGCGTACTGCCGATACTCGTCCATGCGGTCTTGCGTCATGGCGAGGCGAATGTTGCCGACGCGCCTGAGGCCCACGTCTTGCCCCGTTTCGGCTTGGAGTTCGCCATAGAGGCGCACCGAGTGCTTGTGGAGCTGCCCGACGGAATAGCTCATGTTGAAGAGCGGCAACAGGCCGGCGGCATGCCACGTCGAGCCGGACGTGAGCTCTTTGCGCTCCAACAGCGTCACGTCCGTCCAGCCCTTCTTGGCCAGGTGGTAGAGCGTGGCAACGCCGACCACGCCGCCGCCGATCACTACGACGCGTGCAGTCTGGCTCATCGCGCTTCCTTGGCCAGCGGCGACGCCCACTCCCTCAGCCCGGGATGTGCTGGGCGATGCTGCCTCAACGCCAGCGGCGCCACGCCCGCCACGCGCTGGCGGCGCCGGTCACAGGCCAACAACGCGCCCATCGGCAGCGACGCCGATGTCATGCGCCGCGGGGCGGCGTGGCAGGCCAGGCATCGTCATGATGTTGCCGCAGATGGCGACGACGAAGCCGGCGCCGGCGCACAGCCGCGCTTCCCGCACCGGCAGCACATGGCCGGAGGGTGCGCCGCGGGCCTTGGCGTCCGCAGAGAAGCTGTACTGCGTTTTCGCCACGCACACCGGCAGGTGGCCGTAGCCCAATGCCTCGAACTCGGCGAGATGGCGCTGCGCCGCGGGCGTCAGGTCGATGCCGGCAGCGCCATAGAGCGCCGTGGCGACGGTGTTCAGCTTGTCGGCAAGGGCCATGTCGTTCGGATACAGCAAGTTCGCGCGCGGGGCGTCTGCCGCCAATTCGTCCAGCACGCCGTGCGCCAAGTCTTCCGCGCCGGCGCCGCCGTCTCGCCAATGGGTCGCGGCGATGGCCTTGGCGCCGTGTGCTTGGGCGATGGCCTCGATGGCGGCCAGCTCGTCTGCGGCATCGGACGGGAAACGGTTGATGGCCACCAACGGTGTCAACCCGAAGCGCTTGAGATTGGCGATGTGGCGGGCGAGGTTCGGCGCCCCGGCCTGCACTGCGGCGACGTTCGGAGTGGCCAAGTCCTCCAAGGCCACGCCGCCGTGCAGCTTGAGGGCGCGCACCGTGCAAACCAGCACCGCGGCATGTGGCCACAGGCCGCTTTGTCGGCACTTGATGTTCAGGAACTTCTCGGCCCCAAGGTCTGCCCCGAAGCCGGCTTCGGTGACCACGATGTCTGAGAGCGCCAGCGCCGCCCGCGTGGCCGCCACGGTGTTGCAGCCGTGGGCGATGTTGGCGAATGGGCCGCCATGCACGAAGGCCGGGTTGCCGGCCAAGGTTTGCACGAGGTTTGGCTGCAGGGCGTCGCGCAGGAGCGCCGTCAGGGCGCCGGCGGCGTCCAAGTCTTGGGCGGTGACCGCGCTGCCATCGGTGCGCCGGGCGACGACGATCTGGCCCAAGCGTCGCTCCAGGTCTTGCAGGTCTTGCGCGAGGCACAACACGGCCATCACCTCGGAAGCCGCGGTGATGTCGAAGCCGGTGCGCCGCGTTTGCCCGCGCCCAACCGGCAACTCCAAGTCGCGCAGGGCGCGGTCATTAAGGTCGAGGACGCGCCGCCAAGTCGCTGCGGCGAGGTCGATGCCTTGGGCGTTGCCCCAATGCAGATGGTTGTTCAGCAGCGTCGCCAGCAGGTTATGGGCGGCCGTCACGGCGTGCAGGTCGCCATTGAAGTGCAGGTTGATGTCCGCCATCGGGGCAATTTGCGACCAACCGCCGCCGGTGGCGCCCCCCTTCATGCCGAAGCAAGGGCCGAGGGAGGGTTCCCGCAGGCAGGCCACCGCATTGGCGCCCAAGCGATTCAACGCATCGACCAAGCCGATGCTGGTGGTGGTCTTGCCCTCGCCAGCAGGCGTGGGTGAAATCGCCGTGACCAGCACGAGCTTGCCGTTTGAGCGTTCCTTGGCGGCGCTGAGCGCTTCGAGCGGCAGCTTCGCCTTGTGGTGCCCGTAAGGAATGAGGGCGTCGGCCACGGTGCCGAAACGTTCTCGGGCCAAGCTCTCGATGGGGCGCAGCGGCACGCTGGCAGCGATGTCGCCGTCGCTGGTCGTGGACGGGTCGAGCAGCCGCTCAGGCGCCAACGCTGGCGCGTCGCGGGTGGCGGCAATGCTGGGGGAAGCATGTGCGTTGGCCATTCGCTCGTCGGTGCCTTGGCCGTCGAGCGCGGCTTGGCGTCGCAGCCATTCGCTGGCGCTTGCCAAGCCGCCAAAGGGAAACAGGTGGATGCCGGCGAGTGTGCTGGCAGGCGTTTGCGCCAAATGTTCCACCAACGCATCCATCAAGCGGTCCGGAGACCACGCGCCGAGCAGCCGCACCACGCCGGGGCGCTGGGTCAGCGCCTTTGTGGAGGCGCCGATGCCGCAACGGGCGGCGAACTTGATTAGGGTGCGCAAGCGCGCCGGCGCCGGCAGCCCCACCCGCACGGACACGGCAGCGTCCGACGCTTCGAGATGGTTCAGCCAATCGAGGATGGGCGCCGGCGCGAAGGCGAACTGCGTGACCAGCGTGAGCTCGGTGTTGGTCTGCCGCGCATACGCCAACTTGCGTTCGAGCGCCGCGCGCAGGGTGTCCGCATCCGCGTGGACATGGCGCTCTGGGTGGGCGGCGCAGCATAGGCGGGCAAAACCGTGGGCGGCTAGGCGGCCAGAATCCAAGACGGCGAGGCTGTCTTGGAACGGCCCGGCCGGGTGCGCACGGTCTCCGGCGATCAGCAACAGCGCGTCCACGCCGGCTGCCGAGAGTTGCGCCAAGCGCTCGTCCAAGTCTCGCTCGCTCGCAATGTCTCGCGCCGTGAGATGCGGCACAGGCCGCAAGTGCGCTTGCAGCAAGCGGCGACACGCGGCGACGCTGTCGCGCCAATCCGCTTTGGGCGGGAACGGAACGTAGACGTCCGTGCCGGGGCGCAGACGCTCCGCCAGCGCATGGGCGTCGGCGAGTTGTCGCGGCGCGAGCTCGATGGAGGCGCCCTCAGCGAGGCGCTGGCGGATCCCGCAGCGCGGCGCGTTGGCAGCGGTCGCTCGGTGCGACACGGCCACGGGCGCGGCGGGCGCCTGGGGTGCCGGCGCGGCCAGCGGCTTAGTCCACATGATCGCGGCCGTGCGCTCGCGCCGTCTCGCGGCTGTTTGGGTTCACGGAGGGGCGGAAGGGCACGTCCACCACTTCCGCGGCCACGGCCTCGCCATCTTCGGGGCCACGGTAACAGGCTGGCAGTGCCACAGTGAGCCGTGTGCCGATGGCGCGCAGGGCCCAAGGCACGTAGGCGAGCGCGATGTTGGTTTCCAGCTCCGGCGAGAACCAAGGCGAGGTGACGTAACCCACCGCGTCGCCGCCGTCCGCGCCCCTCACGAGCCAGAAGTCATTGGCGTAGTCCGTCACTGGCTGGCCGCCGAAGACGAGGCCAACCAAGACGTTCCGAAACGGCGGGTTGTCCGCCTCGATTTGCTCGCGCGCGGCCTCCAGCGCTGCTTTGCCGATGTAGTCCGCTTGTTTGCGCCGCGGCACCTGGTAGCCCAAGTTGCATTGGAACGGCAGCGTCTCTTGGTCTAAATCCTGCCCCCAAGAGAGGATGCCGGCGGCGATGCGGCGATGGTGCGCTGGGGCAATCACCCGGAGGTTGTGCGGCTTGCCCGCCTCCAACAGCGCGTACCACATGTCTTCCGCGTGGCGGGTGGCGTCCTTCAAGTAAATCTCGTAGCCCTTCTCGCCGGTGAAGCCTGTTTGCGAGACGATCACGTCGCGCCCGGCCACTTGGCCGGCGAGCAAGCCGTAGTAGGGCAGGTCGCGCACCTGCTCACCGAACAAGTCCACCAGCAGCGCTTCAGACTTGGGGCCTTGCACCTGCACGGGGGACACGTCGATCTCGGCGATGCTCACGTCATGGCGCAAGCCGACGTTGACGCCGCGCAGCCACAACTCCAAGTCGCTGTCTGCCAGCGAGAACCAAAACTCGTCTTCGGCGACGCGCAGCAGCACCGGATCGTTCAGCACCCCGCCGGCTTCGTTGCAGAGGATGACGTACTTGGCGCGCATCGGGCGGATGGCGGTGGCGTCGCGGGTGATGACGTGGTTGACGAAGCGCTCGGCGTCTGGCCCCTTCACTTGGATTTGCCGCTCCACTGCGACGTTCCACAGTGTCACGTCATTCACCAGCGCGTCGTACTCCACCATCGCGCCGCCGTCTTCGGGACGCACATAGCCGCGTGGGTGATACGTGCGGTTGTACACGGTGGCGCGCCAACAGCCGGCCTCAAGGGAGAGATGCCAGTACGGCGATTTGCGCACGCGGGTGGAGATCAGCATCTCCACCCGCGTGGGGCCGGATTGGCGCAGGTTGATGGGCACGCGCCGATCTGATTGATCGACGCTGGCGCATTGGCGCAGATCACTGCGCTCGATGGTGTTGGACATGGACGAACCCTCTGTTGGGATGACGCGGCAACGCCGCGCGCCCTTGACGAACAAATGATGAACAAGGCCCCACGGCGTGGGGCGAAGCATGACGGCTGCCGGCCGCTCGGGGCGCCACGCCGGGCGCCGCAAGCGCCAACCGTGCCGCGCCCTGGGCGTAGCGTCGCGCCGGGCGGGAGCGTGGCTGGCGACGGGGACGCGACGATCCTGACATGGCGCTGTAATCGTGGCTGAGCGCGGCGAGATTAGCCGAACGCGAACGCCGCGGGCAGGCATGGAACGGGACTCAAACCCTCCTAAAAGGGACACGCGCGGAGGCGCTGTCGGCGCAGTCGTCCAAACGGCTGTTCGCCGGCGTGGCGCGGCACCGGGGGACGCGCCCGTTCAGGCCTCGTCCCGGCGCTCTTGGCGGGGATGCCGGCCATACTTTTGCAAGTAACGTTTGCTGAAGAGCCGCACGCTCGAAAAGCCGCAGCGCGCCGCCACGTCGGCGAGCGGAAAGCCGGTCTGCAAGAGCAGGAGCCGCCCGCGTTCCAAGCGCAAGTCCAGATAGTGGCGCGTCGGGGCGCAGTGCAGATAGCGGTGGAACAGGCGCTGCAGCTGGCGCCGGGAGACGCCGGCCAAGGCTGCCACCTCGGTCATCGCCAGCGGCTCGTCGATGTTGGCTTCCATCAGGGTGACGGCTTCCATGAGCTTCGGCTGGTTGCGCGCCTCCATGAGCTGGTGCAAGGGCGCTCGCTGCGGATCTTGCCCGGTGCGCATGCGATCCACGATGAACTGCTCGGAGATGTCCCGCGCCAGCGTCCGCCCGTGGGCGCCGGCCACGAGATTCAACATCAGGTCGATGGAGCTGACGCCGCCGGAACAGGTGTAGCGATCCCGATCCATGACGAACAGGGACGAAGACACCTGCACGGTGGGAAATTGCGCGCGCAGGCTGTCTGCGTTTTCCCAGTGGATGGCGCAGCGATAGCCGTCGAGGAGGCCGGCCGCTGCCAAGTAGTGCGAGCCGGTACACAGTGCGCCGAGGTTGGCGCGGCGTTTGGCGAAACGGCGCAGGGTTGCCAAGAACGGCGGCACGCAGTGGCGTTCGGGGTGATAGCCGCCGCAGACGAAGAGGAAGTCCACGGCGCCCAAGGCGTCCGCCGCGCAGTCCGGGACGAGGCGGAGGCCGTCGCTCGACGGCGTCGGATGGCCGTCCAGGGTGACGCACTGCCAGCGGTACAGTTCCCGGCCGCTCTGCCGATTGGCCATGCGCAGCACTGCGATTGCCGTGGCCAGCGTGATCATTGTGTAGTCCGGCGCCATCAGGAACCCGACTCGGGTTGGCGCATCGGCTTGTGGCCGCGCTTGCCCCCCGGAGCGGGCGCTGCGCGGCGTCGCAAGCGACTGTGGCGGCGACCCCTTGCCGGCGGCGAAGTGCGGGGCGCCGGTGGTCGTCATCGATGCGGGCGCAACGCCTCGGCAAGGCGTTCGGTGAGTTGCGGGCAGGGCGGTTGCGGGGTGGTGCCGGCTGGCGTTCGTCGGCGGATGGCGACAAGGCACAGGCCATCGGTCACGCCGACAGGTCGCGGAGCGCCGCGGCGGCGCCGCATCAGATGCGCAGAACGGGGTTCCCTTCGTCCCGCCTCTGCGAGCGTCGCGCCAACACGCATGGCTCCTCCAACGCTTATCAGGCGCGTAGATTCTGATACCACAACTCAAACGCCGCGCCAAGCAGTGTCGGAAACCGCCCTCGCCGACTCGCAGCCGCCGATCGGCGATCTTGATTCGAAGCCGATGGAACCGCAAACTACGAATAGCAGGAAGTTCTTGCAAATTTCTAAACGCAAGAATTGATGGGCAAGCAGGGCAGGATGCGATGGCGAACACGATGGGGGCGCGGATCAAGGCTTTGAGGCAGCGGCGCGGCCTCTCGCAGGATGCGCTTGCGGGCATCTTCGGATTCAAAGATCGGCAGACCGTCTCCGCATTGGAAACAGGCGTGCGCCGCCTGGCGGCCGCGGAGCTCGTCGTTGCCGTGGAGAAGCTGGGCATTGAGTTGGATTACTTCACCGATCCGTTCCGTCTGGATGGAGAAGGCCGATTCTCATGGCGGCAGAACGGCGTGGCGCCGGAACAGCTCCGGGCATACGAGCAGGATGCGGGACAGTGGATTGGCGCGTATCGGGCGTTGGCGGCGGACACTGGGTTGCAAGCGCCGCTGATGCGCAGGGCGCTGGGTTTGACCAAGGCGTCGAGTTTCGAGGATGCGATGGACGCCGGCGAACGGTTCGTTGCCGAGCTAGACCTCGGATCGGTGCCCGCGTTGCGGCTTGCGTCCGCGATGGAAGCGGAACTCGGCATCCTCGTGCTGATGGTGGATGCGCAGGAGGGCATCTCCGGCGCCGCTTGTCGCTTGCCGGAGCTGGACGCCGTTCTCATCGCGCGAAGCGAGGTGCCTGGGCGCCGGCACTTCGACCTTGCGCATGAGTTGTTCCACATCCTCACGTGGGAGGCGATGCCGCCCGCACATGTCGAGGACGCCAGCGACTTCGGCGGCGATCGCGTCGAGCAGCTTGCGAACAGCTTCGCCGCGGCGGTGCTGATGCCTTCTTCCGTCTTGGGCGACTTCGACAACTGCGCAGCGCTCACCACCGAAGTGCTGGTGGCACGCCTGAACGCGGTCGCGGACGAGTTGCACGTTACGTCGTCTGCGCTGAGGTGGCGCTTGGCGGCGCTGCGGCGATTGACCAAGGCGCGGGCGCGAGCGATTCCGGAGAGCGCCCTTCGCAACAACGGTCACGAAGCGGCGCCTCGCGAGTTGCCGGCGCTGTTCTCGAAGCCCTTTGTCGAGTTGCTGGCCGCGGCGCTGGAAGAGGGATGCATCTCGCACCGCCGTGCGGCGGCATTGTGCGGGCTCGCCATTGACGACTTGGAGGACTTGTTCGCAGCCCACGGCGTCGAGCATGTGATCGAGCTATGAGCGGTGCGCATGCGCAGCGCGTTGGCGGGCAACGGAATCTGGGTGCTGTGTGGCCCGGACAAGGCGAGCCTTCGATGCGGCATCCGCCTTGGTTGAGGGGGTGGCGGCTCGCGCCCGTCTACCCATCGCTACAATGCGCGGAACCCAAGCGTTCGTCCCTTCATCCATGCCCTTGGCGCGCCGAGATTTTCGCTACCGCCTGCCGCGGCGCTTGATCGCGCAGGCGCCGTTGGCGGAGCGCAGTGCTAGCCGGTTGCTCGAAGTCGGCGTGGACGCGCTCACCCACCGCGCGTTCAAGGAACTGCCGGCGCTGCTCCGCCGCGGCGATGTGTTGGTGCTCAACGACACCGCGGTGGTGAAGGCGCGCATGGCGGCGCGGAAGGACTCGGGTGGACGCGCCGAAGTGTTCTTCGAGCGCTTGGAAGCCGAGTGCGAGGCGCTTTGCCAAGTCCGCGCCAGCAAGCCGCTTAAGCTAGGCCGCCACTTGGTCATCGGCGGCGAGGAGGTGGGGGTGCTCGGTCGCGCAGGGGAGTTCTACCGGCTGCGCTTCCCGCGGCCCGTGCTGGATTTCATGGCGGCGCATGGCGAAACGCCGCTGCCGCCTTACATCCGCCGCGCCGCCAATGGCGCCGATGCGGTGCGCTACCAGACCGTCTATGCCGAGCACCCAGGCGCCGTGGCGGCGCCGACGGCAGGGCTGCACTTCGACATGCCGCTCCTCGATGCGATTGCCGCAGCCGGAGTGGTGGTGGCGCGCATCACCTTGCATGTCGGCGCCGGCACGTTCCAACCGCTGCGTGGCGAGAACCTGTCTGACGTCAAGCTGCACGCGGAGCGCTATGCCGTGCCGGACGCAGCGGCGCAAGCGGTGAATGGACGTCGGGGCCGCGTGGTGGCCGTCGGCACCACCGTGGCGCGGGCCTTGGAGTCTGCCGCGGCGGACGATGGCCAGGTGGCCGCGGGGGGCGGGGAAACCACGCTCTTCATCGCACCCGGTTATCGCTTCAAAGTGGTGGACGCCTTGGTGACGAACTTCCATCTGCCCGAGTCCACGCTGCTTGCGCTGGTGGCGGCGTTCGCCGGCCATGAACGCACGCTCGGCGCGTATGCCGCGGCGGTGGCGGAGGAATACCGCTTCTACAGCTATGGAGACGCCATGTTCTGCGAGCGTGCGCCGGCGGCAGGCGCAGCGCCCTGATGGAGCGCAGCGCCCAAGCTAGGCCAAGCACCGACGCCGCGGCGTTCGGCGCCAATGATGCCCACGCCACGCCGCCGTTCTCGTTCAAGGTGCTTGCCACCGATGGCGCGGCGCGCCGCGGCCGGCTCGTCACGCGCCACGGCGTGGTGGAGACGCCGGTGTTCATGCCCTGCGGCACCTACGGCACCGTGAAGGCGATGACGCCGGAGGCATTGCAGGCGGCCGGCACGCGCATCCTGCTCGGCAACGCCTTCCACCTCATGGCGCGCCCGGGGGATGCCGCCGTGCGGCGCCTCGGCGGGCTGCATCGATTCATGCAGTGGCCGGGGGCCATCCTCACGGATTCCGGCGGTTTTCAGGTATTCAGCTTGGCCGCGCTGCGCAAGGTGACGGAGGAAGGCGTGGCGTTCCGCTCGCCGGTGGACGGCAGCCCGGTGTTCCTCTCGCCGGAGCGCTCCATCGAGGTGCAGCGCAACTTGGGCACCGACATCGTGATGGCGTTCGACGAATGTGCTCCGTATCCGGCGACGCGGCCTGAGGCCGAGGCCGCCATGCGCCGCTCCATGCGTTGGGCGCAGCGCAGCCACGCCGCCCACGGCGATGGCCCGGGCACGCTCTTTGGCATCGTGCAGGGCGGCATGTTCGATGACCTGCGCGCCGAGAGCGTGGCCGCGCTGACCGACATCGGCTTTCAGGGCTACGCAGTGGGCGGGCTCTCAGTGGGTGAGCCAAAGGCGGAAATGAACGCCGTGCTGGCCGGCGTCGCCCCGGTCATGCCGGCCGCGGCGCCACGCTACCTGATGGGCGTGGGCGCGCCGGTGGACATCGTGCGCGGGGTGGCCCTCGGCATCGACATGTTCGACTGCGTGTTGCCGACGCGCAACGCCCGCAACGGCTACGCCTTCACCTCGCAGGGCATCGTGAAGTTGCGCAACGCGCGGCACAAAGAGGCGGACGAACCCATTGACGCGAATTGCGCGTGCCCGACGTGCCAGCGCTTCTCGCGCGCCTACCTGCACCATCTGGACAAGTGCGGCGAGATGCTGGGCGCCATCCTCACCACCACGCACAACCTGCACTACTACCACGCCTTGCTAGCGCAATTGCGCGAGGCCATCGAACGGGGTACATTGGCCACCCTCGTCGAATCCCTCGCCAACGGCTGGAACGAAACGCTGTGAACTTTCTTGATACGGCGGCGCATGCCGCGGGAACCGGTGGCGGTGGGGGCATGTTTCCGATGGATTTCCTCCTCATCGGCGCCTTCATCGCGATCTTCTATTTCCTGCTCTGGCGCCCGCAGAGCAAGCGCCGCAAAGCACATCAGGCGCTCATGGGGGGGTTGGCGAAAGGCGACGAAGTGGTCACTTCCGGCGGCGTGGTCGGCACGCTCACCAAGGTTGAGGACGACTTCGTGAAGGTGAAGGTGGGGCGGGACGTCGAACTGCGCGTGCAGAAGCAGGCCATCAGCGCGACCCTGCCGAAGGGCACCTTGCGCGCTCTCGAGGACAAGAGCGACAAGGGCGGCCGGCGCGGCAAAGCCGGCCAAGACGCCAAAGAGGACGAGGCCCAGACGCAGCCTTCGGGCGATGGCTGACCGCGGCGTCGTGGGCGCCAACCTGTTTGGCGCCCAGCAAGCCGCTCGCGGGCCGCTCAACCGCTACCCCCTGTGGCGCTATGCCCTCATTGCGGGCATCGTGGCGTTGGGGTTGCTCTATGCGGTGCCGAACCTGTACCCGCCAGATTACGCCCTGCAAGTTTCGGCAGACAACGCCACGCGCCCCGTGGACGATGCGTTCCTCGCGGAAGCGGCAGCCACGCTGGACGCCGCCGGCGTTGCCGTGGTGGGCGCGGAGCTCACCGGCCGCGGCGCATTGCTGCGCGTGGCGTCGAATGACGATCAGTTGCGTGGCCGCGCCGCCCTCGACGCGGCGCTGAACCCAGCCGGAGAGGTGCGCGGCTTCGTCATCGCCCTGAACCTCGCTTCCACGACGCCGGCGTGGCTGGATGGCATCGGCGGCAAGCCGATGGCGAAGGGGCTGGACCTCTCTGGCGGCATCCACTTCGTGTTGGAGGTGGATGTCGACAGCGCCGTTGGCAAACGCCTTGAGGACGAGGCGGACAACATCCGGGCGCGGTTGCGCGAGGCGCGGCTGCGTTACGTCCGCGCTGGCGGGATGGTGCGCGAAGGCGCCATCCGCATCGGCTTCAACGACGCCACAGACCGGGACGCGGCCCTCGCGCTCCTGAAGGAGGATTACGCGGCGCCGAACTATGTCACCGCTGCCGCCGAGGTGGATGGCCGCCCAGGCGCCGTCGTTGAAGTGGATGCGGCGCAAGTGGAGGAGATTGAGGACTACGCCATCGCGCAGAACATGGTGAGCCTGCGCAATCGCGTGGATGAGATTGGCGTGTCCGAGCCGCTGGTGCAGCGCTTGGGGCGCGACCGCATCGTCGTGGACCTGCCCGGCGTGCAGGACGCTTCGGAGGCGAAGCGCATTCTGGATAAGTTCGCCAACTTGGAGTTCCACTTGGCGGCGAAGGCAGACGACCGCCCGTCCGAATTGGAGGAGATGCCCTACGAGGGGCGCACCCGGCGCATTCAGCGCAGCATCATCGTCACCGGAGACCGGGTGACCAACGCCGTGCAGGGGTACGACCCGCAAACGTCCCTGCCGCAGGTGAACATCACCTTGGACAGCATCGGCGGCGAGCGCATGCACGACGCCACGGCGCCGAACATCGGCCATTCCATGGCTATCGTCTTCGTGGAGCAGCAACCCGTGAAGCAGGCGGACGGCAGCGTGGTGTTGCGCAACGACCGGCGGCTCATCAGCGTGGCGACGATTCAGGCCGCGCTCGGCTATTCCTTCCGCATCACCGGCCTGTCGGCGCGGGAAGCGCAGGAACTGGCGCTGTTGCTGCGCGCCGGCGCGTTGGCCGCGCCCATGCGCATCGTCGAGGAGCGCACTGTGGGGGCGTCGCTTGGCGAAGAGAACATCGAACGCGGCATGTATTCGGTGGTGGCCGGCTTCGCGCTGGTGCTGCTGTTCATGCCGCTTTACTACAAGGTGTTCGGCCTCGTCGCAGACTTGGCGCTCACCCTCAACTTGGTCATCTTGGTGGCGGTGATGTCGCTGCTCGGCGCCACGCTGACGTTGCCGGGCATCGCCGGCATCGTGCTCACCGTCGGCATGGCCGTGGACGCCAACGTGCTGATCTTTTCGCGCATCCGCGAGGAACTGAATCGCCTGCCGCCGCAACGCGCCATCCAAGCGGGATATGACCGCGCCTTCTTGACGATTCTGGACGCCAACGTCACCACGCTGTTCGTGGCGCTCATCCTGCTCTCCATCGGCACCGGCCCGGTCGCGGGCTTCGCCGTCACCTTGGCCATCGGCATCGTCACGTCCATGTTCACTGCCATCATGGGCTCCCGCGCCGTGGTGAACCTCATCTACGGGCGCCGCCGCGTGGCGGCCCTCGCCATCTAGGAAGCCCGGTGCCCGCAACCAACTTCAATTTCATGGGCGCCCGCCGCATAGCGGCCGCCATATCGGCCGTGCTGCTGGCAGCGTCCGTGCTTGCCGTGGCCTTTGCGGGTCTGAACCGGGGGTTGGATTTCACCGGCGGCGCGTTGGTCGAGGTGGGCTTTGCCGAGGCGGCCGATCTGCCGTCGGTGCGCGAGGCGCTCGCCGGCGCCGGCTTCGACAACGCGGTGGCGCAGAACTTTGGCGCCCAGAACGAAGTGCTCATCCGCGTGCCGCCGCAGGCGGGCAGGGATCAATCCACCGTTGGCGACCGGATCATGGCGGCTTTGGCAGCGACGCAACCCGGCGTGGCGTTGCGGCGCTCCGAGGTGGTGGGGCCGTCCGTGGGCGAGGAGCTGACGGAGCAGGGCGGCATCGCCATGCTCGTGGCGCTTGGCGCGGTGATGGTCTACATCATGTTTCGCTTCACCGGCAAGTTCGCGGTCGGCGCGGTGGCGGCGCTTGCCCACGACGTGGTGGTGACGCTGGGCGCTTTTGCGGTGTTCCGCTGGACGTTCAACTTGGCGGAGCTGGCCGCGGTGCTGGCCGTGATCGGCTATTCCTTGAACGACACCATCGTCGTGTCAGACCGCATCCGCGAGAACTTCCGCATCGTGCGGCGCGGCAAGCCGGTGGACATCGTGAACCGATCTTTGAACGAAACCTTGGGGCGCACCTTGGTCACCTCGCTCACCACCTTGCTGGTGTTAGTCGCCTTGTTGTTGGCTGGGGGCGAGCAGATCCGCGGTTTCGCCACGGCGCTCACCATCGGCGTGGTCGTGGGGACGTACTCGTCGATCTACGTTTCCGCCAGCATGTTGCTCGCCATGCGGGTGACGAAGGAAGACCTTGTGCTGCCAGAGAAGGAGGCAGCCGAAGAGGTGCCTTAGCGGTGGCGTGGCGCGGCCCGGCCGCGGGGCGGGAAGCGACAGTGCCCCCGCGATCTTGAAACGACGGCGTGGCGCGAGCGCCCGTTGTTGCCCGCTCCGTCCGAAGGCGTCCTCGGCGGATAGGCGGCCAATGGCGCGGCTCGGTGGCGACGGCTGCGACGATGTCAACCGCGCATCAGCGTGGCGTTGCCGTTGTCGCGCGCCGCGGCGCGAACAACCTTCATGAGCGCGCGGAAGTTCCTCGGGTTCGCGGCCACCAAGTTGCCCGTCTCCATGAAGCGGTCGCCGCCGGCCATGTCGCCGACGAAGCCGCCGGCTTCGCGCACGATCACGGTGCCGGCTGCCATGTCCCAAGGCTGCAGCCCAGTTTGCATGAAGGCGTCGGTGCGCCCGGCCGCGACATACGCCAAGTCCAACGCCGCGGCGCCCATGCGTCGCAACGCTTGGCACGAGTGGTGCAGGGCGCGTTGAATGTCGAGATAGGTGTCCAAGTGCTCATCGACGCAGCCGTAGGGCATGCCGGTGGCCACCACGGCGTGCGCCAAATCGGTGTCACCAGAGACACGGATGCGCTCATCGTTCAGGCGGGCGCCCGCCCCCCGCGTGGCGGAGAAAAGCTCGTTGCGCACCGGGTCGAAGACGACGCCGTGCAACAGCGTCGAGCCGGTGCGCACGGCGATGGAGACGCAGAAATGGGGAATGCCGGCGAGGAAGTTGGTGGTGCCGTCCAACGGGTCGATCACCCAGACGTGTTCCGCGTCCGCATTGGCGCTGCCGCGTTCCTCGCCTTGCACGCCGTGGTCTGGATACGCGCGCATGATGGTGTCGATGATGGCGTCTTCGGCATCGCGGTCCACTTTGGAGACGAAGTCCCGCGGTGTCTTCTCTTCCCGCTCCAAGGTGCCGACGCGGTCCATGGCTTGCGTGATGATGCGCCCCCCGCGCCGTGCCGCGCGCACGGCAATGTTGACCATGGGATGCATGGATTGGAGGTTCGGGAGTTCCGGGGGCTTGCTGGCGGAGGGCAAGGCTATGCTACATCACCCAAGCACCTGTCTCGCTAGGCCGCCAACCATGCACGCCGTTCGCATCGTCCTCGTCGAACCGAGCCACCCGGGCAACATCGGCGCCGCGGCGCGCGCCATGAAGACGATGGGCTTCACGTCGCTGCATCTCGTGCGCCCCGCGCGGTTCCCAGACCCGCAAGCAGACTGGCGGGCGGCGCAGGCGGTGGATGTGGTGGCGAACGCGACCGTGGTGGACTCCTTGGAAGACGCCATCGGCGACTGTGCCGCGGTGCTGGGCACCAGCGCTCGCGCTCGGCGCATTCCTTGGCCGCGCACAGACTTGGCGGTGGCGGCGCAGCAGCTTGCCGAGGCCGGCGCCGGCACGCCAGTCGCGATTTTGTTCGGGCGCGAGGCCAGCGGCCTCACCAACGCGGAGCTGCAGCGCTGCAATCAACACATCGTGATTCCATCCCATCCCGGCTATCCCTCGCTGAATCTCGCGATGGCGGTGCAGGTGGTGTGCTACGAACTGTTCAAAGCCACCGGCGGCGCCGCGCCCGAGTTCACGCCAGACCGCCGTTTGGCCACCGTAGCGGCGGTGGAGGGCTTCCACGCGCACTTGGAAGCCACCCTGCAGCGCATCGACTTCCTCAAGGACAGCGCCCCGCGCCAAGCCATGACGCGCCTACGCCGCCTATTCGCCCGCGCCGCCCTGGACGAGACGGAACTCGGCATGCTGCGCGGCATCCTCACCCACGTGGACGAACTGGCCGAGCGCGCGGAGGGAGCGTCTGAGGGCGGGCATTCGGTAGATTGACCCTCACTCGCGCAGTCGCCGCGTCTGGCGCAATCACCGGCACAAGCCGCAACGGACGGGGATTGGCCGGTTAGACTGCTGGGTAAAGAGGGTTAGGTGACTGCGGGTCACTGGCGGAAGCAGGCGTCAAGGGAAATCCTTTCAGCAACCTAACTCTTTTTTGCGCCGAACAACGGCGAAGGAGGTCGCTCTTGAGCACAATAACCTACGAAGGCGTTGTCAGGGACGGGAGGGTTCGCCTGCCAGAGTCAGTGCGTCTTCCGGAGAGCGCGACGGGGTATGTGGTGGTTCCTAACTTCGATGTGCAACGAAACGTGCATGTCCACAGTCCCAAGTTGGTGAATCCCGAAGATGTCCGCGACTTTCGGAAACGCGTGACGAAGGGCGAGGGACGTTGATTTACGACGGCGACCTGTTTGACCCACCCGCTCCCGTAGCGTACGTCGCACTACGAGACACGATTACAGGCCGGTCTCTACGGAATGTCTCGATGTTGATCGATTCCGGTGCCGACGTGACGCTGATTCCGAAAGAGGCCGTTGTGTCACTTGGAATGCAGTTCGATCAAGACATCGGGTACGAGGTGATCGGATTCGATGGAACCAAAAGTATTGCTCCCGTCGGCCCGGAGGCAGAGGCGCGGCCCCGGCGGCCCGAGTTCGTAGCGGAGTAGCGAACTAGGGCCGCTGAGCCACTCTTTTAAGAGCCAAGTCGAGCCGGCACTATTTCGAAGTCGTTTCAAATCCGCGCTGCGAAGGCGGCTGAGGCTAATCGCGTCAAGTATGCCGCGCGCATAGAAGCGGAGTGCGGTGGAGTCCTCGGCTAACCGTCCGGCGAGGGTCCTCATGGGTTCGGCGAGATTCTCGACGTGGTTCAGCCAACCATCGGGATCGACGTGACATAGCGCGAGCAAGACGAGGCCGGCATAGTCGGCGGAGAACGATGGTGACGTGCGGATTTGTTCCAAGCATGCGTGGGCGGCATCGGTCTGGCTGGCCAAGGCAACTGCTGTCCGGACAACCTGATCAAGGAGCGTATCAGTGCTCGCCACCAGCGTCGGCAGCACCTCGAGCACCTCATGGGCGCGGACTAGGGCGGCTAAGTCGATGAGGACTTGCGTGGCGCTGCCTTTGGAGGGATCAGGTCCCTGCATCGCCAAAATGTCTCGTATCGCGGAACGCCACCGTCGTTGTGCGTCGGGTGTCAACTCCTGATAGATCGCGCGGAGGTCCTCAGCTAAGTCGTCCCTGACGTTGATGTGATGCTCACACGGACGGAATGCCCAGCAGCCCATATCGTCGTTTAGGTATCCGTCCAAGCCGGCCTGCATCCATTGGCGAACACTCTGCGTGTCGGCACTATTCGGATCGAAAGGAGCGGGTTGTTGTGCCATCTTGTCGCTCGCTAAGTCGTTAGTGCCTTCAGTGTCTTGCCAAGTTCCGTGATTGTCCGGCCGTTCAAGAGCCTTTTCACGAAATCGGTATCGGTGCCGCCTATTCGGCCCGACGTGGCTCCGACCGCACCTAGCAACTCGAACTCAAACGTTGCGTCATTGGAGAGAGCATTGCCGTCTATCGACCTTGTTGTGCGTTCTGGGCAACCATCCCCCGAGGCACGGGATGCGCCAAGGGCGTCGAGGTCGACCGTGCTTCCCCAACTGCGCCGTTCGCGGGCGGAGTGGCTGTCCGGCCACGTCTTGAAACGGGCATGACTGCCCGCATCAGCGAACGTGGGCCGGGCTGAGACACACGCGCAGCCGTTCGATGACCTCCTCGACGGTCAAAGGCGTTGGAGGTTCGGTTGGCCCATGGCTCGGCATTGTCACCGAGCGAAAGAGCCATGCCAAGTGCGATGTGCATGCACCCTAGGGCGATTTCTCCCTCGGGGCGTTGGACTTGGTGCCGCTGGCGGAGGGACGGATGCACGGTCGGAGCATGCCCAATCGAGGGTTGTTCGGTTCGGCGTTGGGGACGAGGCCATTCGCCGAGTCGCCTCGTAGTTTATGCTCGCTTGCTCGTCGCCGAACCCAACACCCATGTCTGAGTTCCCGCAACCGGTCCAGCGCAGGACGTAGCGTGGCTTGCATCCACCGCACACCGGCGGCGATTGCGATCTCGGTAGCCTTCGCTACCTGTGCGCAAGGCGGCACCGCCAGCAGTGCGCCAGCAGCAACGCCGATCGAAGAGATCGTCGTGACCGGTTCGCGCATTCGCCGCGACGCGGCCCACGCGCACGGCCTGCACCTGAGCCTTCAACCCAAGGACACGGAGCGCAGCGGGCTCACGTCGCTCGGCGACATCATGGCGCGCTTGCCGGCATCCAGCTCGCCGCTCAACACGCGCTTCAACAGCAGTGGCAACTTCGGCTTCCCCGCGGATGGCGGCGGCGTGGCGGCGGGCACAGCCCAGGTCGATCTCCGCCATCTGGGCGCCAAGCGCGTCCTCGTGCTGGTGGACGGACTGCGCTGGGTCAATGGCGCATCGGGCAGCGGCGTTTCGGGTGCCGCGGACTTGAACACCATTCCCGCCAGCATCGTCGAACGGGTGGAGGTCTCGCTCGAAGGCGCTTCGGCGATCTACGGCTCGGACGCCATCGCCGGCGTCGTCAACATCTTCACCGCGCGAGTCGAAGGCTTCAGTGCCAGCGTCTACAACGGCGGCTATCAGCATGGGGGCGTAACCCGCCACGCCGAACTGGCCCTGGGCCGCAGCGGCGCCACCTTCGCTTCGTTGCACGCGAACTTCACGGAGCAACGCGGCTTGAGCGCCAACGCGCAAGAGCGCACACGCTGGCCCTTTCCGGGCACGGGCGTTCGGCACGGCAGCACGTTCACGCCACAAGGTCGGGTGATCTTCACAGACCCCAATACCGGCCAGTTCGTGAACTGCGCGCTGGATACCGGCGTGGTCGGCACGCCGCGCTACGACGCCGTGGACCCCTGCGGAGCGAACGACGACTACCACCCTTGGAGCAACGCCGACCGCTTCAACCACGCGCCCTACAATCTAGTGGTGACGCCGTCCCGCCGCGCGAGCCTGTTCGCTCGCGTGGAGCATGACCTATCGCCACGCTTGCGGTTGTACGGCAGAGCCCTGCTGAACAATCGCCAATCGATCAACCAAGCGGCCCCGGAACCCCTTTGGGCCGGTTCCATCGCCGAGAGCGGCAGCGTGCTCGACGACATCGTGATCGCCGCGGACAATCCGCACAATCCGTTCGGTTTCGATCTTGGCAAAGACGCTTGGGCCACCCGGCGGCCCTTGGAGAGTGGCCCGCGCATCTTCAAACAAGACGTCGACACACGCTACGTTGCCCTTGGCGCGCAAGGCACACGCAGCGTCTTGGAGCGCACGTTCCACTGGGATGCCAACTTCGTCTAGTCGCGCAACGTCGCCAACCAAACCAAGCGCGGTGCGCACAACGCCCGCAAGATGCTGCAGGCCGCTGGCCCGCCAGCTGCTTGCGCTGCGATTCCGGGCTGCACACCCTTGAACTTGCTCGGTGGCCAAGGCAGCGGCGACGGCACCATCACGCCGGAGATGTTGGCATGGATCGGCTTTGTGCAACGCGACTACAGCGACCAGACGTTGCGCGATTTCACTTTCAACGTCGCCGGCGATTTGGCCCACTTGCCAGCAGGGCCGCTTGCCTTTGCCGCCGGCTTCGAGCACCGGGAACAGAATGGCCGATTCACTCCGGACCCAGTGGTGGCGGCAGGCGACACAGCCGGCAACGCGGCCGAGCCCACCGCTGGTGGCCACCGTTCAAACGAATGGTATGGCGAACTGGAAGTGCCACTATTCGCTGGTTCTGCCAGCCCATCCAGGTCGGCCGCCCGCATCAACGCCGTCGATCTGGCCATCGCCTTGCGGCACTTTCGCTACGACACGTTCGGGGCCGATGACACCGCTAGAGTGGGCCTAAGTTGGCGGCCAACGGCCAGCCTGTTGTTCCAAGCCAGCTGGGCGCAGGGTTTCGGGCACCCAACATCGGGGAGCTGTTCGGCGGCAGGACGCGCTTGGATGCGGTGATTGCCGATCCATGTTCTGATTTCGGCGCTAGCGGCGCCAGCCTTGCCCTGATCGATGCTTGCGTGGCTGCCGGCGTGCCGTCAGACGGCAGCTATGCGCAGCTCGGCAGCCAGATCCCGGTGCGCACCGGCGGCAACGATCAACCGCAACCGGAGACCTCCAACAGCCGCACTGGCGCGCTCGCGTGGCAGCCGCAGGGGCTGTTTGACTGGGCCGCGCTGGAGGACTTCCGCGTCGAGCTCAATTTCCACTCCCACGCAATAGAAGACGCGATCACCGCGTTCGATGCCCAAGCGGTGCTGGACGGCTGCTATCGCAACGGCGAGGCCGCCTTTTTGCGCCTTCATCGATCGCAATCCGCAGGGCCACATCCGTGCCAACAACCTGTTGGACCGCGACCCGCCCGTGAGCATGAGCGCCACGTTGAACGGCTACGATGCTTCCACCTACGACATTCCGGGCGGCCGATTCCTGTACGCGCAACTCGCCTTCGAGCGCTGACTCCGCGCCCAAGGGCTTCCTTGGCGCCGTCCAGAAGGTGATGGTCCCGTTCAAGCCCTTCCGCCGCACCGTGTTGTCCTGCATACTCCACTTCGGCTTGCGCGGGCTACACTCGTAGAAATGCGGCTCACAACCAAGGGCCGGTATGCGGTCACGGCGGTGTTGGACATGGCCTTGCATGGCGATGCGGGCCCGGTGCCGCTGGCAGACATTGCCAAGCGGCAGGGCATCTCGCAGCCTTATTTGGAACAACTCTTTGCCAAGCTCAAGCGGCGGGGGTTGGTGGTGGCGGCGCGCGGGCCGGGCGGTGGCTATCAACTCGGCGCCACCTTGGAGGAGCTGAGCGTTTCAGACATCATCAGCGCCGTGGGCGAGGGCATTGACGCGACGCGCTGCGGCGGCGCCGGGGATTGCCACGATGGCGAGGTATGCCTCACCCACGATCTGTGGGCAGACCTGTCGCGGCAGATCGATCTGTTCCTGAAGCGCATCACCTTCGCATCGTTGGTGGCGCGCGCCGCTCGCCCCCAAGACCATGACGTCATCGACGCGCGCCTGATCTGAAATGCGCGCCACGACGCCCCGCGCCAAAGTCCTGTACTTGGATTACTCCGCCACCACGCCGGTGGATGCACGGGTGGCGGAGCGCATGAGCGCCTGCCTGCTCGCCGAGGGCACGTTCGGCAATCCGGCGTCCCGAAGCCATGTCTATGGCTGGGAGGCCGAAGAGCTGGTGGAACAGGCGCGCTCGCAGGTTGCGGCGCTCATCCATGCAGACCCGCGCGAGATCGTCTTCACGTCCGGCGCCACCGAGTCCGACAACTTGGCCATCAAGGGCATCGTCGAAGCGGCGGGCGGCCAGCATGTGGTGACCAGCCGTTACGAGCACAAAGCAGTGTTGGACACCTGCGCTTGGCTCGAAGGCCTTGGGCTGGAAGTCACCTATCTGCCGCCAGACGCAGAGGGTTTGGTGTCCCCGCAAGCTGTGGCGGGCGCCATCCGCGACGACACGGCCATCGTCTCCGTCATGCACGCCAACAACGAGATTGGAGTGCTGAACGACATCCGTGCCATCGGCGCGGTGTGCCGGGCGCGCGGCGTGCCCTTCCACACTGACGCAACGCAGAGCGTCGGCAAATTGGACGTCGACGTGCGCCGCGACAACATCGACCTGTTGAGCCTGTCTGCGCACAAGCTCTACGGCCCCAAGGGCATCGGCGCCCTGTTCGCGCGCCGCGAACCGCCGCTCAAGGTGGCGGCGCAGATGCATGGCGGCGGCCATGAGCGGGGCATGCGCTCCGGCACCTTGGCCACGCATCAAATCGTGGGCTTGGGCGAGGCGTGCCGCATTTGCGCGGCGGAGATGCAGGTTGAAAGCTGCCGCATCCGCGCCCTGCGGGAGCGCCTTTGGGCGCACTTGAAGCAACTGCCCGGCGCCTGCCTGAATGGTTCCGAGGCGCAGCGGCTGCCGGGCAACTTGAACGTCTCCTTCGCCGATGTGGATGGCGAGACGCTGCTGCTCGCGTTGGACGACATCGCCGTTTCCAGCGGCTCCGCCTGCACGTCCGCCACGGTGGAGCCGTCGTATGTGCTGCGCGCGCTCGGCGTGCCAGATGCCCTCGCGCACGCCTCCATTCGCTTCAGCATCGGGCGCTCCACGACGTCAGAGGATGTGGACTTCGCCGCCCAACGGGTTGTCGCGACAGTGGAAAAGCTGCGCGAGGCGCGAGCATCGCGCCTATAATCCGCACCCGCCCGCGCCCGGTTCGAACCATTCGCGCGGCGCCGCGACGGCGGCGGCCGCCGTGTCGCTAGGAGCCCCCAATGGCATCGGAACGCACCCTGTCCATCGTTAAGCCAGACGCCGTTGCGCGGAACATCATCGGCGAGATCTATTCGCGCTTTGAGAAGGCCGGCCTCACCATCATGGCGGCGAAGATGACGCGGTTGTCGCGGGAGGCCGCGGCCGGCTTCTATGCCGAGCACGCCGGCAAGCCGTTCTACGACAGCCTGCTGGCCTACATGAGCTCGGGCCCGGTGATGATCCAGGTGCTCGAAGGCAAGAACGCCGTGGAAGTGAATCGCCGCCTAATGGGGGCCACCAACCCGGCCGAGGCGGCGCCGGGCACCCTGCGGGCAGATTTTGCCGAGTCTGTGGAAGCGAATGCCGTGCATGGGTCAGATTCACCGGAGAGCGCTGCTCGCGAAATTGCGTACTTCTTCAACGCGGCGGAAATCCCTCGGCGGGGATGAGCATGCTCCCTGACAACCTGTTGGGGTTAGACCGCGCCGCCTTGGAGCGCTTCTTCGCCGGGATGGGCGAGAAGCCGTTTCGCGCCCGCATCCTGCTGCGGTGGCTGCATCGCCAGGGCGAAGGGGATTTCGCTCGCATGACGGACCTGTCCCGTGCCTTGCGCGAACGGCTTGGCGCGGTGGCCGAGGCGCGTGCGCCCGAAGTGCTCAGCCGCCATTGCTCGGCGGACGGCACGGTGAAGTGGGCCATGCAAACTGCTGGCGGCAATGCCGTGGAAACCGTGCTCATCCCAGATGGCGGCCGCAATACCCTGTGCGTTTCGTCGCAGGCTGGCTGCGCGCTGGACTGCGCCTTTTGCGCCACCGGCAAGCAGGGCTTCGCCGGCAACCTGTCTGCCGCCGAAATCGTCGGCCAAGTGTGGCATGCCACGCGGGAACTGGCGGCGCGGGGCGAAGGTCAGGCCATCACCAACGTCGTCTTCATGGGCATGGGCGAGCCGCTGCTCAACTTCGACGCGGCCACGATGGCGGCGAACGTGCTGATCGACGATCTTGCCTACGGCCTCTCCAAGCGGCGCGTCACCATCAGCACGGCGGGCGTGGCGCCGCGCATCCGCGAGTTGGCCGGGCGAGTGGATTGCTCGCTGGCCGTCAGCTTGCATGCGCCAGACGACGATTTGCGCGATGAGTTGGTGCCGTTGAACCGCCGCTATCCCATCGCGGAACTGCTGGACGCCTGCAGCGAGTGGCTCGCGCAGGTTGGCCAGCGGCGCGCGGTGACCATGGAGTACGCGCTGTTGCGCGGCGTCAACGACAGCCTCGCCCACGCCCGCGCGCTGGCCAAGCTGTTGCGCCCCATTCGCTGCAAGATCAACCTCATTCCCTTCAATCCATTTCCAGGCGCTGCCTTCGAGCGGCCGGCCGCCGCAACGGTGCAGGCGTTCCATGCGGCCCTGTCGAACACCGGCTACACCGCCACGGTGCGCACCACGCGAGGCGACGACATCGCCGCGGCGTGCGGCCAACTCGTCGGCGCCGTGACGGACCGCACGCGGCGCAGCGCTCGCCATGCTGAACGCGCGGCAGCCGCAGCCGTGCCAGTCCGCATTGCTGCGGCGCCGACCGTCGACAGCGGGGCGTGGCCGGCCGTGGAGGCCGTCGGATGAACGCCGCCGCGGCGCAACGGCCCGGCGCGGCGTTGCGCGCGGCGCGGGAAGCGGCTGGCATGTCGGAGGAACAAGTGGCGGACTCGCTGCGCCTCCCCGTCACCGTGGTGCGCGCCGTGGAGTCGAACGCTTTTCAGGCGCTGCCGGCGCCGGCCTATGCGCGCGGCTATGTGAGGGCCTACGCGCGGCTCTTGGGCTTGGACGCAGACGCGCTGCTCTGCGGGCAAGACTTGGGCTTGGGCGGCGCGCCGGCGCCGCGGCTCCTTGCTTCCGACGCCAAGCGAACGTTCAGAGATTTGCTCCACGAGCGCTTGGGCTGGGTGTTTGGCGGGGCAGCGCTGGTGGTTGGCGTGGTGGCCTCGCTGGTGCTGTGGTGGGCGTGGCTGGCAGACGCCCCTGCGGACGTTGCGGAACCCTCGCCGCCGGCCGCCGCGGCCGCAAGCGAGCCCACGCCGGCGGCCACGGCTCAAGCACCGCCCATCGCCCCGGCGCCGGCCGCCATTGACGCCAACGATGCAGCGACGCCCGTGACGGGCGATGCGGAGGCGCCAAGTGGCGCCGAGACGGATACGGCTTCCTCGTCCGCAGTCATGCCCATGTCGGCGGTGGGCAGCCGGCTTGCGTTCACCTTCACGGAAGATTGCTGGGTGGAAGTCTTCGATCGCATGGACCGCGCCATGCACCGGGACCTGAACCGTGCCGGCGGCACGCTCGTGCTGCGTGGCCAAGCACCGTTTCGCGTCAAGCTCGGCAACGCGCCGGGCGTCACGCTGGAATACGATGGCCATGCGGTGGCGCTTGCCCCCCACACGCGCAATCGCGTTGCCAACCTCGTGCTGGAGTGACGGCGGTGGCGTATCGATCCGTGCGCGGAATGCGAGACTTGGTGGGTGCCGACGCGGCCCTTGCCAGCCATGTCGCGAACACCCTCGTCGCCGTCGCGCAATCGTTCGGCTACGAGGAGATCCGGCTGCCGCTGATCGAATCTGCCGAGCTGTTCAGCCGCGGCGTCGGCGAAGCGACGGACATCGTGGAAAAGGAGATGTACACGCTGAGCGACCGGCGCGGCCGGGAGCTCGCGTTGCGTCCCGAGGGCACGGCGAGTTGCGCCCGGGCGATGATCGAGCACGGCCTGCTGCGCGGCCAACCGCAACGGCTCTGGTATGCCGGCCCCATGTTTCGTTACGAGCGCCAGCAGCGTGGACGCTATCGCCAGTTCGAGCAGGTTGGGGTGGAGGCGTTTGGCATCGGCGGCGCCGCGGTGGAAGCCGAACTGGTGCAGTTGGCCAATGCTGCGTGGCGGGCGCTCGGCATCCACCGCCACGTGTCCTTGGAGATCAACACGCTGGGCTCGGGGGATGCCCGCGCTGCCTATCGCGCCGCGTTGGTGGCCTACCTCACCCCGCATGCGGACAGCCTCGATGCCGACAGCCGCCGGCGGTTGACGACGAATCCGCTGCGCATCCTCGACAGCAAGGCAGCGGCCACGCAGCGGGTGCTGGAAGGCGCGCCCCAGCTTGCAGACTTTGTGGACGCCCCAGCGCGCGCCCACTTCGACGCCCTGCGCGCCTTGCTCGACGATCTGCAGGTGCCGTATCGCGTGAATGCGCGGTTGGTGCGCGGCTTGGATTACTACACGGACACCGTTTTCGAGTGGTCGGCGGGGGCCATCGGCGCCCAAGACGCGGTATGCGCCGGGGGGCGCTACGATGGCTTGGTGAAGCGATTGGGCGGCGCCGCGACGCCGGCGGCCGGTTTCGCCATCGGCGTTGATCGGGTGGCGCTGTTGTGCCATGAAGCCGAGGCCGAGCCGGTGGGCCGTCCTATCGATGCATACTGTGCCGTGCTTGAAGAGCGTTGCATGGCTTGGGCATTGGCGGCCACCCAGCAGTTGCGGGAACTCGTTCCGGGGCTGCGCCTGCGCACGCACACCGGCGGCGGCAAGCCGGCGGCGCAACTGCGTCGGGCGGACGAGAGCGGCGCCTGCTGGGCGCTCATTGTGGGGGCGCAGGAAGTGGCCGAGAATCGCATTGCGGTGAAGTGGCTGCGCGAGGGCCGTCCACAGGCGCTCATGCGGGTTGAGGAACTGGCCTTGTTGCTGCGCCCAGGCGCACCGACGCCAGAACGCGCCGACGCTGGTGGGGCGGCAGGGCAAGCCGAGCAGCCCGCGGATGCCGCGAACGCCGCGAACGCGCTCGCGGGGAATTGAGGAGCCGCCATGTCGGACTTTGCGTCGGATGAAGAACTGGTCGAACGGCTGCGCCGCTGGTGGTCCGAAAACGGCCTTGCCCTGATCGCCGCGGTGGTGCTGGCTGTGGCTGGCGTGTTGGGTTGGCGCTGGTATCAGGATTGGCGCGCGGAAAGCGCCGCCGCCGCGGCCGAAGCCTATGCGGCCTACTTGGATGCCCGTGCCGTGGGCGAGAACGCTTCGGGCTTGTTCGACGCGATTGCCACGGAGCACGAAGGATCGGTCTATCACGTCTTTGCATTGCTCTTTGAAGCCAAGGACGCCCTCGCCGCGGCAGACCACGAAGGCGCCGTCGAACGGCTGACGCAGAGCGTTGCCGTGGCGGACGAAGCCGTGCTGCGCGATGCAGCGCGTGTGCGCTTGGCGCGGGTGTTCTACCAGCTAGACCGGCCGGAAGATGCGCTCAAAGAGCTCAGCGCCGTGCAAGGCGCGGGCTATGCGGACGACGTGGCGGAGCTAACCGGCGACATCCACCTGCGCCAAGGTGCGGTCGGCGCTGCGCGAGCCGCCTATCAATCCGCGTTCGATGCGGTCGAGGCAGCCCCCCGGCGCGGGTTCTTGGAGATGAAGCTGCGCAGTCTGCCGCCCGCCGTTGCAGACGCACCGAGCGCGGATACCCTTGGGGCTGCGGAGGCGGAAACGCGGCCGGCTGACGATGCGCCAGCGGCTGTGCCCGATGCGGGGGCGTCGCCGGCTGACGATGCGCCAGCGGCCTTGCCTGATGCCGAAGCGCCGCTAGTTGACGATCCGCCGGCAGCCTCGCCGGATGCCGAGGCGCATAGCGAACCGACATCGCCATCCGACGCCCAGCAAACCAACAGCGCCGAGGGCGCGGCGATAGACGCAGCAGACAGCTCGGCCGCCGCGCCACTGGACAACGGAGCCTGACCCATGGCCGCACCTGCCGCCCTTGCCGTCCCTGTGGTGAAAGACGCATCCCACGCCAAGATTGGGCGCTGGGCGGCCTTGGCTGCGCGGGCTGCGACGCTGCCGGCGCTGCTGCTCGTCGCCGGCTGCAGCTGGTTCGACTGGCTGCCTTGGGTGGATGGCGAAGCGGACGACGAAGAGCAGGATTCGCCGGCGCCGCTGGTGGATTTCGCTGCCGAAACGGACATCGAGCGGTTGTGGGATGAGCGCGTCGGCGACGGTCTCGGGCGGAAGTACATGCGCTTGGCGCCGGCGGCGTTGGCCGATCGCGTCTATGCGGCAGATGCCTACGGCGTGGTGGAAGCGCACGAACGCTTCACCGGCCGGCGCATTTGGAGCGCCAAAGTGGGCGAGCCGGACGGCCCGTCTGCATTCAAGTTCTGGGATCGGCGCGATCCGGCCTTTCTCACCGGCGGCGTGGGCGCCGGCGAGGGCTTGGTGCTGGTGGGCACGACGTCCGGCGAAGTGGTCGCGCTCGACGCTGGCGATGGCAGCGAGCGTTGGCGGGCCGAGGTGAGCAGCGAAGTGCTGGCGCGACCTGCCGCCGCGGGAGGCATTGTCGCCGTCCACACCGGAGATGGGCGCATCACGGCCTTGGAGGCGGATGACGGTGCCATGCGCTGGACCTTCGATACGCAAGTGCCGGTGCTCACGCTGCGCGGCACCGCGGCGCCGGTGGTGCGGGATGGCCTCGTCTATGCCGGGTTCGCCACCGGCAAGATCGCCGCGGTGCGGGTGGAGGACGGGCAGCCCGTGTGGGAGCAGCGCGTGATGTTGCCGGAGGGCCGCTCGGAATTGAGCCGCATGGTGGATGTGGACAGCACGCCGCTCGTGCTTGGCAACGTCATCTTCGCGGTGAGCTTCCAAGGCCGCCTGAAGGCGTTTCGGCGCAGTGACGGCGCCCCCATCTGGGAGCAGGAGGCGTCTTCCTTCCTCGACATGGCGGAAGGCTATGGCCAAGTTTACGTCGTCGCGGACGACGATGCGGTGCGCGCCGTCGATCAGTTGGACGCCGCCATCGTTTGGGAGCAGCTCGGCTTGCGCAACCGGAACCTGTCGCCGCCGCTGGCCTTTGGCAACTATGTGCTGGTGGGCGATGACGAGGGCTATCTGCATGTGCTCGCGCAGAGCGACGGGCGGTTCTTGGGGCGGCGCAAGATCGATGGCGATGGCCTGCGTTCGCGCATGATCGTCGTCGATGAAACGGTGTACTTGCTCACCAACGACGGCCGGCTCAACGCGCTCGCCATCAGACGCCGCGCTAGCTAAGGCGGCTGCCGGCGATGCCGATCGTGGCCTTGGTCGGCTGCCCGAACGTCGGCAAGTCCACGCTCTTCAACCGCCTCGCGAGCACTCGCGATGCTTTAGTGGCGAATCGCCCCGGCCTGACGCGAGACCGGCAGTACGCCCGCGCTGAAGTGCATGGGCGCGGCGTCACCTTGGTGGACACCGGCGGCCTCATGGGCGACGAAGGCGCCCTGTCGGAACTCGTTTCCGAGCAGGCCAACGCTGCCATCGCCGAGGCGGACGTGGTGGCGCTCATGGTGGACGCCCGCGCCGGCCTCACGGGGGGTGACGAGGACATCGCCCAAGCGCTGCGCCGCCGCGGCGCCGATGTGTTGCTGGTGGTGAACAAGGTTGATGGCGTGGCGCCGGAAGCGGTGCTTGGAGATTTCGCCGGCCTCGGCTTCGGCGAACCGCTGCTCATCGCCGCGGCCCACGGCCGCGGCGTCGGCGGGCTCAAGGACGCGCTGGCGCAGCGCCTGAAACTCGCCGGCGAAGGGGAGGACGAGGCGGCTGTGGACCGCGCTGCGGGCGTGCCGCGGGTGGCCATCGTCGGGCGCCCGAACGTCGGCAAGTCCACCTTGGTGAATCGGCTCTTGGGCGCGACGCGGCAGATCGTTTCCGACCAGCCGGGCACCACGCGGGACGCCATTGAAGCCACGTTCGAGCGCCGTGGCCGCCGTTACGCGCTCATCGACACGGCTGGCGTGCGGCGGCGCGGCAAAGTGTCAGACTTCGTGGAGAAGTTCTCCATCGCCAAGACGCTGGCCGCGCTCGACCGCGCGGATGTCGCATGCATCTTGGTGGATGCGCAAGAGGGCTTGGTGGAGCAAGACCTGCACATCTTCAGCTACGCGGCAGCGGCGGGGGCGAGCCTCATCCTCGCTGCCAACAAGTGGGATGGCTTGGCTGCCGATGAGCGGGCGAGCGCCAAGGCCGGCATCGAGCGGCGCATGCGCTTCGCGCCGTGGGCGCCGGTGGTCTATCTCTCAGCCTTGCGTGGCGCTGGCATGAACCGCCTGTTGGAGTGCGTGGACGCGGCGCGGGCGGCGACGGAGTTCGAGGCCAACCCGGCGATGCTCACGCGCCTGCTCACCCGAGCCACCGAAGCACACCCGCCGCCGCAGGTGGGCCGCCGTCCCATCAAGCTGCGCTACGCGCGCAAGGGTGGCATCCGCCCGCCCACCATCATGGTGCATGGCAACCGCACGGACGCGGTGCCGGACTCCTATGTTCGATATTTGGAGAACTTCTACCGGGACGCGCTGACGCTGGTTGGCGCGCCGGTGAAGATCGAGTTCCGCGTTAACGCGAACCCCTACGCGGGCAAGCGCAACGTGCTGACGCGCCGCCAGCGCCTGCACCGCCGCCGCGTCATTGAGCGCGGGCGCTAGCGCCTCCGGCGTCGTCCGCCGGCGCGTTGAGCCGCGCCAGCGTTTCCGTTAGGCCAACCGGGTCGATCATCACGCCACGCAGCGCCACGGTCCAATGCAGGTGCGGGCCAGTGGCGCGGCCGGTGGCGCCAACCGTTCCCAGCGCCGCGCCGCGGGCCATGTGGTCTCCCTCCTGCACTTGGATTTCGTGCAGGTGGCAATAGAGCGAGACCAATCCATCGCCATGATCCAAGAGCACGGTGTTGCCGTTGAAGAAGAAGTTGCCGGTGACGGCGACGCGGCCCGGCGCCGGGGCGACGACGGGGGTGCCGGTGGCCGCTGCGATGTCGAGCCCGCGGTGCGGGCTGCGGGGTTCGCCGTTCAGGATGCGGCGACGGCCGAAAGTGCCGGTGACAGCCCCTGCCACGGGGCGCGCGAACGGGTGGAAGTTCCCAGCGCTAGGCGTCATCAGCGCGTAGGCATCGCGCATTCGCGCGCTCTCCCGCTCGATGCGCCTGAGATCCTCCGGGGCGGGATTCACATGGCGTGGGTTGGCGATGGTGAGGCGTTGCTCAGGATAGTCTTTGTGCGCGATGTCGAAGGGCACCTGCGCCGTGCTGCCGTGGCCGCCGCTCGCGGTGATGTGGTAGCGCCCCGGCGTGGCGTCCAGCGACAGGCCCACCAGTGCGTGGCCCCGGTAGAGCAGGGCGGCATCGTCGTTGAAGTGCGCGGCAACGACATCCGCCGTCACCGGCACGGCGACGACGCCGCCGGGCACGCCGGTGGGGATGCTGACGATGGCGGCCAGCGTGAGGATGAGTGGCGTCATGCTTGCTCCTCTGGCGCCTCGGCGGGCGCGGGGCGTGTGGCGAGCACCGTGGCTTCAATGGTGCCGCCGGCGAGATGCGCGTCGATGCGTGCGCCCGCGGCGATGGCCGTTGCGTCGCTTACCACGCGCCCCCAGCGCGAGCCATCGGGCTGCGACACCACGGCGTAGCCTCGGGACAGCGTGTTGAGCGGGCTCACCGCGTCCAGTGCGCGGACAGTGCCACGCAGCGTGGCCGAGGCGGACGCCAGTTGCCGCTCCATGCCGCGCGCAAGTTGTTGCCACGCTTGTTGCGCCCGCTGCTGGCCGGTCTCAATGGCGTGGGCGGGGCTTGCGCGGCCTAGGCTGCCATGTGCGTGTCGCAGCCGGGTGGCAGCGCCGCTGAGGCGATGGCCCATGGCGCGTGCCAAGCGCTCGCGCAACTCGTCCGCCCGCTGCATGCGTTGCTCAATCGTGCGTGCCGGGTCTACCAAACGGCGGCTCACGGCAACGACATGGCGACGCTCGGCGCTCACGCGCTCTGTCATGCGCCGCGCCAGCGCGCTTTCGGCGCCGAGTAGCCGCACCGTCAGTTCGGCTCGGTCTGGCACGATGAGCTCCGCCGCCGCGGAAGGCGTTGGGGCGCGGCGGTCTGCCACCAAGTCTGCAATGGTCACATCCGTTTCGTGGCCCACCGCGGACACCACGGGAATCGCGCAGCGGCTGATGTGCCGCGCCAATGGCTCGCTGTTGAAGGCGGCCAAGTCTTCCAGCGACCCGCCGCCCCGCGTGAGCACGATCAGGTCCAGCGGCGGGTTCAGGGCCTGCGCTTGCTCTAGCGCGTCTGCAATCTGCGGCGGCGCCTCGATGCCTTGCGTGGCCACAGGCAGACACAGCACTTCAACCAAGGGATAGCGGTTCCGCAACACGGCCAGCACATCGCGCAGCGCGGCGCCGGACAGGGAACTGACGATGCCGATGCGGCGCGGGAACGCCGGCAGCGGGCGCTTGCGTTCCTGCGCAAAGAGCCCCTCAGCCTCCAAGGTGGCCTGCAAGCGCTCGAACGCGGCGCGCAGCGCCCCCTCGCCGGCCGGCTCCACATGCTCCACGATGGCTTGGAACTCGCCCCGCGTCTCATAGAGCGAAAGGCGGCAGCGAGCCAGCACCGCCATCCCATCGCGGATGGGCGCCCGGATGTAGCGGTTGCGGCTTGCGAACATCGCGCAGCGAATCTGCGCCCGGTCGTCCTTCAAGCTGAAGTACCAGTGCCCGGAACCGGGCCGGCTCAAGTTCGACACCTCGCCCTCCACCCACAACATGGGAAAGCGCCCTTCAATGACGAACCGCGCCTCAGCAGCCAACTCGCTGACGGCATAGACCCGACGGACATTGGAATAGTCGCTCATCGGCGGGGGATTATCGCGCAAAGGGGGGCGGCGGCGTCAGGGTTGTGGGATCGGAGGCGGAGCTATGCCGGCGTCAGTCGACCGTTTCTCCTTGCAGGCGAGAGCGTTCCCCAGCGTGCCGGTATGCTATCGTCGGTACCGCAGATTTGGGGACAATCGAGGAGGAACGCCAAGTGGCGTACAGCAGCAAACATGAGCGGGGCATCTATTGCATCGAAACTGTCTGGTACGGCGACGAGGACCGCACATCTATCCGCCCGATGCTCCAATTTCTGGAGGACCTCTACAGCGCACCCTATGTTCATCGCGACGCGGCGACGAGAGACGAGCTCTTCCACTATCTGACGAAGTGGAAGCAAATGGACGACAAGGACTATCCGATTCTCTATCTGGGTTTCCATGGTAGTGAAGGTGGCAAGATTTGGCTCAACACGGTCAGCGGCGAAGAAGACAACGTGGACTGCGACGTACTGGGCGCTCAGCTTGAAGGGGCGTGCGAGAAACGCTTGGTTCACTTCGCATCCTGCAGTTCACTGGAGAAGATGGATGCGGACCGATTTTTGCGGCAGACGAACGCCAGCGCCGTGAGCGGATACAATAAGGTTGTCAGGTTCGACGAGTCCGCGGCATTAGAACTGCTCTATATGGGGGAGCTACAATACCACCACGGAAAGTCACTGACGCCCAAGGTCGCAGAGATCGCCAAAACCAACATCACTTCCATGCCCTATCGGACTTTGTCGAAACACTTGGGTTTCACTATGCGTTGCCGATCATGACCATGCCGAGGTCCAATTCTGAGGTGTCTGCCTAGGCGAACGGCTCACGTATAGGTCAAGCAGCCGGAAAACTAGCGTCCAAGGTAGTGGCGAGCAGCACCGCCCAACCAATCTCATAAGAGTGGGCGCTGCGGAGGCGATGCCATTGCGCAAAACAACGCGAAAGCAGACGGCTTGCCCGCTCGGATCCGGTGGAAGTAGCACGATGGTGGCCACGGTGCGCTTGCGGTCGGAACCGACTGCGCGTCAGTCGCCCGTTTCCTCCCGCAGGCGGTCGATCAATTCATCGGTGACAACGCCACCGCCGCGTTTCGGGAATGGCCGGAAACCGAGCGCTGGTGGTGGCTCCTCCGCCCAAACCGCTGACAATACTTCCGCTTGCTCCAACACGGCTTCCGCTGCGTTGTCCGGCGGATAGCCGTGCTTGTTCAGGATACGCTTCACGACGGCGGGGAGTTTGGTCCTCACGCTCTCGCGCCTAGTCCAGTCGATGGTGACGTTGTGGCGCACCGTTCGCACCAGTTCCCAAGCGATCAAGCGCCGCGTCTCGTCGCCAAGCACTTGCACGGCGCTGTCGCTAGTCTCCAAGGCGTCGTAGAAGGCGAGCTCGTCTTTGCCGAGACCCAATGCTTGGCGGCGCTCGGTGGCGGCCCACAGTTCCCCCTCGATGCCACTGACGGCGCCGTTCTCGCCGGCAGCCGAGGGGCGCGGCTGTCGTTTCGGTTCGGCGCCGCGTCGAGGTTGGCCGCTCGAAACCGCCTTGGTTGCTGGGCCTGCGGCGGCCTTTGGCCGTTTGGACGGTGCCTCCCGGGCTTCAAGCAACCGTTGCACCAACGCCTGCTTGCGTCCCTTACCCGGCAAGCCCATCAACTCGTAAACACGGCGGATTTCGGCGACGCGAAGCCCCGCCAAGAGTGCGTCCGGAGTTGCTCGGCGGGATCGGGAAAGGTGCGCTCGCATGCCCGTCGCGCTGCGCCGGTCCGCCCCAACCAAGCCGAGCCGATCGAGGGCGGCCTTCAACGCATCGCGATCCATGGCTTCCAAGATTGCGGGCTTGAGTTTCACGCGCTCCTGACCAGCGGCTCTACGGCGGCTACCTGCTCATGCGGCGTCATAATACGACCTCATCCGTTGATGTTGTTCGGCGGCCTTCTACCAGACACGATCGCTCAAGCAATTCGTAGAGCAGCGTTCGGGAGGGCCCCGTCACTAGCCTCTGTGCGGGACGAAAGCAGCTCGCTTCCGCGGAGTTCGGTCGTGGCAAGCGCACTGCGTTGCTCTGGCGAGGCGGCTGGTGTAAGCATGGCTGATGTCTTTGATTTGCGTGGGACATCCGCCCGGCGTGGCGTTTGGGCGGGAATTGGCTCGCCCGATGGCGCACAGTTGCGCCTCCACAGCCCGGACTTCGGCGGAACCGATGCAGGCCAGCGACGCGCCGTACAAGGTGCTGTTCCAAGACCGGCGCCTCTTCGAGGAGACCGTGCGCCTGGTCGCCCCGCGGCTGGCCGACGGGCTGGACTTCCACGCCGCCGCGTCGCTCGACAAGGAGCACCTGACGGCGCTGGCGCGCACCCGCGTGCAGGACAAGCTGCGCCGCGTCGAGCGCCGGTCGGGGAAGCTGGCGAACGGCCGCCGCCGCTACGTCCTGGCGCTGCTCGAGTTCCAGTCCGGCCACGACGCGGACATGGCGTGGCGGATGCGGGACTACCTGCACCTGGTGGAGTCCGGCCTGCGGCAGTCCGGCACGGCGCGGGCGGAGGGGGAGGTGCCGGGGATGCTGTCGGTCGTGGTCCACAACGGCGAGCGGCCGTGGCGGGCGGCTGCGGAGTGCGCCGGCCCGCTGACGGGCGACGCTGAGCCGGCGCAGGTGCGGATGTATGCTACGGTGGACTTGCAGGCGCTGGCGCGGGGCGCGGACGGCGCCGGCCGGCGGTTGGTTCCTGGCGGCTGCCTGGCGACGCTGGCGGAGTTGGAGTCGTCGCCGGCGGAGGCGCTGCCGAGGCTGCTGCTGGAGGCGTTCCGGCGGCACGCCGGGGCGGGTTCGTCGGAGTTCCGCCGCGGGCTGCACCTGCGGGTGGAGTCGGCGCTGGAGCGTCGGCGCGGCTTGGCGGCGGGGCTGCCGCCGCTGTCGGATTTCGAGCGGATGCTCGCGGAGAGAGGAGGAGAGCGGATGACGGCGATGTTGGACGCGACGCTGGCGCGTTGGGAAGAAGCGAAGGTCGCGCAGGGCGTGGAGCGGGGCATTGAGCGCGGCCGGGCGCAAGGCTTGGAACAAGGCTTGGCGCAAGGCTTGGAGCGCGGCCGGGTGCAGGGCATCGAGCGTGGCCTAGCCCGAGGACGGGTGGCCCTGCTTGGCCGGATGGCGGAGCGGCGCTTCGGCGCGGGCGTGGCGGGCCGTGTGACGACTCTGTTGGCGGACGAGACGGACCTGTCGCGTCTGGACCAGGCCGGCGAATGGCTGCTCGAGTGCGACACCGGCGAGGCATTGCTCGCGCGGCTAGCAGGGCGTCCGCCTCAAGGCTGACGACGAGCGCCGAAGCGTCTGGCAGCCGCCTGCGCCATCTCGGCGCACGCGGGAGACCACCCAATCCGCCTCCATCGAGCCGGTGCCGATCGCCGGCAACCCTCCGCGCACCTGCGATTGACCGGCTTGCCGCGGCAACGCCATACTCGCGCCGTTGTCCGCTGCCAATTCCGCATGCCATGAACCTCACCGCCGCCCATCGCCAAACCCGCTATGTCGCCGCGCCGACGCTGCCTGACGCCGAGCCGTTGCCGATGCCCACGCCCACGGCCGATGTGGCGCAGGCGCAGGCAGACCTGACCGAGCACGGCTTGTGCATCCTCACCGACGTGCTCACCAATGCCGAGGTGACGGCCTTGCGGGAGCGGCTGGATCGGCAGGCGGAGGCGGAACGCGCTTTGGGGGCGCTGGCACCGGTGGATGTTGGCGACGCTCGACAGCAACTCTCCAACTTGGTGAACAAGGGGCGGGTGTTTCTTGAGTTGGTGGAGCGCGGCGAGGCGGATGCGCTGGCTGGTTACATGCTGGGCAAGCACTTCCTGCTGTCGAGCCTCACCGCCAGCATCCACCACGCCCCCACCCGTGAGCCGCAACCGTTGCATCGAGACCAAGGCCAAGTGCCGGCCACGGCAGACTTTCCGGCCTCCTGCAACCTGTTTTGGCTGCTGGATGACTTCACCCCCGCGCGTGGCAGCACCTACTTCGTGCCGGGCAGCCATCGCTGGGCGCCGGAGCATCTGATTAAGCCGCCGCCCCGCGCCAAGGCGACGCAGATCGAAGCGCCGGCCGGCAGCGTGTACGCTTGGGATGGTCGCGTCTGGCACAGCGCCGGCGTCAACGTGGAAGGCCATCCGCGCCGCCACGTCACATCATTCTTCTGCTTGCCGTGGACGCGCCAGCAGGAGAACTGGGGCGTCACTTGCTTGCAGGAAGTGCTGGACGAGGCGAGCCCGAAGCTGAAGGCGCGGCTGGGCCTGCGCACCTATGGCACGCTCGGCATGACCACTGGCACGCGCACGGCCGGCGAGCGCGTGAGCCTCGGCAACTACGATGTGCAGTTTCCAGACTACGTCATTGGTGAGGATGGGGCGCTGCATCCGCTCAAGCGCGTCAGTCGAGAGGATGTGGCCAGCGGCGCGGGGTAGTCGAGGAGCATTGGCGGCAGTGTTGCCGGCGAACTTCGCTTAAGGCCCCGAGCTAGGCAGCTCGGCAGCACTCCCACAGCTACAACGGCGGTCTCCGCCAAGCGGCAGCGCTTGCCGCCCCGTCTTTGCCGGCCCAACATGCGCCGTCGCAGCGGCTAGCCGGCGCTCCCCGTAGCCCCGCCTAGCCCACCCCCGCGGCCATGCCCCGTCGCTCGTTCAACGGCAGCAGGAGCGCCGCGCCAACCACGAAGAAAATCAACACCGTGGCGACGCCGGCGCGTTGGCTGTCGAACAGTTCCGTGACGGCGCCGAGGAGCAGTGGCCCGGCGAAGGCGGTGATCTTGCCGGAGAAGGCGAAGAAGCCGAAGAACTCGGTGGTTCGAGCTTCGGGCACGAAACGCGCCAACAGGGAGCGGCTCGCCGCTTGGTTCGGGCCGACGAAGATGCCGATGGCGATGGCGGAAACCCAAAGCCAAGCCACGCTCGGCGCCAGCGCGGCCAAGGCGGTGGCCGGGATGAGCGCCGCCAACGTGATGAGGATGGTGGTCTTGCCACCGAGCCGGTCGTCCACCAAGCCGAACAGCGCCGCGCCGAGGCCGGCCGCCACGTTGATGGCGATGCCGAACACGATCACCTCGGATAGCGTCAAGCCGAAAGTGCCGGCTGCGTAGATGCCACCGAAGGCGAAAATCGTGACCAAGCCGTCGTTGTAGACCAGCCGGGCCGCGAGCAGCTTGACGATCTCACGATACTTGCGCAGCTCCTTCAAGGTGCGGGCGAGAGCGCGGTAGGCCGTGGCAATGCCGCTTGGGGCGCCGGTGCCGTGCGCGGGCGGTTGGCGCGGCGCCAACAACAAGAGCGGCAGGCTGAATGCGAGGAACCAGCCGGCCACCAGCAGGTTGGTGGCTCGATAGTTGAACCCCGCGTCCGTGGGCACGCCGAACAGCGGGTCGTCTCGCACTAGCACCAGCAAGGCGATGGCGAGGCAGGTGAGGCCCCCGGCGTAGCCCAGCCCCCACGCCCAGCCGGACACGCGGCCAACGCGCTCGGCGGGTGCCACTTCCGGCAGGAAAGCGTTGTAGAAGACGCCGCCCAGCTCGAAGGCGACGTTGGCGATGACGAACAGCGCTAGGGCCAACAGCACCGCGTTCTCCATGCCGGGCGCCACGAACGTCAATGCAAAGGTGGCGACGCAGCAGACGAGCGTCGCCACGGCCAGATAGCTGCGCCGATTGCCGTCTTGGTCTGCCAATGCGCCCAGCATTGGCGACGCCACCGCGACCAGGATGCCGCACAGCGCCACCGCCCGAGACCACTGGCCAGTGCCGCTGATTTCGTCCGGTGCGATGGCAGAGGTGAAATAGGTGGCGTAAACGAACGTCACCACCAGCGTGGTGAAGGCGGAATTGGCCCAGTCGTAGAAGGCCCACGCAACGGCCACCCGGCGCGGTTGGCCACCCATCTCTGGCACTACGCTCCCCCGACCTTGCGCACGCTCACGTCCACCGCGAGCTCCGCGTTCGCCGTGCCGCGCCGCACGCCCTTGGCGGGCGCCACGTCTCGATAGTCGCGCCCCACGGCGATGCGGATGTGGCGCGCGCTCGCCAGCTCGCGGTTGGTCGGGTCGAAGCCAACCCAGCCGAGGTCGGGCAGGCGACATTCCACCCAGGCGTGGGTGGCGTTGCTCGGCGCCGGGCCACCGCCCTCACCGGCTACATGCAGGTAGCCGGACACATAGCGCGCCGGAATCCCCCAAGAGCGGGCCACGGCGATCATCACATGGGCATAATCCTGACAGACGCCGGAGCGCGTGGCGAGGATGTCTTCAATGGAAGATTCGGTCGAGGTGCTGCCGGGCATGTACGCAAAGGCGTCGTGCAGCATCTCGCAAAGCCCGCGGGTGGCGTGGAGCGGATCCCCATCTGGGCGCAGCTTCAACTCGGCGACCAGCTTGTCCAAGGCCGCCGAAGGCTGCGTTAGGGTGCTTGGCCGCATGAAGTCCCAATCTGCGAAGGGGTCGACGCTGTCGCGCAGGGCTTGCCAGGCATCATCGCCTAGGTGCTCCGGCAGCGGCGCCGGCGGCGCCACTTCCACATCAGAGCGGGCGAAGATGTCGATGGAGAGGTGCTCGCGATGCACGTTCAGCACATGGCGCTCGTTGCCGAAGCAATCCACTTCGCTGTTCACCGGGCTGGGCGGCGCCGTTTCGATCTCGAAGCGGAACACCCGTTGGCCGCCAGCCTCACGCGGTCGCAGGCACAGCGCCATCACGCAATCCCGCGCCACTGCAGCGTAGCGATAGTGCGACGTGTGCTCGATGCGGTAGCGGGTGGTGGCAGCCATCGCTCAATGCAGGGGAGCGTCTTCAATGCCGTACTCGAAGTAGCTGAGCGTCGTGAGTTCGTGCAGCCGCCGACAGTGGCCTTCCGCTTTGCGCAACAGCGCTCCCTCATGAGCATGAATGTCCGCAGCGCGTTGCCGTTGGCGCCAGTCGTGCTCCGCTAAGGCGCAGAGCTTGCCGGCGAGGCGCGTGGCCTCGGCGCTGGCACGGGCGCCGGGGCCCGGGCCGATGGCGGTGAGTTCCGTGTGCGCTGCCTGCAGCGAGTGGCGCAGCGAACGTGGCAACAGCGGATCTGTCACGAGCAGATTCAACACGGCATCGGGCTCGATGGCGAGGCCGTGCCGTCGGTGGTACGCCTCCAAGGCTTGGTAGGCGCGCAGCAGGCTCGTCCACTCGGCTTCGTCTTCCTCCTGAGCCGCGGCATCGAGTTGCGCGCGCAGCAACGCCACGGTCAACAGGGCGCGTTCGATGCAGCGGCCGAGACGCATGAAGCGCCAGCCTTCATCGCGGTACATGGTGGCCTCGGCGACGCCGCAGAAGGTGTCGATTTCACGCGCCGTCTCAGCGTAGAAGGTCTCCGGCGACGCGCCCCAGATCTGCTTGATGTCCAAGGCGCCGATGCGCAGCCAAGCGAGATTGAGGCAGGTCCACATTTCGCCGCTGATGCAATGGCGCGTCTGGCGGGCGTTCTCGCGCCCGGATGCGAAGCAACTCCACAGCGAGTCTGGGTTCGCGGGCTCGAACGTCAAGTCGTCGGCCAAGGTGTAGGAATCTGCCAGCGTGTAGTCTTCGCCGGCGCCGAACTCCTCGCGGCCGCCGGGCGGTGCGCGGCGCAGGCTCCGATAGATGCGCCGCCAACCGAAGTGGATTTCCTCCACGGGCCGATCCACGAGCGCTTCCACTTGCAGCCAAAGCAAGCGGCATAGATGCTCGGCCCGCTCCAAGTGCCGGCCAGTCCAATAGAGCCCCTCCGCGCTGCGTGCCAACATCGTCAGTGGCGCCAGAGGCCGGCGCAGTGCTGCCGGGCGCCCGCCGGCAAGCGCTTCACGGCTGTTCTCCCGGTGCGTCCGCGAGCACCCAAACATCCTTGCCGCCGCCGCCTTGGCTTGAGTTCACCACCAAGCTGCCTTCCCGCAAGGCGACGCGGCAGAATGCGCCGGGCACCATGCGCGTCTGGGCGCCTTGCAGCGCGAACGGCCGCAAGTCCACATGCCGCGGCGCCGGTTTCCCGTCGATGAAGCAAGGCGAGCGGGACAGCGCCAACACTGGCTGCGAGACGAAGTCGGCCGGGTTGGCGCGCACCGCATTGGCGTACTCGGCGTGTTCTGCCGGCGTGGCGCCCGGGCCGATGAGCATGCCGTAGCCGCCAGACTCGCCGACGCGCTTCACCACTAGGTTGGCAAGGTTGTCCAGCGTGTACTCCAAGTCGCGCGGGCGGCGGCACAGGTATGTCTCAACGTTGGCGAGCAGCGGCTCCTCGCCAAGATAGTAGCGAATCATGTCCGGCACATAGGCATACACGCTTTTGTCGTCCGCCACGCCGGCGCCGGGCGCGTTGGCGATGGCCACGTTGCCGAGCTTGTAGGCATGCATGAGCCCCGGCACGCCGAGCAGCGAGTCGGGGCGGAACTCCAACGGATCTAGAAAGTCGTCATCCACGCGGCGGTAAATCACGTCCACCCGGCGCAACCCAGAGGTCGAGCGCATGTAGACCGCGCCGTCGTTCACCAACAGGTCGCGACCTTCCACCAGCGCCGCGCCGATTTCGTTGGCGAGGAACATGTGTTCGTAGAAGGCGGCGTTGTACACCCCCGGCGTCAGCACGACGATGGTGGGGTCTGGCCGGCCGGGGGGCGCAAGCTCCTTCAAGGTCTCTAGCAGCAGGCGGCCATAGTGTTCCACTTCGCGCACCCGGCAGCGGCGGTAGAGGCGTCGCAGCCCCGCTTTCACCGCTTTGCGGTTGGCGACCATGTAAGCCACCCCGGACGGTGTGCGCAGGTTGTCCTCCAGCACTTGGTAGCCGTGGCTGGTGCGCACGATGTCGCTGCCGCAAATGGCCGCATAGACGCCCCTCGGCACCTCCACGCCGCGCATCGCCAGGCGATAGTGCGGGCAGCCACGCACCATGTCCGCAGGAATCACGCCATCCGCGACGATGCGGCCAGTGCTGTAGATGTCGCTCAAAAAGCGGTTCAGCGCCGTGAGCCGTTGGCTCAAGCCGGCCTCCAGCCCGCGCCACTCGGCGGCGGCGAGGATGCGCGGCACGCAATCGATGGGGATGATGCGCTCTTGGGCCTCGTCGCCTCCATGCAGGGTGAAAGAGATGCTCTCGTGTACGAAGGAACGGTTGATGCGCTCCTTGATGGCGGCGAAACGCTCCGGCGTCGCTGCGCGCATGGCGGCGTGCAGGGCGCGATAGTGGTCTCTGGGCGTCCCGTCGGGCAGGAACGCTTCGTCGTAGATCGCGGAGTCGAGGTCGTAGGCGTCGAAATCCAAGCGCAGCCACTCGCGTTTGTACACGCTGGATTATAGGTGCCGAGGGGCCGCTTCGCGCGCGCCCGCGGCGTCCGCGAACGCTGGCTGGAACAGTGCCACGCGCCGCGTTGGCGCTCCGCCGCTCGGCTCTATGCCGAGCCGCGCGGCCATCGCTTGACAGGGCCAACGGTGGGCGGCCATGCTCGCATTGGCGGCGAAGGGCACAACGCAGCGGGGCAGCCGGCATGGGCGCAGGATGAGAGAAGCCGAGTTCAAGATTTTGGTGGTGGATGACGAGCCAGACCTCGAGCATCTCGTGCGGCAACGCATGCGGCGGGATGTGCGCGCCAAGCGCTACGAGTTCGTGTTCGCCCAAAACGGCGTGGAGGCGCTGGAGCTACTCAAATCCGACGCGCAAATCGACATGGTGCTGTCGGACATCAACATGCCGCGCATGGATGGGCTGACGCTGTTGGACCAAATCGGCCAAGTGCATCCAGATTTGCGCGCCGTCATCGTCTCGGCCTATGGCGACATGAAGAACATTCGCACCGCGATGAACCGCGGCGCGTTCGATTTCGTCACCAAGCCCGTTGACTTCAACGACTTGCGCGTCACCATCGAGAAGACGCTGCAGCATCTTGTGCTGATGCGCGAGGCATTGGCTTCGCGCGATCAACTGGTGGCGCTGCGCAACGAGCTGGACGTGGCGAGCCGCATGCAGCGCTCCATCCTGCCGACGGTGTTCCCGACGATGGAACGCGCCAACGTGTTTGGCGCCATGGAACCAGCGCGTGAGGTGGGCGGCGATTTCTTCGATTTGGTGAAGCTTGAGCATGGCGCCCTTGGCATCGCCATCGCGGATGTCTCCGGCAAGGGCGTGCCGGCGGCGCTCTTCATGATGTCGAGCCGCACCCTGCTGAAAGGCGCCGCCATCGCCACGCCGCAACCGGCGAAGGTGCTGCAAGAGGTCAACGATCTATTGGAGGAGGACAACGACGCCTCCATGTTCGTGACGGTCTTCTACGCCGTGTTTCACCCCAAGGATGGCCGCCTCATCTACTCCAACGGCGGCCATAATCCGCCGCTCTTGGTCCACCCAGACGGCAGCTCGGAACTGTTGCCCACCACCGGCGGGGTGGCGCTCGGCGTCATGCCGGGCATTGAATACGAAGAACAGTCATTTCAGCTGGCGCCGGGCGACCTCGTCGTCTTTTACACAGACGGGGTGACAGAGGCCATCGACGAAGCCGAAGAGGAGTTCGGCGTGGAGCGGTTGCAGGCGGTGTTCCAAGATAGTCGGCCGCGGGATGTCCAAGCGGCCAATCAAGCGGTTTTCGACGCCGTGCGCGCCTTCGCCGGGGAGGCTCCGCAATTCGACGACATCACCTGCGTGACGCTCTCGCGGGAGGCATGACGTGGCTAGGTTGACGCTGCGGGTGGAGGCTGACGCAGCGGGCCTGCGCGCAGCGCAAAGCGCGGTGGAGGAGTTCGGCGAAGAGCAGGATTGGCCCCCAGCGCTGGCCTTTCAGGTGAATCTCGTCGTTGAGGAAGTGGGCGTCAACGTCGTGAATTACGCCTATCCGGACGATGGCGAGGAGCATGTCTTCAACATCTCCGTCGCCGCGGAAGCAGACGCCGTGACCATTGAGGTGGTGGACGGTGGCCGCCCCTTTGACCCACTCAATGATGCGCCAGCGCCAGACCTTGAATCTGATGTGGACGAGCGCCCCATCGGCGGCTTGGGCGTTCACTTCGTGCGCGAGATGATGGACGAGGTGCGCTATCGGCGGAAGGACGGGAAGAATTGCCTGACGATGGTGAAGCGGCGCGACGCTTGAGCGGCGCCGGCGGGACGCTTGCCCGGCGCCGGCGGCGGCTGGCGACGCTTGCTGCCATGGCGTTGGGCGTTCTGGCGCCGATGACGAGCGCCGCCGCGGATGCCGTGCCCGGCGTCTCCGAGGAGCGCATCCTGTTCGGGCAATCGGCAGCGTTCAGCGGCCCCGCGCAGGCGCTCGGCGCACAGATGCGGCTGGGCATCGAGGCGGCCTTTGCGGAGGTGAACGCCGCCGGCGGCGTGCATGGCCGGCAGTTGGCCCTCGTCGCCCTAGACGACGCATACGAACCCGAAGCCGCCATCGCCAATACCCGTCGCCTCATTGCCGAAGAGCAGGTGTTCGGGCTGATTGGCGCCGTGGGCACGCCCACTTCCCGCGCCGCGGCGCCGGTGGCGCGCGAGGCCGCCGTGCCCTATGTCGCGCCGTTCACCGGGGCGGCGTTCTTGCGTGAAGCCGCGTGGCCCAACGTCATCAACTTGCGCGCGTCCTACGATCAGGAAACCGAGGCGATGGTGGCGCGGCTCATCGGCGACCTTGGCGTGCAGCGCATCGCCGTGATGTACCAAGATGATTCCTTTGGCCGCGCCGGTTACACGGGCGCCGTGGCGGCGCTGCAGCGGCGCGGCATGGCGCCGGTGGCCGTGGGGGTGTATCCACGCAACACCACTGCGGTGAAAACGGCGCTGCTCGACGTGCGCCGCGGCAACCCCGGCGCCGTCATCCTCATCGGCGCCTACGAACCGGTGGCGGCGCTCATTGCTTGGGCACGGCACGTCGGCTTCAACCCCGTCTTCATCACCATTTCGTTCGTCGGCAGCAACGCCTTGGCGCAGGAACTCGGCGCCACCGGCGCCGGCGTCTTCGTCACCCAAGTGGTGCCGTTTCCGAATGCCATGGAGCATGCGGTGGTGGCCGAGTACGCCGCAGCGCTCGCCGCCTCGGCGCCCAACTCGGAGCCGGGCTTTGTCTCTCTGGAGGGCTACTTGGCCGGGCGGATGGCGGCAACGGCGCTGCAGCGCTGTGGGCCAGCCTTAAGCCGCGATGGTTTCCTTGCCGTGTTGCGTGACGCGGAGGTCCTCGACCTTGGTGGCTTCCCGCTGCAGTTCGGCGACGACAACCAAGGCTCCGACGCTGTGTTCATGACGATGATCGGCGCCGATGGCCGCTACGTCCCGGTGGATGTGCTGCCACGCTCCGCGCGCGCGGTGATGCGATGACCGCGATGACGCAACTGCTGCAGCGGGTGGCGAAGAGCCGGTTTCGCATTTCGGCGCAGCTTTACGCAGGCCTCGCCGGCGCCGTGAGCGTCACCTTGGTGGCGAGCCTCGTCGCCTGGTTCTCGTTCGATCGGGTGGGGGATGCGCAAGAGCGCGTGAACCGCCACAGCGTGCCGGAACTGGCGGCGTCCTTCGGCATTGCGCAGCGCAGCGGCGCGTTGGTCGCCGCGGCGCCGCGGCTCATTGGCGCTGTGACGCCGGTCGATCTGCGGCGTGTGCGCGAGAGCGTCACCGCCGAACGGGTGGCCTTCCAAGCTCACCTGAGCGCGTTGCTGGCGCGCGGCAGCGCCCGCAACGAGGGCGTCAGCCAGCGTGGCAGCGAGCTCATCGCCAACATTGACGCCATCGACGCTTCCATGGCCGAGCGCTTCGCTTTGGCGGAGCGGAGCGAAGCGTTGCGCTCGGAACTGAGCGTGGTGCGGGACGAGTTGGTGGGTGCGCTGGTGCCCGCCATCGACGATCAGTGGTTCTTCACCATGACGGGCTATCGTTCCTTGGATGCCAGCGCGGTGCCACGCTCCGAGCATTTGTCTGAGGGTGAGTTCGACCGTTATCGGCTGCTCGCCGGCCTGCAGGCAGACGCGAGCCTCGGCATTCAGATTCTGGCTAGCGCCTTCAATCTGTCGGACGCGCCGTTGTTGGAGCCGCTGCGGGACCGCTTCGAGGCCACCGTGCAGAGCATCGGCAGACGCTTGGCGGGGCTTGCCGACACGCCGGCGCGCGCCGCGGTGGATGATGCTTTCGAGCGCTTGGGCGGGCTGGGTTTGGACGCGGACGGCGGCTTCGCGCTGCGCGCTAGGGAACTCGCGCTTGCCGGCCGCCAACAGGCGCTGTTGGCGGAGAACCGATCTTTGGCCATGGCGCTCCTGATGGAGGTGGAGGGGCTGGTGAGCGATGCGCAGGGCAGCGCTGGACGTGCCACGCAAGCCTCGGCGGACGCCATCGCCACCGGGCGCAGCCTGTTGCTGGCGGTGAACACGTTCAGCATCGTTGGCGCCGCGCTGGTCGCTTGGCTGTTCGTGGGGCGCGTGCTGCTGCGGCGCATCGATCGGCTGTCGCGCCGCATGCGCGCCATGGCGGATGGCGACCTTGAGGCCGAAGTTGACATCAGCGGCCGCGACGAAGTGGCGGACATGGCTGCGGCGCTGGAGGTGTTCCGCCGCCACGCTTTGGAGGTGCAGCGCCTCAACTTGGTGGAGAAGCTCGCGGACGAATTGAAGAGCAAGAATGGCCAGCTCGAAGACGCCTTGGAAGAGCTGCGCCAAGCGCAAGATCAGATCGTCGCCCGCGAGAAGCTGGCGGGGCTCGGCGAACTCACTGCGGGCGTTGCGCACGAGATCAAGAACCCACTCAATTTTGTGAAGAACTTCGCCGAGGCGTCGCAGGAGTTGTTGGAAGAATTGAACGAGGTGGTCGCGGAGGTTGGCGATGCCTTCGATGCGGAACAGCGCGGCATCGTCGACGAGGTTTGCCAAGACCTCACCGATAACTTGGGCCGCATCCGCGGCCACGGGGAGCGTGCGGACCGCATCGTGCAAGACATGCTGAAGATGGGCCGCGACGCCGCCGATCGCCAGCTCACGGACATCAATGGGCTGCTCGATCAGAACGTGCGCCTCGCCTTCCACGCCGTGCGCGCCTTGGATTCAGACTTCATGCTGGACATCAAGCAAGAGCTGGACGAAGGCGTGGGCGAGGTCGAGGTGGTGCCGCAAGACGTGGGACGGGTGTTCCTGAACATGGTGACGAATGCTTGCCATGCGGTGGACGAGCGGCGCAAAGCGGAGGTGGCGGCCGGCAACAATGATTTCGTGCCGACGCTGACCGTGGCGACGAAGCGGTTGGATGACCATGTTGAAGTGCGCATCCGCGACAACGGCAGCGGCATCCCCGAAGATGTCATCGGCAAGATCTTCAATCCGTTCTTCACGACCAAGCCGACGGATCAGGGCACTGGCTTGGGCCTCGCGTTGTCGAGCGACATCGTGCGCGAGCATGGCGGCGAGATTCGCGTGGAATCTGAAGTGGGCAGCTTCACGGAAATGATCATTGACCTGCCGGTGACAGCCGCCTCGCCGCCGGCGGACGCGGCTGTGGCGCCGGCTGATGAGGCCGCGGCGTTGTAGACCGCGGTGTTGCGAAAGCGCCGGTGCCGGCGATGGCGAGGCGCAGGCTTAGGGGGAAATGGGAGGGTGAGCAAAGAGGCGGGCGCTCCCGGGCGCCGCTGTGGCTGGTTGCCACGACTCCATTGGCTGGGCTGGCTGCGGCCAAGAGGCACCGGATTCAACGGTGGGTCAAACACAACGTCGTTGTGCCGGTGGACGACAAGTCCGTGGTGCAGGCCGTAGAGGATCGTATGGCATTGGAGATCAGCGATGTTTGATCGTGGCGAAGCGGCCTCGTTGCGTGGGTTCGACACAGCCATAGCCGACATTGGCGATCAACTGCATTTGCGCCACCCGCTTCTCGTTTTGGACGGCGATTCCACGCTCTATGCGGCTCGCAGGCTTGATTGGCGAAATGATCAAAGCGCCTTAGCCGTTGCTGATCCGTCAGAGGCGACAGAACTTGCGACGCTACTTCCAGATGCCTATAGGTTGCCAATAACATCGGGCGAAGCGGTGGTCGTCGCGGGAGCCGAATTCGTCCAAGCTGCGTCCGATGCGGGAATTCAACTTGGCGGTTCGGAGATATCCTTCACAAGAGTTCATGAATCAAAGTGCTGGATAAGCACGGCTACGAGGGCAAGTTTCGCAAAGCACCAGACCAGATTGGCGAGTGAAGCATTATCGGCGTTTGACGAAGCACTGGGCAGTGCGTCACATGAGGGGCGTCGACTGTCTAAACGCGGCGACGGTGCTCTTCTCGTTCTACGCGGATGTGGCACACGTTGGCGCGAAGACTTGGCCGTTCGCGAGCTGGCCGGTGCCAAGCAAAACCGTGAATTCGATCTGTACCGAAGGCTGCTCGATGGATTTGAGATCGAACTTGATGCGCCGTCGGACGATCTCCACAGGCAAGTAGAGCGGCATATCGAATTGGCGGTATCACAGCGGGTATCGATGGCCGAAGTGCCGGATACATGGATAGAGATGCTGTTTCGAGGAGAGACTGAAAGACATTGAAGAGGCCGTGGTAGAAGTGCGCGGGGCGCTCACCTCCATTCGTGCGTTGGATGCTCCCGATGGCGGGGCTTGAGGCTAGTCCCTTTTGAGGACAGTGTTCTTCGCATTGTGGCCGAATCGACGCGCCGGGGGGAAGGCATTCTTGGGGCGTCTGACAAGCGCAGGGTGAAGCCGGTGATGCATTTGGTTGTCGGCTCAGCTTGCTGGATAGTAGACACCCAGCTCGTACATTTCCCGGTTGGCACCGGATAGGACGTCGTCCATCGTCTCTCCGATGACCCGGACGGTCGGCTTGGCCCACGGCTTCCTGGGCGCCGCCTGCTGCGGCGGCGTCATGTCAACCGCGCCGGTCAGCGGGGGGGGGGGGGGGAGTTTCGTCAGCCATTGCCATGTCTCCGGGAAGCGTCTGGGCGGAAGGGCCTCTGCCGATGCCGGCGATTATAGCGATGCTCGAATTGGGCCGCCACGCTGCGGGGACGCCATGAGGCGGTCGAAGGAGGCCCGATGAGCCACGTCCACGGCGCCGGCCGCGACTTGGAGCGCACGATCACCACCCACCTGTTCGCGATCTCCCCGAACAGCAGCGGCTCCACCTTCCTGCAGCATTGCCCCAACGGCTGATCTAGGCCACGCCGGTGGACCGCGCCGGCAATCGCGCTCAAGGGAACTGGCCCGACGAGATTGGACCCGCTGCCTTCCTAGGCGATCCGGTTACGGTCCCAACCATGCTCCCGCTAACTCTTCGCGTTGTTGAGCGTCCGCACAAAGACGTCGTAGCCCTTCATGTAGTCGAAGTGCTTCTTGTACAGGAAGTCTTCGCGGCCGAGCAGCTGAGACATGGGCTGGCCATAGGTGTCAATGAGGCCATCGGCAACATCCGAGTAGTCTTCCCCTGGCCGCATGAGCAGGCGGTAGTAGGTGGCATGCAGCACCACGCGCTGGCCATCGATGATGCGCGGAAAGTTGCCGTGCCAAACGCGCCCGTCCCAGAGCGCGAGGGCGCCGGCGCGGCCCGCCATCGGCACGCCGCCGGCATTGGCGCTTTCCTCGGCGCTGGGGTGGCGGCGGAACTGGTTGGACCCTGGCAGCACCCGCGTGGCGCCGCCAGCTTCGGTGAACTCGTCCAACACCCAGCACACCGTGAGCATCATGTTGTGGTCCGGAAAGGGCGCGGGAAACATGTCTTGGTCCGCATGCAGCGGCAGCGCTGGCTCGCCATTGGCGCGCACCGTGGCGGCCAAGCTGCCGAGCAGGAAGCCGCGTCCCACTGAGAACTCGGCCATGGCTCTGGCCACCGGATGCAATGCCGCGTCCGCGTACACCGGGTCTTTGCCGAGCAGCATGAACTCGGAACCATCGCCACCGTTGGCGTCCAACGTCAGCGATGCCAAGATCGTTTCGCGGAGCCGGGCGACGAACGCTGGGGCGACGGCGTCTTCGATGACGGTCCAGCCCTCGGCGGCAAGCTGGCGGCAGTGCTCGACGAGCCCAAGCGCTTCGACGGTGGGCAAGAGCTGCGGCGTAATCTCCTCCGGCGGCACGGTGTCCGTGCGTCTTAACTCCGCGATGGCGCTCTCCTCACTCGCCTGTTGTCGGTGCTGCCGGCCAATAGTGGCCGCCAACGACCATGCCGGCAAGGGCCAGCCGCTTGCTGGCGGTGCGGCGTTCGCCGGTGGCATCCTCGAACACAAAGGCGCCGTCTTCAAGGCGCAGCAAGGTGGCGTCGCCGGGTGCGCCGACGGCAAGCGTGCCGAGCGAGGGGCGGCGGATGGCGCGTGCGGGGCCGCTCGTCGCGGCGGCGACCACCGCGTTCAGGCTCATGCCGAGGTGCAGGAGCTTGGACATCGTGGTCAACAAGTCTCGCGCCGGGCCCTCTTGGCTGAGGGCATGGACGTCGCTTGAGATCGAGTCTGGCTCGAAACCGGCCGCCAGCATCGCCTCTGCGGTGGCGAAGCCGAACGAGCCCTTGCCGTGCCCCACGTCGAATAGCAGGCCGCGCTCGCGGGCCGCGAGAATCTCTTCCCGCACGGCGCCGTCGGCGTGCGCCGGGGCACCCGGGAACGGGCGGAAGCAATGCGTCAGCACATCGCCTGGGCGCAACCGCTCCACCACTTCGCGGCGCGTCGGCGGCGGCTGGTCGAGGTGGCACATCACCGGCAGCCCGGTCGCGTCCGCCGCTTCCAAGGCGAGGTCCAGCGGCGCCACGCCGCGGCCGTCGCTCGCCGCCATGCCAACGCGCACCTTCACGCCCACAATCAGGTCGCTGTGCTCGCGCACCACGCGGACGCACTCGCCGGCGTGCAGCAAGCGGAAGTCTCCACATTCGCCCACCATCACCTTGTCGGCGAAGGCGTAGATGCCGGGGAACGAGATGTTGAGGTAGGCGAGGATGCGCGGCGCCACCGCCTCGATGACATGGCGGCGAAAGCCGTGGAAGTTGCCGGCGCCGGCGCTGCCGGCGTCCACCAAGGTCGTCACCCCGGCGCTGCGGGCGTAGCCCTCGGCGTCGATGCCGAGGGAAACGCCGCCCCAGTAGACGTGGGTGTGCAGGTCGATGAGGCCAGGGGTGATGATGAGGCCGGTGGCGTCGAAGGTCTGGCGCGCCTCTTCGCTGGTGATGGCGCCGGCGACCGCAGCCGTTTCGCCATCGCGAAACGCCACGTCGAACCGCCCGTCGCGCCCGGCGCCGGGGTCGAGCACGCGAGCGCCCGTGAGCAGCAAATCGTACATTCAGGGTGCCCCGCTTCGCGCCGCGAACTTGCGGCGATAGTGGTACGTCCAGAGCACGATGGCCGGCACGCCGAGGACCGTGGGCGCAAGCCACGGCGCCATGGCGAAGGCGCCATCCAGCGTGTAGTTGAAAACCTGTTGTGCGCCAAACACGGCGAAGGCAGTGTGAAATGCGATGCCGCCGCCAAGCATTGATCCCAAGTGGCTGTAGAGCCATCCGCCCGCCACTTCGCCCTGCTTGCGCACCGCATGCACCGTCCCGGCGCCGGTGAAGAGGCCGATGGGGCTCACGCCGAGCAGGATGGGGGAGACTTCCGACCATGCGGCGAGCGCGAAGGCGATGGCCGCGGCGCTGCCGACGATGGGCGCGCATGCGAGCGCCCAATCCAGGGGTTGGCGCAATGTCTCTGGTGCGCCACGGGTGGCGATGACGCGGCGGCCATGCCGCACGATGACGAACGTCACCACGCCAAGGTAGGCCAGCAGCACCGCGAAGCCGTATAGATCGGGCCGCTCGGAAAGCGCAATGCCGTCGCTCCAGTAGAGCAGGATGCGCCCCAGCGAAACCACCAGCGCCGTCAACGTGACGACGTAGGCGCACCAGTAGAACACCGTGCCAAACCGCACATGCACCGCACCCCCCTTGCGGGTGAGGACGGGGAACCAGAACGCCACGAGGCCGACAAAACCTGCCGCGATGTGCGCCCAAAGCAGGGCCTGCAGGAATGCAGCCATGGCACCGCCTCGCTCCAACGGAATGGGGATTGTAACGGCTTGCCGCCGGCAGGCATCCGCCGCGGCGTTTCCGTATCATCCCAAGCGTTTGCGGGAGGGGACTATGGGAAAGGCTGAACTAGGCGGCCCGCGCCGCGCGACCTCACTCGTCATGGCGGCCATCGCGTTGGCCATTGGCATCTTCGCGGCCCGCGCCAACGCGGCCGTCGCCGCGGAAACGGGCTTCGTGCTGAACACGTTCTCGTTTCTCATCTGGGGCGCGCTGGTGATGTGGATGTGCGCCGGCTTCACGATGCTGGAGGCCGGCTCCGTTCGCACCAAGAACGCCTCGGTCATCTGCTTGAAGAACATCGGCTTGTACTCCATCGCCGGTCTCGCGTACTACCTCATTGGCTACAACCTGATGTATGTGGACGTGGGCAGCCTGCTAGGCACGATCACGCCGTTTTATGGTTCGACGCCGGATGAAATCGCGCTCTTGAACGCGGACGAAGCCGCCGCGGCCGATGCCGCGGCCAAGGTGGTCGAGGCCGGCAGCTACGCCACCATGTCGGATTGGTTCTTCCAGATGGTCTTTGTCGCCACCGCGGCCTCGATCGTCTCCGGCACCTTGGCGGAGCGGGTGCGGCTGTGGTCGTTCTTCGCCTTTGTCTTGGTGCTCACGGCGGTCATCTACCCCATCGTCGGCGCTTGGACTTGGGGCGGCGGCTGGCTCAAACAAATGGGCTTCAAGGATTTCGCTGGTTCCACCATCGTGCACTCCACCGGCGGTTGGGCGGCTCTCGCCGGTGTCTTGGTGGTAGGGGCGCGGCTCGGCAAGTTCCGCCGCGATGGCACGGTGAAGACGACGCCGCCTTCCAACGTGCCGGCGGTCACCCTCGGCGTGTTCATCCTTTGGCTCGGCTGGTTCGGCTTCAACGGTGGCTCGCAGCTTGCGCTGGCTGGCGCGTTGGACGCGGTGGCGATGAGCAACGTGCTCGTCAACACCAATTTGGCGGCCGGCGCCGGCGTCATGGCCGCCATGAGCGTCTCGCGGCCCCTGCTTGGCCGCGTTGATCTCTTGGCGGTGCTGAACGGCGCCATTGCCGGGCTGGTGTCCATCACCGCCGGCCCAGACGTCGTCGACCATTACTGGGCCATCGTCATTGGCGCGGTGGGCGGCGTCGTCTGCACCGCCGGCATCAAAGCGATGGAAACCCTCAAGTTGGACGATGTGGTGGGCGCCATCCCGGCGCACCTCTTCGCTGGGGTGTGGGGCACGCTGGCTGTTTGCATTGCTTCCGGCGGAGACATCTTCACCCAACTCGTCGGGGTGTTGGCGGTGGGAGCGTTCGTCTTCTCGGCGTCGTGGCTCGTTTGGAAGGCCATCGACATGATGTTCGGCGCGCGCATCTCGCACACGGCGGAAGAAATGGGACAGGACGTCTCGGAACTCGGCATCGAGGCGTATCCCGAGTTCGTGGTGGTGCCGGATCAAGACGACATCGACGAACTGCGCGCTTTGGACGAAGAGCGCTGAGTTAGGGCCGCGGCACGGCGCTCTGCTTTGAGATGCCGGCCGCGGCTGCGAACATCCGCATGCACGCCGGCGGATGCCGCCGGCCATGCGGCGCCGACGCCTAGCCGGCCTCGGGGCGCTGCTCCTGAAACTGCTTCTCGTGCAGCGTGTGGTAGAGGCCGCGCGCTGCCAACAGTTCCTCGTGCGAGCCCACTTCCACCACCCGGCCGCCGTCCAGCACCACCACGCGGTCCGCTTCCTGAATGGTTTGCAGCCGATGCGCGATGATGATCGAGGTGCGCCCGGCGGCGAGCTTGCGCAGCGCGTCCTGAATCAATAGCTCCGTTTCGGTGTCGATGCTGGCGGTCGCCTCGTCCAACACGAGGATCTCCGGATCCGCGGCCAGCACGCGGGCGAAGGCGAGCAACTGCCGCTGGCCCTGGGAGAGGTTCTGCCCGCGCTCCGAGAGCTTGGTCTCGTCACCGCGGGGCAGGCTGCTCACAAAGTCGTGCGCGTTCACGGCGCGGGCCGCGGCGGTGGCGCGGGCCCGGTCGATGCTTGGATTGCCGAGCGCGATGTTGTCATGCACCGTGCCCGAAAAGATGTGGAAGTCTTGCAGCACCACGCCGATGCGGCGGCGCAGCTCGCGGCTCTCGATGCGGTTCAAGTCCATGCCGTCTAGGAAGATGCGCCCGTCCTCGAAATCGTAGAAGCGCCCCAAGAGCTTCACCAGAGTGCTCTTGCCGGAACCGGTGGGGCCGACGATGGCGAGCTTCTCGCCGGGGGCGATGGTCAGGGACACATCGTGCAATACCGGCGCCGCAGGATCGTAGCCGAACGTCAAGCCGCGGAACTCCACTGCGCCGCGCAGCCGGGCTGGCAAGTGGGCAGGGTGCTCCGGTTCGTGGATGCGCTCGTCCCAGTCCAAGGCTTGGAAGATGCGCTCGCCGCTCGCCATGGCGCGGAACAGCACGTTGAACTGCTCGCCGAGCACGACGATGGGGTGGAACAACATGCTGATGAACTGCGTGAACAGCACCATGCCGCCCAGCGTGATCTGCTCCTGAATCACCGCCCCGCCGCCGAACCACAACACGGCGCCGATGGCCATGGACGCCATGCTGTCTGTGAACGCGCCGTAGGCGGTCTCGAGCCGCATGGAGCGCGTCTCGGCGCCGAGGTTGCGCTCGTTGATGGCGGTGTAGCGCTTGTGGTTGTAATCCTCGCGCCGCGACAGATGCACCACCTGCAGCCCTGCTAGGTTCTCTTGCATGTTCTGGTTGAGGGCGGAGAGCGTCAGCCGCACTTGGCGGAACAGCGTGCGGGTGGCGCGACGGAAGTAGAAGGTGGCCATCGCCAACAGCGGCAGCGCGGCCAGCAGGATGAGGGTGAGCTCGGCGCTCACGGAGAACATGATGGCGAGCGCCACCAGGAACGGCGCGAACTCGCCCACCAACGCGCCGAGCCCCCGCAGCAGTTCGTAGAGTGCCTCCACATCGTTGGTGACGCGGGTCATCACGCGGCCCACGGCCACGCCGTCATAGAACGAGTAGGGGCGCGTCTCCAGATGGGCAAAGAGGTCGCGCCGCAAGTCTCTGAGCCCCTTGATGACGGAGGCCACCAAGGTCATGCGGTGGGCGTGTACCGTCACTGCCCAACCCAGTTGCAACGCCGCATACAAGCAACAGGCGGCAGCGAGCAGGGAGATGTCGAGGCTTGCCGCGAGCCAATCCGTGAGGGCGATCATGCCGAGGTCTGGCGCTGGCGTGTCGCGTTCGCCGCCGATGACATAGTCGATGCCGACCATCGAGATCACGATGGGCAGGAGGATCTGCAGGATGGAGGCGATGAGAATGAGGCCGGCGCTCAAGAAGAAGGTGGCGCGATACGGCCGCATCCAACGCAACAGCCGCTTGAGCAGCGCGAAGTTCATCACCGCGCCAGAGAGCTCGGCCTCGAAGAGCGAATAATCCCGCTTGGCGGGCACGGGATGGGCGGTGGCCATCGTCACGCCGTCGCCTGCGCCGCGGCGTAGTCTGCCGCGTCGGCGCCTTCGCGTTGAATGCGCTCCAACTCCGCGTAGGCGCCGCCGGCGGCAAGCAACGCTTCGTGGGTGCCGCGCTCGACGATGGCGCCGTCCTCCATCACCAAGATGCGGTCCGCATGGCGCGCCGTGGCCACTCGATGCGACACCAGCACGGTGGTTTGCCCGCGGCGCACGCGCTTGAGCTCGGCCAAGATGCGCGTCTCGGTCTCGGTGTCCACAGACGAGAAGCAGTCGTCGAGGATCAGCACCGGAGCATGGCGAATCAGCCCCCTAGCCAGCGTTGCCCGCTGCTTCTGGCCGCCGGAGAGCGTCACGCCCCGTTCGCCCACGATGGTGTCCATGCGCTTGGGCATCGCCGCCACGGTCTCCTTGAAGTCTGCGGCTTCGGCGGCTTGCCAAATCGGCTCGATGCCTCGCGAAGGATCGTCATAGGTGAGGTTGTCGCGCAGCGGCTCGCCGAACAGGAATGGGTCTTGCGGCACCATCGCGACTTGCGAGCGCAACTGCGCCAAGGGGTAGTCGCGCACGTCCACGCCGTCGATGAACGCCGTGCCCGACGGGGTGTCGAGGATGCGCACGAGTTGCTTCAGGAGCGTCGTTTTGCCGGCGCCCACGCGCCCCATGATGGCGATGGATTCGCCACGCGCGATGGCCAGCTCGATGTCCTGCAGCGCCGGCTTCTCCGCGCCCTCGTAGGTGAACGTGAGGCCGCGGATGGCGATGTCGCCGCGAATCTGCGCCGGCGCCGCGCCGCGCGGAGCATCCTCGATCTCCGCGTCGCGCTCGAACACCTCAAACAGCCGGTCGCTCGCCACGGCGGCGCGCTGGAAGAGGTTGACGATGAACCCGGCGACGCGGAACGGCTGCGCCACCATGTTCACGTACAGGAAGAACGCCGTGAACTCGCCCACGGTCATTTCCCCTTCGAGCACCAAGTTGCCGCCGTAGCCAAGGATGGCGATGGAGCAGACCGCCGCCAACGTGGGCATGATGGCGCTCATCTCCGAGTGGATGCGGCTTTGGCGGTAGAAGGCGTCTGCATAGGCTTGATTGGCGCCGGAGAAGCGCTCGATCTCGTTGTGCTCCTGCGTCATCGCTTGAATGGTGCGGATGCCCGAGAGGTTCTCCTGCGTGAGCGCCCCCAAGCCGGAGAGGCGCTCCTGCACGGCGCGGGACGCCATCCCGGCCCGGCGCGACGCCTTCCATGCGTAGAAGAAGACGAGCGGCAGCGGCGGAAACACCAACAGCGTCAGCACCGGGCTCAGCGACACCATGAAGGCGAAGCCGACGATGCTGGCGAACGCCAGCACCACCGCCAAGATGGTGCCGTGCGAGATGAGCCGTTGAATGAGGCCGATGTCCACCACCGCGCGCGTCATCATGTCGCCGATGGTGTAGCGCCCGAAGAACTGGGGGCCCATGCTCTGCAGGTGGGCATAGAGCTTCTGGCGCAGGTCGAACGCCACCAACAGGCCGGCGCGCCGCACGGCCATGCGGGCGAATGAGACCACCACGAAGCGCGCCAGCACGACGGCAACCAGCCCCAAGGCCGGCGCGGCGAGGCCGCTTTGGCCGGCATGCAGCCGGTCGATGCCGACCATCAGCAAGAGCGGCACCAGCGCCTCCAAGACGCGCGCCAGCGCGAACGCGCTGATGCCGCCGATCAGCCGGCCGCGATACTTGCCGACGAAGATGCGCAGGCGCATCAGCGACGCGATCATCAGAAACTGGCGTTGCGCGGCGTTCTGGGGAACGGGATGGCGTCGCGGATGTTCTCCATGCCGGTGGCGTAGAGCACCAGCCGCTCCAAGCCCAAGCCGAATCCGGCGTGGGGCACGGTGCCGTAACGCCGCAGGTCTCGATACCACCAAAGGCTTTCGGCGGCGTCCGCCGGCAGCCGCGCATCCAGCACGTCCAACCGCTCTTCGCGCTGGCTGCCGCCGATGATCTCGCCCACCCCCGGCACCAGCACGTCCATGGCGGCGACGGTGCGGTCGTCGTCGTTCACGCGCATGTAGAAGGCCTTGATGCCCTTCGGGTAGTCCACCACCACCACCGGGCCGCCGACATGCTTTTCGGTAAGATAACGCTCATGTTCGGACTGCAAGTCCAGCCCCCAGCGAACGGGAAACTCGAAGCCCTCGCCGGCGCGTTCCAAGATGGCCACGGCGTCCGTGTAGGAGAGGCGCTCGAATGGCGTGGCGATGATGCGCTCGAGCCGCTCGATGACGCCGCGGTCGATGCGCTGGGCGAAGAACGCCATGTCGTCCGGGCAGCGCTCCAAGAGCGCTTGCAGCACCGCCTTCAGAAAGTCCTCCGCGAGGATGGCGTTGTCGTTCAAGTCCGCGAAGGCGACCTCCGGCTCCACCATCCAGAACTCGGCCAGATGGCGGCTGGTGTTGGAGTTCTCGGCGCGGAACGTGGGGCCGAAGGTGTACGCCTTGCCGAGCGCCAAGGCATACGCCTCGACGTTCAGTTGGCCGGAAACTGTGAGCCATGTCTCTTGGCCGAAGAAATCCTGCTCATAGCCGCCGGCCCGGCGCGCTTGGTCGAGGACGCTCACCCGAAACAGGTCGCCGGCGCCCTCGCAGTCATTGGCGGTGATGATGGGCGTGTTCACCCACAGGAAGCCGCGCTCGGCGAAGTAGCTGTGCATCGCCGCGGCCAGCGCCGCGCGCGTTCGGGCGATGGCGCCGAACGTGTTGGTGCGCGGCCGCAGATGGGCGACGCCGCGCAGATACTCGAACGTGTGGCGCTTCTTGGCGATGGGGTAAGACTCGGGGTCCGTCACCCAGCCGATGACGACCACTTCCTGAGCTTGGATTTCCCGATCTTGGCGGCGCCCAGCGGCATCGACCAACAGGCCGGTCACTTGCACGGCGCAGCCGGCGCAGAGCTGGGTGATTTCTTCGTAGTTCGGCAGTGCGGCGTCCGCGACGGCTTGGATGCCGTCGAAGCAGGAGCCATCGTGCAGGTCGATGAAGGAGAAGCCGCCTTGGGATGTGCGCCTTGAGCGCACCCAGCCGTTTACGCGCAACACGGCGCCGACCTCCGCCTCGTGCTTCAGGACGGCTTTGATCGGCGTGGGGCGCAACCGTAATCCAAGTGGATAAGGAACAGGCAATGATAGCGGATTCGCCGCCGCCCCGTTACGGCCGGCGAACTCCACGCGGCGGGGCGATGCAGCGCAACGCGATCATCGCTGGCGGCCTGATCGTGTTGGCTGGACTGTGCGGCATGGTGTGGTGGACCAGCCGGGATGTGGCGCCCGAACCCGATGCAGCGTTGCAAGATGCGCAGGAAGAGACCCTGCCGTTACGTCGAACCGTCGCCCCGCGCACCACGTCGGTGACGGAGGATGCGCCGCCGGCCGCACCCGCCAACATTGCGGAAGCAGAGCAGTCTGGCGACCCTGTTTGCCTAGGGCCGCCGCCGCAACCGCCACCACCCCTCGACGAGAGCGATGGCTTTGTGCGCGAGCGTCTCACCTGCGTGGGCGCGCTGGCGCCGATGTGGCTGGAAGCCTCGGATCTGGCGCGTCGCGCCTCAGTGCTGCTGGAGAATGCCAAGGTGGGCCGCGTGCCACGTCGGCAGGCGGCGTTCATGGCCGTGCAGTCGCCGTTCAAGGTGATGCAACGCGAGGGCGGCGTCTATGTTGATCCGGCGTCTTATCGCCGTTACAACCGCGCGACGGATGTGTTCACTTGCCTGTCCCCGGAACGCGTCGCGGCGCTGGCGCGCAGGTTCGAGCCGCTGTTGGTGGTCGCGCTGCAGGAGTTGGGCGTTGCGGCACAAGGGGCCGACGGCCACATCGATGCAGCGCTGGCCCAAGTCGAGGCGACGCCGATGCCGCCGGGCCGCGTCGCGCTGACGCGCCCCAAAGCGCTGTACGAGTACGCAGACCCAGCCCTGGAAGCGCTGCCGCCGCTCCAGAAACAGCTCCTGCGCATGGGCCCCGCCAACTTGGCGCGCTTGAAGGACTATGCGCAGCAGGTGCGGGCCGCACTTGCTGCGCCGGCGCCGTGCCCCGCGGCATGAGCCGGCGCTTGGCGGCGGGCTAGGGGGCTTGCCCGCGAGCCAGAAAAAGGTCAGTCGGCCGCTTGCGGGCTTGGCGGCGTGGTGGCGGCGTCGGCCTTGCGAAACGGCGCGTGGTCGGCAATCCACTCCATGTCCTGCGACACATGGCTGCGCTCTTGCGCGAGGTACTGGCGCACCGCATCCCGAAAGCCTTCGTCGCGCACCCAGTGCGCCGAGTAAGTGGTCTGCGGCAGGTAGCCTCTGGCGATCTTGTGTGGCCCCTGCGCGCCGGCCTCCACCCGCTGCAAGCCATGCGCGATGGCGAAGTCCATGGCTTGGTAGTAGCACAACTCGAAGTGCAGGAAGCGATGGTCTTCAATGCAGCCCCAATTGCGTCCAAACAGCGTGTCTGAACCGATGAAGTTCAGCGCGCCGGCGATGTGGCGCCCGTTCCTGCTCGCCAAGATGAGCAGCACGCGCTCCGGCATGGTCTCGCTGAGCAGGCTGAAGAAGCGCCGGGTGAGGTAGGGCGCGCCCCACTTGCGGGCGCCGGTGTCCCGATAGAACGCATAGAAGCTGTCCCAGTGGCGTTCAGCCAAGTCTGAACCCGTCAGCCACTCCACTTGGATGCCTTGCGCTGTGGCCTCGCGCCGTTCGCGACGGACGTTCTTGCGCTTCTTGGCGGAGAGTGCGGCCAGAAAGTCATCGAATGTCGCGTAGCCGGGGTTTTTCCAGTGGAATTGGGTGTCGATGCGCTGCAGCAGGCCCGCCTCGCCGGCGCGCCGCCACTGCCCCTCTGGCATGAACGTGAAGTGCAGGGAACTCACACCAGTTTGGCGCGCCGCTTCCACCGCGGCGCCGAGCAATTGCGCCTCCGCCTCGTCGTCGTCGCGCTGCGTGGCGAGCAGGCGCGGCCCGGTGGCCGGCGTGAAGGGCACGCTCGCCTGCAGCTTCGGGTAGTAGCGGCCGCCGGCGCGTTCCAACGCGGCGGCCCAACCGGCATCGAACACATACTCCCCGCGCGAGTGGGATTTCAGATACATCGGCACCGCGCCGATGGGCTCCTCGCCTTCGGACAGGAACAGATGAAAAGGGTGCCAGCCGGTTTCCGGGCAGGCGCTGCCGCTCGCTTCCAGCGCGGCGAGGAAGCGGTGGTCCAGGAACGGGTTGTAGTCCGTTTCCGGCCCGCTGGGGTGCGCGCAACGGTTCCACGCATCGGCGGGAATGTCGGCGATGCTTTGGAAGACTCTGGCGGTGCGCTCAGACACGCTGCTGCGTCAAGCCGCAAGGATGCGCGGGATTCTGGCACGGAAACGCAGCGGGCGGGAAGCGGTGCGCTGGCGCCGGGTGAGCTGCTGACCCCGGCGCAATCTGATGGGCCACTGGCTGCGCCGAGCAATCAGGCCATGCCATGAGCCCACTGCCTGGCTACTCATCGAAGCGCGCCTCGCCTTCCCAGAGGTGGCCGGCATCGTTGAACTGGCCGGTGCGGATGCCGGCGATGTCGTAGCTAGGAAGCTCGCGCAGGGCGGCGCACCGCTCGGCGGACCGCAGCCAACGGCCGCCGCGGTCGTTGAAGTGGAAGTAGAGGTCGTGGTGGCCGCGCCGCCTGTGGCCTTCCGGCAGACCGCTCGGATCCACCGGGTCAATCTGCAAGAAGAACGTGTCCCGCACATCCTCGGCGCCGCAGGGCTCCTTGAAGTAGATCAACGTGCCCTCGCTGAGATGCACGTCGAAGGTGGAGCGGATGAGCGGCTTGCCAGTCAAGATCGCCTCGACGTCCTGCGCCATGCCGCTGGCGTGGCGGTCCATCAAGGCTTCCGCGTCTGCAATCAGATAGAGGCTGGGCCTGCCGCGAGCGATGATCTCCTCCGCCGGAACCCCAAACGGGTTGCTTTTCCACTTTCTCGTTCCGTGCCGAACGACAAACCAGATTCTGCCGTTCGCGAGGCCGGACCACTGGGCCCAGTCGGCCATCTCGCGAAGGCAAGCGTTCGGAGATGGCCGGCACCAGCCGGTGGTTCCATAGTGGTAGTTGGCCGGCCTTTCCTCTTCAGGCAGATGGAACGGGATGTTCAGGGCTGCCGGCCAGCCGGCATAGACCATGTCCTCTTTGCGCACCCGTTCCTTCAGCACGGCGAGCACGGGTTGCGTAGCTTCAAGCATCAGGTACGCAGAGTTCTCCCGCGTATCGCCAGCCCCGACAAGCGCCGTCCCGCCGGTGAGGGCGAGCATCGTCCATCGCCGACCCGCGGGCGCGGACAGGCAATCGGCCACCCAATGGAACGCGACGCCCACCGCCAGAAAGACGATCGGCCCCAGATAGGTGGCTTGGCGAATGCCTCCAAGCGGATACAGCCCCAGCACGGCGGCGGCGACGGAAATGGCGATGCAGAAGGAAAGCAGAACCAAGATGGCGCGGGCCTGCGGTGCGCCTTGGCTTTTTCGCAAGGATGCCGCGGCCAGGACGATCGCAAATGAGGCCAGCCCCGCCGTCGCGACGACCGCCGGCAGGTGATACGTCAGCAAGCTCCAAACGCCGTCAATCGAAAACTCGAAGATCGAGCGCGCGTCGAACTCTCCTTGGAAGTAGAACCTCGACAGATACCTCAACCCCCCTCCCTCCCCGGAGCCCCATCCCCCTTCCTGCCATTGATGGCGCAAAGTCACCAAGTAGCTGACGATGCTCCCGCTGAGGAAGAACCCGCAGGGCGCGGCCAGGTCCAAGCGTCGTTTCAGCCAAGCCCCAATCCGGCGCGGGAGGCGCTCCTTTGCCTGCGTCGCGGACGCGCGCGGCGCGACGGCGGCTGCGGCGATGACGGCGATGCCGAACAGCACCAAGCCATACTGCAGCAGCGGGGCAATGAACAGGGAAGCGCTGAGCAAGGCTCTCTTGCCATCCCGCAGATATCGCAGCAGCCCGACCACCATGAGCAGCGCCAACAGCGCGTCGGCTGAGTACTCCCGCGAATCCCTCGCATGCCAGATCGCTTCGACGGAAAGCGTGGCGAGCAGGGCCGCGAGGAACGCGGTGCCCCGAGCCACCCCGACGCGCGGCAGCAGCAAGAGCATCGCGGCGACGGTCAGGACGCTGGCGACCGCCGACACGACTCGGATGCTGAAGGCCGAGCTCTCGACTCTCTGCACCGCGTGCAGCACCAAGTGGTACAGGACCGGAGCGGAGTGGTCTAGGGAACGGGGGATGACTTCCGAGAGCGGGCCTAACGAAACGCGGGCCATTGCCATTTCGTCATGCCTTATGGACCTCTCATCAAGGTCCGGGAAGCGCAGCCCAGCCGCAACGATGAGCAAGCCGATGCAAGCGGCGTGGTACAGCAGCGTCTTGCCGTCTCGGCGGGACTCGGCGAAACGCCGGGCCGTGGCGCGCATGCTCATTGCGTACCGGGCGGTGCCTCGCCTCACATCATCAGCGCTCTTGGCGACCGGCTCTGGCGTTGTGTCGGCGATTCCGCGAGTCCTTGTGCTGCTTGCGTGCTCCACGACCGCGCTTCTTGGTCTGTGCCATGTTGGTCGTCCACCAATTGCATCGGTTGCGCCCAGACATGATGCAAGGGCGCAAGAATAGGCGCTCAAGGCGTCGCGTGCATGGGTGTGCCGGCATCCGCGGCCGGTGCAATGCCGATGTGCGCGGCGCTGCAACGCGCCGCGGCGATGCAAGCATGGGGCATCCGCCCTTGCTAGACTCCGTGCGTGGACAAAAAGGCGCTCCTTTCGGAGCTCACGCTGAACCGGGAGGCGCGCGAAGCCACTGCTTCCAGCCGCCCCATCAAGTGGTTTGCCGCCATCGCGGTGGCGGCCGGCATCGCGTTCACGTTGCTGTACATCGGTTTTCCCATCGCCGCCGCGCCGCCGGCCGTGCGCACCATCATGGCACAGGCGGTGCTGCCGCCAACCGGAGACAGCGTGCTCGACGCCACCGGCTATGTGGTGGCGCGTCGCCAAGCCACGGTGAGCGCCAAGGTCACCGGCAAGGTGCAGGACGTGCTCGTCGAGGAGGGCATGAAGGTGGTGCCGGGCCAATTGCTCGCGCAGTTGGACGACGCCATCCACCAAGTGCAACTGGAGCTCGCGCAAGCCCAGCATCGCGCTGCGGTGGCGGGCTTGGAGGAGGCGCGGGTGCAGCTCAAGCAGGCGGAATTAGACTTCAACCGCACCCGCGAACTGGCCGAGCAGCGCCTGGCCAGCCAAGCGGACAAGGACCGCGATGCCCTCTCGGTGGAGGCATTGCAGGCGCGTATTGCCCGCGTTGAGCAGGAACTCGGCGTGGCCGCGCGCAACATGGATGTGCAGCGGCAGCGATTGGAAGACATGCAGATTCGGGCGCCGTTTGGCGGCGTCGTGATCGCCAAGGCCGCGCAGCCGGGCGAGATGATCTCGCCGGTGTCGGCCGGCGGCGGCTTCACGCGCACCGGCGTCTGCACCATCGTGGACATGGAGTCGCTGGAAGTGGAGGTGGACGTGAATGAGGCATACATCAATCGCGTTTACCCAGACCAACCGGCCACCATCGCCTTGAACGCCTATCCCGATGTCCAGATGCCGGCCAGCGTCATCGCCATCATCCCCACTGCGGATCGCAACAAGGCGACGGTGCGTGTGCGCATTCGCTTCGTCGAGCGCGATGAGCGCGTGTTGCCGGACATGGGCGTGAAGGTGGCGTTCTTGGAGAGCCGCGCGGAGCGGCCGGCGGTTGCCCCCAGCGGCGTGCTGGTGCCGGGCGCGGCAGTGGCCGGGCAAGGTGATGGCGCCCATGTTTGGGTGGTGCGGGATGATCGCGTGGCGCGCCGGGCGGTGTCGCTGGGCGAGCCGCAGGGTGCCCGCCGGGTGGTGCTCGCTGGGCTGGATGGCGGCGAGCGCGTCGTCGCCTCAGCGGCGGATTTCGTCGCCGCCGATCTCGGCGAGGGCGACCGTGTGAGTCTCGTGAACTAAGGAGCGCTGCATACATGGCGATGGTGGAATTGCGCGGCATCGAGAAGAGCTACAAGAAGGGCCGCGAGGCGGTGGATGTGCTGCAAGGCATCACCCTCGACATCGACGGTGGCGACTACCTTGCGCTCATGGGCCCTTCCGGTTCCGGCAAGACAACCTTGCTGAACCTCGTGGCCGGCATCGACAAGCCCACGGCCGGCTCCGTGGTGGTGGGTGGGCGCGCCTTGGAGGGCCTGTCTGCCAAGGAATTGGCGCAGTGGCGCTCGCGCAACGTCGGCTTCGTGTTTCAGTTCTACAACCTGCTGCCGGTGTTGACGGCGCGGCGCAACGTGGAACTGCCGCTGCTGCTGACGCGCCTGTCGGGCAAACAGCGCAGCAAGAGCGCGGCCACGGCGTTGGAGATTGTGGGATTGGGAGACCGCGCTGGGCATCGTCCTGGCGAGCTCTCCGGCGGGCAGCAGCAACGCGTCGCCATCGCCCGCGCCATCGTCGCAGACCCGACGCTCTTGGTGTGCGACGAACCCACGGGAGACTTGGACCGTGACACCGCAGAGGAGATCTTGGAACTGCTCGGCATCCTGAACGCGGAGCACGGCAAGACCATCGTCATGGTGACGCATGATCCGAAAGCGGCAGACCACGCGAAGCATGTGCTGCATTTGGACAAGGGCAAACTAGTGGAGGCGGCGGCATGACGACGGCAGGGCTTGTGTGGTCGAACTTGAGGCGCCGGCCCACGCGCACGTTCCTCACCTTGGTGTCCGTGTTGGTGGCATTCCTGCTGTTCACGATGCTGCGCTCGGTGGCGGTGGCGTTTGAGGGCGGCGGCTTTGGCGAAGCCGGCGCCAGCCGTTTGGTGGTGGCGCCGAAGTTCTCCATCATCGACCCGCTGCTCTTCAGCCAGTTGCGCGAGATCGAAGGCGTTGAGGGCGTGGCCGCCGTCACCCACGCGGATTGGTTCGGCGGCATCTATCAGGACCGGCGGAACTTCTTCCCGAAGTTCCCCGTGCGCCCGAAGGGCTACTTCGAACTCTACCCAGAGTTCAGCATCGATGCCGAGCAGCTTGAAGCGTTTGAAAACACGCGCACGGGCGCCGTGGCGCCGGCCGGCATGGCCAAGCGCTTTGGCTGGAAGGTGGGCGACAAGATTCCCATCGAAGGCGACATCTATCCGCTGCGCGACGGCAGCCGCCTCTGGGAGTTCGATTTAGTTGGCACCTACTCCACCGGCAACGCCCGGCGCGACGAATCCGGCAGCGGCGTGTTCCTGTTCAACTTCGATTACTTTGACGAGGCGCGCATGTTCGGCGAGGGCACCGTCGGCTGGTTCATCGTCCGCGTGACCGACCCGGCCCTTGCTCCGGAAGTGGCGAGCCGCATCGATGCGATGTTCGAGAACTCCGTCAATCCCTCGCGCACCTCCACGGAGGACGAGTACAACCGGCAATTCGCCAAGCAGCAGGGCGACATTGGCCTGATGACCACCGGCATCTTGGCTGCCGTGTTTTTCACCATCTTGCTGCTCACCGGCAACACCATGGCGCAGGCGCTGCGCGAGCGCATCCCAGAGCTTGCGGTGTTGAAGACGTTCGGCTTCACCGATGGCTCGGTGGCGCTGTTGGTGTTGGCCGAGGCGGTGGCGCTGTGCCTGTTGGGCGGCGTCATCGGCGTGGCCTTGGGCTACGCCGCGATGTCGGCCCTGCAGCCGCTGTTGCAGGACTTCGTCGGGTTGATCGAGGTGACTTGGCCCACCATCGCCGGCGCGGTCGGCGTGGCGGTGGCGCTCGGCTTGGTGGTGGGCGCGGCGCCGGCCTTGACGGCGCGACGGCTCACCATCGTCGATGCGTTGCGGGAGCGCTGACATGCTGCGTCAGATCGTCGAAGTCGCCTTGATGAACATGCGCAACCTGCCGGCGCGCCTCGGCAGTTCCTCGGTGATCGTCGTCGGCATCGGCGGTGTAGTCGGGGTGCTGATCGCCATCTTGGCGATGGGCAAAGGCTTCCAATCCTCGCTGAGCCGCGCGGGCGAGCCGGATCGCGCCATTGTCCTGCGAGGTGGCTCGAGCGGCGAACTCTCCAGCGGCTTCGGCCAACAGGAGCAGAACATCATCGCTTCGATGCCGGAGGTGACCATCGCCAGCGGCGAGCTGTTCCTCATCGCGGACGTTCCGAAGCGCTCCAACCAATCCCCTGCCAACCTCGCGATTCGCGGCGTGGAGCAAGCGGCGTTCGACATCCGGCCGAATGTCCGCATCGTCGCGGGGCGCGCGTTCCAGCCCGGCCGCGCCGAAATGATCGCCGGCCGCCGAGCCGCCATCGAATTCGAAGGCATCGACTTGGGGGCCACGGTGAAGCTGCGCAACGGCGAATGGACTATCGTTGGCTTCTTTGAAGACGATGGTTCGGCCTACGAATCCGAAGCGTGGGTAGACCTGCCCACCGCGCAATCGGTGTTCCGCCGCCTTGGCGTGAGTTCCATGCGTGTGCGCTTGGCCAACCCCGACGTGGTCGCCGCGGTGGCGCAGCGCGTGGAGGAAGACCCGCGGCTCGATCTGGAGCTCACCGCCGAGACCGACTATTACAGCGAACAATCCGAGCAATTGACGGCGCTCATCACCTACTTCGGTTACACCGTGGCGGCCATCATGGCGGTGGGGGCGGTGTTTTCGGCGCTGAACACCATGTACACCGCGGTCTCTACCCGCACCGTCGAAATCGCCACCTTGAGGGCGCTCGGCTTCAGTGGTCTGCCGGTGGTGGCCTCAGTGGTGCTGGAAGCCGTCATCTTGGCCGCCCTCGGCGGCGCGCTCGGCGCGGCGGTGGCGTACCTCGGCTTCAACGGCTGGACGGTGTCCACGCTGGCCGGCGGCTCGTTCTCGCAGGTGGCCTTCGATTTCGCCGTCACGCAAGACTTGGTGGTGCTCGGCCTGACATGGGCCTTGGCCCTTGGGTTGGTTGGCGGCTTGTTCCCCGCCGTGCGCGCGGCGCGGCTGCCCATCACCGCGGCGTTGCGCGGGGAGTGACGGGCGCTTAGAGCTTGCCCGCGGGGGACGCTCCGGGTGGGTGCGCCAAGCTCACGAACTTGGGCTCGGGGCAGCGCAGGCGGGCGTCGCCGCAGACGCGCCGAGCCGCTGCATTACCGCGGAGCCTCGGCGGCTGAAAGGGCGCTTGGCCGCGTCGCGTTGCGGCAAGCGCCCTCCAAGCCGGCCTCACCGCGTCAGCGCATCGATCACCTCGCTCATCACTTCGTCCGCCAGCGCGCGCATTTCGGCGTCTGTGCGGTCTTGAATGGGGTGGCGCACGAAGCAGCGCTTCGCGTCGTCCATGCCGAGGGCCGTGGCTTGTTCGGCGGCGGCGTCCTCAAACTCGGTGGAGGCGATGGACACTGCCGGCACGCCCTGAATCTCGAACCATACCGTGTCATGCAAACTGCACGTGGTACAGGAGCCTCAGTCTGCCAGCGCTTCGATCACGAAGTGGTTGTCGGCCTTGATCTCGGAGCGCAGCGCCGCCGGCGCCGGCTTCGTGAACGTGGGTTTGGCGTAACGGTTCAGCGTCACGTCCGGCAGGCGTTCGGCAAGCAGCGCCTCCAGCCGATCCAACAACACGTTGCCGCGCGGCTTCGAGATGTCGAGCAAGGCCACGTTGCCTTCGATCCGCTCCGGTCGGGGCGTGATCGAACGGCGCACTGGCACCCGCTCGTCCGTGGGGTCAAGAATGGTGGTCATGGTGTCCTCCGTCCACTTTCTGAGGCTAGCTTTCGATCTTCCGCGACACGGGAATCGAGCCCATCGGCCCGCTCGCCCAGCCGTGGAAGAACGCTGAGAAGCTGCCGGCTTCGGAACCGGCAACCACGATGTGGATGTTGTCGTTCGAGGCGAACTTGCGCACCGTGCGGTCCAGCGCTTCCTTGGGCATTGCCGCGGCGCGTTCCGGCGTGAGCGGGCCGCCGGCGCTTTCATCCGCCACCAGTTCGCGCAGCGGCTTCGCCGACACGCTTTGGATGCGCTCGCGCAGATCGTCCTTGCTGTAGCCGCCCTCGACGAAGGCGTCGAGATGCTCCGGTGACACCACCAACAGGCAGTCGCCGTTGTTGTATGCGCGCGGGTGGTGCATGGACGCCATCGTCAGCCCCAGCGAGCCGCCGAGTTGCGCCGCTTGGCGCGCCACCTGTTCGACGATGAGCTGCGGCCCGCTGGTGAGCGCGAACGCCGTCACCACGGAGTCTTCGGGCTGGAAGCCGCGCTCCACATGCAGCGGTGGCCAGCCGCTGCGCTCCTCCCACTCCGGGAAGCACATGGTGAACTTCATCGGGTTGCCGAACGTCGAGCGCTCGGTGCCGCCGGGCCGAGCGCCGCCGATGTTGCGCAGCGCCAGCCGCACGCCGCGGCCGATGGCGGCGTTGGCGCGGTTGCCTTGGCCCAAGACGCCGAGGCGCATGTTCATGCCGAGGCGTTCGCGGATCGGGCCGTTCACCACGAGCACGGGCGAGGCTGCCATGGTGGTGGCCATCACGCCGTGGACGTTGAACTCGTCTGTACACAGCGCCTCGATGGCGGTGATGATCACGGGCAGATGGTCTGGCTTGCAGCCGGCCATCACCGCATTCACGGCCAGTTTTTCCACCGTGGCCGGCGCCATGTGCGGCGGCAGCGTGGCGACAACGGATTGCGGGTCGCGCTGGGTGCCGGCCAGCATCCGCAGCACGCGCTCAGGCGTGGGCGGCACCACCGGCAAGCCGTCCGTGAAGCCCTGATCGAACATGAACTCGTGCACGTCGTCCGCTTGGGCGATGTCGATGCGGCGCGCGCGCAACGGGCTGTTCTCCGCTTCCGCCTGCAGGCGCTCGGCGACGATCGGGTCTTGCGTCAAGGAGCCGCAGCCGGGGCGCCAATCCGGGTAGGCGTCCCAATCCACCTGCGCTCCCGGCGCGAAGCGGGCGAAGAATGCCTGCCATTCGCCCTTGTCGAAGCCGACCAGCCGGCCTTCTTCGGCGCCATCGGCATCCGCTGCGATGACGAGCGGCACCGTCTCCACGTTGAACGCGAAGGATGCCTTCAAGGCGGAATCGTCCAGAATCGGCAGCGTCAGCGCGTGGCGGCGCATGAGGATTGCGTTGCCCTTGGTGGTTTGTCCGGGCGCCACCACGGCGACATCCGGCTCGCCATGCAGCGCTTCAATGAGCGGCATCACCAAGTTGCAGGTGGGGCAATCCTCTTTGACGAAGGCGAGGATCGACCGGCCGGCCGCCGGGAATGAGTGGTCGGCGCCGCTGGCGTCTTGGAGCGAGAAGGCAGGCAGAACGTTTGACATCAATGCACCTCGGCGGCGTCGCCCCAAGCCTTGCGCAGCCGCTCCATGTTGAACCCCGGCTCCTGGGCGGCGCTGATGATGACGCGCTCGCGCCGGGCGATGTTGGCGGCGGCTTCTGACACCGCATCGGCGGCGTCTTCCGGCACCACCACGGCGCCGTGCTGGTCCGCATGAATGAGGTCTCCATCCTTCACCCGCATGCCGGCCACCGTCACCGGGGTGCCGAAGCCGACTGGATGCACGAAAGCGTGGGATGGCCCCACCCGGTCTGCCAGCAGTTGAAATCCCGGCGCAATGTCCGGCAAGTCTCGCACGCTGCCGTCCGTCACCAGCCCGATGCAGCCCAGCCCCTTATGGATGTTGCTGTTCACCTCGCCCCAGAACGAGCCGTAGCCGCGCGCGTCTCCATCCAAGTCTTGAATGACCATGACGGCCGGCTTCGGCCCGCCATCAACGTAAGAGTAGTAAGCGTCCTGCATGGCGCGGGCCTCTGCGCCGGCGAGGTCTGAAGGGTGCATGGCGCGGATGGTGGCGGTGCGAGCGAAGCCGACCATCGAACCGAGCTCCGGGCGGGCGCAAAACAGGGGATCAACGGTGTAGCCGTAGCCCCGGCGCTTTGGCGCCACGAGCTCCAAGGCGTTGCACACGGTAGGCGTGTCCAGCGCCCGCAACGCTTCGAAGGTCTCCGCGTCGATTTTTGACATGTGGTGTTTCCTGCCCGCAACCTTGGCTATGTTAGTCTCACTGGCAATCCGATGGAACAACGCGGCCGGTGCTTTCCTCTCTGAGTTTTGGCCTCGACGAAACCCTTGTGGCCCTGCGGGACATGGTGCGCCGCTTCGCCACCGAGGAGATCGCGCCGCGCGCCCGCGGCATCGATGCGGACAACGCCTTCCCGCGGGACCTGTGGCCGCGGCTGGGCGAACTCGGCCTGCTGGGCGTTACCGCCGCCGAGGAGTGGGGCGGCGCCGGCTTGGGCTATCTGGCTCACTGCGTGGCGATGGAAGAGATTTCGCGGGCATCCGCCGCGGTGGGGCTCTCCTATGGGGCACATTCCAACCTGTGCGTGAACCAGATCGAACGCCACGGCACGGCGGCGCAGAAGCGCCGTTATCTGCCGCCGCTCGTGCGCGGCGAACATGTTGGAGCGTTGGCGATGAGCGAGGCCGAGGCCGGCTCGGACGTCACCTCCATGCGCTTGACGGCGCGGCGCGAGGGCGACGCCTATGTGCTCGACGGCGCGAAAATGTGGATCACCAACGGCCCCGATGCAGACACCTATGTCATCTACGCGAAGACGGCCCCGGAGGCCGGCGCGCATGGCATCACCGCCTTCATCGTGGAACGGGACACGCCCGGCTTCAGCCGCTCGCCGAAGCTCGACAAGCTGGGCATGCGCGGCTCGAACACCTGCGAGTTGGTGTTCGAGCGCGCCGCGGTGCCGGCGGATGCCGTGCTCGGCGGCGAAGGGCGGGGCGTCGGCGTGTTGATGAGCGGGCTGGACTACGAGCGGGTGGTACTTGCCGCCGGCCCGCTCGGCATCATGCAGGCATGCTTGGACGTGGCGTTGCCGTACGCCGGCGAGCGCGAGCAGTTCGGCCAACCCATCGGGCGCTTTCAACTTGTGCAGGGCAAACTCGCAGACATGTACACCCGCGCCAACGCGGCGCGCGCCTACCTCTACGCCGTGGCCGCCGCATGCGACCGGGGCGAGACCACGCGCAAGGACGCCGCCGGCGCAATTCTGCACTGCGCCGAAGCCGCCACCGCCACCGCGCTTGACGCCATCCAGATTCTTGGCGGCAACGGCTACATTGACGATTACCCCACTGGCCGCCTGTTGCGCGATGCCAAGCTCTACGAGATTGGCGCCGGCACCTCGGAGGTGCGCCGCTGGCTCATCGGGCGCGAACTGGTCGAGGAAGCGGCTTGATGTCGCCTCGCCGCTGTGCGCCCGCGGTGGCGGATGCGTCGGCTCAGCAAAGTGCCGGCTCAGCAAAGTAAGGAAAACCCCATGACAGGCTATCGCGCCCCGACGCGGGACATCTGGTTCGTCCTTGAAGACTTGGTGGATTGGAGCGAGGTGGCGGCCTTGCCCGGCTTTGAGGAAGCCACGCCCGAGCTGGTGCGCGCCGCCCTCACCGAGGCCGCGACCTTGGCGGAGGAAGTGATCGCGCCAACCAATATGGCGGGCGATCAGGAAGGCGCCCGCATCGAGGCCGGCGAGGTGCGGGTGTCGGTGCCGTTCAAGGCTGCCTTCGAGCGCTTTCGGGAGGGCGGGTGGACGTCCCTGCCGGGCAACCCCGAGTACGGCGGGCAGGGGCTGCCGGCGTTGTTGGCCATTGCGCTTTCCGAGTTGTGGTCTGCGGCGAACCTTGCTTGGTCGAATTGCGCGCTGTTGGCGGAAGGGGCGATCCATGCCATCGAGAGCCACGCCGACGCGGCGCTCAAGGCGCGCTACCTGCCCAAGCTCATCGCCGGGGAGTGGACCGGCACCATGAACCTGACGGAACCCCAAGCTGGCTCCGACCTTGGCTTGATTCGCAGCGTCGCCACGCCCGACGGCGATCGCTATCGCATCAAGGGCCAGAAAATCTTCATCACCTACGGCGACCACGACATGGCGGACAACATCGTCCACCTTGTGCTGGCGCGTTTGCCCGATGCGCCACCGGGCGTGCGCGGCATTTCGCTCTTTTTGGTGCCTAAGCGCTTGCTGAGCGAGGACGGCAGCTTGGGCGAACGCAACGCCGTGCAGGCGGTGTCGCTGGAGAAGAAGCTCGGCATCCACGGCAGCCCCACTTGCGTGATGGCGTTCGACGGCGCCGAGGGTTACTTGGTGGGCGAGGCGAATCAGGGCCTCGCTTGCATGTTCACGATGATGAACCACGCGCGCATCCGCGTCGGCGTGCAGGGGCTCGCCATCGCCGAGCGCGCCTATCAGCAGGCGCTTGGCTACGCCCGGGAGCGTGTGCAGGGCAACCTGCCCGGCGAACGCGCGCCGGTGGCCATCATCCAGCATCCGGATGTGCGGCGCATGTTGATGGAGATGAAGGCGCAGATCGAGGCGATGCGCGCGGTGGCCTACGTGGGCGCCTCGCATCTAGACCACGCGGCGCGTGTGGAAGGCGCCGCGCAGGCGACGCATCAAGCGCGGGTGGACTTGATGACGCCCGTCATCAAGGCATGGCTCACGGAGACGGGCCAGCAACTCGCCTCGTTGGCGGTGCAGGTGTTCGGCGGCATGGGCTTCGTTGAGGAAACGGGCGTGGCGCAGCACTATCGGGACGCGCGCATCACCACCATCTACGAAGGCACCACCGGCATTCAAGCCGCAGACCTCATGGGCCGCAAGGTGCTGCGCGACCAAGGCGCAGCGCTGCGGGCGCTCATCGCGGAAATGCGGGCAGTGGAGGCGGACTTGGCGGCTGCCATGGCGGATGCGCTGCCGGCCTTTAGCGCCGGCGTGGATCACCTGGAGGCGGGCCTCGAGTGGGTGCTCGCCCACGCCGGCAACGATTTCGCCATCGCCGGCGCGGTCGCTTTCGACTTCCTCATGCTCGTCGGCGATGTGGCCGGTGCCCACGAAATGGCCAAGAGCGCGCTGGTCGCCCAACGCCGCCTCGCCGCCGGCGATGGCACGCGGGGCTTCCTTGAGGCGAAGACGGTGACGGCGCGCTTCTACTTGGAGCATGTGCTGCCACGCGCCGCTGGGCGCCTCGCGGCGGTGAAAGCTGGGGCGGACACGGTGATGGCGCTCACCGAGGAGCAGTTCGAGCCGGCTCCGCTGGCGTGAGTGAGGCCGGGCTGGCGGCGACGCTGTGCTCCACTGCCGCGAGCGCGTCTGAGCGTCGCCGTTGGCGTGACTGGGGCAACGCCATCGCCGGCATCCGGCGCGCCGTCGGCGACGCGAGATTGACAGCCGCCACCGCCGCGGTAGGATGCATCGTTGATTGACTCGGGTGTTTAGCTCAGTTGGGAGAGCGACGGCCCTACAAGCCGTAGGTCGCAGGTTCGAGCCCTGCAACACCCACCAGGCAGTCTCGGAGCGGTAGTTCAGCTGGTTAGAATGCCGGCCTGTCACGCCGGAGGTCGCGGGTTCGAGTCCCGTCCGCTCCGCCATACATTTCCCTAAAGCATTGATTTCAAAGTAATTTTTATCCCTTCTCAAGGGCGATGTACCATTAGCTGTTCCCTGTTTTTCTCGGTGCGTTAAGGTCAGCCCGAGCCCCTACTCTTGTTTGGGGCGACACTTCCATGCGTGATCGTGGTCGCTGAGCTGAACAGGCCATCCAGTTTTGGTCCCGTCCCCAAACCGCGTCACCCGCAGTCGTAGGCGCCGTCGCCACCTTGGGCAAGCGTGAACGCCTGCGCCCCAGCGATCTCAAACCGCGGTCAAGCGGAACGAGGCCGATGGCGAACTCCCGACCTACGTGCTGGTCATCACCGGCGCGCCCGTCGAGAGCGACCGGCCGTTCCGCAAGGTCTACAACGACTCGTGGCGGGGCGCGCGAGACAGGGGCGACATCAGGTTGATCCCGAGTAAGCGTCGCGCACGGACTGTCACCGCAAATTTACCCATACGCCCGTTTCGAACTTGATTTCGACCGGCGTATCGACTTCGAAGGAAGGGCCGCATGAGCGTCAGGATGCGTATACCCGAAACGGCGGAGTGCGTGAACACGCCACAACCCCGTTTCGCTGTTCATTTCGGGTGGTTTCCGGGCTAATGTACAGACCCCGTGTTTGGGCCAACTTGGGTAGCTGCCTTGAGTCAGAAGGCGAGATGGCACCGGAGGTCAAAAACGTAGTGCGAGGGTGGTTGCGGTGAAACTAGCGCCTGCAGAGGGGGAACGTGCGGCGTTGCGCGGCTACCGGTGGCAATACGACCACATTGCAGCGCGGATCTACGACGCGATATGGGAGCACGAGTTTCTCCAGCTTCGTCTGACGGATCCGGATGCGGGCCCCGTGGACGACTTGGTGCTCGTTCGCGACGCGAGAGTCGATGCGTATCAATTCAAGTCGGCGGGTTACGGCGGGTATCTGACGTTCAGCAAGGTCGTCGGTGCTCGACGGAGGCGCAGGTCTAGCGAGGGATCTTCACTGATAGGAGCGCTGGCGGATGGATGGGGCTGTTTGCGCGGGAGTTACGCGAACGCTCGGGTTCACCTTGTTGCACAGCAGATGGCCTCGGTCAGCGATCATCTTGGACAGGGTGACCAGCGACCGTCGCCGGATCATTTCGCGGCGTTCATATCGCAGGTGCTGGAGCCATTGGGCAGGGGCGAGAAGCGATTGGACATGATCGGTTCGGGATGGGAAGGCGCGATCGAGAGGATGCGGGAGGCGTCCGGCCTGACGGCGGCGGAATTCGAAGCATTCGTGCAGTCTGTCGAGTTCGAGCTGGGGGCAGGGACGGGACTGAGCGAAGGTCGATCAACGAGAAGCGCAGACATTCGCGCGCTTTCGGACACGCTGCACCGGGAGGTGTCGAAAGCGACATCTGTGGTCGAACTGGACCGCGCAGCCATCTTGCGGCTGATGAACTGGGGCGGGCGCATCGGGCTGCTAAGTCCTCACGTGTTTCCGGTCGACCTAGACACCTATGAGCCATTGACAGAAGCGGTGAGACAGGCGGAGGAGGCGATCGCAGGGCACGACAGTGGGTACGTGGCCGTGGTCGGGCCGCCTGGCGCAGGGAAGTCCAGCCTTTTGACGCAAGCGCTCACAGGCAGTGACGATCGAGTGCTCCGTTACTACGCCTATGTGCCCGGCACGGGTGTTGTTTCGACGCGGTTGACGGCCCGAGGATTTCTCCATGATCTGATTGTGATGTTGGGTAACCGCCGCGTATTGCCGCGGGATCCCGAGTTGGCAAGCGACGACATTGACGAACTGCGACGGCAGTTTGCCGACCACTTGGATGCCGTTGGCGCGGATTTTAAGAAGGACCGCTTACGCACAGTAGTCGTCGTGGACGGACTCGATCATGTGGAGCGGGAGTACAAGGGGACGGACAGCCTGCTTGGCGAACTACCGCGGCCGGACGCGCTGCCCGAAGGGTTGGTCTTCGTAGTGGGGAGCCGGACACTGGAGCCGCTGCGGCCGCGCGTTCGACAACATTTGGAGGAACGCGAGGCGATCGTGGACCTCCAACACCACCGGTTGCCGCCATCGGCGATCCGGGAAATCTGTCGGCGCGCGCCGATGACGTCGGGGTTGGCCGTGGATCTCCACACGAGGATAGCCGAACTGAGCGACGGGCATCCGCTGGCGCTGAGTTACCTACTCAATCGACTGCGGGACACAAGCAGAACTTCCCCGGAGGAAACCCTCGCGGACGCTCCCGTGTACTCGGGCGATGTGGCCGCCGAGTACCGAGAGGTCTGGACTGGAATAGAAGAGGATCCCGGTGTCGTGAAGATTCTCGCGGTTTGTTCTCGAATGCGCATCGCGACAACCACAGATTGGATCGCAACTTGGGCAGATGGAGATGCTTTGGATCGGTTTCGAAGAAGGATCCTGTACCTTTTTCGCAATGATCGACAGGGACTTACGTTTTTCCACGACTCATTCAGACAATTCGTGGTCGAGAAGACCTGCTTGGGAGATAACCGTCAGCCGGATTCCGGCCACGAAGCCGCTTGGCACGCTCGAATCGCGAGCATTTCACGAGCATCGCTCGATGCTCGATTCAAGGACGAGGAACTCTATCACCGGTATCGCGCGGGCGATGCCGAGGAAGCATTGTCGCTGTGCGCACAGCGAGGGTTTCGCGATCAGTTCCTAAGGTTGAGGGAACCACATCTGATTTTGGGGGACATCGGCTTCGGACTAGCAATGGCGGCGGAACGCGCCGAGATACGAAGCCTGATTGGCCTGTTGTTGGCCCTTGCAGAAGTCGAGGCGAGGAACGAAGCGCTTGACTATGTGGACATGCCGGGACTCCTTTTCGAGTGCAGGCTCGTTGACGAGGCGGTGAGGTTTTGCAGCACTTCGTCAAGGCGATCCCCCCTCGCCCAGATATATGGGTTGGCCGGGAGGCTGGGCGCTGACGGCGATGTGGAAGGACGTCGCATGTTCGATCTGGCGGAGCAGGATGGTCTCGATGATCGCCGGCGAGGTCGAGTCGCAGGACAGGAGCACGATGCGGCGGTGGCGTGGGCGGCAACGGCGCCGCTATTTCGTCCGATCGATAAGGTGATTGCAGGGGTCGAGAGGGTTGCGGGTCAAGATGCGGCGATGGACGGGCGCGAGCGTGGTAGCGGCTGGCGGCGATACGTGCTGATGATGGAAGCCCTAGTCGGCGCGACGGTGGATCGAGGCGACGCGTCGGGTTTGCGGCTCATTGACAGCACATTGTTGAATCGGATTGACGAGCTAACAATATTGGTAGCCGGCCAAGAGGAAGATTCGGCGCGGCAGGCATTGAACGGGAAGCTGGCGACCTTGGTCGATTTGCGCTTTCAGGTCCAGCTTGGGTTGTTGAGCCGCGAGGACACCACCGCCGCTCGTCAGAACAGACTGCCGAACCTGCGCACCGTTCTGCGAGGCATGCCGCTACGGCATACGACGATGCTGGACGTTGCCGAGGTGATGGTCAAGCTTGGCGACGTGAGTGCGGCGAGGCGGCTGGTGGACCGCATGCCGTTCGACGAGTCGCCCGGTCTGGAGACCCCACGCGGAGGGGAACGATCCGGCGTTGTGTCGAACCGGTTCCGATACTGGCGCTTGCGTGAACTGGTAGGGCGCGGACAAGGAGGCGAGCATGATGGCGAGGTACGACGGCCGCGGAGGGAGGCGGCTGTCGGGACGCCGCTGGACGGCGGGGACGATGGGGCAGCGGCCTTGGCTGATCGTGTCGACAGCGCGATACGGAGGTTGGGTCGGCTCGATGCCGCCGCTACGACGGGCAAGCCGATGTTTGAGCGCAACGTCCTCGACATTCTGAAGCCGATGTTGCGGCTGTTCCCACCGATGGGCAGCGGAGCAAGTTCGGCGTACTGGAGTGTGGTAGGCCACCGGGGCGAGTTCATGAAAGTCGTGGTTCGAGTGGCCGAGCAGTGTGGCGGGGGCGTTCCGCAGAGACTGGCGGCGGCGGTTGAGCGGTGCTTCTTGGATCGGCCGGACGCGTGGCCGCTGTCGCTGCGGCTCCAAGTCGGGGAAGGACTGCTTTCCGCGTCGGCAAGCGTGGGGTGGTATCGACAAACGTTGGAGGCGTACGAGAACGCAGCGTTGCGAGAGGACGTGTACAGACGCTTGAGCGCGCTGGCCGATGTCGCGCACTGCTATCTGGGAATCAACGAGGTGGAGAAGGCTCAGGCCAAAGCGATGGCGCTCTTGTCCATGTCGCACGTTGTCGGCTACCGGAAGGATTATCAATTCGAGGTGTGGGTCGCGTGGTTGGGACGCGCGCTGGAGAGTGAAGGGGGTGGCAGGTTCGTCGTCGACGCGGCGTGGCTCGCTCGGGTTTTGAGCGCGGCAAACCCGATGACGGAGGGTGCGCCAGCCCGCAGTGCTGCCAGTCTGGCGGCAGCGGTGGTAAGTGCGGACCCAAGCGCTGCGGTGCGCATTTTCGAGTACTTGGTCCGGCAAGGCGAAGTTGGACACATGGATGCACTGGCGGAGTTGGCGAGCGCATTGGTGACAAGAGCCGGCGAGGAAAGAGACTGGACGGCGGTTGAGACAGCGTCGGATTTGGTGGCGGAAGTGGTGGCTCCTGCTGCGAGTGGGTGCTATCCGAAACTTGGACAAGCGGTAGTGGCAGCGGCGCGGGGATGCGCCGGACCGGTGAAGGCGCGGGAACTTGCGAAGTCGATAGGGCAGCGCACGGACATCCGCGCTCTGCCGACGACCCGAGAGGGGTGGCGTCGAAGCGTCGAATTGGAATCGCCCGGCGACAGTGCAAGGATGCACGACCGTCCCGAGATCGAGGAGGAAGCGCTCCAATTGGAGGGGGGCTTGACGATTGACGCCCACCGTGTGTCGGAGCAGGTTGCTGATGTCGACGACATCGTGTCCCTGCGTAGCCGCGAATCGCCGGATTCGCAGTTCTTGTGGAAGGGGCTGGTGGAACGCTACGCGCAGAGCGCGAACGACATCAGCAGGATAGCAGCAGGATTCGCGGGTGGGTCCGAAAGGGAATCCGATGTGCTGCTTTCGCTTGCTCTCTCGGCGGAACGATGTGGCGACTCTGAAATGGCGTCGTCGCTCGCAATTCGGGCACTGGCGGGGGCGAGACCCGCGTCCTGGTCTCGTTGGTGGGGAGGAACCCGGGTCGAGGCTGCGGCTTTGGCGTGTAGGACTGGCGGTCGGCAAGCGCTGGTCGCGGCTTGCCGTGATTTGGCTCGGCAGGTGTCGAGCGATCGGTCAGTTGGGAGTCTCCTGATCCACGAGTTGGACAACGTGGTACACGCGCTTGAGGCTGAGCATGACTGGGCGAGTACTTGGTGCGAAGTCCGGGAGTACATTGAAGGCATGGCACAGGGGCTGGAGCTGCCTGATCCAGACGTGTTGGCCGACAAGGGCTGCCTTTGGTGGCTTGGCGCGGGCAAATCGCCGCCGGGTGTCGGGTGTTCTCGGTTGGGTCCAGGTGAAGCCGTTGCGGAGTTGGGGGCCCGGCACTTGTCCCACCCAACGTCGATGATCCGCGACGGCGCTATCGCCCTCGTCGCGCGGGCGTTGAGCAGGGGGAGTGATGACATGGCGTCCGCGCTGTCACGGTTCGCGGACCGCGCTGAAACCGACGACATGCTCGAAGCGGCGGGTCGTGCGCTGGCAGCTGCCCGGCGCAGGTGTGGGGCCGGCGTTCCGACGGTACTGAGCAAGTTTGATCGGGGTTTAGCGAATCACGCAAGCGAGGTTCTGCGCGAGCTCAGTGCCGTTGATCCCGTACGACGATTCCGCCCCTTGTCGCCCCTCTACCAGATGACGATGCCGCCGCTTTTACCCCGGTTCGATGGTGAAGACGCAGTGTACCTAGAGCCCTACGTGGGGCGTTACAAAGCGTTGGCGGAGTTGTGCGAGTTGGATGTCCACGCGGTAATGGGTGTGGCGGAGAGACATGCGCGCGCAGCGCTCTCATCCTTGCCCAACTCCAAAACCGTCGGCAGCGCCCTGCTGTCGGTGGGTTTGAATCACTTGTACAGAAATGAGGAAGTCATGGCTTCGCGGGCTGCATTTGGGCGTGTGGTTGCAGACCTGCGCGACGCGGGGGAACTCGATGTGATGCCAGCTTGGGTACGTCATGTGGTTCGCACGGTGGACATCGGGCTTTTGGCGGAGGAACCCGAGGCTCGTCCCGAGGTCGTGCCCGTAGCTCCGAAAGCGGGACACGATCAGACTTTGACCCGGTGGCTCGATGGGGTCGAGACGAGACTTGACGAGTGTGTTGGTGCGTCCGTCAAGGGGGGGGCTGACGCTACTGGGGGCAGTTGTCCGGTTGACGGTGCTGAATTGGCATCACCTCGGTGAGGTGTACCGGTGTGGGACGATCACGGGGTCGGAGCCAGATGGTGCCATGTCATTCGTGCGACACAGATGGCCGCTCACGCGTGAGGAGGCCGCTGGAGGTTGGGAGGCGGAACAGCCGGATTCGGGGCAGCCCTTGATCATCAAGAATGACGGATCCAGCTTCCAGCAGTACCAATCAGACTGGCTAGCGTTCGATCCGCGCGTCGCCGCCTCGCTGGGGTGGATGCGAGATCTCAGTCAGCCGGGGAGGTGGCGGGACACGAAGGGAAACATGATGGTCAAGTCCGTTTGGTGGATCGACGGCTGGTGGGGGCATGGGGAGCGGTCATTCAATGACACGGAGGCCATCGGTTATGGCGTGATTGCGACCAACGCGGGCTTGCAGGGCATCTTGAGTGGGGTTGGTGCAGTTACGCGGAAGTTTGATCTGCGCCGCAATGGCCGGGATCAGGGCGCGGTAGGGGAGACGCACTCTGCGTCTGCGCATCGATCGCTCCCGGCTTGAGTCACTCTCTGCGGCGCTGATCGACCGGCTGCTACACCACTGCCACATCGTCAACATCCGCGGCAACAGCTATCACAGGCGGGCGCACCGGGATCTGCTGCCCAGCGGCCGGTCCGAGGAGGCCGACCGCTCCGCCATACATTTCCATGACATATTGATTTTGTGGTCGTTACAAGCGCATCTTGTGCTTGTGTGGGTTCGTCTTGGTGTTTGCGCTTCCCGCGCAAGTGGCGCCGGCAGAGCACTTCGCGCCGATGTTCCCGGCGGCGGTTGGGGGGCGGGGTGGCCAGCCTCCTTGCCAACACGCGGGACTGGCGCTTGCGGTTCTTCATCAGAGTTTCCGAAGTGAAGGGTTGACCGCGGTGGATCGAGTGCTCGCCGACAGGACGGGCAGCGCGTTGTGGCGATGGACGGACATCGTGCTCCTCGCCGCGGCAACCTTACTGGGCGCGGCTCTCGTGCTCCTGCGGCTGGCCCGCTACGGACCGGGGATGTGGTCGGATGCGGTCAACTACATCACCGTGGCCCGCAATCTCTTGGCGGGCGACGGCTTTGTCGATTTGTTTGGCCCTTTCGTGTCTTGGCCGCCGCTGTGGCCGGCGATGCTTGCTTTGGGGGGAGGGCTGTTCGGGCTGGACCCCTACGCCTTCGCCGGGCCGCTTAACTCCGTCATCTTCGGGCTGACCGTTCTGGTCGTGGGTTCGTGGCTGTGGCGCCATCTGCACTCCCGGTTCCTGTGGCTCTGGGGCTGCTTCTCGATCGCGCTCGCCCTGCCGCTCACCGAAATGGCGTCCCACGCCATGAGCGAGTCTGCCTTCATTCTGTTCGTGACGCTCGCGCTGACGCAGACCGCCGAGCATCTGCGCGGCGGTGGACGCGCTTCCCTGATCTTGGCTGCGGCGTTCGGCGCGCTGGCCTGCCTGACCCGTTACATGGGCGCCTCGCTGGTCTTGGCGACGGTCCCCATGCTGCTTGCGGCGCGGGTTGCGCCGCGGGAGAAGATGAAGCGCATCGCCCTCTATGCGCTGATTGCCGGGGCGCCGGTGGGTCTGTGGATGCTGCGGAACTTTCTGGTTGCCGGATCCGTGTCGGGTGAAAGGGACTGGGCCCTCTACTCAATGCGCTTCGTCGTGGACGAGGCTTTGCGGCTCGCGGTTGAGGACTGGTGGCTCGCCGGGTTGACGGCCCCGGTCCTGCTGGCGCTTGCGATGGCGGCCGGCCATGCGCTCGCGACGTTGGCCGGCCAAGCGTTCCGCCGTCGCTCGGACCGGAGCGGCGCTCCGACTGCTTCAGATGTTGCTTGGCTTCCGCTGCGCGTGTTCGGCGGCTTCGCGCTCGCGTACCTGACGCTGCTCGTCGCCGCGATGATGTCAGGAGGAACTTGGCATGGATTGGAGTGGAGATTCCTCACTCCGGTGTACGTTCCACTCCTGATCACGGCGTTGCTGCTGATGGACGGCGCCTTGCGCCACGCACGGAGGGCGGGCGCCGCGGGGAATCGTTCCGCGCCTGCGTGGCGTCATGAAATGGCAGGGAAGGGGGCGAAGGCCCTTGCGCCCGTCCTGATGCTTGGCGCTGTCCTGCAGGTAGCTTGGCTGGTTGTGCTGCAGGAACGCGGGATGCAGCGCTGGAATGCCGGTGCGCCACATGGGTACGCCGCACCGCGGTGGAGGATGTCGGAGAGCATGCAGCACTTTCGGGAGGCGGCTCTGACAGGCACAGTCCTGAGCAATGCCAGGCTCGCCGCGAGCTTGCACGCCGACGGTCCGCGCACCATTGGCAACTTACCATGTGAACCGCATCATCTTGAGTCTGCGCTGATGAACGGGCTTGGCCGCGGAGAAGTGCATGTCCTCCATTTCCGTGACGGGGAAGGGAGAGGATGCTCTCAGCAGCAGGAGGACGATCTGCGGAGCGCCCTGTCCCGCGAGCCGCTGCTGGAGCTGGTGGCGGACTGGGCGGACGGCAAGCTGTATCGCCTGCGCCAAGGGATCCTAGTGTAGTGTCGCAAGCAAACCATTGATTACGCTCGGGCGGTTGTGTCAGGATGCGGTCGGCAAGGTTTTGGGGAGCGAGGGCATGCGGGCAGCGCCGAGGATAGAGGTGCCGGAAGGGGATCGGGAGAAGCTTGAGCGGTGGTCGTCGTCGCGCAGCGCATCGGTTCGGCTGCGGGAACGGGCGCTGATCGTGCTGAAGGCGTCGGAGGGGATGACGAACAAGGAGATCGCGGCGGAGCTGGGAGCGGAAGCGAACAAGGTGGGGCGCTGGCGCCGGCGGTACGCGGAGGAGGGCTTGGCGGGGATCGCGAAGGAACGGGCGCGTGGCGGCAACCAGGGCGGCCGGAGCGACGCGGAGCGGGCGGCGCTGCGCAGCCGGATCGTGGAGGCGACGACGACGCGGCTGCCGAAGGACGCGACGCAGTGGTCGTGCCGGTCGATGGCGCGGGAGACGGGGGCGTCGCGGGACTTCGTGAGCCGGACATGGCGGGCGCGCGGCCTGAAGCCGCACCTGTCGCGGACCTTCAAGCTGAGCAGCGACCCGCGCTTCGAGGAGAAGCTGCGCGACGTGGTGGGCCTGTACTTGGATCCGCCGGAGAACGCGGCGGTGTTCAGCTTCGACGAGAAGAGCTCGATCCAGGCGCTGGACCGGACGCAGCCGGGGCTGCCGATGAAGAAGGGGCGCTGCGGGACCGCGACGCACGACTACAAGCGGCACGGCACGACGTCGCTGTTCGCGGCGCTGAACCTGGCGTCGGGCGAGGTGGTCGGCCGGTCCTTCCGCCGCCACCGCCACCAAGAGGTGCTGCGCTTCCTGCGCGAGGTGGAGAGGGCGGCGCCGCCAGAGCAAGACATCCACATCGTCCTCGACAACTACGCCACCCACAAGCACGAGAAGGTGAGGAAGTGGGTGGAGCGGAAGAAGCGCGTCCACCTCCACTTCACGCCCACCAGCGCGTCGTGGCTGAACCTCGTGGAGCGCTTCTTCGCGCGGCTGACCGAGCAGCGCCTGCGGCGCGGCGCGTTCACCTCGGTGTGCCATCTGGAGAAGAGCCTCCGGCAGTACTTGGACGCCTGCAACGAGAACCCGCGGCCGCTGGTCTGGACGAAGTCGGCCGAAGAGATCCTCGACAAGGTCGGGCGCGCGCGGGCGAGCTTGGCAGCAGAGACTTAATCAACGCTATGTTGGCGACACTACACTAGGAGTCCCGGCCCCGCCGCTCGTCATGGTCAGCGGTTCCGACCCTCCGGTGGTGGACATGCCGTTACGCGCTGGTCTGGACAGGCGCCGCGGCCGGCGGCTGCCTGGGGAAAGTTGGCGGTGGGAGAGAACTGGCTCCGATGGCTGGACGAGCATCCCGGCCAAGAAACGGCGCAGCTTCGAGTACATCCCCACGGTTTACGACATCGGGCGTCGTCTGCGCGCTTCGGTGTACTACGGAGACCAGTTCGGCAACCGCGTGAAGGCAGTGACGGAGCCATCCGAACCGGTGAAACCGGCGGCTTGGGGGCGCATCCTTCGCTCCAGATACGATGTTTACCTTTACGGAAACAGGCTGACCTATGTGAACCGGAGCTGCAAATGGGAAGACGAGTACGGCTCGCGGTTCCCGTTGGCCGTCTATTCGCGGGATTCCGAAAGTGGAACGCACGAACGCGCTGCGCTGGATTTCAAATGGCATGTGAAGGCTTGGCGGAACAACGGCGTCTGCGTCGTCGAGCGTCAGCTTCCCGACAAAGACATCGTCGGCATCCAAACTGGACAGGTGGACAGCCGTGGGAACCGCCTTTGGGAAGCGGAGCACTGGTTCGAGGAGAGCCGGCGATGGTTGGACGGCCATTTGTCGTCGGCAACTTCCGGCGAGCCGGCGGCCCGCGGTGTCTTCGACGTCTATCTGGGCCTCGGCGCCGAAAGCCTGATCTTCGTCAAGGCCCCATGCGCCCACGCCGACACGGAGGCGATGTTCTCTCTGCACCTGATGCCTGCTGATCAGGATGATCTGCCGGAAGAGCGCAAGCGACACGGCTTCGACAACCTAGACTTCGCTTTCGACGCGCACGGCGGTAGATTCGACGGCAATTGCTTAGCGACAGTCCCTCTCCCGGAATACGGCATCTCCGAAATCAGGACCGGCCAGTACATGCCTGTGGATGGCGGTTTCCGCAAGATCTGGGAAGTGGAGTTTCGCCGATGACGAAGACGGTCAATCACTTTGAATGCACGAATGCGGATGCCTGCCGAACCAATGCTCGACGGAGCGCGCTCCGCCACTCTCCATAGCCGCAATCCTGTGAGTGTCTGTTGAACCATTCAACGCGGATGGCAGGGGAGGCCAGTGGATGTTGGTGGGCTTGCCTGGAGCGTTTTATCTTGCGGAATCAATGGATTGCGGGCAGGGCCGGAGTCGTGCGGACAGGGGCGACATTGGCGGACGCGGGATTTTCCGCTGAGCGGACACCCGCGCGTCGTTGGCCCGGAGCGCCCTTGAGTTCTCAGTCGAAATCGAACCTCAAACCCAGCGACAGGGCCCAGAAGCCTAGCCGCGTCGCGGCTATGCCGTAGTGAACCGGTGCGCCGCCAGGGCCGACGGTGGATTCATGCCCGCGCAACGGCTTCCAAGGATTGTCCGAATCGTCGAAGTCTTCAAAGGCGTTGCTGTAGCGCACCTTCAGGTTCAGCGAACGCTTCTCGCTCAGCGCGTAGCGCACGCCTCCGATGAACTGGTAGCCCAATAGGGTGTCCGACAGCGATTCATCGGCCCGCGACACGGTGCCAGCGGCATTGGGGTTGCGGTTCAGTTGCAGCAACGCGTCACGGTCGCTGTTTCGTCTCGAAGTGGCGGAATAGTCGACGCCTAGCCGCATGGCACCGATGCCGACGCCGACGTAGGGCGTGATCTTGTTCGACCGACGCGCCGCGAAGTCGTAGAAGACGTTGGCGAAGAGGTTGTCGCCCTGCACATCGTGGATCTCTTCGCTGCGCTCGACGAACTCCGCTTGCTTGTCGTCGCCCGGCACGATCAACGGCTGCTTCTCGCCTCCCTGCGAGCGGCGGGAATACTCCACCTCGAAACGCATATTGGCGCGTTGATAGCCGACGGCGAAGCCCACGAACGAGCCGGCATCCAAGCTGAAATCCACCGCCCTCGCCGGCAACGCCCGCGGCCCGCCGCCACAGTAGGGGTCGCTGAGCGGCAACGGCACGGTGCGTCCGTCCGGCAGTGTGGTGCTGGGCGTCAGCCACTGATCGCAGTTGGTCGGCACGCCGACATTCGTTCGCTTGGACGACAGATCACTTGCCAGCGAGCTGCCCAAGTCCACGCTCCAATACAGACCATCCTCGCCGGCGGCAGGCAGCGCGATGACACACGAGACAGCGCCGAGCGCGAGGGCGAATACGGTTTGACGCATGGGCATTCCTTGGGAGTGTCAGCAATTTCGCGGGGACGCACCGGACAGCACCACGGCTCTCCAACACCACGAGAGCGTACATCCTCCGGGGAGGATTTCAACCGAAAACTGGACAGTTGGACAGTTTCTTGGCTGGCGCACGTCGCTCGCCACGCCTACCGGCCGTCTCGCGGCGTATGTCCAGCACCTGCGGGGCGTCCGCCCTCGTCGAGCGCCGCCTCCGGAATGGCTGTACGGCCGGCGGTTGCGTGGAATCAAGCCCTTCACCCCCTCCCTCGCGCAGCCGTTTCTTCCGCTCATAGCAGGTGCTTCGGCACACCCCAAACGCCGCCAGAGCCCTCGCCGATGGCAACCGCCTTCGGGTACGGTCAATCCCTTCCAACTCCCTCAGCCGGTGCCGCGCCGTTGGGCCCCGCTACGCCAGTCGGTTGCGCCGCTGGCGCGTAAGTGCAAGACTTCCGGCAAAGGCGAGTTAGGCAAGCACATGACAGACTACGAGCCGCCTAAGGACATTTGGGAGGTCAACGCCAAGCTGCGGTTCGATGAGCCATTGAACGGCGACGAAGATCCGCGCTGGGTAGATACGCACGCCGCCCGGGGAGGTGCCAGCCTCGATAGACTGACTAAGATGCTGGGCGTCGACATGGCAACCGGCAAACTGCGAAACGCACCTGAACGCGGCTACTACCTCTTCTGCGGGCATCGGGGCAGTGGCAAGAGCACTGAACTTCGACACATCGGCAATCAGCTAAACAAACCGGAAATCTACCATGTGGTACTCGCAGACGCCGCTTTGGAGTTGGACGTACACAACCTTCGCTATCAGGATATCCTATTCCACTTGGCTGGGAAACTCCTAGAAAGTCTTCACAAAAGAGGCGTTCACATCGACCCCGTGCATCTACGGAACTTGGACGACTGGTTTACCGAGCATGTGGAGAAATCGGAGACAACGCGCAACTTCGCCATGGAGGCCAAGGCCGGTGTAGAGGCAAGTCTAACTATTCCAGTCTTGGCCAAAGTATTCGCTCGCATCAGCACGACATTTCAAGCCAATGCGACGCACAAGGAAGAACTCCGACGTACATTGCGGAACTATTTCTCGGACTTCGCCAGTGCTTTCAACCATTTCATTGAGGCTGCGCAGAGCGAACTCGGCCAGCCCATCCTCTTTGTGGTGGATGGTACAGACCGTCTTGGAGAAGAAGATGCACTCGCATTCTTCACTACAGATGTCCATCAGCTCCAGCAGGTACACGGTTTGTTCATCTACTGTGCGCCTATTCGCTTGGCCTATCAGGGCAATGCGCTAGGTGGCGACTTCGATGAGGTCTTCCACCTACCTATGATCCGAGTAGAGGAAGAGGACGGCTCGCCGAATGACGGTGGCCGAGAAACGATGCGACGGATGCTGTTGCGTCGCGCCCATGAGGACCTATTCGAGCCTGACGTTGTGGATTACTTGGTGCAGCACTGTGGCGGGCACCCCCGTGATCTACTACGCCTCCTGCAAGGTGCGTTCTCTCACGCAGAAGGCGAGCGATTCGATTTACACGGTGCGCGCAGGGCCGTTGGGGATATCGGCAGCGATTTCCGCCGCATTCTGTCGCCGGACCACTACAGACATCTCGCCCGCGTGGATATTGGCGAAGTGCCGAGCGATGCGGCTCGAAGTCGATGGCTGCTCTACAACTTGGCGTTGTTGGAGTACAACGACTTCTACTGGCGCAGCCATCCGGCTATCCGAGAGACGAGTGCCTATATGGCGGCCAAGATGTCGCTGCTAGGCCGCGGCCAGCCAGCGCACGGACCGAGAAAAAGGTGACGAAGGCTGAGAGCGGTTGGCCGCTTCTCTCGGAGCACTCGGGTGCCTACCTCCGATTGCAGCGCCTGTTATCTGGAAAGGAGGATTTTGCTCTGTGCTTCCTAACCTTTTCTGATAGCGCCTATCGAGATAGGGCCGCCACATACTTTCAGGAACATCTACGGGCGTGTACATGGGTGAAGATCGATCCCAATGAGGTGGTCGGTACAGAGCAGCTGTTCGACCGCCTGAATGAGGGGGCACCGGGTGCGCCGGCGCAACTTTCTGGCTTAGAGCATTGGAAAGAAGGGCTCGACAACCTATTGGCACGACTCAACCACCGGCGTGAGGCATTGGCGGCACGCTGCCAGCGTCCGCTGCTATTCTGGGTGCTGGCCCAGGATGTCGAGGCGGTCGCTACCCAGGCAGCTGATCTCTGGGCTTGGCGTTCAGGCCTGTTCACCTTCGCTCTTCCACAAGGGCCGGCCTCGCCGCGTTTGTCGCCGCCCGTCGCCCCCTTTGTGTCGGATGCTGACGCGGCGAGGCGCCAAGCTAGGGTGTGCGAACTGCAGGACTACCTCGGAGAAAACACGCCGACGCAGGCCTATGAAGTGTTCCTACTGATCGAACTAGGAGACCTTCACAGGTACCTCGGCAACTGGGATTTGGCGGAGTGTACCTATCAACGAGCCAAGAATGCTTCCTCCGTCCTAGACGACAGGCGACAGGGTGCCTTGGTTTTGGCCCGCCTAGCGGGCTTGTTCGTGCGTAAGGGACGACAAGACGATGCTTTGCGCATCTTGGCTAAGGAAGCTCTGCCGGTATTCGAGCAGCTTGGAGATGAGCGGGAAGCGGCGGTCGCGAAGGGCCAGATCGCCGACATCCTCCAGTCCCGCGGGGAGCTTGACGAGGCGCTGCGCATACGAACTGAGGAACAACTGCCAGTGTTTGAGCAGCTTGGAGATGAGCGCGAAGCGGCGGTCGCGAAGGGCAAGATCGCCGACGTCCTCCAGTCCCGCGGGGAGCTTGACGAGGCGCTGCGCATACGTGCCGAGGATGAATTGCCGGTGTACGAGCGTCTCGGCGACGTGCGCTCTGCGGCGGTCGCGAAGGGCAAGATCGCCCACATCCTCCAAGTCCTCGGGGAGTTTGACGGGGCGCTGCGCATACGTGCCGAGGACGAATTGCCGGTGTACGAACGCCTCGGTGACGTGCGCTCTGCGGCGGTCACGAAGGGCGAGATCGCCGACATCCTCCAGTCCCGCGGGGAGCTTGACGAGGCGCTGCGCATACGAACTGAGGAACAACTGCCAGTGTTTGAGCAGCTTGGAGATGTGCGCGAAGCGGCGGTCGCGAAGGGCAAGATCGCCGACGTCCTCCAGTCCCGCGGGGAGCTTGACGAGGCGCTGCGCATACGTGCCGAGGATGAATTGCCGGTGTACGAGCGTCTCGGCGACATGCGCTCTGCGGCGGTCGCGAAAGGCAAGATCGCCGACATCCTCCAGTCCCGCGGGGAGCTTGACGAAGCGCTGCGCATACGAACCGAAGAACAGCTGCCGGTGTACGAGCGTCTCGGCGACATGCGCTCTGCGGCGGTCGCGAAGGGCAAGATCGCCGACATCCTCCAAGTCCGCGGGGAGTTTGACGAGGCGCTGCGCATACGGACCGAGGACGAACTGCCGGTGTACGAGCGTCTCGGCGACATGCGCTCTGCGGCGGTCGCGAAGGGCCAGATCGCCGACGTCCTCCAGGTTCGCGGGGAGTTTGACGAGGCGCTGCGCATACGAATCGAGGACGAGCTGCCGGTGTACGAGCGTCTCGGCGACATGCATTCCGCGGCGGTCACGAAGGGCCAGATCGCCGACATCCTCCATGCCCGCGGGGAGCTTGACGAGGCACTGCGCATACGAACGGAGGACGAACTGCCGGTGTACGAGCGCCTCGGCGACGTGCGCTCGGCGGCGGTCGCGAAGGGCAAGATCGCCGCTATCCTCCAAGCCCGCGGCGATCTCGACGAGGCGTTACACCTCTATGAGCATCAAGTCTTGCCGGCAATCGAAGCGCTGGGAAATCCTTCCGAAAATTGACATCATTCGGCGGCGAATCGAGGGTCTGCAGCGACAGCAACGCCGGTAGCTCCACCACCGCGTGATTTCCTGTGCTCCATTCACTTGTTTGTCTGTTGAGAGCCGTGCTTGCCATCGTGCGCGTTTGCCTCCACGACGGTTTGCTGCACGCGGTGCCGAGTATCATTCCGGCTCGCTCGGCCCCGTAGTTCAATGGATAGAACGACCGCCTCCTAAGCGGTAGGTGCAGGTTCGATTCCTGCCGGGGCTGCCAGGAGACGACGATGGCGCCACAAGCGAGGCCGACCGACGCGTTGGTGAGCGCCGTCGTTCCGGTGTTGAATGACGCCGCGCCGCTCGCTGCCCTGCTCGAAGGGCTGGCCGGGTGCCACGGGCTTGAGGTCATCGTGGTGGATGGCGGCAGCCGCGACGATGCGGTTGGCGTGTGTCGGCGCTTCGGAGTGCGCTGCGTGGCGTCCCGGCGGGGGCGTGCGGCGCAGATGCGCGCCGGCATCGCCCACGCTCGGGGCGAGTTGATTTGGCTCCTGCATGCCGACGCCCAGGCAACAGGGGCCCATGTCGATGCCTTGCTTGGCGTGGCGGCGGGACGGGCAGGCAACGTTTGGGGGCGTTTCGATGTGCGGCTCTGCGGCAGCGCACTGGCGCTGGGCGTCGTCGGCTCGCTCATGAACGAACGCTCATGGCTCACCGGCATCTGCACGGGAGACCAGGGCATCTTCGTCGGGCGCGCCCTGCTGGCCGCCGTCGGCGGCGTGCCCGATCAGCCCTTGATGGAGGACATTGAACTCAGCAAGCGCTTGCGCCGCCTCGCGCGTCCACGCCGGTTGCGGGTGCCGCTCGGCGTGTCCGCGCGCCGTTGGGAGCGCAATGGCATTGCCCGCACAGTCGTTCTGATGTGGGCGCTGCGGCTGCGCTACTTCTTTGGCGCGCCGCCCGAACCATTGGCGCAGCGCTACTACCCGCGCCCGCACGTCGCCGTGCTCGCCCGCTCGCCGGAACGTGGCGCGGTCAAACGTCGCTTGGCGGCAGCCCTCGGCGAAGAGTGCGCCTTCACCGCCCATGTCGAACTGGTGGAGAGCACCTTGACGGCGCTCCGGGTGGGCGATTTTGATTGCGACCTTTGGTTTTCCGGCGACGCCAACACGCAATTGCGCGATTGGGGGTGCCGTTATGGGGCACGGCTCTTGGAACAGCCGGAGACAGATCTAGGCGGCCGCATGCTCGCCGCGCTTCGTGGCGGCGCCAAGCTGGTGGTTGGCACAGACGTTCCCGATCTGTCGGCGAAACATGTGCAGGCGGCTTTGGACGCCTTGCAGAGCGCAGATGTGGTGATTGGCCCCGTCGAGGATGGCGGCTACTGCCTCATCGGCATGAACATCCCCCGCGCCGCCCTGTTCGAGGGCATTGTCTGGGGTGGCGACGACGTGTGCGAACGCACCTTGGCGAAGGCGGCAAGCCTTGGCCTGCGCGTCGTGACGTTGGAGACCCTCTGGGACGTCGATGACGCGCGTGACCACCGGCGGTGGCGGCCGGCGATGGCGGCCGGCTGCGGCGGTGACAGGCAAGGCGTTGCACCGCCGGCAGGCGTCTGACCATCTTGTCGAGCACCCAAGACGCACTGCCGATGGGGGAGTTCTCTCACGTCACCTTCTTGAGCGCCGGCGCCGGCAGCGGCAAGACTTGGCGGCTCGTCGAGGAACTCGAACGGGCGCTCACGCAAGGGGACGCGCACCCGGCACGGATCATCGGCGCCACGTTCACCGTGAAGGCCGCCGGGGAGTTGCAGGGCAGGGTGCGGGAACGCCTCATCGCGGCTGGCCGCATGGCGTTGGCCGAGCAAACAGCGCAGGCGCTCATCGGCACGGTACACAGCGTTTGCGAGCGGCTGCTGCGCCGCTTCGCCTTCGAGCGCGGCCTGTCGCCGCGGCTCGAGACGCTCTCCGTCGAAGACGGGATGCGGTTTTTCAACCAAGCCTTAGACGATGTGGTGGCGCCGCAGGAAGCGCGCAAGATGAATGCCGTCGCGGCGCGGCTCGAAATTGGGTCGTGGCCGGCGGTGGTGAAGCATGTCGCGGACAAGGCGCGGGAGAACCACATCGATGCCGCGGCCTTGGCCGCAATGGGGCAACGCAACGCTGATGATCTGCTCAGTTTCTTTCCCGAGCCGGTGCTTGGCGACCACCTCGGCCATTTGCGCGGAGCGGTGCAGGCGGCCCTCGACGGCATCGACGTCGAACGCGACACAACGCAGACGACATGCCGCTACATGGCGGAAGTCCGCGAGCTCGCGGCGCTGCTCGAACGCCGAGACTGCCCGTGGGGAACGTGGATCAGCCTGTCTCGCCGCAAGGCCGCCAAGGCCAGCGAGCCGTTTGCAGCCGCCGTGCGCGCCACCGCCGCAAGCTATGTGGTCAATCCCAACCTGCAGGATGACTTGCGTGCCGCCACCCATGGCGTCTTTGGCATCGCCGCGCGTTCCATGCGCCGCTTTCAGACGCTCAAGCAGGAAGCCGGCCTCATCGACTTTGGGGATATGGAAGCGCTGCTCTTGGAAGCCTTGGACGACCGCAGCGTCAGGGAGCGGCTTGGCGAGGAGTTGGATTTGCTGTTGGTGGACGAGTTCCAAGACACCAACCCGATGCAGCTCGCGCTCTTCGTGAAGCTCGCCCGCCTCGCCAAGCGCGCTATTTTCGTTGGCGACGTGAAGCAGGCGATCTACGAGTTTCGCGGCTGCGATCAGCAACTCGTGTTCGATGCGCTGAGCGGGCTCATGGCCGGCGGTGCCGCCACCGCCCGGCTGGGTCGCAATTGGCGCTCGCGCCCCGCGCTCACACGCTATGTGAACGAGGTGTTCGCCGCGGCATTCGCCAAAGACGGCATGGAACGGCCGGATGTGGTGCTTGAAGCCCAGCGGGACGAGCGTTCGAACGCCGCGGCGGTGGCGCATTGGCAGTTCAAGGGGCGTCGCAGGGAAGGGGCTGCCCAAGCGGTCGCCGAAGGCGTCGCCGGGCTGTTGGCGAGTGCGACGAGCGTTGTGGATCCCAAGACGGACGCCTTGCGACCGCTGCGCCGCGGCGACATCGCCGTGTTGGCGCGCACTAACGACCACGTGGAGGCCGTTGCGAGTGCGCTGCGGCGTCGCGGCGTGGCGATGAAGATGACCCTTCCGGGGCTGCGCGAGGTGGCGGAAGTGGGCCTCGCGCGGGCGTGCTTGCGTTGCCTGAACGATGCGAGCGACACGCTGGCGGTCGCCGAAGTGATGGCGCTGGCGGATGGCGGCGCGCCAGAGGGCTGGTTGGCGGATCGGCTGCGGTGGCTGGCGGACGGCAAGCCTTCTTTGGAGTGGGGCGAAAGCCACCCCATCGTCAAGCGGCTCCGCCTGCTGCGTGAGGAGGCGATGGCGCTGTCGCCGTTTGAAATCGTGGCGCGGGCGTTGAGCGACGCCGGACTGCGCGAGATCGTGGCCGCGTGGGGGCCGGACGCCATGCGCGCCGCCGCTCGGCAGCGCAACTTGGACGCGCTGTTGGATTTGGCGGCGGCCTATGAATCGCACTGCGAGTCCCTCGGCTTCGCCGCCACCCTCACTGGCTTGCTCTTCTGGCTGGATGCGCCGCACTCCCCGGAGCTGGACTTGCAGCCCGTGATCACGGGCGGCGATGCGGTGTCTGTGCTCACCTACCACCGCGCCAAGGGGTTGGAGTGGCCTGTGGTCATCGCGGCGGATTTAGATTACGAAGAGCGCCTGCCGTTGTGGGACGCGCGCATCAAACTGGAAACGCCGTTTGACGTGCATGCCCCGCTGGCCGGGCGCATCGTGCGCTGGTGGCCGAATCTCTTTGGCTCTCGCAAGAAAGGCTTGCCGATCCTCGATGCCATCAAGGCGTCGGCGGAGGGCATGGAATGTGCCCGCAGGAGCGCGTCGGAACAGCGGCGGTTGGCGTATGTCGGCGCCACGCGAGCGCGGGATTTGCTCGTCATCGCGTTGCGCGAGAAGGTGCCGGAGGAAGCGTGGCTGCATGCGTTCAAGACGCCGTTCCTGTTGCCCGATGGCGATGCCTTGCCGTTGCCAGACGGCAGCGCAGCCCCGGCGCAGAGGCTGTCCCTTGGCCAAAGCGAAGAGCCTGCGGTGATGGAGAGCTATGCCCCGCGTTGGTTCGAGCGTCGCGAACCCTTGGCCGAGCGCGTGCCGGCGCGTTTGCTGGCGTCTTCGGCCTCCGCCGTTGCAACAGCATGTGTCGAAGAGGTGGTCGCGTTTGGTGAACGCTTGCCGCTCAAGGGCGGCAGCATGGCAGCGGTCGGCAACGCCCTGCATGCCATCATCGCCATGCACCTCGTAAACCCCGCAAGCAAGCAAGAGATGGCGCGTGCGCAACGCATCATGGAGGCTCACGGCGCGGCCGGCGCGTTCGATGCCGCAGATGCGCTCGCCGCGGCCCGGCGCTTCCATAGCTGGGTGCAAGAGCGTTTCGCGCCGACGCGCATCCACGTTGAATATCCCGTGACCGAGGTGTTGGGAGGCGGGCAAACGCGGGTTGGCTTGGTGGATGTGGCCGTCGAAACCGAGGGCGAGATGGTGATCTTCGACCACAAGTCCTCGCCGCGCCGCCGGGCGCAGTGGGAAGCCGAAGCGCTGTCGCACTCTGGCCAACTGGCGGCCTACGCGCTCGCCTTTCGCGCCGTTGGCCGGCGCGCTTCCACTTGGATTCACTTTGCCGTTGCCGGCGCCGCGTTGCGCGTGACGGTTTGACGCCAGCGTTGAAGCGAGGAGGCCAGCGAACCCATGACACAGAACCTCTATGCCAGCTTTGAGGCGCAGTTCCGTGCCCATGCGCCGGCGACGGCCCTGCACATGGATGGTCGCTCGGATTGGAGCTACGCGGAGCTTGAAGCGCAAGCGTCCGGCGCCGCCGGCGCCCTGCTGGCGTTCGGCGTGAAGCCGGGAGACCGGGTGGTGGCGCAAACGCCGAAATGCGCCGAGGCCGTGGCGCTTTATCTGGGCTGTTTGAAGGCAGGGGCGGCGTATGTGCCCCTGAACACCGCCTACACCAGAGCGGAGGTGGATTACTTCTTGGGCGACGCCGAGCCGGCGCTGTTCGTGGCCGACGCGGGCGCCGACACCAGCGGCGTGGCGGTGCAGGTAGCTACGATGGATGCGGCCGGCCGCGGCACGTTCTCGGAGGCCGCCAGCGGCGCGAAGCCTTGCGATGCCACGGCGCCACGCGCCGCGGACGACCTTGCCGCCATCGTCTACACCTCCGGCACCACTGGGCGTTCCAAGGGCGCCATGCTCACTCACGCCAACCTGGCTAGCAACGCCGAGGCGCTGTGTGCCGCGTGGGGCTTCACCAGCGCGGACACGCAGCTTCACGCCTTGCCGATCTTCCATGTCCACGGCCTCTTCGTGGCGCTGCACTGCGCATTCCTCACCGGCTCGTCGCTGGCGTTCCTGCCGCGTTTCGATGCTGGCGACTGCATGGCGTGGCTGCCGCGCTGCACGGTGATGATGGGCGTGCCCACCTTCTACACGCGCCTGTTGGCGAGCGTTGGCTTCGGCCGCGACCTCTGCGCGGGGGTGCGCGTCTTCATCTCTGGCTCCGCGCCGCTCGCGGAACAGACTTTCAATGCCTTCGCCGAGCGCAGCGGCCATCGCATCTTGGAACGCTACGGCATGTCCGAGACATTGATGAACACCTCCAATCCGTTGCATGGCGCGCGCGTGGCCGGCACCGTGGGCTTTGCCCTGCCCGGCGTCGAGGCGCGCGTCGTGGACGAGGACGCGGCGCCCCGGCCGGCGGGTGAGGTGGGTGAGATTGAAGTGCGCGGGCCGAACGTCTTCAAGGGCTATTGGCGGATGCCGGACAAAACCGCCGCGGAACTGCGCTCCGATGGCTTCTTCCGCACGGGCGATTTGGGCGTCATGGATGCCGACGGCCGGCTCTCCATCGTCGGGCGCGCCAAGGACTTGGTCATCTCGGGGGGGTACAACGTCTATCCGAAAGAGATCGAGCGCCTCCTTGACGCGATGCCGGAGGTGGCGGAGAGCGCTGTTGTCGGCGTGCCGCACCCAGATTTCGGCGAGGGCGTGGTGGCGGTGGTGCAGCCAGTGGCCGGCACCGTGACGTTGGCCGCGGTGAGCGCCGCCTTGGATGGCCAACTCGCTCGCTTCAAGCAGCCGAAGCAGGTGGTGTGTGTGGCGGAACTGCCGCGCAACGCGATGGGCAAGGTGCAGAAGAACGTCTTGCGCGATCGCTACGCGAACCTCTTCGCCGTGCGTCCCTAAGGTTTGAGCGCTGAATCCGCGCCGACTTCAGCGACCGCCGGGCATGCGCTGTCGGCTCCGTTGCGGGAGCGCTGCGTGGCATCCCTTGGTGTGACGCGGCGCAACGGAAGCCGCTGGCCGATGCGCTAACATGGCGTCAGACGCCGCTTGCCGGCGGCTCCGAATCCATTCGAGAAAGGATGCAGGCATGAGGATCAACAACGCGGCCTTGGCCGGCCTCGCTCTCTTTGCGTTTGCGGCAACGGGGGCGGAACTGCCGACGGTGGCGCCGGAGAGCGTCGGCATGTCGTCCGAACGGCTGCATCGCATCACGGCGAAGGCGCAGGAGTACGTGGATGCCGGCAAGCTCGCTGGCGTCCTGACGATGGTGGCCCGCAACGGCAGCGGCGTCCACACGTCCGTGGTCGGCCAGCGCGGTGCGGAGGACGCCCGGCCGCTCACCGAGGATGCCCTGTTCCGCATCTACTCGATGACCAAGCCCATCACTGCGGTGGCGGCGATGATCCTGTACGAGGAAGGCAAGTTTCACTTGGACGATCCCGTCTCGAAGTTCCTGCCAGAGCTGGAAAAACTGGATGTGTATGTGGATGGCGGCCGGGTGCCGGCGAAAACGCCGATGACGATGCAGCACCTGCTCACGCACACCGCCGGCTTCTCGTATGGCTTCAATCCGGAGGATCCCGTCGATCAGCTCTATCAGGCCAACTCGCCGATCGCCGCGACGGACATGGAGGACTTCATCGCCCGCACGGCGGCGCTGCCGTTGAAGTTCGAACCGGGCACGCAGTGGCACTACAGCATCGCGGTGGACGTGACGGGCGCGGTGATCGAGCGCATCAGCGGGCAATCCTTTGATGTGTTTTTGCGGGAGCGCTTGTTCGACCCCCTCGACATGCCCGACACGTTCTTCAATGTGCCACTGGAGAAGGAGGAGCGCTTCCTGCCCAACCATAGCTGGGACGCGGAGAACGAAAAGCTGGTGCAGCTCGGCGATGGCCCCGGGCAGTTCGGCAATTGGAAGAACACGGGCTTTTTCTCCGGTGGCGGCGGGCTCGTCTCCACCGCGCGCGACTACATGCGTTTCGCGGAAATGTTGCGCAACGGCGGCATGTTGGACGGTGTGCGCATCTTGGGGCCCAAGACGGTTGAGTTCATGGCGATGGATCACCTGCCGGCATCGGTTCAGGCCGGCGGGGCCGGCGAACGCCCAACCATGACCCTGTTCGACGAGATGTCCGGCATGGGCTTCGGCCTTGGCTTTGGCGTGGTCACAGACCCTACTGCGGTCGGCGCGCTCGGCTCGGTTGGCGAATACAACTGGGGCGGGGCGGCCGGCACGATCTTCTGGATCGACCCGGCGGAGGAAATCGTCGTGGTGTCGATGATCCAGCTCTTGGGTTCACCGTGGCCGCTGCGCCAAGATCTCAAGGTGTTGACAGGCCAAGCCATCACTGAGTTGGCGGAGTAGCGACGAGCGCCGCGCTGGCGGCGCGGCAACTCCATGCGCGGCGGCCTGCGTAGCGGGCCACCAGCGCCGTCTCATCCCCAGTTCGGCATCACGCGGCGCGCGAAGAGGTCCAGCGAATCGTGGATTTGCGCCGGCGTGTGGATGCCGGCGGGGATGAGCAGAAATGCCTCGTCGATCGGCACCGCCTTGGCCACCTTTTCGATGCGGCGGTTCAGCGTATCCGGCGAGCCAACCAACAATTCTGGCATGCCTTGGCCGAAGGGCGTCGCCCAAGTGTTCCAGAACCAGCGCATGTCCTCGAAGAGCGCTTGCGCCAAGGCGTCCGTTTCGGCGCAGATCATGATGCCGCCCCAACAGGCTTCTTGGCCTCGCGGCACGTCGTGGCCCCACGCCTCGGCTTCCTTGCGCCATTCGCTCCATAGGAGCCTGAGGAAATCCGTGTCGCTGGAGAGCACGATGGGACGCCCTTTGTGCCGCGCCCAGAACTTTGCCGTGCGCAGGCTTGCGGAGAAGCCGCCGTAGAGCGGGATTTCGTCCTGATACGGGCGTGGCGCAATGCCGATTTCGCGCACCCGCATGGCTGCGTCCACGCCTTGGCCGAAGCGGGCATAGACCGGATGTTCGTGCGGGTTCACGAAGTTCTCCGGCGGGAAGTTCCAGAACTTGCCGCGGTGGGCGAACGTCTCTGAGCGCAGGGCCTGCGTCACCACGTCCACGAACTCGGCAAAGTACTCGCGGTTCAGGTCGTCATCGGGCGTGTCTTTCGTCCAAGGCCCTACCGCCTTGAGCTCAGGCCGCACCTTGAAGTTCTCCACCCAACGGGCTTGGTAGCCGCGCACGAGGCCCACGCCGAAGCGTCCGCCCAGCATGTGATCCATGGTCGCGATCTTTTCGGCGGTGGCGAGGGGATTGTTGGCGGTTGAGACGAAGCCGCAGGTGACGATGCGCATCTTGGTGGTGTGCTGCCCCAGCCACATCGCCATCAGCGCTGGGTCATTGGAGGCCTCGAAACCCTCGATCTGCAGGTGATGCTCTGGGTGGCCGAAGCCGAAGTAGCCGCGCTCCTCACCGAAGTGGGCATAGTCCGCCAGCTCCTCGATCATGCGGTGGTAGAGCGCCCGGTTGCGCCCGGCCATGCCGGCTTCGAGTTCGGCGCGGCGCCCCACGGTGCAATAGACGAACAGACCGAACTTCATGGCTAGAGATGCCCTTCCTGGCGCAGCCGTTGCCACTCGATCTGCAGCCAAGGCGTGAAGCGTTCGGGAGTTTCAATCAACTCCCGATCCAATTGCGCGGGGGCGACCCAACGCCACGCGTCGATTTCCGCCGTGTTCACCACGGGCGCCGCATCCGCTTGCCCCACATACACCCAGCATAGCTCGTGTTCGACGCCGATGTCGCCAAACTCCGCGCGGTACTCGAACTTGAAAGCAAACGACAGGTCGGCGCCGAGACCCAGCTCTTCGCGCAAGCGCCGCGCTGCGGCGACCTCCACGGCTTCTCCGGCGCGCGGATGCGAGCAGCAGCTGTTGGACCAATACCCCGGCCAAAGGCGCTTGGATGCGTGTCGCTGCTGCAGCAGCAATTCGCCGCCGGCGTTGAGCACGAAAGCCGAAAATGCCCGATGCAGAAAACCGGCGCCGTCGTGGCAGGCGCGCTTGCCCAGAAAGCCCAACGGCTCGTCGGCTGCGTTGACGCGAATGAGCCGTTCAGACTCCGAAGAGACGATTTCGTGCTTGGTTTCGACGCTGGCGACCATGCTCGGATTATAGGGCCTAGGGCATTGCCGGGTGCTGGGCGTTCTGTCGGCAAGGCTGCTCGCTGCGGGCCGTTTGCGGTGGCGAGGCCAAGGTGCGGGCGACAGTCGCCGCGTCTGCTGGTGAACCGCGCCCGTTGCGCCGCTGCGGCTAGTGTCGTTATCCGCTGGGCGAGCATGGTAGAGTTCAGGCCCGCCGCCGCGCCGGCCATGCCGAGCGGCTGCCACGGCGCGCGCCAAGGAAACCGATGACGGAGCCTCGCGAGCGTCGCGCCATTGTGCGCGGCAATGAGATGGTTTGGTTCGAGTGGGGCGCAACCGCGGCGCCGCTGGTGGTGCTGGCCCATGCGACGGGCTTCCATGCCCGGTGTTGGGACGCCACTGTCGCAGCACTCGGCGATGGCTACCGCGTGGTGGCGATGGATCAGCGCGGCCATGGCCGCACCGGCAAGAACGGCCCCTTCGAGTGGACGCAATTCGGCGCAGATCTTGCTGAGCTGTTGGATGTGCTGAACGCCGAGGACGCAATTGGCGTCGGCCATTCGATGGGCGGCCACGCGCTGGCGCAGGCGGCGGTGCGCCGGGGTGAGCGCTTGGCGCGGCTGGTGTTGGTGGATCCGGTCATCATGGCGCCTGAGATGTATGCCGATTGGAGCGAGGAGCGACCGTTCAGCGAGGCGGGGCAACACCCCGTGGCCCGGCGCCGGGCAGACTTCGCGTCTTGGCAGGAGATGCATGAGCGGTTTCGGGATCGGCTGCCGTTCAGCCGTTGGCGGCCCGAAGTGCTGCGCGATTACTGCCGCTACGGAGTGCTGCCCAAACCCGGCGGCGCTGGCGTCACGCTTGCCTGCCCGCCGGTGGTGGAGTCTTCGATCTACCTTGGCAGCGGCGGCACGGACATCCATGCGCTGCTGCAGGAGCTACCGCATCCAACGCTGGTCATCCGCGCCCATCGGCGGGAAGCGCGGCAAGGCGAGATGGATTTCTCGGGTTCGCCAACTTGGGAAGGCCTAGCGGCCACGCTGCCGAATGGGCGGGATGTGTATCGCCCGGACCTCACGCATTTCATCCCCATGCAGGCGCCGGAGCTGGTGGCGCTCGCCGTTACGAACCCGGAGGCGGCGGCACAGGCGGAGTGAGCGGGGTGTCCGGCGGCTGCGGATGATGCCGGCCGCGGCGGTGATGCCGGCCATGCCGGTGATACGTCGCGTCGCCCTCCACGCTGTACACGAAGGCCGCTTCCTGCAATTCGGCGGGCGTCAGGTCATCGCTCGCGCACTCAAGCACATCTTCGAACTTGAACACATGGAAGGTGTTTTCTCCGTGTGCCCGCACTTGCACGGACAGGTGCTCGTCCTTGGGCAGCGATTTCAGCGTCAGGCCGTAGTCGCACACCGCCTGCAGGAGCGCTCCGTCGAAGCCGCCGGCATCGTCATCGCTCGGTTCATCGCCGTCGTCTGGGCCGTGTTTGCGCAGCACATGCACTTGCGCGTACTGATCGCGCAGTTCCGCATGCAACGCCTCGCGCTCTTCCCGCAGCGCTTGGAGCTCGCTGCGCAATTGATCGATCTCCGCTTCCGATTCGGCATCGTCAGACCGGTTGCGCCGCGCCTCGCGAATCTTGGTTCGCAACTCGCGCATTTCGCTGCGCAACGCGCGGTGCTCTTCGCGCAGCCTTTGGCGTTCCTCGGCGTCGCCCGGCTCCAACGGAATCTGCAGGTCCGTCAGGATGTCGCGCACGATGGTTGGCATGGCCAATGACACATCGCCCTCGGCGTCGATCTCCACCACCTGGTGGTACGAACCGAACCAGCTGCGCTTGAGGGAGACGGCGATCAACACGCCTTGTTCGGCCAAGTAGCTCACGTCGACGTTGCCCACCCGTCGCGTCGGCCCTCCGGCGTCGCGCAGCGCCGCCGTCATGACGTCATCCAGAATGCGCATCTCGCGCTCAAGCGCGTCGAGCCGCTCCGGTGTCTTGGCCGCAGCGACGCTGGTGGCGACGGCGGTCAGCAATGCAAGGATGATGGTTCTCATGGTTGGTTCTCCAGGTAATCCAATCCGCCCACGAATTGGACAAGATCGTTCAGGCGCCGCTCGCCGTTCACTTGGTGGCTGACGATGAAGCGCAGGCTGTCTTCAGTCTCGAACGCGCGGCGGTCCATCTCGCGTTTGAGCGTGGCCGCGAGGGCCGCCAGCTCCTGCTCGCGCTGTGCCCGGCCCGCGGCCATCATGGCCTCGATCAGGCGCGACCGGTCCGCCGCGCTCTGCGTCTCGAACTCTTGGCGCCATTGCGCCAGCTCAGCGTTCACCATTTCCCGTGAGCGGGCCGCCACGGCTTCGTTCGCCACCGTTTCGTTCGGCAGCGCGACGCCGGCTGGCGTTTGCGCGTTGAACATCGACGTGGCGGCCAGCGCCAACGCCGTGGCGCTGGCGGCGATGGGAAACCACTGCCGCCAATCTCGCCACAAGGCCGGCCGCTCAATGGCTGGACGCGGCCAGCGTGGCGGCGGCATGTCCACCCAAGCGTCCGCGCGCTCGCGCCACTCGCGGATGGACGCGGCGTCCGCGGTGCAGTCTGCGCAGCCGCTGACGTGATCGAGCACTTGCGTCCGCTCCGCAGGGGTTAGGAGCGATTGGCCGCCGTCCTCCTCTTCAACGAGGTCGAACAGCTTGCGGCGCATGTCGTCACAGTTCATCTCGCAGGCACTCCTTCGCTCTGAGTTTGCGCAAGGCGCTGTAGAGCCGCGTCTTGGCGGTGTTCGGGGAGATGCCAAGCTGCGCGGCGATGTCCTCGAACGTGAACGACTGGAAGAACTTCAGCTCCACCACATGGCGTTGCTCGGCCGGCAGCGTGGCCAGCGCGGCTTTGATGTGGCGGTTCGCGCGGCTCGTTTCGGTGGCTTGCACTGGGTCGCCGTTCGGCGCGGTGGCCATCGCGGCGCCGTCGTCGTAGGGCGCCATGTCCCGGCGTCGACGCAGCAGGTCCGTGCAGCGATACGAGGCGATGCGGAACAGCCACGCGGGGAACGCGCCATCGCCTCGGTAGGTTGCGAGATTTCTGTACACGCCGAGAAACACCTCCTGCATCAAGTCCAGCGCGTCTTCTGGATGCCTCACCATGCGCAACGCATAGTTGTACACACGCCGTTCATAGCGCTTCACCAAGGCCGTCCAAGCGCTGTTGGAGCCTGCCAAGGCGCGGCGAACCAGCTTTTCGTCCGAAGCGGCTACCAACATCTGCGCTGCCCGCCGAGTTATTCCGAATGTCGCCGCGGTGGACGGAATAGTTTGCCTGTGGTTCGCGCTGCTTTGACACCAGCGACCGCGGTTAGAAGGGGCGGGGCTTGCCGTTGGCTCTGAGCGGCTTGGCGTGGTGGACGCCGAACGGCATCGGGGCGAGCAGCGCGGGCTATCCCGCGGCGTGCTGCACGGTGGCGATAATCTCGGGCGCGTGCTCGTCGATGAGCATCTGCGCGCGCTCCCGACAACTGCCGCAGTAGGCGCCGACGCCCAACTCGTCTGCCAAGGCGTCCAAGTTCGCGCAGCCCTCCCGCACGGCGGCGCGGACTTCGGAATCGCGAACGGCTTGGCAGATGCAGACGTACATTGCGAACGCGAGCGTAAATGAAAGCAATTATCTTTTGCAACACCATTTTTCGCGGTGTCAACGCAAAATAGAGATGTCCCCCTCTTTTCGGCAAGCGCAGCCCATGAACCGGCTTGCCCCGGGCGTTTGTTCCTCCTACGCGAACAGCTCGGCTGGTCGCGTTCGGAACTGCGCCAGCAACGGGACGCCGCGCCCGAGCGGGAGGTGGTATCGCAGCACTCGGGGTGACGGCGGCTGTGGGGTACGTATCCTGCGGGTTGTGCCCGGCATGGGTAGTGTCCCGTAAACGGCATGAATGCGACCTTCCAGAGCTTGCAGAGCTGCGAGACCAGTTCCGAACGTCGTCAACTCGCCAAGCCCGCGAACGGCCTTGGACGCGAGGGCATCGGATGCCGGCCTGTTGGGCAGTGACCTGACGGTGAACGGTAGTGACCCGACGAGAGCCGATAGCCTTGCGATTCCGCAAGACGGATGGCCGCGGTACTTTGGCGTCCGAAGTCGGCAACGATCAACTGGCGGATTGCGCTAGCTGCAGAGTTCTGGCCATTGCCGAACGCTGGCTGTCGTTTCGGCCACCTTGATGAAGCCGCTCAGTCCGTTCGTCCGCAGCCATCGAGCAGCGCGAAGCGGATGGCGTCGTAGAGGCCGGGCCGGTGCCGAAGTCCCAAAACGGCAACCAGCAAAATGAGATGGTGGCGCCCAAGCCGAAGATCAGGACGGAAACCACTCGCACTTTGTTGTCCATCGCCTGTTGCTGCGTCCTGTCGAAGTGACACCCTGCCATGTGGCAGCGCCTGCCCCAACCGCGCCGAGATGCTGCACCTCGATGCCTTACTCCGCCAATCGACGATGCGGCCCTGCGGCCCGAGACGCAGGCGCACAACGACTGCCGCGATGTCGCGGGCCGAATCGGGCAAATGTTGATAACGCCACACACTCGCCGACGATCAAACTGGCCAGCATGCATGAAGAAGACATCGAACGTCGACGCTCAGGCCGCGGCGTGGAAGAAGGCCAACAGGAGTAAGGCGGAATGGGAGTCGGCGCTTTCGGCTACGCATTTCCCGTGCTCGGCGACATGCCCGTCGACGCCATCGCGAGCGCGGACGTGATGCGGGTGCTGACGCCGATCTCGGGTGCGAAGCGCGAGACCGCGGTTCGACAGCATCACCGAGATCATGTCCGTCCACCATCAAACCAATGCCGGATAGCTCATCCACCGGTATTGTCGCCCTGAACGTCAACTCGTCCACGCCATCCCGGTGGGCGCGTGCTCCTTCAACGGCGGCAGCATCGGTCGTTTGATGGCGGTCGCTCACGTCGTTCATAGGAGTGCCTCCAGAGGTTTTTTTCGCCTCGACGAGTGCCACGATTGCCACCTCGAGCGCAGATTTCCGTTGTTCTACGTCCTGCTGTTGCGCTTCAACTTCCGCTTGACTCTTCTTGATGTCCTTCTCGACGCTATCCACCAACGGACCAATATGCTGCCGCAGCTTTTCCATCATGTCTCGGGCCAACGTACCCGTAGTGGGACGCCACTTTGGGCCGCAGTTCCGAGGACCACCCTCGAAGCTACTTGGGACCGGATATTCATCTGCAATTCTTGGAAGTGTCGCTGGCTCTCCTTCTCCTGCCGTCGGCGCTCACTCCGCTCTTTCAGCCAACTAAGTATGGATGGTAGGGCGGCGATAAGCACCTCCAGCCAAGGTGCGACTATCGCCGTCGGCGCCGCCAACGCTGTCGTAGTGAAGACTCCTTCACTGGTATCGATCTTTGCGCCTCTCGCCGCGGTAACGCTCCTTCGCGCGGCATCACCGATAGCCGGGATTGGCGGTGGCGGTCGGCTTGAGATCTTTGCGTCCGCCGCTGCTCACTAGCTGTTCGAACGATGCGTTCAGACCATCAAGGTCCTTTGGTAGCGTTCGGCGAACTTACTGAGCGTCTCTGATTGTGTAGCGTCCACGGTACGGTTCAGCGTCTGCCGCGTCCGGCGCTCGCCGCTTTACACCGAAACTGGCCCTCCAACTTGCTGACCAAAAGGATCCCGTTACGCCTCAACAACCTCGCGGATGTTCTCTTCTGCAAGAACATGCAGTTGATGAAGGAACTCTCGCTGCCGAACACCGACGTTTCCAACCCGCTCGGCACGTTCGGCAAGCGTCTCGAACGTCTCGGTGGCTTGCCTCTTCGAAATCACCCACTCGTCCCCACCTTGGCCATCGAACCTAGCGCTTGCCGTGCGGCGTGCTGCTTCCATATAGAACCTTGCAAGCTTCCTCGCCTCCTCTACTTCCGTAAGCGGTTCCAGCGCGATTTGGTTCTGCAGGCGGCCACGCAGAGCCGGTAGTGCGGCCGAATACCTCCTCAGCGCGTCCGGAGTTATCCCCAACATCAGGAACAGACGTCGCGGTAGCGCGTCGACTACAGACCTCAATGCCGACAAGTAGCGAACGACGGCAGTAGGCCCCAGAACGCCGTCCTGCTTCTCCAACTCGTCCAACAGCAGGAACACTCCCTTCAGCACGCCGGCCGCGTTGCTGACCTGTATCATGTCCCTGAGAGCCGCGGTCTTGGATTCGACCGTGTCGAGTCGAAACTGAATCCCGAGTGTGAGGCGATGGGCCTTCAATACGCGGAGGCCCAAAAGCCACTGCATCATCAGGTCTAGAGTTTCCTCCGAAGTGTCTTCGGCGAGCCGGCGCAGAGCAATCTGCATATCGTGGCTGCGTGCTTCTGAAATCGGACTGCGATCACTTTTCAGTCGACCCGCCAGTTCTTCGAGGTGATCAGTGCCGAGTTCTTCAAACAGGCGGCGCGTCGTCCCTGCGAACGAAGGTTCTGGGTCGGCTAGGTAACGAACCATGTAGTAGCCTTCCAGATCATTCATCACACTACGGATTTCCGATTCAACATGGTTCAAGAAATTCGTTTTTCCAACGCCTTGTGTCCCCTCGACGACAACCACCTGCGAACGGCCATCACGCAAGAACGTGAGAATTCTCGTTTCGGCCTCTTCGTCCGCAGCGATCGCACGGTGGGGATTGCCCGAAGTCTGATTCGAGGCCGGGAAAGGATTCGAAGCGATTCCGAACTTCCCAAACAGGCGCTCTGCCGCACCTTCTATCGGCACATTTTTGATACGATCCCTGAGACTCATGATGTTGCATCCTCGATGCGAAGGCTAACGCTTGCCTTTCCGGGTATCAGGTAGTCGCCTCGATAAAGGAACACCTTCTCGATCACCGGCTCCCCAGACTGGCTCCGGAGCACATGTACTACCCGATCCCTGAAACGCAGTTGCGTTGTAGACCCTTCCGTTGATCGCCGCAGCAGCCCTGCTTCACTAGCTGCGTCAAGCTGATGCCGCGCCACTTCGGGGTGTATTCCATCCTCTCGGATCAGGGCCTCCAGCCACTCGCCCGTAGCGACTAGAGCGCTATCCCCTCGATCCAAAGCGGAAAAGCGCTCGCGGGCGATTCGAGAGAACTCCCTAGGACTTGGCACGTTCGGCGTTGGATAGATTTCATTGCTCGCGACCGTCGCGCACATGAGCGTGACTTCCCCTAGCACGCGGTACGTCGTCGAACCGCGCCCTAAGTCCTTAGTTGCCAGAGATTCCCCCCGCGCAAGATCTCTCAGCTGGTCAGCGAACGCGGCATACGACGGGACTTCCAAGAGTACTTCTCTTACCTCCCCCACACGCTCGTTGCGGAGGGCCGCCGAAAGGAACGGTATGCGATCGCCGGCTGTCCAGACACCAGCTTCCGAACGCACCAAACCGCCCGACCGCAGAAACCGCCCGTACTCGTTCGCCTTGCTCCGCAGGACTTCCTCTATCTGTGGCACAGGCATTTCCACCCGATCATCTAGCGCACATACCAGGCTAAAAAGTCCGTCCACGTTGAGGCGAAAAAGTGTCCCTCGGCGAGCCGGAGCTTCACGCCGCTTCGGAGGTCGCGCCGGCTTCGTCCCAGCATCAGTGTCCGGCTCATCCGAAGAACCGGTTGTGGTCTTTCGGTCCGCCGTAATCGACGATGTCTGCGCTTGACTGCACCAAAGAAGGTCTTGCTCGGCGTGATACGGTGCCCACGACAGTCCCTCTCCGATGGCAGAGACTTGGAGTTCGTTGTGCTGTGACTTAAGTCGGACCGAGCCAAAGCCAGTGGCGAGTTCCCAAACAAGCGTCGTCAGCGGCACGCCCCGCATGTGCCCGACGAAAGGGTCGAGCGTTTGGCCCGACAATCGCTGGCCGAACACTTCCGTAGCGGCACTTGCAGCGAAGTATAGAGGTCGCACGCCTTCGGCCATCGCCATTCGCGCTAGCCCTTGATCTCCTGTGAGAAGCCGAACAGCGTGTGCAGGTCCCGATTGGGCTTGATGGTGGCGCGCAGCCTCCAGAATCAAGCGGTCAGCATACGACCGGATCGGAGAGCTGACATCCAGATCCCTTACATCAGGGTTCGAGTCCTTCTCAAATGCCGAACGCAGCGGATCGCCAAGCAAATAGGTACGTTCCACCTCCGTGTCGCTGTGAAGTTCCACCCGCAACAGCGCCCGCTGTCCCCCTTGGCTTGTCAGGTGTTCGACCAGTTCTCGAACGCGAATGTGCGGCTTCTTACTCCGTGATCTTCGAACCCTAAAAAACCGATCGGCCTGATTGACGATCTCCATCTGTGCAATAGCCGGGATTTTCACGCGCGCTGCTGGATGCAAGAAACGGGTTACGAAGTCCAACGCCCCCTGCAAAACACCAGACGTGTCTACGACGACCGTTGTCGAGCGCCGGAACGGCATCTGCTCCAGTGCCGCCGGATCGAATCTCGGGTGGAAAAGTCCCATCCGCGTCGCAATCGACGCCACCTCGTCCATTGCCCTCTTGAGCCGCGTCTGATCACGAGCAAGAGCGTCTGCGGACCGGTTCTTGTTCTCGCCTAGTTCAAGTAGCTTCCACGCGTCTGCAACCACCGTGCATAAATCCGGTAGCTGCCACTCGAACGCCCCTTGTTGCACAAGCCTGACCGGAGATGATTCTTTGAAGTCACCTGCAACAAGAGAAATTTCACCTAGTGACAACCATCCATCGTTGAATGCCCGCTCCTCGCTCACCAACAGTTCACACCCCCCGTCTGCGTCAAAGACGCGGGCTGCCAGCGGGTCTGCCTGGGACGGCGAAAGTAGACTGAACTTTCCTGGAGTGTTCATCGAACCAATACCGAAATCCCAGGGCGATCACCGAAACAATCTACTACCCACTTCAAGTGAATGGTTAGCGCCAGAAGCGAGTTGACTTCTACTCGGTTGTGTTCATCGTTTTCCGCATTCTCGTCGAAACGACTTTCGCTTTGCACACAACTCACGTCTCCCGCGCTCATCACCCTCTCGGCCACGTCGATGAAATCACGCAACACGTCCAGACGCCTTTCAGATGGGGGGGTTGAATCCGCAAGCCGCCCCACAAGGTGCTCATGCAGTTCTTTCCGACTCTGATCATCAGCAACGCCAGCCAACGCGTCTTCCCGTAACTGCCAAGAGTAGACCTGCTCCTGCAGTCCCCAGTCGGAATCGAAGACCGATCTGCCGTCGCCTTGCGGGTTAATGGCGAGCGGTCGGGCCGGCACGAAGTCCCGCCAGATGGTGAGCGTGAACTTGACGCTGGTACCTTCAGCCATCCTAGTCGCCCTCATTTTGATCCACTACGCATAGATGCGACGCGGACGGCTGGCCAACCGCCCGGGCGTCATCTGTCATCTCCATTCAGGGCTAGCTTACGTCAATGGCGGCAATCGGGACACGGCGGGAGTCTAGCACCCCTGTTCGGACGGGTCGCCTGGGTTTCCGTTCCGCCACAATCGATCGACTGAACCTCCGCCGGGCCGCTCAGCCGCGTGAAACGGGACGCCGCCAGTGGCGGAAAGCCGCCGAAGCTGAGGTAGGGCATCGCCCCGTCCGGAGCGTAGCGGGCAGCGAGCAGGGCCGCCGCGCTCGGATGCCCTTCCGATTTGCGCCCGCTCCAGCCCGTCCTCGCGATACCGGTCCATGTACTTCCGACCGCGGGCACCCCCAGCAACTCAATTGCCTCCTCCTGCGTCAGCCGCCTCTCCGTCCACGCCGTACAGCGCCACTATCGTCTGGGTGATCTCGGCGCCGTGAATTGGACATGCGCCTTGATGCTCTGCAGCGCCTCCTCGAACCTCCTCATCCTCGTCTCCTGCAGCCAAACCGCGCTACGGACGGCGGTGGCGGCTGCACCATTTTTGGCTGCGCCTAGGGCTCGCGTGAGACGGTGCGTGAACCACTCGCCAGCGGTGCGCTGCCGTTGCGAACAAAGGTGCGTTTAAGACTCATTTTTATTTGCATTATCAATAAGTTATGCTTGACATGCGGTAGCGTTGAGGCGCATCATCTGAGTAGCTGATGCGAGGAGAGCATGCCATGAAACCGCAAGATCCGAAGATCGTCGCGCACCTGAACGCCGTGCTGAAGAACGAGCTTACGGCCATCAACCAGTACTTCCTGCACGCCAAGATGTTTCACGATTGGGGCATGGAGGAACTTGGCGAAAAGGAGAAGCAGGCGTCCATCGACGAGATGCGCCACGCGGACAGCCTCATCGAGCGCATCCTCTTCCTTGAGGGGCTGCCGAACCTGCAGGACTTGGGAGCGCTCAAGATCGGCGAAGACGTGGAGGAAATGCTCAGGTGCGACCTTGACTTGGAAATGGCTGCGATGCCGCGCTTGCGAGAGGCCATCGCGGATTCCGAGGCGGTGAGCGACTATGTGAGCCGGGAACTGTTCGAGTCCATCCTCGAATCGGAGGAAGAGCATGTCGATTGGCTGGAGACGCAGCTTGAGCTCATCGGCAGAACGGGCATCCAGAACTACGTTCAGTCGGCCATGTCGTAGCGTTGCCGGTCTGCGCGGCGGTCGCCGCAGGGTCGCAGCGGTTCGGCGAAGTTGGCTGGGCGCTGCCATGCCGCCGACTCACCGCCGCCCTGCCGCGCCCCAGCGTGGCGCTCGTGGCAATCGGCGCAGGATAGGTTCATCTGGCCCCAGCGTTGGTGAAAGAAGGCGCGACCGTCTGCCAAGAACGGCGCGGGCGTCTGGCGCCGGTGCGGCGCAAGCGCTCGACTGTGGCATGGCTTGGCGCTCCCGCGGCGCTGCCACCGCGTTTAGAATCCGCGCCTGCCCTGCCGCGAGTGCCGCCATGACCGAACATCAGCCAAGCATCTTCGTTGAAGGCACGGAACACCATGTCTTTCTGGAGTTCGAGCTCAGCGCCGCGCCGCCGTCGCAGTTGCCCGCTGCGGCCGGCGCGCTGCTGGCATGGGACGGCGGCGAACAAGTCGTTGCCTTCGGGCCGCGCTTGGCCGAGGCGCTGCCGTCCGTCCAGGCGCCGGAGGGGAACTTCAGTTTCGGTGCCGTCGAGGGCGGCGATGGCCATGTCGCGCCAGCCACGCAACGCGATCTCTTCGTGTGGCTGCACGGCGCGAAACGGGATGAGCTCTTTGCCCAAGCGCTCAATTGGCGCGATGCGCTGGCGCCGGCGGCGGCCCTCGCCGCCGAGGATCACGGCTTCCGTTTTCGCGACAGCCGCGACCTGACCGGTTTTGTGGATGGCACCGCCAACCCGAAAGGGGATGTCCGCCGGCAAGCGGTGCTCGTCCCGCGTGGCCCCGGCGCCGGCGGCAGCTTCGTGCTGGCGCAGCGGTGGGTGCATGACCTGAGCGGTTTCGCGACCCTCGAGACGGCGCAGCAAGAGCGCGTCATCGGCCGCACCAAGGCAGACAGCGTGGAGCTCACGGGCGCGGCGATGCCGCCAGACAGCCATGTCAGCCGCACCGATTTGAAGCGCGGTGGCGAGCCCTTGCGCATCTACCGCCGCAGCACCCCGGCCGGTGGCATCGCGGATGCGGGGCTCTTCTTTCTCGCCTTCAGCGCAGAGGTTGAACGCTTCCGCATCCTGTTGGGCTCGATGTTCGGCAACGCGGACGATGGGCTGCGCGACCGCCTCCTGAGTTGGTCTCGCCCCATTTCTGGGAGCTTCTACTTCGCGCCGCCGGCGGACGCGCTGCGCGCTGCCTTCAGCGCCTGATGCGCCATCGAGGAACTTCGCGATGGAGGACAGCAGCGAAGGCGGAGACGAAGGGGAAGGCGGAGAGAGATGGTAGCTACGGGCGGACTTGAACCGCCGACCCCGCGATTATGAATCGCGTGCTCTAACCAACTGAGCTACGTAGCCACTGGCGCGAAGGGCGGAATTGTGCGCCGCCACGCGTCTTTGTCAACCTTGGGGGCAATCGGCCACCGTCTCGCCCTTGAAAACGCCCGCCGGATTCCCTATACAGCGTCTTACGTTCACCGCGCTTTGAGGAGCGTCATGGCACAGCCGAGATCCTTCGCCGTCTCCGGGCGGCCCGCCGTCGAAGTCAACCAAGTTCTGCGCAACACCTACATGTTGCTGTCGCTCACACTGGCGTTCGCGTGCCTCACCGGCGTCATGGCCGTCGCCATGAACCTGCCACCGTTCAACTTCATCGTGTATCTGGTCGGCTTCTTCGGCCTGTCGTATGCGGTGAACAAGACCGCGGACAGCGGCTGGGGGCTGTTTTGGACCTTCGCTTTCACCGGCTTCATCGGCGTCGCCGCCGGCCCCATCGTCGGTTACTTCGCTGCGGTGAACCCCGGCATCGTCGCGCAGGCGTTTGGCGTCACCGCGGCGGCGTTCGTGGGCCTGTCCATCTACACCATCGTCACGCGGCGAGATTTCAGCTTTCTGCGCTCGTTCTTGGTGATGGGCTTCTGGATCATCCTCGGCATCATCGTCTGCTCGTTTTTCTTCGACCTGTCGCCGTTCGCCGCCGCCATCTCGGCCGCCATGGTGCTCATCGCCGGGGCGCTGATGCTCTATCAGACGAGCGCCCTCGTGCTCGGCGGGGAGACCAACTACATCATCGCCACGAACAACCTGTTCGTCTCCATCTACCTGATGTTCATGAACCTGTTGGCCCTGTTCGGCATCATGGGCGGGGACGACTGAGCGGGGGCTCGCCGCGGCGCCCGCGCAGTGCGCGCGGCGCCGACCGGCTGCGGCCAGGGCGCCGCTAAACCTGCGTCAACTGCCGGTATGCCTTTTGCAGGGCTGCCGGCAGCGCCTCCGTTTCTTCGATGACCATGTAGCGCGTCTCGGCGCACATGCGGCGCAGGTAGTCGTGGCCGGAGCGGTCAACCGTCACGCAGAACACGTTGATGCCGTCGCCCTCGGCCTCCGCAATGGCCTTGGCGGTGTCGCGCAGGCCGTATTCGTGGTCGCCCCGCTTGGGGCCATAGTCGCAGTCTTGCGGGAAGCCGTCGCTCACGATCATCAGCACCTTCAGCGCGGCGCCGTGGCGGCGGAGCTTGGCGGTGGCGTGGCGGATGGCGGGCCCCATGCGGGTGCTGCGCTTCGGCTTCATCGCAGCGATGGCGTCGAGGGTGCGCCGGTTGAGTGGCTGCTCGAACTCCTTGGCGACGTAAAACTCCACGCAGTCATGCCCATATCCCGAAAAGCCATACACGGCGTATGGGTCGCCCAGCCCTTCTAGGGCCGTGGCCATGAGCGCCGCCGCCTCCTTTTCGATGTCGATGATGCGCCGCTTGTCGGGCGTCGGCGGGGGCGGATTATCCAGCGCGGCGTAGGGGTCGTCATCATCGTCGAAGAACGGGTCGCGTAAGTTGGCGCCGGTGGCGTTTGCGCCGCTGCTTGGATCAGGCTTTGGCTCGTCGAGCACCGGATCGTCCGTCGAGGCGGAGAGATCCACCAGAAACGCCGCGCCCACGTCGCGTCGCAAACGATCCCGGCGGCTGTAGACGCGGTCATCCGCGGCCACGCCGGCGCGCAAACTGGAGCGGGCATCCACCAAGGTGGCAAGGTCGAGTTCGTCCCCATCCGCCACCTTGCCGATGCGCTGATAGCCGCTCGGCCGGATCTGCTCAAAGCGGCGGCGCACGGTCCTGGCATACGGGCGCACGGCATCGAGCAGCTTTTGGCTGTCCTCGACGTCGGTTGTCGTCAACACCTCCTCGAACAGCCGGCAAAAGCCGCGCTTGTAGGCGCGCTGGTGATAGTCCCACTCGTCGTAGTGGAAACTGCGGGCGCCTTCGTGGGCATCGCCAAGGCGGTGGCGCAGCGCGGAGCGTTCCATGTCGAGGCGCCGCTGCAGCTGGTCGCGTTGGGCGATGAGGTCTTTGCCGACATCGCGCAGGTCGCCGTCGCCTTCGCCTTCGCCAACTTGGGTGTCCTCGTCCGCCTCCAACATCCCCAGCATGGCGAGCTGGGCTTGGGCGGCATCGAGTTCCTCGCGCCAGTCCTCAAGCCGTGCCTCGCGCTGCAGCCACTCCAATTGTCCGGGGAACTCAGGGCCCGTCCCGGTGGGCGCCGGCGCCAACGCCTGGTAGCAAGCGAGCGCCTCGCGCGCGGTGTCATAGACGGTGGCGGTGGGGGATTGCAGGCGCTGCATCGCTGGGCGCAGCGCGGCCGGCGGCGGCTCGACCAAGGGACGCAAGGCGGCGTGGTACTTCGCCGCGCCCGGGTACGCCGCCAGCGTTCGGGCTTCCACCCGCGCGCGCTCAAGGGCGTGGAACAGCAGGCGCGCCACCGCTGGCGCCTCGAAGTGGCCGAAAAACAACGTCAGGTCAGACTCGCGGCTCTGCGTCGGCAACGGGCGCTCTGCCAACTCTGGTATGCGCTCCCGCGCTTGGTGGACACTGAAGTCGAAGGTGCCAAACGCCTCGAAGCCAAGCTGCACCAAGGTGCGCAGGCGATAGGTCGCGGCGTTCCAAGCGTCGTCGGCAAACAGTTCGATGCTGGCCGGGAGATACAGGTGGCTTAGGTCCGCAGCGTCTTCCTCTCCGGCGCGCAGGTGCCGGTAGCGGCCGCCGATGCCCTGCGCGAAGAGCGCGAGCGTCGGCTCGACGTCGATGAGGTCTGCCAAGCGTGGGCCGCCTTAGGGCCAGACGACGTCCGCGATGTCGGCCACCGCCTGCTGCACGGTGGCGTCGTCGGACACGGCTTGGACGATGGCGAGGTCGCAGGCGCGGCGTGGCGCGATGCCGCGCTTCATCAGTTCACCCGCGTAGATGAGCAGGCGCGTGCTCACCCCTTCCTCAAAGCCGTGCTCGCGCAGGTTGCGTATCTTGACGCCCAACAGCGCCAAGCGTTGCGCGACCTCCGCGCCGACGCCGGATTCGTGGGCGACGATCTCGGCTTCCCGCTCCGCGTCTGGGTAATCGAAGGACAGGCTCACGAAGCGTTGTCGAGTGCTGGTCTTCAAGTCCTTCAGCACGCTCTGATAGCCGGGGTTGTAGGAGATGACGAGCAGGAAGTCTGGGTGGGCGTCGAGCAGTTCGCCGGTTTTGTCGATGGGCAGGATGCGCCGGTGGTCGGTGAGGGAATGCACCAGCACGGTGGTGTCGTTGCGCGCCTCGACGATTTCGTCCAGATAGCAGATGGCGCCGGCCCGCACCGCCTGCGTGAGCGGCCCGTCCTGCCACACGGTGGCATCGCCGCGCAGCAAGTAGCGCCCCACCAAGTCTGTGGCGGTGAGGTCTTCGTGGCAGGAAACGGTGATGAGCGGATGCTTGAGGCGTGTCGGCGCCTCCACGGCCTCGAAGAGCCGCCACGCCATGTGCTCGATGAAGCGCGTCTTGCCGCACCCCGTCGGCCCCTTCAGCAACACCGGCAGGCGGCTCTGGTAGGCGGCCTCGAACACCGCCACCTCGTCGGCGAGCGGCAGGTAGTAGGGTGCGCTCACTGCGGATAGAACGCGTCGCGCCCCTCCCGGTACTTGAAGAATGTCTGCGCCGGATTGCGGTTCACCAGATGGCGCTTGAACATCGGATGGCGCAGGCTCCGCACCTCGTGCTCCAACTCCGCCAAGGGTGCGCCGGTGTCGACATCCACCACCTGCTGAAAGCGGTACTGATGTTGATCTGATTCCTCGGTGACGATGCCGCGGCCGGCCAGAAACTGGTGCGCGGCGCCGAAATCCGCCACGTAGATGGCGATGTGATGCCCGTCATAGGCGGGGATGTCGTCGTCCGTTTCGCGGTAGAGCAGGCGTTGATCGAACCCCATCGAGACCTCGGCCCGCGCTGCGCCGCCATCCTCGGTCACGGTTGCCGGCGTGGCGAACACCTGTTCGTAGAAGCGCGCGATGCCAGCTGCCGCGCCGGGGCGCACCGGCATCTCGGCGTACGGAATGCCGAGCTCGCGGCCAGGAAAGCGCTCTGGCCCGAAGGCGCGGATGGCGTTGCCCCAAGGACAGGTGACGCGGATGTGGTCGTCATGCTCCTGCCATGCGAAGTCTGTGCCGGCAAGGGGCTTTGTCACGAACGTGAGGCGCCGCCGCAGATCTTCGAGGCTCGGCACCACCACTGCGATGTGCCCGCGCCAGCGCTGCGCCGTGCTCTTCGGCAGGTGGAACTGCTGCTCGCCGACATTCACCCACATGTTGAACGTGCCGAAATCCATGTATGGGTCTCGCGTGAAGCCGAGGCCCGTCACATAGAAGAGCGCCGCGATTTGCTGGTCTGGCACGGTGAGGTTGATGTGCTCCATGTTGAGCACATTGCCGACGTTCTCTGAGAAGCGATCGAATCGCGCTGCCTCGCTCATGCCTCGGTCGCCTCCTGTTGCCGCAACGCCTGCGCGTGGGAGGCGTAGAACTCCTCGATGGGGGCGAAGCCGGGCGCGTCTCGATGCTCGGCTTCGTTTTGGGCGCGGATGTCTTCGTTCGAGGAGTTCGGGTTCCAAGTGCCGCCGACGGGTTGGCTGACGTGAAACGGGGTATCGCAGAACACCTCGATGTTGTTGCCTTCCGGGTCGTTGAAGTAGATGGACCACGCGTTGCCGTGCGCCACCGGCGACAGGCGCTGCACCCGTGCGTCGTTGGCAAGCGTCGCGTGCAACGCCTTCACGTCGTCCAAGTTGGCCACCCGGAAGGCGAAGTGCGACACGTTGTTCGAGTGCGCCATGTCCTTGCGCGTGGGCGCGAAGGCGATCTGATGATGATCTGTCTCCACTTGGCTCATGAAGACCAACTCGTTGCCATCCACCTCGCCGCGGTCCGTGACGCGAAAGCCGAGCACCCGGGTGTAGAAATCCAGCATGGCCTCCAAGTTCTGCACATAGACGAAGACATGGGACCACTTGAGTTGCATGGCGGCGGCCTCTCCCAACGCTGCGCGGGGATTATAGACAGAGCCGAGCGACGGGCGGCCAGCGGACAGTGCGCCGGGCTAGGGGGTGGGGTAGGAGGGCGGCTAGGGGGTGGGTAGGAGGGCAGCGAGGGGGTGGGTAGGAAGGGGTGGGCGGGTAGCGGGCGGGTAGCGGGTGGGTAGCGGGTGGGTAGCGGGCGGGTAGCGGGCGGGTAGAAGGAAGGGGCGGGCGGGCGAACCGTGCCTTTGCGTCCGCGGCGGCGAGCCTAGAGAATGTCTGGCAAGAAGGAGCGCCATGACCAGCCCAAGCGAACCCGACAACGAACCCTTGGTGGACGCCATCGCTGGCTTGCTGCCGCCGCTCTTGAATGCCTTGGAGGCATTCGCCCATGTGGGCAGGCACTTGCATCCGCCCAATCTGATGGCGTTGGCGCACTCCGTCGCCACGCTCGAAGCGCCGGTGCGCGATGGGCTGCAGCCGTTTCAGCAGGCGGATTGGCCGCCGCATCTGCAAGCCTTTGCCCAGCAGGTGACGCTCGCCGCCGGGCACGTCTGCTCGGCGTTTGAGGGGCTTGCCGCCGCGGCGGCGCACGCGAACGCCACCATGCAGGGGTTCCGGGCGCTCCGCCATGTGACGCGGGCCATTGAGGCGCTTTACCCGGTGGCGTTGACGCTGCCGCCGGTGAGCCGGTTCTTCGTTGAGCCGGCGCGCCGAGACGATCCGGCCTTGGCGGCGAAGCTCGCCGCGGCGGATGCTTCCCGCGAAGATGTGGGCGTGATGCACGCCACCAACGCGCGTGAGCAGCGGGGCGGGTTTTCCATGTATGTGCCGGAGTACTACGACGGCGGCGAGCCGTGGCCGTTGGTGATGGCGCTGCACGGCGGCAGCGGCCACGGCGCAGACTTCCTGTGGACCTGGGTGCGCGAGGCGCGCAGCCGCGGCGTGATCCTCGTCAGCCCCACGTCCCGCGAGGGCACTTGGTCGTTGATGGGGCCAGATGTGGACAGCGCGAACTTGGACGCCATCGTTGGGCGCGTCGCCGAGCGCTGGAACGTCGATCGCGAGCGGATGCTGCTCACCGGCATGAGCGATGGCGGCACGTTCAGCTATGTGAGCGGGCTGCGCGGGGAATCGCCGTTCACGCACTTGGCGCCGATTTCAGCGAGCTTCCACCCGATGCTGCTCGAAGGCTTTCCGGGCGAGCGCCTGCACAGGCTGCCGATTTACCTGATGCACGGCGCGCGGGATTGGATGTTCCCCGTGGAAATCGCCCGCACCGCCAACGCGGCGCTCGCCGCGGCCGGCGCCAAGGTGTGCTACCGGGAAGTTGAAGACCTGTCCCATACCTATCCCCGCGACGAGAACCCGGCGCTCATGGATTGGTTTCTGGGCGGGTGAAGGCGGCTGCAGCGTTCGGGCGCGACGCCAACACGCCGGGGCCGAGTGCTCGCGGGAGCGCGCCCGAACAGCCCCGATCTTTCGACATCGCTAGCCTGCTAGCCAGCCCCTGATGCCAGAACCGCGCCGCGTGAGGTACTTCCACGGCTGGAACGTCGTGGCGTTCACCCTCGTCATCCAAGCCGTCACCATCGGCATATCGATCTACAGCTTCGCGCTGTTTGTGGTGCCGTGGCTCACTGAGTTCGAGGTTGAGCGCACCGAGGTGATGCTGGCGATATTCCTGCTGCAGATGAGCTTCGGCGCCATCAGCCCGCTGTGCGGGCGGTTGCTGGACCGCTTCCCGATGCGGGCGCTGGTGATGATCGGCGGCGCCGCGACGGCCGCTGGGCTCCTCGCCATGTCCTTCGCAACCGCGCTGTGGCAGATCGTGCTCATCCATGTGACGCTGCTGCCGCTGGGCATGGTGCTTGCCGGCACCTTGGCGTCGCAAACCATGGTGACCAAGTGGTTTGTCGCCAAGCGCGGCCTCGCCATCGGCATCTCGACGATGGGCACATCGCTTGGCGGATTCGCCTTTCCGCTGATTACGGCATTCCTGATCGGCGCGCGGGGCTGGCAGGACACGCTGCTTGTCCTCGCTGCCATCGCGCTGGCGCTCACGGTGCCGGCTGCGTTTTTCGTGTTGCGTCGCCAGCCGCCGACGATTGAGCGCACCGGCCGCCCCGCGGTGCAAAACCTTGAGGCGAAGCAATTCCTCCGTTCACGGTCGTTCTGGATACCGATCGTCTGTTTCGTGCCCGTGAACGCAGCGTTCGGGGGCGTGCAGTTCAGCTTGGGCGCTTACGTTTTCGACCTCGGCTTTGAGCAGGGCATGGCGGCTAACCTCATCGCCATCACGTCCGTCGCAATGATCGCCGGCAAGTTCACGTTCGGCAGCTTGGGCGACCATGTGGACCATCGCAGGCTGTATTGGGTGGTGACGACCAGCCTCGCCGCCGCGCTGCTCTGCTACAGCTTCGCGCCGAGCCGGGCGGGCCTCATCGCGGCGGCCGCGCTGCAGGGGTTCGCCACGGGCGGCGTGCTGCCGCTCCTGAGCGTGATGTATGCAGAGCGCTTCGGCGTCGCGTCATTCGGCCGCGTGATGGGCTGGGTGAACCTTTTCGTGATGGTGGGCAGCGCGGGCTCCCTCTACTCGGGTTGGGTTTTCGACTTGACGGGCAGCTATCAACCGGCGTTCCTGACGTTCTTGGCCGCGCTGGCGCCGGCTGCCGTTCTGATGGCATGGCTGCCCACAGGAGGCTCAGGCGTCGCTGCGAAAACCAACGGAGGTCAGCCCCGGCAGGCAGTGGAAAGACGCTGAACGAGTTCTTGCCACAGGGCGTTGGTTGATTGGAAGCCTCCCCCGCATGGAGGGCGAGCACAGCCTTTCTGCGACGCGCCACGCGCCACCTCTCTGCCCCGCGGTGCCCGCTTCCCGCGACGCTAACCGACTAGCTGCGTGGCTGGCTGCCGCTGGCCACGCCACCAGCCGAGGGCGACAGCCTGGCGCGCCGCGGCAGGCTGTCGCCAAGGCGTTGCTCAATGACGAGTTCGTCAACCCCCGCTCTGTGGAGTTTCCATGAGCGCATCGGTCCCGTCGCCGTCTCCAGCGGCTTCGCCAACCTCTGCTGGAACTTCCGAGGCCGCTTCATGCGTTTCCTCGGCGTGGGGCTGGGCTGGGTGCGTGTGCGTGTGCGTGTCGAAGCCGATGACCAATGCCATCACCACGGTCAGCAGAACGCTCGAGTAGATGACGCCTTTCACCGTTGCGATCGGCCCCGTCTTGCCCCAAATCGCGTTGGCCTCAATGGCGGTGATGATGGCGACGCCGATCCACATGCTCAGGCTGCCAAGTTCTCCCGGCAGGTGGACGCCTTGGGCGTGGCTGTAGCTGATCATCAAGTAGAGCATCGGCAGCGACAGCAGCGTGTTGGTGCGTGATGCAAGCAGGGCCGTCGCCGCCGCCGACCCTTGGTTCGGGTCCGCTGCGCCGCCATCGCGCACGGCTTCGTTGGAGGCGATCACCACCTTTTGATTCGGCCAGATGATGAGCCAGACGTTCAGGAACATCACGATGGCCATCACTGAGCCAAGGACGATGCCGACGGAAAGGCCTCGGTGGATGAAGAGCAGCAGCACCAAGCCAGTCAGGAAGGTCATCATGGCCGACCAGCGGAACCACCACAGCGCGCGCGGCACGAGTTTCGTGAAGGCATCCACCCGGCCCTCGTCCGACGCCGCGGCCATGTAGGCGCCTTGGACGAAGTTGAAGTAGTACAGCAAGCCGATCCACGCGATGCCGAACACCACATGGCCCCAGCGGAACAGGAAGGGGGATGTGTCGATCAGGACATGCATCAAGGAATCCATCAAGGTGCCTCACTCACGCAGTGAACTCGTCTGAATCATAGCAGAGCCTTGCAGCCGTTCGCCCGCAGTTCGCTCGCCGGCTTGGAGGCGGCTTGTGTCGCGCCTAGGCGGGCGGTTCGTCAAGGACGAAACATGGCGCCCGCCCGGCTGGCGTCATCGCTCGCGTTCGATCATGCCTCGGGCGAGCGCCGCCAATGCGTCCGCGCGGCTGCCGAAGATGGTGAGCGCGTCGAGGGCTTGGCGCAGTTGCCGATGCGCGGCCTCGCGCGCGCCGGCCACGCCGAGTACGCTCGCATAGGTGGGCAGGCCGCGTTGCGCGTCCGATCCAGCGGGTTTGCCGAGGCCGGCTTTGCCGGTGGCGTTCAAGACGTCGTCCTGAATCTGAAAGCCGAGCCCCACCGCCGCGCCGTAAGCGTCCAAGGCGGACACCTCGGTTTCCGACAGGTTGCCGGCGGTGGCGCCAATGGCCACCGACGCGTGGATGAGCGCACCGGTCTTGCCGCGATGCCGCGTTTCGAGCTGCGTCTCGGTGGACGGCTTTGCCGCGCTTTCGATGTCCAGGGTTTGGCCGCCGGCCATGCCGGCGGCGCCGGCAGCGTCGGCGAGCAACTGCACCCAGTGGCGCACGACGGTTGCCTCGGCCGGCGCCGCGGCGAGGGTCGCGAAGGCCGCCGATTGCAGCGCGTCTCCCGTCAAGATGGCGATGGCCTCGCCAAAGCAGGCATGCACTGTCGGCTTGCCGCGCCGCAGATGGTCGTCGTCCATGGCCGGCAAGTCATCATGGACGAGCGAGGACGCATGGATGAACTCCACCGCGGCGCCGGCATGATCCAACGTCGCCGACGGGGCATCAGCGATGGCGCCGGCTGCATGCACCAGACGGGGTCGAACCCGCTTGCCGCCGCTCAACACCGCGTAGCGCATCGCTTCCGCCAGCGTCGCCGGCGCCGTTTGCGTCGGCAGCAGCCGGGTCAAGGTGGCGTCAATGCGCGAGAGGTCATCCATGCGGGTTGCGCGGCGGGGCATCCAAGCAGCGTAACCGAACTCGGCGGCAATGAACTCTTGAGCTTGGGGCGCTGGCCGTCAGCCGCCAGCTTGTGCTTCGGGGTGGCGCGCGACGCGCTCCAACGCTTCCACGCAGCACGCGGTGGTGAGCGTTGCCGATTCGAAGCTAAAGGGTTGGGCAGGCCCGCCGATCCAAGCGAGGCCGGCTGGCCAAGAGCCGTCCTCGCGTTGCGCCGCAAGCACACATTCCAGCGCCGGCCGCACCACGTCGTCCCGATCCAGGGCGCCCAAGCGATCCAACGCAGACAGCGCCTGCGCCGTGCGCAGCACATCGACGAAGGCGCCGGTGGCGTCTTGGCAGCCGAGGGTTTGGCGCAAGACCGGCTCGCGCAGTTCGCCGAGCGTCGGCGCTTTGGCCTCGCTGGCCCTTGCGATGGCCACGTAGAGGTCGAGCGGGTGCGGGTAGTAGTGCAGGACTTCGGCCTGCTCATCGGGCGACGCGGCCATCAGTTCCTTGAGCCAGCCTTGGGCGGCGCGGGTCTCTTCCACGTCTCCCAAACAGGCGATCACGTTGGCGTTCACCACGGCGTCGGGTTCGTTGAAGAGCGTCACAGCATCCTCTGGCCCTGGGATCCAAGTGAGAAAGTGGCCTTGGGCATTCCGCGGCGCCGCCGTGAGCGCATCGCTGGGTCCCGGCTGATCGTCCTCGGCAAGCGCGAGGCCGCAAATGGAGGTGTCGTCCGCATCTGGCGGCACGAACTGGGCATAGCGCCAGCGGCCGGTCGGTTCCCTGGTCGCGCGCAGGAAGGCCAAGGTGCGCTCCCGCAGCGGTGCGGCCTCCGGATGCTGGCAGGCGGCGAGCGACATCGCCCCAAGCGCGGCGACAAAGGGCGTGTAGTGCGTGACGACCCCTCGTATCGGGTCGTGGCTCCAGAACACGCTCGATGGCCAAGCGCCGGTCGTGTCCACCGCGTGCGAGAGATAACCCACGCCGGCGCCGATGGCCGCCTGAAGCGCCGCACTCAAATCCTCATGCATGGAGCGTGTCCCCATTCTTGTTCCGCTTCACCCAGCCGATGCATTGCCAGTGTGCCGCCCGTGGCGGCCGGAGTGGCCACGATGCACGATGGCATTCCACTTGCCGCAACCATCACGGTGGCCGGGCGTAGAGCACGCCCCCGTATGCCTTGGCAGTTGGTTGCTCGTGTGGCGCCGCCGCAAGCAACGTGAGCTTGATGTGGTTGATGCCCCGTTGCAGGACGGCCATCCCCTCGTCGTCGTAGAGCCGTTCCAATGCGCACCAATCGAGCAGCGCGGCCGCCTTCGCGGGCCGGCACCAGCCGCGTTCGACCAACTCCGCCACCACCGGGCGCCAAGTGGAGCTCGTCGTGGTCAGCCAGCTATCGAATTGGTCCGCCGTGCGCTTGGCGAACAACTCAAAGCCGATGCGCGGCAACACGCCTGCCGCCAGCACGTCCAAGGCGAAGCGGAACCGCGGCAACACGGGACGCAGTTCGTCCAAGAGGCGCGCCGCTGCGTCGGACGCGCCGCCCCAGCCGAGCTGCCTGAGCGCGGCCGCCGCTTCGCCATGTTCAATGCGGTCGACGATGAGGCGCACCGCGCGCAATGGGCGGCCTGGCAGGGCGCCGATGAAGTCCACGGCGCTGGCAGGCGGGAGCGATGCCAAGGTGCGCTTGACGGCGCTTCCCAAATCGCCGCCGCCGTCCCAGCCCACCGCGCCGGCGAGGCTTGCGAGGGCCCGCTCGCGCTGGGCTGCAGGGGAGTCTGGGCGGAGCGGCTCGTGCAGCTTGAAGAACACGCCGGGCGGCGGGCGCTCGTCGTCAGGAACCTCGGCGACGTCGTACTCGAGGCCAGTTAGGTCCACCACTTCACGCAGTGCGGAATCGGCGTCGGCGAGGGCTTGCAAATGGCGGGCCAAGGCGCCCGGCGGCGATGTGGCGGGAGCGGATTCCCCTTGAGCGATGAAATGCCGCCCGACCGGCAGGTCTGGCTCCGCCGCGACGAACAGGTCGGCTGCCGCCTCTTCCACGCCAAGGCGGAACTCGAACCCGCAGTACTCCGGCACATACGCCGGCAGGTCTTGCACGCGAGCGAACAGCCGCTGCCATCCAGCGTCATCGAGCAGGGCGGGGGGCAAGAAGGGGCGCAGTTCCGAGATGACCTTCATCGGCCTATTCGGTGGCAGGTTTTGTTGAGTGCAACCGGTGTCGGGTGGCCCACCCGATGCGCGGGCTGGCTGGCCTAGTGGCTGTGGGGGACGATCCGCGACGGCCCGTAGATACCGGCCGTTTGCAGATGGCCTCCGGCCACCGCTGCAAGGTCGTCCTCATTCAAGCTGGCCATCGGTGGCAGCACGAGGTGCGCCGACATCTCGGTGTCCTCGTGGACATGGATGGCGATGGAGTCCGGCAACTCGATGCCAAGCGCGTCCTTGATCGCAGACTTCGGGTCGTCGACGAGACGGCTGCGGAACTCATCGTCCGTGACGGCCTTGTCGATCAGGTCCGCCCGCAGTTCGGAATGGGACTTGGTGCTCTCCATGGAAGTTTCCTCCGCACTTTCGTGATGCGCACAATGCGCCGGCAACTGATGCGTGTCAAATCGGCGCGAGCCAATGTCCCAACGGAGATCAGAGGTGCCCCTGCCATCGCGTTGAGTGCCTTGGACGTCGCCGGCGGCGGCAAGGGGCAACGCGGGCCACGCCAGCGCGCGTCAAGCGAACCCTTGGACGCGGGCGGCTTCCTCGCGCACACGCTCCGGGCCGCCGAGGGTCTGCCGGTTGAAGCCAATGCGCTTGAACCAGTAGTGCAGGCCAAGGAGGTCTGTGAAGCCCATGCCGCCGTGTACCACGGTGGCGGTGCGCGCCACGAACTCGCCGGTCTCGGCGAGGTGGGCCTTCACATGGCAAGCGGTGAGGCGTCCCTCTTCCGGCACTTCGTCCAAAGCGTGGGCGGCGTACCACACCAGCGCTCGGCTTGGTTCGATGGCCGCGGCCATCTCGGCGCACAGGTGCTTCACGGCCTGAAACGAGGCGATGACGCGATTGAACTGCTCGCGCTGCTTGGCGTAATCCACGGCTTGGTCGAGCATGTTCTGCGCCGCGCCTAACGTGTCCGCGGCCTGCACGACCCGCCCGACGTCGATCACGGCGCGGCAGGCTTCGCCATCGGCGCTGCCGGGCAGCAACTCCGCCGGCGTCGAATCGAACGTGAGCTCAGCCATCCGCTGCGTGCGATCGACATGCGGCAAGGGGTTGACGCCAAGCCCGGCGGCGCCGCGTGCGACGATGTGCAGGCGCCGTTCGCCATCCGCCACCAAGAACATGTCGGCGTCTGCGTCGAGGGCGAAGAGCGAAGTGCCGGCCAGCTTGCCGTTCGCCGCCGTCACCCCGGCAGCGCCGCGGGCGCCGCACGCTTCGGCCAACGCCGCGCCAATCCGCAAGCTGCCGTCTGCGATGCGTGGCAGCCATTGCGCTTGTTGGGCGGTGTCTCCGGCGGTGCGCAGCGCTGTCACGGCGAGCACTGCGGTCGTCAAGAACGGCGCCGGCGCGACATGGGCGCCCAAGCACTCGGCGACCACCGCGGCATCCAGCGTCTTGAGGCCGATGCCACCATGCGCCTCCGGCACGAGCAACGCGGCGACGCCCAGCTCGGCGAGGCCGGCCCAGATGTCGGCGCCGACATCTTCCGCATCGTCCGCGTACTTGCGCACCCGGTCGAGCTTCGCGTTGTCGTCGAGGAACCGGTTGATGGTCTCTTGCAGCAGGGTTTGCTCTTCGGAAAGCCCAAACTCCATGTCAGGCCTCCGCCTTCACGATGGCCTTGGGCTCCCGAGGCATCCCCAAGCCGCGTTCGCTGATGATGTTCTTCTGGATCTGCGAGGTGCCGCCGCCGATGATGAGGCCCAGGAAGTACATGTATTGGTTCTGCCAACTGCCCTGATCCCGAACGTGGGGATGCTTGCCGTACAGCAGCCCGAACTCGCCCATCACGTCGATGGCGAAGCCTTCCAACTCGTGGCGCAGCTCGGTGGCCTGCAGCTTGGTGATCATGCGCGCGAGGCCGGCGTCGGCGCCATTGAGTCGCGCCGAAAGGATGCGCAGGTCGTTGAAGCGCATCGCCATCACCCGCGCTTGGAACTTCATCAGGCGGTCTCGCAGAGCGGGGTTGTCCATCGGCCGGGCGCCATCCACGGTCTCGGTCTGCATGAGGTGGATCAGCCGGTTCAGGCGCGACAGGCTCGCGTTCGGGTCGCCCAAGGACTCGCGCTCGTGGCCGAGCACGGCGTTTGCCACGCGCCAGCCTTCGCCCCGGTGGCCGACGATCTGCTCCTTCGGCACGCGCACGTCCGTGAAGAACACTTCGTTGAAGTTTGGCTGCATCGTCATGTCCACCAGCGGGCGGATTTCGATGCCCGGCGTGTCCATGCGCAGCAGCAGGAAGCTGATGCCTTGGTGCTTCGGCGCATCCGGCTCGGTGCGCACGAGGCAGAACATCCAATCCGCGAGGTGGGCGGTGGATGTCCAAATCTTCGAGCCGTTGATCACCCAATCGTCGCCGTCGAGTACCGCGGAGGTGCGCAAGCTGGCGAGGTCTGACCCTGCATTCGGCTCTGAGTATCCTTGGCACCAAACGAACTCGCCGGTGAGCGTTGGCCGAATGAACTCCTGTTTTTGCGCCTCGCTGCCGAGCTCCAGCAAGGTGGGCACCAACATGGAGATGCCTTGGCCGCTCAGCCCAGTGGACACCTGCCCCGCGGCGAACTCCTCGCCGATGATGCGCCCCTTCAAGATGTCCGGCTCGGCGCCGTAGCCGCCGTACTCCGTCGGGATGGTGCGGGCGGCGTAGCCATGTTGAATCAAGAGCTGCTGCCACTCCTTCACGCGCGGCGAGCGCACCCCTTGCTGCGCCGGCGCCAAGTGCTTGTGCTTGGCGATGAAGCTGCGCACTTCTTGGCGAAAATCGTCGTACTCTGGGCCGTATGACAGGTCCATCCCTTCTCCCCGCCGGTCGATGGCGGCCAGTCTACTGCAACCTTGCGGCGTTCGCGCAATCACGGGCAGGCGCTGCCAGCCACGCCAGGCGAGCGGCGTGACCGGCTACGCGGCGCAACTGCGCGAGATGGCGGCCATGCAGGCGCGCTACAACCGCGAGCTTCACCCACAGTGGCAAAAGCAGGGCTTCGCCTTCCATCGCGCGGTGTGGATCGAGTGCGCGGAACTGTTGGACCATTACGGTTGGAAGTGGTGGCAGCATCAGGTGCCGGCGCTCGCCCAAGTGCGGTTGGAACTCGTTGACATTTGGCACTTCGGCTTGTCGGATTTGCTGTGCGCCGGCGCCGTGGACGACGCGCTCGCCGCGCGCATGGCGGCGTTGAGCGATCCCTCTGGCGGGCAGGACTTCCGCGCCGCAGTGGAGGCGCTGGCGCTCACCAGCCTGCGCGACCAGCGCTTCGACGTGGATGCCTTCGTGCTGGCCATGAACGCGCTGCCCATGTCCCTTGATGACCTGCACTTGGCCTACATCGGCAAGAACGTGCTCAACTCCTTCCGCCAAGCGCATGGCTACCGCGATGGCAGCTATGTGAAGGCTTGGGATGGCCGCGAAGACAATGAGCACTTGGTCGAGCTGGCCGCGCAGTTAGACCCGGCCAGCGGGACGTTCACGGCAGATTTGAGGGCAGCGCTCGAAGCGCGCTACGCGCAACTCGTCGCGTCGTGAGCGGCTTGGCGGTGCGCTTGGCGGCGCCCTATCTCGTCTTCATCGGCGACGCCAAGGATGCGCTGGCGGTGAAGACTGGCCAAGGCGTCGTCGACTGGCGGCGCGATCGGTGCTTGGGGCAGCTGCGGCTGCCGGCGTGCGCGGCGAACCTCGGCTTGCCGGACATGACCATTGCTGAGGCGGCGGCACATGGTGCGAAGACGCTGGTCATCGGCGTGGTGAATCCGGGCGGCGTGTTGCCGGCGCATTGGGCGCCGGTGCTGGTGGAGGCGCTGCAGCGAGGGCTCGACGTGGCGAGCGGCCTGCACACGCGGCTTGGCGACGTTGAGGCGGTGCGCATCGCGGCCGAGCGGCACGGCCGGCGGCTCATTGATGTGCGCTTGAGCGAGGTGCAGTTTGCCACCGGCAAGGGCGTGAAGCGTTCAGGCCGGCGCTTGCTCACCGTGGGCACGGATTGCGCCGTCGGCAAGAAATACGCGGCCCTCTCCATCGAGCGGGCGCTGCGTGAACGCGGCGTCCAAGCAGATTTTCGCGCCACGGGCCAAACTGGCATCCTGATTGCCGGCGCCGGCGTGGCGGTGGACGCCGTGCCGGCTGATTTCATCGCCGGCGCCGCGGAAGCCTTGACGCCGGCGGCTGCGCCCGACCACTGGGACATCGTGGAGGGGCAGGGCTCCTTGTTCCACCCTTCGTTCGCCGGGGTCTCGCTGGGCTTGTTGCATGGTGCCCAACCCGACGCCTTCGTGGTGTGCCACGAGCCAACCCGCGCCACGATGCGCAACGTGGCGACGCCGATGCCCTCGGTGAGCGCGGTGATCGACCTGACGCGCTCCTTGGGGCGCTTGATCAATCCAGACGTTCGCTGCGTGGGCGTGGCGGTCAACACGGCCGCGTTGGCGGAGGCGGATGCGCGGCGGCATCTTGAAGCTTGCGCTCAAGAGTTGGGTTTGCCGGCGACAGACCCGATGCGTTTTGGCGTGGCGCCAATCATCGAGCGGCTTGGGCAAGTGTTTGGCCTGTGATGCGGTGCATGAGCGGTGGGGGGGCTTCTCTAGCGCTTCATCGCCAGCGTCAGCCCATCGCCGACGGGCAGCATGGCGGCATCAACCCGCGCGTCGGCGCGCACCTTCTCGTTCAGTGCGCGGATGGCTTGGGTGGCAGGGTCTGATTGGGTGGGATCTGCCACGCGGCCGCCCCACAGCACGTTGTCGATGGCGACTACGCCACGGTGCTTCAGCAGGGTGAGGCAGCGCTCGTAGTAGCTGTCGTAGTTCTCTTTGTCCGCGTCGATGAAGGCGAAATCGAAGGTGCCGGATTCGCCGGCCGCAATGAGGGCGTCCAGCGTCTCGATGGCCGGCGCCAGCCTGAGGTCGATCTTGTCGGCGACGCCTGCCGCGGCCCAATGGCGCTGCCCCACAGCCGTCCATTGCGCGGACACGTCGCAGGCCACGAGGCGCCCGTCCGGTGGCAGAGCCTGTGCCACCATCAGCGCGCTGTAGCCGGTGAACGTGCCCACCTCAAGGGTGCGCCGCGCGTCGATGAGCTTGACCAACAGCGCCATGAAGGCACCTTGCTCCGGCGACACCTGCATGCCGCTCACGCGGCCAAGCTCCTGCGTCTCTTCCCGGAGACGCCGCGCGGCCGGGGATTCCGCCGCGCCGAGCAAAAGGTACTCGCTCAGCGCCGCTGTCATCTGAATCGAGTGGCTGGACATTCGCGTCTCCGTCAATCGGCGTCAGTTGGCGACTCTGGCGCCGCCTCACGCTCCCAATAGGGCCGGTTGTTCAATGGCCCCAACGTCTGGCCGAGTTGGATGAGCACCCCGTGGGCGCTGCGCGGCGAGATGAACGCGCCGATGTTGCCGGGGTCGTCGAACTCTTTGTCGACGACGCGAATCCCAGCCGCCTCAAGGGCCTCTGCCTTATGCGCTAGATCGGGCGTCTGCAGGGTGATGTGGTGGACGCCTTCGCCCCGCTGCGCCAAATGTTTGGCGAGAAAGCCGTTTTCGTTGGTGGGCTCCAAGAGCTCGATGCAGAACTCGTGCAGGTCGAGGATGGCGAGGCGGAAGCCGCCGTCCGGCCGCTCGACCGTCTGGCGCAGTTTGGCGCCCAAGGCTTGGGTGAAGAACGGCAGCGCCTTGTCGATGCTGTGAACGGCGATGCCGATGTGGTCGAGTCGGCCAATGGGTGCTGGGTCTGTCATCGGGTTTGTTCCCTTCGGCAGTCAATGGGTGTTGCGTGTGGCGGCATCACGGCGCTTCGGCCAGCGCCTTGGAGACCACCTCGCGCAAGTTCGGCGACAGGTCTCCGTCGGCGAGTGTCGCCAAGTTGCCCCGCATCAAACGGCCGCGGTCGGCATTGTGCTGTCGCCATCGGGTGAGGGGCGTGGCGAGGCGCGCCGCGATGTTCGGGTTCTTTGCGTCGAGCCGGGCGACGCGCTCGCGCAGGAAGTGATAGCCGGCGCCGTCCTCGGCATGGAAGTTCGGCACGTTGCCGCAGAAGGCGCCAATGAGCGCGCGCACCTTGTTGGGATTGTCTGCGTCGAAGACGGGATGCCGCTCCAGCGCTCGCACCAGCGACAGCGCCCCGGGGGCCTCGCTGCCCGCCTGCAGGCGCAGCCAGATGTCCACCAGCAGCGGTTGATCTCCCCAATTTGCGTAGAAGGCGTCGCAAATCGCTTGCCGATGCGCCGCGGTGACGGTGGGCAGGTTCAAGAGCGCCGCCAAGGCGGCAACGCGGTCGGTCAGATTGTCGGCGTTGGCGAGCTGCGCCTCCAAGCGGCTCGCCCCGTCCACCGCGGCGAGCGCGTGCATGGCGAGCGCGTGGTTCTTGAGTTGCCGCCGCGCGAAGGCGGGTGCCGTCGTCTCGTAGCCGCTTTGCTCCACGTTGCCTTCGTAGAGCGCGAGCCAGCGGTCTTCGAAGCGCTCGGCGAGCCGGTGGCGCAGGGCGTCGCGCCGGCGCTGCCAACGCAGGATGTCCGTGCCTGGGTTTTGCTCCAGCAGGTATTGCGCCCGCGGCAAGCGCATGGCCACCACCAACAGCGCCTTCGCCTCGCCATCGTCCGGCGCCTCTGCGGCGGCGTCGAGCAGCGTGTCGAAGACGGCTTCGACGTCCGCGTTCAGGCCATCGCCCTCGTCGGCGTCGGCAATGGCAGCGGTCAATAGGGACAGGGCGGCATCGCAACGGGCGAAGCCGTCTGGATCTCGGGCGGCCAAGAAGGCCAAGTCTGCCGCGGGGCGTGGGTATCGCACCTTCACCGGCGCCGAGAAGCCGCGCAGGAAACTGACGCGGGCGTCTGCCGGGGCGTTCTCGAGGCGCAGCGCAGTGCGCCGTTCCACAAGGTGCGCGACCAAGGTGCCATCCGCGTTCGGGCGCTCCACGCGCGCATCGCTGGTCATCTCCACGGTGGTGCCGGCCAGCAGGTCCTCGCCGCCGGGGCCAACCAACCCCAACGCCAGCGGGATGTGGAAGGGCGCCTTCTCCGGCTGGCCAGGCGTGGGCGGGCACGCCTGCTCGACGGTGAGTGACAGGCCGCCTGCGTCGCGGCGCTCCGTCACGGTGAGCGTCGGGGTGCCGGCCTGCGCGTACCAACGCCGGAACTGCGTGAGATCGACGCCGGAAGCGGATTCCATGGCGGCGGCGAAGTCTTCGATGGCGACGGCCTGCCCATCGTGGCGCTCGAAGTAGAGGTCGCAACCGGCGCGGAAACGCTCGGCGCCGAGCAGCACGGACATCATGCGGATGACCTCGGCGCCCTTCTCGTAAACCGTCGTCGTGTAGAAGTTGTTGATTTCCTCGTATGAATCCGGCCGCACCGCGTGTGCCAAGGGGCCCGCGTCCTCGGGGAACTGCACGTCGCGGAGGAACTCCACGGCCTCTAGGCGCCGCACAGTGGGGGAGTTCATGTCGGCGCTGAACTCGGCGTCCCGATACACGGTGAAGCCTTCCTTCAGGCTCAGTTGAAACCAATCCCGGCAGGTGACTCGGTTGCCGCTCCAATTGTGGAAGTACTCGTGGGCGACCACCGCCTCCACGCGCTGGTAGCCGGCGTCCGTGGCGGTGTTTGGGGAAGCCAGCACGCAGTTGGTGTTGAAGATGTTGAGGCCCTTGTTCTCCATCGCGCCGGCGTTGAAATCCTCCACGGCGACGATCATGAAGATGTCGAGATCGTATTCGCGCCCGAAGCGCTCTTCGTCCCACCGCATGGCGCGCTTCAAGGCGCCCATGGCGTAGCCGCATTGGTCGATCAGGTGCGCCGGCGCGTAGATGCGCAGCGCCACCTCGCGTCCGGAGCGCGTGACGAAGGTGTCCTCCAACGCCGCGAGGTCGCCAGCGACCAGCGCAAACAGGTAGCTGGGCTTGGGGAATGGGTCTTCCCACGTCACGGTGCGGCGGCCGTCGCGCACCGCGTCATGCACGAGGTTTCCGTTGGAGAGCATCACTGGATGCGCTGCGGCATCGGCGGTGATGGTGGTGGTGAAGCGCGACAGGACGTCGGGCCGGTCTGGGTAGTACACCATGCGGCGAAAGCCCTCCGGCTCGCACTGGGTGCAGTAGATGCCGCCAGACTTGTAAAGGCCCTCAAGGGCCTTGTTTCGCTCCGGTTCGATGCAGGTGCGCACTGTCACCACGCAGCGGCGCGGCACGTCGAAGAGGGTGAGCGACTCGTCATCCACCGCGAACTCGTTGTCGCCGAGCTCGCGCCCATCCACGGCGACGCCTTCAAACAACAAATCCTCGCCCGCAAGCCGCAGCGCCCCGCCGGGGCCGTCGAAGTGCAGGTCTGCCCGCACGGTGGCAAAGCCGTCGCGGAGGTCGAAGGCCAAATGCGTTGCGTCCAGCCGGAACGGATAGGGTTCGTAGTCCTGCCGAAGGGTCACGGGGTTCTGCACCAGTTTCTCCTTTGTGCCCAGAATAGAGTGCCGAAAGAAGTGCTTGCCGCCGCCAAGCTGCGCGGCTGAAGGACGCTGCGGCGCTCCGCTTGAGCGACACACCGCGCCCGCCGCTTTGCTTGAACGGCCGGCGTCGCCCGCTCGCCGACATGGGCGGGCATTCTAAGGTAGACGGCAGTTGGTTGGACGATGTTTGGGCCTTGCTCTACACTGCCGGCAATGCAAGCGGTAGACCGACAAGTTCTCGGCCAAGTCCACAAGTGGCTGGACGCCGGCGAGCCTTGCTGGCTGGCCACGGTGGTGGCCACTTGGGGGTCTTCGCCGCGGCCGGTGGGGTCGCTCCTCACCTGCAACCGCACCGGGCAGATGGTGGGCTCGTTGTCTGGCGGCTGCGTCGAGGATGACTTGCTGGAGAAGCTCACCAGCGGCACCCTCGCCAAAGACGCTGCGGCGTTCTTCCAGTACGGCATCACCCCAGAGGAAACGGAGCGCTTGGGGCTGCCGTGCGGCGGCCATCTGGACATTGTGGTGGAGCCGTTGGCGGCGGATGCGCGCACCCGCGAGCACTTTGCCGCGCTGGATGCCCGTGTGGCCGAGCGTGGCTGCGCCCGGCGCACGGTGTGGCTGAATGAGCGGCGTTTCGCCGCCGTGGATGTGCCGAAGCGCGAACCGATGGAGTTCGACGCTGAAGCGCAGTGCCTCACACACACCTACGGCCCCGGCTTTCACCTGTTCATCATCGGCTCGGGCATGGTGTCTGCGTATGTGGCGGAAATCGCCCAAGCGCTCGATTTTCAGGTGACCGTGTGCGACCCGCGTGAGCATCTGCTTGAGGACTTCGCGGTGCCGGGCGTCACCAAGGTGGCTGCGATGCCGGACGACGCGATTCGCGAGCGCGCCAGCGACCCGCTGTCGGCGATCGTGGCGCTCACGCACGATCCGCGCATCGACGACATGGGCATGATGGAAGCGTTGAAGACACAAGCGTTCTATGTGGGCGCGATGGGTTCCACGCGCACGTCTGCGAACCGGCGCGAGCGGCTGCGGGCGCTGGACCTGTCTGATGCCGAGATCGGCCGGCTGCGCGCCCCCATTGGCCTGCCCATCGGCAGCAAGACGCCGCCCGAGATCGCCGTGGCCATCCTTGCCGAGATCACCGCGGTGCGCCACCAAGCGGTTGCCGGCGCGCAGGCGCGCCTGACGGCGCTCGCCGCCGGAGCTTGACCACGGCGGACCGCGAGGGCATCGCGGCCATCGTGCTCGCGGCCGGCGTGTCGCGGCGCTTCGGCGCCGACAAGCGGCGCCATCTCATCGAAGGCGAACCCATGATCGCGCGCACGGTGGCGCGCTACGCTGAGGTGTTCGCGGATGTGTTCGTGGTGGTGCGGCCGGGAGAAGAGGCCATCGCGGAACTGGTGGCGCCTTGGCAGCCACGCATGGTCTTCGCCAGCCGCGCCAGCGAGGGGATGGGCTTGAGCTTGGCCGCCGGCGTGCAAGCCGCGGAGGCGCGCGAGCAAGTCGTCATCGGGTTGGCGGACATGCCGAACGTGTCCACGCGCACCTTGCTGCGACTGTGCGAGATGATGGGCCCGGGGCGCATCGCAAGGCCCATGCATCGGGGCGAGTCGGGGCATCCCGTTGGCTTTGCGCGGGTTTTCTTTGACGAACTAATGGCGCTGCGGGGCGATCAGGGCGCCCGCGACGTGATTCGCGCCCATCGCGACACGCTCGTGCAATGGTGGGCCGACGATCCGGGCGTGGTGGAGGACATCGACGTGCCGCCATCCGGCTAGGCGTTAGGGAAGGTCTGCAAAAATCCCAGAGGCGCCGGACGCGGGTTCTCCCCGATGCTGGCTCCAGCACTCGGCACACACCGGTGCGGTCGGCGCACTCCACGGTGCCGTCGAGCTGCAGCGAGGGTGGAGGCAGCTCGAGCAGCGGTTGGCCCAGCTTCCCTCCAGCTCTCGCAGCCGCCGCAGCGCCTCCGCGTCGTCGGTCTCGTCCACCCGCAGCGCCCAAGAACGCGCTTGGGCGCGACACCGCCCCAAACGGGTGCTGATGCCTTCTAGAGCTGTTGTTAGCACATCATCATGCGCACCAACAGTATTCGCCTTTAGCCGGCTGCATTGAGGCTACGGTCGATACCAAGGTGGCGGGCCGTTTGTCCGACCAACTGGGTGGTTCCGGTAGCTAACTTTGCCGAGTTTGGCTTCAATGAGTTTCTTCGCTTCAGCCTGCGAAGAGGCGTTTACCGTTATCAATTGTGGCGTGTGGGTGCCTGGCACGACAACTCTTGCATAGTAGGGTGTAGCCATGATGCTTCCTCGTCGGGACGAAGGCCGGAACCTATCAGGCGCTGCCGCGGGGGTCAAGGCCGCCTCGTCGTTGTCAACGCAAAGTAGAAATGTCCCCTTTTGCCGGCGACGCAGCCCCTGAACGGCCGAGCCGCCGAGCCCGTCCGAGCAGCGTTTTCCACGGTCTTTCCACGGGCGCGGTCCCTAAGCCCATCGAAGCGGCAGATCGCGCCATTCTAGCGGCGGTTCCGTACCCAAGGCGCTGCCGAAGCCGCCTTTGCCGACTTGCAGCCGCCGCTCGGTGCTCCGTTCAGACCTTCCGGGCGGTTGCCGGAACCGTCGTGCGGTGCGGGAGCGCCGTGTCAGCGCTCGCCCAAGCGGCTCGCCCAATCGAGCTTGCTGCGGCAAGACTCGAAGAAGCTATGCCCGCGCGGATAGGCGAGATGCAATGTGTGGGCGTGCTTGCGGATGGTCACGGCGTCGCCGGGGCGCACTTCGTAGTTCACTTGCGAATCGCAGCTCACTTGGGGCGCCGTGGCGCTGCTGCCGACGACGATCTCGATTTCCGCGTCGCCCGGCACCACGAGCGGGCGCGAGGTGAGGGTGTGCGGGAACATCGGCACCACGACGATGGCGTCCAGCCTTGGATGCATGATTGGCCCGCCGGCAGACAGGGCGTAGGCGGTGGAGCCGGTCGGCGTTGCGACGATCACGCCGTCGGAGCGTTGGCGGTAAACAAAGTCGCCATTGATGAAGAGCTCGAAGTCCATCATCCTGGATGCGGCCCCGGCATGCACCACCACATCGTTCAAAGCCGTGGATGCCCCCAAGTGGGCCGCGCCCCGCTCGACGCGCGCATCGAGCAGGCAGCGCTCATCAATGGTGTACTGGCCTTCCAGCACCGCGCCGAGCTTGTCTTCGATCTGCTCCGGCGAGACATCCGCAAGGAAGCCGAGCCCGCCGCGGTTCACGCCCACCACCGGCGTGCCGCTGTGTGCCACGTCCCGCGCGACGCCGAGGATGCTGCCGTCGCCGCCCACCACCACGATGAGGTCGCAACGCGCGCTCAAGCCAGCGCGGTCGGTGGTGTCGAAGCCCGGTGCCGCCTCCCCCATGGTGGTGAGCGCGGTGCCAGCCATCTCGGCGGTGGGGCCTTCCAGCACCAGCTTCACGCCGGCGGCGAGCAGACAGCGCGCCACGGCAACAACGGACTCGACGACCCGCGGATTGCCCGCCCGGCCGACTAAGCCGACAGTGCGGAACTGGGCCGTTGGCTCCGGCATCGAGGGAGGACTCCTACGCGGGTGCCGCATTGCGCGGATGCCGCATTGTATGCCTTGCGCCGGCAGCGGCCGGGTTGCGGCTCGGCAGCCGGGCGACGGGCTGGTCTTACGGTCGGTACGGAATCGGTGGTTCCCCGAGCTGGGTGCGCAGCACCCGCTGGGCGTCCTCGGCGAACTCGCACAGGACGCTGCGGGTGTCGCGCGGGTCGATGATGTCTTGGCCGGTTGCCTCCGCGGTGCGGAAGGGCGAGGCGACGGCGTTGAGGCGCGCCTCGATCTCTTGGCGCTTCGCCTCTGGGTCTTCGGCCGCGGCGATTTCGCTCCGATAGGCGGCCGCGGTGCCGCCGGCGATGGGCATGGAACCCCACGAAGCGGATGGCCAAGCGTAGCGGCGGAACATGCCGCTCGGTCGATGGTGGCATTGCCCGGCCACGCCGAAGAGGCGCCCCACGACCATGGTGATCCACGGCATCCGCGATTGGCAGACGGCCGCGACCAGCTGCGCGCCGGCGCGTTCGATCCCTTGCTTTTCGGATTCCAGGCCCACCATGAAGCCCGGCTCGTCCGCCAAGCTGACCAGCGGCAGGTGGAAGGTGTCGCAAAGCTGCATCAGGCGCATCACCTTGCTGCCGCCGGCCACGTCGGTGGAGCCGCCGTGGAAGCGGGGATCGTTCGCCATCACCGCCACAGGAAACCCGTGCAGCCGCGCCAGCCCCGTCACCCGCGAGCGCCCGTAGCGCGGCGCGATCTCGAAGAACGAGCCTTGGTCGAACACCGCGTCGATGAGGGCGCGCGTCTTGTAGATCTGGCGCCGGTCTCTCGGGATGATCGACAACAGCGATTCCTCGCGGCGCTCTGGAGGGTCGTCCGTGGCGCCGCGTGGCGCCATTTCATGGACGCTTGACGGCAGATAGCTCAAGAACTGGCGAATCTGCTCGAACGCCTGCGCTTCGGAGTCGGCCAAGTTGTCCACGCAGCCGCTCACGCGAGTGTGGATGTGAGGGCCGCCGAGGTCCTCCTTGGCGATGTCATAGCCGAGCGCCGCTTTCACCACCGGCGGGCCACCGGGAAAGAGCTGGCTCACATCCTTCACCATGACGTTGAAGTGCGCTAAGCAGGCGTTGATCGCCGGCAGCCCGGCGACGGAGCCTAGGAGCGCCGAGACGACGGGCACCTTGGACAACAAGTCCACGTCAACCTGCGCCCACCCATTGCCATCGGGCAGATAGGTGCGGCCAATCTCCTCGAAGCCGCGCACGCTGCCGCCGGCGGCGTCGAGCAGGCGCACGTAGGGCAGATGCCACTGCCGCGCCCGCTCGTTGGAGGCCAGTTCGCTGCCGAGGCCGCCACTGCCGCTGGTAGCCGAGCCGCCGCGCACCGTGAAGTCTCCGCCGCTCAGGATGACCTTGCGGCCGTCGAGCAACGCCGTTCCCTCCACGACGCCACGCGGCGTGAATGCCTTCAGCTCGGTGCCGTCGTAGGTGGCCTCGCCGGTGAGCGACATAAACTCGCGGAAACTGCCGGCATCCGCCAGCGCGGCGATGCGTTCGCGCACAGTGAGCTTGCCGCGCCGCCGTTGTCGCTCGACGCCATCCGGCCCGCCCATCTCGGCGCGCAGCGCCCGCCGCCGTGCGATCTCTTGAACCTCTTGACGCCAGCCCGTCTCGGTGTTCGCGCCCACTTTCCCCCCTTTTGGCCCAAGCCGTGGCGCAATGTTTGCCTCTTGCGGGGGTTGGCCGCAAGCCCCGGTAGGAGCGCAGGGCGCTCCACGCGAACACCCCCAGCCGCGTGCCGTCCATGCACAGCCACTTGTCGCTCGCGGTTGCTTTGCCGCCGACACTGGATACAATGCCATCTTCCTGTACGCACGGACAGCCCAGAAATGCGCAAGCTCACAGACCGGCAATCAGCGATCTTGGATTTCCTCAAGCGCCACATCGAAGAGGAGGGTTATCCGCCTACCCGTGCGGACATCGCGCGGAAGTTCGGGTTTCGCTCGCCGAACGCCGCGGAGGAGCACCTGAAGGCATTGCGGCGCAAGGGCGTCATCGAAATGTCGCCGCATCGTTCGCGCGCCATCCGCATTCTGCACTCGCAGCCCGCCGGCCTGCCGGTGGTCGGGCGGGTCGCGGCGGGCAGCCCGATCCTGGCTCAAGAGCACATCGAAGACACCTGCGAACTGTCTGGCGAGTTCTTCCGCCCTCAGGCGAACTACCTGTTGCGGGTGCGCGGCGACAGCATGACGGGCGCCGGCATCCTTGATGGAGACTTGCTGGCGGTACACAAGACGTCCGAGGCCCGCAACGGCCAGATCGTCGTCGCCCGCATTGAAGACGAGGTGACGGTGAAGCGTTTCCAGCGCGTCAACCGGGCGCGCGTCCTGCTCCTGCCAGAGAACGAGGACTACGACGCCATTGAAGTGGACCTGCGCCAGCAAGAAGCAGTGATCGAAGGTTTGAGCGTTGGCGTGATCCGACGCGGCTAGCCCACAGGGGCGGGCGCCGCCCCGACGCACCTGCCGGCCGGCTGGCGAGCCGGCGTTGCGGCTGGCTCAAGCGCCCTTTGGCGTCCGGCGCGGGCTCGGCTTCTTCCGCGCCCGTGAAGAACCCGTTTTGGCGGCGCTCTCTTGCCACGCGCCATCCTTGTGGACGGCGCGCCAAGCGGTGGGTTTGCCGTCGTGCTCGGATGTCACGAAGTGCTGGCCAGTCTTGCGGGAGAACCGGATCACCGCAGCGTTGCCGTCTGGGTCTGCCTCCGGGGCGGTGAGCAAGTGCTGGAACTTCGGGTCCAACTCGTTCGCATGCGGTTTGATCTCCCGCACCAGCGGCGCCCGTGTCTCGCGGTGCTTTGGAAACTTGCTGGCGGCGAGGAAGATGCCGGCCGCGCCGTCGCGCAGCACGAAGTGGTCGTCCGCCTTGCTGCACGGGAGTTCAGGCATGGGAATCGGGTCTGCCTTGGGTGGTGCTGGCCGCCCGTCGCGGAGCAGTTTGCGGGTGTTCTTGCAGTCTGTGTTGGTGCAGCCGAAGTACTTGCCGAAGCGGCCAGACTTGAGCTGCATCTGCGCCCCGCAACGGTCGCACTCGATGGTTGGGCCATCGTAGCCCTTGATGCGGAACTGGCCCGTCTCGATGGCGAAGCCGGCGCAGTCTGGGTTGTTCCCGCAAACGTGCAGCTTGCGCTCTGCGTCCACCAAGTAGGCGTTCATGGCGGTGTCGCAAAGCGGGCAGCGGCGCATTGAGCGCAGCCGGCGGCCCTCCGCCTCTTCATCTTCGGCGGCGGCCTCGTCGCCCGGAAGCAGGTTCTGCGTGTTGGTGCAGCGCTCCTTTGGGGGCAGCCCATAGCCGGAGCATCCTAGGAACACGCCGGTGGCGGCGGTGCGCACCTGCATGGGGCGGCCGCACTGCGCACACAGGATGTCCGTGTTCGTGGGCGTGTTGGCGCGCATGCCTTCACCGGGGGCGGCGATTGCCTTGGCGAGCCGCTGGGTGAAGCCGCCGTAGAAGCCGTCTAGCACCGTTCGCCAAGGCCGTTCCCCGCCCGCGATCTGGTCCAGCTCGCGTTCCATCCCCGCGGTGAAGGAGTAATCCATGAGGTTCTCGAAACTCTCCACCAAGCGGTCGGTCACGAGTTCCCCGATCTTCTCGGCGCGGAAACGGCGGTTCTCCAGCGTCACATAGCCGCGTTCCTGAATGGTGGAGATGATGGCGGCGTAAGTGGAAGGCCGGCCGATGCCGCGCTTCTCCAACTCGCGCACCAAGCTCGCCTCGCCGTAGCGCGGCGGGGGCTTGGTGAAGTGTTGCGTCACCCCGGCATCCACCAAACGCAGCGGTTCGCCAACGGTGAAGCCCGGCACTGCTTGGTCTTCCTCGCGCCGCGGGGGAGGGGGTTGCACCCGGGTGAAGCCGTCGAACTTCACCACGCGCCCGCGCAGCCGCGCCTCAAAATCGCCCCCAGTGGCGGCCACGGTGGTCACCAGATACTCGGCCCGCGCCATCTGGCAGGCAATGAATTGCCGCCAGATCAGATCGTAGAGCCGTTGTTCGTCCCGGGGCAGCGCGCCGAGCTGTTCCGGCGCGGCGTGTGCGTCCGTCGGGCGAATGGCTTCGTGCGCTTCCTGCGCGGCGGCTTTGCTGGCGTACCGCTGTGGCGAACTGGGCAAGTAACGCTCGCCGTGTGCGCTCAGGATGTAGTCCCGCGCCGCGGAGATGGCCGGGCGAGCGAGGTTCGTGGAGTCTGTGCGCGTGTAGGTGACGCGGCCCGCTTCGTAGAGGCGTTGCGCCAGCGTCATGGTCTTGCGCACCGAAAAGCCTAAGCGGGTGGCCGCCGCCTGCTGCAGCGTGGAGGTGATGAATGGCGCGCCGGGCCGCACCGTCGTTGGCCGGTCTTCGCGCTTGGCAACGCTGAACGTGGCCTCGCGCAGGCGCTTGAGCGCGGCGTTCGCGTCGGCCTCGTTAGTGGGGCGGAACGCCTTGCCGCCATCTCGGGCCACCTTGAAGCGGTGCCCCGCCTCCGCTCCTGCCCGCGCCAAATCCACAAAGCCGTCCCAGAACTCTTCCGGCACAAAGGCGCGGACTTCGCGTTCGCGTTCGACGATGAGCCGCACGGCGACGGACTGAACGCGCCCGGCGGACAACCCCCGAGCCACCTTCGACCACAACAGCGGCGACAACTCGAAGCCGACCACCCGGTCCAAGAACCGGCGCGCTTGCTGGGCGTTCACCCGATCTTCGTCGATGCCGCCGGGGTTCTCGAACGCTTCCTGAATCGCGCCGCGCGTGATCTCGTTGAACACCACGCGCCGAAACCGGCTTGGGTCGCCGCCGATCACCTGTTGCAGATGCCAAGCGATGGCCTCGCCTTCCCGGTCCAAGTCCGTGGCGAGATACACCCGCTCGGCGCGCTCGGCGAAGCGCTTGAGCTCGGCGACGACTTTCTCCTTGCCGGGCAGCACTTGATACTGCGCCGCCCAGCCGTTGTCCGGGTCCACGCCCATGCGCCGCACTAGCTGTTCGCGTGCCCGCCGGCGCCTGTGGCTGGCCTTTTCTTCCGGTGGGAGCTTGCGCGTCTTGGCCGCGGCTTGGGCGCGTTCCTTCGCGTCCGTGCGGGCACCGCCGCCGACCGGCAGATCCCGCACATGCCCGACGCTCGACTTGACGACGTAGTCCTTGCCGAGATAGCGGTTGATGGTGCGCGCCTTGGCTGGCGATTCCACGATCACGAGTGAGGTCAACAGGCGTCTCCTGCACGAGGGGCACGGCTCCCGAGGCGGGGCCGCGGAGCGTGCGGTTTATATATCACGGCCATCGATGTGCGAAAGTGGATTGTTCGTGGATGCCGGCATAGGCCGACAGATGTTGCGTTGCGCGTCTATGTTGCGTTGCGCATCTAACCCTCGCGTTCGCCCGCCGCTTGCTGCAGGGCGCCAATGGCGCGCAGGCGCTGCGCGATGTCGTCCACGGCAGCGTCACCCGATTTCGCGGCCACGTCTTCGGCCCAATGCCAACTCGCTGCCGCCGGCGTCGCCTCAATGGCCAGCACCGGCGTCGCCGTGTCCACCAACGCCTGCGCCACTGCATGCCAATAGGCGTCCGCGTCGCTTGGCAGCCGCTCGGCGCGCCGCCGCGGATGCGGCGCCCAGCCCTCGACGGGGCTCTCCGCGGCTTGGCCGCGAATCAGGAACCAACTTGGCGCCGCTTCGTTCCCTGGCGGCATCGGCAGGCGATACGCCGCGCACGGTTGCGCGGCGTCGCGACTGGCGCCGCCGGCGCTCACCCGGTCCTCGGGCTTCGGCGCAAGCAGCGGCACCCGCACCAGTTCCACCGCCATGCCATGCCGGCGCGCCGCTTCCCGGAGCCTTGCGAGCCGGCGATCGCGTCGCGACGGCAGTATCCACAAGATCGGGCCAAAGGCGACCAACAGCCCCAAAGCGACGATGAGCCAGACCACTTGATGCCCTCCTGCGCCCGGCGCTTGGGCGCTCTGCGCTCGCCGGTTGGATCGATCTTTGCGTCAAGGCAATCGCGTGCGCGCGGCTCTCACTTGTGGGCTGGGCGCTAGGCCTCGATTCGCTCTGCCATCATCGCGCGCCGCAGGCATATTGAGACAGGCTCGCATTGTGTGTATGGTCGGCGCAAATCGGGCTGCAGGGCAATGCCTTTGGCCGCGTACCGACGCATCCTGCTCGCGGTCGATCTCACGGAGGAGTCCGGCGCGGTCGCCGAACGCGCCGCGGCATTGGCCAAGTCGTTTGACGCGCAGCTCCATGTCATTCACGTCATCGAGCCCTTGAGCCTCGCCTACGGCGCGGACTTTCCGATGGACCTTTCTGTGGTGCAAGAACAGATACAGGCTCAAGCCGAGTCTCACTTGGCTGAGTTCTGCGCCGGCGTGGGCGTGCCGGCGCACCGGCGCCACCTGATCTTTGGGCGGCCGGAAACCGAGATTCACCGCATCGCGGAACAGGACGACATGGACGTCATCGTCGTGGGCAGCCACGGCCGTCACGGGCTAGCGCTGCTGATGGGCTCCACGGCAGGCGGGGTGCTGCACGGCGCGACCTGCGACGTCCTCGCAGTGCGCGTCGGCCCCGGCGCCCATCAAACGGGAGGTTGACTGGCATCCGACCTTTCCGGTGGGTCAGCGGTGGCGCGTCGTGCATCCTCTTCGCCCTCGTTGGCGCAGGGGCGCCGGCGGAGCTCGACCTGTATCAGGCGCGGGACGATTACCGGCGCGCCGTCGCGGCCCTAGAGGTCGGCCGCGTGCGCGAGTTCCGCCGCGCCTTGCAGACCCTTGATGGCTACGCGCTGCACCCGTACCTCGTCTACTACGACGGCCGGTCGCGGGTGAACCATATGGATGCCGACGAGGCCGCGGCGCTGCGCGCGGAACTGCTCGACACGCCGTTGGGCGAGCGCCTGTACACCGCTTGGCTGCTCGCGCAGGCGCGCCGCGGCCGCTGGCAGACCTACCGCGACCACTACGTTGCGCAGCGCCGCGCAGACGCGCAGTGCTACCACGCGCGCGCCCTGTACCGCACCGGCGAACGCGAGGAAGCGTTGATGCGCGCGGCGGAGCTGTGGCGGGTTGGCGAGTCGCAGCCGAAGGCGTGCGACCCGCTGTTCTCGGTGTGGATGGCGCAAGGGGCGCCGGGGGAGGGGCTGGCCTGGGAACGCTTGGGCCTCGCCATCGATAACAACGAACGGCAGCTCGCCCGCTATCTGCTGCGCTTCTTCAAGGGCGCTGCGGCCACCGCGGCGCGCGCCTACTACGATGGCCATGTGAACCCCAGCGTCGTGCGCCAGCCAAGGCGTTTCCCAGACACGGAACGTGGCCACGAGGCGTTGGCGCATGCCCTCACGAAGTACGCCGGGCGGGAAGCGGAGCGGGCGGCGGAGCTGTGGGCGGACTATCGGGAGCGCTTGAGCTTCTCCGACGGCATGCGCGCCTACTTGGAGGAGCAGATCACCTTAGCGCTGGCGCGCGAGGGTGAGTTTCCGGTCACCTCCGCGCCGCCGGAGACGCACTCCATGGCGTTCATCGACGGCATGGCGCAGGCGAGCGTCATCCACCGCGAATGGGGCCGCGCGTTGCCTTGGATCGAGGCCATGTCCGCGGCGAACCGGCAGACGCATCGCTGGCGCTACTGGCTGGGCCGCGCACTCGTTGAGACCGGTGCCCAGGCGCAAGGCGAGGCAGTGTTGGCGGCGCTGGCAACGGAGCGCGATTACTACAGCTTCCTCGCCGCCAACCTCTTGGGCCGTGAGCCGGCCTTGAACGAACGCGCCACCCGCGCCGCCGCCGCGGTGCATCGGCGCGTGCGCGCGCATTCGGCCGTGGTGCGCATGATCGAGCTCTACGCCGTGCAGGACCTCGTCAACGCAAGGCGCGAGTGGAATCGCATCTACGACCAACTGCCACCGGCCGAGCGCGGTGCGCTGGTGGAAATCGCTTCGGACATCGGATGGATCGATCAGGCGATCCTCGGCGCGAGCCGCGCTGAACTCAAAGACCGGTTGGCGCTGCGCTTCCCCACGCCGTTCTTCGACCTCTACAAACGCAGTGCTGTGGAGACCAACCTGCCGGTGTGGTTCTTGCTGGGCATTTCGCGTCAAGAGAGCGCGTTGAATCCGAACGCTCGCTCGCCGGCCGGGGCGCGGGGTTTGATGCAGCTCATGCCGGCCACCGCCCGTGCCACCGCGAAGGCGGCGCGGCTGCCGCGGCCGGAACTCGCGATGCTGTACGACCCGGCCACCAATGTGCGCTTGGGCAGCCACCACATGGCGCACTTGATGAAGCGCTACGACAATCACCGCGCCCTCTCGGCGGCGGCCTACAACGCCGGCGAGAGCCGCGTGAATCGCTGGCTCCGGGAGCGCGGCGACATGGCAACGGACGTGTGGATCGAGACGATTCCGTTCGCGGAAACACGCGGCTACGTCAAAGGCGTGCTGGCCTTCAGCTTGGTTTACGCGCAGCGCTTGGGCCACCCGGAGCCGTTGCTCGGCGAGCATGAGCGGCGCGTGCCGTGATCGACGTCGGCGCCAACCTCACCAACGCCGCGTTCGACGCCGACCGCGATGCGGTGATCGCGCGGGCGCGGGCCGCCGGCGTTGATGGCATCGTGGTGACTGGAACGAGCGTGGCGGACTCACGCGCCGCAGCGCGCCTAGTGGCGGGGCGCGACGGGCTTTGGCATACGGCGGGCGTGCATCCGCATGATGCGAAGTCCTGTGCGCCGGGCTGGTTGGACGAACTGGAGAGGCTGCTCAAAGGCGCAGCGGCGGTGGCCGTGGGCGAGGCGGGGCTGGACTTCCACCGCAACTATTCGCCGCCGGCAGAGCAGCGAGCAGTGTTCGCGGCCCAAGCCGAGCTTGCCGCGGCGCTCGGCTTGCCGCTCTTCGTGCATGACCGCGAGTCCAACGGCGAGACGGCGCGCATCCTCAAAGCGAGCGGCATCGCGCCGGAACAAGTGTTGATCCACTGCTTCACCGGCACCCGTGAGGATTTGGAGGCGTGGCTGGAAGCCGGCTACCATGTCGGGGTCACCGGCTGGATCTGCGATGTGCGGCGCGGCGCTGCGGTGCGCGATCTCACGCCGCTCATTCCCGACGATCGTTTGGTCATCGAAACCGATGCGCCATTCCTCTTGCCGCGCGCGGCAAAGGCGGCGTCAGACGCGCCGCGTCCACAGGGGCGCCGCAACGAGCCTGGCTTCTTGCCGTGGGTGGCGGAAGAGTTAGCGCGGGTGCGCCGGACGACCGTGGCGCACATTGCTGCGCTCACCAGCGCCAATGCGCGGCGCTTCTTCCGCCTGCCGCCTGCGCCGGCTGACGCGGTGGCGGCTGGCGAGGGGGCGGGGGGTTGATTGGGCTGCGGTCATCCGCCGGCTGCGCGTGGCTGGACAGAGCCCGTGCCTGTTTGCGTTGGCGCCGGGGCCGCTACGTGTCGGCAAACAACCGCATGACGTCGCCGGCGTCGAACGGCCACGCCAGTTCGCGACTGCCAAGGGCGAGCACTGGCACGCGGTCGCCATACCGGCGCAGGAGGTCGTCGTCGAACGCCACTTCTTGGGCAACGAGCGTGAGCGGCGGCGCTTGGGGCAGCGCGGCGAGGAGGTCCAACGCTGCCTCGCAAGCGGAGCAGGCGGTGGTGGTGTAAAGGATCGGATGGGCGGGCACGGGCAAGAGGTTATCCATCGCGCCGCTTTCGCGCCAGCGCAGCGCGGCTGGCGCTATCCGTTGCCTGTGGACGCAGCCCTCGCATGGCGGCGCAGCGGCGCCGAGTGGGTGGCGCAAGTTGAGTTGCCGTCGCTGCCGGCGGGGCACTTGGTGGTGCCGAGCTTCTCCGCCGTCGGCAGCCCCGGCTGGCGTTGCGCGCTGCTGCATGGAACGGGGCGCGCCGTCACTGCGGCGGTTGGCCGCCCGGCGGCGCAGGGGGCGACGCCACCGCACACCGACGCGGTGGAGACATTGGTGGATTGCTTCGCGGCGCGCGCCGCGCTCGTTGCGCCGCGCCTCGAGTTCTGCGTCGCCGCCGCCGCGGCGCCAACGGACTACTTGGCGGTGGTGAGCGCTCGGCCGCTGCGCGTTGCCATCCCTCCACCGCCGCCGGCGTCGCCGGGCCAGATTGCCGTGCCGTGTAGGACGCAAATGGCTGCGGCGAGTAACATTCGTGGGCGCATCTGCGCTCCGACTTGCGTGTCGATGGCGCTCTCGCAGCTTGGCATCGGCCACGAGTTCGGCCAATTGCTCGCCCGCAGCTACCATGGCCCGACGCGCATGTTTGGCGTTTGGCCGCAGAATCTTTGGGCCGCGAGCCGCTGGGCCTTAGGCGCAGTGGAGACCGCGGTGGATTGGGCCGCGGCGGGTTTGGCCTTGGCGGCCGGACATCCGCTGGTGGCGAGCATCGGGTTTCCGAAGGGCGGGCTCGACGGCAGCCCGTTGCCGGGCACCGCCGGGCATCTGGTCATCGTGCGCGGCATCGAGAATAATCGCGTTCTTGCGAACGACCCGGCGGCGGATGCCGCGGCGCGGGTGCCACGCAGTTACGACATCGATCAGTTCGCTGCCGCTTGGCTTGCCAACCGGGGTGTTTTCTACCTCTTTGCGCGCCCTTTGCAGGGTGGCGCGGGGCGTCTGGGCAAAGGTGAAGCTTAGAGACATCGGAGCAGGCGTCATTGCCGCGGCGGTTGTGTCGACGCTTGGCGTGGCGGCTGGGAATGCGGCCAGCGATGCCGCGGCGCGGCCCCGCCCTCGCCTCGGGGGACACTGGCGGGGTTTCTGGTGGGGGTGTCGGTATGGCTTGCGGCTCATGCTGGTGACCATTGGCGTCGCCTGCGTGACCTTTGGCGTGGCGTATTGGCACCACAATGACTTCGCCTTCCGCGGCCTTTGGTTCGAAGACGGCCTTGCGCTGCATCCGCTGCATTTGGTGGCCATCGGCATTGCCGTCGTGCCTCCGGCCATCTGGGATGTGTTCGTGATGGAAGCAGCGCATGGGCAGCGGTCGTCATCGGAGCGCCCCGCTGGTGAATGACGCGCGCATCTACCTGCGCCATGTGCGCAAGAGCGATCAGGCGGAGGTGGTGGCCCTTGCCGTTGCTGCGCGCCCTCTGCACGAGCCTTGGATTGCGCCGCCGCGCACGGTGCGCACGTTCAACCAATACTACGCGCGCACGCTCCGAGACGACCATGAGGGCGTGCTGGTGTGCCTGCGGGGCGACGATCGGATCGCCGGCGTCATCAATGTCAACAACATTGCCCGCGGCGCGGCCTTGAGCGCGACGCTCGGCTACTACGCCGACATCGAGTGCGCCGGGCAGGGGTACATGGCCGAAGGGCTGCGGCTGATGAAGGAATACGCCTTCGGCGAGCTGGGGCTGCACCGCATCGAGGCGAACATTCAGCCGGACAACCATCGTTCCATCGCCTTGGTGAGGCGCTGCGGATTCACGCTGGAGGGCGTCGCCAAAGCGTTCCTCTTCATCGACGGCGCTTGGCGCGACCATGAGCGCTGGGCCGCGTTCGACCCACGCGCGACGCTGGCGCGGGAGGGTGGCCTGCGGCGCCGCTCCTTGGTGCAGTGAGCGCGACGCCACCCAAAGTCGCCCGGCATGGAGCGTGGGCGTCGCCGATCACGGCAGACTTCATCTTGTCCGCTTTCGTGTCGTTCGCCGAATTGCGCTACCGTGACGGCGCCTTCTATTGGCTGGAGGCGCGCCCGAACGAAGGCGGCCGCTCGGCGCTCGTGTGCTCGCGGGATGGCGAGCGGCGCGACCTCACCCCGGCGCCACTCAATGCGCGCAGCCGCGTGCATGAATACGGCGGCGGCGCTTTCGCCGTTTCCGACGCCACGGCTTGGTTCGTGAACTTCGAGGATCAGAACATTCACGCGGTGCCGCTGAACGGCTCGGTGGCCACCCGCGTCACCTTAAGCGATGCCGACGAACGCTTCGGCGGGCTGATCTGGGACGAGCGCCGCGCCAGCCTCATCGCGGTGCGGGAACGGCATGGCGTTGGCGACGAGGCCAGCAATGACTTGGTGCGCGTCGACGTCGCCGACGGCGCCATCGAAGTGCTGCATAGCGGCCATGATTTCTATGCCGGCGCGTGCCTCTCGCCTGGCGGCGACAAGCTCGCTTTTCTCGTTTGGGATCATCCCAACATGCCTTGGGACGGCACGCAGCTCATCGTCGCCACGCTCGATGCGGCCGGCGCCGTGGGCGAAGCCACGGTGGTGGCGGGCGGGGCGGCGGAATCCATCTGCCAACCGGAGTGGATGCACGACCACCGGCTGGCCTACGTCTCGGACGCGAGCGGTTTCTGGAATCTCCACTGCTATGACGAGTCTGGCGCCTATTGCGCTGTGCCGGACGAAGCCGAGTACGGTGTGCCGCTTTGGAGCCTGGACGCGCGCAGCTATGTGCCGGTGGGGCCCCGCCATGTGGTGGCGCAGCGCATCGAAGCGGGCGTCGCCGAGCTGGTCGTGGCGGACTTGGACCAGGGCCTCACGTCGCCGCTCGCCGCGGAGTGCTCAAGCTACCGCAGCCTCGCCCGCACCCCCACCGGCGTCGCATTCATCGGCGGCAGAAGCGACGATGTGGGCGCCGTGCTGGAGCTTGACACCGCGGCCAGCGAACTCACGCGCTTGGCCGTGGAGGGGCGCGTCGCGTTGCCAGGCGGGGTGCTGTCCGCGCCGCAGTCCATTCGCTTTCCGAGCGCCGGCGGCGCCGTGGCGCACGGCAACTTCTATCCGCCGCGCAACGCCGGCTTCGCCGCGCCGGAAGCCGATCGGCCGCCGCTGTTGGTGATGAGCCACGGCGGTCCGACAGGCGCGGCGTCGCGGGATTTGAGCATGCGCATCCAGTACTACACGTCGCGCGGCTGGGCCGTGTTGGACGTGAACTACGGCGGCAGCACAGGTTTCGGGCGCGCCTACCGCGAGCGTCTGGCCGGCAACTGGGGCATCGTGGACGTGGAGGATTGCGCTGCCGGCGCGCGTTTCTTGGCCTTGGAAGGGCGGGTGGACGCAAACCGCGTGGCCATCCGCGGCGGCAGCGCCGGCGGCTACACCACCTTGGCCGCGCTGGTCTTCACCGACATCTTCAAGGCTGGGGCCAGCCACTACGGCGTGGGCGACCTCGACAAGCTGGCGCGGGACACGCACAAGTTCGAGTCGCGCTACATTTACAGCCTCGTCGCCAAGGAGGACTTTGCGGCGCGTTCGCCGGTGACGCACATCGACCGGCTGCGTTGCCCCACGATCTTCTTTCAGGGCGCGGACGACCGCATCGTGCCCCGCAATCAAGCTGAGGCGATGTTCGACGCGCTCAAGGCGAAGGGCATTCCGGTGGCGTATCTCCTGTTTGAGGGAGAAGGCCACGGCTTCCGCCGCGCCGAGAACGCCAAGCGCGCCATGGAATGTGAACTTGCCTTTTTCAGCAAGGTGTTCGGCCTTGAACCCGCCGATGACCTGCCGCCGTTCAGCGTGGAGAACGCCACGTGGAGTTGAGGGTGGCTGTGCTCGCCGGCGGCGGCTCGCCGGAAGCCAGCGTCTCGCGTTCGTCCGCTGGGCAGGTGGCGGCAGCATTGCGGGCGCGCCACGAGGATGTGCTGTTGCTGGAACTCGACGCCAACCTCACTGCGGCGCTGTTGGATTTCGCCCCCGATGTGGTGTTCCCGGTGCTGCACGGCCCGCCGGGTGAGGATGGCACGGTGCAGGGGTACTTGGAAATGCTCGGCTTGCCCTATGTCGGCAGCGACGTGCGCGGCAGCGCGTTGGGCATGGACAAGCACGCTTCCAAGGCGTTGTTCCGCGTCGCTGGGCTGCCGGTGCTGGACGAAGTCGCACTCGCGCCGGAGGAGGACTTGGACGCCGCGGTGGCCGCGGTGCAGGAGCGCTTCGGCAGCCGCGTGGTGGTGAAGCCGAGCCGCCAGGGCTCTGCGTTGGGCGTGACCCCGCTGCCGAATGGAGGCGATTTGCGGGCGCCCGTCGCCGCCGCGCAGCGTTTCGGCGACACGGTGATCGTGGAGCCGTTCGTGCAAGGCCGCGAGATCACGGTGGGTGTCTTGGATTTGCAGGGCGACGCGCCGCAGGCTTGGCCCGCCATCGAGATCATCACTGCCCGCGACGAGTGGTACGACTACGAGAACCGCTACACGCCGGGCAAGAGCGAGCACATCATCCCGGCGCCGCTGACGGACGCTGTGACGGCAGCGGTGCGCGACATCGCCATCGCCGGCCACCAAGCCATCGGCCTGCGCGATCTCTCCAGGGCAGACTTCTTGGTGACGGACCTAGACGACATCTGGCTGTTGGAGATCAACACCATGCCCGGCATGACGCCCACCAGCCTCTATCCGGATGGCGCCAAGGTCGCCGGGCACGACTTCGAGGCATTGGTCGACGCGCTCGCCCGCAGCGCGTGGCGACGCGGCGCAAGCCTGCCGCGGGCCTGCTTGGCCTGACCGAACATGTGCCGGCGCCGCTGACAGCCGGCGTTGGACGCCGCTGCCCGGTTGCACCGCTGAGCTACGCGAAGTCCACCCCCACCGGGCAGTGGTCCGAACCAAGGGTGTTTGGCCAGATGAAAGCGTTCGTCACCCGCTTTGCGGCGCTCGGCGAGGCGAGCACGTAGTCGATCCGCCAGCCCACGTTGTTCTCCCGCGCGCCGCCCCACTGCCGCCACCAAGTGTAGTGTCCGGGCTCGCCGGGATGCTGGGCGCGGAACGCATCCACCCAACCGGCTTGCAGCCAACGCGACAGCTCCGCCCGTTCCTCGGGCAAGAAGCCGCTCGTCTTTTCGTTGCCCTTGGGGCGGGCGAGGTCGATGGCTTCGTGGGCGGTGTTGTAGTCACCGACGACGAACACCGGGCCGCGCCGCCGCAGCGCTTGCAGGCGCTTGAAGGCGGCGGCGTAGAACTCGAGCTTGTAGGGCACCCGGCTGTTGTCGCGGTCCTTGCCGCTGCCCTTGGGGAAGTAGACCGAAGCCACCGAGAGCCGCCCGAAGGAGGCTGCGATGAAGCGGCCCTCGGCATCGAAGCGGTCCTCCCCCAAGGATGTTTCCACGCGGCTCGGCGCTTGGCGCGAGTAGATGGCGACGCCGCTGTAGCCGAGCCGCTGCGCCGGCGCGAAGGCGGCGTGCCAGCCTGCCGGCGCCTGCACCTCGGCGGCAAGCTGGCTGGGCAGCGCCCGCACTTCCTGCAGCGCCACGATGTCCGCGCCGCAGGTGTCGAGGACGCCGAGGAAGCCCTTGCGCACGCAGGCGCGCAGCCCGTTGACGTTCCAACTCATGATGCGCATGGGGTTGTCGCGGCGGCTCGGTGGTCTCCGGCGGCTATTGTGGCTGCGACGCAGCACGCGGCGCTTCAGCGTCCACGGCGCCATTGTAAGTCGCGAGCGTTGGGTTGGCCCGCCAACGTGGATGCCAAAGATGGCGCCGGCAAACCGAACCGCCGGCACGGGGTGGCGGTAAACTACTTTGTCTCCCGCTGTTGGACAGGCCCTTGCGTCGCATTGCCAAGCACCACATCGAGCACTATCACGAACACGGCTACGCGATCGTGGAGGGGTTCCTGAACGCCGACGAGCTCTCCGGCGCGCGGGGCGAGCTGCGCGACCTCCTGCCTGGCTGGGTGGAGTACTGCGACGATCCGACCCGGCCGAAGCCCCCGGATTGGGATCGGTCCGGCGGGCCGGGCAACATCTTCGGCCAGCGTTTCCCATTTCCCGGCACCTTCCTGAACGCCATCACCATGCACCCGGAACTCGTTGAGTTCGCGCGCATGGCGGCTGGCGGCAGCGAGCTCTTCTGCGAGCAATCGCATCTGCACTTCAAGTGCAAGGGCCATCCGGCGGATCAAGACCAAGCCATGCACTGTGATTACGTCAACCACACGCTCGCCTACCCGCCGAACCTGCCGGCGTATTGGCAAACGGCATATCTGCTGTACTACTCAGACGTGACCGAGGCGCATGCTCCCACCGCGGTGTGTTCGCGGCAGCACTACCCTGAACGCATTCTCTGGCCCGCCTACTACAAGCGCGAGCGACGCCCAGAAATCTACGACAACGAGCACCGCATCGTCGTGCCGGCGGGGTCGCTCTTCATTTACAGCATGCGCACGTTCCACCGCGGCACGCCGTTTCACGCCGATGTTGGCCGCCTTGGCCAATTCATCACCTATGCGCCGGCGGCTTGGCGCTGGCTCGGCATCGTCGGCTGGTCTGCCTACGCCATCAAGCGCGAGTTCCGCGACTGGATTGAACAAGCAACGCCGGCGCAGCGCGAGATGCTCGGCTTTCCGCCGCCGGGCCATTCCTATTGGACGGCAGAGACCTTGGACGGCGTGAGCGCCCGGTACCGGAACATGGACATGACGCCATATCGGGACGCTTGTAGCCGCGAGGGCTGAACGGTCGCAAGTGCCGTGGCGAACCTAGCGCTTGAGCTGTGCCGAGACAGGGGCGGTGCATCAACGGCGCCGCGCGCTGGCGGTTGCAGCGCGGGCCGGCAGGCGAAGCGGGGGCCGGGCCCACACTCGCTTGCGTGGTGGGCGCTTCTCCCCTTCATCCCCTTCGCCCTGGTGGGCTGCTCGCCGGCCATCGACATTGAATCCTTGCCGGAGGCGGCGGTGCAGCCGGAGCGCATCGTCGGCATTTGGGAGGGCCGTCTGGAAGCGGCGGACCTGCGTATCATTGTGCAGGTGACGCACGCCAACGGCGCCCTGTCGGCGACATTGGACAGCCCAGACCAAGGCGCCTACGGCATCGTGGTGGACGACGCGCGCTTTGATGGCGAGCGTTTCGCCTTGCACGTCAAGGCGTTGGCGGCCTCCTACTCCGGCGTCGTGGCCGCGCCGGGGACGCTCGAAGGGGAGTGGCATCAGGGCGTGGGGATGGACCTCAGCCTGGCCAAGGTGGACAAGCCCTCGGTGCGCCCCCGCCCGCAAACGCCAAAGCCGCCGTTTCCTTACGCTGCGCAGGACATCACGCTGCCGGGCGGGGCGCCGGATGTGATGTTGGCCGGCACGTTGACGCTGCCGGCCGGCGGGCCGTTCCCGGCTGTGGTTTTGGTGACCGGCTCCGGGCCGCATGATCGGGACGAGACCTTGCTTGGCCACAAGCCGTTTGCGGTGCTGGCGGATCACCTGTCGCGCAATGGCGTGGGCGTGTTGCGATATGACGACCGTGGCGTCGGCGCCTCCACCGGCAACTTTGCGAAAGCCGTCACCAGCGACTTTGCCGCCGATGCCGCGACGGCGGTCGCTTGGCTGCGGCGGCGGGAAGGAATCGACCCACAGCGCGTCGGCGTCATTGGCCACAGCGAAGGTGGGTTGGTGGCGGCGCAGCTCGCGGCTGAGGACGCCGGCCTCGCCTGCGCGGTGATGTTGGCTGGGCCCGCTGTGTCCGGCGAGGCGCTGCATCAACGCCAGATTCGTTTAGTGCTCGACGCCGGCTCGACGCCGCTGTTCGATTCCACCATAGAACAGTTTGCCGATCTGCAGGCGACCCTGTACGAAGTGGTGCGCGCGCCCGGCACTTGGGAGGAGCGCCGCGCCGCGGGGCTCAAGCGCTACGCCGCCGCGTTGGCAGACTTCAACTTCGTTGAACGCACCCTGCTGCAGCTCGATGCCGACAGTGCCGCCCTCGTCGATTTCATCGTCTCGCCTTGGTTCCTCGAGTTCCTGAACTACGACCCGCGGGAAGACTTGTTGGCGGCACGGACGCCGATGCTCGCGCTCTATGGCGAACGAGACCTGCAAGTGCCGCCAGCGCAGAGCGTGCCGGTGATGCAAGCAGTGAACGCCGTGACGGGCGCCATCGACCTGCGCGTGTTGCCGGGCTTGAACCACCTCTTCCAGACCGCGGAGACGGGTTCGCCGGAGGAATACCCACGCATTGATGAGACCATGGCGCCGGCGGCCCTGAGGGCCATCGGCGCTTGGGTGTTGGAGAACTGTTGAGCGCCGCCGACCGTGGCCGTTGGGAGGCGCGCTACCGTGAAGGCGCCTACGCTGAACGGAAGCAGCCGAGCGGGTGGCTCACAGAGTGGGCCGCGGCCGCGCCGCCGGGACGCGCGTTGGACGTTGCCTGTGGCAGCGGGCGCAACGCGCTCCACTTGGCCCAACTCGGCTTTGACGTCACCGGTGTGGACGTGGCGCCCACCGCGCTCGCGCAAGCCGCGGCCGCCGCCGCGGCGCGGGGGCTCGCCGCCACATGGCTGGAGAGGGACTTGGACGATGGCCTAGGCATCGCCGGCGAGTTCGCCTTCATCGCCATGATCCGCTATGTGGACCAAGCGCTGTTGCGGCAACTTGGCGGGCGGCTCGCGCCGGGTGGCGTGCTCGTGGTGGAGGAACACTTGCAGACGACGCAGGACGTCGGCGGCCCGCGCAACCCAGTGTTCCGCGTGGCGCCGGGTGCGTTGCTGGAGGCTGCCGCCGGCCTCGACGTCCTCCACCATTGGGAGGGCGTGACAGCGGACCCGGACGGCGTGGTCATGGCGCTGGCTCGGCTGGCAGCCAAGCGGCCCTAGCGCCCACGCGCGGTGCCGGCGCCGCGCCGCAGCGCTCGCTCATCAGAGACAGGCTTCTCGCCGGCGCGTTTCCGCTGCTGTGCCCGGCGCCGTCCCTTGAAGCAAACCCTCGCCAAGCAACACTCAGGCGGACCGGAAGTAACGCTGGTCCGACTGCATGGGCACCACATCGCAGGTTTCCATGTACCAGCTCAGCATGCGTTCCTTGAGGCCCTGCACGGCGTCTTGGCATGTCGGGTCCAAGATGCGGTTGCGCGTCTCGCCGGGGTCTTCCACCAAGTCGTAGAACTCGTCCGGCTCAAAGGCGCGTCGGACGTACTTGAAGCGCTCTGTGCGGCACATGGCCGCCTTGGTGTGCGGCAGGCGCTCCGCCTCCTGCAACTGAACCGTGATGCGCGGCATGTAGAGGCCGATGGCGGTTTTGCGGAGGGCTTCCGGCGTGCCGGCCGCCAAGCTCTCCCGCTCGCTGGCATGTCCCTCGCCGCGCAGCCGACCGCCCTCGCAGAAGACCGCGTTGCGATGCGTGCCCGCTGCATCGGCGAACAGGGGCACGAGGCTGCGTCCGAAATGCCAGTAGCCGCAATCGATGCCGGCCAGGTCGTGCGCGGTGGCGGGAAAGTCAATGAGTTCGATGAGCTGTTCGCGCACGCCGGGTTGCACGTTCACGCTGGCTGGCGGCTTCATCAGGAAGGGCACCCGCGAGAGGCAGTCTTGGAAGGTGTTTTGCGTCTTTTCCACCAAGCCGTAGTCGCCGGTGAAATCGCCGTGGTCCGAGAAGACGAAGATGGCGCTGTCGTCGTAGTGGCCGGTTTCCTTGAGCGCGTCGCGCAACATGCCAAATTGGTGGTCCACGCGGCTGCACATGCCGTAGTAGGTGGCGCGCAGCTCGCGCCAACGCTCCTCACTCCAGCCGGCGAGGCCTTGGTTGTCACGCATCTCACGCAGCAGCCGCGGCTTGTCGTCCCAAGTTTCGTAGCGGTGGCGTGCTGGTATCGCGCCGCGTTCCGTGAGCGAATGCCACGGCTCTTCCACGCAGTAGGGCGGGTGGGGGTAGCCGAGGGGCAGGAAGACGCAGACGGGCTGCTCGCCCTGCCAGCCGCGCAGAAAGTCGATGGCACCGTGGACCATCGCCCAGTCGCTGTCGAACCACACCTCGCCCGGCGGGGTGTCCAACCGCCCTTTCAGGAAGCTGTAGTAGTTGTCGCCTTCTGGCGCGCCGCGCCACGCGAGGTCGCCGCCGTGGTTGCTGTGGCGGCGCCTCACGCCCCAGCGCTCGTAGTCCGCCGGCGTGGGGCGAAAGTGGATGTCGCAATGCTCGGCGTAGCCGAGTTGGCCGGGCACCAGGTCATTCTTGCCGCCCCACCACACGAAATAGCCGTTGTCGCGCAGCGTCTGCAGCAGGTTCGGCTCGCCGAGGCCGGGGTTCAACATCCGGTGCATGGTGCGGTGGCCACGCACATGGGGATACCAACCGGTCATGAAGGCGCAGCGGCTTGGCGTGCAAACGGTGGCCTGCGCGAAGGCGTTGCGGAACGACACGGCATCTTGCGCTGCGAAACTGTCCAACTGCGGCGTTTGCACGGCCGGATGGCCCAGATGCCCCAGCGCGTCGCCGCGCCACTGGTCTGGGTTGAAGATGATGATGTGAGGACGCTTGCTCATGGCTTTGGCTGGCTGCTCTCCAAGGGTTGTCACGGTTGCGCCCGCCACCGCTCAGGTCGGGCGCGGCTGCGCGGATGCGGGGCTATCATGGGCGGGCGCGGCGATTTGGCAAGCCATCGCCGCGCTTCGCCCAATCGCTAGGAGGCCGGCATCGTGCTCTCATCCTATCGTGTGCTCGACCTAGCGGATGAGCGCGGCATGTTTTGCGGCTACATCTTGGCTCAGCTCGGCGCGGAGGTGATCGCCATTGAACCGCCCGGCGGTTCGCCGGCACGGGCCCTGCCACCGTTCGGGAAGGGGCTGGCCGACGCCGAGCGAAGCCTGTGGTGGCAGGCCTATGCGCGGGGCAAGACGGGTTGCGTGTTGGATCTTGAGGGGCGGGAAGGTCGCGCCAAGTTCCATGAATTGGTCGCTGGGGCAGATTTCCTCATCGAGTCCTTCCCGGCGGGGCAGGCGCAAGCGCTCGGCACAGACTACGAGACGCTGGCTGCCATCAACCCAGCGCTGATCGTCATTTCCATCACCCCGTTCGGGCGCACCGGCCCGAAGGCGGATTGGCCCGCCACGGACTTGACGGTGTGGGCCGCTTCCGGCGCCCATGCCTTGGCTGGCGACGCGGATCGAGCGCCCGTGCGCACCAGCGTTCCACAGTCTTTCTTGCATGCCGGGGCGGATGCGGCGGGCGCGGCCCTCATCGCGCTGCAGGCGCGGCATGTGGATGGCCGCGGCCAGCATGTGGACGTCTCGGCGCAGCAATCTTCGGCGCAGGCGGCGCTGTCGGCCAACCTCGGCGCTCCCAACAATGCGGGGCTCATCGTGCAACGCGTCGCCGGCGGCCTCGCAGCGACGTTCCCGATCAAGCTGACGTGGCCTTGCAAGGATGGCCACATTGCCCTCACGCTGCTTTTTGGCCACGCCTTCACCGCAGCGAACCAGCGGCTCTTGAACTGGCTGTTGGAGCACGACGCCTGCACCGCGGAGGATGCGGCGAAGGATTGGGGGCTCGAAATCGCCGCGATGGTGCAGCAGGAGCAATCGCCAACGCCGTACTTCGATCTGTGCCGGAAGATCGAGGCGTTCACCTTGCAGCGCACGCAGCACGAGCTGTTTCGGGAGGGCATCGAGCGCGGCATCTACATCGCGCCGATATTCGATGTGCAGGGCTTGTTGGACGAACCTCATTTCAAGGCGCGAGACTTCTGGGCCGCGCTTGAAGTGGGTGCCGGCAGCGCGGTGCCAGCACCGGGGCCATTCGCCAAGTTCTCGGCCACGCCAGTGGGCGCGTCGCCGCCGGCGCCGCGGCTTGCCGCCGGCGCGGCACCGCCGGCGCGGCGGGCAACGGGAGCGCCGATGGGCAGCGTCGGCCCCGCTTGGGCCGCCGACGTCGCGGATCCACGCCCCCTCGCCGGCCTCAAGGTGCTGGACTTCATGTGGGTGATTGCCGGCCCGTTCTTTTCCCGTGTGCTGGCGGACTATGGCGCCACGGTCGTCAAAGTGGAGTCCAGCGGCGCGCACATGGAGCCGGCTCGGGCGGCGCCCCCTTTCAAGGACGGCGAACCGGGCGTGGAGACCGGCGTGTCGTTCGGCAATTTCAACGCCGGCAAACTCGGCGTCACCATCGATCCGGGCAACCCCGCCGGCCGCGATGTGATCTTGGACCTCGTGCGCTGGGCAGACGTGGTGACGGAGTCCTTCTCCCCCAAAGCGATGCAGGGCTGGGGGCTGGACTACGCCGCCTTGAGGGAGGTGAATCCGTCCATCATCATGCTGAGCAGTTGCCTGATGGGGCAAACCGGCCCCCGCGCCGGTGTGCCGGGGTACGGCAACATGGCGGCGGCGCTCACCGGCTTCTACGACCTGACGGGTTGGCCCGACCGTTCACCAGCGGGCCCGTACCTCGCCTACACGGACGGCGTATCGCCGCGCATGATGCTGGTGTCTCTGCTGGCCGCGCTTGAGCACCGCCGCAAGACCGGGGCAGGGCAGCACATCGACGTGTCGCAGGCCGAAGCGGCCATTCACTACTTGGCGCCGGCGATTCTGCGTTGCGGCGTGAACGGGGAAGTCTGGCGCCGCATGGGCAACCGCGACCTAGCGCTTTGCCCGCACGGCGTCTATCCGGCGCAAGGGGACGACCGTTGGGTGGCCATCGCGTGTCAGTCCGACGCCGCATGGCTCGCGTTGTGCGAGACCATGGGCTTCGGGGAAGCGGCGGCCGATGCGGCGTTGGCCGATGTGCCCGGGCGGCTGGGCCGCGCCGACGCCATCGACGCGATGATCGCGGCTTGGACATGTGAACGCCCAGAGGGCGAGATCGTGTCTGTGTTGATCGCCGCAGGGGTGGCGGCGCATGTGGTGCAGAACTCGGCTGAGTGCTGGGCCGACCCGCAGTTGGCGCATCGCGGCCACTTCGTGACGGTGCCGCACACGGGGCTGGGGGAAATGGTGGTTGAAGGCAGCCGCTTCAAGCTCTCGCGCACACCGGGCGGCCCGCGTCACGCAGGCCCAGAGTTAGGCGAGCACACGGTCAAAGTGTTGCAGGAGATACTCGGCTACGACGACGAGCGCATCGCCAATGCCTTCGCTTCGCTGGCGGTGGGGTGAGCCGCTCGGGTTAGCGCTTCCCCGCCGCGGCCGGCCAATACGCATTGAGTTCCCGCCGCAGCACCGGCGCCAACAGGTACAGCCCCAAAAGATTGGGGATCGCCACAACGAACACCAATGCATCCGAGAGATCCACCAACGCGCCCAAGTTAAGGCTGGAGCCGACGATGGCGAACAGGCAGTAGAAGAGCTTGAAACCCAAGTCCTTCGCGCGCCCGTCCCCAACCAAGTAAGTGAACGCCTTCAGGCCGTAGTAGGCCCAAGCGATCATGGTGGAGAACGCGAAGAGCAGCGCGGCCACCAACAGCAGCACTGGGGCCCACGGCAGTGTTGAAGCGAAGGCGCGGGTGGTGAGCGCGATGCCGTCCACGGCGCCGCCGGCGTCAGCCGGGTCGTAAACCGTGAGGATGATGACCAATGCCGTCATCGTGCAGATCACCACGGTGTCGATGAAGGGCTCCAACAGGGCGACGAAGCCCTCGCTCACGGGCTTGGGCGTCTGCGCCGCGGCGTGCGCGATGGCCGCGCTGCCGAGACCCGCCTCGTTGGAGAAGACGGCGCGGCGAAAGCCCATGATGATGACGCCGAGCATGCCGCCGGCGACCCCCTGCGGCGCGAAGGCGCCTTCCCAGATGGCGACGAACGCGCTCGGCAGGCGCTCGAAGTTCAAGCCAATGACCAACAGGGCGGACACCACATAGAGCACCGCCATCGTCGGCACCAACCGCACCGTGGTGCTGGCGATGGACTTGATGCCGCCGACGATGACAAGGCCGATCAACCCTGCGAGCAACAGTCCAATGAGCCACGCGTTGTTCGCTAGGAACTCGCTGCCCGTCACATGCACGATGATGGCGGTGGCTTGGTTGGACTGGAACATGTTGCCGATGCCGAGGCAGCCGAACACCATCGCCGCCGCGTAGAAAAGCCCCAACCCGCGGCCGAGCCGCGCCCAGCCGCGTTCAGCGAGGCCACGCTCTAGGTAATGCATCGGGCCGCCAGACACCGAACCGTCCGGATGGCGGCGGCGATACAGCACGCCGAGCGAACATTCCGCGAACTTGGTGGACATGCCGAGCAAGCCGGAGACGATCAACCAGAAAGTGGCGCCGGGCCCGCCCACGGAAATGGCGATGGCGACGCCGCCGATGTTGCCGATGCCCACCGTGCCGGAGACCGCGGTGGTGAGCGCCCGGAACTGCGAGATCTCGCCCGGGTCGCCGGGCGCTTTGTAGCGCCCCGTCACCACGCGCACGGCGTGGGCAAAGCCGCGCAGGTTGATGAAGCGCAGGTAAACGGTGAAGAAGACGCCGCCGGCCACCAGCCAGGCGACGATGAGCGGCACATCGGCGCCGAGCAGGGGAACGCTGTAGAAAACGATTGCGGAGACGAAATCCGCGAGGGGCCGCACCGCGGCGTCGATGATCTGGTCCATGCGGTCAAGCGCCGAGGAATGGGTTGCGCCCAGTGCTCGCCATCATAAACGCTCTGCGGGCGCGTGCCCTTGGCGCGCCGGCGCAAGCGTCCAAGTCGCGGCGGGTTGGGCGCTGTTGGTGGCGTGTGAGAGGACGTTTGGGCTCGGCAGCTCGGGCAACAGCCTCAGGCTGGCCCAACCCAGCGGAAGAACTGGACAGATAAACGTGCTAGAAGAATGGCCGTGTGTAGACTTGCGCCATGAAACCCGCCAATCGCCGTTTGTTCACGCCGGGAGACGGCGCAACGCCGCCGTTGCTGAGCGGGCGCGAAGAACAGCAGGCCGTGCTTTCCCGGTGCTTGTCGGACTTGCTGGAAGGCGAGCCGCCGCCGCACAACGTGGTCTTGATCGGCCCGCGAGGCAACGGCAAAACCGTTCTGCTCAATTGGTTCAAGCGCGAATGCCGGGCGAGCGGCGCCGTGGACGTGGCCGCGTTGACGCCGCAGGACATACCCGATTTGCGCAGCCTGGTCGCCGAGCTGGCGCCGCGTTCCGCCTTGGCTCGGCTGCTGCCGCGCAAAGCGGGGGGCGCCGCCGCTGGCTCGCTCGCATGGAAGACGGGAACCGACGCGCCCGCCCGCCTGACCCAGCGTTTAATCGCCAGATGCGGCGCCAAGCCGCTTGCCGTCTTGCTGGACGAAGCGCACACGCTGGACATCGCCGTGGGGAGCGCACTGCTGAACGCGAGCCAGCGGGTGCGCGACGAAGCGCCCTTCCTGTTGGTGCTGGCAGGGACGCCGGGCTTGCCGGGCCATCTTGCCAAGATGGACGCCTCGTTTTGGAATCGTTTGGGCGCGGGCCGGTTGGGTGTGGGCCGACTCTCCAAGGACACCGCCCGGAACGCTCTGCAAGAACCGTTGCGGGCGCAGGGCGTAGGCTTTGACGCGGATGCGCTCGATCAGGTGGTGGACGAGAGCCAGTGCTATCCGTACTTCGTCCAGCTTTGGGGGGATGCACTGTGGCAGCAGCACGGGACGGCCGGCACGACGTCCCTGACCACTGAACACGTCGACATCGTGCGCCCCGTAGTGACCGCGCAAGCAGCGGAGTACTACCAAGATCGCTATCGTGAATTGGAAGCTGCTGGGCTGCTCGCCGCGGCCGTGGCAGTGTGGCCGGTATTTCAAGCCAGCGCAGACGCCGAAGCGAGCGACCGCGAGATCGACGCCGCGCTCGCAACCAGCGGCGCGGACGCTGCCGCTCGGCTCGCCGCAAGGGAGGAGTTGAACCGCCTCGGCTACATCTGGTGCCCGCCGGGCCAGCGACCGCCGGTGACTTGGGGCGCCGGCATTCCTTCCTTGATGGCCCATGTGCAGCGACAGTTCACCTTGGCCTAGGGCGTGGTGGTGGATGAAGATCGGCGCCGCGACTAAACAAGGGCGACGAGCTTTTGGATGACCTCGGTGACCCCGCAAGGACTGGCCAGCGGCCCGCGGGCTGCTGAACCGTCGCCCCCAGCGGCCTTCCGTTGGGGGCGAGTGTCTAGAAGGTGCTGAGCCCGTTCAGCGCTTGGCGTTGCCAACCGGGGCGTCTACCATGTCCCACCATGCCAGCGCATCCTTCTTGCGCCGAACGTTCCGCACGCATGGGCGAGCCGATGCTCGGCACGTCTCCGGCGGTGAACGTTTGGATCATCCTCACGCATCGCTCGACATGGCGCGCGAAGGCGCTGGAGGACAACGACCTGCCGCCGCCAGTGCAGACATGGCTGCACGCTCAAGTGGCGGCATTCGCGGCGGCGGGGCTGCGGGCGCGCCCGCAATTTGCAAGGCAGAGCAGCCCATTGGACGGCGTCACGTTGTTCGTGGCACGTGGCGGCGAGCTGCATCGGCTGAACGTGCCGGACGAGGGTGAGCTTCTAGGCCTCGACCTCACTGTCGAAGCGACCCTCGCCACCCGGTTTGAGCAGGTGCTGTCGGCCCAGTACTTCGTTTGCACGAACGGCCAACGAGATGTGTGCTGCTCACGCCTTGGCGTGCCGGTGTATGCGCGCCTGCGCGAGTTGGTGGGCCGCCGCGCCTGGCAGACGACCCATGTTGGCGGGCATCGCTTCGCTGCCAATGTGCTGGCGCTCCCGCAGGGCGTGTTGTACGGCCGTCTCGCGCCGGAAGCCATCGCGGATTTCTTGGCCGCGGTGGAGGCCGGCCGCGTTGCCACGCCGTACCTGCGCGGGCGCGCCGCGTTGCCGCCGCAAGCCCAAGCCGCGGAGGCCCTCTTGAACGAGCCGGCCCTTGAAGTGGTGGAGTGTGAAGACGCTCGCGTGGTGCTGCGCACCGCCAGCGGCTGCCACACCGCGGCGGTGACGCCGACGCCATCGGCAGGTGTCTTGGCGAGCTGCGGCGACGGCGACGGCAAGGAGGTCGTCGCCTACAGCGCAAGCTTGATCCCTGCTGCCAGCGGCCTGCGCTGAAGCGCGCCCTTAGCAGGGCGACCAAGCGTTGGGCGCTTCACTCGTCGCTAGTTCGGTACGGTGCGGTGGCCCGTTCCCGCCACGGTGCGGACGAAATCGCACACCGCCTGATTGAAGCCCGCAGCGTCCTGCATATTCACTGCATGCCCCGCATTCAAGTCCACCACGCGAAGCCTTGGCATTTGCGCGGCGGCGAACTCCCGGTGTGGTTGAAAACGCTTCTCGAAGCGTCCGCAGGCGAGCAGGGCGGGCACCCGGTTGCCGCTCACCACCTCGCGCACGGAGGCGTCCGGCGTGGTGACCTGGACCGTGTTGGCGATGCCGGTTGGATTCAGGGCCTCGGCATCCCGTGCCAAGGCGCTGGACACCTCCGGCGGCAGGCGCCGTGCATGTTTCGGATGCACGGGCATGCGCTCGATGGCCGCCAAGCCCCCCTTTCGGATCGACGCCGCGGCGGCTTCCGCACCGGCCGCCCACTGCTCGCTCTGCGCTGCATCCGCGAAGGCGGACATGGAGTTCGTGAACACATGGCCGAAGAGCCGCTCCGGGTGCGTGAGCGCATAGCGAACGGTGAGGGCGCCGCCCAAGGAATAGCCACAGACGAGCCAGCGCTCGGCGCCGAGCGCTGTGCGCACCGCCTCGAAGGCGTCGACGTAGGCGCTGGGCGCATAGGCGTCCGGAGCCTCTGGTGCTGGCGAAGCGCCGTGGCCATACAAGTCAACAGTGACTGGCCTGCACACTGCGCCGAGCGCGCGCACATTCAGCAGCCACTGTGCAGAACTGGCGAGAAAGCCGTGAACTAAGAACAGGAACGGCCCGGTGCCTTGATGGACGGCGTAGACGAGCGGTGGATGGGGGCTTGCGCTCATGGGGCCTTGGGCGGTGCTGGGGCGGACGCTGAGATGAGCGCGGTCGGATGGACGGGGCAGGTGGCAGGTACTGTCGGGCGCGGTGCGGCAGGTTGCGGCCGCAAGAGGCCCGTCACAGTGCCGCGGCCACGGCGCCGCAGAAGTCCTCGGTAGTCGCGCGGCCGCCTTGATCCGGCGTCAGGGCGTGCCCTTGCGCGTACACGCGGCGCACGGCTTCACGCAAGCGCGCGCCGGCCTCGTGCAACTCCAAGTAGTCGAGCATCAGCGCGGCGCTTAGGAGCGTGGCGGTGGGGTTGATGATGTGCTGCCCAGCGATGTCTGGCGCCGTGCCGTGGGCGGGTTCGAAGTAGGCGTAGTCGTCGCCGTAACACGCGCTCGGCGCGAGCCCTAGGCTGCCCAGCAGTCCCCCGGCGGCATCGGAGAGGATGTCGCCATACAAGTTCGGCATCACCACCACGTCGAAGCGCTGCGGCTCGCGGATCATGCGGCACGCGAAGTCATCGACGATGAAGGCGTCGAACGCGACATCCGGGTAGTCCGCCGCCACCTCCCGCGCCACCTCTAGGAAGAAGCCGTCGGTGTCGCGCAGCATGTTGTGCTTAGTCGCGCAGGTGAGTTGGCCGCGACGTTGGCGCGCGAGTTCGCAGGCGAAGCGGGTGACGCGCTCGACGCCGACGCGAGTGATCGCCTTGATGGCGTACTTGCCGGCACCCAACTCATGCACCGGCCGGCGAATGGTGCGTCCCGTCAAACCGAGCGGCGCCAAGTCTTCCAACGGGCCTTCGCAGCCAACGTAGAGGTCTTCCAAGTTCTCCCGCACGATCACGAAGTCGATGCCTTCGGGACGCGCCAACGGGCTCGCGCAGCCAGGCAGGTGCTGGCAAGGGCGCACGTTTGCATAAGTCTGTTTGCCCCATCGCAGGTACATGAGCGCCGCACCAGACAGCCCGCTCGTCGAGCCGAACAAGGTGGCGTCGGCGGCGTCGATGGTGGCCCGGGCAGCGTCCGGAAATGGGCTGCCCTCGGCTGCGAGCGCGGCCTCGCCCACCTGTGGGTGCTGAAACTCAAGGCCCAAGTTCAGCGACTGCAATAACTCCACCGTCGGCCGCATCGCCTCCGGCGCGGCGTCGTCCCCTTCAATAACGGCGATGGTCTTTAGCATTTGGTTGTCCGTTGGCAAGCGTTGCGGTTTTCGCACGACGCCCGCTTAGGCAGGGCAAGCGCGGATCAAGGACGCAGTATAACGGGCGGCATGTTGCGGTTGCCGTCGCGCCCGTCGAGTTCACCCGCTCGGGCACCGCTCCAACGATAGCGTCTTGGCCGAGAACGTCCAGGTCGGCCGCCGAAGACATCCCCTTGCGCTTCCCGACCCCGAAGTTCGCCAGTGCTTTGCTCTCGCCGCACCTCAACCTCCACCGTCGCGTTGCGCGACGTCGGCACGCCTTGTGAGGGACCCGAGTTCATTGATGGTGCCGAGCGCTCCTCTGCTGGAGAGGCACGGCTTGGGGGAGAAGCTGCTGTCGGCGATCAACGCGAGCTTGGCTTCGCGGGGCCTGAGGCTGCGGGAGGTCGTCGACGAAGAACCGTTCGGGCAAGCGGGATCCGGAGATGCGGCAGGCGAAGAAGGGGAACCAGTGGCACTTCGGGATGAAGATGCACGTCGGCGCCGACGCGGAGACGGGGTGTCGCACAGCTTCGCGGCGAGGGCGGCGAGCGAGTCGGACATGGCGCATGCGCACCGCCTCCTGCACGGCGGTGAGCGGCGCGTCTGGGCGGACGCGGGCTACCGCGGGGTGGGGAAGCGCCCAGAGAACCAGTGCCGGGGCGTGGACTGGCGGGTGGCGATGCGTCCGGGCCTGCGGCAGCAGTTGGAGCCCGGCGGCGAGGCGGCGCTGCGGGAGAAGGGGAAGGCGTCGGTCCGCGCCAAGGCGGAGCATCCGTTCTTCTGCGTGAAGCGGATGTTCGGCTACGGCAAGGTGCGCTGCCGGGGGCTTCACAAGAACGCGCAGCGGATCGCGCTCTGCTGCTGGGCTTCGCCAACCTGCTGATCGCCGAGCGGAGGCTGGCCGCCTGAGCGCGGCGCCCGTGTGCCCGGAAGGCGGGGAAAACGCCGGAAACGCGCCATTTTCGCGGCGGTTCCGCGCCCAAGGCGCTGCCGAAACCGCCTTCGCCGACTGCCGGCCGTCGATCGGCGCGCTGTTCAGACCTTCCTTAACGTGCTGGCGCCATTGAAGGCGGCAGCCGCCTGGATTCTAGAAGCCGCCCCGTCAACCAGCGGAAGTAGCCGTCGAAGTAGCCATTGGAGTCGATGTATTCCAGCCACCTATTTGGAGTGCCGGCGCGTCCGTATCGTGCGCCAAGCACGGCGCCGGCGATGGCTCCATTGGTGTCTGTGTCGCCACCGGCGTGGGTGATTGCGACTATCGCTTCCTCGAAGTCCAGCGGCGTTTCCGCCGCCCATAGGCCGCATTGGAGCGCGAGCAGCGTGTGGCCGATCAAGCGCTGATCCTGCCGCAGCCAGCCAGCGTCCGCGGGTGGTGGCCGGCTGTCATGCAGCGCATCGAACACCTCAGCAGGGATGCCGTCGGATCTAGCCCGGGCTAGCAGGTCTTGGCTGGTATCCGCTTCTATGGCGTTCAGGAGTTCGGCGGTTGCTGGCCGCTTGCCGCACAACAAACGCGCCGTTGTCGCGTTCAAGAGGATGCAGGAGAGTTGGCACAGCGGCGCGGCGTGCGTCACGGCCGCGGTAATGGCGCTGATGCGCACCAGATCTGCCGGCCGGTTCCAGCACGCGAGGGCCACGGGCGAGCAGCGCATCGCCGCGCCGTTCGGGGCGTGCTCTCCCGATGCACATTCGTCCCATGCCGCTTCGAGAGGTTCCTCGCCTTTGAGAAACCGACGGATCATGCGGCGTGTAAGGTGCCCCATGCCCTTGCCGTTCACCATCGCCCAATGTACGAGTCGCCCGGCTAGCACGCTTGCCAGTTCGTCATCCGTCTGGTTGCTTTGCGCCTCCAACGCCAACGCCAATTCCAGTGTTTGAGCGACATCGTCGTCGAGTTCGCGCGTCCTCAAACGCGGGAACTCTCGCATGCCGGCAGGAAATCTGGCGTCGATGGACGAGTGGTGTACACCTTCGAAGCGCAGGCCTAGCAGATTGCCGATTACTACGCCGGGCAGCATGCCGGCCGCACGATCAAGGTCGATGCGGTCGTTCGATGTGGGAAGCAGCGCCTGCAGGGTCGACGCCGAGCAGATCAAGTGGGTTGCGGCGGGCATTCCGTTGATGTGTGCTTGAGCGCAGTCGCGACCGCGGTGTCGAGCAGTATAGGGCAGCCGGACGTCTCTATGGGAAGCCCTAGTGCGGCAGATTGTCCACGGGAAGCCGAGAAGGAAGACGCCAGGCATCTCGGCGACGCGCTCGTGGAACCCGTTAGCAAACACATGGCGCAACTCCAGCTCGAACGCCAACAGGCAAATCGAACGCCAACAACGTGCGCAACGGCGCGAGACTCGTCGCCGGCGTCCAAGGGAGGATCACTGAGTAGCATGTGGTTGGCGCACTAGCTCGCGGTGAACGGCAGCACGGTCTCCAGTAGCTGACGCTGTTCGAGCGGCAGGCTCAACAAATGCCTCTGGTCGCCTGTCTTCGTGTACCGCACCGCCACTTCGAGCATCGCGACGGGGATGCGGCAGCCGGGCAGGTCGGTCAGGGAGACGGCGAGACTCTCCAATGCCTGCTCCCAATCCGCCAAGGATCCCACGAAACCGTCTTTAGCGTTCGCCTTCAAGAAGTCCGTGAGGATGTTGCCGATGACGTCTCCTTGGAACCGAACCATCAGCAGGTCGCAGAGCTTCGCCAACCCTTGCGGGAGATGCCGGGGACCGAAACTGCGCAACGAGACGGTGAGAATCCCTACGACGGCTTCGAGATGCCGTTCTTCGTGAATGTCGAAGTCTCTACATTCAAGGATTTCCCCAAGCGCATCCAGCGCGATCGGCAACGGCTTGGTTGCCGCGGCGACCTGCGTAGCAAGCAGGCGGCCGAGAAGCAAACCGTCTGGAAGCGCCTCAATTCTGGCGGCACTCTCGGCGGCCGCGTCGAAGACGCGCTCGTCGATGCACAGCCGCGTGTGTTCGATCCAAAGTTGCTGACTGTCTGGCTGCAATTCGGCCACCCGTTCGAGGTATCTGCGGGCCGATGAGTAGTCGCTCATCTGGCGAGCGGATGACCCAGCGAGCAGCAATGAATGGCAATCGCTCGTGGACAGAAGCACATCAAAGGCGGCGATCGCTTCGCCGGAGCGGCCCAATTCGATCAACGCCTGTCCCCGCAGATAGTGCGCATGGTTGTGCGTCGGGTCGACTTCGATGAGGTGTTCTGCCACATCGACGGCTGCCGCCCAATCTCCTGAATGGAGCAACGAATCGGCCAGAAGGCTGTGCGCGAATACGGAGTCTGGGCGATGAGATGCGGACTGTCGCAACTCCTCGCTCGCCCGGCGGTAATCTCCCATTTTGAAGAGAACTAGCCCCCGCAAGTAACGCGCCAGTTGGTCGCCAGCGTCGATGTCTAGTACTTTATCGACTAGTTCTAGGGCTTCGTCGGGCCGATCTTGGGATAGGTAGAACGCCGATGCGGTCTGCAACGCCGTTGGTTCGTCGGGCGCAAGACGAACCAGTTCCCTCGCGTAAGCTTCGGCATCCCGAACGCGGCCCAAGCCGGTCGCGGCGCCCATCATCTGCGCAAAGCTCTGCCAGTGGTCGCACTTCAGGTCGAGTACGGCTTGCGCCTCTTTGAGCGCCTCCTCGAACTGATCGAGCATTAGTAGCATGTCGGCCCGGAGGCTGCGGTAGGCGGGTTTTGCGCCATCAAGGGCGACAGCCCGATCGATGGTGGAGAGTGCCTCGACGAATCTATCCTCCCTAAAGAGTGCGTGCGTGAGGCAATAGTAAAGGTCGGCGTCGTCAGGGTGTTTATTGGTGCCTGCGTAACCGGCGGCAATCGCAGCCTGGTTGTCGCCTGCCTCCACGAGAGCCAATGTCCATACGCGATAGTGGTCTGCCGCGCCGCCAGCCTGCACCAAGGTCTCTTGAATCGTCGCCAACCCCCTGTAATCGCCGGCTTCCCAACATCGCTTCGCTTCGACCTCCAACGCATCGACGAGTGGCTCGTGAACATCCGCGAGGGAGCACCTGATGGCCTCTTCGACGTGAATACGATCCAGACCTGCGTGGTCGCCGTGCTGGAACGCCGCTTGCCGCCGTTCGAGTTCGCGGCTGGTGAACCAGTGACGCAGGAACTCGACGAACAGACGGAAGTGTTGGGTCTTGTTGTCCTTGACCTCAATGCAGATCCGCATCAACGGCTCCGAGAGTTCGCAATAGGTGTTGCGTCCGACGCGCGTCCGGTTGACGAATCCGGCAGTCTCAAGTTCGCCGACCTGTTTGGCAGCGGTCTGCTGCGACATCAGGCAGGGCGTCGCAATGTCCTTGATGGTCGTGGGCGTGCCTTCAAGGCACAGGAACTCGACGATCTTGCGCTGCGCCGGGGCGAGCTGGCGCATCCGGTCTTGGTAGTAGGGCGTCAGATCATCGACCATCTCCATAAATGGTCGGACGAGATCCTCGAGGGACTCTTTGTCGAGGAAATCGAAAAGGACGACATAGGCCCGGTGATTCCCAGCGGCAAGGTGGTGGATGGCCCGGACACGGGCGCGGCCGAGGGGCGTGCGGATGAAGTTCGCCAGCTCCGTGTTGCCCTCGTGGATGGCCTTCTTCACGAGCAGCTCCAGCCCGCTGTCGAAGTCGATCTTCTTCAAGGCACGGATCGTAAAGAAGCCGTAGAAGGGGTTGTCTTGCAGTGTGACGGCGGAGAACAGAGACGGCGTGGAGGCAACGATAGTCCAGTTGCCGTCTTCCTGGATCGTGGCTCGCCACCGCTTCTGCCCCTCCTCGCCCAAACCATCGAACAGGTCCACCAAGTTCTCGCAGAGGAGTAGAAGCGTCTTGCCCCGCGTGTGTCGTCGAAGCCGAGCCACGGCGAATGCCTCGGCGTCCGCGTGACCTGTCGAGAACCTCTCGTATATTCCGGCGACTTCGGCGTTGATCTGTGGAGCCTCATCGGCGAGGGCTCTCAAGATGCGCACGACGAGGTCGAGGAAAGATGCGACCCCCCACTCCTCCTCCTTGAGCAGAGCCACGGCGACGCGGTCGCGGGCGTTGGCCGCGCGCAACCGATCCATCAATCGATGATAGGCGAGGGCGAGGAAGTGGGTTTTGCCCGAACCCCTTGGCCCGACCAGAAGAACGTAGTGCTTCGCCTGGGTTTGTGTCGCGTTGGTGACGCGGGACAGCACATTTTCCATGACATCGTCGCGCCCGACGAAAAGAGCCTCTAGCGACTCGCGATTCATGTTTCCTGGACTGTAGCGTGAAGCGCGTAGGAAGCCCTGTCTCATGATCGTCTCGCCTTCCACCATCTCTTGACGAGCTGCCAACGGAAGTCGTACGTCGTTCCGGCGGCGCTCTTCCTTGGCTCGATGTAGTGATCTTCGGCTAGAACCGTGAGGACTTCGCGCAGTGCTTCCTCTTGCAGCGATGGATCGCGGTGCCGGCACAGATTGAGGAGCTCCGGGATAGGCACCGGAGACGACAGGCCGGCCACAGTGTCGAGCACGACTAGGGCGAGCGCTCCCTCATCGGCAGCATAGTAGGAAGACAGGCGGTTCACGTAGTAGTTGAAGTTCGCCGGGTCGTGGGGGTCGTAGACGAGCTTGTCCACCGCGGCTGACACGTCCTCTAGGAGAGGCGGTCGCTGCAGTTGGTCTAGCTGATCGACAACATGGTGGACGTAATAGGGAAAGCCGCCGACTTCGCTTGCGATGCGCGAGGCCATGCCCGAGATGCGGGACGGGGCGGCACGGGTTTCTTCGAGCAACGCCGCAGCAAGGTCGGTGGTGTCTTGAGGGGCCATCGGCGGGACAGTGAGCGATAGCATGTCGTTGACGGGATCATTGGTGTTTCCCGCCGCACGCAAAGATCGAAGCACGAGATGGAGGCCGATTGAGCCTGTGAACAGGAAGCGCAGACGGTTGGCGTGGCGAAGACGCAATGCGCGCAGGTGATCTAGCAGTTGTATGGCAGCGTCCGGCCCCTCCCGGCGTTGAAGGTTGTGCAGCATGAGCGGGAACTCGTCCCAAAGTAAGAGTATGACCAAGTTGTTGGCCAAGCCCATCAAATCGTCGAATGCTTCGGCAAGGAGAACCTGCCAAGTGCTGTCGCCGGTCGGCAGATCGACACCGGATATCTTGTTTGGAAGCAGAGAAGACCATTTGGCGATGTAAGCCTTAAGCTTAACGCTGGGCAACGCACTCGAGGACTGTTGAACGGTGTCGTAGATCGAGCGGATGAGTTCCGGGATCGAGTGAACCGCCTCAAGGTCCTGATAGAAGGGCAGATATCCGCTTCTACATTCGTCCCGCATCTTGAGAACGATATGAGTCTTGCCAATGCGCCGCTCCGCCGAGACAACAAGCCCTTGGCGCTCCAGAATGCGCCAATATCGGGCGATTTCGTTGTCCCGGCCCACCACGTCGTTGGTGTTCAGGCGTCCGCCCGGGTTGATCTGCACAGCACGCTTCCTCTATGCCCATCATACGCCAATAATAGCTTACGTCAATTGTGGCGTATTACGGGTGTCGATGGCAAATCGATTTGTCCGCCTTCGACAGCGTGTGTCTGTCCGGTTCTTCCGCTGGTCGGGGGGAGCGCCGGCGGGTCGCTGTCCGAGCAGCCTCCCATGCGCCCGCTGGCGCGCCGTCCGCCCCGTAGCGGCGATGCGGACTGATTGGGAAACATGATCGTGGTGCCTGGGGAGAGACTCGAACTCTCACAGGGTTGCCCCTACCAGATTTTGAGTCTGGCGCGTCTACCAATTTCGCCACCCAGGCGGGGTGGCCCCGGCGTTGCGGGGAACGGGACTGTAGCGACGCCGGCCACGCCGGTCAAATCGCGGCGACGGGCACCGCGGGGCGACCGCTCTGGTCAGCGCCGCTGGGCCGCCCCATCGCCCCTCACAGCAGCTCTTCGGCCATGAATCTGAGCGTTTCGGTGTCTGCCGTGCCGACGTTCAGCATGGTCACGGGGCTCTCGCGCCAAGCGGCCAAGCGCTCCCGAATGCGCGCCTTCGGCCCCACTAGGGAAATCTCGTCGCAGAGTTCGTCCGGCACCGCGGCGATTGCTTGATCCCGGCGGCCGGCCATGAACAGCTCTTGGACGCGATTCGCGGCGTCGCCGAAGCCCATGCGCGTCACATGATCTTTGTGGACGTTGAAGCTCTTCGCGCCCATGCCGCCCACATAGAAGCCCACCTGCTGTTTGATTTGCGCGAGCGCCCGTTCCACGTCGTCATCGACGATCACGGACACCGTGGCGGCGATCTCGAAGCCGGGGGCGCGAATGGACATCGCGTCCTTGTATTGCTCCATCATGCGGTACGGCGACAGGAACATCGGAATCCAGCCGTCGCAGATTTCCGCGCTGAGCGCCACGTTCTTCGGCCCCTCGGCGCCGAGATAGACGGGGATGCGCTCGCGCACCGGATGCAGGATGAGCTTCAAGGGCTTGCCGAGGCCCGTGCCGCCGGGCAGCGGCAGCTTGTAGTGGTCGCCGTCGAAAGACACGGTGCCGTCGCGGGAGACGATGGAGCGAAAGATCGACACCCACTCCCGCGTGCGCGCCAACGGCTTCGGATAGGGCTGGCCGTACCAGCCTTCCACCACTTGCGGCCCGGAGACGCCGATGCCGAGGATGAGCCGTCCGTTCGACAAATAGTCCAAGGCGACGGCATGCATGGCAGCGCTTGCCGGCGTGCGGGCGGAAATCTGCATGATGGAGGTGCCGAGGTTGATGCGCTCGGTGCGCGCCCCAATCCATGTGAGCGGCGTGAAACAGTCTGCGCCGTAGATTTCCGGTGCCCAGATGGTGTCGTAGCCCAACGCTTCCGCTTCTTGGGCGAGTTGCACCAAGCGCGCGCCGCCTGGCGGGCCGAGTGGGCCGATGCCGAGTCCTAGCTTCATGGAGTCCTGCCCTGCCTTCCTAAAGTGCGGTAACGAAGCATAGCGCAGGTTCCCCGCGCCGGCAGGGGGATGCGCCAGAAGGCCATTTGGAGGAGCTGACGGAAACAGCCTCCCCGCGCCCTCGGAGGGAGATGCGCTCCTCGTCGGCACTGCCGCGCGGGGCTTGGGAACCTGCTCCAGAGCGACCAAGGAAGGCGCAGCCGCCAGTCTCCGTGCGGGTCAGGGGGGTGCCTGTGACGGTGGGCCGCCCTTGTGTTACATTAAATTGGAAGTGGCGGCCGCTTACGCTCGCGAGCCGCTTAATCACTTTAAGGGAGAACTCCATGACACGCGCGACTTGGGAACGGAACAAACTCAGCATCGCCGTGACCGCCGCGTTGGCCAGCGCTTCGGGAGCGTATGCGGCTGGCGAGATCGAAGAGATCATCGTCACCGCCACCAAGCGAGCCGCGAGCATGCAGGACGTCGCCGTCGCTGTGCAGGCGATTACGGGCGATGGCTTGCGGGAACAAGGCATCGAGACTTTCGACAAGTATGTGGATTACCTGCCCAACGTCGTTGGCGCCGGCAACGGCCCCGGCAAGAAGGAGCTTTACATCCGCGGCAGCGCGACGGAGCAAACCAGCGTCACCATTAGCTCCGCGCAGGGGTCGGCGCCTGGCGTCGCCCTGTACTTGGACGAACAGCCAGTGTCGTTCGGCGGCCGCAACTTAGACGTCTATGGGGCAGACTTGGAGCGCATTGAGGTGTTGGCGGGCCCCCAAGGCACCCTGTTCGGCGCCAGCTCGCAGTCCGGCAACCTGCGGCTCATCACCAACAAGCCGCGCCAGGGCGAGTTCGGCGCCGGCTTCAAGGCCACCTACAGCATGACGCGCGACGGTGCGGACAGCAGCGGCGTGGATGGCTACGTCAACGTCCCGCTCACGGAGTCGCTTGCCATCCGCGCGGTGGTGTACAGCGATACGCAAGGCGGCTGGATCGACAACGTGCCGGCCACCTTCACGCCGAGCGGCGTCGTGGTGGACCGCAACAACGCCGCCGGCTTTGGCCCCAACCTCATCGGGGCAGACTCCATCGCCAGCGCCCGCAATGACGCCATCGTGCAGGATGATTGGAACGAAGCCTCCTACCGCGGCACGCGGCTTAGCGCTGCCTACGACATCAATTTGGATTGGGAGGTGCTCGTCCAGCACACGGCGCAAACGTTGGAAGCCGAGGGGGCGTTCATCATCGATCCGAGCTTGGATGGAGACCACTCCATCGGCAACTTCTCGCCAGACTACAACCGCGATGAGTTCGGCTTGACGACGTGGACGTTGAGCGGGCGGCTGTGGGGGTTGGACGTCATCTACACCGGCGGCCATTTGAGCCGCGAAGTGGATAGCGTCATCGACTACACCCACTACAACAACGGCGGTGGGTACATCACTTATTACCTGTGCAGTGGCAACCTCTACGATTCGACGGATCCGAATAACTGCTACGACCCGACCAAGCAGTACACGGAAGACACGGAAAACACCCGCACGACGCATGAGTTCCGCTTCACTACAGATCCGACGAACCGCTGGCACGTTCTCGCCGGGGTGTACATCAACGACGCCGAGACGAACCACATTGGAGACTTCCAGTACGCCGCCTCCAATCCTGCCTTCGCCGAGCACATCAACAGCTACTACAACAACAATTCCGGCGATGGTTTCTTGCTCGGCAACGCTAGCTTGCCCACTCGCGGGGTCAATGCCTCAGGGCCGCGTTCACCCTTCACGACGTTCTTCAACGACTTCACGCGTGAGGTGGAGGAGCTGGCATTCTTTGGCGAGTTCTCCTTTGACTTGACCGATGATTGGAACATCGCGTTGAGCGCTCGTCGGTACGACTTGACGTCGACCCTTGCCGGCGCTGCGAACTTCTCATTCGGCTGCCGCTATGGCATCGGCTCAAACGCCCAAGAGACGGCGGACGGGCGCTGCAACGGCACAGACTTCAGCAACGACGTCACCGAACGGCTGCGCACCTTGGGTCGGTACGGCGCCAGCGGCGACGACAGCATCATCCTGAACGCGCGCAGCCCGAATGGCGAGGACGGTTCACCGCGGGATTTATTCCGTGGCGGCGGCAGCAATCAAGCGACCTTGGACGCCATCAAGAATGGCTACCTCGACATCGGCAGCTTGGAAAGCGATGGCTCCATCAACGAGGAGGACACCATCTTTCGCGCCACCGTCAGTTGGCAGGCCACCAACGACCTGATGTTGTTTGCCGGCTTTGCCGAGGGATACCGCCCGGCGACCCAGAACCGGAACGCGGGGCAACTCTCCACCAACCAATCCGGCGTGTTCGAGAACTACGTTGTGCCGGCTGCGGCATTGACGGATCACCTCAGCAGCTATGAAGTCGGCCTCAAAGGCGATTTCTTGGGCTTGCGCGTGAATGCCACGCTGTACCGGTCGGACATCGAGGATCTGCAGGTGTCGCGCTTCGACCCGTCGAACGTCGCGTTCCTGTTTTTCATTGAGAATGTCGGCGACGCGGAAGTGAGCGGCTTGGATGCGGATTTCACATGGGCTCCCACCGAACGCTTGACCATCACCGGCGCCGTGACGCTGCTCGACACCGAGCTCACGCGCATCAATGCCCAACTCAACGGCATCGCGGTGCCGACCGGCTCGGAAATGCCGCTGGCACCGGGCTTCTCCGGCAACATCCGCGTGAATTATCAGTTTCCGTTGGATGCGCTGCAGGCGGATGCATTCCTCAACGCCGCTTTGAACTACCGGGGCGAGAGCGTGTCCGGCATCGTCGGCAGCGCCGAGTTCATGGATGACACGCTGTTCCGTCAAACCGGCAGCGTTTCCGGCTTGAAGCGCCAAGACGAGGGCGGCACCTATGGCACGGTGTCAATCCCGGTGGCTGGCCCCGGCGTGGGAGATCCCAACGACGTGAGCGGCGAACTCAGGCTGCCGACGAACTCACGCTTCATCAACCCGGCTGCCACCACGCTGACGCTATCCTTCGGCATCATCAAGGACGGCTGGCGCGGCGAGTTCTTCGTCGACAACGCCAACAACGAAGAAGCGCCGATCATGCAAATCGCCGGCCACTACACACCCTATGTGACGCACCAGCGGCCGCGCACCATTGGACTGCGCCTCACCTACGATTTCCCGTAGGCGCTTGCGTTCGGGCAGCGGCTTGCTGAAGGCGCTGCCGGGGCTGGGCTAGTGCCAGAGCGGGGCTCGCAAGACGCGTTGCTTGCGGCGCAACGGGAGCTTGCGGCAGGGAGACCGGCGCGTGCGGAGCGTGCGCTGGTCGCCTTGCTCGAAGCCGAGCCAGACAACGACGAGGCGCGGTACGCCTTTGCGGTGGCGTTGCGGCACGGCCAAAAATGGCAGGCGGCACTCAACGCCCTCGCAGAGATTCTCAAACGCCGGCCGGGCTTCGGCAGGGCGCTGCAGGAGGTGGGGTACAACCACATCGCCCGGCGCGACTTCGTCGCGGCACGGGCAGCGTTTGAGGAGGCGGTGGCGGCGGATCCGTCCCTCATCAATGGCTGGAAATGCCTCGTCAAGCTGTACGAGGACGATGCGCCCGACGCCGCAGCGCGTGGCAAACTTGCGGCGGCCCGTGAGCGGGCGGCTTGGCTCGGTGGCCTGCCGGCGGAGCTGCTCACCGTCATCAGCTACCTCTCCGAGGACCGGCTCGCCGACGCCGAGCGGCTGTGCAAGCACTTTCTGCGCACCAACCAGACCCATGTGGAAGGCATGCGCCTGCTGGCCGAGGTGGCGACGCGCAACAAGGCCCTCGGCGAGGCGGAGTTCCTGCTGGAGAGCTGCGTCGAGTTCGAGCCGCGACACCGGGAAGCGCGCATCCAATACGCGAGCGTGTTGTTGCAGGCGCAGAAGTTCGCCAAGGCGCGCGACCAAGCCGGGCAGCTGCTCCAGGAAACGCCCGAAGATGTCGGGATCGTTCGTTCCGTCTACGCCGCCGCCTTGGGCGGCGTGGGCAACACCGCGGCGGCCATTGAACACTATGAGCGGTTGATGGCGGCGCATCCAGACAGCCATCTGCATCCGATCGCGCTCGCCCATGTGTACAAGGCCCAAGGCGACATCGACCGTGCGGTGGCGCTCTACCAGCAGGCGTACCGCGTCAAGCGAGACCACGGCGACGCCTATTGGAGCCTCGCCAACACGAAGTCCCACACGTTTTCGGACGCCGAGATCGATGCGATGGTCGCGCTGGAAGTGACGCCGACCACAGCGGCGGAGGATCGCATCCACATCTGTTTCGCCTTGGGCGCGGCTTTTGAGAGCCGCCAGGATTACGAGCGCGCGTTTGGCTACTACCGCAAGGGCAATGCGCTGCGGCAGGCGGATGCCGGACACAGCCCCGAACACCTTCAGGTGCGCATCGACAGCCAGATTGAGGTGTGTGGGGAGGCGTTGTTCGGCGCCAAGGCTGGCTTGGGTTGCGATGCGCCAGATCCGATCTTCATCGTTGGCCTGCCGCGCGCGGGATCGACCCTCATCGAGCAGATTCTCGCCTCGCACTCGCAGGTGGACGGCACGATGGAGCTGCACAACATCCTCAATCTGGCGAAGCGGCTGCGTGGCCGCGACGCGCCCGGGGAGCCGCCGCGCTATCCGAAGCTCCTCGCGGAACTGGAGGATGGCTACTTCCGCCGCTTCGGCGAGCAATTCATCGAGGAGACGCGCGCCTACCGCGGCGGCGCGCCCTTCTTCATCGACAAGATGCCGAACAACTTCTTCCACATTGGCCTCATCCGGTTGATTCTGCCGAACGCGAAAGTCATCGACGCGCGCCGCCATCCCATGGATTGCTGCGTCAGCGGCTTCAAGCAGCTCTTTGGCGAAGGGCAGGAGTTCTCTTATGGGTTGCGCGAAGTCGGCAACTATTACCGCCAGTATGTGAGGTTGATGGACCACTGGGATGCCGTGCTCCCCGGTTTCGTGTTGCGGGTGCTGCACGAGGACGTGGTGGCAGACCTTGAAGGCCAAGTGCGGCGCATTCTGGACTTCTGTGGTTTGCCATTCGAGCCGGCCTGCGTGGCATACCACCGTACGGAACGCAGCATTCGCACGCCGAGCGCGGAGCAGGTGCGCCAGCCCATTTCACGCGCCGCCATGGGCCAATGGCGCAACTTCGAGCCGTGGCTCGGGCCATTGCAGGAGGGTTTGGGCGTCGACACGGTGGAGCGTTACGAGCGCGAGCTGGGCGACGCCTTGCGGTGACGCGCGGTGCTTGGCTTGCGCGGGCTTGAGGCTTGGGGGAGGCGTCGTGGCGATGGCGCCCTGGCGCTTTAGGCGGAGCCTTGGCGCGGCCCGTTCGCGTCCTCAGCGACGGCCGCGTTCAACACGCGGGCGGCAAACACCGCATTGACGCCGATGTCGTTGCTGCGCGTGGTCAGGGCGCGGCGATTGGGATGCAGGCGGCGGCGGGTCTCGCGGATCAGCGCACGGAAGTGGGGCAGCCCCGCCGGCGTTGGCCCGTGCAAGTGCCAGAGTTCGCGCCAGTCTGCAACGAAACCTCGCATGAGCCGCGCGTAGGCGCCGCTCAAGGGCTGGTCGTTGGCTGGATTGGCAAGAAAATCCGCGATGAGGTCTTCCGCCAGTGCCGCGCACTCCCCGGGCGCCATCACCGGCGAACCGCTGCAGTGCTCGATGTTGAGCGCGGGGTCTCTGGCTGGGTCGAAGTGTACGAACTCAGCGGATGCTGCCACTGCGCCTGCGTCTCGCGCCGCGGCGGTGTGCGCTGCCTGCCAGAAACCGGAAGAACCGGTGGTGTCGATGACTAGGTGGATGCGCTCCGCATGGCTTTGATTCACCACGTTGTGCCGCCGCCAGGAGTCGAAAATCCAACACTCGCCGGCGGCCATGTGGACACGCTCGGCGCCACAGTGGAAGGTGACGCGCTGATGCGTGACCACCGGGATGTGGATGCGCACACGGCTGAACCAGTGATAGTTGAAGTCCACATGCTGGCCAACTTCGGCGCCGGCATTGAGCTTCATCAGGCGCGAGCGCGACAGCACCACGCCGAAGCTCGCCATCACTTGCCGCATGTATGGGCAAGCCGCCAGATGCGGCGTGGCGCGCTTGGCGCCCTCGAACGAGTCATTGTCGCCGCCGCCGGAAGAGATGAGCGCGACGGCGAAGTTGCCTGGCGTGCCGTTTGGGTGCGGCATCCATGCCTCCCTGGGCAGCGCAAGCGCTTCCTCAGCTAGCTGTGCGGCGTCGAAACGCCAAGGCAGGCGAATGAAAGGGTGGCTCAAGCGCATGGCGAAAGCTCTCCAATCGGGTAGCCGAAGAGTTCGAAATCTTTGCGGTAGAAGTCCGTCACGGCTTGCAGGAGCTCGTCGTCATAGCAGTGGGCGAAGGGGGGATGGGCGGCGGTGTTCGCGCGCCGCAGGGCGGACTCGGGCAGGCCGACGCGCCGACAGGCCTCGTTGAAGGAGGCTTGCAGCGTCTCGTAGCGGCCAATGAAGTCCATGCCAACTTTGCTGGCGGCGTCTGTCAGGATGTCCGCTTGCGGTCGGGTCAACACACGCTGGCGGAAGCGCGGCACGCGCAACGCCCGCTTCATGAAGTTCGCCTCGTTGCCGGCGTAGCGGGGATTGCGCTTGTTCAACATGGCGGCCACGGAAACGAAGCGGTCGTAAGGGTTTCTGACGAAGGCGAACTTGAGATAGCTCCGCCACATCGTGTCTGGAAGCGATGCTTGAGCTTGGCGCAAAGAGATGTGGCCATGTCCGAGCTTGGCGAGGGCGGGCACAGGCAGACGCATGGTGGTGGTCAGGGATTGCTGTCGCCAATCGTCGTTGCCAAGCATGGGTTCAAGCGCCGCGCGCACCGCGTGGGTGCCGGTTCTGGGCACGGCAAAGAAGATGAACCTGTGTCGGTGCGAAACGATCACCGCGCAGCCTGTGCCCGCCCGTCGCCACGGCGGATGGTAAGGCTTGCTCGCTCGTCGAGCGAGGGCACTGCCGCGGCGCGGGGTGGGTCGCTTCCGGGCCCGTCCGAAATGTCCCACGCCACATAGGGACGTTGGCTGGCAGATCAAGCGCGTCCGTCGGTCTATCTTGCGGCGATGGCGTCTTCCGACGACACCTCGCGTCGGCCGCACGACCAAGCCTTCAAAGCGATCTTCTCGCATCGCCGGATGATCGAGGATGCGTTGCGTGGCTACGCAGTGCGCCCGGGTGGGCCGCTGCATCCGCGCACGGTCGCCGCGCTTGACTTTGACACGCTCGAGAGGCTGCCGACCGAGTGGATCGGCGACGGCTTCCGGCGCCGGCAGGGGGACCAAGCGTGGCGCTTGCGCTTCCGTTGGGCGCAGGATTGGGCGGCGCTAGGTGGCTGCCTGCTGATCTTGGTGGAGTTCCAGTCGCGGCCGGATCTGGACATGGCGCTGCGCATGGCGGGCTATGCGCTGGGTCTGCAGCGAGAGTTGAGTGCCGCCGGCGTGGTGCGTCCGGGCGGCCCGCGGCCGCCGGTGTTCCCGCTGGTGGTGTACAACGGCCCGCGGCGTTGGAACGCGCCGACGGAATTGTCGGCGTTGGCGCGGCCAGAGCTTGGCGCGGGAGCGGCCGAGGACGTAGCGGATGACCGACGGGCGTCCGGCGACTTGGCGGCGTTCCAACTGCGCCATGCCTACTTCGTGCTTGATTTTGAGTCCCGCCGCGGGGACGATCCAAGGCCCGGCAACGCGATGTCGGCGCTGATCGGCATGGAGGGCGCGCGCAACGAAGCGGAGCTGGTGGCGTGGCTCAAAGCCTTGGTGAGCCTGGCCGACCGGGGCTTGGCGCGGACGATGCTGGAATGGGCGCTGCGACGCTTGGGAATCACGGGCGCCAAGGCGGAGGAGATGAGGGCAATGGCGAGCTTGGACGAGTTTCATTCGCAGTTAGAGGAACGGGTGAAGGGTTGGACGGAGAAGTGGCTGGAGCAGGGCCGCGCCGAAGGCGTGGAGCAAGGCATCGAGCAGGGCCTCGCCGTGCAGCGCAAGGCCTTGCGGCGTCAGGCGGCGCTGCGGTTCGGGCCGGGCACCGAAGTGCTGCATCCACTGCTTGAGCGCATGGACTCTCCGGCGCGGTTGGCCGATGTCGGCGAGTGGCTCATTGTGGACACGCTTGAACAGCTAGTCGCCAAGGTTGAGGCCACGCTGGCGGAGGCTGACCGGCGCTGACCACCGGTTCGCCGGCGGCGACACGCTCGCCGCGTCAGCGTCGCTCAAAGCGTTGGCGAGCTTGGCCGACCAGGGCTTGGCGCGGACGATGCTGGAATGGGCGCTGCGACGGTTGGGAATCACGGGCGCCAAGGCGGAGGAGGTGAGGGCAATGGCGAGCTTGGACGAGTTTCATTCGCAGTTCGAGGAGCGGGTGAAGGGTTGGACGGAGAAGTGGCTGGAGCAGGGTCGCGCGCAAGGTGTCGCGCAGGGCATGGAACAGGGCCTCGCGCAAGGCATGGAACAGGGGCGTGCACAAGGCGTGGAGCAGGGCCTCGCGGCTCAGCGCACGGCCTTGCGGCGTCAGGCGGCGCTGCGGTTCGGGGCGGGCGCCGAAGCGCTGCATCCACTCTTGGAGCGCGTGGATTCCCCGGCGCGGTTGGCCGATGTCGGCGAGTGGCTCATGGTCGACACGGTGGAGCAGCTTGTCGCCAAGGTTGAGGCCATGCTGGCGGAGGCTGATCTGCGCTGACCACTGGCTCGCCGGTTGCGACACCTTCACCGCGTCTGTGCCGCCCAAGGCGTTGGCGAGCTTGGCCGACCAGGGCTTGGCGCGGACGATGCTGGAATGGGCGCTGCGACGGTTGGGAATCACGGGCGCCAAGGCGGAGGAGATGAGGGCAATGGCGAGCTTGGACGAGTTTCATTCGCAGTTAGAAGAGCGGGTGAAGGGTTGGACGGAGAAGTGGCTGGAGCAGGGTCGCGCCGAAGGCGTGGAGCAGGGCCGAGCTCAAGGCGTGGAACAGGGCTTGGCGCAAGGCGTGGAGCAGGGCCTCGCGGCTCAGCGCACGACCTTGCGGCGTCAGGCGGCGCTGCGGTTCGGGCCGGGCGCCGAAGTGCTGCATCCTCTCTTGGAGCGCGTGGATTCCCCGGCGCGGTTGGCCGATGTCGGCGAGTGGCTCATGGTCGACACGCTGGAGCGGCTTGTCGCCAAGGTTGAGGCCATGCTGGCGGGCGCTCGCATGCGCTGACCATCCAAGGTCGCTGGCGCCACCCTCGCCGCGTCGGCTCCAGTTGGGCTAGGCCCTGCTCCTTCCGGCGCCGTTCGCGGTGCGCTACAGTGGGCTGGCGCGTCCGCAAGGGAGCAAGCACATGAATCGGGAAATTGTCATTACATGCGCTGTCACGGGGGCAGGCGACACCGTCGGCCGGCATCCGGCCATCCCCGTCACACCGGCCGAGATCGCCGCCGCGGCCCTCGATGCGGCCAAGGCGGGGGCAGCCGTGGTGCATTGCCATGTGCGCGATCCCGTCACGGGGAAGGGCTCGCGCGATGTGGCGCTGTATCGGGAGGTGGTGGCGCGCATCCGTGATGCGGACACGGATGTGGTCATCAACTTAACGGCTGGCATGGGTGGCGATCTCTTCATCGGCGCGGACGAGGATCCGAGGCGGTTCGGCGCGGACACGGACTTGGTTGGCGCTCTGGAACGCCTGCCGCACGTCGAAGAGCTATTGCCTGAGATCTGTTCGCTGGACTGTGGCTCATACAACTTCGGCGAAGGCAGCCTAGTCTATGTGTCGACGCCGGACATGCTGCGTCGGGGCGCCAAGCGCATCCAAGAGTTGGGCGTGAAGCCGGAGCTGGAGGTGTTCGACACCGGGCATCTGTGGTTTGCCCGCCAGATGCACGATGAGGGCCTGCTCGACGAGCCGCCGCTGTTTCAGCTTTGCCACGGCATCCGCTGGGGTGCGCCGCCTGAACTGGCGGTGCTGCAGGCTTGGGTGCAGCTGCTGCCCCCGGGCGCCAATTGGACCGCGTTCGCCATCAGCCGCGACCAAATGCCGTTCGCGGCGGCGGCGGCGTTGTTGGGCGGCAACGTGCGGGTCGGGCTTGAAGACAATCTCTATCTGCAACGTGGCGTCCATGCCAGCAACGCCCAACTGGTGGAGCGGGCGCGCACCATCGTTGAACTGATGGGGGCGGAGGTCGTGGGCCCGGCCGCGGCGCGCGAGAAGTTCGGCCTCGTCAAGCGCGGCTGAGCCAGCCCGCGTTGGCTGCGCAAACCCTCGGCATTGTCGGCGCCGGCGTCATCGGCGCCGGTTGGGCCGCCCGGGCGCTGGCGCGGGGGCTCGATGTCATCGCATGGGACATCGCGCCGGGCTGGGAAGCCAAGTTGCGCACAGCGGTGGCGAATGCGTGGCCGGCGCTTGAATCCGTCGGCCTCTTCCCCGGCGCCAGCCAAGATCGGCTGCGCTGCGCTGGATCGCTCGAAGACGTTTGCGCCGAGGTGGGTTTTGTGCAGGAGAGCGCGCCAGAACGCCTTGCCGTGAAGCGCCGCCTGCTCGCCGAGCTGGACGCCGCAGCGCCGCCCGAAGTCATCCTCGCGTCGAGCACCTCTGGCCTCAAGCCTTCAGACCTCCAAGGCGATTGCCGCCATCCCGAACGGGTGCTGGTCGGGCATCCGTTCAATCCCGTGTACCTGCTGCCGTTGGTGGAGGTGCTGGGCGGTGAGCGCACCGCGCCGTCGGTGGTTGACCGGGCGGTCGCGTTCTACGCAGACCTCGGCATGCATCCCCTGCGGGTGCGGGTGGAAATCGAGGGCTTCTTGTCCGATCGGCTGCAGGAAGCCCTGTGGCGGGAAGCCCTGCACCTCGTCGCCGAAGATGTGGCGACGCCGGAGGAGCTCGACGCGGCCATCGCGTACGGGCCAGGCTTGCGCTGGGCCTTCATGGGCACCTTTCTGGCTTTTCATCTGGCTGGCGGGGAACACGGCATGCGGGATTTCATGCGCCAGTTCGGCCCGACGCTGAAGGCGCCGTGGACGCGCTTGGCGGCGCCTGAGCTCACGGATGCCCTCGCGGAAAAGGTGGCGGCCGGGGCAGAACGCTTGGCGGAAGGGCGTGGCGTGCGCGAGTTGGAGCGGTTGCGCGACGAATGTCTCGTGGCGATCATGCGGGCGCTCAGCACCTACGAAATTGGCGCCGGCCAAGTGTTGGCCGCACACGAAGATCGGCTGCGCAACGCCGTGCCCACGTAGCATGCGGAGCTCGCCCGCAAGCGTCGGTATCCTCGCTGAAGCGGGGAGTTTGGCGTGACAACCGCCGCACGCGCCTGACGGCTTTGGCAACCGAACAGGCGTATGATGCTCAGCCAGCTTGGGCAAGCTAAGCCATGCAATTCGGTCTCTCTCAAGAGCAGCATCTGGTGGTCGACACCGTGCGCGAATTCGTGGAGCGGGAGCTTTACCCCCTTGAGGAGGAAGTGGAGCGCACCGGGCGTGTGCCGCCGGAAGTCGGGCAAGACATTGCCCGCAAGGTGCAAGCGCTCGGCTTCTTCGCGCCGAACTTGCCGGAGGCGGTTGGCGGTGGCGGCTTGGACCACCTCACCTTCACCTTGCTCGAACGCGAACTGGGCCGCGCCGCCATGGCCCTCACGGTGTTCTGGGGGCGTCCGTCCGGCATCCTCATGGCCTGCGACGCAGAGCAGCGCGAGCGTTACCTCCATCCCGCCGTGCGTGGCGAACGCTTCGATGCGTTGGCCATGACGGAACCGGCCGCCGGCTCCGATCTGCGCGGCATGCAGTGCGCGGCGCGTCGCGCCGGCGACGACTGGTTGCTCAACGGCGCCAAGCACTTCATTTCCCATGCGGACATCGCAGACTTCGTGATCGTGTTCGTGGCCACGGGCGAGGAGTCCACCGCCAACGGCCCGAAAAAGCGCATCACCTGCTTTCTGGTGGACCGCGGCACGCCGGGCTTCGATATCCGCTCCGGATATGAATCCGTGTCGCACCGCGGCTACCACAATTGCATCCTCACCTTCGATGATTGCCGGCTGTCCTCGGCGCAGGTGCTCGGCGAGCCCCACCGCGGTTTCGAGCTGGCGAACGAGTGGCTCTACGGCACCCGCCTCACGGTCGCGGCGATGTGCGTGGGGCGGGCGCGTCGGGCCTTCGACTTAGCGCTCGCCCAAGCTGCCGAGCGGCAGCAGTTCGGCCAACCCATCGGCCGTTTCCAAGGCGTTGCCTTCAAGCTCGCAGACATGGCCACCGAGATGGATGCGGCGGACTGGCTGACGTTGGCCGCCGCTTGGCGTTTGGATGCCGGGCTGCCGGCGAATCGCGAGATCGCGTCGGCGAAGCTCTATGCGTCTGAGATGTTGGCGCGGGTGACGGACGAGGCTGTGCAGATCCACGGCGGCATGGGGCTCATGAGCGATTTGCCGCTCGCTCGGTTCTGGCGCGATGCCCGGGTGGAGCGCATCTGGGATGGCACATCGGAGATTCAGCGCCACATCATCGGGCGCGAACTGCTGCGGCCGCTGGGCGCCTAGGCCGCCGCTAAGCGCCGTGGCCGCGCCCATCGCCCCGCTCAACCGGCTGCTGCGGCCGCGCAGCGTTGCGGTGATCGGCGGCGCCGCGGCGGCGCGCGTGGCCGAGCAGTGCGAACGCATGGGCTTCGACGGCGAGATCTGGCCAGTCCACCCGACTCGCGCCCAAGTCGCCGGCCGCACCGCTCATCGTTGCGTGGAGGCGCTGCCGGGCGCGCCCGATGCCGCTTTCGTGGGCGTCAACCGCAATGTCGCCGTGGACACCGTGTCAGCCCTTGCCGCCGTCGGCGCGGGTGGCGCCATCTGCTACGCAGCCGGCTTTCTCGAAGCCGGCGGGGCGGACTTGCAGGAGGAGTTGGTGGCCGCGGCGGCGCAGATGCCGCTCATCGGCCCGAACTGCTACGGCCTCATCAACTTCCTGGACGGCGTTCCGCTGTGGCCAGATCAACATGGCGGCAAGCGCCTCGGCGCCGATGGCCGCGGCGTCGCCATCGTCATGCAGTCCTCGAACGTCGCCATCAGCGTCACCATGCAGCGGCGTGGCCTGCCCATCGCCTACATGGTCACCGCCGGCAACCAAGCGCAGCTCGGCCTCTCGCAACTGGCGCTTGCGCTGTTGGAAGACGACCGCGTGAGCGCGTTGGGGCTGCATGTCGAGGCGTTCGATTCGATTGCCGGCATGGAGGCACTAGCGAGCCAGGCGCGGGCGCGGCATGTGCCGGTGGTGGCCTTGAAGGTGGGGCGCTCCGCAGCGGGGTCGGCGGCGGCGTTGAGCCATACGGCGTCCATCGCCGGGGCGGACGCTGGCGCCGAGGCGCTGTTGTCGCGCCTGGGCGTGGCGCGGGCACATGGTCTCGCAGACTTCGTGGAAGCATTGAAGTTCCTCCATGCGCATGGCCCGTTGCGTGGCCGCCGCATCGGTTCCCTGAGCTGCTCCGGCGGCGAGGCCGGCTTGATGGCGGACGCTGTGGCGAACACGCGCCTTTCGCTGCCGGCGCTCACTTCGGAGCAAGCCGCGGCAGTGGCGGCCACCACCCATCCACTGGTGCATGTCGCCAACCCGCTCGACTACCACACCTTTAGCTGGGGCGACGAAGCGGCGCTCACGGCGACCTTCTCCGCATTCGCGGCGGCCGGCTTCGACGCCAACGTGCTGGTGTTGGACGTCCCAAGGGCCGACCGCTGCGACGATGCGGATTGGCAGGTGACCGCCCGGGCGTTCGAACAGGCCCTGCGCCACGCCAACGCGACCGGCGCGGTGCTCGCCACGTTGGCGGAGAACATGCCGGAGTCTTGGGCGGAAGCGTTGCTGGCGCGTGGCATCGCGCCGCTCTGCGGCTTGGACGAGGGGCTGGCTGCGTTGGAGGCCGCGGCGTTGGTCGGCGCCGCGTGGCAACGCCCGGCAGCGCCGCCGGCGATGGCGCCGGCATTGGCTGCCGGCGCCCCGGTCGTGCTCGACGAAGCGGAGGCGAAGGCGCGTCTGCGGCGCTTCGGCGTTGCGACGCCGGCGGGTGGCGTGGCGCGGGACGCGGACGCGGCGGTGGCCCTCGCGGCAACGTTGGGCGGCGCGGTGGTGATGAAGGCGTTAGGTGTGGCGCACAAGACGGAACAGGGCGCGGTGCGGATTGGCCTGCGGGGCGCAGCCCAGGTGCATGCTGCGGCGCAAGCGCTGTTGCCGTTGGGAGACGGTCTCTTGGTGGAGCGCCATGTCGACGCTGTCGTTTGGGAGCTGATTGTTGGCCTCAAGCGCGACGCGCAGTTCGGCATCCTCCTCACGGTGGGGTCCGGTGGCGTCTTGGTGGAGCTCGCTGGCGACAGCGTGACGCTGCTGCTGCCAACCAACGCGGAGGCGGTGCGCGATGCCTTGGCGGCGCTGCGTTGCGCGCCGCTGTTGCGCGGCTACCGCGGACAGCCCGCTGGTGATGTGGAGGCCGCGGTGGCGGCGATCCTCGCGGTCGTCAACTTCGCCGCGGCGCATCCCGGCGCGGTGGAGGAGTTGGACGTCAATCCCTTGGCCGTGTTGCCACAAGGCCAAGGCGCCATGGCGCTTGATGCACTGGTTCGAATTCGGGAGGGGCGGTAAGTGAGCGAGACCATTCGAACTCTGCGCGAGGGCGGGGTGCTGGAAGTGACGCTTGACCGTCCCAAGGCGAACGCCATCAATCTGGCCACCAGCCGCGAGATGGGCGAGACATTCAAGGCGTTCCGGGACGACCCGTCACTGCGCGTCGCCATCATCACCGGCGCCGGGGAACGGTTCTTCTGCGCGGGGTGGGACCTCAAGGCCGCCGCCGCGGGAGACCCGGTGGACGGCGACTACGGCGTGGGCGGCTTTGGCGGCATTCAAGAGCTGCCAAGGCTGAACAAGCCCGTCATCGCCGCGGTGAACGGCTTGGCCGTTGGCGGCGGCTGGGAGTTGGCGTTGTCGTGCGACCTCATCCTCGCCTCCAACGCCGCCGCCTTCGCGCTGCCGGAGATTCGTGCCGGCACGCTGGCCGACGCCGCCGCCGTGAAGCTGCCGAAGCGGGTGGCGTATCACATTGCCATGGAAATGCTGCTGACCGGGCGTTGGATGGACGCTGGCGAAGCGCACCGTTGGGGCCTCGTCAACGAGGTGCTGGAGCCGGAGCGCCTGCTGGACCGCGCTTGGGAGCTCGCCCGCACTCTGGAGAGCGGCCCGCCGCTGGTGTATGCGGCCATCAAGGAGGTGGTGCGGGAAGCAGAGGCCATGTCCGCGCAAGATGCGCTGAGCCGCATCGGCAAGCGGCAATTCGCCACCGTCGATGGCCTCTACGACAGCGAGGACCAGCTTGAAGGCGCCGTGGCGTTCGCCGAGAAACGCGCGCCGGTGTGGAAGGGGCAGTAGCCGCCGCGATCATCGCTCCAAGCGCATCGCAAACCGCGCGAACACCCTGCGGCCGCGCGGGTCGGCGGAGCGCACATCGTAGCTGCCGGCCACGTTGACGTAGGGCGGGTCTTGGTCGGCGAGGTTGACGACGCCGAGCGTGATCGAGGTGTCGGTCCCCGGCCACACGCGCTCGGCCAAGTTGAAGGTGACGTTGGCGTCGAAGGTGGTGAAGGCGTCGATGTCGCCGCCGCCGTCATCCTCATAGCCGCCGACGTGGCGCATCTGCAGGTTGGCGGCTAGGCTGCCCCGTTCCAAGCCGACGCCGGCGACGGCCTTGAATTGCTGATTGGGGGCGCCGACATTGGCGCGGTTCAGGCGCCCCAAGCCATCCACGCGCTGCCCGGCGTTGGTCACGTCGTACGCCAGCACCACGGTGCCCTCGGCGTAGGGCGCCAACACCCCGAGGCGCGTGTCGAAGCGGCCATGCACGCGCAGGTCTGCCCCCCGGGTGTCGATGGCATCGGCGTTGATGAAGGCGACGTTGACGATGGCGACAGTGCCGGCAGAGGTGCGCTCCACGCGCGCATCGAAGGGGTCGGCGTTGACGATGGCCTGCGCGTTCTCCTTGCGCAGCACATCCTCGAAAGAGTAGTCCCAGAAGTCGACGTCGAGTTCCATGTCATCGTGGAACGCCCAGGACGCGCCGACGCTCGTGGTGCGCGAGGTCTCTGGCTGCAGGGTGGGGTCGCCGAGGGTGCGCCGCCCGGCGAACGTGGTTGCGCCGTCATGGTCTGTGATGTTCACGAAGTTCGTCTGCGCGCCTTGGGTCTGGAACGGCGATGGCGCGCGGAACGAGGTGCCGAAAGAGGCGCGCAGGGTGAGCGTCTCCGTTGGCGAGGCGAAGACGGCCAGCTTTGGGTCCAGCGTGTTGCCGATGTCGCCGCCGTAGTCCTCGAAGCGCAGCGCCCCGGTGATTTCGAGCCAAGGCGCGAGCGGCAGCCAAAGCTCCCCATACACGGCGTAGGAATCCAAGGCCCCGGAGAAGTTGGAGTTGCCGATGAGGAAGGCGAAGCCGTCGCTCTGGGTGATGGAGTCGTAAGCCGTGCCTGAGGATTGGTCGCGCCACTGCGCGCCAACGGCGAAGCCGACGGCGCCGTTGGGCAGTGTCCAAAGTTCCCCCGTCAGGTTCGCCTCGAACGCGCGCAGCCCAGATTCGGCGTCGCCCAGATAGTCGCCGATGATGAAGCCCTTGAGGGCAGGGTCGTTGTAGGTCGCGTCGCCGGGGCGCGCGGAAAACGCCGAACTGAAGGGGTTGAAGTAGCGGCACGCGCCGGCCCCGGGGCGGGCCGCCGGCATGGCCGTGGGGCCGGTGTCGCAGTCATCGCCGCCAAACCCCAACAATGCCGCTTGGAAGTTGGCGCCGATCACGTCGCGTGGGTTCAGCACCGCGTCGTTCGCGCCCCACACATAGGTTGCATCCCAAGCCAAGCTGCCGGCGTCGCCCTCCAAGCCCAACGCCAGCCGGTGCGTGTCGTGCTGGTAGTAGTTGATCTCCGGCGCGTAGCCGAAGCCGTAAGGGCGTCCTTGGAAGTAAACCGCCTCGCCGAAGGGGTTGGCGGGGTGGTCGGCGGGCACCAAGGGGGTATTGAGCACCGGGAAGCTCGGCGACACGTCGCGGCGCACATCGTTGCGGGCGTAGCCCATTTCGGCCCACAGGCGCGTTCCGCCACGCATTTGCCAATTCACCCGGGCGAAGGCTTGCACACGCTCTTCCTCCGGCACCGCGGTGATTTGCGGGCCGAAGTCGAAGCGGCACAGGGTGCTGCCGTTGGCCAGCGTCTGCAGCAGGCCGTCGTAGCGTTCGCAACTGGCATCCGCCACGGTGCGGCCCAAGGAGGGCACGTTGAAGCTCGCCGGATTGCCGAAGCCACTCGTCGTCGGGCGCAGCCAATCCACCTCGCCGAGCAACAGGCTGCTGCGGTCCAAGTAGCTTGCAGCGAGCAGGAACGATCCGCCCTCGCTCAAGCGACCGCCCACCACGCCGTCCACATACACGTCGTCTTGGCTGCCGTCGCTGACGCGATTGCGGTATTCAAGCTGCAGCTCCGCGCCCTCGTAGTCGCGCCTGGTGATGAAGTTGGCGACGCCGGCCACGGCGTCCGAGCCGTAGATGGCGGAGGCGCCGTCCTTCAGCACCTCCACCCGCTCGATGGCCAGCAGCGGCAGCAAGGCGGCGAGGTCGACGAAGCTCGCGCCGTCATCGGTTTGCACCGCGGAGAGCACCTGCCGCTTGCCGTTCAACAACACCAAGGTGGAGGCGACGCCGAGGCCCCGCAGGTTGATGTTGGCGGTGCCGGCCGTGAAGTTCTGCGTCAGGTTGTCTGCGTTGTTCTCGGCGCCACTGTTGGTGGGCAGGCGGCCGACGAGGTCCCGCACGTCCTTGATGGCGTAGTCCGCCAGTTCGTCGGTGTCATACTCGGATAGTGGCGATGGCGATGTCGCATGGCGTTTGACGCGGCTGCCGGTGTACGCGACCACCACGATCTCCTCCACCGCGCCGAATTGAGCGTCTGCGTCGGGCTCCTCCGCGAACAACGCGGCTCCCGGCAACGCGCAACTGGCGAGGGCTAGGGTTATGAGCCGCAGCGGCGATCTGGGCATGAGCGTTCTCGGCAAGGAGTTCGGCGCATTTTCGCAGTTTTGTGGCTGGCGTTTGGTGGCGATGCCGTGCTGGGCGGCTGGCGCATCGACGGCGCTCAGGGCGATGCTGGGTGTTCGAGCGCGGCAACCTCAAGCCAGCGGCGCAGATAGTCTGCGTAGCTGGTGCGCGTGATCACGTCGAAATCGCCGTCGGCGTTGCCGGCGATGAGCGCCGTCGCCTTGGCGAACACGGTTTGGACGCACCTGCCCGGCGCAAAGGCGCGGGGGTGGAAGTCACACGGGCTGGACTTGCGCAACACCTCGATGGCACGAGGTCCTGCGAGGTTGAACGAACGCCAAGCGCCGCTCACGTCCGTCACCGCGAAGTGCCCGGTGAGCGCCGAGCGCAGCGCGGCCTGCAGGGCGTCCTCGGCGCCAGCGGGGGCCGTCGCCAGCCACTCGTCCGGCCCCAACCAGTAGAGGCCCCGTTCCCCGGCACGGTGATGGGTGCATGGCGTCGTCGGCAACTCAACGCCCAGTGCCGTTGCCACCGCGGCGGGCAATGACGGATTGGGTTTGGCGCGCAAGCTGAGGCACGCTTGGCGGCGTGGCCCACGCAGCGTCGTCGCGTCAGGCATGGGTGCGCCGGCCTTCGGCGTCGAAGAAGATGGGCCTCACCACTTGCGCGGAGACCTCCCGGCCGTCCGCAAGCGGGCAGCAGATCGTTTCTCCCAGCCGCTCCCGCCCGCGTGTCAGCATCGCCAGTGCGATGGATCGCCCAAGCGTCGGGCTGAAGTAGCTGGACGTGACGTGGCCCTGCATGGCGCGGGGCGTGGTTGGCTTGGCTGCGCGTCGAGTGGACGCTGCGACGATTTGCGCGCCTTCCGGCAGCACCGCGGCAGCGTCGGTCGTCGCGAGGCCAACGAAGTGCAGCCGGTCGGCGCGGCGATGGTCTGCGAGGGCCAGCGAACGGTCGCCGATGAAGCCGAACGGCTTGCCGTGGCGAACGGCCCAGCCCAAGCCCATGTCATCTGGCGTCATAGAGCCGTCCGTATCCTGGCCGACGATGATGAAGCCCTTCTCCGCCCGCAGCACATGCATCGTCTCCGTGCCGTAGGGGGTGATGCCGAACGGCTCGCCGGCCGCCATCAAGGCGTTCCACACATCCATGCCGTCGTGCGCGGCTACATTGACCTCAAAGCAGAGCTCGCCGCTGAAGCTGATGCGGAAGACGCGCGCCGGGCGGCCGGCGACGTGGCCGCTGCGCACCGACATGAACGGGAAGGCTTCCCGGGAGAGGTCGATGTCGTCGCAGACGCGGCGCAGCACGTCCCGCGCCTTGGGCCCGGCTAGGGCCGCAGTTGCCCAATGGTCGGTCACCGACGTGAAGTAGACGTCGAGGTCTGGCCACTCGGTTTGGCGCCAGAGCTCAAGCCATGCCAACACCGCCTCGGCGTTGCCGGTGGTGGTGTGCAGCAGAAAGCGGGTGTCGGCGAGCCGCGCGGCCACCCCGTCATCGAAAATCGTGCCGTCCTCGCGCAGCATGAGACCGTAGCGGCAGCGGCCCACGCCAAGCCGCTGGAAGCTGCCGGCATAGATGCGGTCCAGAAACGTCGCTGCATCGGCGCCTTGGACATCGATTTTGCCGAGGGTGGAGGCGTCCAACATGGCGATGTCTTGGCGGGCGCTGCGGCATTCCCGAACCACCGCCTCGTGCATGGTCTCGTCGGCTTGCGGGTAGTGCCACGGTCGCTTCCAGCGGCCAACGTTCTCCCACGCCGCCCCGCGCGCCATGTGCCAGGCGTGCATCGGCGTGTGGCGCTCCGCATCGAACAGCTCGCCCGCGTCGCGTCCTGCGATGGCGCCGAACGTCACTGGCGTGTACGCCGGGCGGAACACCGTGACGCCGGTTTCCGCGATGCCTTGGCCAAGCGCGCGCGCCAAAATGGCGACGCCGTTGACGTTGCCGAGCTTGCCTTGGTCCGTGCCGAAGCCGAGTGCCGTGTAGCGTTTGGCGTGCTCCACGGAACGGTAGCCCTCGCGGGCGGCGAGTTCGATGTCCGCGGCCGTCACGTCTAGCTGGAAATCCACGAACTGCTTGGGCGCCCGGCTGCTTGGCTGCACATGCGGCGCGATGAAGAGCGGGCGAGCGGCGTCTTCTTCGGCCTCTTCCACCGGCGGCGCGGCAAAGCGTGGACGGGCATCGCCGAAGCCGGCCGCGTGGGCGGCGCGCGCGCCGGCCGCGGCGCCATCTGCCAGACAAGCGGCCAACGACATGGCGCCGTTGACGGCGCCGGCGCACACGGTCGGTTGTCGGGGCGCGCCGGGAAGGAACATCATCCCTTCCTCGTTCCAACGGGGCCGGGCGCCGGCTTGTGAGCTCAGGTGAATCGCGGGGCTCCAGCCGTCGGAGCAGGCGATCAGGTCGCAATCCAAGCGCCGCGGCTTGGCGGCGAGGCGCTGCCCATCTTCGCTCAAGGGGGCGATCAACGCTCCGGCAACGCGCTTGCGGCCGATGGCTTCGATGACGGCGTGCGCCTTGTGGATTTCAATGCCGGCCGCCTCCGCTTGCGCCACGAGCGCTCCCGCGGGGCTCGCCCGCGTGTCCGCCACGGCCACGACGCAGCGCCCCGCGCGGCGCCAATCGAGGGCCGTGCGGTAGGCGTTGTCGTTGCCGGTGAAGAGCAGCAGCCGTGTGCCGGCCGCCACGGCGTAGCGGTTGAGATAGGCGGCCACGGCGCTCGCCAGCATCACGCCGGGCAAATCGTTGTTGGCGAACGTTGCCGGGCGCTCCACGGCGCCGGTGGCCAAGGCCACCTGCTTGGCGCGGATGCGATGCAGGCGCTGGCGCGGCGCGCAGGGCGAGGTGGCGCCGAGGTGGTCTGTGCGGCGCTCCAGCACGGTGACGAAGTTGTGGTCGTAGTATCCGAAGGCCGTGGCGCGGGGCAGCAACACCGCGTTCGGGCAGGCGCTCAGTTCGGCGATGGCCGCGTCGACCCACTGCGTCGCCGGCGCGTCGCCGATGGCTTGCGGGGCGCCTAGCAGGCTGCCGCCGAACTCGTTCTGTTCGTCGACCAACGCGACGCGGGCATCGACCCGCGCCGCCGCCAATGCCGCTGCAATGCCGGCCGGGCCGCCGCCGACGACCAGCACGTCACAGTGGTGATTGAGCTTGTCGTAGGTGTCCGGGTCCGCGCCCGTGGGCACGGCGCCCAAGCCGGCGGCGCGCCGCAGGAGCGCTTCCCATCGCCTCCAAAGCCACGGCGGCCCCATGAAGAACTTGTAGTAGAAACCGGCCGGCATCACCCCCGCGAAAGCGCCGGCGAAGCGCTTCAGCCGCCGACGGGCGCCGCTCGTCGCCACCAAGCCGGCGTGCAGTTCGACCTGGGTGGCGCGTTGGTTGGGGATGCGGTGGGCGCCATCGCCCAAGTCCACGATCGCGTTCGGTTCCTCGGTGCCGCTGCCGACGATGCCTCGGCGGCGGCCATGCTTGAAGCTCTGTGCCACGGTGTCCACGCCGTTTGCCAACAGCGCGGAGGCCAACGTATCGCCGACGAAGCCGGACATGGAACGCCCGTTGAAAGTGAAGCGCAGCGGCTGTGAACGGTCGATGCGCCCGCCGGCGGGCAGTCGCCGCGTGGTTGGGTGGGCGGGGGGAGCGGTTGGATGAGCGGAGCGAGAAGGACGGGGGAGCGACCCGCCGCCGGCGCCCATTTAGACATCCTCCGGGCTTTCGCCCACGCGATGCGTCTGTGAGATGTGATAGCTGGCCGTGTCACGCAGCACGTTGAGGTAGCGCCGGCAGCCGGCGGCGTGGAACCACAGCTCGCGGTGCGCCCCGCGTGGATTGCTCCGAAAGTGCAGGTAGTCGCCCCACGCGCGGTCATCCAACTTGGCTGGGTCCTGCGGGCGCCGGATGTGCGCCTCGCCGGCGTAAGAGAACTCCTCCTCGCTGCGCGGTTCGCCGCAATATGGGCAGTGGATTTCGAGCATCGTTCCAGTCGGCTGTCCCGGTCAGCGATACGAGTCTGTCACCGCGGCGTAGGTGAGGTTGCGCAGCGTGTCGTGAATCCATGTTGGCGTGCCGATGCGCTGCGGCATGAAGACGCCGATGAGTTGCTCCGTCGGGTCGATCCAGAAGAAGGTGCCGGCGGCGCCGCCCCAATAGTAGGACCCCGGCGTCATCACGCCTTGGTTGCCGCCGGCCGGGGCCACTGCGAAGCCGAGGCCGAAGCCGTGGCCAGCGTCGGTGGTTTCGCCGGCGGGCAGCAGATTGCTCGTCATCAAGTTCACTGTGGTGGGGCTCAGCACACGCTCGCCATCGAACTCGCCGCCATTCGCCATCATCAAGCAGAAACGCAGGTAATTCTCGATCGTCATCACCAAACCGCCGCCGCCGGACAGGAAGGTCACGCCAATGAACTCCGGGTCTTCACTTGGGCGATCCTGCACGATCACCTCGCCGTCCTTGCCGATGATGTGGTTGGTGCCGAGCCGCTGCACCACTTCCGGCGGCACGTCGAAATAGGCGTCCTTCATGCCCAGCGGGCGGAACAGGCGGTCTTGCATGAAGCGGTCCAACGGCGCGCCGCTCACGCGCTCCACCAGATGCCCCAAGACATCGCTGGAAAAGCCATAGTGCCAACGCTCGCCGGGCTGGAACAAGAGCGGGATGTCCGCCATCTTCGCCACCAATTCACGGGTGTCGCGGACGAGGTAATCCCAATCGTCGATCAGCCCCGCTTGGCGATACAGGCGGTCAACGATGGCGTCGCCGTAGTAGCCATAGCTAAGCCCAGATGTGTGCATGAGCAGGTGCCGCGCCGTCACCGGCGAGGCCACGGGCACGGTTCGCCCGCCCTCGGCCAACGCGGTCATGCCGTCCCACTCCGGAAAGAACTGCGTCACCGGCGCGTCGAGCAACAGTTTGCCGTCCTCGACGAGAGTCAGCGCGGCGACGCTGGTGATGGGTTTGGTCATCGAATAGATGCGCAGCAGCGAATCCGCCGCCAGTCCGGTGCCGGCCTCCACGTCGAGCAGCCCAGTGACATGCTCGAACACCACCGCGCCGCGGCGCGCGATCAGGGCGGAGATGCCGGGGAACTCGCCAGCCTCCACGAGGCGGTTCAGCTCGGCGCGCACATTTTCGAGCCGCTCAGCCGACATGCCGTGCGCCGCTGGCAACGCGCGCGGCACTGGCGCCGCCTGCGCCGCGCCCACGGCCAAGCACAGCGCCAGCGTGGCGCACGCGAGTCCGCGGCCGCGGTGAGCTTGGATCGATGCCGTTGCCATGTTCACTTCCGTTCTGCGACACTCAAGGCCAAGCGTAGCGCAAGAGCGTCGCGCGCCGACAGGAGCCCGCTCGCCGCGTCATGAGTCCGCCATCCCCGCCGGACGCTGCTTCGGCAGCGCTGCAGCACGCCGAGCGGCTGTTGCGCGAAGGCGAACTGCGTCGTGGTGAAGCTGCGTTGCGCGCGCTCTTGGAGGCGCACCCCAGCGAAGCGCGGGCGCGGCTGTTGCTCGGCAGCGCATGCGCGAGCGCCGGGCGCTTGGAGGAGGCGATCGGCCACCTCGCCGGCGCACTGCAGGACGCGCCAGACTTGGAGGCCGCGGCGGTGGAACTCGCCGGCGTCTGCCGGCGAGCCGAGCGTGGCGCCGAAGCCGAAGCGGTGTTGGCCGGTTTCTGCGAGCGCCACCCGCGCGCGGCCAAGGCGTGGCAGGCCTACGCGGACACCCTCTTCGACAATGACAAGCCGGCGGCCGCGCGCGCCGCGCAGCGCCAAGCGGTGGAGGTCGATCGCTTCTTCGCGGACATGCGCCGCGCGGTGCAGGCGGCCGCCGCCGGCGTTGCGCGGCAAGCCGAGGCCATCTACCGCGACATCCTGCGGGCAGACCCGAACCATGTCCACGCGCTCATCGGCTTGGCCAATGCCGCCTTGGACGGCAACGCGCCGGGCGATGCGGAGCGCCTGCTCAAGCATGCGCTGTCCGTGTCGCCGAACACGAGCCATGCGCATCGGGGCATGGCGCGGTGGCACATGAACCGGGGCCAGTTCGAACCCGCCGAGGCGGCGGCGCGGCGCGCGACGACTCTCAACCCGGAACTGGCGGAGAGTTGGACGACCCTCGGCACCGTCTGCGCCGGGGGCTTGAAGCAAGCGGAAGCGGCGCGCGCCTTCACGCAGTCCCTCGCCATCGCGCCGCGGCAACCGCGCGTGCAGCTCTCCCTCGGCCATGTGCAGAAGGCGCTGGGCGATCGCGCCGGCAGCGAGCGCGCCTACAAAGCGGCGTTGGACTTGGCGCCGCAACTCGGCGAAGCGTGGTGGAGCCTCGCCGACCTCAAGACCTATGCGTTCTCCGACGCGGAAGTGGCGGCGATGCGGCGCGTGCTGGAACAGGAGACTCTGGGCGATCGCGACCGCGCGGCGGTTCGCTTCGCCCTCGGCAAGGCGGCAGAGGATGCCGGCGCGGTCGATGACGCGTTTGAGCACTATCGGCGCGGCAACGCCATTCGCCGCCGCCACGAATCTTTCGACGTGGAGCGCTTTGAGCGCCAATGCCGGCGGCTCAAGGAGACGTTCACCGCAGCGCGCATCGAGCGCAAACAAGCTCCAGCGGCGCTAGGCGCCACGCCAATCTTCGTCGTCGGCCTGCCGCGCTCCGGTTCCACGCTCGTGGACCAGATCCTCTCCTCGCACAGCCAAGTGCGCGGCACGATGGAGTTGCCCCACATCTTGGGTTATGTGCGGGAAATGGATCCCGAGCGCGGCGGCAGGCCGCCGGGCTATCCAGCCGCCGTCGAGGCGATGTCGCCAGCGGATTTCAACGCGCTAGGCCGACGCTACCTGGAAGAGACACGCCCATATCGCGGTGATGCGCCGTTCTTTGTGGACAAGATGCCCAACAATTTTATGCATGTCGGCCTCATCGCCTGCATGTTGCCGGCGGCCTTGTTCGTTGATGCGCGCCGGCATCCGCTCGGTTGCTGCTTCAGCATCTTCAAGCAGAGCTTCGCCCGCGGCCAGGCGTTCGGCTACGATTTGGACGCGCTTGCCGCGTATTACCGCGGCTACCTGGGGGTGATGGCGCATTGGGACCGGGTGTTGCCCGGGCGTGTGCATCGCGTCATCTACGAGCGCATGGTGGATGACACCGAGGCGGAAACGCGCTCGCTGCTTTGCGGCTGCGGACTGGCCTTCGATCCCGCCTGCCTGCGCTTCCATGAAACGCAGCGCGTGGTGCGCACGGCCAGCGCGGAACAGGTGCGGCGGCCGATCTACCAACAGGCCAAGACGCAGTGGCAAGCGTTCGAGGCGCATTTGGGCTCTCTCAAGGCGGCGCTTGGGCCAGCGTTGGATGCTTGGCAGCGCTGAGGGCCCGGCACGGCCCAGGAGGGTACCTGCCGGCCCGCACCCTCGGCAGCTCGGCATTGCCATCGCGGGCGATGGTGGCAGGGGCGACGTGGGGCAGATGCGCCGCGGTCAAGCCCTCCATGCCCTGTTTGACGCAACGGGCGCCCGCCCGCAAGCGGGTTTTCAGCCGCGTGCCGCATGGAGTAATCTTTCCGATTGAGTTTTCCAGAGAGGCAGTCATGTTGAACCGCAAGTCCCCCGCGCGACGTGGCGGCGCCGCGCGCGCGTCGGCCGCACAGCGCTTTCAGCCCTCGCGGCTGGCTCTGGCCATCGCGGCGGCTTCCGGCATGGCTGTGGTGCCGGCCTTGGCTCAAGAGGCGGCGGAAGAGGAGGGTGCGCAGCCGGCGATTGAAGAGGTCATCGTCACGGCTCGCAAGCGCGAGTCCAACATCCAGGACACGCCGGTGAGCATCCAAGCGTTCACCGCGGATGACATCGAGCAACTCGACATCTCACGCTTTGAGGACTTTGCGGATCAAACCGCCTCGATTTCGTACATCAGCGTTGGCCCGGGCAGCCAGATCATGCACATCCGCGGCGTCGCGGATGGCGGCATCCCGCACATCGGCCGCACCAACGAGGCAACCACCGCCTACTATCTGGACGAGCAGCCGGTGAGTGGGCGGCGCGGCGGCCCGCCGGACATCCACCTTTACGACATTGAGCGCATCGAAGTGCTGCGCGGGCCGGAAGGCACCTACTACGGCGCCTCGGCCGTATCCGGCACCGTGCGCATCATCACCAACAAGCCGGATGCGGAAGCGTTCGACTACGGCTCCGAGATTTCGGGCGGCAGCATCGCCCACGGCGACACCACCTATGAGGCAAAAGGGTTCGTCAACGTGCCCTTGTCTGATCGGATGGCGGCGCGTGGCGTGATTTGGCATTCGCAGTCCAACGGCTTTGTGGACAACGTGCGTGAGGAGCGCACCTACCGCAATGGCGTGACGGTGAGCAATGAGCGCTGGGCGGAAGAGGACTACAACGACGAGACCACCACTGGCGGGCGGCTCGCGCTGTCCCTCGACATCAACGACACATGGCAGGCCACGCTCTCCGCCTTGAGCCAAACTCTGGAGGCGGACGGCGCGTGGGACCACGACCCGTCCCGCAGGTCAGACTTGGTGGTGGCCCGCTTTGGCCCGGAGCGGGTGGACGTGGACACCAAGCAATACGCCTTCACGCTGACTGGCGAGACGCCCATCGGCGACATCATCTACGCCGGCTCGTACTACGACCGCCAGGATCTGGCCGTCAATGACTACTCAGACTATGTGGAGTACGCATCGTTCGGCAGTTGGATCCAGCAGCACGCTTGTGAGGACTATTACTGGTATGGCTCCACGGGCTGCAGCGACCCGAGCATCTTCTTCGATCATGAGGACAACGCCTCCCGCGTGGCGCATGAAGTGCGGCTCACCTCCAAGGCGGACGATGGCAGCCGCACGAATTGGCTGGTCGGCGCCTATCACGAACGGACTTGGGGCAACGGCTACCTGTTTTGGCGCATGCCCAACATCAACTTCGACAACGGCCCGGCGGGAGACTACATCCGCCGCGAAGCCGTGGATCCGCTCCCGCAAGAGTGGTGGAGCTGCCCGGGCTGGAAATACGAGGACTACGTCAGCGCCGTGTTTGGAGACGTCTCGTGGGACTTCAGCGATCGCCTCACCGTGTCGGCGGGGATGCGCTTCTTCCAGTGGGAAGATGGCGACGACTGGGGTTATAGCTGCGGCTACTCGTGGGAGTCCAAGGGCGGGTTTGACCGCAACGAGCCAGCGCCGGACATCCGCGAGGAGACTTACAAGTTCAACGTTCGTTACGACTTGACGGATGACTTGCTCGTCTATTTCGGCTACGGCGAGGGTGTGCGTCCTGGTTTCCGCAACCCGAACGTCACGCACGAAGAGGTGCCAGTGTTCGTGCAGGCGGACTACACGAAGTCTTACGAAATAGGCTGGAAGGCGACCCTCGGCGACGGCAGGGTGCATTTGAACGGCGCCGCCTATGTCATCGACTGGGAGAACTTCCAGACGACGCTGTATGACCTGCTCACCGTGCCCTTCGAGTTTCGCCGCAACGTGGAAGGCTCGCAGATCCGCGGCGTGGAGGTGGATCTAACGGCGCGGCTCAGCTACAACTTGGAACTGCGCGCCGGCGTCGCCTACAACACCGCCGAGTTGGAGGGCGATTTCGCCACCATCGCCCGGGAAGAGCGCTTCGTCTATGCCGAGGATGGACGGCGCCTCGCCCATGTGCCGGAGTGGTCATACACGCTCGGTCTGCGCTATACGCGGCCGTTGAACAATGGCCGCGAGGTCTACGGGCACGCCGCTTGGTCATATACGGACGAGCGCTGGAACCTGTTGGCGCGGCAAAGCGAGCAAGCGCCGGTGATCATGGATGCGTACTCGCTGCTGCAATTGCGCGGCGGCATGTCGTTCGGCAGTTGGGCGGCGGAAGTGTTCGTCACCAACGCCACGGATGAGCGCGCCGAGATCTTCCAGAACAGTGGCTACTACGATCCCCGCGTCACCACCAATCAACCGCGCACCATCGGTTTGCGGCTCATCTTCGGCCAGTCGTAGCTGCGGGCGCTGCCCAGGATGGGCGCTCTGGTGGCGCGGTGAAACGCAGCATTCGGCGTGGCTTGGCGGTAGCCATCGTGGCCGCGCCGAGCCATGCCGCCGCGCAGAACATCCAAACCGGCAAGACCGCGGCGCCACCGACGTCATCGACGTGGCGCCGAACACAGGTGGCGTGGCCGGCATCCAGTGCTTCCACGACGCCATGTACGTCAACAAGCCGATGGTGGTGCCGTTGCCGGTCGCGCATCTGGCGGACGCCGAAGTCGCCATCGCGGAGTTCTTGAAGGCGCACGACGCGAACTATGCCATCCTTGACGCTGAGAGGCGTGTTGGCGCGAAGCGCTAGCTTGTTGCCGTGGCTGTGGCCGGCGCTGCGCCGCATGACGCCTAGGCGCGTGTATCTGTTTGCCGCAATCGCGCTGCTTGCCATCGCGGCGACGCTGCGGCTCTACGCGCTCGGCGACGAGATTGCTTGGCTCGACGAGACGGTTGCCGCGCAACTGGCGGCGGCGGAGCTGACGCTTGCGGAGGTGCTCGACAACACGCGGAAGTACAACTCCAGCCCGATCTTGTATCCCTTGCTGCTCCATGCGGTGCAGCGGTTCGACGATGGCGCCGCGGCCATCCGCATCGTTCCGGCCATCGCCAGCATCTTGGCGGTGGCGGCGCTCTTGTTGCTACTGCCTCGGGCCGGCGTGAGCCGCGTCGCGGCATGGCTGGCGGCGGCGATGGCGACGTTCTCGGTTCCGGCCATTCGCCATGCGCAGGATGCGCGAGAGTACTCCATCGACGCCTTGATGGCCGTGCTGCTGGCCGTCGGCTTCCTGCAGGCCGCGCGCGGCAGGCGCCCGATGTTGCTGTGCATTGCACTCTTGATCGCGCCATCCATTCAGTATGGGTTGGCGCTGCTCTGCGCCGCGGTCGTGCTGACCCTAACTCTCTGGCAACTGCACCGCACCCTAGCCCCTCCTCGCGCGCAAGCGAGGGCGCCGCGGCGGGAGTCTTGGCGCCGCGCCGTCGGCGCCGTTGCGGCATGGGCCTGCCTTGCCGCCGGCTGCGCGCTGAGCTGGATGGTCACGCTGGGTGAACAGCGGGGCGGCATCACGTCTGTTGGCGAGGGTTACTACGGGCCGGGGCACTTGCGCCACCTCTACGATGGCAACTTCGGTGACATCGCCGCGCTCGGCGAGTTCGCCGCCGTGAAGGTTTGGGAGTTCCTCGCGCATCACGTTTCGATGCCCGTTGCCGCATTTGGCCTTGCCGCGTTGGCCGCGGTCGTTTGCCTGCGCATCGCCGGCCGGCGTCGTTTGGGGCCGATTCCGCTGCTGTTTGGCGCCGCCCTTGGCGTTGCCATCGCTGCCGCGGCGCTGCGCCTGTATCCCTTGGGTGGTGTCCGCCAGACCATGTATCTGGCGCCAATCGCTTGGATCGCTTTTGGCCATGCCATGCATGCCGCCGTGGCGGGCATGGCGGCGCTGCCGCGCCGCGCTGTGAGTGCCGTCGCGGCCGGCGCCGTCGTCATCATAGGCGTCAGCGCGGTGGCGGGGCATCATTGGCGGGCCAGGGGCGACGCGAACGTCATGTTGGCCGCGATGGAGCGCCATGTGGCCGGTGCCACAGCGTATGTGCCGTTTCGTTCGGCGAGCGTCGCGCAGTTTCACTTCAAGAAGCTCGACGCGCAGTTCCACTACGGCGGCTGGTGCTCATGGAGGGGGACGGAGGCCTGCGGGCAAGCGCTCGTCGCGGATTTGCTGCGCCTGCGTCAGGCTGGCGCTGAGCGGCTGTGGCTGGCGTCGTTCAACAACGACGCGCTGAACGACGTGTATCAGTGGGTGGCGGCTGGCACCGCGCTCAAGGTGGCGCAAAGCGGTTCGTTTGAACTATTCGACCTGCCGGACTTGGCAGCGGCGCTCGGCAACGAAGGCGCCGCGTTGCGCGCCCTTGATGCATTGCACGCGCAGGGGGTCGAACTGCGGCCGCGATTCGATGCCTTCCTGGACTACGCGGAGCGGCGGGTGGTCTACGCCATGGCTCCCTGTCAGGATGTGCCGGCGATGGGGCCGTTCATGCTGCGCGTGAAGCCGGCGTCGGTGGCGGACTTGCCTGCCCCTCGGCAACGCTTTGGGGTTGAGAACCTGGACTTCAGCTTTGATGAGCGGGGCGTGGAAGTGCCACCGGCGTGCGTTGCCGTGGCGCCGCTGCCGGCGTACCCGATTGAGCGCATTGACGCGGGGCAACATGTGCCGGGTGGCGGCTATCTCGTGTGGGCGCGATCATTTCGAGTGTATGTGGCGCGGATTGCCGCGGCGGCATTGGCGCAAGCGCCGCCGCCGGCCATTCGTTCCACCTTTGACGTCCACTTGCGCGACGGGCGACTCATCTACGTCAAGGAGCGTTGCGGCCAAGCCGACCGGCGCCAACCGTTCTTTGTGCGCGTGTCGCCGGTGCATGCCGAAGACTTGCCGGACCGCCGCCGCGCCGACGGCTTTGACGAGCTGGATTTTGCCTTCTCGGCGCATGGCGTGGTGGACGTCGCCCGTTGCCTCGCAGTGCATACGCTGCCGAGCTATCCCATCGCCGCCATCGAGACCGGGCAGCGCGGCGCCGATGGGCGCGCTGGCTGGTCTGGCAGGTTCCCGGCTGGGTCGTGAAGGCATCCTAAGCGTCATGGCCGTGGCCGTCGTCCCTGCCGCAGCCAAAAGGCGTAGACGACGCCATTGCCGAGCAGGAGCAATGCCGCTAGCGCCCACTGCGTGCCCCGCGTGAGCCCGGGCGGATACAGCACGGCGACGAGATAGCGCTCGATGAAGCCGCCAGCGTGGCCGGCCTCGCCAGCGGCGGCCCGCCAACTCAGCTCCAAAGGCGTGAGCGGGCAGATCCAGCCGAACGCCTCGATGAGCACTCCCCATGCCGCGGCCGGCAGATGCAGAGCGGCCAACCAGCGCCAGCGCAGCGCCAACAGGCCGCCGAACACCACGAATGCAATGAACGCCGCATGGAGGATGACGAGCGCATCCGCGGCCAGCCGGTAGCTCATGGCCAAGCCGTCGTCCAAGACATCAGCACTGGCGCATTGTATCTGGCAGACAGTTCGTGGAACACTTCACCCCTGCGCGATGTTGGCGGGAGGGACATATGCGGCGAGCGGTCATGGCGGTTGTCGGGGCGGCGCTGGCGCTGTCGGGGGCTTTGCTCGAACATGGCGGCGTGGCCGCGGCCCATGAAGCCGCGGCCAGCGACGCGGGGTATGTCGCGCCGCGCGGGCCGGGCGGCGAGCATCCAGACCTGAACGGCATCTGGCAGGCGCTGAACGCCGCGCACTACGACATCGAGCTGCACATGGCGCGGGCTTCGATGGAGCTGCGCGAAGGCCCGCACGGCCCGGTGCCATCTCTCGCCACCTACAAGCTCGGCGCCGTCGCCTCCGTGCCGCCGGGCATGGGCGTCGTTCATGACGGCAAACTGCCGTACAAGCCGGAAGCGCTTGCCAAGAAGCGCGAGAATCAAGCGGATTGGATCAATCGCGACCCAGAGGTGAAGTGCTACCTTCCAGGTGTTCCGCGCGCCACCTACATGCCGCACCCGTTCCAGATCTTCCAAGGCGAGGACAAGCTGTTCATGGCGTATCAGTGGGACGGCGCCGTGCGCGACATCTACACGGAAGATCCAGGCCCCGCGCCCATCGACTCTTGGATGGGGCAATCTGTGGCCAGTTGGGAAGGCGACACCTTGGTCGTCGAAGTGACGGGCCTCAACGACCAGACATGGTTCGACCGCGCCGGCAACCACCACAGCGCCGCGATGACCGTGACGGAGCGCTACACGCCCACCAGCCCAGACCACCTGCTTTACGAGGCGCTGATCGACGATCCGGAAACCTTCGAGCGTCCTTGGAAGATGAGCATGCCGCTCTATCGCCGCAAAGAGGCGAACATCCAGTTGATGGACTTCCGCTGCGTCGAGTTCGTGGAAGAGTTGATGTACGGCGAGTGGCGCCGCGAGCCGCTGGAGCGATGACCATGCGGCGAGCCGCTTGCGTTGCCGCAGCCGGCGCCGCGATTTGCGTGGCCGGCATGGCCGCCGCGGACATCCCGCGCACCGCGGGTGGCCGCCCGGACCTCTCCGGCAACTATGACGTGGCCACGCTGACGCCGCTGCAGCGCCCCGAGATGTTCGGCGACAAGCTGTTCCTGACGCCGGAAAGAGCCCGCGAGATCACGGAGCGGGAGCGCGCGTCGATGGCGGCCGCCCAGCGCGACAGCGACCCAGACCGCGCCGCCCCGCCGGAAGGTGGCGACGGTTCGCCGGGGGCGGCTGGCAATGTGGGCGGCTACAACGCATTTTGGATTGACCGCGGCGAGGACACGTTCGCCATCAACGGCCAGTTCCGCACCTCCATCATCACCCAGCCGCAGAATGGCCGCTTGCCAGAGATGACGCCGGCGGGGCGCGAGCGCAGGGCCGCCCGGCGCGCCATGTTCCGTCCGAACACAGGCCAAGCATGGTGGTTGGGCGTCGATGGCGTTGGCCCCTATGACGACCCGGAGATGCGGCCCTTGGCCGAGCGCTGCCTGCTCGGCTTCGGCTCCACGTCCGGCCCGCCGATGCTGCCGGTGCTCTACAACAACATGAAGCGCATCGTGCAGACGCCAGACCATGTGATGATCTTGGTGGAGATGGTGCATGACGCTCGCATCATCCGCCTGAACAGCGAACATGCCCCGCCGTCCGTGCGCAAGTGGATGGGGGACTCCATCGGTTGGTGGGAAGGTGACGCGTTGGTGGTGGACACAACCAACTTCCGTGCCACGCCGGGGCTCTCGTCGGCGTCGGAGAACCTGCATGTGGTGGAGCGCTTCAAGCGGCTGGACGATGAGACGCTGCTGTACAGCTTCACCGTGGAGGATCCGACAGTTTGGACGCAGCCGTGGAGCGGCGAGTATCCTTGGCCGGAGACCGACGCCAGCGTGTACGAGTACGCTTGCCACGAGGCGAACTACGCGCTCGGCAACATCATGCGCGGCGCTCGGCTCTTGGAAGCCGATGGGCTGGCCGCCGCCGGCGCCGAGTGATCTTTTGAGCAACCAACCGAGGCAATCGAAATGCGCTTGAAGTGTTTGACGTTGTTGGCGGGTGCTGTGTTGGCGTGCGCGCCGGCTGCCGCCCATCATGCGTTCGGGGCCGAGTTCGACCCGAACCGCCCTTTGGTGCTGAGAGGGCCGGTGGTCAAGGTGGAGTGGGTGAATCCGCACGCTTGGATTCACTTGGAACACACAACTGAAGCCGGCGCCAAGGAGGTTTGGATGGTGGAGGGGGGTACCCCGAACACCCTGTTGCGGCGCGGCCTGAGCCGCAATTCGCTGACGCCGGGCACGCTGATCGTGGTGGATGGCTATCAGAGCAAGGATCGCTCGCAACGCGCCAACGGCCGGGACATCACCTTTGAGGACGGCAGCAAGATCTTCATGGGCTCCTCCGGCACTGGCGCGCCGCGTGATGGGCGCGACCCGACGGAACAGACGTTGAACTGAGCGCGGCAACGAACACGCAACGCCAGCGAGGGGGCGCCTGGCGGCGGTTGTCCATGCACAGGTGTGGCGGCCGCGGCCTAGCGGTCGTCGCGCACGCACGGCGCGGACTTTAGTTTTGCCACACTCCCGCGGGTGTGCGCCGCGCCGCCTTCCCATCGGCTGCCAGCGCATCTTGGCGTCGTGGCGGTGCCCGTGAGCGCGCTCCTGCGTCTCATTGGCCATGCCGGGCCAGATGAGGCGATTCGCGCTCCGCACCGGCCGGCTTTGACCTACGCTCGGTTGGCGGCGCAAGCACATCAAGCCGGCGCCTCCTTGCGCGCAGCCGGCATCGAACCGCGCCATCGCGTCGCCGTCGTCCTGCCGAACGGCCCAAGCCTCGCCAGCGCCTTCGCATGCATCGCCCCGTGGTGCGCCGTGGCGCCGCTGAACCCGGCGCTCAAGGCTGCCGAGTTCAGCTTCTACTTGGATAGTTTGGAAGCGGCGGCGGTCGTGGTGGCGACGGATAGCCCGGCAGCGGTGCGGCAGGTCGCCATGAACCGCGGCGTGCCCATCATCGAACTCACGGCGGGGGATGCCGCCGGCACGTTCGCGCTGAACGCCGCTGCAAGCGGGGCGCAAACATCAGCGACGCCAGCGGACGACGATGCGGTGGCGCTGGTGCTGCACACTTCCGGCACCACCTCGCGCCCGAAGATGGTGCCGTTGACGCAGGCGAACCTGTGCGCGTCGGCGCAGAACATCGCGGCGACGTTGCGGCTTGGCCGCGAGGATGTGTGCCTCAACGTGATGCCGCTCTTCCACATCCACGGGTTGATGGCGCCGGTGTTGGCGAGCTTGGCGAGCGGCGCCGCGGTCTATTGCGCGCCAGGGTTCGATGCGCTGCGATTCTTCGGCTGGCTCGAAGCGGCGCAGCCGACGTGGTACAGCGCCGTGCCCACCATGCACCAAGCCATTCTCGCCCGCGCCGCGCGCAATCGAGAGCGCATCGCCGCCACGCGGCTGCGCTTCATCCGCTCATCCTCCGCGTCGCTGCCACCCAAGGTGATGTCAGAGCTGGAAGCCACCTTCGGCGCGCCGGTGATCGAGGCATATGCCATGACGGAGGCTGCGCATCAGATGTGTTCCAACCCACTGCCGCCGGCGCCGCGCAAGGCCGGCTTCGTCGGCCCGGGCGCTGGGCCGGAGGTGGCGGTGTTCAATGCCGAAGGCACGGCGCTTCCGGCCGGCACCGAAGGCGAAATCGCGATCCGGGGCGCCAGTGTCATGTCGGGCTATGTCGGCAGCCCCGAAGCCAATGTCGCGGCGTTCCATGGCGATTGGTTTCGCACTGGCGACCAAGGCTTCATGGATGCGGATGGCTATGTGAAGGTGACCGGACGCCTGAAGGAGATCATCAACCGCGGCGGCGAAAAGATTGCGCCGTTGGAAGTGGACGAGGCGTTGCTGGATCATCCGGCGGTGGCGCAGGCGTGCGCCTTCGCGGCGCCGCATCCGCGCTTGGGAGAAGACATCGCCGCCGTGGTGGTGCTGCGGGAGGGCGAGGCGGTGGACGCGGCAACGCTGCGCGCGTTCGCCGCCCGTCGCTTGGCGGATTTCAAGGTGCCGCGCAAGATCTTCTTCGTCGCCGAGATTCCAAAGGGGCCGACGGGCAAGGTGCAGCGCATCGGCATGGCGACTGCGTTGGGGTTGGCTTCGTGACGCACGGTTTGGCGCGGGGTGCGGGCGCGGTCCGGCAGCTAGCGGAGCGCTTGGGATGAAGGTGTGCGTGTACGGCGCCGGCGCCATCGGCTGTTACATCGCCGTGTTGCTGGCGCGCGCCGGCGTCGATGTCTCGGCGGTGGCGCGGGGCGCCCAACTTGCCGCGATTCGCGAGCGGGGAATCGCCTTGGAACTTGGTGGCGAACGCCTCGTCGCCCATGTGCCGGCCACCGACAGCCCTCACGAACTGCCGCCCCAAGACTATGTGGTCGCCACCGTCAAGGCGCATTCGATGGCGGCCGTGGCGGCCGCCATGCAGCCGTTGCTGGGGCCGCGCACCGCCGTCGTGAGCGCCGTCAATGGCTTGCCGTGGTGGTACTTCCACTGCCTTGATTCGCCCTTTGCCGAGCGGCCGCTGCAGAGCGTGGATCCGGGTGGAGAAGTGTGGCACGGCATCGGCCCGCAACGCGCCATCGGCTGCGTGGTGTATCCCGCCGCGGAAGTGGTGGCGCCCGGCGTGGTGCGCCATCTTGCTGGCGACAAGCTGGTGCTTGGCGAGCCCTCCGGGGAGCGCACGGAGCGGGTGCGCCAGATCGCCGACGCCTTGGTTGAAGCTGGCGTCAAGGCGCCCGCGCGCAACCGCGTGCGCGACGAAGTGTGGGTGAAGCTCTGGGGCAATGTCGCCTTCAATCCGCTCTCGGCCCTCACCGGCGCCACCTTGGACGCGCTGGCCACCGGTGCCGGCACCCGCGCCGTGGCGCGGGCCATGATGGTGGAGGCGCAAAGTGTGGGTGAAGCATTTGGCGCGCGCTTCGCCGTGGATGTGGAGCGGCGCATCGATGCCGCCGCTGCCGTGGGCGCCCATCGCACTTCCATGCTGCAGGATTTGGAGCGCGGCCGGCCGCTGGAGAATCAAGCGATGGTCGGTGCGGTGCAGGAGCTGGCGCGGCTTGCTGGCGTTCCAACGCCCACCATCGACCTTGTGCATCATCTCTTGCAGGCGCGCCTCGCGTTTCGCCCGCCGGTGGCGGCTGTTGCTGCTCAGAGCGCTTGAGCTCGCCCTGCGGTTTGTTTTGGCCGGCTTTGATTCAAGCGATGCGGCCGGCGATGCATCTTGGAGGCGCCCGCTTCCCGCTCGGTTAAGGTATGGGGGGTCGAGGCGCGGCGCTTGAACTTCAGCGTTGCGTCTTTTGTGGAGAACCAGAGCGGGAGTGCGCGGCTTTGGGGCGCGCGGCTCGCCGCGGCGTGGTGGCAAGCGGGAGCGACGAACATGTTGTATCGACGGGCAATCGTAGCGCTGGATGTGGCCTCCGAGGCCTCGGAGACGGTGTTGGCGCGGGCAGCAATGGTGTGTGGCGATGCTGAGGTGACGGCCCTCCATGTGGTGGACGACTCCTTGTTTGGCCAAGGCGCAGGCCCGGAGGCGATGCGATACGCATACCGCCCCATCGAGGCGATCGCCGAGCTCAGGGGGCAGATTGTCGATGAGTGCGACGCGCGGTTGGCGCAGTTGGCCGGGAGTGCCGGCTTTGCCAACCATGTTGTCCGGCATGGCCACGCCGCCCGGGAGATCCACCGCTGCGCCGAGGAGCGCGACGCAGACCTTGTGGTGCTGGGCGCCCATGGGAGACATGGCTGGCGGCTGCTGTTGGGCTCCACCGCCAACGCCGTGCTGCACGGCGCCAAATGCGATGTGCTGTGCGTCCACATCCCAGAGGAAGTGCGGCCATTCCGGCAGGTGCTCGCTGCGGTGGATGGCACAGAGGAGGGGAAGCGCGTCGTCGAGCAAGCGCTGGCGCTGGCGGCCCCCTGCGACGCCGCGGTATCACTGACATCAGTGGTGAAGCCCTTGGAGCAGGTGTACGCTGGCATGGACGTGGCCGCTTGGGAAGGTGCCAGGCCGCGATTCGTGGATGAGGCAGAGACAGCGATGCAAGCGCGGCTGGAAGCGTTGGCGCAAACCAACGGCATCGCTGGCGAATACATCTTGCGCCGGGGCAATCCTGCTGGGGAGATTCATGCGCTGGCATCGGAACTGGCGGCGGATTTGGTAGTGGTGGGCACCCACGGCCGCCACGGCTTCTCGCTGCTACTGGGCTCCACCGCCAACGCCGTTCTGCACGGGGCGAAGACCGACGTGTTGGCGGTGCGGCTTGGGCGCTTCGAACACTAGCTCTCCTGCGCCTGCCCGTCGCCGCCCAACGCGCGCGAAGGGCGATATGATGCGGCTTCCTAGGGCGATATGGCGAGGTTTCGACCGTGGCCTACCAACGGCTAGTCGTCGCCCTTGATGTGGCTGCCAGTTCCGCGGAAACAGTGGTGGCGAGAGCGCGGCAGCTGGCGGCGAGCGCTCGGGTCAGCGCTGTGCATGTGGTGGACGAGAGCTATCTCCACTACGGTGAGGTGACCGCGCCGGGCGTGGCGGACATGCACGAGCGGCTGGTGGAGGAATCCGCCCGACGCTTGGCGGCGCTCAGCGCAGCCGCGGGCATTGCCGAGCATGCGGTGCTGAGAGGCCATGCCGCTCAACAGATCCACCGTTACGCGGAGCAGCAGGACGCCGACGCCATCGTCATGGGTGCTCACGGACGCCACGGCTGGCGGCTATTGCTCGGCTCCACCGCCAACGCTGTGCTGCATGGCGCCAAATGCGATGTCTTTTGTGCGCACATTCCGGAAGGATCTGCGCCGTTTGAGCGTGTGCTGGTCGCCGTGGACTCCGCGGACGAGGCGGCAGACGTGGTGCGCGCCGCCGTTGCCGTGGCAGCCCCGACCGCCGCCGAGGTCTCGCTGATGTCTGCCGTCAGGCCGCTGGAGCAGGTGTACGCGGGTTTGGACATGGTCGCGTACGGCGACGCTGGGCTGCGCTTCAACTATGAGGCCGAAGCCCAGATGCAGGCACGCTTGGACGCATTGGCGCAGGAGTTCGGTGTGCAGGGGGAGCGCGTTCTGCGCCGCGGCCATCCAGCCCAGGAGGTGCATGCGCTGGCCGAAGAGATCGGCGCGGACCTCGTCGTGCTCGGCACCCATGGGCGCCACGGCTTCTCGCTGCTGCTCGGCTCCACGGCGAACGCGGTGCTGCACGGCGCCAAGACAGACGTGCTGGCGGTGCGTGTCGGCCTGTAGGTCCGCCAAAGAGCGCTGCTGCTTGGCGCGCGGCAAGCGCGTCGCCCATTCGTTCGGCAACGCTCCGTGCCGGCGTTGCCCGTCACCGCGCTACGCCGGCGGCCCCCCAAGCTCGGCATTGCCCCACTCCCGCCGCAACAGGTACAGCAGCGGGCCGAACGACGCGGTGAGCACGGTGATGACGATGTACGGCCAAGGATTCAGATTGCGTTTGGGCGCATCGAAGTACATCCAGATGCAAGCCAGCCCGCACACGATGATGAGGTCCACGAAAATCTGAACGGCGCCGGAGCTGGCAGCGCCGGCGCCAAAGATGCCCAAGATGCCCACGTCGTAGACGGCGTAGCCGGTCAAACCGCCGAAGGCGATCAAGACGGCGAGGATGAGGATGACCTTGGCGTTCATGGGCTGCCTCCTGCGGCGTTTTGGGGGCGCCCGCTATGGCAGGAGTTCGACGGGCTGCGGCGCCGGCGGCGTCGCCGGCATCAACGGGCGCATGGTCGGCGCGAGGGCCGCGAGCGTCTGGGCGCGGTTGCCGGGGCTCGGGTGGGTGCGCAGGAACTGCGGCAACCCATCGCCGCCCAAGCTATCCATCTTGCGCCATAGCGAGGCGCCGGCCGCTGGGTCATAGCCGGCGCGCGCGGCGATCTCGATGCCGATGCGGTCTGCCTCGGATTCGGCGGCGCGGCTGTTAGGCAGCGCTAGCGCCAACGTTGCGATCAAGTTTGCAGAGCGCGTCGTCGCGGCGTCGTTGGTGGTGGCGCCGATGGCCAGCACGCCCATCCCTTGGGCGATGGCCATGGACATGCGCTCGGCTGTGTGGTGGGCGATGGCGTGGGAGATCTCGTGCCCCATCACTTGGGCGAGTTCGTCGTCCGTGGGATTGAGCTGCTCTATGAAGCCGCTGTAAATCGCCATCTTGCCGCCGGCCATGCACCATGCGTTCACGGTGTCTGGCTCGTCGATGAGCGCCACGCTCCACGCCCAATCCCTGGTGTGCGGGAACATTGCTTCGGCTTGGCCGACGAGCCGCCCCGTGATCGTGCCCAACCGATCTGCCAGCACTGGGTCATCGAGGAACTTGTCTTGCGCGCCGACGTCGCGCATCGTCGCCGCATAGGCGCGCTGAGATTCAACGATCGCCGCCTTCGGCGAAATGAGCATGAATTGGGTGCGCCCGGTTGGGCTGGTCGCGCAGGCGCCGAGCACCGTGGCGGCGAACAGCGCCGGCAGCAGCCTCTTCATTCTGTTCATCATCCGGTGTGTCGCCCCATGGCTGTGGTGACGCCACCATTCTCGCCCGATGTGGCTGGTCGGCGCAATTTTTGGCGCCCGCGCCCACGGCTTCGCGTTCGTCGGGTGGCCGGCGCGGCGCCGGCTGTCACGCCGCGGCGCGTGGATTCACCCGATCGAACAACGCCGTCACCGCGGCGGGGGGATGCGCGGACACGAGAGTTGCCAAGATGCCGGCCAACGTGGCCGCGATGCATCCCGGCGCACCTGGCTGAATGTCCATGATGCCGTCCGGCCCGCCGGAGGAGAAGCCCCAGACGGTGGCGGTGAGCGTGCCGGCGAGCATGGCGGCCAATGCCCCGGTCGCGTTGAAGCGCCGCCAATAGAGCGCCATCACCGTCACCGGCGCAAAGGCCGCGGCCATGCCGCCCCACGCCAGCGCCACCAGCGTGAACACGGATTCCGGGTGGAAGATGGAGAGCGCTGCGGCAAGCGCCCCAGTGATGATGAGCAGGGCCCGGCTCAGTCGCACCCGGCCGGCGGCGTCGAGCGAGTGCGCGTAGCGCCTCACGCCTGGCAGGTCGTTCGTGGCAACGGCGGACGCGAGCAGCAACTGCGAATCCGCGGTGCTCATCACTGCCGCGATCACCGCGGTCAGCAGGATGCCGCCGACGATGGGATGGAAGAATGCCTGCGTCGCCAGCAGGAAGACGCGCTCTGGGTCGGCCAGCACGTCGTCCAAGCGCCCGATCTCGGCGAAGGCCGGCAACGCGACCATCCCCAGCAGCAAGGCGCAGAGGTAGATGAGCAGCATCCACATGGAGCCGATGTTGCGGCTGCGCGGGATTTTCGCCTCGCTCTCGACAGCCATGAAGCGCTGCACCACGCGCTGCGAGCCGAGATAGCCCAAGCTCCATCCCAGCACCGAGAGCACAAACACATAGGTGATGGGTTCCCCGTGCTGATCGGTCAGCGGGTTCCAGAAACCCGGCGTCTGGGCGCCGAGGCCCGCGAACGGGTTCTCCGTGACAACCATGAGCCATGCCGGCAAGATGAGGAACGCCGCCAACATCAGCGTCGCTTGGAAGACATCCGTGCGCGACACGGCCAAGAAGCCGCCGATGAAGGTGTAGCTGCCGATGGCGACGAGGGTGATGAGGGCGCCGCTCGTCGCGTCGATGCTAAATGAGGTCTCGAGCAGCTTGGCGCCGGCGATGAGGCCGGAACTCACATAGAAGATGATGAAGAACAGCGTGATGGCGGCGGCGACCGTGCGCACGGCGCCGGTGCCGTCGGCGAAGCGGCGCTCCAGGAACTCCGGCACGGTCAGCGAATCGTCTGCTTGGATGGTGTAGCGCCGCAGCCGTTTGGCCAGCACCGTCCAACTGGCCCAGACGCCGATGACCAACATGATCGCCGTCCACATCTCGACCAAGCCGTGCTGAAAGGCGAGGGCAGGGAACACCAAAATCGCCCAGCCGCTGGTGCCGGAGGAACTGGCGCTGAGGGCGGAAGTGAAGCTGCTCATGCGCCGCCCGCCCAACACATAGTCCGACATCGCCTGCATGCGCCGGGCGCGCACCACGGCGATGGCGACCAAGATGGCGAAGTAGACGACGAAGACGATGAGGATCCACGCGTCGAACATGCTGGCGCTTCCGAATCGCCGCGGCAGGTCGGCTCTAGATGCCGAGGTCTTTCAAGTTGTAATTGCGAATGACGCGCTCGTGGGTGTCGTCGTTGTGCCGGTAGTCGTCTTCCAAACCGACGAAGGGTTGATAAACGTAGGGCGTCTCAAGGGGATGCCGCTGTCGTCGGGCATCGATGGCGACGGCGATGACGGCGGAACGCTCGAACACCCGTGCCTCGTCGTAGACGGTGTCCACGTTTTGAGTGAGTTTCCCCGCCACGCCCAACACGGAGGCGCGGCGGTGGAAGCCAAACGTGAGCGAGATGCGCAAGGCGTCCGACGTGTTGGCGAACGAGCAGTGCAGCGCTTGGCGGTTCACGATGGTGACGTCGCCGGGTTCGCACAAGAGCGGCACGGCGCCGGGCAAACGCTCGGAGCCGCCATTGGCGGCCACCATCGCCTTGATGTCCAGCTTGCCGAGCTTGTGCGTGCCTGGCATCACCCAAAGGCCATTGCCCGGCGTCGTTGCATAGAGCTGCACTTGGAAGTTGAAGCCGTGGATGCCTTCGTCCCAATCCGGGGAGCTCCAGTGGGTGAGGCCGTCTTGGTGCCAAGCGACGGAACCGCCCAAGCCCGGCTGCTTGACGAAGATGGCGTCGTTGAAAGGGGTGAAATCCGCCCCGTTCACGTTCTCGGCGATGGCGAGCAGTTGTGGATGGCCGTAGAGGCGCAGCCCGCTGGGCATGGTCTGGCACATGCCGTGCGCCATGTACACGACGGCATCGGGCGCGTCTTGGGCCGGAGTCGGCTCCACCATCTTGGAAGGATGGCGCCCGCCAAGTTGGCTGGTGCCGCCCCACGGGTCGGCCAATGGTTTGATGAACGAAAACGTGGGGCGCTCGAACTCCTGCCCGATGGCACGGCGCCCGGCTGCGTCCACCTCGGCGTCTGGCGAAGCCGGCGCCCGGGCGAGCAGGGTCGCCATGTCGGTGCGCAGTTCCGCGAGCTCGTCGGCGTCGATGACGTTCTTGAAAACGTAGAAGCCGTGCTGCCAGTACGCCTCCAAGATGGCGTCGTCCAGCGCGTTGCCTCGCTTGAAGCGGATGGGGCCGCGGTTGCCGAGCGAGCGGGCGCGCCGCTCGCCATCGCGGAAGTAAGCCGCCATGCCGGCTGCGTGTGCGGCCGCCGTGGGGGCGCCGGCGATGGCCATCGCCTCGCTCACTCTGCGTCACCCCAGTTGCCGTGCCCCGGAACCCTCATCCGCACACTCCAAGCTAGGCGGTGCGCTGTTCGGCGCAGCGTTGGCTGCCCCTAAAAGAACACGAAGGAACGCACCACCACGTTCTTGCGGCACGGTGCGTCCGCCGGCGCCGTTGGGTCGACGCAGGCGGTGTGGAAAGACCAGCGCGAAACGGAACCGTCGGTCACCGAGTCGTAGCATTTCAGCATCGACACCTCGTGCGGCTGCTGCTGCGGCAACCAATACCACTCGTGTTCGGGCCGATGCGTGAAGCGGGTGGTTTCGCCCACGCGGTCGTCGTAGATGCGGTAGTTGGTGATGTACGCCTGGTCTGCAAACGATGGCCACGCGCACAGCACGAACGGGTTCTGACGCACGGTTTCCATGGGCTTCGCGAGGTTGATGGATATGAACCGCCGCGCCATCTTGGCGTCGGCTTGCGCCTCGGTGTAGTGTTGCTCGCGGCCGAAATTGCGCAGGTTCTGCGTCAGCAATTCGCGGCAGCGCACGCGCCCGCTGTTGTCGTTCAAGTCGTTGTGGACCAAGTTGGCGTAGCCGGCATTGACGCCGGGGTTCTTGTTGTCTTGGTCTTCGGTGCGGTCGCCTTGGTAGTCCTTGTCGAACACGTCGTGGTTGTAGACGAGGGCGTCGGTGGCGCCGGGGAAGAACTTCAACAGCAGCGCTTCCATCTCCAAGTAGAAGACACGCTCGACCTCAGCCGCATCGTAGAAGTTCCGGCACTTGGATTCGCAGTGCGCCAAGGCGACGCCAAGCTGATCCATGCACTCCGGCGTATTGGGCGAGAGACCGGGGCGATACTCTTCCATGCGCCGCGCGTCGCGCAGCACTTGGGGGAAGTAGAGGCAGCGCCGCCCGATGCCGCGCTCCTCGCGCCGCAGGGCCTGCTGGTCTGCCTCGCGCGCTGGGTCGCGCCAGAGCGCGTTGGATGACACCACGGAGTAGGAGGGCGCTTCGTGAACGGTGTAGCGCAGCGGCAGCGGCACGCCGCCTTCGGGCGCCGTGATGTTGTGCCCCCGAATGTGCTCCAAGCACTCGTCGTAGCTGCGAAAAGCCAAGCCCCATTGCGTCTTGATCGGGCCAGGCGGCGCATTCTCGATCATGTCGATCACGTCTTGCCCGACGCCATCGGCGATTTGGGCGAGGGCATGATCTAGGGCCATGGCGGTGCCCGCGTCTCCACCTTGGTCGAACGCCATGTAGGAAACGCCCCTGTTCGCGGCGACTGGAGGCGCTTGGCCGGCCGTGAGCTCGAATGGCGGCACATAGGTGGACGCGCCGCCGACCGGTTCGTCCGTGGCCCTCGCGATGGCTGTGGCTTGCTGCACAGGCACTCCCCCCAATTCGGAAAGCGCAAAAATATAGCACACGCCCCGCGGCGTGTGCGGGAGGCGCTGCCTCGTCGCCGGACGCGCGCCAGCGAGCCCGGCGACGGCGTCTCGTCTACCATGCCAGCAATCGCCGCCGCGCGTTGGAGCACCGCTGATGCAAGACCTGCTCGCCCGCCGTGACGCGCTCTTCGGCGCCGGTGCGCCGCTCTTCTACCAAGCGCCCCTGCACATCGTGCGGGGCGAGGGCGCATACCTCTTCGACGCTGCCGGCCGCCGCTACTTGGATCTCTACAACAACGTGCCCTGCGTTGGCCACGGCCACCCGCGGGTGGTGGCGGCGGTTGCCCAGCAGGCCGGAACGCTGAACGTCCACAGCCGCTATGTCCACGCCGGCGTGCTGGACTACGCCCAGCGGCTCACCGGACTGATGCGCGATGGTTTGGCGAGCATCGTCTTTGCATGTTCCGGCACCGAAGCGAACGAGGTGGCGATGCGCATGGCGCGGCTCGTCACCGGAGGCAGAGGTTTCATCTGCACGGACTCCGCCTACCACGGCAGCAGCGCCGAGCTTGGCAAGCTCACCCGTGCCCGCGAGCCCCGCGACGTGGAGATTCGCAGCATTCCGTTCCCGCAGCGGTACAGACCTCTGGATGAGGACGCCACCGAAGCTGAACTCAAGGAACGCCATCTCGATGCGCTGCAGGCAGCCATCGATGATTTCGCCGCGGCCGGCATCCCGTTCGCCGGGATGTTGGTGTGCCCCATCCTCGCCAACGAGGGTCTGCCGGACATTCCGGCTGGCTTCATGGCCGCAGCGGCGCAGCGGGTGCGCGCGGCCGGCGGGCTCTTCATCTGCGACGAAGTGCAGGCCGGCTTTTGCCGCACTGGGCGCTGGTGGGGGCATGAGACCGCCGCGGTGCAACCGGACATCGTCACCCTCGGCAAGCCGATGGGGGCAGGCGTGCCGCTGGCCGGGGTCGTCGCTTCCCACGCGCATGCGAGCGCGTTCCGCAAGGCCACGCGCTACTTCAACACGTTCGCCGCAAGCCCGTTGCAGGCCGCGGCCGGCATGGCGGTGCTCGACGTGATCGAGACCGAAGGCCTGCTGCGTCGCGTGGCCGATGTGGGTGGCTACCTGTTGGCCGAGCTGAAGCGCCGTCAAGGCCACTGCGAAGCCATCGGCGACGTGCGCGGCGCGGGACTATTCGCCGGCGTCGAGTGGGTGGCGGACCGCGCCAGCAAGACTCCGGACCGTCCGGGCGCGCAGCGCGTGGTGGAGAGGCTCAAGGACAAGGGCTTTCTCACCGGGGCGGCCGGCGCCTTGGGCAACGTGGTGAAGATTCGTCCGCCCTTGATTCTGCAACGCGAACATGTGGACGCCTTCTTGGCAGCATTCGACGAGACCCTGCGCGAAATCCATGCGGTCCCTTGACGCGGACGCCATGCAAGCGCTTGCGCGGGATGCGCTGGCGGCGTGGGGCCTTCAGGACGCTGGCTTGGAACTCGCCTCGCGCTCAGAGAACACGGTGTTCAGGGTGCGTGCGACAGCGGGCGCGCAACTGGCCTTGCGCGTACACCGCCCCGGCTACCACAGCCTCGCGGAACTCAACTCGGAGCTTGCCTTCAGCGCGGCCTTGCATGAGGCCGGCATGCGCGTGCCGCGGGCGCGGCTGAGCTTGGATGGCCGGGGCTTCGTGCTGGCCTCGGCGCCGGGCTCAGAAGAGCGCCGTTACGTCAGCATGGTGGAGTGGGTTCCCGGATGCATGTTGCATGACTTGCTCCGCGCGCCGCAGGCGGATGTTGAGCGCCATTTCCGCGCCTTGGGCCGCATCGCGGCGCACATCCACAATCGAGGGAACGCTTGGCGGCCGCCGCCCGGTTTCCGCCGCCCGGCCCTCAATGCCGACGGCCTGCTTGGCGAGACGCCGTTTTGGGGGCCATTCTGGAAGCACCCTGCGCTTAATGCGGGGCAACGGCAGCTCATCCTGGCCGGCGCCCGCCGGCTGTGCGCGGCCCTCGTGGCGTTCGGCAAGGGCGGCGACCGCTATGGCTTGATCCATGCGGACTTGCACCCGCGCAACGTGCTCATTGATGGCGAGGCGCTCACCGTCATCGACTTCGACGACGCCAGCTATGGCTGGCACGCCTACGAGCTGGCGGTGGCTGTGTTCGGATATCGCACGGACTCGCGCCATGAGGCCATGCTGCGCGCGCTGGTGGCCGGTTATCGGGAGGCGCGGCCGCTCGACGAGCGCGCCGAGGCGGCGGTGCCGGTGTTCATGGCCATCCGCGCCATCGCGCTGCTTGGCTGGCTGCGACAGCGGCCGGAAGTGGAACACATGCCGGGTTACGCATCGATGCTCATCGAATACGCCTGCTCAGAGTGCGACAGGCTTCTGTCGCTGCCCCCAGATGCGGTAATCTGATGGGCGACTGTAAGTTACGCATCGTTTGGCAGGCAACCCATGTTCAACACCCGCGACGGCCAACGCGCCACCGAAGGCATCCGCACCACCTACCGCACTTTCGAGGTGAACTCGCTCACGCCGCACATCGGCGCTGAAGTGTGCGACGTCGACCTCTCCGAGCCTCTCTCAAACGAGCAGGCGCAGGACATCCACGACGCGTGGATGGATTGGAAACTGCTCGTGTTTCGGGAGCAGGAGCTCACCCGGGAGCACCACAAGGCATTCGCTCGCCGCTTCGGCAAGCTGCATGTGCATCCCATGCAGCACAGCTACCGAGGCGACCCAGAGATCTTGAAGGTCAAGACCAGCGCCGATTCCGCGTACACCGCGGGGGATGGCTGGCACACGGACGTCACCTGCGACGAAATCCCGCCCTTGGGTTCCATGCTCTACGTCACCGAAACGCCGGAATGTGGCGGTGGCGACACTTTGTTCGCGGACATGTGCCTCGCCTACGAGCTGCTCTCGGAACCGATGCAACGGTTTCTCGGTGGTCTGAAGGCAGTGCATGACGGTGCCTTGCCGTATGTGGGCTCCTACAAGTCCAAGCCGCCGGAGGGCGGCTATCCGCGCAACGAGCACCCGGTGGTGACGCGCCATCCGGAGACGGGGCAGCCGGTGCTGTATGTCAACCGCGGCTTCACGTCGCACATCGTGGGCCTTGCGGGCGCCGAGAGCCGCGCCCTGTTGGACATGCTGTATCGCCACATCGATTCCACGCCGCGCCTTTGGTGCCGGGTGGAGTGGCGGCCGAAGACGCTCACGTTTTGGGACAATCGCTGCACCCAGCACCATGCTGTGTGGGATTACTACCCGCACAGCCGCTATGGTGAGCGGGTGTCCATCGTCGGGCAGGCGCGCCCGGCCGCCTGAATGTGCCGGCGCGCTGGCGGGGCGCCTCGCTCAACGCCCTAGGTTGGGCGGGCGCGTGTGCTCGGCGGTTCGCGATGAATCGTTTGAGGGTGCGCGACCGGCTGGCGGCTAGAGCATCACTCCCTGCAGCTGCGCCAAACCGTTGTCGATCTTTGCGACATAGCGGGCGCCGGCCGGCAACCAGCGGGTGCGGTTGGCGTTCCTCGGGCCGAGGTTGTAGTAGCGCAGCGCGCACTCGATGTCTCCACAGGCATCTTGGAATGTCGCGAGAATCTGTGCGCCGCAGTAGATGTTCTCCGCCGGATCGTGCAGGTCGCCGCCGCAGAAAGAGTGCCAATAGTCAACGCGCACTTGCGCCGGCCCAAACGCGCCAACCTTGGAGCGAACGTTCTTCCTGAATGAGCTCTCCGCGAGCACCACGCTGGCGAGGAGTTCCGGCGACAGTTGCTGACGGGTCGCTGCCTCCAAAATCCACCCAGCGAACTCGTGTGCCACAGCTTGGCGCAGGCCGAACGCCATGCTTTTCTTCGCCGCGAACGCTTTGCGTTCGTCAGCCCAAGAGATTGACGGGGAGCGCGCCGCCGGCAGCGCCACGGCTTGCGCTTGTGGCCGCGCCGCATCGCTCAGGGCGCGAGCGGCGCCCGCGGCCATGACGGCGAAGGCGAGGGTGGCAATGCCAAACGCAAGCCCGCTGAAGACGGCGGGTGGGTTGCGCACGATGCGCCAAACGCCGGCAACCGTGCGCCAAGCGATGCGCAGGGGCAGGGGGACGGGCTCGGAAACTGGCTGACGTTGCATGAAATGTCTCACGCGGTCGATATGCTCATGGTAGGCGGCGCAGAGCCGCTGTCAATAGGAAAATTGAGATAAAATGGAGAAAAATCGGACATCACTCCATCGCTTGCTTGGCATCCGCGCCTCCGGGCCGTCCCCGTCACGGCCCGGAGGGCGGAGGCGTCGTGGTGTGAACCCGCGCTAAGAGAGCTGCTGCCCACCGTGGCCATATGTGCCATGCATGGGCGCTTGGGGTCGCGCCGGCATCGCCGCGCTTACGCCCAGTCGTCTATCGATCCGCTACAGCAGCGGCGCGATCACCAAGCTCACAATGGCCATCACGTTGATGAGGATGTTCATGCTTGGGCCAGAGGTGTCCTTGAATGGATCGCCAACCGTATCGCCCACCACCGTGGCGGCATGCACAGCGGAGCCTTTGCCGCCTAGGTTGCCCTTTTCGACATACTTTTTGGCGTTGTCCCAAGCGCCGCCGGCGTTGGCCATCGTCAACGCCATCAGCACGCAGCCGAGCAGGGCCCCGCCGAGTGCGCCGCCCAACGCCTCGGCGCTGATGCCGAAGCCAATCACCGGCGGCGCGGCCACGGCGATGGCGCCGGGCAACAGCATCCGCTTGAGGGCGGCGGAGGTGGCGATGTCGATGCATTTCGCGTTGTCCGGCTCGGCTTCGCCGGCCATCAAGCCTGGAATCTCGCGGAACTGTCGGCGGATTTCCTGAATCATCTCCATCGCCGCATCGCCCACGGAAGTCATGGTGATGGAGGCGATGAGGAACGGAATGATGCCGCCGAGGAAGAGCCCAATCAGCACTTGGGGCATGCCGAGGTGCAGGGTGAAATCGCCGCCCCGGTTGTAGCTCACGGTCTCCACGAACGCGGCGATGATGGCCAGCGCCGCCAGCGCCGCGGCGCCGATCGCAAACCCCTTGCCCATCGCTGCGGTGGTGTTGCCGAGTTCGTCCAAGGAATCTGTGATGGCGCGCGTGTCGTCGCCCAGCCCAGCCATCTCGGCGATGCCGCCGGCGTTGTCCGCGACCGGGCCGTAAGCGTCCACCGCCATCGTCATGCCGACGGTGGCGAGCAAACCCACCGCGGCGATGCCGACGCCGTAGAGGCCGGCGAGGCTCGTCGAGACGAAGATGATGGCGCAAATGGCCAGCAGGGGCACGACGACGGACTGCATGCCAACGGCCAGCCCCGTGATCATTACCGTGGCGGGGCCGGTCTCGCCGGCCTTGGCGATGCGCTGCACAGGCTTCGAGGAGGTGTAGAACTCGGTGACGAGGCCGATGACCACGCCACCCACGGCACCGGCGAGCACCGCCCACCAAATCGCCGCGGAGACGCCGGCGTTGCCGATGATGAACCAAGCCGCGCCGATGAACAGGATCGGCGACACGATCATGCCGATGCGCAGCGCCAAGGCAGGATTCGAGGACGAGCGGCTGCGCACCACGGCGATGCCGATGATCGAGCAGACCAAGCCAGTGGCGGCGAGCAACAGCGGCAATCCCATGAGCGCGGCGCGGCCGCCATCCACGGCGAGGCCGGGCGTCAGTTCGCCCAAGATGCCGGCGCCAAGGGTCGCGGCGATGGCGATGGACGCGATCATGGCCCCGCAGTAAGACTCGAAGATGTCCGAGCCCATGCCGGCGACGTCGCCCACGTTGTCGCCCACGTTGTCCGCGATGACGCCTGGGTTGCGGGGGTCGTCCTCCGGAATGCCTTGCTCCAGCTTGCCCACTAGGTCTGCCCCCACGTCGGCGCTCTTGGTGTAGATGCCGCCGCCCACGCGGGAGAACAGCGCCACCGTGGACGCGCCCATGCCGAAGCCGTGGATGTGGTGGGCGGTGTGCGGGTCGCCGCCGAACAAGTAATAGACGATGCCGAGCCCCAACAGGCCAAGGGACGCCACCGCCAAGCCCATGATGGAGCCGCCGAAAAAGGCCACCGACAGCGCTGCCGGCGCGCCCTGTTCATGCGCCGCGGTCGTCGTGCGGACATTGGCCTTGGTGGCCGTGTACATGCCGATCCACCCCGCGCCGGCAGAGGAGAGCGCACCGGCGATGAAGGCCAGCACCGTGTCGCCGCCGAGGCTCGGCGTGAAGTAGAGGATGACGATGAGCGCGCCGGCGAAGAGCGCCAGCATGGTGTATTCCCGCCGCATGAACACCATCGCGCCGAGGTGAATCTGATCGCCGATGGCGCGGACGCTGTCCGACCCCTCGGCGTAGCGGCGCACCAGCGCGTAAACGATGAAGGCGCAGATGAGTCCGACCGCGCCAAGCGTTGGCGGGATGATTGCTTGCTCCAACATTGATGACCTCGAACGTGTCGTCTTGATCTGGGTGGCGGGTGCCCTCTGCTTACCGAACATCATGCCGTAAGCGGGCGCCTTCACGCGGAGGCTGCCGGCGATGGCGGCAGCGCCCGTCGTTGGGGGCGGCATGATAGCGAACGCCGCCCCGCGAAGAAAACTCGATTGATGGGCAAGGCAGAACGCCCTCGAGCGGGCGCAGCAGGCCGCGATGCCAGAACTCGATGCGCTGTTTGCGTGAGCACGTTCGCCGCACGACGCAATACGGCGTGCGCGACCTGCCGATCATCGACGCGGGCCGGAAGTTCTATCAGGACGACTACATCGACCTCTACGCTGGCCCCGGCTACAGCGGCCAGCTGACCGGCGCCGGCGCCGAGGCGAGTTACTTGGCGGCCGGTTCCGCCACTACCCGAGGCGTGATGAAGATCAACAGTTCTTGCTTGTCGTCGCGCTCGAAGGTGCGGCGGAACAGTCGGCCCAGCAGCGGGATGTCGCCGAGCACCGGCGTCTTGGTGGTCGTCAAGTTCTTGTCGGTGCGGAACATGCCGCCGAGCACCACGGTCTCGCCGTCATCGACCAGCACCTGAGTGGAAATTGCGGTGGTGTCGATGCTGGGCACGCCGTTGTACACACGGCCGACGGCGTCTTGGTTCACCTCCAGATCCATGATGATGCGGTCGTTCGGGGTGATGCGCGGCGTCACTTGGAGAGACAGCACGGCTTCCTTGAAGGAGGTGGACGTGGCGCCGGAACTGCTCGCTTCTTGGTACGGGATTTGGACGCCGGAGCGGATGGTTGCCGGCTGCTTGTCCGCAGTGATGATGGTCGGACGCGCCACGACTTCCGCTTGGCCTTGGGAGGCGAGCGCGGAGAGTTCCAAGTCGATGAGGTAGTTGGGCCCCGTCACGCCGACGCCTAGGGTGGCCGCCGCCTCCGGCACGGCGAGATCGACGCCTACATGGTTGGGCGAGGTGATCTCTGTCGGCTGGCTCGGATCCGCGGCGCCATCTTGCAGTTCGCTCAAGGTTTCCAAGCCGCCGCCGACCTTCAGTGCCTTGTTGCCCAATGCCTTGAGGGCGGCGCCTCCCCAGCGGATGCCGAGCCGCTCGGTGAAGTTGGCGTTCGCGTTCACGATGCGGGATTCGATGGCGACTTGGCGCACCGGCACGTCTAATTGGGCGATGACCGCGCGCAGCGCGGCGGCGTTGGCGGCGGTGTCCGTCAAGATGATGGCGTTGGTGCGCTCATCCACGAGGGCGACGCCGCGTTTCGAGAACAACGAGGCGTGTTCGCCGCCGCTCGACAACAGCGCGACGAGCCGCGGCGCGTCCGCGTAGCGGATTTGGATGAACTCGGTTTTCAGCGGCGCGAGTTCCGCCAGTTGGCTGCGGCTCTCAAGCTCCAGCTTCTCTTGGGCGGCGAGCTCTGCGGCGGGCGCCACCAGCAGCACGTTGCCCACCTGTCGCTTGTCAAGGCCTTGGGTGCGTAGGATCAAGTCCAACGCTTGCTGCCAAGGCACCTGCTGCAGGCGCAAGGTGAGGCGGCCGGCCACGGCGTCACTGGCGATTAAGTTGAGGCCGGTGAAGTCGGCGAGCACTTGCAACGCGGTGCGGGTTTCGATGTCTTGGAAATCAAGGGTGAGCTTCTCCCCAGCGTCTTCGGCGCCGTGGGCAGCAGCCAGCGTCCACGCGCCCAGCCAACCGATGAGGACGCGACGCCACGCACCCGCTTTGACCGACCGCCTCACGCGCCGGCTCCTGAGTCCTCCGGCGCTGTGCCAAGCGCTGCGAGGGGGATGCGTCGTTCTCGTCTAGCCCAACCGCCGGCGCCGTCGGAGATGGCCTCGGCGATGTCCATGCCGGCGGCGTCAATGGCATGCACTTCGCCGAAGTCCGTGCCCAAGAAGTCGCCGCGTCCCACGCGATGCACCCGGCCGCCCGCATCCTGAACGAGGGCGAAGATGAGCCCACCGCGAGCCAGCGTGCCCACCATGTGCAGTTGGCCGATGGAAAATTGTTCCAACGGCGCCTTGGGGCGGCTCAAATCGGGTGCCGGCGGGGTGTCCGCGTGGTCGCCGCCGGCGGGCGTGGCGGCCGATGGTTGGAACGGGTCGCGCAAGGACGCCGCCCCATAGCTGAACTGCGCCGGCGTGGGTGCGGCCGGCGTGGCGGCTGTGTCTTGGTTTGGCGGCGTGGCGCTTTGGACGAAAGCGCGCAGATCTTCATGGCTGTCGTCTGCGCAGCCGGCCAGCACGAGCGCCGCAGCGGCGGCAAGGGAAGCCGGCAGCAGCCTCATGGCGTTGCCTCCGCAGGACGGTACCGATAGGTCTTGGCCAGCACGGTGAGCCGCAGCGTGGACGCCGCTTCCATCGCGGCGAGCTCGAAGTCGTGCAGGGTCACCAAGCGGGGCAGGTTGGCGACGGCGCCGGCGAAGGCGCCGAGCTGATGGTAATCCCCGGTCAAGGTGAGGTTGATGGGCAGTTCGACATATTGTTCGCCAGTGCGCTCTGCTTGGAGTTCAATGCGTTCCACGACCAAGCGATTGACGCGCGCGGCGCTTGCGATGTCCTCGACGAGGCCGGGCACTTCGGTGTGTGCTGGAAGGGTGGCGACGAACGTGTTGAAGGCATCCGCCAAGGTGCTCTCGCGTTGGCGCAGGGCGGCCAAGCCGGCGGCTTGCCGCGCCTTGTCGCGGTACGCGGCCTTGAGCGTTGCTTCCTCGCGCTCGCTCGCTGCCAAGATGTCACGCTTGCCACTCACATGGAGGGCCCAAGCCGCCCAGAGGGCGCCGAGGCCCAGCGCTGCGAGCGCGAGCCACTGCGCCGGGCGCGGCCAATCCCCGGCGTCGCGCACATCGAGCGCGCGCCAATCGAAGGCTTGCAGTTCAGCGACCCAAGCCATCATCGCCACTGCTCCGCGGGGCGGCCGGCGGGCCTTGGCCGGCGCCCATGTGTCCGCTCTTGACGGCGTTGCGCCCCGCCAGCGATAACGCCAACTCGAAGTCCACCGCGCCGGGGCCGTAGGGCGCCGGCGGGAAACGCTCCGCAACTTGCTTGAGGCCAGGCGCCGCGAAGGCGCTCGCGTGCTCAATGTTGCGCATCAGGGTGGAGATGCGCCCCACGGACACCGCCGCGCCATGCAGGGCGATGGAGTTGTCCGTGCACGTCATTGACTTGAAGTGCAGGCCATCAGCCAGCGTGCGAGGCAGGGCGTCGAGGATGCCCGCAACCGTCGGGCGCCTCGCCAGCAGCTGCTCGAACTCGGCGAGGCGCGCCACCAACTGCGCTTCGCGCTCGCGCAATGCCATCGCTTGCGCAATGCGCCCCTCCACCTCCGCCGTGCGTTCGGTGAGATAGGCGTTGCGGCTGTCCTGCTGCGCGTTGGCGCGGTCGATGAGCCAGCCGCTGACGGCGGCGACCGCCATGCCGGTCATCCCGGCGCCAACGAGTTCGAAGACAAAGCGCCGGCGCCGTCGCGCGCGCTCCCAGTCTCGCCACGGCAGCAAGTTGATGCCGCTCATGCCGGCCCCTCCCAGAGCGCGAGCCCACAGGCGATGGCCAAACCCGGCGCCAACTCCGTGACTTTGGCGCCATCCACATGTTCGGCGCGGTTCATGCCGAAGAACGGGTTGGCAATGGTGGTTGGCGTGGCGAGGGCTTGGCCCAACATGTCGCCCAGCACTTTGCCCAACGACGGTGCCAAGCCGGCGAATGTGGCCATGCCACCGGCGAAGAATGTGTGCTCCACCTTGGCGTGTTGGCTGGACGCCAAGCAGAACTGCAAGGCGCGTTCGACGCGCTCCGCGAGATTGTGGCCAAACGGCGCCAGCACTTCGGCGATGTAGCCAGCCGGCAGCGCGTTGCCTTGCGCGGCATCGCGGGCTTCGGCGAGCGACAGGCCGTGGCGACGCTGCGTGTCGTCGGCAAGCTGGCGCGCGCCGAAGGCGAGTTCCCGGGCGCCCAGCGTTTTGTCGCCGGCGAAGATGGACACCTTGGTGGCGGCGAAGCCCAAGTCGATCAGGGCGGCGGGCACATCGCCGTCCGCGCCAAGGCTGGCTTGGCGGATGCGCTCAAAGGCGCGTTGCGCGGCATGCGCCTCGATGTCCACGACCTTGGGACGGCAGCCGCTTTGCTCAAGCGCCACTTGGCGGGCTTCGACCTCTTCGCCGCGACAGGCAGCGAGCAACACCTTCACCTGATCTGGATTCACTTCGGAGAGGTGCTGCACCTCGAAATCCAACGCCACCTCGGCAAGTGGAAACGGGATGTGCTGCGCCGCCTCGTCCATGACGCGCAGCGCAAGCTCAGCGTCCGACAGCGAGGCATCCATCTCCACAACCTTGGTGAACACCGCAGCGCCCCCCACTGCGGTGGCGACATCTCGACAGCGGGCGCCGGCGCGGCGAAACAGCCGCTTGATGGCCGCGGCGACGGCTTCGATGTCATTGATGCCGTGATCGATGACAGCGTTCGGTGGCAACGGCTCCACGCCGCATGCCTCAATGCGGCAACGCCCGCCAGCGTCGCGCGAGAGCTCCACCAGCTTCACGCAAGCCGAGCCGATGTCGAGGCCAACGAGGGCGTCGGGTCGTCTGCCAAAGATGCGGCGCACAGGGCCTCCGTGCAGCAAACGAGTGAGGTGCCGACGTGCTAGTGACGCCAGCGATGCCATTGTCCGGCGTCGGGGGCCGAAGACCGTGCGATCGTTCCCATGCTTTGCATGGGCCGTTGCAGGTCCCTCATGTGCGACATTGGCGGGTTCGGCGATGGCGGCGCCCTTGGCGTTCGGTGGCTTCGACTTGAAGCCGCGCCTCTCCGCCGTTGCCGAGCAAAGCATCATGTCCTCTGCAACACACCGGAGCAACATGAACAATCCACCCCACCCGGGCGGCGGGATACGCTACGACATTGAGACAGTGGGTTGGACGATAGCCGAGTGCGCCCAGCGCCTCGGTCTGTCGCGAACGACCTTATCCAAGGTTTTGAACGGCAAACAGGGAATCACGCCCGCCATCGCGCTGTCTCTGGAGCATCTTGGTTGGAGCGATGCCGACGCTTGGATGAGGCTCCAAGCCAACTACGACCTTGCGCAGGAACGCCGCCGACGCCAAGCTGCCTGACGTAAGCCAGAGCAGCACGCATGACCGAATGGCTCAGTGGTAGTCGACCAAGTCGACGCCTACCGCTTCGCCGTCTACGAAGCGGAAGACAATCCGCCAGTTCTTGTTAACCCTGAGCCGTGAGACATGTATGTCGCTGTTTTTCTAGCTGCGCCCCCCAATGCGGCTCGGGGCGTGCCAGCGTGCCCGGCTTGGCTGCCTCGGATCATCCATTCAAGTTGGCATTTGGCGTCATTGGCGGCTGCGGCATCCGCACAGCTTGAGCCAGCGGGCACGGCTCACTAACATCGCATCCAAGATGGCGTTGGGCGCCATGCGCGGTCGCTGCCTGCGACTAGGGCGGGCGATGCGAGGCCAATGGCCGCGCCCATGCGCTTCAGCCAGGAGTTCCGCATGGTTCGCTTTCGGTTCGCGCTCGCGGCCCAAGCGGCGCGGTTGCGCGCCCTGTGGTCGTGGCGCGCGCCGCGGTGGGTGAAGTCTGTCGGCTGGCTCGTCTGCGGCGGCCTCTGCATCGTGCCGCTCGGCGTGGCCGGCGGCTACCTGTACTTGGATCCGCAGGTGCCGGCCGCGGAAACCTATCTGCACTATCGCCCGCAAGCGCCGATGCGCGTGTTCAGCGCAGACGGCGCCTTCATGGCCGAGTTTGGCGAGCGCCGCTTCATTCCGGTGGCGCTGGAGGCGGTGCCGGAACACTTCAAGAATGCGCTCCTAGACACCGAAGACAAGCGCTTCTACGACCACGGCGGCATCGACTACATCTCGCTCGCGGACGACATCATCTCCATTCTGCTGAACCCGGATGTGCGCACCGGCGCGTCCACCATCACCATGCAATTGGCGCGCAACGTCTCGTTCTCGCTGGAACAAACGTTCATTCGCAAGTTCAAGGAGATGCTGCTCGCCATCAAGATCGAGCAGGAGCTCACCAAGGAGCAAGTGCTCGAGCTCTACATCAACGTGTTGTTCTTCGGCAAACGCGCCTATGGGGCACAGGCGGCGGCCCACACCTACTACGACAAGCCGCTCGCTGAACTCAACCTCGCCCAGTTGGCGATGCTCGCCGGCATCCTCAAGCGGCCCGACGCCGGCAATCCCATCAACGGCCCGGAGTGGGCCTTGGAGCGGCGCAACTTGGTGCTGCGCCGAATGCTTGCGCAGGGCTCCATCGACCGCGCCGCCTACGAGGTCGCCCGTGACGCCCCGATCACAGCGCAAGTCCACCGCCGCGAGATCGAGCTCGAGGCACCGTATGTCGCCGAGTGGGTGCGCAACGAGCTCGTCAGGCGGTACGGCGCGGAGGTGTACGGGTCAGGTTATGCCGCCTACGCCACCGTGGAGGCGGCGCATCAGCGCGCGGCCACGCAGGCGCTGCGCGAAGGGCTGTTGGGGTATGACCGCCAGCACGGCTACCGCGGCGCGGAGGGGCATGTCGCCTTGGATGCTGCCCCGCCATCGGCCACAGGCGCCGCCGGCGCAGTGGAGACGCCATCGGCCGCGCCGCCGTGGCAGGCGGCGCTGGCAGCGCGCTCGCTGGTTGGGGGGCTCGTGCCGATGGTGGTGACGGACGTGGTCGAACGCGCATTCACGGCGGTGGACGCGACTGGCAAGCGGGTGACGGTGGAGTGGGATGGCATGGCGTGGGCGCGGCGCTACATCGATCAAGACCGGACCGGCTCGCGTCCGCGCGTGGCGGCGGACATCTTGGCCCAAGGAGACATCGTGCGGGTGCGGCGCTTGCCCGATGGCGCTTGGGCGCTGGCGCAGGTGCCGGACATCCAAGGCGCGCTGATCGCGCTGCGGCCCCAAGACGGCGCCGTGCTGGCGCTGGCCGGGGGATTCGATTTCTGGGCCAGCCAGTTCAACCACGCGCTGCAGGCATCTCGGCAGCCGGGCTCTGGCTTCAAGCCCTTCGTTTACTCGGCTGCGCTGGATGCCGGCGTGACGCCGGCCACCATCATCGTGGACGCTCCATTGGTGTTTGAAGACCCATCGTTCGCCACGCCCTATAGACCGCGCAACGACAGCGGCCGCTACAACGGCCCCACGCGCTTGCGGGAAGCGCTGTATCGATCCATCAACCTCGTCTCCATCCAAGTGCTGCAGCGGGTTGGCATCCGCCAGGTGCTTGAGCACGCGCAGCGGTTCGGCTTCGACACGTCTTCGTTTCCTGCCAACACCCAACTCGCCATCGGCGGCGGCACCATGTCCGTGACGCCAAGGGACATGGCGCGCGCCTACGCCGTCATCGCCAACGGCGGCTACGCCGTCACGCCGCACATCCTGCTGCGCGTGGAAGGGCGAGACGGCGAGACGCTGCTTGAGCCTCGCTATCCGGTGGCGTGCGACGCCTGCGAACCAGCGGGCAGCGCCGCTGCGCCTGCTGTGTCGGATGCGCCGGACGCGAGCGCCATCGTGCCGGCGCCACGGGCGATCGACCAACGCAACGCCTTCATCTTGGACTCCATGCTCCGCGATGTGATCGCTCGGGGCACCGGCCGTCGGGCACGCGCCTTGGGCCGCGGGGATTTGGGCGGCAAGACGGGCACCACCAACGACGCCGCGGACACTTGGTTCAACGGCTACAACACCCACTTGGCGACGAGCGTTTGGGTTGGCTTTGACGATTACCGCCCGGTGGGGCGGCGCGAGTACGGCTCCACCACCCCGCTGACCGTGTGGATGGATTTCATGCGCGTGGCCTTGGATGGGCTGCCGGACGATACGCGCCCGCAACCGCAGGGCGTCGTCAGCGTCAAGATCCACCCGCAGCAGGGCTGCGCCGCAGACGTGGATGATCCAGACGCCATCTTCGAGTACTTCTTGGAGGAGCATCCGCCGGCAGAGCGCTGCGCCGCGGAGGACCTATCGCCGGAGCGCATCTTCTAAGGCTCGCCTCGGAGCGCGATAGGTGGCGCCTACTCCACGATCTTGACGTAGTTCCCGGCGCGCGGCTCGGCATTGGGCCAGCCGCCGTTCAAGAGGCGCAGGGTCTCCTCAGGGCGGCGGCTCAGCGCCGACTGCCTGGCGAGGTCTGCATAGGTTTGGTCTGGCTCGGCCACGATGACGCGGATGCGGCGCTCGTTAGCGACTTCGGCGTCTTCCGGCGTCATGTTGCGCAAGCCTTGCATAGTGCGCGTGAACGCATCCCGCAGCGCCTCTGGGTCGCCCTTGGCCCCGGCTGCGCCGGTGAACAGGAACACATCCTTGCCGCGGTACAGCACGCCGATGAGCTTTAGCTTTTCGGTGCCGCCTTCGACCGTGAGTTCGCCGAGGTAGCCCTTGAGCCCGTTGATCTCGACCGGTTCGCCGGACTTCAAGTCATCCCGCTGCAAGCGTTCCGTGAGGAACTCTTCCGGAGACTCGCGCCGGCGCCAAGCATGGCGGCCAACGCTGATGCTTGCCTCTTCGCGGCCGTTCGGGGCGATGCCCGTCACCTCGGCTTGCGAATTGGTGAGCGTCCATCCCGCCGGAAAATCGATCACCACGCGCAGGCCGCCGTGAAAGAAGGTGTTGTCGCGGGCAAGGCCGGCCGACGATTCGTCGCCGTAGACCAAGCCGTCAAGCATCGTGGGGAAGTCTGCCAGCGAAGGGGCCACCGTATCGGGCAACAGCGGCAACGCATAGGCCACCGCGTCGTGCAGGCGTTTGTCGTTCTTCGGGTGGCTGGCGAACAGGCCGTGGTAGGTGGCCGGCCGGCGCTCAACCTGCTTGGCGAACAGCTCTTGATCCTTCAGCACCTGCACCGTGTCGATGATGGCCAACGGGTTGTAGCCGGCCTTGGCGAGAAACTCGCCGCCCAGCCGATCTGCTTCGAGTTCCATCTCGCGCCCGTAGCCGGAAACGATGGTGCGCGTGGCAGCGTCGGAGACTTCCATAAGCTCGCCGCGGCGGGTGAAGATGGCGGCGATCAGCCCCACGGACTTGCCGAACAAGTCTGCGCTGCGCTGGCGCCGAGCGTGTCGCCCCACGACGTGGCCGATTTCGTGCCCGATGACCGCGGCGAGCTGATCTTCGTTGGCGAGATAGGCGATGAGGCCGCGGTTGATGAAGATGTAGGCGTCTGGGGTGGCGAAGGCGTTGACGGCGGAGTTGTCGAGCACGAAGAAGTGGTAGGGCTTGCCGGCGTCCTCAGACTGTTCCAACAAGCGCGCGCCGAGCCGTTGCACATAGCCCTGCCACTCCTCGTCGCCGTAGATTTGGCCCTTGTCCACGAACTCGTCGTAGAGGTCTTCGCCGGGGCCGCCCCAGCAAGACATGGCGCCGGCGACGAGGCAAAGCGCCAGTGCCTTGCCCAACGTGGGACGGCGCAGGCGTGGCGTCATCGGCAATGTGCGGCGCTGGTTCATCGCCAAGGATTCTCCCGGCCGATGCTGAACAGGCGGTGAACGGGGCCCTCGGCGGTGAAGCGCCAAGGTTGCGCGCCCAAGGTTAGCCGATGGTGCGGTTGCCGAACCGCCGCCGGAAGCGTTCCACGCGCCCGCCGGTGTCGACGATCTTCTGCTTGCCGGTGTAGAAGGGGTGGCATTGGGAGCAGACGTCCAGATGGATGTCCCGACCCAAGGTGGAGCGGGTTTGGATGACGTTGCCGCAACTGCAAGTCGCGGTCATCTCCTCGTAAGCGGGATGGGTGTCGGCTTTCATGGACCTTCTGCTGCACATGGACGTTAAGCGAAGGAGCCTCAGTCACAAGGCTCACCGAAGAGTGTAGTTTGCGCGGCGCCCCGTGGCAACAAGCGTGCGGCCCAGCACCCGATGGACGGTGCTGCGCCCAAGGTGATGCGGGTGGCATCATAGCCTTGCCGACTCGGAAGAACGGCCTGCTCACAGCATCATGATCAAAACGCGGGCCGCAACAGTCTCAGGACGCCACGCCTAAGGCCGGCTCGACGACTGCCCGCCGGCTCGTCCGGCCAGCGGAAAAACCGGACAGATAACGTGTCGAAAAAGCGCGGAGACCTGTTTGCTATCGACATTGTCCCCATGTTGCGTCGACGTAAGGAAGCGAGGAGATGTAGCATTCAACCGTCGCCCCGCGTAATGCAATGGGGCAGCTAGCTAGGGGGCTCCTTCGGGAGCCCCTTTACTCTCTGGCAGAATGGCAGGCTTCGTCTTGCCTGAAGTGCGAGCCGTCAACGTCAACCCAATACCCAGCATACGCTCTCCCAGCCAAGAGTGCGGCGCGGGGACAGTGGATGAATGGATTGTGGACTGCGAAACCGGCGCCGACCTGCTGGCGCGGGTTCGCGCTTGATGACGCATCAAGACAGATGTGAGTTTGCCCTCTCAAGAACCTAGTTCGCGGCTGGCGGGCGAATCCTCCGGCGCCACCTCCGCTTCCGATCGCTTCGCCTCCGGTTGCCTTGCTTTGGATTTGGAGGTCGGCCGCGAAGACGGCCGCATCCATGCCTTTGCCGCCGTGTGCGACGATGCGCCGTCCTTGGTCTACCGCCGCGGTGGCTTGGCAGCGGCCTTGGCCAAGCTGGATGCCTTCGCGGAAGGTGCAACCTACCTTCTAGGCCACAACCTCATCGCTTTCGACTTGCCCCACCTGCGGGCGGCAAAACCCGACCTTCGGCTCCTGCAGCTGCCGCCCATCGACACCCTGTGGCTCAACCCTTTGGCCTTCCCGCGCAATCCCTACCACCACTTGGTCAAGCACTACCAAGACGGGCAACTTAAGCGTGGGCGGGTGAATGACCCGGAACTGGACGCCCGGCTCTCGCTGCAAGTTTTGGCCGACCAACGCGAGGCGTTGCGCAAGGCCGACCCGGCGCTGTTGACCGCATGGCACTGGCTGACGACGGCGGAGGGCGCAATTCCGCCCGACTTGGTGAAGACGCGCATCCGGGCCGCCGGCTTTGACGCCTTTTTCGCCACCCTGCGCCAAGCGCCGCGGCCATCGGCCGCCGCAGCCCAAGAGGCCATTCGCCAAAGGCTTGCGCGAACGGCTTGCCGCAGTCAAAGCCGGGAAGTCCTCGCCCGGCCGGCGCAGCATGGTTGGGCGCTTGCCTACGCTTTGGCGTGGCTTTCCGTAGCCGGCGGCAACTCCGTGATGCCGCCTTGGGTGCGGCATCAGTTTCCGGAGGCCGGGCGGTTGGTGGGCCGCTTGCGGGACTTGGCCTGCGCCGACCCCGCCTGTGATTGGTGCCGGGAGCGGCAGGACGCCCGCAAGGAGCTCAAGCGCTGGTTTGGCTTTGACGATTTCCGCCCAGAGCCAAAGGATGGCCAAGGCAAGTCCATGCAGCAATCCATTGTGGAGGCGGCCATGGCCGGCACAGGGTGCTGGGCATTCTGCCCACGGGAACTGGCAAGTCCCTGTGCTACCAGATTCCCGCCCTGTTCCGCTACGACAAAACCGGGGCGCTGACGGTGGTGATCTCCCCCTTGGTGGCGCTCATGGCGGATCAAGTGGCCGGCTTGGAGCGGCGTGGCATCGGTTGCGCCGTCACCATCAACGGCCTGCTGTCCATGCCGGAGCGCAAGGAGGCGTTGGATCGGGTGCGCTTTGGCGACGCCGGCATTCTCATCATCGCCCCCGAGCAGCTTCGCAGCGTCTCCGTGCGCCAGGCACTCGCCCAGCGCGAGGTAGGCGCTTGGGTGCTCGACGAGGCGCACTGCCTGTCCCGCTGGGGGCATGACTTTCGACCGGACTATCGCTACGTAACGCGCGTCATCCGCGAAGAGGCCGCCGCTGCGCCGGTGCTGTGCCTAACCGCCACCGCCAAGCCGGAGGTGCGGAAGGACATTCTTCGCCACTTCCGCGAACGGTCCGGCGTTGACTTGACGGATTTCGATGGCGGCGCCCGGCGCGACAACCTGGAGTTTGTGGTCGTGCAGACGACGCCGGGCGAGAAGTTCGCCCATGTCCACCAAGTGCTGGAGGCGGACTTGCCGCTGGAGGTTCCGGGCGGCGCCATCGTCTATTGCGCGACGCGCCGCCGCAGCGAAGACATTGCCGGTTTCCTGCGGGGCAAGGGCGTCGTCGCGGCCCACTTCCACGCCGGCCTGTTGTCGGAGACCAAGAAATCCGTCCAGCAGCAGTTCATTGCAGGCGAAACGCGGGTGATTGTCGCCACCAACGCCTTTGGCATGGGCATCGACAAGCCGGACGTGCGCTTGGTGGTTCACGCCGACATTCCCGGCTCCTTGGAAAACTACTTGCAGGAGTCCGGCCGCGCCGGCCGAGACCGGGCCTCGGCCCGCTGCGTGTTGCTCTACACCGCGGACGACGTGGAGTGGCAGTTTGGCCTGTCGGCCCGTTCCCGCCTCAGCCGCCGGGACATTCAGGGCATTCTGAAGGCGTTGCGCAATTTGGACCGGAAGAAGCGCTTAGCAGGCAAGGTGGTCGCCACCGCCGGCGAAATTCTGGGCGAGGACGAAGAGGCCGCATTCGAGCGGGACTCCACCACCGACGACAACCGGGTGCGCACCGCCATCTCTTGGCTGGAGGAGGCGCAGCTTCTCGAACGCAAGGACAACCGAGTGCAGGTCTTGCCCTCCTCCCTGCGGGTGGATTCCGTGGACGAAGCTCGCCGCAAATTGGCCGAGCGCAAACTTCGGGCGGACTATCGCGCCAGCTTGCTGGCCATCACCAAAACTCTAATCGAGGCAGACCCGGACGAAGGCATCTCCACCGACGAGCTCGTGGGGGCATCGGGTTTGACTCCGGAGCAGGTGCGCCACGCCATGTTTGACTTGGAGGCGTTGGGAATCGCCAGCAACGACACGGCGCTGACCGCATTCGTCCATGTGGGGGTGCAGCGGGCATCGCGGACACGCTTGGCGGAAGCGATGGCCTTGGAGGGAGCGCTCATCGAGGCGCTGCAGGAGACGGCGCCGGACATGCAAGCGGGCGACGCATCCACCCTGCATCTGCGCCTCGTCACACAGGGCCTAAAGGACGCCGGCCACGCCCAAGCCTTGCCGGAGGGCGTATGGCGCCTGTTGCGCAGCATCGCTGGGGATGGGCGCAACGAGGGTGCTGGCAAAGGCAGCCTCGCATTGCGCCGCCGAGACCCGGAAACGGTGCGGGTGACCCTGCAACGCCCTTGGAAGGCGTTGGCGGAAACCGCGTTGCGCCGCCGCGCTGCCGCGCAGCGCCTGCTCGAGCATTTGCTTGGCTGCCTGCCGTCTGGCATCCGCGGCACGGACCTGCTGGCCGAAACCACCCTCGGCAAGCTGATGGCAGCCCTGCAGTCCGACTTGGAACTGAAGGCCAAGGTTGCCGATGCGGAAAAGCTCTCGAAGCTGCTGGACCGCGCCTTGCTGTGGCTGCATGAGCAGGAGGTCGTGCGCCTCAACAAGGGGTTGGCGGTGTTCCGCCCTGCCATGTCCATCCACTTGGTTCAGGAGAGGCGTGGCTTCGCCAATACGGATTTCACGCCGCTCCGGCTCCACTACCAAGATCAAGTGCTGCAAGTCCATGTGATGGCGGAGTTCGCGCAGCGCGGCCTGCGCACCATGGCGGAGGCGCTGGGCTTGGCGATGGACTACTTCAGCCTAAGCCAAGCGGACTTCCTGCGCCGCTGGCTGCCGGACAAGGACCAGGACTTGGTGCGCCAAACCACTGCGGAGTCTTGGCGCAGCATTGTGGAGAGCCTGAAGAACCCGGTCCAGCAACGCATCGTCGCCGATGACCGGGAGCAGGCCAACGTGCTGGTGCTGGCCGGACCCGGATCCGGCAAGACCCGGGTGCTGGTGCATCGCATCGCCTACCTGCTGCGGGCGCGGCGCGAAAACCCGAAGGGCATCCTCGCCCTAGCCTACAACCGGCATGCAGCGGTGGAAATCCGCCGTCGCCTCGCGGAATTGGTTGGGGACGACGCCCGCGGCGTCCTGGTGTACACCTGCCACGGCCTCGCCATGCGTTTGGTCGGTGCCAGCTTCAGCGATCGCGCTGAACCCTTGAGCGACGCTGCGTTCGAGGAAGTGATGCGCCAAGCCGTTGCCCTCCTGCGCGGAGATGGCCTGCCACCAGAGGAAGCCGATGAGCACCGATCTCGGTTGCTGGCCGGCTTCCGCTGGATATTGGTGGACGAATACCAAGATGTCGGCGCCGAGCAATACGAATTGATCGCGGCGTTGGCGGGGCGAACGCTGGCCAATGAGGACGACAAGCTCGGCTTGTTCGCGGTGGGTGATGACGATCAGAACATCTATGCCTTTGCCGGGGCATCCGTGCGGTTCATCCGCCGCTTCGAGGCGGACTACCGAGCCAAGCCAACCTTCCTGACGGACAACTACCGCTCCACGGCGCACATTGTGGCCGCCGCCAACGCCGCCATCGAACCGGCTGCCGAAAGGATGAAGGCCGACCATCCCATCCGCATTGACCGGAACCGCACCCGAGCCCCACCCGGCGGTGATTGGAAGGTGTTGGACCCGGTCGCACAGGGTCGGGTGCAAGTGCTCCCGGTGCGCCGGGCGCCGATTGCCCAAGCCCAGGCAGCCATGGCGGAGTTGCAGCGCCTCGCCGCGTTGACGCCGGATTGGGACTGGTCCGCCAGCGCCGTCATCGCCCGCAAGTGGAAGTATCTGGAGCCGGTGCGGGCTTGGTGCGAAATGCACGGGGTTCCCGTGCAGATGGGCAATGAGCAAATCCCCAACTTTTGGCGCCTGCGCGAAACTGCAGCGCTGCGCAATTGGTTGCGCCGGCTTGATTCCACCATCGTCGATCTCACAGCGCTGCGGCAATGGTTGGCTCAGCAGTCCCCCAGCCCTTGGCTCGAGTTGCTGCACGAAGCTGCCGATGAACTCTCCTTGGAAACCGGCGGCGCGGAACTGCCGATGGCCCACTGCATCGAATGGCTGGCGGAGTGGGGCCGGGAGGTGCGCCGCCGCCAACGCGGACTGCTGCTGTTGACCGCGCACCGCGCCAAGGGCTTGGAGTTCGACCATGTGGTCGTCTTGGACGGTGGCTGGCGCGACGCCAACCAAGGCGAGGACGCCGATGCGCCGCGCCGCCTGTTCTATGTGGCCATGACCCGCGCCCGGAAGACCTTGGCGCTGATGCGCTTTCAGGAGGGGCCCAACCTGCGTAGTGAGGCTGCGCCGCTGAATCCCGGGGAGGAACGAACGTCGCGCGGCGTCGAGGAGCCGCGCCCCCCGCCGTACCTGGCCGAATCGCATCCCCTTCAGGCTGCTCTGCGCAGCAATGCCTCGGTGCTGCATCGTCAACCGGCGCCTTTGCCGCCGGTCGGCCCCGAACTTGAATCCCGCTACCGGCGGCTTGCCATGGGCGACGTCGATCTTGGCTTCGCCGGGCGGCGGGCCGCCGGCCACCCCATGCACAAAGCCATCGCCGCCCTCGCCCCCGGCGACCCGCTGACTCTGCGCCACGCCGGCGGCGACGGCAATCGCTGGGAGTTGTTCGACAACGCCGGGCACCGGGTGGGCCGCCTTGCCAGAGACTTCAAGCCCCCGCCCGGGATGTACTGTCGCTCAGCAACGGTGCTGGCCATCGTCACTTGGAGTCGGGAGCTTTCCGAGCCTCAGTACCAGCCCGGCATCAAATGCGATGCTTGGGAGGTGGTCGTGCCGGAATTGACATTTGCGCCGCAGCGCTGACGCCAAGCACGGGGGCGTCTGCCGACGGGTCGCCTTGCGATGGGGCTGCCGAGCCTTCATGCTGACACGCAATGAACGAGTCGATCGTGCGCGTCGCCGTGCCTCGTCCGCTGCGTCGCGGCTTCGACTACGCCGTGCCGCCCGGCATGGCGACGCCGCCGGTGGGAGCAAGGGTGCGGGTGCCGTTCGCGCGCGGCCAAGTGGTCGGCGTGGTCATCGAGCATCGCAGCCGTTCGGAGCACGCCCTGAAGCCCGTTTCGGCGTTGTTGGACGATGCGGCGCTGGTGCCGCGAGACCTGATGGAACTCGCGCAATGGCTCGCGGATTACTACCACCATCCGCTGGGTGAGGTGTACGCCGCGATGCTGCCGAACGCGGCGCGCCAAGGCGCTGCGTTCGCGCCGCGCTGGCCGCGCGCTTGGCGCTTGGCAACCGCGGGCGCGGATGTGGAGTTGGCGCGGGCGCCCCGCCAGCGCGCCGCCTTTGATGCGTTGCGCGATTCTGGGACACCGATGCCGGAGAGCGAACTGCGGGCGCTCGGCCTCGAGCGCAGGGTGTTGGAGGCGTTGCAGCGCAAGGGGCTCGCGCACTGCGTGGACACCCCCCCGGCGTATCGCGTTGGCGCATCGCCACACAACTTGAGCGACGAGCAGCGCGTGGCCGCGGAAGCGGTGGTCGGCGCCCTCGGCGGCCATGCCGTCATCGCGCTGGAGGGCGTCACGGGCAGCGGCAAAACAGAAGTGTACATGCGCGCCATCGCCGCGGTGTTGGAACGTGGCGGGCAGGCGTTGGCGCTGGTGCCCGAGATCGCGCTCACGCCGCAGACGCTGGCGCGTTTCCGCGCCCGCTTCGGCGCTGCCGCGGCATTGCATTCCCAAGCGTCGGACCGTGAGCGCTTCGACACTTGGATGAACTGCCGCCGCGGCATCCACAAGGTGTTGGTTGGCACCCGCTCCGCCGTGTTCACCCCGTTTGCGCGCTTGGGCCTCATCGTCGTGGATGAGGAGCACGACGATTCCTTCAAGCAGCGCGACGGGCTGCGCTATTCGGCGCGGGATGTGGCGGTGAAGCGGGCGCAGTTGCTCGGGGCGCCGGTGGTGCTCGGCAGCGCCACGCCTTCGCTCGCCACCCTGGCGAACGTGGCGCGGCGGCGCTATCGACACCTTGCCTTGATGCGCCGCGCCGGTGGGGCGGCCATGCCGGCGTTGCGGGTGCTCGATGTGCGCGGACAACGCCTGCGCGATGGCTTTAGCGACCGCTTGGCCGCTGCGCTGCGCCACCACTTGGATGCCGGCAATCAAGCGCTGGTGTTCATCAACCGGCGCGGCTTCGCCCCGGTGTGCCTCTGCACAGACTGTGGCTGGCAGGCCCGCTGCGCGGACTGCGACGCGAGGCTCACCATGCACGGCCCCCGCGCGGTTGCGCCGGCCGCCGGCTGGGAGGCTAGTGGTGAGAAGCAGTCACAGCCGGGGCAGGGCGGCGCGGCAGGAGGGCAATGTGCTGCGGCCACCGACCCGCTGCGCCATCCCGCCACCCGCCTCCGCTGTCATCACTGTGGCCGCAGCTATCGCCGCCCGGCAAAATGCTCAGACTGCGGCGGCGAGGCGCTGCTTGCGGTGGGCATCGGCACGCAGCGGGTGGAGAGCGGCCTCGCGGAACGCTTCGCCGACGTGCCGCTCTACCGCATCGATCGGGACACCACGCGGAGCCCTGCGCAGATCGAGCGGCGGCTGCAAGCCTTGAGCGATGGCCGGCCGGCCATTCTGGTAGGCACGCAGATGCTCGCCAAGGGGCATCACCTGCCCGGTGTCACGTTAGTGGCTGTGCTCGATGCAGACAGCGGCTTTCTGTCGCCGGACTACCGCGGCGCCGAACGCACGGCGCAGACCATCATCCAAGTGGCCGGCCGCGCCGGGCGGGGCGCTCGCGCCGGCGAGGTATGGATTCAGACCCATCACCCAGATAACCCGAACCTCTTGGCCCTCATTCAATCGGGCTATGCCGGATTCGCGGCGGCCGAGCTTGCAGACCGTTCGGACGCGGGGTTGCCCCCTTTCGCTGCCATGGCCGTGGTGCGCGCCGAGAGCGCGGACAGCGCTGCCGCCGAGGCGTTGTTGCGCCGGGTGGTGGCCACGCTGCGCGCTGTGCCGGAGTCTGCCGGCGCCATTGAGGTGACGGGGCCGGCGCCATCGCCGCTGGCGCGCCGGGGCGGGCGCCATCGCCACCAATGCCTCGCCATCGCGCCGCGGCGCCGTCCCTTGCGCACCGCGCTCGCAGCCCTTGCGGCGGCGGACATCCGGGCGCCGAACGTGCGTTGGTCCATCGACGTGGATCCTTACGACGTGTTTTGAGCGTCCCGCAGGCGCCGCCGGCGGGGATGCCAAGGCTGGTTGGGTGTAAAATCCATGCCCATGCCGAGGTCTCAGAATCGTCGCGCCGGGGGACGTAAGGCCCGTTCCCGTGAGCCGGCGTCTGCGGCAAGACCGTCCGCGGCTAGCAAGGGTGGCGGGTTCAGCTTGGCATCGTTCGTCGGCGGCCTCGCCGTGGGCGCCATCGCGACCGTCGCTGCGCTCGTTGCGCTGCAATTGGAAGGTGCCGCGACGCCGTCGCCCGATGCGCCGCCAGTGGCGACGGTGACGCCAGCGCCAGTGAGTTTCGAGTTCTGGGAACGTTTGCCGAGCGAGCGGGTTGGCCCCGTGCCGCCACCGCCGCCAGCGCCTAGTGCTGGTGGCGTTGCGGCGAGCGCACCGGCCACCGACGCTCCAGCGCAATCGCCGACGCCGGCACCTGCGGCGCCGACGCGCACGGAGTACCTGCTGCAAGTCGGCGCGTTCCGCGAGGCAGGGGCGGCGGAACAGCGGCGGGCAGAGCTGATTTTGTCTGGGATGCAGGCGCAAACGAAGTCGATTGGCGTGGAAGATGGCGTGCTGTACCGGGTGATTGTCGGGCCGTTTCCGACCATGGCGGAGACCCGCCGCGTCATGGGCGAACTGCAGGCGCGGCAAATCGCGCCAATCCTGCTTGAGCGCGCTGCGCGCCGCGGTTGATTGCGCGCCGCTGCGCAGCGCTATGCTGAGCGTGGGGCGCCCAGTCGGCGTTTGAGATGAGCGAGTGGTTCGAGCGTTCCCAAGGGCGACGAACCGCAGTCACAACGTGCCAAGGGGAGGCCACACATTGCGGCAATTCAGCGGTACGACCATCCTTTGCGTGCGGCGCGGCGACGCCGTGGCCATGGGCGGCGATGGCCAAGTGTCCTTCGGCGCCACGGTGATCAAGGGCAACGCCAGAAAGGTGCGCCGCTTGCACCAGGAGCAGGTGCTTGCCGGCTTCGCCGGCGGCACCGCGGACGCCTTCACGCTGTTCGAGCGCTTCGAAGGCATGCTGGACAAGTATCAAGGCAACCTCATCCGCGCTGCCGTGGAACTCGCCAAAGAGTGGCGCTCAGACCGGGTGCTGCGCCGCCTTGAGGCGATGCTGGCGGTGGCCGACGCCACCGCGTCGCTGCTCATCAGCGGCAATGGGGACGTGATCGAACCCGAAGGCGGCCTGATCGCCATCGGCTCTGGGGGCGGCTACGCCCAAGCGGCCGGGCGGGCGCTGCTCGCCAACTCAGAACTCACCGCGGAGGAGATCGTTCGCAAGAGCCTCGCCATTGCCGCCGAAATCTGCATCTACACCAACCACAACGTCACGGTCGAGGCGCTGACCGCCCCATGAGCATCATGACCCCGAAGGAGATCGTCCGCGAACTGGACAAGCACATCGTCGGCCAAGACGCGGCGAAGCGGGCCGTTGCCATCGCCTTGCGCAATCGCTGGCGGCGGATGCAGCTGCCCGACCCGTTGCGTGAGGAGGTGACGCCGAAGAACATCCTGATGATCGGCCCCACCGGCGTCGGCAAGACGGAAATTGCCCGCCGCCTCGCGCGCCTCGCCGGGGCGCCGTTCATCAAAGTGGAAGCCACCAAGTTCACTGAAGTGGGCTATGTCGGGCGGGATGTGGAATCCATCGTCCGAGATCTGACCGATGTGGCCGTGAAGATGCTGCGCGACGAGCAGTTGGAGGAAGTGCAGGAGCGCGCCGACGCCGCCGCGGAAGACCGGCTGCTGGATGCCATGCTGCCGAAATCCCGCGGCGCCGCTGAGGGTGATGGCACCGAGGCGCGACAGTTCCTGCGCGACAAACTGCGCGCCGGGGAATTGGATGACCGCGAGGTGGAGTTGGAGGTGGATGCCGCGTCCATGGGCGTCGAAATCATGACGCCGCCGGGCATGGAGGAGATGACGAGCCAGCTGCAGGACATGTTTTCCAACATCGCCGGCAGCCGCAAGAAGTCTGTGCGCTTGCGGGTGCGCGACGCGCGCCGGCGCCTCCGGGAAGAGGAGGCGCTGAAGCTGGTGAACGAAGATGAGATCAAGACGCACGCCATCGACGCCGTGGAGCAGACCGGCATCGTCTTCTTGGACGAACTGGACAAAGTGGCGCGGCGCGCCGAGGCGCATGGCGCCGATGTCTCCCGGGAGGGCGTGCAGCGAGACCTGCTGCCCCTCATCGAGGGCTGCACCGTCTCGACGCGCTACGGCATGGTGCGCACAGACCACATTCTGTTCATTGCATCGGGCGCCTTTCATCTGGCTAAGCCTTCAGACCTCATCCCCGAGCTGCAGGGGCGCCTGCCCATTCGCGTCGAGCTGGCCGCGCTCGGCCCAGCCGATTTCGAGCGCATTTTGGAAGAGCCGGACGCCTCGTTGACGGAGCAGTACCGGGCGCTGTTGAAGACAGAGGGCGTGGTGCTGCGCTTCACCCCTGCGGCCGTCAAGCGCATCGCGGAAATCTCATGGGAAGTGAACGAGCACACGGAGAACATCGGCGCTCGCCGCCTGCACACGGTGCTTGAGCGGCTGCTGGACGAAGCGTCCTTCGAGGCGGCCGGCTGCACGGCCGAGCGCGAGTTCACGGTGGATGCAGACTATGTGAACACGCGCCTCGGCGACATCGCCCGAGACCAAGACCTGTCGCGCTACATCCTGTGAACGCCGCATCCGCCAAGCCAGTCAACCTCGTCTACCGCAGCGAATCCCGCGCCTTGGCCATCGAGTACGGCGACGGCGAGCAGGCGGTGCTGAGCGCCGAGCTGCTGCGAGTGTACTCGCCGTCGGCGGAGGTGCGCGGCCACTCGGACGCCGAGCGTGTCCTGCAAACTGGCAAGAAGCATGTCGGCATCGACAAGGTGGAGGCGGTGGGCAACTACGCCATCCGCATCACCTTCGATGACGGCCACGACACCGGCCTCTACTCTTGGGGATTCCTTCGGGAGCTGCATGAGCGGCGCGAAGAACGTTGGCAGGCGTACCTCGCCGAGTTGGAGGCGGCCAACGCCTCGCGCCTGCCGACCATCCCGGTGGGCCAGTGGACGCCGCCCACGCCGCGGTGAGTGCGCCGGACGAGCGCAAGATGGCTGGCAAAACCGTCGATTTCGGCCATGAGGCGGTGACGCCAGAGGAAAAGACGGCGCGGGTGGCGGGAGTGTTCGACGCCGTGGCGCGGCGTTACGACGTGATGAACGATGTCATGTCGCTTGGCAGCCATCGCATCCTGAAGCGCATCGCGGTTGAAGCGACGGGGTTGCGCCGTGGCGGCCGGGCATTGGATCTAGCCGGCGGCACCGGCGACATGGCACGGCGTTTGTCGCCGGTGGTGGGCGCGGACGGCCAAGTGGTGCTGTGCGACGTCAATGCCAGCATGTTGGGCATCGGACGCGACCGTCTGCTCAACGCCGGCCTCGTCAACGTGGCCACCGTGCGTGGCGACGCGGAGCGCCTGCCCTTCGGGGACGATGCGTTCGACTGCGTGGTCATCGCCTTTGGCCTGCGCAACCTGACAGACAAGGAAGCCGGTTTGCGCGAGATGCGCCGTGTGCTGCGGCCGCAGGGCGCGTTGGTGGTGCTGGAGTTCTCGACGCCGCCGAACCGCCCGCTGCGCGCCGCCTACAACGTGTGCCAGAGCGCTTGGCCGCTCGCTGGCCGCTTGGTGGCCGGGGACGCAGCGCCCTACCGCTATCTGGTTGAGTCCATCGCCCGCCACCCAAGCGCTCCCGCCTTGACGCAAATGATCGAGGACGCCGGCTTCTCCGCCGTGCGGGGAGACCGGCTGCTCGGCGGCGTGGTCGCCTTGCACCGGGGCGTGAAGTGAAGCGCGTCCGCCGTTTCGCCAAGATCGTCTGGACCGTCGCCAAGCACCGTTTGGATGACATCGCGGTGGCGCTGGCGCCGCGCCGCCGGTTGGTGCGGATGCTGCCCTGGCGCTTGCTGCCGGCGGCGTCGGCCTCGCCGGCGCGGCGCTTGCGCGAGGCCTTGGAAGAACTGGGCCCGGTGTTCGTGAAGTTCGGCCAAGTGCTGTCCACCCGGCGCGACCTGCTGCCCACAGACTACGCCGACGAACTCGCGCTGCTGCAGGACCAGGTGCCGCCATTCGCGGCGGCCCTCGCGGTGGCGCGCATCGAAGGCCACGCTGGGCGCTCCATCGGCCAAGTGTTCGCCACCTTTGAGGAGACGCCGCTCGCCTCCGCGTCCTTGGCGCAGGTTCACGCCGCGACGCTGCCAACCGGCGAAGAGGTGGTGGTGAAAGTGATCCGCCCCGGCGTGGAGCACGTGATTGCCAATGACTTGGCGCTCCTCTACGCCATCGCTCGGCTGTTGGAGCGGTTGTCCAAGGAGGCGCGCCGGTTGCACCTCGAGCAATTGGTGGCGGACTACGAGCGCACTATCTTCGATGAGCTGAACCTGCTGCTCGAAGCGGCGAACACCGCCACGCTGCGGCGCAACTTCGCGGCGTCGCCGCTGCTCTACGCGCCGCGCGTGCATTGGGACTACTGCTTCGAAGACGTGTTGGTGATGGAGCGGGTGTACGGCGTGCCCATTGCGGACGTCGAAACGCTGCGCGCGCGCGGCGCCGACATGCGCAAACTCGCGGAGCGAGGCGTGGAGACGTTCTTCACGCAGGTGTTTGAAGACAACTTTTTCCATGCGGACATGCATCCAGGCAACATTTTCGTGGATGTCACCGATGCCGCGAACCCTAGCTACATCGCTGTCGATTGCGCCATCATCGGGCGCCTCACAGAGGCGGACCAAGCCTATCTGGCCAAGAACATCGCCGCGTTCTTCAATCAAGACTATGCCCGCGTGGCGCGCCTGCATGTCGAATCGGGTTGGATCCCTGCGGGCACGGACGTGGGCGCCTTCGAGGCGGTCATCCGCCAGCTCTGCGAGCCGATTTTCCAGCGGCCACTGAAAGACATCTCCTTCGGCCACTTCCTGGTGGCGCTCTTCCGCACGGCGCGCCGCTTCGAGATGGAAGTGCAGCCGCAACTCGTGCTGCTGCAAAAGACGCTGCTCAATGTGGAGGGCTTGGGACGCCAACTCTATCCGGACTTGGACCTCTGGCACACGGCAAAGCCCTTCATGGATCGCTGGATGGCGCAGCGATACGGGCCGCTGGCCATCGCGCGGGGGCTGCTCGAACAGGCGCCGGCGTTGATCGATCAGTTGCCGCGGTTGCCGGAGTTGCTGGCCGCGGCGGGCACCCGCTTCGGCGATATGGATCGCGCGGCGGCCGAGCAGCGCGACGCGATGCGCGCCCTGACCCGCGCCTTGGACACCCGGCGCCGGGGGGTGCGCTGGCGGCAATTGGCCGGCGCGGCGTTGGCCCTTGCTGGGCTAGGGCTGTTGTGGCGTTCGGCGGCGGCCACGGCCGTTGAGCCGACGGTGCTGGCCGGGGCCGGTGCCATCGTCATTGGCGTCCTGCTGGCCGGGCGTGGCTGAGGGCTGCCGCGCCGGCGGCGCGAACCGGCAACTTGGGCGGCGCGTATAATGGGCGGTCATCGACATGTGGAGGTGCCCCATGTTCGGATTGAGCGTTTGGGAGCTTCTGATCGTCTTGGCCATCGTGCTGCTGCTCTTTGGGCCGCGGCGCCTGAAGACCTTGGGGGGAGACTTGGGGTCTGCCATCAAGGGCTTTCGCTCCGCGGTGAAGGACGAGGAGAAGGCCGGCAGCGACGACGCCCGCACCATTGGCGACGATGGCGTCATTGAAGGGCAGGCGAGCGTGAAGGCGAAACCGGGCGCGAATGTTTGACATTGGCTTTCCGGAACTCGCGCTGGTCAGCGTGGTCGCGCTGCTGGTGCTCGGCCCGCAGCGCCTGCCGGAAACCCTGCGCACATTGGGGCTTTGGATCGGCCGCATGCGGCGCAGCTTCGCCCGGGTGAAGGTGGAGGTCGAGCGCGAGATCGGCATGGATGAAGTGCGCCGCCAACTGCACAACGAAGCGGTGATGGAGCAGATGCAGGACATCGAGCGCGACGTGCAGGGATTGCGCAACGATCTCCGCGAACCGCTCACTACCGCGTCCGAGGGCCCCGTCGGGGCGCAGGTAGTGGAACCGGATGCACCGCTGGCGCCGCCGCCTAGCCCAACCCCGAACGCGGCGGACGCCGCCGAGGCCACGCCCACGCGCCAAGCGAGCGACGCGGCGCAGCAAGCCGCGACGGCTGCCCGAGCGACGGAGGCTTGGAACGCCGACCCGAGGGCATGAAGCGGGCCGGCAAAGCGGTTGCCCCGGTCGATCCCCAGGCGCACGACGCCGCGGTCGATCAGCATGAGATGCCCTTCCTCGATCACCTGTTGGAGCTGCGCTCGCGGCTCTTGCGGGCGCTCTTGGCGGTGGGCGTGCTGTTCTTCCCCATCTACTATTTCGCCAACGACATCTACGAGTTTGTTGCCGCGCCGCTGATGACTCACCTGCCCGGCGGCAACATGATTGCGACGGAAGTGGCGTCGCCGTTCCTCACGCCGTTCAAGCTGGCCGCCTTCACATCGTTCTTCGCAGCCATCCCCTATCTATTGCATCAGGCTTGGGGTTTCGTGGCGCCGGGGCTGTATCTGCGCGAAAAGCGCTTCGCGCTGCCGCTGCTTGCATCGAGCATCCTGCTTTTCTACCTCGGCATGGCGTTTGCGTATTACGCGGTGTTTCCGCTGGTGTTTCAGTTCTTCTCTGGCGTCACTCCCGAGGGGGTGACGATGATGACGGACATCAATCGTTACCTGGATTTCGTGCTGAAGATGTTCTTTGCCTTTGGCGTGGCCTTTGAGGTGCCCGTCGCCACCTTTTTGCTGGCGCTTTCTGGCCTAGCGACGCCGCAGGGCATGGCGCGCAAGCGTCCCTACGTCATTGTCGGATGTTTCATCATTGCGATGCTGCTGACGCCGCCGGACGTCATCTCGCAACTCCTGCTCGCGCTGCCGACCTGGGTGCTGTTCGAGGTTGGCGTGGCGTTGTCCCGGCTGGCGCGGCCGGGCGAGAAACGCGAGGAGTGATGGCGCCTCGGTCACGGATGGCGCGCTGGCGCGTGGGCGGCTTGGGGAGGCGGTGGCCCATGCTCGTCTTCGCGCCGAGCCTCGCGTTGGCGGCGGCGTGCGGCGGTGGAGAGGCCACTTCGGCGCCGGCGGAGCGGCCCGTGCCCCCCGCGCCCTCGCGTTCCTTGCCGCTGCCGCAGGCGGCCCTCGAGACGCTCGGCGTGTTGGATTCCGTGCCGGCGTCGGGCGCCACCGTGGCGCCGGGCGCCGCGAACATCAGCGTCGCCCACTTGGCGCCGGCGGGGCTGGCGTTCTCCCCAAGTGGAGACTGCCGGCCGAGCGGCGTGACGTTGCGGCGCGCCGTCGCGGGCTTGAGCGGCACTGCAACGCAGCAGCTCATGGAGCATCATCTGCGCTGCGAACTGGCGCCGCTTGCCGCACATGAGTTGGCCATTGAGGATGGCGATGGGCGCTATCGCGCCGAGTTGCGGTTCGCCACTGGCGCAGACCCTGGGCCGGCGTCGCTCGTTGTGCAGGAGGCGCGATCCTTGCCGCGCCAAGCGGTGAACGAGCTGTTCGACACCTATGTGTCGGGGGCCTTGGCGCAACAGCTTGAAGACCTTGGCGCGGACGTCACGGCCGCCATTCTCGCCGGCATCGGGGACATTGCGGAACGCGCTTGGGGTGAACTCGCGAACCCAAATGCCGCCTATGATGTGGTCGCGCAACGCGTCGCGTATGCATCGCGCACCCCACGCGGCGAACCGGATGCCCAGCTCACCGGCCTCATCGCCATGCCCGATGCTGGGTTGGGCAGTTTCACGCGCAAGAGCCGGGTGATTCTCTTGAGCCACGCCACTGGCTCCACGCCAAGCAGCTTGGAGAGCACGGATTCTTGGTTCATGCTCGCCGCGATGTTGGCCGGGCGCGGGCACTTGGTGATCGCCCCAGACAACTGGGGGCGGGGCGGGCAACGGAGTGGGCCAGAGACGTACCTGATTGGCAATCGCGTCGCCAACAACAGCGTGGACCTGTTGCGGATTGTGCTTGCCAGCGAGGACTACAGCCAGTTTCTGCCCGCGGAAGGCCCTGCAGACCTCTCCATCATCGGTTACTCGCAGGGTGGCCACAGCGCCTTGGCGGTTTGGCTTGCGTTGCACACCGCGGAGGTGGGCGCATCAGTGCGCGAACTTTACAGCGGCGGGGCGCCGCACAACCTGTATCAGACTGTGATCGGTGCCCTTGAAGCCCTCGCCGGCCGTTGCGACGGCAACCGCTGGTGCCGAGACGTCGGGCGAGACGCCATCCGCACCTATGTCATTGGCCGGGCGGTGCCCGCCTTCCTGGCTTACACCAACATCGGCTTGGCAGAGGAGGATGTGTTGGTGGACGGCGCACTCACGCAAGACTTCTTGCGTGGCATGCTCGAAGCCGACAGCCGCTTCGACAACGCGAAGGCGCTGCTGCAGCTCAACTCCTTCACCAACCTCGTGGACTTGGGCGCGGCCCTGCCGGCGAATGCCGCCCACATTCACCTTTATCACTCGGAGTTCGACCGGCTGGTGCCGGAGCGCAACACCAGCGAACTGGCGGAGCTGCTTGAGCCAGCGTTCCGCGTGACCCATCACGATGACGAGTGCTCATCGACGGAATATCGCCTTCTTGCTGACTTGTTGCAGAACACCGTCGGCGCCATCCACACACTGTGCGGTTTGGAGATGCTCGATGAGACGCTTCAAGACTTGGATCGGCTGCCGCCCGCGGGCGCTTAGCAGGAATTGCGGGCGGGCAGGGCGGGCCTGTGGGCATGAATGAATACAGTGGGGTTTACGGCGGCTTCCAGTGGGAAATCGTCGGCCGTTCGCTGAAGGTGTTCAGCGCCCGGCGTCGCATTGGCTTGCTGTCGCAGTTTGAGCCGGTGAACGCGGTGAACTCGGAACAGGCGCAGTGGTCGGCGCAGGCGAAGATAGACCTCAATCTGGATGCGTTGCGCGCCGCGGAGGCGAGCAAGGCCGCTGAGTTGGAGTGAGTTTGGGCGCTGGGGCTACGCCAGCAAGCGATAGGGCGCTTCCAAATAGTCTCGCACGCAGGCGAGGAACGTCGCCGCCGGGGCGCCGTCCAACACGCGGTGGTCCCAAGTGAGCGAGAGCGTCATGCACTGGCGCTTGCGTGGCACTTCGCCGTTCCAGCCCACGCCGTCGTAGAGCCGGCCCACGCCGAGGATGCCGGTTTGCGGCGCGTTCAGGATGGGCGTGAAGCCATCGACGTCGAACATGCCAAGGGACGTGACCGTGAACGTGCCGCCCTGCACGTCTGCAAGCGCCAAGGCGCCAGCGCGGGCCCGCTCCGCCAGCGCGGCCGAGGCGCGGGCGATGTCCTTCAGCGGTTTGTTCGCGGCATCTTGGATGACTGGCACGACGAGGCCCTCGTCCAACGCCACCGCCATGCCGACGTTCACCGCTTCGGAGGCGACGATGGCGTCGCCGATGAGGGCGGCGTTCATGCGCGGGTGGCGCTTGAGCGAGCGGGCCGCGGCCAGCATGACCAGATCCGTGTAACCCACCTTCACGCCATCGTCGCGCCACTCGGTGGCGAGCTGGGCGCGCAGCTTGATGGCTTCGTCCATCACCGCCTCCATGTGGATGGTGAGCTGCGCGGTTTGCGTCAGGCTCGCGTGCATCCGCTCCGCGATGGTCTTGCGCATTCTTTTGAGCGGGGTTCCTGCTGGCGCGGCGGCAGTGGCGGGGGCGGGTTGGCTCGTCGCGGCGGCCGCCTGCTCGACGTCTTCTCGCGTGATGCGCCCGCGCGGGCTGGTGCCGGCCACGGCGTCTAGGTTTACGCCGAGTTCTTGCGCCAACTTGCGCGCCGCCGGCGAGGCTGGGCGGCGGCGATCGGCCGCTTGGGGCGCGGCCGCGGCGACCGCGGGTTGCGCGGCGGCACCGGGTGGCTGCGGCCTGTCTTGCACCGTGGCGGCGTCATCTTGGCGGCGCGGCGTCGCGGCCGGCAGCGTTTGCGGGATGGCCTCGCCGGGCGCGTAGATGAAGCCGATGACGTCGCCGGGCGCCAACGTGTCGCCGGCGGCGGCCAGTTGCTTGACGGTGCCCTGCGTTTCCGCGTCCACGTCTAGGTTGACCTTTTCCGTTTCGAGGCGATAGAGCAGGTCTCCGGGCGCCACTTGGTCGCCGTCTTGCACGTACCACTCCTCGACGGTGCCTTCCGTCATGGTCATGCCCACCTTGACGAGGTAGATCTCAGACGGCATCGGGAATCTCCATCAACTCGTCCGGCACCTTGAGCGCGGCCAGTGCGCGCGCAATGTCGATGACTTGGGGGCCGTCGCGGCGCACAGTCATGTGTACTCGGCTGCTGCGTGTCAGCGTCCGCTCGCGCTCGCCATCGAAGGCGAGCGCCCCAGTACCCGTCATGGTGATGCGCTCGTTCAGCGCCACGCGCCGCGCCGCGGCCACGTCGATGTCTTCCAGCCTGCCGGGAGCGGTGACGGCGCGGATGCGCCAGCGCACGGGGTGGCCGGGTGCGGCGAACTGAATGGCGAGGCCGTCGTCGTCGGTGTCCGTGAATGCCCGCAACATGCCGCCAACGCTGGCGAGGCCAACGCCGGCTGGGCTGGCGCGCGTCAAGAGCGCCCAGCGCAAGCGGCCCGCGTCGAGCAATGCGCGGGCGCCGGCGAAGCGATCTGTCGTCATCGCAACGTCGATCAACGCCACATCCTGCTCGCCATCGACGTCAACATGGATCGACTTCGCGCGTCTCGCCACGTCCGCGAGCGGCGTGACGCCGGCAGCGACCAGCGCCGCGGCCATTCCGGCCACCGTCGCTTCCACCGTTTGCGGGAAGGCGTTGTTGGTGCCCGTGGCGAGCGCGATGAGCGGGGCGTCGCGCCAGCCCTTGGCGAATGCCCGTTGGGTGCCGTCGCCGCCGAGCACGATGGCCGCGCCACAACCAGCGCTCTGCATCGCCGCCGCGGCGCGGGTGGTGTCGTCGGCGTCGCCGGTGGCCGCGACGGGCAACCGCGCCCCGGCAAGCCCCACACTTTGCAGAGCGCTCTCCGCGATGCCGTGTGCGTCGTTGAAGTAGTGGATGGGGCAGGGCGCCGTGCGCCGGATGCCGATGAGGCAGCGCGTCACGATGGCACGCTTTTCTTGCGTGTCGAACACCGAGGCGCGCGTCGCAAGGCGGCGGATGTCTTTGCCGGAGGCAGGATTGGCGACAATGCCGATTGGACGCGGCGCAGCCCCGCTTTTGGGAAGGCGTTCCAAGATGCCTTGGTTTGTCGTGGTCCGCCCGGCGTCGGCGACGGTCATGCGCCGAGCAGGCGCCGCGCTTCCGCGACGATTTTCGCGGCGTTCGGCACATAACTCTTTTCAAGTTGCGGGCTGAACGGAACGGGCGAAAACGGCGCCCCCACCCGTCCCACCGGCGCGTCCAAATCATCAAAGGCGTGTTCTTGGATTTGCGCGGCGATTTCGCCGCCCAAGCCGCCAAACCGCACCGCTTCGTGTACCACCATGGCGCGATGGGTCTTCCGGACGGAGGCGAGCACCGTTTCTGAATCCAGCGGCTGCAGGGAGCGCAGGTCGATGATCTCCGCGTCCACGCCCAGCTCGGCGAGTTCCTGCGCGGCCTGCAGCGCTTCATGCACCATGCGGCTGTAGGTGACGATGGTGAAGTTCTCGCCGCGCCGGACGATGTTCGCGGCGCCGATGGGCACTTCATAGGCCGCCTCTGGCACCTCGCCCTTGAACCGCAGCGACATCTTGTTGAGCGCGACGATCACCGGGTTGTCGTCCCGCGCCGCAGCGATGATGAGGCCCTTGGCGTCATAGGGCGTGGCCGGCATCACCACCTTCAGGCCCGGCAGATGGCACAGCCACGCCTCAAGGCTCTGCGAGTGCTGCGCGGCCATGTTCATGCCGGCGCCGGACATGGTGAGCAGGGTGATGGGCAGTGTGGCGGCGCCGCCAAACATGTAGCGCATCTTCGCCATCTGATTGGTGATCTCGTCCATGCACTCGCCCATGAAGTCCATGAACATGATGTCGATGACGGGGCGCAGGCCCGTGGCCGCGGCGCCCACGCCAAGCCCCACGATGCCCTCTTCGCTGATGGGCGTGTCGAACACGCGCTCGGGGCCGAACTCCTCGAGCAACCCTGCGTAGTAGCCGAACACGCTGCCGGCGCCGGCCACATCTTCGCCGGCCACGAAGGCGGTGGATTGCTCGGCGAGCACTAGGCGCACCGCCTCGTTGATGGCGCGAACGTAGGTGAGTTCACGCACCGCCGGCACCGCTTCAGCTTCGGCCATCCCTCAAACCTCCATCACGCATACACGTCGTCGAGCAGAACCGCTGGGTCTGGCATCGGGCTCGCTTCGGCGAACTCGATGCCGGCCTGCACCTGCGCGGCCACCGCGTCGCGCACGGCGAGGGCGGCGCCGGGGTCGAGCACGCCGAGCTCTGCCAAGCGCTGCTCGAACAGCACGATCGGGTCGCGCTGCTGCCACTCGGCCAGTTCTTCGTCCGTGCGATAGGAGAGGCCCATGCCGCGCACTCCCACATGGTCGAAGAAGCGGTAGGTTTTGCACTCCAGGAGCGTGGGGCCGGCGCCGTCCCGGGCCCGCTCCAAGGCCACTCCCGCGGCCTCGTACACCGCCACCGCGTCCATGCCGTCCACGACAGCGCCGGGCATGCCATAGCCGGGCGCGCGGTCCGCCACGTCCACCACGGCTTGGTGGTTGGCCTGCGGCGTGTACTCGCCATAGCCATTGTTTTCGCAGACGAAGACGATGGGCAGCTTGTAGAGCGCCGCCATGTTTGCGGCCTCGTGGAAGGAACCTTCGTTGCTGGCGCCGTCGCCGAAGAAGGTGACGGCGACGTTGCGTGTCTGCTTGAAACGGCACGAGAACGCCGCGCCGACCGCGATGGGCGGGCCGGCGCCGACGATGCCGTTGGCGCCCAGCATGCCCAGCTCCATGTTGGAGATGTGCATGCTGCCGCCCTTGCCCTTGCAGTAACCGTCTGAGCGGCCGAACAACTCCGCGAACATGCGCCCGAACTCACCGCCCTTGGCGATGAGGTGGCCGTGGCCGCGATGGGTGCTGGTGATCCAGTCTGCGTTGGAGAGGTGCGCCATCACGCCAGCGGCCACCGCTTCCTGGCCCACATAGAGATGCAGGGCGCCGGGAATCTTGCCGTCTTCCATCAGCTTGCCCGCTTCCGTCTCGAAGATGCGGATGCGCGTCATGCGCTCATGGATGTCCAACAACGTGGCGTCGTCTGGCTGTGCCGTCATTACTCCTCCCCCTCTAGGCCCCTAGGCCGAGCTCCCCAACCCTAGCGCGACCGTGCGCTTAACCTACCGAAAAGCGTCGCAATTGCAACGCTAGGCACTACGCCGATGCCCTTCCTTCCGCATCTCTACAGCGACCACAGCGGGACCACTCGCGCCACTGTCGCCGCGAGTTGGCCGTCATCGACGCTTTCGGCCAATTCGGCCAGCGCTTTGAGGCCGATCGTCTTTTGGCGGCCAACTTGGGCGGTGAGGGCAGCTTCGCTGACGACGAAGAACTGCCACTGGGACGCTTGCCGATGATCGGCGACTTCCGGGTCTTCGATGTCATGCAACGCGAAGATGTAGAAGTCCGCCACGCGCCGCCCAGTCGGGCGCGGGGCGATGGAGAAGGTCGGCCCGCCTTTGCTGGCCGGCACGTCCTTGTGCCAAGACTGCAAGACGGCGGATTGCTTCACTTCGCCTCGAGCGCCGTCGCCGCGGCGCACCAAGTCGTAACTGGCCCATGGATCCGTCTGCATCCAATCGTCGACGCCGAGGAGGTGCAGCACCATCGCCTCGACGTACTCGCCGCGGAAGAGGTTCGGGATCAAGGGCCGGTCATAGCACCGATCGAGGAGATGCGCGACTACTTGGCTGTGGAGGCTTGACGGCTCGATCATCGGCTGATGGAAGGTGCGCCTTCGATTGTTTGTGACGCCGCCTCGACGGGCGCCACGGTCACGGCTTGCGTGGCTGCGCGGCCTTCCTCGATCAGCAGCGCGATGCCGCCTTCGCTCAGGGCGGGGTCTTTGGCGCTCAGTTCAATCGTGTCGTTCAGGCGCGCGGAGATGGTGTCTCCCGCCACCGTCAACTCGAAGCGGTGCGTCGCGTAGAGGTCCAGCTCGCAATCGGCTTCGGCCAGCGTAGTGGTGCCGTCCAACTCGCGCACGAGCATGAGCTTGTTCTCGCTCGTCAGCGTCAGCGCGTAGTAGCGTCGCATCCCTTGGGCGCGGGCGACGAGGCCGAAGCGACGGGCCAGATGGGGCGTGATGTCCGCGCTGACGCGATAATCCCGCCAGTCCCGGGTGCCGTAGAACAAGAGGCCGGTGCCGCGGTTGTGGATGAGGCGGAAGCTCTCCCGGGGAGTCGCCCACACTTGGTCCACGCCTCGCACCCAAGCGCGCCGCCACATCTTGCCGCTGGTGCTGCTGAGCGTCACTTGCGGGGCGCCGTGCCATGTCAAACGGTCCAGCAACAATGCTCCGGCGTGTTCGGTGGCGGTGATCTCCAAGCCCACCGCCGCAATCGGGTGTCCGCCGGTGTCGGGAACGCGCCAACTGAAGTGCGTCCAAGCGCTGCCTTCGACCCGCTCGGCGGGGCCGCGCAAGGTCGTCAGGGCGTCCTCGCCGTCAAAGACGCGCACGCACAGGGCTGCTTCCAACGCGCTCTGCGTCCCCGGCGCCGGCATCGCCCGCGCGGTGACGGTTTGCCCTGGGTTCAAGGTGGGGCTTGCCGCCAGCGCGTAGCCGCGCCCGTCGAAGTACTGCGCCGTTGTAAGCGAGTCGATGAACGTGGCAGTGGTGGCGCGCACCGTGTCGCCTTGGAGCGCTTCGAACTCGATGGCCAGCGCCCGCGCGCCGCCGGGGGCCTCGGCGTTGCGGACTACGCAGCCTTCTCCTTGAAACCCCTGCACGGCTCCCGGATGGCTGAAATGGAAGCGGGCGCCGTCCTTGGGCGCGGCGGTTGGGGCATTGGCCAAGCGCCGCCCCATGCGAGCGATGCGCGCGGCTTCGCCTACGGCGTCGCTGATGGCGCCGCCGCTGTCCGCGCTTGGCAGATAGCAGATGTCGGCGATGGGGCCGCGCCAGTCCGCATCGGCATCCAAGCCAGCCAAGCCGCCCCGAATCCCCATCAGGCACCCCAAGTTGCCGGAGTTGCAGTCTGTGTCCCACCCGGCGGTGTTGACGATCTTCAACGACTTACCGAAGTCGCCGTCGCCGTGCAGCAGCGCCAAGGCGATGAGGCCGTGGTTCGGCACGATGTGGCAGTTGCCGCCGTACTTGTCGTAGCCGTAGCGATCTTGGATGTTGCGGAAGGTGGCGCGCCAATCATCGCCGGCGCCGGCGTGCCAGCCGCGGATGTCGTCGATCATGCGTCGGATCACGCTGTCCGCCGGCACGAAGGCGACGCCGGTGTCCAACAGCTTGTCGATGTCGTCCTCAACGAACGCTTGGGCCTCCATCGCGGCGAGCAGTCGCGCGCCGTGGACGGCTTCGCCATCGTGGGAAACGCTGCCGGCGCGGCGCGCGAAATCTGCGGCGCGCTCCGGGTCGCCAGGGCACACCATGGCCCAGCCGTCGATGAAGATCTGCGCGCCGATCTGCTCCGCCACCACCTTGCCGTTCAGCGCCGCGCTGCCGCTGCGCGGCGCCTCGATGCCGGCCTTCAAGCGCAGATAGGCCGTGTGTTCAGTAGAGTTGCCGAGGCCGCCCCACCACAGGATGGTGCGATTCTCGATGAGGTAGTTGAGCCAGGTCTGGCCGATCTGCGCCGGGGTGATGTCGGCATCGCAGCCGTAATCCTCCAAGGCGCGGATGAACGTGAAGGTGCCGGCGATGTCGTCGTCCGTGACGATGAGGCGCACGCCGAGGCGGTCATGCACGTAGTAGTCGATCTCGCCCAGCTCGCGTTCGATGCGGGCGTTGGTCCACCCCTCGAAGGGGCGGCCAAGATAGACGCCGATGATCTTGCCGAGCACGCCGGCGTAAACGCGCTCATCGTAGTCTTGCGTTACCATGCCTCAAAGCGTAACGGAAACCCGATGGGGAGGGGAACGGGGCATGAACGAGAACCTTGCAGCTGCTCTTGAAACGATGACCGCGCGCATCGGCGAGTCTGGGCCGCCGACCGAATGGTTCGAGGTGGATCAAGAGCGCATTAACCACTTCGCCGATGTGACGATGGACCATCAATGGATCCACGTCGATGTGGACCGGGCGAAAGCCGGCCCTTTCGGCGCGCCCATCGCGCACGGCCACTTGACCCTCTCCATCATGGGGCACCTGCCGCGCGCGCAAGCGCCGGCCGCCCCTGCCCTTGACGGGCAGAAGCTCGGCATCAACTACGGCTTCGACAAGGTGCGCTTTCCGGCGCCGGTGCCGGTCGGCGCGCGCATTCGCGCCCAGAGCACGTTGAAGCGCGTGGAAATCAAGGGCGGGATGCTCGAGGTGATGAACGAAGTGGTGGTGGAGGTGGAAGGCCAGCAGAAGCCTTGCTGCGTGGCGGAGAGTTTGGGCCGGCTCGTCTTCTAGCGCGTTTCGGCACGCGGCGCGCCGTTGCGGATGCCACGCTCTGTGCCTTCGCCATCTCGCTCGGTGATTTGGCTATGGCCATGGCGCTTGGCCCCCGCCGCCGATTGGCGGCATGGGGGAGGTGCAAGCCATGAGTAGCGGAAAGTGGCGCGAGATGCGCCTTCAGCAGTTGCATGCCACATCGGAAGTCGTCGCCACAGCGCGCGGCCCGATGGAGTTCGCCCGAACCGGCGAGGCGCCGTTCGTGCTGCAGTTCCACGGCACGCCGGGCGGCCATGATGCCGGGCCATCCATGGGCGCTGCGTTCAGGGACGCGGGCCTCGGCGTCATCACGCTATCCCGCCCTGGCTACCTGCGCACGCCGCTCGCCAGCGGTCGCACGGCGGCGGAGCAAGCCGATGCCGCGGCTGCCCTGCTCGATGCCTTGGAGGTCGACCGTGTGGCTGCACACGGAGTGTCTGGCGGTGGCCCCTCCTCGGCGCAGTTCGCGGCGCGCCATCCAAGCCGCGCCGCCGCGCTCTTGCTCACCTGCGCCGTGTCCGCGGCGTTCCCCGCGGACATCCCCAAGTGGGCGGAGCTCATCTTCTCGCCGACTGGCGCGCGTCTCACAGCGTGGATGATGCGCGTCGCGCCGGGCCTGCTTTTGAAGCAGATGGTGGCTCAAGAGAGCACGCTGTCGCCCAAGGAGTGCGCCGCGGAAGCGCGACGCATCGCCAACGCTCCTGACCTCCTGGCGTGGGTGTTGGATCTCACCAACGGCGCCACCACGCCTTGGGAAGATCGGCGCGCCGGCTTCCACAACGACATGGAGCAGTTCCGGGGCATCGAGGCGGCGCCGCTGCCGTTGGAGGAGATCGCGTGCCCGACGTTGATCACCCACGGCACCGCGGATCGCGACGTGCCGTTCAGCCATGCCGAGCAAGCCCATCGCCGCATTCCCAACGCGACGCTGCAGGCGTTTGAGGGCGCGTGGCACATCCTGTGGGTTTGCGAGTGCGCCGCGGCCATGGCGCAAGCGCAAGTGGAGTTCGTGCGCCAGCACTTGAGCTGACGGCTCGGCATTCCCCGCCCGTCAACCGCGCCGTTTGATGGTGTGAACGTGGTACGGCTCTAGCTGGTCGATGGCGGCCTCCGGCTCGCCGCGCCGCCATGCGAAGAGCCGTGCCGTCACCGCGTCCCGCTCGATGTCGAAGAGCGCAAAGCCGTTCTTTTCCTGCACCGGGGCAATGGCCTCGACATCCAAGCCAGTGGCCGTCAATGGCGGCGTGCCCCGCGCGCGGGATGGCCAGCCACGCCCGGTGCCCAGTGGCCCGGTGAGGATGGCATGCACCGGGTTGGCGTCTAGGGACAACTCGCCGCTCGATCGGATGAGCGCATGGCCAGTGGCGTGCAGGTCCCCAGACAGCACCACGCCGGCGCGGCGCCGCTGCGCGGCAAGGCTCGCCAGCAGGCGCTGATGCTGCAGGAACCAGCCGCGCTGCCACATGAACTTGCGCTTGGCGGTGGTGAGGCGGAACGTTTCCCGGCCATCGGCGCGCATCTGCGCCACCGCCGTGTCCCCCTCTCCCACGTCCGCAACATCCGGATACCACTCGCGCCACTTGCCCGCCGTCCAGCCGAATGGATGCGACGGCACATGGAAGAGATGGCGCACGCGCTCGTCCGCGGCGCGGGCGGTCAGCCACGCCTCCGCCTCGGGCGGCACCAGCCCGGCGACGTCCCCTTTGAGGGAGAGAAAACGCGCACAGTCGTAGATCAGCGCCTCGGCGAGGTCTCCATAGCGAAACGTGCCAAAGCTCTCGGAGATGCCCGGCGCCCGGTCGCCGGCATTGGCGCCAGACAGCAGGGTGGGGCGATGCCGGTCTGGCAGGAACTCGGGCATGAACAAGTCCCGCGTGAACCGGGCGAACGCGAGTTGATAGGCATGGGGAGGCAGCGTCACGAAACGATCGGTGGCTTCGTCGTTCTCGTAGTAATCGTGATCGTCTGAAACGAAATAGCTTGGCGTGGAGCGCAGCATCACGCCGTAGAGGTGTGCGAATTGGGGCTCCACCGCCGCCTTGATGATCGCTTCGTTGGCGGTGCCGCGCGCCGGCAAACTGCGGTCGAGCATGCCGAAGCTGCCATACAGTTCGGCGCTCCGGCGGCGCGTGTCCTCCCGGTGCGCATCCAGTTGCGTGCGTTGGTCCCAATACAGATGGTCGCCAATGGCGATGGCCGCGGCGGGTGCGAAGGAAAGGGCGCGGGCCAGCAATCGTTGGCGGGCCGCAAGCGCTAGGAAGGGTTGTTCGGCGGGTGCCACGCCCGGATAGTTGGGCAGCCCGCCGGCGCAGGTGTAGGCGAGCAGGCGCACAGACTTGGGGCGGTCTTCCGGCGCCGGGAAGGTGCGCACCGGCCAAGCATCCGCCAAGGGATGATTGTCGCGGTCCACTAATTGCAGGGAGTACTCGTGGTTGGGCTTCAGGCCCGGCATATCAAAGGCGAAGTAGCGGCTCTCGGTGTCCGTCGCGCGGGCGCGGGCCAACTCGCCGCCGATGCGCAAGAGCGGTGGTTTGCGGGGCGCGTGGAACGAGCACTTTACGATGATGCGCTCATGGTTGGCGCCGGGAATCAGATGCGCGAGGTCGCCCCGGCGCCAGCCATCTGCGGCGAACGCTGCGTCCGCTGCGGCGCCGGCGCTGGGCGCCTTGCTCAAGGTTGCGAGCGCCGCGCCGGCGCCGGCTTGGGCAAACCGTCGCCGGCTGATGCCTGCCATCAGCCCGTCTCCTTGCCGCTGTCCTTTGCCTGTGCCCGCTGCTGCTTAATCTCTTCCTGCACTTCGAGCACCTTCTCCTCCGTGAGGGGGTACTTCCACAGAATCGGCATGCCGATGAACTTGAAGATGGCTGGAATGATGGAGTAGAAACAAGCGAGCCACATCAGCGCGGCCCAAGAGTTGGTGCCGCTCATCGGGTCTGCATTGGCGTCGAAGCCCAACCAGACCACCGCCCCGGTGCCGATGAAGATGCCGAGGGCATAGGCCGCCTTGCGCGTCATGGACCAAATGGCGAAGTAGGCGCCGGCGCGTTGTTCGCCGGTACGCGCCGTGTCCACGTCCACCACATCCGCGGCCATGGCGTTGGGCAGGGCGGCCAAGGCGCCGATGGAGGAGCCCTTGAGGCACATCACCAGAATGAAGAAGAAGAACTTGCCGGTGTCGATGCCCTCGAAGTAGTTCACCAGCCCGTCATAAAGGTTGGCCGGCAGGAAGGCGAAGATCACTGGAATCTCAAACGCATCGAACCATTCATCCGGCGCGATGGCGATGAGCGGAATGAAGCAAGACCACAGCGCATACCAGCCAATGGCCGCCATGGTCGCCCGATGCTTGCCGACCTTGCGCGAGAGCCAGAGCCAGAACGGCACAGCGGCAATCTGGCTCAAGAAATAGGGCGCCAAGTACAGGCCGTACAACTCCCCCGCCAGCAACACATGCTTCACGAAGTAGAAGGACAGGCTGTTCGTCATGGCCGCCCCCAAAGTGGAGAACAAGAACACGACGATGAGCATCATGTAGGGCCTGTTGCCACGCACATAGCGCAGCCCTTCCCGGATGGATGCGCGGCGCCGCGCCGTCTCCTGCAGCGGATACTCCGGCACCGCGATCATGGCGTTCGTCACGAAGACGAACATCATGGCGGCCATGCCCCAAGACAGGAAGTAAACGGCGTCTGCCGGTTTCGTGTAGCCGAAGAATAGGATGATGGCCGGGACAAACGCGGAAATCAGCGAACCAGCCACGCCGAACCCTTCGCGCCAGCTAAAGATGAGCGTGCGTTCGTGGTAGGTGCGGCCGAGTTCAGCGCCCCAAGCGTAATACGGCAGGTCTTTGATGGTGGAGCCGAGGTAGACGAGCGCGACCATCGCCAGCAGGTAGGGATAGCCCCAATTGAAGGTGAAGCCCAGCCAAGTAATCTCGGAGAACTCCCACGGCGGCACGAACAGCAAGAAAATGCCCGCGATGTAGATGGGCGTGCCGGCCAGCACCCAAGGCTTGCGCCGCCCCCAGCGCGTCCTCATGCGGTCTGACAGATAACCGATCACCGGGTCTGTCACCACGTCGGTGAGCCGGGACACCATGATGATGGCGCCGACTAGGGCGAGCGACAGCCCGAAGCCGTCTGAGTCTGCGTAGAGCGGCGGCAGAAAGACGGCGAGCGGCAGGCCCGCCAGCGCAAGCGGCGTGGATGGCGCCGCGTACGAGGCTATGCGATAGAGCGAGAGGCCCTTGTCGGGCTCTTGCGCCGCCGCCCCGCCGCCGGCGGCGGGTGCCGTGGCCACGGCTCAGTTCGCGCCGAACACGCGGGTGAAGTTTTGCGCGTAGAACTTGTCGCGGGTGGCGTCGTCGAGCCCTCCAAGGCTCGACTCGAAACGGCCGATGGGATTGCGTCCGCCCTCGGTGTGCGGGTAATCGCTGGAGAAGAGGTAGAGGTTTGGGTTGGAAGCGCGGATGAATGTGCCCACGTCTTCATAGACGTATGGGGTGAACGCGAACTGCTCCGCAAGCTGCTCGCTTGGCTTGCGGCGAAAGGCGCGCAGTTCGGGTTCCGTGCGTTGCCAAATCTCGTGAATCCAATCGAGCCTGGTGAGCAGGGCGGGGACGAAGCCGGCGCCAAGTTCCACCGCGGCGCCAGTGAGCTGCGGGAAGCGCTCGAAGACGCCATCGAGCAGCATCACGCTGACGAACCGCTCCGGGCCGTGGTGCTGGGTGGTCATGTCCTTGCCGCGCACGTTCTCGCCGCCGCCGAGCCAGTCCGTCGGCGCTGGGCGCCCGGTGTTCATCCATACCGGGTCGATTTGCAGGGCAGCACCGCCGACATGCAGCACGAACGGCACTTGGGCTTCCTGCAGGCGCGCCCAGAACGGGTTCAAGTCCTCGTGGCCGGGCGAGCGCCCGCCACAGTGTCGATGCGGAATCCACACGGCCTTCAAGCCGAGCTTCAGCAGGTGTTCCAACTCTTGCGTGGCCCTCGCTGGATCGTCCAAGGCCACGGCGCCGACGCCCAAGAGGCGTTCGTCCGCGCCGGTGAACGCGGCCATGGCGCGGTTGTGCGCCGCCGCCCCGCCGTAGCGCACGTCGATGTCCAGAGCGGGGTCGAACACCGGGCCGGTGCTGAAGGTGGCGAACACCAACTGCCGCTGAAAGCCGAGCAGATCGAGCGCGGTGCTGCGCTCTCCGGCATCGAACGCGCCGAGGGCCTGATAGAGCTTGGGCCCCGTGAGCAGGGCATCGCCCTGCGCCACCAGTTCAGCGCGATGTGTCGCGCTATGGCCGCCACGCTGCACCAACTCGCCCAAGGCGTCCTCCGCCACGGTGCCGTCGCCGAACGACAAAGGCGGCAGCTGCGCCCGCGTGCGGGCGTCCGCATGGGCGTGCAGGAAGTCTGGCAACTCCATGATGTGGCTGTCCGCGTCGTGATAGACGCGCCCGCTCGCGTAAGCCATGAAACCCCTCCCGTGGTCTACGCCGCTTGTTTTAGCCGATGTTGCCGTTGAAACGGCGTGGCTGCAAGGCGTTGTGGCGGATGAGCGCTTCTGGATGGCATGAGGCAACGGCTTCGCGCGAGCGGATGGGCTATGCTCTCGCCCGTTCAGCGCCGGCGGCGGGGCGGAACCTCCGCTCCGCAGCGAGACGAGGCGACTCGATGGCCACGCCACACCCATCCGAACACGACACGCTCTCGGTGAAGGACTTCGGCCCGATTGCCAGAGCGACCGTCGAACTACGTCCCTTGACGGTGTTCGTGGGCGCAAGCAACACCGGCAAGTCTTACTTGGCCATGTTGCTGTACGCGCTTCATCGGTTCTTCGGCGGACGATCTGCCAGCGAGGGGCCGTTTTCTCTGTTTGGGTACCAGCAGCGACCTCCCGGAGAGGCGACGAACGAGCAGCTCGAGACGACGCGGGCGTGGTTGCGGACGCTGGAATCGCGTGGTGGCCAAGGCGGCCTTGATGTCGTGCTGCCAGAAGAAGTGGCTGCTTGGGTTCGACCGGTCTTCGAAGACATTGGCGATCTGGCACCCCTGCTCGACGACGAGGTTACCCGGTGTTTCGGCGTCGCAGATCTCCGTGCCCTAATCCGACACCCAAGCGCCAAGGATGCTCAAGTGACGTTGCATCGGAAGCTCCGCGGCGGCCGGCGCGAGTGGCTGCCCAACATGCGTTACACCACCACCCGTGCGCGAACACAACTCTCTGCGTTCATCCCGACCGACATGCCGTTGCGAATTGAAGGCTCGGCCCTACGCTCCGGTCTGTGGCGCACCATTCGGCTTACTGACGTCCGAGACCTATCCCCCAATTTCGCTGACATGCTCGCGACCTTAGTGCTTCCCCACATCGTGGGGACGGCGAGCAGGCCCGTCCACTACCTGCCGGCTGGTCGAGCCGGTGTCATGCATGCCGATCCGGTCGCGAGTTCACTGATTAACAGTGCATCGCGCGTCATGACGGGAGACCCGTCGCTGCCGGTGCCCTCGGGTGTGCGAGTCGACTTCTTGCAACAACTCACCAAGCTTAAGGATGCGGAACCGGGTAGCGGCACCCCGGCGGAGCTTGCCCAGAGCCTTGAAGCGAACATCTTGGGCGGCGCCATCGGCGTCCGCCGATCCCCGGGGATTGGATATCCATCGTTCCGCTACCGCCCGACGGATTGGAAGAATGAGATCGCCCTGATGAACACTTCTTCTATGGTGTCGGAGCTGGCGCCGGTGGTGTTGTATCTGCGCCATGTTGTTGGCCCCGGCGACGTGCTCATCATTGAAGAGCCGGAGTCTCATCTGCATCCGGAGATGCAAGTGGCTTTTACACGTTTCTTGGCCAGCGTCGTGCGCTCAGGGATCCGTGTCGTCGTCACGACGCACAGCGAGTGGGTGCTCGAAACGCTAGCGAACCTTGTGCTACTGTCCGAAGTGGAGGAGTCGCATCGCAAGGAAGTTGCCGGCGATGATCTCGCGCTCACGCGAGACCAAGTTGGCGTTTGGCTGTTCGAGCGCGAGGAGCGTCCTATTGGATCGGTCGTCAAGGAGATTCCCCTTGATGCTTCCAGCGGTACGTTTCCGGCAGGCTTTAACGAACTGACCGAAGAGCTCTACAACAATTGGGCCGAGATCGCCAACCATGTGGCGAAGCAGGCCCCATGACCGGGCCACTCGATCAGGTCAAGATCGACTCTCGGTGCGAGGTCGAGACGTGTCTAAGACAGAAATGCAAGGTGAACCTTGACGGCGTGCCCCACCCGTTCCGCCTAATCGACATGGATCACTCGTCCTCGCCGCCCGCGAAGGGCGCACGATGCGACTACCTGTTTGTCGGTGCTGTCGACACGAAGGCAAACGCTCTCCATGTCGTTCCTCTGGAGCTTAAGAGCTCGAGTTTCAAGGCCGATGGCGTTAAGAAACAACTCGAGGGCGGAGCAATAGTGGCGAATAAGGTCGTTCCCAAAGGGGAGTGTGAATTTGTGCCGGTAGTTGCATACAAAAGGGCAGCCCGATGGCAGATCAAGAGCCTGGCCCAGCACCCGGTCTCCTTTCGGGGCAAGGAGTACCTAATCAAAGTAATGAAGTGCGGAACGGGGCTGGTTGAGGTCCTAGGGAAGGTCTGAACAAGTGCCGGCGACGCGGGATGATGGGCGTGCCGACCATGAGGAGGGGCGTTCGAAGGCGTCCTCGAACCAGCGATCCGTCGCCCTGTCGTCCGTCACTGCGTCAGCGTTGTCCGCGTGCTCGCAGTGGGCGCCGTGAACGTTGCCGTGGCGGACAACCGTCCGCCTCGCCATCTGCTTCCACCTGCGCAAGCGCCTCAAACAAGCCAAAAGAAACGACCAAGGGGCTTGGCCCTTGGAATCCCATTGGGGGCTGACGCCCTCCAAGCCCCCGAGGCAAGGAGGTTAGGACTCATGGGGTGAGCGTCCGAGCCACGCGGAACCCGATGTTGACGTTGCGGGCGCCGGAGGGCAACCCGCTCCGGTTCGCGGCGCGGAGGGCCGCTGGGAAGTCGATCCAGGAGCCGCCGCGCAAAACGCGCGCGCCGCAATTGTCCGTCAGCCACGCGCTCCCATCGCTCGGCGCTCCCGCGTAGCTGTCATTCCAGCAGTCTTCCACCCACTCGTACACGTTCCCATGCACATCACGCAGGCCCCAAGCGTTCGCTCCGAACGAACCCACCGGCATCGTCTGCTCGCGATAGATTCCGTTCGGATCGCGGGTACGGGTAGGATCGGGATAGGAGTACCGTCCGTTGTAGTTCGCCTGACCCGCGGTGATCGTCGCGCCCGTGTGGAACGGCGTGGTCGTCCCCGCCCGAGCGGCGTACTCCCACTCCGATTCGCTCAGAAGGCGGTACGTCTCACCCGTCTTCTTGGACAGCCACTCGACGTAGCGTTTGGCATCGTCCCAGTTCACATCGATCACCGGACGGTCGTCGCGACCCCAGCCCAAGACGTCCAGCCGATAGTCGCCGCAGCCGGGACTCGCCACGCACGCGTCCCACTCCGCGAACGTCACCTCGTAAACGCCAACAGCGAACGACGGAACCGACACCGCATGCACTGGACGCTCCAAATGGCCCGAACCGAATTCCGATTCCGGCGCGCCCATCATGAACGTCCCCGCCGGCACCACCGCCATCAGCGGACACTCGGCGCAGTCGCGGAACCTCTCCGTCGGCTGCCCGCCAGTGTCTCCCGCTGCCGCAACACCAGCCGTCGAGAGGTTTGTCAGATGGCCGCTGGGCGTTTCCAGCAGGCTCATTCCGGTCACCGCTCGCGAGGCGGTTATCAGCAGTTGCCACTTCCCCGCGCCGTCGCCGAGCGTTCCTTCCGCGTGCCGCGAGCCTTCTTCAAGCCCAACCGCCGACAGGGTGCGGGACTGCCCGGCCGCCAACGTCAAAGTCACGGGCCCCGCGCGGCTCCCCGCATCATCCACGCCTGCGATGGTCACCCGTTCGGAGTCTACGCCAGCGTTGACAAGGCGTAGCGAACTGCGCTGGCTGCGGTTGCTAGCGGGATTGAACGTCCGCACCAACAGTCGCCCTCGCGTGTCCCTTGGCAACACGTCGTGCATGGCTGTCAGGAACCCATCCCTTGTGCGAATGAACGAAAGCACTTGAACGTCCAAGGCCGTCTCGACGCGCAATCGCCAGCTTCCTTCACGCGGCGAGCCAATCCCGTCGATCCCCTTGCTCGCGTTCCCGTCGGTGAGGTCGCCGGAATTGAAGTGAAGGACGGAGTTGGCCGCCAAGCGGATCTCAATCGGTTCAGCGGCATTCCCGCCATCGTCGACGGCGACGATGCGCACGGCGCCGGCTTCACTGGACTCGTTGATGAGGCGCACGAAGCTCTGCCGCACGGCATCGGAGGCCGGCAGCATCAACGGAACGGAAACTGCGGTCGACGCATCTTGCGCGTGAACCGTTGCCGGCGGGAAGGCGGCCGCCAAAGCGAGCCCGGCTGTTGCGATGGTCCGTTTCATCGGTGCAAGTCTTCCGTTTTGATCGGGTATGCGGAAGGGAGACAATCGAAGCCTCAAGCGGGCGTAGACGCCGAACTTCATCCGTCAAGGTTCGCTCTTACCTTAGCGCCCCGCGGTAGGACGCTCAACGGGATGGAGCCGCCCCTCACATCGCCCTCTGCTCCCGCGCCCGTCGCTGAATGTCCGCTCGCCTCGCTGCGATCTCCTCTGGAGCTGGCCGCGGATGCCGTCGGGCGATTTCTGTCTCCCAGGTCATGGCGTCGCCGAGGGCTAAGTCGAAGCCGCGGTCGATTTGGCGTTTGTACTCGAACATCGCTTCCGGCACGCAGGAGAGCATGTCTTGCGCGAGTGCCTGGCAGGTGGGCAGCAATTCTTCCGGCGCCACCACGCGGTTCACCAAGCCCCATTCGCAAGCGCGTTCTGCGGAAAGGTAGTTGCCGGTGAGCGAAAGCTCCTTGGCGCGGTTTGGCCCGATCAATCTGGAGAGGCGTTGCGACAGCCCCCAGCCGGCCAGCAGCCCCACGCGCGCATGGGTGTCGGCGAAGCGGGCGTTGGGGGTGGCGATGAGCAGGTCGCAAGACAGCGCGATCTCGAAGCCGCCGGTGACGGCGAAGCCATTGATGGCGCCGATGACGGGTTGCCGCAGGCTGCGCAGCAGGGCCGGTGGGTCCGGCGGCGCCGCCGAGCGCTCCGGCGCTGCGCCTCTTTCGCCGCCGAGTTCCTTGAGGTCTAGGCCAGCGCAGAATGCCCTCCCTGCGCCGGTGAGAATCACCACGCCCACAGCGTCGTCTTGGCGGATGTCTTCTATCGCATCCACCAGCGCTTGCCGCAACTCCAAGGACAGCGCGTTCATCTGTTCCGGTCGATTCAAGGTGAGGGTGGCGATGCCGTCGCGTTTCTCCACCTGCAGCACGGATTGCATGGCGTTTCGCTCCTGTGGTTTGGTTGGGGACTGGTCTTGGGGACTAATGGTAGCCAGCAGCGGAACGAACGGCGAGCAGAGCAACCAGCGGCCTTCGGTGGCGGCAACGTGCCCCCGGCAGTAGGCTCACGCGATGCTTGGAGGCCGCCCGAGGAAACAACCGCCCCATGTCGCGTGAGGTGGCCGGCGTCATCGCGGCCGTCTGGGGCGCGGCCGGGCTGATGGCGCTCTTGGGGTTTGCGGTCGCGCGTCTCACCGCCGTCGTTCTGGATGGGCTGGATGCGGACTGGCAGTGGATGCACGTCGCCACCGCCGCGGCGAACGCGGTGTTCATGGCGTGGTCAGAGGGCTACCGCGGCTTCCAGCTTCGCTTGTCGCCGCGCGGCGCAGCCCGCGTGAAGTGGCTGCTGGAGAACCCGTCTGCGCTGCGCATCGCGTTGGCGCCGCTGTTCGTCTTGAGCTACTTCGGCGCGCCCCGCCGCCGCATAGTCGCCACATATGCGCTGACGCTGGGCATCGTCGTCGCCATCGTGCTGGTGCATGCGCTGCCGCAGCCGTGGCGCGCCGCTTTGGACATCGGCGTGGTGATCGGGCTTGCTTGGGGCATGGCCAGCTTCGGGTGGTCGCTGCTGGCGGTGCTCGGCCCGCGGCAGGCGCCCGTTTCACCCGAAATCGGCAATGCCTGAACGCCGCTCCGCCTCATCTGCCGCCCGTGGATGCCGCCGGCCCGGATGGCGAACGGCTGGCCACGCCGCAAGTCTCGGCTAAACTCAGCGCACGCTGACAAGGAGCAACGCCGTGAAGAACCTATGGTTCCACCTCATGCCGTACAAAGACCTGCCGGATAACTTCCGTGAGGAACATCCGTCCGTGTGGGTGGATATCGACTCCTCGCTGCTGGACTCGAAGCGGGTGCATCAGCACTACAACGAGTTCTTGGACGAGCTGGAGTTCGCCGGCGAGGCGGGTTTCGACGGCGTCTGCTGCAACGAGCACCATCAGAACGGCTATGGCCTCATGCCCTCGCCGAACCTCATCGCCTCTGCGCTTACACGCCGCACCAGTGCCCCGGCCATCTGCGTGATGGGCAACTCGCTGGCGCTCTACAACCCGCCCACGCGGGTGGCGGAGGAGTTCGCCATGCTGGATTGCATGTCCGGCGGCCGCCTGATCGCCGGGTTCCCGGTGGGCACTCCGATGGACACCATCTTCGCCTGCGGCCAGAACCCCTCCAAGCTGCGCGAACGCTACTACGAAGCGCATGACTTGGTGATGCGGGCATGGCAAGAGCCGGAGACGTTCTCCTTCGACGGGCGTTTCAACCAGTTGCGCTACGTGAATGTATGGCCGCGGCCAGTGCAACAGCCGCATCCGCCGGTGTGGATTCCCGGCGGCGGCTCCGTGGAGACATGGCGGTGGTGCGCCGAGAAAGATTATGTGTACAGCTACCTCTCCTACTTCGGCTACAAGGCCGGCGAAGCCACGATGAAGGGCTTTTGGAACGAGATGGATCGCTTGGGCAAAGATCGCAATCCCTATCGCGCCGGCTTCCTGCAGTTCGTGGCAGTGGGCGAGACGGAACAGGAAGCGCTTGAACTCTACCGAGAGCCGGCCGAATACTTCTATGGTCGTTGCCTGCATGTGAACCCGAAGTGGGCGTCGCCGGCGGGCTATCAGTCTGAAGCCACGTTGCGCGCGCGAGTGCAATCGCAGGTGGCGCTGGCCGCCCAACGCAGCGCTGCCGCGCCGCCCAATGCCGGCGGCCGCCGCGCCGCGCAAGACTGGCAGGACATCCTGGACCTTGGCTATGTCATCGCGGGAGACCCGGACCAAGTGGCCGAACGCATCCGCGAGGTGTGCGTCAACCTGAACGTCGGCCATCTCATGCTGCTGTGCCAATTCGGCAACATGAGCACCGAACTCGCGCAGTACAACACCCGCCTCTATGCCGAACGGGTGCTGCCGCAGATCAAAGACCTGTTCGACGATCAGTGGCAGGACGACTGGTGGCCGAAGCCCTTGGCCGAACGCGCAACCCCCCGCGCCAGCAACGGCGCCAGAGCCGCCTGATGCCTCAGGAACACACGCTTGATGTGGGCGGCCACCCGGTTCGCATATTGGAAGACGGCCACAACCCCGCGGCGCCGCCAGCGGTGTTTTTCGCCGGCATCGGCGGCTTGCCGCAGTGGCCGCCGTTTCTCAGTGAACTCGCGCAGACGCGCCGCGTGATTGCGCCCTCGCTGCCAGGGTTTCCGGGCGCCGAGCACTTCCGCCACTTAGACAGTTTGCTCGATTGGATCGTGCAGGCCGTGGAAACCTTGGAAGCGCTGGACGCCTTGCCTGGGGGTTCGGACGGGCCCGTGGATTTGGTGGGCAGTTCCGTGGGCGGCGCGTTGGCGGCGGAAGTGGCGGCCCTCGCCGGCCCCTTGGTACGCCGGCTGGCGCTCATCGCCCCGTTCGGTTGCTTCGACGCCGATGAACCTGCCGCCGACATCTGGGCACAAGTGCCGGGGCCAGACACCATCCCAAACCTCGTGTGTGAGCATCCAGCGTGTTGGCAGGCGCTTTGGGAAGTTCCAGAAGACGGCGACGCCTTGGAGTGGCAGGTGATGCAAGCCCGCGCCCAAGAAGCCGCCGCCCGCCTGCTGTTTCCGTTTGGCGACACGGGTGTGCTGAGGCGCTTGCATCGCGTGGATTGCCCGACGCTGCTGTTGCGCGGCGCCAACGATCGTGTGCTGCCCGCCTCCTACAACGCGCGCTTCGCCGATGCCTTGGCTGGCCCGGTGCGCAGCGCCACCGTTGCGGACGCCGGCCACTTAGCCGAACTGGACGCCCCAGAGGCGACAGCGCGCGAAATCAATGCGTTTCTAGCGGATCAGGGGCTCTAGGCGCGTTTGCTGCCTCCTGCGTAAGCCGTAACGGGAATCCGCGTGTCCGCCGCGGCGCGCACGGATTTGCGAACTCCGCGGATTTCGCGCATCATCCACGCGCCGTGGCGGGGTGCGACGGGAAGCGCATTTTGGGGAGGATTCGCAAAGCGTGCGTTTGGGGAGCGCTGCAACTGGCCGTGTGGCCGGGCGCGGTGGCGGCCGCGCTTGAGCCGGGCGCCGCGGCGCCAGCCTTTTCGCTGCCATCGTTGGCGGCGCCGGCTGAGCGCGTGGCGCTGGCGGATCATGGCGGCAAAGTGCTCTACATCGATTTCTGGAGCGCATGGTGCGCACCATGCCGGGATGCGCTTCCGGCGCTGGCCGCGCTGCGCGAAACGTATCCGCGCGAGCGCTTTGAGGTGATCGGCATTAATGTCGACCCGCTGCCCGATGCTGCGCGCCGGGTGCTCGAAGGGGTCGGGGCGCGCTATCCAACCGCTAGCGACGCCAGTGCGGAATCTGCGACAATGTATGGCGTCGAGGCGCTGCCTGCCGCGTTCGTGGTGGGTGCCGATGGCATCGTTCGCCATGTGCAGCGCGGCCCCCTCGCCAAGGACATCAACGTGGTCAAGGCGGCGCTCGCTGCCCTGATCGAACCCGAATCGGCGCAGCCGGAAGAGCGGCCCGAAGGCCGGGACATGGCCAGAAGGCTGGAAGGACCGGAAGTGCCGGAAGCGGAAGTGCTTGAAGCAGAAGTGGCCGGAAGGTCGGAAACCCAGAAACAAAGGAACGCCATGACGTCGAATGCCTTTGCCGCGCCTCGGGCGTCGGCCGCGCAGGGCTTGGGAGCCGCCGCGCCATGACCACTGCCATCATTCTGCTCATCGTCGTGCTGGGCTCGGTGCTGTTCAACATGCTGAGCCCGTGGTGGTTCACGGACATCGCGTCGAACTGGGGCAGCATCGATTTTGCGGTGTTCGTCACGTTCTGGATCTGCGGCGTCGCCTTCGTGCTGGTGGGCCTGTTCATGGTCTACGCGATCTGGAAGTACCGCCGCCGCGATGGGCAACGCGCCGCCTATGAGCCGGAGAACAAGCGCCTTGAGTGGTGGCTCACCATCGTCACCACGGTGGGCGTCGTCGGCATGCTGGCGCCTGGCCTCGTGGTGTGGGAGGAATACGTCGACGTGCCGGACGAAGCGGCGCAACTGGAAGTTGTCGGCCAACAGTGGAATTGGAGTTACCGGCTGCCAGGGGAAGACGGCCTGCTTGGCGCGGCGGACGCGCGCAGAATCACCGCAGACAACCCGTTCGGTTTGGATCCGGAAGATCCCACCAGCCACGATGACGTGCTCATCGCGCAGGCGACGCTGCACCTGCCCATCGACCGGCCGGTCAAGGTGCTGCTGCGCTCCAAGGATGTGCTGCACGATTTCTATGTGCCGGAGTTCCGCGCCAAGATGGACGCGGTGCCCGGCATGATCTCCTACTTTTGGTTCACGCCCACCAAGGCCGGCACTTATGAAGTGTTGTGCGCGGAGCTTTGCGGCGTCGGCCACCACACCATGCGCGGCACCGTGGTGGTGAACGAGAGGGAAGATTACGAGGCGTGGTTGGGCAGCCAGCAGACGTTCGGCGACACGCTGACGCGCCCGGCTGGGGACGTGGCGGCGGGGCAAGCGGCCTATGTGGTGTGCGCGGCCTGCCACGGCGCCCAAGCCGAGGGCAACGTTGCCCTCAACGCGCCGAAGCTCACGGGGCAGAGCGCATGGTATCTGCGCCGCCAGATAGCCGCCTACAAGCAGGGCCTGCGCGGCACCCATGAAGACGACGAGTTTGGCCGCCAGATGGCGCCGATGGTGGCGACGCTCTTCGACCGAACCGCGGTGGAGAACGTCATCGCCTACATCCATTCGCTGCCGGACAATCCGGCGCCGGCGACGGTGTCGGGCGATGTCGCGCGCGGCCAAGCGCTCTACCGCGGGTGCGTGGTGTGTCACCGCGCCGATGGCAGCGGCAGCCACGGCACCTTGGCGCCGCGTTTGGCGGGGATGACGGATTGGTACATGGCGCAGCAGTTGCACAACTTCCAAGCTGGCATCCGCGGCCACCTGATGGAAGACACCTTGGGACGCCAGATGGTGCTCATGTCGAAGCAATTGCACGGCGATGAGGCGATCGACGACGTCGTCGCCTACATCAATACGCTCTGATGCGGATGGCGTCGGGATGTCTGGCGCGGCAGCCGGTTGAATGCCGGTTGGCCGCCAGTTGAGTAAAAAGGAGAGAGCCGATGGCCGTTGAAGCGCAAGTTCCCTATCAGGAAGCGATCGAGGTACATCACCCGCACAGCTGGATCACGAAGTATTGGTTCAGCCAAGACCACAAAGTCATCGCCATCCAGTACGGCATCACCGCCATCGGCGTCGGCTTGGTGGCGCTGGCGCTGTCGGCGCTGATGCGGCTGCAGCTCGGCTTCCCGGACACCTTCGATTTCATCGACCCGGAGGCCTATTACCAGTTCATCACCATGCACGGCATGATCATGGTGATCTATCTGCTGACGGCGCTCCTGCTCGGCGGCTTCGGCAATTACCTCATTCCGCTCATGTGCGGCGCGCGAGACATGGTGTTCCCGTTCGTCAACATGATCAGCTACCACGTCTACTTCTTGTCGGTGATCGTGCTGCTGGCGAGCTATTTCGTGCCCGGCGGCCCCACCGGCGCTGGTTGGACGCTGTATCCGCCGCAGGCCATCCTCGAGGGCACGCCAGGGGTGGATTGGGGCATCCTCACCATGCTGGGCTCCCTCGCCATCTTCATCGTGGCGTTCACGATGGGCGGCCTTAACTACGTCACCACCATCCTGCAGGCGCGCACGCGGGGCATGACGCTCATGCGCATGCCGCTCTCGGTGTGGGGCATCTTCATGGCCACGGTGCTCGGCTTGCTTGCGTTCCCGGCGCTGTTCGTGAGCGCCATCATGATGCTGCTGGATAAGACCATTGGCACCAGCTTCTTCATGCCTGCCATCTCTTCCATTGGCGAGACGCTCGATTACAGCGGTGGCAGCCCGCTCCTGTTCCAGCACCTCTTCTGGTTCTTCGGGCATCCAGAGGTGTACATCGTCGCGTTGCCGGCGTTCGGCATCGTGTCTGATCTCATCAGCACCCATGCCCGCAAGAACATCTTCGGCTACCGCATGATGGTGTGGGCCATCGTCGCCATCGGCGTGCTCAGCTTCATCGTGTGGGCGCATCACATGTATGTGAGCGGCATGCATCCGTGGTTCGGCTTCTTCTTCGCCACCACCACGCTCATCATCGCGGTGCCAACGGCCATCAAGGTGTACAACTGGACGCTCACGCTCTGGCGCGCCAACATCCACTTGACGGTGCCGATGCTGTTCGCCATCGCCTTCGTCATCACCTTCGTCATGGGCGGCATCACCGGCCTGTTCCTCGGCAACGTCATCGTCGACGTGCCGTTGTCCGACACCTACTTCGTCGTCGCGCACTTCCACATGGTGATGGGCGTCGCGCCCATCCTCGTGATCTTCGGCGCCATCTACCACTGGTACCCGAAGATGACCGGCAAGATGCTGAACGACACCTTGGGGCACATCCACTTCTGGGTGACGTTCCTCGGCACCTACATCATCTACTACCCCATGCACTACCTCGGCTTCGTGGGGGTGCCGCGCCGCTATTTCGCCAACGGCGACATGGCGATCATCGATTCGTCGGTGGAAATGTTGAATCAGACCATCACCGTGGCAGCGCTGATCGTGGGCATCTTCCAGGCCGTGTTCATCTGGAACCTGATCTACAGCTACTTCCGCGGCAAGGACTCGGGCCATAACCCGTGGAAGGCGACGACGCTGGAGTGGCAGACGCCCGAAACGCCGCCGCGGCATGGCAATTGGGAAGACAAGAAGCTGCCCACGGTGCATCGCTGGGCCTACGATTACAGCGTGCCCGGCGAAGAGGACGACTTCGTGCCCCAGACGGCGCCGCAAACCGGGTCGCAACCCGCCACTTGAACAACGGTAACTGATCGCCCGTCCTCCGTCGCGCGCCGAGCGTCGGCGCGGGGAGGGGCGGCTTTGAGAGGAGCTAAGCACCGGATGGCCGAAGCAACCGGACTGCGCAACCTTCAGGTCGTGGACGACTGGGCCGCGGATGTCGAAGTGTTCCGGGGTGTGCCCTGGGGCAAGGCGATGATGTGGATCTTCCTGCTGTCAGACACCTTCATCTTCACCTGCTTCCTCACGGCGTACATGACGGTGCGCATGACCACTTCGGAACCGTGGCCGAATCCAAGCGAAGTGTTCGCATTGGAAGCGTTTGGCGTTCCGGTGCCGTTGCTCCTCATCGCCATCATGACGTTCATCCTCATCACGTCGAGCGGCACGATGGCCATGGCGGTGAACATGGGCTACCGGCGCCGGCGCGGCCCCGCGGCGTTGCTGATGGTCATCACGGCGTTGTTGGGCGCCAGCTTCGTGGGCATGCAGGCGTTCGAGTGGACGAAGCTCATCATGGACGAGGGCGTGCGGCCGTGGGGCAACCCCATGGGCGCCCCGCAGTTCGGCTCCACGTTCTTCATGATCACCGGCTTCCACGGCCTGCATGTCTCCGCGGGAGTGGTCTATTTGGCCGTCGTCGCTTGGCGGGTGTGGCGTGGCCGCTACGAGAAGCAGGGCTACGACATCGTCGAGATCACGGGCCTGTATTGGCACTTCGTCGATCTCGTTTGGGTCTTCATCTTCGCGTTCTTCTATCTCTGGTAGGGCAGTCATGGCAGCAGACACAGGCCAACAACATCCAATCTCGGTCTACTTTTGGATTTGGACGCTGCTGTTCGTCTTCAGCGCCGCTTCCTACACGGTGGACTATATCGGCTTCCAAGGCTATATGCGTTGGACGCTCATCATCATCTTCATGATGCTGAAGGCTGGCTTCATCGTGGCCATCTTCATGCACATGCGTTGGGAGCGGGTGGCGCTCATCACGGCCATTCTGGTGCCGCCCGGCGCGTTGCTCGTGCTCGTGGCGTTGATGGCGATGGAATCAGACTACACATGGGCCACGCGCATCCTGTATTTCGGGGAAGACCCAGCGCCCGTGCCGCTGCCGCCGCCTTCGCACTAGGGCACAGACGCGCGGCGCAACGCTGCGCGCCGCGGCCGGCGGCCTAGCGGTTGCCCCCTAGGCGGGGGGCTTCACCACCCAGACGTTGCACCATCCCTTGGCGGCGACGGTTTGGCCGGGAAAGATCGCGCAGGGCGCCCAGCCGTCCTGCTCTTCCGCCGTGTTGTAGTGGATGCAGTTGTCGCAGAACTGCGTCTTACCTTCCGGCGTGTCGCGTTTCGGGAATCGAGTGACATCCACGTCAGCGACGTTGTGCCGGTAGCCGAGGGCCATCGCCGTGGGGTGCGTTTCCTCTAGGCGGGTTTGCGCCGCGGCGCCGCGGCCGATGAGACCGGCGGCGGGGATGAAGGCAACCCACTTCGTTGTGGTGCCCATGAAGCGCCGGCGGCTGCAAGTGCTTGTTTGCGACATGCTTCCTCTTGCTCTGCGAATTGCTTTCGAATGTGTGAATGGAGGCGACCCAACCAGCCACACCTCGGCGCCCGAGTCCGCTGCTGCCGCTGCTCCCTTCCGGGCCTGACGGGGTTCACAACTTGTCGCCGCGAGGGGGCCGGCATGGGTCACCATCGCCGCATTATGGTAGCGCCACGCCACTGCGGGACGCAACCAAAAGTGGGTGCCGAGCGCTGGATGAGCGTCCCGTCGGCACGCCGCCAACGCGATGCCCAGGATCGCTTTCCTTTTGTTGTGAGAGCCTCAACCGCTGTCGTCTTTGGGCTGCAGCCCGTGCTTGCGCAGGTAGCCCCGGAACTGATGGTAGGTGAGGCCGACGAGCTCGGCGGCTTTGCGCTGGTTGTGACGCGCTTGGCGCATTGCGGCTTCCACCAACCCCACCTCGAACCGAGCGACGGATTCCTTCAGATTTGCCGGCAGCTGCTGGGCCAGCGCATTGCCGCCCAGCCCCTGCCCTGCCGCAGCATCCGGCGCCGGGCGAAAGGGCGATTCGAACGGGTCGATGGACACATCGTCCACCGGCGCTTCCGGCGCGGCGCGATAGACGGCGCGTTCCACGACGTTCTTCAGTTCGCGCACGTTGCCGGGCCAATCGTGGCCGCGCAAACGCTCGACAGCCGCCTCGGTGAAGCCGGGGAAGTACTCGCGGTCGAGCTCCGTGGCCATGTTGATGGCAAATGCCTCGGCGAGCAGTTCCAAATCTTCGCCGCGCGCCCTTAGTGGTGGCAGCGTGATGACATCGAAGGCGAGGCGGTCCAAGAGGTCGCGCCGGAACTTGCCGGCGTTGGCCAAACGCGGCAGGTCCTCGTTGGTGGCGGCGATGAGCCGCACGTTGATGCGCTGGGTCTTGCTGCCGCCCAGGCGCTCAAATTCGCCGTACTCGATGACGCGGAGCACCTTTTCCTGCACCAGCCCAGAAGTGGTCGCCAGTTCGTCGAGGAACAGTGTGCCGCCGTCCGCGCGCTCGAAGCGCCCCGCATGGGCCCGCGTCGCGCCGGTGAACGCGCCGGCCTCGTGGCCAAACAGTTCGCTCTCGAGCAGCGAATCGGAAATCGCTGCGCAGTTCATCTTCACGAACACGGCGTCCCACCGGTTCGAGAGGTAATGCAGGCGCGCCGCCATTCCTTCCTTGCCAGTGCCGCGTTCGCCGACGATGAGGATGGGCTTCTCCAGCGGCGCTGCCGCAGACACCTCGTCCAAGGCCTGCAGGAAGGCCGGAGATTCGCCGAGCAGCCGATCTTGTTCCGTTTGCATGGTTCGATTTTAGCTAAGGTTTGGCCAATTCAACCACGGCAACCTCCGTGTCCTGCGCGGAGATCCATAAAAGTGCAGTGGAAACAGTGCATTGCAGGAGGGTGTCGGTGTTGGCACGGATTGTGAAAGAACAAGGGCAAGCGGATCGACAGTCCCCAAGGACGCGCCGACCCGCCGACTCAACGGGAGATGCCCACAAGGCGTCTCGCTTGGCACAGACTAGGAGGCTATGCAACATGAGCGTGTTTTCCCGCATGACGGACATCATCAACGCCAACCTCAACGCCATGCTCGACAAGGCGGAGGATCCGGAGAAGATGGTGCGCCTCATCATCCAGGAGATGGAGGAGACCTTGGTGGAGGTTCGCACGACGTCGGCGCGAGCCATCGCGGACAAGAAGGAGTTGTCGCGCCGCCAAGCATCCCTTCAAGAAGAAGCCGCGAATTGGGAGCGCAAGGCGGAACTGGCCGTGCGCAAGGAGCGCGACGGCCTTGCCCGGGCTGCGCTGGCAGAGCGCAACAAGGCGGCCGAAGCGGCGGACGCAGTGGCGGCGGAGTTGGAACTGCTCGGCGAGACGCTTGCCCGGCTGGGCGGCGACATCGCCGCGCTGCAGGCCAAGATCAAAGACGCCAAGGCGCGCCGCAACGCCATCACGCTGCGTGGCCAAGCTGCGCAGACGCGGCTGCAGGTGCGGCGTCAGCTCTCAGACCACAACATCAACGATGCGATGGAGCGCTTCGACATGTACGAGCGCCGCATGGATGACCTCGAAGGCCGCGTGGAGTCCTATGATCTCGGACACAGGACGTTGTCTGAGGAGATCGAGGGCTTGGAAGACGAAGAGCGCTTGGACGACGAGCTTGAGCAACTGAAGGCGCGGGTGAAGAAGCCCGCTGCCGGGGCCAGCGAATAAGGTGGGACGCGCAACATGGATGGACTGTTGTTCGCATTCGTTCCGACGATCCTCTTCATGGTGGTCGTCGCGCCGCTTTGGATCTTCCTGCACTATCGCAGCAAGCACCGCGAGCGAACCGCGCTGTCGGACGACGAGCGGTTGGAGCTGGAGCGCCTGACGCAAACGGTTGGGCGCATGGGCGATCGCATCAAGACGCTCGAAGCCATCTTGGACGCCGAAACGCCCGGTTGGCGCAAGCGCGACGGCGCGCAATGACCTGGGGGGCGACAGTGACGCAATCAACTGACGACAACTCCCGCGCTCAGCGCGACTTCAGCGACGCTGCGAGGAACTTCCAAGGCGCTGCCGAAGAGTTCGCCGCGAGCGCGGCCAATCAAGCGTCAGAGCGTGCGGCGGACTTTTTGGATGAAGCCGCGGCGCGGTTGCGTGGCGAGGGCGCGGCGGGCGCCGATGATGCAGCACCCGCCGGCAGTGGCCGCGAACGCCGCGATGCCGGCCGCCGCTCCAACCGCTCCCAGCGCTCCCGCCGCCGGCGCGATGCCGAGCGCCGCTTTCATGCGCTCACGCGCCGGCCGCGCCGCCTGTATCGCGACGTGTCGCGCCGCAGGATCGCCGGCGTCTGCGCCGGCATCGCCAACTACTTCGGCGTGGAAACTTGGGTGACGCGCTGCGTGGCGGTTGTTGGGCTCATCTTCATGGGGCAGGTGACGCTGCCGGCGTATTTGGTGGCGTGGGTGGTCATGGAACGGGCGCCTGTGCCCGGCGAACCAAGCCGCCATCGCCGCCGTCGTTTTGGCTTGGGTGGCCCTGGCGCGTACAGACGCGCGAACAGCGGCGAGAGCACCGAACGGTCGGCAATGGGCGCGTTCTCTCCCAAGGGGCGGCTCAGGGCATTGCAGGCGGACGCGGGGGAACTCGAACTGCGCCTGCGCCGGATGGAAACCCATGTCACTTCCGGTCAATATGAACTGCAACGCGAGTTGCGCAACATCGAGGAAAACTGAAGGCTCATGGATCTCTTCCTGTTCATCTTTCTCATTGTGCTGGTCGGCTGTGGCAGCGGGGTAGCGAACGAATGGCTGAAGCGCCGCCCGCCGCGCGAGCGCGCAGACCCTGGGCTTGCCAAGGAAGTGGATGCGCTTAAGAGCCGCGTCGAAACCTTGGAGCGCATCGTGACAGACCGGCGCTACGGCTTGGAGATGGAACTCGATGCCTTGGATGAAGGCAGCCAGCGGGCGGCTGGGTAGCTGGCGCGGCGAGCGGGGCGCGGCGGGTTGGCGAGCGCCCGTTCGCCACTAGGTCGGCGCCGGGGCAACGGCACTGCAGAGCGGCTCCCGCCAAGCGGCTGTCGGCCTTGCCGCACGGCGCTAGGGCTGGCGTCACGAAGACGCGGCCTCGGGACCCATTGGCTGCCCATGCTTCGCCCCACCAAGCGGCGCTAGGCGCTGGGCGTCAGCGTTGGCCGTCGCTTTGCCGATCCCCGCGCCGCCCGCCTGCGCTCACGCGGTTCGGATAGTCCGTGAACACGCCCTTGACGCCCCACGCGGCAAGCTGCCGGGCGCGCGCCAAATCGTTGACGGTGTAGACCAGCGTAAGTGCCCCAGCGGCCTGCGCCGCGCGTACCAAGCTCCGGTTTGCCAAATGGTCCGCCACATTGATGGACCAGGCATTCAACCCCCGCGCCACCGCCAGCATGTCGCTGCGGCGGCGGTGAAAGAGCGGAGCGCAGCGCGCGTGCCGGCAACTGCGCCGAAAATTCGCCAGTTCCGCTAGGTCGAAGCTCGACACCAGCACATCCCGCTCGCCACCGGGCCAACATGCCGCCAACGCGGCACCGCTGCCTTGGCTCTTTAACTCGATGTTCACGCCGGTCTGCGGCGGCAGGCAGGCAAGCACTTCTTCAAGGAACGGAATCCGCTCGCCGCCGCCGGCATCCAAGCGCCGCAACGTCGCGAGGGTGTGGCCGGCGACCTTGCCGCGACCATTCGTGGTGCGGTCCACCGCGTCATCGTGGATGACGATGAGCCGGCCTTGAACGCAGTGGACGTCGAACTCCACCGCGTCCACCCCCAAGGCGACGGCGCGCCGGAAGCTCGCCAAGGTGTTCTCCGGCGCGAGGCCGGCAGCGCCCCGGTGGCCAAAGATGAGAAAGTTCCCGCCGAAGCCCATCGCCGCATCATAACGGGCTGGTGGCGCGTCTTGCGTGGCGGTGCCGCGCGAACTGCTCCAATGCCACCCTGCGTCGGGGCATTTGGCGGGCGGGAAACGCTACAATCCTTGGCGATGAGCTATCAGGTTCTGGCGCGCAAATACCGCCCCCGCAAGTTCGAGGACGTCGTGGGCCAAGAACATGCGGTGCGGGCGCTGGTGCATGGACTGGATGCAGATCGTCTGCATCACGCCTATCTCTTCACGGGCACGCGGGGCGTCGGCAAGACGACGTTGGCGCGCGCCTTCGCCAACTGCCTGAACTGCGAGCGCGGCGTGAGCTCGACGCCGTGCGGCGAATGTGGCGCTTGCGAAGAGATCATGGCGGGGCGCTTCGTCGATCTCATCGAGGTGGATGCGGCGTCGCGCACTGGCGTGGAGGCCACCCGGGAACTGCTCGACAACGCGCAGTACATGCCCGCCCGCGGCCGCTACAAGGTGTACCTCATCGACGAGGTGCATATGCTCTCCACGGCCAGCTTCAACGCGCTCTTGAAAACTTTGGAGGAGCCGCCGCCGCACATCAAGTTCCTGCTCGCCACGACAGATCCGCGCAAGGTGCCGATCACCGTGCTGTCGCGCTGCCTGCAGTTCAACTTGAAGAACATCGTGCCAGAACGCATCGCCGCGCACTTGGCCGACGTGCTGCGGGATGAGGCCATCGAGTTCGAACCGGCTGCGCTGGATGTGATCGCGCTGGCGGGGCAGGGCAGCATGCGCGATGCGCTGTCCATTGCAGACCAGGCCATTTCCTTTGGCGGCGGCACCCTGCGGGCAGACGATGTGGCTAATCTGCTCGGCGTCACGCGCCGGGACGAAGTGTCTGCGCTGCTCGGCGCGTTGGCGGATGGCGACAAGGAGCGGCTGCTCGGCTGCGCCGCGGAGCTCGCCGAGCGCGGGGCAGACTTCGCCGATGTGCTGGCAAGTTTGCAACGCGCCTTTCACGATTTGGCGATGGCGCAGGCCATCGGCGGCGAAGCGACGCCGGCGGTGCGCCCATTCGTGGATCGCTTGCCGCCGGAGGATGTGCAGCTTTGCTACCAGATCGCGCTGTTGGGCGGGCGCGATTTGCAGTACGCGCCAGACCCCCGGGTAGGGTTCGAGATGACGCTCATCCGCATGTTGGCGTTTCGCCCGGCGGGCGATGCTGCAGAGCGCAGTGGGGCGCCGGCTGCCCAGCCAGCGCAGCGTGACACGGCGAACGCCGCAGCCGCGGTGCCGGCTGCGCAGCCACCTGCCGCACAGGTCGCAGCGCCGCCGCCGCGAAAAGCTGCGCCGCCACCGGCTGCTCCCGCCACCCCGCCACCGGCGCGAAGGCCATCTGCACCGCCGCCAACCGTCGCAGCCACGCCGCCCCTGGCTGTTGCGTCCACAGCTTCACCAGCCAACGCAACTGCGCAAGCAGCCCCCGATGTCAACTCCACTCCGCCGCCATCGCCGGCGCCGGCCGCGGCCCCGCCCGACAACGACGCCGCGAACTGGCACGAGTTGCTGCCGGCCTTGCAACCCGACAGCATGGCCAACGCTTTGCTACGCAACAGCCTGCTGGTTTCGCGTGGCGAAGCCGAGTGGAAGTTCTTGCTTGATGCCGGCCAAGCTGCGCACTTGAGCGCCGCTCGTGAGGCCGCGGTGCGCGATGCCGTGTGCGCTTTCACTGGCTGCGACACAGCCGTGACGTTTGCGATTGGCGCGCCGTTCGCGGAGACGCCGGCGCAGCGCGATCGGCGCCAGAAAGAAGAGCGAAAGGCCGCCGCCGAGGCGGCGCTGCTCGGCGACGAGCGCTTGCAGGCACTGGTGCAGCGGTTCGATGCGCGGGTGGAATCCGTGGTGCCGCTGCCCTCGGTTCCCGCAGGGCCAGTTTGAGGAGCATGACGATGGACTTGAAAGACATCATGCAACAAGCCAAGGCGCTGCAGTCGCGCTTGAGCGACGCGCAAGCCGAAATCGCCGACATGGAAGTGACGGGCGAAAGTGGCGCCGGATTGGTGAAGGTGACGCTGACGGGCCGTTATGAAGCGCGCCGGGTGGAGATCGACGCCGCCGCCTTCTCGGGCGACCGCGAGCTGCTGCAGGGCCTCATCGCCGGCGCCATCACCGACGCGGCGCGGCGGGTGGAAGCCGAGCAGAAGTCTCGACTCTCTGCCTTCGGCCAAGGCTTGGGCCTGCCGGCCGGCTTCAAGCTGCCCCTTTGATTCGCGTCAGCCCCCTCATCGACCGCTTGGTCGAAGCGCTGCAAATGTTGCCGGGCGTTGGCCCGAAGTGGGCCACGCGCATGGCGCTGAATGTGTTGCAGCACAATCGCGGCGGCGGCAGCGCGTTGGCGACGGCGTTGGCAGAAGCGGTGGCGGAAGTGACGCGGTGCACCCAATGCCGGATGCTGTGCGAGGCCGAAGTGTGCGCGATTTGCGCCAATCCGAAGCGCGACGAGCGGCTCCTCTGCGTGGTGGAATCCCCCGTGGACGTCATCGCCATCGAGCAAGCCGGCAGCTACACGGGGCGCTACTTCGTCCTGCACGGGCGCCTGTCGCCCATCGACGGCATCGGCCCGGCGCAGCTTGGCTTGGACGACATCGCCGGCCTTGCGCGCGAGCGGGGCGTCGACGAGGTGATCCTCGCCACCAATCCGACGATTGAGGGCGAGGCCACCGCCCACTACATCAGCGAGGCGCTGGCCGGCGCCCCCGCGCGCCTCACACGCATCGCCCACGGCGTGCCGTTGGGCGGCGAACTCGAGTACATCGATGGAGGCACCATCGTCCATGCCTTGCAAGGGCGCCGCTCTGTCTGACCTCATCGTCACGGATGCGGCGCTGCGCGCGGCCGCTGCTGGCTGGGGCAAAGTGGTTGGCGTGGACACAGAGTTCGTCCGCGAGCGCACTTTCCATCCCATCGCAGCGCTGTATCAGATCGCCGGCGACGCTGGGGTGTGCTTGGTGGATGCCTGCGCGGAGCAGAGCTTTGAGGCGCTGAAGAGCTTGTTCGCAGACGCGCGCCGCATCAAGGCGATGCACGCCTGCTCGGAAGATTTGGAAGTGGTGGACCGGCATTTGGGCGTGGCGCCGGCCGGCATCGTCGATACGCAGCTCGCCCATGCGTTCCTGCGTCCGGAGCTCTCCATCAGCTACGCTGGGTTGGTGGAGATGCATCTCGGCATCTCTCTGGACAAGCGCGAAACGCGCTCGAACTGGCTGTTGCGCCCGCTGTCTGCGGAACAGCTGGCCTACGCCAGGGAAGACGCCGCGCATCTCACGCACATCTGGGCGAGCTTGGGCAAGGAGCTGAACGCCACCGGGCGCATGGCTTGGTTCAACGAAGAGATGGCAACGCTGCTCCAGCGGTCGCAGCCAGAGCCGCTGGACTACTACCGCGCCATCAACGGCGCGCAGCGTTTGTCGCGGCGCCAACTGGCCGTCCTCCGGCGCGTGGCGGCGTGGCGCGAGGTGGAGGCGCGACGCCGCGACCGGCCGCGCGGGCGCATCGTGACGGACGCTCAGCTCATCCAACTCGCCCAAGCGCACACGGCGTCGCGGGACACGGTGTTCCAACTGCTGCCGAAGGGCGCGGCGCGGCGCTACGCCGACGACATCATGAAAGCCCGCGAGCGAGCGCTGGAAGCAGATCCGCTGCCGCCGCCGTTGCCGGGGCCACTGTCGTCCCGCCAAGGCGAAGCGCTGAGGGCGATGCGCGCCTTTGCCACCGAACGTGCCGAGGCGCTGGGCATGGCGCCGGGGCTGCTGGCGCGCAAGCGCGTTTTGCAGGAGTTCGCTCGATCCGGCGCGGTGACGCCGGCAGCGCTCGGTTGGCGCGCTCAAGCCTTGGGCGATGCCTTCTTGAACTTGCTGCCGGCGCGACGCCGGTGAGCGCGCCGTTTTGGGAGACCAAGCCGCTGGCGGAGATGAGCGCAGCGGAGTGGGAATCGCTCTGCGACGGCTGCGGACGCTGCTGCCTGTTGAAGCTTGCGGACGACGCCACGGGGGAAGTGCTGCACACCGCCGTCGCCTGCCGCTGGCTGGACCTTGAAGCGTGCCGCTGCGGCTGTTATCCAGAGCGCCACGCGCGCGTGCCGGATTGCATTGAGATCAACGCGGCCAACGTGGAGACCTTGGGCTTTCTGCCGGCATCCTGCGCCTACCGGCGCGTCGCTGAGGGGCGCGGCCTCGCTTGGTGGCATCCGCTCGTGTCCGGAGACCCGGCCACCGTGGAGGCGGCCGGCATCGCCGTGGCCGGCAAGGTCGTCTCCGAAGCTGGCGTGCATCCGGACGACTTGGACAGCTATGTCATTCGTTGGGTCGAGACGTGAGCGGCTATGCGTTGGGCTGGGCGGTCGCCGCGGCGGCGGCGGTTGGCGGCGCCCTGTGCCTGTCTTTCGCGCTGCGGCCGTGGCGCTGGCTGCGCTGGCTGGCTGCGCTCATGGTGGTCACGTTGGCGCTCCTGCCGTGGCGCTTCCAAGATGATCCCGAGCGCTTCGCGCCGGCCTTCATCGTGGTCGCTTTCCGCTGGCTGTTCGAGGCCGGCGCAGACCCCGGCCCGCCGGCGCGGGCGCTGCTCTTGGCCGGTGGTGGGGCGCTCGCGGCGTTCCTCGCCACGCTTGCGGTGCGCGGCATATTCCAAGCGGGACGTGCCAGAAGGCGCTCCATGCGGTAGAGTTTGCGGCTCGCCCGTCGCCCGTCGGCGGAACGCAGCACAATGGCCGTCCGGCGAGCCGGATGTCCAAGCGCCAGAACGAGAGACCTGAATGATCTTCGAGAGCACTGAAACCTACATCTCCACCGACGAACTCTCCATGGCGGTCGATGCGGCCGTCAAACTGGAGCGGCCGCTTTTGATCAAGGGCGAGCCGGGCACCGGCAAGACGCTGCTCGCGGAGGAGGTTGCGGCCACGCTGAAGCTCAATCTCATCCAGTGGCACATCAAGTCGCAAACGAAAGCCCTGCAGGGCCTCTATGAGTACGACGCGGTGTCGCGGCTGCGCGATTCACAGCTCGGCGACGAGCGCGTGGCGGACATCCGCAACTACATCAAGCGCGGCAAGCTGTGGGATGCGTTCGACGCAGAAGAGCGGGTGGTGCTGCTCATCGACGAAATCGACAAGGCCGACATCGAGTTCCCGAACGACCTGTTGCAGGAACTCGACCGGATGGAGTTCTTCGTCTACGAGCTGAACCAAACCATCGCCGCCAAGCACCGTCCCATCGTCATCATCACGTCGAACAACGAAAAGGAGCTCCCAGACGCTTTCTTGCGCCGCTGCTTCTTCCACTACATCAACTTTCCAGACCGGGAAACCATGCAGCGCATCGTCGAGGTCCACTTCCCAGAGATCAAACAAGAACTGGTGAAGGAGGCGATGGAGATCTTCTTTGACGTGCGCAAGGTGCCGGGCCTCAAGAAGAAGCCATCCACCTCGGAACTCATCGACTGGCTCAAGCTCCTCATGGCGGATGACATTCCGGACGAAATCCTCACCAACAGGGATCCGAGCAAGGCCATTCCGCCGCTCTATGGCGCCTTGGTGAAGAACGAGCAGGATGTCCACCTGCTTGAAAGGCTCGCCTTCATGAATCGCCGCGACAGCCGAGGCTGAACGCCATGCTCATCAACTTCTTCCTGGCGCTGCGCAAGTACAAAGTTCCGGCCACCATCCGCGAATTGTTGGACTTGGTGGATGCCATGCGCCATCGCGTGGTGTACTCGAGCATTGACGACTTCTATCTCCTCAGCCGCACATGCATGGTGAAGGACGAGAAGGACTACGACAAGTTCGACCGTGCGTTCGGCGCCTACTTCAAGGGCTTGGATGACCTGCATGGCCTGTTGGAATCCCTCATTCCGGACGAATGGCTGCGGCGCGAGTTCGAGAAATCGCTCACGCCGGAGGAACTCGAAAAGATCAAATCCCTAGGCGGCTTGGAGAAACTCATCGAATCCTTCCGCGAAGCCCTTGAAGAGGCCGAGCGGCGCGCCCAAGAAGGCGAGAATGGCGAGGAGGACGGTGACGAGGGCGATGCGGACCGTCCTGGGCGCGATGGCCCCGGCGGGCGTGGCAAGGGGAAGAAGAAAAAGGCGCGCAAGGTGTGGGACGATCGCCAGTACAAGAATCTGGACGATTCGGTGGAGCTCGGCACCCGCAACATCAAGATGGCGCTGCGGCGCCTGCGCAAGTTCGCCCGCGCCGGCAAAGATGAAGAGCTGGACATGGACAACACCATCCGCTCGACGGCGCACAACGGCGGCATGCTGGACATCAAGATGCGGCCAGAGCGCAAGAACACGGTGAAGGTATTGTTGTTCTTGGACATCGGCGGCTCGATGGACGCGCATGTGAAAGTGTGCGAAGAGCTGTTCTCGGCCACGCGCACCGAGTTCAAGCACATGGAGAGCTTCTACTTCCACAACTTCGTCTATGAATCCGTGTGGAAGGACAACCGCCGCCGCATGAATGAACGCTTGCCCACTTGGGAAATCCTGAACAAGTACGCGCGGGACTACAAGGTGGTGTTCGTTGGCGATGCCACCATGGCGCCGTATGAGATCACCCACGCCGGCGGCAGCGTGGAGCACTGGAACGAAGAGCCTGGCGCGGTGTGGATCGCGCGCTTCATGGAAGCCTACGACCGAACGGTTTGGATCAATCCCACGCCGCAGGAAACTTGGGAGTACTCCACGTCGGTGGGGATGACCCAGGAACTGATTGATGGGCGGATGTTTCCGTTGACCGTGCGCGGCCTTGAAGAAGGCATGAACGTCCTCTCCAAGTGACGCCACGCGGCGGCCGCTGTTTGGCCGCCCACCTTGCATGACGAAGCTCGCGCCCTGTGCCCGCCGCGCCAAGCCGGCAGCGCGCCGAGCCGCGCTGCCGGACGTCTCGTTCCCGCCGGAATTGCCCATCTCGGCGCGCATCGACGAGATCGTGGCGCTCATCCGCACCCACCAAGTGGTGATCGTCGCCGGCGAAACCGGTTCCGGCAAGACGACGCAGCTGCCCAAGGCGTGCCTCCGCGCCGGTTTGGGCAAGCGCGGCATGATCGGCCATACGCAGCCGCGGCGCTTGGCGGCGCGGGCATGCGCCACGCGCATCGCCAAGGAGATGAACGTGCCGGTGGGCGGCGCCGTGGGTTTCGCCGTGCGCTTCGAGGAGGCCACCAGCGACGATATGCTCATCAAGGTGATGACCGACGGGCTGCTGTTGGCGGAAATCCATGCCGACCGGCGCCTCAGCGCTTACGAGGCCCTCATCATCGACGAGGCCCACGAGCGCAGCCTGAACGTGGACTTCCTGCTCGGCTACGCGAAGCGCCTGTTGCGGCGACGGCCGAACTTTAAGGTCATCATCACCTCCGCCACCATTGATGTGGAGGCGTTTCAAGCACACTTTGACGGCGCCCCGGCGGTGACGGTGAGCGGCCGCGGCCACCCGGTGGATGTGGTCTACCAGGAAGAAGCGGACGATCAATTCGAGGCGCTGGACCGCTGCTTGGCCGAGATCAGCCGCCGCCGCGCTGGCCGGGCGCGGGACACCTTGGCGTTCCTGCCCGGCGAGCGGGAAATCCTGGACGCCTCGCACTGGCTGCGGCGCACATGGGGGGACCGCTTCGAGGCGCTGCCGCTGTATGCCCGCCTGCCGGCCAAGGAGCAGCGCCGCATCTTCGCGCCGAGCGCCCGCCCGCGCATAGTGCTCGCCACCAACGTCGCGGAGACGAGCATCACCGTGCCGAATGTCGGTTATGTGATCGATTTCGGGCTGGCGCGCATCGCCCGCTACAGCCATCGCTCGAAGATTCAACGCCTGCCGGTGGAGCGCGTCTCCCAAGCGAGTGCCGAGCAACGGGCTGGACGCTGCGGCCGCGTCGCCCCGGGCACGTGCTTTCGCCTCTACTCGCAGGCAGATTTCGAGAGTCGGCCGCGCTACACCGTGCCGGAGATCAAGCGTTCCAACTTGGCTGCCGTCGCGCTGCGGATGTTGGACTTGGGGCTTGGCGACATCGAAGGCTTTCCCTTCATCGACCCGCCGGAGCCCCGCGTCGCCCGCGATGCGCTGCGCAGCCTCGGCGAGTTGGGCGCTCTGCGGGAGGCCCCGCAGGAGGTGCCGGGGGCGGGTAACCGGGAGGTGAAGGGGGCGGGCAACCGGGAGGTGAAGGGGGCGGGTAGTAAGGACGGCAAGGATAGAGGCGGCGTCACGCGCCTCAGCCGCATTGGCCGCACGATGGCTCGCCTGCCGGTGGATCCGCGTTTGGCGCGGATTCTCGTCGGCGCATCCCGCTTTGGTTGCCTGCGCGAAGCCCTCGTTGTCGTGGCGGCGCTCTCCGTCCAAGACCCACGCGAACGGCCACCGGAGCGGCGCGAGGCGGCGGACGCCGCGCACCGCCAAGACGCCCACAAACAGTCGGATTTTCTAACCTTCGTCAATCTTTGGAATGTGTTGGAGGCGCAACGCGCGGCGTTGACCCGCGCCGCGTTCCGCGCGGAACTCACGCGCCGGTTCCTCTCCCCGCACCGCGTTGCCGAGTGGCGCGCCGTGCATCGGCAACTGCTGCTTGCGGCCAAGGCCCTCGGCTGGCCGCTCAACCGAGCGCCGGCGGAAGAGGCCAGCCTGCATCGGGCGCTGTTGATCGGTTCGCTGGATTTTGTCGGCTTGCGCGACGAGGACGGCGTCTATCTCGGTGCGCGGGGCCTGAAGTTCCGCATCTTCCCCGGCTCGCCCGTCGCCCGCCGTGCTCCGCAGTGGTTGATGGCGGCGGAAATCGTGCAAACGCGGCAAACCTACGCTCGCGACGTCGCCAAGGTGGAGGCGCATTGGGTTGAAGAAGCGGCCGGGCCGTTGTTGCAGCGCGCTTGGTCCGAGCCGCACTGGAATGTGAAACGCGGCGAAGTGATGGCATTCGAGCGCGCCACGCTGCATGGCTTGCCCGTGGTGGAGCGCCGCTTGGTGCGCTACGCGCCAGTGAACCCGTCCGCGGCGCGGGAACTGTTCGCTCAAGAGGCGCTGGCGCCGGCGACGCTGGGCGTTGAGGATGTCGGCGTCGAGGCCCCGTTTCTGGCGCACAACGCTGCGGTCGCCGCCGGCATCGCCGAGCTGGAGGCGCGCCATCGGCGGCATGACCTCTTCGTCGCCGCGAATGTGCTGGCTGCCTTCTACTTGGAGCGACTGCCGCCCGACGTGTGCGGCGTCAGCACCCTGCGCGCTTGGCTCAAGCAGGCGGATCGGCCCGCCATCGGCCGTCTGACCATGACCGAAGCGGACTTGCTCGCCCGCTTCGACGTCGAGGCGTCTGCGACGGACTATCCGGCCACCTTGGAGGTGGATGGCCTGGCATTACCGCTGAAGTATCGCTTCGCTCCCGGCGCGGTGGACGATGGCGTCTCCGTTGAAATCGGCCTCGGCGCGTTGCCGCATCTGCGCCAAGCGCCGCTGGATTGGCTGGTGCCGGGGTTCTTCGAGCGCAAGTGCGCGGCGCTCTTGAAGGGGTTGCCGAAGCGTTTGCGCCGCCGCCTGCCGCCAGGCAGCGCCGCCGTCGATGTGGCGCCGGCGCTGTTGCGCGAGCCGCGCTATCGCGATGGCGCCTTGCTGGCGGCCCTCGCCGTGCGCTTGAGTGAAGCGTTTGGCATGGACGTGGCGCCCAGCGATTGGAGCGTGGAGCGTTTGGAACCCTTCCTGCGCATGAACGTGCAGGTGTTGGACGCGCGACGGCGTCTCATCGATCAAGACCGAGACTTGGCGGCGCTGCAGTCGCGCCTGCTGGCCCGCGTTGAGCGCGAAGCCACGGCGAGCGCCCGCGAGGGCTACGAACAGCGCGGGCTGACGACGTTCCCAGCTGCCGGCGTGCCGGCGACGCTCACCGTGGGCGCCGGTGGCGAGCAAACCGTCGCCTATCCGGCCTTGCGCGATGCCGGCGATGCCGTGGAGCTGGTGCTGCTGACGCACCGCGCCGATCAAGGGCGCGCTAACCGGCGCGGATACAGCCGCCTTGCCCTGCTCATGAATCGCAAGGCGGCGCGTCACTTGCGCGGGCGCGTGGCCGCCGAGCGGACGATGACGCTGCACTACGCCGCCCTCGGCGGGGCGGCGGACCTCGCGGACGAGCTGGCGTTGGCGGCATCTTGGGCTTGCTGTTTTGAGGGGCGCCCGCTGCCAACGGAGAAGGACAGTTTCGAGCGCCGCTGCGCGGACTGCCGGCCGCGCCTCGTCGCCCTGTTTGGCGATGCGCTGGAGGCCACCCGCGCCGTGCTCGCCCGCCGTATCGAGGCCGCGCAGCGCATCGCGTCGCTCGCATCTCCGGCCTTCGCCGCCAGCCGGGCGGACATGGAGGCGCACCTTGGGCGCTTGGCGCCGGCGGACTTCCTCAGTCGCACGCCCATCCAAGCCTTGCCGGATGTGGCGCGCTATCTCGATGCGTTGATCCACCGCGCCGCGAACCTGCACGGCAAAGTGCGGCGCGATCAGGAACACCTTGCCGACGCCGCGCGCTGGCAGGCGCGGTTGGAAGCCTTGGCCGCGGCCGCGCCGGAAGCGACCGCCGCGGCGGATGTCGCGGGGCTGGTGGAGGAGTATCGGGTGTCGCTTTTCTGCCAGCGTCTCAGCTTGAAGGGCAAGGCTTCGCCGCAGCGCTTGGAGCGTGTGTTGGCGCCACTCGAAAAGGCTGCTGGCTTGCGTTGAGCGTGATGCCGGCGGTGTTCAACACGGACGCGCACGCCGCCGCTTGACCGCCGGGGGACTGTGCTATAGTCGCCTCGCCAACGCTGGCTCAAGTCGGAGCTGGCCCAAGCTAGGAGAAAGGACTCATGAACATTCGCAACCTGAAGCCTCTCGTCGCCGCCATCGGCACCGCGCTGGCCGCCTCCATGCCTGCTTTTGCAGCAAACGACGCGAGCGAGAACCCCTTCGCTTTGGATGAGCTGCGCGACGGCTATCACCTGTTCGCGAAAGGCCATGGCGAAGGCGATGGCGAAGGCGATTGCAGCACCGACGGCGAAGGCCATTGCAGCGGCGAAGGCAATTGCAGCGGCGACGGTGAGAAAGACAAAGACGATTCGGGCCACGACGAAGCCTGATCTGCGTTTTTCCTGCTGGCAGCGGCCGGCCTTGGCTTCGGCCAGGGCCGCTGCCGCCAAGATCTGATTGATCGCCATCCATGACGGCGGCGTTTGGCGGCGCGGGCCTAGGCTTGCGCCGCATGTTTCTTCCTGCGTTGCAGGAACATCGCGAAGCCGTTTCGCAAGGCATCGATTTCGTGGAGGTGGCGCCCGAGAACTGGATTGGGGTCGGCGGCCGTTCCGCTCGCCAGTTCCGCCAGTGGATCGAGCGCTTCCCCCTTGTCTGCCACGGCCTCTCCCTGTCCCTTGGTGGCCCAGACCCGCTTGACGTCGCCTTCTTGAAGCGCGTCAAGGCATTCTTGGACGACACCGGCGCCGTCCATTACACCGAGCACTTGAGCTTCAGCGGCGCCGATGGGCAGCTCTACCATCTGCTGCCGATCCCCTTCACCGCCGAAGCGGTGGACTACGTTGCCGCCCGCATCCGCCAAGCGCAGGATGTGCTTGAGCGGCGCATCGCGGTGGAGAACGTCTCCTGCTACGCGACGCCGGGCCAAGAGATGGACGAGCTTGCGTTCATCAACGAGGTCGTGGCGGCGGCGGATTGCGCGCTCCTGCTCGATGTCAACAACATCGTCGTCAACAGCGTGAACTTCGGTTTTGACGCTGAGGCGTTCTTGGACGGCCTGCCCGGCGACCGCACGGCGTACATCCATGTCGCTGGCCACCGCGTCATCGCGCAGGACTTGCGCGTGGACAACCACGGCTCGCCGGTGAGCGCCGAGGTGTGGGCGCTCTTGGAACGCGCCTACCGCAACTTCGGCGTTTTGCCAACGGTGCTTGAGCGGGACATGCACCTGCCTCCGGTGCCAGAGTTGCTGGACGAGGCGGCGCAGATTCGCGCCATCCAAGCCCGCAGTTCGGCGCCCGAAGCGGCCCCCGCCGGGGTCGGCGCCTAGGCCAACGGGTCTTAAGTGAGCGACGTGGGCGAACTGGGCTTTCAAGCGATCCAGCGCGAGTTGGCCGCCTACCTCCGCGCTCCAGATGCGATCCCGCCTCCAGCCGGCATCGATGCGCGGCGGCTGCGCCTCTACGTCGATATCTGCTACACCAACGTCGAGGGCTTCCTCGCGCGCACCTTCCGCGTCGCCCGGAGCATCACGCCAGATGCGCGTTGGCATGCCATGGCGCGGGACTTCTACCAGCGTCACCGCTGCGAGTCGCCGTACTTCTACGACATCGCGAAGCAGTTCCTCGACTACTTGGAAGGGCAGCGGAACGCGGCAGACGATCCGCCGTTCCTGCGCGAACTCTGCCACTTCGAGTGGGTGGGGCGGATGCTGGATCGCTTGGATGCGGCGCTGCCGCCGGCCACCCCGGCACCGGCGACGTTGCTGGGGCATCACTTCATCGTTTCACCTCTAGCCAAGGTGCTGTGTTACCGCTTCCCCGTCCACGCCATCGGGCCAGACGCGCAACCCACGGCGGCGCCCTCGGCGCCCACATGGTTGATCGCCTACCGCGACCGCAGCGACCGCGTGGACGTGATGGCCTCGAACGCGCCCACTGCGCGGCTTGTTGAGCGCGTCGGCGCTGGCGACAGCTTGCGCCAAGCGCTGGCGGAGGTGGCGCGGGAACTGGGCCGCGACGTAAAGGGAATGTTGCAGTTCGGCGAGACCATCGGGCGGCGCCTCGTTGAGCGCGACATCCTGCTGCTGGCTTAAGCGCCGCCGAACTGCCCGGCCCGACGTTCCGCAGGGCGCTCATCCATTGCGTTGCCACGCTGCTCTGCTTGGCTCGGCTAGGTTGTGAGCGGTGCGCCTTGGGTGACGGGTAGGGCGGTTGGCGCGTTCGACGGTGCCGTTGAGGTGCGGTGAGCGGGGCGGCAGCACGGGCGGCGGCAGGCCCGCGCCCTGCGCGGAGCTCCTTCAAGGTCACGCGGTCGATGTGCGTGGCCATCCTGTGCGGACATCGGCATCGCTCGGTTTCCCATGTTTGTCCAGCTCATAGGCTGTCGAACCGCCGCGCCCGAGGGCTTCCTTGGGCGCGGCACTGTCCGAAGGCGATGATTCCGTTCAAACGCTTGACTCCCTTGGTCGGCGGCAGGACACTGCCGGCGCAATGTGGCTGGTTGCCGGCGGAGGGCTCGCGCCATGATTCTGCCTCGACAACTTGGCTGGATGGCAGCGCTAGCGATGGGCTGCAACGCGTGGGGCGGCGCTGCGTCCGAGGCGCCGGCTATGCCGGCTGGCGACGTTGCCTCGGCGTCCGAGGCACCGGCCACGGTGGCCGGCGAGGTGGCCGCGGCGTTTGAGGAGGGCCCGAACGACCCCGCCCTGCGCATCGAGACGCAGCTCATCGGCAGCGAATTCGCCGCCGCCGCGGCGCAGGCGGAGCAACTCATCGACGCACTGCAGCGCGCCACCACCCGCTACGATCCAGCGCTGTCGCGGCCCTTGGCGCTGCTTGGCGATGCCCGCCTTGGCTTAGGCGATGCGCCGGGCGCCTTGGAAGCCTACGATCGGGCGCTGCACATCGCCCGCATCAACCACGGCCTCTTTGACCCGGGACAAGTTGACATCGTGTATCGGGAAGCGGTGGTGCATGCGGCGATGGGCGACGCGGCCACTGCGGACGCGCGCCACGAATACGCCTACAACGTGTTGGTGCGCGCCTACGGCCACAACCATCCAGACCTTGTGCCGGGCATCTTCGCACGCGCGGAATGGTTTCGCGCCAGCCACAACATTTTCTTCGCCCGCAACCTCTATCAGCGTGCCGCCAAAATTGGGCTGCGTGAGTTCCCGGCCGGCGACGCGCGCACCATCCGAGCGCTGCGGGGCGTGGCCGCCACGTTCCGGGACGAGCGCTTCCCGCCGGCGCGGGTGCGCGAGCGGCCCGGCAATGCCGCCGCCCGTCGCTCTGGCGGCAACACGCCGCATGGGCAAATCTCGCTCAATGACTTCTCGCCCGGCGAGCAGGCCTTGATCGATGTCATCAACCAACTGCAGGCGCGCGCAGACGCCACCGAGGCGGAAATCGCGCTGGCCATGCTCGAATTGGCGGATTGGTATCTGTTGTTCGACAAGCACAGCCGCGCCGTGCCCCTCTACCGCCGCGTTTGGCAACTGTTCGAGGCGGGTGCGCCGCATTGGCTGGAAGCGCAAAGGCCAGAGCGCGGGGTGCGGAGCGTTGAAGGCGGGGCGAGCAAGCTTGAGAGCGCAGCGACTGTCGTTGAGGCCGGGGCAGACGGGCTGGGGGGGCGGGCCAACGGGTTCGAGAGCGTGGCAAAAGGGTCACAGCGCGGGGCAGCGTGGCGCGCCGAGACCTTGGGTGCACCGGCGCCGCTTTACCTGCCGTTGCCGCCACCACCGACGCGGCCGAAGGGCGGAGCGAGCGACACGGCGGAGCAGGGCATCGTCGAACTCGCCATCACCGTGACGGAACGTGGCCGCGTGGTGGACATCGAAACCTTGCGTTCCGAACCGGAGGGATTGATGGACCATCGGGTGCGGCGGGCGACGCGCAGCGCCCGCTATCGGCCCATGTTGACCGATGGCGGCCCGGTGCGCACCGAAGGTGTGCGCATTGAGTATCGCTTTGCGCACTATCCGCTCGCGGCAGGCCAGTGAACGCGCGATGCCACGCCGCGCCGGCTTCAGGCGCGGTTCAGCCTTGCCGGGCTAGCATGGCTTGGGTAATGCGCCACGGGCTCTTCAAGGAACATCACGCCATGACATTGCGATTCACAGCGCTTGTCGCCGCCGCCAGCTTGGCCCTTGCCGCCTGCTCTTCGTCGCGGCCACCGAGCGTGCCGCAGCCGCCATCTAGGCCGTCGCAGAGCATGCCTTCGCCGTCGAGTTCGCCCTCGCAGCCGAGCATGCCCTCGCCATCGAGTTCCCGTTCCCAGCCCAGTTCACCGTCGCGGCCGAGCATGCCGTCGCCGCCATCGAGTTCGCGTTCCCAACCGAGCCTGCCGACGCCGAGCAGTTCGCCGTCGCGGCCGAGCATGCCCTCGCCGCCATCGAGTTCCCCTGCACGGCCGAGCTCGCCTTCCGATTCCCGTTCGCAGCCCATGCCAACGCCTTCGGACTCGCGTTCCCAGCCCGGTCTGCCAACGCCGTCCAGTTCCTCCACGCCAGCGAACTTGCCAACGCCGGCTGGCCGGCCGGGTGCGCCAGCGCCCGGAAGCGCGCCAACCCGGCCGGGAGAGGATGCGTCGAGCCAAGGCGATCCATCCTCCCAGCCGGGTGGCCGCCCCGACGCTGGGGACGAGGCAAACGGTGGTGGCCCCAACCGGCCGGCCAATGACGGTTGGGAATCCAGCAATCAACTGCCGGAAACGGCCGGTGGCGAAACCCGATCTGTGCCCGGCAACGGCGGGCAGCCAACGGCTCAGCAACGTGGAAGTGGCCAGCCTGGCGGCGGACGGCCAACGCCCGGCGATGGCGAGCTCGACGCCGCCTTGGGCGAAATCGATGGCGAGATTTTGAGCGAGCGGGCGACAATACTGGCGCGACGCAACGAGACCGCAGGGCAACGCCCGGCGCCGGAGGCATCAGGCGGCGGCGCCGAAGACGCGGACGAAGCGCCGGCGGCCGGCGGTGGCGACGCCGCGCAGATGCCTGGCCGGATGCCCGGCGGGGAGGCCCGCCGGGCGCCGCGCCCAACGCCAGTGCGCATGCCCGGCCGGCCGGTGCCGCCGGATGTGGCGGACGCGCGCGATGACGATGTGGTGTGCCGGCAACTGCGCGAGGCGGCCATGCAAGAGGTGGACGTGGCGTTGCGCGAAAAATTGTGGGACGAATATCGGCGCTGCAGGGAGCGATAGTGGCAACGATGGAGGAGTTAGGGCAGGGCAGCGCCGCCGCAGAGAACCAGGCTTGCCGCGGCTGGCTTGGTTGGCTCGCCCAAACGCGCCAGCGGCGCCAAGCGTTCGCGGGCACTGCTGGCAAGCCCTGTTGGCGCGCCGCTGGCCGAGGGTTGGGGTTCGCCCTCCTCGCGCCGCTTGCGGCCTGTGTCACCGAGACAGTGCGCGTGGTTGACATGACGCCGCCGCAGCAGGCGTCGCGCGCCATTCCGGAGGAGATGCTGCTCGATGTCGGCGTGGCGGTCTTTGATGCCAACGTGCCAGAGGGATACGACGAGCAAGTTGAGCGCAATGTGCAGCCCGAAGTGCGCCGCGCGGAAGCCAACTACATGGCGTTCTTTCTGAAGAACCTCCTGCAATCGACGGGCAATTGGGGTGCGGTGCGCGTGGTGCCCCGGCGCACCGATGCTGTGGACATCGTGGTCGCGGCGACCATCGAACACTCGGATGGCGAGAGCCTGCGCCTTCGCGCCACCGTCACGGATGCGCGCGGCGAACGCTGGTTCACGCGCGAGTATGAGTCCCTTGCGAGCAAATACGCCTACGACGGCAGCATCCCCGCTGGCATCGACCCATTTCAGAGCGCCTATCGCACCCTCGCCGATGACATGTTCGCCTACCTTGAGCGCTTGGCGCCGGCGGATGTCAGCGCCATTCGCAACACCGCGGAGCTGCAGTTCGCGCGCGGCTTCGCCCCGGAGGCCTTCGGGGATTACTTGGCTGTCGCCGCAGATGGCCGCGTGGTCGTGCGGCGGCTGCCGGCCGCCGACGACGCCATGCTGGCTCGCACCCGGCGCGTCCGCGAGCGCGAGTACCTCTTCATCGACACGCTGGATGAATACTACGAAACCTTCGCGGCCAACATGTTCACGCCATATCAAAATTGGCGCCGCGCCACCTACGAGGAAGCCATCGCGTACAACTTGGCGCGCCAGCAAGCCCGCTCCCGAGTGCTGGCTGGTTCCGCCGCGGTGATCGGCGGCATCGCCGCACAAACCCAAGGCCGGCGCTTGGCGACGCGCTACGGCGGTTTGGTGAGCATCATCGGCGGCGCTGGGCTGCTGAAAACCGCCATCGACAAGTTTGCGGAAGCGAAGGTGCATGCGGAAGTGCTGCAAGAGTTGGGCACTTCGGCGGAAGCGGAGATCGTGCCGACCACCATCGAGCTCGAGAACCAAACGTTGACCTTGCAGGGCGCGGTCGATGCGCAGTACGAAGAACTGCGGCGCATCCTGAAAAAGGTGTACTTGGAGGAACTCGGCTTGCCCGCATCGGCCGAACCGGCGTCGAACGCCGCTCGGGAGGCCGCCCGTGCGCAAGCGGATGAACCGGCCTGAAACGCCGTCGCGCTGCCACCGCATCGCTAGCTAGGCCAAGCTGTGGAGCCGCTCACCATCAAGCCGGCCGCGGCGCCCCTCACACAGGGTGGCGACCGCAAGCGGCGCGCTCGGCTGCCAACGCCGCGCGCAGCCGTGTTGGCTGCCGGTGCCTTGGCGCTTACGGCGCTCTTGGGTTGGATTGTCCTTGCCTTGCCGGATCGCGTGGCAACGCCGCGCTTGGCTGTGTCCAATTCAGCCGACCAACCGGCGGCGTCCGAGCGCAGCCAAGTGGCGGCAGACGTGACGCCGCCCTTCCGTCAGTTGGAACTGGAGCGAGCGGAGCGGGCCGCCCGAGAATCGTTGGCGCGGTTCGTGGAGCTCACGCGCGCGTTGGAGCAAGACATGAGCGTGGCCGCGTGGGGCCAAGCGGAGCTCGTCGCCGCCACCGATCGTGCCGTTGCCGCCGATCAGCTGTTCCTGCAGGAGCGCTACGAAGCGGCGCTTGAGGAATACGACGCGGCCGTCGCGGCGCTTGTGGCGCTCCAAGAGCGCGGCGTGGCGCTGCACGATGCGGCAGTGGCGCGTGGCGCCGAAGCCTTGGACGCCAGGCAGCCGGCGACGGCCGCCGCGGCCTTCGCAGAAGCGCTGGCGATTCGGCCGCAGTCGCAAGCGGCGCTGGCCGGCGCTCGCCGGGCGGCGGCGCAGCCGCGGGCGCTGGAACTCATGCGCGAGGGCGAACGCGCCAGGCTGCGCGGGGATTTCGCCGCCGCGATGCAGCACCTTGAAACTGCCCGTGCGGTGGATGCGGCGACGCCGGGCCTTGCCGCTGCCCTCGCCGCAGTGCAACGGGAAGTGGCGCAAAACGTGCGCGAGCAGGCGCTCTCGGCTGGTTTTCGAGCACTGAGAGATGGCGATTTCGATGCGGCGCAGGGCGCGTTCGATGGCGTGTTGGCGGCGTCTCCGGAAGAGCCGGCGGCCTTGGATGGATTGCGGCAAACCGCGCAGCAGCGCATGCTGGCGGTGATTGAGCGCCACAAGCGCGAGGCGCTCGAACGCGAAGCGCAGGGCGATTGGCAGGGCGCGCTCGCGAGCTATGCCGCCGCGCTGCAGGTGGACGGTGCGCTCCGCTTCGCCCGCGACGGCCAGGCGCGGCTCAGCGCCCGCGTTGAAACCCTCGCCGAGATGCAGGCGTTGCTCGCCGACCCGGCGGCGCTTTCAGAAGACGCGACGTTCAAGGCGGCCGAAGCGTTGCTGGCCGAAGCGCGGGCGCAGGGAGCGGCCAGCGGCCCCGACGCGCAAGCGGTGACGGCATTTGCGGAGCTGCTCGCCCGGGCTGGCAAACCGTTGCCCTTGGTGCTCGTTTCGGACAATGCCACCACGGTGACGATCTACAAAGTGGGGCAACTCGGCGCATTCGAGCGTCGCGAGCTCAACTTGCGGCCTGGCCGCTACACCATCGTCGGCAGCCGTGACGGTTGCCGCGACGTGCGCAAGGAGATTGTGCTGGCACCGAACATGGCGCCGGTGGCGGTGCGCTGCGAGGAGCGCATCTGATGGCATGGCGCACTGCGGTCAGCGCATGGCGGTCGCACCCGTCGCACCTCGCGCTCGCCGGGCGGTGCTCGTGATGACGGACGCAGCGCCCGTTGCCGGCGCAATTCAACCCACCCGCTTCGCACCAACGCCGGATGCGCCGCGTCGCGTTGCAGCCTGGCTCACGCCGGGGCGCGGGGCGCTGCTCGTCGCAGCGGCCGCGACGGCGTGGTTCCTGTGGTTTTTGTTCACCGCCAAGTCCGTGCGGTTCGACATCGACCCACCCACCGCGGCCGTGACCGTAAGCGGCGGCTTCGAACTGCAGTTCTCCGGCATCCGGCTGTTGCGTGAGGGGCGTTACCAATTGCAGGCCACGGCGGCTGGCTATCACCCGCTGGAGGCCGAGGTCGATGTGGCGGCGCCGCGCAACCAGACACTCTCCTTCGCCCTTGCGCCATTGCCAGGCCGGGTGACATTTCAATCCACGCCCCCCGGCGCCACCGTGCGCGTGGATGGCGAGGCCTTTGGCGTGACGCCGTTGGTCGCGGATGTTGCCGCTGGAGCACGGGCCGTTGAGATGATCTTGGACATGCACCAGCCGGCGCAGGCGACGGTCGATGTGATCGGCCGCGAAGTCGCCCAAACCGTCGCGCACACGCTGCGTCCAGACTGGGCATCGGTGACGCTGGTCACGTCGCCGCCGGGTGCTGGGATTTATGCGGACGACGTGCTGGTCGGCGCCGCGCCGGGCCCAGTGCGTGTGCCGAGCGGCGAGCGGCGCATCGAGGTGCGGCTCGACGGCCACAAGACTTGGCGCGATGTTTTGCATGTCGTCGCGGAGCAGCAACTGACACTGCCGCCGGTGACCCTTGCCCGCGCCGATGGCCTGCTGACGGTGCGGTCAACGCCGCTTGGCGCCGGCGTGACGGTCAATGGCGCGTATCGGGGCGTCACCCCCACCCAAATCGAGGTGGCGCCGGGGCGTTCCCATCAAGTTGAGGTATCTCTGGCAGGACATGCGCCGGTGACGCGCCGCGTCCGCGCGCAGTCGAGCCGAGAGATGTTCGTGGACGTAGAGTTGGCGCCGCTGACGGGCGAGTTGGCCGTGACGCTTGCGCCGCCGGACGCGGAACTGTGGATCGACGGTGCATTGGTCGGCGCGGGGTCGCGTACGCTGGCCTTGCCGGCGCGGGCACATGACGTTGAGGTGCGCAAGGAAGGGTACGCCGGCTACCGCCGCGCAGTGACGCCGCAGCCGGGTTTCATGCAGGAGCTCAAGGTGCGCCTGCTCACCTTGGAGGAAGCGCGCGTCGCCCGCTTGACGCCAACCGTCACTACCTCCGCGGGCCAAGTGCTGCTGCTCCTGAAGCCGTCGCCGATTCGCTTGGGCGCTTCGCGCCGGGAGCCGGGCCGCCGCGCCAACGAGGCGTTGCGGGAAGTTCAGCTCACGCGGCTCTATTACCTTGGCGCGCGGGAAGTGACAAACGCCGAGTTCCGCGAGTTCGCCGGCGGCCACGCCTCCGGCGAGTTCGAGACGCTCGACATCGACAAAGACGCGCAGCCGGTGGCCAACGTCGCTTGGGAAGAGGCGGCGCTGTACTGCAATTGGCTTTCAGAGCGCGACGGTCTCGTGCCCTTTTACTTGGTGGAGTTCGGCAAGGTGACGGGCTTCGTCGACAGCGCCGTGGGCTATCGCTTGCCCACCGAGGCGGAGTGGGCTTGGGCCGCGCGCCATGCGGGCGAAGACGAGCCGCTGCTGCGCTTTCCGTGGGGCGACCAACTGCCGCCGGAGAACCGGCACGGCAACTATGCGGACGCTTCGGCGCGGCATGTGGTGGGGCGCATCGTCTTCGGCTACAACGACAACCACATCGTCAGCGCGCCCGTGGGCACCTTCAAGCCGAACGCCAAGGGCCTGTATGACTTGGGCGGCAATGTGGCCGAGTGGGTACACGATTACTACGACATTCCGGAGCCGGATGCGCCAACGAACCCGCTTGGCCCCCCAACGGGCGACTACCACGTCATCAAGGGCTCAAGCTGGATGCACGGCGCCATCTCGGAACTGCGCCTCGCGTTTCGAGACTATGGCGCCAAGGGGCGGCCCGATGTCGGCTTTCGCATCGCCCGCTTCGCGGAGGCGCAATGAATGTGGGCAGCGCGGCTTGGTTCGCGTTGCTGGCGGCTTTGGCCGGCGGCGCGACGTTCGCAGCGGATGCCGACGGCGATGCGCCGGCGCCGGCGGACGCCGCGGCGCAACAGGCCGAGCCGGAGGAAGCAAGCGACCGCGGCGCCGCCAGTGAACAAACCGAGCCGCCCCCCACAGCGGCACCGCAACCCGCGGCAGAACCCGAACCGGCTCTAGATGCCGCCGCCGATGCAGCCCACTCGCCGGAGGTGTTCGTTCCCACCGAGGACATCTCCGAAGACCTTTCCGTGCGCTTTCCGGTGGACATCTAGCTTGGCTGGCCGGCGCCGGCGCTATACTGTCGCGGCTCCGGCAGGAGGCCGCCGCGCCGCTCCCACTGGTGTGATGCCGAAATGAAAAGAAGCCTGCCGTTCGAATCCATCTATCAGGCCGCCGCGCTGATCCTCGCCATCATCGTGGTGCATCTGGTGTACGTCACCGCGGTGCGCCCCAACGCCGATGCCATTCTTGAGGCGCGCGCGGCGCAATCCGCCGCCGGCGAGGCGGTGAATCAGCAACGCTCGCTGTATGTGGTGCTGCGCGATTACGAGCAGGAATCCTGCTTTGTGCTCGGCTTATGGGCCATCGCGATCATCGGCTTCAAGGCGCGTAACTCCCTGCGCGAGCGGCGCCTGCTGGATGCGAACTTGGTGCAGGTGAGCGAAGGCATGAGCATCCTGCCCGAAGACACGCGCGAATATGCGCGCTCGGTGCAGGCGCTGCCGCCGGACGCGCAGAATCAACTGTTGCCGCGGGCGCTGTTGGCCGCGTTGCAGCGCTTCGCCTCCACCCGCAACGTGCATGACGTCTCCGAGGCCGTGCGCCAAGTGTGCGAGGCGGAATCTGACCGGTTGGACAGCGAACTCTCAATGGTGCGCTACATCACTTGGGCCATCCCGTCCATCGGCTTCATCGGCACGGTGCGCGGCATCGGCGACGCGCTCGGCCAAGCCTACGAGGCAGTGGGCGGCGACATCGCCGGCGTCACGGAGAGCTTGGGCGTGGCGTTCAACTCCACGTTCGTCGCCCTCGTCATCAGCATCTTCATTCGCTTTTTGGTCGATCAAGGGCAGCTCATCCAAGAACGCTTGACGCTGGATGTGCAAACCTGGTGCGACCGCCAGCTCATCCGCCACATGCAGGTGCGCTGACGTGTGGACGCTGGAGTTGAACGACGCCGAGCTGGCGCTCTCCCGCGATGGCGAGGTGGTGTTTCAGGAGCCGGGCGTGGCGTCGCTGGCTGGGCGCGAGCCCGTGTTCGGCGCCGCCGCCTTGGCCGTCGCGCGCCTGCATCCGCGCCAGAGCCACAGCCAATATCTGGGGCGCATGAATGCAGACCCGGTGGCCCCCGCCGCACCGGGCATCGCCAATCAGGCAGACCTCGTCTATCGGCACCTGCAGCGCATGAAGGCGGCGGCGAACTTGGGCGATGGCGAGCCAGTGCGGATATTGGTGCCGAGCGCGAGCACTCCAGAGCAATTGGCGCTATTGCTTGGCATTGCACAGGAAGTGCGCCTCAACGTGGTGGCGCTCATCGACGCCGCGGTGGCTGCCGCCGCGGCGATCCCCCTTGCAGGGGCGGCGCAACTCGTGGACGTGGCGTTGCACCGAGCGCAGCTGACCAAGTTGGCCGTGGCCGACGACGTGCAGCGCCAAGACGCGGAGGAGGAGGCCGAGGCGGGCCTCATGCGCCTGCTTGAAGGTTGGGTGGATGCGGTGGCAGACCACTTTGTCGCGGAAACCCGCTTCGACCCGCTGCGCGTTGCGGCGACGGAACAGCAGGTATTCGACCAAGTGTGCGCCGCCATCGCCGATGCGGCGGGGCAAGGTGCGCGGGAGCTCGTGGTGGAGACGGAGCACCGCGGCGAGGTGCGCGCCGTGGGGATGCCTTGGAGCGTGCTGTGGGAAAAATCCCGGCAACGTTATGAGCGCTTGGAGCAACGCTTGAACCCGGCGGCGCAGGTGCTTTTGACGCAGCGCGCGGCGCGGTTGCCGGGGCTTTTGGAACTGTTGCGCGAAGCGGGCCACGAAACCCAGATATTGCCGGGCGCGGCGTCCCGCAACGGCGCCCGAAGCGTGGTGGCGACGCCGGCAGCGGAGGACGGGGTGAGCTTCGTCACTGCGCTGCCGCGCCATGCCGGCGCTGCGCCACCGGCGGTGAATCCGTTGGGCACGCATCTGCTCTGCGACGCGGTGGCGGTGCCGCTCGCCGATGCGTTCGACGCGCGCCGCTGCCCGGAGGCCGCCGGCGCTGCGTTCCGCATCGTCAAGCGCCCGGACGGGCACTATGTGCTGCCGAATGGCGCAGCGCCCGTCACCATCGATGGCCGGCGCGTCGATGGCGAGGCGCCAGCCGCGCTGGGAGCGAGAATCGCCAGCGACGGGCGCGAGTTCCGCATCGTGCGCGTCATTGAGGAATGAGACGTGGCGCGGCGGCGGCGCTTCGAGGTCTTTTCGTTGGCGTTCTTGGATGTGATGTCCTGCGGCTTCGGCGCCGTGGTGCTCATCTTTCTCATCATCGAGCACTCCGTGAGCGACTCGGTGCATGCGCTGGATCGGGATCTCCTCTCCGAAATACGCCTGCTGGACTACGAGCTCGACGCCGGCAAGCCTAATCTGGTCGATCTTGAACAGCGCTCGGAAGCGCTGCGGCGGCGCCTTGGGCAAACACGGCAGGAGCGTGTCGCAGTGGTCGCGGATGCGGAGCGCAAGCGCGAGGAACTCGATGATTTGGAGGCGCTCACCATTGCGAGCGAGGAGAGCGTCGAAGATCTGAAGACGGATGTGGAGACGCGCCGGCGCGAGGTGGAGCGCTTGCGCGCCATCGAGGAGGAGAACGCCGGCCGCGCCCCGATCTTCGTTGAGGGAGAAGGCGATCGGCAGTACCTCACGGGTCTCTTCGTCGGCGGCACGCACATCCTCATCGCGCTGGACGCTTCCGCGAGCATGCTCGATGTCACGCTGGTGAACGTCATTCGGCGTCGCAACATGCCCATTGATCGGCAACTGCGCTCGCCCAAGTGGCAGCGCGCCGTGCGCACCGTGGAGTGGTTGGCGGCGCAGCTACCCATCGACAGCGCCTTCCAGATACTCCTCTTCAACACCGAAGCGAAGAGCGCATTCACTTCGCCCGCGTGGCGGAACGCGACGGATGCGGACGCGCTGGCGGATGCCATTGAACGCATCGGCGGCACGGCGCCGAGCGGCGGCACCAGCTTGGAGAACTTGTTCGTCGCCGTCAGCCGCATGAACCCGCCGCCGGACAACCTGTTCCTCATCGTGGACAGCTTGCCGACGCAGGGCGCTTCGGCCCCCCGCGCCGCCACGGTGACGGGCCGCCAACGCATGGCGCATTTCGAGGATGCGACGGCGCGCGTGCCGCCGCAGTTGCCCGTGAACGTCATCATGTTCCCAATGGAGGGCGACCCATCGGCTTCGGCGGCGTATTGGTCGCTGGCGCAGAACACTGGCGGCACCTATTTGGCGCCTTCGGAGGACTGGCCGTGAAGCGCGGCAAACGCCGCTTGGTGGAGGAGTTCAGCTTGTCCTTCTTGGACGTGATCTGCTGTGGCTTCGGCGCCATCGTGCTGCTGCTGATCATCACGTCCACGCTGCAGCAAACCGTGTTTGAGGAAACGGATCTGGACCTCGACGGTCAAGTGGCGCAGCGCCGCGACGCCGTGCATGTGCTGCGTGGCCAAACGCGCACGCTGACGCGCCAAGTCGAGGATCGTCAGGCGCAACTCGACAAGGAGTTGCAGGAGCTTGCGAAGAACCGCCGCGAGTTGTCGGAGATCCTGGGCCAGTTCACCGCCACTGCCGAGCAAGCCGACACCCAAGCCGAGGCGCGCAGCGAGTTGGCCGCCGCGCGCCAGAGCCTCACCGATGAGATGACGCGCCTGCTCGGCGCCGGCTTCGAGCGCCAAGACAACGTGATCGGCGGCATCACGGTGGATTCGGAGTACATCATCTTCGTCATCGACACATCCGGCAGCATGCAGCGCTTCGCGTGGGGCGCGGTGGTGCGCAAACTCGGCGAGACGCTGCAGATCTATCCGGAGGTGAAGGGCATCCAAGTGCTGAACGACATGGGCGACTATATGTTCAGCAACTTTCGAGACCGCTGGATTCCCGATTCGCCGACCCGCCGCGAGGCCATCACGCGGCGTTTGGAGACATGGGCGCCGTTCTCCAATTCAAGCCCGGTGGAAGGCATCGAGAAGGCCATCACGCAGTTCTGGGCGCCGGACAAGAAAATCAGCGTCTACGTGTTCGGCGATGATTACAGCGGCGGTTCCATCGAGGAAGTGGTGGACACCGTGGATCGCATGAACCGCGCTGACGCATCGGGCGAGCGCCGGGTGCGCATTCATGCGGTGGGCTTCCCGGTGATCTTCATGGCCGCTTCGCCGCGCCAACAGCAATCCGCCTATCGCTTCGCCGCGCTGATGCGTGAACTGACGTGGCGCAACAACGGCACTTTCGTGGGGCTTGGGTTGGACGTGCTGCGTTAGGGGCAGGTGGCCCGGGCGCCGGGCCGCCCCGCTTGGCGCGGGTGGTGCCGAAGCGGCGGCCGGCCACAGGCGCACTAGGAGTGCCGCTCGTCGCGCCGCGTGACGCCCCGGTTGGCGCACGGTGCTAGCATCACGTCTTTGGCCCACTAGCGAAGCAGGACAGCCCGCCGCATGGCAGAGGTCGCGCGCATCGAACCGGAACGCCCCGCCCGCCCCGCGGGCGTGCGCCGGCGGCGCATCTCGGCGCGGGCAGCACTGCTCGTGGCTGGCGGCGCCTTGGGCGCGGCGCTGGGCGGCTGGTGGCTCTATGACCGCCTCGCCAATGTCTATGTCGTCGATGCCCGGGTCGGCGCGACCATGGTGTTGCTGAGCAGCCGCGTCGCTGGTTGGGTGACTGCGGTGCCGGCGAGTGAGGGGCAGCGCGTGGCGGCCGGCGCGCCGCTGATCGCGGTGGACGATCGCCAAGCACGGCTGCGCCGCGACGAACTGCAGGCGCAACTGGCCACCCTCGATGCGCGCATCGAGGCGGCGCAAGCGGAGATCGAGTTCGTGCAGGCGCGCACGGCAAGCCGCATCGACGCCGCGGCATCTGCCTTGCAGGGCGCCCAGTCAGACTTGGAGGCGGCGGGTTCCATGCGCGAAACCCTGCACGACGAATGGCGGCGCGCTGATGCGCTGCGCAAACGCGGTCTGCTCTCCGATCAAGATTGGGCCTCGCGCCGCAATGCCTTCCGCACCGCGGAACAGGGCGAGGCGAGCCGCGAAGCGGAACTGCGCGGCGCCGCGGCGGGCCTGGCCGCGGCGCGCTCGGAGCAGGCGCGGATGGACATGCTGCGCGCGGACCTCACCCGGCTCAACAGCGAACGCCGCGCTGTCGTCCTGCAGGAGCAGCGCGCCGGGGAGGAACTGAACGACCACGTCGTCAAAGCGCCCATCGGCGGCATCATCGACGAGACGTTCATCGACCCAGGGGAGTACGTGGCCGCCGGCCAGCGCGTCTTGATGCTGCACGACCCAGGGGACATCTGGGTAGCGACGCGGGTGAAGGAGACGGATCTGCGCCACTTGCACGTCGGCAAGCGCGCCGAGGTGCGCGTGGACGCGTTCCCGGATGCGGTTTACTCGGCCGAGGTGTCGCACATCGGCCACGCCGCCACCAGCGAGTTCGCGCTGTTGCCCAATCCGAATCCCAGCGGCAACTTCACCAAGATCACCCAGCGCGTGGAGGTGAAGCTCACCTTCGACGAGCCGGATCCTAGGCTGCGCCCCGGCCTCATGGTGGAGGTGAAGGTGCCCAAGGGGGAGTGACCGCGACTCGGCGCCGCCGACGCGAAGAGGGGCAAGCCGCATGGACATGCAAGCGCTTTGGCGCCGCCTGAAGGCGTTTGGCCGTGCGCCGGCACCCACGCCCGCCGGCGCCGCGGCGCCGGTGTCTGCGCCCGATGTGCCCCCAACAGGCAGCGCCGTTCCGCCGGGCCTTGAGGCAACGCCGGGCATCATCCGGCTGTACGAGCAGGTCGGGCCGAGGTATCCGTGGTACGTGAGCATCGTCAGCGTGCTTGGCTCATTCGCCACGCTGCTCACCGCCACCATCGTCAACGTGGCCATCCCAGACATCATGGGCAGCCTCGGCATGACCATGGACGAAGCGCAAACCTTGGTGAGCGCGTTCTTGGCCGCCGGCACGGTGACGATGCTGATGACGGCGTGGTGCATCCGCGCCTTCGGCATCGCCCACACCTACGTCTTTTGCCTCTGCGTCTTCATCGCCTCCTCGGTGCTTGGCGGCATCGCCGCGACGGCCGAGACGCTGTTCATCGCCCGCCTCCTGCAGGGCGCCGCTTCCGGGGTGGTGACGCCGCTCACCATGGTGTTGATCGCGCAGGTGTTTCCGGTGTCGAAGCGCGGCATGGGGATGGGCCTCATGGGCGTCGGCACGGTGCTCGCCCCGGCCCTCGCCCCCGCCATCGGCGGTTATCTGGTGGACAACCTTTCGTGGCGGTGGGTGTTCTACATGGCCATCCCATTTGCCGCGGCGAGCTTGCCGTTTGCGCTTGCCTTGTTTCCAGCCCGCGAGGAGCGCGGCCCGCGGCCGCCGTTCGATTGGGCCGGCTTGGTGCTGTGCTCCACGTTTCTGACGACGCTGCTCATCGCCTTGACCGAAGCGCAAAGCGAAGGCTGGCACGACGATCGCGTCGTCATCGCGCTGGCCGTGAGCGTTGTCGCCCTCGTGGCGTGGATTGCGTGGGACATGCGCGCGGCACAACCGCTGTTGAACTTGCGGCTGCTGCGCAATGGCCGTTTCGCCAGCGCCGCGCTCGTCACCTTCACGGTGGGGGCCGGGCTGTACGGCTCCACCTACGTGTTTCCCTTGTTCCTGATGGAGGTGTCGCGCCTCATCCCGACGGATGCAGGGTTGAGCATGGCGCCGGCCGGGTTCGCGATGGCGGCGATGTTCCCGCTTTCGGGCTACTTGGCAGACCGGGTGTCCGCGCGCAGCTTGGTCACGGTCGGCTTGGCGATGGTGGCGTGGGCCTGCTGGCTGATGCGCGATGCGGACGCCTTCACCCCGATCGTTGACATGCTGGGGTGGTACATCATCGGGCGCGTCGGCATGGCGCTCATTTTTCCGGGCTTGAATGCCGCCGCCGTGAATGCCCTGCCGCTGGAACTCATCCCCGCCGGCAGCGGCATGATCAACTTCCTGCGCCAATTTGGCGGCGCGTTGGGGGTGAGCGCCCTGTCGTTCGTGCTGATTGAACGCAGCGCGGAGCATCAGCTGCGCGTGATGGAAACGCAAACGTGGGACAACAGCGCCATGATGGAGCTCATGCGGCTGGTGCAAGAGCAGCTCGCCTACGTCGGCTTGGTGGGCTACCAAGCGTTCGAGATGAGTTTCACCTATGTGCTCGCGGTGGTGAACACGCAAAGCGGCATGCTGGGCTACCGCGAGAGCTTCATCGCCTTGGCGGCGGTGCTGGCCTTGTCCATCCTGCCGACTTGGACCATGGGGCCGAACCGCTCGCTAGCCGCGCGCCCTGGCCGCTAGCGGACGCTGCCGCTCTCCCGCAGCGCCGCGATTTCCGCGGTGGCAAAGCCGGCTTCGCGCAGCACCTCTTCGGTGTGCTCGCCGAGGCCGGGCGAAGGGCGGGAAAGCGCCGCCGGGGTGTCGCCAAAGCGCCCTGGGGGACGCGGCTGACGCATTCGGCCACCGACGGGATGTTCGAACTCGATGAGCGCCTCCATCGCCTGCACCTGCGGGTCTTCAATCACCTCGTCGCGGGTGTTGATCTTCGCGTAAGGCACTTGGTTGGCATCAAGGCGCTCGCACAGGGCCTCGGTTGAGAACTTGGCGTAGGCATCGTTCAAGAGCGCTTGAAACACGCCGGTGTTGGCTTGCCGCGCCGGCGGCGTGGAGAAGCGCTCGTCCTCCATCAGGTCGGGCAGTTCAAGGGCGCGGAACAGCCCCGCCCACTCGCCAGCTTTCACGGGCATCGTCGCAACGTGGCCGTCCGCTGTCTTGCGCACGAAGTAGGCGTGGTTGCCGAACGGAAACCGGGGCACGTCGTCGCCGACGAAGTGGAAGTTGGCCATGCTGTCTGGCCACAGGAAGAAGAGGCTCGCGTCCAGCATGGACACCTCGACGCGCTGGCCGGCGCCGGTGCGGCCGCGCGCCACCAACGCGGAGCAGATGGCTTGTGCCGCCGTCATGGAGGTGATCTTGTCGCAGATGAGCGTGTTGATCATCACCGGCGTCTCGCTGGCGGGGTCTGCCTGCAGCGAGGCGATGCCAGAAATAGCTTGGATGACGGCGTCGTAGACGCGCCGCCCCGCGTAGGGGCCGCTGCGCCCGACGCCGTTGATGGAAGCGAACACCAAGCCGGGGTTGAGGGCGCGCAACGCGTCGTAGCCAAAGCCCAAGCGCTCCATCACGCCGGGACGAAAGTTCTCCATCAGCACATCCGCTGCGGCGATCAAGCGCCGCAAGGCATCCTTGCCGGGTTCCGTTGCAAGGTCGATGACGATGGAACGCTTGTTGCGGTTCATTTGCGCGAACGAGCCGTTCAGGCCATTGCGCGTATTGCGAAACGGCGCCCGCATGGCGTCGCCATCGGGTGGCGCTTCCACCTTCACCACGTCTGCGCCCTGATCGCCCAGAATCGCCGCGGCAATGGGGCCTGAGTAAATCGTGGTCATGTCGATGACCCGTATGCCGTCCAATGACCCTGCCATGCTGCCGTTCCCGCTCGCCTCGTTGCGGCCAATTATGCGATGGGAAGGCGGTTGCGGTGCAAACCGCGGGCTGCCGCCACTTGCCATAGACTTGGATGCAGTCCGGCATCCGCCGGCGCCGTAGCCATTGGTTCGTTCGGTTCGGCTCGGTGGGTGCCGCGGCCGCGCCGCAAGCCTGCCATGCCGCATCGGGCTCGTGGACAGCGCGGCCATGTTCGCAGCAGCAGAGGGTTGAGCCTTGAGCCATGCGTAAGGTGTTGGTGGTGGACGACCACGCGCACATCCGCGATGTGGTGGCGTTCGCCTTGCGGCGCGGTGGCTTCGAGCCGGTGGAAGCAGGCGATGGGCGCGTGGCGTTGGATGCGTTCGAGCGCGAATCGCCAGACCTCATCATCCTTGATGTGCTGATGCCGGAACTCGACGGCATGGCGGTGTGCCAAGCGATTCGGCGCGTGTCGAACGTGCCGATCCTGCTGTTGTCCTCCAAGGACGCTGAACCGGATCGCATCGCAGGTTTGGAAGCCGGCGGCGACGACTACATGGTGAAGCCCTTCAGCCCTCGCGAATTGGTGGCCAAAGTGCGCGCCATGTTCCGCCGCATGGACGCGCTGCTCGAGGGTGATGGCCGCCCGCTCACGGTGGGGGCGCTGGTGATCGACACGGCAGCGCGGCGGGTGGAGGTGCGCGGCCACGCCGTGACGCTCACGCCCATCGAGTTCGGCTTGCTCGCCACCTTGGCGCGCCGGGCGGGCAATGTCGTCGCCCGCGAGATGCTGATGCGCGGCGCCTACGCCCCACGCCGCATCGTCAGCGACCGCACCATCGACAGCCATGTGCGCCGCCTGCGCGAGAAACTCAAGGTGAGCGGCGGCGACCCCATCGAAACGGTGTACGGCGTGGGGTACCGGCTGACGTTTGATTAGGGGTTGGCGCTGGCAGTGGGGCTGCCCCATTGCTTGCCACAGGGTAGAGAGCACAGCCGGCAACGCTGCGTCGCGCACCAAGGCGTGGGCGCACCGCCCCGCAATCAGTAACCCAGCGCTTTGTCGACCACGCCTTCCAATGGGGCGCCGGCCACGAGGTTCTCCAGATTGCGGACGAAGCGATCCATGTTGCGGCTGGCGCGGAACTGGCTCGCGCCGGCGGTGTGGGGCGTCATGGCGACGTTCGCCAATGCCCACAGGCGGCTCTCGGCCGGCAGCGGCTCACGGGGTGCCACGTCGAGCGCGGCGCCGCGCAGTTGGCCGCCCTCAAGGGCCGCGATGAGGTCTTCTTCCACCATCACCTCGCCGCGCGTCACATTGACGAGCCACGCGCCTGGCTTCATCTGCGCGAAGGCGCCGGCGTTGAACTTGGCGCGCGTCTCTGGCGTCAGCGGGCAGCAGATGGCGAGCACATCCGAGGTCGCCAACAGGTTCGCAAAGCCATCCGGCGGCGCGACCGCATCCACTTCGGCGGAACCCGGCACGGCGTCCCGGTCTAGCGCCTGCACCCTCATGCCGAACGCCGCGGCGCGACGCGCCATCGCGCGGCCCGTGCCGCCGAAGCCGAAGATGCCCATGGTCAAGCCCGTGAGCTCGACCTCCTGGCGGCGCATCTCGGGCCGATGGTTCCAAGCGTCTGGCCCCAACCGCTGCGCTGTGGCCAACTGGCGGGTGAGCATCAACAGCAGGCCAAAGGCGTGATCTGCCAGATGCTCTCCCACCAGCCCCTTCTCGCTGGTGAGAACGACATCGCTCGCCTTGAACTCGTCGTAGAGGAAGGCGTCCACGCCGGAAGCGATGGCATGCACCCAGCGCAGCCGCGGCGCCGCCAAGAACATTTCGCGAGAGACGAAGCCGAGCACGACATCCGCATCCGTGATGTGCGTCAGCGCGTCCCGATAGCTCGACGTCACCACCTCGGCGCCTTCGGCGGCGGCGCGGATGTGCGCCAGATCGGCCGCGGACACCTCCGGCAGCGTGAGCCCGGGAATGATCAAAACCTTGCGTGGCACCATGTTTACCTCAACTCTTCCTGTCGCGCGGCGCACCCTTGGACGCCGCATCCAACCCTTCGGCGCCAACGCCGGCCGGCTTCATGCGAACACCACCTCCACCTTGCCCAAGGCCGCGCCGAAGTCTCCCGACCAGCGTGAGGGCGCGGTGACGCGCTGACGCCCGAAGGCGCCGGTGATGACACGCTGGCCGGGTTCCAAGCGCCGCCCGAAGCGGCCAAGCTGCGCGGCGAGCGCGGCGATGGAGGCGAAATGGTCATCGATGTGGCCGCGGGCGGGCACGCTCACCTGCGCTGCCCCATCGCGGGCGAGCGTCACTTCCAAGCCGTCCAAGTCGATCCCTTCAAGGGGGCGCTCGGCACCGGCGACGATGCCCCATTGCGAGAGGTTGTCTGCAAGCCGAGCCGCCATGGACGCATTCGCCGAAAGCCGCGGCTCGTTGATCTCGAACCCTGCCGCCACGCTCGCCACCGCCGCCTTGGCGGCCGCGGCGGACACCTCGCCCGCAAGCTCGGCGCCTATCGTGAAGCACACCTCGTTCTCAACCCCGATGGACTTGAACTCGGCCAAGCTCAGCGTGGCGCCGCTCGCGAACACGCGCTCTGCCAAGATGTGGCCAAAGGGACGGAAGCCCGCGCCCATCGCATCTTTCGATGCGCCGGAAGTGAGTCCCACCTTCCAGCCCGCCAAGCGAGCACCGTTGGCGAGCTTCGCATCCAGCGCGTCAAGTTGCCGCTGCAAACCTTGGTCGCGTTCGTCGCGCATTGTCCTGCTTCAACCCTTTAGAACCGCGGGGGCGCCCGGCAGACGCTCACGCAGAATACGATAAGCTACCGCGCAGTTCGAACGCTGGGGGAGCCACCATGCGCAATGGCTATCGGATCATCGACACGGACGCACACCAGATGGAGCCGCCGACCATCTGGCGAGACTACATCGATTCTGCCTTTGCAGACCGGGCGCCGAAGATTGGCGACATCGGCGGCGGCCGCCCGGGCATGGTGGTGGAAGGCGCGCCGATCACCAAACAGGACGGCAACTATCCCATGCACTCCAAGGAGTTCTTGGAAGCCGCCGCCCGCGGCATGGAAAAGCATGAGGCGGCGCGGGCCGCCGGGTTCAATCCAGACAGCCGCTTGCAGGACATGGACGAGCACGGCGTGGATGCCCAAGTGATCTACCCCACCGTCGGCGGGCAGATGCTCGGCAAGCCGTTTGAAGACACCGAACTGCTGGCCGCGGTGTGCCGCGCCTACAACGATTGGAGCTTGGAGTACTGCTCGGCGGCGCCGAAGCGGCTGCGCATGGCGGCGATGCTGCCGGTTCAAGCGCCAGACCTTGCCATCGAGGAAGCCCGCCGCGCCGCCGAGCGCGGCGCCGCGTGCTTCTATGTGCGCCCCAACCCGACGGCCGGCCGCAACCTCTACCACGCGGATTACGAGCCGTTGTGGAGCGCGTTGGAAGGCTTGGGGCTGCCGATGTGCATCCACGATTCCGGCTCCCCGTACCTGCCGTCCTACGGCGACCGCATGGAAACCCACACGTCCGGGCACATCATCGCGCACCCCTTCGAGGCGATGGTGGCGATGATGAGCCTCATTTGGTTCGGCGTGATCGAGCGCCACCCGCGGCTCGCCGTGGTGCATGTGGAAGCGGATGCCGGGTGGCTGCCGTACTGGCTGCAACGGATGGAGCAGCATTGGGAGTTCTCCGGCAACGCGGAGCATCCCGAGCTCACGCAGCGCCCAACGGATTACTTCAAGTCCAACTTCTTGGTGGCGTGCCGGGGCGATGAGATGACGCTGCCTTCGGTGTGCGACCTCGTTGGCGACGATTACGTCACCTTCAACACAGACTACCCGCACCCAGACGGCACTTGGCCCTTGGGCTTGGAGCATCTCGAACGCCAGCCGCTGCCCGAAGCGAGCATCCGCAAGATTTTCTGGGACAACGCGGCGCCCGTGTTCGGCGTGGCGTGAGGGCAGGGCGTGGGCTTCGGGCAGCGCGGGCGGCTTTGGGCTTGGCGATGCGGCTGCCAGCCCCGCTCAGTGTGGCCGCTTGGTCGGGTAGTAGCGTTGGCCGTCGAACTTGTCGAAGTAGGCGCCGAGCCAAGGATGGTTGATCTGCGTTGAATCTTTCGCGGGGTCGAGGTGCCGCTCCGCCACGTAGGTGGCTTGGGGCGCGCCATCCACAAGGACGTGATACCACGGCCGGTCTTTCGGCGGGCGGCTCTTCGCCATTTCCTCGTACCACGCTTCGCTCAGGTTGAATTCCGCGTCCACGCCGCAGACCACGCCTCGATAGTCGAAGCGGTTGTGCTCTACGAGCTGTCCAACGAAGAACCGGGCACCCGCACTCATGCTATGTGGTTGGCTGCTTCCTTTCCTGTGCTCGCATTATCGCCCGCTGGGACGCGGCGGGGCGGCCAGCGAGGGTGGCGGCAGCCATGCCGGCCACCTCCCCGGGCCGCCGCTCGAGCTAGGGCTTAAGCGCAGCAAGCCGACGCGGCCCGCCCCCCGCAAAGGCGTGGAGGGCGAGGCGGCCCGCTTGTGCGCGACCGCCACGCACCAACGCTTCAGCCTTTGATGCGCGTGTACACCCGCGTCACCACGATCGCCACAATGGAGCTCAGGTAAAGTAGCTGGAGCTGATCGATGATCGCATCCAGGTGATTCCCAATGAACTGGATGTGAGACAGCACGTTCGCGTCCGCCGCGACGTGCAGGCCGATGGCCACGACCACGAACATTGTGGAATCTTCCGCATCCAGCGTCATGAAGCCGTACGCGAGCCCTAGGACGACGAGCACTAGCGGCAGCAACGCCATTGGCACCGTGCCCGGTGCCAACCCCTCAATGATTGCCGCGAGCGCGCCCAAACCGAAGATGATGCGCATTTCCATCATTCAATCCCCTGTCTCCGATGTGAAGCCACAGTGCGCCTTGCGCCGGCCAACGGAGATCGAGCCTGATGCTGCCTAGGCCACGAATCGCCGATGACAGACAACGCACCGACAGGCACCGTAACACAAGACAGCGGCTGGGGTAGCGCGGCTTCATGTGTGAGCGCAAAGTAGAAATGTCCCCTTCTGCCGGCGTCGCAGCCGATGAAGCGCCGGTGCGAGTCCAGCCCCCAAGGTCTCGAGGCGATCAACTCACTCGAGGGAGGCTTCATGCGCGGGCGACGTATCATCCCCCCAAGCATCGTGGCGGAGGCACGTCGGTGATTAAGCAAACGAGTTTCTTCAAACGTCGGCGAGACCTTGCGCCGGATGACTTTCGGGCGTACTGGCGGGGGCGCCATGCGGATGTGGTGCGCCGCATCAAGGGGCTCGTGCGCTATGTGCAGAACCATGCGGTGGGCGGGGACGCGGAGCGCGGGTTCGATGGCATCGCGGAGGTGTGGTTCGAGGACAAGGATGCGATGCGGGCCAGCGCTGGCTCGCCGGAACTGGCCGCGGTGCGGGCGGACGAGGCGAACTTCATCGATGCAGACAGCATGGCCGCCATCATCTGTGACGAGTGGGTGCTCAAGGATGGCGAGGTGCCGCCGGGTGCCGCCAAGCTGATGGCGCTGGTCTCACGCCGCGCGGACAAGGCGCCGGAGGCGTTTCAAGCCATCTATCGGGACGAGTTTGGCCCCATGGTGGCGGCGGTGCCCGGCGTTGCCCGCTATGTGCAGGCGCACTGCCGGCCCGGCATCTATCGCGCCGGCGGCGAGCCGGCCCGGGATGCGGTGGCGTCTCTGTGGGTAGCCGGCGGAGCGCCCGCGCTCGCCACGCCCGAAATGGCGGAAGTGGTGGCATTCGAGCGCAACTTCATCGACGTTGGGCGCACCAGCGCCAGCTGGGTGGAGGAGGTTGAAATCCCGCTTTGAGCAGCGGGGTTCGCTAAGCGCCTCCGCGTCTCGTCGCAGCTTGATGTAGACAGGTGCCTTGAACGTCAGAACGTCAAGGCCGGAGCACTTGATGGTGGTGCCAGCGAAGAAACTCTGGAGCCGGTCGCTCCGTGCTCATCGTGGGCACCACGGGCAGCCTCGCGCCGTCGAAGCGGCCCAATGATTCGCGTCGCCCTCGCCCCTTGGCTTTCGTGGACACGCGGATCACTAGGCTGTCGTCTAACCCAAAGGCGCCGCGGTCGAATAAGCGATGATGCAACGAACACAAGGCGAGGCCGTTGCGCACCACGGCAGGTCCAGCATGGTTGTGCCAGCGAACGTGGGCTGCCTCGACGGCAACGACAGCACCTTCTAGGCGCACCGAAAACTCGCACACCGCGCACCGTTCGCAATAGGCCTTGAGCACGGCCTGCCGGAAGGCTGCATCGCGGGGCCGCTGCAGGGTGGTCTTGTACACCTTGCCTTCCGCGTCGGCGACTTCGGCCACTTGCCGAATGTCTTGGTGCGGGGATGCGCCAGCCCCGAAGTGCCCGATGCCAGTGGCCTGCAACAGGTCCGCGTGATACGTCTCAGGAAAGTGTGCATGCAAAATTGCATTGGCCAATTCGTGCGCGAGCGACGGATTGGCCCGTAGCGTGGTGTAGTCCGCAGCCAAGAAGCCTCCTGCGATGCTGTGCTCACGCAAGTCGCGCACATATGCATCGCGACTCGTGGTCTGCCGCACCAAGTGAGGTCGGTCGATCTCCCAAATGCGGTCTTTTCGTAGACGCCAGAAAGGGAACTCGGGGTGCAGTGTCTGACGGGGCGGACCGAAGGTGGCCAGCAATTCCTTGAGTTTCTGTTCCACGATTGCGAACGGTGCCAGCCGTTCCTCGCCGCGCAGGCAGCGCCCGATGGCCAGCAGCAAAAGGAGCGGTTTGTGGGGCGCTCGCCGCCCGCTCTCGCTGCGCCACCGCCGAAGCGAGAGAAATCGCTCTCGCAGGTCCGCCAAGTCGGCGCTCACTCGCCTGCCAACCTCAGCGTCGCTTGGCTATGCGCAACACTCACTCTCCCCCGCCCACGTCCCTGAACGCCTCCCCAAAAGCCCCGTCCCCAGCGAACCGCGAAATCTCCGCTGCCGACATGCCCAGCATCTCCCGCATCACTTGCGCGTTGTGTTGGCCGAGCGTGGGTGCGGCGGACCGTAGGTGTTGCGGGGTGGCGGAGTAGCGGGTGGCGGGGCCGTCGTAGGGGGTTGGCCCCATCTCGGGGTGGTTGAGCGTCACGAAGAACTCGCGGTGGCGAAGCTGCGCGTCCTCGTACAGGTCGCTGGGGCGCAGCACGGCGTAGGCTGGCACGCCGGCGCGTTGCAGGCGCTCGGCGGCGGCGAAGGGTTCCAAGTCCGCAAGCCAAGCGGCGAGGGCGGCGTTCACCGCGTCCGCGTGGTGGAAGCGGTCGTCGAAGGCGCAGCCCAAGTCCACGCTGTGCGCCAGCGCGTTCCAGTGCGCGGGCGTTTCCACTGCCACTGCCACGTAGCGCTCCTGCCCGGCCGCGGGGAACACGCCGTGCGGGCAGGCGAGTGGCGAGCCTTGGCCGAGAGCTTGGGCGATGTGGCCGTTGGCGGCGTAATCCAAGATGGCTGGGGCGAGGAAGCGCGTGCCGCATTCCACTTGGGAAAGATCGATGTATTGGCCGAGCCCGGTACGGCGGCGATGGCGCAACGCGGCCACCAAGGCCGCGGTGCCGAAGCGGGGCGAGATGAAGTCTGTGTAGGCGCCCCAAGGCCCGCAGGGCGGCCGGTCTGGCCAGCCGACCAAGTTGAAGAGGCCCGCCACCGCCGCGCCTTGGTTGCCGAAGCCGGAGTAGCCGCGCTCCGGCCCGAATTGGCCGCGCATGCAGGTGGAGAGCATCACCAAGTCGTCACGGTCGGCGGTGAGGGTGGCGTAGTCAAGGCCGAAGCGTGCCATGGTGCCGGGCGTGAAGCTCTCGATCACCACGTCTGCCCAACCCGCCATGCGCGTGGCGAGTTCGCGCCCCGGTGCCGTCTTGAGGTCTAAGGTCATGCCTAGCTTCGAGGTGTTGAAGTTGGCATAGAACTGCGAGCGATTCGGCCCCGGCACGCCGTCTTTGAACGGGGGCGCCTCGCGCAACAGGTCGAGCCGCCCTGGAGATTCGATGCGCACCACCGTGGCGCCGTGGTCTGCCAGCGCCTTGCCCATCATCGGCCCCACGCCCACCCAGCTGAAGTCCGCCACTTTGATCCCGGCGAAGGGCGACGCGGTGCTCCGGCCAACATTTGGGCGCGGCGGGCGCGGTGCAGGTTTGTCCAATTCGCCTAGGGCGGGTGCCGCCGAGCCGCGCTGAAGCGGTGTCCGCGAGAGCTTTGCGAAGGGACCTGGGTGCGGAAGGCCATCGATCTCGACAATGAACTCCCGCGCCTTGAGGTGCGGGTCTGCGAGCAGATCCGCCACATCGTGAATGGCAGCGAGGGTGAGGCCACGCTCCGCCGAAAAGCGCTGCAGCGCTTGCTTCGTCTGGGTGGAGACGAAACTGCGGCACACCTCGGCGGCGGCGCTCGCCGTCGCGGCATCCAAGGTGCCGTCTCGCAGTTCGCTGAGCCACCGGTCGAAGCTCCGCCCGCGCACCGCGGCCGGCACCTCCGCGCCAGCTTCCTCCGCCGAGCGCAACAGGTCGTTCATGGTGCGTTCGCCGAGAATGGGCATCTGCAAGCGGAGCATGGCGTAGCCATCTGCGCACCGCACGATGCCGGGTAGCTTGAGCCCTGCGGCCACCAACGGCGGGCCGTTGCCCCGCAACTCGCTTGTGCCGGGCGGGTTGGCGCCGGTGTTGGGCGGGAAGCCAGTGGCGTTCATCAGCGTCCACACCACCGCCGCCTGAGCAGACACATCCAGATGCTGGCCAGCGCCCGAAACGTCCCGCCAATAAAGCGCGATGGCGATGTCCGCGGCAGCTTGCGCACCGACGTGGAACGCCGCTTGCGGCATGGCGCCCATGGGCAGCGGCGGCCGGTCTGGATTGCCTTGCAGCCCGATCAAGCCGCCGGCCGCTTCGATGGTGAGCTCGGTGGCGGGCAGCTGGGCCGCCGGGCCCTCGCATCCGAACGGCGTGATGGAGGCATGCACAACGTGGGGGAATCGCTCCGCCACGCCGGGCGTGAAGCCGGATTCGATGAACACATCCGCTTCGCTGAGGAACGCCGTGGCATCTTCTGCCACCACGCTGCGCTTGCCGACGCCGAGCGCCGCCCAATACAGCGAATCGCCGTTGGCGAAGGGCGGCAGCCGCCGGCTTTCGCACCCTCCCGGCGGCTCCACCTTGATCACTTCCGCGCCGAGCTCCGCCAAAATCCGGCCGGCGAGCTCGCCCCAACGGCTGGTCGTGTCGATGACGCGAATGTCGTTGAAGGGCGCGGCCATGGTCACGTTCTGGCCGGGTGGCGCCCGTGCGTCAGGCGTTGCCGACGCCCAACCAGCATCTTGGGCGTCATCGTGGCGCAGCGACGCCCCGATAGGTGAAGGTGGCGAACTTCGGCCCCGGCAGGTAGCCCGTCTCCAATTCGTCGATGCGGAAGCCGGCGGCGGCGATCAACTGATCCACTTGCCGCGAAAGGTGGCAGCCACCGCCTATCACCTTCCACGCCGGCTCGATTCGCCGCTGCCAGTTCAGCCACTGCCGCTCCGGGCTGGCGCCGTGTTCGGCGAAGATGAGCCGCCCCTTGGGCTTCAGCACGCGCCGCAGCTCGGCGAGAGCCCGATAGACGTTCGGCACCGAACACAGCGTCCAAGTGGAAACGACAGCGTCGAAGGCGTCGTCTTCGGCGGGAATCTCTTCCGCGGAGGCGGCGGTGACATGCACGGGAAACTGCGCGGCGCCCAAGCGATCGGAGGCTAACTCCACGATGTCCGGCGATGGTTCGATGGCCGTCAGCGCTTCCGGCGCTGCGTCGCCGGCGCCGTAGTGGGGCAGGTTCAGCCCAGTGCCAAAGCCGATCTCGAGCACGCGCCCTTGCGCCTTCGGCACCAATCGCGCCCGCACTTCAGACATGGGTTTTTGTGCGCAAGCCATGTTGATCAGCTTCGGCAGCACATGTCGCGCGTAAAGGCCCATCACTCCTCCTTCGCCGCGCTCGGCAGAACAATTCTGGGCGCGGTGTTGTCGTCTCCATCGCACTCGGCGCCGGCGGCGTTCGCAGCGCCGCCCGCGGCCTTGCGCGTGGGCGCCACCGATGTGTCCGCGCTCTCTTGCGCCGACGTGGCGAACAGCTTCACTTCGCCGCTCGCGTAGCCGCGAAACTTCAGGTACTCCACCAGCGCACGGTCCACGGCGCGTTCGATGTCCCCCTCTAGCCAAGCGGCGTCCAAGCGCGGGAAGCGGCGCAGCAGGGCGGGGCGGTTGTAGAGGACATTGCGTGAAAGGGTGCCGGCAACGAAGCGCTCCGCGTTGAGCGCAAACTCAAAGCGCACCCGTATCGGAACCTCCACCAGCGCCGCGCCAGCCCGCACCGTGTGCTTCACCACCTTCTTGTCGACTACCCAGAGCACCGCAAGCGCTCCGACCATCGCGTAAGCCCGAAGATACACGAAAACGCGCTGGTGCCGCTCCGTGCCCGCTGGGAGGGTGGGACGCGGGTGTTGAGGCCCACTAAGCCGGCCTGTTTCAACGCGGATGCGTGTCGCAGGCGTGGCTCGCCCGTTTCGCCGGCCAGTGAACGGCTAGCGCCGAATCAAACGACAGCCTCGCCAGCGGAGTGGCTGAGCCGCGCCGCGGGGGATGCAGCGAGTGGATGCGCCCGAACGGCGCTTCGCAAGTGTGGTTCGCCCGCTAACCCCGGTGGACGACCGCGGGCCGCTACTGCCCGTAACGCTCGGCGTTTTGCAGATACTCGCGTTCGTCGGCGCTGCTCACGCGGTTCAACACGGCATTGCGGTGCGGGAATCGGCCAAAGCGGGTGACAACGTTGCGATGGCGCTTGGCGTAGTCTGCAACGCGGCCGACGTACTCGCGCCACTCTTCCGGCACGGTCTCCGCCAACTCGCTGGTGAACCCCACATAGTGGCGCTGCGCGGCGATGGATTCGCTGTGGTGGAACGGATGGTGCAGGAAGAGCCGTGCTGGGATGGACAGCGCGGCGTCATGGCCGGCCGCCACGGCGCGTTGCGCCACTTTGAGCGCCAGCGCGTCGTTGGCAAACGCGCCGGCTTTGCCGCGGAAGCAATGGCGCGAAAATTGATCGAGCAAGATGACGAGCGCCAACGCGCCCTCGGCAGTTGCCTCCCATTGTTCGCGCTCGCTTTGCGCGGCCGGCGAATCTGCCGAGAGGCGCGCCAAGAGCTTGCCGAAGCGATCGCGAATTTCTTGATCCAGCGCTTTGCCGCCCTCATACCAGCGCTCGGCCTGCTGCGCCGCGGCCGCCGGGTTGTCGTGGTCGTCGCCAAGCCAGAATGTCACGACATCTTCGGGCGTGATTTCCACCGTGTCCCGCACCACTATCGCACCCGCCCCGCTCGGGCCGAGCCGTCCGCCCGCGCCGTACGCTTGAACAGCGTCCCGATGGCCCCGGCCGTTGGCACGAGTTCCCCAGCGTTCCTAGCCACGCATTGTGTGCCGAGGAGGCCAAATTGCATTCGCATGGGCACCCAACACTCCCTCGAAAGGCGGCAACATGAGCCCTTGGAGTGACGCTTCGCGCTGCATGCGTTGGCGCCGAGTAAGGCATCATTATACATGCGCAGTCGGCGCTGGCGCGCCGGCCGGCCAACGAGACCAAAGGAGGATGATGGCCAAAGAAGAGAAGTACCCGTTCTGCAGCGACGCTTGGGTCGACGTGGCTCGGACATACGTTGAAGGGCAATGCGCGGGGCAGGACTTAAGCGGCGTCACCCTGCGGTTTTGCGAGAAGTTCACAGACGCGCCGGCGGAACTCGCCACGGAGCCGGGCAACGTCACTGGCTGGTTCATCCGCATCGAAGGCGGTGAAGTGGAGGTGGGGCGCGGCGTGCTGGCGGATGCGGACGTCGTCATCACGGCGGACTATGCAACCGTGGTGCCGCTGGCGCGGCTTGTGTTCGAGGGCAACCCCGAGGGCGCCGAAGCCGCGCAGAAGGCGGTCACCGAGGCCATGGCGCAGGGCAAGATGAAGCGCGAGGGCGACGCCGCCGCGATGGCCTCGGCATCGTTCCTCGCCGGGCTGCACGACGCGCTGGCAAAGCGCACCGCCTGAAACTGAGGCGGAGCACCGCTGGGAAGCCGCACGCTAAGCTGTCTACGGGGCTTGGCCTCGCACCTCGCCCGCGCACACGCACCTCGCCAGTGCCGTCGAGCAGAAGCCACCTACGCGGGCTTGGCTTGGCGGCGCGCTTCCAACTCGCGCAGGATTTCCTCGTGGCGCTTCTTGTCGATGCGGTACATGAATGCGAAGCCCATGCCGCCATAAACAATGATGTAGTAGAGCGGCCCCATCATGAACAAGAGGCCGTCGATGGCCTCCTGAGAGACGCCTTGCGTCGCCGCGTCTTGCGGAAAGCCGATGATTTCCAAGCCAAAGCCGCCGATGAGCCCGCCCAAGCCCTGGGTCATCTTGATGGCAAACGTGCGGATGGCGAAGATCGCCCCTTCGGCCCGGTTGCCGGTTTTGAGCTCATGCTCGTCCGCCACGTCCACGAGCTGCGAATCGATCACCACGGGCACCACGGCCAAGGTGATGAAGCCGAGCCCCCAGATGCCGAAGAACGCCAGCAGCAGCCAGATGGTGCCGTTCTCTGGGAACCAGCCCAACAGCCGCAGGCAATAGGGCAGGCCGATGAGGAACGCCGTCACGGCGATGGTGAAGATCACCGTGTACTTCTTGTCCATCAAGCGCGTGAGCCACGCCGCCACCACCACCACCAACAGGGCGCCGGGCAGCCGCACAAAGTCCCGCAGGGCGATCTGCTCCGTCGTGAAGTCGAAGGCGTAGACGAATGTGTAGGTGGCCACCACCGAGATGACGCCGCCAGAAACCGCGAGGATCAGCCAGCACAGGCATACCGACAGATAGGAAGGGTTCACCAGCAGCGAACGGAAGTTCACGAACGTGTCGCGGAAGAAGCGGCGGTAGTAGCTGCCGGCCCGCTGCACTACGCTCTGCTCGCCATGCAGAAGCGGAATCTGATCGGCGGTCATCAAGGCGCAGGCCATGATCGCCACGAAGCAGAAGGCGCCGCCGAACATGGCCAGCAAGCGGTACCGCTCCGGGTCCAGCAGGCCGTTGGCGTAGTGCGGCGTGGAGGGGAAGATCACCCACAGCACAAAGGCGCCGAGCGCCACCAAGCCCACCGTGAGCACCACCCAGTTCCAGCCGAAGATGGAGGTGCGCTCGTCGTAATCGTCCGTGAGCTCGGCACCGAGGGCGCTGTGCGGCACGGAATAGAAGGTCTTCGCCAGCCGTAGGCCCACCATCGTGAGGGTGAACCACAGGAACAGGGCGTATTCGGAAAGCCCATCCGGCGGCTGGTACATCAGGTAGAAGCAGAGCGCCAAGGGCAGCGCGGAGGCGAACATGAAGGGATGGCGCCGCCCCCAGCGCGTGCGCACGCTGTCCGACAGGGCGCCCACCAGCGGATCTGACACCGCATCCACGATGCTGGCGATGAGAAACGCCGTGCCGCACAAGGCTGGGGAGACGCCCAGCACTTGGTTGTAGTAGATCATGGTGGCGACGCCAGCGGCGCCGACCATGGCTTCTTCCAAAGACCCAACGGAAAACGCGAACTTCGTGCGTGCGCTCACGCGACGCCGGCGTTCGTTGGGGGCGGCTGTCATCCGTGCGCCTGGCTTGGCCGGCGCTTCAGGCTAGGGCGTGGCGCCGCGGCGTTGGCCGGCCAGCCAAGCCGCGCATGGGGCATCCACAAGCTGCCACAGCATCGCCGTGGGCTGTGCGTTTCGCATCGCGTTGCCCGCGGCCCCAAACTCGCTGGCGGCAAGCCGGGGCCGCCGACGCCGCAGCGGCCTACCCGCAGGTGGCTGGATTGCGCAACACGCGGCCCGCCCGCGCGCCCGTGAGCTCGTCGTCGCGCAGGATCACGTCGCCGTTGCACACGGTGGCGAGATAACCCTTGGCTTTCTGAATGAGCCGCGGCGCGCCGCCGGGGAAATCATGCACCAATTGCGGCTGCCGCTCCGCCACGCGGTCCACGTCGATGACGTTCACGTCCGCGCGCTTGCCCACTTCCAGTGCCCCGCGGTCGTTGAGCCCCAGAATGCGGGCTTGGGCGCTGGTGAGCTTGCGCACGGCTTCGGCGAGGCTGAAGTGGCCCTTGTCGCGGTGCCAGTGGGAGAGCATGAAGCTCGTCCAGCCGGAATCCATGATCTGGCTGACATGGGCGCCGGCGTCGCCGATGCCCGGCAACACCCAGTCTTCCTCCAGGAACTTGCTCACGGCCTCCAAGTCGTGGTTGAAGAAGCGCACGTGGAAAAGGGCCAAGCCGTCGCTGCGGTCCATGTAGCGCAGCCATGTCTCCACGGGTTGTTCCCCGGCCTGCGCCGCGAGGCTTGCGAGGCTCTGTTCCGGCCCGCGCGTGTAGGCCGGCCGGTCTTCATCGCCTAGCCAGAAGTATTGCTTGGCGCCTTCGGCAATCTGCGGGTTGTCCCGGGTTTCCTCGATGAGCTTGCGCCGCACCTCGGCATCGCGGATGGCGGCCAAGCGGGCGTCGAAACCCAGCTCGCGGAGTTCGCGCCACGCCGGCGTGGGGAACAGAATGTCCGTCTTCAAGCCGGAGAGGAAGCCGCCGCTGCGCGGCAGGGTGAGGCCGGCCACGTCGATGCCCTCCGCTTGCATGGCGGCGATGGCGCCGTCGTAGCGCGTGCGGCCATCTTCCGCAGGGATGAGGGGGGCGCTGAACAGGAGGCGGGTGCCGGCATTGCGCGCCTGTTCGGCGATGAGCGCCATCTCGGCGTCGATCTTCGAGTAATTCAGCACGAACTGCAGGATGCCGCCGCCTTGGCCCACGGCCTTCGCAATCGCCGCCAACTCGTCGCTCTTGGCGAAGGTGCCCGGAATGGAGCGTCCGTCCGGCAGCACATGCCCAGGCAGGCGGTTCGACGAGAACCCGACGGCGCCGTCGCGCACGGAGGCGCCGGCCAACTCGGCGATGCGGCGGATTTCGTCCTCGGTGGGATCTTCCTCGATGGCGCGTTCGCCCATCACGTAGAAGCGCGAGGCGCAGTGGCCGACCAACCCGATCACGTTGATGGCGGGGTTCAGCTTCTCCACCGCGTTCAAGTATTCGCCGTAGGACACCCAGTCCCAGGAGAGACCATTCAAGATGGCGTCCTTGGGAATGTCTTCCACGGTTTCCATCATGCCGGCGAGGAACTCGCGGTCTGCCGGTTTGCAGGGCGCGAAGGTGACGCCGCAGTTGCCGAACAGCGCCGTGGTGACGCCGTGCCAAGACACCGGCGTCAACAGCGGATCCCAACCCGCCTGGGCGTCGAAGTGGGTGTGCAGGTCCACGAAGCCGGGGGTGATGGCCGCGCCGTTGGCGGCGATCTCTTCGCGCCCTTTGCCGGGCGCCGCGCCCACCGCGGCGATGCGGTCGCCATCGACGGCTACGTCGCCGTGAAACGGTTCGTTGCCGAGGCCATCGACGATGAGGCCGTCGCGAATGACAAGATCGTGAGCCATGGGTGTTCCCCTCCGGTGAAGCGATTGCTCGACTGCGGGCGATGATGCCACTTCTATAAGGCTCGCGCAGGGGCTGGGCCGGGCGAGGTGGCGTGCGCGCCCGCGCGTGGCCTACAGCGCGTCTGTCAGCTTGCGCAGCCCTGCGCCTAAGTCCGCCAGTGCGGAGCGCAGGATGAAGCGATCCCAGCCGATGCAGAAATCCCGCACACCGAGATCGATGTAGCGTTGCGCCTGCTCAACGGCGCCGATCTCGATGCGCGGACGAATGTCATGCTCCAGAGACTTCTTGATGACCAGCTCCTCGAACGGCCGAATGTCCGGCGTGGCCATGAGCCGGGGCGTGCCGCGTGAGAAGCTGAAATCCGCGGGGCCCCATTGCGTCATGTCCACGCCGCGCGCTTTGGCGCGCTCCAGCACGGCGTCGATGTGCTCCACCGTGACGTCCTTCTCCACCATGATGGCGAACACGGCGCCGCGCAGATCGTCGAGATAACGCTCGGTGTCGTAGGCCGCCAACGCCGGGCGGCGCAGCTTCACGCCCATGAAGCCGCCGCTTTCCGGCGTGTCGGGCGCGATGGAGCGGTGGCAGGCATCGACATCTTCCGGCGTGCGCACGTCCGTGAACAGCACCGCCTTGAAGCCGGCGCCCAACGCCGCCTGCGCCCAGAACGCTTGGCTCGCCTGATCCGGCTTGATCATCAGCGGCAAGCCGCCGCCGCACTGCGCCGCCCGCGCCATGTGGTAGAGCAGGCTCATGTCGAACGTGGCGTATTCGGCGACGAACTCGGCGTAATCGAAGAGGCCGGAATCGCCCACCATCTCGGCGACGTCCGGGTCCGCGAACATGATGTGGGTGCCGACTGTCGGCTCGTCGCGGTCGAGCTTCTCGCGCAGCGTGTTGGGCGCAATCATTAGGCGTTGTCTCTGGTGGGGGCAGCGTGACCATACCGCGCACGGCGCAAACCGCAAGGGCGGCAACGGCGGGTTGGGGCGGTGCCATCCAGAAGGCGCTGAGCCCGTTCAGTGTGTCAGCGCAAAGCAGTAATGTCCCCTTTCTGCAATTCTAAAGTGTCCCCTTTTGACGACTTCTCCGGGGTGGGAATTGAAGTTCGAAGGGATGATGACGATGGCGGAGGCGGACAGGGCGTTGGTGGTGCAGGCGGTGTTGGAGAGGCGGCTGAAGCAGCGTGAGGCGGCGGAGCGCCTGGGCCTGAGCGTGAGGCAGGTGAAGCGCCTGGCGAAGCGGCTCCGGGAACGCGGCGTGGCGGGAGTGGCGTCGGGTCGCCGCGGCAAGCGCCCGAACAACGCGCTGGCCGCGGAGGTTCGGCAGGCGGCGACGTCGCTGGTTCGCGCGCGCTACGCGGACTTCGGGCCGACGTTCGCGGCGGAGAAGCTGTCGGAGGAGCACGGCCTGTCGCTGTCGCGCGAGACGCTGAGGAAGTGGATGGCGGAGGACGGCCTGTGGCGCCCGAAGCGGCGGCGGGAGGCGCGCGTCCACCAGAGCCGTCCGCGCCGGGCGCGGGTCGGGGAGCTGGTGCAGGTCGACGGTTCGCCGCACGACTGGTTCGAAGGGCGGGGGCCGCGCTGCGCGCTGATCGTGTTCATCGACGACGCGACGAGCCGGCTGCTGGCGCTGCGGTTCTTCAGGTCGGAGACGACGCAGGCGTACATGGAGACCTTGCGGAACCATCTGGCGGAGCACGGCCGGCCGGTGGCGCTCTACTCGGACCGCCACAGCGTGTTCCGCGTGAACCGCAAGGACGGCGAGGACGCGCTGACGCAGTTCACGCGGGCGCTCAAGACCTTGGACATCGAGCCGATCCACGCCAGCACGCCGCAGGCGAAGGGGCGGGTGGAGCGGGCGAACCTGACGCTGCAGGACCGGCTCGTCAAGGAGATGCGGCTGCGGGGGATCGACGGCATGGAGGCGGCGAACAGCTATCTGCCGGAGTTCATGGCGGACTTCAACCGGCGCTTCGCGGCGCCGCCGCGGGACGCGGTGGACGCGCATCGCCCGGTGCTGCACGACGCCGAGGAGTTGTCGCTGATCCTCTGCGAGCAGGCGACGCGGAAGCTGTCGAAGAACCTGACGTTCAAGTTCGAGCGGCGCGAGTTCCAGCTGGTCGGGGAAGGCAAGGGCCGCCGGCTCCGCGGCGCGGCGGTGACGGTGTGCAAGGGCTTCGACGGCGCGGCGTCGGTGCTGCTGAAGGGGCGCAGGCTGGCGTTCCGGGTGCTGGCGGAAGGCGAGGCGGCGGTCGCGGTCGCTGGCGAGAAGGACGTCCGGGACCGGGTGGACGAGGCGAAGGCGGCGCAGGCCGCGCGCCCGGACTGGAAGCCGGCGCCGGACCATCCGTGGCGCCGGCCGTTCAAGCCGGCGCGCGCCGCGGCATGAGGGCCGCGCCGGGCCGGGGACGGCGCGTCCGAAGCGGCGCCGCGTTTGCCACCGTCTTCCCACCGCCGCTCTTTTGGGTGGGGGGACCGCGCCCGTGGAAAGACCGTGGAAAACGCTGCTCGGACGGGCTCGGCGGCTCGGCCGTTCAGGGGCTGCGTCGCCGGCAAAAGGGGACATCTCTGCTTTGCACAAAAAGGGACATCTCTGCTTTGCGTTGACATGAGCCCGTTCAGTGTTGGCGGGAGGCAAGCAGTTGTGCTAGGTTCCGATCTGCTGTCCGTTCCAGCAGCAGGTGCCGGTCGGATGTGCAGCGCCCAAATGGGCGCAGGGTGAGCAGGCGTGCTCCGGGAAGGCATGACACGTTTGTGTTGCTTGGCTAGGAAAGTGCCGGGGGGCGGCATGTCGCTGATCGCAAGCCAACTTAGAGATGTGTGGGACGCCCTTAGGGCGAGCCGTGCCGAGCGGGACTATTATTTGGAAGAGGTCCGCATCAAGAAGCTGCGCGGCATCAAGGACCTCAGAGTTCCGTTCACCTACCCCGTCTCTGTGCTAGCGGGCCCCAACGGCTGCGGAAAGTCCACCGTCCTCCTTGCTTGTGCCACTGCCTATCGCGTACCTAATCGAGGGCCTAGAGAGTTCGTCCCTAGCACTCTATTTCCAAACTTCACGGACCGGCTTCAGGGGGAGCTTTCGGACCCCGCAGACCGGACGGAACTTGCGTTCGGCTATTTGCATGATGGCGAACGGTTGTCCATGGCTTGGCGACGAGGAAAGTCTTGGACCCGCAGCTATATGGGGCGTAAAGGGGGCCGGCAGCCGAAGAGGGAACTGTATCTTCGAACTCTAGCCAATCTCACCAGCCCTTCCGAAGTTCGCGGCGTCCTGCAGATAATGCGCAAACAATACAAATCCGCCCGTCTCACCACCGATCTGCTCGTATTCGCGCATCGCATCTTGAAACACAGATACAATGACGTTTCGATCATCAGCGCAGAAACACGCGATATCCTGTTCGCCGAAGCGGAGGGGCCCGATGACGTTCGCTACTCGGAGTTCCATATGTCGTCGGGCGAACGCACCATCTTGCGTATCTCCAAGGACATTGCGGGTCTCCACAACGCCCTCATCCTCATCGATGAGGTGGATACTGGATTGCACCCCTACACCCAACAACAAGTCATGTTGGAGTTGCAGCGAATTGCTCTGCAGCAGCAGTTGCAGATCGTGGTGGCATCGCATAGCCCTGTGGTCTTGGACAGCGTTCCCCCAGAGGGCAGGAAGTTCTTGGATCGTGATGAGACTACCACCGACGTGAAGTTAATGCCCGCATACAGGGACATCTTTCAGAAGTCTCTCTATGGCCAGTCCCGAGAGAAGCTCTCGATACTTTGCGAGGACGAAGTGGCGGAGGGGATGATTCTCGGTATGCTTGATGTGTTGCAACCCAAGCTAGGGCTCCGCCACGAGGACTTTGTGATTGGCAGGAACACCGGGCGAACAGAATTCCCCTCGCATATTCACATGCTTGGCAAATTTGGGAAACTGGGGGACTTCATTTTTGTTCTTGATGGTGATGCAAGCGACATGACGCCTAAGGTCCGACAAGCCGCCAGAGAGTACGATCATATCGTCGAGCCGCTATTCCTACCGGGGGGTGAGTCTCCAGAGCACTGGATTTGGCAACGGCTGGGACAGGATGTCGAAGTCTTCGCTAGCCTGTTGGGGCTGTCCGTCGCCGAGATGAAACGCCTGATGCAAGAGGTCAAACAGACCATGGAAGGTGCTGTTCGCGGGCGGGATGCCGCCAAGGGGAGGTTTGAGGCATTTGCGGCGGAGGTAAGAAGGTCGTGCGCGGACCTTGGGCGCATTGTCGGGAGGCACGATGCGGAAACCAATCATGAGGGCGCGACGGAGTTACTCATGAAGCTGGAGGAACAAATCAGCACTTGGCGAAGAATCTGAAGCAGTCGGTCTGAATGTCTTGAGTAGCTCGGAAGACTGATCGTCACCACCAGTCGCGATTGCGTCAACAAAGGCGACGTAGCTGCTCCGGAAAGAGCTTGCTCCCTTCGTCTCGTCGAGATAGCGCTCGGTGTCGTAGGCTGCCAACGCCGGGCGGCGCAGCTTCACGCCCATGAAGCCGCCGCTTTCCGGCGTGTCGGGCGCGATGGCGCGGTGGCAGGCATCGACGTCTTCCGGCGTGCGCACGTCCGTGAACAGCACCGCCTTGAAGCCGGCGCCCAACGCCGCCTGCGCCCAGAACGCTTGGCTCGCCTGATCCGGCTTGATCATCAGCGGCAAGCCGCCGCCGCACTGCGCCGCCCGCGCCATGTGGTAGAGCAGGCTCATGTCGAACGTGGCGTATTCGGCCACGAACTCGGCGTAATCGAAGAGGCCGGAATCGCCCACCATCTCGGCGACGTCCGGGTCCGCGAACATGATGTGGGTGCCGATGGTCGGCTCGTCGCGGTCGAGCTTCTCGCGCAGCGTGTTGGGCGCAATCATGAGGCGTTGTCTCGGGCGGGGGCAGCGTGACCATACCGCGCAGGGCGTAACCCGCAAGGGCGACAACGGTGGTGACTGGTGCCGTGCGTACCCGCTCAGGGGCTATCCGCTTTGTTTTGGGGGTTGACGGGGGGGGGGGGGGTACTCTCGCCGTCAGCTTTTGGGGAGACGGAAGGGGATCACTGTGAGAGCCGCCAATTTCAAGGCCGCGGCGCGCATCGCGCTGGCAATTGCTGTCGGAGCGCTTGTCGTGGGATGCATGATGCCAGCGCCAACTGGCCCGGTGACGCCACGCACCATGCCGAGGTTCGACTACCAGCCGGAAGAGGCGACTCCGGCGTCCACGAACATCACCTTCGCCGTCGTCGGCAGCGGTTTCGAGACTCCTGTTCCGCTGTTCGAGCGGTTTTCGAGCAACATGGCGGGAGACTTTGTCGAGATCCTCACGGCGCGGGGCTTTCGAATTCGCGGCCCCTTCCTCACATACGACGAGATGACGTTCCCAGACAAGGAGGGCAGCAATCTCGTGCTGTCCGCTAGGGTCAATTTCGACTGCGACGCGACCGGGCTCGAACCCGTCGCCGAGGGGTCGTTGCTGGGCGCGCTGGGCGCGCTCACTGGATCGCCCCGGTCTGCTGAAGCGACGAGGTATCGACTGGCAGGCACGGTGAGGGTGGATGGCCGCGTCACGCTGGTCGTCGCCGAGAGCCTCACGAACGAAAAGATGTGGACGAAAAGCGTGAACATCGAGCCCATCAGCGTCTAGCTGGAAGGAACGCACGTCTACGCCTCGATGCCGTCGGACCTGTCCGGCGTGCTGGCCAACGAGGATCAGTTCTTCAACGACTTAGGCAAGGAACTGGACGGCCAGTACCAAGAGATCATGCGACGCACCTTCGCGTATCTGGACCCGAAGGAGATGGCCATCGTGGACCGGCAAGCGGACAGCCTGCGGGAGAAGAAGGTCTACTAGGGTGGGCGTGAAGGCTGCGCGTGGCGTCGTTGGTCTCCCAATGGAAGCCAACCACCGAGCCGAAAACGAAGCCAGCCGATTGGGCCGGCCAAGCGCCGGACTCTGCTAGAAGGCCAATGCGTCTCTTGGAGTTCAGCGCCGCACTGCGGGTCTTCGTCTTGTCCGTCGCGGTTGGCGGCGGCGCGTCCGTGGCGCACGCCGTCGAACATCAAGTCCCTTTGTTCATCCGCGCAGCCCACGAGACCCAGCAGGGCTTCGTGCGCATCATCAACAGGTCGAACCAAGCGGGGAACATTCGCGTCACCGCCATAGATGACGAGGGCATGGCGTTTGACCCGTTCACGCTCTCGATGGCGTCTTGGGAGACGCGGCACTTCAACTCCAACCACTTGGAGAACGGCGACGTGGATAGGGGCTTGCCCGGAGTCGGCAGAGGGAACGGGGACTGGCGGCTGGTGCTGGACAGCGACTTGGACTTGGAGGTCCTCGCCTACGTCCGCACCCACGACGGCTTCCTGACGGCAATGCATGACACGGCGGACAAGCCGGCAGAGACCTATGTCGTCCCGATCTTCAATCCCGGCAGCAATACCAGGCAAGTCAGCAAGCTGAGGATCATCAACCCGAGCGACGGCGCGGCGTCAGTCTTGGTGAACGGCGTGGACGATGAGGGCGAAGTGTCCGAAGCGGTGAGTTTGACGGTGCCGGCCGGCGCCGCGCGGACCTTCACGGCGCTCGACTTGGAGCAGGGCCACCGCCAGCTCGAAGGGCGTTTAAGAGACGGCACGGGGAAGTGGTCGCTGTTCGTGTCGTCCGAGCGGGACATCGTGGTGATGAGCTTGTTGGAAGGCGCCACGGGGCACCTCACGAACTTGTCAACCACCACGGCCGCCGGGGATCGCGCGATTCCGGGGCAGGTTTCCACAACGTACACATACAACGACCTTTTCGCGCTTGATGGGGAACTAGAGGAACCGGCGGGCATCGCCCACGCAAGGGGGAGGCTGTATGTGTTGGACAGCTCTCCATCTGTAATAGGCACGCGAGTTGGCCGAAGCGGAGTTTTCGTATACACGTTGGGGGGACGCAGGACAGCATCCGAAGACTTCCTTTTGGATGACTTCGCCGATGATGTGGGTGCCTTGACCTATGGACGCGATCGTCTCCTTGTAAAGGAGCTCAGGTTCGACTTGGCAGTGGATGCGTACACGACTGCGGGTGAACGCGACCTCGCTGGGGGGTTCGCCAGCACGATCGGCGGTGCGGACGGGATCGCTCATGCCGGCGACCGGGTCTACGCCTTCGGCTTCCGCAGGGTTGACGCCTATACAACGTCCGGCAGGCGTATGGTCGATTGGGAGTTTCGTCTTGACCAACAGAACCGCGATTCGACCGGCGCCGTTCACGTCAACGGTCGGCTCTATGTAGTGGACGCCGCCGACTACAAGGTCTACGCCTATCTGCCGGACGGGAGCCGGGACGAAGCAGCGGACTTCCCGCTGTTCGAGGGCAACAACGATCCAGTCGGCATCGCATACGCCTCGTCCACCGGGAGCTTCTATGTCTTGGACCGAGCAACCTTGAGCGTCTTCAGATATGCCGCCAACTAAGGATGACGGAACCTGGCCGATGGCTAGCGCCAATGCGCCTTAGCGTGGAAGAGCGTTGGATGTTTGCCCTTCTCTTGCGCAAAATGGCACATTCGGCCCCGCGCGACGTTGGACATTACAGTTTTCGATCGGAACGGGGAGGCACGCTGTGGCCAAGAAAGTCAGGGTAGTCAGCCAAGACGAAGAGCTGGTGGGGAACATTGTCTGGCTGGCGGTGGTGGGTGGATCTATCTATTTTCTCTATGTGTTCGTCAGCACTTATTGGGAGTCCTTGTTGATGATCTTGGCTATCGCGTTAGGTGGCTACCTTCTGATTGCGGACAAGCTCTATAGAGGACGTTTGAAAAACAGACTGGCGCGAAGAGATGCTCGTCTCACGCCGCTTGAGGATGGACGGGAGGATGAGTTCAACCGGTGTATAGCCGAAGTCAACGATCTTGCTCAGGCAGGAATTCAGTTTGACGACATACGTCGCCGCTTGCTGCTTGATGAAAAGTTCAAACGCGAGGAAGCCTTGGCGGCGCTGGAGGAAGCGCAGGACAAGTGGCCCCGTGCGTCTCTTTTTCTTCTGTGGCGCGAAGAGAGCATTAAACGCCAGATGTATCCGAACTACAAACACGCGCCGGCGGGTTTCGCGAAATCCAAATGATTGGAAAAGGACGATCCTGCCCGTCAATCCGCCGGCTTCGATGCCGACTCTGGGGTTCATGCCTCGCCGTCGTCATCGTCGCAGGCGAAGCCATCGCAGAGGGCGTGGCGCGTCCGTTTTTGATTTCCGTGCCGTCTACCGCGGGCGCTCCATCGCGCAGCACCGGGATGGCAGCGCCCGAAGACGCTGCGCTCGAGGCGGACCGTCCCGGGAAGGAGACGAATCGGTCCAGCCAAGAGACGCCGGCCGTGAACTGGAGAACCGCGTGCGCCCCCATGCCCCGGTCTTATGCGAAGGATAAGGAGAACATCCGCTTCGAGCACTGCCTGCGTTCCCTCCGTTTCCTTCGACTAGCCGGAGAACGAGACGTGGCAGCGCCCTTGATAGAGGCTCTCGACCTGACGGCCGGTGCAATTCCCGGAATCGACTACGATGTGCCCGCGCTTCGCTTGGCTTGGGAAAACCAGACCTTTTTCGACTCGGACGACGATCAGCTGATCGAAGGCGTGCTGCCGATCCTCGATTTCGTCGCCAGCGCTGTGGGTCGAGACATCGGCGACGTGCAACTCTACGTGGTCGGCCACACCGACAGCCGCGGTGCCGACGATTACAACCAAGACCTCTCACGTCGCCGCGGCAGAGCCGTGGTCGAACGTCTTGGCGTCGCTGGAATCCCCTATCACCAGATGACCTACACCGGGATGGGCGAGCGCCAGCCCGTAGCGTCCAACAGCACTGAGGCGGGGCAGGCGTTGAATCGACGCGTCGAATTCGTGATTTCGGCCTTTCGCAGGGCAAACCACGAGCTGGTGGCGTTGCGAACTGCCAACGAAGCTTGGTTGAACGATCACCCCACCCACATCTTGATCCACGACCTGTCTTACAACAGAAGGGTGGAAATTTACGACCTTTCGAACGTCGACGAGCCCCATGAAGTCTTCGATCTGCCAGAGCCTGTGACGCATTCGATCGAGGAAGGATCATTCGAAGGAGACGCATCCACATGAGCGATGAACTATCGCTGACCCGCGCGCAGAAAGTGAGAGGCGAGAAGCTTGGCAATGCTCTCGGCGTCGCAGAGAAGAAGAGGGACGACGCCAGCGCAATTTTCGAGGGAGACGAACTCTACTCGGAATACACAGAGCGTCACGCTCGGAAAACACACTGGTTGTACGGCCCGCTCCTCCTCGTCGTCGTCGGCCTCGAGTGGATGATCAATTACGCATCATTTCTTGCCTTCCTCAATGTGCCGATGTTTGCCGCGGGGTCCACGATCTTGGTCGCCGGCATAGTCGCCTGGGCGAGCCATGTCCACGGCACTCTGACTAGGCAACCACTCGAGCGCGAGAAGGTCACTCCACACCACGAAAGACATGACAGCGGTAAGGTGACCATCTTTATCGTCGCGTCCGTTTTGCTCTTGCTCGCGTTCTTCCTAGTTGGAGGAACACGGTACTTCTGGATCAAGGACTTGAGTGAACTCGGCGTCGCGGTATCCGTTTGGCCTAAGGTTGGGATGACTGTAATCACCAACGTGCTCGTCTGGGCGGGCGGTGGCTTTGTTGCATACCATTTCCACAGCGAAGGTCAATACACGAAACTGCAAAATGACTACGAGAAAGCCCAACGTGCCTACGAGATCCAAAAGGAGAAGTTCGATAGGTTCCGTAGCAAGTTAGTCGCCAGTCGACCCGACGAGCAGAAAGAAGAATTGCAAAAGCGCACTATAGAGTGGGTCAAGAACGCATACGCAGATAGCGCATATGCAAATGCCATGCTCTTGTGTGCTTTTGCGATGGTCTTCTTTGGGGCGGCGGCAGAAGCGCAGCTGCTCGGCGGGGAGTACGACATCGACCAATTCTGCGCCGATGAGAATGTTGCCGCGGCTGCGCCATTCCGTCGCACTGTCGTGTACATCGATCAGGCTATGGTGGTCCCATCGGGCATCGAACCCGCCCCGTCGTCCCCATCGGAGCAAGAAGATTGGCAACGATCCCTTGCTGTGGCGCTGTCAGACAGCGATTGGTACCAGCAGCTCGAGGCGAAGCTCCGCGCCAGCCTGCTGCCATCGGAACATGTGTCGGTGGTTGGCGTGGCGGCACACCAAGGCGCAACGCACGAACTTGCTGAGTTTTGCTGGCCGGGATACAGCAGAACGCAACAGTTGGAGATTGAGTCGAGGGGCTTTTTGCGTTTCTTCGAATCCGACCCAATCGACGATCTGAAGACCCAACGCCAAGTCGCGTTTGCGCGGATTCGTCAAGCGATCGCGGAACGAATGTCGGGCTCGGCTCCAACCGCAACGACGAGACAGTATGTGAAGGCGCTATCCCGTGATGAAGGGCGCCTGCGCAGCCAGCGCGGCGACTTCGTGCGGGCGATTTGGCACGCGGGCATGATCGAGGAGTCGGAATACGGCTCGATTGCCAAGACCAACGCGCCACGCGAGCTCGCCAAGCAGGCAGTGGAACGCACTTCGCTGCGGCTAGGAGGTGCCGCCTTCCACGTCTATGGCGTTGAAGATGGTGGACTGCGCGACAAAGCGCAGACGTTTTGGGAAGAGCTCATCAACGCCGGCGGCGGATACCTCGCCACCTTTGGTCGGGATCTGGCGCTTGTTGGGGAAGTGCCGGAAGCGATGCATGAACTGCGGCTTGAAATCGAAGTGCCGTCCCCTGGCAAGCCCGTCCGTCGCGGCCGAGCCGCCTTGCTTGTCGCGCAGGGAGGGGAGATCGTCGACGGTTCGGTGGTGGTCGCCGGTGCGTTCAGGTCGGCTCTCGGAGGCGTTTTCACCTGCGAGGCGGCGCAGACGGCCTGTGCCGCAAGCTGCGCTTTGCGGGCGGAAACCAAGCGATCCGTCCTCTTCAAGAGCCTGCCACACGAAACCATCGAGCTCGACGGCACCGCGGGTGACCTGCGCGGCTACATCGGCGAACCAGACGAGGGGGGCGCCAACAGTGCCCACGCCGCGATGACGGCAAAGACGGCTGGCTGCGAGGAAGCGCCTCCAGAAGCGTAAGTGCATCAAGGACTCTTGAGACGGAAAAAGACGGAGAGATAAGGATGAGGAAACGATTTGCAGGCGCAGCCATGATGCTAGGCGTGAGCATGGTTTTGCTGAGCGGGTGCGCAACCACCGGACGCTCGAACGCTGAGGTGGCTTGCACGACGGCGTTGCTGCTCGGCGCTGTCGCGGGGGCCGTCATCGACGACGAGAAAGGGGCGCTCATAGGCTTGGCGGTCGGTGGGTTGGGTTGCGCTGTCTACCGCTACCTCAATGAAAGGCAGGTCGCCGAGATGTCTGATCGCACCCTCGAACTGCTTGCCGAGTCGGAGCCCGAGGAAACCATTGACGCGCAGTTCATGCTGTCGGCGGCTGATGGGGCCTCGCGCCCGGTTGTCAGTTTCAGCGCCGGCGCGGCGGTTGAGCCGTCGGCCTTGCTTGACGACCAGACTATCGCCCGTGCGGGAGGCAGCGACTTTGTTTACTGCCGGGAAGCGAGCAGGGAAGTGCGGCCGAGCCTAGGTGCGACGGATGCCCTAGTAGATGAATCCGTCGACTGTCTCAAAGCCAACGGCGAGTTCGTGACAGTTTCCCGAAGAGATGCGGTTTGATTTGAGGCATGGGCCACATTCCAGCCAAGGGGCGTGGGCAGGCAAGCGGACTGGGCAGGCAAGCGGACAGCCTTCGCGCCGCTTTGGACACGCGCGGCGCGGCTCTTCCCGCACATTTGACGAAATGGACACTTGAACCGATGAAACGCACCGTCGCAACGGCCGTGTTCGCTTTGGCGGCCGCGTTGCCGCCGGCGACGGCTCACGCGCAAGATGCGTCGTCGGCGGTTTCCGTTCCGTTGATGCTGCCGGCCTCCGATGCCGTGCGGCAGAGCTTCGTGCGCCTCATCAACGAGTCCAGTGAAGCCGGTGCCGTGCGCATCGTCGCCGTGGACGACGGCGGGAACGCCGCAGACCCGATTGAGGTTCGCTTGGCGGCCAACTCCGTCCTTCACTTCAATTCCGGCGACCTCACCAACGGGAACGCGAGCAAGGGCATCAACGATGGGATCGGCTCGCCGCGTGAGGGAAGCTGGCGGCTGCGCGTCGAAACCGCCTTGTCCCAAGTTCGGGTGTTTTCCTTCATTCGCACGAGGGACGGGTTCCTGACGCCCATGCAGGGCGTGTTGCCGAGGGACGCCCAAGGGCGGCTGTTGGCGCGGACGATCAATCCGGCCAGCAACCGCAACCAGCGCAGCTCCCTGCGCCTCGTCAACGCTGGCGCAAGCCCCGAACGGGTGAGCATCGCCGGCGTCGATGATGCGGGGCGCCGCGCCGGGCCGGTGACTTTGACGTTGGCGGCCGGGCAGTCCCGCACCCTGTCGGCGGTTGAGCTTGAGGAAGGCGCACCGGGCATGGAAGGAACGCTCGGTGACGGCGCGGGCAAGTGGCAACTGCTGGTGACCGCTTCGCAGGCTGTCATGGGCATGGCCCTGCTGGAAACGTCCGGAGGGCACATCACAAACCTTTCGACGGCAGGCGTTTTGGCAGCGGAAGGCGACGGCACATCGGGCGGCGCCGGTGGCGTTTCCGTTCCGTTGATGCTGCCGGCCGCCGATGCCGTGCGGCAGAGCTTCGTGCGCCTCATCAACGAGTCCGATGAAGCCGGCGCCGCGCACATCGTCGCCGTGGACGATGGCGGGAACGCCGCGGGGCCGATCACCATCCGCTTGGCCGCCGACTCCGTCCTTCACTTCAATTCCGGCGACCTCACCGACGGGAACGCGAGCAAGGGCATCGACGACGGGATTGGCGTGCCGCGTGAGGGAAGCTGGCGGCTGCGCGTCGAGACGGCGTTGTCCCAAGTTCGGGTGCTTTCCTTCATTCGCACGAGGGACGGATTCCTGACGGCCATGCAGGGCGTGTTGCCAAGGGACGCCCAAGGGCGGCTGTTGGCGCGGACGATCAATCCCGCCAGCAACCCCCGCCAGCGCAGCTCGCTGCGCCTCGTCAACACTGGCGCAAGCGCCGAACGGGTGAGCATCGCCGGCGTCGATGATGCGGGGAGCCGCGCCGGGCCGATGACTTTGACGTTGGCGGCCGGGCGGTCCCGCACCCTGTCGGCAGTTGAGCTTGAAGAAGGCGCGCGGGGCATTGAGGGAATGCTCGGCGACGGCGCGGGCAAGTGGCAACTGCTGGTGACCGCTTCGCAAGCGGTGATGGGAATGGCGCTGCTGGAAACGTCTGGGGGGCACATCACAAACCTTTCGACGGCAGGCGTTATGGCCGCGGAAGGCCTCGGCACATCGAGCGGGCCGGTGGTGGTGACGGTGATGCCCAACCGTTCTCTAGCCAGTGGCGAAGACGCCACCTCGGATCTATCCGTCCACTTCTCCGACGATCAAGCGCTCGTCTACGAGGCGTCTTCCAGCGACGCGGAAGTGGTGCGCGTGAGCGTGACGGGTATTGCGCTGACGTTGATGCCGGTGGCGGAGGGGAGCGCGACGGTGACAGTGACGGCTCGCGACCCCGACGGCAACTCCGTCTCACAGACGTTCTCGGTGACGGTGAGGTCGTCGCAAGGGCTCGGAATCGGGGAGAGGTTCCGCGACTGCGACGCGTGCCCGGAGATGGTGGTGGTGCCAACGGGGACGTTCATGATGGGCGCGCCGGTGTCGGAGGTCGGTTCGGAAGACAGGGAGCGTCCGGTGCATGCGGTGTCGGTTCCGTCGTTCGCGGCGGGCGTGTACGAGGTGACGTTCGCGGAGTGGGACGCGTGCGTGGCGGATGGCGGCTGCGGCGGCTACCGGCCTCACGACGGGCCCTTGCACGAAGAAGGCTCGGGCCGCTGGGGCCGCGGCAACCGGCCAGTGATCAATGTGAGTTGGCACGATGCCAAACGCTACGTTGAGTGGCTGTCGGGGAGGACGGGCGAGTCGTACCGTTTGCTGAGCGAGTCGGAGTGGGAGTATGCGGCTCGCGCGGGCACCAGCACGGCGTACAACTGGGGGAACGAGGTCGGCGTCAACCGGGCCAACTGCTGGGGCTGCGGCAGCCGGTGGGACGATGACAGGACTGCGCCGGTGGGCAGCTTCGACGCGAACGCTTGGGGTCTGCACGACGTGCATGGGAACGTGTGGGAGTGGACGGAGGACTGCTGGAACGAGAACTACGTGGGAGCGCCGAGCGATGGCAGCGCGTGGCTGACGGGCGATTGTGGCGCGCGCGTCTGGCGCAGCGGTTCTTGGAACGACCATCCCTCGGGCCATTCCTCGGATCTTCGCGCCGCGACCCGAAGCGGGATTTCCACCGACGCCGACATCGAAGATTACGGGGACATCGTCGGGTTCCGTGTGGCCCGGATGCTCCGATGAGTCTTTGCCTCCTTGCCACGGGTCTCGGACGCGCCTTAGGGGCCGACCGCGCAGCCGCTTCCAGCCAGACTGTGCCACGAAACGGAGCCACAGAAGGACGTCAAACCATGAGAAGACGAATCGCGGAGACGCTGGCGCTTGTGCTTGTTCCACTGCTCAGTGGGTGCGGGACAAGTGCTGGCGACGAGTACGTAGGTGAATGGTCACACGGAGCACGTCAGAGACTCGAAATCACTCGCCAAGGTGAGAGCACGTTCGAGGTTGAGACCCGTTACAAGGATACCTTCGTCGGCCTGTGGCACAAAAATTGGCACAAGGCGACATTGAACGACGACGGAACGCTGATGATGCGAGTGTACGGCCGGGACGTGCCGCTAGTCATCGACGAAGTTTCGGGGAAACTCACTCGGGGTGGTGACGAGTACATACGGTCACCGCGCTCATGATTGCCAGCAAGCAGGGCCGCACCGAAGCAGCCGAGGCGCTGTGGGAAGCCGGCGCCGACGTTGACGCCCAAGACTCCAATGGCCGTACCGTGCTCATGTGGGCGGCCATTGTAGGCAATGCCGAATCTGTCAAATCGCTACTGGAAGGAGTCGACCAATGAACCAACCGTCAACCTGGTCGGCGCGGGGCATGTCCAAGGGCGTGTTCCTCGCGATGTTCCTGATCCCGTTCGTTCTCACCTACGTCGTCGGCTGGTTGAGCCCTCTGATCGGACTGGTCGGAGTCGCGACCGGGGACGGAGGCGGCTGGATCGCCTCGAAGCTCGTGCATGCCGTCTTGTACATCTGGATGGCGGGCGCGTCGTGGGCGCGGGGCGCTGCCAACGGCAGCAAGTGGGCCGCCGCACTTCCGCTCACGGCAGGGGTGTTCGACGTGTTCCTCGCCTTTGTGCCGTTCGTGCCCACGGTCTTGAACATCGTCGCGCTGGTGGTCGGCGTGCAAAACGGCCGCGCTGCCGCCGCCAGATGATCCCATAACGGCCGCTTGAAGCTCGGCTTTTGCTCCGTTGACGGCGAGGCATAGCCGCGGCGTTTGAGCGGCCCAGCCGCGGTCGTGCGCGACCTCCATTGGTCTTACCGCGATTGCGTCGGTGCCCGCGCACCTGCTGGTGCCATTTCATTGCGATAACTTGACAATGTATAGTTGTTATCGCCATGAACTTCCGGGAACTCGTCGAAATCGTCGGTTCGTCGCCGGTCTTCGAAACTGGTTTGCTGGTCGCTGGCGCGGTGGATCCGGATGGCATTCGCTCCCAGCTTTCCCGGTGGACACGCGAAGGCCGCATTCTGCAGCTCCGGCGCGGGCTTTACGCGCTGGCGCCGCCTTGGCGGCAGTGCATTCCGCATCCGTTCCTAGTGGCGAATCGGCTCGCCCGTGGTTCCTATGTGAGCGGCGCCGCGGCGCTGGCCCACGCCCACGCCATTCCGGAGTATGTGGCGGAAGTCACCAGCGTCACCACCGGTCGCCCACAGAGCCGAACGAATGCTTATGGCCGCTTCTCTTTTCGCCACCTGAAAGGAGACCTGTTCTTCGGCTATCGCCTGCTGGATTTGGGCGGCGATCAGCAAGCCTTCGTCGCCACTCCGGAAAAGGCGCTGCTCGATGTCATCCACCTGCACCCGGGCGGAGAAAATCGCGCCTACCTTGAAGCGTTGCGTCTGGACTACGGCGTGTTCTGCTTGGAAACCTTGGCGCAACTCGCCGCTCGCAGCCGCTCTCCGAAACTCGTGCGCGGCGCCGAGGGCGTTCGCCGCTTGGCCGCTGCGACGCCCAGTTACCGGCCGCTGTGAAGGACTATCTCAAAGAACTCGTGCAAGACGGCTCGCCCGTGCAGGGGCGGAACCTCGTGCGCGAATACTTGCAGGCTCGCATCCTGCGCGCGATGCAGGGGGCGTGGGCCATGATGTCGCTCGCCTTGCAGGGTGGCACCTGCTTGCGCTTTCTTTATGCGCTGCCGCGCTATTCGGAAGACTTGGGCTTTGCCTTGGAGCAGCACCGAGAGCGCTACGACCTGCCGAGGTATCTGAAGGCAGTTCAGCACGAACTCGCTCCAGAGGGCTATCGGGTTGAGTTGCGCGTTCGGGAACAGCGTGCCGTTCACAGCGGTCTGGTGCGCTTTCCGGGGCTGCTTCACGAGCTCGGTCTATCGCCGCATGTGGACGAAGCGCTCGCCATCAAGGTCGAAGTGGACACCAATCCGCCGCAGGGCGCGGGCACCGACGTCAGTTTGGTGCGTCGCCATGTGATGCTGCGGCTGCATCACCATGACAAGGCCAGCCTGCTTGCCGGCAAGCTGCACGCTGTGCTGCAGCGCGGCTACCCCAAGGGGCGAGACCTTTACGATCTGATCTGGTACTTGAGCGATCCGGACTGGCCAGCGCCCAATCTCGATCTGTTGAACGCAGCGCTGCGGCAAAGTGGCTGGCAACACGGTGCCATGCGCCCGAACACTTGGCGGGAGGCTGTGCGCGAGCGGCTGGACGCGACGGATTGGAGCAAGGCCGCGATGGATGTCGGCCAGTTTCTGGAGAACCAAGGCGATTTGGTCCTTGTCGCCAAAGACAACGCCCTGCGCTTGCTGCGGTAGCTGTCCGCGGTCATTGGCTGTCAGCGCGGCGCGCCGAATCGGCAGATTGCTTGACGCCTAGCTTCGCTGCGGCCGATACTCGCCCCGTTGCGGGGCGGGCGCTTGGCGCCTCGAACCCGTGCGGGCCTGGCGTTCGGCGCTGGCTCCAACGTGCCGCGGTTCACCGCGACGACAGGTTCACCGCGACGACAACTGAGGAGCCGTAGAGCGAAACAAGCGATGCAAACCCTAACACCAGCGCAGCGGAAACAGTGGCAAGTAGATGGCTACCTTCATCTTGAGGGTGTGCTGGACGCGGAGGAGGCGGCCTTCTACGCGAGCGAGATGGATCGCATCCGGCAATTGCCGGGCTACGAGCCGGATCGGCGCCCCGGTCTGCCCATTGGCCACTACGCCTTCATGGAGCACACGCCGGATCGCGACCCGGCCGGCTTCATGGATCGCCGCGAGCTCTTGAGCTACGGCCAACCCTTCATCGACCTGATCGACCGCGCCCCCATCTTCGACTACATCGTGGACATCATGGGGCCGAACATCCTGCTCAGCATGACGCAAGCCATCACCCGCCCCAGCGGCGATGGCTTCCCCGGCTACACGCACACGGACGGCGGCGAATCGCTGCGCCGCATCCGGGTTGCGGAATCCAGCCCGCCCATCGCCGTGAAAGCCATGTTCCTGTTAAGCGACGTGAACGAGCCGAACAGAGGCAATCTCACCGTGTTTCCGGGCAGCCACATGCGCCCGATTCCGCTGCCGGACGAGCGGCAGATCACGCCGTACTCCGCGGGCGCCGCGCAGCTCATGGGCAAGGCCGGGGACGTTTACCTGTTCCCCCATGCGCTGTGGCATGGCCCGTGCCAGAACCATTCCGGGCAGGCGCGCAAATGCTTGCTGTACAACTACTGCCAGCTTTGGGTGCGTTGCTACGATTACGACGCCGTGCCGGACATCGCCGAGCGCTGTACGCCCCGGCAGCGGCGCCTGCTCGGCAACTTGGGTTACGACTTTGTGCCCGGCTCTTACTTCTATGTGCCAAAGGATCAGCCAGAGGTGATCGCGGGGGCGTGACGGCGATGGCGCCTAAGCGGCTTCCGGTTCGCATGAACTCTGCTTTGCACGGTCAGTGAGGACAGGAACATGGATGCGGTTGATGTGATCACGATCACAGCCCTTGTCATTGTTTTTACGGTCTTCCCGGCCATTGCAATTTGCTGGTGGCATTGGGATAGCGTGAAAGTACAAGTCCAAAGTGGAATCAACGACGACGAAGCGGCGGCGATGATGTTCATTGACGTCCTAAAGCAGGCGAAAAGAACTCTAGTCATTTACGATGACGGCAACAAGATGGATCGTTCAGTTTACGATAACGAGCGGGTGATCGAGGCTGTTCGCAATCACTTGAGTTGCAACGAAGCGCTTGTCATCAGGTGCCTTTTCAACGACAAGGAAGACATTGACATAGTGCAACAGATGCAGTCCGAGTATCCAACTCGCTTCAGGGTGTGGTACCGCAGCGGCCCGAGGCCACAGGGCGACGTTCACTACAAGATCGCAGATGACGGCGTGATCGGCCACCTCTCGTCGCACGGCTACGCTCAACCCGAACGGCGGTTCAAGCTACTGGACGGCTCCGCGGCCAAACCAAGAACAAGGAAAATGGCTCTCGGAAAGTACTTGGAACGGTTTGAAACGGACATTAGAGACCATGCAGTGACCGCGGCGTGACCGAGTGCTTTCCTCCGATCCCACTCTACATTGTGACCGGAATCATCATGGCAGTGTTCACGACTGTAACGTCGGGAATCCAAAGCGAGGGCAACAAGGGCCTTGGTGACGTCGCCTATTCCTGCTATTTGTGCTGTCAATCGCTTCCACGATGCTGCTGAGCTTGCTCATCTACGCTGTCGTTTCTGACCAACATTGTTCGGTAGGCGGCTGTCAAATGAACACTGGCGGCCGTTGGATATTGGCGCTGCATGCTGTCACGATAGCGCCGCTGGCGACTGGAGCCGCGTACTGGTTCTGGCGGCGTAACCATGCCGGCGTGGCGCAACGATTCGACATTCAGTAGCCGTCCACCGTTTGTAGTGTCTTCGCCTGTCTGCCCAAGGCTTCCTTCGCGCCGCCCTTCACCGAGCGCCCTCGCTCGCGTATTGGCGAGCATCACGCTCTTCATGTGCCGTGCCGCGGCGGAGCCGTCCCCCGCGCTCCCCAACATCGTCCTCATCGTCCCAGACGATCTTGGCCGCAACGATGTGAGCTTCAACGGCGGCGGCATCGCCACGCCGAACATCGACCTCATCGCCAAGGAGGGCGTGCGGCTGTCGCGGTTCTACGCGGCGCCCGTCTGCTCCCCCACCCGCGCTGGGCTGATGACGGCGCTATCCCATTCGCTACGGGCTGATGCGGTCTGTGGTGGCGCCGTGGCGGCACTACGGGCTGGATACCGCGGAAGTGACGCTGCCGACAGCGCTGGCGGAGGCCGGCTATGCACACCGGGCCATCTTCGGCAAGTGGCACTTGGGCCACTTCGAGCGCAAGTGGCACCCGCTGCGGCGCGGCTTCACGGAGTTCGTCGGCTGGCTGCCGTCGGTGAACCTCAAGTTCGAGCTGCGGGAAGACTTGCTGCTGTGCGGGGCGTGGGGCAAGACGATGGCGCAGCCGAACTTTGATGAGCTGAAACCCGGGCGGCTTCAAGCTGGCTTCCACGCGCCGCGTGCAGGAAGGCAACCCGTATCTGGAACCCCATGTGGCCGAGCAGCTGGACATCTCGCTGGAGTGGTATCTCTCGGAAAGCTCCGTCGCAGCCGTTGCCGGCTTCGGCAAGTGGGTGGAATCGTTCGTGACCACGATGACCAGGCTGGAGGACGTTCTCCATCCGACCACGGGCCAACCCATTGAAGACCAAGAGAGCGGCGGCAATGTGCGCGCTTCACGCGCAAGTACTCGCAGATTGACGCCGGCTTCAGCTACAACGTAACGGAGAAGATCTCCGTGGTGTTCGAGGGAATCAACTTAGGCGACGACAACGTCGTTCAGTACAACATCGTCGGCCCCGTCTCGAACCTGGAGCAGCTGCGCCAAACCAGCAACACCGGGCGGCGCTTCCAAGCGGGTGTGCGCGTCTCGCTGTAGCGCCGGCATCGCGGCGCGAGCCTTCCTCGGCGCCGCCCGCCTTTGTGCCCCGCCCCCGCTCTCAAACCAGTGGCGGGGGCAAGGCCATGCTGGCCCGATGTCGGCGTGCGCTAAGCCATGCACCCCGCCGAGCCGCGAATGGTCGCGGGTGCCGCCCTCAGTCGATGCCGGCCAACCAGTCGCGGATGCTCTGGCCGATGGGGTCCGGCGAATCTTCTTGGATGAAATGCGAACCGGCGACGGTGATCTCCGTCTGATTCGGCCACTGTCGGCATAGTTCGCGTTGGGGGCCGGTGAGGATGGCGCCGGGCTCGGCGTTCACGAACAGCTTGGGCACATCTGAAGCGCCGAGCCATTGGGCGTAGTCCGCGGCGATTTGCGTCACGTCTTCCGGTTCGCCGGCAATGGGAATCTGGCGCGGCCAAGTGAGCGTCGGGCGGCGGTCCTCGCCGGGTTCCATGAACGGCCGCCGGTAGGCGTTCATCTCCGCCTCGCCGAGCTTGCGCATGATGGAGCGCGGCAGCATGTTCTCGACGAAGGCGTTGCCTTGCAGGACGATCTCCTCCCCCTTTGGTGAGCGGAACCCTTGGAATGCGCCGCGCGCCGCGGCCGGCCAATCCTCCCAGTTCGCAATGGGCGCCACGATGGCTTCCATGTAGGCGATGCCGCGCACGGCATCCCGATGCCGGTTCGCCCAGTCGAAGCCGAGCGCGGAACCCCAGTCATGCACCACCAAGGTGACGTTCTTCGAGATGCCGAGGGCGTCGAGCAACCCGTCGAGATATTCGCGGTGCTCGACGAAGCGATAGCTCTTTGCGCCGGGGTTGTCGAGCTTCTCGGAATCTCCCATGCCGATGAGGTCTGGCGCGATGCACCGGCCCATCCCCTCAAGATGGGGAATGACGTTGCGCCAGAGGTAGGACGACGTGGGGTTGCCGTGCAGGAAGACAATGGGGTCGCCTGCGCCCACGTCCACATAGGCCATGCGCTTGCCCAGCACCTGCGCGTGGCGCTTCGGATAGCGTTCTAGGCCGGACACGTCCCCATCCGGCCCCAGCCCTTGCACGAACATCGCCGTGGCGCCCGGCCCATGCTCGTGGCGGATGGGGATGATCTCCTTGTAGGCATCGGATTCCCACCAACCCCGCGCATCGGCCATGGTGGGGAAGCGGATGATGACGTTATGGTTCGGCGGCGCATCGCCCTCCAAAGGGTTGGCCGGCCCCGCCGCGAGCACCCAGCCCTTGAACGGTTTGATGGTGCGGATGACGCCGCGTTCGTACGGGCGAAAGGCGTCGCGGTCCTGAACGGGCACATGGGCGATGAGGAAAGCCGGCATGGGTACACACTCCTAGGGCGGTTGGATGGCGGCAATGCTTGCACAAACGGGTGCAGCCCGTCATCTGCAGCGCTGCGTCCGCCCTTAACATTGGCGACGCTCGGAACGTGGCGGCAACTGATGAACGGCGAGTTTGAGATTCCCGTGCGGGGGCAGGGGCTTTACGAAATCACCGCCAAGGTGGAGGAAGCGGTGCTGGCGGCCGGCAAGCGCGAAGCGCTGGCGACGGTGTTCATCCGGCACACTTCCGCGAGCCTCGTCATCCAAGAGAATGCAGACCCCGCCGTCTTGCGCGACCTGCAGATGTTCCTGCAGCGCCTAGTGCCGGAAGACGAGCCTTGGTACACGCACGTGGAGGAAGGCGCGGACGACATGCCGGCGCACATCAAGGGGGCGTTGACGCAAACGCACCTGTCGATTCCGGTGGTGGATGGGCGCTTGGCGCTCGGCACTTGGCAAGGCATCTTCCTGTGGGAGCATCGCCATCGGCGCAGCAGCCGGCGCGTTGTGGTGAATGTGTTGGCCGGCGGCTGAGCGGCGCAGTGCCTGTGCCTTGGCGAGCGACGCCGCGTCACACAAGAGGTGTGTAGGCAGCCGTCCACACGCGCACATTGCTTGCCCCCGCCGCCAACAGGGCGAGCGCCGCGGCGCGGGTGGTGGCGCCGGTGGTGAGCACGTCGTCCACGAGGGCGATGTCCCGGTCGGCCACTGCCGCGGACGCTTGGAAGGCGCCGCGCAGGCTGCGGCGGCGCGCCCGCGCATCCAGCGATTGCTGCGGCTTGGTGTGGCGCACGCGCCTGAGCGCCCGGTAGTCCACCGGCGCATCCACTTTGCGGGCTAGGCGCGCCGCGAGGAGCGCCGCTTGGTTGTAACCGCGGTGCGTGCGGCGTCGCCACGACAGCGGCACCGGCGCAATCATGTCCGGGGGCGCTTCCGCGAGCACGGCGGGGGCCATCAAGGCGCCGAGGATGCGCGCCTCGGTGAGGCCATTGCCGCGCTTCAGCCCGTGGATGAGGCGTGTCATGGGCGGCGTGTACAGGAACGGCGCCAGCGTGCGCGATTGCGGCGGCGGCGTGACGAGGCAGGCGAGGCAATCCCCATCCAGGCGCGGCGTGGGCTGTCCGCAGCGCCGGCAAGCGCCGACGTTGCGCTTCAGGTCTTCCTCGCAAGGGGCGCACAGGTCCAACGCCCGGCGCGTTGCGCTGCGGCACAGCACGCAGAGGCCCGGCCACAGCCATGTGAGGAGCATCGCTCAATGCTCGCGGTTGCCAAAGAGCCCCGCTTTGTATCGCAGCGGGTCGTCTCGGTCTGTAGGACATCGGCGCCGCTTGCGGCCAGCCGCGGCGCACCTTGGTTGCCGGCCGCGCCGCCGTCAGCGAATGGCGACCGGATTGATCACCGCTTGCACGGCGCCTTCGAAGCGCGGCTGGCCGAGCACGAACAGGAACTCCCACGCCTCATCGGCCGCAAGTTCCGCCGTGTTCATGTTCTCCAGAATGTAGATGCCGTTCTTGGCCAGCAGTTCCACATGCACCGGGAAGGCGAGGGCTGCGTCTTCGCCGGGCAGCACCTCCACGGCCCAACTGTCGGCCCCCACCGCCACCACGTCGAGGCTGGCGAGGTGCTGCGCGCCATCGAGGCCCAAGCCCGGTTCGCCGCCCATGAAACGCTCGGCGTCGTCGGCGACGGACAGCCAGCCGGTGTGGAACAACACGATGTCGCCTGTGCCGATGGCAACGCCCTGCGCCTTGGCTTGCGCCATGATGTCCGCGCTGTTGAACGCTTTGCCCGCCGGCAGCGGGTGCTCGCCGAAGTGGCGCGTCATGTCCAGCAGCACGCCGCGGCCGACGATGGGAGGCAGCTTGTCGATGGACAGCGCCTTGAGGCCGGTGGCGGTGACGATGTCCTGCGCCTTGTGGCCGTTGTAGTACACATGGTTCACGCCGATGTGGCCGAGGCCATCGAGTTGGCTGCCGATGCCCATCCACGTGTAGAGCAGGTCGTCGTTGCCGGTGGCGAGGTTGGCGCCCATCGTCGGGCCGTTGTCTTGGCCCGGCTGGATGATGGTGATGGCGTACTGCCGGGGCGGATACGCCGGCGTGTCCCGACCGGTCACCACGCCCAAGGGGTATGCCTTGCCGGTGGTGACGAGGCGCGCGGCGGCCAGCACCTGCTCCGCGGAGAGGTGATTGATGGCGCCCAAGGTGTCCCCAGCGCCGTGCTTGGAGGGATGCCAATCCTCCGCGACGGCGAACGGCGCCCAAACGGCGAAGAGGGCGGCAAGCAGCATCGACAGGCAGCATTTCGGCATCAGGCGTTCCCCTTGGGATGTGTCATCGAGCTTGGATGATACTCATGGGCGGCGCGCTTGGAAGTTGGCTCGGCGCCGTCGCTCGCTTCCGCCCGCGGCGGCGACGGTGTAACCTTTCCTCGCGTTGCGCCGCATTGCGTGCCCGCGCCGCCGGCAGGAGCCTCTGGCGGCCGTCGTTCGGGTCGGGATTGGTCGCGATCGCGCCGTGAGACGCGGTAGAGAGCAGCCGTGAAGAGCAGAGGAATCAAGAGCATGAACCCCTTGGCGGCCAAGCTGACGCGCCGCTCGTTCGCCGCGCTCTGCAGCGCCGTGCCGGCCGTGGCCGCGCTTGGGGCCACAGAGCCGGAAGCCGAAGAGGTGGAAACGTTCTTGGCTGTGTCGGCGCGGTTGACGGGCTTTGCCGCGGCCGAGTTGGACGCGAGCTTCGCCGCCGGCCTGTTGGCGGCGCTCCGTGCCTCCGAACAGCGCCCGCAACTGCTGGCCCTGCTTGGCGGCGAAAGCGTCGCGGCGCTGGAAGAAGACATCATCTCGGCTTGGTACACGGGTGCGCTGCCGCTTGCCAGCGGGCCGGTGATCGCAGCGTTGCAGGGCGCCTTGGTGTGGCAGGCTGCCGCGTTCGCCATGCCGCGCGGCGTTTGCGCCGGCGCCGGCACTTGGGGCGGGCCGCCGCAGGGCGCGGCCACGGCACGTCCTCGAACGCCGTGAGCGCAGAGGACATCCACGCCGACGTCATCATCGTTGGTTCGGGCGTTGCCGGGGCGCTGGTGGCGGAGCGCTTGGCGGGGCAGGGCGTCAGCGTGGCCATCTTGGAAGCCGGCGGCGCGGTGGACCGCAGCGCGGCGGTGCGCCGCTACCTCAGCACGCCCATCAAAACGCTTGAGAGCCCCTACGGGGTCGGCGCGGACGCCGAGCATCCACTCAGCCACGACGGCGATCATTGGTATCGGCAAGCCGGCCCAGACAAGTTCAAGAGCACCTATCTGAAGCTCGTCGGCGGCACCACATGGCACTGGCTGGGCACTTGCCTGCGTTTCCTGCCGAACGACTTTCGCCTCCAGACCCGCTACGGGCGCGGCGTGGATTGGCCAGTGGACTACGCCACCTTGGAGCCGTTCTATCTTGAAGCGGAACGCGAGCTCGGCGTGGCGGGAGACTCGGAGGAGCACTTGGGCTCTCCCCGCTCTGGCGGTTTTCCGATGCCGCAGGTGCCAACCACCTATCAAGACCAAGTGTTTGCCAAGGCCTTGGCGGGCTCGCCATACCAAGTGGCGGCCACCCCCCAAGCCCGCAACTCCATCGCCCACGCTGGCCGCCCGCTATGTTGCGGCAGCGCGAGCTGCATCCCGATTTGCCCGGTGGGGGCGAAGTACGATGCCGCGGAGCATGTGGCGCGGGCGCAACGCCACGGCGCCACGCTGCACGAGTGGACCACCGCGACGTCCGTTGAGGTGGACGCGGCGAACCGCATCTCAAGCATCGCTTGGCATCGTCCGGACGGCTCCGCCGGCCGCGCCACTGGCCGCGCCTATGTGATCGCCGCCCATGCCATCGAGACGCCGCGGCTCCTGCTGCATTCGCGCTCGCAGCAGAACCCAGCGGGGCTGGCAAACCGTTCTGGGCAGGTCGGCCGCAACCTGATGGATCATCCCATCCAGCTGAGTTGGGCCCTCGCCGCCGAGCCGGTGTGGCCGTACCGCGGCCCCATCTCCACATCCGGCATCGAGAACCTCCGCGACGGAGCGCAGCGGCGTGAGCGCGCCAGCTTGCGCATCCAGATTTCCAACGACGGTTGGAACTGGCCCACCGGCGGCGCCGAGACGCTGGCTCGGCATCTGGCGGAAGAAGGGCTGCGCGGGCCGGCGCTGCGGGCGGCGGTGGCGGACAACGCTTCGCGGCAGGTGCAGTTGGCGGCGCTCACCGAGCAGTTGCCATCTGCAGACAACCGCGTTGTGCTGGACGCGGCGGACAGCGATCGTTACGGCATGCCGCTGCCGCGCATCCACTATGACATTGGCGGTTACTCCCGCGGCGGCCTCGCTGCGGCGCGTGCCGCGCACAACGCCGTGTTCGCCCGCTTGAACGCCACCGCCGTGCAGCACGGGGCAGACTTCGACGGCGCCGGCCACATCATCGGCACCTGCCGCATGGGCGCGGACGGCGGCGCGTCCGTGGTGGACGCAGACTTGCGCTGCCACGACCATGCCAACCTCTATCTCGCCGGCTCCGCGGTGTTTCCCACCTCCGGCACGGCGAACCCGACGCTCACCATCGCGGCGTTGAGCCTGCGCCTTGCCGAACAGGTGCGGGCGGATTTGCAGCGGCGTTTGGCGGCGTAGGGCGGCGGCACGTCGATTCCGCAGCGCTGGCGCACTGCCCGGCGGATAGCCCACTTATGCTGCTTCCCTGCTTCCCCAAGGCGGTACTCAGCCGCGTCTTGACCCGCTACGATGGCGGCAGCCACCAAGCCACTGTGCCGCGTTGATGCCAAAACTCGAACAGATGCCGGAGCCGCTCATCTACCAAGCCTATGGGCTGTATCTGTTGCGCTCGCAGCATCGCTTCGTGCGCCGCCTGCAGCGCGCTTACAAGCCCTGCATCCACGGCCACAAAACGTGGGAGTCCAGCTTCTTGTTGATGGACTATCTGCAAACGCGCCCGCCCGGTGACAGCCGCCGCATCATGGAGATCGGCTGCGGCTGGGGTGCCGCGGGGGTGTTCTGCGCCAAGGCGTTCGGCGCCAAAGTGACGGCGGTGGATGTGGACGGCAACGTGTTTCCGTTCATGGAACTGCTTGCCACCCTGAATGGGGTGGAAGTGGCGCCGCTCAGGCGGCGCTTCGAGCAGCTCAGCACGGCGCGGCTCGGCGAGGAAGAGGTGTTGGTGGGTTCGGACATCTGCTTTTGGCAGCGCATGGTGAAGCCGTTGGCGAATCTGGTGTCCCGTGCCATGCGCGGCGGCGTGCAGCGGGTGGTGTTCGCAGATCCTGGCCGCTCCACCTTCTACGAACTGGCGGAGCGGTGCGCCCGGCGCTGGCATGTGGAGTTGACGGAGTGGTATGCCGCAGACCCGCGCCGCGCCGTCGGCGAGGTGCTGGAAGTGCGGCCGCGGACGGGCTGACGGCGCCGCCGCGAGGCTTTTGGAATCGCCGAAATGAACATTCAAGTGCTTTCGGACCTGCACGTCGAGGCGGGCAATCCGCTGCCGACGCTCTGCGCCGATGCGGACGTCGTGGTGCTCGCCGGAGATTTCGCGCCTTACGAGCCGGAGCGCTTGCAGGCCCTCGCCCAAGCCTTGGCTGGCGCCCCCATCCTCTATGTGCCTGGCAACCATGAGTTCTATGGCCACGACATCGATGCCGCGCTCGAAGGCATGCGCGACACCTGCGCGGTGTTGGGCATCGAGCTGTTGGACCGGCGCGCCATCGCCATCGACGGGGTTCGGTTCATCGGCGCCACGCTGTGGACGGACTTTTGCTTGAATGGCTTGGCCGAGGCGGTGTGGGCGAAGGTGGACGCGGAGCGGAGCATGCGGGACTTCGTGGGCGCCATCCGCCACCGCGGCGGGCGCTTCACGGCGACGGAGGCGGCGCGCCGGCATGTGGACGATCTTCGCTTCATCGAAGGTGCGCTGATGGCGGCGCGAGCGGCTGGCGAGGCGCCGGTGGTGGTTACCCATCATGCGCCGACGCCACGCTCCATCCGCCCGTGGTACCAAGGCCATGTGCTGAACGCGGCGTTCGCGTCGGATTTGGAGCGCTTCATCGCCCGCCATGCGCCGCCGCTGTGGATTCACGGCCACATGCACGACAGCATCGACGAGCGTTTGGGCGCCACGCGGGTGGTGGCCAACCCAGGGGGCTACACGCCCACCGAGAACCCGAGCTTCAACCCCGATCTCATCGTGCGGATTGATGAATGAAGCAGGGCCGCTGCGTTGGCCGGCGACGGGTGTCGTCGAGTCGCGCCGCGCATGGCGGGCGGTGGTAGTCTGCCGTCGAAACACCGCGCCGGAGGCTTGAGATGGCCGTCATCGACTGCGACTCCCACGTCATGGAACCGGCGGACTTGTGGCAGCGTTATCTGGAACCGAAGCACCGCGACCGCGCCATCCGCATCGAGGAGGAGGACGGCGTCGAGAAGCTCATCATTGGCGAGAAAGTGGTGCTCGAAGGGGTGCTCGCGGCCCTCGGCGGCGCCCACATCGAACGCCCCAAGCTGTTCTCCGGCGGGCTGCGCTACGCTGATGGCTGCGAACCCGCCAGCTACGACCCACACGCCCGCGCCGCGCTCCTCGACGCATGGGGCGTGGACCGGGGCGTGCTGTTCCCCACCATCGGCATCCTGCCGTTTCCAACGGACGACATGGCCCTCGCCAACGCCTATTGCCGCGCCTACAACACTTGGCAGGCGGAGTTCCTGCAAACGGTGCCGGATCGAGTGGTGGCCATCGCCGCGGTGAACTGGGGCGATGTGGACGCCGCGGCGGCGGAGCTGGATCGATGCCTCAAGCTCGGCTTCCGGGGCCTCTTCGTGCCGCCGGAAACGATTGCCGGCAAGCGCCCGGGCGAAGCGCATTTCGATCCCATCTGGGCGCGTTTGCAAGACGCCGACGCCCCCGGCTGCCTGCACGTCATCGTGCGCTTCGAGGGCGCGGCGGCGCCGTTTCGGACTTGGAGCGAGAGCGGCGCGGGGATGGTGTTCGGCTTCAGCATGGGCGCCACCGGGCAACTTATTCCGGCCCTCGCGAGCATGGTGCTCGATCAACTCTTCGAGCGGTTTCCGCGCCTGAAGGTGGGCAGCGTCGAAGCCGGTTGCGGCTACGCGGCCTACCTGATGGATCGGCTGGACGAGAAGTTCCACTTCTTCCGCGCCATGTCGCCGCTGCCGATGAAGCCGAGCGATTACATCCGCCGCAACTGCTACTTCGTGGCCGAGCCGGAGGAGCGCTGCATCGGCGCCATGCTGGAACTCGTCGGTGCGGACAACATCCTCTGGGGCAGCGATTACCCGCATGTGGACTCGCGCCTCGATGCCCCAGCGCTGATTCGCGCGTCGGTTGCCGGGCTTGGCGCCTCGGCCCGCGCACAGGTGATGGGCGAGAACGCAATGCGGCTCTTTGGCCTCGGCTGAGTGCGCCGCGTTGGGGAAGGGCAACGCGCTGCGCCCCGTCCCGCGCACCCCATCCAAGGCCTCGGCGCCCGACGATTGCCAATTGAAGTGGCGGGGCATGTCGTCCGGAAACTTCAGCGTCGTCGCGCAACCTTGATAAAGCTCGACGAGATCGTTGAAAAGCTGATTTGGCTTTGCACTTGGGGCTTGATGAAGTTGCTTCTCTTCATCTGCCTGGCGTCCTATCTAGTCCATAGCTGCCGTGCGGGCACGCTGTAGACGCGTGCGCGTTCGGTGATCTGCCAGTCTGCTTGGCGTCGTCGCGGTCGTCGTCCCGCCGGTCGCCCGGCTCCGCGTGCCGACGAGGCTGGGCTCCTTGACGCCTGCCCCGTTAACGCTTGGCACCCTCCCGCTCATGGACGATGCGCCCAGCCAGCATCGTCATGTCCACGCGCGCGGCGTGAATGTGATGCGGCGGCGCGGCGAACAAGTCGCGTTCCAGCACGATGAGATCCGCGGCCTTGCCCACCTCGATGCTGCCGGTCTGTTCGGCTAAGCCGAGTTGGCGCGCGCCGTTGATGGTGTAGCCCGTCAGGAGCTGCGGCAGCGTCAAGCCTTGGCCTGCCGGCGGGAGCGGTGCGCCGGCGGTGACGCCGGGCGCCCGCCGCGTGAGGCCGATCTCGATGCCGTGCAGCGGCGAGGTCTCTTGGAACGCCAAGCCGGTGGCGGGGTAGTCTGCCCCGAACGACACCAGCGGCGCTGCCTCCCATAGGTCTTTCAGACGCATGACGTTGGCGCCGCGTTCGGCATCCAACAGCCGCGAGTAGAGCGCCAAAGAGCCGCTCAAGTCGTGTGCCCAATGCGGCGTCGTCTGCACCATGACGTCGAGCGCGCGCAGCCGCTGCAGGTCTTCCGGCGCCGCCATCATCACATGGGCGATCACCACCTTGCTAGTGGCCGCTGGGTGCGCCGCGCGGGCCTTGGCGTGGGCATCCAGCGCCGTGCGCACGGCGCGGTCGCCGATGGCGTGGATGTGCGCGTCCAAGTTGGCTTCCCGCAGACTGGACAGGAAGGCGGCGAGGGGCTCTGTGGGCAGCATCACCGCACCCGTCGCTCCGCTGGCGTAGGGAGCGAGCGTTGCCGCCGTCTCGCCCTCGATGGTGCCATCGTTGCCGATTTTGACCGTGCGCAAGCCCACCAACGGCGAGGCGATGGCTTGGCGCATGGCGGCCGCCCGTTGCGCCATCTCGGCGCCGGTCACGCCGGTGCGGTTCAAGTAGGCGCTCGCCTGCACGCGCATGGGCAAACGGCCTTCGCCGGCCAACCCGTCCAGCGCCGCCAGGGCGTTGCGCACCAAGGCATCGCCGCCGGGGATGCCGGCGTCGAAAAGGGTGGTGATGCCCATTGCGGACATTTTCGGCAACATGGCGTCGAAGGCAGTGCGGAAGTCGTCCTCCGTGCCCACGCCGAAACGCGGCAAGAGTGGCCAGAAAGCGCCCCCTTCCACCATCCAGCCCGTCGGCTCGCCGTCCGCGTCGCGCTGGTAGTAGTGGACGCCGGGGAGCGGGTCGGCGCTGTCTTTGTCGATGCCGGCGACGCTGAGCGCCTTGCTGTTGAGCCAAGCGCTGTGGGCGTCTATGGCGATCAACATCACTGGGCGATCCACCACCACCGCGTCTAAGTCCGCGCGGTGCGGCCCGGTGACGCCGGCGCGGTTCACCGCAGTGTTCAGGGCGCTCGGAAAACCGAAGCCGAACAGCACCGGCTCATCCGGATGCGCAGCAGCGTAGTTCGAGAGGGCCTGCTGCACATCGGCGACGGTGCGGGTGCCGATGAGTTGCAGCTTGGCGCCCAAGAGGCCGGCCACTGCCGGGTGCGAGTGGCTCTCCACGAAGCCGGGCAGCAACATTCTGCCGCTTAGCCGGACCACTCGCGCCGCGGCGCTCGCCCGTTCGGCAGTCTCCTCGCTCGTGCCCACAAAACCGATGTGGCCAGCGCGCACCCAAACGGCTTCGGCGCGCGGTTGCGCTGGGTTGGCGGTCCACACGATGCCGTCGAGGAACAGCGTCTCCTCGGCGCCGGCCTCCGTTGGCCCCATGAAGGTGGCGGCGATGGCCAAGGCGATGCCGGGCGGGATGCGGCGTGGGCGCATGTCGGCTCTTCTCAGCGGGGCGTCGTGGGATTGTTGGAGGAGCGCGGCGCTTCGTCAACGCTTGCCGCGGCGTCGCCGCCGCCGCTCTAGAGGCAGCGTCTCCGGCACGAACGCCACCAGCAACAGCACGCCGACGAGGGCCAAAGCGCCGGTGCCGGCGCAGGCGATGGCAAGGGTTGCGCTCTGGGCGACGGCGCCCATCACGAACGGCCCGCCGGCGGCGCCGGCGTCTCCCACCAGCCGCCATACGCCCAAGAACTCGCCGCGCCCGCGTTGCGGCGAGAAATCCCCGCCCAAGGTCATGAAGATGCCAGTGCCGAAGCCATTGCCGAGGCCCGCGAGGAGCGCGGCGGCAACGAACGTGGCAAAACTGTCTGCCAGCGGCAGCACGGCGATGCCGGCGCCCAGCAACAGCAACGCCGGAGTGAGCGCCCACTTGCGGCCCACGCCGTCCAAGATGATGCCGGCCGGGTAGAACATGGCCATGTCGATGGCTGCAGAGAGGCTGAAGGCCAACCCGATCTGCCCCGCGGAGAGGCCCAGCTGAGACCCCACCAAGGGAATCATCAACAGTCGCCCGGCGCGCAGGAACGACAGGATGACCATCACGCTGCCGGCGGTGGCGAACGTCTTCGCGTTGCGCCGGGTGACGAGGGCAAGGCGTCTGCGCCCGCGCCCGGCCCAACGCGGCTGCGAGTTGGCAGTGAACGCCAGCACGAGGGCGAGGGCCGCCGCGAACAGGACAGTGGTGCCGATGAGCACGGCGCGAAAGCCCACCAACTCCGCCCCGACGCCGGCGATGAGCGGCCCCAGCAAGGCGCCGGCGCGCTGCAACCCGGCCATCAAGGAGATCACGCGCCCGCGTTGCTCGATGCGCACCGCGGCGGTGATGAACGAGAGCCGCGCCAACAGCCACACGCCGATGCCGGCGCCGAGGCCCAAAGCCGCGCAGCCGAGCAGCACGGCGCCGTCGGCCAGCGCCGCGGTCACCGTCGCGGCTGCGGCGAGGCACAGGCCGGTGACCATCACGCCCTTGTCGCCCAAGCGCGCCACCAACATGCCGGCCGGCACGTCGCCGAGCATGGTTCCAACGCCCCGAAGCCCCACCACCGCAGCGGCCAAGGCGGCGCCGCCACCGATCTCAAGCGCGTACAGGGGCAGCAGAATCTGCACGGCGTTTTGCGCGATGGCGGCCAAGAAACTCGGCGCATACACGGGCAGGGCGATGCGCCGCATCACCGCGGGCAAGGCGTCCTCGCCTAAGGCAGCGCCCTCGCCAGCACTGGTCTTGGCGGGAACGCGCGGCTGGTGCGACGGTGTGGACAAACGGCGAACGCGGGGTTCAAGCGAAGCGCACTATGGTATGCGGGTCAGCCGTCCGTGGGGCCTTAAGGCGGCCGGGTTGCGCCCGCCGCCTCGCTTGATTTAGTGTCCACTGAGCCGACGCCGAAGTACGGTGCGCCGCCTGGAGCCCAGCCCATGCAAGCCACTCATGCGCAAAGCGCAATTCCCACCCTTGGCAGCGACGCCGACCCGGATGCGCTGTACGCGACGCTCGCCGACGCTGGCTGCTTGGTCGTCACCGATGCGTTGCCGCTGGCTGAATGTCGGCGGATCGAGCGGGAGTTGGCGAGCGAAATGGAAGTGGCCCATGTGGTGGAGCAGGACGATCCGGCGCATTTCTATCCCGGCCGCACCCGCCGCGTCATCGGCCTCGTGAGCCAGTCTGAGACGGTGCGCGAAGTGGTCCTGCACGACCTGTCGCGCGAACTGTCGGAACGCCACCTGGGCGCCAACTGCGAGCGGGTTCAGCTGCACGTCACCGCGGCCGTCTCCATCGGCCCCGGCGCCCGCTCCCAAGTGCTGCACCGAGAGGAGGATTTGTTCCCGTTCTTCCCCGTGCCGCGGCCCAATCTCATTCTCGCCTCCATGTGGGCCATCAGCGACTTCACCGCAGACAACGGCGGCACCCTGCTGGTGCCGGGCAGCCACACTTGGGGCGCGGAGCGTGAGGCGCTGCCAAACGAAGTGGCTTCTGCTGAGATGCCGGCCGGTTCAGTGCTCTATTGGCTGGGTGGCACCCTGCATGGCGGTGGCGCCAACACATCGAACGCTTGGCGCTACGGCATCATCCTCACCTACTCCTTGGGGTGGCTGCGCCAAGAGGAGAACCAATACCTAGACATTCCGTCAGCGGTGTTGGCGACGCTGAAGCCGGAGCTGCAAGCGCTCACTGGCCATGTGATGCACGGCGGCCTGGGCTTCTCGACGGCGAACGTGGCGGAGGCGGTGGAGGCGGCCGCAGGGGCGTCTTGAGCGCGTCGTCCGATCCTCCCGCCACGCCGGAGATGGGGAATCCGGCTAGTTGCGGGAGAAATCCACAGTGCAGGATGCGCCCTCACCGTGGCTTCGGACAGCGGCCGCTCCGGGCGCCGCTCGGCCAGCCAAAACGTAGGCCGGCGCGGAATACACAGACGGTACCGTGAACTCACGCAAGCTCTAAAGGCGAGGATTGACTAGCTATGACGCGATCGACCGCGGCTGACGCCAATGCGACCGAGCACTGCATCGGTGTTGCCGATCTTCAACGTTACCTCGCGGGGCTAGCGGACCTCCAGCGCGACAGCAGAACGGGCAACGTTGCTCTAGCCGCGGCCATACGGTCCTTGGTGGATGCTCTGAAACCGTATCGATCTCGATCAGCGCTGGAACTGCCCGAGCTGCTTGCTGGCTTGGTCGCTCCTAGACAGCCGAAGCCGACGCAAAGGAAACCACCTGTCGAGTTGCCTTCCGGTCTGACGACCCTGACCGAGTCGGCCGTCGAGCGCGTGCTTGCAGACAACCGCTACTCAAAGAGTCAACTCGCCGATCTAGGCTTCCAGCGGTTCGGAATATCTCGCAGCAGGCTATGTCGATTGCCAAAGGTCGAAGCTGTAGAAGCTATTCGAGCCGCTCTTGAGCATCAGCGCTCGCTCGACGCAATTAGTCAGCAGGCGCAAGCAGCTGGCAGGAGACGATCTGCGGGGTACACTTGAGACACGCTGCCGGACCTCTACGCTCCATGCATTGCGGCATGGCTGCAGGGGCGTCTTGAGCGCGTCGTCCGATCCTCCCGCCACGCGGGAACTGGGGAAACCCGGCTAGGTGTGGGAGAAATCCATGGCGAGCCAAGTTTCCGGCTGAACCGTGACGAGCTTCGCCTTCTCTGCTCCCGGCAAGCTGTTGGCATACTGCTCGCCATCCTTCGCGCCGAGATAGCGCACTGCCATTTCCTTGAGCGCCTGTTCAGTGCAGACCTCGATGGCGGACACCGGCCCCTCAACGGAGACATAGGCATAGGGCGGCGCCTCGTTCTGCACGCAGAGCGACACTCGCGTGCCTTGGGCGAGCAGCTTCGCTTTCCGGCTATCGGGCCCCATGATGAACCGAACTTGCTGGCCCGGCTCGTAGGCGTACCAGATGGGGGCCAGAAGCGGCCCCTTGCCGGGTTGCGGGATGGCGAGCGTGCAGACATGCAGCTCACTCAGAAAGGCTTGCTTGTCTGCTTGGGTGAGTTGGCTCATCGCATGGTTCCCAGTGTCTGTTAGCGGCGTTGGCGGCGGCGTTCAAGGCGCGCCTTGCTGGATCAACGCCTGCGTCGCATCCAACGACGTAGCGCCGTCGCCGGCTTCCTCGCGCTCGACGAAGGTGAGGATTGCCCGTTCATGGTCTACCAAGAACTGCACCGCATCCCGCTCGGCTGCCGGCGCTTCGGCGAGCAACGCCTCGAAGCGTTCGATGGCGGTGTCCAGTATTGGCCGCATGGCAGACACCGCTTGGACGAACGGCATCTGGGCGTAGGCATCCACCGCCTGCAGCAGTTGCCGGGGCGTCTCCGGCGCGTCGAGGGGCATCTTCCGCGACTGCAGCAGCGCTGCCATGCGCCGGCCGGTGACGCGCTCCAATTCAGCCAAGGTCTCCCACTTGGCGCGGGCGTCACCCTCGGCCTTTTGCGCCACTTGCTGGAAGAACGCCTCGCCCTGCAGCTCGCCGACCCAGGCTTCGTGGAGGCCGTCTGCATAGGAGACGGTGGCTTGTTCAGTCATGGTGGTCTCCTCCGTATCCCTGCCGCCTGTATCCCTAGCTGCTTTTGTTGCCCTGGCTGCCTGTGAGGTGGCCCGGCGCAGTCAGTCCAACTGCCATTGCACAAGGGTGAACGCCGGGTCATCGTCTGCGTGGTGCTCGAACACCGCGTGCGCTGCAGCGCCGATGCGCACGGCTTGGCGCGGGTTCCCCAACAGGTTGCCAACCATGCGGATGCCGTCGCACTGCGGCAGCTCCACCAGTGCGACGAGGTACGGGCCCTGCTCCTGCAAGGCCGGATGCACCGGGTGCCAGACGCGCTCGTAGCTATAGATGCGCCCGGTTGGCGCCACCGCCTCGAAGCCCACGTCGTCGCTTAGGCAGCGGTGGCAGATCCACTCCGGCCCCCACTGCCAGCCCTTGCAAGCGTTGCAGCGCTGCACCTTCAGCACATCCTGCGCCGCGGCTTCCCAATAGGCGGCGTCCAACCCATCCGGGCGCGGCATGGGCTTCGGTAGCCCGGCGTGCAGATAACTCACAGCGTTGCCTCCGAGCCAAAGATGGAGGAACTCACGGGCGTCACCATCGGGCCGGAACCCACCAAGGCGACGTCCGCGTCCGGCACTTGATTCGTTGAATCTCCCCGAATCTGGCGCACGGCCTCGATGTTCAGCCCCAAGCCATGCATGTAGCACTCCGCGAGGTTGCCGCCGCTGGTGTTGGTGGGCAGCTTGCCGGTGGGCGCGATGAGGTTCTCCTTCACGAAGAACTCGTTGCAGGCGTCCGGCTCGCAGAAGCCGTGCTCCACCATGCTCATCAGCACGCCGCCGGTGAAGTTCTCATAGGACTGCAGCACGTCCACGTCCGCTGGCTTCACCCCAGCCATCTCATAGAGGCGCGGCGCCACCGTCTTGAAGCAACTGGTGGCGTAGTCCGGTGTGTTGTGGGCGCTGGCGCCGGCGCGATAGTGCGAGCCAGAGACCGCGCTCAACAGGTAGGTGGGGCGATGATTCGTTTCCTTGGCGCGCTCCGCCGGCACCAGCACCATCGCCGCGGCGCCGTCGTTCTCTTGGCAGCAGTCATAAAGGCGGAAGGGTTCGACGATCCAGCGCGAGGCGTCGTACTTCTCCGCATCGAGCGGGCGGCCATGCATCACCGCGCGCGGGTTGTTTTGCGCATGGTGATAAGAGGCGAGGGAAATGGCGCGCAGGGCGGCGGCGTCCACCCCGTGGTCGTGCATGAAGCGCGTCACGCGCATGGCGAACATCTGCGCGGGGGACATCAGGCCGTAGGGCGCGGTGAACGCCATGTCGCCGAAGATGGCGTTGCGGCGCGGCCCTTGGCCGAAGCGCCCGAACTGGCCTTGGGCGAGGGCGCGGAACACCACCACGCACTCCGCCATACCGGTGGCGATGGCCGCCGCGGCGTTGCCCACCGCGGCCGAACCGCCGCCGCCACCGCCGCCCCACTGCATGTTGGCGAAGCGCAAGTCTTTGATGCCGAGCGCCGCTGCCAACCGCGACGGATCGTTCTGGTCGTTGGAGAAGGAAGCGAAGCCGTCGACGCTCTTCGGCGAGATGCCGGCGTCCTCGCAGGCCGCGATGATGGCCTGCAGGGCGAGTTTGCCTTCAGCCTCCGGCGCGCCGCCGCGCTTGTAGTACGTCGTTTCGCCGACGCCGAGCACGGCCACCTTGCCGCGCAGCGAACGTGTCATGTTCTCTCCTCCCCCTGCAAAACTGCCGCTCTCCCCCCTTCCAAACTGCCGCGCTGCGCCGAGGCTGGATGTGTGCGCCGGCGAGCGAGCTTTCGCGTTATTCTCGCACCGATCATCGTGCAACGGAACTTGCAAGGGGGAGCCTCACATGCCCATCAATCCAGAAGCCGTTGGCGCCGCCGGCGGCCCATCGCAGCGCAGTTGGACGTCCAAGGACGCGCTCTTGTACGCCGTCGGCATCGGCGCCGGCGTGGACGAGCTGGCCTTCACCACGGAGAACACCAAGGACACGCCGCAGCGCGTCTTTCCCACGTTTGCCGTGATCTTGGGCGGTGGCGGGGTGCCGATGGACAAGATCGGCAGCTTCAACCCAGCGCTCATGGTGCATGGCGAGCAGGGCATCGAACTGTTGGGCGAGATTCCGCCGGACGGCTCGCTGGAGAGCCGCGGCAAAATCGCGGCCATCTGGGACAAGGGCAGCGCCGCCGTGGTGGAGATGGAATCTGAGGCTTCAGACGCAGCCACCGGCAAGCCGCTGTTTCGGGCGCGCTCGTCGATCTTCTGCCGCGGCGAGGGCGGCTGGGGCGGCGATCGCGGGCCGTCCGCGAAGGTGGTGTTCCCAGACGCGGAACCGACGCACCAAGTCACCTACAACACGCGTGGCGACCAAGCCCTCACCTATCGCCTCTCGGGAGACCGCAATCCGCTACATTCAGACCCAGCGTTCGCGGCCTTGGGCGGCTTCGACAAGCCCATCCTGCATGGCCTTTGCACCTACGGATTCACTGGCCGGGCGCTGCTGCACGCGCTCTGCGATGGAGACCCGGCGCGGTTTCGCTCCATGAATGCGCGTTTCTCGCGGCCCGTCATTCCGGGGGATGCGCTCACCGTTTCGATGTGGGTGGATGGCGACAAAGCGCTGTTCCGCACCACCAACCAGAACGGCGACGTGGTGATCGATCAGGGCGAGTGCGGCTTCGCGTAAGAGCGCGGTGCGGTGCGCGGCCTTGGCGCAGTGCGGCGGAAGGGCGAGGAGGCGGGCAACGCTTGGGCTTTAGCGCCATCGCTTTGGCGCGGCCCCCGGCCGAGCCGCCGCCTTAACCGAGCGTTGGGTGGCTCGTAAAGCCGGCTTCCCGCTCTAATGCGCTGCCCATGGCGATGAGCCGGGCTTCGCCCAAGCGCGGGCCGATGAGTTGGCAGGCGCGCGGCACGCCATCCGCGTCCAGGCTCAGCGGCAGGGTGATGGTGGGATGCCCGGAGTAGTCGAACGGGGCGGTGAACTGGATGAACGGCGCTTCGCCATCCGCCTGCGGCTGGTTCGGCCGATTCGCCGGCGGCGGTGGCATGGGCATGCACGGAGCGATGAACGCGCTCACGTTCTCCAAGGCGTCATCGAGTGCGCCGCGAAACCGGATGCGGGCGCGTTCAAGCCGCGCATAGTCCGTCGCGCTGGCCTTGCTGCCCAATTCCAAGAGGCCGTTCAGTTGCGCGCCGTAATCACTCGCGCGCGCCGGCCAAGTTGCCGCGTGCGCCAACGCGCAGTCTGCGCCGCAGGTGATGGCCCAGCCGGCCACCAAGTCATCACAGCGCGGCATTTGCGCCTCGACGATGCTGGCGCCGCGCGCCAGCAGCATGTCGAGCGCGTCGCGCACCACCTGCACCACGGCCGGCGCCACGCCGTCGTTGACGTAGCGCCAGTCCACGCCGACGGAGAGGCCGTCCAATCGTTCCGTCAACGCCGCCGCGTAGTTCGGCACCGGCGCATGGAGGGATGTTGGATCGCGGGCATCCCGGCCAGCTAAAGCCTGCAGCAGCCGCGCGGCGTCCTCCACGGTGCGCGCCATCGGGCCGATGTGGTCGAGGGATTCCGAGAGCGGAAACGCCCCGTGGCGGCTGACGCGCCCGTAAGTGGGCTTGATGCCGACCAATCCGCAGCAGGCGGATGGAAAGCGGATGCTGCCGCCGGTGTCAGACCCGAGTGCGCCATAGGCCATGCCGGCGGCCACGGCCACGCCGGAACCCGATGAGGAAACGCCGGTCCAGCGCTCTGCGGACCACGGGTTCACCGGCAGCGCCACATCGGGATGATGCTGCGAGTAGGCACCCTCCGTGAGCTTCACCTTGCCGACGATGACGGCGCCCGCCTCCTTGAGCTTCGTCACCACAAAGGCGTCTTCCGGCGGGCGCCAGTCCGCCAGCACGCGGGTGCCGCAGCTGGTGGCGATGCCTTGCGTCCACAGCAGGTCTTTCAAGGCGATGGGCACGCCATGCAAGGCGCCGAGGGGCTCGCCATTGGCGCGGCGCTGGTCGAGGGCAGCGGCGGTTTGCATCGCCTCTTCGCCCAGCACGCGAACGTAGGCCTTGAGGCGGGGTTCAAGCGCCTCGATGCGGGCGAGCGTCGCCGCCGCGACATGCGTGGCAGACAACTCGCCGCTCTTGATGCGCCGGCAGAGGTCTGCCAGCGAAAGGTAGTGCAGCGGCGCCACGGCGGTGGCCGTCACGCGGCGCGGCGGCTGGCCGCGGGGGCGTCGAAGATCTTGCCCGCGTTCAACAGGCCCTTCGGATCCAGCGCCTGCTTGAGGGCTCGCATCAGCGCCACTTCCGCGTCGCTGCGCGATAGGTTGAGGTACGGTTTCTTGTCCAGCCCGATGCCGTGTTCGGCGGAAATCGAGCCGCTGATGCCAGCCAACGGCTCATACACAGCTTGCTTCACCTTCGTCTTGGCGTTCGCGTCGGCATCGTCGACGCCGCAGATGCCGAAGTGCAGGTTGCCATCGGCGATGTGGCCGAAGGCGAAGTTGCGGAAGGCGTTGAAGGACGCGGCGAGGCGGCGGTTCACATCGGCGACGTATGCCTCCATCTTCGGAATCGGCAAGCTCACGTCGAAGATGTGGAGGGTGCCGAAGCGGGCGCACTGCTCCACGTCGTCGCGCATGGCCCACAGCTCTTGGCGCTGCGCCTCGCTCTGCGCGATCACCGCGTCTGCCACCAAGCCGGCCTCGTAGGCTTCCGCCAACGCCGCCTCCACGCGCGCTTGATCCGCCTCGGCGTCGCCGCCCATCGCCTCGATGAGCGCGTAATACGGATGGTCCTGCGCGACGGGTGGGCGCTGCTTGGCCGGTGGCGTGGTGACCAAGACGTAGAAATTGCGCCACATCACCTCAAAGGCGGACAGGGCGCCGCCGAGGCGCGCGTCCATCAACTTCAACAGCTGCGGCAGCTTGTCGAACTCGTCCGCGGCCACCAGCAGCGTCTCTTGGCTGCGGGGCTTCTCGCGCAGGCGCAGCACGGCGCGGGTGACCACGCCCAAGCTGCCTTCGGTGCCGATGAAGAGCTGCTTCAGGTCGTACCCCGCGTTGTTCTTAATCATCTCGTTCATGGACGACACCACCGTGCCGTCCGCCAACACGGCCTCCAAGCCGAGCACGTTGTCTCGCGTCATGCCGTAGCGCAGCACGCGGTTGCCGCCGGCGTTCGTGGCGATGTTGCCACCGACGGTGCAACTGCCGCGGGCGCCGAGGTCCAGCGGGTACATCAACGCTTCGTCATCCGCTCGCTCCTGCACCGCTTGCAGCACGGCGCCGGCCTGCACGGTCATGGTGCGATTGATGGTGTCCACGGCTTCGATGCGGTTCATGCGCTCAAGGGAGATCGCCACCTCGCCGGCTCCCGCATCCGCGCCCTCCACCAAGCCCGTCCGCCCGCCGTGCGCGACCACCGGTTGGCCGACCCGATGGCAGGCCTTGAGGACGGCGCTCAACTGCGCCGTGTCCTGCGGGCGGATAATGGCCTTTGCCTGCACGCCGCCCTCGCGCCACACGCCCACTGCGCGGCTCGACACATCCGCGCCCGTCAACACGCCGCCTTTGCCGACGATGGCGGCCAGCGTCTCAACGATGTTCGGCATGTGCCCCCTCACTCCTTATCTGGTGGCAGCACTAGATGCGTCGTCATCGCCCCGTCTTCGTGGATCGTGATCGCAAGGCCCTTGGGCAAGGAGACGCCGAGGGCATCCTTGATCGCGGCCTTTGGGTCTTCCATGAGCCGGGCGCGGAACTCGTCATCGATGACTGCCTTGTCGATGACGGCCGCGCGCAGTTCGTCGAAGGCCTGCTGGTTCATGGTTGCCTCCTTGCCGGCAGGGGGAAGAGCGACCGCTCGGAGCGAGCAACCTTATGCTTGGAGGGTCGCACATGCAACGTGGGCGGCGGGCCAGCACTCTACTTGCGCTCACGGGGACAGGCGCCTAGGCCAAGGAGGTGGCACTTGGGAGAAGGCACGCCCGTGGGTCTCCCCACTTTGCTGCAAGGGGTGGTTTGCGTGCGCCGCCAAGCGCCGAACCACGAGCAGACTCTTCCCCGAACGCCGCCCCGGCGCGACGCCGCAGATGCAGCGCCACTTGGCGCTCCGCTTCACGCCACTGTTCGATCCTCGCGGCAGCGGTTCCTGCCGCATCCCCTTCTGAACATGTGCGAATCGTTGGCAGTGTATCGGTTCAGCTTCAACCGCATGAACGACAAGAGGGCAAAGTCAAACCGATGCACTGCCCGATCGTTCATAATCTGCCCCCGATGAACACGATCTGCGGGCTTGTTCGGGAAGCGCCGGGCGAGACGGTGAGCGTGTCCCCGATCTTGGCGGCGCTCGCTGGCTACGGGGCATGCGCCGACGAGTGGGCGGCCGGCCGCGTCGCCCTCGGTTGCCGTCGGGCGCCTGCGGGCGAGGGCGGCGAACCGGCGCTGTGCTTCCTCGAACCCGGCCTCGCGGTGGCTGCGGACGCCCGGCTCGACGACCGCGACGCGCTGCGGGACGCGCTCCGCGTTCCCCGCGCCGAACGATCTGGGCTCGCCGACGGCGACCTCATCCTCCGGGCCTATGCGCGCTGGGGCCGGGATTGCCCGAACCACCTGCTCGGCGACTACGCCTTCGCCGTGTGGGACGCGAGGAAGCGCACGCTCTTCTGCGCTCGGGACCACATCGGTGCCAGACCCTTCTATTACGCCTTTCCTCCGGGCGGCTTCGTCTTCGCCGGCGCGGTGGAAGGCGTCCTCGCCGCGCCGGGCGTCTCCGGCGAGCTGGACGAGGAGTCGGTGGCGGAGCATCTGACGGGCATCGCCCTGCTGACGACCACCCGCACGTTCTTCAAGGCGGTGCGCAAGCTGCCGCCGGGCCATGCGCTCACCGTGTACTGCGGTTCCCTCCGGCAAGGGGCTTCCTCCTCGCGCTCCCCGGCCCGGCCGGAACGGTACTGGTGCCCGGAACAGGTGCCGCGGGCGCGGGCGGCCTCCGACGATGCGTACGCGGAGGAGTTCTTGGAGCTCTGCACGCGGGCGGTGGAGGACCGGTTGCGTGGTCCCGGCCCCGTGGGCGCGCATCTGAGCGGCGGCCTGGATTCGTCGGGCGTCGCGGTGCTCGCGGCCCGGGGGCTGCGCCGCCGGGGGCGCCCGCCGCCGCCCGCGTTCAGTTGGCTGCCGGCGCTGGACGGCGAGGCGCCGGTGCCGGCGCATGCGAAGGAGTACGCGCTCATCGACGCGGTGTGCGCCCAGGAAGGCTTGCAGGTGTCGCACTGCGCGCTGAGCCCCGGCGACGTGCTCGCCGTGCTGCGTCGCGACGGTGCCTTGCCCGGGGTGCATGTCCACATGAACGAGGAAGCGGTGCAGCGCTGCGCGGCGGCGTCGGGGGTGCGGGTGCTGCTGTCGGGCTGGGGCGGGGACGAGGGCGCGTCGTTCAACGGCCGCGGCCATCTCCAGCATCTGCTGCTGAGCGGCCGCTGGCGGAGGTTGGCGGCCGAATGCCGGGGCCGGGGCATGGGCCCGCGGCGGTTCCTGCTCGACTGCGTCCTCCCGCTCGCGTTTCCCGGCCTGATGCTCGACCTTCGGAGGCTGCAGGGGGGCAAGACGTTGCGCTCCCGGCGGGGCGTGATCGACGCGACGTTCCGGCGGCGGCTGAAGCCGCGGGCGGAGCCGCCGCTCCGCTATCTCGGCGTGCGGCACACCCAGTCGTGGCTGTTGCAGAGCGCGCATCTGAGCGCGCGCATGGAGGGGTGGGCGGCGAGCGGGGTGCGCCGGGGCATCGAGTACCGCTATCCGCTGCTGGACCGGCGGGTGCTGGAGTTCGCCCTGGGCCTGCCGCCGGAACAGTACCGGCGGGGGCGGTGGAGCCGGTGGCTGATGCGCCACGCGCTGCGCGCGGTGCTGCCGCCGGAGGTCTGCCGGCACCTGAGCAAGGATGATCCGGCCCGGTACGAGCCGTTGCGCGAGGTTCTCGCCCAGGCGCTGCCGGCCGTCGGGGACGATCTTGCCGCCCTGGCGACGCCGCCGTCGCGGGCGCGCTACGTGGACGTGGCGCGTCTGCTGGACAGCCTGGATCCGGGCCGGATCCGGGCCGGCCGGCAGAACACTCAACTTTGCAACGCCTTGCAGTTTCTCGATTGGTGAGCGGTTGCGGTACGCCGCTGCCGTTCGGCGAGGCGCCCGGCCAGATCAGCGGATTCCGATCGCGCGCTCTGGGCCGCGGCCGGTCGGAGAGCCGTGTCTCGACCTGCGGCGAGGGAAGGATCAGCTTGTCGGGGCGTAGGCGCCAAAAGTATTCGTCTCCGCGTATGCTGGATCGGAGCCGGATTGGGTATCGTCAACCGTCTCTCCGATGACCCGGACGGTCGGCTTGGCCCACGGCTTCTTGGGTGCGCCGGTCAGCGGGGGGGGGGGGGGGGGGATGGTGCTGTCCCCTGACGGGTTGTGATGGCTTTGACTCATGTTTCGGGCTCCATTTCTACAGGAAACGCTCAATATCTGTTGAATAACAGATAAAAGGAGCGTTGCACATGTTTAAGTCGCGGGCGGCGGTCATGGCTGTAGCAGTCGCAACGCGCCGAACACGAGTACGGTGGTCAGCGTCGCGTTCGCGATCACGACTCCGATCGCGACTCCGATCGCCACCTTGAGCATGTCGGCCTTGAGGTCGGCGATGGCGGTCATTGCGCGGTCTCCCTGATTTGAGAAGGGTAATGCCGGGAGATGCGTTGTCAAGGGCTTGACGAATTACGGAGTGGTTGGGGCTGGCGGTCTACCGCCGTGTTCGTGCGGGAAAAGTCAAACCGATACACTGGCTCAAGATCGGGCCGCCCCGCCCGCGAGGACAGTGCGCCATGAGGCGGTCGAAGGAGGCCCGATGAACCACGTCTACGGCGCCGGCCGCGACCTGGAGCGCACGATCACCACCCACCTGTTCGCGATCTCCCCGAACAGCAGCGGCTCCACCTTCCTGCAGCACGCCCTCGCCACCAGCCGGGCGACCTGGAACCTGCCGCGCGAAGGACAGGCCGTCCACGGCTTCGCGGGACCCGCCACCTGGCGGCGCGTCCCGCTGCCCGGACCGACGGTTCCCCGCTGGATCTGGGCCGCCGAGCAACGCTGGCTCGATGCCTTGACGGACGAGGGCGCCTGCGACTGGCGCCGCACCCGCGAGGCGTGGTACTTCCAGGCATACGCCCGCGACCCCGCCGCAACGGTGTTCACCACCAAATCCCCGCCGTTCCTGCTCAACGTCGGCGCGCTGGCGCGCCACTTCCGCAATGCCAGGTTCCTGTTCGTGGTGCGCAACCCCTACGCGGTCTGCGAGAGCATCTGCCGGGCCTGCGCGAGCCCCACGGCCCGGGCCGGGATCCCGGCCCGCCACCTGCCCGAGGCCGCTGCGATCCACGTCGCCACCTGCCTGGCCTGGCAGCGCCGCAACGTCGAGGCGCACCGCGAGCGCGGGGTCTTCTTCACCTACGAGACGATGTGCGCGGAGCCCGAGCGGGTGGCGCACATGATCCGGGCGCTGGTCCCCGCGCTCGACGACCTGAACCTGCGCCGGCGCCTGGCGGTGAAGGGGTACGACGAGATGCTCACCAACATGAACGCCCGGCAGATCGCGCGCCTCGACGCTGACCAGTTCGCGGCCTTCAACCGGGTGTTCCGGCGGCATCGGGACGTGCTCGACCACTTCGGCTACGACATCGTGGACGGAGGGGCGCAGGGGTAAAGGGAGAGCCATCGACAGTCCACGAGGTCGGGGCAAATCCAAGGATGGAAGGGAGGAGGATAATGTACGCCGACCGGCTTGGCCCACGGCTTTCTGAGTGTGCTGGTCAGAGGGGGGCACCGCAGGTGGCCCCGGCGGCTACCGCCCCGCCAAGCGCCAGCCGCGCCACATCGCCTCGCGGTGCGCGTCGTCGTCCTGCCCTTCGCACGTCGCCGTTTCGATGTCGTTGCGCAGCAGCCGCGTGTCCTTGAACCACTCGAACTGGCCGAGGGTGCGGTGCTCGTCGTCGGAAAGCGTCTCGCCGTTGTGCATGAAATCTGCGAACACCGCCCAGCGAATGTGTTGGCCGAAGTGGACGCCGGCGGAGTGGACGAGGCGCCCATGCCAGAAGATGACATCGCCCTTGCTGCCGGTCAGTTCCAGCGGCGCCGTCTCGCCGGCCACTGCGCGCATCACCTCGGCAAAGCGCGGCAGGGGAGACCAGTTGGCGGCGAAGCGGTGGGCGTGGAACAGCGTTTTGTGGCTGCCTGGGTAGACGGTGAAACCGCCGCCGCGTGGTGGCACGTCGTCCAGATACGCGCAAGCGTTGAGCTGCTGGCACACCTGATCCGCGTGTGGCAGCAGCGCGTCCGCGATTCGCGTTTCGGCCTCGCCTGGGTCTTGGCGCGTTGGGAACAGCGCATAGACGCCGCGGGTTCGGCAGCTCGGGCGCAAGTTGCCAAGCAAGCGCGCGGCCACGCGCCGCACCTTGAGGTTGTTCGGCACCAAGCGCACCAAGAAGTCCGCGTCGCCCAAATCGTGGAGTTTCACCGTCGCGCCGGCGTGTACGATGGGTGCGCGCCCGGCGTAGGGGCCGTCTGTTGGCGTGGGCGGCATCGTTCCCCAGGCCGGGCTCACCCAAGTGCTGCGGTCGTGCTGGCGAAGGGCAGCGTTGCCGGGCGCCATCGGCATGCGATCAAGCAGATGGCGCCAAGTGCGATCGCGGGCCGCATCCACTGCATTCGCCGCCAGCAAGCGTTTCTTGACGACGAACCCATGGCGCACGAAGAAATCAGTCTCCGCATCGGTGAGCACTTTGTTTGGCGCAGACAGGTCTGGCGCGTCGAACACTTGGCTCGGCTGCTTTGACGACGGCGCCTGTGGGGCGGTTTCTGTCTCTCGAGCGTCTTCGCCGGCCGTCACGATTGGCTGGCGTACAGATCGTTGAAGTTGCCGGCGTAGAAGCGCTCTCGCTCGGCGGCGCTCGAGGCCTCCAAGGAACGCGAGAACCGGCCAATCGGATCACGGCCGCCCTCGGCATGCGGATAGTCTGAAGAGAACAGATACAGTTCCGGCATCGATTCGCGGATGAACGCGCCGACGTCCTCGAATGCATACGGCGTGAAGCGCAGTTGCTCGCGGATTTGCTCCGATGGCTTGCGTTGAAACTTGGCGAGGTGCGGCTCCGAACGCGCCCAGATGTCCACGGCGTGGTCTAGGCGGCGGATCGTGTCCGGCACCCAGCCGGCGCCCAGTTCGATGACGCCGCCCTTCAAGCGCGGGAACCGCTCCAACACGCCGTCCAGCACCAGCACGCTGATGAAGCGTTGCGCGGAGTGGAAGATGGCCGTGAGGTCTTTGGAGCCGATCACTTCGGCGCGCCCGCGCGCGCTCTCCCGCTCAGACTGGCCATCGTTCATCCACTCGTCCGGGATGGAGAGGCTGGAACTGCCAACGTGCAGGAGAAACGGGGTGCGGGCTTCTTCCAGCCGCCGCCAAATGGCCTCGTGGGCCGGATGCCCTGGCGAGCGGCCGCCCGGCGCATGGGAAGGCATCCACACTGCGCCGAGGCGTAGCTGCAATGCCTCGTCGATGGTGGCGAGGGCTTGCTTCGGATCGTCGAGGGGGGCGAGCGCGACGCCGATTAAGCGATGGTCTCCCGCGCAGAACTCGGCCATCGAGCGGTTGTGCGCGGCGGCCGCTGCGTAGCGCACATCGTCCGGCGCGTTGAACACCTTCGTCGCGCAGAACGACGAGAACACCACTTGGCGCTGAAAGCCCAACAGGTTGAGCGCGAGGCCGCGCTCCTTGCCGTTGAACGCGCCGAGCGCATCGTGCCACTTCGGCCCGCGCGTGATGCGCTCGCCAAGCGCCATGAGTTCCGCCACCGTCTCTGGGGCATGGGCGCCGGCGCCCTCGAACGCGCGCATTTTGTCGCCGATGTCTGCCAAGCGTATGTCCGCGAGGCTCGGCAGCCGCCCGCGTTCACGCTGTGACGCGTTGCGGGCGAGGAAATCGGGCAACTCCATCAGATGGCTGTCGGCATCGAAGATGGTCGCCACTTCGGGCGCCGCGCTCGCGGCATAGGTGGTGGGGGCGCTCACGGCGACGCTGCCGGGAGTTGTGGGCGGGCGGCGTCGGCAAGCCCGTGGGCGCTGATGTTCGTGCGAACGCGCCAGTGGCCGATCTGTTCCGTCAAATCACCAATCACGACTAACACGTCTGTTGGGGCGATGGCAGGATACTAGCACTTGGCGGGCAGTGGGGGCGGGCGGCGTGGCTGGGGCTTTTGGTGCCGCATGCGGAAGCTTGCCTCCCAAGAGGCGCTGTCTCCAAAGTGCGCCGGGCGGGTCTCCGCCGTCGTAGAGGTCGCGCAGCAACTTCGAGTCTTTGGCCCGGCGAACACGCGAAAAGCCATCGACCTTCTCGAACCAATAGATTTCGTTCAACTCGGCACCGTTGAGGAAATCTGGGGAGTGCGTTGACACAAACGCCTGTCCGCCTCGCCGCGCATAGTCGCGAAACTCTTCAGTTAGGAGGCTCAGCAGGTCTTGGTAGAGCTGGTTCTCTGGCTCTTCCACGGCGATTAGGGGATGGGGGTGCGGATCGTGGAGGAGCAGCAGGTACGCGAACATCTTGATCGTGCCATCCGAAACATGTCGGGCGACAAATGGGTCCTTGAAGGTGCCGTCTTGAAAGCGCAGCACTAGTCGCCCATCTTCCGTTGGCTTCGCATCAACCGCCGCAACTCCTGGAACACGCTCCCGCATAGCAAGCAGCACACGCCGAAAACTGCTTGGGTGATGTTCATATAGGTACTGCGCCACCTGCGCGACGTTTTCGCCCGAAGTGGAGAGATGCTCCGCGTACCCAACTTCCGAGCTGTTGCGAGCATCCGCGATGTGCAGGTTGGAGATGTGCCAGTTGTCGATCAATGAACGGAACTCCGAGACAACGCGAAACTCTTGGAATTGGCCGAGGCCCTTGATGGCGAGCGTCGCAGGATCGTCGAGCTTGTACTCCCTTCGCTCCTCGCTCACGCCCGATGTGCCGTACATGGATTCGTTCGTGATGGCGTTGCCCGATCCCTCGCGAAAGTCCACGAAGTGCCAAGCACGGCCACCGCCAAAACGTCGGTAGCGCAACACCTCATGGCGCACCACAGGACGTCCCCCTGTTTCTGCCACCTCAAGCAAATAGGTGGCCAGTCGCCCTGACGATTCCCGGAACTTCACGGTGATTCCAATGGGACCATCGCTGCCCCGGCTGACCAGTTCCTTGAATCCCCCGCGCTTGGCCACAGCGGACGCCACGTTGCCTGCTAGCGCGTCCTTCAGGAAAGAGAAGACATCGAACAACGTGGACTTGCCAGTCCCGTTGGCGCCGATGACTACGGCAAGGCGCGGCAGGTTGGTGAGCTTGACGTCTTGGAGCGCACGGTAGTTCTTGATCCAGATTTGCTCGATGGGCATGGTCTTTGGCTCTTAGGCGGCCGCGGTGCGCTTGTGATCTGGCTCCGGCGCTTGCCCCGCTAGAACACCGCCAGCGGATTCAGCGGTGAGCCGGTGCCGCCGACGACGCGCAGCGGGGCGCCGACGAACAGGAACTCCCAGCGGTCTCGTTGCTTGGCCGCGACGGCCACGTCGTCTAGGTTCAGGTTGTCCAAGATTCGCATACCCAAGCCCACCAGCACGAGTTCGTGCAGGGGGTTGGCGAGGCCCTCGACGCCGGATGGCATCACGTCGCTCACGCCATCACAGCCGATCAGCGCCACGTCCCGCGCCTTCAGCCACTTGGCCACGGATGCATGCAGGCCCGCTGCCGCTTCAAGGAAGTTCCACTGTCCCTCCTGTCGCACGCGCTCCCAGCGCCCGGTGCGCAACAGCAGCACGTCGCCGCTGCCGAGGGTGATGCCGGTTTTCTGCTCCCAAGCCTCTAGGTCCTCCACGGTCACCGCGGTGCCGGGCGCCAGAAAGTCCACGCCCTTGAACCAAGCCATGTCCACGAGGACGCCGCGGGTGAAGATGCCGTCTTTCACATTGTGGATGCCGAGCTTCGTGGCGCCGGTGGGTTTGATGGTGTCGAAGCCGTAGCCGTTGTAGAGCCTGCCGTTGTGGGCGAAGTGCGGCAGCCCGTCGATGTGGGAGTGGGCGAAGCCGTGGTATTGCACGCCATAGTCGTCGCCGGCCACCGCGTGGCCGCTGAACTCGCCGGTGGTGACGGTGTGGCGGAATGGGTTGGCGTTCAGTTCGTCCGCCACGGTGTTCAAGTCGAGCGCCATGGAGACGGTGACGCCTTCCCGCACGAGGGCGGCGGCGGCCTTGCTCTTGGCCGGCGTGATGAGGTTCAGGGTGCCTAGTTCGTCATCTTCGCCCCAGCGTCCCCAGTTGGAGATTTCCTCCATCCAAGCGTCGAACTGCGCTCTCGTCACTGGGGTTGGCGCGGGGGCTTCGGCGTGGGCGGCGATGGTGGCCACGCCGAGCAGCAGGGCGCAGGCGGCATATGCGCGCATGAGGGTCGCTCCGAGTTCTGGCTCTTTGGCGAGACTGCGGCGAAGCGCGGCGATTGTAAAGTGCCGAGGGCGTTGCCGAACCTGCCCACGCCGCCATGCCATTGCTATATGCTCGCCCGTCGTGAGCGCCGAGAACCCGAAAGACCGCCTCGTTCCGTTCCCCAGCAAGCTGGCGTTCGGCGTCGGGCAGTTCGCGGAAGGCCTGAAGAACACGGCGTTCAGCCTGTTCGTGCTCTTCTACTACAACCAAGTGCTGGAATTGCCGGGCACGCTGGCTGGGCTGGCGCTGTTCATCGCCTTGCTCTTCGATGCGGTCACAGACCCGCTGGCCGGTTCGCTGTCGGACAACTGGAAATCCAAACTCGGCCGGCGCCATCCGTTCATGTACGCCTCGGCGGTGCCGCTGGCGCTCGCGTTCGCCGGCCTTTTCTGGCCGCCCGGCGATGTCAAGGCGTTGGGCGAGTGGGGATTGTTCGCTTGGCTCACGCTGTTCGCCATCCTCACGCGGGGCGCCATGACGCTCTACCACGTGCCGCACTTGGCGCTTGGCGCGGAAATGACGGACAACTACAACGAGCGCAATCGCATCGTCGCCTATCGGCAGTTCTTCGCCGCGCTCGGCGTCGCCACCGTGTCGCTGGTGGGGTTCGGCTACTTCTTCGCCGATGCGCGAGGCGGCAGGACGGACGTGGGCAACTACGCGCCCTTCGCCATCACGCTCGGCGTGATGATGGTGGCCACCATCTGGTATTCGGCGTGGGGCACGCGCAAGGAGGTGCCGCACCTTTCCGAACCGAAGCCGAAGCCAAGGCGCAACGTGGTCGCGCAGCTCGGTCTGGACATCACCGCCGGTTTCACCAACCGCTCGTTCCGTTGGCTGTTCAGCGGCGTGCTGGTGGTGTTCGTGATGGCCGGCGTGAACAGCGCCCTAGACCTCTACATCTACCAGTACTTCTGGGAACTGTTGGATTGGCAGATGCTGGCGCTGAACGTTGGCGGCACCGTGGTGGGGCTGTTGATCGGCGTGTTCTTGGCGGTGCCGCTGTTGCGCTTCACTGGCAAGCGCTTCGGCGTGATCTTGGGCACGGCGGTGTGGGCCATCTGCCAAGTGATTCCGGTGGTGCTGCGCTTGTTGGATGTGCTGCCGGCCAACGCCACGACGGAGCTATTCGTCGTCCTGTTCACGTTCAAGTTGGTGCAGGGCATCATCCTGCAGCTTGCCTACATCGCGTTCGGTTCGATGATGGCGGACGTGGCGGACGAACACGAGTTGGTGTCTGGCGTTCGCCAAGAGGGCATCTTCTTCGGCGCCGTGGCCTTCTCGGCCAAGGCGACTTCCGGCTTCGGCACCTTCATCGGCGGCTTGGGCCTCGATGTCATCGGCTGGCCCCGCGGCGCGAACATACAAACCGCCGCTGACGTGCCCCCCGAAACGCTGGTCCACCTAGGGTTGTTCTATGGCCCCGTGGTGGCGGGCTGCGCCGTCGTCTCGCTGTGGTGCTACAAACACTACAGCCTCACCCGCGAACGACACGCGCAAATCCTCGAAGCGCTGAACGTGCGGCGGCAGGAAGCCGAAGGCAGCGCGGCGATGGCCAGCGGGCGGTAGGGCGTTTGGGAAGCGAGCGGCGCCGACGCTCACTGTGGCCAAGGATTGACGACGTCCACGCCGCTGGGCGCAAAGTCCTTGACGTTGCGTGTCATCACCGCCATTTCGTGATGCAGCGCCGTTGCCGCGATCAATCCGTCCGCGGCCGCGATCTGTTGCCCCCTGTGTTTGGCGCGGGCCGTGAGTTGCCCCCAAAGTCGGGCGATGGGCGCGTCCACTTGCAAGATGCGCTGGCGGAAATCGTTTTGCAGCCGGTCCAGCCACGCGAAGAGATCCCGTTGGCGCTGCCCCGGGACCAAGCCGTGTGCGCCCTTGTACATCTCGCCGATCGTGATGACGCTGATGAAGGCACGGTCGCCTAGGTCGGCAACCGCCGATTTGACTCTGGGCTCGCCGTTTGGTTTGTGTACTTCCGAGACGACGCAGGTATCCGGCAGCGCCCTCATAGTTCGATGTCGCGCATTGGGGAGCGGTCGCGCTCAAGGTCTAGCCCCTCGAACGAAGGGCCGCTCATCAAGTGCGCGATGAAGTCATCGTCTTCGATTCCTTCGGTGTAGGCCGGCCGATTGGACACAGTCGGCTCGCGCACGATCTTTTCCCGCCAATACGCGATCGCTTCCGGGTCACGGCCTAGACAGGCCGCGGCCGCAGCGTCGAGCTCCGCGCGAACCGGGCATTCATCCATCTGCGGCCAAGGCAGCAGCTCTGCCTTGCCGAGCCGTTGGAAGGCATCTTGCAGCGGCGTCAGGTCGCATTTCGCTGGGTCTGGCACGGGCAAGGACCGTAGCTGTTCCAACGAATAGTCCGAGTAGTCCAGCTTCTTCTGTCGGCGGTTCAAGAACGACGCCACTGCCGGAGTGGAGTTCAGGTAGGCGCACCAAGCCTCAAGGGTCTCCACAGGGGCGGAGATGTGCGGCAACGGCGTCACGGGAATGAAAGGCTGACCCAAGACGGGGCGAGGTGCATGGATGGCGGCCACTCTGTTTCGGGGTGCCCAGATTTTGCTGGCAATAAGCATCCTGCTCGCCTTCGGCCACAACACGTCCGTTGCGTACCGCCGTTTGGCGGGCTTGGGTTCCGTGGCGAAGTCTGCAAAAGATCTCATCGTCCTGCGGCTGTTCGGCTTGTGCGTCCACACGACTGGGAACTTCGCGTCCGGTATGGGGTGGTCTAACGGGTTCACGAACGCATCCCGCAATCGTTGCCCGCCCGGTTCGACTAATGCCAAGTCTCCCAGCGGCGTGGTGGCGTCATGCTCATCGATGTAGCGTGCGAGGGCCGCCATGGTGCCGTCTAGGTATTGACAGGGCGTCCAATCGCCGGCCGCCATGCGTTCGGCCGGCCAAACGTAGGCGCGATGCAGGCGGTGGTTCTCCCCGGCATGCACCGCCGCCACCCAATCGGCGGCCTCTTGGGCCGTTTGCGGCATGCGTGTGAGCGCGATGAAGGTGGTTGCTCGCCGCGGCTCGCCGGGGCCGCGGCGCCGGCAGACGAGGAGCGATTCGTGAATCGCCGTGTTGACGGAGAAGTTCGGGCGTTTCGGATCGTGGCTGGTGACGATGAAGTCGATGTGGAAGCGCTCCGCCAAGAATCTCCGCTCATCCACTCCCGACGTGCTGGTGCAGGCCGTGGTGGGCAGAATTTTGCCGAGCACGCCGGCGTCCTTGTGCAGCAACGCATCAGCCAACGGGGTGAAGAGGGTTCGCACGCTGTTTGAGTCGATGAGGTGTGAAGCGGCAGGGTCTGCCCCATGTATCTGGCGTTTGATCTCGAGTTTGCGCTGCTGAATCCCCTTCTTGGCGGCAGCGCTGAACCTGCGCCCGTAGTGTTCATTGTTGGTGAATGGCGGGTTCATCAGGATCACGTCCATGCCGCGTATGTCTGGCACGTTGGCCACGGCGGATTCCCGCGTCGAAACCGCTGCCTGCTTAACGTGCCCCAAGAGGCTCAACTGCTCGCCGCCGCCGACGGCTGTCGGCAGCAGTTCAAGGCTGCCCAAAGCCACTGAGCCATCGGGTTGCGGGCCGTGGCGCATGGTGTGGATGTGCATGGCTTCGTAGTCCACGGTGGGGGCGCCAAGCGTCAGGTTCGAGGCGGCGAGCTGCGTCGCTTGGTAGTTGATGTCCAAGCCCCGGATGGAATGCTCGACCAGCGCCTTGTGGGCTTGTCGCACCTCGGCCGGCGTCATCGGCTTAGCCGCCGCCATGTGGTCCTTGATGGTTTTGAGCGCCGCCATCAGCAGCGTGCCGGTGCCGCAGGCCGGGTCCAGAATGCGCAGCCCCGTCGCCTGCTGCCAATCCGACCAGTCCGCGAAGTTGGGGCCAAGCGCCAGCCCCGCAAGCATCAGCGCGGAGATGTTGTTGGTGTAGAAGGCGCCGTCACTGACGGCGCTGCCGAGTATCTTGTGGTAGAGCGGGCCAGCGTGGTCGTAGCCGAGTTCAGTGACGGCATCGGATAGGTTCACGGCGCACTCCGCCAGTATCCGCGTCGGTGCCTTGAGGCCGTCGAACGATGGCGAGTTCTCGATGAGGGACAGTGCCGGGCGGAACACGGGCGCGTAGTCCTTGCCGAGGATTGCGTCCCAGGCTTCGGCGAGGCTCTCGGCTGGGGTGTGGGAGCGGCCGATCTCGATGAGGTCTGGCAGCCCTTCGAGCGTGGCGGATTCCTTCTGCAAACGCCGATGCAGCAAACAGGCGTTGCACAACAAGAGCGCCGCGGTGGTGGACACTTCCCGATCTTTGACGCTGGTGAGGTCTAAGGCTTGACGCAACGAGGCCAGGAGTGTTGGGCTGTCTTCAATTCTCCTCGCCGCCAGCCCCACCGAGCGGACGATGTCATCCGCCGTCACTTGGCCGGGGCGACCTAGCCCAGAGGCAGCCACCACCTTGGCGAAGATGCCCGGTTCCACGGCTTGGAAGGCGAGGATGTCGCCGATGGCTGGGTGCAGGGTGTCGTCGTCGCGCACTTCGCCGTCGCGGCCGCGAGGAATGGGGGTGGGCTGGTCTCCGTTGGCTGTGCCGGTGTCGATCAGCACGTGTACAAACGTCGCTGGGGATTCCGCGAGCCGCTCATCATGGGATTGCAGCGCCCGCAGCACGGCGCCGATGTGTCGGTAATCATCGCCGCGCTGTTGCAGCAATTCCGCGATGTCGCCCTCGCCTTCGGGCACGAACACCGGCACCACGATGTATCCGAAACGCTTGCCCTCAGCTTTGCGCATGACGCGGCCGACAGCTTGAACGATGTCGATTTGGCTCTGCTTCGGGTCTAGGAACGCCACGGCGTCCAGGGCTGGCACGTCCACGCCTTCCGAGAACACCTTCACGTTGCAGATCATCCGCGCTTGGCTCTTGTGGGGCGCGTCGTTCAGCCAGCGCCGCTCTTGGTTGCGCTGCAGCGCAGTGCTCTTGCCGTCCAAGTGGCGGGCTTCAAGGTCTGCGCGTTTGCCGCGGCCAGCCAGCGTGCGCGTGACGCGCTGTTTGAGGGCGAGGTTGCCGTTGATGGTGTCGCGGAACCACTTGGAACGCTGAATCGTTGACGCGAAGGCAATGCTGCGGGGCAATGCGCTCGGCGTCTCGCCGCCTTCCACCGCGCCGTTCAAGGCCAGCATGGTTCCCAACAGACGGCAGAGATCGGTGTCCGACGCTCTCTTGGGCGCATTTTCGCCCGTGAGCGCGGCGCGGATGCCTGGCGTGAGCTGGCTTTCGCGGATGCCGAGCACGATCACGCGATAGTCCGAGAGCTCCCCGGCAGCGACGGCTTGCGAGAACTTGACATGGTGGAGCAGCGGCCCGTACACATCCACATCCGACATGTCCACCACGTTGTAGGCGAACCCCTTTCTTTCCGCGGCCCGCTCGGTGGCCCGCACCGACCTTTGCGTATACATGCGCTGCGTGGCAGTCATGTAGAGGCGCTTGCCAGCGTTGAGCTGCGCCGCGTCGTGGAACGCTTGGAAATCCACCTCCTTGCCGGCGACGTCATCCCGAATGACGCCGGTGGTGCGGTGGGCTTCGTCGGCAATGGCGAGATCAAAGCCCGGTGCGCCATGCCGCGCTTGGGCCTCACGCACTTTGCGCAGGGAGTGGTAGGTGCAGAAGACGGCCTTCACGCCGCCGCTCGGGTTGCCCAGCCGCCGCGAGATGTCCGCCGGGTCTGACGCCACGTCGCAGACCAGATCGTCCGCGCCGATCTCTTGGCGTTCGCCGCGCCCGCCGGCGGTGCTGTCTGAACACACCACCAGCGCGGACATGTCCCGCGTCCGGTGCGTCAGCCACTCGCGCCGCGCTTGGGACACTAGGGCGATGGTGGGCGCTGCGAACAGAATCCGCCCGTCGTCCGGCACGATGCGCTCGGAGAGCTTGAGCGCCGTGAAGGTCTTGCCGGTGCCGCAGGCCATCACCAACTTGCCACGATGGTTGCCTTGGGTGACGAGGCCGTCGTACACGGCGTCGATGGCTTGCTGCTGAAGCGGCTTCGGCTGCCGGCGCGCCGCGGGCCTTTGGAACTGGCGGATCTCGTGGTCCAGGAAATCCAGAAAGTCGATGCGGACGACCCTCGGCACGCGGCCGGCGATGGCGCGCTCCGCGGCGGCATTCCATGCGCAGGTGGAAACGATCCAACGCAGCCCGAAGGCTGGCCGCGAAGATTCGTTGAGGAAACTATCGATGTTTGGCTTGGTGATGATGGCTTCTGCCGCGTAGCACTTGCACTGGATGGCGATGACGGTGCCATCCATTTGCGTTGCCACGAGGTCGATGCCGTGGTCGCGGCCGTCGAGGCCAGTGAGCTGCTCGCGGTCTGGCCAGTCTCGCCATGGCCAGATTGCCGCCACGTCGAACTCGGGGTTGTCGCGCACGGTGGCCATGAACAGGTGCTCGAACCAACGCCCCTTTTCGGCTTCGCTGGAAGCGTTGCGGCGTATGCGTTCGAGCGCGTCGCCAACTCGTTCGCTGGGGCGCAGGTCTAGGTTGGTTTGGATAGTCACGCCCACGCATCCCGATTGTGGCGCCGAAGGCGGATTTGCGGCGGGCGGGGAGTTGGACGAGGCCGTGCCCGGCCTCCCCGCGACGCTGCTGGCCATCATAGCCGAACTCAAGCGGGCAGCCGTCAATGGCCGGTTGCTTGGCCGCGGGCCTTGCGACCTGCCTGTCCTTTGGAAGGGCGTGCCTGTCCCCGAAAGGGTGCGCGAGCGTGTGCCTGTCCCCGCAGAGGGAAGGGACGGTCGGTGCCTGTCCCCGCAACGAAACGGTAGGGCGTGTCCTGTCCCCGTAGGACGCGTCCCGCAACGTGCGTGCCTGTCCCCGTGGGGCGAGATGGTCCCCGTAGGGCGAGATGGCACCCACGGTCTACGCGCCCATGCCCGCCGGTGTTAGCATCCCTGCGCTCTACGGCGAGGGACGGGCGGCGACATGGATTTTGAGACGGTCCTCTATGAGGTGGCGGACAAGATCGCCACGATCACGCTGAATCGCCCGGAACGGATGAACACTTGGAACGCCGCGCTCGCGGCAGACCTTGCTGGGGCGCTGTTGGAGGCGCGTGATGACGATGGCGTGCGCGCGATCATCATCACCGGCGCCGGTCGGGCGTTCTGCGCGGGGCTGGAGCTTGAGCGTGGCAGCGAGACCGTCGGCACGGCCCCGGACGCAGACCGCGCGCGCCGCGGCAATATCCCGGAATTGCTGCCCCACGATGTGCCGAAGCCAGTGCTCGCGGCGATCAACGGCCCGGCGGTGGGCGTCGGCATCACCTATCCCATGCTCTGCGATGTGCGCATCGCGGCGGAACAGGCGAAGATCGGCTTCGTGTTCGTGCGCCGCGGCTTGATGCCCGAACTTGCCTCGCACACCATCGTGCAGCGCGTGGTTGGCCTGTCCAACGCGGCGGATTTGCTGATGTCCGGGCGCATCATCACCGGGGTGGAGGCCGCGCAGATGGGCCTCGTCAGCAGGGCGGTGCCCAAGGATGCGTTGCTCGACACGGCGCGCGAGATGGCGGCGGAGTACGCCAAGGCGGCGCCCGTTTCGGTGGCGCTCACCAAGCGCCTCTTGTGGGAGGGCGCGGCGAGCGCCGTGCCGGACATGATGCAGCGCGAGGGGGACATCTTCCCATGGCTGCGCGAGCAGCCGGACGCGCGCGAAGGCGTCGTGTCGTTCCTCGAGAAGCGCGACCCTGAGTGGCGCATGTCCGTCGCGAAGGATTTGCCGGCCGGCCCGTGACGGCCATGGCTGGCCTCCAGCCCGCTTCGTGATGGCCTTGGCGGTGGCTTTTGCTCGCCGCCGGCCGTTGGTGCGTAGCGGCCTAGCCTGCCGCCATCTGCGGCCGTTCTCCGCTCCTTCCCGCCGCGCTTGAGCAGGGCGAAGCGACCGCGCGCCCATATCCCATTCCCGCTCCGCACCCCTCGCGGCCATGCACCCTGCTATATTGAGCGGCACCCGTGCGCGCCGCTGCGGGAGAAACTGGCGGCGCGGCGTCCGCACTCGTTGCGCCACCGGAGGAGCCTTGCATGAGCACCGCCCATTTTGGGGTGACCATTCCGCAGATCAAACGCCCGTGGGTGGCCGCCGCGGATGCGGCCCGCGCCTTCGAGGCGATGGGCTACGATTCCATTTGGGTGTGCGACCACCTGTACGGCCCGCAATCTCCGCAACTGCCCATTCTCGAAGCATGGTCGATGGTCTCGGCCCTCGCCGCCATCACCGAACGCGTGGAAATCGGCACCCTCGTCACCCCGGCCGGGATGCGCAACCCAGCGCACTTGGGCAAGATCATCGCCACCGCGGACAACATCGCCGGCGGGCGCGTCATCGCCGGCCTCGGCGGCGGTTGGATGCCCCGTGAGTTCACGGACTTCGGCATGCCCTTCCTCGGCACTGGCGAACGGCTGGGCCAACTGCGCGAGACGGTTGAGCTGCTGCGGCGCATGTGGGGCGAGGATGAGCAGCAAGTCACCTTCAACGGGCGCTTCGTGCAGGCCGACAACGTGGTTTGCCAACCCAAGCCCCCGCGCCGCGTGCCCATCCTCATCGGCGGCGCCGGCGAGAAGGTGACGCTGCGCCTTGCGGCGCAACATGGAGACTACTGGAACAACCTTGCCGGCCATCAGGGGAGCCTGAGCCACAAGGTAGATGTGTTGAAGCGCCATTGCGACGTGGTGGGGCGGGATTTCGACGACATCGTCGTCAGCCAGCAATGCTTGGTCACCATCGCGCCAGACGCAGCCAGCGCCGGCCCCATGGCAGACCGGGCGCAGCAGATATTCGGCGGCCACATGGGGGATCCGAAAGGCCCTCTCGCCATCACGGGCACTCCCAGCCAATGCGTCGATGCCATCGGCAAGCACATCGAGCTCGGCTGCACCGCATTCGTGATGGAGTTCTTTGGCCGCGAGACGGTCACCCCTGCGCAGTTGTTTGCGGAGGAAGTGGCGCCGCACTTCAAGTAGCCCCGCCACGCACATGGATCGCGAGCTCACACACTTCATCGCCGCGCTGCGCAATGCCGAGGTGCGCGTCTCGCCGGCCGAAACCCTAGACGCGCTCAGCGCCGTGGAGTTGGTGGGTTATCGGAATCGCGCCCTGCTCAAGGATGCGTTGGCGCTTATGCTGCCGAAAACCATCGACGAAAAGGAAACGTTCGACGCCACCTTCGATCAATTCTTCGCGTTTGAGGAAGTGGCCGGGGCGCGGGGCGAACTCGAGGTGGAAGACCAGACCGGCGCGGACGAATCCGGCAACGGCGGCGGCGCTGGTCAAGGCGAAGGCGAGGGCGAAGGCGCCGGTGGCGTTGGCACAGGCCGCGGCGGCAAGGGCGGCAAGAAGAGCAAGCAGTTTGGCGCGGAGGAAGAGGAAGAGGAGGACTTGGGCCCGGGCGAGATGGCCACGCCCACTTCAGCCTTGGGCAAGCTCTTGATGCAGGATGGCCGCGTCGAGCTCTCGGTGCAGACGGCGGCTGCTGGGCGCGCCGTGAAGCTGGAGGAAATCCAAGTCTTCACGCAAAAGGGCTTGTACACCCGCCGCATCATGGAGGAGATGGGCCTTGCCGAGCTGCATCAGGAAATTGGAGACTTGAAGCGCAGCCAGTTCGTCCCTAGCCGGCGCCTTGGCCAAGAACTCAAGAAGCGCCGCGAGTGGCTGCGTGAGCAAGTGCGCGATTACGTTGAGCGCCAGTTCCTGCTGCATGCGGACGCTTCCGGCCGCCGCCTGCGCGAAGAGCTGTTGCGCAAAGTGAAGCTCAGCAATGTGGAGCACCGCAACTTTCGCCTCATCCAAGAGGTTGTGTTCAAGATGGCGAAGAAGCTGGTGGCCTTGCACTCGCGGCGCAAAAAGGTGTTCCGCCGCGGGCAACTCAACCTCACCCGCACGCTGCGCAACAACATGGCCTACGACGGCGCCATCTTTGACCTGCATTGGAAATCCATCAAGGTGGATCGGCCCAAGGTGTTCGCCATTTGCGATGTCAGCGGTTCCGTCGCCAACTATGCCCGCTTCATGCTGATGTTCCTCTACAGCCTTGAGGAAGTGATGCCCAAGGTGCGTTCCTTTGCCTTTTCCTCAGACTTGGCGGAGGTGACGGAACTGTTTGAGCGCAACCGCATTGAGGACGCCATCGCCAAAACGCTGCGCGATTACAGCGGCGGCTCCACAGACTATGGCCAAGCCTTTGAGGACTTCAAGCGCCTCTGCATGGACGATGTCGACAACCGCACCACCATCATCATCTTGGGCGATGGCCGCAACAACTATGGCGACGCCCGCGCCGAAATCTTGAAGGAGATGTACGACCGCGCCAAGCGCGTGCTGTGGTTGAACCCGGAGCCGCGCGGCACATGGACGGTGGGGGATGCCGAGATGCGCAAATACACCGCCTACGTGCATCAGGCCGATGAGTGCAACTCGCTCATGCATTTGGAGCGGGTGGTCGGAAATCTGTTGCGAACCGTGCAGTGAAGGCGTTCAGGCCGGTGCGGGCATGGCGAGCGGGGCGCGCATCGGTGGGCGGCGCCGCAGCGACGACGGCCACCGGCCAAGGCGCTGCGCCATTGCATCAAACGGCCAGCAGAGACCTATTGCTTCTCGCCGCCGCCGGCGTTGCCGGCTTGCTATTGCTGATGTGGGCGCTCGCGTGGGTGACGGAAGCCTCCGGCACCGGTTCCGCGGATGCGGTGGATGCGAGCACGGGCACCATCACGCTCGCCTTGAGCACAGAGCCGCCGCAACTCGACAGCACCCGCATGACAGACTTGGTGAGCGGCCGCATCCTAGGCCATGTGATGGAAGGGCTGCTGCGCTACGACGAGAACAACCGCATCGCCCCCGGGGTTGCGAGCAGGTGGGAAATCGGCCTCACCGAAGCGACCTTCCACTTGCGTGAAGACGCCCGCTGGAGCGATGGCTCGCCCGTGACCGCGCACGATTTTGTGTATGCGTGGCGCACGGTGCTGGACCCAGCCACTGCCTCGGAGTATGCGTTCATCCTGCACCCCATCGAGCATGGCGCCGCGATTAACCGCGGCGAAGCGCCGCCAGCGGCGCTGGGCGCCACGGCCCTTGACGACCGCACGCTTCACGTTCGCTTGCAGCGCCCGACGCCGCACTTCGAGAAGCTGATGGCCTTTTCCACCTACTATCCCATCAAGGAAGCCTTCCGCGAGGGCCGCCAAGGGCGCTACGGGGCGGACGCTGAAGATCTGCTCTACAACGGCCCGTTCGTCATCTCTAGTTGGGTGCATGGCGCATCCCTGCGCATGGAGCGCAATCCCCACTACTGGGATCAAGACCGCATCCGCCTCAACGCCATCGACTACGCCTACATCACCTCAGACGTGAATGCCGTGTTGAACCTCTACAAGGATGGCAAGGTGGCCATCGCTGGCTTGAACGCGGAAACGTTGGAAGACGCCCTGCAGCGGCGCTGGCAGTTGAAGCGTTTCGTGGATGGCTCGGTGTTCTTCACCGAGTTCAACCATCGCCCAGAACGGCTGACGGCGAACCTCAACCTGCGTCGCGCCATTCAACTCGTCACAGACCCTGCCGAGCTGGTCTACAAAGTCATCAAGCTGCCGGGAACGCTGCCGGGCGAATCCCTCTTTCCGGTGTGGCTGAAGGGCGTCCGCGGCACCTTTCGTCAAGAGTATCCGGCGCCCACATATCCCGTGGACATCGATCTCGCCCGCGAGCACCTGGCCCGCGCGGCCGCCGAACTCGACATTGCGGAAGCGTGGCCGCCGTTGGTGTTGTTGAGCGGCGACAACCCGGCGGCGAACAAGCAGGCCGAGTACTTCCAAGAGGTATACCGGGCGCGGCTCGGCTTGGACGTGAAGATCGACCGGCAGATATTCAAGCAGCGTCTGGCGAAGATGACCGCTGGGGATTTCGACATGGTGCTCGCCGGTTGGGGGCCAGACTACGAAGACCCGCTCACCTTCGGCGATCTGTTTGCGTCTTGGAACGAAAACAACCGCGGTCGCTACGTCAACCCCGCCCTCGATGGCTGGGTGGAAGTGGCGCAGACATCGCCGCACCCGAGAGACCGCATGGAGGCGTTCGCGGAGATCCAGCGCATCATCCACGAAGACGCCGTGGTGCTGCCGAACTACGAGAGCGGCTCAGTCTATGCCCAGCATCCGCGGCTGCAGGGCGTGGTGCGCCGCGCCGTCGGCACAGACCCAGACTTCACGCAAGCCTACATCACCGGCGCCGAGGGCTAGGGGAAGGATTCATGACATTCAAGACGCGGTTGGCTGAGTAACGGAGCGGTTGCGGCCATGCTGCGCTACACGCTCAAGCGCTTGCTGCAAGGCATCGTCACGGTGTGGTTCATCGCCACGGCCACCTTCATGGCGATGCACAGCATTCCGGGCGATCCGCTCAGCAGCGACAAGGCCGTGTCGGAGGAAATCCGCCGCAACTTGGAGGCGAAGTACGGGCTGGACAAGCCGATCCTCGAACAGTACGCCATCTACATCGGCAACATGCTGCAAGGCGATTTCGGCATCTCGTTTTCGCAGGAGAACCGCAGCGTCAACGACATCATCCGCGAACACTTTCCCGTCTCCGCCACCTTGGGCGTATTGGCCATCGCCTTTGCCGGCGCCGGCGGCATCCTGTTCGGCGCCCTCACGGCGCTGTACCGCAACCGCCTGCCAGACATTGTGATCATGTTCCTCGTCATCTTGGGCATCTCAGTGCCGAGCTTTGTGTTCGCAGCGCTTGGCCAGCTTGCCTTGGTGAACTTGAATGAGGCGTTCGACGCCACGGTGCTGCCGGTGGCGGGCTGGGGCAGCATGATGCACATGCTCACGCCGTCGCTGGTGTTGGGCCTCGGCACGATGGCGTTCCTCACGCGGCTCATGCGTTCATCCATGCTGGAAGTGGTGAACTCAGACTATGTGCGCACGGCCAACTCGAAGGGGCTGCCGCCTAGCCGCATCTTTCTCAAGCACCAGTTGCGCAACGCCATCCTGCCGGTGGTCACGGTGCTGGGGCCATCCATCGCGGCCATCACCACGGGCGGCTTTGTGGTGGAGCTGGTGTTCGCCATTCCGGGCTTGGGGCGCTACTTTGTGGAAGCTGTTCAGCAAAGCGACTACACCGTCATCATGGGCACCACGGTGTTCTATGGCGCGTTCCTCGTGTTCATGGTGATTGTGGTGGATCTGCTGTACGGCTTGGTTGACCCCCGTGTGCGGCTTGAGTGATGGCGGCCGCTGCCCTCTCGTTTGAGCGAGCCATCGTCCAGCCGGAGGCGGAGGTTCTCGCTCGGCCTTCGCTCTCCTACGGGCAGGATGCTTGGCGTCGCCTGCGGGCGAACCGGCGTGCGCTGGCGTCGCTCTACATCGTGTTCGCGCTGCTCGCGTTCACGGTGGTTGGGCCGCTGTTGTGGCGCGTGGATCCGTCCGCGCAGGATTTAGACCAGATTTCCGCGCCCCCTGGGGCGGACCGCAGCGCGGAGATTGTCGCCCCCCATGCCCCGTGGGCCGGGGTGATGATGCCGCTGGCGGACGGTGCGCGCCTTGCTGCGGCGCGGCTGACTGCGGCGCCGGCGGGGTTGGCCTTGGCAGAGCCCGCCAACACTCAAGCGGTGCGGCTGCAATGGCGACCGGTGCCAGGCGCCAGCGGCTATCGCGTGCATCGCAACATCCTGAACCCAGCGCCGGATGACGCGCTGGGGCTGCCGCTGGCCGATGTCTTGCAGCCGGGGCGCGTGAGCTTTGAAGACCGGTTGGACATTCAACCGCGCACCTATTACTACTCCGTCTCCGCGCTGGACCAAGACGGCGCCGCGGCGTCCGTGTACGCGACGCTCCAGGTCGCCGCCAAACGGGTGATTACCCCGGAGCAGGCCGTGCACCGCGGCCTCGTGGCAACCGTGGAAGACGCTGCGCTTGGGCAGCGCGTGCGGCTGCGCCTGCACCCCTTCGGCACGGATTACCTAGGCCGTGATTTACTTGCCCGCTTGATGCATGGTGCGCGCGTGTCGCTCTTCATCGGCATCGTCGCGCCGCTGGTGTATGTGTTCGTTGGCGTGTTGTATGGCAGCATCGCTGGGTTCGCCGGCGGGCGCGTCGATCAGGCCCTGATGCGCTTTGCAGACTTTGTGGTGGCGCTGCCGTTTCTGCTCTTCATGATCCTGTTCCGCATCCTGTTTGGCATTGAGGGCGGCGACGACGGCATCGCGCCGATGATGCTCGCCATGGTGCTCTTGAGCTGGCCGGCAGCCGCGCGGCTGGTGCGTGGCCAAATCCTGCAAATCCGCGAGGAGGGCTATGTGGGCGCGGCGCGGCTCCTCGGCGCCAAGACCAACTATTTGGTTGGCCGGCACATGATTCCCAACACGATGGGCGTCATTTTGGTGACGCTCACCTTCGCGGCGCCCGCCGCCATCTTCACGGAGGCGTTCCTCTCCTTCATCGGCATGGGCGTGGCGCCGCCGACGCCCTCTTGGGGCAGCATGTGCAACGAAGGCATCAAGACGATGTTGACGCATCCACATGAGCTGATCTTCCCGGCAGTGTTCATCAGCATCACTGTGTTGGCGTTCAATCTGCTCGGCGATGGCTTGCGGGACGCCCTCGATGCGCGGATGCGGGGGCGCGGCGATGAGTGAGGCGCCGGCGGCGGGAGCGGCCGGGATGGACGCGGCGGCGGCCAGTGTGCCGGCGCTCCTTGAAGTGCGCGACCTCCATGTGAAGTTCGCCACCTACGGGGGCACCGTGCATGCCGTGCGCGGCGTGTCGTTCGACGTGCATGCGGGCAAGACCCTCGCCATCGTCGGCGAATCCGGCTGCGGCAAATCTGTCACGGTGCAGAGCGTGATGGGCCTCATCCCGATGCCGCCGGGGCGCATCACCGGCGGCGCCGCGCGTCTGCGGGGGCACGACATCCTCGCCAGCAAGATCATCGACGGCGAGGACATTCGCGGCTCGCAGGTCGGCATGATCTTTCAAGACCCGATGACGTCCCTCAACCCCACCATGCGCGTTGGCGATCAGATTGCGGAGACGCTGCAGGTGCATCGGGGTCTGAGCCGTCGCCAAGCGCGGGCGCGGGCGGTGGAACTGTTGGCGACGACGCGCATCAACGAACCGGACAAACGCGCCCGCCAGTATCCGTTCGAGTTCTCCGGCGGCATGTTGCAACGCGCCATGATCGCCATGGCGCTTGCCTGCGAGCCGGCCATCCTCATCGCCGATGAGCCCACCACGGCGCTGGATGTGACCATTCAGGCGCAGATACTGGACCTGATGCGTGATTTGCAGCGCCAGAACGACATGGCCATCGTGCTCATCACGCATGACTTGGGCGTCGTCGCGCGCATGGCGGATCAAGTGGCGGTGATGTACGCGGGGGAGATACTGGAAACCGGCAGCGCGGACGATGTGTTCTACCGCTCTGCACATCCCTACACGTTGGGCCTGCGGGCAGCGATGCCAACCAATCAGGAGGATGCGCAGCAAACGCTCAACCCCATTCTTGGCTCACCGCCAGATTTATTCGCACCGCCCAAGGGCTGCGGCTACTTTGCCCGCTGCCCCCACGCCATGCAGGCATGCGAGGCCGAGCCGCCGGCGGCGTTCGCCTTGGGCGCCAGACACACCGCCTCCTGTTGGCTGCATCACGCCGCGTGCGAGAAGCGCGTGCCCGATGTGCATTACGCGCAGGGCGAAGCGGGCGTCGCAGCGGAGGATGCGCCGTGACGCCGCTCCTTGAGGTTGAGGGGCTCACCAAGCATTTTGAGCTCGGCCGCAACGAAACAGTGCATGCGGTGGACGACGTGAGCCTTGCCATCGCCCCGCGCGAAATCGTTGGGTTGGTGGGCGAATCTGGCTCCGGCAAATCCACCTTCGGCAAGACGCTGCTGGGCCTGCATGACAAGACCGCCGGCACCGTGCGGTTCAAGGGCGAAGAACTGCCGGCGCGCTACGGCGCGGCGCACTTCCGGCGCTATGCCCGCGCCATGCAGATGATCTTTCAAGACCCTTACTCGTCGCTCAACCCGCGCATGACGGTGGGCGAGATCGTGGGCGAGGGGCTAAAGCTGCACACGCGGCTGGGAAGCGCGGAAATCCGCGGGCGCGTCACGGAGTGGCTCACCCGCGTTGGCTTGAACGCTGGGCATTTGTCGCGCTATCCCCATGAGTTCTCGGGTGGCCAACGCCAGCGCATCGGCATTGCCCGCGCACTCATCATGGCGCCGGAGTTCGTGGTGTGCGACGAACCCATCTCGGCGCTGGATGTCTCCGTGCAGGCGCAGGTGGTGAACCTGTTGGCGGAGCTCAAGAAATCCATGGGCTTGACGATGCTGTTCATCGCCCATGATTTATCGATGGTGCGCTATGTGTCGGATCGCATGGCTGTCATGTACTTGGGCTCGCTCATTGAGCTCGGCCCGGCGAACCGCGTGTTCTTCCACCCGAAACATCCCTACACCCAGATGCTCGTCGGCTCCAACCCAGAGCCAGACCCAGCCAGCGAGCGCCATCGCCCCGCCACTGCCATTCGCGGCGAAATCCCCTCGCCGGTGAACGTGCAGCCTGGCTGCCGCTTCGCCAACCGTTGCCCGCAAGTGATGGACGTGTGCCGCGCAGAGACGCCGGCGCTCAAAGAAGTGGAAGACGAAGTCTCGGGTAAGCGCATCGTGGCTTGTCATTTGTATTGACGCCTGTGCGCTTGGCGTGTCGCTCTAAGCGCCGGCGGCAGGCGTCTCTGGCGCGGCCCTAAGGCCTAGGCGCGTCGCGCCTGCGTGTCGTAGTGGGGAGGCCAGCGAGGCCTCCGCGGGAACCCAGAGCGCGTGGCCACCACCTAGGCGAGTTGCGGGCGTCGAGGACTTCGGGGCTGCCTTTGGCAGCGCCTAGCCGCAATCCACGCCGCGTGCCCGCCGTTGCCGCCGCGGTGCGCGGCGCGGCGATCGGGCGCTCCCCCGGCGCGGCCGCAGCCGAATCTTGCCAGAGGGACTTCAACAGGCCGAACGTCATCGCCAGCATCACCACGCTCACTGGCAGCGCAGCGACGATGCTCGCCGCCTGCAGCGCCAGCAAACCGCCGGCGACGAGCAGCGCCGCCGCCACCAAGCCTTCGGTGGCGCCCCAAATCACCCGGAAGCGTTGCGGCGGATGGTCGCTGCCTAAGCTCAACATGGTGACGATGACGAGGGTGCCGGAATCGGCGGACGTGATGAACCAAGTGGCCAACAGGACGGTTGCGAGGGCGGACACGAGCCATGCCAGCATTGAAATGTCCGTCATCCGCTCGATGGTGCCGTACAGCGCGGCCTCCAATTGGCCGCCCCGCACCAGCTCGATCAGCCCCGCGGTGCCGACGCCGCCTTCAGCGCGCAACTCCATGTACAGCGCGTTGCCGCCCAACATGCAAATCCAGAACATGGCGATGAACGTGGGCGCGAACAATGTGCCCAAGATGAACTCGCGCAGCGTGCGCCCGCGGGAGATGCGGGCGATGAACATGCCGACGAACGGCGCCCACGCGATCCACCAACCCCAGTAGAAGATCGTCCAGCTGCCCTGCCAAGCGACGCCGCCGGGCTCGGCGGCCGTCCAGAAGCCCATCGGCACCATGTTCCACAGATAGCCGCCCACGGAGGTGGCGAAGAAGCTCATCAGCCACTCGAACGGGCCGCAGAACAGGAAGAAGGCCAACAGCACCACGGTGAAGTAAATGTTCCACTCGGAGATGACGCGGATGCCGCGGCCGATGCCAGACACGGCAGAGAGGGTCGCCACCGCGCAAATGACGGCGATGAGGGTGAGTTGCGTGACAAGCCCAGGGTCGATGCCGAACAGGACGGCGAGGCCTGCCGCCATCTGCTTCACGCCGAGACCCAAGGAAGTGGCCACGCCGAACACCGCGCCGAACAGGGCGAGGAGATCGACGGCGTGGCCGATCGGGCCGTAGATGCGATCGCCGATCACCGGATACAACGCTGAACGCAGCGTGAGCGGCAGCTTCTTGCGGTAGCCGAAGTAGGCCAAGCACAAGCCGGCCATCACATACACCGCCCAAGCATGCAGCCCCCAGTGGTAATAGGTGACCTGCAGGGCATGCGCGGCGCGGCGCTCGTCTAAGTCGTAGGCGCCGGCATGGTCTGCGTGGGGATTGTTGGGGTGGCCGGAGGCTGCGGAATTGTCGAAGTAGGACATCGGCTCCGAAATGGAAAAAAACAGAATGCCGATGCCCACGCCGGCCGAGAACAGCATGGCGAGCCAAGAGAAAGTGCTGAACTCTGGGCGGGCGTCATCGTTGCCGAGGCGTATGCTGCCGAAGCGGCTGCCGGCGAGATAGATGCAGACGAACAAGATGCCGCAAACGGCGAGGATGTAATACCAACTGAGGAAGGACTCGATCTGGCGCCGCACCGTTTGGTAGATGCCGCTGGCCATCTCCACGTCCAAGACGGTGAAGAGGAGGAATGCGAGCACCATGCACATGGACGCCACCGCCATGCTTGGATGCACGCCCTTCCAAAAGCCGGCGCGCGCAACCGCCAAGCGCTGACGTGGCCTACGCGACATGGAAGTTCCAGATGGTTGTGCCGCCCTCCCCGGCGCGCGACCTTCGCCGCTCGATTATAAGCACCAATTTGGCAGGTGGGCGGAGGCCTTGGGGGGCAGGGTGCCGGGGCGGTTTCGGCGCTGCCGGGGCGCGAGGTCTTGGCGCTGCCGCTAGAGCCGAGGGCACCCGTTCCGTGTTCGCGGTGTGCTGCCTGTCCCGCGTTCGGCTTGTCGCGTGCGCGCGACGGTTCGGCTCCGTCGCCGGAGCCGGGGGTGACTGTCCTGTTACGCCCCTGTTACGCCCGTTAGCCCCGAGGCTGCGTTTCCTGCGTTCCGCGTTCCCGCTCGGCGTGCCTGTCCCGCCGCGCCGTCGCTCGATGCTCGTTGCCTGTCCCTTTGCGCCCGCGTGTCCCTTTGCGCCCGCGGCTGCTCGATGGCGGCTGCACGGTGCCTGTCCAGCTATGCGTTGAGGCTGCCCGTCCCGGGTTGCCATTGCGCATCCGACGCCTTGCGCTCTGCCACCGGGGTTGGGAGTGCCTGTCCGGTGTCTCCCGCGCGGTTTGGCTATTCGCCCGCGCTTCACGCTTCGGCTCTGCCACCGGAGCTGGGAGGTGCCTGTCCGTTATGCCGCGCTTGGGGGTGCCTGTCCCGCTGCGTATTGCTTGGCCGGCCGCCAGTGCGCCAAGGCTGTCTGACCCCTGTTCCTATCTACGCTGGGGCTGCTGGCGCCGGCGTCCGCCAGCCCGCTTCTGCTATGCTGCGGCGCACATTTGGGAGGAGGATGGCGATGATTGCACTGTGGGCGAAGCTCAACGTGGCTGCCGGCAAAGAGGAGGAGTTTGAGAAGGTGATGCTCGCCCTCGCCGAGCAAGTGCGGGCGAACGAACCGGGCAACCAGCTCTACACGGTGGTGAAGGGCGACGACGGCTATGCCGTGATGGAGCTTTACGACGACGAGGCAGCCCTCGCCGCCCACGGCGCGAGCGAGCACTTCAAGGCGGCGGGCCCAGGGTTGCGCGGCGTGATGGGCGGCCCGCCAGACATCAAGCGGTACGAGGTGGTCGGCTAAAGTCGCCGCCGCCATCCTGCCTGCGGCTCAGGCTGCGGGCACCTTCAAGCTACCCTACCGCAAGCGGCATCCCGCTCGGTGCCGCTGCTGGTTGCGTGTGCTGTCGCGTCGCAGTCAGCCGGCGCGCAGCATGGCGATGATGTCGGCCCGGTCCGCGTCTTCGATTGAATCGAGGTTCGCGGAGGTGCGGTCTGTGAAGCTGCCGTAGCGGTTGAGCATTTCCGCCGCCACGTCGCGCGGCTCGCCCACCACGGCGAAGGCGGCCAACACGTCGTCGCCGATGAGTTCGCCCATTTCCCGCCAACGCCCTTGCTTGGACATGGCGTTCAGTTCCGGTTGCAGGGCGCCGGCGCCGATGGAATCCAGCACACCCTTGTACGCCGGCGTCGAGCCATAGAAGGCGAGGCGCTGCTTCGCTTGAGCCTTGCTGGCGGCGAACGCCTCCTCGGTGGCGCCCGTGACGACGAAGTTGCCGTAGCAAATCTCGAAATCCTGCCGAGAACGTCCGGCCTTCGCCAAGCCGCGCTCGATGGCCGGCAACGTGACGGACTCGATGTACGGCAGCGTGGTGAAGGGATGCAGGATGATGCCGTCCGCCACCTCGCCGGCCACCTCGGTCATCCTTGGGCCCACTGCGGCCAACGTCACCCGCGGCGGGACGTGCTCGGTATTGGTGGGGGTGAACGCCGGTGTCATCAGCGTGTGCCGGTAGTACTCGCCGACGTGCTGCAGGCGCTCGCCCTCGTGCCAAGCGTTCCAGATTGCCCGCATCGCCAGCACGAATTCGCGCATCTGGCGCGCCGGAGCGCCCCACGGCATGCTGAAGCGCTTGGTGATGTGCGGCTTGATCTGCGAGCCGAGGCCCACGGTGAGGCGGCCGCCGGAGTAGGCGTTCAGGTCATGCGCGATGCCAGCGACGATCATCGGCGAGCGGGCGAACGCCACCGCGATGGACGTGGCGAGGGTGAGCCGCTCGGTGTGCTCGGCGGCGAGCAACAGCGGGAAGAACGGATCATGCGCTGTTTCCGCAGTGCGCGCGCCATCGTAGCCCAAGGCTTCGAGCTGTTTGGCGGCGTCGCCGACGCGATTCAGATTGGGCGCGAGGCCGGCATCCACTTTCATCGTGCTTTCCTTTTTTCGTGCTTGGGCCTGATCGTGTGTTCCGGCCGTGGCGCTTAAGCTGCGAGCTCGGCCACGATGCTCGCTCGCGTCTCCCGTGGCAGGCCGCCGTAGGCTGCGGATGTGCGGTCCACAATGTCGCCGTAGCGTGCCTTGAAGGCACGCGCGATCTTGGCGGGCTCCTCGATAATGGCAAACTCGCTGAGCATGTCATCCGAGATGAGGCCCGCCATCTCCGCCCAGCGACCCTGCTTGGACATCCTGTTGAGATCGCCCTGCATCTCGCCAACGCCGATGCTGTCGAGCACGGGTTTGTAGGCCGGCGTGGAGCCATAGAACGCGATTTGCTGGCGCGTCTGCGCCTTCGCGCGCTCCACCTCTTGCTCGTCTCGCCCCGTCACCACAAAGCAGGGGTAGCTGATCTCGAAATCGCTCCGCGCTTTGCCGGCCTTCGCAAAGCCCCGCTCCAAGGCGGGCAGCGTGGTCTCGCGCAGGTACTTCTCGGTGGTGAACGCATGCACGATCACGCCGTCCGCCACTTCGCCAGCCACCTCCGTCATCAACGGCCCCACCGCCGCCAAGAACACCCGCGGCGCCCCATGCTCGGTGTTGTCTGGCGTGAAGAATGGCGTCATCAGCGTGTGCTGATAGAACTTGCCGGTGAACTGCAGGGGTTCGCCCTTGTGCCAATTCGCCCAAATGGCGCGCATGGCGAGGATGAACTCGCGCATCCGCGCGGCGGGATGCGACCACGGCATGCTGAAGCGCTTGGTGATGTGCGGGCGGATTTGCGAGCCGAGGCCGAGCACGAAGCGCCCCGCCGACGCCGCATTCAGGTCATGCCCGATGTTGGCGAGCACCATCGGCGTGCGCGCGAACGCAACGGCGATGCCGGTCATCAAGTCGATGCGTTGCGTGTCTTGCGCCGCAAAAGCCAGCGGCAAGAACGGATCGTGCGACGTTTCCGCCGAAAGAATGCCGCTGTACCCCATCTCCTCCAGCTCACGCGCCTGCGCGCCAACCTTGGAAAGCTCCCAACCCACGCTGCCATCAACCTTCATCGTTTGCCTCCCCGCTGTAGTGTTCCTGTCATTGTATCGAAGCGGGACGATGGGGGAGGGGCGAACGCTGATGCCAGCCACCGGTGGGGCGGGTCGTTCGCAGCGATCGAAGGCGTCACACCAGAAAGTACGGGGCTTGGCCCGGTTCTCGTCTTGGGCGAGAAAGTCGCGCAGGACACGGATAACCCGTGGGCGACTGCCGAAGTGGGACCACGGGATGTGCGGCTTCGACGATCCGCGGCGAGAGCCTAGGTCAAGCCAGCTCCCACCATCCGCGTGGCGAGTTGGATTTCAAGATGCCTTTAGACTTCAACGCTTGGCGTGCGCTGTGAACGATATGCACCCACACGATCTGCCCATTGTTGCGGCGTGCGTAATCGGCGGGGCGTAGCCGGGCTCGCATCCGTTGCTCAACAAGTTGGATGACGTCCTTTGCTGGCCCACTACCTCCGAGTTCATCGAGTACATGGACTATAGCCTTACGGAAAGCCGACTGACGTGTACGGCTGGACCGCAGTTTCCTTTTGTTGCCCACCTGCTTGGGCACGCTACGCCGCAACCGATTCTCTTCCTCGTTGCCACGCCCAGCGTCCCTCATCTTCCTTTTCATCCCGACTACCGCGCCCTGAGTCACTCCGAACTTCGCGGCGATTTCAGCTTGCGTTTTACCGCTACAGTGCATCTGCCAGCCGTCCTCGTGCCAACCACCCCGCCCGCCGGCTCTATCGGGTTGGTCATCCTCGAGTCGGGTGGATCGCTCGGTGGGTTTGCCGACACATTCCAGCAAAGGCAGCACATCATCCTTCTCAACGTTGAACCATTCGCCCTCTACGCGCTGTAAACGGAGAATCCTGTGAAATGCCTTCTCGACAGCGTCCATGTCGTCGACCCGTACCGAGCCGGCGAGCTCGATCTTCGCTCCAGGTTGGTTCAAGTTGAGCTCTTTTATTCTCTGTTCGACGTGCTTCGTCTGCCCAACCTTACAATGACCGGGCAATTTCGTGTTCGTAGCAACATAGACGTAGCCGGGCCGAGGCATATTTCCTCCCGTTTTTTTGTCACAGTCTCAAGGCGGGAGCTTATCAAACTCCGCAAACTCGATGCAGGCACGGATGTCGTCCTCTTCCAAGTCTGGCAGCTCGTCTAGAATCGCCTCTTGCGATAGGCCTGCGCCAAGCAAATCGAGCACATCCGTCACGCGGATGCGCATGCCCCGGATGCATGGATGCCCGCCGCACTGTCGTGGGTTCGTGGTGATGCGGGTTGCGGTGCTCATGCGAGCAGTCTGGCGGAACCTGCGCCGCGGCTCAAATGGCCGATACGGGCATCAGGACGGGAAGGCGCTTTGAGTGGTCGCGCCTCACGCTCGCCCCGGTCAATCACTCACTCGACCAGCACATTCCCGTCCGCATCCAGCAGCAGCACTTCGCCGAACTCCAGTGCCCGGATGTTCGCCTCGATCTTGGCGCGGTCGCCGACCACCACCCACGTTAGGGCGTTGGGTTGGACGATGTCCACGGCGGCTTGGCGGATTTCCGCGGCGGTCAGGCCGCGCACGCGGTCGGCGTAGGTGTCCCAAAAGTCGTCGGGCATCTGGAAACGCACGATCGTCTCAATGGAGCCGAGCACTGCGGCCGAGGTCTCCCAGCGGCCGGGGAGAGAGAGCGTGCGCTCGGCTTTCACCTTGGAGATTTCGTCCTCGGTGGGGGGGCGTTCGCCGCGAATCTCAGTGAGCTCGCGGCGTAGCTCGGCCATCGCGGCGCTGGTCTTGTCGGTTTGCACGGGCGCCAAGGCGACGAACGGTCGTTGGCCCTGCACGTTGACGATCTGTGTGCGAGCGCCATAAGACCATCCCTTGTCCTCGCGCAGGTTCATGTTCACGCGGGCGGTGAAGTCCCCGCCGAGCACTTGGTTCATCGCGATGATGGCGAAGTCTGCTTCGTTGTCCGGCGGTGGCATCAAGTGGCCGGCGAAAATGAAGGATTGCTCGGAGTCTGGACGATCCAAGAGATACACCACTGGTGCGGCGCGTTGCGCCACCGCATCGATGTTCTTGGCAGGCACTGCGCCGGGTTGCCAGCCGCCTAGGTGGCGTTCAAGCAGCGGCGCCAACTCTTCCTGCGTCACGTCTCCCACCACGATGAGCGTGCCGTTGTTGGGCTTGAACCATGTCTGGTGGAAAGTGGCTAGGTCGCTGGTGGTGAGCGCCTGCACAGAGGCTTCGGTGCCGCTGCCGGAGAACGCAACGCTGTAAGGGTGGCCGGCGCCATAAAGGAGCTTTCTGAAAACGCGCCCGGCGAGGCCCTGAGGTTGCGCCTTCTCTTGCTGGATGGCGACGATCTGCTGCGCTTGCAGCCGCTCAAAGTTTTCTTGTGGGAACGCCGGATTCAGCGCCATGTCCGCGAACAGCTTCAACGATGCATCGAGGTTTTCCTTGAGCGTCCAGAGCGACACCTCCGACATGTCCACATCCGCATCCGTGGAAACGCTGGAGCCGAGCTGGCGCAGCGCATCACTGATTTCGAGTGCGGTGCGGGTGTCTGTGCCCTCGTTGAGCATGCTGAGAGCAAGGGAGGCTGTGCCGGGCGTCGCGAACTCGGCCGCCGCGTAGCCCACGTCCATCAAGAGCTGCATCCGCACCGCCGGAATCGATCGCCGCTCGGCGAGTATCACTTCGAGGCCGTTTTCCAGAGCAAAGCGCTCGAAGCGGGGGAAGCGCACCGCTGGTGGCTCGTCGGGCGTCGGCAGCTGCGTACGGTCCACGGCTGGCGGCGCGGTGGCGTATTCGCCGAACGGCGTCACTTCCAACACGAACTGGCCGCGCTTCATCCATTCGTTGGCGGCCGCCTGCAAGCCATCGAGCGTTGCGGATGACCAGTTGGCGAGCGTGGCCTTGTAGGCGTCGGGGTCGCCCAAGTAGATCTCGTTGGCCGCCAAGATGTCGCTCTTGCCGCCGAAGCCGCCGACGCGCTCGCTGCCGGCAATGAAGCCTGTGCGGCGGGTTGCCACCACGCGCTGCAACTCGTCGTCGGTGGCGCCATCCGCGAGGAAGGTGGCCACTTCTTCTTCGATGACGGCGTCGATGTCTGCGAGGGCCTCGCCTGGCATGGCGGTGGCGATCACGCCGAAGATGCCGGCAAGCTCCATCGGAAAGGCAAACGCGCTCACGTCAGAGGCAATGCGGTCGTCATACACCAAACGCTTGTATAGGCGAGACGTCTTGCCTTCGCTCAGGATGCCGGCCACAAGGTCTAGCTGGTCCGCTTCTGTGCTGCCGATGCCCGGCATCGTCCAGAACTTGTAGAGCCGGGCTTGGGGCACGCGATCCTTCATGCGATGGCGGCGGATGCCGCGCAGCTCGGGAATCCACTCTTTCTGCCGCGCCAGCGGCGGTCCGGCGGGGATGTGGCCAAAGTGGCGCTCCACCCGCGCTCTCGCGTCTTCGGCATCGACGTCCCCCGCTATCACGATCACTGCGTTGGCCGCGCCGTAGTACTGCCGGAACCAATCCTTCACATCGTCCAAGGTCGCGGCGTTCAAGTCCTCCATGCTGCCGATGACTGACCAAGAGTATGGGTGGCCGGCCGGAAAGATGTTCTCGAACGCCACGTTGAACACGCGGCCATAGGGTTGGTTCTCGCCTTGGCGCTTCTCGTTCTGCACCACGCCCCGCTGCTCATCGAGCCGCGCTTGGTCCACCACGCCCAATAGGTGCCCCATGCGGTCAGACTCCATCCACAACGCCAAGTCCAACGCGTTCTTGGGCACCACCTCGAAGTAGTTGGTGCGGTCTGCGTTGGTGGTGCCATTCATGCCGGTGGCGCCGACGCGCTCGAATGGCTCGAAGAACTCACCCGGATAGTTTTCCGTGCCGTTGAACATCAGGTGCTCAAAGAGATGGGCGAAGCCAGTCTTGCCCGGCTTCTCGTCCTTGGAGCCAACGTGGTACCACACGTTCACGGCCACGATGGGCGCCTTGCGGTCTTCGTGGACGATGAGTGTTAAGCCGTTGTCCAGCGTGAACTTCTCGAATGGGATGTCGACGGTGGCGTCTGGCGCCTCTGTTTGCGCGAAAGCAGCGCTGCCCTCTTCGACGGGTTCATCCGATTCAGACGCTGGTGCCGCAGGAACGGTGCATCCGGCCACGCCGAAGCAGAGCGCGGCCGCCAAGGCTGCCATGCGTGGGTGCGCTGGGCGCTTGGCTGGGGCCGATGCGAAAGCGTTGCGGGAAGCCGGCATGGTCATGTCCTCAAATGTCGCGCGCGGCGACCGCAAAGTTCTAGCGGCGCGCGGCCTTGGTGCCGAGTCGCCCTGTAAGCGAGCCCAAACGCCACGTCACGCAGCGCTCGGGCCACGGGGCATCAAGGCCGCAAAGTGAACTCGAAGCCCATCGTGCGTGGCGTCTGATACCCGAAGCAAGGCTCGCGGAGAATCAACTGGATCGCGCAGTCCAACACAATCTCATCCTCGTTGGTGAGGTTGCTGGCGAAGAAAGTCGCCTGCCAACGGTCTCCCGGGCCGGCGAGATTCACACGGAAATCCGTTTGCTGCCGCTTCGGCAACACCGCCGTGTCCACGTTCAACACCCGCTTCTGCTCGGCCACCATGGTGTAGTTCACCATCACGTTGAGTTGCATGTCGCGTGGCAGCGGATGGCTGTAATCCACTGTGAGATGGCCGCTCCACTCCGGCGAATATGGCAGCTTCGTGCCGGGTGGGTTGTCGTTGTTTTGTTCGTCCAATTCGGCCTCGTTGAAGTCGAACCCTAGGTTGATGCGCCAACGATCGGTGGGGCGGGCGAGGAGGTCCATCTCAATGCCTTGGGTGTGCGCGGCGCCGGCATTGGCGTTGTAGTTCTTGTTGATGGTGGGCAGGTTGAGCTGCTGAAAGCCCAAGATGGTGTCTTGCCAATCAAAGTAGTAGATGGACGTGGTGAGATTCAGCCTGTTGTCGAAGAGCCGCGTCTTCAGCCCCAGCTCATAGTTGGTGACGCTGTCGCCGTCGTAGGCAATCCGGGAAGTGGCGATGGCCGCCGCCTGGTTGCCCGTGAGGCCCTCTGGATTCCCGGCGAACGGGGGCAGGTCTGGCAGCACGGCGTCGCCGGCGCCGGAGAGTTGTCGGGCGTTGAACTCTTGGCCCAAGTTCACGTTGCCCGGGCGGAAGCCGGTGGTGATGTTGAAATAGGTGAGCGTTCGGTCTGAAGCCCAGTAGGAGATGCCTACCTTCGGCGCGAACACCTTGTCTGCCGTTTCCGCAGTGCTGTCCTCAAGCGTTTGCTCCATGTCCGTCCAACGCAGGCCGCCAGTGATCTCGATGGTTGGCGACAGCGAGTACGTCGCTTCGCCGAATACACTGAACTCGTCCAGCGTATCGACGTGTTGGTTGGAAGGATCCGAATAGAAGGCGCGGTACACGTCTAGGGTGCGCGTGGCCGAGGCTAGCCACGGCTGCATCTGGAACGGTTGGAAATCTTCCCGGTAGTCGTCGCTGTCCTTCATGAAGGCGCCTGCCAGCCAACGCCAAGGGCCGTCTGAATTTGAGATCAGCTTTGCCTCGAACGTGGTGCGCTCGGATTCGGCGGTGCTGTCGTTGTTGAAGGCGATCTGATTGGTCCTCGCCACTGGGTTCGCCAAGTTGATCTGCCAGCCTTCCGCCAACAAAGCCGGAATCTCATCTGGGTTGTCGCCGGCGCGGGCGACAACGTTGAACTGGATGAACCAGTCGAAGAAGGCGGCCACCGAGGCGGCGTACTCGCGCTCGCTGTGGGCGGCCCGGTCCATGAGCGAAGCGGAGAGCTCAAGGGTGGCCCAATCGAACTCGTAGTCTGCGTTCAGGGCGAACACATCAACTGCGTCGCTGGACCGAGGCGGTATGCCCGGAATGCGCACGTCGAGCGTCTCTTTGTACCGCTCCTGTCCAGCCACCGAGCCCCCGGTCTCCGTATCGACGGTGAAGAACGAGCCCTCGAGGGAGAGCCTGTCTGACACCACCCAAAGGGCGGCGACGCGGCCGCCGGTGGAGTCTTCGGAGTTGGTGTCCTCTTCGTTGTTTGCCACGTTCTCGAACCATCCGGCGCGGCGCTCGTCAAAGGCGGTGAAACGCAGCGCCACGGAGTCGCTCACGGGCAGGTTGAGCATGCCGTCCACCCGGTATCCCAAGTCGTCGGACTCTTCGTTCTGGTTTACGCTTGCCCGCGCCTTCCAGTCCGTGCCGTCCAGCGATGGCTTGTTCTGGATGAAGCGGATGGTGCCGCCGACGGAGCCTTCCCCAAACAACGTGCCTTGGGGGCCCTTCAGCACCTCCACCCGGTCGATGTCGAACAGGTTGCCGCCAAACTGCCGCGCCGGGCCTTGGGCGGACGTCATCGGCACGTCGTCCAGGTACACGGAGACGGCCGCGTAGGTTTGTTGGTAACTCTCGGTGCCGGTTTGCGATGACACGCCGCGCACCGTGTAGCGGTTGTTGCTGGCGCTTGCGCCCTCGGTCATGTTGAGGCCGGTGATGTTGCGGAACAGCCCCTGCATGTTTGTGACGCCGAGCTCCTCGATCATCTCGCCGCTGACGGCGCTGATCGCTTGCGGCGTTTCCATCAGGTTCGTTTCGCGGTGCGTCGCGGTGACGACGATTTCCTCGATGTTCTCGATCTCTTGGGCTGAAGTAGCCATTGTCGCCAGCGCCAAGCCGGCGACTATCCACCGATTCAACATGGTTCATTCCCCTAATCCGCACAACGAACTTTAGCAGAAAACCTTGCGCCGGCGTCCGCAGGGGCTGCGCAGGCTTGCCTTGGAGCGATGCTCAGCTGGCGGCAGGAAGCTAGGAGGTGCCGAGGGCACCCAGCAAGCGTGGCGCCGCAGAGGCCAAGCGCGCGGCTAGCGGCCCTCGCCATAGGCGTCGGCCAACAACTCGTAGGAGCGCACACGGTCTGCGAAGGTGGGCGTGATCGTCAGCACGATCACCTCGTCCGCGCCCGTTTCTTGGGCGAGCGCATCAATGGCGGCCCGCACTTCCTGCGCCGAACCGATGATCTGCCGTGAGCGTTTGGCGCGCATGCGCTCGATGTCCGCCGAGCTGAAGGGGTGGGCCAGCGCTTCTTCCGGCGTTGGCGGCGGGCCAAGCACGCCCCGTGCGCGACGCTGGCGTTGAATCTCGCGGATGCGGCGGAACACATCTGCCTGCTCCGGGTCTTCCGTGGCGATGGCGAAGACGCCGATGGAGGCGTAGGGCTCGCTGCGCGGGCCGGGCTCGAAGTCGCGCCGATAGCGCTGCATCGCCGGCGCCGCGGGGCCGGGGTCAATGAAGTGGGCGAAAGAGAACGCGACGCCGAAGCGGGCGGCGTAGACGGCGCTGTCGAGGCTGGAGCCGAGCATCCACACGTCTGGGGTTGTGGGCGTTTTGGGCGTGGCTTCCAGGTGCCCGAATGCTTCGGTGAATGCCTTGGCGCCGGAGACGAAGGCCACGAGGTCTTTCACTTTGGCAGGGTAGTACTCGATGCCGAGCGGATTGCCATAGGCAAGGGCGGCGGCGGTGAGGCCATCGCTGCCTGGCGCCCGGCCCACGCCGAGGTCGATGCGGCCGGGATACAGGAGTTCCAACATGCGGAAGTTCTCGGCCACTTTGTAGGGCGAGTAGTGGGAGAGCATCACGCCGCCGGCGCCGACGCGAATGCGCTTGGTCTCACGGGCGACGCGGGCGATGAGCACTTCCGGGGACGAACTGGCCAATGTTGGCGTGGCGTGGTGTTCGGCCAGCCAATAGCGGTGGTAGCCCAGCGCGTCGCAGCGCTCGGCCAAGGCGATGGTGTGTGCGACGGCGGCGCCGGCGTCTTCATCACGGCCGATGGGGGATTGATCGAGAACGCCGAGCTTCATGCGCGAACCCTACCACTGTGCGCTGCGTGTGGGCACCAGACGGCAAGCGGACAGGCATCACAAGCCCGAGCGAGGCGCCGATAGCCGGACGAGCACCCATTGGGTCGGGCGAGGCACTCAAAGCGGGACGCGGCAGGGGACAGGTGCCGGAGAGGGGGACGCGACGGAAGTGGAACCGGCACCAAGCACGAGCGCGAAGCGGGACAGGCACCCGCACCCAAGAAAGCGAGCGACGTGGAACGGGACAGGCACGCAACGTGGAACGGGACGACGTGGAACGGGACAGGCACCGCTGTCCGCCGTCGCCGCCCGCAGCACCGCCGATTCCATGTAAAGTTGCCCGCATCATGTGACACCGCGAGGAACCCGCCATGCTGACTGCGGAAGAAAACGCCATCCTCACGGAAACCGGCCCCGGCACGCCCATGGGTGCCGCATTCCGCCGCTATTGGATGCCGGCGCTGCTGAGGCGCGAATTGCCGGCGCCGGATTGCGCCCCGTTGCGGATGAAGCTCTTGGGGGAAGACTTCGTGGCGTTCCGCGACAGCGCCGGGCAGGTCGGCATCGTGTCGCCACGCTGTCCGCATCGCGGCGCGAGCTTGTTCTTTGGGCGGGTGGAGGATTGCGGCATCCGCTGCGCTTACCACGGCTGGAAGTTCGACGTGCAGGGCGCCTGCGTGGACATTCCCACGTTGCCGGATGCGGCGGCGCAACGCCTCAAGCCACGCGCTGCGGTGCCGGCTTTGCAAACCGCCGAGTTCGGCGACGTCATCTGGGCCTACATGGGGCCGGGCGAGGCGCCGCCGCTGCCGCGCTTCGAGTTCGGCTTGGTGCCGCCGGCGCACCGCTTCGTGTCCAAGAAGTTCCAACAGTGCAATTGGGCGCAAGCCTGCGAGGGCGGGTTGGACACGGCGCACTTCTCGTACCTGCACGCCGGCATCCACGATGGCAAGAAGGTGGGCCTGCTCGACGTGGGTGGCGGTCGGGGCCGCGTCGGCGAGAACGAGCCGCCGTCGCTGGCGCGCTTTCGTTGGATGGCGGCGGACGGTCGCCCGGAGTTCAGCGTGCTCGACCATCCGGCCGGCCTGCTGCTGTGCGCGGCGCGGCAAGCGGACGCTGGCAGCACTTATTGGCGCATGACGCAGTTCCTGATGCCGAATCACTCTTTGGCGCCGGGCAACTTCCCGGAGGACAACAACCTCGGCAACACTTGGGTGCCGCATGACGACCGCTCGTGCTGGATCTTCTGCTATTGCTGGAATCCAGGCCGTCCCCTCACCGAGAAGGAAACCACTGCGCTGGCCAACGGCGCCGGCATCTTTGCTGCCGTGGACGAGCACTATGTGCCCAAGCGTCGGCGCGAGAACGATTACTTGCTCGATCGCGCGCTTCAGCGCGAAGCGAGTTTCACCGGCATCTCCGGCATCTCCGAGCAAGATCAAGCCATCGCGGACAGCCAAGGCTTCATCGCCGACCGCACCCATGAGTTGCTCGGCCAAACGGATTTGGGCGTGGTGCGTTTCCGGCGGCTCGCGCTGAGGGCCGCTGAAGATGTGGCGCGAGGCCGCGCGCCGCAAGGCGTCGATGCGCCGGATGCTTATCGGGTGCGTTCCGGAGACGCCATGAGCGCACCGGGAGAGCCACTCCACACCGCGATCGAGAAGCGCTTCGGCACGATGTCTGGCGTGCCGCTGCCGTAATGGTCTAACGTGCGTTGGGGCTGCGAGAGCGCGGTGCCCCGGCGCGCCTTGGGTTTGGACGGGCGTTGGCGCGGCCGCGCTCTGTCGAGTGCGAGGCCACCAGCAGCATCGCCTTGGCGTCCGACGCTTTCGGCCTCCCCTCGCTCCGCGTGCCCGCCGGTCTAGACTTGTGAAGAGGCCCACGTCAAAGCGCCTTGGCCAGTTGAAGTGGGCTACCATGCCACTTCAAGATGGGTTCCAGAGGACATTCAGGATGCAGGTTTCCAACGCCGTGCGCCCAACCGAAGAGCAGTTGCGCGCGCTGCTTCAAAGCGACTTCGAGGGTCCCGTCTCCATGCTCAACTTGCTCAAGTTCAAGGCGCTCGCCGAGTACGAGGACGGCCGTGCCACAACCTTGACAGGCAGGGCTGCCTACCAGCGCTATGGCGAGCAGATGCGACGCTTTGTGGAGTCGAAGGGCGGGCGCTTCATCTTCGCCGGCGCAGTGCGCCACCTGATGCTTGGGGAAGTCGATGCCTTGTGGGACATGGCCGCAATCGTCGAATACCCCTCGAAGGAGGCCTTCGTCGAGATCGTTTCGTCGCCAGAAGTGGCCGCCTTCGGCGTGCATCGCACCGCTGGCCTCGAAGGGCAGTTGCTCATCGCAGTCTCGGCCGCCGCCACGCAATAGCGCTTGGCCATCTTGGCCCCGCCCCGCCTGTGGCGGGGGGCCGCTAGATGGAGAAGCGGTAGCGCAGCTTCACCATCAAGAAGTCGATGATCGGCTCGTCCACGGCCTCCGAGAACAGCTGGCCAAAGCCATCCATCGCCTCATCTTCGTAGAGGAAGCGGCTGCCGCGGGTGTACACGACGAACAGGTCTGAAAGCGGGCCGAGCTCCCAGCGATAGCGTAGCTGCGCGGTGAGGCGCGAGAGGGAGAAATCCTCGTTGGCGCTGTCGGGCGCCAGCACTCGCGGCAGCAACTCGCCGTGGGAGGGTGGCGTGCGGTAGTAGTCCTTGGCACGCGCCTCAACGCCGGCCCATTGCATGAAGAAGCGCAGTTGCTGCCGGGCAGTCAAGAAAAAATCCACGCTGACGCGGGGCTGCGCGTCGCGGGCGCGGAACGTGGCGAAGTCCCGCTCCCCGGTATGCAACAACCAAGCGTTGCGTTGCTTGTAGGTGAGGTCGAACTCGAAAGAGAGCCTGTCGTTCGGCGTGTAAGTCACCCCGAAGTCGAGCCGCGGAGACCACACGCCGTCCAACTCCTCCTGATCCGCGCCCACGGCGGCGCTCCATGCGAACCGCTTGGCGGAGTCTGTGCCGTAGGACAGGCGGGTCGACAAAGCGGCGTCTTTCTTGAACCAACCATTGCCGCGACTGTTGCGGTCATCCCACACGCTTGGGAAATAGTCCACTTCCAAATGCACTTCAGAGCGGTTTGTCAAGAACAGCGTGTTGTTGGTGAAGATGCCGATGCGGTTGGCGAAGCCATCGGTGTTGGTTTGGCCATAGAAGAAGAATGAGTGGCGCACTTGGCGGAAATGCTTGGTGTCGGTTTTCGTCCGGTTGAGGCCGTACTGCAGGACGGCGGCATCGTTCTGGCGGATGAAGCCCAAGTCGGTCACGTCCAAGTGTTGGTCCAGATAGTCCATGCTGAAGGAGTGGACGAGGCCGCGCCGTTGCGAGAACCGCATGTCCGTGAACACGCCATAGCCCATTTCTTCCGTGTCGCTCATCATGAACTGCGTGTCCCAACGCAGGCGCCCATCCTTGGAGAGCACATGCGCGTCGATGCCGTGAGTGGAAACGCCGCCATCGGGCAGATCCACCAGTGTGCCCATGTAGCCGATGGCGCGCCGCCCGGCGCCGCCGGCCTCGAACAGCCCGCGCACCACGCCGAAGCTGCGCCCGTCTTCCCGCACCAGCGTCTTCTCGCCAGTGGCCGCGATTTGGCCGGGCAACTCCACATCATCCTCAAAGGCCGCCAAGGCGCCGAACCGCAACGGCCCCAGCGCCCCGGCCGCCTTCACGGCGCCCAACAGATCGGTCGGCTTGCCGCGCTCCACATCCGCCACTTCCACGCCGTCGGGAACGGTGAGATGGCGCGGCGGCCCGCCGATGCGCCGCGTGTTCAGCAGGGTGGTGGGCGTTGGCGTGAAGTTGGGGGCGGTCGGCCTTGCGCCGCTGCCGCGCCTGGAGGTGTAGCGATTCACGTCTGAACGCGGATTGGTGACGAACACTTCGTTGCCTTCCAGGAAGAACAGGCGCTTCTCTGGGAAGTACGTCTCGAACGCCGTCAAGTTCACCACCACGTCGTCAGATTCCACGGCGCCGAAGTCTGGATTCAGGGCGCCGGTGAGCTGCAAGTTCGGCGTGGGGCGCCAAGCAATGTCTAAGCCGACGCGATGTTCCTGCTCGGCGGCGATGGCGTCGTGGAGGGTCGATGCGTAGGGGAAGAAGTCCAGCTGCCGACGGGTGTTGAGGCGCGCGAGGCGCATCGGCTGCAATGCGGACATGAAGCGCCCCCCGCTCTCAGGCAGCGGCGGCCAACCATACACTTCATCCAAGTGCGCGACCTTGCGATTCACCCAGAAGGTGAGCTCGCGCGGCCCCGGGTTTTGGCCTTGATCGCTCGCGGCGGGCATCGCCATCATGGCCCACGGCAGGAACATCTCGACGCTCCAGCCATCCTCGCCGCGGGCGCTCGCGCCTTCCCAAGGGCCATCCCACTGCTCGGTGAGGGTGCGTTCCGGCAGCGCCTTGCCGTCCATGACCGAGCCGCCCAGGGCCACGGTGAACCAGTAGCCATAGAGCCCGGCGCCGGAAGTGTCCAACGTCAGGCCAAAGCTGTCGCGGTTCAAGTATTGGTCTCGCGACGACAGGCGGGAGACGAGGGTTGCGGGGGGCTGTTCCATCACCGCGGCCACGTAGAGCCCAAGCGGTGTGTAGAGAAAGCGGTAACTCGTGCGATAGCCGGGCTGCGCCAACGTGTCGGGATCGATGACGCGCATCGCCTCGTTGGCCATGGCGAGTTCCCAAGCCTTTTCCACCACATGCCCATCGATGGCGATGTCCACCGCCTCGGCGTAGGTGATGTCGAGCGTTGGCCCGGCGGCCTCGTCGGCTGGCTTGGCCGTCGCTGTGGGCGGGGCTTCCGCCGCGGCCGTCAAACCTACCGAGCAGGCCATGAGCGTGGCGGCACTGGCCAACCAACGCCAACGCGCGCCAACGGGAACACGCGCGGCGCGTTGCGTGGGCGGGACGCACAGGGGCTTGGCGCGGCCCGGTGGCCGCGTGGCGTGGATGCGGAGTTCGGTCATGGGCGTGTGCAGCCAGCTTAACACAGCGCCGGGAAGGGTGACTTTGGGAACCGGCGGGAGCGGGTGCGTTCCGTCGGCGAGGGCCGCCAAGTTGCCTGCCGGCCGCCGCTCCCGGCGTGGGCCGTGAAACGCCCTCAAGCCTCGCTGGATAGAAACGCCCGCAACTGTTCAGACAGTGCTTTGCAGGCGCTTTGCCGTACCCGCGCGATGATCGGAATGGGCACCACTAATGCCGGAATGAAGCTCGTGCCGACGGCTTCGGAGCTCAGCCGCCCCACATGGATGCCGTGTTCCACATCCCAAACGGAGGCTTCGTAGTTGGAGTCGTTCTCCCAAGAGAGAAAGCCGAAGCAGGCTGGAATGCCGCCGCTCACCATGGTGCAGTTCACGGTGCCGGTCTCGCTTGAACGCACGGTGCTGCCTTCGATCCAAACCAAGTAGCGCACGCCGATCTCGCGGATGCGTTCCGCCAGCAGAGGGTGGGCGATCACCTCGGCCAAGTCGCGCACGTCCAACGGCGCGGTGCGTGGCTCGAACCAAGGAAACGTGGCATCGACGAACGCCTGCTCAGACATCACGCCCAAGTCTTCCCCGCTCACTTGGCGGCTCACGCAGTCCACAAAGCCTGTTTCCGTCTCGCCCCGGGTTTTGTGCTTGCGCCCCAGCACGACGATGGCTTCATCGGCGCTGATGCCGGTGCCGGCTTCGCGCACTTCCTGCACCGTGGCGGTGACGCAGCCGCTAAGCACCGCCAACGTCGTCGCTGCCAGCGCCGCGGCGCACGCCTGTCGAACGACGGCTTGCCCGCCCGGCCTCGGCCGGCCGGCGCCGCCCTGCGCAGCTGCCCGCACCACATTCAAAACATCCCGGCACGACATCAGCCGGACGCCTCCGCCGCCTCGACGGCCGCGGCGAGCGCCTTGATCTCCGGCGCAATCGGGAAATAGAACGCCACATGCGCCGCGGCGTCGCGCAACGCCCAGATGGTCGCGTCGTTCAAGCCTTGGCTTTGGCCGCCGTCCATGAAGCCGAGGTTCTGCGAATTGCTCTTGCCATACGCGGGCAGCGGCCAACTGCCGAGCAATTCGCCGCTGGGGTGGTAAACGTCGATCTTGTACTTGATCCACACCTCGAAGAAGCCGCTGCGCGTCTGCCCCGGAATGGAGAACTGCAGCTCCTCGACGCTCGGCGCGATGATGGCGTCCACAGACGCCGCGGGGGTTTCCACCGAATCCACCACCTCGATGCGCTCGAAGAGCGCCGCGAACACGCGCTCGAACACGGGCACCTGCGTCGAGCCCAACTCGATGCGGAACTTGCCAAACGTGTCCAAATCTTCCTCGTGGACGTACTGGCGCATGGTGTCGTCAAAGCGCAGCCCCACGGCGATGGGGAGGGGTTCGACCAAGGGCGTTGGCACGGTGGTGCTCACAGAGATGTTGGCGCCGCCGCAGCCGCCGAGCGCGGCCGCAAGGGCGACGATGGATGCTGCGCGAACCAGCCTTGAGCATCGGCCTGCCATGCCCGGCACTGTGCGTGTTTTGCTCCGCATAATCAAGATTCTGAACAGATTCCCGCCGGCGCTGCTTTCCAACCGTGCGCGGCCGCGGCGCGTCAGGCGGCAAGGCGCTCGGCGCCGGTCACGCCGAGCGCTGTGAGCTCCGCGTACTCTGCATCGCCGATGCCCAGCTCATTGCGCAGCACCTCCCGGCTATGTTCGCCGAAGCAGGGCGCTGGTCCGAGTGGCTCGCGCCGGGCGCTGGACAACACCCAAGGCGCGCCCGGCATGAAGTGCGTGCCGCTCTCGGGATGCGTCACCGATGCCATGAAGCCGCGCTGCCGGAATTGCTCGCAGGGCTCGGCGTAGAGGGCTTGGAAACCCGTCGCCGCCGCCGCGCAGATGCCCAGCGCGCCGAGGGCCTGCGCTTCGGCGTCCGCGTCCAGCTGGGCGATGTGGCGCTTGAGCACCGCGTCCAGGTCCGCTTCGCCCGCTTTGCGGCCGGCGGCGTCGGCGAAGCGGGCGTCGGCGATGCCGAAGCGCTTGGCCAGGGCTGCCCATGCCGCATCCGTCTCCACCGCGAGCAGCAGCCAGCCGCCGTCGCGGGCGGGATAGGCGCCGTGGGGGGCGCAGCGCAGGTGCCGGTTGCCTGTCGGCCGCGGCACGCGCCCACTGGCCTCGAACTCCAACAACGCGTCGCCCACCTGCACCGCCACCGCTTCCATCATTGCGCCATCGATGCGCTGGCCAGTGCCGCCGCGCTGCCGATGGTTGAGGGCGGCGAGGATGCCGGCGGCGAAGTAGTAGCCGGAAATCGGGTCTGGAATCAGGCCGCCGGTGTTGGCGGCGGCATCTCCCTCGTAGCCGTGGATTGATGCGAAGCCAGACATCGGCTCGATGGTGTGGCCATTGGCGGGGTATTCCGCGAACGGCCCAACCGTGCCGAAGCCTGAGATGGAAGCGAACACGATGTCTGGCCGCGCGGCGCGCAGGGTCTCCAAGGTGACGCCCCAGTTCGGCATCACATGGGGGCTGAAGTTGTCCGCCACCACATCGAAGCGGGGCACCAGACGCCAGAAGATGTCGCGCCCCCGCGGGTGCGTCATGTCCAAGGTGATGGCGCGCTTGCCGAGGTTCACGGAGTTGTACATGCCGTTCGTGTTGAGCGGGCTTTGCTTGATGTCCGGGCGGCGCACGGCCGGTGGCACGGGGGCGCCGGCGCCGCGCCACACGTCTGGCCTCTTGGGGGATTCGATTTGCACCACATCCGCGCCGAGCAGGGCCAAAAGCTGCGTGGCGAAGGTGCCGGCCCAGGCTTGGGTGAAGGCCAGCACGCGCACGCCTTGCAGGGGCGCTGCGCCGGTGTTCGCGTTTGCGTTTCGTGTGCTATTTGGGTTGGCGGCGCCCTCGGCTGCGTTGGGAGAGGGGTCGGCGCTGCCGCGCAATGGCCGGGATGCGGGGCGTTGGCGTTCGGCGGCGCTTGGCTGATGGGTGGCGGCGGCTTCCCTTGCCTGCCACTCCCGCCGCAGGGCGTCGCCGTGTTCGTCTAGTTGCGGTGCCGGGCGTTGCAGCCGCCACGGCGTGTCCGAGAGCTGCACCGGCGCGCCAGCAGTGCGCAGGGAGCGTCCCGCCACGGACGTTTCCACGAGGAACCCACGCTCGTTGAGTTGCTCGCTCTCCGCCAACTCGCGGGCGTTTTGCACCACGCCAGAAAGGCAGCGCAGTTGCGCCAAGCCGTGGAACAGCTCCCACTTATCGCGCTTGGCTGCGGCGCGCGCCAAGGCGGCGCGGATGGGCGCTGGGTCTTGGGTGTTGCGGCCGAGCACCGGGGCGTAGATTGGATCCTCGGCAAGTTCATCCAAGCCGAGGAAGCGCATCGCTTCCGCCCATTTCGCCCAGTCCCCGAAGCCGAAGTTCATGGGGCCGTTGGCTGTTTCCCAGAGCGGCGCCGGTTCGCCGCGCCGGCGGATGCCGCCAGGCCCGTGCTCCAGCCGCCCGCCGCCGACGAAGAGGCCGAGGATGGCCCAAGGCACGTTGGTGAGCGCCAACGCTTCGAGTTCGCTCACGTCCACGCGCTCGCCGGCGCCCGTCGCCGCGCGCCGGAAGAGCGCGGCGGCTGCGCCGACATGGCCGGCGACGCCGGCGATGTAACCGCTTTGACGCGCCGGCAATTGCAGCGGCGGCTCGTCGGCGAGGCGGTTGATGGCCGTCCAGCCAGTGCGCGCGCAGAGCGTTAGATTGTTGCCAGGCACTTGCGCCAGCGGCCCCTCAAGGCCATGCGGCGTGATGGAGAGATGCACGACATTGGGGGCGAGGGAGGCAACGGCCGCGGCCACCCGCTCTGGCCAAGGCGCCGCCGCCGTGGTGATGAGCAAGTCTGCCTGTTGCGCGAGGGCCGACACCTCCTCGGCATCGCGGGCAACGATGGAGCGCTTGTTCCAGTTCGCGTAGGCGTGCAGGAGCGAGCGCTCCACGCCCGGTTCGTCATCGAGGAACGGTGGCTCGCGGCGCAGTGCGCAACCGCCAAGCGGCTCCACCAGCGCCACCTCCGCGCCGAAATCCCCAAACAGCCGCGCCGCCCAAGCGCCGGCAAGGCGCTCAGACAGGTCGATGACGCGCAGCCCCGCGAATGTGCCTTTCATCGTGGCGTCCTAGGTAAGCGTGTCGATTTCGAAATTATGGCTTGAAAACGTCCCTTCGGGGGTGACGCGACGCCCGGGAGCAGCGCTTTCATGGAGGCTTGTCGCTCCTTGGCCTTCTGCGTGCTTGCCCCAGCGGCCAGCGCCTCACGCTCGGCGGGTTCGTGCCCAGAGCACCTACTTATGAGGGTGGCGAAACAGTCGGCTCGAGCCTCACTCGCCTTCTCAGCGTGCTGTTGAACTGGTTCACTAAACGCAGCACCATGGCCAAGACAAGCAAAATTGCCAAGCCATGAGCTAGAACCCGAACCACGATCAGCCATGTCGCGTCGTTTCCGATTTCAGGTAGCGTTTGGCCAAGGGTGCTTTCAGCAGTAACCACCTCCGATACTGTTCCCACAGCGACCAAAACATTTGGGTGACTGGCAGTACCGCCATCACCAGCCACATCCAAGTGCTAAATCGCCTCTTGACGTGCGTGAGCGGCAACGAAAGCAAGGCCAGCGCGGCTGTGAGCACCGCAGTGCTGCATAGCAGGGAGCAATTCGGACGATAGTGTCACGCCGAATGGGCCTTGCCGAAGCCTTCGTTGAAGTCGTCGATCAGGCCACCTAGATGGCGTTTCCGCACACGCTCGCTGGCGCCCATGTCCTCAATGACTTGGCCCTTCCGTTCGGCGACGCCTTGCGGGTGGATGGACAGATACGCCATCTTCCCGCCATCAGCGATCTTGAAGTGAACATCATCGGCGGGCCGTTGATGGAGGTATCGCACTTGGAATCTACTGCCGTATTCCTTGCTCAGATCCGCCATTCTGACATCAGCCTTGAAGTTCAGCAGACAACGTATCGCCAAGTCGGGACATGTTCGCAAGCGCTCGCGCACGGTCTGCACCGTGTCTTCGTCGTCATAGAGCGAGCCGTGGGTCTTGTCGCCGTCGTCGTGTACCAGCAATTCATGCTCCGCTTGGCCAAGCACGGCTAAGAAATGCCTGATCGCATCCGTGTTGTCTTTCTCCACGTCCGTCACACGGAGAAGGCTGCGTTCGCAGGTCAGCCAAACGGCAACCGCAGCCGCAACGACCATAGAGATGAGCACGAATGCGCTCACCACCAAGATCATGTTCATTTCGCCAGCTCCTCTGTTCGGCACTTCGCTCCATGTCTTTGGCCTCATGGCCGGTTGCGCGGACAGGAGCGGCAACCTTAGCATTCCCGGCATGGCTCTGTGTCCTTAAGCGAGGCGTTCATGTCGAGAAGGTGGCGAAGTCGGTCGCAGTGCGCGTCAGCCACGGTGCTGGGATGCCTGCCGCGGCAGTGGCCCTGGCCGGCCGTGGCGCTCTGTGCAGGGCTCCTCGCGGCATCCGTGCCGGGCGCTGCGCAGGCGGCTGGCCAACACCCGTTGCCGGAAACCATCGTCAAAGGCGAACTGGCCGTCGTCGCCGCGCCCTTCGCGCGCGCTCCGCTCACGACGGATCCGGATCTCGCCCCCGGCGCCCCAGCGGTTTATGCGAACGGGGCCTACGCGCGCATTCAGCAACTGCTGCCCGTGCCGGATGATTCCGGCCGCCTCGCCGTGAGCGACGTGCGCGGCCCCTTCTACATGGTGGACGCGGCCGGTGGCGAACCCATGCTTTATCTGGACCACCGCGCCGCCGGCGTCGGCTTCCACAGCGCCCACATGCCGAACGAGGCGGGGTTCTTGGGTTTCGCTTTTCATCCCGAGTACGCCGCGGCGGGCCAGCCCGGCTACGGCAAGTTCTACACGGCATACAGCGCGAGCGTGGAGAGCGGCGCTGCGGACTACCTTGAGGCGCCAACGAACGTGCAAGAGAGCGTCATCCGCGAGTGGACGGCGCGCGAGCCGGGCGCCAACGCCTTCGCCGGGACCTCCCGGGAAGTGCTGCGCGTGGGGCAATTCGCGCCTAACCACAACGTCGGCGCCCTTGCGTTCAACCCCGCTGCCGCGCCCGGCTCGCCGGACTACGGCATGCTCTATGCGAGCTTCGGCGACGGTGGCGCGGCGCTGGATCCGCAAGACCACGGCCAGCGGTTGGAAACCCCCCTCGGCGCCATCCTGCGCATCGACCCGCTGGCCGGCGCCGCTGGCCGCGGCTACGGCATCCCGGCGGACAACCCGTTCGTGGGCGTGAGCGATGCCGCCCCGGAGATTTGGGCGTATGGCCTGCGGCATCCGCAGCAGTTCTCTTGGGATGTGGACGGGCGCATGTTCATCGGCGACATCGGCCAAGACAGCATCGAAGAGGTGAATGTCGGCGTCGCCGGCGGCAATTATGGCTGGCGTTTGCGGGAAGGCACGTTCGCCACCATCCACGCCGTCGGCGCCTTGCCGGGCGGCCCGGCGTACCCGCGCCCGGAGACGGATCCAACGCCCTTCATCTACCCCGTTGCCCAATACGACCACGACGACGGCGAAGCCATTGCCGGCGGCTATGTGTATCGGGGCGAAGCCATTCCCGCCCTGCGCGGCAAGTATGTGTTCACGGAGCTTGTGCGGGGGCGTCTGTTGGCCATTGACGCCGGCAACCTAGCCGAGGATGGCGGCACGCCCATTGAGGAGGTGCGCATCCTGATCGATGACGAAGAGATCCCATTGCGCGATGTGGCCGGCTTCCCGAACACCTACCGGTTCGACGGTTCGCGGCGCGTGGATGCGCGGCTTGGCGTCGACGGCGACGGCGAGCTGTATCTGTTGACCAAGGGCGACGGTTGGATCCGCAAGCTCACGGCGGCGCCGACATCGGCAGCCAACGACGCTTAAGCGCTTAGGGCGAGGCGAGCGCCGCGCCAGCTAGCGGCGCAGACGCCCGCGCAGAGTGGCGGCGGCGCCGGCAGCCCTGCGCGGATGTCGCCAAGTGCCGTGCCCACCGCCAAGGCTGCCCCGCCAATCCGGCAACCGTCTAGTCCAAACGGTCGTATGTGGCGCTGCCCACATTGCTTGGCGCGACTTGGCGCGGGGGTCGCCTAACAACGAATTGCTCATCCTGTTCATCACATAGGAAAGGCACATGCTCAAGCTAGGCACCATCGTGTAGATGTCCTCCATGCTTTGGGCGCCCAGGTCCTCCACCAAATCGTCGGTGACGGCGCTGACCGCTTGGGGCGTGTCCATCAGCCTGGTCTCGCGGTAGGTGGCTGTGACGATCACTTCCTCGATGATGGGCGTGGCGAGACAGATTGGCTGGCTGCGCATTGCGAGTGGGAATTGTCAAGCATTGCACCAGCGCTGATTGGCGTTGGCGCTAAGGGGGCGTTGCCGCTTTGCCGGTGCCAAGCTCGCGGTTTCGGGGGTGCGAATTGGGCGGTCCAGCGGCTGTGCACCGACCGCTTCGAGGCATCTTAAGGCGATTGGGGCGCCGCCTCGAAACGGCTAGGGGAGCAAGGTGCGATGGCCGGCGCTGGCGCGCGTCCGGCGATGCAGTCCGCCAACGCTTTGCCGAGCATCGGCCCGTACAGAATGCCCTTGCGGCCGCCGCCACCGGCGACAAACGCAGCGTCGACGCCGGGCAGCGGTCCGACGATGGGCAGGCCATCCGGCGTCATCGGGCGCAAGCAAGCCGTGTGCTTGATCACTTCAGCGCCCGCCAGCGTCGGCAGCAAGTGTCCCACCACGCCGATGAGCGCTTCCTGGCCGGCCTGCGACGGGGCTTCGTCGAAGCCGGCGGCCTCCTCGGTGGCGCCGACCCACAACAGGCCATCCCGCTTCGTCGTCGCGTAGCTGTCGCCCCAAACAATGGAACATTCAACGGGTGCGCCGGGGGCGGCCAAACGGACGATCTCGCCCTTCAACGGCGTCATCGGCAGCGCGGCGTCGAGCCACTGCGCGCCGCTTGCGAGCCACGGCCCTTGCACCAGTGCAACGGCGCCGCAAGCCACCGCGTCGCCATTGGCGAGGCTCACGCGCAGCCCGCCCGCCGCTTCGCGCGCCACCGCCGTGGCTTCAACGCCGCGCACGGTGGCGCCGGAAGCCTGCACGAGGGCGTGCGTGAGCCCTGCCGCTTCCACTTCCGACGTGCCGCGGCACAGCATGGCGCCTTGCGCCGCTGGTGAGATGCGCGGCTCGACTTCCCGTGCTTGCGGGGCGTCCAGCCACTCTGCCGAGAAGCCCGAATGTCCGTTGATCCGGCTCGATTCGTCGTTAAGCGCCGCCGCTTCCGCATCCGAGAAGGCGAGGTGCAGGTTCGGCCGCGAGCGAAACCCGATGTCGACGCCCGTCTGTGCCGGCAGCGCTTCGGCTAACTCCTGATGCAGCGCAAAGGACCGCAGCGCGAGGGCCTGGGCGGGGCCCGGAATGCCGGCGCCGGAGAGGGGATAGAGGCCGCCGAAGGCGAACCCGGAAGCGTGGGCGGCGATGTCATCGCGTTCGACGATGGTGACGCGCAGGTTGTCCTCGGCAAGGTAGTAGGCTGTCGCTGCGCCGGTGATGCCGCCGCCGACGATGACGATGTCGGCGGTGTCAGTGCTTGCCATGGCTTTGGGCCTCATGATTGGTTGCTGGCGTCATGCGAGCAGCGCCTCAAGCACCACATCCATCGCCCGCTCGGCGTCGATGCGGTAGGCCACGTTGACGTTCGGCGCGTCACGGCGGCGCGACGTGCGTTCGTCGGTGACGGTCATGCCGCGCGTCAAGTCGCCGCGCAGTTCCACGCTTACGGCGCGGGAGGCCGTCTCGATCAGATGCGGGTGGGTGAGCGCGAGCACCGCGCAAGGGTCGTGCAGCGGGGCGTCATCGCGGCCAACCAGTTGCCGCAGGCGCTCGTGGAGAGATGCCAAGATGTCCGCGGCGAACGTGGCAACGGGCGTTCCACGGGCGCTGAGGCGCCGCGTGGTGGCGTCGCCCGTGCAGAGCTGATGGGTGAGGTTGAGGCCGCATTGGATGATGTTCGCGCCGCACGCGAACACCCGCGCCGCGGCCTCTGGGTCTGCCCAGATGTTGAACTCGGCCACCCGCGTGACGTTGCCGAAAGAGGTGCTGCCGCCCATCAGCGAAATGCCCGCCACGCGCTGCGGCCAAGACGGGTCGCGCTCGATGGCGAGGGCGAGATTGGTGAGCGGCCCGAGCGCCACCACCCAAGTGTCTGCGTCCGCGAGCGCGATGAGCTGATCCACCGCGTGGCCATCGGCGACGGCGCGGCCATGATCGAAGCGCCGCGCCCCTTCAAGGCCAGACTCGCCATGCACCGCGGTAGCATGCCGCGCCTCGGCGACCAGCGGCCGATCTGCCCCGGCATACACTGGCGTGTCGGCATCCAACAGCCCCATGACGAGCAGCGCATTCTCGGTGGTCGCCGCAAGCGGCGCGTTGCCAGACACCGTTGTGACTGCGCGCACATCCGCCCAGCGATGCGCCAACATGAGGGCAATGGCGTCGTCATGCCCCGGGTCGCAGTCCACGATCATGCGGATCATGCGGCGACTATACCGCAGCCGGGCGTGGCCGCCCTTGGGCGGCGGGGCGAGCGCCGCGTCCGCTGTGTGACGCCGGTGTCGCATCCTTGGTCTAGAATCGCGTCTCCACGCGCCGCTGGACGCCACCCGATGTTCCTTTCAATTCGCACCCGCTTCGGGCCCATCGCGGTGGGCCTGCCGCTTGCCTTTGGCGCGCTCACCGCCGCTGGCCACGCGGGGGAGCCGTCCGGCTCTGGCGCAGCGTCCACGCAAATCGATGCGGCCACGGAAGAAGCCGCAACGCCGTGGACGAGCCTTGCCTCGAACGATGCGCCGGAGGATTTCCACTTCGTCATCGTCACAGACCGCACTGGCGGCGAGCGTCCCGGCGTGTTCCCGGCGGCCATGCCGAAGGTGAACCTGTTGGAGCCGGCGTTCGTTGTGAGCGTTGGCGACCTCATCGAGGGGTACACGGAAGATCAGGCGCAGCTAGACCGCGAATGGGACGAGTTCGCCGGGTTCGTGAACGCTTTGGAAACACCGTTCTTCCATGTGGCGGGGAATCACGACATGAGCAATGCCGTGATGGCCGAAACGTGGCGGGCGCGGTTCGGCCCCTCGTACTACCACTTCGTTTACAAGGACGTGCTCTTCGTCGCGCTCAACTCGGAACTCTTTGGCATGGTGAGCGACCCGGCCAGTCCAGTGCCGGGGCCGTGGACGCAGGCGGAGCAGCTAGCTTGGCTGGAAGGCGTGTTGGCGGACCACCCGCAGCCGCGCTGGACGATCATCCTCGTGCATCAGCCGCTGTGGGATTACCGCGACGGCGTGCGCGGCGATTGGCCGCGCGTGGAGGCGATGCTCGGCGAACGCGATTACACCGTGTTCGCCGGCCACTTCCATCGCTATGTGAAGCATGTGCGCAACAACCGCAAATACTTCACCCTCGGCACCACCGGCGGCGGCAGCAGCCTGCGCGGGCCGCTGTTCGGCGAGTTCGACCATGTGGCGTGGGTGACGATGACGGCGGATGGCCCGCGCATCGCCAACCTGCTGTTGGATGGCATCACGGATGAGAACGTCGTCACCGCCGAATCGCGCGAGGCGGTTGCAGCGCTGGCGGGTGGCGTCACTTCCACGGCGCAACTCTTCGACGGCGATGCCTTTGAGTCCGGCTCCGTCACCTTCGAGATTCGCAATGCGGGCGACGCGCCGCTGGCGGTGACGCCGACGGTGGCGGCGGGCCCGACGCTGCGCCATGTGGGAGACATCGCGCCCCTGACGCTGGCGCCTGGCGAGATGGCGGAGGTGGCAGTGGAGCTCGCGGCCAGCGTCGAGCCGTTGCCGTGGGCGTCCGTGGTGGCGGGGCGCGTCACTTGGTCGCTCAACACGCGTCTCGGCGAGCGGCCCATCGTCTTCGACATGCATTCCGCGCTGTTGCCGGCCGGGCGCATGATGTTGCCCGCCGGCGCCGCGCCCACGGTGGATGGAGACCTTGGGGATTGGCCAGCGCTGCCGTTCGTGGTGGACCGGCAGGGGGATGTGTTGGCGTCGAGCACCGCGCCAGAGGACATCTCCTATCGCTTCGCCTTGCGGGAATCCGGCGGCGACATCTACTTCGCGGCGCGGGTGGTGGACGATAGCGTGCCGACGCTGCCGTGGGACACGGCGCGTTACCAAGACCATGTGCTGCTGAGCGTCGATGCCCGCCCGGCGCCGGAGCGCGCGCGCAATCTGTCCCTTTACGCGGCCATTGAAGCCGGCGACTTGGCGCGTCTCGCGCTGGACTACATGACCCCCGGCGACCAAGTGGCCGAAGATCGCAGCATCGGGTTTCTGGATGCGTCGCGGGCGGCGGTTGAGTGGCGCACCCGGCGCACTGCTGCCGGCTACGACGTGGAGGCGAAGGTGTCTGGCGCGTTCCTAGATGCCCAACACGGCAGCCCATGGCACACCGCGCGCATCGCCGTGCAGGCGACGGACGTGGATGCCGACGAGCCCGGCCTCACCGCGCTGCACTGGCAGCCGTATCGCCTGGGCGCGGCGCCGGCGGCGGGTTCGGGCACCTTCGTGCGCGCCGCGGAAGCGGATTGATGCGGCGCGGCCGATGGCGGCGCAGGGCGGCCAGATCGCACTGGCGGCAGTGATCGTCGCGCCAGCCGGCCACGCAAGTGACGCGGTGACGTTCGGCTAGGTTGGCTGGCGCCGGCCGCGTGGCGAAGATGCCCCGCGGCTAAGGCCAAGCATCGTCGGCGTCCGGTCTGGCCCGGTTGGCGTCCACGACGAGGGTTCCAGCTAGGAAGTCGTGCAGGCACCGCCGCCGTTCGCCGAAGATGAACAGGGCATTCACCAACGCGATGGGCATCCCCACAATGGGGATTTGGAAGACGAGCTGCACGAACACCACGCGCAGGCCGAAGGAGTTCCACACCGGCACGATGTCTCCCGTTTTGCCGCTGACGACGCGCACACCAACGGCCATCTTGCCAACGGTTTGCCCACGTTGCGCGAGGAAATAGCCGTTCACGGCGCCGTACGCCGCCAGCGCAACGAGAGCGGTTCGCGCCGCAGCGCCGGCGTCCCCGGCGGCGACTTCGTTGAACCAGCCTAGGCTGAACACGGCGACCATGGAGATCGCGCCGACGATCACCCAATCCAGCACGTAGGCGCCGAGCCGGGCGCCGCGGCCGGCCAAGTCGGCGTCAGCGATGAGGGGTTCAGTCCCGGCACCATCGGGATTGTCAATCACGGCAGCTCCTCTGAATCAAGGTGATGAGGAAAAGCATATCAGCCCGCCCGCGGGCGCCGCTCGGCGCCGCGTTCGCCCACATCAAAGCCCAAGTTCCGAGACGGCGACGGAACTGCCGTTGTCAACGAGCCGCTCTGGCAGGCGCAGCCAATCGACCAGCCCGTCGGCCCTGATCAATATGGTGAACACGCTGTCCGGGTCGTCGCCGGGTTGCTGCTGCATCGTGAACTCGCCCACCGCAGCCATCATGTCGAACAGCAGCTCCATGCCCTCCTCATCGAACGGAGGCACGCCGGGCACCGTCCCCTCTCTGCTGATCATGCCCGCCATGCAGCGGAGAATCTCGTACTTGGCTTGGTCCATCGGCATCCCTCCCTTCCAAGAGCCGTGTCCGCTGTTGCTCACTTTAACGTTCCGCAACAGAGCATCATGCGTAGAATGTGCCTGTCACGCGAACAACTGGAGAGGGAGGATCACGAGCCATGCCGGTGAACGTGGAGTTTCATTTCGATTTCGGCAGCCCGAACGCATACTTGTCGCACCTCGTCATTCCGGCCATCGAGGCGCGCACCGGGGTGGCCTTCAAGTATGTGCCGGTGTTGCTGGGCGGTGTCTTCAAGGCCACCAACAACGTCTCGCCGATGGTGTCCCTGAACGGCATCAAGAACAAACCGGAATACCAAGGCATCGAAACGGAGCGGTTTGTGCGCCGGCACGGCATCACTGAATACCGCTCCAACCCGCACTTTCCCGTCAACACCCTGCAAATCATGCGCGGCGCGGTGTTCGCGGAGCGAGAGGGCTTCTTGCCGACTTATGTGGACGCCGTGTATCGGCACATGTGGGCAGAGCCGAAGAAGATGGATGACGCCGAGATCATCGCCGCCGCCTTGACCGCATCCGACCTGCCGGCGGAGCGGATCATGGCTGGCATCCAAGACCCGGAAGTGAAGGCAGGGCTGATCGCCAACACCGAGGCGTCCGTTGCGCGTGGCGTCTTTGGCTCGCCGAGCTTCTTCGTTGGCGACGAACTCTTCTTCGGCAAGGACAAGCTGCGCGACGTGGAGGACGAGATTGCGCGGCAGCAGGGATAGGCGCCGGCGTTTTGGGCGGCGTGAGGCGCTGATGTTGCCGCCGTGATCTGCCCGGCCGTGCCGATGGAAGACGCCGCGCGTGGCCAGCGCTACCGCTATTGGCTGCACCGAGACGTGGCTGACACTGGCAAGGCGGGCTTGGTGTTCGTGATGCTGAACCCATCCACTGCCGATGACGCCAACGACGATCCCACCATCCGACGTTGCATCGCGTTCGCCCAACAGTGGGGGTACCGGGAGCTCACCGTGGTGAATCTCTTTGCGTTGCGGGCGACCCGTCCCAGAGACTTGCTCCGGCAAGGCGAGCAAGCCATCGGCGAGCGCAACGATGAGGTATTGCGTTGGGTGGTCGGGCATCCGGACACCTCCACGGTCGTGGCCGCATGGGGGAATCACGGCGACCACCTCAAACGCGCCGCGGCGGTGCTGCCCATCATCGCCCCGGTGATGGCGCTACGGACCACAAAGCGCGGTTGCCCCGCGCATCCTCTGTATGTGCCTAAATCCGCTCGACCTTGCCCCTACAGGAGCGCCTAGCGCCGCCGAGTGGCTGGGCAGGTGAAGGCAGTTCATCGCCGCACCCGCAGATGGGGCTGTTAGGATTCACAAGGTGTCCCCACGATGCGCACCTTGAATGGAGATTTCCTTCGACCACAAGTATCACCCCTCCCTGATTAGCCTGACGCCCAAAGAGCAGGCGCAAGCGATCCGGGCGATCGTCCGTTACCAGAAGTCACCGGACCACCCCTCGCTGAACTTGGAACGGCTCGGCGGTGGTTCGCGTCGCCGACGCCTTTGTAGCATCCGCGCCTCGCAGGAACTGCGGATACTGCTTGCCCAGCAGGGCGATGTGACGGTCGTGCTCCGAGCGGGCCACCACGACGACATCTACCGGCTGGCGAACCGAAACAACTTTGTCGTGCCCCCCGATGGACGCCCGGGCCTCATGCGCGTCCTGCCGGAAGCCGACGCAAGCAGGTTGCCGGAAGCCAACGACGACATCGTGCGACCAGCGGGCGAAGTCCGCGATGAATCGATAGCAACTCCCACATCCACCGTGCTCGAGCCGGCGCACGACGTCCCATCCATCCTCGGACACTGGAGCGCCGCGGAACTCGCCCAAGCGGGATTCGACGAAGACGAGATCAGCAAGCTGCGCCGCGCCACACAGGACACGCTGCTTGATGTTTGGCCGGCCATCAGCAACGAGCAGCTCGATTTTGTTGTGGAGTGCATGGAATCTACCCCGGAGCAGTTGCGGCAGAACCGACTCTTCAACGACGAACAGGCCGAGGCTGATCGTTTCCGAACTGCGATTGTCGAACGCGGCGCGCTCGGCGGCCTTTCGTCGCTTTTGACGGCTGAAGAGTTCGAGCGCTTTATGGCGGCCCCGATCGAAGAGTGGATGATCTTCCTCCACCCCGATCAACGTGCTTTGGTAGAACGTCGCTTCAGTGGCCCGGCTCGAGTGCGGGGCGCCGCCGGCACGGGCAAAACCGTAGTCGCCCTGCATCGCGCCGCAGTGCTAGCCAAACGCTACAAGGCAGATGCTCACGGCGAGCGTCCGCCGGTGCTGTTCACCACCTACATAAGGACCTTGCCGCCGCTGCTTGAGGACCTATACGGCAGATTGCCCAGCCGGGTGGAAGGCGGCGTTCACTTCGTCAATGTAGACAAATTGGCATCTGAATTATGCCAAAGTGCTGGACAGCCATCGCGCAACGACCCCAACGCCGCGAAAAAGGCATTCAATTCGGCATTCAGAGCCGTGGTTCGCCCGAACACGCCACTGCATGGTGTGGCCGGCCCCTATCTTCGCGAGGAACTCCAAGCAGTGCTCAAGGGAAGGGGCGTCGATTCCTTGGCGGAGTACTTGTACATGGAACGCACGGGACGCCGGACGCGATTCACAGCACCCATGCGCGAGCAGGTATGGACGTTGCTTGAGGTTTGGGACAAGCAGCTAGACGAAGCCGGCGTGGAGGACTTTGCGGATGTCGCTCGCCGCGCCAGGGACTTCGCGCGCGGGCGCGAACCGATGTACCGCGCCGCGGTGATCGATGAAGCACAAGATCTCTCGCTGGTGAAACTCCAGTTGGTGCAGGCGCTCGTGAGCGACCGCGATGGCAACATGCCTGCTGATGCATTGCTCATCGTTGGCGATGGCGCTCAGAAAATCTACCCAGGCGGCTTCACCCTTGCTCAAGCCGGTTTGGACGTGCGCGGCAACAGCACCGTGCTGCGCGTCAACTACCGCAACACTCAAGAGATCGTGGCCGCCGCGATGGCAGCCGCCGGCGCGGAGCCAGTGAACGATCTTGGCGACGAATTCCTGCGCGGCGAGGCGGAAACGGCGCCCGTCCTAACGGGCAACAGACCGATCTTGGCGTGTCGGGGCGAAGTGGATACGCAGATCGACTATGTGGCGGAACAGGTACGGCTGCTCTGCGAGAACAGCCCGCTCGACTTTGGCGACATCGCTGTGCTCGTGGCAACGGGTAACTTAGGAGGGCGGGTCATTAATCGGCTCGGCCGCTCGGGAATCAGAGCGGTGTCGTTGCTCCAGCTGAAGGGCAGCCCCAGCTCGTGTCTGAAAGTGGGCACATTCCATCGCTCCAAGGGGTTGGATTTCAAGGTGGTGTTTCTGCTCGATATCTCGGCCGGCGCATTTCCAACCGCGCGTGGGGCTTGGCAGACGGTAGAGGAGCACGAAGAGCAGCGCAACTTGGAGATCAGCCTGTTGTTCGTGGCCATGACTCGCGCTCGAGACCGTTTGTTCATCCTGTGCAACCAAGAGCCGAGCGAAGTGCTCTATGAGGCGCTCGACTACTTGGAAGTGGCGGATTAGCGTGGCTGCCGGAGCGCCTGGCCGTACCGAAGGAGTTTTTGGCATGACAGACGTTTTCGACGCGCCTCGACAATGTTTGCCAAGCACCGCCTACTTCGACGCCGCGTGGTATGGCAAGGAGCTTGACGCGCTGTTCGACAAGGCTTGGGTGTGGGTGGCCACGGAGGGGCGGCTCAAGGATCCGGGGGATTTCGTCACCTGCCGGGTGTTGCATCATCCATTGTTCGTCGTGCGTGATGCCAATGGCGAACTGCACGCCTTCCACAACGTCTGCCGCCACCGCGGCTGCGAACTCGTCGAGGGGCGGGGCAACTTGGGCACGGCGGTGCGCTGCCCCTACACCGCTGGACGTATTCGCTGCAAGGCGCCTTGCGTGGCGTTCCCAACGAGAAGGAGTGTTTTGGCTCCGTGCCGCGAACGGCCATGTCATTGCACGCCGCGGCGGTTGGCGTGCATCAAGGGATGGTCTACGTCAATCCCCACCCAAACCCGCCGGAGCCGTTCGACGCTTGGATTGCGGGTTTGGATGAACATGCTTGGCCGCATCGCTTGGACGATGGCAGCATGCGTTTTGCTGGGGAGTTGTGCTATGAGATGCGCTGCAACTGGAAGGTGTTCTACGAAAACGCGGTGGACGGCTACCACTTGGGTTACCTGCACGACCGCACACTTGGCAAGCTGCGCCCGCACAACAACGTCTGGCGGCGGGTTGGCCGCCACGCCATGTGGTACTCCACCGAACGCGATGGCCCGCCGCAGGCGAGCAGCATCCTCACGGCGCAGTTGGCCGACGGCGCCGGCGCCCAGCGCTTGCCTGGGCATGAAACGCCAAACTACCCCGGCGTCGTCATGCTGTTCCCGCTCACGGTCTTTTCGCCCAACCCATGGGGCTTCTACATTTCCGTCATTGAGCCGACGGGCCCGGAGACCACAACCTTGCGCACATTGAGCTGGGTGCCGGAAGGGTTTTGGGGCAGGGTCTTTGCAGGCGGCGACGAGGGTGAAGTAGTGCGCTTGGAGGAGCTGAAGGAACATCCCTTGGAGTCTGGCAACTTCCAGATCGAGGACATGTGGATTTGCGAGAAGATTCAGCGCAATTTGCATTCGCCGAGATTCGCGGTGGGGCCAATGGCGAACGGGCCGGGCGCCGAATCGCCAGTGATGCACTTCCAGCAAAGCGTGCTGGCCTACTTGCAGGGTCAATTGGGCGACCGCATGGCGGCCGGCTAGGCACTGCATGGTGAACGACTCCCGCGTCGCCCTCTAGGAACCACACGATGAGCGATACCCGTGCGCCTGTTTCGTTTGGCCTCAACCGGCTAGATCTGCGCTCCCCAGCGCACTTCGCTGCGGATGCGCGGCGTTTGGAGTTACTCGGTTGGCGCTACGGTTTCATCCCGTCCTCGCCGCTGTTGGCGCTGGATCCCTATGTGATGCTCGCGCGTGCATTGGAGGCGACGGATGCCATCGTGCTTGGGCCGCTGATCGAGAACCCCGTGATGCGCCATCCGGCGGTGATCGCCGGCTCCATCGCCACGGTGGACAGCATCCAACCTGGGCGCACGCTGCTCGGCATGGGCGTTGGCGACACCGCCGTGCGGCTGATGGGCAAGCGGCCAGCCACGGTGGCGGCGTTGGAGCGCGCCGTGGAAACCATCCGCGCACTCAATTCGGGCCAAGAAGTCGCCGTTCGCGCGGCTAGGCCGGCGCGGCTGCGCCATGCGGCCGCCGTGCCGGTGTGGGTTGCCGCGCAAGGCGCGAAGACGCTCAGGATGGCCGGCCGGGTGGCGGACGGAGTGTTCATCCGCGTCGGCATACATCCTGAGAATCTGCGCCGGGCGGTAGACGCTGTGCGGGCGGGCGAGCGGGAAGCCGGTCGGCCAGCGGGCGAAGTGCGCATCGGCTGCGTCTTCCACACCGTGTTCGGCGACGACGCCGAGCGAACGCGGCGCATCGCGCGGGCCGTGGCCGCCGGCTACTACGAGTACTCGCCGGCGCTCTTCACCAACATCGGCCTAGGTTGGGATGGCGAGCCGGTGGCGACGCTGAAGCGCCGCGTCTGGCCGGATTTCCACCACGCCCGCGACATGGAAGCCGCCGGGGATGTGGTGGCCTTCCTGCCGGACACGGCGGCGAACGCCTTTGCGCTGGTGGGCCCGTTTGAGGCGATTCGAGAGCAATTGCGCGCGATTCTGGAGATGGGGCTGCCCATCGAGATCATCGTGCCGCATCCCGTGCCGACCCCGGTGCCGGGCGACGGCGACTATGCGAAGCAGTTCGCGGAGCGCGTGATCGAACGGTTGTGATGGTTGCCGGGCCGGCCAGTGCTGGCACGCCCGCTGACGTGTCCTTCAACTTGCAGTTGGCCGTTATCGGCGTTAATTTTGGCCGTATTCGGGCGCAGACAGTGCATTTCATGCCAAATACGGCCAAAAAGAACCCCTTAACAAGTCCAAATGTTGAGATGTCCGCTCGAAAAATGGCCGTAAAGGTGGCCGTATTGGAGCGCCTTGACAGCCAACCTGATGCGCTGAGCCTGCCTGAACTGATGTCCTTGCTGCCGGCAGGCCTTGCGGAGCGCTCGGTGCGGCGCTGGTTGGCGGAGTTGGTAGCGGAAGGCCGCGTTGAGAGAACCGGACGAAAGCGCGGCACGCGCTATCGTGCAACGGTGGGTTCGTCAGCGGATGCGTTCGGTAGGGCGACCGAGACGCAAGGCGCTGCGGGCCTTCCCGCTCCTGCACAGCGAACGCCGGCGCCATTGTTCGGCGAAGCGGCCATTGATGCGCTGGCTTACGTCCGCCAACCGATCTTCCAACGCCGGCCGGTGGCCTACGACGCGGATTGGCTAGCGGCCTATGAACCCAACCACACCGCCTACTTTCTTGCCGATGAAGTGGCGCGACTTGAAGCACAAGGCACTAGAGCGTCGCTCGGCGACCCAGCCGGAACTTACGCCAGGCGCATCTACAACCGACTGCTAATCGATCTCTCGTACCATTCGTCGCGATTGGAAGGCAACACCTATTCGCTGCTGGACACAGAACGTCTGGTCATCGATGGCAGGAGCGCCGAAGGCAAGCTGGATTTGGAGACGGTGATGATCGTCAATCACAAGGAGGCGATACGCCATCTCGTGGATCAGAGCATTCAACGCGGCGTGAGCGACGACGAGATTCTCACATTGCACTACCTGCTGTCGGATGGCTTGGTGGCGGCGGGGGAGAGCGGCACTGTGCGTGACCACGGGGTGCGTGTCGGCGCGTCCACCTACTTGCCGCTTGAAGACCGAGCCCGCCTGCAGCGTCAGCTTCGCGCGGTGGCGGAAAAGGCGGCCGCCATCTCCAATCCATACGAGCAGAGCTTGTTCCTGCTCATCCACATCGCCTACCTGCAAGCGTTCGCCGACGTCAACAAGCGCACGTCGCGGCTCTGCGCCAACATCCCACTGCTACGACACAATCTGGTGCCGCTGGCGTTCAATGCCGTGGACAGGGAAGACTACGCCGCCGCCGTCCTCGCCATCTATGAGCTGAAGTCCCCGCGGCCGATGGCGGAGCTTTATGCCGCATCCTACCTGCGAACCTGTGCCGAATACGACGCCACAGTGGAAGCGTCCGGCTTCGACGCAGTGCGCGTGCGCTACCGGCAGCAGCGCCGGCGGGCCATCGCCGAGATCGTCGCCAACGTCGCGGTCGGTGACGCCTTGGCCAAGCAAGTTCACGCCGCGGCAGCGCGAGTCCCGCCCGAGGAGCGCGACGACTTCGTGGAAGACCTCTACGAGGACTTGGCAGCGCTGTCACCGCCAAGGATCGCAGGCCTCGGCATTACCCGACAGGAGCTTCAAGTCTGGCTCGCTCGAAGACGATCCCATGATGCTGGAACGGAACGCTAGGCTCCCTCGTACTCGTCGATAATCGGGATCGCTGCCTTTGCGATTGCAGCGAATTTCTCGACGAAGTAGTCCGTTATGTTGCCGGTGCCCTCCTTGCATTCCTGATGCAATGCTGGAATGAGCGTATCCCAATTCCGGTACTCGTCTTCGATCCACTGCCACCACGGCCACTCTTCAGTTTCACTCTCGCTCGCCCCAAGGGCTTCTCGTAATGCAGCGATTAGCTTCTGACGCCCCTTCTGTTCCCTATCAGTCAACTCTCCTCTAGTAGAGCAAACACCGATGTACCAGTCGTTTACGCCTGACACCGCTTCTAGGCGTAGCTGAGTGCATTGAATGTAGCCTCTACTCTTCCACTCTTTCGAGGACTGCCATCCAGTCCTATACATGCCCATGTAGCTTTTCCTGCGAGGCGAAGCATAGGCACTATAGTAGCTGATGTCGCTAGGATACATGGAGGACTCTTTGGGCCAAGTTTTCCATACCACTTCTATAAAGCACCGATAGACCTCCTCCTCGATTTCAGGCAAGGCACTGGATACCGTCAAGGCTACGTCCCAGTTTTTCTGATCAGTGAGAACAAAATCCCTTAGGGCACTTGATTCGTTCTTCGTCACCGTATGTCCTCCAAACGTGCGCGTACAAAAGGTCTCGGCCTCGCGCAGGAACCAGCGTAGCCGATCTACGTCGCAGTTCTTGCGACAGTCTGCCAACCATTCTGTGAGTGTGTAGTCAAGGCGATAGTCGTCGAAGCCGTCGCCCCAGGCGTTCCTATCGACTTCGTGGTATGGCATGATCTTGAAGGAATCCGCGTCAGACTCCGCCCCGAGGTGGACCAATTCTATGCTCTCTTGTGACGGCGGTTCTCCCTTGGGGGAAAGGTAGATCAACTTGGAGCTCTTGAATCGCTGGCCCTTGAGCCAGCCAAGGTAGTCCTTGATCTGATCTTGTTGATCGCCGGCGTAGGGCTTGTTCTCGATCGCTAGGCAGTGGCCGCCGATGCCAACGCAGATGTCGAGCCGTCTGTCGTCCTTGATCGTCTTTTCCACCTCGACCTCAACGCTGGCGTGATCGAGATGTTCGGATGCGGCAGAGTATTGCAATCCCTCCAGCAGGAGCTTAAGGAAGGCGGCTCCTTGGCCATGATTGCCGTGGGGGTTCAGTAAGTCAGCGACGATGCGGGAGAGCCCCAACTCGTCCGTTCGCAAATAGTCGAGGGCATTGAAACGGCGTGCTAGCTGCGTGTCTAGTTCGCGCTCCAGCATCCGCGCTGTTTCAAGCCGTGGAGCCAGGCCGTCGAAGAACCGTTGATAGTCTTGCATCCGCCCCTGCCCAGTTGTGGAAAGCCGCTGAAGCGCTTCTCGGCCCTGTCGGCCTTCCCAACCCTCTCCAAAGTAGCCGCGTGTCGTGCTTGCTGCAAGCGCAAGCCGCGGTCGCCACGCAGCGCAGCGAGAACGCTAGTACGGCGTGCCATCCTTACGGCTGAACTGGCCGCCGCGTCCTCGATCGGCGATGTGCATGTCGATGTCTGGGTACTCCACAGCGTCGTCGTCCCGGCGGCTGCCGACTTCCAAGTAGGTCACTGGGGCGTCGGTCTCATTGACGAGGTGATGGCCGTTGCCGTCGCCGGCACGAAAACCGGCACACATGCCGGGCGCGAGCGGCGTGCGGCCGGCGTCGGTGATCAACGTTGGCTGCCCGTCCAGCACATAGATCAGTTCGTCTTCTCGGGAGTGCCAGTGCCGCTGGGAAGACCACGCGCCCGGCGGCAATGTCACCAGATTGACGCCGTAGTCCGTCAGCCCGAACGCATCGCCCAAGGCACGCTTTTCCCGTTCGGCGCAGGGCGCGTCGAACTGCGGCGGATAGCGAGTGCCGCGCCGATACGCCAGTTTCGCCGCCTGAACGGCCACCGCCTGCGGCTGTCGCATCGCAAGACCTCGGCAAAAAGTGAGTGCGCCATCTTATGCGACGCGGAGACTTGCCCGCTTGTTCCATGTGGCCGCGGAGACGATCCAGGCGTCTGATGCCGTGCGGCCGTCAAGGCGGAAACCGGGCGACAAACATTGCATCGTGAACCGCATCCGTTGGAACATGGGGCTGCGGTGGCTAAGGCAGGGCTCTCGACAGGCTGGCGACTGTGCTGGCCGCGCCACGCCGCGCCGCGTTTTCGATCCGTTACTAGGAGCCGCCAATGGCATTACTGGGCACTGTGCATTACGACGTGCGTGAAGGCGTCGCGCTGCTCACCGTGGACAATCCGCCGGTGAACCCGATGAGTTCGGGTGTGCGCTACTACCTTTCTCAGCACTTGCAGACGGCGCTGGCGGACGACGCCGTCAGCGCGGTGGTGATTACCGGCAAGGGGCGCGCGTTCATCGCCGGCGCAGACATTCGGGACTTCGGCAAGACACCGAATCCAGACGAACAACCGAAGCGGCCGGCTGGCGCCATCATTGAAGAGAGCGAGAAGCCCATCGTCGCCGCCATCAACGGCACGGCCTTCGGCGGCGGTTTGGAGCACGCGCTCACCTGCCATTACCGCGTCGCGGCGCCCGGCGCGCCGGTGGGATTGCCGGAAATCAAGCTCGGCCTCTTGCCCGGCGGCGGCGGAACGCAGCGCCTGCCGCGCGTGATCGGCGCTGAACGCGCCATGCAGGCCATCCTCTCCGGCGATCCATTCGACACCGAAGAAGCCCTGCAGCTCGGCATCATCGACAAGATCATCGAAGGTGATTTGGTGGCCGGCGCCATCGCCTTCGCCAAGCGCAAGGCAGCGGCGCGGGCACCGCATCCACTGGTGCGCAATCGCCGCGACAAGATCGACGCAGATCGCGCCAATCCAGATGTGTTCAAGGCTGGCGAGGCATATCTTGCGCGTCGGATGCGCGGCCAGTTCAACGGCCAAATGGCCTTCGACTCCGTGAAGGCGGCGGTGGAGCTCGACGACTTCGACGATGGCATGCGCGCCGAGCAAGCGAACTTCCGGCGCTGCCACGATCACGAGCAACGCGCCGCGATGATTCATATGTTCTTCGCGGAACGGCAGGGCGCGAAGATAGCCGACGTGCCGGCCGACACGAAGAGGAAGCCCATCGCCAGCGCGGCGACCGTGGGCGGCGGACTGATGGGTGGCGGCATCGCCATGAGCTTCGCGGACGCGGGCATTCCGGTGAAAGTGCTGGAAACGAGCCAGGAAGCGTTGGACAAGGGCTTGGGCACTGTGCGCAACAACTACGAACGCATGGTGCGCAGCGGCCGCATTAGCGCGGAACAACGCGACGAGCGCTTGGGGCGCATCGAAGGCGTGCTGGATTACAGCGCCATCGGCGACGCGGACGTGGTGGTGGAAGCGGTTTACGAGAATCTCGATCTCAAGAAACAGATCTTCGAGAAGCTGGACGCCACGATGAAGGAAGGCGCCGTGCTGGCCAGCAATACCTCGGCGTTGGATTTGGATCAGATGGCGGCGATGACCAAGCGCCCCGAGGACGTCGTCGGCACGCACTTCTTCAGCCCGGCCAACATCATGCAACTGCTGGAAGTGGTGCGCGGCGCCGAAACGAGCAACGAAACGCTGGCCACGGCCATGGCGCTTGGCAAAGTGATCGGCAAGATTCCGGTGATGTCCACCAATGCCCCCGGCTTCATCGGCAATCGCATGCTCGGTGGCTATACGCGGCAAGCTGGCGAAATCATCTTGCATGGCGCGCTGCCGGAACAGGTGGACAAAGCGATCTTCGACTTCGGATTCAACATGGGGCCGTTCGCGATGAATGATCTGGTCGGCCTAGACCTTGGCTGGCGGGCGCGCAAGATGGCTGGCACCAAAGACGAAGACAAGCCGCTCACCGCCGTCATCCCAGACAAGTTGTGTGAACTCGGCCGCTACGGGCAAAAGACCGGCGCTGGCTTCTACCAATACCCGCAAGGCAGCCGCCAAGGCCAGCCGGACGCGGCGGTAGCGCAGATCATTGAGGAAACCGCTGCCGAGATGGGCATTGAACGCCGGGAAATCGACGATGCGGAGGTGCTGAAACGCTGCCTCTATCCGCTGATCAACATCGGCGCTCAATTGCTGGACGACGGCGTTGCCCAACGCGCCAGCGACATCGACGTGGTGTATGTGTACGGCTACGGCTTTCCGAGGTACCGCGGCGGCCCCATGTACTACGCAGACCAAGTGGGCCTGCAAGAAATCTACCGCGACATCTTGGCCTACCACCAGCAGTACGGCGACGCTTGGCGGCCAGCGCCGTTGCTCAAGCGGCTCGCGGAAGCTGGCAGTTCATTCGCCGCTTTCGATGCCGAGCGAGCTTGAGCGGCGTTGCAGTTCACCACGCGCAACAGCGATGCGATTCGCGCCGGCGACGTAACGGTTTCGTTCCGCCACTGGCGACGGCCGCACGCCAAGGTTGGCGGCGTCTATCGGCTGCGCGGCGGCGGCGTTGTTGAGGTTGTCGCCCTGGGTGAGGTGCGCCTCTCGGCGATCGGCGCTGAAGACGTGCGGCGGGCTGGTTTCGACGATGTGGAATCGTTGGCGGCGTTTCTGCGCCTGCCGCTCGACGCCGCGGTCACACGCGTCGATTTCCGGCTAACCGACGAGGAAAATCTCAAACGTCCGCCGGTGTTATCGTCCGACGCAGTGCGGGTGAAGCTGCAGAAGATGGACCAGCGCAGCGCCACGCCGTGGACGGTGGGCGTGCTCACGCTGATCGCCGACAATCCAGCGACCCGCGCCGCTGATCTCGCACCCGCCCTAGGCTGGCCAACTCCGGTGTTCAAAGCGAACGTACGCAAGCTGAAAGCGCTGGGACTGACGCGCAGCTTGCAGACCGGCTATGAACTCACCGAGTTGGGTTTCAGCGTGACGACTGTTGGAGGAGTCGAAAGTCCCGTAGCTCGTTGAGGTTAGCGGGCTTCAGCGCCTGCAGCAGTCGAACTTGCTCGGTGACTTGCTCGGTAACTTGTCCGGTGGCTTCCCCGGTGGCTTCCCCGGTGGCTTGGTCGGTGGCTTGGTCGGTGGCTTGGTCGGTGGCTTGGTCGGTGGCTTGGTCGGTGGCTTGGTCGGTGGCTTGGTCGGTGGCTTGGTCGGTGGCTTGGTCGGTGGCTTGGTCGGTGGCTTCGGGATTGCTGCCAGTTCTCCTCCAGCGGCTTGTCGCACCTCCGGGTCGGGCCGGAAGGTCACTGTAACGAAGCTGTCGGCCTCGAACTCTGGTTCCGGGCAGTCTACGGCCTTCGCGCCATGGCGGATGCCTGTGCCCGCCTTCTCGATGAAGTCGATGCGATGCAGCAGGTCGGGACGAGAGGGTTGCGTCGCAGGCTCTTGTGGCCTAGATCAGTCAAGGTCACGCCCTCGGCAGGCTGCCGGGACTGATCACCTCAATGCGGTCGGCGTACAGTTCGACGAAGACGTTGGTGCCTTGGAGAAACCGGTCGCGGTGCGTCACTTACGTTATTCGGGCTTCCGCAACTCCTTCGTCTCTCGCAGCGTTTGCGAGCTCGCGGTCTAGCGTCGCGAGCGTTGCCCGTCGTCGCTTGGCCGTTTCCAAGTAAGCCGCGTCGTAGCCGCTTAGATTGTGGCGACGGGCTAGGGCGATGACCTGTTCGTCGTCTTGCTCGCCATCGCCTTCGGGCCGCAGCCGGCGAATGGCCTGCAAGTGGTTCTCCACCGCATCAAGTTCGATGCGCCCTTGCTTCTCGGCGACCAGCAAGACGTTTCTCACTTCGTGCCAGAACAGGTCTGGAACGATCAGTTCATCGGACTCCCCGGCTTCGATTACGGAATCTGCAAAGGTGGTGCCTTCGCGGTCGCGCAGACGCCAAGCGATGGCAACCGAAGCGTCGACGATGACTGGCATTAGGGCTAGCGCCGCCCTTCGTCACGCCATTGGAGAAACTCCTCGTGCGTCATGTTCGCGCCGCTTGCGTCGCGCACTCGGAACATCTCAGCGGCGACGAGCTTGAAGACCATCGCGCGGAATGTCGCGAAGTTGCCCTTGAACTCGCTTTGGTTCACCCGTATGTACTTCCATTCATCGCTCGTGGCCTGACTAACGCGGCGACACCAGTCGCGCATCGCCGCGTCCTTCTCCTCGGTGCCTTCCCAAACGCGCCCCTTCGTCTCTATCACCCAGTTCACGATCTCACCGTCTAGATCGCGTTGCACCGCCACCCAGTCTGGGTAGTAGAAGCCGATGGCACCGCTAGGTTTCAGGTAGTCCACCCGAAAGATGGTGCTGGACGCGCCTTGCTCCGTGGTGCCGAGGGCGGCGAAACGCAGGATATCGGGCGCACCGTTTAGGAACTCGGCGAATTGGCGCTCGAAGTTGTTGTAGGTGGCAACGTAGTTGAACACGGTCTTCTCTGCCCGCAGAGGCGGGAGGTTACGGCGCCAGTGAAAGGGTTTCGTTTTGGACAGGCTAAAGTCTCGATTCTCGAATTCGATCTCGCGGCGTTCGACGGTGAGATCGGCGATCTTGCGGACGAGGTATTTGGCGATGCCCTCCATGATCTCCGGTCGAGTTATATGGGAGCGCGGGACGTCGTCATCCAATTCGATCTCTCGGCCGAAACAACGACTCGTTAGGTAGTCGCGTATCATTGGGTATAACTCGGCAAAGCGATTGGTCAGACCTGCTTTGGCAGCAACTCGATTGGTCAAATCCGCCAGAAGCTCTTGGACGGGTCGCAGGCTGCCGGCGATGTCCTCTTGATGCACGTCGGTGTCCGTCGTGGCGAATTCCAGCTTCAACGTGATCCGGAACGGTTCTTCGAGCTCCTCTTGGTCGAATATCGGTTGGAGGGACTGCACATCCAGCCCCGATAGCTTGTAGTGGTCGTATCTCAGGCTTGGCTTGGTGATGGGAATGGCGATATCGTACTTCAACCGTTCCCGCACGGCCTCGATAATGATCGGCGGCGGCGGATTGGTCGGTGTGCTCGCGACGCCGACGCCCTCCGCCGCTAGTTGGTTGCGCAGGAGGTTGAGCAGGTTGCGCGTGCCGAGCACCTCTAGGGTCTGCGTCCGATCCGGGCTCACCTGGGACATCAGGCGCAACCCGCGGCCGATCACCTGTTCCGGGAGTATCTCGGCCTTCGCGGTGAACGGCCGCAGCCCCAGCACTACCGTCACGTTGCGCACATCCCATCCCTCGCGCAGCATCATCACGCTGACGATGGCCTTGATCCCGCTCTCGGCCTTGTCGATGTCCCGCGCCGCCTGCCGCGCTTTTTCGAGGTCTCCCTTCCTGATCTCACCCGTGGAGTCGGTATGGATGACGAGTATCTCGGATTTCTTGAAACCGAACTCCTTGGTCTTCCACAGATGTTCGCCCAGTGCGTCGGCGTAGCTGTTCTTCTCCGCCATGATGAAGAGCACCGGCCTGATGTCCAACCGCCTGTACACTTTCCGATGTTCCTTCCAGCGCTTGACAGCAGCCTGTAGCCAGTAGCCGTACTTCTCCGCCACGTTGTCCTTGGTAACCCCATCAGGGTCTTCGGTCGGCTGATTTCGATTGGCTTCCCCGGTCACGATGAGGGGTGCCTTGACGATTCGATCTTCCACGGCCTGCGCCAGCGGATAGTCCACGACCGTCCAGGGGAAATACATCTTTTTCTGGTCCCTCGGGGTGGCCGAAAAATCCAACCACGCGCTGATGCCGTTGGGCATCGCCTGATGGATCGCCAGCAAAGACTTGCTCCAAGCCAGCTTTTCGTCGTGGACATGGTGCGCCTCGTCATTCAGCACGACGAGGTCCTTCAGCGATTTCACCCGCTCTAACATGGAGCGCTGATCGGATGACGCGATGTCCTGCGCCGGTTTTCTGCCCAGAAGCGCCTCGACGGCGTTCTCCGGCATCCACTCTTGGTCTCGTGACTCGTAGAGCTGGTGGATATTGGTGAGGAGGAGGTTTCCAGACGGGTCCGGCTCGGCAGCCTCCCCGCGGAGGATCACCTTCTGTGAGAAGCTGCCCTTCCATTCTGGGGGAATCAACGGCAATTCGTGGAATATCCGGTTGTTCGCGAAGTCCTTTTCCAGCCGTTGATACACGATCACGTTGGGTGCCACGATGAGGAAGTTGGTGGAGAGATCCGAGCCGGGTATGCGCTGCTTGTGGAGACGGGACCAGACGACCGCCATAGCCATCACCCAAGTCTTGCCCGAACCTGTGGCCATCTCGAAAGCGAACCGGCGCAGGTTTTCGGGCGGTAGATCCTGCACACCTTCCGCTTCCAGTTCCGGGACGTAGCGGCGAAGCTGACGCCTCCCCTCCACCGTCGTCTGAAACTCGATGTTCTTTGAGATCAGGTCTCTCTGAACGATCGTTCCGTGGGTTTCAATGAGTGCCTTGGTGTCGTTCTGGCCGGCAACCTCCACCAGCCAAGCCAGCGTCTCGATCGCTTCGCGCTGGCAGAAGTGGTACCGGAACGGCGCATCGAAGCCGGCAACCTCGTGATCCTCCTCGAACCAGTATTCGAATAAACGCCGGGTAACTTCGGAGGCGCCCGGATAGCCGCCGTCGCGCCAAGCGTCCACCGCGTCGCGAATCTTTGGCACTAGCAAGAGCCGGCTTGGCCGGCGGCCGGAGTCGTCCTCGCGCCAGCCGGTCGGTGCGTCGTCATCCTTGACCAAGTAGGAAACGGGCGGCTCCCACGGCCGGCGGTTCGGAATTCCCGGCAGATCCTTGTCGTAGGCGACGACAGCCTTGGCCATGACTACTTCGCCTCCCCGTCGAAGGCGATGTTCGTTTCAGCCGCAGACCGCCACCGCTCCGCTAGCAAGACGTCCCGTTTCACAAAACGGTCACTCCGTTGCGTTCGACCGCATATGACCATGCGCAAAACCGTGCGGGGGTGCCGCTCGTTGAGCATTTGGTATTCGTCCAGCCACCTTTGTTCTTCGAGATGAAGCGTCGGCATTGTCTTACACCTTGACATCGTATGCCTGTGATGTGTCGTTGCCGAAGATGTCGATCACCTTGACCAGCACTCGATACCGGCCGGGCCTCTCATAGGTGTGTGGGTCGGACGCGAGGGAGAGCGTCCGGTCCTTGCGGGTGCGGTAGGTCACCCATCCCTGCATGAAAGTGTCATTCCGAAAATCCCAATCGACCGCCCAGTAATCGATGTAATTCGACCACTTCCCGACCTTGCTCCGCACTTCGTCCGGAATGAGTTCGGCGTTGGGGATGACGAAATCCTTGAGGGTCACTTGAACAACATTTTCTTTTTCTTTCGGTTTCTCGATCGAGGCGTCCAAGTAGGCGAGTTCGAAGAAACGAACATCACCCTTGTCGGCGGCCTGTTGCTCCATCACTTCGCGTGGGATTTGTAAGAGTACGAGATTCACGCCCCTGTTCTTTGCTTCTTGGACCACGAGACTCTGAAGGCCCATCTCCCACTCCCAGCCGAGGACGTGCAGTTCCTTCTGTTTCAGGTTGACGCATTCCTCTACCGTAGAAGCAATCTCATCGATAGTCACCGGCGCATCCACCGCACCTATGTGAATCATCGCCCTTTCTTTCTTCCCGTGCAGATGTGTTAGGCCGGACACCGGGCGAGCGCCGTAGAGTCGGAGGATGAAAGCGAGGTACTCATAAAGGGCGGTTTCCGTGATCCCTACCAAGTGGCCTTCACCGAACGCTGTGCCCTGCCAATACTGCCGCTCGTACCTGCCGAGGTTAAGCACTTCAAAAGGTTTGCAGTTCTCAATGCCAAGCAAGCGCTTGCGGCTGATGTGAACGCCCCAACGCCCAAGATCGCAGCCGATCCAGCGCCGGCCTAGCTTCTCTGCCACCGCAAGAGACGTGCCCGATCCGCAGAAGAAGTCGGCGACAAGGTCGCCACGAGAAGAAGCTGCCTCCACAATTCGGCGCAATAGCGCCTCTGGCTTTTGGGTCGGAAATCCCATGTTCTCTTTCAAATCGGCGGGTTGGAGCATCGAGAGTCTCCATACGTCATCAACAGTCTTTTCGTCGGTCTCCTGGTATAGCACCTTGCCGTCGGGTCCTTTGACGTTTACGATCGCGCCCTTTGCCTTGTCCCATTTGCGCACAAGCTGCCTAACGGTACCTTCCAAGCGCTTTTCCTTCTGCGCAGTGAATTTGTAATGCTCTCCTTTGCGATACCAAAGAATGATGTCATGATTGGAAGCAAATCTATTCACATTTCCTTGGAACTTATTGTAGTAGTACCAAATTATCTCATTCAGAAAGTTCGTAGTTCCAAACACCTCGTCGGCGATAGCTCTTAGAAGATATCCTACATGCCAATCGCAGTGCAGAAAGATGCTACCCTCCGAAGAAAGTAGCTCTCGGAGGACCGCTAGACGATCCATCATCATGCCGGCGTATGTATTGAGGCCACCGCCCCAAGTGTCTCTATAGGCCTTCTCTTCAATGGTTGATGCTCTCTTTACTAACTGATCCACGGATTCACCCACCTGCGTTGCAAACGAGAAATCTGCCCCTGTAGCGAACGGCGGATCTATATAGATCAGGTCGATTTTCCCGGCAAACTTCTCCAGAAGCGAACCCATCACCAACAGATTATCGCCCCAAATGAGCTTGTTCTTCCATCCTTCCTCGAAGGTGTCACCCTCATTACCTTCGTAAACGTCAAACAGCGATGCCTGCACGCCTTCGTGCTCTGCCTCGCGCGTGGCGCGGCTCTCGTTGACGGTCTCGATGATCTGGAACGGCAGGTTGACTCGCGGAACTTCCTTGGGCGTTCCGTCATCGTTGTACTTGCCGGGCCAGACCAGCTCGGTCTTCGTGACGTCGATCTTCGCCATTATCGGGCGTCTCCGATTCGTTTCTGGTGTTCGCTTCCCGCGGGCGTCAGGCGGTATCGCTGCTTGCTGCTGCGTGGCTTGTCCGGGATGGTCATTTCGATCAGGCCAGCCTCAAGGGCGGGTGTCAGATAGACTTTACGGAAATGTTCATCATCTTTCAGATCAAGCGCTTCTTGGAGGCGCCGTCTAGTCATTTCACCCGACATCACCCCTAGCAGTCGAATTTCCAAGCCGACTTCCAAGCCGACTTCCAAGCCGACTTCCAAGCCGACTTCCAAGCCGACTTCCGGGGTGGCTTCCGGGGTGGCTTCCGGGGTGGCTTCCGGGGTGGCTTCCGGGGTGGCTTCCGGGGTGGCTTCCGGGGTGGCTTCCGGGGTGGCTTCCGGGGTGGCTTCCGGGGTGGCTTCCGGGGTGGCTTCCAGTTCTCCCCCGGCGGCTTGTCGCACCTCCGGGTTGGGCCGGAAGGTCACCGTAACGAAGCTGTCGGCCTCGAACTCTGGTTCCGGGCAGTCCACGGCCTTCGCGCCATCGCGGATGCGCCGGATGCCTGTGCCCGCCTTCTCTATGAAGTCGATGCGATGCAGCAGGTCGGCGACGAGCGGGTTGCGCCGCAGGCTCTTGTGGCCTAGATCGGTCAAGGTCACGCCCTTCGGCAGGCTGCCGGGACTGATCACCTCAATGCGGTCGGCGTACAGTTCGACGAAGACGTTGGCGCCTTGGAGAAACCAATCGCGGTGCATCACGGCGTTGGTGATCGCCTCGCGCAGGGCTTCCATCGGATACTCTGGGATGTTCTGCCGCCTCAGGCTTTCGATGCGGTAAGCGGTGCGGGTGTTGCGCTCGATGAAGCGCATGGCGTCTTCGATGTCCGCCACGATGCCGCCGTCAAAGTCCTTACGGTCTAGGATATGCACCTTATCCGTGCCCCTGCCAAGCAGGCAGGTGATGTAGGCCTCCGAAAAGAAGCGGCGCACCTTTTTGGCGAAGAAAAGCACACCGGCGTTGCGGAACAGCAGGCGGTCGCCGGCCCGCTCGGCTACCTCGATGTTGACCAGCACATCCTCCATCGACGGGCTATTGGTGATGCCGGATAGCCGCAGCCAGGCGTCGAACTTGTCGCGGTCGAAATCTTCCGGGTAGCTGAAGCGGGGGCAGGGCGAAAGGTCGAACCGGATCACCCCTTCCTCGCGGAAGAAGTCCCGGATTTCGTCACGGCTAAGCTTCTGCGTCACCGCGCCCTGACGCCAGAAAAAGCCGTCGCTGCACTGCACCGGCTTGGCATCGCTTTCCCGCACATGCACCAAGAGGACTCCATCCATTGGCTTCACCCGCACCTTCACTGGCGGGTCGCAGTTGCGAGCGATGTCCTGAACGCGGGCGCGCAGGACGTTGCCGTCCTTGACGCCCTTCACCGTGCCATCGTCGGCCACGCCAAGCAGTATCCGGCCCCCGATGGTATTCGCCAGTGCCACCAACGCCCGTGCGAAGCCCGCCGAGAGCGTCTCCTTGAACTCCAGCGTGGTGCCTTCGCCCTGCTGGATCATGATGTCGATGTCGGATGCGGCAACTACCATCGTCAATCCTACTCCGCCACGGCGAGCCAGCCCTTGTCGAAGGTGAAAGTTCGCGCCTTGCCAGCAGGGTTCCGAATACGGACGATGCGAGCATCCTCAGTGCCCGCCCGTTCCACTACATACAGCCAGTAGGCATCACCATACTCGCGAGCGCAATCGAACTGTGCGCGGGAGAGCCCTACGGGACGTCCTTCGAGGTCGCCCTTCATGGCCTTCACCTCGCACCAGCTAGCAGGCTGGCCTTCCGCAACCTTGACTAGATCGAATCCTTCGTTGTTTATGGATGTCCTCTGCCAGCTTGGCTCGCGGTTCAGAATCCGCTTGATTGCGGCCTCCTCCAACGCCATGCGTTCTTTGTGAACCAGCCCGTCGGGATCTTCCACGCCGCCATTCCCGTCAACCGCCACATAGGAAATGAAGGGTCTATCCCCGCCCGATACGGTAGCTCCCTTATTGGCCCCCGGCCTTACGCCGCTCCCGGTCCGATCGCCTCTGCGTCCATCCCGTACCCCGGCATTCTCGCGACGATGGCCTGAATAATCAACGGCCCCGCGGTCGGGCTCGGCATCGTCTTGAATGGCGCTAGAGTCTTCAACCGAAGGAGTGAAGGGTGCCCCAACCCCTAGCGCAGCGACAGCACTTTTAGCGGAGTTTACGTCGCTAGTTCCATCGTCTTCATCATATCCCGCCAGCCCCAAACGCTCGAGGGCGGCCGCCATACTCGTAATGCCGTGCTCCTTGAGCAAGTATAGGACTTCTGGCTCAATAGCTACTTCCTTGGCGAGCAGGTCTATTGCTGCCGGCCTGAACCGAATCTTGGATAACAGAAGCGGGCCGCCGTGCCACCTAAGCGTCTCGAATGACACCTCCTTCGGAGTGCGAAACTCCCCATCACCGGCAGGCACCCAAGCGACCTCATTGAGCCGCCGTACGAATGCGGCGTCGAAGGTGGCCCTCTTTGATTCGTGGGAATAGCTCCACACATACGTTCCGGCGAACGCTCCGGGTGTCCGATCTGCCACATCCGCCAGCGCCTCCCACAGCGTTGCTGCCCGAGTCTGTCGGGCATTCGGAGAGAGACCAGCCATATGGTCGAGGAGCACGTCGACTCCACGCAAGGAGAAATCCGAAGGCATCCCCCACGTCTTCCTCTCTAGCCCTGCCTTTCGTCGGATTTCTCGCAACTCATTCTCTGAGAGCGTGCATTCAATCTCTTCGCTCCGAAGGTAACTGCTTGCGCCACATGCTTCCAACATGCTCGGCACGTTCTCACCACGGAGACATTCGTATTCTTGATCCACGAACAAAATCCCCTCTACACCATCAAATAGAGAAGACAAACGATCCGTTCTGAGGTAAGCTTCGCTGGGCATAGCCCACCACGACTCTCCAGTTTTGGCGTCTACCGTGGCAAGGAAGTATGTTTCGGAGAGCGCAGCTACCAGCTCCTCGTGCCGTTTGGTGGAGTCGGTCTGAAAGGCATCGACAATGCGAGTGATGTTTTCCGCGTAGTCGGCCGCGCCGACATCTATGTTTTCCTCGCAGTATTTAGGCAGTATGTTTCGAATGATGTCATCCACAGGGTCCGGGGGGGAAAGACCAATCGCCCTCAGGAACTGACGTGATTCATCGGTAGAACATACTTCCTGATGGACGGTGTCAAAATTGGTCTGCTTTCCGGGCAAATAGGCTTGAACTACGTCGTCTTTGTATGCAACGACGTGCCGCCCGTCGGACAAACGCAATAGAGGCCACTCCTCCTTAGCTTGCGAGTGGAGGTTTTTCTGGACATTCATGAATTCATACAGCCGCCGTACCCAATCGTTGCTCTGCCGCTCTAGAAACGCAAAGCCGAGCCGCCCAATCATGTTTACCGGCCGCACCTCATCCACGCCGAGAACCTCCCTGATGTATCGCCCTACTTCAGGTGCCAAACGATCAGTACTGCTATCAGAGAGCCAAGACAGTGGTTCACTGACTTGAAAAACGTCCGCAAGCATGTCTGGTGTAAACAAGTCACGGAGTTCGCCAGATCTAGCGATCTTGATCTCACCAGAAGTTGCGTAGCCGCCTCCAAACACAGGTAGGAGGCGGTGGTTAACAAAGGCCTTCTTGGTATTGTCGTACAAGGGTGCGAACATATTGTCCTCACCGAACTTGTACTGATCGATGGGAAGACATCGGAGTACATCCACATCGAGCATGTCTTGGTCGCGCAGCCAAACAAGGGCGTCTACAAGCAGCTTCCCAGTCCTCTCCACGCACTGTTTGTTCCATTCGTCGGTTTTGGGAACGTTGTCTCGACTTGGCGTGGTGCGGTACGGGCCTTGGATTCGAAAGCCCAGATTGGTCGGTACCACGGTTGGAAAGAACACCACCAGCGGCGAGTCAAATACAGGCACGATACGGCTATCCTCCATGAGGAACGCGACTTCGACATGCCCGGCGAGGGCCTCGTCAGCCGCGAATGTTGGCCTCGAAAACACCAGCCAGTTTCTTTCAGCGTCGCCTTGGCCCGTGGACTCTCCGATGACGGTCACTTGTCGCACGTTTTGGCCCCGAGTATCCGTCTGCCGCACGTATGTGCCCGACTCACCGTCCGGCAGGGTCCACTCTATGGTGTCGATCTCGCGTAGGAACAGCAGGGTGTCAAGGCTAATGCGTCGAAGCCCTTTGGCGATTTCTTCACCATCCTTATCAGGGTCGCGTAGCGGCATGATGAAAACAGTCTGGTCCGGGTCGCGTTCGATGGCAGATTGGGCCGATGGCCAAACGTAGCTGTCGATGCCGAAGTCCTCGTCGCCAGAGTGGATCTCGGGTCGGTCGGTGAAGCCGTATACGGACTTGAAGCCGATTCCGAAGCGGCCGATCTGAGTAACGTCCTCTTGCTTCGTTCCCAACGCGATGCCGCACACCCCCTCCACATCCCCTCGATCAAAAGGCTTGCCGTGGTGGCTGATACGCAGCGCGTGCTCCGAGAGGGCAAATCGGACAGAACGGGAAGGCGGACTTCCGGTACGCCTACGGAGGGCGTCTTCCGCGTTCTGCAGAAGCTCATAGATGAAGTGCGTTCGGTCGTCGTAGCGATCAGTCAACAGGCTCTTGCCGTAGCGGCCTACATCGGTGCCGTAGCGCCCTTGGTTGTCTGCCCTTATCGCCTTGTAATCGCTGGCCATCAGCTCGACTCCGTCCCAATGATGCCTTCGGCCCGGCAGAGCATCCGTAAATCGCACTCTCGACAAATGCCTGGCTCAGGTGGTGCCGCCACCGTGAACTCGCTTGCCTGAATGCGGCCCACCGTCGCGTCGAAATGCCGACCCGCCTCGTCCACACGTTCCGGGCGATACGGCAGCACCATCAGCGCGTCCTCTTTGCGCTCTTCGGCAGTCCAGTAGAGGAGCAGCCTGTCCACTCGGCGTCCGCGGCGCTGCTCCAGGATGTGCGCGTAGGTGCAGAGTTGCCGCTCGTAGGCCTCTAGGAGTGCCGGGCTGTCCTTCGGGCGTGGGGAAGTCTTGAAGTCCAGCAGTTCCAGCTTGCCGTCGCCGCCGAGCAGCAGGTCCACTTTCCCCACGAGGATGTAGTCGTCCTTCTCCAGGGAGACATCCACCTCGGTCTCGATCACCCGTCGCATCTCGCTCTGGTTCTGCTCAACATAGCGGACCACTTGCCGAAAGGCGGCTTCCTTGGCTGCCTCACCGATGGGTCGGGCCTCCGAGAGACACAGGAACTGGAAGGTGCGCTCGAACAGCTCGCGGATGCGGGCTTCGTTTAGCGTATGGAGTTTGCCGTCCATGGCAATGCGGTGGATGTCCTCGATGGTCTGATGCACCAAGAGGCCAAAGAAGATGACGGCGGAACGGGAGGGCGTGAAGTCGTACTCGCGGAAGAACTGATACTGCCGGGGGCAGGTTTCGTAGATCTTGAGGTCACCAGTGAAGCTGTAGGACTTCTTGACCGGTACCCGTTCGCGGACCTCGAACGACTGCGCCGCCAGCAGTTCCTTCTCGACATAGGGCCACTGTGGGAGGTCTTCCCAGACGGGTCCGAGGTGGGCCTTGGGCCTTTCGTGGGCGGTTAGCACCAGCACCTTCTGTGGCCTAGAGAAGGCCACATAGTGTAACCGCATCCGGTCAAACAGCGTGATCCGGTTTGCTGGCTCGAACGCCGGCCGGTGATAGAACGGGCCCAGTTCGCGGTCGATCTGCTTCGGCGACGATAGCTGCTTGGAGAGCGAGCCAACAGCAACCACCGGGAACTCCAAGCCCTTGGCCTGGTGGATTGTCATCACCTGCACATGGCCTTTGGGAAACGGAGCGTTCTGGTCTTCGTACTCGTTGATGCCTCCGTCGTGCAACAGGCGTAGGAAACTGGTGAAGAAATGGAAGCGAATGTGCTCGCGATTTCTATGCGTGATGACAGTGTAATGGTAGTAGCTCTGAAAGACCGCGATGAGGTTCGAGAAGATGGCGAAATTCCGAGCTGTGTTCTCTTCCCGCGTTGCACTTTGGAACGGTTCCAATGGGAGAAGCTGGTAGAAGTAGTCGGCAGGCCGGTAGTCCAGAGATTCGCCTTCCTTCAGCCCGGCGATAGCGGTGCTCCAGTTCTGCAGCGCCTTGGCAAGGGGGTGGGGATCGCCGAAGCGCTTGCCCAGCTCGATGAGCGCAGAATCAACATAGTCCGCCAACCGTCGCACTCTGCCCGCTGTCTGGCCACGTCCTTTGCCGTACCAGCCAAAGAGTACAGCGTAGCAGGCCACTAGATAGCGCACTTCTTGCACGTCAAAGAAGCCGCGGGCACGCGGACAGAACGCTGGTATGCCCGCCGCGGCCAGAGCAGCTAAGTACCGGCCACTGTGTTCTTCTCGAACGCTGTGGAGCAGCAGTGCTACTTGGTTGTAGTCGGCAATGGTGCCCTGATCCTTGAGGAACGTCACGAAGTTCGCGAATCGTTCCGCTTCGTCGCGTGCCGTCGTGCCCCAGATGCGGATTACCGAGGGGTACTCGATATGTTCGGCCTCGGCGTTGGCGACGATGGTCTTGTCGTACCGGAACGAGCCGCCGTCGCTATTGCTCCAGTCGGCGGACGCCATCCAGTGGTCGTAGCGGGAAACGATGTCGCGGTGCGAACGGTAGTTGGTAGTGAGTTTGAGCACCGCACAGCCCGGAAAACGCTGCGGGAACTCCAAGATGTTGCGCACTGTCGCGCCACGGAAGCGGTAGAGGCTTTGGTCTTCATCGCCCACTACGCAGAGGTTGCCAGTAGTGCCGGCTAGCGTCACAAGCAGTTGCTCTTGGATGTAGTTGGTGTCCTGATACTCGTCCACTAACAAGTAACGGATGGAGGGCGCTATGACACCCGAAGACTCCGTATCGTGCAGCAAGTCGTACGCCAGCCGCTGGAGGTGAGCGAAATCCACGCGGTTGAGTTCTCGCAGCGCGTCTTCGTAGCGCTGGCAAGCCGTGCCGATGGAAGCAAGGAAACGGTTGTCGGAAGCGGCCAGCGTTCCTGGATCAACCAGTTCCTCGGTGATCTTGTTGAGGTAGCCGCGTACACCCTCAATCGCGGTCCACCGCGTTGTCCAGCGGTGCAGGTACTTGCCGTCTTGTGCCTTGCCGACGATGGCATCGAAGTGCTCGAAGATGAACAGCAGCTGGGTCAGGTCGTCCAACGTCTCGTAGCCGTGCCCTAGCACGGTGCGGTGCCGGTGTTCGGTAAGCATCCGGTTGCAGAAGCCGTGGATGGTGGAGATGGTCAATTCCGAGAGATCGCCCTTGTAGTCCACTTTGCGAGCAGCGGCGGCCAGCCGATCGCGCATCTCAAAGGCAGCTTTCTGGGTGAAGGTGCAGAGGACAATCTCCTCCGCTGCCGCCTTCCCGAGCAGCAGGAGGTTCAACGCTCGGAGGACGATGCTATGGGTTTTGCCGGCGCCGGGGCCCGCGATCACCAGCAGCGGCCCCTCCGTGTGCCCCACTACCGCACGTTGGTGGCGAGTGAGTTCCGGGTAGTGCCGGCGGATGGCAGGTGCCAAATTCGAGGGTGCCATCTTGCCGCCCACTCGGTCTGGCTGTGCGGCCCCTCTCCGTCGCCGGGTAGAAGCAACTGCTCGGCTCGTGCTCACAACAATCCTGCGCTGCGGAAACTGAACGTCTCCTGCGACGATACGATCAGGTGGTCCACCACGCGGAGGCTGATCGTCTCGGCAGCGAGCACTATGGCGCGGGTAAGAACCTTGTCGTGATCGCTTGGCTGCACGTTGCCGTTCGGGTGGTTGTGCGCGAGTACCAATGCGGCCGCTTGGCGCTTGAGCGCGGCCTCAACCACGCGCCGCGGGTACACGGCGGCACGATCGACTGTGCCAGTTTGCAGTGTCTCGACCCCATCGTGGAGAAGGCGATATGCAGAGTCCAAATATGCCACCGCGAACACCTCGTGCTTGAGGGTGCCGATGCGCATGCGCCAGAACTGCTCTAGCCGGACGGAGTCCTTCAGAACTTCGGTTCCCTCGGATGCTTCCTGCAGATACAGATTGGCGGCCTCGCGGATCACATGCAGCGCAGTAGCAGCCACCTCGCCGACTCCCTTCACTGCATGCAACTCGGATAGGGGTGCATCCAACGTCGCGCGCAAGCTGCCGAAGCGAGCTAACAGCGCTTTCGCCGGTTGCTTCACGTCCGCACGCGGGATGGCCAGCGTCAACAGAAGTTCGATCACCTCGTGAGCGGCGAACCCTGCCAAGCCGGCTTTGACGAAGCGTTCGCGCAAACGCTTGCGATGTCCTTGATGGTGCGGCGGTATCGTGGCTTCGCTTCGATTCACTTGCCGCAAGCCCTTCTTTCCATGCTGCCTAAGCTCGCCCCTTATGGGCGTCAAGGCCGCGGCCGCTTTTGACGCGCACCGGACCTGCGCCACCAGCGCCTCACCCCTCGATGATCGACCGCGCTTGGATGCCCCAGCCGTCTCTATTCACTAGGAAGAACACGGCCTTCAGCGCCCGGTCGCCGCTGTCGAGTACGCCCTCGATGGCCGCGGTGACGCTGTTTGGTCCTCCTTGAACCGCGCGGGCGGAAACGTCCGTCACGGTGTGCCGGGGGCCGTCGCGGAGCGCCCCTTGCAGGCCGTCGCGGTCTTGCCATTCGCGCACCGAGCCCACGTCTACCTTGAAGTGCGGCGTCGCCATCGAGCTGGCGCATCGCTGCCAGTCGCCCTCGTTGTAGGCGTCAATGTAGTCTTCCACCAAAGCCACGGCGCGAGCGTGCGCCGCTTCTGTTTCGCCCGACGATTGCGCCGTGCCGGCGTCCGTCCCGTAGCGGCACTGGATGCCCCAGCCGGCGTCTGTGCGGGTGACGATGTAGGTGACGCGGTTGACCAGCACAGGGTTGTCTTGCGCATCCACCCGCGTCCAGCCGCCGACGATGTGGGCGCGATCTTCGGCCTCATGGAGCAGTTCGGGTTCATGGCCGTTGGAGTGGTCCCAGCCGGTTGCCAAGATGCGCTGCCAAGAAATCGACGCCGCATGATCCTCGAGCGAAGGCACAATGGCCGGCAGGCCACGCGACGAGACGCGCACATGGGGATAGTTGAGCGCCGCGGAGAACGCCCGCGCGTCACGGCTGTTGAAAGCCTCGAAGAAGTTCCAGTAGGCGGCGATTGCGCTCTCGCTGCTCATCGTTCTTGTGCTCCTTCCGGTTGCCGCCAAGCACAGTTTACGCCGCCAGCGCCCTTGGCTGCCTCGTGTGTACAGCGCCCGGCAGAGCGCGATCACAGCCTGTGATAGTGTTCCCGCCCAATGTGGCGCCGGCGCGAAATTGATCCAACCTTCTGCCACTGTCGGCACTGGCATCCGGTTGGAACGCACCAATGAACGGCTTGAACGCACATCCACCGCGGGCCAGCGCCACCCGCTGAGCCGGTGCGCGTGACGAACCACACTGCCATTCCACTGTGGCCGGGGCGAGCGCTCGGCGCCATCGGCGACGGCATTGTCGATCAGCCGCAGTTGACGGTGCATTTGCCGCCGTCGGGCTCGGCCTGCGGAACCGGAGTGATCGTCTGCCCCGGCGGCGGCTATCGCACCCTCGCGGCAGATCACGAAGGCCTGCAAGTGGCGCAGTGGCTGAACCGGCGTGGCATCGCCGCCTTTGTGTTGCGCTATCGATTGGGCGAACGCTACCACTCGGACGTCTCGCTGCTCGATGGCTTGCGCGCGGTGCGCCTCGTGCGCCATCGAGCCGCTGAGTTCGGCATTGCGGAGCAGCGCATCGGCCTGTTGGGGTTCTCCGCCGGCGGCCATGTGACTGTGGCGGTGGGCACCGGCTGGGACGCCGGCAACCCCGACGCCAGCGACACCATCGAGCAGGCGTCGAGCCGGCCGGACTTTCTGGTGCCCGTCTATGCCGTGACGAACGGCATCGTGCGCGGACGCAAGGCGGACGAGTACACGCCGACGGATGTGCGCGTCAACGCCCAGACGCCGCCGACCTTCCTCGTTCACAGCCACGAAGACACCATTGTTCCCGGCAACCAGTCCACGCTGTTCTACGATGCCTTGCTGAAAGCCGGCGTGCCGGCGGAACTGCACATCTACGGCTTCGGCGAGCACGGCATGGGCCTCGGCAGCGGCGATCCAGACTTTCGCGGCTGGCCGGACTTGTTGGTGAACTGGCTGCGGCGCCACGGCCTGTTGACGGCTGCCGAGCGCTGCCGCGTGGTTGGCCGAGTGACGCGCAACGGCAAGGCGTTCGGTACCGCTTGGGTGACGTTCACGCCGTTGGACGACACAGCCCCGGCGGCCGCGGCACGTGCGTCTCGGGGCGAGGATGGCGCATTCAACATCCCTGCGAGCCACGGCGTGGTGCCGGGGCCGCATCGGGTGGAGGTTCGCCACATCAGCGAGCAGCATCCCCCGGCGAAGACCGGCGCGTACACGCTCGACGGCGCCAAGCGCTACGACTTGGGCGTGATGCAGATTGGCGAGGCGCCCTTGGAGCTCAACATCGAAGAGTGAGCCGAGCCAGTGCTGGCGGGCCGCCCGCTCTGGTTCCATGGATCGGGAACGTCCACTGTGGCGGGTGCCAATGAGGTTGCGCCCGCCAAGGCATCGAAACGGCGATTTAACCTTGCTTTTCTTAAGACAACCTTTAGATTAGCAAGGATGATCCATCGTCACGCGCAACAAGCCGTGCTGCGGGCACTGGCTCGACAGGCAGCGGTCGCTTTGATCGGGCCGCGTCAGGTGGGCAAGACGACGCTCGCCCGCGCCGTCGCCGAGCAGTTGGATGCCTTGTATCTGGATTTGGAGTCCGCCGCGGACCGGGCAAAGTTGGCAGATGCCCGCCTGTTCCTGTCGGAATACGAGAACCGCTTGGTGGTGCTGGACGAAATCCACCGCGCCCCCGGCTTGTTTGCGGAACTGCGCGGTCTGATCGACGCCGGGCGGCGGCGGGGCAACCGCACAGGTCGTTTCCTCATGCTCGGCTCTGCCTCGATGGAGCTGCTGCGGCAAGCTGGAGAGTCGCTTGCGGGCCGCACGGAGCGCGTGCAACTCGGCCCGTTGGACGTCCACGACGTGTCGGCAGACGTGGCGCCGACCACCCAGTTGTGGGTGCGAGGCGGCTTCCCGGATAGCCTGATGGCGGCGAGCGACGAGAACAGCTTTGTGTTCCGAGACAACCTCATCCATGCCTACTTGGAGCGTGATGTGGCCGAGTTCACGGGACGACGCATTCCGGCCGAAACGCTGGGGCGCCTGTGGACGATGCTCGCCCACTCCCAAGGGCAAGTGCTGAACGCCGCTAAGCTCGCGGCGAGCCTGGGCGTCAGCAGCCCCACTGTCACCACTTACATTGACTTGCTGGCCGGTCTCCTCTTGGTGCGCCGCCTGCCGCCCTTGCATGTCAATGTGCGCAAGCGTTTGGTGAAGTCCCCCAAGGTTTATGTTCGAGACAGCGGCATCGTCCATGCGCTGCTTGGCATCGCTTCGTACGATGCCTTGGCTGGCCACCCCGTCGCCGGGGCGAGTTGGGAAGGGTTTGTGATTGAGAACTTGCTGGCTCGCGCCCCGGCCGGCACCAAGGCCAGCTTCTATGGGACGCGGGCGGGGGCGGAGGTGGATTTGGTGCTGGAGTTGCCCGGTGGGCGCACTTGGGCCATTGAGGTGAAGCTCGGCTTAGCGCCGAAGGTGAAGCGGGGCTTCCACCATGCGTGTGAGGACATCGCGCCAACATCCGCCTTCGTGGTGTACGCGGGTTCGGAGCGCTATCCGCTGTCCGCGAACGTGGAAGTGATTGGGCTGCGTGAGTTGGCGGCGATGGTGGCGGCGGAGGGCTGAGCGCCCGCGCACGGGCAGCTCCACCCACGGCGCTCTGCCGATACCCTCTAGACTTTGCTCGCTCCCGTGCGCCGGCAGCCCCGCCATGCCCTACCCCGAGTCCGCGCTAACACAAACCCCATCCCCCACAGGTTCGGCGCAGCGCTCGCCCTTGTTCCGCGCATTGCCCACATAGCTCGACACCGGATCGATGGCGAGGTCGCAGGGCAGCGCCGGGGTGAAGTTGGCATACGCTGCTGCCGTGGGCGCCCCCGCGTCCATCCAATCCGGCAGCGCGTCGTCCCACACCATGAGCGGTTGGCGGTCATGCAGGTAAGCGAGCTGCGGATGCGGCGGCGTGGTGATGATGGCGAAGCTGGTGAGCCACTCGCTGGTCTGCGGGTTGCGCCAGCGCTCCCAAACGCCGCCTAGCAGCAACGGGGCGCCGTCGGCGCGGTGAATGTAGTGGGGCAGCCGACCGAGACGCGTGTCGCTCCACTCGTAGTAGCCCGCAACCGGCACGACGCAACGCCGCCGCCGGAAAGCGTCTCGGTAGATGGCGCTGTCGCGCACGCTCTCGCAGCGGGCGTTGAACGTGGCATAGCGCAGCTTCTTCGTTTTGGCCCAATGCGGCGTCAAAGACCATCGCGCCCGCATCGCCTGCCAAGCGCCGTCGCGCTCGCGCACCAGCGTCGCGTCTTCGGTGGGAGCAGTGTTGTGGTTGCTGGCGGCGGGATAGGGCTGGCCGGTGAGCTCGATGAACTTCTCGTCGAGCCGCTCTGCGTCCGCGTTGAAGCGCCCGCACATCCGTCGCCAATTCCTCTGTGCGCCTAGGCCATGATAACTTTACGCGCCAAGGCAAAGCAGGGGAGAGCGATGGCTGAGATCGACCAATTCCGCGCCGAGGCAAGGGCGTGGCTTGAGGAGAATTGCCCGCCGGGGGCGCGCGGCCCCGGGCCCATCGCCACCGGCAGCAGCAAGCTCCGCATCGACGACGCAGACACCCGCTTGTGGCTGGAACGCATGGTGGAAAAGGGCTGGACGACGCCCACTTGGCCCACGCAGTACGGCGGTGGCGGGCTGAGCAACGAGGAATACATGACGCTCATCCAAGAGATGCGGCGCATTGATGCGCGGGCGCCATTGGCTGGCATGGGCACGTCCCTCATTGGCCCAACGCTCTTGGAGTTTGGCACCGACGAGCAGAAGGAACGTCACCTGCCGCCCATCGTGCGCGGCGAGCGGGCTTGGTGCCAAGGCTACAGCGAGCCTGGCGCGGGGTCAGACTTGGCGAGCCTGCGCACCCGCGCCGAAGACCACGGCGATCACTTTGTCGTGAATGGCCAAAAGATCTGGACTTCGGGCGCTCAGTTCGCGGATTGGATCTTCGCCCTCGTGCGCACGAACCCAGACGTGCCAAAGCACCAAGGCATCAGCTTCGTGCTGATGGACATGGCGCAGCCGGGCATCACGGTGAAGCCCATCCGCCTCATCAGCGGCGCGTCGCCATTCTGCGAGACGTTTTTCGACGACGCCATCGCCCGCAAGGATGACTTGGTGGGCGAACTGAATAAGGGTTGGACGGTGGGCAAGCGCCTGCTGCAGCACGAGCGCGGCAGCATGGCGTCGCTGGTGGGCGGCGGCGCTGCCGCGGATGGGGGACCAACGCTCGAAGGGGAGGCGAAGCGCTTCACCGGCGAGCGCGACGGGCTGATCGCCGATGTGGATTTGCGGCGCACCATCCTCACGCACAACATGAATAACCAAGCGTTCCGATTGACGCAGCGCCGCGCCGTGGAAGAGGCGAAGGGCGGCGGCACGCCGGGTCCGGCCACCTCCATCTTCAAGATGTACGGCACGGAGCTGGAACAGGAACGGGCATCGCTTTTCGTGCAGATGCGCGGCACGGCGGGGCTCGGCTGGTCTGGCTCCCTGTTCGATGCCCGCGCCTTGGAGGATACGCGCGCGTGGCTCTCCACGCGGGCGGCGTCCATCTACAGCGGCTCGAACGAAATCCAGCGCAACATCGTCGCTAAGCGCGTGTTGGGGCTGCCGGACTGAGCGGCCGCCCAACTCGCGGGGCGCCTCCGAAGCATCCAGGCCAGACACCGCCGTTGCCATCCCGCTCTGTCGGGGTGGGCGGTGGCGGGCTGGGGCGCATCGGCCCGGCCATTCAACATCCGGCCCGCCGCGCTGGTTCAGCAAGCGATGGTGCCGGGCAAGGCGCCGCTGCCAAGCCAAAGGCGCCGAGCGTTGCGCCGCCCGTGGCCGAGCAGCGCCCCCACCGCGCCACCCACCACGGCGTCACGCTGGAAGATGCGTACCACTGGTTGCGAGACCCGGCGTACCCGAAGGTGGAAGATGCCGCCGTGCTCGCCCACCTCAAGGCCGAGAACGACTACTTCGATGCCGCCATGGCGCCGGTCGCTGGGTTAACCGAGGCGTTGTTCCAAGAAATCAAAGGCCGCCAGTGTCCGGATGATGAGTCCGTGCCGGTGCGCGATGGCGCGTGGTGCTACCAATGGCGCTTCGAGCCAAACGCGCAGTATCGCTTGTGGATGCGCTGGCCGGCGGATGGCGAGCCCAAGCCAGAGACGATCTTGGATGAGCCCGCCCTCGCCGCCGGCCATGATTACTTCGCCTTGGGTTCGATGTCCGTCAGCCACAACGGGCACCTGCTCGCCTACAGCACAGATACCGCCGGCGGCGAGCGCTTCACCATGCGCGTGAAGGACTTGCGGGATGACAGCCTGCTACCGGAAGCCATCGAGAGCGCTTGTGGCGACGCGGTGTGGGCGGCGGACGATCAATCCTTCTTCTACCTAGTGATGAGCGACGCTTGGCGTTCCTACCAAGTGCGCCGCCATGTGCTCGGCACGCCGGTGGACACGGACGCGGTGGTGTATGAGGAAGCGGACAGTGGCTTTTGGGTGGGCCTCGCGGAAGCCTCGTCGAAGCAATACATCATCATCTCGACGGGCGACCAGGTGACGACGGAGGCATACCTCATTCCCGCCACCGAGCCGGATGCCAAACCGGCCCTCGTCGCCCGCCGCCGCATTGGCCACGAATACCACATAGACCATCAGGGAGACCGCTTCGTCCTGCACACCAACGACGCGCACCAGAACTTCCGCCTGGCGACCGCCCCCGAGGATGAGGTCAGCCAAACCCGATGGCAGACGTTGGTGGCGGGGGAAGACTCAACCTATCTGCGCGGCTTCCAGTGCTTCAAAGACTGGATCGTCATGGAGGAGCGCGTCGAGGGCATCGATCAGATTCGCGTGATAGACCGGCGCGGCCAGAGCTGGCGCACGGCCTTCCCGGAACCCCTCTACGCGGTGGGGCTGGGCGCCAACGCGGAGTACGAGGCGGACACAGTGCGCTTGGGCTATGCCTCGATGGTGACGCCCGACACGGTGTATGACTACGACATCAACGCCAGGACGCTCCACCGCCGGAAAGTGCGCGAGGTGCCGAGCGGCTACGATCCAACTGACTACGAATCCTTGCGCATCCAAGCCCCAGCCCGCGACGGCGCCGCCATCCCGGTCTCCATCGTGCGGCGCAGCGACACGCCGTTGGATGGCAGCGCGCCACTTTACTTGTATGGCTATGGCGCCTACGGCATGGCGATGCCGCCGGCGTTCTCCACGGCACGTCTCTCGCTGTTGAACCGCGGCTTCATCTTCGCCATCGCCCATGTGCGCGGCGGCGGCGAGCTAGGCCGCGCGTGGTATGAGCACGGCAAGCTGCAGCACCGCGCCAACGCATTCAATGACTTTGTGGATGCCGCGCGCCACCTCATCGAGCGCGGCTGGGTGCGGGCGGGGCGCATCGCCATCGCCGGCGGCAGCGCAGGTGGCGAACTGATGGGCGCCGTGGTGAACCAAGCGCCGACGCTGTGGGGCGCGGTGGCCGCCCATGTGCCGTTCGTGGATGTGCTCAACACCATGCTGGACGACACTTTGCCGCTCACCCCCGGCGAGTGGCCGGAGTGGGGCAACCCCATTGCGGACGAGGCGGCGTTTAAGCTCATCCGTTCCTACTCGCCCTACGATCAGCTCAAGCGCGGCGCCTATCCGCCCATGTTCGTGACGGCCGGCTTGAACGATCCGCGTGTGACTTATTGGGAACCAGCCAAGTACGTCGCCAAGCTGCGCGCGTTGAAGACGGACGACAACTTGCTCGTGCTCAAGACCAACATGGGCGCCGGCCACGGCGGCAAATCTGGCCGCTACGACTCCCTCGAGGAGACGGCGCAGGAATACGCCTTTGTGCTGATGGCGCTAGGGAAGGTCTGAACAAGTGCCGGCGATGCTGGGACAATGGGCATGTTCGACCACTTGGAGCGAGGCGTTCGATGACCGAAGCGACCCCGGCGACGTTCGCGGAGTTGGAGCACAGGGCGAAGAAGCGGAAGACGCGGCGGGAGAAGTTCCTGGAGCGGATGGATGGGCTGGTTCCGTGGAAGGAGCTGGAGGAGGCGGTCCGTCCGCACTATCCGAAGGCGGGCCGCGGGCGCCGGCCGCATCCGCTGTCGTCGATGCTGCGGGTGCATTGCGCGCAGCTGTTTTAGCCACTCCATGTGAACTTCGTCTGGCACGACCATCGGCTGCGCAAGACGGAAGACGGGAAGCTGAAAGCCATCGTGCGGCCAACTGCGGCTACAGCTGCGCCGATGACTCCTACTCAACGCCTTCGCAAACGCCAACGCGCCATGCCTCGTCAGCGCATTCCCCGTTTGAGGATTCCGGTATGAAACCCATCATCGTCACCTTCGCCATCACGCTGGCGCTAGCCGTGCCGTCCGCTGCCAACGCTTCCGAGTGGGAGTTCAACGAAAGCGTGGACGACTTCACGGATGAGACCTTGACCACAGCCCACGCAGTCGTGGATAACGACGTAGCGCGTGGCGTTCATCTGTTCGTTCGCTGCATTGATGGGTCAGATTTCAACGTCTACTTCGCCTTCGGGTACTTGAACCTGACGGGAACGCCGAAGTTCAGGTTCGACGTTGAAGAGCCGTACTCGCTTCGCATGGGCAAAAGCGATAGCAGGAAGGCGCTTTTCGTGCCTGAGCGCGACAAAGTGGGGTTCGCTCACAAGTTGCAAGCGAACGCACGACTGCGTGTCTCGTTGCCTTACTACAACCGAGGCCCTGTGACGCTCGACATCCCCCTCGCAGGCTCAAGCGTCCCCATTGGCAATGTGATGGAAGACTGCGGCGTCGAGTCGCAGGCTGAAAAGCAGGATCGCCTCGTGGCCGAAGCCGCGGCCGCCGAAGCTGAGCGCGAAGCCACGGCTATCCGTCGAAGCACCGTGCATTCGGTGACGGAGTTGAACGTCTTTTGGCACTCACGATCATCCGGTTCTTCTCTCTTCGCAACCTTGGAAGTGCAAGCGCCGAAGAAACCGCAAGCTCCGAAACTGGCGATGACTCTAATCGGTACTTCGTGCAAGACGAACGAACTCAGCGCTTCGATGGTGTTCAGCGAATTGGAGTTGGTGGGGCCTGTGAAGTACGGTTTTGATGGCGGGACGAAGGGGGTTTTGGACACGCACCCCGGTGAACCCGTGCGTTGGGATCCCGCGCGGCGAACACTCGAAGTATCCCGCGACAAGACACTCATTCAAGGCATGGCATCGCATTCGGTGCTGAACCTCGACTTCCCCTTGGACGCCGGCATCGCGTCGGTGAACATCCCTCTCGCCGAAGGGAAGGCACAACTCGACGAACTCTTAGCGAACTGCTGGTGAGGAACGAACGCATGAACTACCGCACCGTAGCGATTCTGACTGTCGCCATCACACTGGCGCTAGCCACTCCTTCCAACGCGAATACCGATGAACCGAAGTATGCACCCCACCACGCATACCCCGATGTGTTCGGACACGAGGATGGCACATGGCAATGCACCCCCACGGTAGATGGAACGAGTCCCATCCCGTACACCGATTTTTACGCTCCGAGGACAGTGAGCAGTGCAGCTCTCAAGTTCCAAGGGGATCGCGTGGTGCTGGAATACAGCGGATGGGACGACGCTGATGACAAGCTCACTCTTGCAATGGCAGCACTTGGTGCGGATGTTGGCTATGAATCGGGTGCCCGCGTTGCAACATCCAAAGGCGGCCAAGGCCGGAAACGGCGTTGAGGCAGCGGAATCGCGCCACTTTCGCGGCGGTTCCGCGCCCAAGGCGCTGCCGAAGCCGCCTTTGCCGACCGTCAGCGACAGATCGGCGTCCTATTCAGACCTTCCCTAGGGATGGCTGGAGCGCCCTAGCGTTTGGCTCGGTGTCGCGTTCGGGCAAGCGAGGGGAGGAGCTAAGTTGTCGAAGTGGCGGCCTAGCTGGCCCAGCTTCGGCCGTCGGTCACTGCAAGCGGCCATGCCCGACGAGCCAGCGGAACTCCTCGAACGGGTCTGGCTCGTTGCGCCGCGGCAGCGCGTCGGGCGGCGGTTCGGAGCGCGCATCCGCCTCGGTGCCGCGCACATTCACCTCGATCTCGCCTCGCGCCAACTGCCGGCGCCGCCATGCATCGGTGGCTTGCATGCGCTGCCACAAGTCCTCGATGCGCTCGCCAGCGTTGGGTGCCTGCGCCACTGCGCTTGGGAACACGTCGCCGTCCGGTGCCAACACATTGCCGCTGGTGATGATGTAGTACGCGGGGTAGGGCCAGGCGTCACCGCCGTTGGCCGCCCGGCGCAGCCAAGCGTACACGGCCAGTTGCAGATGCCGATTGCCTTCCATTTCGCGCTGGCGGAAGCGTTCGCTGGCCCACTTCGCGTCCATGACGATCTCGCGCCCAGCGTCCGTGCGCAGCAATAGGTCGATGCTGCCTTGGAGCGTGAACTCGCCGCAGGGCTGCGCCTCTTGGCGCTCGGTTTCCACCTGCACCACTTGGGTGCCGCGCAGGTGTGCGAGCAGCCGCGGCAGTGTGCGCTCCATCGTGGCGACGAAATGCAGCCGGTCTGTGCCGCGCCCCTTGGCGAGCAGCACCGCGCCTTCGCTGGCGATGAGCGGCGGCAGCGCGGCAGCCAACCAATCGCCGGTTTGGGCGGGGGTGAAGCGCGCCCAATCTGGGTTCTCCGTGAAGAACCGCTCCAACGTTCGATGCGCGAGGCTGCCATACAGCAGGGCGCGGTCCGGCACCTCGGCGGCGCGGGCCGGGCGCAGCCGCGCCAGATAACGCAGCGCCCAAGCATGGGGGAAGTCGTAGAGCTTGCTTAAGGACGTGTAAGACTCCATCTCTCGTTTCGGCAGCGTGATGTCGGCCGGCAAGGCCCACCAGCGCTTCGGCGGTTGCGGCAGGCGCGGCTGCAGCTTGAGCGTGGGCACGTCGAGATTGGGAATGGTTGCATCGGCGCCATCGAGCAGCCCCGCGTCCAACGCCGTTTCCGCCCAGCCGGTGAAGCGGTGTTGAATGCGCTGCCACAGGGGATGGCGGCCGCCTTCCTCGCCATGCAAGACGAGCACGAGCCGGCGTTCGCAATTGACGATGGGGCGCAGCCAACCCCGCATCAGATTGCGCAAGCGGGCGGGGCCGTCTGGCAAGCACACGCCGGCGTCCGCGAGCGCTTGCAGTTCGGTTTGAGACCACGGCCAAGCGATCTCCGTCCGTTCCGCGGCCAGGTTCCACCAGAACACCTGCTGGAAGCGTTCCGTGACGGCGCCCGGGTGCGTGGCCGCCCGAACGTGGCCGGCGCCGGCGAAGTTTGTGGCGCCGGGTTCTGGCACCACCGCCTCGAAGAGCAGCCGCTCCAGTTCCAACTTGGCGATGCGGGCGCCTTGGCCGAGCGGCTCAAGCGAAGCGATGAATGCGCGGCATTGGCCGAGGGCGCGCGTGGCGGCAGCGCCGGCCTCGACTTCTTCGGTGGCGGCTTGATGCGCGAGCCAGTTGGCGCAGCGTCCGGCGCGCTCGGCCACCACTTGCACCGGCGCGCCGGAGGAGGCGGCAAAGCGCTCGCTTTCAAGCCAGTAGCGGATGGCCTCGCGGTCTTGGGCGCGGGCTTTGGCGAAGCGGGCTGCGTCATGCTCTTCATTGCCGGATGCGGCCAGCGCGAGCGCGGCTGTGTCGGCTGTATCGCGGCTTGCTGCTTGGGCTGTTGCGTCGGTATTGGCTGTGCCGTCGGTTGCGTCCAAAGCCGGTCCCGCTGCGTCGACGTGCTCCGCTGCGTCTCCATCGCCGTCGCCGGCTGCGGCGCTCGCCTCTCGCGCCGCATCGCGCTCCGTTCGCTTGGCGAGTGCTTTCTCGATGGCCGCTTGCCACGCTTCGCCGCCGATGCCGGGGCTCTGCGACACCGCGTCCGCCAAGGTGCTGCGGATGTCGCGTGGCAACGGGCCGACGGGATGCAGCAGGAATTGCAGCAACAGATGCAAATCCAAGGGTTCCCACAAGAGCGCCAGCGCCAGCTTCAGCACTTGCGGCGTGGGCCGCAGCCGCGAGCGATGCTGGAAGCCGGCGCGTGGCAGGCCGCCGCGCTCCAGCGCGTTGTCCAGCATCACGCCGTGTTGGGTCGCCACCACGACGGCGCTGTTTGGGTCGATGCAGCGCAGGCACTCCGCCACGGCCTGCGCGGAGACGTCCCGTGAGGCGCTCTGCACCACGACGAACGTGCCATCGCCGCGCAACGCCTCTTGTTTGGCCGCCGCCGGCGCGTCGTGGTTCCATCCGTCGCCGGCGGCCTGCTCGTCTTCCAGCAACGCCGCCTGCAGGCGGCCAAGGTCGGTGCCCGGCGCCGCCGCTGGTCGCAGCGTCACCGCGGCGTCCACTTCGTGGCCGATCGCCTTGATCACGCGCCGCCAAGCCAGCGGCCAGTGGTCGATGTCATCGAGCAGGATGAGCCGCTCGATCTGCGTCCTCCTGCCTTTGAGCGCGGCTTCAATGGCGCGCAGCCGTTGGCCTAGGCAGGGCAACGGCCCCTGTTCGGCGATGCGCTCGATGGCGGCCATGTCTGCGAGGCGCGGCGGCGCGTCGCCAAAGCGACCGTCCCAACCGTGTTCGTACCACGTTGCCCGCCACTCTGAGAGCGTCTTGGCGACGCCGATGGGATCGATGGCGAAGGAGGCATGGTAGAAACGCACGAAGTCGTCCGCCGCTGCGACGCAACTGCGGTACCGGGCCAGCTCCGCTGCGGCATGTTCCAGCATCGGCGGCAGCCCAAGGTCTGTCTCCAGCGCGGCAAGGAGGCCGAGGGGCCCCAACCGCGCGGTGCCCACGGCGCTCTTTGGCGCGGCCGGATCCAAGCCATCCAAGTGTTGGCCGAAGTAAACGATCACGGGTGGAGCCCGCCGATTGGGCGCGGCGTTCCGCCCTTTATGCGGAAACTGGCTATGGGGAAACGGGGCTCAATTGGCGTGGCCGTCGGTAGAGCGCCAAGTCCGCCAACGCCGTGGCCGCCAACAGCGCGAGCGCAAGGATGATGCGCGGGTCTCCCAAGTACAGCGTGGGTTCGATGGGGAAGGCGATAGTCTTCTCCAACGCGGCCAGCTTGTATGGATGGCGCACCCGCATCTCGGGGTTGGAGGCGATCTCCAACAAATCCCGCCGGCTGCGATAGCGCATCAGCGCGGCCATCTGCCAATGCTCCGCCCCTTCGATGCCAGCCAAGTCCATGGCGTCAAACACGGCTTGGCCGGCGATCGCCGGATGCGAGGCGCGGCGCTGCAGCGCCGGATACATGTACTCCATGTAGTGTTCCATGGCTGCCGCGGAGGAGGCGATCGGCGCTGCGCCGGGGATGGCGTCCGGCACCTCCTTCAAGTCCACCAAGTTCACCATGAGGAACTGCCGCCCAGTATCTTCCTCCATGAAACGCCTGAGCGGCGCCACCTGCTCATCGGTGAAGCCACTGGCCTCGAATTGCTCGACGAACGCCTCGATCTCATCTTGCGAAAGCGGGCCGCCCGTATTCGTGTACCAAAGCGCGAGGACGACATAGAGGAGCGTGGGCGGCGCCCAAAGCAGGATGCGCTTGTTCATGGCAACTTGTGGCGTTCCGTGATGGAGAGAGCATACTTCACCCGTTGGGGCAGGCGGCACTGTGTGCTAGCTCGCTGCCGTTGCTGGGCGCCCGCCTTGTACCATTCGGATGCGACGTGCCGGTGCCCAAGCCCCGGCGCGTGTGCTGGCGCGGAGGCCAAGGATGTCTGACGAGACGACACCGCCCGAACTGCCGCCGCCGGACCAATCCAAGCGTTCCGGCGCGGCGCGGGGCTTGCTGTACGGCTTGTCTTTGCCGGAGCGGGCGCTGCGCGGCGCCGCCGGGGTGCTCGGCGGCACGCTGCGCGAATCTGCCCATGTGCTGCTGCCAGACGCAGTGCGCAACGCCAAGACCTATCGCGCGTTCATCGGCCAAATGCTGGACTTCATGGCGGAGGACATGGGTGGCGCGGCGCCGACGCCGGCTGGGGTGCAAGGAGACCGCGTCGATCAGTTCGTGGCGCGCAAGAGCGTCGGCAATTTCGTGGAGGTGGTGAGCCTCGCCACGCTGCACCTGTCGCCGATGCTGCTGCTCGCCATCGTCAGCGACATGGCGTATGGCTCCCAAGCCTACTTGCGCGAACTCGCCGAGGAGTTGGAGCGCCAAGGCGTGGTGGAGGATGCCGCCGCCATCGCCGAAGTGGATGACTTGTTGGACCAAGTGGCTGCGGCGAGCGAGCGCACGGCAACGGCCTTCGACACGCCGCCGCTCTCCGCCGAGGGCTTGCGGGAGACGGTGCAGGAAACCCGCGAATCCCTCGCCGCGGTGGATGTGCGCAAACTGTTGCCAGAGCGCGACCTGGCCAGCCTGTGGGATGCCATGCAGGCGGCAGCGAGCCGCGCCGACGTGAGTGCGTTCACCGTGTCTGGGCTGATGACGCTCGGCACCCTGGACAAGATTGGCAAGGCCGGCACCGGGGCGCTGTCCACGGTGCGTGCGGCCGGCACGTTGCTGGACCGGAATGTCCTGAGCCATTACCGGAGCGTGTTGGCAGACACGGAGGATCGCGGCTTTTACGCGAGCTTGGCCGCAACGAGCCGCCCCTATCTGGACGCCGCGGCGCAGAACTTCTCTTGGCAGCAACGCACCGTCACGGAGGCATGGCTGGAAGGCGGCGCGCGGCGGGCGTGGCGCAAAGCGCGGGGCTGGGCGACGGGGCGGCGCAGGTAACCGTTCGCCAGCCAACGCGGGGGTGATGCCGATGGGTTGTGCTAGGCGAGGCCCAACGGGCAATGGTCTCGCCGCGTACCTGCTTCAACGTGGAGAAGCGGTGCTCTTGGGGTCCGTTTGGCCGTGGCTGAGCCCGGCTCCGCGATGTCGCCTTGGATGTGCGCGTCGTCCACGGCGCCGGCTGCGTGCAGCAACGGAGCGGCGTGGCTTGGCGCGGACAGCTGGCCGCCCGCCATCGCCGCGCAACCGATCAACGCGGCCAACGCGATGTCCCTCGGCGTCGGCGCATGACGTATCCGGTTCCGCCACATCGGGGGCAGAGCGATGCATCGTGGCCGCATTGTCGGTGGGTGGTTGCTTCGCATACGCTGTGCGCGTGGCAACGCTTGGTCAATCCCGCGTGGCATCGCAGCGGCTCGGCGTGTTGGCGCTTGCCGCGGCGCTGGCGTGGGCGCCAGAAGGAGGTGCAGAAGTGCGTGTGGAACGCCTGCTCGACCGGCCCATCATCGAACCCGCGACGCACCCGAGCATCGGCGAGAACATCCAAGGCCCTTCGCTGGTGCGTGTGCCGGATTGGGTGGCAGCGCCGCTCGGCGCCTACTACCTTTACTTCGCGGACCACAAAGGCCGCTATATCCGCTTGGCCTACGCGGATGCGCTGACGGGGCCGTGGCAGGTGCATGAGCCGGGCAGCCTGCGGTTGGAGGCATCTCGCTTCCTCACGGAACCGCACCGGCCCAACGCGCGAAGGCTTCCGCTTCATGCCTGCGGTTGGAGGCATCTCGCTTCCTCACGGAACGGCCCACGCCGAGCGCGGAGGAGCTCGCGGCCTTCGAGCGCCGCAGCCAAGGCCGCCTGCTACATTCAGCGCTGCACGAAATCACCACGCCGCACATTGCTTCGCCGGATGTCTTGGTCGACGACGAGCGGCAACGCTTCGTAATGTATTTCCACGGTTTGGAGGGCGTGGGCGCGCAAGTGAGCCGGGTGGCCACGTCCGCCGATGGCATCCACTTCACCGCGCATCCGGAGACCGTCCGGCGCACCTATCTGCGGGCGTTCAAGCACGCCGGCATGACGTATCTGATGGCGATGCCGGGCCAGTTCTACCGCTCGCAGGACGGTTTGACCGGCTTTGAGGAAGGGCCTCTCCTCTTCAATGCGGACATGCGCCACGCGGCGCTCTTTAAAGCGCGGCGACACGCTGCATGTGTTCTGGACGCAGGTGGGCCATGCGCCGGAACGCATTCTGTTAAGCCGCATTGACCTGCGGGGCGATTGGCAGGCTTGGCGCGACGGCGAAGCGGTGGACGTGCTGCGACCAGAGCGTGAGTGGGAAGGGGCGAACGCGCCCGTGGCGCCTTCCGTGCGCAGCGTCGCCTATGGGGTGGTGAATCAACTGCGAGACCCGGCCATCTTCGTGGAGGATGGCCGGACGTTCCTGCTCTACGCCGTGGCCGGGGAACGGGGCATCGCTATCGCCGAGGTGTTTTTCGAGGATTGAGCGGGGCAGCGCCCCACGAGGCAGGCTTGCGTGCGGGAGGCTGCGCCTAGGCGTCTCGCCCCGTTTGGCGCCACAAAGCAAACCTGTGCCGCCCAGCGGCGTTCGCGGAGCCTATCGGGCGGCGCGCGATGTCGCGGCGAGCCGCCGCCGGGGGTTGCCGGCGTTACCGATTCGCCGGTTGGCGAGGGCGCGGACGAGGCGGGCGGCGCCGCGTTCGACCGAGCGGCCCGCGGGCGAATCAAGCGCGCTTCGGCCTAGTGCGCCGCCGCGGCTGCGTTACGAAGCGAAAGCAGGTGGCGGCGTGAAGCCGCCGGTCTCCTGGCCGATGAGCCGCGCGATTTCGATGGCGCGGTGGTCTTGATATGACATGCAAACGGTTTGCAGGCAGATGGGCAGCCCCTCGCTGGAGAGGCCGACCGGAAACGCGGTGGCTGGCAGGAACGCCACGTTCGGCCAACCGGCCCAGAAGATGTGCTCGAAATACGGGCGCTCGGCGCCGTCCACGTTGATGGTGCGCTCGTCTAGGGGGCGGTGATCGTGGGGAATTGCTGTCATGGATGTGAGCGGCGCGATCACCACGTCCCAGTCTTGGAAAAAGGCATCCCAAGCGCGGCGCAGCTTTTCGCGCCGGAAGTTGTGGCGAATCCACTCGCGGTGGGACATCACCGCGGCGCGCGCGCTCACTGCAGCCGCGGAATCGTCGTCCGGCGCCAAGGCATCCACATAGCGCTGAATCTCGGCAATGCGGCTCGCCGGCTGTCCGCTCGCCATGGTTGCTCCGGAGAGGCTGCGGAAGATGTTGTGGCCTTTGCGAAAGTCGATGTCTGGCCGCGCCGTGTCTGACACCACGGCACCCAGCCGCGCGAGCGTCTCGCCCAACGTCACCACCTTGTCTGCGATCTCCCGCGACACCGGCGCCATGTCGTCGTCTGGCCACAGGGCGACGCGCAGGCCGGCTAGGGTTCGGATTCCGGGGGCAGGTAGATTGAGCTGCCAGCCGACGGCCTCGCGCTCGATGGGCCCGGCCATGATGTCTAGCGCGAGCGCCAAGTCTTCAGCGCTGCGGGCAAGCGGGCCGCAGACGGAGACGTCCGGGTCTGGCACACCTTCGACGATCTCATGGCCGGCCTCCGGCACGATGCCCCAAGTCGGCTTGTGGCCATAGACGCCGCAAAAGTGCGCCGGCGTGCGAATGGAGCCGCCGATGTCGGAGCCGGCCTCGAGGGCGGAGAAGCCGGCTGCCATGGCCGCCGCGCTGCCGCCGGATGAGCCGCCCGGCGTGCGCTCGAAGTTCCACGGATTGTTGGTGGCGCCGTAGATCGGGTTGTAGCTCTGGATGTCTGACAGGTCCACGGGCACGTTGGTTTTGCCCAAGAAGTGGGCGCCGGCGGCGCGGAAACGCTGCACGGCGAGGCCATCCTTTGCCGCGACGTTGTTTCGGTACGCCTCGATGCCCCACGTCGCCGGCGTGCCGGCCATCACGTAAGACTCCTTGATGGTGAGCGGCACGCCGTGCAATGGCCCCAAGCGCTCGCCCCGCGCCAGCGCGGCATCGGCTGCCTTGGCTTCCTCCACGGCGCGCTCGAACCTGCGCACCACCACGGCGTTCACGTCGCCGTCCAAGCGCTCGATGCGCTCGATGAATAGCTGCGTTAGCTCAAGCGCACTCACTTCCTTGGTGCGGATGAGCCGCGCCAACTCGTGTGCGGAGGCGAAGGCGTGGTTCGTGCTCATGCGGTGCTCCTCATTGGCCGTTGGGCAGACGGGCGGCGCCTCAGCGCCGACGCCGCGGGCGGCCGCGTTCCTTCGCGCGCAACCGCTACCGCGTGACGCCTTGGCAGAAGCCGGCGATGCTGCGCGCCGTCTCGCGGCTGATGTCTGGGCAGGTCATCGGGAAAATCTCGGTGCCGTGGATGGTGCCCATCACTTGGCGACACTGCGCCTTCACGCCGGCGCGGCACAGCAGGCGGTAGAAGTTGATGCCTTCGTCGCGCAGCGGGTCGCATTCGTTCACGCTGATGACTGTGGGCGGCAGGCCGCGCACATCGTCTTCCGTCGCAAAGCCGGGCCAAGCGAGCGGGTTGCCCTTTTCGAGCTCCTCGATGCCGTAGGCCATCGCGCCGCGATTGTTGTGCAAATCCAACAGGATGCCGTTGTTCTCGATGGATGAAGGGTTTTCGTCCATGGGCCAGCGGCCGGCGATGTACGGGCACAAGGAGTACAGGCCGCGGATGACGCCGATGTCGCCATCCCGCAGCAGCTTGAGGCCAGTGGCCAGCGTGAGGTTGCCGCCGCCGCTTTCGCCGGCGACGATGATGTTGTCCGCGTCGATGCCGAGCTTGCCGGCGTTCGCCGCCACCCACTTCACGCCGGAAACGCAATCGTTCAAGCCGGCGGGGTAAGGCGCCACTTCCGGCACCGAGGAGGCCGTCAAGCAGTTGCGGAAGTCCACCATCGCCACCGCAACGCCCTGTGCCGCAATGATTCTGCCCCAAGCGCGGTAATTGCCGTCGAAGCAAGACATCACCATCATGCCGCCGCCGTGGATGTAGTAGACGCACGGCTTCGCGTCATCCCCATCCGGGCGAATGAACTGAATGTTGATGGTGTTGCCGTCCGGCTGAGACGGCACTTCGAACTTGGTGACCGTGAGGCCCGCTGAAGGCGCGATCTCTTCGGTGTCGCAGGTGTTCATGAACGCCTTCAGCGCCTCGTCCGCAGCGCGCGCCTCGGGCGTGTTCGCTTGCGCCAAGGCGTCTTCTCGGCTGGCCGCGTCCGGCTGGGCAGGGATGGGGAACGCCCCCATCATGGCTTTGATGCGGGGCTCGATGCGCGGGTCGTTAAGAATCTTGTTTTCGCTCACGGTCACTCGCCCCCTACGCTCGCTGCGTAATCCGCTTCGAGCAGCCGCGCGCCGCGCAGGATGTTGCCGAGGGCGTAGTTCGCCTCGTGGCAGGCGTATTCGTAAACGCTGCCGTCCGCGGCCGGCCAAGGATATTCGCCGCTCCAAGGCTCCTCCCACGAAGTGGGGTCGGTGACGGTGAAGTTGTAGCTCAACGTGTCTGCATCGACGCGGCGGAAGCGTTCCACCACATGCAAATCTGCCGAGGCGCCGAATATGTAGAGGCCAGACTTGTCGCGGAAGTGCTTTGTCTCCACCACCAGCGTGTCGCCGTCCCACCAGCCGATGGAATCACCCATCCACTTGCGCACTTCAGCCGGCCCATGCTCGCTGTTCAAGCGGATGATGCGGGCGTCATGCACCATCTCGTTCAAGATCATCACATGGTCTGGCGTTTGCACGATGCGCTTCACGTTGTTGTAGAGCACCGGCAGCATCGGCGGGCCGGATGTGGAGCCGAAGCCAAGCAGGCAGCGCTCGCCCAAGGGGCGGATTTCGGGATCGTCATAGGGGCCAACCGGGCGGTTCTGCTTCATCCACCAAGCCTCGCCGGTGTTCTCGCCGAAGAGGCTCAGCACACCCATGGCGTTGGCCTGCCCCGCCGGCGTGAGCTGCGGCAACTGGCCGTTCGGCGGATCGTGGATGATCGACGTGCGGTACTTGCCATCGACGACGAAGCCGTCGCTGCCAGGGTCGATCCAAAAGGCGTTGTAGCCGCCGACGTTGCCGGCGGCGCCGGGAGAGCCGTCGCCACCCACCGGCGGCGCGCCGCGGTTTGGGTCGCTCGGCTTGGAATCCGCTTCGATGATGCTCTGCACCAAGTCGTCGGCCAAGTTCTTGGCCTGCGCGGCTTCTTCCGGGGTGAGATACAGGTTGTCGCCGAACTCCTTCGGCCGTTGCAGCGGCGTGAGCGTGGCGATGTCGTAAACGCCGCTCAGGTCTGGCCGTCCATCTGCGGTGCGGGGAATGTCCGCAGCGGCGGTGAGCCCCCAAGACGCGGCCAATCCGACGAGCAGGGAAAGCAGTGTGCGGGGCATGGCGAGCCTCCGTTTTTTCGGTGCAGTCGCACCCTAACATACCAGAGGTTGCCGCCCGTCGGCGACGCTCCGCCCCCGGCGTGGCTCAGTTGCTCAGGGCGAACCCCTCATAGCCTTGCGCCGCCACTGCGTCGCACCGCTCCACATAGAGCGGATAGCCGACGTAGGGCATGAAGACGCGGGGCTTGCCGGGCACGTTGGCGCCGAGATACCAAGAGTTGCAGGTGGGATAGAGCGTCTCGCCGGCAATGGCGTTGACATGCGCCACCCACTCCTCTTGCGCCCGCTCCGTGGCTTCGATGGCGGCGAGGCCGTGGCCGCGCAGATGCGCGATGCAGGCGGCAATCCAATCCACATGCTGCTGGATGGACACCAGCATGTTCGTCAACACCGAAGGGCTGCCGGGGCCAGAGATCATGAAGAGGTTGGGGAAGCCGGCCACCGCCAAGCCCAGATAGGTGACCGGCCCCGCAGACCACTTGTCTTTCAGTGCTTCGCCGCCGCGGCCGCGAATGTCGATGCGATTCAACGTGCCAGTCATCGCGTCGAAGCCGGTCGCCAACACCAGGCAATCGACTGCATGCGTTTCGCCGCCGGCCACCACGCCATCCGGCGTGATCTCTTCAATCGGCGCTTCGCGCACGTCCACCAGCGTCACGTTGGGGCGGTTGAATGTTTCGTAATAGCCGGTGTCTAGACAAGGCCGCTTGCAGCCGAAGACGTTGCTTGGCGAGAGCAGGGCGGCGGTGTGCGGGTTCTCCACCACTTCCGCGATGCGCTCGCGCACGAACTGTGCCGCCGTCTCGTTGGATTCGCGGCTCACCAGCAAGTCGTTGTAGCCGATCAGGAAGGAGAAGCCTCCCCTCTGCCAACCGGATTCGTATTGGCGTTGCCGGGCTTCGGCATCGTCTTCCAAGGCGCCGCCGGGGCGCATGGGCATGTCTGCGCCGAGGGCGGCGGGCATCTTGCTGTTGCGGCTTCGGAAGGCGTCGTATTCCGCCTTCACGGAGCTTTGCACTGCTGGGCTCAGCGGGCCATTGCGCGCGGGAATCGAGTAGTTGGGCGTGCGTTGAAACACCGTGAGGTGCCGCGCTTGGGCGGCGATGATGGGTATCGCTTGGATGGCTGAGGAGCCGGTGCCAATGATGCCGACGCGCTGATTGGAGAAATCCACCCCTTCGTGGGGCCACTTGCCGGTGTGGTGAACATCGCCGCGGAAACTCTCCAACCCCTTGAAGCGCGGCGTGTTGGTGGAGGAGAGGCACCCAGTTGCCATGATGCAGAAGCGCGCGGCGACGTGCGTTCCGGCGTCTGTCCCGATGCGCCAGAGGTTGGCGTCTGCATCGAATGTCGCGGCGGTGACGCGGGTGTTGAACGCAAAGTGGCGCTTGAGATCGAAACGGTGTGCCACATGGTTGGCGTAGCGCAGGATCTCCGGTTGCCCAGCGTAGCGCTCAGACCACTCCCACTCCTGCTGCAGCGCGGCGTCGAATTGGTAGGAGTACTCCATGCTCTCCACATCGCAGCGGGCGCCTGGGTAGCGATTCCAGTACCAAGTGCCGCCGACGTCCCCGCCGGCCTCGAAGCCGCGCACCGTCAACCCGGCTTGGTGCAGCCGGTGCGCCATGTAAAGCCCTGCAAAGCCAGCGCCGACGACCACGGCGTCCGCGCGCTCGAATTGTTCCGCCATCCTCTTCTCCCCCCTCTCCATCTTCTCCCCCCGATCGGCGAGGCTGGATTCTACGCCAGCCTTCGGCGCTGACAGAGGGAGCTATACTCGGCTTTCCTCGGTTCAGGAAGAAGCGCGATGGACGCTGACCGCTGGCACGCCACCTCAACCATGCCGCCTGCCTATAGGCTCATCAAGGAACGGGGGCTTGACACGCATCTCACGGAACTTGAAGCCTACGGGCTGACCATCCTCACACCAGAGGAAATTGGCGAGCCTCGGCTGCTCGAACGGGCGCGGGAGGCTGTGCTGCGCATCGCCGAAGCCCGCACGGGCGTGAAGCACGACATCGAAACCGGCGCGCACGGCTCGATGGATGTTGTCGGCGCCAACGACAGCCAGTATCTGCTGTTTTCGTTCCTCGAAGAAGACCCAGTGTTCGAGGAGATCATCCAACACCCGATGACCTTGCCCATCATTGATTACTACTTGGGCGAGGACTGTCAGCTCTCATCGCTCACTTGCTTCATCAAGTGGCAGAACGAGAAAGGCTATGGGCCTAACTTGGGCTTGCATAACGATTCCGGCCTGTATCGCGCGGGGCCGCTGCCGGGCCGCCCACATGTGTTCAACACGAACTGGATTCTCACGGACTACACTTTGGACAACGGCGCCTTCTGCATCGTGCCCGGCTCGCACAAGCTCTGCCGGCATCCAAAGCCGGGCGAAGGGGTGGAGGACGCAGTGCCGGTGGAAGCGCCGGCTGGCTCCGTGCTGGTGTTCCACGGCAACGTCTGGCACGGTGCCTTCCCGCGCAAGAACCCAGGCTTGCGGCTCTCCATCAATGCCTATTACTGCGGCGGCCACTACCGCGCGCAGGAGAGCTTCCGCGGGCGCATCAGCGAAGCAATGGTGGCGCGCAACGGCGAGCGCTTCCAACAGCTCGTGGGCTACGACGACATCTGGGGCTTCAGCGACGCGCGCGGGCCGATGTCTTGGCACAAACGCGCCTCGTGATCCCGCACTGGCAGGCGCGGCTCGCCAAGCGCTACCCGGCCGTGGCCGTGGGCTGCGGGCTTGGAGTTGTGGCGCTTGTCGTGTGGAGCGCGTGGCCGCCCTTGGGCTGGGCCTTCGTGGCGCTCGTTGCATGGGCGGCCTTCGCGCCGTGGCTCTTCTACGCCTCAAGCCACGTCGCTTTGCGAACCAGCGCCCTGGCCGCTTGGTACCGGCTGCTGGCGCCGAGCGCGTTGCTGGGCGGCGTTGCCGTCTTGGCGTGGCAGGTGGCGGCGCGGGACGCCTACGAGTTCCCCATGGCGGTGGTTGCCGTGCCGCTGGCGCAGCTCATCTTCGTGCTACCGTTCGTGCTGAATACGTCGACGGATACGAGGATTAGGGGGAAGGCGGGCTAGGGCCTCGGCCTGAGCGGGGATGAGGGTGCCTGCCGAAGCGGCCTCCGGCCGCGCCGGCCCGGTCTCGGTGCTGGGGATGAAGTAGCATGTCGCAGACGGTTAGGGCTTGAAGTCGACACGGGTGTGGGCCTATGGAAAGCGTCTTCATTTACTGGGACAACTCCAACATCTTTCACGAAGCGCAACGGTTGGCGGCGGAACGCGAGGACGGGCCGGATGCCCGCTATCGTGTGCGCATCCAGTTCGAGCGTTTGTACCGCCTTGCCCACGCCGACCGTCCCGTGCAGAAGGCATTGACGGCTGGCTCCGTGCCGCCGGAAATGCGTCAGCTATGGAACCGCATTGAAGGGATGGGAATACAGGTGAAGCTCTTTGACCGGGGCGACCCCTCCCGAGGTGAGCAGGAAATGCCAGACCAGAGGCTGCAATTGTCGATGCTAGAGGATGCACTGGATTTCAACGGCGACCCCGGCATCGTCGTGGTGCTGACAGGCGACGGCGCTGGCTACTACGAAGGCGCTGGCTTTCACAGCACCTTGGAACGGATGCGCAAACGGGGGTGGCGGGTGGAAGTGCTTTCGTGGGCGCACGCCTGCAACCAGCACATGCGCAGGTGGGCGGAAGCCAACGGTGTTTTCGTCTCTTTGGACGATTTCTACGACGCCATCACGTTCCTGGAGCCGTCCAGGCCTGGGCACGAATTGGCGGCATCAAGGGCTCCAGCGGAACTGGATCTTTCGAGGCGGCAAACGGCCCCATAGGCGAGAAGTGGAGGGGCTAACTCACCCACTCCGTCGCCAGCCTCCCCATGTCTTCGCGGTCTCGGCCTAGGATTTCGGCAGCGGGTCCTAGAGATACGTTCACGCTCCACCGCAAGCCGAACAAGCCGATGCAGGCGATCTTCCATGAAGTCGTGGCGTGTGAAGCTCGCCGGCTCCCCGGCCCGCGGCCAACTCCATGCGAATTCGCTTTTCCCAATGCCCTGCGGCTCGTCGGCTTTGCGCGAAATCGCACACTCTCCAGCGGGTGGACCGGCGTGACCAGTTCGCTTGCGGGTACGCCCGGCGCCTTGGCGAGGGCGTAAGGAGTCTTCGCTCTGGGGACGACAGCGCCTCGTTCGATGCGTCCCAGCGCTAAGCGCGACAACCCGGCCTTCGCGGCCAAACCCTCCTGCGTCAGCCGGCGATCCAATCGTAGCCGCGCCACATTGGCCGACACGCATGTTCCTTCGGGCACGGGGCCTTGGATTCAAAGACCGGCAGACCGTCTCCGCAGTGGCAACAATGCCAGTTATCTCGAACGCGCAGCTCCGCCGGCCATATCATTCCGCGCCATGCCGAGCCACAACGCCTCCCACCCCCCCGATGACGCGCCGCCGGCCGCGGCGACGGTCGGCGCTGACGCGGGCCGGGATGCGGCGATCGTCCTCGTCACGCGGATGGGGGTGGCAGTTGCCAGCATCGCCAGCCAGAGCCTGTTGGCGTACCTGTTGTTGCCGGCGGGGCGGGGTGCCTATGCGGTTTGCGTCACGTTCGCTTACTTGCTCGGCATGCTGCTGTCCTTGAGCGGCGACATCGGTGCGCAGTTCCTTGCCATGAGTGGCCGCGCGAGCGTCTCGAAGGGTTCGGCGCTCGGCATCGGCATTTGCCTCGTCGGCAGCCTCGTGGCCATCGCGCTGGCGCTGCCGCTCATCGGCAGTGACCTCGCGTTCTTCTCCAAGGCGCCGGCAAGCGCATTCTTCACCTCGCTCGCGCTCATCCCGCTTTCCTGCTGTTCGTTCGCCGTGGAAATGCAAGTCGCTGGACTACGCCGCTTCCTTGCGTTGGCGGTATACCTCTCGGCGCAATCCTTGGTGGTGGTCGCTGGTGTGGTGGCATTGGTTTGGTGGCTCGATTGGGGTGTCGAAGGGGGGCTTATGGCGCTGTGCGCCGGCCATGTGGTGTTGCTCGCAAGTTGTGTATGGGATCTGCGCAAGCACGCTGGGTTGCGGCTTGAGGTACCGTCGCGGCGGGAACTTGCGGGTGCGCTGGACTACGGCTTGCGCGTTCACCTTTCGCGCGTGGGGGGCGTCGTCGAGCCGCGCGTGGGCATCCTTGCGCTCGCGTTGCTTGGCAGCCAAGGCGAAGTGGGTCTGTTTGCCGCGATGAGTGCCATCATGATGCATCTGCACCTTCTGGCAGATTCGGTGAGCATTGCGCTGTACCCACGCATCGTCGCCGGCGGCGTCAACGCCGCGGGCATGATCGGACGCGGGTTGCGCGTCGCTTGCGGTGCCACGGCGTTGGCGTTGGCAGTGCTGTTGCCAATCAGCAAACCGCTGGTGGCCTTGCTGCTCTCCGCGGCGTTCGTGCCGGCGGTGCCGATGATGTGGATCATGGCGCCTGGCGTCCTCGCCGGCGCTGCAGCTGCGCTCTTTGTCAGCTACTTCAAGGGCATAGACCGGCCAAGCGTGTGCTCGTGGGCCACTTGGGCAGGGCTCAGCGCGAACGTCATGGCCTGCGCTGCGCTCTATCCACTCTTCGGCATGGTCGGCGTGGCGTGGGGCTTCACCATCGGCCTCGGCGTGCGCACCGTCTGCCTCATGGCGACTTTCCACCGTTCCACCAGCGTGTCGTGGCGGACGCTGTGGACGCCATCGCGAGGGGACCTTGTGTGGCTGCGCGGAGTACTTTCGTTTAGGGCCGCCGCCGCGCCGTTGGCCGGGCACGTGGGCGATTGAGGCAAGTTGCCCGGCGCAAGAAGGCCGCGTGTGGCTGTGTTTGGCGCCGGCCCCGTGGCGCGAATTGGGCTCGACTGCGGAGCGTCGCTGGATGCGAGCGCTTAAGGTGCCGCGTCAACCGCGCGCTAGGGCGCTGAGCGCTGTGGCCAGCTCCGTCGCCTCATCCACCAGCGCATAGGCTGGCAGTGGCAGAGCGGCCGCGTTGTCGCGCCACCGCTGCCAGTCTGTGGCGGTGATTGCTGCGATCTCGCTGGCCGCGTCATCTGGGCTCGCCGCGTCCAATACTAGGCCGAGGTTCCGTCGGGCGATGTGTTCGGCGTCTGTGCAGCCGGCGCGCACGATCAGGGGCTTTGCGAACAAACACGCTTCGTAGTACTTGTTGGTTTGCGCCCAGCAATGCGGAATCGTGGTTCGGTAGCAGTCCATCACCATGTCCACCTGCCCATACAGCCGCGGCAAGTCCTCGGGCGAACGATAGCCGCCGACATATTGGATGTTGGGGTTGTCGACGACGCGCTCGAACGAGTCTGCATTCAGGCCGAGCGCCGTCAGGCGGTTGTCGAACGAACCCGCCAGCACGGCCGCAAAGCGGGCTGGCGCCTGCCGGGTGAGCGCATCCAACACGCGCAGCGACCAAGGTTCCCGCAGCACGCCGAACCAACCGATGCGCAGCGGCCGGTTGATGGGCGGGGAAGCCGGCGACGGTGCGCCTTCAGGTCGCACGGACTGGGCGAAGCCCTGCGCGAGTTTGTTTTCCACCACGATTGCGGGCGTCTTCAGCTTGAGCGAGCGCCGGTAGTAGGGCAGGTAGCCGGCGGTGGTGAGCACTAGGAGAGCGCTCTGGGAGAGGGCGAGCCGTTCCAGTGCGCGCACAGCGTGGCCCAGCCCGCCGGCAACTTGGGCTTCCACGATGTCGGCGATCTCCACCGCCACCTTTGCATTGCCGCCGCGGCTCGCAAGCACCGCCAAGGCGCCGACGTCCGAATTGAAGGCATACACCAACTGGTTGCGCCGCACCGCCTTTCGCAACTTCGGCACAGCGCGCAAGAGCGCTCCGATGCGCCGGAAGTATTGGACGTTACGCAAGCTGCCGACGATTTGCATGGGCACATCGGGCGCTCGCCCTGCGTCGTAATCCCGTTCGAAGGCGACAGCCTCGATGTCGAACCCAGCTGCTTTGAGGAGGTCTAGCCGACGGGCGATGCGCGCATCGTTTTGGCGGGGCAATACGCACAATATCTTGATGGCGTCGCCGGTGGTTGCTGTGGCGACGGACGACTGCGCGTCCCCTAGGGCTTCGGAGCGCGACGACACGGCGTTTGCCATGAATGGCCGCGAGGCGCCGGCCAAGGAGTGCTAGCCGCCCGGGCAGCCGCCGGCCACTTGGGCGGCAATCCAGTCGTAAGTGGTTCTGATGCCCGTCTGAAGTGGTGTGCGCGGCTCCCAATCGATGAGGCGGCGCAGCAACGAATTGTCGCTGTTGCGGCCACGCACGCCTTGCGGTTGGCTGAGATCATGCTTCTTCCGCAGTTGCTTGCCGGCCGCTTCGCAAACTAGGTTCACAAGCTCGTTCACCGTCACCAGCTCATCCGTGCCGAGATTGACCGGGCCAGTATGGCCGCACTCCATGATGCGGCGCAGGCCCTCGATGCAATCGTCTATGTAGCAAAAGCTCCGGGTCTGCTCGCCATCTCCCCATATGTCGATGTCGGCGCCGTTCTCGGCAAGCGCGGCTTTGCGGCAGATGGCAGCCGGCGCCTTCTCGCGCCCACCTTCGTAAGTGCCGAGCGGTCCATAGATGTTGTGGAATCGCACCACGCGGACGTCTAGGCCGAACTCGGCGTGGTAGTAGCTCACCAGTTGCTCGGCAAAGAGCTTTTCCCAGCCGTAGCCCCGCTCTGGGTCTGCCGGCAGCGCTTGCTCCTCCTTCAGGGGCGCCACCTCGGCGTCGTCCTGCAGCAGCGCCGGGTACACGCAGGCGCTGCTCGTGTAGAGATAGCGCTTGACGTTGCACATCCGCGCCGCCTCTAGCATGTGGGTGTTGATCAATGCATTGTTGCGCGTGAGCAGCGCGTGGTTGGTGGCGATGTAGCCGATGCCGCCCATGTCTGCCGCGAGCTGGTAGACGTCATCCACGCCCGCGCTGGCTTCCACGCAGCGCTCGAAGCCGCGCAGATCCGCCAACACAAATTCGTCCGCGGCACTCGCCTCGAAGTCTGGGTGTTTGACGTCTGCCCCGCGCACCCAATGGCCTTCGGCCTTGAGCCGCTTGACCAAATGATGCCCGATGAAGCCGCCGGCGCCGGCGACCAACACCCTCATCCAAGGCTCCGCGTGCTGCCGTTCAAGAGGCCGGGCGCGAATGGCGGGCGCACGAACTGGGGAATCTTGAGCAGGGGTTTCAGGATGGGGACGAGTTGCCCGCCACGCAGGTGATTGCGGCTCCATGCGCGGCTCGCCTCAAGGTTCGCCTTCACGACGTTGCCGAGAGAGCCGTTGGAGAGGCCGCCGGGCGCCATGTGGACGAGCACGCGCTCCATGTGCGAAGAATGCACGCCGTGTTTGAGCAAGAGCCGAAGCTGCATTTCGTAATCGCTGGCGATGGCGAAATTCAAGTCGAAGCGGCCGTAGCGCTCGTAAACGGCTCTGCGCGCGAAGAAGGACGGGTGGGGCGGGCGCCAGCCGAGCCGCCACTTGTAGTGGCGGTTGGGGCCAGACTTCCAATAGCGCACGAACTTGCCATTGTCATCCACATAGGCGATGTCGCCGTAGCACACGTCCACGCTGGCATCGCGCTCGAAAACATCCATCACATCTTGCAGCACGGCATCGTCGCCGTAGCAGTCGTCCGCGTTCAGGATGCCGAGCACATCGCCGGTGGCCCTGCTGATGCCCTTGTTCATGCCGTCGTAGGGGCCGGCGTCCGGCTCGCTCACCACGATGCTCAGCCGCCCTCGGTAGCGGGCGATGATGTCTCGCGTCTCGTCGCTGGAGCCGCCGTCGATGACGATGGTCTCCAACTCATGCTCGTGCCGCTGGCAGAGGATGGAATCCAAGGCGCGACCGATGCGGGGCTCGTTGAACACCGGCGTGACGATCGAGATTTTCATCGAGAGCCCTCGCTGCCGCTGTCGGGAGCCGTTCGCGACGCCCACACCAACGCCCCCCGCGCCGGCTCAGCCGCCCCCCTCAAGCGGCCAATTCTAGCTTGGATGGCGATTGTGTGCGAGGCGTGTTCGGGCGAGGTGCAGGGCTATTTCACGCTAGCGGGAAGGCATTGGCGGCCGCAGGCGTTCGGGAAGGGTCTGGCTATTTTTCGGGGCATGCCCTATAAGGGGTTGATGAGGGGCGTGTTCGACAAGGCGGAAGCGTCGCTGCGCGAGGTGGAGGTGCGTCCGGCGCGCGCGGACGAGCGGCGCCGCTGGGACGCGCTGATGGCGGCGCACCACTATTTGGGGTTCCGGCAGTTCGCTGGGCGCGGGCTGCGCCACGTCGCGGCGTGGCGCGGGCACTGGCTGGCGCTGGTGGGCTGGCAGTCGGGCGCGTTCAAGTGCGCGCCGCGGGACCGCTGGCTGGGCTGGCACCGTTCGGTGCAGTTCCGGCGCCTGCACCTGATAGGCAACAACACGCGGTTCCTGATCCTGCCGGAGGCGGAGGGGATGAGGAACTTGGCGTCGCGGACGCTGGGGCTGAGCCTGCGGCGCCTGAGCGCGGACTGGCGGGCGGCGCACGGCCATCCGCTGGAGCTCGCGGAGACGTTCGTGGATCCGTCGCGGTTCCGCGGCGTCTGCTACGCGGCCTCGAACTGGACGCGGGTGGGGCGCACGAAGGGGTTCGCGCGGCACAACGGCGCGTACACGGACCCGCACTCGGTTCCGAAGGAGATGTTCGTGCGTCCGCTGCGTTCGGACGCCGCGGCGCGGCTGGCGGATCCGGCCGACCGCGAGGAGTGGTCGTGCCGGGCGACGCCGGTGCGCTACGCGCGGGAGGAGCTGCGCTCGCTGCGCGACCTGTTCGCGGCGATGCCGGACAGCCGGCGCGGCCAGGGGCGCAAGCACGGCCTGGCGGCGGTGCTGTCGATCTGCGCCTTGGCGCGGCTCGCGGGGCAGCGCGGGCCGGCGGCGACGGAACGGTTCGCGCGCGGCCTCGAGCAGCGCGAACTGCGCGCCTTGGGGGTCTGGCGCGACGCCGGCGGGCGCTGGACGCCGCCGTCGGACTCGACCATCTGCCGGGTGCTCGCGGACACCGACCCGGACGCCTTGGCCGACGTGCTGCGCCAGTGGGCGGCGCCGCGCCTCGCCGAGTCGTCCGACCTGCCCGCCCTCGCCGCGGACGGCAAGCGCATCCGCGGCGCCAACCGCGCCGGCGACGGCGCCCACTTCGAGACCGCCACGCTGGTCACCCACGGCGGCCGCCCGCTGGCGAGCCGGTGCTGCCGCGACGAGGGCGGCGAGACGGCCGCGCTGCGGGCGCTGCTCGAAGACGTCGACCTGCGCGGCTGCGCGATCACGCTCGACGCCCTGCACGCCTGCGCCGACACCGAGCGCGCCATCGTCGACGTCCACGGCGCCGACCACGTGCTCGGCGTCAAGGCCAACTGCCCCGACGCCTTCGCGCAGCTCCAAGCCGTCGACTGGGACGCGCCGGCCGCCCGCCGCCACGCCGACGGCCCGGCCAAGGGGCACGGCCGCATCGAGACCCGGCGCATCGCCGCCCGCGACCTGCTGCCGGGAGCGCTCGCCTCCTTCGCGCACGCCCGACAGGCGTTCCGCGTGGTCCGCGAGCGCACCGTCGTCAAGACCGTCGCGACCTCCGTCGAGACCGCCTACGGCATCACGTCCGCGGCCGCCGAACGCGCCGGCCCCGACCGCCTGCTGGCCTGGAACCGCGGCCACTGGCAGGTCGAGAACGGCAACCACCACCGCCGCGACGCCACCCTCGGCGAGGACGCCAGCCGAATCCGCGCCCGGCACGCGCCCGCCAACAACGCCACCCTCAACAACATCGCGCTCGCCGTCGTCTTCCACCGCGGCTTCCGCTGCGTGCCCGAAGCGAACCTCCACTTCATGATGCGGCGCGGCGACGCCCTCGACGCCATCCTCAAGCCCGACTGAGCGCCCCCGCGCGCCAGTCCATCCCCTCCTTCCGCCCGGCGGCGCCGCGCGCGGGCCCGGCGCCTGCCTTGCCGCGCAAAACGCGCCGAACCGAACGACCGTCGATCCGGCCTGCCCCGGCCGCTCCCAGCCCCGGAGCCGCCAAGTCCAACGCCACCCAGCGTGAAATCACCCTGGGGCGAGGTGCCGTAGACGGGCTCCAATCATGCGCCGAAGTCCCCGTCGTCCACCGAGGCCGCCGTTTCGTGGGGGTGCTCGATATCTGGCGATGGCACGGTCTGTCGGCCGGCGATGCCGCCTATCTCGAAGTTGCTTTGCGCCAAAGCTGTCGATCGCGTCGCTCGACCTGCGCCTCCGCCAAGCCGCGGTGGCCAGGCCAGGTCGCTCTGATCGAACCGGAGGTTCCCCCGTCACCCGATGGAGTTATCGACTCCGGAGGTCCGGGGCCGACTTGCAACGAAATCCAGCTGCCAGCACCTTCGGCCCTGCTGTTAGACCCGCCAATGCCGACGACCGAAGTGGGATACGGCCAGTGCTATAGTGGATTCAGCCAAGCCAAGCGATCCAGCGCGAGTGTCGACGCCACCCCTCCCGAGCATCTTCGACCTCTGCCGCCCGCGTGCAGATGTGCTGGCTGGGCGCATGGCGGATGCCGATTTCGCCGCCGATCTCGCTTCGGTGATCGCAAGCACCGGCAGCCCGGAGTACCGCGAACCGACACGTTTCTTCGCCAACACCTACCCCACGCGAGGCTTGCGGGAGCTGCTGGCGAACGTCTGCCGCCGCTTGAGCGGCGCCGGCGGCGAAGCGGCCGCCATCTTTCGCTTGGACACCACCTATGGCGGCGGCAAGACCCACGGCCTGATCGCGCTGGTTCACGCGGCAGGCGGCATGAAAGGCGTGGGCGACGTAAGCGAGTTCGTCGATTCGAGCCTGCTGCCAGCCGGTGCTGTGCGCATTGCCGCCTTCGACGGTGAAAACGCCGATCCAGCCAATGGTCGAGCCATGGGCGAAGGCATCTTGGCGCACACGCCTTGGGGCGAGATCGCCTACGCGCTTGCCGGCCGCGCCGGATACGAACGCCTGCGCCGCAGCGACGAACGAGGCGTGGCGCCCGGCGCGGAGACCTTGGGTGAACTGTTCGGCGGCGAACCGACGCTGATCCTGCTGGACGAACTGGCCGTTTACTTGCGCAAAGTGTGGCGCAGCCAAGGCGCTCGCCACCAACTCACGGCGTTCCTCACGTCCTTGTTCAAGGCCGTGGAAGGCGCGCCGAATGCGGCGCTCGTCTACACGCTGGCGATTGGCGGCGATGGTCGCGCCACGGACGCCTACAGCGAGGAAAACCAGTTCGTCGCCGACACGATGGCAGAGGCGGAGAGCGTCTCCGCTCGCAAGGCGACGCTGATGAACCCCACGGAGGATTTCGAGACGGCGCCGGTGCTGCTGCGCCGCTTGTTTGAGCGCGTTGACGACGACAAGGGCCGCGTTGTGGGCGCCTACCAAAGCCTGTGGCACGAGCACCGTGATGCGCTATCCGAAGAAGCCTTGCGGCCGGAGACCGCGCAAGCCTTCGCCGTGAGCTATCCGCTGCATCCGGACGTGCTCGCAACGCTGAAAGGCAAAACCTCCACTTTGAGCGAGTTCCAGCGCGTGCGCGGCATGTTGCGCCTGTTGGCACGCACCATCGCGCATCTCTGGCAACTGCATCCCGCCGACGCCACGGCGATTCACCTGCACCATATGGACTTGGGGCACGAGCCGATCCGCCAAGAGCTGGTCACCCGCCTTGGCCAGTCCGCCTTTGTGCCAGCCATCGCCAACGACATCGCTTCCGGTGGCAGCGAAAGCCAATCTTTGGCGCAGAACATCGATGCCGAGCACTACCGCGGCCTGCCGCCCTACGCCGCCTACACGGCACGAACCGTGTTCTTGCACACCTTGGCGTTCAACGAGCCGCTGAAGGGCCTTTCGCCAGAGGACCTGCGATACGCCGTGTTGGCGCCGACGCTAGATATCAGCTTCGTCGAGGAAGCCCGCAAGCGCTTTATCGCCGAATCCGCCTATCTGGACGACCGCCCCGGCGCGGCGATGCGTTTTCTTGCCGAGGCAAACCTCAACCAGATCATCCGGCGCGAGGAACGCAACGTGGATGCCGGTGACGCCCGCGCCGAACTCAACGACCGCATCGGCCATATCTTCAACGGCGACACATTCGACGCCATCCGCTTCCCGGGCGGCCCGTTCGATGTGCCGGACGAAGTGGGCGACGGGCGCCCCAAGCTGATTGTGCTTTCTTACGATGCCGTCTCCATCGAAGGCCAAATGAGCAAACTGCCGGAGCTGGTGGAACGCATCTACACGCGCAAGGGTTCCGAAGGCCAGGCATTGCGAGGTTTGAGGAACCATCTCGCTTTCGTGGCCACCGACGAAGGCGGCAAGGCCGAGATGCAGCGGCGTGCGAGGGGCCGGCTCGCGCTACGCGCCCTGAAGCGCGCCGACCGCCTGCGCGACCTTGCCGAGCATCAACAGGACCAAGTGCGGGAGATGGAGGCCCGCTCCGAGCAGGAACTGGCCATCGCCATCCAACAAGCCTATCGGCATGTGTTCTATCCATCTCCAAACCGCATGTCGCCAGACGTGTCCTTGGCGCACACGGCCATCGACATCCACTCCGCCGCAGACCAACCGGGCGTGGGCCAACGCCACATCGTGCGGGCCTTGCGCGAACTGAACAAACTGCGATTGCGGGAGGACGAGCCTGATGCTCCAGTCTATGTGCGCGATCGCACGCCGCTGCGAAAGGGCCAGATGACCACGCTCGCGTTGCGCGATGAGTTCCGCCGCGATCCCTCTCTTCCCATGTTGATCGGCAACGACACGTTCATCCGCGGCATTCGGGTAGGCGTTGAGCGGGGCGACTACGTCTATCAGCGGGGCGACTTGCTGTTCGGCTCGGGCGACCCGCCGGCCGCGGTGATGATCGATGAGCAGGCGGTGGTGCTGACCATGGCTTATGCGAGGAACACAGGCGTTTGGCCGCGGGGAGTGCCTGACCCGATTCCTGACCCGGATCCTGATCCGAGTCCCGACAAGGACAAGGACAAGAACGAGGGCGTTGGCGAAGACAGACCGCCATACAAGGCAATGTCCGAACTCCGCGCCGAAGGGCCTCTGCGCGAGGCGTTGGTCCGCCTCTGGGAGCAGGCGCGCGACAAGGGTGTCGAGAGCATCGGCCAGCTTCTAATCCAAGTGTTCGAAGCCGGCGACGCATTCCGTTTGCTGAGCGTGGTGAGCCAGATTGCGGGGGCAGACAAGAAGGTATTTCTTGAAGCCGACTACGAAACAAGAGGCGGTGGCAACTGTGATCTGAAGTTCGAAGGTGCCGTGCAGGACGCGCAACCGGTGCGAGAGTTTCTAGCCCCCCAACTGCGTGCCGCCATTGGGACTAGGCTTAAAGTTGGCATCGAACTGACCTACCGCGACGGCCTTGCCATGCAGGGCAAGGCCCCGGAGCAGCTTGCCGAGAAACTGTGCCAATACGCCAACGGCGCGGCTTTCGTTTCAGCCACGGCAAGGGCGAAGGAGTAGCGACATGGCAGAGCCCGTGCCCATCGCAATGCCCGCTGCGCCGACACCGCGCTACGAATTGCGTGTGCGCCAACTGGGCCTTGCGGATGCCGAGTACGCAGTGTGGCAACTGCCGAGCCCTGCCACACCGCAGGTAGCTGCACCGACGCGAGTTGCCGGGCTGCGCGGACGCAACTTGGGCCTCGTGGAACATCGTGTGCTGCGAACGCTGTCGCAATCTGGCGTTCGCTTAGGATCGGGCGGGCAAACCGGACGAAGGCGGAAGCGTCGGGCCGAGGCAAACAGCTACGCGCTCACGGAAGACCTAGCGCTAGCGTTTGGTCTGTTGTTCCGCGCATTGGCGCCCATGCGCAACCGCGAGAACATGCGCACGGTGGCCGAGGGCATCGCGGCCATGCAGCGCGAAGAGGCCGCGTATTGGCTTGGCATGGCGATGCATCGAAAGCGCCCAAGGCGAGTGTTGGCCGCGTTGAGGATGCTGTTGACGGAACCGCCAGTGGGACCCGCTCGCGAGCGACCGGAACGCGAAGGGCCCCGTCGGGCTGGCGCCGATATCGGCGCATTGGCCTAGGGCGCCGGTCTGCGCCAGAGAGTTCGTGAAGCCGCCAATGGCCGCCACGTCCTATCCGCTCATTCCCTACGGCTGGGCGGATTTTCGCGCCATTCGGCTGGAAGGCCGTCTCTATGTGGACAAAACGCGCTTCATTCGTCCGCTGGAGAACGAGCGTTTCACTTTCCTGATCCGTCCACGGCGGTTTGGGAAGTCCTGCTGGCTTTCCTTGCTGGAGAACTACTACGACCGCAAGTGGGCAGATGAGTTCGAGCAGGTCTTCGGCGGCACGGACATCGGACGCAACCCCACCGAGAACCGCCACAGCTTCGTGGTGCTGCGCTTCGACTTCTCGGTGGTGAATGACGAGCCGAAGACGCTGGAACAGGAGTTCGACTACTACTGCACAATGGAAATTCGCGAAGCGTTGGAGCGCCATCCGGCTCTGTTTCCGGACAAGGCCATCCAGCGAATCCTTGCTGCTCCTTCTGTTCAAACAAGGCTCAACGGGCTGTTCCGGTATGCCAGCGAGCACGGCATTCGCCTCTACATGCTGGTTGACGAGTACGACAACTTCGCCAACACCATACTGGCCCGTCACGGCGCCCGGGTGTATCGAGCGCTAACCCACGGCGGCGGCTTCTACCGCAACTTCTTTGCCGCCGTGAAAGGCGGCGCGGGACAGAGCGGCGGCGGCTTGGAGCGCCTGTTCATCACCGGCGTATCGCCGATCACCTTGGATGACGTGACCAGCGGCTTCAACATCGGCAAGAACGTCAGCCTGCTGCCGGAGTTCAACGCCGTGCTTGGCTTCACGGAAGCGGAGGTGCGCGGCCTGCTCGACACCTACCGCAACGTTGGGGCGCTGGACTTGGATCCAGAGGCTGCCCTGGACGTGATGCGCGATTGGTACGACGGCTATCGCTTCGCCAAGGGTGCGGGCGAGACCGTCTACAACACCGACATGGTGCTCTACTTCTTAGATTCCGTGCTGCCGAACAAGCCCATGCCGGACGATTTGATCGACGTGAACGTGCGCATCGACTACGGCAAGCTGCGTCACTTGCTAACCGTCAGCCGGCAAATGGGAGACAGTGGGCGTGCGGAGGACACCACTCGCGGGGGCGAAACGGCAGGCTCGGTGCGGCTAAACGGCAACTTCGATGTGCTGCGACAAGTGATCGGCGAAGGCCAGGCACACGCCGACATCCAGAGCAGCTTCCCCTTGGAGCGCCTAGACCAGCGCGACAACTTCCTTTCCCTGCTCCACTACTTCGGCCTGCTGAGCATCCGTGACTCGACCGCTGGCAGGATGCGCCTGCACATTCCCAACCAGACGGTGAGGCGACTGTTGTACGGCCACCTGCGTGATGCCTACGACGACGTTGGCGTGCTTTCCGTGGACATGCACGCCTTCGCTGGACTGCTGCGGCGTATGGCGCTCGATGGCGAGTGGCGGCCAGTATTGGACTTCCTCCGCGACGCCATCGCCGCGCAGACGAGCATCCGCGACTACTTGGACGGCGAGAAGATCATCCAAGGCTTCCTCGCCGCCTACTTGGGCGTCTCCCGCCACTTCCTGTTGCGCACAGAGGTCGAACTCAACAAGGGCTTCGCCGACATCTCGCTGGAACCGTTAGTCGCCCAGTTTCCGGAGCTTCGGCACGGATACTTGATCGAACTGAAGTACATCAAGCGGGGGGACGAGGCTAGCGATGCCATCGTGCAGGCGGTGGTTGAGGGCGCTGAGCAGCAGTTGGGGCGCTACTTGGCGGACGAGCGGCTTCAGCGTTTGTACCCGAGTGTGCGGTTCACCGGACTAACGGTGGTGTTCCATGGCTGGGAGATGGTTTTGTGCGACATGACGCCAGAATAGTGCATCCCCTCCTCTGCACCGCTTGGCACCCCTCGCGGTCATCGAATACCACGCCGGGTTGACCAGCTTCCGGGTCGTGTTAGGGTAGGGCTTGCTGGCAAACGACGAGCGTGACGAAGGCGACGTGAACGAACTCCGGGGCGCACGAGCCTCCAACGCTGGCGACGATTACCATGAGCTGTGGGTTACGCGGCAAGCCATCCGACTGCTGGGTAACGAGGAGGACCTACAAGCCATCGCTGTGGAGGGCGTAGGCGGACGCGACGCAGGCGACAAACCCTCCGATACTTGGGATGGCGTGGACTGTACGCTGTACTTCGGCGGAACAAGCGCATCGGACGCCGCCCGTGTTGAGATCGTTCAGATCAAGTATTCGACGGCCAAGCCGCAACAGAACTGGACAACTTTTCGCTTGGTCAATGGTGGCAGGAAGCGTTCCATCTTTTCTAAGCTGGCCAAGGCTTGGAAGGAAGTCACCGAGAATCGCCCGATCGGTTTCGGCGCCGCTGTGACATTGGTTAGCAACCAACCAGTCCAGCCAGAAGTCGAGAGGGCGATGGGCCGTATTCGTACTTCGACCAACATCATGCCTACTCGTGCCCCGACGGCTAAGGCTCCATCAGAGGAACGCTTGGCCTATGCCACGAGTTTGAGCGCGGCAGAGTTGCGCAACTTCGCTTCCTCCTTCTCGTTCCAATGCGGAGGTGCTTCTCGCGTAGCACTTGAGGAGCAGGTTCTACAGTCGATCGGTGAGTGGACCGATCGAGACGTTCGCCAAGTTTTAAACGACGTCCAAGACTTCGTTCATCGAAAGATGATGCCGGATAGCGTTCGTGAACCGATTACAAGGGAATCTGTGTTAGTACATCTCGGCGTATCAGAGGAGACCGCCCTCTTTCCTTGTCCGTCTGAGATAGGCACAGTCGAGAACCCTGTTCACCGGGCTACCGTCAGCCAAGCTGTACAGATGATCCAGTCGAAACAGTACATCTGCTTGCATGGAGAGGCGGGCGTAGGTAAGACCACGGCGCTCCAGCAGATCGAGGCTGGTCTACCTGATGGGTCGATCATGCTCAAGTACGACTGCTATGGTGCGGGACGTTACCTTGATAGCAGCGCCCTAAGGCATCGAACTAGGGACGCTTTTCTGCAAATGACGAACGAACTTGCCGTTCGCTTGAAGCTCCCCCTCTTTCTTCTACCGCGACCGGAGACGGACTACCCGCGCCAGTTCATGCTTCGGTTGCGTCATGCCGCAGACACGCTCCGTAGCCGTCACGCGGAGTCGCTAATTATAGTAGCCATCGACGCAGCAGACAACGCTATCGTCGCCAGCGAGGAAAGGCAACCCGCTGAGGCGGCTTTTGTTCACGACTTTGTTCAACTAATGGAATTGCCTGCCAATGTTCGTTTTGTTATATCGATGCGCACCGGACGACGAGATTCCGTCGAACTGCCTGCCCGCTATAGACAAATTCGAATCCCGCCGTTCAGCCTGCAGGAAACGGGCGAATACGCCCGTCGAGCGTGGGCCGCTACCCCTTCTTGGGTAGAGGACTTTCACGACCTCTCAAGTGGCGTTCCACGTGTTCAAGCCGAGGCTTTTCGAGCTGCAAGGGATACGCCGATTGCAGCGATCAACCGACTGATGCCGAACGGTAGGTCCCTTGGGGACATATTCCGGGAACGGTTCGACGAGGCCCGCGCGAAGGGTGGAACGAAGGGGAGTTTGTCTAGAATTTGCGCCGGGCTCATTGCCCTTCCAAGGCCGGTTCCGCTTACCGCCTTGGCGTCCGTGCTAGAAGAGCCTGAGTCAGAAGTTCTAGATGTATGCCGAGATTTGGCACCCAGCATCAGGTACAAAGATGGTCTGATTGGCTTCGCGGATGAGGACCTCGAGTACTTCATCCGAGATGCTGGCACGAAAGACCTCCCGGACATCCGCCATCGCGTCGCTCGTTGGATGCTAAGCTCGAAGGACCAAGATCCCTATGCGGCGGCGAACGTTGCTGGGACCTTGCTTGTCGCTGATCTTCGTTCGGAGTTGCTGCGCCTTGCGGATACTGAGCCGTCGCCGCCGGCAAATGTTCTCCCGGACCCCGTGCTACGCCGTGAGGTCGAGCTCCAGCGCCTCCGTTTGGCGATTCAAGTTTGCCGTGAGGCTGAGGATGTCCCGCAAGCGTTGCGGTTCGTCCTCAAGGGCGCGGAGAGCATTCAGACCGAAGGGGCGCTACGCGGCCTATTGACCGAAAACCCAGACCTTGCCGTGCGTTTCGCAGAGGATTCCGTGCGCCGGATCGTACTGTCCGATCCGAGCTGCATCGAGGATCATGGAGCCTTCCTGTTCCACAGGCTGGCTGTAGACGGGTCTGCTGGAGATGCGATTTCCGCGCGTCACGGAAAACGCAAGCTGGACGCTTGGCTGGAAGCGCGACGTTGGCATCGCGAGGACAGCGGAGGTCATCTCCACCGTTGGAAAGTCGAGATCGCCGAAGTCTCCTGCATGGTGGAAGCGGCGTTTAAGCTCGGTGGCCCCGATGATGCCCTTAAGAGCCTTGCGGCTTGGTCGCGGAGACGGGTTAAGGTTGAAGTCGGATTGTCCCTTCCGTGGCAATTGATAGCGGAGGGTCGCGCAGCGGAGTTGGATGTGCTGGCGTCGGATCACCTCCGTGCGGCTGAATCTCTCTTCATCCTCGTCCCACTAGCGTTGTCTGGGTGGCGGGTGGACATCGGGCGGCTTGCGGATGGGCTGCGCCCACTGCTAAGGCGGAAGCTCTGTTGGGGCGGGGTGGCCGATGAATCTGGAGGAGGCTTGTCGTTGTCAGGCAGGGTACTGGAGCTAATGCTGGCGGCTACTGAAATTCTGGCTGCCAAGGGTGCCTTTTCGAAGTTGGTTGACTACGCTCTTACTTCCATTCTTGACTGTGGGTTATCTCAAATCGAAGAACACTCTCCACATGAATTGCGCAAGCTCGACGTACTCCTCAGAGCCTATACCTTGAGGGAGGTGCTACACGATCGGCCGCCAAAGATCGAGAACATGTTTGTGCGACGGCAGAAAGTGGAGAGAGCCGACAGGAAATCTAAGTCCGATGATCCCCCTGCCGTAGCTATAGCGAAAACAGCTATCGGTGTCTATGGTGCCGTTGCAACTGCGCTCGTTAGTGGATCAAGAGAAAAGGAGTTAGAGAAGGCGATCGTCCACTTTTCGGGGAAGAACTGGATACTGTCGCACCACAGAGGCGCGGGTCTCAAGGGCCACATCGCTGCTCACTTGAGCTCTCTCCTCGTTGCGGGCCACGATTCCGAGACCGTCTGGCGGCTTGCTCTTCAGGTTCATGGCGACTGGCGAGGTGGTTGGCTAGCGCCCAATGAAGCGTTTTTGGCGAGATTTAGACTGCGGCCTGAGTTGCATGCACCCATGATTGGTCGAATCTTCGACGCAGCGCAGCGGACCCGAGAGGCTCGTACGGCAGCGCAGAAGAAAACTGACTTGCTTTCGCGTTACGCTCGGGCATTGCTGCCAATAAGCGAGTCGGATGCGACGGCGATTTTCGACTTGGCAGTTGACGTTGTCGGCGAGTTGGACGATGAAGTCATTGAGCAGATACGTCTACTTAACAGATTGGTACAGCTATGTCGGGCAGAGTCCTTTGCATGCGCTAGAAGTACAGCCACTCAGCTTCGGAATATCGTTACGGACGCGGCAGTAAGGCTTGAGGGATATGATCACTTTCCTTGGGACGCCGCCGCGAACGCCCTAGAGAGATTGGACTTGCCGGCCGCCTTGGCAGATGTTGCACGTTGGCATGATGAGAATGTCGTCCAAATTTGGGAAACACTCCCTGCCGTGCTTAGAAGTGGATTGGCGGACGGTGCCATGAGGCCGGAGCAAGCCTCGGCACTCTCGCTATTCTTGGACGATGACAACGGGGGCGTTGTGGCGCGAGTGCTCGAAGGTGCCCCTGAGGAATCCTCGACTCTTGCCGAAGAAGCCGCGTACGACGTCGTCGTGCGGGGCTACGGCAAGGCCAAAGATGTAATGAGTCGTATGGATGACGGATTTGGTGGCCGATGGATCGGTGCGCTTGGCCGGCAGGAGGCTTTTCTAGCGCCTCTGCTAGCCAAGAGTGATGCGGCACGCATTGGGGAAGGGGAAGCTAGGACGAATCGCCATCGCCCCGTTGACCGCGTATGGCGAAGGGAAGAACTCACTGACTCGGTGAAGCTGACACAGGTGGTGAACGAGCTTCGCGATGAGGAAACGCCACCACTCACCCGTGATGTGCTTGAGTCAGCACGGCAGCATGTCGCCCCGAGCGACAGGGTGGTTTACCTCGACGCGCTTGCTGGGACGACGATTAGCGATAGCGTTGCCGAGGCGATCTTGGAAACTGTAGATGGATGGCGGGCGGATAGCCCGTCGGTGTCGCAGTGGTGTAGGAAGAAACTACCGAACGTCATTGTCAGCAGATTTAGGGAGTTCACCCGGTTCTTACCATACGAAGGCCGTCTCTCGGCGGCGCTTGATCGCACCGAGCTATCCCATGACGAGCGTAGTCAGCTGGTGCTCCGGGGATTAGAAGGAACCGTGGACGGCCTACGGAGCACAGCGATATTCGCGGTTGTCGGCGTGGCGGCTCGCGACTTGGCCGAGGGCGATACGGTGAAACTGGTCGAATGCTACGGGGGGCGGCTAGCAGGTCGCATTCCATCTGAGTTGGCGGATCAAATGGTCTCGCTCGGAACCCTTCCGGCATCCGTAGATGAGGCCGTAGCGCGGTTTATTTTCGCGAGTCTTGGCGACTGTGACTCGAGGATTCGTTGGCGGGCAGCGCACGCCGTAAGGCGACTAGCTAGGGCTGGGGACCGAGCGACGCTGCGGGCACTCGCAGGGGAATATTATCGGCGGGAGGACTCCGCTTTTCGCGCACGAGGGCATGTGTTCTATTGGTCGGCTGCAAGGCTGTGGTTCGTAATGGCGTTTGCCGGTATGACCAACGATCGCCCGGCGGTCGCTAGCGATGTCGCTGGAGAGTTACTACTAGAGATCGCCTTGGATGATTCATTTCCGCACCTTTTGGTGCGGTCATTTGCCCGAGACGCCTGCGAGAAGCTGGCGATGCTTGGGCATCTCACTTTGTCGAACAAGGAATTGGAGAAGCTGACAAACGTTAATGAGAGTAGGTTACCGCAAAGTCGGGAGGAAACACGGCGCGGTCCAATTGGCCGGGGTTTCCCTCCCTTTGCAAGCGGCCGAAGATTTCAATTCAACTCGATGGACACCCTTCCATATTGGTATCAACCTAAGCTCCGGATGTTCTCGAATTTGGATGGAGATGAATTTTTGGACGAAGTAGAACGCTGGATATTCGACGAGTGGGGCCATGATGATGATGTAAGTAAGTCGGAAGAACGGGATAGGATTCACTCTTGGGGTAACTGGGCACTTGGCAACACTAGGCATGGTAGCATCCCGACGATAGAGAGACTTAGCAGTCATCTAGAGTGGCACGCCATGTGGTGCGCGTTGGGTAGTTTTCTTGCTAAGAAACCGCTGATAGACGCGAAGGTTGGTTTTGCAGACTTAAAAGGGGAGATCTCTTCGAAAAAGCTCATTTCGCCGCCAATATGGTCTGCCGATATCGCCGGCCCTGTGCCGTTGGAGAAAAGGCAATGGGAGCCGGATGCGGAGAGCGTGGAAAGTTGGCTACATGGCGTCGAGGAAGATGTCCACCGTGGAGCGCTGTTGCCGACGGACTTTTCGGATTACGTTGTCGTCGATGGTTGGTGGTCACGAAGGATGAATGATCGTATAGAGAGCACACGCATATCTAGCGCGCTGGCGACGCCCGCTACCATGCCCGCTCTCTTGCGAGCGCTGGCGACCATGGAGGATAGTTGGGATTACAAGCTCCCAGCGGAGGGCGAGGAAGATGCAGAGATAGATTGGCCGTATCATCAAATGCTCGGCTGGTTGCATTTGTGGGACTATGGTGAGGGTTCGGGAATTGATGGCAAAGACCCCTTTAGGGTATATGGATTTGGGATCTGCAGTCAACCAGGCCAAGATGTGGTCCAGTCCTGCGGATTGAAAGAGCGCTTCGGAGAAGGCGTTCGGTGGGTCAACGACGCGATGGGAAAGGCGATGTTTCTCTACCAAGCGTGGGGCAAGCCTGACGAAGAGGAGGAGAGGTATTACCGGCCGTTGGTGGTCGCCGGATATCGTCTGTTGGCACACAAGGAGCAGCTACGGGCATTCCTTGGCGAAAAAGATATGAACTTGGTCGTTGAGATCGAGATTTCCCGACGTGATCGAGAGGTACGGTCATTCGACGATGAAGAAGGGAGGATTAAGGTTGTCCAACTCTACGGGCTCCGCGCAGGAGGAATCCTTGAAGACGCCAGAGGACGTCTTGGCACTTGGGCGGGCAATAGTCGAGGAGCTTGATCTGCCGGGGCGCGGTGCGATATTGGAGCGGTGGCTTGCTCACCATTTAGCGGAAGTACTGGATCGTGTAGACCATGCCGGCGATGATGATCGGCCGGCGCTGGAGGTGCAGGCAGTCGAACTGATTCTGGCGCTATGGGAGAAACGGTGGTCGCTTCCGGCTGGATTCGGCCCAGTTGCTGGATTTAGGCGCACTGTCGAGGCGCTCCACCGTTTGGCTCCGGAGTCCGACCCGTGGTGGCCGCCCCGGCAGAGTGATGAACCGCTGCACGACATGTTCGACATTCTACGTCGCTGCGTGGTTTCCGGCCTTCTACTTGAGGTAGAGACTAGTTCAAGGGCGCTGACTTCGAAAGAACGGGATGCGCTCGACGACAGCGAAGTCGCCCTTCTCGAGACCCTTAGAGGTTGGTGGAAATATGATTTGGGGGCGGGAACGCGGGTGGATCGTGAGTTCGGAATCACGGAAGTTGGGGGGACGGGCGAAGCAAGTGATGTCTCGGAGGCCGATCGACTTCATGCCGCGCTGATCGAGGACCTTGAGCTAATGCAGACGCGATTGTCCGATCTATTGGATCGCTGGCGGAAACCTCGGCCTGATGAGCTTGGAACGTAGAGTGAAGAGGCCCGATACCCGGCTAATCGAGCGCTGGCTGCCTATCGCGGAGATCGGCGAGGAGAGCACCCGTGAGCGTCGCTCGATGACGGCGCTGCCAGCGACCTACTATTTGCACGTCTGGTGGGCGCGACGGCCCCTCGTGGGGTCAAGGGCGGCGATCTTGGCGTCCCTCTTGCCAGCCAACGCAGGTCGTAGCCAGTTTCTTCATGCTATTGGCATCCACGGTGACCCGCTGGTCGCCAAGGCGCGGATTGAGGCGGCCAAGCGTACGGGAGAACGGTTCGAAGGTAGTGCCTACGGCTACGGTCGAGCGTTTGGCCACGCTCCAGACGCGCAAGACCAAGAGTGGCTGGACGCCGAGGTCAAGGGCGGATTTGCCGTCTTGGATCCAACCGCTGGCGGAGGTTCGATTCCCTTTGAGGCGGTGCGATTGGGTGCTATGGCGGTGGCGAATGACCTCAATGCCGTGTCGGCCCTAATACTTACCGCCACGATCGATTGGCCTCTTCGACACGGGACATGCCTGCTTCGCGAGTTTGAGCGCGTTTCGCAGAGGCTGGTTGAAGCGAGGGAAGCACGTCTTCAACGGTATTTTCCTCGTGAGCCAATGCCCGATGCGGTGACCACGAATTATCTCTACGCCCGCACCATCGCCTGCCCTTACTGCGCTGGTGTCGTGCCGTTGTCGCCGAACTGGCGGTTGGCACCGGGCGGAGTCGGCGTTCGGCTGGTGCCGCGGCTTGGCGATGGACCGGGTACCGAAGGCCGGCTTTGCGCGTTCGAGATTGTCGAAGCTGTCGAGCAGCAGTCGGAAGGGACCGTGGCGCGAGGGGATGGCTTGTGCCCGTACTCGGATTGCCAGCGGCAGATCAAGGGGGACGAGATCAAAGCGAAGGCGCAAGCCGGGCGGATGGGTGAGCAGCTATACACGGTGGTCTACAAGCAGCGGGTGATCGTCAAGACGAAGACCGGGCGCAAGCGGGAGAAGTGGGTTCGTGGCTATCGGGCACCGCGGCCCGACGACGACAACAGCGCCCACATTCAGGCCGCGCTGGAAGAAAAGCTGCCGGAGTGGGAGGCGTTCGACTTCGTGCCCAGCGAACGCATCCCGCAAGGTAACAAAACCACGGAACCCAAGCGCTACGGCATGTCTATGTGGCGCGACCTGTTTTCGCCGCGCCAACTTCTGTGCCACGGTACTAGCGTGGAAATATTCCGACAGATGCTGGAAGCGGACCGCGCTGCTGGCGACCTGACAGAAGTACGGCGAGCTGCTTACGGCTATCTGGCGCTCTCGTTGGACAAGCTGCGCGACTACAACTCCCGCATGACTCGATGGCACTCAGGGCGGATTGTTACGGCCAATACCTTTGACCGCCACGACTTCGCGTTCAAGTGGTCCTATGCAGAAATGGCACCACTAGTCATCGGCGTCGGGTACGACTGGGCTCTCAAGCAAACCGCCAAGTGCATCAAGGAACTCGTCGAACTCATCAACCCCAAAGGCCTGCGCCCAGACCTAATCAATCAGGCCACCGAAGAACCAAGCGAACCGCCCTCGGTCACCATCACCTGCAAATCCGCAGACAGCCTAGATCACATCCCCAACGCCAGCATTGATGTCGTCGTGATGGATCCGCCCTACTACGACAACGTGATGTACGCCGAACTGTCGGATTTCTTCTACGTTTGGCTGAAGCGCACCGCCGGGCATGTGTTCCCCGAACTGTTCACGCGCCAGCTCACGGACAAGGAGAACGAAGCCGTGGCGAACCCAGCGCGATTCGCCGGCGAGAAAGGTGCCCGAGCCTTGGCCGGGCGGGACTACCAAGCGCGGATGGGCGCCATCTTCGCCGAGTGTCGGCGTGTGCTCAAAGCCAACGGCATCATGACGCTGATGTTCACCCACAAGGCCACCGGCGCTTGGGACGCGCTCACCAAGGGATTGATCGAGGCTGGTTTCGTCATCACTGCATCGTGGCCGATCAACACCGAAGCCGGGGGCAGCCTGCACATCCGCAACAAGGCAGCGGCCAACAGCACCGTGTTCCTCGCCTGCCGTCCGCGCCACCGCGAAAAAGCTGCCGAAGTGCGCGAGTCCGTCACCTATTGGGAAGATGTGGAACCCCGCGTTGCCGACGCCGTGCGCGCCCGTGTGGTGGAGTTCCAAGAGGCGGGCATTGCCGGCGTGGATTTGTACCTCGCATCCTTCGGCCCCGCGCTCGAGGAGTTCTCTCGCCACTGGCCGCTCACTCGCGGCACGCCCAGAGAGCGTCCACGCTCCGGTCGCCGCCGCCAGCGGGAGTTACTCGAAGAAGAGTGGGACCCGTACGCCGCGACGCCGGAAGACGCCCTTGATGCCGCTCGCCGCGAGGTGAAGCGTTGGCGCTTGGAGCAGCTCACGCACAAGAAGGCGAAAGAGGATTTGGATGCCGTCACCGCGTTCTTCGTGCTGGCGTGGGACGCCTTCCGCGCTCCCATCTTCGCCTACGACGAAGCGCTGCGCCTCGCCCGCGCCGTGGGCGTGGATATGGACGCCCAAGTCGCCAAGCGGCTCGGCGAGAAGCGCGGCAGCGATTTCCGGCTTTGGGACAGCGCGACAAGGGCGGCGAAGGGTGCCCTCGGCCCGGTGGATGGCAGCCGTGGCTTGATCGACACGCTGCATTACGCCGCGAACGTCTCGCGCACTCGGTCTTTGGCGGCGGCGCGGGATTTGCTGGCGGAAACCGGCATGGATCAAGATGCCCGCGTGTTCCGGGCGTTCGAGGCGGTGTTGGAAGTGCTGCCGGTGTCGCGCGTTTTCACCGGCGTGGATTTGCAAGGCGAGGCCGCCGCGTCCAGCAACGATTTCGAGGCGCTCTACAACCTCTCCCGGCTCGCTTATCAGAACGAAGTCGATCAGCCCAATCAGTTGGAGTTCTGGCTGGAGGCGGATGCGAACGATTCGACGTGATGGATTCCGCCCCTATTTTCGATTTCTAGGACGGCCAGTTTGTGCGCCCTCGGCGGGGTGCCAGAAGCCGCGTGTGGTACGCTTTTCGGGCTTAGCGCTCGATGCTCGGTAGAGCGCAGTCGGAGGCGCAGGTGGAAGGTGAAATCGAAATCCAAGGCCGGCGTGTTGCTGTTCAGCTAGGGCTGCGCCGCATGGATGAACTGGGCGTTTTGGCTGGTGAAGACGGCCGCCCCCTGTTCCTGGACCGTGGGGGTCAACCGGCAACGCTGCTTTCGTCTTCCGACCACATCTTGCTGCGTGGCGGCGAACGGCTTGTCAAAGGCGACGCTGCGCCGAGCGATAACCCGCGCCTATCGAACCCGATTCACCCAACGCTCAATGGCGAGCCCCTTGCAGTCCAGCACGCTAAGGCAACGGGCCTAGCCCTCAAAGAGAACGATGCCGATTTCCCGCACGGTCGGCTGTTCGTGGAGTCTGTGGACGACATGGACGTGGAGATACCAGACGACGCAACCGTTGTGGTGCGGGAAATGGACGTCTACTTCGTCGTCCCTCCGTCTCCAGAGGGGGGCGATGAAATCGACTTGGAGGAATGTGGCAAGCACGGTCGTCGTCCGCCCAGAGGCCATCAGTACCGTTTTCGCGTGGACGGCACCAAGCACACGTTGGAATCCGCCACGGTGACGGGGGCCGAGGTGCTCGCTCTCGTGGGCAAAAACTCTCATGATTGGTCGCTGAACCAGAAGCTGCATGGCGGGCGAAGGCAACGGATACAGCCAGACGACGTGATCGATCTCTGCGAGCCCGGCGTGGAGCGTTTCGAGACGGTTCGACGCCAAGCACAGCAAGGCGATGGATGACCCTTACGAGTTGCTCTCCGAGGATGCGGAATATCTGAACGCCCATCATCCGGGCGCGTGGCGCAAGATAGCGGAAGGGGCCGGGAAGTTTGGCCTCATCGTGGAACACTTTCCCTTGCCCAACGGGTATGTTGAGCCTGAAGCCACCTTGATGCTGCTCGTGCCCAGCGGCTATCCCGGCGTGCCGATAGACATGTTCTATCTGCAACCACCGATTCATAGGCGAGACGGCAGCGCGATACCTGCGTTGGCGGAGGAGACTCACTTCGGCACCGCATGGCAGCGCTGGTCTCGGCACTATGGGTGGCAGCCCGGGGAGGACAGCGTGGCGACCCACATCGAGTACGTCGGGAACCAATTGCGGGCGGAGTTGGGGCGATGAACTCCACCGCGCTGGTGATGACAGCGCATCAACACGCCCACCTGCAGAGCTATCTGTTTCCAGGAGATGGCTTGGAAGCCGCGGCCATCCTCGTCTGCAATCCCGGAACCGGCCGGCGCTCGCAACGGTTGCTGGTAGCGGAGCAACTCCATCTTCCGCACGATCGATCATCGCGGCAAACACGGCGCGTCACTTGGCCATTCGACGATCACCTGCCGCCCGAACGCATCACCGAGCTTGACCGCAACGGCCAGTCGATAGTCACGATTCACTCTCACCCCAACGGCCAAGCGGCTTTCTCGCCGTTGGACGACGAGAACGACCGGGTGCTTTTCCCGTCTGTCTGTAACTGGTTCGACGATGGACGTGTCAATGGCTCGGCCATCATGCTCCCGGATGGGCGGATTGTCGGGCGCACCGTAGATGAAAAAGGCTGGTTTGCCGCGATGGAGACCGTAGCGGTGGCAGGCGACGACATTCGCTTGTGGAAGTCTCGAGGGCCGACGCGCGCATCCGATGCCTTTGAAGACAAGCTCGCGCAAACGTTTGGCAGCGGCACATTGGCCCTGCTGCGAGCCATGCGCGTTGGCGTGGTGGGGTGCTCCGGTACCGGCAGCATCGTCGTGGAGTTGTTGGCCCGCAACGGCATCGGCGAACTGGTGTTGGTGGACGACGACGTTGTGGAGGAGAAGAATCTAAACCGCATCGTCAACGCATCACATGAGGATGCACTTCAGCGACGGCCGAAAGTGGCGGCGTTGAAGGGGGTGGTGGAGCGCATGGGAACGGGTTGCCGGGTGGACTGTCTACAGGCGCAAACGGACTCCGCCGAAGTTCTGGCGGCGCTGGTGGATTGCGATGTGATCTTCGGTTGCGTAGATACCGCCTTTGGCCGCTACCACTTGGAGTGCCTTGCCAGCGCCTATCTCATGCCTTACTTCGATGTTGGCGTGGATCTTGAAGCGGATGGGCGAGGAGGAATCCAAGCGGCGGACGCGGTTTCGCACTATGTCCATCCGGAAGGCACTGGCCTGCTTGCGCGTGGTGCCTACACCATGGCTCAGGTGGCTGCCGAGAACGCCCGACGCCATGATCCGGCGCACTATCGCCGGCAACGGGCGGCGGGGTACTTGGCGGCTGTGGGCGAGGAACAACCGGCGGTCATGTCCGTGAACATGCAAGCCGCCTGCATGGCCTTCAACGACTTCTTGGCACGAATTCACGTCTTCCGATTCGATTCCAACCGAGACTTCGCCACGCAACGTTTTCGTATGGTGCATGGCTGCTACGAGAACAGCCCAGACGACGCTTGCCCCCATCCGCTGTTCAAGCCGTACATGGGAACGGGCGATCGCAGCGTATTGGTACGCAACAACGTCCATCGTGATTAAGCTGTTCTTCAATCTGTTGGCCGCCCGTCGTCGCTACCGAACCGAGTGGGTGGAGGACTTGCCGGGCGATGTCCGGCGCGAAACCGTATACATCATCGGTGGCCGCCAACATCCGTTCTACGCCGCCGTTGTGTGTCCGCGCCGCGCCTGCCGACAGGTGATCCATTTGGATTTATCTGAGGAGGTGCAGAAGCGATGGCGTCTGAACGAGCACGATGACGGCTCCATATCCCTCACGCCATCGGTGCATGTGACGGCCATGCGGTGTGGGTGCCACTATTGGTTCCGGGAGGGCCGCATTCGCTGGGTCGGCACACCACGGCTCGCCGTGCCAAAGGAGAACCGATGCTACGCAAGGTAGAGGTCAAGAACTTCAAGGTCTTCGGCGAGCAGACCTTCGAGATGCCTAAGCATCTGGTGGTCGTAGGGCCAAACAACAGCGGCAAGACCTCGTTGCTGCAGGCCATCGCGACATGGTCGGAGATAGCCAACCATTGGTTCGAGACCAACCCGGATTTCGTGCGTCTTGACGATGGCAGCTACGCTACGGCGGAACTCAATCTGCGGCTATTCGATGCGGTGCAGTTGGCGGACTTTCCGCACCTGTGGCGGAACAAGCAGGTGGAGGAGCCGATTTGCATTTGGTTGGAAGCCGAAACTTGGCGTGTTGGTTTCGAGATCGTTCATGCCGGGATGCAGCTATCCGGCGTGCGTCCCGCGAAGGGGGTGAGCGAAGAACACTTGGAGAGATGCAAAGAGCGTCCACCAGCCGTTGTGTATGTGCCGCCGGTTTCGCGCCTACCCGTCACGGAGGTGCCGATTACGCAGGACGGTGTTCGAGCCAATGTCCGCAGCGGACGAATCTCGGAAGTCTTGCGGAACGTGTTGTTCTATGTCAGCCGGGATAACTCCAAGTGGCAGAGACTGCAGGGCATCGTGAAGGAGTTCTTCGGCTACGAGCTGCTCCAACCGAGCGCCGGCGCGAGTGTGGTTGCCCTCTACCGGCACGGCACTGCGGGGCAAGCGTACGATCTCGGCGCCGCCGCAAGCGGCTTTCTACAGGTGTTGGCCTCGTACGCGGCGCTGTCGTTCGACGAAGCATCGGTCATCCTGATCGACGAACCGGACGCACATATGCATCTGCTGCTCCAAGAGACGACGTATCGGAAGTTGCTCTCGTTCGCTACCCGAACGAAGTCCCAGCTTGTGGTGGCGACACACTCCAAAGTCATCATCGAAGAGGCGAAGCGGGAGCACCTGCGGCTGCTTTGGGGTGTCTTCCGCGAGCTACCCGCCGATAAGCGGGTGGGGGATGTGCTGTGGCTCCGGAACGAAGTGCTCATGTTGGCGCAGACAGAGCCGGGCATTCTGTACGTTGAGGACAAATCCGATCTAAACAACTTGCGCGAATGGGCGCAGGTGATAGGTCACCCTCTCTTCGGCTTTCTCGACAAGCCACTCTGGGAAGCTACCGCGCCCAGCCCTGGTAAGGACTACGGGGCGCGGGCCTTCGGTGCGCTGCGCAAGATGGTGCCGAGGATCAAAGGCGTTGAGTTGCGTGACGGGGATCAACCAGCGCCTCAGAGGAGCCCGAAAGGGCTGCTCCGTTTGCGATGGCACCAAACGGAGATAGAAAACTATCTGCTTCACCCGGAGGCGCTCGAGCGCTTCGTGCGGCACGAGCGAGACGAAGAGGCAGCGGCCCACGTTTGGCAGTACATGAAGCGCGTGCTGCCGCCCGGTGTCTTCGAGACACCCTTTGATGTTGGCGAGGTACTGTTGCCCACCAAGGGATCGGTCGTGTTGGAAAGGATATATCAGGAGGCGGGTCTGTCGCCGAACAAGATCGAGTATTGCCGCATCGCGGCTCAGATGCGGCCGGAAGAAGTGCATCCCGAGGTACGCGAGAAGCTGGATGACATAGCCGCCCACTTCGACATTGATGCGGCGTCCGATTGATGTGGCGGTCCACTGCCGTGCCCGAAACGGACACCGACGATGCTGCGTGATCGAAACTGGCACATCCGTTACACCCCGGACGATGGCGATCTGGTGCGGCTGTTCTACATTCCCGCACTGCAAGACGCCGCACGCTACGACAGGCTAACCGGCTACTTCAACGCCGGCGCGTTGGCGCTGGCGGCGCGGGGCATTGAAGGTTTGGTGCGTAACGATGGACGCATGAGGCTGCTTGTTGGCTGCACCCTCAAAGCCGCCGAAATCGAGGCCATCGAACGTGGCGAGGCGCTGCGCGAACAAGTGGAACGGCACTTGGCGCAACTGCCGCTAGCACCGCCAGATGCACAAGCACACGGGGCGCTGGAATTGTTGGCGTGGATGGTCGGCCGCGGCCACTTGGACGTGAAAGTGGCTGTGCCCTGCAACCCGGACGGCGTGCCCGTGCCGGACGACGCCATTTTCCACGAGAAGGCCGGCGTCGTGGAAGACTGCACGGGGGACCGCATCGCCTGGAACGGCAGCTTGAACGAGACGGCGGCGGGTTGGCAGCGCAACTGGGAGAGCATTCACGTCTACACCAGTTGGGGCCCTGAACCAGAGCGCGTACAGAACGAGGAGCAGAACTTCGCCCGCCTGTGGGCGAACCGCTCGCCGCGTCTGATCGTGTTGGATGTGCCCGCTGCCGTTCGGGGCGATCTGATGCGCTTCATGCCGCATGACCTGCCGAAGCGTTTGCAGCCGCAGGACGTTCCCAAGCGCCAACACGCAGCGCGGAAGCCTGTTGCGACCGACGAGCCGCCGTCCGTGGATCTGCGCGCGTTGGTGTGGCGCTTCATTCAACAGGCGCCGCAGTTGCCGAACGGCGGTGCTGAGGTGGGTGCCGCAACCGCAGCGGTGGAACCTTGGCCGCATCAAGCCCGGGCGTTCCAGCGCTTGTATGCTCAATGGCCGCCGAAGCTCCTGATCGCGGACGAAGTGGGCCTCGGCAAGACCATTCAAGCCGGCTTGCTGCTGCGCCAAGCGTGGCTGGCCGGCAAGGCCAAGCGCATTCTCATCCTCGCGCCCAAAGCGGTGTTGAAGCAGTGGCAGATTGAACTGCGCGAGAAGTTCAACCTTCACTGGCCCATCTACGACGGCAAGGGGCTCAGTTGGCCAGATTCGCCCGCCCAAAGTGTTCTGGGCGAACCGGATTGCGCAGGTTTGGCGTGGCATGAACAACCGGCTGTGATCGCCTCTAGCCAACTGATGCGCCGCCAAGATCGCGCAGCAACGCTGCTGGAGCAGGCCGACCCGTGGGACTTGATCGTGCTGGACGAAGCCCACCACGCCCGGCGGCGTGCGATGGGCGCCAAGCGGGAGGATCGTCCGAACAACCTGCTGCGGCTGATGCGGGCGCTCAAGGAACGCACCCAAGGGTTGTTGCTGCTGACGGCGACGCCGATGCAAGTCCATCCAATCGAAACGTGGGACTTGCTGGACCTGCTCGGCTTGCCGGCGGAATGGAGCGAGGCGGCGTTCCTGCAATTCTTTGAGGACTTGGAATCGCCGAACCCGTCTGCGGAAGCGATGGAGAGGCTGGCGCGCCTATTCCGCAGCGTCGAGCGCACTTTCAACGAAGCCGCCAGCGAGGATGTCGAGGGCATGACGAAGCTGTCGCGCTTGAGCACCCGCAAGTTGCTGAGCGCCTTGCGCGACGAAGCGACCATTCCGCGCCGCCAATTGTCCGCAGTCGAACGTCAAGCCGCGCTGGTGCTGATGCGCTCGCAAACGCCCATACGCCACTTGGTGTCGCGCCACACGCGGCAGTTGCTGCGTCGCTACGCGAAGGCCGGGCGGCTGGGCTCGCCCATCGCCGAGCGCGATGTGGAAGATCGCTTCCTACGGATGACGGATGCGGAACAGGCCCTTTATGCGGCGGTTGAGGCATATATCGCCAACGCCTACGACCAAGCGGCGGCGGCGGAGCGCTCGGCTGTGGGTTTTGTGATGACGGTGTACCGCCGGCGCGTGGCCAGCAGCTTTCGCGCGCTGCGGCGCACGTTCGAGAAGCGTTTGGCGACGATGGACGGGCGAGAATCTGCGTTGCTCGGCTTTGCCGACATTGACGAGGATGCGCCGGACGACGACATCGGCGAGCCCTTGGACGTGGACGAACTGGAGAGGTTGGCGCGTGACGCGCTGGTCGCCGACGAGCGTTCGCAAATCGTCGGCTTGCTCGAACGCGCCCGTGTGCTGCCGTCCGATAGCAAACTCGCCGCCCTCAAAGCTGTGCTTGCCGATTTGCACGAGCGCGGCTACGAGCAGGCGATGGTGTTCACCCAGTACGCCGACACGCTGGATTTCCTGCGCGAAGCCTTGCAGGAAGGATCTGATCGACCCTTGCGCTTGATGTGTTTTTCCGGCCGGGGCGGCGAAGTGCCTTCCACCGATCGCCGCTCTTGGAGGCGCATCGGGCGAGACGAGGCCAAGCGACGCTTCCGCGCTGGCGAAGCGGACATTCTGCTCTGCACCGATGCCGCTGCAGAAGGCTTGAACTTCCAGTTCTGCGGCGCGTTGGTGAACTACGACATGCCGTGGAACCCCATGCGCGTGGAGCAGCGCATTGGCCGCATCGACCGGCTTGGCCAACAGCACCCACGCATCCGCATCGTCAACCTGCACTATGAAGGCACGGTGGAGACGGACGTGTACCGCGCCCTGCGCGAGCGCATCCAGCTATTCGAGACGGTGGTGGGCCGCCTGCAACCGATTCTGGCGCAGCTGCCGGGCACTATAGCGAGCGCTGCGTTGGCCAAGGATGCCGCCGGCAACGCCCGGTCGAGCGCCTTGGCGGCGATTGAACGGCAGACGGACGAAGCCGAGGCAAGCGGCTTTGACCTTGACGCGGCGCTCGACGAAGACCTCGAATTGCCACCAACGCCACCATCTCCCGTAACGATGGACGATCTGGAGCAGATCATCGGCCGCCCGGAACTCATGCCGCCGGACGCCGAACTGCAGCACCTCGGCGACCGCGAGTACGGCTTGCGCATGGCCGGCATGGCCGAGTTTGTGCGCGTCACCACGAATCCAGCGTACTTTGAGGAGCACGCGGAGAGCGTGGAACTGTGGTCGCCCGGGAGCGCCGTGTTCAAGGCACCGGAAGGTTTGGGCGAGTCAGTGTTCACCGATGTGGCGAAGAATCTGCGCGACATCCTGCGGCGCGAAGAGTAGTACTTAGGGCTCGCTGCAAGGGCTGCGCCCCTGGAACCCATCGGGGTCTTGCCCTCGAACTCCGAGGCTAAAGCAGGTTAGGGAAGGTCTGTGGGGGATCAGCGACCTTCTGGACATTTGGGGTCAGGCAGCCGCCTCGATCATCCTAGCGAACTCGGCGGGCGTTTTCATGCCGAGGGAGCGGTGTCGGCGTCGGTTGTTGTAGTAGTCGAGGTAGGCGGCGAGCGCCTCGTTCATGGCGGCGCAGGTGAGCTCTCCCCGGTACTGGCTCCAGCACTCGACGCGCGCGGTGCGGTTGGCGCGCTCGACGATGCCGTTGAGCTGCGGCGAGCGCGGCGGCAGCACCAGCAGCGGCAGCCCCAGCGCCCTGCACTCCTCCTCGAAGGCGGCCATGAACTCCGAGCCGCCGTCCACCTGCACGGCGCGGATGTCCAGCTTGCCGACGGCCTCGCGCAGGAACGCCCGCGCCGTGTTCGCCGTGGCGCGCGAGTAGACCTTGGCCCACTGCAGCCGCGTGCGCGGGCACACGGCGCGGAACTCCTTGCGGGTCACGCCGTCAATGTGCGTGGTCATGTGGTCGAACTGCACGCCGAAGTGCCTGTCGCGCGGCTTCCACCGGCGCATGCGCGCCGGTGAAGTCGCGCCGCCGCTTCGCGGCGGCCCTCCCCTCGCAGAACGAGCATGGCCGCGCATGCCCGCGCTCCACCGCCCAGCGCAGGATGCGCCCTGCCGTCGCCTCGCTCAGCGCCCGCTCCGGCCAGCGCGCCGCCAAGTCCAGCGCGATCCTCGCCTTCCCCGCCCACGGCGTCTCGCGGCGGAGGCGCGCCACCCGCCTGGCGTCCGCCATCGTCCACCGCCGCCCCGGATGGCTGCGCGGCCGGCTGCTGCGCGGAACCAGCCCCTTCACCCCCTCCTCGAGCAGCCGCTTCCTCCGCGCGTAGCACGTGCTCCGCCCCACCCCGAACGCCGCCAGAGCCTCCGCCAGACCCACCTCCTTCCGGATCCGGTCGATCCCCTCCAGCTCCCGCAGCCGACGCAGCGCCTCCGCGTCGTCCGTCCCGTCCACCCGCAAATTCAGGTGGAACGCCCTGTCTTGTGCCAACATCCGCATCGTTCGGTCTCCCATGTTGTTGTCAACTCATAGGCTACCGAACCGCCGCGCCCAAGGGCTTCCTTGGGCGCGGCACTGTCCAGAAGGTGCTGATCCCTTTCAAGGTCTGAACAAGCGGCGGCGATGCTGCGACAATGGGCGCGTTGACCGTTAGGAGAGGCGTTCGATGACCGAAGCGACCCAAGCGACTTTCGCGGAGTTGGAGCACAGGGCGAAGAAGCGGAAGACGCGGCGGGAGAAGTTCCTGGAGCGGATGGATGGGCTGGTTCCGTGGAAGGAGCTGGAAGAGATGATCCGTCCGCACTATCCGAAGGCGGGCCGCGGCCGCCGGCCGTATCCGCTGTCGGCGATGCTGCGGGTGCATTGCGCGCAGCTATTTTACAACATGAGCGATCCGGGGATGGAGGACATGCTCCACGAGGTGGAGTCGGTGCGGCGTTTCGCGGGCCTGAAGTCGTCGGCGCTGCCGGACGAGACGACGATCCTGAACTTCCGGCATCTGCTGGAGAGGCACGGCCTCGGCGAGGCGCTGCGGTCGGCGATCAACGGCAGCCTGGCGTCGCGGGGCTTGGCGCTGCGGGAAGGGACGGAGGTGAACGCGAGCTTGGTGAGGCACCGTCGTTGACGAAGAACCGTTCCGGGAAGCACGGTCCGGAGATGCGAACCCATCCGATACGAGCCCGCCGGAGCCACCACCATCTGCGGGCACTCCGGGCAGTCTCGGAACTTCTCGCCCGGCTGTGCGCCCGCCCGGCGCTGCGCCGTCTGATGCACCATCGGCACCACGCCGTGCGCCACCGTCTCCGTCCGGTTGCCGACGATCACCGCCACGCCTAGTTCGCTGCCCGCCGCCGACACGCCAACAAGCGCGAACGCCACGCACGCTGCGCCTTTCAGCCTAGGTCCGCTCATTCCGGTGCGATCCCCTCCCACGCGCGTCGCCGTCGCCGGAATTTGTGCCACTGGCGGCACTTCTCCGGCATCGTATGGCAGGGTTTGAGGTGTTTCCCCCGGCCGCCGCCACGCCGCGCATTCTCCGCATCTGGGCCCCCCAACCCTGTAGACTACCGAACATGTTTGCGACAGTTCCGGATTGCGCTTGAGCGTGCGCCTTGGGCGTGGCGGCTTCGCACTCCCGGTTCGCTCAGCGGCGCAAGCAGGGTTCCGGCGGGCCTTGTGCCGGCATCTGTTGCTGCTGCGAAGAAGCATCCACCATTTAGCTGGTTTGGCCTTCTGCCTGCTCGCAAGCCAAACCGCCGGCGTTGAACGCGAAGGCTTGTTCGCCGCGGCGGAGCCTCCGCCCGCCGCGTCTCCGCCCGTCACAAGCCTGCCGGCGATGCGCAGCCGGTGGGTGTCGATGGACTTTGCGCAGCTAGCAACGCTTGCGCCGCCGGAAGCCGCGCCCCCTGCCCGCGGCGAACCCGCGCCGGCCCAACCGGCGGCCACCAGCCAAACCCTCGTGTTGAATCTGTTCGAGGACGCGCGTTTCGATGCCGTGGTGGAGCGTCGCGCGCCGGCGGTGGCGGGGCACATGCTGCGCGGCAAGCTGCTTGGGGCACAGGGTGGACGCTGGACGCTGATGGTGCGTCGGGGCATGGCCACCGGCACCGTGCTGACGCCCACCCGCGCCTTCGTGGTGAGTGTGAATGCCAGCGGTCTGCACAGCGTTGCCGAGGTGGATCGCACATTGTTCCCGCCGGATGACCCGGATGCCGAGTGGCGGGTGCGCGTGCCGCCGGATCCGGTTGGCCCGCCGCCAGAACGAGCGCGGGAAGGAGCGCCCGTTGAGCGCGCCGAGCGGTCGCGGCAGCCCGAGTCGTCGCGGCGCTGGGAACCTTTGCAACGCCTCGAACCGTCGCGGCGGCCCCAGTCCCCACAGCGCTCGGAAACCCGGCGTCCCCGGGAACCCGCGCAACCCCCAGACCCATCGCCCGATCTCTCCCCGCAGAGTTCATCATCACAAGATCAAACATCGGCGACACCAACTCGCCAATCCGCCCCGAGGCCATACGCGAGCCATCAGCCGGGCCTGCCCGCGGCCGGCGGCACTTGGCGGCCGATCGGCCCGGCGCCCATCTACAACGGGCAGGTGGAGAACGTGGTGCCGGACGACGAAGTGGTGGGCGCCATCCACACGGTGTTGGCGCATCCGACGAATGTGAACGTGCTCTACGTCGGCGCCGTCAACGGCGGCGTCTGGCGCACAGACGACGCCACCAGCACCCGTCCAACGTGGCGCCCGCTGACGGACTCAGCGCCGTCGCTCTCCATCAGCGCCATGGCCTTCGACGCCAACGATCCCAACACCATTCTGGCTGGCATCGGGCGCTACAGCAGCTACGGCAGAGCGGGGGGAGACCGGGTGGGGCTGTTGCTCACCAAGGACGGTGGCGCCAATTGGCGGCACATTGAGCTGCCGTACAGCGACGTCTTCAACAGGAACATCTCCGGCGTCGCGGTGGACGGCAACCGCTTCGTGGTCGCCGTGGGGCCGTGGGCCAATCTCGTCTATCGCAGTTTGGACGGCGGCGCCACCTGGGCGCCGGCGGACGGATTGCCCGGCACCGGCGCTCTCGACTTGGTGGTGGACCCCACCGATCGCAACCGGCTCTATGTGACGATGCGGGAACAGGGCGTTTACTTGAGCGAGGATGGCGGCGCGTCTTGGCGCAACGTCTCGGCCCACGACGAGGCCCTCAATGCCGCATTCACCGTTCCCGTCGTCGACGCGGAAGGCCTCCTAACCGGGGAGAACAACAACGCGGAGATGGCGGTGGCGAGCGACGGCCGGCTGTATGTGGCGGTGCTGGTGGCCGGTCAGGCCAACTACATCGGCTTCACGGACGACCAAGGCGCTACTTGGACGGCCATGGATTTGCCCTTAACGCCCGAACCGAGCGGCGAAACGGTGGGTCTCAATCCGCGCTTCAAGCCTGGCGGCCAAGGCGCGATTCACTTTTCCATCCGCACGGACCCAACGCAGCCAAACATCGTCTATGTGGGGGGAGACCGGCAAGACCTTTGCTTCGGCCCCGAGGGCCGCTGCGGCAACTTCATTGGCGCGGACGACTACACCGGCCGCTTGTTCCGGGGCAACACGGCTATCGCGCCCACCGGCGCGGTGCCGTCGCCGCAGTGGGAACACCTCACGCATTCGGACGCCGTGGCCGAGACTCCGGGTGGCGGCACGCTGAGCCACAGTGCGCCCCACGCAGACTCGCGGGAGATGGTGTTCGACGCCAGCGGCGACATCATCGAAGTGGACGATGGCGGCATCTATCGGCGCACGTCGCCTCGCGACAACACGGGCGATTGGTTCTCGCTGAACGGCAACCTGCAGGTGAGCGAGATGCACGATGTCGCGTACGACCCGTTGGCCGAGGTGGTGATCGGCGGCAATCAAGACACCGGCACCCCGGAGCAGGCCGCCGCCGGGTCGAAGGGTTGGAACAGCGTTCGCACCGCGGATGGCGGTGACGTGGCGGTGGACGCGAGCAACGCCCCCGATTATTCCATTCGATACTCGAGCTTCCAATTTCTGCGGAACTTTCGCCGCTTCCTCTACAACGCGGATAACCAAATCGTCGAACGTCAATTTCCGCGCCTCACCCAACAGGAAGTGTCCGTGTACGAGGCGGCGCCGGAGTTCGGCTTCGTGCAGCCAGTGGTGCTCAACGCCGTGGCGCCGCACCGCGGCGTCTTGCCAACCGAGTCTTGGGTGTATGAGACCCATGATCGCTTCGACACCCTCACGGCAGTGCATGCCTTCGGTCCAAATGAGGAGGCCACGACGGCCGCCTACGGATGCGCAACCAACTCCGATCTGCTTTACGTCGGTGGCGATATCGGCGGCTCCACGGGCATGTTGGTGCGCACGGACGCTGACGGCGAGTTCTCGCAAACCGCCTACGGGGGCGATGCGCCGCGCGCGATCCTCATCCATCCCGATGATTGCGCCACGGTGTATGCGGCCGATGTCACCAATGTGTATGTGTCCCACGACACGGGCGCGACTTGGCGGAACATCACTGGCAATCTCGTGGATGCGCCGGTGCTTTGGCGAGATCTGCACAAGCTGGAGTTCCTGCCCAGCGACGGCCCGCTGGGCGACGCCGCAGTGCTGGTTGCCGGGCGGGGCGGGGTGCATGCCATGTTCACCGAGCAGGAAGGCAATTGGCTCTCGCTGAATGACGGCTTGCCCCACGCCCCAGCGTGGGACTTGGACTACGACGCGACGGACGATGTGCTGGTGGTCTCCACCCTCGGTCGCGGCGCTTGGCGGCTTGAGGCGGGGCCCGTGGCGGTGCGGGCGATTGAGGATGTGGTGTTGGAAGTGGCTGATGGCAATGGGTCGGTGCGCTTGGCCGGTGTGTTCCGCGATCCGGGCGGCGGCGCGTTGACTTACGCAGTGACGTCCGCGGACGACGCCGTTGCCGAGGTCAGCGTTGTCGGGGACGTGGTGACCATCACGCCACGCGCGGCCGGCGCCGTCCGCATCCACGTCACCGCCCGCAACGCCCGCGGTGCCGTCGGCACCACCACGTTCACGGTTGCGGTCGGCGCGGTGTTCAACATCGCGGCACCCGCGGGTGCCGCCGAAGGCGCGACAGCGCGTTTTATGTTGACGTTGAGCCGCGCCTTGAGCGTCGCCGTCGAAGTCCGCTACAGGGGCGACTGGGCGATTGGCGCCATCGCCGTGCCTGCCGGGGCGCTCGCAGTCCCCTTCGACATCGCCGTTGAGGACGACGACGTGATCGAGCCTTGGCGCGAGACCTACACGATCGAACTCGTCGCGCCGGAGCGCAACGAGGACTTTGGCTTGGGCTTTGCCAGCGCCGCGACGTTGACTGTGGAGGAGGGCGTCTGTGACAACACGGCCACCGTGCGCGCCGCGGTGCTGGAGCGGATAGGCGTTGCAGACTGCGCGGCGGCGGACAATCCCGCAGCCGTCACACGGCTCGACCTAAGCAATCGAGGGATTAGCCGTCTCAAGCTAGGTGAGTTCGGCCAGATGCGTTCGCTGCGTTCGCTGGATCTATCGGAGAACGCGCTTGCGGAACTGCCTGAGCGAGCTTTCAGTGAAGACTTGGCAACGCTGTCCAGTGGGGCCGGGGCCTTGGAAACGCTGTCGCTGCGCTCGAATCGGCTCCGGGCGCTGCGGAGTGACGCTTTCCTCGGAGTGACAGGGCTGCGGGAAATCGATTTGCGCGGCAATGCCTTGGCCGAATTGCCGCCGGGCCTTTTCTCGGAACTGCGATCGCTCGCCGCGCTCAGGCTTGAGGACAACCCCGGCGCGCCATTCGCGCTGGTCTTGGAGGTGCTGCGCGCTGATGTGCCGCCTTGGAGCGGTCGCTCGCCGGCCGCGGTGTTCGCGCGCGTCGTGGAAGGCGCGCCGTTCACCGCGAACCTTGGCTTGCGGGTGGTTGACGGCGAAGCGGCCGTCACGGAGGCGAGGCTGCGGGCCGGCGAGCACGAAAGCGAGTTGGTGTTGGTGGATCGAATCGATGGCAAGGCAGCCTACGCGCAGTTCGTCGCGCCGCCGCCCAGCGAGAACTTCACAGGCTTCGCGCTGGTGGCGGGAGACCCGTTGTTGCTCTTCAAGGCGCGGCCCAGGGTGGTGACGGCGCCGCCGGCGCAATCGCTCGACTTGGAAGGCGACCCCATTGTTCTCGACCTAAACAAGGTGTTCGGTGATTTCGACAGCGCGGAGCTCAACTTCGTGGCCACCGTGAGCGACGACACGCTCGCTACGGCGAGCGTCGATGGCAGCCTGTTGACGATTGTTGCGAGTAGCGTTGAAGGCGTCCTGACGGTGACGGTGACTGCCACGGACGCCGATGGCTTGAGCGCGACGCTGAGGATTCGCGTGGTGGCGGAGCCGTTGGGGCGGGGGCTGCGTAGCTGGCGGTTTTTTCCGTTCGAGGAGGACTAGCGCCGGCCGCGGCCTCGGTGGCGCCAGCGAGCGCGGCGATGCCGCCCGGCGGCGTTCAGCCCAACAACCGTGCTGGACAATCGCAACCCAGCGTGGTCTGCCGGCCGCTTCTTTGACAAGCATCCACTGGCGATAGCGGAGAGCAGCCGCCTTCGTCTGCCGCGTCAGCCGCTCCCGCCTGTCGGCGCGTTGCGGTCAGCACAGCGCGGCGGTTCTTCCAGTGCGTAGATGCGTGTCTCCCGCCGGCGTCCGGCGTTGTCGTCACGCCGCGCTGCATGGTTGCCTTGCCACGCAAAGCCGAGGCGCTCCGCCACCGCCCAACTGCGCCGGTTGCGGGCATCCATGCGTATTTCGACCCGGCGCGCGCCGAGTGCGTCGAATGCGAATCGCGTCAGTGCGCGAGCCGCCTCGGTGGCGTAGCCGCTTCCGGTGCAGTCTGTGCGCAGCCAATAGCCGATTTCGAAGCGTGACGCCGGCCAGAGGATGTTGTGGTAGCCGCTGCCGCCCACGAGTGCCCCATCGGCCTTGCGTGTGATCAAGAGGGGCAACTCGGTGGGTGTCCCGCTGCTGGTGCCCGCAACGCTCTTCCAGTTGCAAAAGGCCACCGCCTCGGCCATCCCGTAGGCATCGGTGGCCCACGCCATCCACTCCTTGAGCGCCGGCAACGAGGCGGTGACGGCTTGCAGCAGCGCTGCTGCGTCGTTCGGCGTGGGGGGACGCAGCCGTAGCCGAGGCGTCTCGACCTGCGTTGGCAGGTTTGGCGTCAGGGGCATGGCGCCTCTCACACAGCGTTGCGGGTCGATGGCGGCGAATGCGCCGCGCGGCAGCGGAACTTGCCAGAATCCGCGGCCAACGCCATCAGGCCAGCAGTTGCCGCTCGCGGATGGAGCGTATCTCGTCGCGCAGCGCAGCGGCTTCCTCGAACTCCAGGTTGCGGGCGCGCTCGCGCATGTCCCGCTCCAGCTTGTCGAGCAACTTGCCGAGGGCCGCTGGGTCGTCCGGGATGGGCTTGGCCGTTTTGCCATCCGCCTTGCGCCGGCCGCGGCCGCGCCCGGGGCTCGGGTCTGCCCGCGCCCCTTCCATGACATCCGAAATCTCCTTCTGGATGCCGCGTGGCGTGATGCCGTGTTCCTCGTTGAAGGCCACCTGCCGGCTGCGGCGGCGATTCGTCTCGCCGATGGCCGCCTGCATGGAGCCGGTCATCTTGTCGGCGTACAGGATGGCGCGACCGTGGAGGTTGCGCGCGGCGCGGCCGATGGTCTGGATGAGGGAGCGCTCGGCGCGCAGGAAGCCTTCCTTGTCCGCATCCAAGATCGCCACCAAGGACACTTCCGGCATGTCGAGGCCCTCGCGCAGCAGGTTGATGCCGACCAGCACGTCGAAGAGGCCCAAGCGCAGGTCGCGCACGATCTCCATGCGCTCCACGGTGTCGATGTCCGAGTGCAGGTAGCGCACGCGCACGCCATGCTCATCAAGGTATTCCGTCAAGTCTTCCGCCATGCGCTTGGTGAGCGTCGTCACCAACACCCGTTCGCCGGCGGCGACGGTGATGCGGATCTCCTCAAAGAGATCATCCACCTGGGTGGAAGCGGGGCGCACCGTCACCTGCGGATCCACCAGCCCGGTTGGACGCACCACTTGCTCGATCACCTGCCCGGCGTTGCGTTCCTCATACGGCCCCGGCGTCGCCGAGACGAAGATGACCTGTGGCGCCAAGCCCTCCCACTCATCGAAGCGCAGCGGGCGGTTGTCCAAGGCGGAGGGCAAGCGGAAGCCATACTCCACCAGCGTTTCCTTGCGCGAACGATCGCCCTTGTACATACCGCCTAGCTGCGGCACGGTGACGTGGGATTCATCGATCACCAACAAGGCGTTCTTCGGCAGGTAATCGAACAGGGTGGGCGGCGGTTCGCCCGGCTCGCGCCCAGAGAGATACCGCGAGTAGTTCTCGATGCCGCTGCAGTAGCCGAGTTCCTTGATCATCTCCAAGTCAAAGCGCGTGCGCTGCTCCAAGCGCTGCGCTTCCACCAGCTTGTCCTGCTCCTTCAAGTGGCGCAGGCGGTCGCCCAGCTCCGCTTGGATGTCGTCAAGGACGGCGAGGATGCGCTGGCGCGGCGTCACATAGTGCGTCTTCGGGAACACCGTGTAGCGCGGCAGGCGGCGCAATGCTTCGCCAGTGAGCGGGTCAAAGAGGGAAATCTGCTCGATCTCGTCGTCGAACAACTCCACCCGCACCGCCTCCTTTTCTGATTCGGCGGGGAAGATGTCAATGACGTCGCCACGCACCCGATAGGCGCCGCGCTGAAACGCCGTCTCGTTGCGCGTGTATTGCAGCTCCGCCAAGCGCTTCACCAAGTAGCGCTGATCCACTTGGTCGCCGCGGTCCAAATGCAGCACCATCTTCAGATAGGACTTCGGGTCTCCCAAGCCATAGATGGCAGAGACGGATGCCACGATGATGGCGTCGCGCCGCTCGATGAGCGCCTTGGTGGCGGACAAGCGCATTTGCTCGATGTGCTGATTGATGGAGGCGTCTTTCTCGATGTAGGTGTCCGACGCGGGAACGTATGCCTCCGGCTGGTAGTAGTCGTAGTACGACACGAAGTACTCGACCGAGTTGTACGGAAAGAACTCGCGGAACTCGCCATAGAGCTGCGCCGCCAAGGTTTTGTTCGGCGCCAGCACGAGGGTAGGGCGCTGCACGGCCTCGATCACCTTGGCCACGGCGAAGGTCTTGCCGGAACCGGTGACGCCGAGGAGCGTTTGGTGGGCGAGGCCGTCCTCGATGCCCTCCACCAAGCCGGCGATGGCCTGCGGCTGATCCCCGGCGGGATCAAAGCCGGCCACCACGCGAAACTCGGAAACGGCTTGCATCGCCTAGCCCCCTGAGCGCCGGCGGGGGTGCCCGCGCACTGGCGTATCATTGTTGCCGGGCAGCGGGTTGGCATCAACAACAGCGGGGAGAGCGCTAAGGGCATGGCCTATACGAGGATGAATGTGAGCAAAGCCGATGGCATCGGCTGCATCGAGCTCAACCAGCCGGATGAGTACAACCGCATGCCGCCGGCGTTCTGGAAGGAGTTTCCCCGCGCGGTGCAGGAGCTCGATGCCGGCGGGGACGTGCGCGTGCTTGTCGTCGAGGCCGCCGGCAAGCACTTCAGCGCCGGCATGGATCTGAGCGTGTTCACCGAGGGCGGCGAAGCGCAGAGCGCTGACAGCGGGCGGCGCGGCGAGGCGACGCGACGGCGCATCGGCGAGTTCCAGGATGCCTTCACCGCATTGGCGGCGGCGCGCATGCCAGTGCTGGCGGCGGTGCAGGGCGCGTGCATCGGCGGCGGCGTCGATCTCGTGGCGGCGGCTGACATGCGGTACTGCACCGAGGATGCGTTCTTTTGCATCCAAGAGGTGAACATCGGCCTCGCCGCAGACGTTGGCACCCTGCAGCGCCTGCCGCTGCTCATGCCGGATGGCCTGATGCGCGAGTTGGCTTACACCGGGCGGCGCATGCATGCCGATGAAGCGCTGCGCGTGGGCCTCGTCAACGCCACGTTCGAGACGCGGGACGCGATGCTGGAAACGGTGCATGGCATCGCTCGGGAAATTGCCGCCAAATCGCCGCTGGCCGTCTCCAGCACCAAGCACATGTTGGATTACACCCGCGAGCATGGCGTCACCCAATCCCTCGCCTATCAGCGCGTGTGGATGGGCGCGGTGAGCCACGGCGGGGACATGGCGAAGTACTTCGCCGCGCGCGCCAAGGGCGAGACGCCGCGCTACGACGACTTGGCGCCGCTCCCCTAGCGGGCGCGCCTTTGGAAGCAGCGGAGAGGCGCTCATGAAGTTTGGCGTGTTGCAGTTCTTCAGTTGGCAGAAGCAGCGGGTGACGCTGCCAACGGTGTATGAGCGGGCGCTGGAACGCATCCGCATCATGGACACTGCCGGTTATGACGCGGTGTGGCTGGCGGAGCACCACTTTTCCACCTACAGCGTGTGCCCGTCGGTGCATCTCATGGGCATGCATGTGGCCGGCATCACCGAGCGGCTGCGCATCGGCACCGGGGTGTCGCTGGCGGCCTTCTACCAGCCGACGCGCTTGGCGGAGGAAGTGGCGCTGTTGGATGTGCTCTCTGGCGGGCGCGTTAATTGGGGCGCTGGGCGCGGCTTCGACCGCAAGGAGTTCGAGGCGTTTGGCGTGCCTTCGGAAGAATCCTACGAGCGGTTTCGGGAGAACGTGGAAATCGTGCTCGCCGCTTGGCAGCAGGAGCGCCTGAACTTCGCTGGCCGCTTCCATCGCTTTGAAGACCTTGAGGTGCTGCCGAAGCCGTTGCAGCAACCGCATCCGCCGGTTTGGATCGCCTCGTCCTCCCCGGACGCCATCCGTTGGTCGGCAGGCCAGGGCCACGCCATCTTGATGGACCCGCACTCCGGGCACGATGACATCGCCGCGAAGTACCGCCTTTATCGCGACCTCTTGTCCGAGCACGACCAAGTGAACGATCAGGACACGCCCATCGCGCGGCTGGTGGCCATCGGGCGCACGGATGCCGAGGGCGAGGAGATCGCGCGCGCCGGCGCCCAATGGATGGTGTCCTCCTACGCCAATCCGGGCAAGCATGCGGGCGGTGGAAACTTCGTGGCCGGCGGCCCCATCCAACGTTATGTGGACGAGGTGATCGTGCATGGCTCGACTGGCCGGGTGATCGACGAGTTGCGGCGCCTGGAGGAGGAGATGCCGCTAGCGTACTTGCTCGCGGCGCCGCTCAGCCACGAATCCTTCCTGCGCCTCACAGACGAGGTGATGCCGGCGCTGGGTTGAGGCCCAGCGTCAGCCCCACAAGCGGCCGGCGGAGATGGCAGCGTTGAGTGACAGCGGCGCGTACCGGCGCGAACGCAAGGAACTTCCGGTCGCCGCGCTGCGCGCGCTCATGATGGGCGCAGACTTCGTGGCGTTGCCGCTCGTGCTTGGCCTCGCTATCTGGCTGACGGGCAACCCGCTGGCGTTTGGCGAGGCGGCGGTGGCCATGGCTGCCTTCACCGGCGTGGTCGCGTTGTTGGTCTTTACTTGGCGCGGCATCTATCGGTCCTTGGCGCGGTTCATGGGCACTCACCTCATCGGCTTGGCCTGTCAGGGCCTCGCGCTTTGCGCGCTCGCCATCACGCCTGCCCTCGCCATCGCCATGCCATGGGCCGACGCGCTGCGCACCGGGGTCGCGTTTGGAGCGCTTGGGCTCGCTTGGGTTCTGACGAGCCGATTCGTGGCCGGGTTGTTGGCGCGCCGCGGCCAATCGCGCGGCGAACCGGTGATCGTCTATGGAGAAGGGGAGGGCTTGGCGGCGCTCTCAGCGTTCGCGCGGAGCTATCCGAACGTGCTGGTGGTGGCGCTCATCGACGATGCTGAGGAACTCATCGGCCACAGCATCGACGGCGTGGAAGTGCATCCGCCGACGCGGCTGCCGCGGCTCATCCCGCGGTTCGGCGTGTCTCGGGTGCTGCTGGCGTTGCCGACGCGGGCGGCGCGGCGGCGGGTGATGGCGCGGTTGGCTGGGTTGCCGGTGCGTGTGCAGGCGGTGCCGGACATCGCCAACATGATCTTCGGCGGCGCGCGCTTGGCGGATGCGCGGGATGTGGACTTGGCAGAGCTCCTAGACCGCGACCCCGTGCCGCCGATGCGAGACCTCCTGCAGACGTGCATTCGCGGCAAAACCGTGCTCGTCACCGGCGCTGGGGGTTCCATCGGCGCTGCTCTCTGCAGGCAAATCCTAGAGCAGGGGCCGCGCCGCCTGATTCTGCTCGATGTGTCCGAGGTGGCGCTGTACGGCATCGACCGGGCGTTGGGCGCCAACTTGGCCGATGCGGCCCGCATCGTCGTGCCGCTGGTCGGCTCGGTGCGCAACCGGCGGCGGCTGCGCGAAATCCTTGAGACTTTCGCCGTGCAAACGGTCTACCACGCCGCTGCCTACAAGCATGTGCCGCTCGTCGAGTACAACATGATCGAAGGGGTGCGCAACAATGTTTTCGGCACCTTGGATGTGGCGCAAGAGTGCCGCCGCGCCGGCGTGGAGCACATGGTGCTCGTCTCCACCGACAAAGCTGTGCGCCCCAACAGCGTGATGGGCGCCACCAAGCGGCTGGCCGAACTGGTGCTGCAAGGCCTGCACGAGCGTGGCGGCGCGACGCGCTTCTCCATCGTCCGCTTTGGCAACGTGCTGGGTGCGTCCGGCTCCATCGTGCCGCTTTTCCAAGAGCAAATCCGCCACGGTGGCCCGGTCACCATCACCCACCGCGAGGTGACGCGCTACTTCATGACCATCGGCGAAGCGGTGTCGCTGGTCATCCAAGCGGGTTCGATGGCGCAAGGCGGCGACGTGTTCGCCTTGGACATGGGCAAGCCAGTGCGCGTGCAGGACTTGGCCGAGAAGATGATCGGGCTGATGGGCCTCACGGTGCGCGACGACGACCACCCGGACGGCGACATCGAGATTTCATACATCAACCTGCGCCCGGGCGAGAAGCTCCACGAAGAACTCGCCATCGGCAACAAGATCGTCGGCACTGGGCATCCAATGATCCTGCGCGCCAACGAGAGCTTCATCCCTTGGGCCGCGCTGGAAGGGCTGTTGGCGGACATTCGCGCCGCCGGCGTCGAGCAGGACTGTCGCCGGATGCTCGAACTGCTGAAGCGCTGCGTGGAGGACTACGAACCGGCGGAGGACGTGGCAGACCTAGTGTGGCAAGCTCGGCGCGAGGGGGCCGTGCCAGACAACGTGGCCCGCTTGCCACATCGGGACGAGGCGGTGCCCTGACGGCCTTTGCTGGCAGCGGGCGGCACGGCGCGAAGATGGCGGGGCAGGGCTGCGCGAGGGGCAGGTAACGGGGCGTGGCGGAACGCGGTGGTCATGGCCGAGGAGCTCGACACTCTCTACCTCCCCCCTCCCTCGACATCCTCGACACTCTCTACATCCCCCTCCCTCGACATCCTCGACAGGGGGTTGGTAGGCGCGATTGGATTCGAACCAACGACCCCCACCATGTCAAGGTGATGCTCTAACCGGGCTGAGCTACGCGCCTATGCGAACGCACGGTAGCACCGAAGCCCTGTTCTAGCAATGACATGAACCGGTTCATGACATCTGGCACTGAGGCTGGGCAGCCTCGTGGGCGACAAGGTACTCGTTGGGGGATCGGTAGTCGATGGCGGAGTGTGGGCGCTGATAGTTGTAGAAGAACTCGTGCCTGAGGAGCCTCTCGGAGACGGCCTCGACGGTGAGGTCGCAGTCGAGGAGGTTCCAGAACTCGATGCGGGCGGTGCGGTTGGCGCGCTCGACGCAGCCGTTCCACTGCGGCCGCCGCGGCGGCAGGACGCGGAGGGCGACGCCGCGGTTCCTGCAGGCGTCCTCGAAGCCGGCCATGAACTCGCTGCCGCCGTCGACCTGGACGGACTCCAGCGGCACGGGGAGGGCTTCGGCGACGACGGCGAGGAAGCGGGCAGCGGTGGCGGCGGTGGCGCGGGAGAAGGCCCGGGCGACCATGAACCGGCTGACGGGGCAGATGGCGCGGAACTCCTTGATGGTCTGGCCGTCGCGGGAGACTGTCATGTGGTCGATCTGGACGAGCTGGCCCGGGCGCTCGGCCTTGTCGCCGTATCGCCACCGCCGCGCCCAGCCGTTGAACCTGCGGGGGCGCTTGGGCTTGGCCCGTCCCTCGCAGAGGCTGGCGGGGGGCACGGTCCCGTTCGCGATGGCGCGCGAGAGGATGCGCCCGACGGTTGACACGCTCAGGCGCAGGCCTTGGCGTTCGAGCATGCGCTGGATGCGCGCCTTGCCCATGAACGGGTGCTTGCGGCGCATGGCCATGACCGCCTCCACGTCGCCCGGCTTGCGCGCTGGGCGGCGGACGCGGCGCGGTCGGGTGGACTTCGGCGCAAGGCCGCGCTGGCCGCTCGCGGCCAGCGCGGCCTTCCACCGATACATTGTCCGGCGGCTGACGCCAACCTCCCTCAAGGCGGTGCGCTCGGTGCATCCGGCGGCGCGCAGCCCGTCGAACCGGCGGATCGCCGACAGGCGTTCGCGGGCCTCGGCCGGCAGGTCGGCGTCGTCCACCCTGAAACTGCGGTACGATCTGATCCGCATCGACTCGATTCGCATGGCTCGGGTCTCCACCAGTGACTTCGCATTCACTGAGGCTACCCGATCCGGCGCCGGCGGCGGGTTCCCGCCGCCGGCGCCACCTCACCCCGCCATCGGCCGGCGCAGTGCCATATCTATCTGAACCAGAACATGACATTCGGCTGCCGTCGCCAGTCTGATCAGGCGCCAACATTAGCCTCCACGGCAAGTTGCCGCGCCGCGGCCACTAACGCTAAAATCCGCGCCTTCAAGAACGCGCCGCGGCAGCGAGGCAACTCGGCTGCCGGGCGGGAAACGGGTTAGCGAACGGAGCATCGCCTATCAAGAGATCAGGACCGAAAGCGCAGCCGGCGCGCGCGCTGCTGAACGAGGACATCCGCGCCCAAGAGGTGCGGCTCGTCGGCGCAGATGGCGGACAAGTTGGCGTCGTCCCCCGCGAAGACGCCTTGAGCGAGGCGAAACGGGAAGGCTTGGATCTGGTGCTCATCGCACCGGACGCAACGCCGCCGGTGGTCAAGTTGATGGACTACGGCAAGCACCTCTTCGACTTGAAGAAGGCGAAGACGGCGCAGCGCAAGAAACAGAAGCAAACTCAGGTCAAGGAGATGAAGTTCCGCCCCGGCACCGAAGAGGCGGACTATCAGATCAAGCTGCGCAACCTTGTGCGGTTTCTTGAAGATGGCGACAAGGCCAAGGTGAGTTTGCGTTTCCGCGGCCGCGAGATGGTCCATCCAGAGATCGGCATGAAGCTCTTGAAGCGCATCGAGGGCGATCTTGAGCCATACGCAGCCGTGGAGACGGCGGCGCGCTTCGAAGGGCGGCAGATGACGATGGTGTTGTCGCCGCGCAGCAGAAAGAAGAACTAGCGCGCCGGCGCCGCCTGGCGCCGCGAACGGAAACGGGAGTCTCTGCCAAATGCCAAAGATCAAGACCCATCGCGGCGCCGCGAAGCGGTTCCGCCGCACCGCCAAGGGTTTCAAGCACCGCCGCGCCTACAAGAACCACATCCTCACCAAGAAGGCGCAGAAGCGAAAGCGTCAGTTGCGGGGCTTGGCGCCGGTGGCGCCGGACAACTTGGGTGCGGTGCGGCGCATGGTGCCGGGCAAAGGTCGCTGAGGGCCGCTGAGGAAAGAACATGGCAAGAGTCAAACGCGGGACGGTTGCGCGGGCTAGGCGCAAGAAAGTCCTCAAAGCCGCGAAGGGATACCAGGGGCAGCGCAGCCGCAGCTTCCGGGTGGCGAAGCAGGCCGTCATCAAGGCCGGCCAGTACGCCTATCGGGATCGTCGCCAGAAGAAGCGCCAATTCCGCGCCCTGTGGATTGTGCGCATCAACGCTGCGGCGCGCGAGCATGGGCTGTCGTATAGCCGCTTCATGGCTGGGCTCAAAAAGGCCGCCATCGATGTGGACCGCAAGGTGCTGGCAGACCTCGCCCTGCACGAAGGGGCCGCCTTCGCGGCGTTGGCAGACAAGGCCAAGCGCGCGTTGGGTGCCGTGGCCTAGGCGACGGACGCGGCCGGGCGCTGGCCGCGGCAACCATGGACATCGACGAGCTCCAAGCCGAGGCATTGGCCGCCGTGGCGGACGCCGCGACCGAACGCGTCTTGGAAACGTTGCGCGTCCACTACCTCGGCCGCCGCGGGCCCATCACCCAAGAACTCAAGGGCTTAGGCAGGTTGCCGCCGGCCGAGCGGCCAACCGTTGGCGCCCGCATCAACGCGGCGAAAAGCGTGTTGGTGGCGGCCATCGACGCCCGCGCCGCGGCCATCGCGCAAGGGCAGCTCGCTGAATCCCTCGCTGCCGAGGCGGTGGATGTCACGTTGCCGGGGCGACGCCAAAGCGGCGGCAGCCTGCATCCGGTCACCCAGACATTGCGGCGCATTGAGTCCATCTTTGTGGGCGCTGGCTATGAGGTCGTCACCGGGCCAGAAGTCGAGGACGACTATCACAACTTCGAAGCGCTGAACCTGCCGCCCCACCACCCAGCACGAGCCATGTGGGACACGTTCTACTTGGAGGGCGGCCTGCTGCTCAGAACCCACACATCGCCAGTGCAGGCGCGGGTGATGGAACGCTCGGCGCCGCCCATCCGCATCATCTGCCCTGGCCGCGTATACCGCCGCGATTCAGACCTTACGCACACGCCGATGTTCCACCAAGTGGAGGGGCTGGTGGTGGACGAGGGCATCGGCTTCGCAGACCTGAAGGGCGTGGTCATTGGTTTCGTGCACCGCTTCTACGACCGCGAAGTGCCTGTGCGGTTCCGCCCGTCGTATTTCCCATTCACGGAGCCATCGGCGGAGGTGGATGCGCAGTGCGTCCACTGCGAAGGCGACGGCTGCCGGGTGTGCGGCGACACCGGTTGGTTGGAAGTGATGGGGTGCGGCATGGTGCATCCGAACGTGCTCTCGATGTCTGGCATCGACGCCGGGCGCTACACGGGCTTTGCGTTTGGCTTCGGCGCTGATCGGTTGGCGTCCCTCTACTACGAGGTGGGCGATTTGCGCCTGTTCTTCGACAATGACGTTCGATTTCTGGCGCAGTTCGGGTAGGCGATGAAGTTCAGCGAAGGCTGGCTGCGCGAATGGGTGGCGCCGGACATCGACACGGCCACGCTCTGCGCTCAGCTGACAGACGCCGGCCTTGAAGTGGCCGGCACGAGCCCGGCGGCGCCCGGCTTTGCCGGCGTGGTGGTGGGCGCTGTGGTGGATGTGCGGCCCCATCCTGATGCCGAGCGCCTGTCGGTGTGCATCGTGAGCGCCGGCGCCGGGACGTCCCAAGTGGTGTGCGGCGCCCCGAATGTGCGCGCCGGCTTGAAAGCGCCATTCGCCCAAATTGGTGCTAGGTTGCCGGGCGGGGCGATTGCGGCGGCGGCCGTGCGCGGCGTGGAGTCTGCGGGGATGCTCTGCTCGGCTGCGGAGTTGGGCTTGGGCGATGCCGCGGAGGGCCTCCTGGAGTTGCCTGAGGGCTTGGCGCCCGGCGCCGACCTGTACGCGGCGCTGGCGTTGGATGATCGCTGCATCGAATTGGACCTCACGCCGAACCGGGGCGATTGCCTCTCGCTGCGGGGCATCGCCCGCGAGGTGGCCACGCTCAACGACATCCGGTACACCGCGCCGGATTGCCAATCCGTTCCCGCTGCCATCGCCGACCATCTGCCCATCGACATCGACGCGCCGGGCGGCTGCCCGCGCTACCTCGGCCGCGTGATTCGCGGTGTGGATTTGACGCGGCCCACACCGCTGTGGATGAGCGAGCGGCTGCGCCGCTCTGGGCTGCGCTGCATCGACGCTGCGGTGGACGTGACGAACTACGTCCTGTTGGAGCTGGGGCAGCCATTGCATGCGTTCGATCTTGGGCGGCTGCAACGCGGCATCGTGGTGCGCATGGCGCGCACGGGCGAGCGGCTCAAACTGCTGGACGGGCGCGAGGTCGCCTTGGACGAAGACACCCTCGCCATCGCCGACGGTGCCGGGGCGGTGGCAATGGCCGGCGTCATGGGCGGCGAGCGCTCTGCCGTGACTGCCGCCACCCGCGACATCTTCCTCGAATGTGCCTACTTCGCGCCGTTGGCCATCGGCGGCATGGCGCGGCGCTATGGCCTGCAAACGGACGCCTCGCAACGCTACGAGCGCGGCGTGGACTACGCCTTGCAAGAGGCAGCCATCGAACGCGCCACACGCCTGCTGCTCGACATCGCCGGCGGCGCCGCGGGCCCCGCAGTTGTGGCGGAGAGCGCGGAGCACATGCCGCGTCCGGCCCAGGTGACCCTGCGCCGCCGCCGCTTGGATGCGCTCGTTGGCGAAGCCATCCCGGAAGCCGAGGTGGATCGCATTTTCGAGCGGCTTGAGCTCTCGCCCAGCAAGGTGGGTGCCGGAGCCGAGCTGGCGTGGCAGGTGACCGCGCCGAGCCACCGCTTCGACATCGCCATCGAGGAAGACTTGGTGGAGGAAGTGTGCCGCGTATACGGCTACAACCGCATTGGCGCTCGAACGTCGGCGTTGCCCATGCCGTTGAAGGCGGTGCCTAGGACGCAGGCGCCGGTCGCCGCGTTGGCGGACGCGCTGGTCGGCCTCGGCTATCGGGAAGCCATCACCTACACCTTTGTGGATCCGACCTTGGCAGACCTTTTGGATCCCGAAAAGACAGCGCCGCGGCTGGCCAATCCGATGTCGCAAGATCGTTCGGTGCTGCGCGCCAGCCTGTTGCCTGGCCTGGTTGACGCCTTGCAGGGCAATCTCGCCCGGCAGCAGCCGCGCGTGCGTCTCTTCGAGCTCGGTCAGTGCTTTGCCATTGGCGCCGAGGTGGACGATCCGCGGAGCTTGGTGTCGCAGTGGGTGGGCGGCATCGCCTGTGGTGCGCGGGCGCCGGAATCTTGGGCGGCGCCCAAGGAGGAACTCGATTTCTTTGATGTCAAAGGCGATGTCGAGCGCTTGCTGGAGATCGGCGGGCATGCGGCTGCCTTCGAGCCGACGAACGATCCCGCGCTGCATCCAGGCCAATCGGCACAGGTGCTCATCGGCGGCACGGCTCTTGGCCGGGTGGGCCGGCTGCATCCAGAGATCGAGCGGCGATTGGAATTGAGCGCGCCGGCGTTCGTCTTCGAGCTAGCGATGGAGGCGCTGCTGCGCACCGCGCCGCGTCGCCACCAGCCAGTGTCTCGGTTCCCTTCCGTGCGGCGAGACCTGAGCCTTGTGGTGGATGCCGCGGTGTCGGCGGCGGCTGTGGAAGCGACGGTGCGCGACGTGCTTGGCGATGCCCTGGCCGAGTGCGTGCTGTTCGACGTCTATCGCGGCGAGGGCATTGATTGTGGAGAAAAAAGCCTCGGCCTTGGGTTGACGTTGCAGAGTGCCTCGCGCACCCTAGAGGACGACGAGGTCAATCGCTCAATCGACGCTCTGCTGGCATGTCTCAGGAAGGACTTCGGGGCGCGCCGCCGCTGACGGCGCCGGTCGTCGACGAGCGCGGTGAGGTGTTGACCAAGGCGCGGATGGCCGAGCATCTCTTCGAGGTGGTGGGCCTCAGCAAGGCAGAGGCTGCGGAGTTCGTGGAACACTTCTTCGAGGCCATTCGCGAGACGTTGGCGAACAACGAGCCGGTGAAGCTCTCCGGCTTCGGCAATTTCACGCTGCGCGATAAGCGCGAACGCCCCGGGCGCAACCCCAAGACTGGCGAGGAGATTCCGGTGACGGCGCGCCGCGTGGTGACGTTCCACGCTGGCCAGAAACTGCGGGTGCGGGTGGAGGTTCATGCCGGCGCGCGACGGACCTAGCGAACTACCGCCGATTCCAGGCAAGCGCTACTTCACCATCGGGGAGGTGAGCGAGCTCTGCGATGTGCAGCAGCATGTGCTGCGCCATTGGGAGAAAGAGTTCACCCAGCTCTCGCCCGTGCGTCGGCGCGGCAACCGCCGCGCCTATCAGCGCAAAGACTTGCTCGTCGTCCGCCAGATCCGCGCGCTGCGCTACGAACAAGGCCTCACCACCGAAGGCGCGCGCCGCGCCCTCGCCGGCACAGACACCAAGCAAGATCGCGCCCAAACCTTGGAGCTCGCCCGCCAAACCATCGCCGAACTCGACGAGGTGCTGCGCGCGCTGCGCGGCGGCGGCAAGGGGGTAGAGAGCGAGGGGGAGGGCCTGCCGGGCGGGTAGGCGGGTGGCGCTCGGACGAAGGCGGGCCGCACGCAAGGCGTCGCGATGTTCAGCTGATTCCCACGTGAGTGGCAATGTCGCCTGCGGGACGCCGAACGCCTTGTACGACTTACTCGCGGGGATGCGCTCCCGCATCGCCTCGATCCTTCTAGTATCCGCCGCCGATGCGGCGCCCCCCCGCTTCGTCGTTCATCTGCAGGTTTCGATAAAGCGCCCTGTCCCGTGCGAACATCCGCATCGTTCGGTCTCCTATCAGAAACTCATGGCTACCGAACCGTCGCGCCCTAGGGGGCTCCTTGGGGCGCTCACGGTCCAGAAGGTGCTAAGCCCGCGTCAGAGATTGCCATTCCTCGGAGCAACGGCTATGGTCCGCTCTGCTGGTGCAATTGCGAGACCTGCCGTGGTGCGCTCTGCTGCTGCTACCTCTCGCACTTGCACACAAGTTCTTTGAGAATAAGGAGTTTTCACCGCATGTCCCGTCGGAAAAGGAACGCGACGGACATGGGATGGCGGCCTTTGGACAACCCCAAGCGCCACCTCTCGAAAGTGATCGCTCTGAAGCACGTTTGACGCGGGCTCCAGCGGGTGCCGTTATCCGGGGCAAACTAGCCCCGGCCTCATTGAAGTGATTTGGGAATGCACTCTAGGGTGCGTTTACGCACAGTTATCCGGGGCAAACTAGCCCCGGCCTCATTGAAGTGTTCTGTACCGCAATGGAGGCGACTGATGGCTGAGCCGTTATCCGGGGCAAACTAGCCCCGGCCTCATTGAAGTCTGCCCATCATCAATTCCAATTCTTCGGGCAGTTCTAGTTATCCGGGGCAAACTAGCCCCGGCCTCATTGAAGTGATCTTGTTGTTTGACGCCACCTCTTGGAGCCCCCGGTTATCCGGGGCAAACTAGCCCCGGCCTCATTGAAGTGGCATTACTGCACCGTCGCGGTGACCAGCGCCGCATCGTTATCCGGGGCAAACTAGCCCCGGCCTCATTGAAGTTCCGCCGCTGACGGAAGCGAGGACTCGCGTTTTCATGTTATCCGGGGCAAACTAGCCCCGGCCTCATTGAAGTCCTATAGTGCGGGGTACGAAACCCCAAATGGCGACATGTTATCCGGGGCAAACTAGCCCCGGCCTCATTGAAGCGAGTTGGTGCTGATGATGATGCCGAGCGGCTCTCCCTGTTATCCGGGGCAAACTAGCCCCGGCCTCATTGAAGCGCGCGTAAGACAGTCTCGATTGCATCCATCATCATAGTTATCCGGGGCAAACTAGCCCCGGCCTCATTGAAGCTGCCAAAGGGAGCCACGCCATGATCGATGGAATCCGGTTATCCGGGGCAAACTAGCCCCGGCCTCATTGAAGCCGTGCATCAATTGCTCAATGGCGCGATAAGCCCTTCGTTATCCGGGGCAAACTAGCCCCGGCCTCATTGAAGCATGCTCACGCGAGTAGTACACTCGCACATAAGCGCGGTTATCCGGGGCAAACTAGCCCCGGCCTCATTGAAGCCTCTATTGGGATGTGCTCAAGCGCTTCACTCCGCAGGTTATCCGGGGCAAACTAGCCCCGGCCTCATTGAAGCGGCGAAGCGATGGTAGGCATGGTACGCAGTGTGTGGCTGTTATCCGGGGCAAACTAGCCCCGGCCTCATTGAAGCCTCTATTGGGATGTGCTCAAGCGCTTCACTCCGCAGGTTATCCGGGGCAAACTAGCCCCGGCCTCATTGAAGCGGCGAAGCGATGGTAGGCATGGTACGCAGTGTGTGGCTGTTATCCGGGGCAAACTAGCCCCGGCCTCATTGAAGCCTGACGACGTCGCGGGTGAGCGCCACCTCCACCCACGTTATCCGGGGCAAACTAGCCCCGGCCTCATTGAAGCACGTCGTTGGCCAGCTTGGTGCCCGGCTTGGGCACCGTTATCCGGGGCAAACTAGCCCCGGCCTCATTGAAGCCACGGTAACACATTTTCTCATAAATGCCGCATCTTGTTATCCGGGGCAAACTAGCCCCGGCCTCATTGAAGCGGCTTCAGCCTGGGTTGCCGTGGCGACCGCCAAGTCGTTATCCGGGGCAAACTAGCCCCGGCCTCATTGAAGCACGGCTGGGTTGCCAGTAGAATAATAAAAGTTCGGGGGTTATCCGGGGCAAACTAGCCCCGGCCTCATTGAAGCCTGTGGCTGTGGCACTTGCACGGGACTGGCATCATCGTTATCCGGGGCAAACTAGCCCCGGCCTCATTGAAGCAACTGCATCTGCATGAAGGCGGTCGTCGCGTCGGCGATGTTATCCGGGGCAAACTAGCCCCGGCCTCATTGAAGCGGGTTCGGCGCCATCGACACCGAGCGCGGGGAGCCGTTATCCGGGGCAAACTAGCCCCGGCCTCATTGAAGCGGTGAGGGTGATCGACTGCGCTCCGGCAACGCTGGCCGTTATCCGGGGCAAACTAGCCCCGGCCTCATTGAAGCGCCGCGGTTTCCTCATCCAGCGCCCGCTGGCTGCGCGGTTATCCGGGGCAAACTAGCCCCGGCCTCATTGAAGCGAGCCTGCCGTCCGGCGACACCGCCGCAGCCGCAGCGGTTATCCGGGGCAAACTAGCCCCGGCCTCATTGAAGCGCAAAGACGCGTCGACGAAAGATCAAGACATCTTGGCGGTTATCCGGGGCAAACTAGCCCCGGCCTCATTGAAGCGGCGTGCCGCGCCACGTCACCGTGGCGCGGCTGGCGGTTATCCGGGGCAAACTAGCCCCGGCCTCATTGAAGCTGGGCGCTTGCCCTCGCGGTCGGCGCCGGCGGCCATGTTATCCGGGGCAAACTAGCCCCGGCCTCATTGAAGCGACGCTTTCCTTGCCGCGGGCGGAAAGGGCGAAGGCGAGTTATCCGGGGCAAACTAGCCCCGGCCTCATTGAAGCGAGGTCAACGACTCGATCAAGGCGTTCTGGATCGAGGTTATCCGGGGCAAACTAGCCCCGGCCTCATTGAAGCATGAAGTTGCCATCTGATAGTAGCGGTCGGCCCACTGTTATCCGGGGCAAACTAGCCCCGGCCTCATTGAAGCTTTGCTTCTTGTTGCCAAATTCCATAAGCCTTTCGTTATCCGGGGCAAACTAGCCCCGGCCTCATTGAAGTGCAGCGTCACCGATTGGACGCGCCCAGCGTAGCCGCGGTTATCCGGGGCAAACTAGCCCCGGCCTCATTGAAGTAGCGTCGCGCCGACTGCCCAGGACGCGGCGTGGGCGGTTATCCGGGGCAAACTAGCCCCGGCCTCATTGAAGTGCTCGCATGTCCGTTTCCTCTCTCGCTGCGTGATAGGTTATCCGGGGCAAACTAGCCCCGGCCTCATTGAAGTGGCTCGCCGAGCGGCCCGGCGTAGAGCCCTCCCTGGTTATCCGGGGCAAACTAGCCCCGGCCTCATTGAAGTCGCCAAGTCCATGTGTCCGTTTTGGCTGGCCGTCTGTTATCCGGGGCAAACTAGCCCCGGCCTCATTGAAGTACCATCGCCCAAAAGGACTCAATCCCGTTGGTGTGGAGTTATCCGGGGCAAACTAGCCCCGGCCTCATTGAAGTCCTTCCGGCACGTTGAACCGCCCGGCCTTGTTGACGGTTATCCGGGGCAAACTAGCCCCGGCCTCATTGAAGTGGAGATGTGGGATTGGGTATGGGAGGACGACGACACGTTATCCGGGGCAAACTAGCCCCGGCCTCATTGAAGTGGCCACCAGCTTGGCCAATCCAACTTCGTCCACGGCGTTATCCGGGGCAAACTAGCCCCGGCCTCATTGAAGTGGCCGCGCGCAGCCTGCTTGGCCTGACGGCGCCGCCGTTATCCGGGGCAAACTAGCCCCGGCCTCATTGAAGGCACAGCAGCCACTCCTTGACGTTGATGGCAATGACGCCGTTATCCGGGGCAAACTAGCCCCGGCCTCATTGAAGGTCCATTGCCGTGGTGGATAGGCCGGCGTATGGCCAATGTTATCCGGGGCAAACTAGCCCCGGCCTCATTGAAGATTGGCAGATGCGGCCAAGCGCCTTCGGGGAGCGCGCATGTTATCCGGGGCAAACTAGCCCCGGCCTCATTGAAGATGCTTGATGCGCAGGATGGCGAGCCGACGACGGCGGTTATCCGGGGCAAACTAGCCCCGGCCTCATTGAAGCCCGACGGAGCCGCCGATCATGTTGCAGTGGAGCGCCGTTATCCGGGGCAAACTAGCCCCGGCCTCATTGAAGCCCGGTGATGTCCGAAAGCACGGTCGCTCGGGGCATCGTTATCCGGGGCAAACTAGCCCCGGCCTCATTGAAGCGAGCGCCGTCCACTCGCGGTCGCGCTCGGCGGCGCGTTATCCGGGGCAAACTAGCCCCAGCCCCATTGAAGCACAAAGAAGCTCAATGTATTCTCCACGGGTGGAGGAGTTATCCGGGGCAAACTAGCCCCGGCCTCATTGAAGCGCATTCCGCGACTTTGGGCAGCTCGGCGACGGCTTCGGTTATCCGGGGCAAACTAGTGTAGTGTCGCAAGCAAACCATTGATTACGCTCGGGCGGTTGTGTCAGGATGCGGTCGGCAAGGTTTTGGGGAGCGAGGGCATGCGGGCAGCGCCGAGGATAGAGGTGCCGGAAGGGGATCGGGAGAAGCTTGAGCGGTGGTCGTCGTCGCGCAGCGCATCGGTTCGGCTGCGGGAACGGGCGCTGATCGTGCTGAAGGCGTCGGAGGGGATGACGAACAAGGAGATCGCGGCGGAGCTGGGAGCGGAAGCGAACAAGGTGGGGCGCTGGCGCCGGCGGTACGCGGAGGAGGGCTTGGCGGGGATCGCGAAGGAACGGGCGCGTGGCGGCAACCAGGGCGGCCGGAGCGACGCGGAGCGGGCGGCGCTGCGCAGCCGGATCGTGGAGGCGACGACGACGCGGCTGCCGAAGGACGCGACGCAGTGGTCGTGCCGGTCGATGGCGCGGGAGACGGGGGCGTCGCGGGACTTCGTGAGCCGGACATGGCGGGCGCGCGGCCTGAAGCCGCACCTGTCGCGGACCTTCAAGCTGAGCAGCGACCCGCGCTTCGAGGAGAAGCTGCGCGACGTGGTGGGCCTGTACTTGGATCCGCCGGAGAACGCGGCGGTGTTCAGCTTCGACGAGAAGAGCTCGATCCAGGCGCTGGACCGGACGCAGCCGGGGCTGCCGATGAAGAAGGGGCGCTGCGGGACCGCGACGCACGACTACAAGCGGCACGGCACGACGTCGCTGTTCGCGGCGCTGAACCTGGCGTCGGGCGAGGTGGTCGGCCGGTCCTTCCGCCGCCACCGCCACCAAGAGGTGCTGCGCTTCCTGCGCGAGGTGGAGAGGGCGGCGCCGCCAGAGCAAGACATCCACATCGTCCTCGACAACTACGCCACCCACAAGCACGAGAAGGTGAGGAAGTGGGTGGAGCGGAAGAAGCGCGTCCACCTCCACTTCACGCCCACCAGCGCGTCGTGGCTGAACCTCGTGGAGCGCTTCTTCGCGCGGCTGACCGAGCAGCGCCTGCGGCGCGGCGCGTTCACCTCGGTGTGCCATCTGGAGAAGAGCCTCCGGCAGTACTTGGACGCCTGCAACGAGAACCCGCGGCCGCTGGTCTGGACGAAGTCGGCCGAAGAGATCCTCGACAAGGTCGGGCGCGCGCGGGCGAGCTTGGCAGCAGAGACTTAATCAACGCTATGTTGGCGACACTACACTAGCCCCGGCCTCATTGAAGCTTGACGGACGCCATTGACAGGCTGTACGGGGCGGCTGTTATCCGGGGCAAACTAGCCCCGGCCTCATTGAAGCGGCGTATCCCCACTTGGCGCCACGCTCGCCGCGCTTGTTATCCGGGGCAAACTAGCCCCGGCCTCATTGAAGCGGTTCGCTCGGCGCGTTCCTCTGGCGTCAACGTGTGTTATCCGGGGCAAACTAGCCCCGACCTCATTGAAGCACGACGAGCTGCGCAGAGTGGGGCGCCTGCGAATGGTTATCCGGGGCAAACTAGCCCCGGCCTCATTGAAGCATGGAGGCCGGCGAACGGCCGCGGGACGCGCTGGAAGTTATCCGGGGCAAATTAGCCCCGGCCTCATTGAAGCTGCGAAGCGCTTTCGGTGGCGACTCGCCAAAGCGCCGTTATCCGGGGCAAACTAGCCCCGGCCTCATTGAAGGGAGTGCGAGTCGCATGGGTTACACTGTCGGGCATCGCGTTATCCGGGGCAAACTAGCCCCGGCCTCATTGAAGGACCATCGCTGTCCTGCACCCTGCGCGGGGCGCCTGCGGTTATCCGGGGCAAACTAGCCCCGGCCTCATTGAAGGCCACTTGGACACTCGGTAGCCCACGCTCACCTTGTCGTTATCCGGGGCAAACTAGCCCCGGCCTCATTGAAGGGGCGTTGCTTGAGCAACGGGCGGCGACGCCTGCGCCGTTATCCGGGGCAAACTAGCCCCGGCCTCATTGAAGGCGGTACGTGAGCGTCAACGACGGCCGCGAGCGCCCGTTATCCGGGGCAAACTAGTGTAGTGTCGCAAGCAAACCATTGATTACGCTCGGGCGGTTGTGTCAGGATGCGGTCGGCAAGGTTTTGGGGAGCGAGGGCATGCGGGCAGCGCCGAGGATAGAGGTGCCGGAAGGGGATCGGGAGAAGCTTGAGCGGTGGTCGTCGTCGCGCAGCGCATCGGTTCGGCTGCGGGAACGGGCGCTGATCGTGCTGAAGGCGTCGGAGGGGATGACGAACAAGGAGATCGCGGCGGAGCTGGGAGCGGAAGCGAACAAGGTGGGGCGCTGGCGCCGGCGGTACGCGGAGGAGGGCTTGGCGGGGATCGCGAAGGAACGGGCGCGTGGCGGCAACCAGGGCGGCCGGAGCGACGCGGAGCGGGCGGCGCTGCGCAGCCGGATCGTGGAGGCGACGACGACGCGGCTGCCGAAGGACGCGACGCAGTGGTCGTGCCGGTCGATGGCGCGGGAGACGGGGGCGTCGCGGGACTTCGTGAGCCGGACATGGCGGGCGCGCGGCCTGAAGCCGCACCTGTCGCGGACCTTCAAGCTGAGCAGCGACCCGCGCTTCGAGGAGAAGCTGCGCGACGTGGTGGGCCTGTACTTGGATCCGCCGGAGAACGCGGCGGTGTTCAGCTTCGACGAGAAGAGCTCGATCCAGGCGCTGGACCGGACGCAGCCGGGGCTGCCGATGAAGAAGGGGCGCTGCGGGACCGCGACGCACGACTACAAGCGGCACGGCACGACGTCGCTGTTCGCGGCGCTGAACCTGGCGTCGGGCGAGGTGGTCGGCCGGTCCTTCCGCCGCCACCGCCACCAAGAGGTGCTGCGCTTCCTGCGCGAGGTGGAGAGGGCGGCGCCGCCAGAGCAAGACATCCACATCGTCCTCGACAACTACGCCACCCACAAGCACGAGAAGGTGAGGAAGTGGGTGGAGCGGAAGAAGCGCGTCCACCTCCACTTCACGCCCACCAGCGCGTCGTGGCTGAACCTCGTGGAGCGCTTCTTCGCGCGGCTGACCGAGCAGCGCCTGCGGCGCGGCGCGTTCACCTCGGTGTGCCATCTGGAGAAGAGCCTCCGGCAGTACTTGGACGCCTGCAACGAGAACCCGCGGCCGCTGGTCTGGACGAAGTCGGCCGAAGAGATCCTCGACAAGGTCGGGCGCGCGCGGGCGAACTTGGCAGCAGAGACTTAATCAACGCTATGTTGGCGACACTACACTAGCCCCGGCCTCATTGAAGATGTCCATCACGACGCCGGGCGTGCCCCCACATGGCGTTATCCGGGGCAAACTAGCCCCGGCCTCATTGAAGCGAGGACGCCGATTGCACGCTCGGCGTCATCACGCAGTTATCCGGGGCAAACTAGCCCCGGCCTCATTGAAGCCTGCGCCGGCGTATCCACAAGACTCAATTCGTCAATGTTATCCGGGGCAAACTAGCCCCGGCCTCATTGAAGTCTCCTGCATCAGATTGTGGTGGCGCGACGGTAGCACGTTATCCGGGGCAAACTAGCCCCGGCCTCATTGAAGTAGGCGGAAGGTGGCGGCGCGGTAGATGGCGGCGCTGTTATCCGGGGCAAACTAGCCCCGGCCTCATTGAAGGGCGCCACCGGACGGCGAAGCGCTGCGGGCCGTGCTGGGTTATCCGGGGCAAACTAGCCCCGGCCTCATTGAAGGGCCACCGCGATGGCGTCGTGGACGATCGTTGCAGGCTGTTATCCGGGGCAAACTAGCCCCGGCCTCATTGAAGGTCCGTTCACCGGCGACGACGTCTCGGTGATCGCTTCGTTATCCGGGGCAAACTAGCCCCGGCCTCATTGAAGCGTTCGGCGCGGCTAACCCGAATCATCACGTTCGCGTGTTATCCGGGGCAAACAGCCCCGGCCTCATTGGGGCTGGTTGCGGGGCCAGCGCCGTGGCTTGGCCCTGACGGGCTCCTCGCAGGGCTGCGACCGGATCTCTACCGCCGGCCCAGGATGTGCTCCGCCACGCGCCGCTCGGGAGACGCCGAGGGCCCTGTTCGCCGAGCCGCAGGGCCGCGCTCCTGTACCGCCTCGACCTCTTCTAGGATATGGTGCCCGCATAGAACCCCGCGTCGTCCATCCCGTTCGCTCCGGTGCGTCCGCGGAATGTGCTGTCCCTGTGCGAACATCCGTGTCATCGGTCTCCAGAGTTGTCGTTAGAGCTCATAGGCTGCTGAACCGTCGCGCTCAGGGACTCCCTTGGGTGCAGCGCCGTCCAGAGGTTGCTGAGTCCGTACAGTTGTTTTCCCGTGTGGAAAAGCGGATGCTCATTGGGAGGTGTTTTGAGGCCTACGTTTGTGTCCATCGCCCGCCCCGTGGCACGCGAGGGGAACCTCTCTCGCCGGCTGACGGCTCTTCAATCCTAGGTGACCCTGCTGCATGGACGATTTCGCCGCTGCCTTTGCCGCCTTGACCGTCGAGGATGGCAAGGGCTTCACGCCTTTCAAGTGGCAGATGCGTCTGCTCCGCTGCTTCATGGATGGCGACGTGCCTAGCGCTGTGGATGTGCCGACCGGGCTCGGCAAGACCGCGGTTATGGCACTGTGGCTTATCGCACGCGCTGCGGGTGCAGACGTTCCTAGGAAACTGGTCTATGTGGTAGACCGACGCGCAGTTGTAGACCAAGCCAGCCGCTTTGCGACCCTGTTGCGCGAAAACATGCCGCCCGCGGTAGCCCAAGACCTACATCTCGAAGATGCTCCCCTGCCAATCTCCACACTGCGCGGCGGATTCGCGGACAACCGCAAGTGGCTTGAAGATCCGTCCAAGCCAGCGATCGTCGTTGGCACCATCGACATGGTGGGTTCGCGGCTCTTGTTCGAAGGTTACGGCGTGTCGAGACGGATGCGACCTTACCATGCCGGCCTGCTTGGCGTAGATACGCTGTTCGTGCTGGACGAAGCACATCTGTGTCCGCCCTTCGAGGCGCTGCTGCGGCAGATCGAAAAGTGCCGAGATAGCATGTTCGGCCCCAGCGGCGCCCAGGTTCAGCGGGCACGCTTTGTTCCTCGCTTTCGGCTGATGTCCCTGTCGGCGACTGGGCGTGATGTGGTGAGCGCCGGGCGTCCTACCGACCACGGGGTCTTCCGCTTGAAAGACGAAGACCAAGCTGAGGCGGTTGTGCGCCAGCGCCTTAGGGCGAGCAAGCGGCTGGCGCTCATCGAGCACGCCGCCGACGGCAACTTGCCAGAAGAACTGGCCAGAAAGGCCTTGCACCTTGGCTACCGCGAGTCGCCGCGGCGCGTCCTCGTCTATTGCGACAAACGAACAGACGCCGTTGCCGTCAAGGCCAAAATCGACTGGGAAATCAAGGCTAGACAGAAGCGGAGCAGCGTCTTGGGCGAGTCGGAGCTGCTGGTTGGAGAGCGACGGATCTGCGAACGAGAGGCGCTGGAGGACTGGCTCGACACCAAGGGCTTCTTTGGTGAGAGTAGGCCACCCGACGCCTCCACCTTCCTGATCGCCACTTCCGCTGGCGAAGTGGGCGTTGATCTGGACGCGGATCACATGGTGTGTGATTTGGTGGCCTTCGAGCGGATGGTGCAGCGTTTCGGCCGCGTGAATCGGCGCGGGCGCGACGGTTACAGCGCCAACATTGACGTGGTCTATGTGCCACCGAAGCCACTGAAAGCAAATGCAAAGGCCCCCGCGAAGGCGAAGCACGAGCAAGAGACGGAGACGTTCCGAGCGAGGAAGGATGTGCTCAACCTGCTGCCGCGTGGTGCCGACGGACGACTCGACGCCAGCCCTTCGGCGGTATCGACCTTACGGTCGACTGACAGAACGAAGGTGGAAAGCGCTTCAACGCCTGCGCCGCTGTTTCCTGCGCTGACCCGCCCACTGGTCGAGGCTTGGGCGCTGACCTCGCTCAAAGAGCACGAAGGCCGGGCGGCGGTGGCACCGTGGCTGCGCGGGTGGGAGGAAGAGGAGGAGCCGCAGGTCAGCGTCGTGTGGCGCCAGCACCTGCCGCGTTTGCGTCGAGGCGACGAGTTCACCGCGCCGCCAACGCTGGTTGCAGAGTTCCTCGAAACTGCGCCGATCCACGCAACTGAAAAGCTAGAAGCGTTGCGCAGCCACGTGACCGATTGGCTCAAGAAACGGGTGCAGCGATTGGATGCGGCGGCCAACGACCACGAAAGAGCCGTGAGAAAAAACGAAATCGTCGCTCTAGTGGTTGATCGCGCGGGCGATCTGGTCGACAGCGCCACGTTGGGCGATGTCTTAGCCATGTACCGACCGAAGGCGAAACTGAAAGGCGGCACCAGATACAAGCTCGACCAGTGGGAACGCTCCTTGGCCGGCGCAACGCTTATCGTGGACTATCGCGTAGCGGGCATCGCCGCTGGGATGCTCGACGAGAAAGCGGACGCCGCGCCGTCAACAGCGGATGGACAGGAAAACTGGCTTGGCACGGATCGCGCTACCGCCCATGGCCATGCCGGTTTCCAAGCAGTCAAGTTCGGCATAGTCAAACTGGCCGCAGACGCCGACGAAGAAGGGCTAGCTGCCGCCAAAGAAGTCGAGGGCTGGCAGTTCTTGCGGTCGTTCGAGACGGACTTCGACGGTGCTGGCAACGTTCAAAGTGGGCTCGCCGTGTTTAAGGCGGAGGGCGACCAAAGCAACGGCAACGACGAAGACAAGTCGATACTGTCCCGACCCCAAGCGTTGCGTGATCATGCCGAGCAAGTCGCAACAGCCACGCGCACGATGGCCGAACGGTTTGGACTTCCCATTGCTGAAGCGGATGCCTTGGAACGGGCGGCGTTACTCCACGACGACGGCAAAGCCGCTCGAATCTGGCAGGAGGCCATGAACGCACCGGCGGAGAATCGCCCCTATGCGAAGACGTGCGGCGGCGGTGACTGGCGACGTCTGGGAGGCTACCGGCATGAGTTCGGTTCGCTGCTCCTAGCGCAGCGACAAGCACTACCGGACGAATCCCGAGACTTGACTCTGCATCTGATTTCGGCGCACCACGGGTATTCGCGACCGTTGATACCAACGGCGGGGTGCGAGGATGCTGCGCCTTCGGTGCTTGACGCCGCGGCTGGCGAGGCCGCACTCCGCTTCGCTCGATTGCAGAAGCAATACGGTATTTGGGGGCTCGCATGGCTGGAGGCGATCTTGCGGGCAGCGGATGCGAGCGCGTCGCGCGCTTGGGACCAACGCGGCAGGTAGGTTGAACCGTGGCTGAGTCATCGGTACCCGTCGATTTATTCAACCCGGGCCAGGTATTCGCTTGCCTCGGCATTGTGGAGGCAGCGGATGTGCTTCTTGGCGGTGCCGCTGGCGCGTTCGATTGGGCCGACAGCCAGTCGCGGTTCTTTGTGTCCGCACACGGCAGGGAACCTCCCGTTGAACGGGTACTGCGGTTCTTGGAGGACGCGGAAATCTCTACACGTGCGCCCGCGGGGTGGGAACATCTCGACGAGTGGATCAAGAAGTGGGGCAAGGTGCCCGCGGTTGACCGTCCGGGCGATCCTTTCCCGATGGCCGCCCCGGATTCTCCTGCAACGTTGCCTGTGGTACTTCGGGACGGCACCTCGGAGATTGTCATTGACTATTGGGGCTTCACCGCCAAACCCGACAACGTGAAGTTCTGGGCCGGGTCTGGAGGATATCCTGGGGCGGCACTGTTTCGGGACGCACGCGATCTAGTGCATGGCAAGACCAGACAGCACGTTGGCGACCCGTTCGATCTACGGTCGGCGCAAACGAGCAGCTTTCGCTTCGACTGGCGCCGCGACTATGTGCCCCTTGACGTAGGGTTCTCTCCCAACAAACACCCAAGCATCTCGATGACGGGGTTTCCGGTGGTCGAAATGCTGGCGGCTATCGGCGTTTCCGATGCCAGACCAAAGCGACTCGGCAAGCTCGAGTACCGCTACTCCGTTCTAGGCGGTAGACGCCCGCTTGAACCCCTGTTCCTCCGCGCCGCGCTAGGCGCCACGACCTCGCCACTGCCCGGTGTGCCCATACGCCACTTCGCTGTGCGCCTCGACTGGCCAGGGCAGGAAGGACAAGCACGTTGCATCACCCAAGTTACAGAGGAGAGTCAGAAGTGACTGAGTTGACACCAGACCGCATGAGCCAATGGGCGGACAACGGGAACGGCCCCGTGGCGCTTCATCTGCGCCAAGCGCTCCTGCCCGTCGAAGGCAAAGGCAGCGTGATTTTCCCGCCGACCTACGCCTATCGGGCCGAGAACATCCACTACAACATAGACAGACTGTCCGATGGAACGAAGATCGCCACCATCGACAGCGTAGGGTCGCAGGCCAATCGCATGGAACCGATCTTCTTGCCTGCCCGTGATGGCGAGCCCAAGAACCCTCGGTCAAAGCTCGTCCCGCAAATTGTGATTACATACGGGAACGAGAAGTCGGTCTCGATTCTCGAAGCCGGTCACCGGCTTGGTGACGCCATCGTACGCTCGACCGAGCTGAAGGACGCGGTGAAGAGTGCGTTTCTCGACTTCGACGATCGCGGAGATGCTTCTTCGCTGGCCAAGATCGGGCCGACGTCGCTGGTGTTTGGCGTCTGGGACTCGCGCGACACGTTGGTGAAAATCCCTCGGGTTGTTCAATCGACCATTCGCGCTGAGGATGTCAGCGAGCTTCGACGATCGGCGCAATACAATCCGCCGGTCAATTACGCAGAGCTCGATGTCTTCACAGAAGCAGAGCAGACGAAATCAACAGATAACCCCAAGAGCGACCTCGCACAGCGCGGCTACGTTCATGTGCCAGCCGTGGACGCGCACGGTGGAGTGATCGCCCATGGCCCCATTCGGAGAGATGTAACGATTAACTTGGTTGCGTTACGTCGCTTGGATGGCGTGAATGGCCAGGCCCTGCGACGCTACGTTCTCGGTTTGGCGCTGGTGGCCGCAACTACACCACTCGACGGGTTTCTGCGCACTGGCTGCCTGTTGACAATCGATCCGGACCAAGAATCCGGCTGGGAGAGTATCGCTCGAACCGGCAATCGCGAGCGGATTGCGTTGAACGAAGAGGTTGCGCTGGATTACGCGAAAGAAGCGGCAACGGACTTCGGCGTTGGCAAAGATCGCGCCGTGACCTTCAATAAGGCGCTTGCCCAGGCAGACGCGAAGAAGAAGACCAAAGCACGGCAATGAGCCAATCGCTTGTCATCACCGTTCGTTTCCATGACGGGCGCTACCATGGCGAAGACGACGGATTCAACGGTACCGAGGGCTGGCCGCCATCGCCGGCCAGACTCTTTCAAGCACTTGTTGCCGGTGCTGCGCAAGGACGTTTAATCGACCCGGAGGATCAGCGGGCACTGCGTTGGCTCGAGCGGTTACCGGCCCCGCAAATCGCCGCCCCGCCGGCGAGGCGTGGGGCCGCTGTTCCTCATTTCGTGCCAAACAACGACTTGGATGCCAAGGGCGGCGACCCCGGCAGAGTAGCTGAGATACGCATCGGCAAGAGTTGGCGGCCATGCTTCTTCAATGTAAGCCACCCGGTTGTTTACGTCTGGTACTTGGAATCGCAATTGCCTGACGAGGCCAAGCGCATCTGCGCTATGGCTAACCGCCTCTACCAGCTAGGTCGCGGCATCGACATGGCCGCTGCCACAGGTACCGTTGCCTCCGCCGAGCGAGCGCACGCTCTACTCGCCGCTCACCCAGGCACAACAAGAACCCCGGCAGGCGCCGGCAACGTTCCAGTCGCTATTCCGGGAACCTTCGCCAGCCTGATGGAGCGCCGGCAACGCCGCCGCGAGCGCCTAACCCGAAGCTACGACGGCAAATTGTTATTCACACAACCACCCAAAGCGGTGTTTCGACACATCGGCTACGACGCGCCAGCAAAACGACTGCACTTCGAGGTACGCAAACAAGGCGCTTTCGCGCCGTATCCGCTCAGATCAGCCGCCACATTCACTGTCGGCCTGCGCGATGCCGTTGCGGAAAGACTGCAACACGGGCTGCAAGGGCGAGTCGCTGAGATCGAGCGTCTAGTCGTCGGTCGCGGTGCAGGGCCGCGGGATATCGGCCAACGAATACGCATAACGCCCGTGCCATCGATTGGGATGGAACATACCGACCGATCTATTCGTCGTGTGATGGTGGAGGTACCACCGGAGTGTCCATTGTCGTCGCGGGACATAGGCTGGGCTTTCGCCGATGCACAACCTTGCCTCAACCACGCTGGTCGATTGTTGTCCACAACCGACGCGACGATGGCCGAGCGATACCTTCGCCCCGCTAGAACTTTCCGCAGCGTAACTGCGCTCGCGCTCACAAGAGCTAGGCGGCACAACCCGAAGCGCGGCGTGGCGGGCAAGGGCGCTCCTCAACGGAACGACGAGGAGGCCTTAGCGAGAGCGGCACTCGTGCAGGCTCTCCGGCACTTAGGGGTCAGCGATGTGCCGGCTTACATCCATGTGCAACGTGAGCCTCTTCACCGTCGCGGTGCGCCGGCGGAGAGTTTCGCGGCAGGAACACGCTTTTCGCCTCGCGCAATGTGGCATGCGGAGATCCGATTTCGCTTGCCTATTGCTGGCCCGCTCGTCGTCGGCGATGGGCGCTTTTGCGGATTAGGGCTGTTCGAGCCGGTGGTCGACTACGACGATGTACTGGGCTTCTACATCCCAGCGCAAACGGTACGCGACGACCAATTCGCCGAGATCGTTCACGCATTGCGGCGTGCCCTGATGTCGCGAGCCAGAGACGACGACGGTGGCGTGCCACGCTTGTTTTCCGGTCACGAGAACGACGGCAGGCCAGACGGTTTGTCAGGGCACCATAACCATGTCTTCATCGCGGCAGATGCTCGCGGAGGCTGGATTAGCCGGCTCGTCGTACAAGCGCCATGGGCGGTGGACCGGAGCCTGCGGGCACGGCCCGGCCAGCAACGCATCTTCACAGACACCGTGAGTGGTCTCGACATCCTAAGGGCTGGACGACTCGGTGTCTTTCCTATGCAGGCGGTAACATTGAGAGATGGCGACTCGTTGATCGGACCGGCAAGGCATTGGCGCAGCGCAAGACCGTATTTGGCCACGCGCAATATGAAAAAGAAAGACGATCTAGAGGCCGCAGTCTGCGTAGACGTTCGGAGCCAGTGCCATAGGCTGGGCCTGCCGGCACCTGAGCGCATAAAGGTTCTGAGCGCGTCCGTCGGACCTCGCGGTGGCCGGCCGACTGCCACGCTGTCGCTGCACTTCGCAACAGCAGTACGCGGCCCGCTGCTCCTAGGACGAGACAGCCATCGAGGGGGCGGGATGTTTCGGTCTTGCGACGAGCGCTTGATCGCGGCTGAACTCGTGCCCCAAGCCGGAGCGATCGACCTCGACTAACTGTATCTAACTCGCTTAGGAGGTCGATCGATGAGCGTGCGACCGAAGGAAGGTAACCTCTTCGCCCCGGCAAAGCTGCCCGACCCGCGTCAGCCCGGCCGGCCGCTCCGCGCCGGCCGCCACCAGACGGACGCGCCTCTCATTCCCGCCCGGATGCTCAACGAGTACGTCTATTGTCCGCGCCTCGCCTATCTCGAATGGGTGCAGAAGGAGTTCGCAGATTCGTCGGACACGGTTCAAGGTCGGCATGTTCATCGGCGGGTCGACAAGCGAGGTGGATCACTGCCGCCCCCGGACGCGGATTTCGACGCGATGAAGCCGGCCAAGTCCGTTGAGCTCTCTTCGGCCAAGCTGAACCTCGTAGCCAAGATCGACTTGGTGGAGGGCGAAGACGGCGAGGTCGTCCCTGTCGATTACAAGCGTGGCAAGCGCCCGCACGTTCCTCGTCACGCCTACGATCCCGAACGTGTGCAGCTTTGTGCGCAGGGGCTGTTGCTTGAAGCGCATGGCTACAAGTGCTCGGCGGGCGTCCTCTACTTCGCCGGATCGAAAGAGCGCGTTACCGTGCCGTTCGATGAGGAACTCCGCACGCTAACGCTGGAATCGCTGCGCGGTTTGCGCAGCCTTGCGGACAGCGGCCAGATCCCAGCGCCGCTGGAGGACAGCCCCAAGTGCCCGCGCTGCTCTTTGGTTGGCATCTGCTTGCCCGACGAGACCAATTGGCTGCGCACTACCGCCGCCGAAGTGCGGCCACTCAGTGTGCGGCACACTCGCGCTCTGCCCGTGTATGTACAAGCCCATCGGAGCAAGGTCGCTAAGCAAGGCGATCGGCTGGCCATCACCAAGGGAGACGATTCTCCGCCGACGTACGCCCGCCTCGCGGACACGTCACAGCTTGTGTTGATGGGCAACGTCTACGTGACTACACCCACGTTGCACGAGCTGATGCGACGCAGCATCCCGGTCACTTGGCAATCTTACGGCGGCTGGTTCATGGGCCATACGATCGGATCGGGCCACGCCAACGTGGAACTTCGCACCGCACAATACCGGGGTTCCTTTGACGCCGACGTTTGCCTCCGGCTCGCCCGCGGCTGGGTACAGGCCAAGATTCGCAACTGTCGAACGATGCTGCGTAGGAACTGGCGATCCGACGAGGACTTGAGCGCGGCGCTCATCGATCTCAAGCAGTTGGCGGACCGTGCAGGACGCACGCGAAGCGCAGACACATTGCTTGGTGTGGAGGGCGCGGCCGCGGCAATCTACTTCCAGCACTTAACAGGAATGCTGCGTGGTGGCGACGAAGGCCTGACGCGCTTCGAGATGAAGAACCGCAACCGCCGGCCGCCAATGGATCCGGTCAACGCCATGCTATCGTTCGGCTATGCGATGCTCACCCGCGCCTTCGTCACGGTGCTCTCGGCCGTCGGCTTCGATCCCTACCGGGGCTTCTACCACCAACCGCGGTACGGCCGGCCTGCGCTTGCGTTGGATATGATGGAGCCGTTCCGTCCCCTGATCGTGGATTCGGTGGTCGTGACGGCCATCAACAACGGCGAAGTCAGGCTCACGGACTTTGTTCAGACGCCCGTTGGCGTGAATCTCTCCGATACTGGCCGGAAGAGATTCATCGCCACGTTCGAGCGGCGCCTGAGCCAAGAGGTGACGCATCCCATCTTCGGCTATCGCGTGGAGTACCGGCGGCTGTTAGAGATTCAGGCGCGTCTTCTCGGCCGTCACCTGTTGGGCGAGACGCAGCATTATCCGAACTTCGTCACCCGCTGAGAGCCAATCGCGTCTGACGGCGACCCATGGACGAAAGACTCTACTTCGTGGTTTACGACATCGCGGACGCCAAGCGTTGGCGCGCCATCTTCAAGACCATGCATGGCTACGGCGATTGGGTGCAGCTCTCCGTCTTCCAATGCCGCCTAACCCGCCTCCGACACGCAGAGCTCATCGCCGATATCGACGGTCTCATCCACCACGACGACGACCATGTGGTCATCATTGACGTTGGCCGTGCCGACAAGGTGGAACCCCGCGTCGTATCACTAGGCAAGCGACCCTACACACCTCCCGAGCGCGAACCTGTTATCTTCTAGATGGCTGCTAGGTGGCGAGCGATGGTGTGGCGCATGGCGGCCCGCGGCTGGCCATAAGCCTTCGCCCGCCCTGTGCGCCAAGAGGAGGAGGAACCATGAACGCCCGAGAAATCCGTGCGAGCCTCGCGCATCCGGTGATCGATTCAGACGCGCATTGGCTGGAGTTTGGGCCGCTGCTGCACGAGCGCATCGCCAAAATCGCTGGCCGGCAGGTGGCCGGGTGCTTCGATGGGTTGGCGAGCCTCATTGGCGCTGGGCAGCGGCTTGGCGCGGCGGGTCGGCGCCACCATCGCGTGGCGCATCCGGGCTTCTGGCAGTTGCCGATGGCGCACACGCGGGATCGCGCCACGGCCATGATGCCGGGGCTGCTCTACGAGCGCTTGGACGAACTGGGCCTCGATTTCTGCGTGATGTATCCCACCGGCGCGGCGGTCGTCACGGGTGATGACGAACTGCGTCGCAAGGCCATGCGCGCCTTCAATCGCTTCTCGGCGGAGCACTTCGCGGATTACGCGGATCGCCTCACGCCGGTGGCGATCATCGGCGCCGGGACGCCGGACGAGGCGATTGAGGACCTCGAGTACGCCGTGCTCGAACTGGGCATGAAGGCCACTCTGTTCTCGGCGATGATTCCGCGTCCGGTGCCGTCTGCCCAAGATGGCGACGAAAACGCGGCCAAGCTGGGCTATTGGTATGACGTGTTGGGCATGGACAGCATCCATGACTATGACCCGCTGTGGCAGCGCTGCGTTGAGCTCGGCATCGCGCCGACGTTCCACTCCGCTGGGCGCGGCTATGCGCTGCGCCGCTCGCCATCCAACTTCACTTACAACCACATCGGCCACTTCGCCTCCACCGCAGAGGCCATCTGCAAAGCCATGTTTCTAGGCGGCGTGACGCGGCGCTTCCCCACGCTGAAAATGGCGTTCTTGGAGGGCGGCGTCAGCTACGCCTGCCAACTCTTTGCAGACCTCATCGGCCATTGGAACATCCGCAATCCCAAGGCGCTTGAAGTGGTGAACCCAGCCCATCTCGACCATGAAGGCCTCATTGAACTCGCCCGCAAGTACGGCCCGCCAGACATGGCCCCGCTGATGACTGACCGCAACGCAGCCTTGTACGCGGCGATGGATCCAGAAACTTCCGTGCATACCGGCGGTGAAGCGAACTTGGATGATTTCGCGGCCTGCCAGATCGAGCATGTCGAAGACTTCAAGGCGTTGTTCTCGAACTTCTACTTCGGCTGCGAAGCGGATGACCGCACGAACGCTTGGGCGTTCGATCAGCGCGTGAATCCACTCGGCACCCGCATCAATGCGCTCTTCAGCTCAGACATTGGCCACTTCGACGTGCCGGACATGGCAGCGGTGCTGGAGGAGGCTTGGGAGCTGGTGGACGATGGGCTGATGACGTCGGCAGATTTCAAGGCGTTCACGTTCGACAACCCCGCCCACTTCTGGGCTGCCGGCAACCCGGATTTCTTCAAGGGCACCGTGGTGGAGCACGAGGTGGATGCGCTGTTGGGTGGAGCCGAGATCGCAGCCGGCTAAGCGTCGGCCATCCGCCGGCGCCGCGGCTCGGGCAATCTAGGGAGGTGCTAAGCCGCGAGCGCACCCGTTCATTGCTGCGCGGTGGCTCGAGCGTTGGCCGAGCCGCCCGTGGAACGCCTCGAAACCGCTGCCCTTCCGCTCACTGCCGCGGCGTTTCGCCCCGCGAGCGCAGCCACTCCACCGCGGCCATGAAGGTCATGGCGAAGATGATGAGGATCGCCGCCACGGCAAGGATCGCCGGGCTGATCTGTTCGCGCAGCCCAGTCCACATCTGCCGCGGGATGGTGCGCTGTTCGATGCCGCCCATGAACAGCACCGTCACCACCTCGTCGAATGAAGCGGCGAACGCAAACAGCGCCCCGGAGGCGACGCCCGGCGCGATGATGGGCAGTTGGACGCGCCGGAACGCCGTCAATGGCCCAGCGCCCAAGCTCGCCGCGGCGCGCATGAGGTTGGGGTCGAACCCAGCGAGGGTGGCTGTCACGGTGATCACCACGAACGGCGTGCCGAGGGCCGCGTGGGCGAGGATGAGCCCCACATGCGTGTGCGACAGGCCCAGCCGCGAGTAGAAGAAGAACATGCCGGCGGCGGCGATGATGATGGGCGTGACCATGGGCGAAATGAGAATGCCCATCACCAGCGAGCGCGCCGGCATGGCTGGATTGGCTAAACCCAACGCGGCCAGCGAGCCAAGCACCGTGGCCAGGAGCGTCGCGCATACGCCGATGGCGAAGCTGTTGACGAGCGCCCGCTGCCACTGCGCGTCCGTCACCACGCTCTCGTACCAGCGCAGAGAGAAGGCTTCTGGGTCCAACTGCAACATGCCCGGCGTGAACGTGAAGTAAGGCTCCGCGTTGAAACTCAGCGGCACGATGACGAGGATTGGCGCAATGAGGAAGACGAACACCGCGCTGCACAGGGCGCGATGCAGGACACGGCTCACGCGCTCGCGGCGCTCGATGAAGCTCATGCGGCCTCCTAGGCTTGGCCAGTCGCCAGAGCGCCGGCGTCGCGATGCGAACCGTCGCGTTGGCACCGGATTCTAGCGAACCCGCGCGATGGGCAGACAACCGTTGTGCGCATCGAGCGCGTGAAGGCTGCCGCGATGTCCACTTGCACCGCCGCTTCCGCCAGAATAGCGGCCTTTTGAGACGGCGGGCGCAATGCTAAACACCATTTCGAGAACCGTTGACGGGCCATTTCCACATCGCCGGCCGCGCCGCCAAGGCGCAATCGTGGCGGGTGTGCGCAAGTGTTGCCGCCAAAGCGCATTGGCGTTGCTGGGCTTGGCCGGGGCCAGCGCTCTCGGCGCTGAACTCGCCCCAGACGACACGGCGGTGGCGCGTGGCGCGGCGCCGGCGGTGGAGCGAGTGGAGGGCTACCGACAGCGCGCCATTGCAATGGCGGACGACATCTGGGGGTTCGCGGAACTTGGCTATCAGGAGGAGCGCAGCGCCGAGCGTTTGGCGGATTTCCTCCAGGCGCAGGGCTTTGCCGTGGTGCGGGGCGTTGCCGACATGCCCACGGCGTTTGTGGCCGTGCGGGGCACCGGCTCGCCCGTCATCGCCGTGCTCGCCGAGTTCGACGCGCTGCCCGGCCTCTCCCAAGCGGCGCAGCCAGAGCGGATGCCGCGCACTCCGGGCGGCGCCGGCCATGCCTGCGGCCATCACCTTTTTGGCAGCGCGTCCGCCGTGGCGGCCGCGGCCCTCGCAGATTGGCTGGCCGCCACCGGCCGCCCGGGCGAGGTGCGGGTGTATGGCGCGCCGGCGGAGGAAGGCGGTTCGGGCAAGGTCTACATGACGCGCGCTGGGTTGTTCGATGATGTGGACGTGGCGCTGCACTGGCACCCGAGCGACCGCAACGACGCGTCGGCTTCGAGCAGCACGGCGAACAAGTCTGCGCGGTTTCGCTTTCAGGGCAGGGCGGCGCACGCGGCCTCAGCCCCAGCGCAGGGCCGCTCAGCGCTTGATGGGGTGGAGGCCATGAACTTCATGGTGAACCTCATGCGCGAGCATGTGCCGTCGGACGCGCGGATGCACTATGTCATCACCGAGGGCGGCGCCGCGCCGAACATCGTGCCGGAGACGGCGGAGGTCTACTACTACGTTCGCCATCCGCGCGTGGAGGTCGCCGCAGCTCTGTTCGAGCGCGTGGTGGCGGCCGCGGAAGCTGCCGCCCTCGGCACCGGCACCGCCATGTCCTACGAAGTCATGCATGGCAACTATCCGGTGTTGCGCAACGACGCGCTGGCGCAGTTGATCGACGGCCATCTGCGCGCTTTGGGCGGTGTCGCTTACACGCCCGCCGAGCGCGCCTTTGCGGAGGCGATCCGCGAGACATTGGTGGGGCCGCCGCGCCGGGCGCTGGGCAGCGAGGCGGAAGTGCAGCCGTTTGAGTTCAAGCAGGGCATGGGTTCCACCGATGTGGGGGACGTAAGCTGGAACGTTCCCACCGGCGGTTTCCGCACCGCAACTTGGCCGCCCGGCACGCCAGCCCACAGTTGGCAGGCCGTGGCTGCCGGCGGCATGAGCATCGGCCACAAGGGCATGATGCTGGCTGCGCGCGCAATCGCGGCAACGGGCGCTGCGCTGTTCCTTGAGCCGCGCCACATCGAAGCGGCGCGGGCGGAGTTCGAACGCCGCCGCGGCGCTGATTTTGAGTACGCGCCCTTGCTTGGCGACCGGGCGCCGCCGCTGGACTATCGGCGATGAAGGAACGCATCCTGCTCCTGCACCCCGGCGCGATGGGTGCCTCCGTGGGCGCTGCCTTGCACGGCAATGGGCATGTCGTCCGCTGGCTGCCGGCGGGCCGCAGCGCCGCCACCGCTAGCCGCGCTCAGGATGCCGGCTTGGTTGCGGCGGAGACGCTTGCTGGGGCGCTCGCAGAGGTGGAGGCCGTCATCTCCGTGTGCCCGCCCCATGCCGCGCTGGAAGTCGCCGCGGCGGTGGCGGGGCAGGGCTTCGCCGGCCTCTACGTCGATGCCAATGCCGTGTCGCCGGCCACCGCCACGCGCATTGCCGGCGTTGTTGGCGCCGGCTTCGTGGATGGCGGCATCATCGGGCCGCCGGCTTGGCGCGCGGGATTGACGCGGCTCTATGTGAGCGGCGAGGAAGCCTCGCGGGTGGCGGGTTGGTTCGAGGGTTCGCCCCTCGATGCGCGCGTGGTCACGGGCTCCGCATCGGCGCTCAAGATGTGCTACGCCGCTTACACGAAGGGCAGCACCGCCCTGTTGCTCGCCATCCGCGCGTTGGCGGAGCAAGCGGGCGTCAGCGCGGCGCTCCGAGCGGAGTGGGACATCTCGCAGCCGGGTCTTGGAGACCGCAGCGAGCGCTCGGCCGCAGCCGCTGGCGCCAAGGCGTGGCGCTTTGCCGGCGAGATGCGGGAGATCGCGGCGACATTTGCGGCGGCGGGGCTGCCGGATGGCTTTCATCTCGCGGCAGCCGAGACGTACCACCGCTTGGCGCCGCTGAAAGATGCCCGGCAAGTGGACATGAAGGCGGCGCTGGCACTGCTTGCCGGCGGCGGCGCGGGCGACGAGGGCGCTGCGGCAGCGGATGGCCCCTGAACCGCACTGCCAACGGGTTAGAATCCGCCCCGACGGATAGGAGGAATGTCATGAGAACAACAGTGGCCTTGGCCTTGATCTGCGCCGGCCTCAGCGCCCAAGCGGCGCGGGTCGACAATTTCTCGCTGCTGGATCAGCACGGCGCGGCCCATGAGCTCTACTACTACTCAGACGCCGCCGCCATCGTGCTCATCGTGCAGGGCAATGGTTGCCCGATCGTGCGCAACGCCTTGGCGGATTACCGCGCCGTCAGCGACGCGTACGCCGCGCGTGGCGTGGTGTTCCTGATGATCAACGCCAACTTGCAGGACAACCGCGCAGCCATCGCCGAGGAGGCCGCGGAGTGGGACATCCCGTACCCCATCTTGGTGGATGAGACGCAGCTAGTGGGCGAATCCCTTGGCCTCACGCGCACCGCGGAAGTGCTCGTCATCGACCCGCAGGGTTGGCGCATCGCTTATCGCGGCGCCGTCAACGATCGGCTGGCCTACGAACGGCAAAAGGCCGTGGCCGAGAAGCACTATTTGCGCGACGCGCTCGATGCCGTGCTGGCCGGCGCCGAAACCACGCTCGCCGGCCAACCGGCGATCGGCTGCCTGATGAACCTGCCCGGCAAGGCCGCAGACCACTCCCAGATCTCCTACGCAGACACCATCGCGCCCCTCCTGCAGGACAACTGCGTCGAGTGCCACCGCAGCGGCGGCATCGCGCCATGGGCGATGACCAGCCACGCCATGGTGCATGGCTTCGCACCCATGATCCGCGAAGTGATCCGCACCCGTCGCATGCCGCCTTGGCATGCAGACCCACATGTCGGCCATTGGCAGAACGATCGGGCGCTCACCGTTGCGGAGCGGCAAACGCTTGTGCATTGGATTGAGGCCGGCGCGCCCCGCGGCGACGGGGCAGATCCGTTGGCAGAGGCCGCGGCGCCGGCGCCGACTTGGGCGCTGGGCGAGCCGGATGTGCTCATCGACATTCCGGCGTTCGACGTGGCGGCGTCTGGAGTGGTGGACTATCAGTTTCAGGTCGTCGCGAATCCGCTGGACCGGGACGTTTGGGTGCGCGCGATGGCCGTGCAGCCCGGCGTCACGGAAGTCGTCCACCATGTGTTGGTCGGCACCACCGACGTTGGAGCGCCGGCTGCGTATTCGAACGAGAGCCTGATGAACAACTATCTCGGCGGGTATGCGCCGGGCGTGGAGCCGCAAGTGATGCCGGAAGGCACCGGCGTGTTCGTGCCAAAGGGCACGGGCTTCATGTTTCAGATGCACTACACGCCCTACGGCAAGGCCGTGACAGACCGTTCGCGGCTGGGGCTTTATCTGCATGACGAGCCGCCGGCCAACTTCCTGCGCCACAGCGTGGTGCTCAACCCCGGCATTCGCATTCCGGCCAATGCCAAGGCGCATGTCGAAACCGCGTACTTTGAGTTTCACCGGGAAGCGACGCTCTACACGGTGCTGCCGCACTCCCACTACCGGGGCAAGAGTTCCACCTTCACGTTGCAACATCCGAACGGCGAGCGTGAACTCATCCTGTCCGTGCCGGATTACGACTTCAATTGGCAGCGCGGCTACGACTTCGCCACGCCCCGGCTGTTGGCGCCCGGCACGCGGCTCATCCACACCACGGTGTATGACAACTCGGCGCAAAACCCCGGCAATCCAGACCCGTCGCGGGAGGTGCCTTGGGGTTTGCAGTCCCACGACGAGATGCTCTACGGGGATTTCGTCTTTAGCTGGACGGAAGAGCGCTCGGACAAACCGATCCACGATCACGATTTCACGGAGAGCGTGCAGTGGGTGGGTTTCATGGACCGCGACATGAACGGCAGCGTCGGCTTGGACGAGTTGCCGCCGCCCATGCGCAAGCAGATGCGGGAGACGTTCGCGCTAGGCGACGCTGATGGTGATGGCGCGCTCACTGCTGCCGAGTTCCTCGCCGGTAGCCGCGCCGCCCGCCAGCGCGCCGCCAACGCCGACCAACCCGACGATGGCGTAGTCGCGGGAGACTGACGCGCCGCCCAGCGGCGCCACGCCTCCATGCAGAGCGCCGCGCCCGTTCGGGACATTGTGCTGGTCGGGGCTGGGCACAGCCATGTGGCGGTGCTGCGGCGCTTTGGGATGCGTCCTGAACCTGGGCTGCGCCTCACGGTGGTGGCGCGGGAGGTGCAGACGCCGTACTCCGGGATGCTGCCCGGCGTCGTCGCGGACCTCTACGACGAGGCGGAAATCCACATCGACGTGGCGCGGCTCGCCGCGTTCGCCGGTGCCCGCTTGATCGCCGGTCAAGCGGTGGGGCTTGAGCCGAACGCGCAGCGCGTGCTGCTCGACGATCGCCCGCCGCTGCGTTACGACATTCTCTCCATCAACGTTGGCGGCGCGTCCGGCGCCGAACTGCCGGAAGCGGCTTGGCTCACGCCCGTGAAACCGATCGGTGGCTTCCTGCCGCGCTGGCGGCGCGTTGCGGATGCCTTGGCGCAGGGGCCGCTGCGCATCCTGCTCATCGGCGGCGGGCCGGGCAGCGTCGAGTTGGCCTTGGCCATGCGGGCACGGTTTCCGGCCACGGCGCGGGTGACGCTCGCCACCGGGGACGCCGAAGTGCTCGCAGCCCATGCCCGCGGCGCGCGGCGGCGCCTTGCCAAGCGGTTGGCCGCCAGCGGCGTCGAAGTCGTCACCGGCTTCTTCGCCGATGCCTTTGACGTTGCCTGCGTGACGGCCCGGGATGGACGGGCGCTGGAACACGATCATGTGTTTTGGGTGGCCGGCGTGGAAGCGTCCTCCGCCTTCAAGTCTTGCGGCCTCACTACCGACGACGATGGCTTCATCGCCGTGGATCATTGCTTGCGCTCGCTCTCTCACGACAACGTGTTCGTGGCGGGAGACGCCGCGGCGATGGTGGGGCAACCGCGCCCCAAGTCTGGCGTTTACGCCGTTCGCCAAGGCCCGACGTTGGCGGAGAACTTGCGCCGCTGCGCGTTGCGCCGGCCGTTGCGCGCCTACCGGGCGCAGCGGCGGGCGCTGGCGCTGATTGGCGTCCCCCACCGCAGCGCAGTGGCGTCCCGTGGCGGCCTGAGCGTGTCTGGGCGCTGGGTTTGGCGTTGGAAGCAGTGGCTGGACCGCCGCTTCATGGCCCGCTATCAGACATTGCCGGCAATGCCGGAAGAATCCCCGGCGCTGCATCCGGCGCTACAAGCTGCAGCGCCGGCGGCGATGCGCTGCGGTGGCTGCGGCGCCAAGCTCGGCGCAGACTTGCTGAATCGCGTGCTGGCGCGCCTAGACCTGCCGGAGGATGCGAGCCTCCTGCAGGGCATCGGCGACGACGCGGCAGTGATGCGGCTCGAGGGCACGCATCTCGTGCTCACCTGCGATGGCTTTCGCGCCATGATCGATGATCCGTACCGATTTGGCCGCGTCGCCGTGCATCACGCCCTCAATGACGTCTACGCCATGAACGCGACGCCGCGCTACGCGCTGGCGCTGGTGACGGTGCCGGCGATGGCGGATGCGCTGATGGAAGAGGATCTCTATCAGGTGATGGCGGGCGCCGCGTCCGCGCTGGCCGACGAAGGCGTCACTCTCGTTGGCGGCCACTCGGCGGAAGCCGCCGAGCTGTCCGTCGGCTTCATGGTGGCCGGCGCCGCTGGCAACCAAATGCTCCCCAAGGGCGGCTTGCAGGTGGGCCAGCGGCTGGTGCTCAACAAGCCCATCGGCGTGGGCGTGGTGCTTGCCGGCGCCATGCGGGCGCGCGCCGCCGGGGAAGACTTGATGGCCGCCATCGAGCAGATGGACCAATCCAACGCCGCCGCGGCCGGCATCTTGGCCGAACACGGCGCCACGGCCTGCACGGATGTGACTGGCTTTGGGCTGGCTGGACACTTGAGCGAAATGACCCGCGCCGCCGGCGTGGGCGCAACGCTCTGGCTGGACGCGCTGCCGCGTTTGTCGAGCGCGGTGGAACTGATGGGCGCTGGCGCGGCGAGTTCCCTGCAAGAGAACAATGAGCAAGCGCTCGGCGACTACGCATGCGACGCACACATGCGCCAGGGCGTGGCGTTTCGGCTGTTGGCGGATCCGCAAACGGCCGGGGGGTTGCTGGCCGGCGTGCCGGCGGCTTTGAGCGATGCCTGCGCGCGGGCGTTGCGCGACGCCGGCTATCCGCACAGCGCCGTGGTTGGCGAAGTGGTCGCCGCGGGTTTGAGCGTGGTGCCCAACGCCGGGCTGCCGGCATGACGGCGACGGTCCGCATTGTCACGGACCCGATGTGTTCTTGGTGCTGGGGCACCACGCCGCACTATGAAGTGACGATGGTGGAACTTGCCGGGCGCGGCGTGGCCTTCGACATCGCCATGAGCGGCATCAATGTGCATAGCACGCGCCCGGTGGGCGCCTATGGCCGCGAACGGCTCGCCGAGCTATGGCGGGAGGTGACGGCGGTAACGGGGCAGCATTTCTCCCACCGCCTGCCGCCCGGCACGGTCTACAACAGCCTGTTGCCTTGCTTGGCCGTGGAGGCGATGCGCGATGTGCATGGTGCGCCGCCGTTCGGCTACGCACACCGGCTGCAGCAGCAGTTTTTCGCGGACGGCATCAACGTGAACGATTTGGACGTGCTGTTGGAGACCGCCGCCGAGTATGGCGCAGCGCCGGACGTGATGCGCAAGCTCATGAACTCGAACGCGGTGCGTGAGCGCACCCGTTGGGGCTTCGAGAACGCACGCAGCTACGGCACCAACGCCGTGCCGAACGTGCTCGTCAGCGCGGACGGCGTGGAGTTCCGCCTGTTCGCCGGCGGCTTCGTGGACGCCGAGCAACTCACGGCAGACCTTGAAGCCTGGCTGGACGGGTTGGGCGCTGCGGCCTCGCCTCGCGTCGGCAGGGAAACCGGCTAGAGAGACCTGTGCGCCACCTTTGAGAGGGATCGTCTTCCCACAGGATATGTACATCCGAACCCGGTGATGATTGGCATTGATGCGGTGGCGGCATGGGGCGGACATGCAAGGGCGATTGGCTCTCGCCTGTGCCTGTGCTGGAATACGCCGCTTAGCTTTCGCGTCTTCATGGCCGCGGTGACGCGGCGCTGGTTTGGCGCACCTTAAGGGATTGCAACCATGTTCGAGAGCCTAAGCGAGCGGCTCGGCAACGCACTGCGGGGGCTTACGGGCCGCGCCTACCTCTCTGAAGACACCGTGCGCGCATCGGTGCGTGAGGTGCGCTTGGCGTTGGTCGAGGCGGATGTCGCCTTGGAAGTGGCGCGCTCCTTCACCGCAGCGGTGCAGGCCAAGGCCCTTGGCCAAGCGGTGGGGCCTGGCCTCACCGCGAGCGAGGCGTTTGCGCGCATCGTGCGCGACGAGTTGGTCGCGGCGATGGGTGCGGCGAACGATGCGTTGAACTTGGCCGCCACGCCGCCGGCGGTGATTCTCATGGCGGGCCTGCAGGGCGCCGGCAAAACCACCACCGCGGCCAAGCTCGCCCGGCTCCTGCGTGAGCGCGAGGGCAAGCGCGTCGCGGTCGTCAGCGCGGACGTGCATCGCCCGGCAGCCATTGAACAGTTAGGCGCCCTGGCAGCGGAGGCGGGCGCCCGCTTTGTGCCGAGCGCTGTGGGCGAGGAGCCCCTTGCCATCGCCAAGCGCGCGCTCGCGGACGCCGGCGCCAACTTTGATGATGTGCTGATCGTCGACACCGCCGGGCGCTTGGCCATTGACGCCGAGATGATGGCCGGCATCGCCGCCCTGCACGCTGCCTTGCAACCGGTGGAAACCCTCTTTGTGGTGGACGCCATGACTGGGCAGGACGCCGCCGCCACCGCCAAGGCGTTCAACGCCGCCTTGCCCCTCACCGGCGTGGTGTTGGCGAAGGCGGATGGCGATGCCCGCGGTGGCGCCGCGCTGTCGGTGCGCGCCATCTGCGGCAAGCCGATCAAGTTTCTCGGCGTCGGCGAGCGCACGGATGGCTTGGAGCCCTTCCACCCAGACCGCATCGCGTCCCGCATCCTCGGCATGGGCGACATGCAGACGCTCATCGAGGAGGCGGACCGCAAAGTCGATAAGCAGCAGGCGCGCCGCCTCGCGACGAAACTCGGGCGTGGCCAACGATTCAACTTGGAGGACTTTCGGGATCAACTGCGGCAAATGACGCGCATGGGCGGCGTGGGCGCCATGTTGGAAAAACTGCCGGGCGTAGGCCAACTCGGAGCGCCGGCGCAGGCCGGGCTAGATGACGGCAGGTTCCAGCGCATGGAAGCCATCATCGGCTCCATGACCGTTCAAGAGCGCCGCTTCCCAGACATCGTGAACGGCGGCCGCAAGCGCCGCATCGCGATGGGCAGCGGCACACAGGTGCAGGACGTGAACCGCCTGCTGAAACAGCACAAGCAGATGCAGCGCGCCATGCGCAAGATGACTAGCAAAGGCAGCATGCAAAAGGCGATGCGGCGGATGCAGGCGGGCCAAGCGGCAGGCGGCCCCAGGATGCCGGCGCGGCGCGGCCGGCGCCGGTGAAGTGGCGCAGGGGCGGCGACGGGGCAGGGCGCCGGCGCGCGGAGGCCGAGATGACCGCGAAGGAAAAGCAATCGTCCAAGCGCACGGAACGGCATGTCGCAATGCTCCAAGAGGCACTGCAATGCCCCGGCGTGCGCGAAGTGATGGATGTGTACGGCGCGTGGCAGCGGCTTGAAAGCGAACTCAGCCGCTATCGCGCTGCCACAGTGGCGCCGCCAAGGATCACGACAACCGACCGCGCAAACGTGCCGTAGCCTTCTACTCGCTGCTCACTCGCTGCTTGGCGGATCAGCGAGGCGTGGGCAGGTGCCCACTGCCCGGCGCTCTTGCCGTTCCATCAAGGCAACCCATCCGGTAGAATCGCCGCTTTTCCGGTGGGCTTTGGTCCATGGTCAAGATTCGGCTTGCGCGGCATGGCGCGAAGAAGCACCCATTCTTTCATCTGACGGTGGCGGACCAAGCCGCGGCGCGGGATGGTCGGTTCATCGAGCGGGTTGGCTTCTACAACCCGGTGGCGAAGGGACAAGAAGAACGGGTGCGCATCGACCTTGCGCGCGTGGACCATTGGCTCGCCGTCGGCGCGCAACCGACAGAGCGCGCCGGCAAGCTGATCAAAGCGGCCCGCCGCGCCGCGGCTGAGGCAACCGCCTAGCCGACGCTGGCTGTGCGGGGATGTCGCGATTGGCGGCCACATGGCGGAGCAAGCGCAACGGCAGCCCGACGGGGTGCGCGAGGGGCAGCGCCCTTCGCGGGGGTTCCCTGCGCAAGAGTTGGAGGGGAGAGACGCCGATCTTGTCGTAGTGGGCCGCATCGGCGCGGCGCATGGTGTGCGGGGTTGGCTGCGCGTTAGCTCCTTCACGGCGCCGCCAGACAACATTTTGGGCTATCGGCCTTGGTCGCTGAATGTCGGCGGCGCTTGGCGGTGCGTGCAGGTGGAAGCGGCGGAACGGCGTGGCGAGAGCTTTCTGTGTCGCTTCGCCGGCGTGGCGGACCGCGACGCCGCGGCCGCGTTGCGGGGTGCCTTGGTGGCCGTGCCGGGCGCTGCGTTGCCGGTGCTGGACGACGGCGAGTATTACTGGCGGGACCTCATCGGCCTCGATGTCGCCACCGTTGCCGGCACCGCGCTGGGCCGGGTGGAGAACTTGATGGAAACGGGCGCCAACGACGCCTTGGTCGCGCGCGATGGACAGCGCGAACGGCTCATCCCGTTCGTCAGCCATGTGGTGCGCGCGGTGGACTTGCAGGGCGGCGTCATCGTGGTGGACTGGGACGCGAACTTCTAACCATGCAAGCCACCGCCATCACCCTGTATCCGACCATGTTCGACGCTTGGACGAGCCGGGGCGTGGTGGCGCGCGCCATTGCCGGCGGCGCCATGCAGTTCCGCGCCACAGATCTGCGTGACTATGCCGAAGGCCCCCATGCCACGGTGGATGACCGGCCCTATGGCGGCGGCCCCGGCATGGTGATGATGGCAGCCCCGTTGACGCGGGCGCTGGCGGCAACCCGTGAGCAGGCGGCCGGCCGCGTCACCACGGTGTTCATGTCGCCCCAAGGGCAGCGCTTCGACCAGCGCGTTGCCGCCGAGCTCAGCGAACTCAATAGCCTCGCCTTCGTCGCCGGCCGTTTCGAGGGCGTGGACGAGCGGTTCGTGGAGGGCGAGGTGGACATCGAACTGTCGCTCGGAGATTTCGTCCTCACCGGCGGCGAGTTGGCCATCATGGTGGTGCTCGACGCGGTGGCGCGGCTGTTGCCGGGAGCGGTGGGCAACGCCGAATCCCTCGTCGCCGAATCGCATATGGACGGCCTGCTCGATTGCCCCCACTACACCCGCCCCGCGGTGTTTCAGGGCGCCGCCGTGCCGCCCACGCTCATGAGCGGCGACCATGCCGCCGTGGCGCGTTGGCGCCGCAAGCAATCCTTGGGGCGCACTTGGCGTCGCCGGCCAGACTTGCTCGCCGGCCGCCGGTTCGCCGCGGAAGACCAAAGCCTCCTGCGGGAGTTCATCGCCGACACTGTGGAGTAGCCCAAACATGCGTCGCAACAAAGTGATCGAAGAGCTCGAGAACGAGCAACTCAGACAAGACATTCCAGACTTCGGGCCCGGCGACACCTTGATCGTGCGCGTGCGCATCCGCGAAGGGGCGCGGGAGCGCTTGCAGGCCTTCGAGGGGGTCGTCATCGGCAAGCGCAACCGTGGCCTCAACTCCTCATTCACCGTGCGCAAGATGGCGCATGGCGTGGGCGTCGAGCGCAGCTTCCAGACGCACAGCCCAGACATCGCCAATGTGGAAGTGAAACGCCGCGGCGACGTGCGGCGCGCCAAGCTGTATTACCTGCGCAGCCGCTCGGGCCGGGCGGCGCGCATCAAGGAAAAGGTCTAACGCATGGTGGCGGACGGCGGCGCGGCGCACGCCGTCGAAGTCGACGCCTACCTGGATTCGCTTTGGCTGCAAAAGGGCCTCGCGGCCAACACGTTGGCGGCCTATCGCCGCGATCTCACGGCATTTGGCGGGTGGCTGCAGCGCGGGTTGGATTCGGCGCAGCCGCACGACATCCAAGCCTATCTCGGCGAACGCTACGACGGCGGCGCCTCGGCGCGCTCGGCGGCGCGGTTGCTGTCGTGCCTGCGCGGCTACTACCGCGCCGCGGTGGACGCCGGCCGGCTGCGGCAGGATCCCACCGCGACGGTGGCGCGCCCGATGTTGGGGCGGCCACTGCCGAAATCGCTCTCGGAACATGAGGTGGAGGCGCTTTTGGGGGCGCCGCGGGTGGATGACCCCACTGGCCTCGCTCACGAGTACCGCGATCGCACCATGCTGGAGGTGCTGTACGCCACCGGCTTGCGCGTCTCGGAACTGGTTGGCCTCGCCGTGTCGGCGCTCAATCTGCGTCAAGGCGTGGCGCGCGTCACTGGCAAGGGCGGCAAGGAACGGTTGGTGCCGGCCGGCGAGGTGGCGTTGGATTGGGTGGGGCGTTACGTGGCCGTCGCCCGCCCGGCGCTGTTGCGGGGCCGCCCGAGCGACGCGCTGTTCCCTTCCAATCGCGGCGTCGCGCTCACGCGGCAGGCGTTCTGGCATGGCATCAAACGCTATGCCGAGCGCGCCGGCATCAGGACGGACATCTCGCCACACACCTTGCGGCACGCCTTCGCCACGCATCTGCTCAACCACGGGGCAGACTTGCGGGCGGTGCAGATGATGTTGGGCCATGCGGACTTATCCACCACGCAGATATACACCCACGTCGCGCGGGATCGCTTGAAGCGGTTACACTCCACACATCACCCACGCGGATGAAGCGGGCGCGAACGTGAAGACCACCTTGCGGCTCGTGCTTGCCGCCGGCGCGATGCTGTGCGTCGGCTTGAGCACCATCGCCGCAGACCAAACGGCCGCGCAGCAAGAAGCGCTGCGCGCGGAGCTCAAACGGCTGCTGCCGGAGTTGCCCATTTCCGCCGTTGCCGAATCCGCAATCGACGGGGTGTACGCCGTGCAGCTCGAAGACGGCGCCATGCTCTATGTGAGCGCAGACGGCAGCCATGCCATCGCTGGCGACATGTATGCCCTGACGGACGCTGGCCCGGTGAACCTCGCCGAGAGCCAGCGCGCGAAACGGCGCCGGGAGCTCATCGCCGGCGTGGACGTGGCGGACATGATCGTGTTTGCCCCGCGCGCCAAGCCGCGCGCCGTGCTGCATGTCTTCACGGATGTGGACTGCGGCTATTGCCGCAAACTGCACAACGAGCGCCAAGCGTTGAGCGAGCACGGCATCGAGTTGCGCTACCTCGCCTATCCGCGCGCCGGCGTCGGCTCGCCGACTTACAACCACATGGTGTCGGCGTGGTGCGCGGATGATCGCCAAGGCGCCATCACACACCTCAAGCAGGGCGAGGCCGTCGCGGACAGGACCTGCGACAACCCGGTGGCCGCGCAATACGAGTTGGGGGGCATGGTGGGGGTTTCCGGCACGCCGTCCATCATCACGGCGGCCGGCGAGCTGATTCCCGGCTACATGCCGGCGGACGAACTCGCAAAGAAGCTCGGCGTGCTCTAGTGCCCACGCCGTTGCGGGTGGGCCTCGCTGGCCTCGGCACAGTCGGCCAAGGCGTCGTGCGCTTGTTGCTTGAAGATGCAGCTGGGCTTGCGGCGCGTGCGCCGCGCCCGCTCGTGCTCAGCCGCGTTGCCAGCCGCACCCCACGTCCGCATGTGGCACTGGGCGACGCGCCGTTCTCCACCGATGCGCGGGCGCTCATCGACGCGGACGATGTGGACGTCATCGTGGAAACCATCGCCAACACCGATGCGGACGCCGCCCTCGCCGCATCCAAGGAATTGCTCGCCGGCGCCATCGACGCCGGCAAGGGCTTTGTGACGGCAAACAAGGCCCTCATCGCCCGCGAGGGCAACACGCTCTTGGCCGCGGCGCGCAAGGCCGGCACGCATGTCGGCTTCGAGGCGGCGGTGGCGGGGGGTGTGCCGATCATCAACGCGCTCACCCAAGGCCTTGCCGCCAATCGCATCGAGTGGCTCGCCGGCATCGTGAACGGCACCTCCAACCACATCTTGACGGCGATGGCGCAAGACGGGCAGGGCTTTGATGGCGCGTTGGCGGAAGCCCAGCGCTTGGGCTACGCGGAAGCAGACCCCACCTTCGACGTGGAAGGCATCGATGCCGCCCACAAGCTCGTCATCCTCGCGCACCTCGCCTTCGGCGCCCCGATGGACTTGGCTGGCGTCTATGTCGAGGGCATCCGCGCCATCGACGCCGAAGACATCGCCTATGCGCGGGAGCTTGGCTTTCGCGTCAAGCACCTCGGCATCGCCCAGCGCGACGCGCAACCGCGCGTCCACCCGTGCCTGCTGCCGGAAGACAGCCTGATCGCCAAGGTGGACGGCGTGTTGAACGCGGTGCAGGTGCATGGTCATGCGGTCGGCTCGACGCTCTACGTCGGGGCGGGCGCCGGCGCGGCGCCGACGGCTTCCGCCATCGTCGCCAACTTGCTGGAGATCGCCCGCGCGGCGCCGGTGGTCTCGCCGGCGCCGGCCCAAGCGATCGCCACTGCCCCCATCGGGGCGCTCACCTGCCAGCACTACTTGAAGATTCAGGCGGCGGACGAACCCGGCGTTTTCGCGCAGGTGGCGGAAATCTTGAGCCGTCACGGCGTTTCCATTGAGAGCGCGATTCAACGCGGCGCTGCCGTGCGTGGCGAAGCGGCGTCGCAGTGGGTGCCCATCGTCATCCTCACCAACGCCGCCGCGGAGGCCGAGATGCGCACCATCGCGGCGGCCATTGAAGGCCTCGACGGGGTGACCGGGCGCATTAGGCGCATCCGTGTGGCGGATTTCGGCGGGACGGTCTGATCGAGCTGGAACCGCGCCCAGCGCCGCCGCCAGACTCAGGGTTGCTGGCGCAGTTCCCGCGTTTCTTCGCGCAAGCCTTGGCAGCGCGGGGCGTGGCGTCACCTGCCGGCCTCGATCTCTCGCTGCGCAACCTGGACAGCCCAGACTCCCTCGCCGGCATCGATGCGGCGGCGGAGCGCTTGGAGTCTGCCGTCGTCGCCGATGAGCCAGTGCTGGTGGTGGGGGATTTCGACGCCGACGGCGCCACCGGCACGGCCCTCGCCGTCTCGTTCCTGCGCGCCCTGGGCGCGACTCGCGTGGACTACTTGGTGCCGAATCGGTTCGAGCATGGCTATGGGTTGTCGCCAGAACTCGCTGCCATCGCCATCCAACGCGAGCCGGCCGTCATCGTCACCGTGGACAACGGCATCGCCAGCGTGGACGGCGTTGCCATTGCGGCACGCGCCGGCGTGGACGTGATCGTCACGGATCACCACCTGCCGGGTGCTGTGTTGCCGGCGGCGCACGCCATCGTCAATCCCAACGTGCCGGGTTGCCAATTCCCGAGCAAGGCGTTGGCCGGCGTGGGGGTGGTCTGGTATCTGCTGAGCCGGGTGCGGGCGCGGTTGACGGCCGCAGGCTTCTTCGAGCGGCGTGGCGTGGCGCGGCCCAACTTGGCGCACTGGCTCGATTTGGTCGCCGTGGGCACCGTGGCAGACGTGGTGCCGCTGGATCGCAACAACCGCATCTTGGTCTACAACGGCCTGCGCCGCTTGCGCGCTGGCAAGGCGCGGCCGGGCTTGAACGCGCTGTTGGAAGTGGCGAAACGGGCGCCGTCGACGCTGCGCGCAGCGGACCTTGGCTTCGCTGTGGGGCCACGCTTGAACGCCGCTGGGCGCTTGAAGGACATGGGCGTCGGCATCGAGTGTTTGTTGGCGGACGACCTTGGCCAAGCAGCCCGGTTGGCCGCCGCCCTGGACGAGCTCAACCTCGATCGACGCGACATCGAGACGCAGATGACGGAAGAGGCCGAGGCGTTGGTCGAAGCCGCCCCAAACCCCGGCGACAGCGCCATCTGCGTGTATGACCCGAGCTGGCATCAGGGCGTCGTCGGCATCGTCGCCGGCCGTGTGCGCGAGCGCTTTCATCGCCCGGCCATTGCGTTCGCCGAGGCCGGCGACGCGGCCCCGGGCGAGCTCAAGGGCTCCGCCCGCTCAATCAAAGGGCTCAACATCCGCGATGCGCTGGCGGATGTGGGGGTGCGGTTCCCGGGCCTCATCGAGCGGTTCGGCGGCCATGCGATGGCGGCCGGCGTCACCATTCGCCGCGTCCACTTGGCGCGTTTCAGCAAGGCGTTTCGTGACGCGGTAGACGCTCGCGTCACGCCCGAGGCGCTGCGCGGCGCCCGCCTCACGGATGGTGGCTTGGACGTCGAGGACTTCTCCGTCGCCAACGCGGCCTTGGTTGCCGCCCACGAGCCGTGGGGCCAAGGCTTTGAGGAGCCAACGTTTCACGGCGAGTTCGACGTGGTGACGCAAAGGGTGGTGGGAGAACGCCACCTGAAGATGGCGCTGCGGCACGGCAAACGGGTGGTGGACGCCATCGCGTTCGGCCAAGCGCCCGTCGCGTCGCCGCGAGTGCGCGCCTTGTACCGCCTTGCCGTGAACGATTACCAGGATGTGGAGACCCTGCAGCTCGTTGTCGAGGCGATGGAGCCTTGCGAGGCTTAGGCCACGGCGCGTCCGGTTGATGGGCGACAGCGCTGGGATGGTGGCTGTCGCGGCTGCCCGCACCGCGCCACAAGCGCTACAATCCGCAACTTTTGCGGAGCAGCCGCGGTGGCCGAGATCACCTCCGTCAGAGAGCGAGTGAAGGCCCTCGCAGCCCGGGACGGCGCGCTTCGGGGGTTTCTTTGACTACCCGACGCGCAAACAGCGTCTGCTTGAAGTCGAGCTCACCCTCGCCGAGCCGCAAATCTGGAACGATCGGGAACGCGCCGAGGCGCTGTCGCGGGAGCGCTCGGCCCTCGAGCGGGTGGTGACGGTGCTCGACGCCTTGGCGTCGGGGCTCGATGAAGCGTTGGAACTCGCGGAAATGGCGGCTGGCGAAGGGGACGCCGCGGCCTTGGACGAAATCGATGGCGACCTCAGCGGGTTGGAGACGCGGCTCGCCGCCCTCGAGTTCCGCCGCATGTTCGACGACGAAGCTGATCCTTCCAACGCCTATCTGGAAATCCAGTCTGGCTCTGGCGGCACCGAGGCGCAGGATTGGGCCGAGATGCTGCTGCGCATGTACCTGCGCTGGGGCGAGAAACGCGGCTTCACGACGGAAATCGTCGATCTGTCCGCCGGGGACGTCGCGGGCATCAAGGGCGCCACGGCGCATTTCAGCGGCGAATACGCCTACGGTCGGCTGCGCACGGAAACCGGCGTCCACCGCTTGGTGCGCAAATCGCCGTTCGATGCCGGCAACCGTCGCCACACCTCCTTCGCCTCGGTGTTCGTGTCGCCGGAGGTGGATGACGACATCGACATCGACATCGACCGCGCCGACGTGCGCGTGGACACCTACCGCGCCAGCGGCGCCGGCGGCCAGCACGTCAACCGCACGGATTCGGCGGTGCGCCTCACGCACCTGCCCACCGGCGTCGTGGTGCAATGCCAGAGCGAGCGCTCGCAGCACCAGAACCGCGACAAGGCGTACAAGCAACTGCGTGCCAAGCTCTACGAGTTGGCGCTGCAGGAGCGCCGCGCCGAGCGCCAAGCGCTGGAGGACAGCAAGGCGGACATTGGCTGGGGCAGCCAAATCCGCTCCTATGTGCTGGATCAGTCCCGCGTGAAGGATTTGCGCACGCAAGTGGAGCGCGGCGACCCGAACAACGTGCTGGATGGCGACATCGACGGCTTCATCGAGGCGAGCTTGAAGGCCGGTCTCGGCGGCGGCGCCAGCTAAGTGGCAGACGCGAACGATCTCCGCGCGGAGCGCCGCGCCAAGGTGGATGCGCTGCGCGAGCAGGGCGGCGCCTATCCGAACGGCTTCGAGCGCGGCGCCTTGGCGGCCACCCTGCACGAAGAGTGCGCTGAACTCGACAAGGCCGCGCTCGAACAAGCAGCCAAGCAGGTCGCGGTGGCGGGCCGCGTCATGTTGCGTCGGGTGATGGGGCGCGCCAGCTTCTTCACGCTGGAAGATCCAAGCGGGCGGATTCAGTGCTATGTGCGCCGGGAAGACGTGGGCATGGCTGCCTACGAGACGTTCAAGAAACTCTGGGACTTGGGCGACGTCGTCGGCGTGCAGGGTGCGCTCATGCGCACGGACAAGGGCGAGCTCTCGGTGCAGGCGCAGCGCATGACGCTGTTGGCGAAGGCCGTGCGGCCGCTGCCGGAGAAGCACAGCGGCCTTGTGGATTTGCAGACGCGCTACCGGCAGCGTTATCTCGACCTCATCGTCAACCCCAGCTCGCGGCAGGTGTTCCGCACCCGCTCGCGCATCGTTGCGGCGCTGCGCGAGTTCTTGGATGAGCGCGGCTATCTCGAAGTGGAAACGCCGATGATGCATCCGATACCGGGCGGCGCCGCGGCGCGGCCGTTCGTCACGCATCACAATGCGCTGCACCGGGATCTGTACCTGCGCATCGCGCCGGAGCTCTACCTGAAACGACTGGTGGTGGGCGGCTTCGAGCGCGTCTACGAGATCAACCGTTGCTTCCGCAACGAGGGGCTGTCGACGCGCCACAATCCCGAGTTCACCATGCTGGAGTTCTATCAGGCGTACAGCACCTTTCAGGACTTGATGGACCTCACCGAGGAGATGGTGCGCCACGTGGTGGTCGGCGTGACCGGCGGCACGAAGTTGACGTGGCAGGGCACGGAGTTCGACTTCGCCGCCCCGGCGGCGCGCATGACCATGGCCGAGGCGGTGGCGGCGCACACCACCCTCACGCCGGAGGAAACGGAAACCCCCGAGCGCCTGCTTGCCGCGGCGCGTGGCATGAACCTGCCGGTGAAGGCGGATTGGGGTGCCGGCAAAGCGCTGTTCGAGATTTTCGAGGCGCGGGTGGAGCCGCGCCTCACCCAGCCGACCTTCATCACGGCCTATCCGGTGGAGGTGTCTCCCCTCGCCCGCCGCCGCGATGGCGACCCAACCGTCGCCGACCGGTTCGAGTACTTCATGGCTGGACGGGAGTTCGCCAACGGCTTCTCGGAGATCAATGACCCCGAAGATCAGGCGCAGCGGTTCCGCGAGCAGGCGGCGCAGGGCGCCCAAGGCGACTTGGAGGCCATGCATTACGATGCTGATTACATACGCGCCTTGGAGTACGGCATGCCACCCACCGCCGGCGAAGGCGTCGGCATCGACCGGTTGGCGATGCTGCTGACGGACTCCGCCTCCATCCGCGATGTGCTGCTGTTCCCGCACCTGCGGCCGGCGCAGGACGAGGGCGGCGACGCCGACGCGTCATGAGCGAGGCGGCGGCTCGGGTGACGTTGGAGGCTTCTTGGAAGGAAGTGTTGCTGGCGGAGTTCGACAAGCCGTACATGCGGCGGCTGCGCGGCTTCTTGGTGGAGGAAAAGCGCTCGCGGCGCGTCATCTATCCGCAGGGACGGGACATCTTTGCGGCCTTGGACTTGACGCCCATCGACCGCGCGCGCGTGGTCATCATCGGGCAAGACCCGTATCACGGCCCCGGCCAAGCCCACGGGCTGTCGTTCTCGGTGCCACCTGGCGTGGCGCGCCCGCCGTCGCTGCAGAACATCTTCCAAGAGATCGAGAGCGACATGGGCGATGCCAGCGTGCCGGGTGGCCGCGCCGGCGCCAAGGTGCCGGCCGGCGCTGGGTGCCTGGCGCCGTGGGCGCGCCAAGGCGTGCTGCTGCTGAACGCCGTGCTCACCGTGGCGCAAGGGCGCGCCGCATCGCATCAGGGACGCGGTTGGGAAGAGTTCACAGACCGGGTGGTGGCGGCGCTCAATGAACGCGGCGATGCCAAGGTGTTCCTGCTCTGGGGCAGCTACGCGCAACGCAAGGGCGCGGCGGTGGACGCGAGCCGCCACTTGGTGCTGAAAGCGCCGCATCCGTCGCCCTTGTCCGCGCACCGGGGCTTTTTCGGCTGCCGGCACTTCTCGCGCGCGAACGCGCACTTGGTCGCCAACGGGTTCGACCCCATCGATTGGTTCGCGGTGGAGTGACGGTTGGCCAACAGGAAGACTTGAGAGGGGGCGAAGACATGCCATTGCCATTGTTCATTGACGGTGAGTTCGTGCAGGGCGGCGGCAAGCGCGGCGCGGTGGTGAATCCGGCCACGCAGGAGGTGCTCACCGAGGTGCCCTACGCCACGACGGCCGAAATCGACCGCGCCGTGGCGAGCGCCAAGCAGGCATTCGAGTCTTGGCGGCAGGTGCCGACGCCGGAGCGCGCCCGGCTCATGTTGGAGTATCAAGCGCTGCTGAAGCGTTGCCAAGACGACATCGCGCGCACGTTGAGCCAGGAGACGGGCAAGACGTTCGCGGACGCGAAGGGTGACGTGTGGCGCGGCATCGAGGTGGTGGAGCACGCCTGCAACGCGGCAAGCCTGACCATGGGCGAGATGGTCGAGAACGTGGCGCGCGGCATCGACACCTACAGCCTCGTGCAGCCGCTCGGCGTGTGCGCTGGCATCACGCCGTTCAACTTCCCCGCCATGATTCCGCTGTGGATGTTCCCGTTGGCCATCGCTTGCGGCAACGCCTTCGTGCTGAAGCCCTCCGAGCAAGACCCGATGACGCCAAACCGCTTGGCGGAGCTGTTCTTGGAAGCGGGGGCGCCGCCCGGCATCCTGCAGGTCGTGCATGGCGGCAAGGAGCAGGTGGACGCTTTGCTCAAGCACCGGGACATCAAAGCCGTTTCCTTCGTTGGCTCGGCGCCGGTGGCCGAGCATGTCTACCGCGTTGGTGCTGCGCACGGCAAGCGCGTGCAGGCGATGGCGGGCGCGAAGAACCACATGGTGGTGATGCCGGATGCAGACCAGGACGCCGTGGTGGACAACTTGGTGGCCGCTTCCTGCGGCGCCGCGGGGCAGCGCTGCATGGCCATCAGCGTGGCGGTGTTCGTCGGCGAGGCCGCGGCGTGGCTGCCGGCGGTGCGCGACGCCATGGCCGCGGTGCAGCCCGGCGCGTGGGATGACGCAGCCGCCGCCTACGGCCCGCAGATCTCGCCCCAAGCCAAGGCGCGCGTGTTGGAATACATCCGCAAAGGTTGCGACGAAGGCGCGACGCTCATGCTCGATGGCTCGCGCTGCGCGGTGCAAGGCTATCCCGACGGCAATTGGGTGGGGCCCACGCTGTTCGCGGACGTGACGCCGGACATGGCCATCTACAAGGACGAGATCTTCGGCCCGGTGCTGGTTACGGCAGCGGTGGAGACGCTGCAGCAGGCCATCGCCTTGGTGAACGAAAACCCGTATGGCAACGGCGTGTCGCTGTTCACCGGGAGCGGCGCCGCGGCGCGCCAGTTCCAGCACGAGGTGGACGTGGGCCAAGTGGGCATCAATGTGCCGATTCCGGTGCCGCTGCCGTTCTTTTCGTTCACGGGGTGGAAACGGTCGTTCCTAGGCGATCAGCACGCTTACGGCAAGCAGGCGGCGCGCTTCTTCACCGAAACGAAGACAGTGACAGCGCGTTGGTTTGACGATGCCGCCACCCGGCCGAAGGCCGACATGACCATCCGGCTGCGTTGATGCGCTGCGTGTTGCCCACCATTGGCGCCGCGGGTGCCAGCATGACCGGCCGGCCAAGCTGATGGAGTTTTCCCTCTCGGACGAGCAGCGCGCCATCCAAGACGCGGCTCGCGGCTTCGGCGCCCGCGAGCTGGCGCCCCACGCAGCGCGGTGGGACGCCGAGCGCACGTTCCCCAAGGAGGCCATCCGCAAGGCCGGCGAACTCGGCATGTGCGCGCTGTATGTGCCGACGCAGTTGGGCGGCATGGGCCTCTCGCGGCTGGATTCGAGCATCGTCTTTGAGGAACTCGCGCGCGGCTGCACCTCCACCACCGCCTTCATCACCATCCACAACATGGCGCTGTGGATGATCGCCGAGTTCGGGGGCGCCGACGCCATCGCCGAGTTCTGTCCTGGGCTTGCCAGTGGCGAACGCCTCGCCTCCTACTGCCTCACGGAGCCGAATGCCGGCTCCGATGCCGCATCCCTCGCGACATTGGCACGCAAAGACGGGGACTGTTACCGGCTGACCGGCGCCAAGGCGTTCATCTCTGGTGGCGGCGACAGCGACGTGCTGGTGGTGATGGCGCGCCTTGCGGATGCCGCCGGGCCGCGCGCCGGCGCCGCCGGCATTTGCAGTTTCGTTGTGCCCGCGGACGCGCCGGGCATCTCATTTGGCCGCAACGAGGCGAAGATGGGCTGGAACAGCCAGCCTACCCGGCAGATCACCTTCGACGATGTGCTGGTGCCGGCGGCGTTTCGCTTGGGCGCCGAGGGGGATGGCTTCAAGATCGCCATGCGCGGCCTTGACGGCGGGCGCATCAACATCGCCGCCTGTTCGGTGGGCACGGCACAAGCCGCCACGGACGCCGCCGCGGCCTACATGCGCGAGCGCCGCCAGTTCGGGGAGCCGCTGGCAGCGTTCCAAGCGCTGCGCTTCAAGCTGGCGGACATGGCCACCAACTTGGTCGCCTCCCGCCAGATGGTGCGCCTCGCCGCGGCCAAGCTGGATGCGGGGGATGCGGACGCCACGACGTATTGCGCCATGGCCAAGCGCTTTGCCACTGACGCCGGCTTCGACATCTGCAACGACGCCTTGCAGTTGCACGGCGGCTACGGCTACCTGAGCGAGTTCGGCATGGAGCGCCGGGTGCGCGATGTGCGCGTCCACCAGATACTCGAAGGCACGAACGAAGTGATGCGCGTCATCATCTCCCGCCGGCTGCTTGTGGAAGGGGCCGCGGAACTGTTGTGAGGCTGCCAGACGGAGGGGCCAACGTGATCGAATCGACATCCCAAGGCCTGCGCGTGGAGCGGCGCGGGCGCACGGTGCTCGCCACCATCGACAACCCGCCCGCCAACACTTGGAACGCGGACAACCTCAATGCCCTGCGTGCGCTGGTGGACGCTTGCGACGCGGACAAGGACGTCTACGCCCTCGTCATCACCGGCGCCGGCGATCGGTTCTTCTCCGCCGGGGCAGACTTGACGCTCTTCGCCTCCGGCGACAAGAGCGCCGCGGCGCAGATGGCGGAAGCGTTTGGCGCTGCCTTCGAGCGCTTGGCGACATTCCGGGGCGTATCCATCGCGGCCATCAATGGCTATGCGATGGGCGGCGGCTTGGAGTGCGCCATGGCCTGCGACATCCGCATCGCGGCGTCCGGGGCGGTGATGGCGCTGCCCGAAGCATCGGTTGGGCTGCTGCCATGTGGCGGCGGCACGCAGAACCTCGCTTGGCTGGTGGGCGAGGGCTGGGCCAAGCGCATGATCCTGTGCGGCGAGCGCGTGGATGCCGAGACGGCGCAGCGCATCGGCTTGGTGGAAGAAGTGGTGGGGCAGGGTGAAGCACAAGCCACGGCGCTGGCGTTGGCAGAGAAGGTGGGTGGCCAGAGCCCGCCGGCAGTGGCGGCCAGCAAACGCCTCATCCAATTGGGCCGCTCCACCGCCATTGCCGGCTCCTATGCGCCGGAGCGGGAAGCGTTTGTCGGCTTGTTCGACACGAAAGACCAGCAGGAGGGCGTGCAGGCATTCCTAGAGAAGCGGGCACCGCGTTGGGTCAACGGCTGATGGCGGACGCCGCGGCGATCTTGTTCGAGGAGCGCCCCGCGCAAGGCGGTGGCGCCATCGGCGTTGCCACGCTCAACGTGCCGGCCACGTTGAACGCCCTGTCCCTGCACATGGCGCAGGCGTTGGACCGCCAGTTGGCGCAGTGGGCCACGCAAGCCGACATTCTGGCTGTGGTGCTGCGCGGCGCCGGCGAACGCGCGTTCTGCGCCGGCGGCGACATTCAAGACCTGCATCGGGCGATGACGAAGAACGCTGCGGCCGGCGCATGGGTGGACGACAGCACCGATCGCTTCTTCGAGGCGGAGTATCGGGTGGACTACCGAGTGCAGCGCTTCCCCAAGCCCATCGTCGCGTTCGGACACGGCTTTGTGATGGGGGGCGGGCTCGGCCTATTTTCCGCGTCGAGCGTGCGTTTGGTGACGCCGGCCACGCGCATCGCCATGCCGGAAGTGACCATCGGCCTCTTTCCGGATGCCGGCGCCACATGGATTCTGCGCAACCTGCCCGTGCCCTTGGCGCTCTTCATCGGCGCCACCGGATGCCGCCTCGGCGCCGCGGATGCGCTGCACATCGGCTTGGCGACCCATTTGGTCGCCGCGGACTGCGACCCGGCCGCTGCTTTGGCGCAAGCGGGGCGAGACCCAGCGGCGGCGTTTGGCGGCCCGGCCCCGGCGTTGGGCGCCAGTGCCCTCGCCGCGTTGGAAACCACGCTGCGCGAGCGCATCACAGGCGTTCCCGCGGACGCGAGCGCGGCGCGGGCGACGCTCGGCGGCTTGGCCGGCGCGAGCGATTGGGCCGACCAGTCGCTTGCCATCATGCAGCGCGGCTGCCCCACCTCCATCGGCATCGTCTGCGAGCAGCTGCGTCGGGCCCCGGCCCTTGATCTGGAGGGTTGCTTCCGCATGGAGATGACCTTGGCCGCCAACTGCGCCCGCTTTGCAGACTTTGCGGAAGGGGTGCGCGCCCTCATCATCGACAAGGACGGCGCTCCCAAGTGGCGCAGCGACGGCGAGCAGGAGCATGTGCTGGCGCATTTTGAGGCGCCTTGGGCGGACAATCCGTTGGCGGATCTAGGGAGGCAGTGACATGCGCATCGGCTTCATCGGCGTCGGCAACATGGGCGGCCCGATGGCGCGCAACTTGGTGCAGGGCAACTACGCGGTGCGCGCCTACGACTTGGACGCTGAGCGCTTGGCCGCGGCCGGGGCTGCGGGCGTGGAAACGGTGCCCTCGGCCGTGGATGCCGTGCAAGACGCCGACATGGTCATCAGCATGTTGCCGGCGAGCCGCCATGTGCGGCAACTCTACTTGGACGATGGCCTGTTGGACGCCTTGGCATCCACCGCCGTCGCCATCGATTGTTCCACCATCGCCCCCGCAACTGCTCGCGAGGTGGCAGCCCGCGCCGCGCGGCGCGGCATCGAGATGCTGGATGCGCCGGTGTCCGGCGGCACCGCCGGCGCAGAGCAGGCCAAGCTCACCTTCATGGTGGGCGGCGATGCGGCGACGCTTGCGCGGGTGCGTCCCGTGTTCGAGCGGATGGGCGCCAACATCTTCCATGCCGGCGCCTCGGGTGCGGGGCAGACGGCCAAGCTATGCAACAACATGCTGCTCGCCGTGCAGATGACGGCCACTGCCGAAGCGTTGGCGTTGGGCGTCGCCAATGGGCTGGATGCGGCGACGCTCTCGGAGATCCTGCGCGCGTCTTCCGGCGGCAACTGGCCGCTGAACGTCTACAACCCGTGGCCGGGCGTGATGGAGGGCGCGCCGGCGGGGCGTGGCTACCAGGGCGGATTTGCCGTGGACCTCATGCTCAAAGACCTCAATCTTGCAGCGGACGCCGCGGCCGACGCCGGCACACCCACCGCCCTCGGCGCGTTGGCGCGCAACCTCTTTGCCATGCATCGACGCCAGAACGACGCGGGTGAGCTGGATTTCTCCAGCATCCTGCGCTTGGTGGCGCCCGAGACGGAAGCTCGGTAGCGGGCCGCCGCCGACGAGCGGGCCTTACGCCGGTGGAGCGGTCATGACACGGCGGCCGCCGGTGGCGCGCTGCGGCCTGTGTTGGCGGCGCTATGCTCCGCTGGTCTATCGGAGCGAACATCGGCTAGGTGGCGGCATGAGCGAAGCGGCAGAAGCAGTGGGCGACGTTGCAGCGAGGGGCCATTCCCTTCCCACCGCCACGCGGCAACCATTTGACTTGGACGCTGAGCTGGCCGGCAAGATCAAGGCGCTTGGCCTTGAGGCCACCGTGCGCAGCTTGAGGGAAGAGGGCTACGGATACATTCACGACGCCGCGGGCGCAGATTTCAACGCCCGCTTGCGGGAGGCTTTGACCATCTGGATGACGGGTGGCTCGCGGACAAAGCCCTACGAAATGCGCGTGCTCTTGGGCCGGGAAGACTTCCTGTACAACCGCGAAGGCGCGTATGCCGGCGACGTGGAGCCCCTGATGCGCACCTTCGCTTGGTCGAAGACGTAACGTCACTGGGCCACGCCTCGCCCCGCTTGGCGGCCAGTTTTCGCCACGGCCGGCTGAACGCACCGGCGCGGTGCGCGCTGTGCGGCCTCGACGTGCCGCGTCGGGTGGCCGCGGCGCGATAGCATGGGTTGATGGATCCCGTCTCCCAAGCGGCGCTGGGCGCGTTGGCGGCGCACGTCGGCGCCGGTCGCCGACTCGGTGCGCGCGTCGTCGCTGTGGGCGCCGGCGCTGGCTTGCTGCCGGACATCGACGTTGTGTTCTCCATCGGCGGCGATTACTTCGATGCGCTCGTCAGCCACCGCGGCATCACCCATTCGGTGTTCTTTGCGCCCATCGTCGGGCCGCTGTTGGGTTGGGCGGCTTGGCGCATCGAGGGCACGCGCGATGGCGCGCGGCTGAAACGTTGGGTGCTGGCGCTCACCGCGGCACTGTTCTCGCATCCCTTGCTTGATGTCATGACGCCTTACGGCACGCAACTTCTGTTGCCGGTCTCGAATGTCCGTTTCGCCATCGACGCCATGCCCATCATCGACCCGGTGTACACGCTCATCCTGCTCGTCGGCGTCATCTTGGCTTGGCGCCGGCCGACGCGCCGCGCGGCGTCTGTCGCGGCACTGTTGCTCTCCAGCGGTTACATCGGCTATGCGTGGACGCTGAATGAAGGGGCAGCGCGCACCGCGCGGGCGCAACTCGCCACGGCGGGGGTGGAGGATGTGGAGGTGGTGGCGTTCCCCTCGGTGCTGCAGATCCATTTGCGCCGCGTGGTGGCGCGGGCGCCGGACGAAGTGCGGGCCGGCTTTGTTTCGATGTGGCAGCCATGCCCGATTGAGTGGGGCGTGGCGCCGCGCATCGAGAGCGATGTGGTGGCCGCGTGGCGGGACACCCGGGAAGGCCGCATTTTCGAGTGGTTCGCGATGGACTGGGTGCTGCATTCACCCACGCCGACCGGCTTGGCCGTTGCCGATTTGCGCTACGGCTTCACCGCAGACCCGCGGGTGAGCGTCTTCACCGCCCGTGCCGAAGTGGACGCTGCCGGCGCCATGCGCGTCACGGGCGGGCGCACCCAACCGGGCCGCGGCGACCTGTCGGTTGGCTCGCTCTTCGAGCAGGCGTACCCGAGCGGCTGTCAGGCGGTAAAGAACGCCAGCACGGTCCAGCAAACCGAAGCCAGCCCCGCCGCCACCGACGCTTGAGGAATCTGCGTCTTGATGTGATCCATCAGGTCGCAGCCGGTGCAAACGGAGCTCAACACCGAGGTGTCTGAAATCGGCGAGCACTGGTCGCCGTAGACGCTGCCGTCCATCACCGCGGCGAAGCAGAGCGTCATGAACAATTCAGGATGCGCGAGGCCTTGGGATGTCGCCACGGCCCAGGCGAGCGGCATCGCCAAGGGGAAGGCCACTGCGTAGGTGCCCCAACTGGTGCCGGTGGAGAACGCGATGACCATGGTGAGCACCTGCAAGAGCACGGGCAGGATGAACCAGGGCAGCGCTTCGCCGAGCAACTCGACGAGGAAGATGCCGCCACCGGTCTCGTTGCTGATGCCGCCGATGGTCACGGCGAGCAGCAGGATCACAGAGCCGAGCACCACGCCCTTGATGCCGTCGTGGAAGCCGGAAACGAGGTCTTTGAGGGACATGCCCTTCACAAGGGCCGTGCCGGCCGCGATGGCCAGCGCCGCGCCAAACGCCCAATGCACGTTCGGGGAGCCCGTGGCGACGAATGTGCCGACGGCGATGGCGATCAAGGCGCCCAAGGGCGCGAAGAACTCGAGGATGTGCGGCGAATAACCCTCCGGGACGTTGGCGCCTCGCAGCTCCTGTGAAGCCAGTGGCTCGGCGTCGGGCGCGTCCAGGGCACCGGTGCTGCGCGCGCGTTGCATGGCGGCGCCAAGTTGCCGCCCCAAGAAGAGTGGCTTTTCGACGCTGAGCAGGAACGTGCCCAGCACGGCGAAGATGGCGTAGAAGCAGAACGGCACGCTCTGAAAGAAGAACGCGATGCGGTCCGCTTCCGTGGCCAGGAAACTCACGCCGGAGACGAAGATGAACGCTTGCACATAGCCGGGCCAAGCGTTGAAGGCGAGCTGTGACGCGATGGGCGAGGCGGTGGAATCGACGATGTAGGCCAGCTCTTCATGCGAGACGCGCTCTTTGTCGGCGATGGGCCGCACCGTGGTGCCCACCAGCACGGTGCTCACGCTGCCGCCTTGGAAGAAGATGACGCCCAGCCCCCAGGCGACCACCTTCGCGGACCGCGGGCCGCGCACGAACCGCGCTGTCATGAACTCGGCAAAGGCGAGCGCCGCGCCGGTGCGCGACCAGATGCCCATGAGGCCGCCGAGCAGCCAGAGATAGAGCAGCAGCACGGCGGCGGAACTGGTCGTGGCCAGCGACGGAATGAGCACATCGCCGCTCAAGTCGTAACGGCCCAAGATGAGCGCGCCGGAGACGATGCCGCCCAACAGCGAGGTCACCGGCTCTTTATTGATCCAGCAAAGCAGCACCGCGGTGAGGGCCGGCAACAGCGACCACCAGCCCCAGTGCCGCTGCGGTTTCAGTTGTTGGTAGACGGGCTCGCCGGCAGCGTCCTCGGCAAAGACGAACTCTTCGTCCACGGGCGCCGCGTCCCCCCACGCATGGCTATTGTCTGGGTGCAGCCGGGCGGCATCGATGGGGATGGGGTCGAACGGGATGCGCTCGCCCTCGAGCACATAGTGGAGGTTGCCGTCGTCGCCACGTTCCGCATCCAGCGTGATCTGCTCGACAGACCAAGTGGGCGCCACTTGGGTGCCGATGAAGGCGGAAGCGGCCATGGCCACCGCCAACACGGCGAACTTCCGCGCGCTCAAACCCAACTGCATGGAACCCCTCGCAAATCAGCCGCCCAAAGCGCTCGCTGTCGGCCTTGGCTCGCCGCCCGCGATGCGGTGCGGCCCGCGCAGCACCGGCCGGCGCTCGCCGAGCGTGGCCATGATAGCCGCGCCCGGCGCACGGCGAGCAGGCGGCTGCGGCTCACTCGTAGCGCAACGCCTCGATGGGCCGCAGTTGCGCGGCCCGCAATGCCGGCAAGATGCCGGCCGCAAGGCCCACCAAGGCCGAGAAGCCAATGGCCAGGCCAATCGCCCACAGCGGCGCACTGACGCCGGGAAAGTCCGGGATGGTCGAGCCGACCACGGCGCCAAGGCCCAATCCCGCAAGCAGGCCGACGATGCCGCCGAGCAACGACAACGCCGCGGCTTCAATCAGGAACTGCAGCAGAATCTGGTGCCGCGAAGCGCCCAATGCCTTGCAGATGCCGATTTCGCGGGTGCGCTCGGTCACCGAGACCAGCATGATGTTCATGATGCCGACGCCGGCGACGAGCAGGGCAATGCTGATCGTGCCCGCCACCAACGCGGTGATCGCCGTCGCCACCTCGTCAAATGCCTCGGTGATCTCGTCTGCGGTTTGCACGCGAAAGGTGTCGGGTTCGTCTGGACCGATGCCCCGCATACCACGCAGGATGACGCGGATGCGCGCCGCCACCGAGTCAAGTTGCGCGATGTCCGCGACGGTGAGCTGAATGAGGAGGTTTGGCGCCTGATGCGGTGGGCTGAGGCTGCGCATGGTGCGATACGGCAGCGTGATGTGGTCGTCTGGGTTCATGCCGCCGAGGCCGCCTTTGCGCTCCATCACGCCGACCACCTTGAGCCATTCGCCCGCTAGCGCGATGTGCTTGCCGATGGGATCGTCGGGCAGCCCCAGCGTCTCGCGGGTCTCTTCGCCGATGACGCAGACGCGACGGCGATTGCGGTCGTCCGCGAGCGACAGGAAGCGCCCGATGCGTTCATAGGCATTGTAGACGCGGGGATAGGTGTGGGTTGTGCCGCGCACCTCGGTGAGGGTGACTTGGCTGCCGTAGCGGGCTTCGGCACGGCTGAAGGCGAGCGGCGTGATGTGGGCGATGCCCGGCACGCGGGTGCGAATGGCTTCGAGATCCTCTGGCGTGAGCCGGGCGATGCGGCCGGCGAGCCCGTCTTCCAATGGCGTGTACGACGAGATGGAAAGGCTGTTGCCGCCGAGCCCTTGGAACTCCTCGACGATGGCCGCCCGGAACCCCTGCATGATGGAGACCACCGAGATCACCGATGCAACGCCAACGACGACGCCGAAGATGGTGAGGGCACTCCGCAAGCCGTGGGCGGCGATGGATTGGCAAGCGGAGCGCAGGCTCTCCAGCAGCGTGAACATCGCGGCCGTCAGCCGACCCGCGCCGCGACCGGTTCATCCCGGACGATGCGGCCGTCGATGAGCTCGATGATGCGCCGGCAGCGTCGGGCGATGCTCGCTTCATGCGTCACCACGATCACCGCTTGGCCGTTTGAGTGCAGGGCGTCGAACAGGGCCAGCACCTGTTCCGTGGACGCGGCGTCCAGGTTGCCGGTGGGCTCGTCCGCGAGCAGGAGCGCCGGCTGGCCGGCCAGCGCTCGAGCGATGGCCACCCGTTGGCGTTGCCCGCCGGACAGCTGATTGGGGAGGTGTGTCGCCCGGTCGCCCAAGCCTACCCACGCCAGCGCCTCGGCAGCCCGCGCTCGCCGTTCGTGAGGCGCGAGACCGCGGTAGATGAGCGGTTGCATGACGTTTCTGAGCGCCGTCATGCGCGCCAGCAAGTTGAAGCTCTGGAAGACGAAGCCGATCTCTTGGTTGCGGATGCGCGCCAGTTCGCCTTCGTTGATGCCCGCCACGTTATGGCCATTCAGGGCATAGGAGCCGGCGCTGGGCGCATCGAGACAACCGATCAGGTTGAGCAGCGTGGATTTGCCGGAACCCGATGAGCCAACGATGGCCACGTACTCGTTGCGATGGACGATCACGTCGACGTCGCGCAGCGCGTGTACTCGATTGGGGCCGCTGTCGTAGCGACGGCCGACGCCCCTCATGCACACCACTGGCGGAGCGCTGGTCATGTCGGCAGCTTGTCCGTGTCGGCGTCCGCCTCCGCTTGGCGGACTTCCACCGCGTCGCCGTCGCGCAAGTTCCTGAGCGTGCGGCTGGGGCCAGTGACAACGCGCTCGTTGGGTTTGATGCCCGCCAAGATTTCCTGCCAAGCGTCGTCTGAGCGGCCTGTTTGCACTTCGACCTTGCGCGCCACGCCATCTTCCGCCAAGTACACATACTGGCTCGCTTCGGCGTCGGCCGCTTCCTCGGCGACAATGGCGCCGATGGGCAGCGCGAGGGTTTCGTCTGCGTCAGCGGTGAATATCTCGGCGCGGCACGACATGCCCGGGCGCAGCCGAATGCCGTGCGTCTCGGCGATCCGCACCCGCACAAGGAACGACAGGCCACGCCGTTCGCGGTGGCGCCGCGCCGTGTTGGCGACGAACTCCACCACCCCGGTGAGCGGTTGCTGGGGATACGCGATGGCGACGATTTCCGCGCTCTGGCCAGTGCGCACATTGGCGACGTCGGCTTCGTCCACATGCACTTCCGTGACCACCCGCGACGGGTCTGCGATGGTCATGAGCTGGCTGCCGGGAATGTTCGTGGCACTGGCGATGGCGGTCTCTCCCACCTCGATGTCCAGAGCGGTCACAACGCCGTCGATGGGCGCGCGCAGGCGGGTTTTCTCGAGTTGTTCGGTGGATTGGTGCAACTGCGCGCGGGCTTGGGCCAGCCGTTCCTTGGCGGAACGCAGATCGATGCGGGCGGCTTCCAGTTCATGCCTCACAGCCTCAAAGGAGTGCTCATCCAACAGCTTGCGGGCATGCAGACGGGCGTTGCGGTCGTCACGTCGCTCCAAGTTGGCGATGCGCAACGCCGTGCGGTCGATGTTGATCTCCTCCAAGCGCATCGCCGCGCGGTTCTGCTCCACCAGTGCCGCGTACGCTTCGTTGTCGATGGCGAGCACCAACTCGCCGGCGCTCACCCGTTCCCCCTCTTCCACATGCACCGCCTCTACCCGGCCAACCACTTCGCTGGTGAGGTTCACCTCTTCCTCATGGGCGAGTTCGCCGGAGGCCAGGATGGATGGCTGGATGACGCGCAGGGCGGCTGCCTCGGTGTCCACCAACACCGCCTTTGTCCCGTTGACGGCGCCGCTGACGAGCGGCACGGCCAACGACATGACGCCAACGACGGTGATGGCGGCGAGGACTTTGTTTCGGTGCATGGCTTGTCGTCTCCGTGGTTTGGTTCCGGCGTGGCGCTAGCCTTGATGGAGCGTGGTGAGGTGGAGGATTGCGACGCTGATGAGCGACACCGTCGCGGTGGCGAACGCGACGGCGATCAGCGCGTTGACCCATGCGCAGCGTCGCGCCAACAATAGGAACAGGACCACTGGGAACAGCGCCATCGAGACGTATTGCGCCTCGGTGAGCCAAGGAAAGCCCAGCAACTCGTCAAGATCGATGGACGCGCCGTTGGACGCGAGCAGTTCCTCGAGCGAGAGGCTGCGCGGCGGCTGCGACGCCACCAAGGCAACCATGAACCAAGCGTAGGCCGCCAACACCCAGAACGCACCGGCCACCCGCCGAGCGATTGTCTTGGCTGCGATCGTCTCTCCCAGCCATCTGAGCATGAGGCCGCAGGCGAAGCCGCAGACCGTGACGCTCGCCAGCGTGAAGCCGGCATTGGCGGCCGCGCCGATGTACGCCATCAGCTTCGCATGCACTTGCAACGCAGCTGGGGCGATTTCGCCGAGCAAGTTCTGCAGCGTGATGGCGCTCGACGTGCAGTAAGCCACCAGCCAAACGGCTGCGACGAACAATGGGTGGGTGGCCAAGGAGCGATTCATGGCAGCAACGCCGCTCTCGCCAACGGCACAGTCAGGTAACCCTCGATGGTGGCGGCGACAGCCAACAGCGGCACGCCGGCGAGAGCCATGCGCCAGATGCGGCGCGAGTGCGGCAGCCGCTTGCCCGCCGCCCAAGCGATGGCCGCCGCGGGCCCCTGAAGGCCAATCGCTGCAGCGAACAACAGCAGCGACAACTCCAAGGCGCCATGCGGTGCCACGAGCCATATTGCTGCGCTCATGGGTGCGCCGCCCAAGCTCGCAAAGCCAAACATCTGGCCCAGCATGAAGCCGTTGAAGGCCACCGTGAACACAGTGGTCAAGCCGCCGGAGACCAGCCCCGCGAGCAGCAGCAGGTAGACGGCGAGGTTGTGGGCGAAGATGCCAATGGATAGCTGGGTGCGGTTCTCGACGGGCTCGGCTTCGTCTAGGAACGTTTGTGCCGAGATGGGCTTCACTTCCTTTTCCGCCAAGCCGGCCTGCTGCGCGGCGAGCCGAGATCCGCCGACTGCGGCGATGCCCGCCAACGCCAAGGCGATGGCCAAGTTGCGAATCCAAGTTGCGGTCGGCATTGCTGCGGGCCTCGGACGCTTGATGGTGGATGCCTCGGTGCTGGACCAACGGCGGCTCGTGCCTGGTCAAGCTTGCTGAGTGCCTGCGGAGGCTGCGGCTGGGTCGGCGGTGCAGCGCCCAAGTGCGCCAACGGATGCTCTAGGCGCGTTTGGGGCTTGGCCAAGTTCCCCCGCCGCTGCGCCGCTAGCTGACCGGTGCTGAAACCAACCCGGTGTAGACGGCAGCGCGACGGCGGGGGACATGGCCGCTAGCCCCTCAGGGCCAATTGGTGCCGCTGGCTACCAGCCGCCAAGGCCGCCACCGATGCCGGCGCCGACGATGGTGCCGACAACAGGGCTGACGCTGCTGCCGAGGATGCCGCCGATGGTTCCCCCGATCGAGGCCATGGCGCCTTCCATGAGCGCGCCGAAGTTGTCGTACTCGATGTACGGGGCCAGAACGTGGCCACCCCAGCCCCACACGCGGGGTGCGAGCCAGCTGCCGAACTGGGCCTCTTGGACGACCACAGCGCTCACACTGGGCGCCACCCCGGCTTCTGGCGCTTCCTGCACGGTCAAGCCCCAGGACGAAACGGCAAGCCCGAGAGCGGCTGCCAGTGCCATCAACTTCTTCATCGTGTTTCTCCTTTCGGTGAGTTGTTGAAGTGATGGAAATCGTAAGCAGGGGAGGCGCCGTCCAACACGGCGGAAGTCTCCAATTGGCGTGAGCTTTCTCTCGACATGGGGTTGTGATGTGTTGCATGGGCTGTAAGCGCATGCCCATGCGGGTTGAAGGCTGGCGGCTTTGCGAGCGCCGCCACGCGGCAGCATCCGGACATCGGCCGGGAATGCCGCGCGCATTGTCGTCGTTCGCGGGGAACGGGAGGCGAGAAACGGGGAAGGGTGGAAGGGGTGGGCGATGCCGGCGCCAAGCGGCGTTGGGCCGACGGCTATGCTGGGTCCACTCGGATCAAGCGGCCCTGCGGGGAGTCTGTCAAGATGAACAACCGCCCGCCGGGTCCTTGTCGCACATCGCGGATGCGCTCGCCGATTTCCTCGAACATGGGCACGCGCGCCTTCACTTCGCCGCCTTCCATGTCCAACCGCTCGACGTTGTTGAAGACGAGCGACGTGACGAAGAGGTCGCCGCGCCATGCCGGAAAGGCTGCGCCGTCGTAGTGCGCCATGCCGGCCGGGGCGATGGAAGGCGTCCAGTGCAGCAGCGGCGCCACCATGCCGGGGTAGTCCTTGAAGGGGGTGATGACTGCGCCGTTGTAATCGATGCCGTGGGTGGCCACGGGCCAGCCATAGTTCGCGCCGGCTGCCAGGACGTTCAATTCGTCGCCGCCGCGCGGGCCGTGCTCGTGAAGATAGACAACGCCGCTGCCGGCATCGAGCGCGAGCCCCTGCGGGTTGCGGTGGCCGTAGCTCCAGATCGCGTCCAAGGCGTCTTCTTGGGCGACGAACGGGTTGTCTGCCGGCGTCGAGCCGTCGCCGTTCAGGCGCACCACCTTGCCGAGCAGGTTGTCCAGCCGCTGCGCCGCCTCGCGGTGTACGAACCCGTCGCCAGTGGTCAAGAGCAGCGTGCCATCGGGCAGAAACAGCAGCCGCCCGCCGTAGTGAGCCGGCGTTTCCTTCGTCGGCGTCACCGTGAAGATAGGCGTCAAATCCGTGAGGCGGCTGCCGTCGAAGCGCGCCCGTGCCAAGCGCGTGGCGTTTGCCTCTGGCGTGCCGTGCGCGTAGGTGAGGTAGAGCAGGCGGTTTTCCGCAAAGCGCGGATGCGGCGCCACGTCGAAGAGCCCGCCTTGGCTCCGCGCATACACTGGCGGCACCCCAGCAACCGGCTCTGGGAGCAACGCTCCATCCCGCACCACGCGCAGGTTGCCGCCGCGCTCCGTCACCAGCAGGTCGCCGTTGTCCAAGAACGCGATGCACCACGGATGCGCCAAGCCCTCGGCCACCGTCTCAAGCTGGTAGGCGCCACTGGCGGGAAGCGTTGCGGCGAGCAGGGCAAGCATTAGAGCAAAGCGCATGGTGGGAGACGCCTAGGGCAGATCGTGGACTATCATAGCGCCGCATGGGATGGATTCGGCAGCTTTTCGCCTTTGCGCTCGCGGTGGCCGCGACAGCGGTGCTCGGCGCTCTCGCCTCCACCCACTTTGTGCTCGCCGGCCTCGTGGATCTCAACGTGGAACTGCCGCTTGGCGAGCGGCTGTCCACTTACGGGCACGACATCGTCGGCATGGGGCCGGTGCTGGCGCTCGTGGCGGCGGGCGGTTTTGTCATCGCGTTTCCGGTTGCCGCGCTGGCTCAGCGCTGGCTGCCCCGTTGGCGCGCGGTGGGCTATCCGCTGGCCGGCGCCGCGGCGATGTTGGCCGCCTTGCTGTTGATGGAAGCGGTGCTCGGCATGATGCCCGTGGCGGGCGCCCGCAGCGGCGCAGGCTTGGTGATGCAGGGCGTGGCCGGCGCCGTGGGCGGCTATGTGTTCGCAGCCGTGGCTGGTGGCGGGCGTGGCCAAGCAGCGCCCCTTTGACGACCCGACCGGCGCCCCGTTAGGCCGGCAGCGCTCCGGCGCCGACCGCTTGGCGCGCGGCCTTTGGCGCTACAATCTTCGTTTGCAGGTTGCGCGGAATGCTTGGGGAGCGGCATTTGGAGCCATTGACCAAGGGCTATGGCCTGATCGAGGGGCCGGTGTGGGATGGCGAGCGGCTGCTCTTCAGCGACGTGCTGTTCGGCGGCGTCTTCGCGCTGCGAGACAGCGCCGTCGCGACGGTGTTTGAGCATCGGCGGGGCATTGGCGGCATGGCGCTGCACGCGGCCGGCGGGCTGGTGGTGAGCGGCCGCAACATCGCCTACAAGGCGTTCGACGGCACATCCACCGTGACGCTCCTAGACCGGGACCCAGAGCACGGCAACGTTGGCTACAACGACATCACCACGGATGCCGCGGGCCGCATCTACGCTGGCTCCTTGGGGTCCAGCCCCGTCTTCGAGGATGGCCGGGAACCGCAGGCGGGGCAGCTGTACCTCATCGATCTCGACGGCGCCACGCGGGTGGTCGGGCACGACGTGCAGCTCACCAACGGCCTCGGCTTCTCGCCGGACGGCCGCAGGCTCTACCATGCAGATTCCAGACGCGGCGCCGTGTTCTGCTACGCCGTGCGCGAGGATGGCGCGTTGGGCGACAAGGCGCGCTTCGTCGCCACGGAGCGGGGCGCTCCGGATGGCTTGGTCGTGTCGGTGGATGGCGCCGTGTGGGTGGCCCTCGCCGGCGGCGGCGCGGTGGCCGTGTACGAATCGGATGGGGCCTTGCGCGCTTACATCGACGTGCCGCAACCCATGTGTACCAGCGTTTGCTTTGGCGGCGCGGATTTGCGGGAACTGTACATCGTCACGGGTTCCGAAGGCGTCCCTGGCGACCGGGAAGGGGCGGTGTATTGCCACCGCGCGAACGTGCCGGGCCTGCCCGTGCCGCTGGCCAGAGTGCCGATTGCACAAGGCGCGCCGCGGGTCCAAGCGGACTTAATCAACGAGTGAGGAGTGAGAACATGAAGAGAGTTGACATCGAAACCGGCAGCGAGCATCTGCTCGCTTGGGAAGAGGATGGCGTGGCCGTGCTGACGCTGAACCGTCCCGAAGCTCGCAACGCCATGAGCGGCGGCATGACGGAGGGGCTTGCCCGCGCCCTCGAGGTCGCCGAAAGCTCGCGCAGCATCCGCGCCGTGGTCATCACCGGCGCCGGGGGCGCGTTCTGCGCCGGTGGCGACGTGAAGGGCATGGCCGCCGGCGGCAGTGGCGCCAGCACGGACGACATGCCATCCCTTGACGAGCGCATCCACGCGCAGCGGCTCTCGCAGCGCAACACCGCCGGGCGCATTTACTTGATGCCGAAGCCGGTGGTGGCGATGTTGCCGGGGCCCGCCGCCGGCGCCGGGCTCTCCATCGCGCTCGCCGCAGACATGCGCACCATGGCAGATCACACGTTCATCACGTCGGCGTTCGCCCGCGTGGGCTTCAGCGGTGACTATGGCGGAACGTACTTCCTGACGCACTTGGTCGGCGCCGCAAAGGCGCGCGAGCTCTACTACCTGTCAGACCGCGTGAGCGCGGAAGACTGCCTGCGTCTCGGCCTCGTCAATTTCACCTTCCCGGCGCAGACGCTGGAGGAGGAGACCATGGCCGTGGCGCGCCGCTTGGCGGCCGGTCCGCCAATCGCGTACCGCTACATGAAGGAGAACTTCAACCGCGCAACGATGGGCGGTGATGTGATCGAATGTTTGGACTTGGAGGCGACCCACCATGTCCACGCCGGTTTGAGCGAAGACCATCGCGCCGCGGCGCAAGCGTTCGTCAACAAGCAGCAGCCCGTGTTCAACGGGCGTTGAGGCGGTGTTCCCGCGGCCGCCGCGCGCCATCAACGGGCGTGGGCGGCTTGCGGGGCAACGTGTTCGCCGGCCGTTGCGACCGCCTAAGATGACTCCGCCGCGTCCGGTTCCGGCGTCGCCGGCGCTGCCGGCGGCGATAGATGCTGCAAGGTCTCAATCAAGTTCAGCGGCAGCGGAAACACGATGGTGGAGGATTTCTCGCCGGCGATCTCGGTGAGCGTCTGCAAGTAGCGTAGCTGCAGTGAGTTCGGCTGCGCTGCCAGCCGCGCAGCCGCTTCGACGAGCCGAGCCGCTGCCTCGTACTCGCCGTCGGCGTGGATGATCTTCGCGCGCCGCTCGCGCTCCGCCTCCGCCTGCTTGGCGATGGCGCGGATCATGCTCTCGTCGATGTCCACATGCTTGATCTCGACGTTGGCGACTTTGATGCCCCATTGGTCGGTCTGTTGGTCCAAGATCGTCTGCACGTCTGCATTGAGCTTCTCGCGCTCGGCGAGGAGTTCGTCGAGCTCGTGTTGGCCGAGCACCGAGCGCAGCGTCGTTTGCGCGAGCTGGCCGGTGGCCTCCATGTAGTCCTCAACGTTGATGATGGCGTTCTGCGAATCGATGACGCGGAAGTAAATGACGGCATTCACCTTCACGGACACGTTGTCCCGCGTGATGAGGTCTTGCGTGGGCACGTCCATGACGATGGTGCGCAGATCCACCCGCACCATCTGCTGCAGGACCGGGATGATGATGATCAGCCCTGGCCCCTTCACCCGGTAGTAGCGCCCGAGCATGAAAACGACGCCGCGTTCGTACTCGCGCAGCACGCGGAAGGCGCTGGCGAGCAGCGCGAGGAAGATGCCGATGACGACCAGCAGGAAGATCTCCGCCATGGTTGCTCCGTCCTTAGCCTGAGTCTGATTGATGCGGGTGCGCTGCTGCGCCGCCGCCCCCGGCCGGTGCCACGATGAGATTGAACCCATCGCGGCCCGTCACGGTCATGCGGTCGCCGGCCTTGGCATCGGCCGCGCCCTTCGCCCGCCACACTTCGCCGACCGCGCGCACCTTGCCGGCGCCGCCGGCGAAGTCTTCAATGGCGATGGCTGGGCTGCCGACAATGGCTTCGCCGCCGCTCACCACGCTGCTCCGACGCGCCCTCACAGCAGCGCCCAACGCGAAGATCGCAAGGCCCGCGGTGCTGGCCGTCACCGCGGCGATGATGGGGATGGAGACGCCGAAGCCCGGCAGCTCGGAATCGAACAGAATCACCGAGCCGATGACGAACGCGGCCACGCCGCCGATGCCGAGCACCCCGAAGCTGGGCGAAAACGCCTCTGCCGCCAACAGGCCGATGCCGACCACAATGAGGGCGAGGCCGGCGTAGTTCACCGGCAGCATTTGCAGCGCGTAAGCGCCGAGCAACAGGCAGATGACGCCCACCACGCCGCCCACGCCGGTGCCGGGATTGTAGAACTCCAAGATGAGGCCATAGACGCCGACCATGAGCAGGATGTAGGCGACGTTCGGATCTGCAATGAGGCCCAACAGCTCGTAACGCCAATCTGGCTCGATGCGCTCGATGTCGTTTGCGGAGGTGTCGAGGGTGACGGCGCCGCGGCCTTCCACGTCAACGGTTTCCCCGTCGATGGCGGCAAGCAGCTCATCGAGGTCTGCCGCCACGAAGTCGATGACGTTCATGGCCAGCGCTTCCTGCGCCGGCAGGTTCGATGCTTCGCGTACCGTGCGCTCCGCCCATTCCACGTTGCGGCCGCGCAGCTCCGCGATGCTGCGAATGTACGCCGCGGCATCGTTCACCACCTTGCGCTCCATCGCGTTCGGCAACGGGGCTGGTTCTGCTTCACCACCTTGATCTGCCGCTTCGTCCGCGGCGGCCGTGCCATCACCGGCAGCCGCTTCGTCCGCCGGCACATCCGGCTCGGCCTCGGGCTCTGGCTGCGTCGGCTGCGGGAATGGGAACGGGCTGCCGCCACCGCCGCCGCCGATGCTCACCGGCGTCGACGAACCGATGTTGGTGGCGGGCGCCATCGCCGCAATATGGCTCGCGTACATCAGATAGGTGCCGGCGCTGGCGGCGCGGGCGCCGTTGGGCGCCACATAGGTGGCGACGGGCACCGCCGAGGCGAGCAGCGCCTTGATCATGTCGCGCATGGATTTGTCGAGGCCGCCGGGCGTGTCAAGGCGCAATACCACCAAGTCCACATCGGCTTCGGCGGCGTCCTCAAGCGAACGAATGAAATAGTCCGCAGACGGGGGGCCAATGCCACCTTCGATCTCGAGCACCCAAACCTTCGCTGCCGCCGCGCCCGGCGCAACCAAGGCGAGCAGCAGCGCGGCCAACGCCGCGGTGCGACCTAGCCGCGCGCCAGCTTGGCGCGGTCGGCTTCCCAAGTGGTGATGCAGCGCGTCTGGCATGGGGCTATTTTGACACAAGCCGGCGTGCAGCGAACCAAGCGCCGGCGGCACCGGCCTCTGGAGGTGAGCGGCTCTGCATTCCTCCTGCGCCACGCGCATCGCTTGGCTGCTATGCTGTCTTCTTGGCGTCGCGTTTGCGTCACGCTGCCGGCTTGGAACGTCGCCAGCGCCGCGGCGCGGACAGCCGTCAGCCCGCAAGAACGAACCAAAAGGAGGAACCCGCGTGGGTGCGCAGCCTCTCTCCGGCGTGACAGTGCTGGACTTGGGACAAATCTACAATGGCCCTTACTGTGGCTATCTGTTGGCCATGTCCGGCGCCCGCGTCATCAAGGTGGAGTCGCCCGTGGGCGAGGGTTTGCGCGGCCGCGCCGGCGATGAACCCGGCTATTCCTTCGCGATGTTGAACGGCAACAAGGAAACCATCACCGTCAACCTGAAGTCGGCGCGGGGGACGGAACTGCTCATCGATCTCGCCAAGCGCGCTGACGTGCTGTTGGAGAACTTCGCGCCGGGCACCATGGCGCGCTTGGGCGTTGGCAGCGACACGCTGATGGCGGTGAATCCGCGCCTGATCTATGCCGCCAGCACTGGCTTCGGCGCCACCGGCCCGCATCGGGATTACTTGGCCATGGACGTAACGGTGCAGGCCATGAGCGGCGCCATCAGCATCACCGGCAACGATGGCGAGCCGCCGCTGAAGTCTGGCCCGGCGCTGTGCGACATCTTGGGCGGCGTGCATCTCTACTCGGCCATCGTCACGGCGCTCTTCCGCCGCGAACAGACCGGCGCTGGCGCCGTGCTGGATGTGGCCATGCAGGACGCGGTGTTCCCCACGCTCACCTCCGCCCTCGGCGCCTACTACGCGCTCGGCGGCGACCCGCCGCGCACCGGCAACCGCCATCAAGCGCTGGGCGTCGCGCCTTACAACGTCTACGCGGCCAAGGACGGCCACGTCGCCATCATCTGCATCCGCGAAGGGCATTGGCGCAAGCTGGTTCGCGCCATGGGGCAGCCTGAGCTCGGCGCGGATCCGCGCTTTGCGGACATGGCCGCCCGCTGCCGCCACATGGACGCGACCGATGCCGCGGTGGAAGCGTGGACGGCCACCCTCGCCAAGGACGAAGTGTTTCGCATCTGCCAAGCCCACGAAGTGATCTGCGCACCGGTGCGTTCCCTCGATGACGTCGTGAACGATCCGCACCTGCTGGCTCGGGGCGCGTTGCACAAGGTGGCGCATGAGCGGTTCGGCGAGGTGGCGCTGCCCAGCACGGCGCTGCGCTTTACCGACGTGGCGCCGCCGACGCCGAAGTTGCCGCGCGCGCTGGGGCAAGACAACGTCGCCGTTTACGCCGAGTTCTTCGGTTACGACGCGAGTGAGGTGGAAGCGCTGCAGGCGTCGGGGGCGATTTGACGGATGGCGCTCAGCAACCGGGCGGGGCCACGAGTTGGCGCGGCGTCCCGTCGCGACGCGGCGGCTTTAGCTCTGATGGTGGCGTTGGCGCCGCTGGCGGAAGCGCAGGCACCGCCTTCACCCGGCAAGCAGCCGAGCGTCATGGAGATCATGGATGCGATGGTGGTGCCGCAGTCCGACGCGCTGTTCGGCGTGGGCCGCGCTGCGCCCGCGTCTGACGCGCAGTGGGCCGCGTTGCGCCTCGATGCCATCGTGCTGATGGCAGCGGGCCGCGCGCTCACCTTGCCCGAACGGAGCCAAGGCGCCGATTGGGATGCTTCCTCGCTTGGCATGTCGGCCGCGGCGGCGCAGGCGGTAGCGGCCATCGATGCCCGCGACGTGGATGGCGCATTGGCTGCCGGCAACGCCCTCATCGAGCACTGCACCGGCTGCCATCACCAATACTTGACGCCCTAGTGGGCGGGCGCGCTTTGCTGCCGGCGGTTGCCGGCACCGGCCCCTGTCCGCGCCGCTAAGCGATAATCTCAACCACACCTTCGAGCCTAGATGTAGCCATGACGACGCCTTTTGACACCGTGGAAGACGCCATCGCCGCCGTCCAAGCGGGGGAACTCATCGTCGTGGTGGACGACGACGACCGCGAGAACGAAGGCGACCTCATCATGGCGGCGTCCAAGGCGTCGCCGGAGCAGGTTGCCTTCATGATCCGCCACACCAGCGGCATCCTCTGCGCGCCAGTCACCGAGGAACGCGCCAAGCGCCTGCAGCTGGATCCGATGGTGGCGCGCAACGATGCGCCGTTGGCCACCGCCTTCACCGTCAGCGTGGACTACAAGCATGGCCTTTCCACCGGCATCTCCGCGGAAGAACGCGCCAGCACGGTAGTGGCGCTCGCGAACAGCAATGTGGATGCCAGGGATTTCGCGCGCCCGGGCCACATCTTTCCGTTGGTGGGGCGGCCAGGCGGTGTGCTCGTGCGCTCTGGGCACACCGAGGCCGCCATCGACCTGGCCCGCGCCGCGGGCTGCCCGCCGACCGGCTTGTTGGCAGAGATCGTCAACGACGACGGCACCGTGAAGCGCTTGGGCGAACTTGTCACCTTCGCTGCCGAGCATGGCCTCAAGATCATCTCCATCGCCGATCTCATCGCGCATCGGCAGCGGCGTGAGCAGCTGGTCGAGCGCACCCGGGAGTTCCGCGTCAATACGGAGATCGGCCCGGCCCGCGCCTTCGCCTACCGCACCAAGTTCGAGGATGCGGAGCACTTGGCGCTGCTGTTTGGCCACATCGATGCAGGCGCCACCGTGCCCGTGCGCATCCATCGGGAACGCTTGGTCGAGGACATCTTCGGCCCGCAGCTGAGCCATGCCAACAGCTTGCTCAAGCTCTCGTTGAAGCGCTTGGCGCAGCATGGCTGCGGGGTGCTCATCTACTTGCGCGGCGGCTTCGTGGGGGTGCCGCTCGACAGCTTGGACGATTCCACGCCGAGCCGCGAGCGCGAGCGCAACGCCGAGTGGCTGGAAGTGGGGGTGGGCGCGCAGATGCTCAAAGACTTGGGGTTGAGCGACATCCGCATCCTCGCCGCGCGCGAGATCGAATACGTCGGGTTGGAGGGCTTTGGCCTGCGGGTTGTGGCGACGGAGCTGTTCACGGACGACCGCCGCGAGCCGTGAGCGCACCGCCCACCATCGGCGTCACGCTCGGCGACCCGGCCGGCATCGGGCCGGAGGTGCTTGCCAAGAGCTTGGCGGGGGTAGACGGCAAGGCCATGCGCCTCGTCCTTTACGGCGTCGGCTGGGCCTTGGAGCGCGGCGCCAGGTGCGCCGGCGTGGAGGTGTCCTACCGACGCCACCGCGACATCCGCGAGGTGGATTGGGCCGCGCCGGGTTGGCCGCTCATCGATTTGAGGCTGGACGAACCGCCGGGCTTTGCGATGGGGCAGGTGTGCGGGCGCTGCGGCGACCTCGCCGTGAAATCTGTGGAGGCGGCGGCGCGCGACGCGATGGCGGGCGAGACGGCCGCCATGATGACTTGCCCGATCAACAAAGAAGCCGTTCATGCCGCGGGCTACGTCGATGACATTGGCCATCAGGAGATTCTGGCGCGGCTGGCGGGCGTCACCTGGACGGCCACCATGTTGATGACGCCGGGGCTCAAAGTGGTGCATCTCTCCACGCACAAGCCGCTCATCGAGGCCGCACGCTATGTGACGCGGGCGAACGTGTTCGACAAGCTGCAGCTCACCCACGCCACCCTCTCGCAATGGGGCATGGCGTCGCCGCGCATCGCGGTGGCGGCGCTCAACCCGCATGGCGGCGAAGGCGGGCTGCTGGGCCGCGAAGAGATTGACGAAATTGCCCCCGCAGTGGCGGACGCGGTGGCGGCCGGCATTCGCGCCTGCGGCCCCATCCCGGCGGATTCAATCTTCAACCGCGCCATTGCCGGCGAGTTCGACGTGGTGCTGGCGCTCTACCACGATCAGGGACACATCGCGGTGAAGGTGCATGACTTCCACCGCAGCGTCACCGCCACGTTGGGCATCCCCTTCGTGCGCACCTCGGTGGATCACGGCACCGCTTTCGACATTGCCGGCCAAGGCATCGCAGACCCCTCCGGCGCGCTCGCGGCGCTGAACGCGGCGGCCACGCTGGCGGCGGGGAAGCTCACTTAAGGGGCGGCTGGCGGACTGCCGTTCCCCGGCACGCCGACGGCGCTGTGTTGTAGGCTGTTTGCGGCCCGGCGACCACCGGGTTGGAGATGAACCATGTTGGCGGAAGTTCTCCCCGCAAAGCAGCCCGTCACCGCAGAACGCAACAAGCTGCGGCCCGACGACCGCGCCGTTCACGATTGGTATCGCTTCGTGCTCTCCTATCCGCCGCACCTGGTGCGGGAGCATGTGGAACGCTTTGGCTTGGGTGCGGGGCAAACCGTGCTGGACCCGTTCTGCGGCACTGGCACGACGCTGGTGGAGTGCAAGAAGCTAGGCATGGCCAGCGTTGGTTTGGAATCCAACCCCATGGCGCGCTTCGCGAGTGGCGTGAAGGTGGATTGGTCCATCGATGCGGCGCAGCTTGCGGAGTACGCCGCGGCGGTGGCATCCGCCGCTGCCGGCGTTTTGGCCAAGCAAGGCAGCACCGAACAAGACCTGCCGCTCTTCGCCGAGAACGCCGGCCATCGCCCCAGCTTGCGCGGCTTGCCGGCGGCAAGCGCCAAACTGCTGCTCACCAATTCCATCAGCCCGCTGCCGCTGCATCGAGCCTTGGTGCTGTTGGATGCCATTGACGCACACGGCAGCGCCGCGCAACGACGCATTGGCCGCCTCGCCCTCGCGACCGCGCTGGTGCATGGCATCGGCAACCTGAAGTTCGGCCCAGAAGTGGGTGTGGGCAAGCGCAAGACAGATGCCGACGCCGTGCAGATCTGGCGTCAGCGGATGCATGCGATGGTGCGCGACATTGCGCACTGGCGGGATGCGGACGCTGCGGCGCAAGTCATTCAAGCCGATGCCAGGGGCGTCGGCGAAGTCCTCGAACCAAGCTCTGTGGATGCGGTGATCACCTCCCCGCCGTATCCAAACGAGAAGGACTACACGCGAACCACCCGGCTGGAATCGGTGATCTTGGGTTTGATTCGGGATCGGAGCGAGCTGCGAGCACTCAAGCAGGGCTTGGTGCGCTCCAACACGCGTGGCGTCTATAAGGCCGACACCGACGACCAAGAGGTGGCCAACCACGCGGAGATCACCAAAATCGCCGCAGCCATCGAGCGCCGCCGTGTGGAGTTGGGCAAGACCTCTGGTTTCGAGCGCCTCTATCCGCGTGTGACGCAGTTGTACTTCGGCGGCATGCAGCGGCACTTGGCGTCACTGTGCGCCGTCCTGAAGCCAGGTGCAAAACTGGCCTATGTCGTCGGCGACCAAGCCTCGTATCTGCGCGTGATGATTCGCACCGGCAAGATACTGGCGGACTTGGCGCAGTCGCTGGGTTACAGGCTTGTGGACATTGAACTATTCCGCACCAGACCGTCCACGGTGACGGGGGAACAACTGCGCGAGGAAGTCGTGTTGTTGGAGTGGCCAAGGTGAGCGACGCGCCGGTGCCATCAGGCGCCAAGCATCGGAATCGCTACGCCGCGATCATCGAGGATATTTTCCGCGCTAGGCACGAACACGTCCAAGAGACTGTTCAGTTCGATCGGGATGACATCGCCGCCGCGGTGCGCAAACTCGACATTCAGTTGCCGAAGAACCTCGGCGACTTGATCTACAGCTTTCGCTATCGGACACCACTGCCGGAGAGCATTCTCGCCACAGCGCCGAAAGGACGAATGTGGATCATTCGTCCGGTTGGTCGGAGCCGTTATCGATTCGCCTTGGTCAGTGACGTGCCCATTGCTCCCAACCGTAGCTTGGCAGCCACGAAGATCCCGGATGCGACACCGGGCATGATTGCAAAGTATGCTTTTGGCAACGAGCAGGGCGTACTAGCGCGCATTATCGCCAACGGCTGTCAGCAGACTAGATGGTGGACGACACTCGACGCCTGAGGGATCGATTCGGAACGCCGTTGGAGTAAGGGCGGATAGCGCATGGCAACTTCCAAGATTACCGTCCGCGCCGATCAGATGGGCGGCGTGCCCTGTGTGCGTGGCGTCAGAATCCCGGTCGCCACGGTGATCGGTCTGCTCGCCCAAGGCATGACCCACCAACAGATCCTCGGTGAGTATCCGGACTTGGAGCCGGAAGACCTGCTTGAGGTGCTCCGCTTCGCCGCCGCAGCCGACGCTTCCCCCGCTGGAAATCCCTAAGCGGGGAAGGCACACTCACGGGCAGGCTCGCGGGCATTGGCACTCGCGGCGATTGGTAGAAGGAGCAGCGGATGAAGGCGGCGGTGTTTCGACAGGTCAACACGCCCATGGAGATCGAAGACATCTCTGTGGACAAGCCCGGCCCGCGCGAGGTGCTGGTGCGCACAGTCGCCGCTGGCGTCTGCCACTCGGACATGCACTTCTACAACGGCACCTACCCCGGCCGGCTGCCGATGGTGCTCGGCCACGAGTCCGCCGGCATCGTGGAGGCGGTGGGGGATGCCGTCACCTATGTGAAACCGGGGGATCACGTCATCACCTGCCTGTCGGCGTTCTGTGGGCACTGCGAATACTGCCTCACCGGGCGCATGTCGCTGTGCGAGGAACCGGAGGTGCGCCGCAGCGCGGACGAAGCGCCGCGCCTGCACGACCACGGCGGCCGCCTCAATCAGTTCGCCAACCTGAGCTCCTTTGCGGAGCAGATGCTGGTGCATGAGCACGCGGTGGTGAAGGTGCGCGAAGACATGCCGCTGGACCGCGCCGCGCTCATCGGCTGCGGCGTCACCACCGGCGTCGGCGCGGCCATCCACACCGCGGCGGTGGCGCCGGGTTCCACCGCCGCGGTCATCGGCTGCGGCGGCGTGGGCCTTTCCTGCGTGAACGGCGCGGCCATCGCCGGCGCCGGGCGCATCATCGCTGTGGACATGGTGGCCTCCAAGCTGGAACTCGCCCGCAAGTTCGGCGCCACGGATGTGGTGGATGCCAGCGAGGGCAATGTCGTCGAGCAGGTGAGGAACCTCACGAATGGCGGCGTTGAGTACTCCTTCGAGGCCATCGGCTTGAAGGCCACGGCAGAGCAGGCGTTCCAGATGCTGCGCGCCGGCGGCGTCGCCACGGTCATCGGCATGATCCCGCCGGGTGCCATGGTGGCGTTGCATGGCCCCGAGTTCCTCATGGAGAAGAAGATCCAAGGCTCCAATATGGGCTCGAACCGATTTCGCGTGGACATGCCTCGCTTCGTGGATTTCTACTTGCAGGGCAAGCTGCATCTGGACGACATGATTTCCAGCCGCATCGCCCTCAAGGACGTGACGAACGCGCTGTTGGCGCTTGAGACGGGGGAAGTGGCGCGCAGCGTCATCGTCTTCGATCAGTAGTCGCCCGGCCTGTGCGCGTGGCACTCGATGTTGACGGCGCCGCCCGCTTGGCGCTTGCCCGCGCCGCCTGTGCGCCGTCGTCTGGCTAGGCCATGAAGTTCGGCATCGGGCAGCCCGTTCCGCGGGTCGAGGATCCGCGTCTCGTCACCGGCCGCGGGCGCTTCACGGACGATCTTGAACTGCCGGGGCAGGCGTGGGTCGCCTTTGCCCGCTCGCCCTACCCACATGGACGCATCGTCCGCATCGATGTCGCCGCGGCGCGCCAAGCGCCGGGGGTGTTGGCGGTGTACCGCGGGGAAGACTTGGCCAGCCTCGGCGGGCTGCCCTGCGTCGCGCAGCTCAAAGACAAAGACGGCGAGCCGGCCTTCATTCCGCACCGCCCCGTGCTGCCGACGGATCGTGTGCGCTATGTGGGCCAAGCCGTCGCCGCGGTGGTGGCGGAGACCTTGCAGCAAGCCCGCGACGCCGCCGAACTGGTGGAGCTGGAGGTGGCATCGCTGCCCGTGGCCATCGACCTCGCCGCCGCGGCGGCGCCCGATGCGCCGGCCGTGCATGCAGAGCGCGGCAGCAACCTCTGCGTACATTGGCGCAATGGCGATGCCGCAGCGGTGGATGCCGCCATCGCGGCCGCCGCCCACGTCACCCGCGTGAGCGTCGTCAACAACCGCGTGGCGCCGGGGCCGTTGGAGCCGCAGTGTTCCGTGGCCGTTGATGATGCCGGTCGCCTCACCCTCTACAACCCAAGCCAGGGCGCCTTTGCGCAGCGCAATGCCGCGGCCGCCATCTTCGGCATGGAGCGCGATGCGGTGCGGGTTGTTTCCGGCGACACCGGCGGCGGCTTCGGCGTGCGTGGCGGCCTGCACCCAGAAACGGTGGCTTGCCTCTTCGCGGCGCGAGCCTTGGGCCGCCCGGTGAAATGGCGTGGCGACCGTTCGGACATGTTCTTGGCGGATTGCCATGGCCGGGACAACGTCACCACCGGCACCTTGGCGCTCGACGCCGCCGGCCGCATGGTGGCGCTCAAGGTGGAGACGTTGGCCAACCTCGGCGCCTACTGCTCAACCGTCGGCCCGTTCGTGCCCACCTTGGCGGGCGGCCGGGTGTGCGGCACCGTGTACCGCATCGGGCAGATATGCCATGACGTGCGTTGCGTGTTCACCAACACCATGCCGGTGACGGCGTATCGCGGCGCTGGGCGCCCGGAAGCGGCTTACATCATGGAACGGCTGGTCGAGGCAGCCGCCCGCGAGCTGGGCATGGACAGCCGCGAACTCCGCCGCCGCAACTTCATCCGCCAGCAGGACTTGCCCTACACGAACCATGCCGGCATTCCCATTGCCAGCGGCGCGTTCGAAGACACGATGGATATGGCTGTCGCCCACGCGGATTGGGATGGGTTTCCCGCTCGGCGCGCGGCTTCAGAGCGGGCCGGGCGGCTGCGCGGCATCGGCCTCGGCTGCTACGTCGAGTCCAGCGGTGGCCAGCCGCAGGAAGAGGCCCGCGTCCATGTGGACGCAGACGGCGCCATCGAAGCGGTGGTCGGCACCTATTCCCACGGCCAAGGCCACGAGACGGCCTTTGCCCAGATCATCGCGGACGCCTTCGGGGTGGAGCTGGAGCGCGTGCGCTTGGTGCAGGGCGACACGGAGCGGGTTCGCTTCGGCGGCGGCACCGGCGGCTCCAGATCTGGGCAGATGGGCGGCGTCGCCGTGTTGCGGGCGGCGCGCGCAGTCATCGAGCAGGGCGCCGGCGTCGCGGCCGAGGCGCTGCAGGTGGAGCGCAGCCGCATCGCTTATGAGGCAGGGGTCTACGCCGTGGCCGGCGGGGCGCTGCGGATGACGTTGGCCGAAGCCGCCCGCGCCGCGCCGGGCATCAGCGGCGAGGCGCTGGCGCAGACCCTGCGCTATCAGCGCGACGCGGCCTACACGTTCCCCAACGGGTGCCACGTCGCGGAGGTGGAAGTGGATGTGGACACCGGCGCTGTGCGCGTCGTGAAGTACACCGCGGTGGATGACTGCGGGCGCGTCATCAACCCACTGCTCGCCGCCGGGCAGGTGCATGGCGGCGTCGCGCAGGGCTTGGGGCAGGCGCTTTCGGAGGCCGTGCGTTACGGTGCCGATGGTCAGTTGGTCACTGGCTCTTACATGGATTACGCCGTCCCCCGCGCCACGCACACGCCGTTCATGGCCGTTGCCTTCAACGAAGTGCCGGAACCGGGCAACGAGCTCGGCGCCAAGGGCATTGGCGAGGGTGGCGCCTGCGGGGCGCCCCCCGCCATCGTCCACGCGGCGCTCGACGCTTTGGCGCCCCTTGGCGTCGCCGCCCTCGACATGCCGCTCACGCCGGAACGGGTTTGGCGCGCAGTGAGGGCGGCGCCCGGCCACAAATCCGTTGACAACCGCAAGGCCAGCGAGTAGAAACGGCTCTACTACGCTGGTGCCAAAACTGGCGGGTATTGGAGAGGGAAAATCATGCTAGAACTTCGGAATGCCCGGGGCGCCGTTGCGTTCGGGCTGCTTGTCGCCTTTGCTATGCCGTGGACGGCTTTCGCCGACGACGATGACGACGATTCGTCGGAAACGCGGCGCATCGAGGAGATGGTGATCTACGGCGAGCGCGTGGAATCCACCGTTTCCGACACCTCCATTTCCATCACCGCGATGGATGAAGACTTTCTCCGAGACATGGGCATGCAAGGCCCCAACGAGATGGTCAACTTCATCCCCGCCACCACCCGCACGGACTGGGACATCAAGATCCGCGGCGTCGGGCGCAACTTTCGGGGTTTGGGTGGAGACCCAGGGGTCGGCACCTACTTCAACGGCATCTACTCGCCAGATTTCGGCATCGCGTCGACGGAAGGCGGCCTCTACGACGTGAAGCGCATCGAGGTGCTGCGCGGCCCACAGGGCACGTTGTACGGGCGCAACTCCGTCGGCGGCGTGGTGAACTACGTCACCAACCAGCCGAACCATGAGGGCTTCGAGGCGAATGTGCGCGCCATCTTAGGCGAGTACAACACCAACGAGTGGTACGGCCTCGTCAGCGGTCCGATCACGCAGGACATCGCCTATCGCCTCACTGGCGTGAAGCGGTTGCGCGGCCCCGCCGTGGAGGGCTTGGCCGGCAGCGAAGACATTGAAGACCTGAACGATCAGAACTTCGCGCTGATTTTGGAGTGGAACATCCGCGACGACATCACCGCCAATCTCCGCATCAATGATCGGCGCGCCTACAGCAAGCGCAACTTCGGCAACGGCGGCCACGGCATTGCCGGCGAAGGGCCATGCGTGGGCGAACACCCGATCACCTCCAACTCGCAGTGCGACCCGCGCTATCGCGTCCCGCGGGACACCAACTACTACGCGACCGGGTTCCGCCCCGTGGATCAGGCTTGGGTGGACAAGTATGGCGACATCGCGGATGACCCGCGTGGCGCCGTGCCATTGAGGCATCCCCTCACCGGCGAGACGTTCTACGGTGCCTACAACCGCCCTGGCGTGGATGACGAAAGCGTGCGCTGGCCGTACATGCCGTCGCAGAACTACATGAGCCCCAGCGTTGGCCAATACGACATCGGCGGCGCCGACTCGCCAGACCTCGTTGCCCTGACAACTGGCGACAACCGGGAAGAATTCGATCACCAGCAAGGTTCCCTCGTCGTTGATTGGGACATCAGCGACACCCTTTCGATGAAGTACCTAGGCTCCTATCAGAGCTTTGCTTACTGGTTCAATCGGGATAACAGCTTCTCCGACAGCCACGTTTCGGACATTGACGACACGGTGGTCGAGCAAGTGGAGAGCCTGTCCCACGAATTGCGCCTGTTCTGGCAAGCGGGAGAGCGCTTCACCGCCACCACTGGCGTCTATCAATTCTGGGAGTCCCGCGATCAGTGGTACGGCATCCGCGAGCGGGGGGGGCAAGGCCGCGCCCGCAACGCCGCCCACTATGGGCCGGAAGGCTTTGAGGACTGGGTGCATCAAGGCCTCGCCTTGGTGGGTTTTGTGATGCCAGGGTGCATCGGCCAAGGCGGCATCGGCTCCGGCGCCGGGGGAGACTTGGCGTTCAACGACGTCTCCCGGACTTTCGGCACGTACTGCGGCGACCCGGGCGAGCCCTACAACCAGAACTGGAATGCCGGGGACACCGGGGCGGTTTACGAACACCGCAACTTGGTGGATAACGAAAACCTTGCTTTCTACACCCAAGGCGACCTGCGGTTGACGGATAAGTGGAGCGTGACGCTCGGCTTCCGCTACTCGAAGGATTGGCGCGATGCCAAGGAGCAGCGCGGCGGCTACTCGGAAATCGAGGCATACAACAAGCCGTGGCTCCCGACGGTGCTTGCCAGCGCCTGCGAGGCGAACCCAGACCGTTGCTCGGTGGACCCCGCGGCCTTCTCGGCCGACGGCGTGACGCCCCTCGCTGCCTTGAATGTGGCCTTGGGCGCCGCCCGGTTCACCGGCGATCCGGATTTCCCGATCGAGCCCATCTGCGACCTCACCGCGAGAGACTGTGCGCGGCCGCTGCGGCTGCGCGGCATTCCCATCGGTTGGGGCAGCCGCACAACCGGCACCTACAAGCAGGATGGAGACCTCACGTGGCGGGTGAACTTCAACTGGGAACCCACCCCTGACATGCTGCTTTACTTCGGCGCCACCTCTGGGTATCGCGCCGGCGGCTTCAACCTCGGCAACACCGATGGCCGCAGCCCGCTGGACCTTGATGGCGATGGCGCCAACGACACCCAAGTGCTTGGCTCGTATGGCGACGAAGATCTCACGGCCTACGAAATCGGCTACAAGGCCACATTGCTGGACGGCACTTTGCAGGCCAACGTGACGCTCTACTACTACGACTACACCGGCTACCAGACCAACGCGATCACGTGGGAATCGAGCAGCGGCAACTTTGCGCTGCCGGGGGGCATCGCGCCGCCGGCGGGGCGGGGTCCAGTCGACACCACCGTCAACATTGACGAGGCGTACAACCGGGGCTTTGAAATCGATGGCCTGTGGCTGGTGATGGACAACTTCAGCGTTGGCGGCAACTACAGCTACACAGAGAGCGTCTTTGATGCGCCGTTCACGTTCTTCAACGCCAATGACCCGCGATATCCCCGCGAGATACTCGGCGGCGACGTCAACCAAGACCCGTGTACGCTGACCGACGCAATCAGGGTGCTCTACTGCATCGAGGTGGAAGGCATCGACCTCACCGGCATCCCGAAGCACAAGGCGACCGTGTGGACTTCCTATTCTTGGAACCTGCCCAAGGGCACCATCACATGGCTGAACTCAGTGGCCTACACGGGCGAATACGCCACCAATGTGTTCCAGCGCCCTTGGGATGAAGTGCCGGACCGCGAGCGGTGGGACATGCGGGTGACGTTCCAGGAGGCCACCGGGCAGTGGTCCGTCTCGGCCTTCGTGGACAACGTGCTGGACAAGACGTACATCCGCCACTCGGACATGGAGAACCGTCGCACGGGCTACGGCGCCAACTGGCCGCAGCGCATCGTGGCGCTCTACCCGCGCTACTGGGGCTTTGAGTTCGAGTATTCGATGGGCGCGTTCCGGTAGGGCAGCCTGAAAGTGGCGCTAGGGCGCAGCCCGCGTACCTAGCTCCGCCTTCGCCTCAGAGAGCGCCGGCAACAGCCGGCGCTTTCGTTTGGGCCGACCAGCCGCAGATTTGCGGTGGAGCCGTTGAGAAAAGGAGGCAACATGCGATTCATCGTTTTCGTTTCACTGCTGATGGGCTTGCCGGCCTTCGCTTGTGAGCAGTTTCGTTGGTTCCCGGTCGACCATGGGCCCGTGGACTATGTCCAAGGCGGGTTGGTGAACGTGGCCAGCGGGTTTGAAGGGGCAGCTTGCCTCGACTCTTCGGCCACGGAAATGCGCGACGAGCTATCGTTGCTACTTTGGAACGCCTTGGACAGGGACTACATTCTGAAAGTCGACGATGGCGTCGGGACGGTGTTCGAGCGATTGGTGCCGACAGGCACGATGCATGAGATGGTGTCGGTGCCGGTTCACAACACCGGTGTGGGGAGCTATCGGGTGACCATGACCCTCACACATCCGACCGAAGAGGCGTTCCTGATAGCACATATCAGTGACGTTCCGGAGGAACGGCAGCAAATCATGGAGGTCGTGGCCTACAAGGTGGCCGACGGACCCATCCCCGGTTTTGCGGTAGTGCAAACGGATTGGTATGAGGACATCCCGGTAGAGCGGCCGAGCGACCCGGTGCTAGGGGTGCGCTGAGGGGGCTGTGTCCGAGGGGCAAAGTGGAGCCGTTGAGAAAGGAGGCAACATGCGATTCATCGTTTTCGTTTCGCTGCTGATGGGCTTGCCAACCTTCGCTTGTGAGCAGTTTCGTTGGTCCCCGTTTGGGCATGGGCCCGAGGATGACATCCAGAGTGGCGTGGTGAGGGTGGCCAGTGGGTTTGAAGGGGCAGCTTGCTTCGACTCCTCAGCCACGGAAATGCGCGATGAGCTGGCATTGGCTCTTTGGAACGCCTTGGACAGCGACTACGTTCTGAAAGTCGACGATGGCGTCGGGACGGTGTTCGAGCGATTGGTGCCGATAGGCACGAGGGGTGAGATGGTGTATGTGCCGGTTCACAACACCGGTGTGGGGAGCTATCGGGTGACCATGACCCTCACACACCCGACCGAAGAGGCGTTCCTGACAGCACAAGTCATTGACTTCCCGGAGTACGGGCAGCAAATCATGGACGTTAAGGCTTACAAGGCGGCCGACGCCGGCAGCCTTGGTCCGTTCCAGGAAAGGGTTCTGTATGAGGACATGCCGTTAGAGCGGCCGAGCGACCCGGTGCTAGAGGTGCGCTGAGGGGTCTGTGTCCGGGGGCTGCGTCCGGCAAGTTGACGGCCCGCGTTTGAAGTTGAGAGTGCCGGGTGCGCTGGCGTGGGTCACGGCTAGCGCCCCGGCCTCTTCCCATAGGTCAACGTGCGCCACAGCCATTCGAGTGGCCCAAAGCGGTGGCGCCCCAGCCACCATACGCTGAACGTGAGCAGCACTGCCCATTCGCCAAGCACCACGAGGTAGAGCTGCCAGCGCTCAAGCTGGTTCCAAAGCCCAAAGCCCATGGCATGGAAGATGACGAGCGCGAACACGCTCTGCAGGATGTAGTTGGTGAGCGCCATGCGCCCGACGGCGGCCAAGGTCTGCCGCGCCTTGGCGAGGACACCCCGCTGGCAAATGAGCATGATCACGCCCACATAGCCCAACGCCATCGCCACGCGCCCGATGTCGTTGGTGAGCTCAAGGCCGGTCACCCAAGCCAACGCGAAGCCGCTTGCGTTGGCCATCGCCAGCTCGAAGCCGTTCACCACCGCGCCGACGAGCAACCCCCACACGGCCAAGCGCCTGTAGAAGGAGACGCTGCGTTGCCCGCGCAGCACGCCAGTTTTGTAGAGCGCCATGCCAAGCAACATGCAGGCGAGCGCATCCCAGAGCAGCAGTGTTGGGTGGGCGAAGGCGTACAGCCCGGCCACTTCGATGGCGTTGGCAGCCACGGATTCCCGGTAGCTGCCTTGGTAGATCACCGCTTCGCGGGCTTGTGCCTCCGGCGGTGGCTGGAAGTTCGCTTTGAGGCCATGCCAATCCGCAATCACGGCTTGCTCCGCAGCCGGCACCGCCTCTCCCGCGTCAAGGCGGGCCTGCACGGCATCGGCCCCGCTCGAGAGCGCCACGATGCCAAAGAGCGTGACGACATAGAACATGGCCAAGTAGGTGAAGACCACGCCCGCTGCGGCGAACAGCGCCTTCGGGCGCCAGTTCCTGAGCGGATAGAGCAGCATGCCGGCCACGGCGTAGGGCACGAGGATGTCGCCGCTCCACAGCAATGCCAGCGCGTCAATGAGGCCGAACGCAAGCAGCAGCAGTTGCCGTCGGTAGTACACGCCGATGGGCTTGGCGCGCGACCCGCACGCGAAGATGACAACGCCGGCGCCGAACAGCATCGAGAACAACGCTCGCATCACGCCTTCGGAGAAAAAGTCCACGCCGAGGAATAACGCGAAGTTGATGCCTTGGGTGGCCCCGTCCGCGGTGGGGTCTGCGTAGGAACGGAACGGCAACCCGAACCCCAGGATGTTCATCAGCAGGATGCCGAGCAGCGCGAAGCCGCGCACCACGTCGATGGCTTCGATGCGCTCGCTCGGCGGCCGCGGCGCCGGCGCGGTGCCAAGAGAGGCTTCGGCGCTCTGCATGGGCTTGCGGTGGGACTACGCTCGTCCGGCGGCGTCTTGCAGCGCTTCCAACACTTTGCGCGGGTGGTCCGCGGCTTTGGCGACGCGACGCCAATGCTTGGCGACCACGCCGTCCGGGCCGATCAAAACGGTGGAGCGGATGACGCCGACTGTCTTCTTGCCGTACATCATCTTTTCACCGTAGGCGCCGTATTCCTGCATGACGGCCTTTTCTGGGTCGCACAACAGGGCGAAAGGCAGATCGTACTTTTCCGTGAACTTGCGGTGCGCCGCTTCGCCGTCCGGCGAGACGCCCAAGACCACAGCGTCGGCGGCGTCGAATTGCGCGGCGAGGTCGCGAAAGCCGCACGCTTCCTTGGTGCATCCGGGGGTGTCGTCGCGGGGATAGAAATACACCACCACATGCTTGCCGCGCAGGCCGGCAAGGGAAACGGGCTGGCCATTGGCGTCCGGCAGGGTGAACGATGGCGCGGGTTGGCCTTCCTCGATGGGCATGGAATCCTCCTTGAAGCTCAGTGCATTGTGCAGAAGCGTGGCGGGCGATCAAGCTCGGCGACGCCGCCGGTGGCGCGCAACCGTAGCACGGTGCCGCGATGAAAGCCGCGTGCTGCGCTCTTGGGGCGCGGATCGCTGTTCTAGTGATGCTTCGCCGCAATCCGCTTCAGCCCCGCCTCGATTGCTTCACGGGACAGCCAGCGGCCGCGCAGCATCACGCCCTCGATGCGCGCGGCATTGGCGATGTCGTCCAAGGGGTTCGCGGCCAGAAGCGCCAAGTCCGCATCGCGGCCAACGGCGATGACGCCGGCATTGGTGCCGAGGAACGCCGCCGCGGCGCTGGTGCCGGCCGCGAGCGCATCGTTTGACGAGAGGCCGGCGGCCACCATCGCCCGTAGCTCGCGGTGCGTTGCGAAACCCGGCACATTGAAGGTCTGCGGCGAGTCTGCCCCCAAGAGCACCGGCACGCCGCCCTCGTGCAGCGCCTTGATGAGCGCCTTGCGCACCTCGAGGAACGCTTGGTTCGCTCGTTGTTTCGCGCCGTTTGCCGCGCGGCGCAGCGTCTCGATGTAGCGCTCCCGCAGCCGCCGCGGCACATATTGGAACTCGGGCCGCTCGGCCATCTCTTGCCATGCATGGGCGTTCGCCATGTTCTCCATCAGCGTCTCTGTGGGCACCACGGCGACGGCCGCGGCGCGGCTGCGCTCCACTGCGGCAGGGATGAGCGCGCGATCCACGAACGGTGCCAAACCGGCGCTGAAGAAGGACGCCGCGGCATCGCCGTGCGCGGCGCTGTCTGGCGTGATGACGTTCAGGTAGCCGTCCAAGTGGTCAACCGTGGTTTGCCCAGCTGCCAAGCTGCACCACAGCCCGACGCTCGCGGTGACATGGCCGCCGAAGCTGATGCCAGCCTCCTGCGCCGTCGCTGCCATCGCCTCAAACGATTCCGGAGACAGCCCCGGATGCACCTTCAGGAAGTCGTACCCAGCGGCGTGTTGCTCGCGCACCCGCCGCTCGGCGTCCGCAGCGTTGCGCACCGAGCGCCCGTTGAACGAGGGCCCGGAGGTGATCAGGCGCGGACCCAGCACGCGTTGCGCCAAGAGATCGTCGCGCAGTGGCAGGTGGCTTGGATGCCCCAACATGCCGCGCACCGTGGTGACGCCATTGGCCGCCCACAGGAACAACACGTCGTCGCGGTAATCCTTCTCGACGGGCACATGGGCATGCATTTCGGCGAGCCCTGGGATGAGGAAGCCGCCGTTGCCGTCGATGGCGAGGCCGCCCGCGGCCGCGCCGTCTTCGACGTCCAGCGCCTTGGCGGGTTCGATGGCGGCGATGCGCCCATCGCGCACGGTGACGTCTTGGCTCATGGCGACGCCCGGCGCCACCATCGAGATGACGTGGACGTTGGTGATGATGGCATCATCCGCCGAAGCGGCCGATGCACCAGCCGCGGCGAACCCTGTGGCGAGGCCCAGCACTGCCGCGAGCATCAGGCGCAAGTTAATCCCAGCTCCTGCCATCGCGCTGGCCACCCGGCTCAACGGCCACCGGCGCCACTCGCAGATGCCAAGCTGCACGCCGCTCCACTCCCGGCAACTGCCTTCGCGCAACGCGGAAAGCAGCGGCGCCGAGGGCAACCAAGCGCCCCGTCAGCCGCCGCTCCCATAGCTCACCCCCATGCCGGCGCGGGCGTCGGTGTTCACGCCATACGGCGCGATGGGGTAGCGCAGGCCGTTGCGCGACAGGCTCTCCAAGCCGGCGATCACCTTAGGCAGAAAGCTCGGCGGCAGCGCCATCAACAGTTCGTCTTCCATCACGCCGCCGTAGCGCCGCTCGGCGAAGCAGGGGATGGAGAGGCTCGGCTCGCCGGTCTTGAGCGCGCGTCCCCACGAGTCCGCGCAGGCGGATTCGCCGACGCAGCCCCACTCCAGCTTCTTGTAGCCACTCCACTGCAGCCCGTTGATGAAGAGGATCATCTGCGCCGGCGTCGCGTAAATCAGTGCGATGTCCGGCGGATCCAGCCGGCCGCTGGCGAGCGGGCTGACGGCCAAGGCGCGATAGTGGCCATGCGGCGCCACATCCATCGAGCGCTGATGGGCGGCTGCCCCAGCGACATCCTTGAACCACACGCCGGCCATGTGCTTGCCGGAGAGCCAGTCCGCGCTGCGCGGATGCAGGCCGATGACGGTGGAGCACTGGGCGCCGACGAGATCGTCCACAGTGATGCCCACTGTCCAGCCGTTGCGGCAGGCTTGCCCGACGATTTGGTCGGTGGTGTGGATGGCGCCGGGGCGGCGGATGCGCGGCACCGCCTCCATCGCCTCGACAGACTCGAAGCGCTTCATGGCGATGGGCGTTGTGCGCAGGCGCAGCAGGCGGTTCAGTTCGCCGACGAGCCCGGGCCAATCCGTGATGTCGCGGTCCGTCGCCACCATGTCCGCGCGTTCGGAGGAAGGGTTTTGCATTGTGGCGCTCCCGCTCAACCCACTTCCACGCGGTCGAAATTGGGCGGCCGCTTCTCCATGAAGGAGCGCACGCCCTCGCGGAAGTCTGGCCGCGTGAGGCTCTCGTCCATCAGCTGGCCCGTCTCCGCCATGGCCGGGCCGATGGGCATGTCGATGTGCTTGTACACCTGCTGCTTCATGATCATCAGCGACTTGGGGGCCGCCGTTGCCGCGAGTTGCTCGATGTACGCCTTGGCGTCTTGGCGCGAGTCCCCAGTTTCGCTCAGCCGGTCTGCAAGGCCCAGGGCCACCGCTTCCTCGCCGCTGATGCGCCGGGCCGTCCAGAGGATGTCGAGCGCCTTTGCCGGCCCCAACAAGCGCGGCAAAATCCAACTCATGCCGTGTTCCGCCACCAAGCCGCGCTGCGAGAAAGACGTGGTGAACTTCGCGGTGCGCTCGACGAAGCGCAGGTCGCAAAGCAGGGCGTAGCTCATGCCCATGCCGGCCGCGGCGCCGTTCACGGCGGCGACGAGCGGCTTGCGCAGCCCTAGAAGGTGGCTGTAGATCGCCGCGAAATCTGGCCCCATGTCTGGGTTGCCGGGGTTCGCGTCGAGATGGGAGAGGTCTTGCTGCGCACGGCCTTCCCCGGAGGAAAGCGTGTTCAGGGCGTTCATGTCCATGCCGGCGCAGAAGCCGCGCCCGGCGCCCGTCAACACGATGCCCACCACGTCTGGGTCGCGCTCGGCCGTCGCCAGCGCGTGGCGGATCTCGGCCAGCATCAAGTTGGTGAAAGCGTTCAGGTTGTCCGGGCGGTTCATCGTGATGATGGCCACCGGCGCTTCCACTTCGTAGAGGATGTCTTCGTACATGGCGCCTCCGCACTCGTCAATTTGTCGTTCGCTAACTGTACTATAGGCGCACGGTTCAGCGGGAAAGACGACCATGCCGATGATGCTCACAGAAGAGCAGAACATGCTGCAGGAGACAGCCAAGGAGTTCTGCTCGAACAATGCGCCGATCAGCCAGTTGCGCAAGCTGCGCGACGCTGACCACCCGGAAGGGTTCGACCGCGACACGTGGGCGGCCATCGTGGAGCTGGGTTGGGCGGGCATTCCGTTTCCAGAGGAGCACGGCGGCTTGGCGTTCGGCTACAAGGGCTTGGGCGTGGTGACGGAAGAGACTGGGCGCACCTTGGCGGCGAGCCCGCTCTATGCCAGCGTTTGGGTGGGCGGCACCGCCATCGCCATCGGCGGCAGCGTCGCGCAAAAGGCCGCGCTGTTGCCGAAGGTGGCGTCCGGCGAACTGCTCTTGGCCCTCGCCGTGGAGGAATCGCATCGCCACAATCCTTATGGCGTGGCGACGCAGGCGGTGGCCAGCGCTGGCGGCTACACGCTCACCGGCGCGAAGACGTTTGTGCTCGATGGCCACGTGGCGGATCGGCTCATCGTCGCTGCGCGCACGGCCGGCGCATCTGGAGACCGGCACGGCATCACATTGTTTCTCGTTGCGGCCGGGGCGCCGGGGCTGACGATCACCCGCACCCGCATGGCAGACAGCCGCAACGCCGCGAACGTGGAATTGGAAGGCGTGACGGTGGCCGCGGACGCGGTGCTCGGCACGGTGGACAACGGCGCGGACGTGCTGGATCCCACGCTGGACATCGCCCGCATCGGCATCGCCGCGGAGATGCTCGGCGCCGCGCAGGAGTGCTTCGACCGCACCGTGCAGTACCTGAAGGAGCGCGAGCAGTTCGGTGTGCCCATTGGGTCGTTCCAAGCTCTGAAGCACCGCGCCGCCAACATGTTCTGCGAAATCGAACTGTCGAAGTCCGTGGTGCTGGAGGCATTGACGGCATTGGACGAGGAGCGCGATGCGAAGGAAATCGCCAAACTCGCAAGCCTCGCCAAGGCGAAGGTGGGCGAGACGTTCCACACCGTCTCCCGCGAGGGCATCCAGATGCATGGCGGCATCGGCATGACAGACGAGTTCGACATCGGCTTTTTCATCAAGCGCGCCGCGGTGACAGAGCAGACGTTTGGCGACGTGAACTTCCATCGCAACCGCTATGGTGAACTCGAAGGGTATTGACGCGCTCGCAACCTGAGCGCCGTCTGGGGGAGACGCAACGCAAGGGGGAGGGTTCACCATGATGCGCGCCATTGCGCCGCGCGGCGCCGCGATGCCGGCATTAGTGCTGGCGTTGACAGCCGGCGCCGCCAACGCTGATCCACTGCCGGCGCCGCTGCGCGCCGAGGCAGAAGCCTTGAAGGCAGCCGTCGCGGCGGCGCCGACGGACGCCAGCACCGTCGCCGGCCGCGCCCGTGTGCTGGCGGATTGGGTGGATGCCCATGCGCTCGCTGGATTGCCCGGCTCGCCTTGGGCGTCGCGTGCTCGGCGCTTCGTCGTCACGCCGCCGACCGGCGCCGCGGCGATAGGCGTCGGTGCCCAAATCGACGCATGGGTGCGGGAGTACACCGTGCGCGACGAAACGCCAGCGGCGCTCGGCGAGTTGCGAGCGACCGTCGGCCCGTTCGAGGCGGGATCGTTTGCCACCATCACCCAAACTTGGACGGCGGGCGCTGGCGGCATGGCCGTTGGCGGCGGCATTTGGGTGGCGCGGCACTTCAACACCATGTACGGCGGCTTCCAAACGGATGATCCCGCGGCGGAAGGCTATCTCACCATTTCGACCAGCGACGGCGATGCCCGCTTCGGGGTGGACACCATCATGGCCTCGGGTGCCCACGGCGGTTTCCGTGCGCCGGAACCCGCGCTGGTGTTCCGCCTCGTTGCCGGCCATGTGGATGCCGGGGAAACTGTCACCGTCACCTATGGCAACGCTGCCGGCGGCGGGCCGGGGCTGCGCATCACCACGGTGTCTGGCGAGAACGTGCCGCTGCCGCTCTATGTGGACGTGAGCGGCGCCGGGGATTGGTTCATGCTGCCGCTGCAGCCGTTCGCCATCGTCGGCGCCGAGGCCGTGGGCGTGCATGGCTTCGCGCCGAGCGTCGTGGCGCCGGGTGAGGTCTTTGAGCTCTCTGTGCGTGCGGAAGACCAGTGGTTCAACCGCGCCTCGCGCGACATTCCGGCCTTTGATGTACTGGTGGATGGCGCCGTGGCGGCCACCACGAAAGGTGGCAACGCCATCGAGATCGTTGAACTCGCGTTCGACGACGTTGGCCCGCGCTGGATCGACCTGCGCTCTGCGGACGGCGCCATCGAGGGCATTGCCAACCCCGTGCTGGTGGCCGAGGCACCGGCGCGGCGCATCTATTGGGGCGACACCCACGGCCATTCCGGACAGGCGGAGGGTATTGGCACCATCGATTACTTCATGCGCTTCGCGCGCGACGACGCGCGGTTGGATTTCGTCACCCACTCTGAGCACGACACCGCCTTGGACGCCGCCGAGTGGCAACAGATGCGGGCCGCTGTGGTGGCGCATCACGCGCCGGGCAAGTTCATACCCTACCTCGGCTACGAATGGACGGTGCGGGCGTTCGACGGTGGCGGCCACCACAACGTGCTGTACCGGAACCCAAAGCACCGCTTGCCCGTCTCGGCGCTCGAGTATCCGACGCTCTCAGCGCTCTATCAGCGCCTGCGCGAGGTTTACGATCCGCAGGATGTGGTGGTGATTCCCCACGCCCACAATCCCGGCGACGCCCGCCTTTCAGACCCGCTGTTGGAGCCGCTCATCGAGGTGATGTCCATGCATGGCACCTTCGAGTGGTTCATGCGGAACTACCTTGGCAATGGCCATCAGGTGGGCTTCGTGGCCGCTTCGGACGACCATCTTTCGCACCCGGGCTACTCCGCGCCAAGCCGGGACTCGCTGGCGCAGCGCGGCGGGCTGGGCGCCGTGCTTGCCCCGGAGCGCTCTCGGGACGCCATCTTCGACGCCATGAAGGCGCGGCGCACCTATGCGACCACCGGCGAGCGCATCATCCTCGATGTCGAGCTGAACGGCGCCGGCATGGGCGAACGCACGGCGTTCGCGGACACCCGCACCATCAAGGGCAGGGTGATCGGCACTGCGCCCATCGCCGACGTGACGGTGTTCAAGAACGACGCGCCGTTGTGGTCGAAGGATTACCTCACCGCCAGCGGGGCGCCCGGCGCTGGCCAGACCACCCTGCATCTGTCGTTCCACTCCGACGCCACGCCCCATCACTGGGGTGACGCGCCGCGTGGCTGGCGGCACTGGCGCGGTCGCTTGACGCTGGCCGGCGGGCGGATTCTTGCCGCGCGCGGCACAGACTTCGCCAACCCAAACGTGCAGGCGCTGCAGGCCGACGGCGACGGCTTCGCCTTCAAGACGATCACGCGGGGCGATGCGAGCACCATCGTGCTGACGGTGGACGCGCTCACCGCGGACGCCAAGGTGGTGCTGGAACTTGACGAAGCCCGCGAGAGCGGCAGCGCCCCGCCGTTCTATCGCCCCCCGGCGACCATCGCCGGCGAAGCCGTGGAACTGCGGGTGGCCGACGCTCTGGCCGGCCGCTTGGCGCAGCCGATGCCGATTCCCGGTTACGCAGACAGCATTGCCCTGCGCCGCGTGCTGGCTGGGGAGCGCGATGTGGCCTTCGAGCACACGGATGCCGAGGATCCGCGCCAGGGCGACTACTACTATGTGCGCGTGCGCCAAGCCGATGACGCGGCGGCGTGGTCAAGCCCCATCTGGGTGGGCGGCTACCCGCCTAGGTAAACGGCGCGGCGCGGGGACGCGGGGCGAACTCGCACTTCTCTTTCGATGGCCGATGGTGGCGTTGAGTTGGCCAAGGGAGGCGCAGCGTAGGATTAGTTTGACGGGTTGGACACTTTTTTGGCTACGATCGTAAAATACGTCCGCAGCCTAGGGAACAGCCTTAGCATAGAGTTTACGAGCATACGAGTCACGGGGGACCGGGCCGAGGACTCCCACTCGCCACGATGGATGATGAAATGCACGGCAAAGCCCATCTTCTCAAGAAAGGTGGATACTTCCAAAGTGGAATAAAGGCGTGCATGGCCCATGTGGCCGATGGTATCGAGTTTCTTGTAGGCATCGAATATATCCGCGGTAACGCGGTCCTTGACGACGAAGTTATACCATCCTCTCCAAGACTTAAGGTTCGGCGTGGAAAGCAGCAACGTGGCATCGTGCTTGAGAACGCGGTTGACTTCGGAGAACGTGAATATCGGATTGATTCGCAGATGCTCAAACACTTCATTGAATATGACTAAGTCAAACGTCTTGTCGTCGAACGGCAGCGGAGACAACTCAAAGTCAACCTCCTTGACGTTGAGGCCTTCCTTGCGTATCACTGATTGGAACCTGGCTGGTGCTAGATCCAAACCGCAAACCGAATAGCCGAGCCGCGCTAGAGCCACAGTGAGAATCGGCGGCATCGCCCCGAACTCCAAAATCGCATGGCCGTGTTCGGCGAAGCGCTCAACATGGCCCACATCGAACGCCAATCTCTTTTTGTGGCTTGCGGCGTAGATGCGGTACCAAGACTCTAGGCTAGGCACGTCGGGAGCGATGCTCGCTGCTGCGCCTGCAATTGCCTTCAAATGGTCGGCATCGCCAATCCACTTCTCGGCAAGTCGCTGCACTTTGATGGGCTCAGTCCCCGACGTTCGTTCAATCGCAGATTGCGGTGGATTATAGACGGCAGGCGCAGAGACTGAAACGGCACACGGCGGTGGAAGAAAGGGTGAAGCGATGGCTCGATGTAGGTAATCTGAAGGGCGGCGTGGCGGTCGCAGATACTTCGGGCGAAGATGGTGCCATGTTCGGCGTGGCCAATTGCCGCCCACCAGTGAACGAAAAGGGTCACACCCGCCGCCGCAGATTGTCGATTCGCGGTTACGCGCGCCAACTGCCGGCGCGCAGGATGTCCTTGAACTCGTCGCGGGTGAGCGGCTGTTGTGGCGCGTTCGCTTCCAACGCGGCGACGTAGTGGGGGCGAGGCACGGCGTAGAACACGCCGAGGGGCATCGGCAGCGCGTCGTCCACCAAGTGCGCGAGGGCCATTGCCAGCGCCGGGTTGGTCTCGTCGTGCAGCGTGGCTTCCGCGGCGTTCTCGGTGATGCGGAACGTGCCCTGCCACGGTTCGTACACCAGGCCGCGTTCGCCATTGGCGCCGAACAGCATGGGTTCGCCGTGGCGCACCTGCACGGTCTTTTCGGCGCGTGCCGCCTTGCGCGTCAAATCCCCAAAGGCGTTGTCGTTGTAGACGATGCAGTTCTGCAGCACCTCCACGAACGCAGCGCCCCGATAGGCGCTGGCGCGCAGCAGCGTGTCCGGCAGATGATCCTGCAACATGTCTGCGCTGCGCGCGACGAAACTGCCGCCGGCGCCCAAGGCGAGTGCCGCTGGGTTCATGGGCGCATCGAATGTGCCGGCAGGAGATGAAGGCGAGCGCGTGCCGATGCTGGACGTGGGCGACGCTTGGCCCTTCGTCAACCCGTAAATCGCGTTGTTCACGAGCACGAGGTTGAGGTCTACGTTGCGGCGCAGCACATGCAGCAGATGGTTGCCGCCGATGGCGAGGAAATCCGCGTCGCCACCCACCACCCACACGTCCAACGCGGGGTTGGCGAGCTTGATGCCCGTCGCCAACGATGGCGCGCGGCCATGTATCGAGTGAAAGCCGTAGGTGTCCACATAGTAGGGGAAGCGCGCCGCGCAGCCGATGCCAGAGACGAACACGGTGTCCTCCCGGCGCCGCCCTAGTTGCGCCAGCACCCGCCGCACGGACTTCAGGATGGCGTAGTCCCCGCAGCCTGGGCACCAGCGCACCTCTTGGTCCGTCTCGAAATCCCGTGCCGTGAGGGCGATGACTTGGCCGCTCATTGGGGCGCGCCCGGCAGCAGGGCGGCGAGCTCGGCTTCCAGATGCGCCACCTTGAAGGGCTGGCCGCGCATCTGGCCGATCGGCCGCGCGTCCACCAAAAACTCGCTGCGGATGAGCCGCGCGAGTTGGCCGTGGTTCAACTCCGGCACAGCGACGGCGCGGAACCGTTGCAGGATGTCCGCGAGGTTGGGCGGCAACGGCCAGAGCTGCCTCAAGTGCAAGTGCCCCACCGCGTGGCCTTGGCTGGTCAAGCCCTGCACGGCCTCGACGATGGCGCCGTAAGTGGAACCCCAGCCGATGACGAGCAAGTCTCCCGCTGCAGCGCCGCCGTCGATGTCGCAGGGCAGCGTGCTCTCGATGCCGGCCACCTTGGCCGCTCGCAAACGGCTCATCGCCTCATGATTGTCTGGGTCGTAGGAAATGTCGCCGGCGCCGGCGCCGCGCTCCAAGCCGCCGATGCGGTGCGCGAGGCCGGTGGTGCCGGGTGTCGCCCAGGGCCGTGCCAAGGTGTCCGGGTTCCGCGCAAAGGGCTGGAAGCCGTGCGCTTCGGTGCGGAACGCGGGCGTGATGGCGGGCAGGGCATCGACATCCGGCAGTTGCCACGCTTGGGCGGCGTTGGCGATGTAGGCATCCGAGAGCACCAACACTGGCGTCATGTATCGCATCGCCAGGCGCGCCGCCTCGATGACGACATGGAAGCACTCGGCCGGCGTGGCTGGCGCCAGCACCGGCAGGGGCGCTTCGCCGTGGCGCCCGTACAGAGCTAGGTTGAGGTCTGCCTGTTCCGGCTTGGTGGGCATGCCGGTGGACGGCCCGGCGCGTTGCACGTCGATGGCGACGAGCGGCAGTTCCACGGCCACCGCCAAGCCAAGCGCTTCGCCTTTCAACACGAGCCCAGGGCCGGAGCTCGCCGTGACGCCCAAGCCCCCCGCGTAGGATGCGCCGATGGCGGCGGTGGCGGAGGCGATTTCGTCCTCGGCTTGGAATGTGCTCACGCCGCGCCCGTTCAACCCTGCTAGGAAATGCAGCAGCGCCGACGCCGGCGTGATGGGGTAAGAGCAATAGGTGAGCTTGAGGCCCGAGAGCGCCGCCACCGCGGCGAGGCCCAGGCCCATCGCGTCTGTGCCGGTGACGGTGCGGAACAAGCCGTGGCGCGGCGCGGTGCGCGCATCTTGCGCGGTGCTGCCGGCGTCGAGCTCAAGGGTCTCCCCATAGGCGTGTCCCGCGTTGAGCGCGGCGACGTTGGAAGCCGCCACCTCCGGCGCCTTGACGAACTTGTCCTCAATCCAGCCGATGGTTGCGCCGCGTTCGCCGCCGAAGAGCCAAAAGCACAGCCCCAAAGACCAGAAGTTCTTGGCGCGGCCGGCTTGCTTCTTGCCAACGCCGGTGGCGGCCACGGCTTCGGCCGTGAGCCGGGCGATGTCCACGGTGATCAGGCGGTAACGGCTCAGCGCGTCACCATCCAACGGGTTTGCGGCGTAGCCGGCGCGCTTCAAGTTGCGCGCGGAGAAGGCGCCGGGATCCGCCACGATGAGGCCGCCCGGCTTCAACGCATCCACATTGGTTTTGAGCGCCGCGGGATTGAACGCGAACAGCGCATCCGCTTGGTCGCCGGGCGTCAAGACGCCATCGTCGCCGAATTGGATCTGAAAGGCCGACACGCCGAACGTGGAGCCGGCGGGCGCCCGAATCTCCGCGGGGAAATCCGGCAACGTCATCAAATCGTGTCGGTCGAGGGCCACCGCCTTGGCGAACTCGGTACCCAACACTTGGATGCCATCCCCAGAGTCGCCGGCGAAGCGCACGACGGTGCGGGTGGTCGGCGCGTGGGCGTGGTTCGCGGGAGCAGAGGCCGTCATGGGTTGGCAGAAAGTTCGCCCGCGCGAGGGCTTAGCCGCCGTCGCGTTGGGCCAGTGCGGAAAACGGCCAAGCTAGCAGAATCGCAGGGACATCGCTATGGCTGGAACCGCTTGTCGATGGCAAATGGGTCTGTCCGCTTTTTCAAGCACGTTATCTGTCTGGTTCTCCCGCTGCCTGGACGAACCTGCTGGCAGTCGCCGAACCGGCGCGGCCTCTTCATGCGCCGGCCGCTGGTGCGCCGTCGGCGCCGCAGTGGCCTGGCCGCCGCGGCCCGTGGAGCACCGACAGGTACCCGTCCAAGCGCTCGTGGACGCGCACCGTCCGCCTCGCGCAGTGCCTGCCGTGCGGCCCCGGCGAGACATGCAGGCGCTAAAGAGGTTCTCTTTCGCAAATTGGTCAGGCCAATTTTAACCAAACCGGCGGTTGCTTGTGGTACCGAGTAGCTTTACCATGTGGTATGACCAACTTCTCTTCCTTGGACGGGGGGAATGCGTCCCTTCGCACCCGCCGGATCATCCCCTAGGACATCGGAGGCTCAACGAGATGAAGCACCACAGACTGGCAACGGCTCTACTGCTGTTCGCATGCACCTTGCCCTTCGCGCAGCCTAGTTTCGCGGAAGAGCCTCCCGGGGAAGTCGAGGAAATTGTCGTCACTTCCATCCGCCACAGCCTCGAGGCTGCCGCGGAACTAAAGCGAGACGACTCTCGCATCATCGACGCCATCGTGGCCGAAGACATCGGCAAGCTGCCCGACAACAACATCGCCGAGGCCCTGCAACGAGTCACTGGTGTTGCCATCAACCGCGAGCTTGGCGTGGGTTCCGACGTGACCATCCGCGGCCTGCCCCAAAATCGCGTGGAGCTGAATGGCCGCTCCACGGTGAGTGGCGGGGGAGACGGAGGACGCAACGGCGTGAACTTCCAAGACTTCCCGGCGGATCTCCTGTCCTCGGTAGAGGTCATCAAATCGCCGACGGCGAAGATGATCGAGGGGGCCTTGGGTGGAACGATCAACTTGAAGACCCAGCGTCCGCTCGACCTGCAAGATACGCTAGCTTCAGTCACGGTCAAGGCCGAGTACGAGGAGAACGCGGATAACTGGGGAACCCTTGTCAATGGCTCTTTTGGCCGCGATTGGGAATTGAGCTCAGGCGGCGCCTTTGGCGTCATCGCCAGTTTGAGTTACCTGGATCGCGAGCTGTTCGAGTACCAGTCCCGATTCAAGCCCTTCCTGAATGGCAGTTCAACTCTGGGGCCGCAGGGCGATCGCCCCTTCATCAGTTTGCACGAACTCACTTTCGAGCCAGAGTTCTACAGCCACGAAAACCTTGCTGGCAATCTATCCATGCAGTGGCAGCCAGCCTCGGGCAAAGGCAGATTCCACGTCGATTACGCCTTCACGGACCGCGATGCCACCAACGAGTACTATTCCATCCTGACGTTGCCGCTGGATTACAGCAAATCAAGTGACGGCAGCGGCGGCCCGCAGATTGTGGACCCGACGATTGCCAGCAGGGGCAGTTACGATCTCTACACTTCCCAGACGGAGAGGGAGAACCGTCTCATCAACAGTGCGCGCGCGGATTTTCGTCAAACGGACACGTCGAACGTCGCCATCGGGGGCGATTGGAATGTGACGGACCACATCAGTGTTTCCGGGGAGCTGGTGGTTGCCCAGTCAGAGACCTTCGAGCCTTACTACGACTTGCGCTTCTACTCCATTGATCCCGCTGGTGAAGACGCAAACCCTGCTGATCGCAACTACAACCTGCTCACCACCAGGCTCAACTACAATAGCGGCGCTGAGCCGGATCTGCTGATCGTCGAGGGCCAGGAAACGCTGACGGATCCAGAGTTCTGGACGCTGCGTCGCTATCAGACGACGGAGGATTTTGCGGACAACAACGAAACGGCTCTTCGTTTCGACACGGTTTTTCACGAGCCGTTTTCCGGCAGTCTGATTACCTCCATCGAGACTGGCCTGCGGTTCACAGACCGGGACTTCGAGTTTTCCCGCGATGCCTTCACCTCTCGCGGTTGGGAGACGTTGGACGACGCGGACGGTAATCCCATTCCCACGATCAACTTGCAGGACGTCGTTAATGCTGGCCACGGCGACGTGCTGCGGAGCTTCAATTTCGACTACTTCCCCGATGGCGGCTCGAACGACTTTGGCCGTTTCGTGCTTTGGGACGGCAAGCAGCTCTACAATCCGGAGCGAACCATAGCGATTCTGGCAGAGATGTTTGCGGGGACGGAGTGGGAGGGCGATTTTGCCGATCCTCGCCTCGAGTTTTCGCCGGGCGACTACTACGCCATCCAAGAGGAAACCGCAGCCGCTTACCTTCAGGTGAACATCGACGCGCAGGAGTATGGCGTTCCGCTGGCGGCGGTGGCTGGCGTCCGATATGTGAGGACGGACTTGGAGGCGGATGGCTATGTGCAAGCCGGTGGTCAATTCGAGAGCTCGGTCACCACGTTCAAGAGCGACTACGCGGACGTCTTGCCAAGCCTAAACCTCACCTACAGCGTGCGCGACAACACGTTGGTTCGGTTTGCCGCTGCCAAGGTGATTCGTCGGGCGGACTTCAACGAGTTGGCGCCTTCGTACGAAATTGACGTGGACTTCACCCAGGTTGAGCGGGGCAACCCTTTTCTCGATCCCTATCGGGCAACTCAGTACGACCTCTCCGTTGAGCATTACTTTGACGGCAACATGGTGTCCGCCGCCGTGTTCTACAAGAACGTCGAATCGTTCTTGACTGTCGACCAAGCCTGCCTGGACGCTCCAGAGTTCGTTGCGCTTACTCAAGACACCGTCATTAGCTCGCTTTGCTTCCTGGATGGGGCCGCCGGCTCGCCGGACGCGGGAACGAGCCGCAGCCTGTTGGGATTGGTGGAGAGCTTCGAGACGAACGGCGAGGATGGCAAAGTGCAAGGCTTTGAGTTTGCCTACCAGCACTCTTTCACCAGTGGATTTCTGGATGGCTTCGGGATTTCCCTGAACTACACGTATGCGGATAGTGAGGATCCAGACGGTGTGCCACTGCTCGACATTTCGAAGAACACGGTCAACGCCATCGTGTTTTACGAGAATGACAGGTTCAGCACGCGTTTGGCCTACACCCGCCGGGACCGTTTCTTTGAGAACACCAATGAGGGGCGCACACGCTACATTCCGGTGGATTTGACGCTGATGGATCCCCGGTTGCGCGTTCTTGGCATACGGGACTCGTACCGGGAGGACATCACTCGGCTGGATTGGTCCGCTTCGTACCAAGTGAACGACAATTTCCGTGTTCATGCGGATGTGGTGAACTTGATGGAGGAGCCAGTTTTCGACTCGGACGTCCAAGGGACCATTCACACGGTGCGTCAAGCCGATCGCAGGTTCACGATCGGTGTCAGCTACAAGTTCTAGATGTGCGGTGGCCGACGGCCTTGCCGTGTGGCGTAACCAAGCTCTAGGGGAGGGGAAGATGCGGTCTTTCCGACGCGATGCGGCGCAACCCAGCGGCGGCGTTTGGGGTGTTGACGCTTTTGCAGGGGTGCGCCTCGGTGCCTTCGCCGGGTTCCTGCTCGCTGGGCTCGCCTGTGGCCCGGTGGCGGCTCAGGAAACGGACGCCGACGACATCATCGAGGAGATTGTCGTCACCGGCACCCGCGCGACGATCCAATCCTCCATCCAGGCTAAGCGCGCGTCGGACACCGTGGTCGAGGTGCTGACGGCGGATGACATCGGTGACATCCCGTCGCTTTCCATCGGCGAGGCATTGGAGACGCTCACCAGCGCGGCTGCCCACCGAGACCAAGGCACAGCCACGGAGGTGTCCATCCGCGGCATGGGGCCGTTTTTGGGCTCCACGATGTTCAACGGCCGTGAAGCCACCAACGGCAGTGGCGACCGGTCGGTGAACTTCAGCATGTTCCCCTCGGAGCTCTTCAACAAACTGCAAATCTACAAAACGCAGCAGGCAAGCCTCATTGAAGGTGGCGTAGCGGGCCAGATCGCGCTCGGCACCATGCGCCCGATTGAATACGGCAAGCGCCGCTTCCAAGGGGACCTGAAGGCCAACCACAATCCAAACAACGCGGACATCAACGACGCCGAGCGAGATTTAGGCTATCGCGCCTCCGTCAGCTACATCGACCAGTTCGACACAGCGAGCGGCGCCTTTGGCTTGGCGCTTGGCCTGCAGAAGAACGCTGTCACCAATCCGGAGCAGGAGTATCGCACCAGCAGCGCTTGGCGGGACTGTCGCAACGATCCCGAAGTGTCGGCCGGCGTTTACTCCAGCGGCAACTGCGACAGTGGCCGCGGCGACCTGCGCATGGAGGTGGATCCGGATACTGGCATGGCGCCGGACTCCGGAGCGCCAGTGCTGTTTGTGCCGAGCCAACGCTCGTTCCGCCAGAACGTCACCGCTGATGACCGTGAGTCCGTGTTCTTGGCGATGCAGTGGCAACCCACAGGGCGCTGGGACATCAACTTGGATTACCAATTCTCAGACCGGGACTTCACGGAAACCCGCAATGACCTCGTGTTTGCGGAGCAGCGCCGCGTCAACCCCGAGGGTTTGGTGGTTTCCCCGAGCGGTATCATTCGCGAGTTCAACAACAACGGCCGCATAGAGACATTGAGCACGGACCAAGAGCGCTTGGAGGAGTATCGCGGCGGCGGCTTCGCGGCGAGCTACCAAGTGAATGACCGGCTGGAGTTGTCGATGGACCTCTCCACCTCCTCAACCTCGCGCCGCGAGCACATCATCCACACCCGCCTGCAATCGGAGCCAAGGGACATCCACGGCGAGCCAGTGCCCGCCGGCACGGACCGGCCGAACGCAAGCTATGTGCTCTCCGGCGGCCGCTCTGATGTGGCCGAAATCACGGTGACGAACTTCGATGTGACGAACCACGACTTGTTCGCGGACAACGCCCGCACCCGCGTGGACCTCAACCAAGCTAGGGAGAACGACATCACGGCCTTGCGTGGAGACTTCCGCTTCGACGTGGACATGGGCGCGGTGCACAGCCTGGAAGGAGGCTTGCGTCATTCCATGTTGGAATATCAGAGCTGGCCGCGGGTGCGTTTGCAGACTTCGCACAGCGACAGCGCCATTCCCGGCGCGAGCCTAGCCTGCCGCGATGAGAGGTTCCCGGAGCGCGGCTTCCTTTCGGAGCCAGCGAACGGCCGGCCGCTGGTGCGCAATGTTGACGACGACGGCAACGTCATCGCTCGAGGCACGGGCAACACCTACGCCACCTTCGACCCGCTTTGCTTGGCCCGCGAACTTTTCGGCGGCGAGATACCGGACATTCCCAAGCCTAGGCCGACCGTGGGCAATGTGGATGTCGAAGAGCAAACCCTAGCCGCCTACATCCAAGCCAACTATCGCATGGAGATTTCAGGCAAGCCGGTGCGTGGCAACTTCGGTGTGCGGGTGGTGCGCACGGACGTGGACTCCACCGGCTTGCGCACCACCTTCACTAGCAGCCGGGACGACGACGGCACGTTCTCCGTCAATGAGGATGGCGATGCCTTCTACTCGGTGGTGGGTGGCGACAGCTATGTCGAAGTGCTGCCGAGCTTCAACGCCGTGGTGGACATGCGCGACGATGTATTGCTGCGCTTGGGCGTCTTCCGAGGCTTGTCCCGGCCGGACCCCGCCGACATGGGCTTTGGTCGAAACCTGAGCGTGGACGACGAAGACGCCACCTCCATCAGCGAAGTGGTGGGGACGGCGACGGCCAGCGGCAATCCAGACTTGGAGCCGCTGACTTCCTGGAACTTCGACGTCGCTGTCGAGTGGTATCCGAACGCGGACACCATCGTCGCAGTCGGAGGCTATTACAAGAGCTTCTTGGGCGGTTTCGAGAACACGCAGCGCGTGGAGCAGTTCCTAATCGATGATGTGTCGTTCGATGCCGATGTGACGACATCGCGCACCGTCGACGACACCAGCACGCTCTTCGGGTTCGAGACCACCATCGCGCACACCTTCACCTACCTGCCGAGCTACCTGAGTGGGTTGGGCGGCAAGATCTCCTACAATTGGGCGGATGCGGACTTCGACTTTGAAGACCAAACCTTCGGGGCCTCCGAGGTCGTGGACGAGTCTGGTAATGTGGTGTCTGAGCGCGAGCGGTTGATTCCCCCTGCGGGCCTCTTCGGCTTCTCCGAGGAAGTGCTCTCCGCCCAGTTGTACTACCAGATTGGTGCTCTCGACCTGCAACTCATCTACAAGTACCGCAGCAGATACTTCCAGCAGTTCGTGAGTTCACCGGGCATCATCCGCTACATCGGCGACACCAGCGTGGTGGAGGCACGGATCACCTACGAAATCATGGACAACGTGACCTTGCGCGTGGAGGCGTTGAACCTGTTTGACGAGCCGCGCCAGAACTTCATTCCCACTGAGGACAGCCTCTCGGAACTCAACAGTTACGGGCCGCGCGTGTTCGTCGGCATTCGGGCGAAGTTCTAAGCAGCGCATGGGCAATGCGACGGCGCGCGGCCGGAAGACCCCTCCAACGCCTAGGCAGCAGCGGCGGGGGCAGCGCGATGCGGCTGGTACGCGCTTGCATCAAGCAGTGGCGCGTGAAATCAGTGACCGCATCGAGCGGGGGAGCTATCCGCCTGACGCCCGACTGCCAAGTGAGCGCGCACTGGCCGAGGACTTGGGTGTGAGCCGCGTGACCGTGCGCGAGGCATTGGTCTCGCTGCAAGCGCTGGGCCGCGTGAGCATTCGCACCGGGTCCGGCGTCTATGTTTGCGCGGGCGGGATGCAGTTTACCGCGGCGTTGGTGGATGCGAGCGCGTTTGAGCTCACGCAGGCGCGCCTGTTGTTCGAGTCTGAAGCCGCCGCGCTCGCGGCGCCGGACATTGCGCCCGAGGTGCTGGAAGAGCTCGCGGAGCTGTTGGCGCAGTTGCGGCGCAGCGACTCGGACGACGCCGCGGATCTGATCGATCGTGACTTTCACCTCACAATCGCCGCGGCGTCCGGCAACGCCGTGGTGCGGCAGGTCGTCGAATTGCTTTGGCGGATGCGCATGGAGCAGGAACCCATCAAGGCGGCTTACCGCGCCGTGTGCTCGCACGATGCCGATAAACGGGGCGAAGAACATGCGGAAATTCTGTGTGCGTTGACGGCGCGGGACGCCGATGCCGCCCGCCAAGCCATGCGGCGGCACTTCAAACGCCTGATGGAATCCATGCTTGAGGTGGCGGAGGAAAAGGCGCTCGATGAGGTAAGGCAGCGGGTGGCGCAGGCGCGGCAGCGATATCTGCGGGGCGCGCCCTGAGCGTGGGTGTCTGCCGGGCCATCGTTGCGGCCATTGCGGTCCTAGCCGCTAGTGTTGCGGCGCCGGCAGAGGTGTTGGTGCATGATCAGGCGGGTTACGCGGCAGCCGTGCGCGGTGCCGGGCCCGGCGACGCCATCGTGCTGGCGGACGGCGAGTGGCGGGACTTTGAGATCGTCTTCACTGGCGTTGGCCGCGCCGGCAAACCGATCACCCTGAAGCCACAGACGAAAGGTGGGGTGCGCATCACTGGCCGCTCGAACCTGCGCCTCGGTGGTGAACATCTCGTGGTCTCCGGCCTAGTGTTCACAGACGGCCACACGCCCACCCGCGATGTTATTGCGTTTCGACGCACCAAAACACACTTGGCCAACCATTCCCGCGTCACCGAGGTAGTGATCGATCGTTTCAACAATCCTGAGCGGTTCGAGACGGATTTCTGGGTGATGATGTACGGCCGGCACAACCGCTTCGATCACTCGTACTTGGCCGGCAAGAGCAATGGCGGCGTGGCCATGGCGGTGAGGCTGGACGCGCCGGAGAGCCGACAGAACGCACACCGGATCGACCACAACTATTTCGGCCACCGGCCCATCCTTGGCGGCAACGGCGGCGAAACACTGCGCATTGGCACCAGCCACCATTCTCTCAACGAGTCTGGCACCTTGGTGGAGAACAATGTGTTCGAGCGCTGCAATGGTGAAGTGGAGATCATCTCCAACAAGTCTGGCGGCAATGTGTTCCGCGGCAACCTGTTCTTGGAGTCCCGTGGCACGCTGACGTTGCGCCACGGCAACGGCAATGTGGTGGAGGGCAATGTCTTCCTAGGCAACGGCGTCCCCCATACCGGCGGCATTCGCATCATCAACAAGCGCCAGACGGTGCGCGGCAACTACCTCTTCGGCCTCACTGGCCGCCGTTTCGGCGGCGCGTTGGTGGTGATGAACGGCGTGCCGAACTCGCCGCTCAACCGCTACCACCAAGTGGAAGACGCGCTGATCGAGCAAAACACCATCATTGATGCCCACCACATCGAACTGGCAGCCGGCGCAGACGCGGAACGCAGTGCGCCGCCAGTGCGTAGCCGGTTCCGCAACAACCTCATTGTCAACACGACGCCGCGGCGTTCGGTGGTCGCGCACGACGACATCACCGGCATCCGGTTTGAGGGTAACGTGGCCTCTGGAGTGATGGGGCTGCCACAGGTGGACGGCATCGCCACGCGCCCGGTGCAACTTGTGGGCGGCGCTGGCGGGCTCAGGCAACCCGCGGACGCGACGTTCATGGAGGTCGGCGCGCCGCGCGACTTGGCCCTCTTGCGGCGTGAGGATGTGGGCCCCGCATGGTATCCGAAGCCCGCCACCGCGCCCCGCTTCGGCGGCGGGCAAACGCAGCGCATCAGCCCCGGCCGAGACACACTGACGGCGGCCGTGGAGCAGGCTGGCGCTGGCGGCGTGATCGAGTTGCGGCCGGGCGAATACATCGTCACCAAGATACTCACCTTGCGCCATCCCATCACCGTGCGCGTCGTTCCCGATGCGGCAAGCCGCCCCCTAGTGCGCTTTGAGCGGAGCGCCCTAATGGAGCTGGCGGAGGGTGGTAGCGTGGAGCTGATTGGCTTGGCGATCGACGGCGGATTGGCCCCTGACGCATACGGCAACAGCGCGATCCGCACCAGCCGCCACGCCTTGCTTGGCAACTATTCCGTGCGTGTCGTCGACGTCGAGGCACGCAACCTGAACACTAACCATTCGTTCAACTTCCTGCGCGTGGCCAAGCACACTTTCGCTCGCGAAATCGAGGTGCTTGATTCCACTTTCCGCGCTGTGACAGGCGATGTTGTCGCGTTGAACGCGGAAGTCGATGACTTGGGTCTCTATAACGCCGAATACGTCACTGTCGCCGCGTCCCGTTTCGTCGACATCGGCGGCGCCGTGGTGAACGTCTATCGTGGCGGCACGGACGAGAGCACGTTTGGGCCGCATGTGACAGTGCGTGGCAACAGGTTTGAGAGAGTGGGCTTGAGCAAACGCAATGCCGCCGGCGCCGCCGTCTTGCTGCATGGCGCCCAATGGGTGTCCGTCACCGGCAACACGCTGGTGGGCAGCCGTGGCGCGCGCATCGTGGAAACTGTTGGCGAACCCATCGTCGCCGTGGATGGCAATCGCTGGGTGGACACGCCGCCGTTGGTGATGACCGAGTGGCCGTGATGAGCCGCAGGCAGACATGTCGGCCTTGGCTATTGGTGCTGTGGTGCGTTGCCGTTGGTCAAGCGGCAAGTGCGGCGTGGGCGGCTGCCGGCCATCCGCGGTTGCTCCTCGGCGCCGGCGAAACGGCGGCACTGCGCGATGAGTGGCCGAAGTCCAGCCTCTTCGCGGCCGCAGTGGCGCGCGCCGAGGCGCGTCTTGCACCATACCTTAGAGATCCGCCCGAAGTGCCGGTGCCGCGTGACGCCGGCGGGGGTGGCACGCACGAGCGCCACAAGGCGAATGCCGTTTTGCTTGCCGACGCGGGTGCGCTGCATCAGTGGACGGGCGAGGCGCGGTACGCCGAATTGGCGCGGCAGCTGCTGCTGCGCTACGCGGAACTCTATCCCCGGCTGGGCTTGCATCCTGAGCGTAGCAGCGGGACGCCGGGCCGGCTCTTCTGGCAGAGCCTGAACGAGTCCGTGTGGCTCGTACATGCCATTTTGGGCTACGACTGTATCCACGACGCGCTCGATGTGGATGAGCGCCGGCGCATTGAGAACGATCTGTTGCGCCCCATGGCGCGGTTTTTGTCGATTCATTCGCCGGAAATGTTCAACAGCGTCCACAACCACGGCACTTGGGCAGCCGCGGCGGTGGGGATGACGGGATATGTGCTGGATGACGAGCGCATGGTGCGCATGGCGCTATTGGGCACTGGCGAAGACGGCAGTGGCGGCTACCTTCTGCAGTTGGCGCAACTGTTCTCTCCGCAGGGCTACTACTTGGAGGGACCGTACTACCAGCGCTATGCGTTGATGCCGTTCGTGCTGTTCGCCAAGGCCATCGACCGCAACGAGCCGGCGCGTGGCATCTTCGCCCATCGAGACGGTGTGCTGCTGAAGGCGATCCACACCACCATCCAACTCAGCTATGCCGGACGTTTCTTTCCGATCAACGACGCCATCCGCGAAAAAGGGCTGGACACCATGGAGTTGGACCACGCCATCGCCATTGCGCATGGGCATACGGCCAATCCTGCGTTGCTCTCTTTGGTGGACGAGCGATCCCACTTGGTGCTCAGCGCGGATGCACTGCGCTTGGCGCTGGCGAAGGAGGCTGGCGCGGAGCAGCCGTTTCCTTACGCATCGCAGCACTACCGTGACGGTCCGGCCGGCGATCAGGGCGCATTGACGGTTCTACGCTCCGGTCCGGGCTCCGAGCACAGTGCGCTGGTGTTCAAGGCTACGTCGCATGGCTTGGGCCACGGCCACTTCGACCGCTTGCATTGGATGTTCTACGACAGCGGCGCCGAAGTCGTCGCGGACTACGGCGCAGCGCGGTTTCTGAATGTTGTGCAAAAGGCTGGCGGTCGTTATCTGCCGGAAAACTTGTCCTGGGCGAAGCAGACGGTGGCGCACAACACATTGGTGGTGAACGGCCAGAGCCAGTTCCAAGCCAACGCCGAGGAGGCCGATGCGTCATGGCCGACGGATCACTTCCATGAGGCGCGGGCGGGTGCGCAGATCGTCTCCGCGGTGGAGGACCGGGCGTATCCGGGCGTCGAGCTGCGTCGCACCATGCTATTGGTGGATTGGCCGGCGTTGGAGCGGCCCGTCGTGCTGGACGTGTGGCGCACCCGTAGCGTCCAAGCGGCGCGCTTCGATCTGCCGCTGCACTTCAAGGGGCAAATGATTGAATCTGTTCCGGTTCTGAGCGCGGTGCCCGCCTGGCGCGAGTTGGGGGAGGGCGAAGGTTATCGACATCTTTGGCTGGTGGGCGATGCGGCGCTGCCGGCCGGTGCCCGTTGGGCCTTCACTTGGCTCCAAGGGCGCCGCTTCTACACGTACTCCGTGTTCGCCAACGTCGATGGGCAGGCGCATTTGGCGCGCCTTGGCGCTGGAGATCCGAATTTCAACCTGCGCCCAGAGTCCGCGCTGTTGCTACGCGCGGCGGCGGCCAAAGAGCTGTCGCTGGTGGCCGTCTTGGAACCGCACGGTGAGTACGATGCCGCGCGCGAGTTCACCCGTGGCAGCGTCCCCCGCATCGCCGCCGTCCTACGCTCAAGCGCCGCGGGGAAAGATGTCATCACGGTCATCGGTCCGGACGGGGCGCAGTTGCAGGTGGCGCTGTCCTACCAGCGTGGTCCAGACCTGCAGCATGTCGTGGAGGCGGAAGGTGGACGGTTTGAATGGCGTGGGTATTACCAAGTGTCGATGACCGATGCCATCTCGCCGAAGGAGGAATCGTGAAAGGACTGCGTTGGCTCGTCGTGAGCTTGGTGGCCCTCGCCACCATCATCAATTACATCGACCGGAACGCTTTGGCCGTGATGTGGCCTGAGATGTCCGGCGAGTTGGGCCTCGACAAAAACGACTATGCGCTCATCTTGACATTCTTCATGGTCGGTTACGCAGTTGGCCAGTCGCTGTTCGGCAAGATCTTCGACGCGGTCGGCACGCGGTTCGGCTTCGTGCTGGCCATTGTCGTGTGGTCTGTGTTCGTCGCCTTGCATGCTGTCGTGCGCACTGCGTCTGCCTTTGGCGTGGTGCGTTTCGTGATGGCGGTTGGCGAGGCCGGCAATTGGCCCGGCGCCACCAAGAGCAACGCCGAGTGGTTTCCCATCCGGGAACGTGCGTTGGCGCAGGGCATCTTCAACGCCGGCGCGTCCATTGGCGCCGTGGTGTCGGCACCTGTGGTGGCGCTCTTGTATCTGGCTGTTGGTTGGCAGGCCACTTTTTTCTTGTTGGGCGGCATCGGCTTCCTTTGGCTGATCCCGTGGCTCGTCGTGTACAAATCTGGCCCGGAGAGCCACCCTTGGCTCTCCGCCGACGAGCGCGAGCACATCTTGACGGGGCAAAGGGCGGCCAAGGCGGATGCCGAGGGTGCCGGTGAAATCAACGTGTTTGCCCCGGGTTGGCGGGAGATGTTGCGCTATCGACAAAGCTGGTCGGTCATCGCGTCGCGCTTCTTTCTGGATCCCGTTTGGTGGATGTTCATCTCCTGGTTGCCGATCTACCTCGCCGAGCAGTTTGGTTTCGACGTGATGCAGATTGGCTTGACGGCGTGGGTGCCCTATGTGGGTGCCGCCTTCGGCGGTGTTTTCGGCGGTTGGTTGGCAGGGCGTCTATTGGTGCGGGGCTGGAGCGTGGACCGCACTCGCAAGTTTGCCATCGGCTTGGGAGGCGCACTCATGTTCCCCGCGCTGCTTTTCACCGCGCTCGCATCGGAGCCGCTGGTGGCCGTGCTCTTGATGGCGGTGATCCTGTTCGGCTTCCAGATGGCCATGGGCAGCATCCAAACGCTGCCGAGCGACTTCTACTCGGGCCAATCCGTGGGGTCACTGGCCGGTGCCGGGGGCACTGCGGCGGTGGTGGGTGTGCTAATCACCACTTGGACCGTGCCGGCGATCACCCAAACGTCTTACGTGCCGTTCTTCGTTCTCGGCGCGTTTTTGGTTCCTTGCGCCTTGCTCAGCGTGTGGTTGCTGGCTAAGCGCATCGAACCCGTGACCCCTAGCAGACGGACGGCCTAGCCAACAGGCGGGCCGCAAGCGACGACAACAGGAGGAGATTGCGATGGCGTTGAATGAAGGGCTGCAAGGCAAGGTGGCGCTGGTGACAGGGGGTGCCCGGGACATTGGCCAGGCGGTGTCCTTGGCGCTGGCAGCGGCTGGGGCCAAAGTGGCCGTCAACACCTGCCACAGCGTGGCCGCCGGTGAAGCAACGGTGGCGAAGATCAACGCCGAGGGTGGTACCGCGATGTTGGTCCAGGGCGACATGACGGTGGCGGCAGACGTGCAGGAGTTTGTCTCCTCGGCGCAGGGGGCGTTTGGGCGCGAACTCCATGTGTTGGTGAATGTCACTGGCGGTTTGGTGGCGCGCCGCGGCCTCGCCGAAATGGATGAAGCGTTCTTGAATGAAGTGATGCGGTTGAACTTGAACAGCACGTTTCTGGCCACTAAGCATGTGGTGCCGCACATGCCAAACGGCGGTGCCATCGTCAACTGCGCATCGCAAGCGGGACGCGACGGCGGAGGGCCCGGTGCCGCCGCGTACGCCAGCGCCAAGGGTGCGGTGATGACTTTCACCCGCGCTATGGCGAAGGAGCTCGGTGCCCGCAACATCCGTGTGAACGCTGTGTGTCCAGGCATGATCGACACCACTTTCCACGACATGTTCACAAAGGACGCGGTGCGGGCTAGCGTCGCAGCCGGGACGGCGCTCGGCAGGGAGGGACAGGCACTGGAAGTGGGCCGTTTGGTGGCTTGGTTGGCGTCTCAAGAAGCGAGCTATGTCACGGGTGCCAACTTCGATGTGAATGGCGGCGCCTACTTCGTCTAGGCGCCTACTTCGTCTAGCAGAAGGGCTGGCCGCACTGGGGGACGCCACCCACTTTGGCGCGAGGCAACGAGCTTGGCCGTGTTGGAGCCGGCGCGGCGTAGGCCTTGTGGGCCAGTTATGCCCGTGAGTTCGGTTTAGTTGGGAGCCTTGCGCTGCGCGTGGCTAGGCGTTCCGTGGCCTGCCCGCTCCCGCAGCCGCGCCTCGAGGCGCGCCATCCAAGCGTGGATGTGGTGCTTCGTCCAAGGGATGTCGAGGGCCACAAACGCGACGCCGAGCGGGAACATCCAGAAGCCGACGATGGGCAAAAAGCCGAAGACGCCGGCCACCATCAGCACTGCCCCAAGGACGCTGCGCACCCCTGGGGGCACGTGACGGTCGCCCCACTTGAGTGTTCGCAACGTGGTTGAGGCGATGCGCCGCCTCAGGGCGAGCGTCGCCCGCGAACGCCGGCGCTCGCGCTTCAACCACTCCGAATTCGCCTGGGACAAGTTGGCTCCCCGCTTCGCTTTTGCTGCCGCGCTCGCTCGTTGCGCCGGTTCAGATCATCATCGGCCGTTCGGCTGGCGCATCATGCTGGCCGGGATGCGCGCGCCGCGCCAAGTCGGGATCGATGGAGAGGAAACGGTACCGCCCATCCTCATGCAGCGTGCGCCGCAGCCGGTTCCGATGCATCAAGAGGTGGCAGTGCGCGATGGCTTCGCCGAGGGCCATCATCGTCTGGCGCGGATCTAGGCGGCGGGCGAACAGCACCGGCAGCAGGTCTTTCGCCACTTGCGGCTCGACGCACGCCTCCTCAATTGCCAACAGTCGATCCTCATGGTGGCTGATGAGTTGCCGCAGGCGCTCGCGCACCCCTTGGAACGGCAGGTTGTGCGCCGGCAGCACCAAGGTGTCGGCCGGCGTGTCCAAGAACTTGTCGTGGGATTCCATCCAATCGTGCAGGGGGTTCGCCTCCGGCTCCGTCGGGTGGACGCTCACGTTCGAGGTGATGATGGGCAGGATCTGATCGCCGGAGATGAGGATGCCGAGGCTCTTGCAGTGCAGGCAGGCGTGTTCAGGCGAGTGCCCAGAGCCAACGACCACCTGCCAATCATGCTCGCCGATGGAGAGCACGTCGCCGTCTTGGAGCCGCCGGTAGCCCATCGGCATCTCCCCCATGCTCATGCCGTCGCTGGAGCGGCTGCGCCACATCCGCCCCAACTCCTCCAAGTAGTCTGCCGGCATGCCGTAGCGTTGGTAGAACTGCGCACCTTGCCAACTTGAATGGGAACCGCCGCCAAACCCGCCGCTGGAGAAGGCCCGCGCTTGGTAATACTCGGCGCGGGTCATGTACAGCGGGCACTGGAAGCGCTCCGTGATGGCGGTGGCTTGGCCAACGTGGTCTGGATGCATGTGCGTGCAGATGACGCCCTTGACCGGGCGGCCGCCCAACTCCGCGTCGAAGATGCCGCGCCACAGGTCGGCAGTTTCGGGGGTGCGCAGGCCCGTGTCGACGACGTGCCACCCCTCGCGGCTCTCGAGGAGATAGAGGTTGATGTGGCTCAGCGAGCCGGGCATTGGCATGGTCAGCCAACGCACGCCGTCCGCCACTTCCACCGTCTCGCCGGGCGTGGGGTGTGAATCGTAGGGGTAGTGGAGTTCTTCCATGCGCGGCGATTATAGCCACACGCCGCTGCGCGGGATGCGATGGCGAAGCGGCGCAGTGTGGGGCGGGTGCGGCCGGCAGCGCGGTCCGCGATGCGCTCAGAAGACGGCGGTGCCGGTGCCATGCGGCGATGCCCCCCGGAAGGCCCGCTTCGCGCCCGTCGCAAAGCTGTAAAATGATCGCTGCCAAATTGGGGAAGCTGGGGGATTGGAACGATGGCCATGAACGTGAAGCCGGTGGCGCACCTCGACGACGAAGTGAACGAGCTGCGCCTCGCTACCGCAGAGATTGTCAACCAAGACATCTTGCCGGTGGAGGACAAGCTCTACGGATGGACGCGCGACGGCGCCCGCCCATCCCGGGACGCCATTGACGAAGCGAAGGAGCTGCGCCACGAGATTCAGCGCAAGGTGAAGACGCGCAAGCTGTGGGCGCCGCACCTGCCGCAGGAGTTCGGTGGCATGGACTTGAGCTTCCTGCAGCACGCCTACATGAACGAGGTGCTTGCCTACAGCCCAGGCGCTGCGTCCCTGTTTGGCGTGGTGGCGCCAAACTCCGGGAACCAGAAGATCTTGGCGAAGTACGGCACGCCGGAACAGCATCAAAAGTGGCTCATTCCCCTCACCGAAGGGAACATGCAGTCTGGCTTTTCGATGACGGAGCCGCACAACGCCGGTTCAGACCCGCGTTCCATCCAGACGCGCGCCGTGCTCGATGGCGACGAGTGGGTCATCAACGGCCACAAGTGGTTCACCTCGAACGGCCACGCCGCGGACTTCTACATCGTGATGTGCCGCACGGCGGACCCGAATGATCCCGGCGGCGTGAACGAGAAGATGACGCAGATCATCGTGCCGCGCAAAACGCCTGGCGTGAACATCTTGCGTGGCGTGCCGGTGTGGGGGCGCGCATCCAGCCACTGCGAAATCATCTACGAGAACGTGCGCGTGCCGAAGGAGAATCAGCTTGGGCGCACGGGCACCGGCCACCAAGCCGCGCAAGACCGTCTTGGCGCCGGGCGCGTCTACCACTGCATGAACTCCGTCGGCTCCATGTGGCGTACCTTCGATTTGATGGTGGAGCGCATCACCAGCCGCGTGGTGCATGGCGGCGAGAAGCTCGAAGGCAAGCAGTTCATGCAAGGCTTCATCGCGGATTCCTACATGGACATCCAGGCGGCGCGGCTCATGGTGGTGGATTGCGCCAACAAGATGGAGATCGGGGCAGACCCGCGCACGGACATCTCCGCCATCAAGATTTTCGTGCCGCTGGCGTTCCATCGCGTGGTGGACCGCGCCATTCAAGTGTTCGGCGCCAAGGGCGTATCGGGAGACCTGCCGCTGGCCGGCTTCTACACCGGCGCCCGCACCCTGCGCATCGCCGACGGGCCGGACGAAGTCCACAAAATCCTCATCGCCAAGAACATCCTGCGCCGCTACCACGCCGGCGAAACGTGGGATTTCGGCAACTGATGGACGCGGCGCAGCGCGATTTGGCGGCGGCGCTGGCGCGGGCCATCCGCGCTGGCGACACGCTGCCGAAGATGCCGCCGGGGCTGGATGTGGATGCGGCCTACGCCGTGCAGCAGGCCGTCGTGGCGGCAGTGGCGGGCGGCGCCGTGGCTGGCTTCAAGGCCGGCATGACGGCGCCGGCCGCGCAAGCCGCGTTCGGCCTCACCCATCCGCTCATCGGCAGCCTGTATGCCAGCGGCCGCTTGGCGGCGGGCGCAAAGGTGGCGGGGGGCGCCGGCGTCAGCTTGGAATGTGAGATTGGCGTGGTGGTGGATGGCGATGGGGCGCCACGCAGCGCCGGCCCGGTCATCGAAGTGCCGCGCATGGCGTTTGCGGACGGTGCGGACCGCACCGGCGCCAACTTGGTGGCGTGCAACATCGCCGCAGACCGCTTCATCGTCGGCGCCCAGCTGCCTTGGCGCGATGTCTACGGCGATGTGCGCATCGCGCTGACCCGCGATGGCGAAACCGTGACCGCGGCGCCGGCGAGCGACGCGCTGGGCGGCCCGCACGCAGCCCTCGCATGGATGCTGAACGAAGCGCGGCAACGCGGCTTGCAGGTGGCGGACGGGATGCTGCTCATCACCGGCGCTTGCGGCGGCATCCATCCAGCGGCGCCGGGTGCCTACGTGGCGGACTATGGGAGCATGGGGCGCATCGAGTTCGAGGTTGTTTGAGGAGCACTGCCGCAGGCCATCAGCGTGACGCTCCCAATCCGCAGAACGCCCATCGCCTTTCTGATACTCGTCAGCATCGCCATGCCGCTCGGCCTCTCGGCGTGGGCCGCGCTCCTCAACAACTTCGCCATCGAACGCGCGGCCTTCACGGGCTTGGAGATCGGCATCCTGCAGAGTCTGCGGGAATTGCCCGGCTTCCTTGCCTTCACGATGGTGCTGGTGCTGCTCGTGCTGCGCGAGCAGACGTTCGCGGTGCTGGCGCTGGCGCTGTTCGGCGTCGGCACGGCCCTCACGGGCCTCTTCCCCTTCGAGTTTGGCCTGTATTGCACGACGGTGGCCATGTCCATCGGCTTCCACTACATGGAAGCGCTCAAGCAGTCGCTGTCGCTGCAATGGCTCCGGATGGACGAGGCGCCCCGAGTGCTGGGCCGTCTGATGGCCATCGGCGCCATGACCTCGCTCATTTGCTATGGCTTGGTGTGGGTGGCGCTGCAAGTCTTCGCCATCGACTACGCGGGCATCTACGCCCTCGCCGGCGCCGCCGTCATCGGTTTGGCTTGTCTGCTGGCCACGTTCCCCCACTTCAAGGGCGGAACGCCCCAACGCAAGACCATCGTGTTGCGGCGGCGCTACTGGGTGTACTACGGGCTGACGTTCCTCGCCGGGGCGCGCCGGCAGATATTCATGGTGTTCGCCGGCTTCCTAATGGTGGAGCGGTTTGGCTACAGCGCCGCCAACATGGCCGCGCTCATGCTCTTGAACCACGTCTTCACTTGGCTCTTTGCCGAGCGCATCGGCGCGCTGATCGGGCGCATCGGCGAACGCGCCGGGCTGACGTTCGAGTACCTTGGGCTGATCGGCGTGTTCGTCGCCTATGCGTTCGTGGACAACCCTTGGCTCGCCGCTGGCCTCTATGTGGCGGATCACTTGTTCTTCGCCTTCGCCATCGCGATCAAAACCTACTACCAGAAAATCGGCGACCCCGCGGACATGGCCGCCACCGCCGGCGTTGGCTTCACCATCAACCACATCGCCGCCGTGGTGATGCCCGCTGCCCTCGGCATCGTCTGGCTCGCCTCGCCAAGCGCGGTTTTCCTAGTCGGGGCGGGCTTCGCAGCGGCCTCGCTGCTGCTGTCGCAGAACATCCCCTCACAGCCGGCCATCGGCAACGAAGCGGTGTTTGGACGGGCCTAGGGGCCGTCCACTCGACGCTGCTCTTGGACTGAGCTGTCATGCCATTGCGCGAATTGACGATAGGCGCGCTCAAGCAGGAGGCTCGTGCGTTCGCCCAAGCAGAGTCTGCTCATGACGAGCCAGCCCTCTACGGCGTCACCGATGGCAAAGCCGTGGGCACCTACTTCGAGCACAAGTTCCGGACGCATCTGCGCGCCAAGTACGACTATCAGGAGGGATCGTCCGCCGAGGGCATTGACTTTCCGCAGCTACTGGTCGACATGAAGGTAACCAGCGTTCGACAGCCACAGTCGTCATGCCCCTATGAGTCCGCTCGGCAGAAGATTTTTGGGCTGGGCTACTCGCTGTTGATCTTTGCCTACGAGAAACACGACGATGACGCCAAGGCTACTGGGCGGCTGGACATCCGACATCTCGTCCTTGTGGATGCGGAGGTCACCGCGGACTTCCAGACCACCAAGGGAATCGCTGACATCCTGCACCGCGACGGCAACAAAGACGACTTGATGGCGTTCATGGCGGATCGAATGCTCCCGGTGGACGAGATCGAAGCAGCCAACATCGCTGACGAGATACTGGCTTCGCCGCCGGCCATCGGTTACCTCACCATCTCGAACGCGCTGCAGTGGCGGCTTCAATATCATCGCGTTATCGACATGGCGGATGCTGTGGACGGGCTATCCAGGCTGCGATGAGTTCGAGGAAAATCGAGTACGGCGATTTCCAGACGCCGCCATCCCTTGCCAAGAGGGTGTGCGGCGTGATTTCCCGCCTAGGCTTTAGCCCATCCGCCGTGGTCGAACCCACCTGTGGCAAAGGTGCTTTTCTGGAGGCCGCGGCCAGCGCTTTTCCGCAAGCGATGCTATATGGCTGCGACCTCAATCCCGGTCATGTCGAGGTGGCGCGAAAGCGGCTGCCCGGCTGCGCCCGGCTGCATGTCGAAACCGGCGACTTCTTCTCGCATGACTGGACCACCAAACTGGCGGCCTTGGAGGGCCCGGTTTTGGTACTCGGCAACCCACCGTGGGTGACGAGCGCTGCCGTTGGGAGGCTTGGCGGCAGCAATGTCCCCAAGAAGTCCAATGCAGGCAAGCTGCGCGGGATTGATGCCATCACCGGGAGTGCGAACTTCGACATCTCCGAGTGGATGATCCAACAGAACATTCGGTGGTTCGATGGCCGCGCCGGCGTCGTCGCTGTTCTGTGCAAGACCACCGTGGCGCGCAAGATCCTCGGTCATGCTTGGTCGGTTGGCGCACCGCTTGCAGGGGCGGCCATCTACCGCATTGACGCTGCCGCTGAGTTCGGCGTGGCAGTGGATGCATGCCTGTTTTACGTCCGCCTCGGTGCAGTAGGCCGCCAGCGCTGTGACGTCTACGAGAGCTTGGAGTCCACGAAGCCAGTGGCGACGATTGGCCATCAGGATGGCTTGCTGTTGGCGGATGTGGATGCCTACGAGCAATGGGCCGGCTTGCGTAGCCGCGGCTTCGTTGGCTGGCGTTCGGGGCTGAAACACGATTGCAGCCGCGTCTTCGAGTTGCAACACCGGCGCCGCGGCTGGCGCAACGGTTTGGGCGAGGATGTGTCGGTTGAAGAGGATGTCGTGTTCCCGTTGCTGAAGAGCTCGGATGTCGCGCATGGCCGCGCGCCACGCAAGCATGTGCTGGTGCCGCAGCGCTCGATGAGCGAATCGCCGCTCTCGCTCCAACAGCGGGCGCCAAGGGCGTGGCGGTACCTGCTGGCCCATCAAGAAGCCCTCGCCGAACGCGCCAGCTCCATCTACCGCAGTCGCCCGCCGTTCTCCATATTTGGCGTCGGCGGATACTCTTTTTCGCCGTGGAAGGTGGCCATTGCAGGGCTGTACAAGGCGTTGCATTTCGTGAAGGTGGGGCCCTTCAACAGGCGGCCAGTTTTGCTGGACGACACCTGCTATCTCCTGCCCTGCGAGACGGAGGCTGATTGCGACCTGCTCATTGAACTCCTCTCTTCACTGCCATCCACGGAGTTCTACTCCGCGCTGGCATTCTGGGACGCCAAGCGGCCAATCACTGCGAGGCTGCTGAACCAGTTGGACTTGGCGGCGGTGGCCAAGCACCTTGGCATGTGGAATGGCCACCTCGCCCAACTGTTTCCGTGTAGCGCCGGCGCTGAAGGCGCCCGCCAGCCGGCGCTGGCTCTTTGACTCGTCTATCCCGTCCGCAGCGCCCAATCGCCAAGCTCACCGCCCCCGCGCCAGCCGACGGGTTATGATTCCGCCTTCCCCCCAACTGCGACGGGATGTTCTTAGGCTAGGGCATCCTGCTTGCACTCTCGCACCGGAATTCGTCTGGCTCGCCTCGCCAAGCGCGGTGTTCCTAGTCGGGGCGGGCTTCGCAGCGGCCTCGCTGCTGCTGTCGCAGAACATCCCCTCGCAGCCGGCCATCGGCAACGAAGCGGTGTTTGGACGGGCCTAGGAGCCTTCCCGCAACTGGCCAGCCTCGCTAACGCCGGCTCTCCAACTATGCACCACTATCACACAAACGATGGGCAGCATCGCAGCGATCACCGACAAGTGAATCATCAGATGCCACCAATGTGACCAAAGGACTCCGGCCGCTTGCCATGCCTGATGTGCCAAGATGGCCATTAGGTGTGTCCACGCAACGAAGAGCAAGATGCAGGTGCCCATGGCCAGCCGAAAGGTTTTTCTTGTGCCTGTATATCCATCGAGCGACCGCAGGAGGGTTGCGACGGCCGATGCCAATGTTGCAGCAAGAGCCACCACGACATACAACTGGATTTCTGGGAACACTATGCTGTCACCCAGATTCCGCGGCTGGTCGCGTGGTCCTCGTAGCGTCGGAGCAGGACGCCGGTGACGTCCGCCATCAAGCGTCTAGGGACGTTGCTGCAATCGATCACCTTGTACCGTCGCTCTTTGGACCTAAGTTTGTGGCGCGAAAGATGCGCCTTGAGGCCGCCATCAATGATCTTGTAGTGGACATCGTCGTCGGGCCGGTCGCCTTGGCCGACTTCTATCTGAACGCCGGGAAACCCTGTAAACGCTTCCGTGAACAGCGTGGAGTCGCCAAAATTGAAGTAGCACGAGAGCCTAAAATGCGGATTCTCAGACAGTTTCCGACGCACGGCCTCGATGATCTCCTGGTTCTCGTAGATCGAACCCTCCATCTTGTTACCGTCGTCATACACCACCATGTTCTTCTCCGCCTCGTTCAACAGCGCGACGAAGTGCTTCACGGCCGTGTCGTCAGAGTTCCAATCCGACGTTGTCGATACTTGTAGGAACGCCCAGCCACGATAGATGATTCGGACAGCCACGACAAAGCACAGGACTACGCCCGTGCCGACAACGATGTTGGCGAACCACCAGATGATGTCGTTATCAAGCATGTTTGTCCTCGCGTACCCTCTGCGGCGAAGTCGCGAGGCTCCGATTCAACGGGGCTCGTTGTCGTCGCAACGTAGCCGGGCCACCGCGTCCACCTCGCACGAGGATGAGATTACCGCAATCGGCGCCTCCGATGAACACGCGTCGTAGGTGGCCGTGTGTGTGGGGGGGCAGTGGCTATTGGTGGCTGGTGCCAACCTCCGGGCGGCGGTAGCTCAGCTTCCCAGCCCCGGCAACGGTCTCGCGTGGATTCCTCACACCTGCGCGCAGCGCCTGCGATGACTCCCCCGCGCCAGCCGACGGGTTATGATTCCGCCTTCCCCCAAACTGCGACGCCGCCGATGTCCGACTTGCCGCTCAGCCCGTACACCGTTCTTGATCTCACGATTGCTCGCGCCGGGCCCACGGCGGCGCGGCTGTTGGCGGATTGGGGGGCGAACGTTGTGCGCGTTGAGGCGCCGCGGACGGGGCGTGGCCTCACCGGTGTCCGGCGCGGGCCGGATGAGCAGAACCTGCACCGCAACAAGCGCAGCGTCGCCATCGATCTGAAGGATGCGGCCGGCCACGCGGCGTTCATGCGGCTCGTTGAGCAAGCGGACGTCATCGTCGAGAACTTCCGGGCGGACGTGAAGCACCGTTTGCGCATCGACTATGAGGCGGCGCGGGAGGTCAATCCGGCCATCGTCTACGCGAGCATTTCCGGCTTCGGCCAAACGGGGCCTTACAGCGAACGCGCCGGGGTGGATCAGATCGTGCAGGGCATGAGTGGCCTGATGTCGGTGACGGGCACAGCCGAGAGCGGGCCGCTGCGCGTTGGCATCGCCATCAGCGACACGTCCGCGGGGATGTTTCTAGGCCAAGGCATCCTGCTCGCGCTTCTGCACCGGGAGCGGACGGGTGAAGGGCAGTGGGTGCATACGTCGTTGCTCGAGGCGATGCTCAACAAGCTGGATTTCCAAGGCGCCCGCTACACGATGTTGGGCGATGTGCCGCAACCGCAAGGCAACGACCATCCCACCGCCACGCCAATGGGCACTTACGCCTGCGCGGATGGCCTAGTGAACATCGCTGCGTCGTCGGATCGGATGTGGCAGGACTTCTGCCGGGCGGTGGAGGCGCCCCACCTGCTGAACGCCGAACACTATGCCTCGTTCCGGGAGCGCCGGGAGCACAAGGAGCAGCTTAAGTGCGACATGGAGGGGGCGTTGTCCCGCTTCACGGTGGCGGAGCTCATCGAGCGGCTCAATGCCGTGGGAGTGCCGTGCGGCCCCATCAACAGCATCGCGGACGGCTTCGACAACCCGCAGGCGCAGTTCTTGCGGATGACGAAGCCGGCGCCGCATCGGGAATTGGGAGACTTGCACCTCATCCGCTCGCCCATCAACCTATCCGGGTTCCCGCATGCGGAACGCTTCGATTGCGCCGCCCCGGATCCTGGGCAGGACACAGGCGAAGTGCTGCAGGAGTTTGGGTTCTCGCGCCAGGAGATTGACGAGTTGCGGCAAGCGAGCGCCGTGGCTTGATTTCCCGCAGCCACGATGGTGCATCGGCGCCGGCGCCCGGCCACTCGCCGGAGCGCCAAGACAGCGATGTTGGAGCACGGCAGCCAGATTGCAGCATGGCAGGTAGATCGCAACACGACAGGCAGGCAGCACGACAGATGCAGCACGACAGGTAGAGGGGGTTAGCCTTGCATTTCGATTCCATCTTGATCGCCAATCGGGGCGAGATCGCCATCCGCATCGCCCGCGCCGCGGCAGACTTGGGCCTTCGCTCCGTGGCCGTGCATTCCGAAGACGATGGCCACAGCCTGCACACCCGGGTCGCGGACGAGGCGCGCGCCTTGGCTGGCGTCGGCGTGGCCGCTTACTTGGATGAGGAAGCCATCGTCGAGGCCGCTGCGGCGGCGGGTTGCGGCGCCATCCATCCAGGGTATGGCTTCCTCGCCGAACGCGCCGGCTTCGCCCGCCGTTGCGCTGCCGCCGGCATCGTCTTCATCGGCCCGAAGGCCGAACACTTGGAGCTGTTCGGCGACAAGGGGCGCGCCCGCGCGGCCGCCGCGGCGGCCGGCGTGCCGGTGCCAGCCGGATTGAACCACGCCGTCTCGCTGGCTGAAGCGGAGGGCTTCTTCGCTTCGCTGAATGGAGGCGCGATGATCGTGAAGGCAGTGGCCGGCGGCGGCGGGCGCGGCACGCGGGTTGTCCACGATGGGGCCGAATTGGCTGCCGCGTATGAGCGCTGCCAATCCGAGGCGCAGTCCGCCTTTGGCGTGCAAGACGTCTATGTTGAGGCGTTCTTGCCGCGCGCCCGCCATGTGGAGGTGCAAGTGCTCGGCGATGAGCATGGCGCGGTGGCGCATCTGGGCGAACGCGAGTGCAGCGTTCAACGGCGGCATCAGAAGGTGGTGGAAGTGGCGCCGGCGCCCGGCCTCAGCGATGACGCGCGCCAAGGCATCATCGCCGCGGCGGTGCGCTTCGCCGAGCGGGAAGGCTACGCCAACCTCGGCACCTTCGAGTTCTTGGTGGACGCTTCGGGTGGGGAAAGTGGGGAAGATGGGCAACCGTTCGTGTTCATTGAGACCAACGCGCGGCTGCAGGTGGAACACACAGTCACCGAGGAAGTGACGGGCGTCGATCTGGTGCAGACGCAGATTCGCCTCGCGCAGGGTGCCGCGCTGGGCGAGTTGGGCCTAGACAACCCAGCCATCGCCACGCCGCGCGGCTATGCCATTCAAGCGCGCGTCAACATGGAGACGATCGGCGCGGACGGCGCCGTGCGGCCTGCCGCCGGCACGCTCACGGCCTACGATGCGCCGAACGGCCCCGGCGTGCGCACGGATGGCTTTGGCTACGCTGGCTACCGCGTGAGTTCCGCATTCGATTCATTGCTTGCCAAAGTCATCGCCCATGCGCCGTCGGCGAACTTCAGCGCCGCCATCGCGCGCGCGCAACGGGCGCTGGCGGAGTTCCGCCTTGAAGGGGTGAACACCAACATCCCCTTCTTGCAGAACGTCGTTGGCCATGAGGACTTCGCCACCGGCCAAATCTACACGCGCTGGGTGGATGAGCGCATCGCCGAGCTCGCCGCGCCGCCGCCGGCCGGGAGGACGCGCTTCGTCGCCGGCGCCCCGGCTGATGGCGCACCCGCCGCGGCGGCTGGGTTCGCCGGCGCGCGCGTGGACACCAGCGACCCGCTTGCGCTCTTTGACCATGATGCAAAGGTGAAGGCAGATGCGGTCGCCGCGGCGCAGGAGCCGGAGCTCGCTGCGCCGGAAGGGACGACGGGCTTGAGCTCGCCCATCCAAGGCACCATCGTGTCCATCGACGTCTCTCCGGGCGACGCGGTGCGCACCGGCCAACAGGTCGCCGTGGTCGAGGCGATGAAGATGGAGCACGTCATCGCCGCGCAACACGACGGCGTCGTGCGTGAAGTGACGATGGCGCAAGGCGACGTGGTGCGCGAGGGCTACCCGATCGTCTTCATTGAAGAGGCCGAGGTAAGCGGCGAAGCCGGCGACGCGGCGGAAACGCAAGACTTGGACTACATCCGTCCAGACTTGGCGCTGGCCTACGAGCGCCATGCCTACACCTTGGACGCGAACCGTCCGGAGGCCGTCGCCAAGCGCTATGCGCGGGGCTATCGCATGCCGCGCGAGAACATCGACCAACTGATGGACCCCGGTTCCTTCAAGGAATACTGGCCGCTCATCGTGGCGCACCAGCATCAGCGCCACGACATGGAGACGCTGCGCCGCGACACTCCGGCAGACGGCGTGGTGGCCGGCATCGGCACGATCAATGCAGACCGCTTCGGCCAGGAAGCCGCCCGCGCCATGATCGTCCACTACGACTACACGGTGTTGGCCGGCACGCAGGGCGGCCGCAACCACTACAAGCAAGACCGCATGTTCGAGTTGGCGAGCCGCTTCCGCATCCCGCTGATTCTGTTCGGCGAGGGCGGCGGCGGCCGGCCGGGGGATGACCGCACGGGTCCCCGCGTCGCCTTCGACACCCACACCTTCACCCAATTCTCGAAGCTGTCTGGCCTCGTGCCGCTCGTGAGCGTCATCAATGGCCGCACGTTCGCGGGCAACACGGCGTTGGTGGCCTGCTGCGACGTCATCATCGCCACGGAACGCACCACGGTGGCCATGGGCGGCCCGGCAATGATCGAAGGCGGTGGGCTGGGCATCTACACCCCCGAGGAAGTGGGGCCCATGTCCTTCCAAGTGCCCAACGGCGTGGTGGACATCCTCTGCAAGGACGAAGCGCACGCCGTGGAGGTGGCCAAGCAGTACCTCTCCTACTTCCAAGGCGCCGCCGAGCATTGGGAAGCCAACGATCAGCGGCCACTGCGCCATGTTGTGCCGGAGAACCGGCTGCGGCTGTACGACATGCGAGAAATCATCCACACCATCGCAGACGTTGATTCGGTGCTGGAGATACGGGAGAAGTTCGGCGTCGGCGTGATCACCGCGTTCATGCGCGTGGAAGGTCGGCCCATGGGCGTCATCGCCAACAACCCGCATCACTTGGCCGGCGCCATCGATTCGGATGGGGCAGACAAGGGCGCGCGCTTTGTGCAGTTGTGCGATGCCTTCGACATCCCCATCCTGAGCCTGATGGATTGCCCAGGCATGATGGTGGGGCCGGATGTGGAGCGCACCGCCTTGGTGCGCCACTGTGTGCGCATGTTCAACGCCGGCGCCAACCTGACGACGCCGCTCTTTGGGGTGGTGGTGCGCAAGGCCTACGGCTTGGGCGTGCAAGCGATGTGTGGCGCGAGCGCTTTGGTGGGCTTCTTCATGGTGGCGTGGCCGACGGCCGAGTTCGCTGGCATGAACATTGAGGGTTCCGTGAAACTGGGCTATCGCAAGGAGTTGGCCGCCATTGAGGACGCCGAAGCGCGGCGTGTCGAGTTTGAGCGCCGCGTCGGCCGCGCCTACGAGGCGGCCAAGGCGATCAACGCCGGCGTCGGCGGCGGGATAGACGACGTGATCGACCCGGCCGAGACGCGCAGCTGGATCGCAAGCAGCCTCAAGCGCTTGCCGGCGAAGCCGCCGCGCACGGAGAAGAAGTATCCTTTCATCGACACTTGGTAGCGGCGACGGCGGGCGCCAACCGTGCCTGCCTTAGCGGACGCTGCTCGGAGGAACTCATGAAAACATGCGCGACGCCGCAATCAGATGCCCTCTATGGGCGCGCCAAAGCGGTGATTCCTGGCGGCATCTTCGGCCATCTTGGCGCCAGTGTGCGAGCGACTGGCCCTAAGTTCTTCTCGCGTGCGGACGGCGCCCGGTTTTGGGACGTCGATGGCAACGAGTACATGGATTACATGTGCGCCTTCGGCCCGATGATCTTGGGTTACAACCATGCTGCCGTGGATGCGGCGGCAGCGCGGCAGCACCGGTTGGGCAACGCCGTGACGTTGGCTGCGCCGGTGATGGTGGAACTTGCGGAACGCTTGGTGGAGCGCGTCGCGGCCGCCGAATGGGCGCTGTTCGGCAAGAACGGCACGGACAGCACGAGCCTCGCCGTGATGGTGGCGCGCGCCGCCACCGGCCGCGCCAAGATCGTCAAGGTGCAAGGTTGCTACCACGGCGTCGCGCCTTGGATGCGTGCCGGACAGCCCGGCCACACTGAGTCCGACGGCGCCGACATCCTCACCGTTCCTTGGAACGACGCAGCCGCCTTCGAGCGGTTGATCGGCGAGCACGCCGGCGAGATCGCGGGCTTCATCTCTTCGCCTTATCATCATCCGGTGTTGGCAGACAACGAATTGCCGGCCGAGGGCTATTGGCCGCGCATGGAAGCCCTGTGCCGCGCCAACGGCATCGTGCTCATCACGGATGACGTGCGCGCCGGCTTCCGCATCAACCTGGCGGGCTCCAATGTCGCCTTCGGCTACACGCCGGATTTGATTTGTTTTGGCAAAGCCATCGCCAACGGCCATCCGCTGGCCGCGTTGGTGGGCAGTGAAGCGCTCAAGCAAACGGCGCAGGAGGTGTTCTTCACTGGAACGCAGTTCTTCAGCGCGCCGCCGATGGCCGCCGCCATCGCCACCATCAACACGCTGGAAACGTCAGACGCCGTGCGCTGCATGGGCGATGTGGGCAGGGCCCTGTGCGACGGGCTGGTGGACGTGGCCGGTTCCCACGGGCACACGTTGGTGGCCTCCGGGCCGCCGTCGATGCCATACCTTCGGCTGGCGGGCGTTTCCCAAGAGACGCATTTCGCGTGGATTGACGAGTGCGTGAAGCGCGGCGCCTACTTCTTGGGGTTTCACAACCACTTCCTCTCGGCCGCGCACACCGAGGCAGATGTGCGCCGCACCTGCGACATTGCGGACGCGGCGTTCAGCGCGTTGCGGGAAGCCGCTGTCGCTGCCTAGCGCGGAGAAGCGGGGGCGTCGGCGGGGCGGGCAGCCCTTTGCTGGGCTCGAGGGCCACTCAGCAACGGGTCGCAACCTGCTAGACCGAGTTGTCAGCTGCCATGATCTCGATGCCGATTGCGCGCCGGCCCGGCCGGCCCGCGACTTGTGCGGTGGTGCCGCTGCCGGAGAACGGATCCACCACCAGATCGCCTGGATCGGTGATACACGGTCACCAAGCGAGGCCGGTTCGCGTTGACATGGTCACCGCATCGGCGTAGCGTTGCTCACCGAGCGAATGGGAGAACGCTTGTGTGTGGCGACGGCGCTTGCAGCGTCGCGTCGAAAGGAGAAACCATGACGACGAAGACTCACGACGAAATGCGCGCCGAGCTCATCGGCAAGGCAGAGCGGGACGCGAGTTTCCGCGCTCAGCTGATCGACGATCCAAAGGCGGCCATCAAGGACGCGCTCGGCATCGACGTGCCGGAGTCCCTGTCCCTCACCGTCCACGAGGACACGGCAATGGCGGCGCATCTCGTCCTGCCGCCAATGGCACGGCTGAGCGACGATGATTTGGCCGGGGTTGCTGCTGGCCACAGAATCTCGAGGAGCGCCTACGACCGAAGCGCCCTGCCGCACATCCACCCTTAGGTGATTGCGGGCCGGCGCTGTCTTCAGCCTGCCGTCACGGGAACCTGCCCACGCCGGTGGGCAGGTTGGCGTTGAAACTTCGGCGACGACGGCGTAACGTCGCCGGCAAGCGAACGGGAGAGCGCTTATTCGGTGGTGATGGAAGCCCCAACACCACACGTTAAGGAGAAGCCATGACAACGAAAACCCACGACGAAATGCGCGCCGAGCTCATCGGCAGGGCAGCGCGGGACGCGAGTTTCCGCGCCCAGCTGATCGACGATCCGAAGTTGGCCATCAAAGACGCGCTTGGCATTGAGGTGCCTGAGTCCGTGTCCGTCACCGTCCATGAGGACACGGCAATGGCGGCGCATCTCGTCCTGCCGCCAATGGCACGGCTGAGCGACGCTGATTTGGCCGGCGTCGCTGCTGGCCACGCGATGACTAGGAGCATGTACGACAGCACGCCGCTGCGCCACACGCACACCAACGTTTAGCGTGTGAGGCGAGCCTGCGCCGTGTTTGGGCGCGGCCGGCGTTGGGGGCTGATCTAGGTTTTGGCGCTCGCTCCGCGGCGCCAAGATGGGCACAAGGAGCATGCCAAAGTCGGCAGTGCGGTTTGGCCTTGACATGCCTTCAGCGTCGGCATATCGTCGCCCGACGAGCGAACGGGAGAGCGCTTGTTCGGAGGTGTTGCTGGAAGTTCCAACACCGCCTTGAGGAAGAGCCATGACGACGAAGACCCACGACGAAATGCGCGCCGAGCTCATCGGCAGGGCCGCGCAGGACGAAGGCTTCCGCGCCCAGCTTGTCGACGATCCGAAGGCGGCAATCAAGGATGTGCTCGGCATCGACCTGCCCGAGTCCGTGTCCGTCGCCGTCCATGAGGACACGGCGACAGCGGCGCACCTCGTTCTGCCGCCGTCGCCGCAGTTGAGCGACGCCGAGTTGGCAAGCGTTGCCGCTGGCCACGACATAGCGGCCAGTTCCCGGCATCTTTACGACAAAACGCCCCCGCCCCATACGCATTGACGTGTGATGGGAGCTGCTTGGGCACGGGCTGGCAACGCCGGACGTGGCTCGGCGTTGACACTCCCTCGGCATGGGCGTAGCGTCGCCCCTTTAAGCGGAGGGAGAGCGCTCGTTCAGTGGAGATGGGTTGCCAACACCACATTGGGGAAAAGCCATGACGACGAAAAGCCATGACGAAATGCGCGCCGAGCTCATCGGCAGGGCAGGGACGGACGCGGGCTTCCGCGCCCAGTTGATCGACAATCCAAGGGCGGCGATCAAGGACGCCTTCGGCATTGAGGTGCCTGAGTCCATGTCCCTCACCGTCCATGAGGACACGGCAACGGCGGCGCACCTCGTCCTGCCGCCAACGGCGCGGCTGAGCGACGATGAGTTGGCTGGCGTTGCTGCTGGCCACAGAATATCCACGAGCGCCTATGACCCAAGCCCCCTGCCGCACTTCCACCCATAGGTGATGGCAGGCCGGCGCTGCCCTTCAGCCGCGCCGTTACGGGGAACCTGCCCAAACCGGCGGGCTGGCTGGCGTTTGACATGGCGGCGGCGTAGCGTCGCTGGCGAGGGAATGGGAGAGCACTTGTTCGGTGGTGATGGAAGCCCCGACACCACACCTTAGGGAGAAGCAATGACGACGAAGACCCACGACGAAATGCGGGCAGATCTCATCGGCAGGGCAGCGCAGGACGCGAGTTTCCGCGCCCAGCTGATCGACGATCCGAAGTTGGCCATCAAGGACGCGCTTGGCATTGAGGTGCCCGAGTCCGTGTCCGTCGCCGTCCATGAAGACACGGCGACGACGGCGCACCTCGTTCTGCCGCCGTCACCGCAGTTGAGCGAGGCCGAGTTGGCAGCGGTGGCCGCTGGCCACGGCGATTGGAACTGGGCGCGCGCCGCCTACACGGGCGAACTACAGCACTTCCATCGCGATTAGCGATGCGGCGTCAGCTTGCGCTTAGGCGCAGGCCGCCTTGGGCTTTGGCGGCCGCTCTTGGCGGTCAAAAAGAGCGCAAAGGAACATGCCAACGTCTGTAGCGGGTTGGCTTTGACGCTCCCTCGGCGTCGGCGTAACATCGCCCTTGAGCGAACGGGAGAGCGCTTAGTTTTAGTGGTGATGGGTTGTGCCAACGCCACTTTTGAGGAAGAGCCATGACGACGAAGACCCACGAGGAAATGCGTACCGAGCTCATTGGCAGGGCAGCGCAGGACGGAGGCTTCCGCGCCCAGCTGATGGCCGATCCGAAGGCGGCGATCAAGGACGCGCTTGGCATCGACGTGCCTGAATCCGTTTCCGTCGCCGTCCATGAGGACACGGCAACGACGGCGCACCTCGTTCTGCCGCCATCGCCGCAGTTGAGCAGCGCCGAGTTGACAGCGGTGGCCGCTGGCCACTCGGAGTCGGTTTACGAAGGCCAGATGCCGCCTCATTGGCATGAAGGCCCAACATGGTCTTGAACAAGACGAGCATTGATGGGAGCCTGCGCCCTTGCTTGGGCGCGGGCTGCCATCGCCGGGACGCGGGTTGGCGTTGACGCTCCGTCGGCGTGGAGTTGCTCGTTGAGCGAACGGGTGAGCACTATGTTTTGTGGTGCTGGAAGTCGCAGCATTACACCGAGGAAGACCCATGACGACGAAGACCCACGACGAGATGCGAACTGAGCTCATCGATAGAGCAGCGCAGGACGGAGGCTTCCGCGCCCAGCTTGTCGACGATCCGAAGGCGGCCATCAAGGATGCGCTCGGCATTGACGTGCCGGAGTCCGTGTCCGTCACCGTCCACGAAGACACGGCGACGATGGCGCACCTCGTGCTGCCGCCGGCCGCGAACTTGAGCGACGCCGATCTGGCAAGCGTTGCCGCTGGCCATGTGATGGCCCCCACCGTATACGGAGCGCTGCCCCACTCCCCCCACGATGACCGATGGGGCAATCACTGAAGGTTCCGGCCGTGGCCACGCAGCAAGCCCCCTTCACCATTGACGCGGACTTCGACTTGGGCGAAGCCGCCGCTCCTTAGTTCCATTGTCGCTGCCGCGCCCGACGCCTGCGGCGTGCGCTTCCTCGTTGAAGGCGGCGCGACCACCAAACTCATTGGCATGAAAGGCCCAACATGGTCTTGAAGCCTTGAACATGACGGGCATTTGACGCGAGCCTGCGCCTTTGCTTGGGCGCGGGCTGCTAACGCCGGTGCGCCGGTTAGCGTTGACGCTCCCTCGGCGTCGGCGTAGCGTCGCCCCTTGAGCGAACGGGAGAGCGCTTGTTGGTGGTGACGGGCTCCCAACACCACTTTGAGGAAAAGCCATGACGACGAAAACCCATGAGGAAATGTTCGCCGAGCTCATCGGCAGGGCAGCGCAGGACGAAGGCTTCCGCGCCCAACTGATCGACGATCCGAAAACCGCCATCAAGGACGCGCTCGGCATTGACGTGCCCGAGTCCGTGTCCGTCGCCGTCCACGAGGACACGGCAACGACGGCGCACCTCGTTCTGCCGCCGTCGCCGCAGCTGGGCGACTCCGAGTTGGCGGCGGTGGCTGCTGGCCACGGGGAGTCGGTTTACGGGGGCAAGCACCATTGGCATGGAAGCCCACCAACATAGTCTTCAACATGACGAGCATTGATGCGAGCCTGCGCCCTTGCTTGGGCGCGGGCCGCCGATGCGGGAACGCGGGTTGGCGTTGACGCTCCCTCGGCATCGGCGTAGCGTCGCGCCTGCGCCGTTCCCTTTCGGCGCAGGCCGCGGCCCGCGCACAACGCTCGGCGCATCAACACTGGCACACGGAATTGCCCAGCGATGGGCGATGGTTTTGGCATTGACATCCCAATGGCGTCGGCTAACATCACTCGGCGAGCGAACGGGAGAGCGCTTGTTTGTGGTGCTGGAAGTCGCGGCGCCGCTTGAGGAAAAGTCATGACCATGAAGACCCACGAGGAAATGCGCGCCGAGCTTATCGGCAAGGCAGCGCAGGACGAAGGCTTCCGCGCCCAGCTGATCGACGATCCGAAAACCGCCATCAAGGACGCGCTCGGCATTGACGTGCCCGAGTCCATGTCCGTCGCCGTCCACGAAGACACGGCGACGACGGCGCATCTCGTCCTGCCGCCGGCGGCGAACTTGAGCGACGCCGAGTTGGCAAGCGTTGTCGGCGGCCACAGGATAAAGCACTTCTATGGCTCCCAGCCCCACACCCACCTCAACCCTTATCCCCACGGGCACGACTAGACCAGAGCGCCGGTGCCGGCTTGGCGTTGACATGCCGTCCGCGTCGGCGTAGCGTCCATCGGCAAGCGAACGGGAGAGCGCTTGTTGTGTGGTGATGGGTTCGCAACGCCACACTGAGGACAGACCATGAAGACCCACGAGGAAATGCGCGCCGAGCTCATCGGCAGGGCAGCGCGGGACGAAGGCTTCCGCGCCCAATTGATCGACGATCCGAAAACCGCCATCAAGGACGCGCTCGGCATTGACGTGCCCGAGTCCGTGTCTGTCGCCGTCCACGAAGACACGGCGACGACGGCGCACCTCGTTCTGCCGCCAGCGGCGAACTTGAGTGAGGCCGAGTTGCAAAGCGTTGCCGCTGGCCACTATGTCAACACCATCTACGGGCCCAAGATGCATGTGCATCCCCACGCTTGACGCGGGGGCCTAACGGGTGATGCGAGCCTGCGCCGTTCCCTTTCGGCGCAGGCCGCGGCCTGCGTACAACGCTCAGCGCATGCATTCTCTCCGGGGCACTCACTGCCCAGCCTCGCTGCGTCGCACGCTGTTTCGCCTGCGTGGCGTCCCGTGAACCGCGTGCCGTAAGGTAGGCGCGCGGTGCGAGGGGCTGCTTCGGCGCTGCGAGTGCCTGTCCGGGCGATAGGATGGCTGCCGAATGCGGGGCGGCAGGGGGCTGTCGATGAAAGATGACGCCTTTGGCCTGTTCGGCAGCAATGGCCTTCTCGCCCGCACGGAAACAACGCTGCGACGCGAACTCGCGGAGCGTCCAGACGATGTGGCGGTGCTGCTCAAGCTCGCCTTGGTGCAACGACGGCAGGGCCACCTCGCTGCCGCGCTGGCCACCTACCAGCGCATCGTCGCCCTGCGCCTCGGGCACCCGTTCGCAAGTTGGGCGAGCGCCGTCTTGAGCGGCGCCGACACGCGGAGGGCGCCACCGCCGAGCGGCGTTGTGCCGGTGCCGTTCGCCAGAATGCCAGGATTTCTCACGTCGGAGGAGTTAGCCGAACTGTGGACGCTGACACTGCGGCAGCGCGGCCGGTTCGTGCCGGCCCGGGTCAAGCGCGACGAAGCGCCGAGTAGCGTGGAACAAGAGGAGCGGCGCGCGTCGGTCGTCAACCAAGAGGATTGCGCCGCCATCATGCCGTGGTTCCAGCCAAAGCTCCTTGCCGCGGCGCGGACGGCGCTCGCGCAGCTGCCGGTGTGGGACCTCGATGCGGGTGCCTGTGAGTTTCATCTGAATGTGACGGCGCATGGCAACGGCGATTTCTTCCGCCTCCATCGCGACCGCACCGAGGGCAATTTTGCCCGTCGCCGGCTCAGCTACGTCTATTACTTCCACCGCGAGCCGCGCCCATTCGATGGCGGGGAGCTCCTGCTCTATGACACAGACCGTGCGGCCGTCCGCTTCGAGTTGGGGGTGTTCACGCGCATCGAGCCCCTGCACAACAGCCTCATCTTCTTCCCCAGTGATTGCTATCACGAAGTCCTTCCGGTGGCTGGCGCGGACGACTTCGCGGATTCCCGGTTCACGGTGAACGGTTGGCTGCTTGTGCCGCCGAGCGACGCCGAAGGGACGCCGGAAGAGAGTTAGCGGCCGCCATTGCCTTGTTGCTGCAGCGCGTCCTGCCGACATTCTCTTTTGCCACCGTCCCCCAATCCCCGTAACCTTCGCTTTTGCGCCCCAAGGTGTCGCCATGCTGCGGATAGTTCAGGAAGCCCTCACCTTCGACGACGTTCTGCTGCTCCCTGCCTATTCGCAAGTGTTGCCTTCCGAGGTGGCGTTGCAGACCCAGCTGACGCGCGGCATCCGCCTTGCCATTCCGCTCATGTCCGCGGCGATGGACACCGTCACCGAGAGCCGCCTCGCCATCGCCATGGCACAGGAAGGCGGCATCGGCGTCGTACACAAGAACATGGCGCTGGAAGCGCAAGCGCGGGAAGTGCGCACGGTGAAGAAGTACGAGAGCGGCATCATTCGAGACCCAGTGGTCATCGCACCGGAGCGCACCGTGCGAGACCTGTTGTCGCTCACCATGGAGCACAACATCTCCGGCGTGCCGGTGGTGCGGGGCGAGGCGTTGCTTGGCATCGTCACCAGCCGCGACATTCGCTTCGAGCAGCGGCTCGATGCGCGGGTGGCGGACGTGATGACGCCTCGCGAGCGGCTCATCACGGCCCGCGAAGGCGCGAGCTTTGGCGAGATTACCGAGCTCCTGCACGAGCACCGCATCGAGAAGGTGTTGATCGTCGATGACGCCTTTCGCCTCACCGGCATGGTCACGGTAAAGGACATCACCAAGGCGCAGCGGTTCCCGAATGCCTCCAAGGACAACCAAGGCCGGCTGCGCGTGGCGGCGAGCGTCGGCGTCAGCGACGATGCGGATGACCGCGTGGCGGCGCTCGTGGAGGCGGATGCTGACGTGCTGGTGGTGGACACGGCGCACGGACACTCGCAAGGAGTGCTGGACCGCATTAGCTGGATTAAGCAAAAGTACCCGCGCATGCCGGTCGTGGGGGGCAACATCGCCACTCAGGATGGCGCCAAGGCACTCATCGACGCGGGTGTGGACGCGGTGAAGGTTGGCATCGGCCCGGGCAGCATCTGCACCACGCGGGTGGTGGCCGGCATCGGCATGCCGCAGATCACCGCGGTGGCTCAGGTGGCGGAGGAGGCCAACGCGGCGGACATCCCGGTGGTGGCGGATGGCGGTGTGCGCTACTCCGGCGACATTGCCAAGGCGGTGGGCGCCGGCGCCAGCGTGGTGATGGTGGGCGCCCTCTTGGCCGGCACCGACGAAGCGCCGGGGGAAGTGGAGCTGTACCAAGGCCGCACTTACAAGTCCTATCGCGGCATGGGGTCGGTGGGCGCGATGGCCGAGCGCTTCGGCTCCAGCGACCGCTACTTCCAAGAACCGGAGGGAGACCGGGACAAACTCGTGCCGGAAGGCATTGAAGGGCGTGTGCCGTATCGCGGCCCCGCCAGCCCCATCGTGCATCAGCTGATGGGTGGGCTGCGCGCTGCGATGGGCTACACCGGCTCACCGGACATCCAAACCATGCGCACCGCGCCCAACTTCGTGAAGATCTCGGCGGCCAGCCTCGCTGAAGGCCATGCGCATGACGTGCCCATGACGAAGGAGCCGCCGAACTATCCCATCAACTAGCGGATCGATGGCGGCTACGCGGTGGCGCCGGAAAGTGGATCCAGCGCTGTGACCGACGCACGCGCCGAACGTCTGCTGATTGTGGACTTCGGGTCGCAGACCACGCAGCTCATCGCCCGTCGCGTGCGCGAGGCCGGCGTCTATTGCGAGATACTGCCTTGGGATGCGCCGGCAGTGCGCTTCCAAGACGTGGCGCCGCGGGGCATCGTGCTCTCCGGCGGGCCGGAGACGACCACCGCGGCGCAGGCACCGCGCATTCCACAGCCCGTGTTCGACGCCGGCGTTCCCGTGCTGGGCATCTGCTACGGGATGCACGCCATGGCCGGGCAACTCGGTGGCGTTGTGGAGCGTTCCGAGCGGCGCGAGTTCGGCCCTGCGGACGTGGACATCAACGATGCGCAGGGTCTCCTCGATGGCCTCGGCGAGGGCGGCGCCTTGGCCGTGTGGATGAGCCATGGAGACCGGGTGAGCGTTCTCCCGCCCGGCTTTTGCATCACCGCCAGCACCCCTAGCGCACCGGTGGCCGCCATGGCCCACCCGGAGCGCCGCTTCTACGGCGTGCAGTTCCACCCAGAGGTCACGCATACCCGCCGCGGCGCCGAGATTGTGCGCCGCTTTGCGCGGGACATCTGCGGTTGCGAGGGCGCATGGACGCCGGCCCGCATCATTGACGAGAGCGTGGCGCGAATACGCCGCCAAGTGGGTGAGGATGGCGTGGTGCTTGGCTTGTCGGGCGGCGTGGATTCCAGCGTCGCGGCGGCGCTCATCGAGCGCGCCATCGGCGACCGGCTCACCTGCGTCTTCGTGGACAACGGATTGCTGCGCTTGGGCGAGCGCGAGGAAGTGGAGGCGGCCTTCGCGGGGGGCGCATCGAACGCGCTGAATCTCAAGCTGGTCACCGTGGATGCCAGCGACGCCTTTCTTGCGGCCTTGGCTGGGCTCACTGACCCGGAAGCCAAGCGCAAAGCCATCGGCGCTGCCTTCGTGGAGGCCTTCGAGCGCGCTGCGGAAGGCTTGCTGGATGTGCGCTGGCTGGCGCAGGGCACGATCTACCCGGACGTCATCGAGTCTGCCGCGTCCGCGCATGGCAAGGCGCATGTGATCAAATCGCACCACAACGTGGGCGGGCTGCCGGACCGGATGCGCTTGGGCTTGGTCGAGCCACTGCGCGATCTCTTCAAGGACGAAGTGCGCGAGGTGGGCCTTGCCCTGGGCCTGCCGCGGGAACTGGTGCTGCGCCATCCGTTCCCGGGGCCAGGCCTAGCGGTGCGGGTGCTTGGCGAGGTGAGGCGCGAGTATCTGGCGGTGCTGCGCCAGGCGGACGCCCTGTTCATCGATGAACTGCGCCGCGCCGGGCTTTACGACAAGGTGAGCCAAGCGTTCGCGGTGTATCTGCCGGTGGCGTCGGTGGGCGTCGTGGGGGATGCGCGGCGCTACGAACATGTCATCGCGCTCAGAGCGGTTGAAACGGTGGACTTCATGACCGCCCGGTGGGCGCCGTTGCCGCACGACTTGCTTGGCCGCGCGGCGACGCGCATCTTGAACGAAGTGCCGGGCGTCTCGCGGGTGGTCTATGACGTCTCGAACAAGCCGCCGGCGACCATCGAGTGGGAATGACCGTGGTGGCGGTGCCTGACGACGAACGTTGGATGCAGGCGGCTCTTGCCGCGGCGCAGGGCGCGGCCGATCGCGAAGAAGTGCCGGTAGGCGCCGTGGCGGTGCGCGACGGCGCCGTCATCGGCGTTGGCGGCAACCAGCCGATCACCACATGCGATCCCACAGCCCATGCCGAGATCGTGGCGCTGCGCGCCGCGGCCCGCGCGGTGGGCAACTATCGGCTGCCGGGCGTGACGCTGTATGCCACCGTCGAGCCCTGCACCATGTGCGTCGGCGCCATGCTGCATGCGCGCATCGAGCGGTTGGTGTTCGGTGCGGCCGAGCCCAAGGCTGGCGCGACGGCGTTGCTGACGCCGGCCGTCGGCACTCCGCAGTGCGCTGGCGCGGGTCCCGTCTACAACCACCGGGTGGCGGTGACAGGGGGGGTGCTGGCGGTGCCGTGCGGCGCGTTGCTGGCGGCCTTCTTCGCCGCGCGGCGCGGTGGCTAGGCGGGGCGCGGCGGTGACCAGCGCTTGACGTCGCCCCGCCAGCACGGGGCCGCGGAGCCACTCGCGGATCTGCCGGACTACGGCGACGTGTGCGCCGCGGCATCACGCATTGCGCCCCATGCGACGCGCACGCCGGTGCAGCATTCGTCCGCCTTGGACGCGCGTTGCCACGCCAAGCTCTTCTTCAAGTGCGAGAACTTCCAACGCACTGGCGCGTTCAAGTTTCGTGGCGCCTGCAACGCCGTGTTCGCGCTGGATGACGCGGCGGCGGCGCACGAGGTGGCCACACATTCATCCGGCAACCACGCCGCCGCGTTGGCCTTGGCTGCGCGGCTGCGGGGCGTCAATTGCCATGTGGCCATGCCGCGCAACGCCGCCGCGGTGAAGCAGGCGGCGGTGGCCGGCTATGGTGCCGCGGTGCGCCTCTGCGAGCCGACCCTCGAGGCCCGTGAAGCTGCGCTCAGCGACATTGTGGGTGAAGTGGGCGCGACGGTTGTGCATCCGTATGACGATGGGAGGGTGATCGCCGGGCAGGGCACCGCCGCCAAGGAACTCATCGAGCAGGCAGGAAGCCTAGACATCGTGCTCACCCCCATCGGCGGCGGTGGCCTGACCGCCGGCGCCGCCTTGGCGGTGAAGGCGCTTCTCCCAGAGGCGCGCATGGTGGCGGTGGAACCCGCCGGCGCGGATGACGCCTTCCGTTCTTTCCGCGCCGGCAAACGGCTGCCGTCCACATCGCCGCGCACCATCGCGGACGGGCTGCTCACCTCGGTTGGGGAACGCAACTTCGCCCTCATGCAGCGCTTGGTGGACGATGTGGTGACGGTGAGTGAAGACGCCATCGTCGCCGCCATGCGCTTGCTTTGGGAGCGCATGAAATTGGTTGTGGAACCCTCGGCAGCCGTGCCGTTGGCGGCGTTGCTGGAAGGGGGGCTGAGCACGCTGGCGAGCACCGCCAAACCGCGCATCGGCATCGTGCTGTCCGGCGGCAACGTGGACTTGGACCGGCTGCCTTGGTAGGCATTGGCGCGGCTGGCGCGCTGCCCGCTCAACGAAGCCGCTGTGTGATGCCAATGATCGGCACTGTCTGGAGCGTCACCACAATACTCGAAAATGCTGGCTTCCAAAGGCGGTGGACAGAGCTTTGATTAGAACGACGATACAGCGACCGGGCGCGGGATCGACTCTCACGCGGTGACGAGGTGAAGCGACAGACAGCAGGACCGCTGCACAAGACCAACATGGCCGCATCAAGAACGGTGTGGAATTGGAGAGACGAAGCATCGCGGCATGGCCGGCCCTTGTTGTTGCGATTGATGCCGGTCGACGCAATCGAAGGGGCTGGCCACCAAGCGCAACTCCCGCGCTGCCGGGCGGCCCAGCATGTGTTCGGTCGAGCGCACCTCATTGACTGCCATTGCTTGACTGCATAGGATGCATTCAAGTGACATCACATCGGGCTAGTTTCCATGAAGACCATGACGATTCGCAACGTCCCTGCTGAATTGGCCCAAGCGCTGGACAGGGAACGAACGCGACGGGGCGTCTCCTTGAACCGGACGGTGTTGGCCCTGTTGCGCAACGCGTTGGGCGTGCCAAGCGCCGCGGTGCGCTCCAACGGGCTTAGGGATCTGGCCGGCACTTGGAGCGAAGCGGAGTTCAAGCAGTTCGAGCAAGCCGTCGCGCCGCTCGGAGAGATTGACGAGCCGATGTGGCGATGAACCGGCTCTGCGTTGACACGTCCGCATACAGCAACTTCCAAAGAGGCCACGGTCGAACAATAGACTGCATCGACCAAGCCGACTGGGTCGGCCTGCCGAATGTGGTGTGCGGTGAACTCTGGGCCGGCTTCCTGTTGGGCGATCAGGTGGAGCGAAACGTGCAGGCGCTCGCGCTATTCCTCGATCACCCGGCCGTTGAAACACTGGATGTGGACGGCAATGTCGCCCGTATCTACGGCGAGATCTTCGTCGAGTTGAGGCGCAAGGGCACTCCGCTGCCCACTAACGACATCTGGATTGCAGCGACCGCCATTCACGCGGGTGCCACCGTGCTGACGTTCGACGCGCACTTCAGCGAGATTGCCCGGGTCGCCGTGCTGCTGTTGAAGGCGTGATGCCAGCCGTCGGAATTGCGGCGCGGTCACTGCTCGGGGCAGTGCTCAACCTTGCCTGCGAACAGCTCTCGCAGGTCGCCCCGCGGCGCGCCATCAGCCACTGCCGCCTTAGGGCGCGCTACCCATTGCTTGCCAAACAGAAGCAACCGCTCTACCGCAAATGCCCTTCCTTCGCGTCCTGCATGGATGAAGGCTGCATGGGCGCGAAGCGCTTCAAGCGCAGGGCCGGGGGGCGGTTCAGGCGTTGATTCACCGGATCGCCCTCGATTCCAGCTGACTCCAATGCGGTCACACCCGGCAGGGTTTCAACGTCGTCTGCGCCGACAACTACACGGCCGGCTGTCAGGTCGCCCATGAACTCATGAAGGCGCGAGCGAAAATCCATCCGCACCTCGCGGCCGTCCGCGGTCTCGCATACCCGCTGGCGTTCCGGCTCGACGCCAATCGCCTTGATGCAAGACCGCGGCACGAGCGAATCCGTGGCGCCCGCATCCACGAGAAACAAGCCATCACAGCTCTTCGACGGATCGGCCGGATTGCGAATGGTGACGGTGACATGCGTCGCTCCCAAGATGTTCTCCTCCGCTTTGCCGACGTGTGCGGCTAGATGGCGGGTGAATTCAGCCAGAGCAGCATGCCCTATGCCCCTACGAGGTAGGCAGTGATCGCTCGTTGGGATTTGGTCATGCCTCGGCGTATGATTGAAGCGGGGTTTGGGGGAGGGTGCCATGAACGAGTTTTGGGTGGACGGAGTGCGGCATGCCAGCCGTGGAGGCTCACCTCGCCTTAGCTGGCGGCGCCATGTGGGGCGGCGTTGGCGAGCCGGGGTTGTCGCCGGCCACGCCGGCGGCGTGCAACGCCATCTGGCGCGCCACCGGCAAGCGCGCGAGATCGCTGCCCATCGCAGATTTGGATCTGTCATGGATGTGAGCGTCATGCCACGCCGCTCGGTGGCTTGCCGCACTCCTCGGGCGTGGGTTGCTGCCCTCCTTGCCGGCGTGCTGGTCACCTTGCTGGCGCCCACGCTGTGGGCCGATCTTGAAGTGGGCGACATCGCGCCGGACTTCGCCTTGCAAGGCACGGACGGCGCCACTTGGCGGCTCTCAGACTTGGTGAGCGATGGCGGTGCGCAGGCCGTGGTGCTTGCGTGGTTCCCCAAGGCGTACACCCGCGGCTGCACCATCGAATGCAAATCCCTCGCGGAGAACGGCCACCTGTTGAAGGCGTTCGACGCCCGCTATTTCATGGCGAGTGTGGATCCCATTGAGGACAACATCGGCTTCGCGGCGGAGAACAAGGCAGATTTTCCGCTTTTGAGCGATCCCACCAAGGAAACGGCCGATGCCTATGGCGTGTTGACGGAGCGGGGCTTCGCCGCGCGGCACACCTTCTACATCGGCCAAGGCCGCGTCATTCTCGCCGTCGATCGCGCTGTCCGCCCGGCGACCTCCGCCGAGGACATGGCGGCGAAGCTGGCAGCCCTCGGCGTGCCCCGTCGCTCATCGGCGAGCGCGAGCGCCGAAATAGGCGACGGGGCCGGGCAGAGCACATCGATGGGGCTCAAGGGGAAGGCCGCCCGTTGGACGGAGGCTGGAGTGTTAACTGTTACCGAGCGCTCGGTGCCCGCGCCGGCGTCGGGCGAAGTGCAGGTGGCGGTGGGCAGCGTCGGCATCTGCGGATCAGACTTGCACTTCTACCGCGGAGATTTCCCGGCGACCCCGGAGATTGCTCCCGGCCACGAAATCGGCGGCGTCGTGAGTGCCGTGGGCGCCGGCGTCCACCATGTCAGAGAAGGGGATTTGGTTGGCATCGAGCCGCTCCTGCGATGCGGTTTCTGCCGCTTCTGCGCATCGGGTGATTACCACGTTTGCGCTGGCCGCTCTTTGGTGGGGCAGGGCGTGGACGGCGGCATGAGCGAATATGTGAACGCCCCGGCGCACAACGTGTTCGCCGCGCCGGCCAGCTTGGATGCGGAAGGCGCGGCGTTGGCCGAGCCGCTCGCCTGCTCGGTGCATGGCTACGACAAGGCGCGCCTCAAGGGTTCGGAGACGGTCTTCATCGTCGGCGCCGGCAGCATCGGCCTCACCGCGATTCTTGCCGCGCGCGCCAATGGCGCCCAAGCCATCGTCTTGGCGCGGCATCCGCATCAGCGCGAAGCGGCGCTGCGCTTGGGCGCCGCGGAGGTGGTCGGCGAAGACGCTGCCGGCCAAGCCCGCATGAAGGAACTCATCGCCGACGGCGCCATCGACGTCGCCGTTGAAACCGTGGGTGGCCACGGCGATACGTTGGCCCTCGCCCAAGGCATGGTGCGGCCCAAGGGGCGTGTGATCGTGCTCGGCGTCTTCACCGTCACTGAGGCAAAGGTGAATCCGCTGCACTTGGCGCTGAACGAAGTGGAGATCATCGGCTCCATGACCTACGCCGCCAGTGAAGGGCGCGCCGACTACGCGGTGGCCTTGGAAGTCGTCGCGGAGTACGCCGCCGCGGCGCGGAGCCTAGTGACCCACCGTTTCGCGCTGGAAGACGTCAACATGGCCTTCGACGCGGCCCTCGACAAGTCCACCCGCTCGATTAAGGTGCATTTGCAGCCCTGACAGTGCATCTCTTCCTACACGCGGCCTGAGGTCAAGAACCGCGTCGCGACAGCGCGGAATGCCCAAAACCGCCAAGGAAACAGCGACACGCATGGTGCGATGGCTTGTAGTAGGGGACCAATGCATCGCCGTCGATTGACGAAGTCGCGCTACTAATAGTGCCCATCTCCATCGGGACGGGTCGCAATGAGTTGGTCGGCACCAGCCGGCGTTTCTAGGATGGCGCTGGCGATGCGGTGGATGGCTGCTCGGAGCGCACTGAGGCGATTGTCGTCTACCGCAACAACGGCAAGCGGCAGAGGGGCCTGCTGCTGCGCTAGGCGTTTGTCCGCAGTACGCGCGGCGAAATGCCGACGTCGAGCAGAACTTTCACTCCGCAGGCCGCACGCCTAGCGCCGTCAGGCGACCAAGCTCGGCACCAGCCGCGCACAAGACTGCCTCCGCGGCGGCCCTGTCAATCTGGAAATCCTCAATGAACTCGTCCAGCGATACGCCATCTGCGAGCCAGTCGAACAATTGCTGTACTGGCAGGCGGCTGCCCCGGAAACATGGTGCGCCGCTCATGCGCTCCGGATCCACCCACACCGCTTGCTCAAGGGTCATCGTCCTATCCTCGTAGCGAGCTTCGGGCCAGCGTATCACAGTGCCCGTGTTACTCGACGCTGTGATCCTCGTGATGCCAGTCAGCCATCCAACGACGCCCTTGGATCGGGGACGCCGCCGACTGGCATGGGTCTATCGCGAGGTTCGCTCGCAAACTAGGGAACGGATTCCCTGATTTTGTAAATCAGCTCACACACAAAGTTTTCTGACACTCACCTTTTTTGTAACTACCACGAGTAGTTTTGGAGGCCCCTAACTTCAAACCCTTCTCCTCCAAGTTCTTTCTCCATGTGTCTGCAAAGGGCGGCATGCGCAATCGAATGAAGGAGCTTCGCCTCGACACCCCGCTTCGTCTATTCGCCGCCTCTCTCGTAGCGGCGATTCCGGCTGCCGGCGCTTTTCGCACCCGCTCACCCTGCCTTGGCGCACGCCCATCGCAGACGGGGCTGACTGTGCGCGATGCGCCTAAGCCTGACACTTGGCCCCGGCAAAGAGCGAGGGCGGGGCGATGCAGGCGCGGGCATTCATGGAACAGCATCGGCGGCGGATGGTCGACATTGCCAAGCGGGCGTCGCCCAAGCTCTTGGGCAACGCGGAGGTGGCGGCGTTTCTGGATGATGTCCACAGGGGCTTCGATGCTGTCGAGGATCGGCCCAGCGGGCGGGAGCCCCTGCCGGGTGAGGATGTATTCTGGTGGTGCGTCACCATACTGGAGGACTTGAGCGAGTTGCCGGCGTCCGAGGCGGCGCAAGACCCTTATGTGAAGCTGATGTTCAGCCAGCTACGCGACATGGCACCGCGGCTTGAGCGGCTCGAGCCGCTGCCGCCGGATCACCGCATCTACTGGTTTGATGATTTGGAGCCGCTGCCGGAGTGAGGGCAGGGGGGCGCAGCGCGGCCGCCCCGCCGGGGCCGCGCTCGCCAGCTAACTCAAGCGCTCAGGGCGCCACGCAGCGGAAGCTCGCCTCATCGTTCGGGTCGCCTTCGCCGTCGTACTGCGCCGCCTCTGGATGCATGCAAAGGGGCCGCGTGAACTGGCGGGTCTGCGCGACGCGCGCGTCCGGCGCCAAGTGGGGCAACGGCGAAGCCCCGGGTTGAGTGGCGATGATGCGATCGGGGGCGGTGCCCTCTTCGCGCCACTGCACGAGCGGATCCACATAGTCGGCGTTCCATGCGCCGGGGCCGCCGGCGCAATGTGTCATGCCGGGCGCCATGAAGAGCCGGAAGAAGTCGGCAGTTTCCTCCGCGCCGCCCATCGCGGCCTCCACTTCGGCCAAGTAGGCCAAGGCCCGTTGCGGGCGCAGCGGAAAATCGTTCCAACCTTGGTACATGAGCAACTTGCCGCCACGGTCGCGGAACTCGCTCAAGTCTCCGGTGCCCACGTCGTATGGACGCATGGCTGCCACGATGCGGTGTCGGTCTTCAATCGGGTCGAAGGCGTCCGCGTCGAACTGCGCGGTCGGGCCGCCCGGGGCGAGCCCGCTGGGCGCGTCCTGCATGATGCGGGTAAGCATGTCGTTGATGGTGTCGCCGACCAACGCGTCGCCCAACGTTGGATTGGGCAGCATCCAGAATGCCCAATCCCCGGCAGCTTCAGCGCCGGGTGGCACACCGGGGGACAGGACGTTGCCATCGCCGTCGGTCATGTCTGCGTAGATGTAGCGGGCGGTCTCAATCTGGCCGGCTGTGAGGCAGCCATCAGCCTCGCCCTCTGCGCAGCGCAGCGCGTCAAGATCGTAAATGTCTGGCGTGCATTGCCGCGGATCCCCAATCACGCCGTCCTCGACGCCATCCAAGGCGTCGCAGGCAGTGCGGGAAGCGTTGTCCAGCACCACCAAGGCGTCCCGGTCCAGCGGGTTCTCGGTCTGCGCTCGGTGGATGCCGATCATCCACGGCACGAACTCTTGGAATCGAAACGCCGGGGCGCCGGCGATGATGCCGTCGTAGTCGTCTGGAAAGCGGATGGCCTCCAGCAGCGCAGCGCGGCCGCCATTGGAGCAGCCGTCGAGGTAGGCATGGTCTGCTTCGCGCCCATAGTAGTGGGCGACGACTCGCTTCGTGGCCAGCGTGGCGAGGTGTACGCCACGATAAGCGTAGTCGATGGACGCCTCGGGATGGCTGAGATGGGCGTTGCCGTCGCTGATGCTGTGCCCTGTGTCCGTCGAAGCTTGCGCGAAGCCACGCCCGAGCAAGCTAGTGGTGTCGCCGATGACGCCGGCAGCGCCGCCAACCGCGTTGAACATGAACCGGCCGTTCCAGTCGTGTGGCAAGGTCACCTCGAAGCGGATGGCGCGGTTGATCACGCCGCGCACGCGGCAGTGCGCGGGCACTTCGTCCGTGGCCGCCACGGTGATGCCGGGTTCGATGGCATGGGCCAAATCCGTCAGGCGGTAGAGCTTGTCGCAACGCTCCGCGGAATGGTCGTCCGCCGCCGCGCCAAGCGCCATGGCGGCGGCGAGCGCTGCACACAACATCGCCAAGGGGCGCCGGGCAATCTGGCGTTGGTTCATCTCAGGCAACCCTGTCGTCCGCAAAGAACGCCATGCTCCGTTGGCCTCGCCGATGTGTCAAGCGAACGCTCTGCCGATGGCAAGTTGATCTGTCCGTTTTTCTCTAAGCACGCAGTGCGCGGCCCCGGCGGAATCTGCAGGCGCAGGTTCTCTTGCCCAAGCCGTGATCGTCGCCGCTGGCTGCGCCTTGAGACTGGATCACGGGATCAGTCCCGCTGTTCAGTATCCAGCACCAGCCACGGCAACAACCACGGCCTCGGCTGCGACAGGGCTTTGGGTTCGTCAAAAATCACCGTAACGCCTCTGGCCTGCAGAGCCGGAATGTGCGTGTCGAAGGCCGCGGCGTTGAGCGGGTTGTCGCGCAGGTCGAGCGCAAGCAAGCCTCTCAAGCCCAGCAACGGCGAGATGTCCGTGATGGCGTTGCCGCGCAGTTCCAGATTGCGGAGCTGGGCCATGTCGGCCAATGCCGAAATGTCCTCGATCTCGTTGTTGCCTAGAAGCAGCGAACGCAGGTTCAAGCCGGCCAAGGGGGAGATGTCCGAGATCGAGTTGTCCATCAGGTTCAGATTGCTCAGCCTAGTCAAGCCGGCCAACGGCGCAAGGTCGGCAATGGCGTTGCGGCTCAGGTTCAAAATCTCGATTTGCGTCAAGTTCGCCAAAGGCGCAAGGTCCCGAACGCCGTTGTTGGCCAAGTCAAGCTCCCTCAATTGGTTGAAGCCAACGAGGCCGACGAGGGGTGTGATGTCCGTGATCGTCCCACTCAGATGCAGCCGCGAAAGGTTGACGAGACCTTGGAAGTCGTCGGGGCGCAAAGAGGCGAGGCGGCGGCCGCGAAGAGACAGCGAGGAGATGTGCTGCAAGTCCTGCTCCGTCAGCGCTTCGCAGGCTTTCCCGGCCAGTTCCAAGACGATTGCATCGCGCACTGCCGGCGTGCGCCGGCAGACCGAAATCAGCGCCTCTTCCCCGGCTTGGCGCACTGCGAAGGTTTCGCCGGCAATGGACGCCACCCCGGCCCGCGCCAAGCCGGCGTTGGGTTGCGCTGTGTAGGTCACCTCGCCGCTGCCAGCGTTGGCGTCGTTGCTGTGCGGGCTGATGAAGTCGCTTTGATGGTGCGCCCTCCAAGAGCAGCCGTCGCCGGTTTCAACGCGAATGTCGAAGGTGCCGCCGGCGGCCGGCATATCGACTTCCCCCGGCGACAGGGTGAAGGTGCAGCGATCGGCGTCGTCGCGGAAGCTGGCCACCACATGGCGCACTTCGTTGAGGCTGCGCACCGAATGAGTCGGCCCTTCCGATTCGGTCACGGGGGTGTCCAGAGGGACGCCGAGCGGGTCTCCGTCTGGCGACGGATAGTTTTGATCGGGGTTGGAGAAGCGGGGCAAATCGATCGGTATCAGTTCAGCGTCGTAGCACTGAGCGGGATACGCCATGATGGTGCGCCAGCAGGGGCTGGCCCCGCTGAACGCCCGTTGATTGACGTAGCCATAGCTGTAGGGAAAGACCGCAATTTTTTCGTCGGGCGAAAGCAGGCCGACGCGAATCAACTCGTCGCGCTGGGCCTGAACGACGTAGCGATCGTGATTCAGGCCCATGTTGTGGCCAAGTTCGTGGGCCAAGGTGGTTTCCAGCGCATGCACACCCACCAAACTGAAGGCGCTGGGCGCAAAGTCTGCGGTTGGCTCCGTCATGAGCTGCGCGACGCCGCCCAACCCACTTCCAAACCTGACGATCCCGCTCACCAAGTCGGCGGCGTAGCTGTCGCGGATAACATGCACCTCACTCAAGAAATCGTCGTCCGGATCCACCAAGCGATCGATGTCGCTGACCACGGCGTCCTCATAGTTCACCTCCGTCGCGCCCACCAGCCGCACGCGCTGGGCGACGCCGCTGGCGGCGTATGCTTCGTTGGCAATGGCGACCATCAGGTTCACCCTCATCTGCATGGGCTGCAGCCCACGGACCGCCCTGCGCGCCGCCGGCGTCCAAAAGACCAGCAGGTCGATTTGCGCGACCCCATCCTGCGCTTGCGCCGCGGACCGGCTTTTTCGCGGCGTCTGGGCGCGGCTTCCGAGCGAGGGAATCCGCGGCTCGGCCAAGGGGGGCGCGGACGCTGGGTCTATCTTCTCAATGACATGCAGATCGGCGTCGACAGCGCGGATTCTGTAGCTGGCTTCGGACGTCCAAACTCTCCCAGCCACCATGTCCCCGTTCACTACCAGCACCACGTGACCGCCGGCCGCATCGGCAATCCGCCCAGCCAACGAATAGCCCGATGCACTGGGCTCGGTGCGTTCAAACACCACAGGGAAGACGGCATCATCCATGAGATTGAACAGCGCCGACGCGGCGCGGCGCTGTCGAACCAGCCGCCGCGCGCGGTCGAGTTGGGTGCCATCGACCCGCGCCAGGCGCTGCTGCGCCCCCAAAGGCCTGCCTGCGTCGCCATCAAGCAGCTCCGCACCGACCACTTGGGAAAACACGCCCTCCGGCGCACTGGCGTTCGCCCCGACGGCCACGAACAGAACGCCAACCAACAGCGAGCGCTTCACCCAGTGCAAAACCGCCTTCTTCACAGCTCTTCCACGGCCCTCTGAAAGCGGACACATCATATGCCAACGCCCGCGAAACGATTTCGCTCAAGCTCGGTCCGGCATGGCGGTGGCGCGGGCTTCCAGGGCCGCCCAACCCCGCGTGGCTTCGCGCAGGCTTTGCTGGCGATAGAGCTCCGCGTAGCGCCCTTGCGCGGCGATGAGTTCGTCGTGATTGCCGGCCTCGACGATTTCGCCGCCATGCACCACCGCGATGCGCGTGGCGTGACGCACCGTCGAGAGCCGGTGCGCGATGACGAACGCGATGCGGCCGGCGAGCACGCGCGCCAAGCCTTGCTGGATGAAGCGTTCCGTTTCGGTGTCCACGGAGGATGTGGCCTCGTCCATCACCAACACCTGCGGGTCTGCCAAGATGGCGCGGGCGAAGGAGATGAGCTGTTTCTGCCCAGCGGAGAGCCGGCCGCCACCTTCGCCCACGTCTGTTTGGTAGGCATCCGGCAGCGCGGTGATGAAGTCGTGCGCACCGGCGATGCGCGCCGCCTCAATGGTCTCGGCGTCCGTGGCGTCCAGCCTTCCATAGCGGATGTTCTCCAGAATCGGCCCGCTGAAGACATGCGCGCTCTGCATCACCATGCCGATGTTCGATTGCAGCCAGCGCAGGCTGCGCGTGCGGTAGTCCATGCCGTTGATGAGCACTTGGCCAGTCGTCGGCTCGTAGAACCGGCACACGATGTTGACGAGTGTGCTCTTGCCGCCGCCGGTGGGCCCCACCAACGCGATTGTCTCGCCGGCTTGCGCTGTGAGGTTGACGCCCTTGAGCACGGGGTGCGCGGGGTCGTAGCCGAAGCTCACATTCCTGAGCTCGATGCTCGACACCTGCGCCGGGCCGCCGTCCATGGCGATTTGCCGCCGTTCGCCGGCGTGGCGCTGCGTGGCCATGGCACGGCGCACGTCCTCTGAGTCCGCGATGGCTGGCTCGGCGTCAATCAGGCTCAGAACGCGCTCCGCGGAGGCTTGCGCCATCTGCATTTCCGCGAACCAATGGCCCAATGTCTCCACTGGATCGAAGAAGTGGCGCACATAGGCCATGAAGGCGACCAGCGTGCCCACCGTCAACGGGGCGTAGTACACGTCGATGCCGCCTACCAAGAGCACCATGCCGATGGCGAGGCTTGCCAAGGTGGTGACGATGGGCAAGTAGACGGCCGCCAAGGTCATGTTGGTGACGGAGGCGCCGAACATGCGCCCTGTGAGGCCGCGAAAGTCCTCCAAGTTGGCGTCTTCGCGCACGAATGCCTTGCTGGTGAGCACACCCATGATGGCTTCGTTGTAGGCGCCGGTGATGCGCGAATTGGCGCGCCGCACCTCGCGGGCGCTCCCCAGGACGTGGCGGCGGAACTTGAGCGACACCCAGTACAGCACCGGCAACACCGCGAGCGTCACCAGCGCGAGCTGCCAGTTGATCACCAGCATTGCAATGGTGATGCCAAGCATCAACGCGCTGCCCCAGATGAAGTCCATGAAGCCCCACGCCAGAATATTCGACAAGCGCTCGCAATCTGCGGTCATGCGCGCCATCAGCCAGCCCACCGGCCGGTAGTCATAGAAGGAGAACGACAGGCGCTGCAGGTTCTTGAAGGCGTCTGCGCGGATGTCGTGGCTCACGTGGCAGCGGATCTTGCCGGCGCCGGCGATGAAGCCGCCAACGGAGAGGCATAGCGCCACGGTGCAGATGAGGTAGTAGAAGCCCCACCGCCACAGGTTGGCGTCGGCGCCGTTGGCCTCGATGTCGTCCAGCACGCCCTTGGTGATGAGCGGGTAGAGCGTTTCCACCACTGCCGGCACCAAGCTGCAGGCGCCCAACAGCACGAGGTCGCGCTTGTGGTTCGCCGCGTAGCCAAAGAGCCGCTTCCACAGGTGCGTTTGCATCCGCGCCGCGGCGCGCCGCTCGTCAATGCCGTCTTGGTAGTTCTCGTCGTCGTAGTCAGTCATGTCCAATCAACCTGTGCGCTGCGCATCAGCTCGCTGCAGAGCTGGCCTTCAAGTCCGCCGCGATGGCGGCGTCGAGTTCGCCTTGGATTTCGCAGAGGCGCCGATACGGCCCGATCTCCCGCGCCAACGCCTCATGCGTGCCGCTCTGCACGAGGCGGCCGCGGTCCAGCACCAAGATGCGGTCTGCATGGGTCACCGTGGACAGCCGGTGGGCGATGACGATAGTGGTGTGGCGGCCGCGCCGCCGCGCCAGCGCATCGAGAATCTGTCGCTCAGTGCCCGTGTCCACGGCGGACAGCGAATCATCCAGCACCAACACGGGCGGATCCTTCAGCAGCGCCCGCGCCAAGGCGACGCGTTGGCGTTGGCCGCCAGAGAGCGTGACGCCGCGCTCTCCCACCAAGGCGTCATAGCCGTCGGCGAAGCCCATGATGGAGTCATGCACGGCGGCGTCCTGAGCTGCCGCCACCAAGTGGTCGAACGGTGCATCCGCGCGCGCCACGCGCAGGTTGTCCGCCACGCTCTTGGAGTAGAGGAAGGGTTCCTGCAGCACCACGCCGATCTGCCGTCGCAGCCACTTGCGGTCTATGTGTTGGATTTCCGTGCCGTCGAGGCACACCGAGCCACCTTGGTAGGGGTAAAGCCGCAGCAACACGCGGATGAGGCTCGATTTCCCGGAGCCGGGGGCGCCGACGAGGCCAATAGTCTCTCCGGCGGCGATGTGCAGAGAGATGCCCCGCAGCACCGGTTCGTTCTCCGCATAGTGAAATTGCAGGTTGTCGATGCGCAATTCGCCCTTGGCGCGGCCTGCCGGCGGCACCGGCGAGGCGCTCTCCTCCGGCGTCGTCAGGATGTGGTCGATGCGCGTGAGGGCCACCACCGCCTTGCCGCTGTCCGTCAACACGCGCCCCAGTTGCCGCACGGGCCAGATCGCCATGCTGACGTAAGTGGTGAAGGCGAAGAAATCGCCCACGCTGATGCGTCCGTCGATGACCATGAAGCCGCCGGCGATGAGCACCAAGCCGATTTGCATGAGGGCGAAGAAATCTGCGATGCCCCAGTACCAGCCCATCAGCCGGCTGAGCCAGTAGTAGTTGTCGCGGAACGCGCGAATCTTCTCGCCGAAGCGGCCGATCTCGTAATCCTGCCGGGCAAACGCGCGCACCACGCGGATGCCCGTCAGATTCTCTTGGAGCACAGTGGTCATGGCGCCCTCGGAGCGATCCGTGATTTCGAACACCCGCTTCACCTTGGAGAAGAAGATGTACGCGCCCAGAACGAGAAACGGCATCAGCGAGATGGAGAGCCATGCGAGCTCGGCGTTGAGCCAAAACAAGATCGGCAGCATGGTGCAGACAAGCAGGATGGCGCGGCCCATCTCCACGACATCGGCGGACAGGAAGACGCGCACCGTCTCCACGTCTGAACTGCACCGCTGCACGAGGTCTCCAGTGTCTGCGCCGTCGAAGAACTCGGCGCGGACGTGATGCAGGCGCCGATACAACTCCTCGCGCAGGTGGCGGCAGATGGCTTCGGACGCGATGGCCGTCCAGCGTCCGCGCAGGTAAAGGAACACGCCGCCCGCCGCGGTCAGCAGCACGCTGGCCAACGCGGACACGGCCAGATGCGCGATGTGGGGTTCCTCGGCGCCGATGCGTTCCGTCAGCGCAACGAGGATGGGCATGCCGGCCGCCAAATCCCGCGAGTGCGCCACGTCGATGGCGTACTTGCCGATGAGGGGCGCCGCGAACATGAAGACGTTGGTGGCCGCCATGGCCAACATCGCGCTGCCGTAAAGGAGCCGTTGCCCTTGGGTGATCGCCCAGAGGTCTTTGCCGATGGTCATTTTCTTTGTTCCAACACGGATGCGCCGTCCCAATGGTGGGCATCACACTGGCGTTTTGATTTTGCGGCCATCATCCACGGCGGCGCTTGGGCCGCGGGATGCTGCGCCTGCCGGCGGATTCGGTGGAAGAGAACCCAGACGCCTGCCTAGGCGCCACGGGCCGATTGCTTCTGCCTACTTAGCCTTGGGCCTGAGGCCGCAGTTCAAGGACAATGTCGAATCGCACTATTGGATCTCCTGCCGGTTTTGGAGATGGGGCGCATCATACGCCGTTGCGGAAAAAGGGCAAGCGGTGTCCGACCCGCCGTCGACCTGAGGCTACCATCAGGGTACAGTCACGCTTTGACAATGGTACCGGAGACGGGCGATGGCCGAGCAGACAGACGACGGAGCGACTAAGGTTGTCAGCGGCGTGGCCAAGCTGGCCAGTGGCGCAATCGGTGGCGTGGCGTTGCCGGGGGCTGTCTATGCCGCGGCCGCCGCGTTTGGAACGGCCAGCACCGGGACCGCCATCAGCACGTTGAGTGGCGCAGCTGCGGTGAGCGCGACCACCGCGCTAGTCGGCTTTGGCAGTGTGGCCACCGGAGGGGCGGTGATCGGCCTGCTTGGCATCGCCGGCCTCATGATTGGCCGAAAGGCTGGCGGCAAGCTCGGCGGAAAGGTCTTCAGGGCCGCCCGTCGTGTCCAAGCTGAAAAAGCCTGAGACGTCACGCATGGGCATCCGCGAGCTTCTCTCCGATGTGCCCATTGTCGGTGAATTGCTGGATGTAGCAGAGATTGCGGATGGCGTTGCCGAAATGGCTGCGGGTGCGGCGGCCGAGGGATATGCCGCGTTGCGGGAGAAGATGGAGTGGGTCGAAGTGGCAGACGGCATGGATACCCGAACGGCGATGTTGGCTGAGGCATCCGAAGTTCCCCCGGTGCTCGGCGACGATGGCGAGATCTCTGCTGGGCTGTGGACGGACCCTTACACCGGCTTCAGTTCATCCGATCCGGGAGATTTCGAAATCGATCACCGCGTGCCCTTCAAGGCCGTCTCCGAGGCAGTGCCAAGATTTGCCGACTTGTCCCTTGATGAGCAACTGGCTCATTACAACGACCCCGACAATCTTCAAGTGCTCCATGATGGGCATAACGCATCAAAGGGGGATGCGCTGCCGGGTGACTACGCCGAGACGATCGGCGACCCTTCAATGCGGACGAGATTCTTGAGCGACTGCAGCCGCTACATGAGCAAGCTCGGCATACAACTCTAGGGCGAGGAGGCTCTAGGTGTTGAGGTTGACGATCATCTTGCCCGTGTTGGCGCCTTTGAACAGGCCGATGAACGCCTCGGGCGCCTGTTCGATGCCGTCAAACGTCGTCTCCCGGTAGCGCAGCTCGCCAGAGCTCACCCACTGCGTCATATCGCGCAGGAAATCCGGCCGCAAGTGGTTGAAGTTCGACACGATGAAGCCGCGCAGCGTCAGCCCCAAGCCGATGGCCATGGCCAAGTTGTTCGGGCCGGGCACCGGCGCGGTGGCGTTGTACTGCGAGATCATGCCGCACAGCGGGATGCGCCCGTTGGGACGCATGTGGTTGAGCGCTGCCTGCAGGTGCTCGCCGCCCACGTTGTCGAAGTACACGTCGATGCCTTGCGGCGCTGCGTCCTTAAGGTGTGCTGAGATGTTGCCTTCGCGGTAGTCAAAGGCGTGGTCGAAGCCTAAGTCGTCCTTCAGGTGGGCCACCTTGGCCGCGCCACCGGCGCTGCCGATCACCGGGCAGCCCTTGATGCGGGCGATTTGGCCCACCGCGCTGCCGACGGCGCCAGCGGCGCCAGACACGAACACGGTGTCTCCTTCCTGCAAGGCGCCCACGTCCAGCAAGCCCACATAAGCCGTCATGCCCGGCATGCCAAGCACGCCCAGATAAGCGGATGCCGGCGCCGCGAGTTCGCCTAGCTTGTTGAGTTGCTTGGCGGGAGCGATGAACGCGTCGCGCCAGCCGAAGAAAGACTCCACATGGTCTCCCTCCGCCAGCGCGGGATCGTTGGATTGCACCACCCGGCCGATGGCGCCGCCGGTGAGCGCCTCGCCGATGGCGAAGGGCGGCACATAGGACTTTCGGTCCACCATGCGGCCTCGCATGTACGGATCTACGCTCATGCACAGGTTGGCCACCAGCGCCTCGCCGGGGGCCGGTTCCCCCAATTCGGTTTCCGTGACCTGAAAATCGCCCAAGTCGGGCATGCCGACGGGGCGGCGCTGCAAACTGACGACGCGGCTTAACATGGTTGGCGTTGGTGTCCTGTCAGGCTGTCGCGCCGAAGGCGGACAGGGCGTCTTGCTTCGAAGGATGGATGGCGATCACTTGGTCGAAACCGCTGATTTCCATGACTTCCTTGATGGCGGCCTGCAAGGAGCAGAGGGCGAACTTGGCCTCCCGCTTGCGCAGCGTTTTGGCCGTCACCAAAATGGCGCGCAAGCCGGCGCTGCTGATGTACGAGAGGCCTTCAAGGTCGAGGATGACGATGCCGGCGCCGTCGCCGATGGCGCTGCTCATCGTCTGCTCGAACTCCTGCGCGTTGCGGCTATCGATGCGGCCATTGGCCGTAGCGATCAATGCCCCGCCCTCGGTCGCCGTGGTGATGTCGATGGTCATGTCAAGGGTGCCCAAGCCGTGTTCAGGATCTGTTCGCTAGCCTACGATAGTCTGGCGGCAAGGTAAACGCCGAAACTTCGGCGCTCGGCGCTGGGTGGGTGGCCGCGGCGAAGCCGAGGGGCCGCGCAAGGACGGGCGACGCTGGCGAGCCTACATCGTCCAGACGGCCACGCCGCTCGCGTCCGTCCAGCGACGGCCCGACTCACCATCGCCTCGGCGGCCTTCTCTCCGGCGATCTAGCACCACCAAGTGGCCTTCCTCCGCGCGGCACTGCGCCATGTAGCCGAGCGTCTGCTCCACGCCTTGCTCGATGGTGCCCTCGAAGCTCTTGCGGTCCGAAGTCCTGAACACCTTGCACTCGATCACGAACCGTTCCCATAGGTCCGAAGGCTGCCCCGCCGCGCGCGGCCAGAGCACCAGCAGGTCTGTCCGCCCCCTGCCTAGCCCATACTCGCGCTCGATGCGCCCGCCGCCATTCACGATGCGTTGCAGGTACGCCTGCAGGATCAGTTGCGGGGCTGCTTCCCGGTAGTCTTTGAAGTACGCCAGCCAGTGCTCGGCGTGCTCGGCGAAGAAGGTGCTGAACGCGGTGAGCAGCTTGTTCATGTCCAGCCGGCCGTCAGCGCCCACGTACCTAGCCGTCTGCACGTCCAAGCTGTCCTGCAGCACATAGCCGAGTTCCCGCGGCACCACTTCCTGATAAATCGGGTTCGCGATGCGGGGCGGGGCGCCCGGCGCGAGCAAGCCCAAGTCGCGCAGGTACTCCAAGTCCCTTGCGTGGTGGTCAGCGGTGCCGCCGCTCAAGATCGGTTCGATGACGCGGCGCACCCGCTCTTCCTCCAGCTTGTGCGCCAGTTGGTCGAGGTGTGTGCGGCGAGACAGGATGAGCTCCTCTCGCGCCGCATGGATGTCGTCCGCTTCGATGGCGCGGGAGCGGTCCCTCCCCGCCGGGTTGTCGAAGCAGGCGCCGGCGCAGAGCGCGTTCACCAGCCACGGCTGGCCCTGGCTTTGCGTCCACACAGCCTGCCGCGCCGCCGCCGTGAAGCGCTGGCCAGTCTCCGTCGTGTGCTGGGACATCAGGCTGTTGGTTTCGGCCTCGGTGAAGTCGCCGAGGCGCAGGGATTTCGCCGCCACGTTGAAGGGGCTGCCGCCGGCAATCACTTCGCCGGCGCTGGAGCGAATGCGATAGTCCCGAATGTCGCGCACACCGCACAACACCACGCTTTGCGGGAACCCCTCTGGGCGCTGCTGGTAACCGGAGCGGAGCTGGCGCAGCACCGAAAGGAGGGTGTCGCCCACCAGCGAATCGATTTCATCCACCAGCAGCACGAGCGGCGTTGGGTTGGCTTCGCACCAGCGGGCGAGCAGCAGCCGCAGCGCGTCGTCTGGCCCCGCCTTCGCTAGAATGTCTGGCCAAACCCCGTCCGGGTAGCCGTCCCCCAACCGTCGCGCACTGTCGGCCAAGCTGCTCAGAATGGAGCGCATGCCGCGGGCGGTGTCGTCGCGGGCCACTTGGCCCACCTCCACGTTCACGTCCACGCAGCGGAAGTTGCCGGCGGCGCCGCTGTTCAAGTGGTCGCGCAGGGCGATCAGGGCGGAGGTCTTGCCCGTTTGCCGCGGCGCGTGCAGCACGAAGTAGCGCTCTGCCCGCACCAAATCCATGAATTCGCCGACGCTCGCGCGACTCAACGGCTCGATGGCATAGTGCTTGTCTTGGCGAACCGGCCCCTCTGTGCTGAAGAAGCGCATGGGCGGATTATGGCACTTGCCTAGCGTTGCGTTGGTGACGCTCGGTGGTGGCGCGTCACGCCGCGCCGTCCCGGTATTCCGCGGTCACCAACTCGAAGCGCAGCCCTTCCAGCATGTCCAATGCCGCGAGTTCGCCGTCGTGCGGCAGCGGGATGTGCGCGGCATCGAGGCGCATCCTTCCCCAAGTGGGGTCGAAACCGCGCCAGAAGCCGTCGATGCCGATTTCCGTCCAGTTATGCACCGCGAAGGCGCCGCCAGCGTAGGCGAGGCCAGTCACCGTGCGCGCCGGCAGGCCGATGGCGCGCGCCAAGGTCGTCAGCAGGTCTGCGTAGGCTGTGCAGTCCCCGCGCCGCGTCTTCAGCGTCTGCGCCACGCTCTGTGCGCTGCTGCCTTCCGCGTAGGTGATGAAGCCGCCCACGAAGCGCGTCAGCGCTTCGGCTTGGGCGCTGGGCGCCGCGGCGTCGTGGATCGCTTCCGCGGCCAACTGTTGCACTTCGGCATTGCCGGCCGGATGCGCGACGGTTGCCGCGACGAAGCCTCCCGCACTGGTTTGCGGCACCGCTTGAGGCGCCTCGCCACCCCGAGCCAACGTGAAATGGCCGTCGGCGCCTCGGCTCAGCGCCGGCCAAGCCGCGTTGGTGAGGTCGCGGTCTCCATGCACCCGCAGCACTAGGCGCTCGAGGCCGGCGTCAGCGTTGAGCGGCTTGTCGATGGGGATGCGCAGCGGTCCTGCAGCGAAGGCCGGCGCGGCTTGCCAAGGGATGATGGCTGCTTCGCCGGCAACGCGCCGCAACGAGAACCAGTCTGCGATGTCGAAGCGCGAGAACGAGAAGTCTGCCAACAGCTCCGCCTGGGCGGCGCCGAAGGGCGTGCGCCGTTGCAGCGAGTAGCCGTCTTGCCGTGCCGCCGAGACTTGCCACACATCCCGGTTGAGCCGCAGCCGGTCGAAATCCACCGAGCGCGTGGCGTGGCGCTCGCCGGGCGAGCGCGGCTGGGCAAGCCACACTTCCAACGCGACGTAATCCGCCAAGGTGTAATCCCAATCGAGGTCGATGGCGCTGCCGGCGACGTTGGCTTGTAATCGCGCGGCGGTGTGCGAGGTACCGGCGGCGTGCCCATCGCCGTTCTTTGCTTCTGCGGCGCCATGCCACGGCTCGGCGTCGGCATGGTTTGGAAGTGGGTGGCCGAGGCGACGAATCTCCACCGCGGTGACGCCGGCGTCATTGTGGACGGCGTGGTTGGCGCGCAACAGCGGATGCGGCGCCGTGGCATCGAAGACGAGGGCGCTGTCGATGTGCGTGGGCGCGCTGGCATCGACGCGAAACGCAAGCTCGGTCTCGAACCGATAGACGCCGCCCGCGCGCGTGCTGCGCGTGACGAACTCGCCCACTGGCCGACCGCCCAACTCCACCTGATGCCAGCGCTCGCCGAGCAGCGCCGTCGCGGCGCGCTCCACCGGGCTTGCCGGGGCGCCGAACCCGATGGCCAAGGCGAACGCGAGCGCCGTGGCGCCGAGGAACGCAATGCGATGCCAAGGGCGCATGACGCGATTGTAAGGGCGCCTAGGGACCGCACGGCCCTCGCTGTCTCTCCCGGCCCCTCGCCCCTTGCTCTCGGCGCTATCCCTTTGCTCCCGTCCCTCTCCCACCCGCGCTCCCGGCCCTCTCCCACCCGCACACCCGGCCCTCTCCCTCCCGGCCCATCCCGGCATCCGGCGAGCGGCTACAATTGCCCGCTTGCCCTTGGCGGCCGCGCCCAATGCCTGAAGATCTGCGGGATTTCATACGCCACCGCATCCGGCGAGACTTGGCCGACGGCCGGCACGACACCGTGGTCACGCGCTTTCCGCCGGAGCCGAATGGCGCCCTCACCATCGGCCACGCCAAATCCATCTGCTTGAACTTCGGGGTTGCCCAAGAGTTCGGCGGCCGCACTTACCTGCGCTTCGACGACACCAATCCGCTGCGCGAGAGCCAAGAGCATGTGGATGCCATCGAGCGCGACGTGGCTTGGCTCGGCTTTTCCTGGGGCGAGCGCGCCACCTTTGCCTCGGACTATTTCGAGGCGCTGTATGGGTTTGCCGAGCAACTCATCAAGCAGGGCAATGCCTACGTCGATAGCCAGAGCGCGGCGGACATCGCGGCGACCCGCGGCTCGTTCACCACGCCGGGCACGCCCAGCCCCTGGCGTGGCCGCAGCGTCGCGGAGAATCTAGACCTGTTTCGCCGCATGCGCGCCGGCGAGTTCGCCGACGGCGAGCATGTGCTGCGCGCCAAGATCGACATGGCGGCGCCGAACCTCGTAATGCGCGACCCAGTGCTGTATCGCATTCGCCATGCCACCCACCACCGCACCGGCGATGCGTGGTGCATCTATCCCATGTACGACTTCACCCATTGCCTCTGCGATGCCTTGGAAGGGGTGACGCACTCGCTCTGCACCTTGGAGTTCGAGAACAACCGCGAACTGTACGACTGGGTGCTAGACCATGTAGACATCAACTACCACCCGCCGCAGATCGAGTTTTCGCGGCTGAACTTGGAATACACGGTGATGTCCACGCGCTTGTTCCGCCAGCTCATTGAGCGTGGCCACGTCGCCGGCTGGGACGATCCGCGCCTGCCGACAATCGCCGGGTTGCGCCGCCGCGGCTACACGGCGGCGATGATCCGCGACTTCTGCGAGCGCATTGGGGTGACGCGCCAAGACAACCGGGTGGCGATGGAGCTATTGGAGTTCTGCGCCCGCCGGGCGTTGGAGGACGCAGCGCCGCGGGCCATGGCAGTGCTCGACCCATTGGCCGTCACCATCACCAACTATGCTGGCGGGCCGGGCGAGACGGTCACAGCGCCGTGGCATCCCAAGCGCCCGGAAATGGGCGAGCGGGAACTCGAGTTCGGCCCGCGCCTCGCCATCGAGCGGGCAGATTTCGCCGCCAGCCCGCCGCCGAAGTACCGCCGCCTGTCGCCGGGCGCGATGGTGCGGCTGCGGCACGGCTACATCATCCGCTGCGACGAGGTGGTGCAAGATGCCGATGGCGCCGCCAAAGAACTGCGCTGCACCTACTTCCCGAACTCAAAGAGCGGCAGCGACGTGAGCGGGCTCAGGCCGAAGGGCGTGATTCACTGGGCGAACCAGCGCGTGGCGGCGCCGGCCAGCGTGCGCACCTATGGGCGGCTCTTCAACGTGGCGGCGCCAGACCCGGCCAACATGGTGGCGGACCTGAATCCGAACTCCGTGGCCACCGCCCCGGCGCTGGTGGAACCGGCCGTGTTGGCGTCGCCCGCCGAACGCTTTCAATTCGAGCGGGTGGGTTACTTCCATAAAGACCCGGTGGACTCCCGCGCCGGTGCCCCGGCGTTCAACGGCATCGTGCCGCTGCGCGAATCCCGCAAGCCCTAGCCGGTGGCGTCCGGTGCCTTGAGGCCGCGCTCGGCAAGCCACTCCGGATTGAAGAGCCGCGAGCGGTACTTATTGCCGTCGTCGCAGAGCATGGTGACGATCACATGGTTGGGCCCCAGCCGCCGCGCCGCCCGCACCGCGGCGCACAGGTTGATGCCGGCGCTGGAACCGAAGAACCAGCCGGCGTTCCGCAGTTGGCTGAACACCATGTCCACCATGTCCTGATCCGGAATCTGCTCTGCCCAGTCCAGCTTGGCGCCGGCGAGGTTGTCGGTGACGCGGGAATTGCCGATGCCCTCGGTGATGGACGGCCCTTGGCTCATCTTTGGGGTGCCCGTTTCGACATAGTTGAACAGGGCGCTGCCCATGCAATCTGCCAGCACCAGCTGAATGTCGGCGCGGCGCTCCTTGAGGTACGCCGACACCCCGGCGAGGGTGCCGCCGGTGCCCACCGCGGACACGAACGCATCCACGCGGCCTTCAGTTTGACGCCAGATTTCCGGCCCGGTGGATTCGTAGTGCGCCAAGCGGTTGGCGGTGTTGTCGAATTGATTGGCCCACACCGCGTTGGGCAGCGCCGCGGCGTGGCGGCCGGCTTGCTTCTGATAGTTCGCTTCGTTCGCGTAGGGCACGGCGGGCACCTCGCGCACTTCGGCGCCCAGCGCCCGCAGAATCTCCACCTTCTCTGGCGATTGGTTATCTGGCATGTAGATGACGCAGCCGTAGCCGCGCGCATTGCAGATGTGGGCGATGCCGATGCCGGTGTTGCCGGCGGTGCCTTCGACGACGGTGCCGCCGGGCCGCAGGGCGCCGCGCTTCTCGTGCTCGCGGATGATCCACCACGCCGCTCGGTCCTTCACGGAGCCGCCGGGATTCATGAACTCCGCTTTGCCGAGGATCTCGCAGCCGGTCGCCTCGGAGAGGTCTTCCAAGCGAATGAGGGGCGTGTTGCCCACCGCTTCGACAAAGCCGTTTCGAACGTCCATGCACGCTCCCTGTCGCGTCGGCCGCATTTTACCGGCAGCGGTGCCGTCCTGCTGAGCACTAGAACGCGGTGGCGTGGAAGTTCGCCAAGAGGGACATTGAGTCTCGATGTCCGGCCGGCGGTAGAGCGTCGCAAGGTGGTATACCATACGGTGCCATATGGGGGGGCATGATGGAAAGGTGTAGGAGCGCTGGGTGGATAGTGGCGCTGGCCTTTGCTGCTGCCGCCTTCGGGGACGACGCCCAGAACACGACGGACGCGCAGATCAGAGACTGGTTGACCAATGACGAATGCCATTGGCCGGACTTCCGCCGCGCCCCGGAGCTTCGACTGTGCCCGAAAGAGCACGGCGTCGGCGAGGGGTGGCGGGTGACGCGGCCGCGTGGGCATAGTGAACAGTTTGATGGCTGGACTTTCATGTCAACGCGAAACCGGATGTGGCTCGAGTTGCTGATCACTCCCGACTCCCAATGCTCGACAGGGAGCGCGAACAGCTTCCCAAGCTGGTGCTTGGCCCATGACGGTACCCAAGAGATGCATTTCAACGTCAAGGGGTGGCTCCCCGTCCACTTCCTCGACGACGAGGATGGGAGCAGGACGAACGGAGTGGTGCGGCTGGTGTACGACAAGTCCGTCAGTCAAAAGCAGTTGGGGGATGTGTGGCTGACGGCCTTCTTGGATCGATTCAACGTTTCCGACGGGGGAAGGGGGCTGGATTGCGAAGTGCTCAGCGACCGTTTCTACGCCATCACGATTCACGGCTACCCGACAGTGCAAACTTCGGATAGCACATGGTTCATCGGCCTTCATCAAGAGATGCGTGGAGAAGACGGCTTTTTCGAGCCGGTTGACTGTCATCGGCTCTGACATGGAAGAGCAATGCCAATGCGTTGGAGTGCCTAGGGAAGCCGAGTCCTTTCTGATTGGCTGATGGGTTCTGGTCACGAGCGTTCCACGTCTCGCCTTTCTTCCGTCGTACCATGTCGGTTCCTCCATCGCTTCTCGTTGATCGTCGCCGAGGTTCGGCCTTTGATCGGCGTCCATGTCCGCGCCGCCCCGTGCCCATGCACACCGAAACGCACGGGGCGCAGCACATCCGAGCCCTGCGCGGGTCTGACGAGAACGGGCGGGATTGTTCTCGTTCGCTTCGCTCACTTGTGCGCTCAAGGGGACGATCCCCCCCTGAAAACCTCCAAATGCCAGCTTGGGACTTAACGGGAACTGAACAGCTGCTTGAGTTAATGAATCCGACGATTCCCAACGGGCTCGCGCCATTGGCGGAGGCGTGCGGGGGAAGGACCGCTAAGGCGGGAGAGTGCGGAACGTCCTGATCGGCGGTGGGTGCTTCAACGGATTGCGTCGGGCGCGCGGGGTGGTCATCTCTCATCACCACGTCCCAAAGCTGGGCAACCGCTACCGCCCTATGATGCCTAGGACGGTCAAGGCGAGGATGAGCCATTCTTTAGACGTCCATTTGCGCTCCCTTTCAAGCATGCGGGCTGTGGTCCGCTCTGCAGTGCTTTGGGCAATGTCTTCTATGTTGTAGACATCGGCAACCGGCCGGCCGCGCTCAGTTGGCATGCCGCCCCACACACGCTCATTTCTCGCTGCTAGGGCAGCCATCTCTCTGAACTGCCGAGCGTGGAAGCCCTTCATTCTTTCGGCCAACGACTCCATTGAAGCGAATGAAGTCGCACGCGACCTGGCCATTGCGGCCTTCAAAGGCGCCTCAAAGTCCCATGCGCGGGCCAAAGCGCCGTGGTCAGGGATCAAAGCGCCGATGCGTGGGTTCAAGCCGGCTGATAGGGTCTTGAGCGCATCCTCGATGGCGTTGTCTCGAACGCGCAGCGCTTCATTGAAGGCCATGCTGCTGCGGATCAAGGCGCTGTAGTCAGGGATCTCCGGACGGATCTTGAGGGCCATGGCCACATCGAGGAGAAGGTTGCGGGGAACTCGAATCATCGTCGCGTCCGCCGCAATCTTCATGGCCTTCGCTACGTCGAAGGCCGCTGTCTTGCAGATAACGATGACGATGCCAAGTGCGGCAGTTGCGGGCGCCCTGCGGCACTGCTGCCGCCGGAGCTTCGCTGCGGGCATCGATGCTCGCGGTGGCCACCTATCCGGCAAGCCAGCCAAGCGCTCGGCGGCTGCCGAGCTTCAAGGCGGGCTTCGCGGCGGCCACCGAGGGCTGCAACGGCCACGCGGCCCCAGCCCTTCTCTCGAAAACGGGTTCTGCTGGGTGGGTCGAGGGTTCTGATCGACCGTAGCCTGGGCGGCCACGCCTTTGCATTTGGTGCCCAAGCGCGAGGCTGATAGCCTTCCCAACAAGCGGCCTCGCTGTGGGGTCGGCACACGGGGGAGCGAACATTGGGGAACGCACAGGCGATGGCCGCGGCCGATGAGATTGGCCTTGACGCGGCACAGTTGGAGGCACTGGCGGAACGGGCGCGGCGGGAAGTGGACGAGGGGCTGCTGCCCTCGGCCCAAATCGCGGTCGCGCGGGATGGGCGGTTGGGTTATGTGGCGACCTTTGGGGACGCCAGCGAAGACACGCTCTACTGCGTCTTCTCCTGCACCAAGGCCGTCACCTCCGCCGCCGGATGGCTGCTGATGCAGGAAGGGCGGCTCAGCGCCGATGAGCGCGTGGCGGACATCGTTCCGGAGTTCGCCGCCAACGGCAAGGACGGCATCACCGTGGAGCAGCTCTTCCTGCACAGCGCCGGCTTTCCCCATGCGCCGTTTCGGCCCATCGAGTGGGATGACCGCGAACAGCGCTTGGCACGCTTCGCCCGTTGGCGGTTGAACTGGCCGCCCGGTTCCCGCTTCGAGTACCACCCAACGTCGAGCATGTGGGTGATCGCGGAGTTGATCGAGCGGCGCAGTGGCCAAGGCTTCCGCGAGTTCGTGAGCGAGCGCGTCGTGGCGCCGCTCGGCTTGGAAGACTTCTTCGTTGGCCTGCCCGGCGGCGAAAACTCCCGCGTCGCGCCTTGCATGCATGTGGGCGATGCGTTGACCAGCGAAGACTACGCCCGCTTGGGGGTGCCGGAGCCGCCGGTCACCGAAGTCACCGAAGACGCCATCTTGAGCTTCAACCAGCCCGACGTGCGCGCGGTGGGCGTGCCGGGTGGCGGCGGCATCATGACCGCGGCGGCCATGGCGCTGTTCTACCAAGGGCTGTTGCATGGCGGCGCCAAGGACGGGCCGGAACTGTGGACGCAGGACACCCGCGCCATGGCGCGCACGGTGGTGAGCGGCGACCTCACGGATCCCCTCTATGGCAAACGTGTGAATCGGGGCATGGGCATCGTCATCGCCGGCGACGCAGACCGCAACTTCCGCGGCTTCGGGCACAACAACTCGGAAACCGCCTTCGGCCATGGCGGCGCCGGCGGGCAGATCGCGTGGGCGGATCCGACGACCGGCATTTCGTTCGCCTATTGCACCAACGGGCACGACCGCAACCCAATACGCATGGGGCGGCGCGGCGTGAGCCTCTCCAATCGCGCCGCGGTGTGCGCGGCGTAACGGCGTAGCGCTTGAAGACGTTCCCCGCGTCTTGCGCCGCATGACGCCGGCGTCGCCGGCGCAGCCTAGCGGCTTGGCGCCGGGAACGTGAACGACGACACGGCTTGCCCGCCGTGGGTGTGCGCACAACGCCATGTTGATAGGCGGCCCCTCGCGGAAGCGAGCTTGGTGTTGACGGCGGTGGGCATTCAGAGCGTGGTGACGCGCGGGGACGGCGAGTGGTGCTTGCTGACGCCGCCGCATCAGCGCACCGCAGCCCTCGAGCAGTTGGCGCGGTATGCCGCGGAGAATGTCCCCGGCCCGCGCGCCACGCCGGTGACCACGTTCGACAGCGGCTGGGCGGGCGTCGGCGCGTATCTCCTCGTCATCTGGCTGCTGCCGGCGCTGGAGGGCTGGGGCGCCGCGGACTTCGCCCTGCGTGATGCCGGCCGGTTAGACGCTGGCCTGCTGCTCGCCGGCGAGTGGCATCGCGCCATCACTGCGCTCACGTTGCATGGCGACATGGCCCACCTCATCGGCAACTCGTTGTTTGGCGTGGTGTTTGGGCTGCTGCTTGGCCGCTACTTCGGCTCTGGCTTCGGTTGGCTGCTGGCGCTTTGCTGCGGAGCGTTGGGCAACGTCATCAACGCTTGGCTGCGCCCCGAGCACTTCCTCGCCGTGGGCGCTTCGACGGCGCTCTTCGCCATGGTGGCGCTCAGCGGGGCGTTCGCGTGGCGGCGCGGGCACTTCCGCGGCCGCGGCTGGCACCGCGCCGCGGCGCCCATCTTCGCAGCGGTGGCGTTGCTCGCGCTCACCGGCATGGGCGGTGCGAACACAGACGTGCTCGGCCATGTGGCCGGCTTCTGCTGCGGCGCCGTGACGGGCGCCCTGATCGTGCGCTTCGACATTCGCCGGCTGGGCAAGAGTGGCCAATGGCTCGCCGGCGGCTTGGCGATGGGGATGGTCGCGTCCGCGTGGCTGCGGGCCGGCGGGTAGGGCCGGGGCAGGGTGCGAGTACGCAGAGAGGGCGCGGCTAAGGCCCAGACAGAACAGGGTTCGCTGCCGCTCAACGTCCCCCGCCAGCGGTTGCCTCGCCAGCCGGGGTCTCGGCAATCGTTTCGAGGGTCTCCTGCTTGAGCCCGCCCCACTCGAAGAAATCCTCGACGATCATGTACAGCCCTGGCACCAGCACCAGCGTCAGCGCCGTGGCGAACAAGACGCCAAAGGCCAGCGAAATCGCCATCGGCACGATGAAGAACGTGGATGGGTTGGAGCTGAACATCAGCGGCAGCAAGCCCACGAACGTGGTGGTGGAGGTGAGCACGATGGGCCGGAACCGCACCACTCCCGAACTGATCACGGCCTCTTCAAGGGGCAGGCCGGCGCGCCGGCGGCGGTTGATGTAGTCCACCAGCACGAGGCTCGCGTTCACCACTACGCCGGAGAGCGCGACGATGCCGAGCAGCGAGAAGAACATGAGCTGGTGCCCCATCACCCAATGGCCCACGATCGCGCCCACCGCGCCGAACGGGATGACGCTCATGATGACAAGCGGCTGCAGGTAGGACTTCAGCGGAATGGCCAGCAGCGCGTAGATGAGCAACAGCGAGAGCATGGCGCCGTAGGCCAAGCCCATCATTGCGTCGGCGCGCTCCTCTTGCTCGCCGGCGAGCCCCACGGTCACCGATGGGTAGCGGCGGCGGATGTCTGGCACCACCTCGGCGGCGACGCTGGCGCCCACTTCCTCTGGCGTCACCACATTGCGGTCCACCTCGGCGATGACGTTGATGACCCGCTGGCCGTCGATGCGGTTGATCCGCGAGTAGCCGCGGTCCAGCTCGAACGTGGCGACGCTGGTGAACGGCGCATCCGCGCCATCCGGCGTGCGGATGCGCATGTCTTCCAAATTGCCGATGGAGCGGCGTTCATCCTCTGGATAGCGCACCAGCACACGCACCTCGTCTGGGCCGCGCTGGATGCGTTGCACCTCCGCGCCATAAAAGGCGTCGCGGACTTGGCGCGCCAAGTCGTTCAGCGTGAGGCCCAGGTTGCGGGCGTCTGGCAACAGCGCCAGCTTGATCTCTTCTTTGCCGATGCGGAACGAATCCGTGATGTCCTGCACGCCGTCGTAGCGCGAGAGTTGGCTTTTCACTTCAAGGGCAGCCATGCGCAGCTGCTCCACGTCGCGGCCCGTCAATTCCAAGTTGATCGCCTCTCCGGCGCTATAGGACGTGGCCGTGAATGAGAGCTTGAGCGCGTCCGGGATGGCGCCGACCAACTCGCGCCACCGCTTGGCTACGTCCGTCGCCTCGATGTAGCCGCGCTCTTCGAGCCGCGCTAACTCAATGCCGACTTCCGCGAAGTCGCTGCGCCCAGGCCCTTCCGGATCGGGCGGGCCGCCGCGATGCAGATGCGTGCCAATGCTCACCACGACATGCTTGATGACGCTGCCGGCGCTTGGCTGGACGTGGGCGTCCAACTCCCCCCGCAACCTCTCTGCCGCCGCGGCGATGCGATGCGTGGCGGCGCGAGTGCGCTCCACGGAAATGCCTGGGGGCATTTCCAAGCTGGCGTACACCTTGTTGCCGGGGATGTCCGGGAAGAAGGAGAAGATGACGCGGCCGCTTGCGATCAGCGATACGGCTAAGATGAGCACGCCAAGCCCAGTGGCGGCGGTGAGGTAGCGCCAAGTGATGGCGCGGCGCAGGAACCTCACGTATTGCTCCGCGGCGAAGCGGGTGAGCCCGTCCGCAAACCAAGACTGAATGCGGCTCCAGCGCCGCTTGCCGCTGCTTTGGCGGCGGCTGCGATGGGCGAGATGCGCCGGCAGGATCAACTGGCTCTCGATGATGGACATGGCGAGGGCCATGATCACCACAATGCCGATCACCGAGAAGAAATCAGACATGCGGCCAGGCGTGAGCAACAGCGGCAGGAATGCGGCCATCGTCGTGAGCACGCCGAAGATCACCGGCACCGCCACTTCCCAAGTGCCGTCGATGGCTGCGCGGATGGGATGCTTGCCCATTTGCTCATGCGCATGCACGCGCTCGCCCACCACGATCGCGTCATCCACCAGCACGCCCAACACCAAGATGAACGCCATGACCGTCATGGTGCTGATGGACACGTCAAAGTATGGAAACAGCGCCAAGGTGCCGAGCATGGCGATGGGAATGCCCACGGCCACCCACATCGCCAAGCGGAAGCGCAGGAACAGCGCCAGCACGCCAAGCACCAGCGCGAGGCCCGACGCGGCGGTACGCAGCAAGGTGGTGATGCGATCGTCCAAATCCCGCGACGCATCGGACCACAGCGTGAGCTCAACGCCCGGCGGCATGCGCGCGCTCGCTTCGGCGACGTATGCCCGCACCTTTTCGGCCATCGACATGATGTCTTCCTTGCCGATGCGGAACACCTTCACCACCGCGGCCGGCTTGCCGTTGAAGCGCGCCGAGAGATCGCCTTCGGCGAAACTGTCCACCACTTGGGCGATGTCGCGCAAACGCACCCGGCTGCCGTCGGCCCGGGTGAGCACCACCATGTCCTCGAACTCCGCCCCCAAGTAGGCCTGCCCCTTGGTGCGCAAGAGGATTTCGCCGCCTTCCGTGCGCAGTTTCCCGCCGGGCATGTCGAGCGACGCGCGCCGCAAAGCGCTTGCCACTTCGTCCAACGTCAGCCCGTGGCGCCGCAGCATGTGTTCCGGCACTTCAATGGAGATTTCGTAGGGCCGCGTATACACGAGGTCCACCTGCGAGATGCCGTCCAAGGCCGCGATGTCGTCGCGGATTTCCCTGGCAATTTCCTTCAGGGCGCGCTCGCTGACGTTTCCGGACACGGCGATCTCGATGACGTTGTGGCGGAACGACATCTTGGACACGATGGGCTTTTCCGTCTCGGCTGGGAACGCCGCGATGCCGTCCACTTGGCTTTTGATCTCGTTCAGCGCGCGCGAGCCATCGGCGTTTTCGACCAATTGCGCGCTCACCGCGCAAACGCCTTCGCTGGCAACGGCGAAGATCTTCTCAATGCCCTCGATGCCTTCAATGGCCTCCTCGACGCGCAGGCAGGCGCCGAGTTCCGCTTCCTCCGGGGCGGCGCCGAGATAGGGCACCGTGATGTTGACGACCTCCACCTCGATGTTCGGAAACTCCTCCTGATGCACCGTCAAAAGGGATATGAGGCCGCCCACGACCAGAATCGCCATCAACAGGTTGGCGGCGACGATGTTCTGGCTGAACCAAGCGATCGCGCGATGCATGGGCGGCTACGTCAGGTGGCTAGGGTGTTGGCGGCGATGGGTCGGGCGCTCAAGCCGGCGCGGAGCCGACGGCGCCGGGCGTTTCGTCGATGGGTTGCACGCGCATCCCCTCGATCACAGTCTGCAGCGGCGACACGCAAACGCGCTCGCCATCCGCGAGGCCAGCTTCGATGAACACCCGGTCGCGATGCAGGCGCAGCGGCGTCACCGACCGGTAGGCGAGGCGGTCTTCCGCGTCGACGACCAACACGCGGTTGCCGGGGCGCAAGGCGTTGCGCGGCAGGTCGAACACGCCCTCGGCGAGGGTGCCTTCGATTTCCGCATTCACGAACAACCCCACGGGCAAAGGCGTGTCCGCGCCGGCGTTCACTACCCGCGCCACCACATGCACCATGCGGCTCTTCATGTCGATCTCGGCTTCGGTGCGCACGATTTCGCCGTGCCAAGACACCGTGCGGCCGCCATAGTCCGCCGCCAACGCCACGCGGCCGCGCAGATCTTCAGGCAAGTTGCCGCGGTGGCCGATGGGCAGGTTCAGAAAAGCAAGCTGCCGGTCGGCGATGGGCAGGCGCACTTCCACCACATCCGTGGCGTAGATGGTGGCGATGGCCGCGCCGCGCGAAATGAACTGGCCGATGTCCACCTGCTCGCTGCGCACCAAGCCGGTGAACGGCGCGACGACTTCACCGCGCTCCAAGTCTCGCTGGGCTTGGTTGAAGGCCACCCGCGCGTCCTGCAGCGCAGCGCCGGCGATGCGGTAGGCGCGCAGGCCGCCCTCCAATTGCGAACGGCTCGCCAACTCGCGCTCGCTCAGGCTGTGCAGGCGCCGATACTCGAAGCGAGCGTGCTCGTGATCCGCTTGGGTGCGCGTGAGGTTGGCTTGGGCGCGCGCCACGGCGGCGGCGAGGTCTTTGTCGTCCAAGCGCAGGAGCGGCTCGCCGGCCTCGAAATAGCCGCCGGCGACGAGCGCCGGAGACATCCAAACGACGCGCCCCGAGACTTCCGGGATGAGTTGGCTTTGGGTGCTTGGCCCCACGGCGCCTTGCGAGGAGACGGTGAGACGCGTCGGCGCGGCGCGGACGGCGACGACGCGCACGACCACAGGCGTTGGCTCATCCGCGGCTGGCTCGAGCTTTGGCGCCGTGGCCATCAGCGTGAGCGCCGCGAAGATCGATGCCAAGACGACGGCGCCAGGAATGAACACGCGTTTCATCATTTTGCTGCGGCCTCCAGGGGCCGATTTGCGGCGCTCGCGGCCAGCGCGAGGGCTCTTTGGATCGTTTCTCGATTCGCTTGCGCCAAGCTGTCCATGCAATCGCGCAGCCCATGGCGGTTGCGGGTGCGCAAGGCTTGGGCAAGCCCGTCGATGAGCGTGGCGTACGCTTGGGCATCCTGCGTTCGGTACCAAGCAACTAGGCCGCCAATGCGCGACGCCAGTTGCGCCAACAGGCCCCGGGCGACGATGCGGGTGGCGAGGTTGCCGGATACTTCCATCACCGCGCGCATCAACTCGAAGCGCGCCACGACATCCTCCTCGGCATTGCCTCGGTGGGCGTCGAGAACGGCTTGGCGCAGGCGTTCGGCGTGGGCGACGATGTTGGCCAATTCCTCGTCAGTGGCGTGTTCGATGGCTGTCTCGGCGGCTAGCTTGAACAGGGCGTTGATCACTTGCAGCACTTGGATGACCAAGCCCGGGTCGGGCACTTCATGCATCTCCAACAGCTTGCCGATGACGTCGAAACTCGCTTGCTCCACCGACGCCACCCTCGCTCCGCCCGGCTGAACATCCACGATGCCGAGCTGCTCCAACGCCTTGAACGCTTCGCGCGCGGCGCCGCGATTCACCTCGAAACGGCTCGCCAGCTCTCGTTCGGAGGGCAAGCGGTCGCCGGCTTGATAACGCCCCGACAAAATGTCGTGGGTGAGCCGGTTGGCGATGGCTTGGTGGCGGGGGGGCATTTGGTCAGGCTAACTTGGTCAGGCCAAATTGGTCAGGCCAAAGATAGCGGCGGCGTTTGCGTTTGTCCAGCGATGCCGGTCAACAAAAATCGGGGCTATCGGTGTCCTTCGTCTAGCGCCTCTAGCGCCTCGCGTTGGCGCCATGCACCAAGGCGACGATGTTCGCCACGACGGCGTCGATCAGCGGCTCCGGCAAATCGTGCCCCATGGTGGGGATGATCGCGAGCTTCGCGCCGGGGATGGCCGTGGCCGTGCGGCGCGCCTCGTCCGGTGGCAGCAGCGGGTCCGCGTCGCCATGCATGACGAGGGCCGGCAATCGCAGCCGCGCCAGCCCAGCGCGGCGGTCGCCATCGGCGATGGCGGCCATGAGTTGCCGCACTTGGCCTGCTGGGCGATGGGCGCGGGCATGGGCGGCGCGCGCGAAGCGGCCGTAGCCCACCGCTGCCGAATCGTGGTGTGAGCCGCCCAATGCCTTGGCGTGGGCGATGGCGCGTTCCACGCTGGCCGTCTCGCCCTTTGGCGGCGCCGGGTCGGCCAGCGCGGCGCGCAGCGCCGGCGTCGCCGGCGTGGGCATTGGCCCGGCGGTGGAACTCATCGACGTGAGCGAGAAGACGCGCTCTGGATGGGCCATGGCGAGGCGCTGCGCGATCATGCCGCCTAGGGATGCGCCCACCACATGCGCGCCGGCTTGGCCCAAGTGGTCGAGCACGCGGACGGTGTCGGCCGCCATGTCGGCCAACCGGTAGGGTGGGGTGAAGGGCGTTTCGTTCGCCGCGCCGACGCCATCGCCGTCCGCGCCGGCTTGGTCGCCATCCGCGGCAAACAGCTCCTGCGCGTTGGCCGGCGCCGCGGCGACGTCGAATGACCACCCCGCATCGCGGTTGTCGAAGACGATGACGCGCAGCCGCGCCGTCACCAGCCCCGCGATGAGGGATGGCGGCCAGTGCGTCAGTTGCTGCCCGAAGCCATTGACCAACAGCAACGGCGCGTCCGCGCGGCTGCCGAACTGCTCAAAGTGAATCGGTCCGCGATCAGTCGCGAATTGGGGCATGAACAGTCATGCAAATCATGCTTAGGCGGCACAGTTTATCAAAGCGCTGCGGCGGCCAACGCGCCTCCGGTCCGATTCGCGCCGCGCCCAGCGCGCCGCGGTTGCAAAGTGAAGGGTCGCCCCGTTTAATCCGCCGGCATGAAGCACGCTTGGATTATCCCCATCTTCGGCGTCCTGAGCGGATGTTCGTCGGTGATGTCGTCCGTGACCGAGGGCCTCGCCACAGACCTCTCGTCCGCCATTCTCGACAACGAAGACATCGCGGTGGTGCGCGACGGCGCGCCCGCCTATCTCATCATGCTCGATGCGCTGTTGCGCTCGGCGCCAGACAACGAGCCGCTGTTGAATGCGGCGGCGACGTTGAACGGCGCCTACGCCACCGCCTTTGTGGACGAGCCAGAGCGTCAGCAAGCCTTTGCCGACAAGGCCCTGCGGCTGGCGTCGCGCGCCGCCTGCCCGCGCTTGGCTTGGACGTGCCATGCCCGCTCCGGAGACCGCGCTGCCCTCACCGAGGGCTTGGTGGCGATGGGCGCCCAAGACGTGCCCTTGGCGTATGCGTTCGCCACGGCGTGGGCGGGTTGGATTCAGGCGCACAGCTCGGATTGGGCGGCCATCGCCGAGTTCGGCCGCGTGAAGGAGGTGATGCAGCGCATCGCCGAGGTGGACGAAGGCCACGACTACGGCGGCCCGCACATGTACCTCGGCGTTTTCGAGACGGTGCTGCCGCCAGCGTTGGGCGGGCAGCCGGAAGTCGCCCGGCGGCACTTCGAGCGCGCCATCGAGCTGTCGGGCGGGCGCCATCTCATGGCGCGGGTGCTGTTTGCGGAACACTATGGACGCTTGATGTTCGACCGCGCCTTGCATGACGCGCAGCTCAACGCCGCCCTTGACGCGGAGCCCCGCCAAGCCGGCATCACCTTGGTGAACTTGGTGGCGCAGGAGCAGGCGCGGGCGCTGCTCGCGTCGGCAGATGCATACTTCTAGCCTGTCCCGCCCTCGGCGCAGCTTGGTTCGGCTGCACCGCCTCGCGTTTGCCGTCGCCGCGGCCGCGGCGCTGCACGGCGGCGCTGCGCTTGGGCAGACGCTCAAAGTTGCCACCGTCTCGCCGGATGGCTCCGTGTGGATGAAGCTCTTGCGCGATGCCGGCGCAGCGGTGGAGCGCGAAACCGAAGGGCGGGTGAAGCTCAAGTATTACCCAGGCGGCGTGATGGGCGACGAGCGCGCCATGATGCGGAAACTGCGCATCGGGCAGCTGCAGGGCGCCGTGGTGACGACCGGGGTGTTCGGGCGCATCTTCTCGGACGTGCAAATCTACAACGTGCCGATGCAGTTTCGCAGCTTGGCCGAGGTGGACTACCTGCGCGAGCGCCTCGACCCGGAGCTGATGGCGGGGCTGGAGGCGAACGGCTTTGTGTCGCTTGGCTTCGCCGAAGTGGGCATGGCCTACGCGCTCTCCGCGCAACGCTGGAGCGCCGTGGGCGAGACGCGCCGGCTCAAGGTGTGGACCCCGGCCGGCAACGATGGCGCCATCAAGGCCATGGAAGATTTCGGCATCACGCCGATTCCGCTGACCATCACGGACGTGCTGGCGGGCCTGCAGACCGGCCTCATCGACACCGTGGCGGCGCCGGTGGTGGGCGTGTTGGCGCTGCAATGGCACAGCCAACTCAAGTACATCCTCGACTTGCCGTTCATGTACGTCTATGCGCCCATGGTGCTGGCCAAGCGGCCATTTGAGCGCTTGAGCGCGGCAGACCAAGACACGGTGCGGCGCTTGTTGGGCGGGGCGGTGCGCGCCGCCGACGCCGGCAACCGCGCCGACCATGATGCCGTGTGGGAAGTGCTGCAGCAGCAAGGGCTGTCCCTCGTCCGGCCATCGGCCCAAGAAGTGGCCGAATGGCAGCGGCTGGGCGATGCCGCCTCGCGGGAATGGGTGGCGGATGGCGTGGTGAGCCAAGCGCTGTATGACCGTTTCGTGGCGCTGCTTGCCGATTATCGGGCGCAAGCCTCTGGCTAAGCTCGAACGCGCCCTGCGCCGCGTGGAGTCGGCGCTGTTGGTGGGCCTCTTGGCGGCCATGATCGGCGTCGCCGTCTATCAAGTGTTGGCGCGCAATCTCGTTGGCGGCGGCCTCAACTGGGGCGATTCGATGGTGCGCATCGCCCTGCTCTGGTTGACCATGGTGGGCGGCATGGCCGCCGCCGGCGCCGACACGCACATTCGCATCGACGTGGTGACGCGCTTCGCAAGCCCCGCCGCCGCGCACCGCATTGCACGCGCCACCGCGCTGTTCGCCGCCGCCCTCTGCTTCGCCTTGGGTTGGTTCTCGGTCACGCTCATCGTGTGGGATTACCGCGACGGCACGCCGGGCTTCGGCACCGTGCCGGCATGGGTGTGCGAGTTGGTGATTCCGGTCTGCGCCAGCGTCATGGGATTGCGCTATGTGGGGCACGCCATCTGGCCGCCGGCGCAGTTGCCGCCGCGGTGACGGCCATCGCAGGGGAGGTCGCGATCGCCCTCGGCGCTGCGTTCATCGTGGTCATGGCGCTGCTCGGCGCGCCGCTGTTCGCCGTCGTGCTGGCGGCGGCGATGCTCGGTTTTCTGGCGGCGGAGGTGGATCTCGCCGTGGTCGCCATCGAGCTGTATCGCATCACGGACACGCCGCTCTTGGTCGCGCTGCCGTTCTTCACTTTCGCCGGCTACCTCATGGCGCAAGCCAACACCTCCGAACGCCTGATGGCTTTGACGCGGGCGCTATTCGGCTGGATGCCGGGGGGGCTCGCCATCGTGGGCTTCGTCGCCTGCGCCGTCTTCACCGCCCTGACCGGCGCTTCCGGCGTCACCATCGTGGCATTGGGCGCGCTGTTGCTGCCGATGCTGAAGTCCGGCGGCTACACCGAGCGCTTCGGCTTGGGGCTGGTCACCACGTCGGGCAGCTTAGGTCTGCTCATCGTGCCGTCGGTGCCGCTCATCCTTTATGGCATCGTGGCGCAGCAACTCGACCTTGGCGTCCACTTCACCATCCAACAGCTCTTCTTGGGCGGCCTCGGCCCGGTGCTCCTGATGATCGCCTTGCTCTCGGGGTGGACGATCTGGCGCCACGGCAACGTCGGCAGGCATCCGTTTCAGGCGCGGGCGGTGTGGCACGCGGTGCGCGCGGCCCGTTGGGAACTGCCGCTGCCGGTGTTCGTGCTCGGCGGCATCTATTCGGGGTTCTTCGCCATCTCGGAGGCGGCGGCCATGACGGCGCTGTACGTCATCGTTGCGGAAGTGTTCTGCTACAAGGAAGTGAAGGTGCGCGAACTGCCCGGCGTGATGCGCGAATCGATGACGATGGTGGGCAGCATCATCCTCATCTTGGGCGTCGCGCTGGCGTTCACCAACTACCTCATCGACGCCGGCGCCCCGCAGGCGCTGTTCGAGTTCATGCAGCAGCATGTGACGAGCGCGCTGACGTTCCTGATGTTGTTGAACGTGGTGCTGTTGGTGCTGGGCGCCGTGCTGGACGTGTTTTCAGCGGTCATCATCATGACGCCGCTGTTGCTGCCGGTGGCGGTGGGGTATGGGATTCACCCGATACATCTTGGCGTCATCTTCCTCGCCAACCTGCAAATCGGCTACTTCACGCCGCCCATCGGCATGAACCTCTTCATCGCCAGCTACCGCTTCGACCGGCCGGTGCTGGAACTCTACGCCGCATGCCTGCCGTTCATGGGGGTGCTGCTGGTGGCGCTGTTGGCGATCACCTACATCCCGGCGCTGTCGCTCTGGTTCTTGCCGGATGCCGGCGGCGGTTAGCTGGGCGCGGTGAGGAGGGGGTCAGCGTTCCGCCTGCCAGAACGGTTGCCCCACCACCGGGGTTGAGGGCTGCGCCGTTTCGCTGATGGCCATGGGCCCTGCCTCGAAAGCGAGCCGGCCAGCCGCCACGGCTTGGCGGAACCCGGCGGCCATGCGTGGCGGATCGTCCGCTCGCGCCACCGCGGTGTTGAGGAGCACCGCGTCGAAGCCGAGTTCCATGACTTGGGCGGCATGGGAGGGCAGGCCGAGGCCGGCATCCACCACCAGCACGGCATCGGGCAGCCGCGCGCGCAAGGTCGCCAGCGCATAGGGGTCTGTGAGGCCCTTGCCGGTGCCGATGGGGGCGCCCCAAGGCATCACGGCCACGCACCCCAAGTCCCGCAGGCGCGAGCAGAGCACCAAGTCGTCGGTGGCGTAGGCGAACACCTTGAAGCCCATCCCCGTGAGTTGCCGCGCTGCCTCCAGCAGCTCGAAGGGGTCTGGCTGCAGGTTGTAGTCGTCGCCGGTCACTTCCAGTTTCAGCCAATCGGTGGCGAAGATCTCGCGGCTCATCTGGGCGAGGGTGACGGCTTCCTGCGCCGTGTGGCAGCCGGCCGTGTTGGGCAGGATGCGGCAGCCAAGCTGCGCGATGTGATCCCAGATGGCGCCGCCGCCGAGTTGGCCAGGGGCTTGGCGCCGCAGCGCCACGGTGAGCACTTCGGTGCCGGACGCCGCCACTGCCGCCGCCATCACTGCCGGCGATGGATAGCGGGCGGTGCCCAGCAACAGCCGGCTGCGAAACGTCTCCCCAGCCACTTGCCAAGGGGCCGGCTCGGTGTTGAGGGCAGCGTCTCGTTCCATCGTTCAGCCGCCTTCGATGGGGGTGAGGACGTCCAGCCGATCTTGCGCCTGAAGCCGGAAGGATTGCCACTCGGCCTTGGCCACGAACGCCTCGTTGACGGCGATGGCCACTTGGCGCTCGGCGAAGCCCAATGCGGCCACCGCGTCCGCCAACAGGTCCACGTCCAGGCTCACTGGCTCGCCGTTGACGAGAATCTCCACGGCCTACGCTTCCGCCGGTGCCGTCGCGCCGCGTGGCGCCGGCTTGGAAGCGGCGCGTGGGAGCGGCCGCGCGCCCTGTTCCCGCCCATCAATCGCCGTCAGCGCTTCGGCCAGCACGGCGGGCGCCACGAGGAAGCCATGCCGGTACAGCCCATTCACGCACAGGGCGCCGTCGCGCCACTCGACGCGGGGCAGGTTGTCTGGGTAGGCGGCTCGCAAGCCGGCCGAGAGTTCGAGCACCTCGGCCTCCGCGAAGCCGGGATGCAGGGCAAACGCCGCGGACAAGAGCTCCAAAGCGCTGCGCACGGTGACGGCGCCGGTCGCGTCGCTCTCGATTTGCGTTGCGCCCACCACATAGCGCCGCCCAGGACGGGGTGCGACGTAAAGCTGGTAGCGCGGATGCATGAGGCGAACTGGATGCGATAGCTGCACCTCCGGCGCTGCCAATCGAATGACCTCGCCGCGCACGCCACGCAGGTCCGGCAGCCCGGCGCCGGCGCCGCGGCAATCGATCACCAAGTTGGCGTGGAGGTTCGCCGGCGTCACCGGCACCCCGTAGCGAATCTCCCCGCAGCGCGTGGCCAACGCCGAGAGCAGCGCCCGGTTGTCGAGCCAGCCCTCGTTGGGCAGATGCAGGCCGCGTTCGAAGCGCCCGGCGAGCGCGGGTTCCAACGCCGCGATGCCGTGGGCGTCCAATGGCCGTGCTTCCTCGACGCGCCGCGGGCCAAGGGAGCGCAGGAACTTGTCGAGCAGCGGCGCGTCTTGGCCATGCGCCACCAGCACCGAACCGTCCATGCCGTAAGGCACGCCCAAGGCATCAAGCATGGGCGGCCAGAGCGCCAAGCTGCGCTTGCCCATGTGAAAGATCGCGGCGTCCGCGTCTGGCGCTTCGCTCGCCGGCGCCAACATGGCCGCGGCGGCATGGGCCGCGCTTGTCGGTGCGTCGCGGGGGGATTGCTCCCAGAGCGTGACGTCAGCGCCACGCTCGGCCAGCCGCCAGCCGATGAGCCGGCCAAAGAGGCCGGCCCCGGCGATGGCTACGCGCATGGCTTGCCTCGCTTGCGCCGCCCGTCAGCGATAGATCTCGCTGCCTTGGGCGCGAAACTCCTTGGCCTTCTGCTGCATCTCGGCCTCGACGTCGATCAGGCGCACGGTCTCGTCGGTGACGCCGGCGGCGTCGCGCACTTCCTGGCTGATCTTCATCGAACAGAACTTCGGCCCGCACATGGAGCAGAAGTGGGCCACCTTGGCGGAATCCTTCGGCAACGTCTCGTCGTGGAACTGCCGGGCAAGCTCTGGGTCCAGCCCCAAATTGAACTGATCTTCCCAGCGAAACTCGAAGCGCGCCTTGGACAGGGCGTTGTCGCGGATTTGCGCGCCGGGGTGCCCCTTGGCGAGGTCCGCGGCGTGGGCGGCCACCTTGTAGGTGATGATGCCGTCGCGCACATCCTGCTTGTTGGGCAGGCCCAAGTGTTCCTTGGGCGTGACGTAGCAGAGCATCGCGCAGCCGTACCAGCCGATCATCGCGGCGCCGATGCCGGAGGTGATGTGGTCGTAACCCGGCGCGATGTCCGTGGTGAGGGGCCCCAAGGTGTAGAACGGCGCTTCGTCGCAACATTCAAGCTGCTTGTCCATGTTCTCCTTGATGAGCTGCATGGGAATGTGGCCGGGGCCCTCGATCATGGTCTGCACGTCGTGCCGCCAAGCGATCTGGGTGAGTTCGCCGAGCGTCTCCAGCTCCGCGAACTGCGCTGCGTCGTTGGCGTCTGCGATGGAGCCGGGGCGCAGGCCGTCGCCGAGCGAGAAGGCGACGTCGTATGCCTGCATGATTTCGCAGATGTCCTCGAAGTGCTCGTAGAGGAAGCTCTCTTGGTGGTGCGCCAAGCACCACTTCGCCATGATCGAGCCACCGCGGCTGACGATGCCCGTGGTGCGCCGCGCCGTCAGCGGCACATGGCGCAGGCGCACGCCGGCATGGATGGTGAAGTAGTCCACGCCCTGTTCGGCCTGCTCGATCAAGGTGTCGCGGAACAGCTCCCAAGTGAGGTCTTCCGCGACGCCGCCGACCTTCTCCAACGCTTGGTAGATGGGCACCGTGCCGATGGGCACCGGCGAGTTGCGCACGATCCACTCGCGGGTTTCGTGGATGTTCTTGCCGGTGGAGAGGTCCATCACGGTGTCCGCGCCCCAGCGCGTGGCCCACACCATCTTCTCCACCTCTTCCTCAATGCTGGACGTGACGGCGGAGTTGCCGATGTTGGCGTTCACTTTCACGAGGAAGTTGCGGCCGATGATCATCGGCTCGGTTTCCGGGTGGTTGACGTTGCAGGGGATGATGGCGCGGCCCGCCGCGACTTCCTCGCGCACGAACTCTGCGGTGACTTCCTCCACCTGCCGGGCGCCGAAGGATTGGCCTGGGTGCTGCGCCGTGTTGTAGGCGGGATTGGCTCGCGCCAAGTTCTCGCGGATGGCGATGTATTCCATCTCCGGCGTCACAATGCCGGCGCGGGCGTAGTGCAGTTGCGTCACGTTCTTGCCGGGCAGGGCGCGGCGCGGCGCGCGCAGATGGGCGAAGCGCAGCTGCGCCAAGGCGGCGTCCGTGCCGCGCGCCCGCGCATAGCTGGAACTGAAGCCGGGCAGGGGCTCCGTGTCGCCCCTGGCTTGGATCCAAGCCTCGCGCAAGCGCGGCACGCCGGTGCGCACGTCCACCTCGACGGCCGGGTCCGTATAGGGACCGGAGGTGTCGTAGACGCGCAGCGCCGGATTGGGCGTCAGCCTGGGCGTCCCGCCGCCGGGCGGTATCGTGGAGGTGGGAGACAGCGCGATCTCGCGCATGGCGACGCGCAAACCGCCGTTGCCGGCGACATGGGTTTTCTTCGAGTTCGGCAACGGCCGCAGCATGGCTGCGTCGAGTTGCGCGGCTTCGGAGAGGATGGGTTGTTCTGACATGATGCCCCCAAATGTGTGCTGCCCGGAACGCGCTTTTGCGCCCCATGTTTCGGCGTCGCGCGTTGACGCAGGCCGCCCCGGCAGCATCCGGCGGACATGCGCTTCCGCTCGGTCGGGGGTGTTCCCTTCGCCGGTACTAGCCGGATCAGGTTCTACGGGTTCGCTAATGCGTCTCAGCCAACAGGCGCCCCGACATCGCGCAATGAGTATAAGGCGGAATCGACGCGGAATGGGGATGCCTTGCCGCGGTGCGGCGGGTCAGGACACATGCGCGATGTTCTGGCAACTCGGGTTGGCCGGTTGGGTTGTCCGTCCCTTCAGCGGACCAGCCGCTCCAGCAAGAGGCTGGACAGGTCCCGGCGAGCATCTCGGCGATGAACCCGATGAGCCCTTCGAGGTCGAGTCTTGCGGCATCCGTCCACAAGATTTGGAAATCAGCCATCCGTTGTGGCTGCCAAGCGCACCTTGAGATCTGCGAACACCTGCTCCTGGGTGGTGGTCCGCCTTGCCGGGATGTCGGCCTCGCCCTGCACCATGAGCTTCAGCATGAGCAGCGCTTCCTGAAGGCGTTGGTGTGCTTGAAAGTCCTGGATGATGGCGCTGGCGGCGCCGCGCTGAGTCAGTACGATTGCGCGCTCGGCGGTCTTCATTTCGGAAAGCATTTGTGCCGCCTTGGCCTTGAGTTTGGCAGCCCGGCCATGACTCTCTCGCGACGACGCGTCGATGATCTTGTTGGTCATTTGGCCATCCAACCTTCCCTCTTGTTCAGCCGCCGGAGGCCGCTCAGGGTGTAGATGTTGCTTTTGGCCCGGTTGCATGGCGAGCAGAGGAGTATCCTGTTGGTGACGTGGTTGATTCCCCCGTCCGCCCTCGGGACGTTGTGGTCGAGTTCGAGATATCTCGGATCGTCGAACGTCCGGTCGCAACCCATGCATCGCGAGCCGTTCTGCTCAACTAGATGTTCGTACATTTCCCTGCGGCTCCATTTCGGCCCTTCCGGTTCCTTCACCCGTTCCCTGACGCGGAGGAACGGTGCCGCCGTCTCTCCGTCGTCGGTGCGTTCTGGCGGTTCCTTGGAATAGTGGATGTCGCCGAAGAACGGAATGGCCTCGCCTATGCTTCCGTCCGGCATGGCGAGTCCCTCCTTCGACAGACGACGGATGACCGTCTCGTGGGCCTTGTCCCAGATGTCGATGCCCACCCACTGCCTGTTCAACCGTTCGGCGGCCACGGATGTAGTGGCGCAGCCGGCGAAGGGATCGAGGACGATGTCGCCTTCGTTGGAGGAAGCCTTGACGATGCGTTCGTAGAGGGCTAGCGGTTTCTGCGTGGGGTAGCCAAGACGCTCCCCGCTGGTCCGCCCTACCATGTCGATTTGCCAGTAGTCCTTCATCCCGACAAGGGTATGCCATCCGATTTCATCTTGATGTTCGGCGACGCCTTTGAACCGGTACGGTTTTAGTCCCCGGTTGTACGACTTTTCCTGCTGTGAATTGAAAACGTAATCCTTGGTTTTCGAGTACCACAAGATGATGTCGTGTTTCTTGCCGAAATGCCTCTTTGGACTGGCTCCGCCGGATTTATAGCACCAGATTATCTCGTTGCGGAAGTTCCGCCACCCGAACACCGCGTCCATCACCGCCTTGAGATAGTGCGAAGCGGTCGGATCGCAGTGAAGGTAGATTGATCCCGTGGACTTCAGCACTCTCCGCATGGCCAGCAGACGGACAGCCATGAAGCACAGGAAAGCGCCCATGCCGTCGCTGTGCGCAAGTCTCGCCGACTCGACGACTTCCATCAGCTTCGGATGGTCGTCCCTGATCTGGTCGATCCAGTCCTCGTGGACGTCCTTCTCCCACGACCATCTGTCCTGGAACTTCGCGCCGGCCGCCAAGCTGTCCGGCGTGGCGTGGAAGTCGCGTCCCTTGTTGAACGGCGGATCGGTGGCTATCAAATCCACCGACTCCGAATTCATGGCGCGAAGGAAGCCGAGATTGTCCCCGTGGAACAGTGTCCGGTTCTTCCAGTTGGGACCGCTCACGACACCTCCACTGGCCTGTTTGGATTTGCCGTTGTCCGCGATCAGGTTATTCCACGGCAAACGCGCCCCGTCCATCCACTTCATCGGAGCTTCGAAAACGGTTCGAGTCCGAGTCCGATAATACGACATCGGGCGAGCCGCCGCGTGTTTTCCGGCGACCGCGGTCAGTGCCGACGGCGCGTTCCCGAAAGGCGCTGAAGGACGCCGCCGTCGAGCATTACCGTGATCCGCAGCTGTGGACGAACTCGTGCTCGAGAATTGCTCAAGCGGTCGCGGGCGCATCGGGCTGGTGCCTCTCGCCGGCGGCCAAGGCTTCGAGATAGTACCGTGCCGCGGCGGCTGGGTCGTCTGCGCCGAACACCCCCGAAACGACGGCCACGCCATATGCGCCATGATCGAGGCAAGCCGGCGTTCGTTCCACCGTCACGCCGCCGAGCGCGTACACGGGCAGCGGCGTCGCTGCGGCGATGGCCCGCAGCGCTTCGAGACCGGCCACGTTGCCGCGTTTCCAACTCGGCTGAAACACTGGCGCGAAGAGCACAGCGTCGGCGCCGGCCCGTTCGGCGCGGCGCACCGCCGCTATGGAATGCGCAGCCGCGCTCATGAAGGCTAGGCGAGGATAGGGCAGCGGCGCTGGCGGGATTTGGGATTCGGGCCAGTGGGCGCCCTGGTAGCCGAGTTGCGCCGCAAGCGGTGCCGGCGCGTTCAACACGGCAAGGGGCACATCTCCCATCGCCGCTCGCGCCCTCGCGGCCGCGGCTTCCAACGCGCTGCCCGATAGCTGCCGCGCCCGCGCTTGAATGGCGATCGGTGCCGGCAGTTCGCCATGTGCCGCTGCTTGGCCCAAGCGTTGAAGCCATGTGAGCCACGTGGCTTCGTTCCCGGCGTACTCCAAGTCCGCGATGGCATAGAGGCGCGGCGGAGGCTGGCTCATGGAGTGTGGGCGAGGGCGGCTTTGATGGCGTCCATGCAAGCGCGGGTGGCGGCGATGGGATCCGCCGCGGCCGCCACCTCGGAGAGCACCGCCACGCCGTGCGCGCCGGCGTCGATGACCTCGCGGATGTCTTGGGCGCGGATGCCGCCGATGGCCACCACCGGCTTCGGGCAGTCCCGGGCGATGCGCGCCAGCGTGTCGAGGCCCATGCGCGGCGCCGGGCGCGCCTTGGAGGTGGTGCCATAGATGGGCCCCACGCCCAAGTAGTCCACTGCCGTGCCCCAGACGCGGGCGGCTTCGGCGTAGGAGTTGGCGGTGCCGCCAAGCAGCGCCCGCGGGCCGAGGATGCGCTGCGCCGTTGAGGCGTCCAAGTCGTCCCGGCCGATGTGGGCGCCGGCGCCCACCGCAAAGGCGACGTCCACGCGGTCGTTGATGATGGCGACGGCGCCGGCGTCCGTGCAGGCCGCTGCGATGGACGTGGCGGCCTCCGTGAGGGCGCGCGTCGTCCATAGGCGCTTTTCGCGCAATTGCACGCAATCTGCGCCGCCCGCCAATGCCAGCTGGGCGAGCTCAAGATGGCTGCGGCGCCGCGGCGGCGCCGCGGCGGTGATGACATGCAGGCGCGGGATGCTTTTCACTGGCCTTGGCGCCAAGCGTGGAAGTGGTCCAGCGGGCCGATGACGCCGCCGATGCGCCGGATGCTGCCGATTGCTCCGGCCACATGCGTTTTGGCGGCGCGGACAGCTTCGGCCAGTGTGGCGCCGTTGCCGAGGCGCGTCGCGATGGCCGCGGCGAAGGCGCAGCCCGTGCCGCGCGCGTTGTTGGCGTTGGCAAGGAACTCGCCCTCGATGGTTTCCTCGCCGTCCGGCGTCATCAAGAGGTCTGTGCCGGCGCCCACTTCGAGGTGGCCACCCTTCACCAGCACGGCACGACAACCTAGGTCGAGCAGCCGCCGCCCCGCGGCGCGCGCGTCGTCGAGCGTGCGCACGGGCAGCCCGGTGAGCGTGGCCGCTTCCACGGCGTTTGGGGTGACCACGTTGGCCATCGGCAGCAGCCGCCGCTTCAGCACGGGGATGGCGTCCGCTGCCAACAACGGCAGGCCGGAGCTGGCGGCAAGCACGGGATCCAACACAAGGTGCCGTGGCCGCCATCGGCGCAACGCTTGGGCAACGGCTTCCACCACCGCAGCGTTGGCCAACATGCCGGTCTTCACCGCGGCCACGTCAAAGCCTTCGAGCGCGGCGTCGAGTTGGCTCGCCACGATGTGCGCCGGCAGCGCCATGGACGCGCGCGCCTCGTGGGCGGTTTGCACGGTCACCGCTGTCACTGCGGTCACGGCATAGGCGCCTTGGGCCGCAATGGCCTTGACGTCCGCTTGGATGCCGGATGCGGCGCTGCTGTCGGCGCCGCCGATGGAGAGAATCGCCTTCATGGCCGGGCGGCCACTCGGCGGCCGCGTCGATGCGCTTGGGTCAGGCGCGCTCCGCGGACGGGACGTATTCGCGCCGCCCCACGCCCGTGTAGAGCTGGCGTGGCCGGCCGATCTTGTAGGGGGCGCTGACCATCTCCATCCAGTGCGCGATCCAGCCCGGCGTGCGGCCGGTGGCGAAGATGGCGGTGTACATGGAAACGGGCAGGCCGATGGCTTTCAAGATGATGCCGGAGTAGAAATCCACGTTCGGGTACAGCCGCTTCTCAACGAAGTACTCGTCCTCCAACGCGATCTGCTCCAGGCGTTGCGCCATCTTGAGGGTTGGGTCGTGGTCTACCCCCAACTCGGCGAGCACTTCGTGGCAGGTCTCCTGCATCACCTTGGCGCGCGGGTCGTAGCTTTTGTACACGCGGTGCCCGAAGCCCATGATGCGGAACGGGTCGTCGCGGTCTTTGGCGCGGGCGATGTAAGGGTCGATGTTCTCCGGCGAACCGATCTCCGCGAGCATGTTCAGCACCGCTTCGTTGGCGCCCCCGTGCGACGGCCCCCACAGCGCCGCCATGCCGGCGGCGATGCAAGCGTAGGGATTGGCGCCGGTGGAACCGGCTAGGCGCACCGTGGAGGTGGAGGCGTTTTGCTCGTGGTCTGCATGCAGGAGGAAGATGCGGTCGAAGGCGCGGGCGAGCACCGGGTTCACGGCGTAGTCCTTGCCCGGCGACGCGAACATCATGTGCAGGAAGTTGCCGGCGTAGTCCAAGTCTTCCCGGGGCGGCACGAACGGCTCGCCGCGCGAGTGGCGGAAGCACATGGCGGCCAGCGTCGGCACCTTGGCGATGAGGCGTTTGGCGGTGGCGAGGCGGCAATCCGCATCGTCGCTGTCCATGCTGTCGTGATAGAGGCTCGCGAGGGCCGCCGTCGCGCTGCACAGCATGGACATGGGGTGGGCATCTTCCTGAAACCCAGCGAAGAGGCCCTCAATGCGGCCGTCCACGGCGCTTTCGCTGCGAATCGCGTCCGCGAAGGCGCGCTTGTCGCTCGCCGCGGGCAGTTCGCCGTTCAGGAGCAGTTGGCAGAGCTCAAGATAGTCTGACTGTTGTGCGAGTTGTTCGATGGGATAGCCGCGGTGCAGCAGCACGCCGGCGTCGCCATCGATGTAGGTGATGGCCGAAGCGCACGCCGCGGTGGAGACGAAACCAGGGTCGTAAGTGAAGTAGCCGAGCCGCGTCAGTGCGCCGACGTCAATGACGGCGGGGCCCACGCTCGCGGGATAAATCGGCAGCTCGATCGGCTCGGCTGAATCGATGGCCAAGCTCGCGGAACGCTCACCCATGCTGGCGGTTTCCCCCAGAATCCTTGCCCCTCCCAGCGCGGCATTGTCCCCAAGCGGCCGCGCCCTTGTCAAACTGTGGATGAATCGGCATCCCTGCCCGCGTTGTCAGGGCGCCCGTGGATGCACTAACATCGCCACTAAGCCACGTTTGGTCCTGACGCTGCGCGATGCCTCCACACCGCCCGGTCGAGATTTCGCCGACGAGCTATCTTCCCGTCACCGCGGTGGCATCCATCACGCATCGCATCACCGGCGTCGCGCTGTTCGCCGGCACCGCCTACTTGCTCTGGATCCTTGACGCGGCGCTGCCCTCCGAGGCTGGCTTCGCGCAGGCGGCCGCGCTCTTGGCGACGCCGGTTGGCAAACTTGCCCTGTGGATGGTGTTGGTCGCGCTTGCGTATCACTTTGTGGCTGGAATCAAGCATCTATTGTTTGATTTTCATGTGGGACATTCGCTAGCCGGCGCCCGTGTGGCAGCTTGGCTGACGCTTGCCGCAGCGGCGGCAGCGGGCTTGGCCTTGGCGCTGTGGCTATGGTGACCGACGTCGGCAGCTTGGGGCGCACCGGCGTGGCGGACTTCGTGCTGCAGCGCGCCTCCGCCGTTGTCTTGGCCCTCTTTGGCCTATGCGTCGGCGGCTGGTTCGCCCTCAACCCCGATCCCACCCACGCAGCCTTCGTGGCGTGGTTCACCGCTCCCGCCATGTCCATCTTCGCGACCTTGGCCTTGGCCTCGCTTGCCGTCCATGCATGGATCGGCATGTGGACCGTGGGGACAGACTACTTTCGTCCACACTACTTTGGGCGCTTCGCCACGTTCGCCCGCGGCGTTTGGCTGGGCGGAACGGCCTTGCTCACCTTCGTCTACGTCGCGTGGGGCCTCGCCATCGTGTGGAGGCTCACATGACCTCGCTGCAGGCGATGGAGTTCGACGGCGTGATCGTTGGCGGCGGCGGCGCCGGGCTGCGCACCGCCCTGCAGCTTGCCCAGTCTGGCCTGCGCGTGGCCGTGCTCTCCAAGGTGTTTCCCACCCGCTCGCACACCGTGTCGGCGCAAGGCGGCATCACCTGCGCCATTGGCAGTGAAGACCCGGAAGACGACTGGCGCTGGCACATGTACGACACCGTGAAGGGATCGGACTACATTGGCGATCAAGAAGCCATCGAGTACATGTGCTCGGCTGGCCCGCAAGCGGTGTATGAGCTGGAGCACATGGGCCTGCCGTTCTCGCGCAACGAGAGTGGCCGCATTTACCAGCGTCCGTTCGGCGGCCAGTCGAAGAACTACGGCAAAGGCGGCCAGGCGGCGCGCACCTGCGCCGCGGCGGACCGCACCGGCCACGCCATGCTGCACACCCTCTACCAGAACAATGTGCGCGCCGGCACGGTGTTTCTCTCCGAATGGTTCGCGGTGGACTTGGTGAAGAACGGTGCCGGCGAAGTGGTCGGCGTCATCGCCATCCGGATCGAGACCGGGGAGACGGCGTTCGTCAAGTCCCGCGCCACGGTGCTCGCCACCGGCGGCGCCGGCCGCATCTACGCCAGCACGACCAACGCGCACATCAACACGGGCGACGGCGTGGCCATGGCGCTGCGCGCCGGCGTGCCGGTGCAAGACATCGAAATGTGGCAGTTCCATCCCACCGGCATCCATGGCGCCGGCGTGTTGGTGACGGAGGGCTGCCGGGGCGAGGGCGGCTACCTCGTCAACAAGGATGGCGAGCGTTTCATGGAACGCTACGCGCCCACCGCGAAAGACTTGGCCGGCCGCGACGTGGTGGCGCGTTCAATGATCTTGGAGATCCTCGGAGGGCGCGGCTGCGGCCCCGAGGCGGATCATGTGCTCCTGAAGCTAGACCACCTAGGCGAAGCCGTGCTGAACAGCCGCTTGCCGGGCATCTTGGAACTGTCCCGCACCTTCGCCCGGGTAGATCCGGTGCGCGAGGCGATTCCGGTGGTGCCGACTTGCCACTACATGATGGGCGGCATCACCACCCGCATCGATGGCCAGGCGCTCACCCAAGACGCCGATGGCGAAGACCAACCGGTGCCCGGCTTGCATGCTGTCGGCGAGGCGGCTTGCGTGTCGGTGCATGGCGCCAACCGCTTAGGCGGCAATTCATTGCTGGACCTCATCGTCTTTGGCCGCGCCGCTGGCATCCACCTTGAAGAAGTGATGCGTCAAGGCGCGGGGTATGCAGACCCGACGGACGATGACTTGGCCGCGGCATGCGTCCGGCTCGAACGTTGGCACGGCTCCACCGGCGGCGAAGGCGTCGCCGCGCTGCGCAAGGAACTGCAGGACGTGATGCAGCTCAGCTTCGGCGTGTTCCGCGCGGACGCGCAGATGCGGGCAGGGCGCAAGCAACTCGCGGAGTTGCGTGAGCGCGTCGCCAACGCGCACTTGGCCGACAAGAGCGGCCCCTTCAACACCGCGCGCCTGGAGGCGCTGGAGTTGGACAACCTGCTTGAGGTGGCCGAGGCCACCGCCATCGCGGCGTTGGAGCGCACGGAAAGCCGCGGCGCCCACGCCCGCGAGGATTACCAAACGCGCGACGACGAGAACTGGCTCTGCCACTCGCTCTACTTTCCTGGGCAGCAGCGCGTTGGCAAACGGGCGGTGAACTTCGCGCCGCGTTCCGTGGAGGCATTCCAACCGACGGAGCGCAAGTACTGATGAGTTTGAGGGAAGCCCCATGCGAGTGAGCCTGTATCGCTACAACCCAGACACCGATGCGAAGCCGCGCATGGAAGACCTTGAGCTGGAATTGCCGCAAGGCAAAGACCTCATGGTGCTCGATGTGTTGGAGCTGCTGAAGGCGCAAGACCCGAGCCTCAGCTATCGCCGCTCCTGCCGGGAAGGGGTGTGCGGTTCAGACGGCATGAACATCAACGGCAAGAACGGGCTTGCCTGCACCACGCCGGTGTCTGTGGCCGCGCCGCGCGGCAAGTTGGTGTTGAAGCCGCTGCAGGGGCTGCCCGTCATCCGCGATTTGGTGGTGGACATGACGCAGTTCTATCGCCAATACGAGCGGGTGAAGCCGTATCTCATCAACGACGAGGAACCGCCGGCGCAGGAGCGCCTGCAGTCGCCCGCCGAGCGCGAGCAGCTGGACGGCCTCTACGAGTGCATCTTGTGCGCCTGCTGCACCACCTCTTGCCCGTCCTTCTGGTGGAATCCGGACAAGTTCGTCGGCCCCGCCGGCCTGCTGCACGCCTACCGCTTCCTCGCCGACAGCCGCGACACCGCGGATGCCGAGCGCTTGGCCGAGTTGGAGGATCCATTCAGCGTGTTCCGCTGCCGCGGCATCATGAACTGCGCCAGCGTCTGCCCGCGTGACCTCAACCCGTCTGCGGCCATCGCCAAGATCAAGACGCGCTTGGTCAGCGACGGCATTTGAGCGCCATGCGGGATTCCTTCGTCGAACGGATGCGGCGCACGGGTCATCTCTCTGGCGGCAACGCGGCCTATGTGGAAGCGATGTATGAGCGCTTCCTGGAGAACCCTGGCGCCATTGGCGAAGAGTGGCGCAACTACTTCGACCGCCTGCCCGGTGTCGGCAGCGGCGAGGCCGACGAGGTGCCCCACGGCGGCATCATCGAACACTTCGAGCGGTTGGGACGCAATCGGCTGAAGGCGCGCCCAGAGAGGGTGAGCCAAGCCGTCGAATCCGACCACGAGCGGCGGCAAATGCGCGTGCTCGCGCTCATCGACGCCTATCGGCATCGCGGCCACCGGCGCGCCAGCCTCGACCCGTTAAGCATGTGGCAGCGCTTGCCGGCGCCCTCGCTGGATTTGGGTCATCACGGCTTGAGCGGCGCGGACTTGGATGTGGTCTTCGACACCAGCGCGACGCACTTCTTCGAGAGCGGCAAAGCGCCCCTGCGCGCCATCGTGGACGCCTTGGAGCGCACTTATTGCGGCTCCATTGGCGTCGAGTACATCCACATCGAGGCCGCCGAACAGCTATGGATGCGGCAACGGCTGGAAAGCGCCCGCTCGACGCCGGCCTTCAGCGCCGACACCAAGCGCGTGATTTTGGAGCGCCTCACCGCCGCCGAAGGGCTGGAGAAGTACCTGCAGGCGAAGTACCCAGGCACCAAGCGCTTCGGCTTGGAGGGCGGCGACAGCCTCATTCCCATGCTTCACGAGGCGCTGCAGCGCAACGGCTCCCACGGCGTGGTGGAAACCGTCATCGGCATGGCGCACCGCGGCCGCCTGAACGTGTTGGTGAACATCTTGGGCAAGGACCCGGGGGATCTGTTCGACGAGTTCGAAGGGCGCGTGCATGACGTGGGCATGGGCGACGTCAAATACCACCAAGGCTTTTCGTCCAACGTGCTGACGGCGGGCGGCGAGATGCATGTGGTGCTGGCCTTCAACCCATCGCATCTGGAGATCGTGGCGCCGGTGGTGCAAGGCTCGGTGCGCGCGCGCCAAGACCGGCGGCGCGACTACGACGGCAACCTCGTGGTGCCGTTGGTGATCCATGGCGACGCCGCGTTTGCGGGGCAGGGCGTGGTGATGGAGACGTTCCAGATGTCGCAGACGCGCGGCTTCCACACCGGTGGCACGTTGCATGTGATCGTGAACAACCAGATTGGCTTCACCACGCATCGTGTGGACGACGCCCGCTCCACGGAGTACTGCACCGAAGTGGCCAAGATGGTGCGAGCGCCCATCTTCCATGTGAACGCGGACGATCCGGAGGCGGTGGTGTGGGTGACGCAGATGGCCGTCGATTACCGGATGCAATTCAAGAAGGATGTGGTCATCGATCTAGTGTGCTACCGGCGGCGCGGCCACAACGAGACCGAGGAGCCGATGAAGACGCAGCCGCTCATGTATGCGGCGATCCATGCGCATCCCACCACCCGGGCGATTTACGCCGAGCGGCTCCTTGCCGAGGGGGCGCTTGAGCCGAGCGACGCCGATGCTTGGGTGGAGGGCTACCGTGATTCGCTGGACTCGGGCGACCATGTGGCCAAGAGCTTGGTGCATGAGCCGGATGCCGCGCTGTTCGTCGATTGGCGGCCCTACCTCGGCCATGAGTGGACGACGCCGGCCGACACGCGCTTCAGCCTTGCGCGGCTCCAAGAACTGGCCGCACAGGTGAACCGCGTGCCGGAAGGCTTTGTGCTGCACCGGCAGGTGCAACGCATCTATGACGACCGCCGCCGCATGACCGCCGGCGCCACGCCCATCAACTGGGGCTTCGGCGAAGTGATGGCCTATGCCACGTTGCTCGATGAAGGCCATCCGGTGCGCCTCACCGGGCAAGACGTGGGCGTTGGCACCTTCTCGCACCGGCATGCCAGCGTGTACAACCAACGGGACGGCAAGCGCCACATCCCGCTCAATCACTTGGCGCCAAAACCCACCTTCGACATCTACGATTCGCTTCTCTCGGAGGAAGGCGTGCTGGCGTTCGAGTACGGCTATGCCACCACCACGCCGAACGCGCTGGTGGTGTGGGAGGCGCAGTTTGGCGATTTCGCCAATGGCGCCCAAGTGGTGATCGACCAGTTCATTTCCAGCGGCGAGACGAAATGGGCGCGGCTGTGCGGGCTGACGCTGCTGTTGCCGCACGGCTACGAGGGCCAAGGCCCGGAGCACTCCTCCGCGCGCTTGGAGCGCTACTTGCAGCTCAGCGCGGAGCACAACATGCAGGTGTGCGTGCCCACCACGCCGGCGCAGATGTTCCACATGCTGCGGCGGCAAGTGATCCGCCCGCTGCGCAAGCCCTTGGTGGCGATGACGCCCAAGAGCCTGCTCCGGCACAAGGAGGCGGTGTCGACGCTGGAAGACTTGGCGCATGGCAGCTTCCAGGCCGTATTGGCCGATCCCGCCCAGCCAGACCCAGCGCAGGTGAAGCGGCTCGTGCTGTGCTGCGGCAAGGTGTACTACGACTTGGCGCATGAGCGGCGCGAGCAAGGCGCGCAGGATGTAGCCATCGTGCGCATCGAGCAGCTTTACCCTTTCCCGGAAGACGAGCTGCAACGGGCCATCGCGCCCTACGGCAACTTGGAAGTGGCGCTGTGGTGCCAAGAGGAGCCGGCCAACCAAGGCGCGTGGTATCCGAGCCAGCACCACATGCGGCGGGTGTTGGCGCGCCACAACATAGACTTGTACCTCTCTTACGCGGGGCGGCTGGCCTTCGCCTCGCCGGCCGCCGGCTCATTCGCCAAGCACGTGGAACGGCAACGGCAGCTCGCTTTCGATGCCGTGGTGGGGTAGATGGACATTCGCGCGCCGACATTCCCTGAGTCTGTGCCGGATGGCGTCATCGCCGCATGGCACAAACGCGCCGGCGACGTGGTGCGCCGCGACGAGCCGCTGGCCGACATCGAAACGGAGAAGGTGGTGCTCGAGATTGTGGCGCCGGCGGACGGCACGCTCGTGGCAGTCCTCAAGGCTGAGGGCGACACGGTGGTGAGCGACGAACTGATCGCTCAATTCGAGCTTGGCGCTGCCGCGGCGTCGCCGGCGCCGGCGGCCGAAGCGCCCCAAGCGATTGTTGACGGGCGCGCGCCGGCCGCATCGCCGGCGGCGCGCAAGCTCGCCTTGGAGCGGGGCATCGACATCGCCGCCGTCACCGGCACCGGGCGTGATGGCAGGATCACCCGGGACGACGTCGCGCAGGCGGCGAGCGGCGCAGCGGCGCCGGCCGAGCCGCCGGCGGCTGGCGAGCCGGCGCTGGCGGATGACGCGCCGGGCGAGGGCGATCGCCCAGAGCGCCGCGTGCCGATGACACGGCTGCGCGCCTCGGTGGCGCGGCGGCTGGTGGAGGCGCAACGCAACGCCGCCATGCTGACCACCTTCAACGAGGTGGACATGACCGCGGTGCGGACGCTGCGCGCCCGCCACCAAGAAGCGTTCCAGCGCGCCCACAACGGCGCGCGCTTAGGTTTCATGAGCTTTTTCGTGCGCGCCAGCGTGGAGGCGCTGAAGCGGTTTCCGGCGGTGAACGCTTCCATAGACGGCAACGACATCGTCTATCACGGCTACTACGACGTCGGCGTGGCCGTGAGCACGGAGCGCGGCCTCGTCGTGCCCGTGCTGCGCGACGCGGATGCGCTGAGCTTCGCGCAAATCGAAGACCAAATCGCAGATTACGGCGCCCGCGCCGCAGCCAACAAACTGACCATTGAGGAAATGACAGGCGGCACCTTCACCGTGTCGAACGGCGGCGTGTTCGGTTCGCTGCTCTCCACGCCGATTCTGAATCCGCCGCAGACCGGCATCTTGGGGATGCACAAGATTGAGGACCGGCCGGTCGTCGTGGATGGACAGATCGCGGCGCGGCCGATGATGTATCTTGCCATGTCGTATGACCACCGGCTCATCGACGGTCAGGAAGCGGTGCGTTTTCTCGTCGCCGTCAAGGACTTGATCGAAGACCCGGCGAAGATCCTGTTGGAGCTTTAGCCGAGGCAGCACTTGTGCGCACCGTCGGCGCTGATGGCGCCGCGTGAGGAGGTTGATGGATGAGCGAGGCGATTAGCCCGTCAGCCGCCGCCGAGGAGCGGTGGGATGTCATCGTCATCGGCGCCGGGCCGGCCGGCTACGCCGCTGCCATCCGCGCCGCCCAACTCGGCATGCGCGTCGCGTGCATCGACAAGGCGGTGGACGCCGAGGGCAAGCCCACGTTGGGCGGCACATGCCTGAATTGGGGTTGCATCCCCTCCAAGACGCTGCTCGACGCCTCGCACAAGTTCGTGGAGGCGAGCACTGGCTTTGAAGCGTTCGGCATTGAAGCGAGCGACGTGTCGATCAACGTCGCCAAGATGATGGCGCAAAAGGATGCGGTGGTGGCGAAGCTCACCAACGGCGTGGCGAGCTTGTTCTCCGGCAACGGCGTCACATGGCTGCCGGGGCACGGCCGGCTGCACGGGCATTGCGCCGTGGAATACACGCCCGCCGCTGGCGATGCGGCCATGCTGGCGGCGGAACACGTGATCTTGGCGGCAGGTTCCGCGCCCATTGAGATCGATCCTGCGCCCCTGAACGGCGACGCCATCGTGGATTCCCAAGGCGCCTTGGAGTTCGACGCGACGCCGCAGCGGTTAGGGGTGATCGGCGCCGGCGCCATCGGCTTGGAGCTGGGCAGCGTCTGGGCGCGCCTCGGCGCCGAAACCATCGTCTTGGAGGCGCTCGATGAGTTCCTGCCCATCGCGGATCAACGCATCGCGCGGGATGCCTTGCGGGCGTTTCGCGGCCAAGGCTTGGACATCCGCCTCGGTGCCCGCGTCATCGGCGCCATCGCGGCGCAGGGCGCCGTGACCGTCACCTATCAAGACAAAGACGGCGAACACGAGCTGGAGTTCGACAAGCTCATCGTTGCCGTTGGCCGCCGCCCTTACACCGAAGGGCTGTTGGCGCCGGACAGCGGCGTGAACTTGGACGAGCGCGGGTTCCTGTATGTCAACGACCTGTGCGCGACCGACGCGCCGCGCGTCTTCGCCATCGGCGATGTGGTGCGGGGGCCGATGCTTGCCCACAAGGGCGCTGAGGAAGGCGTGATGGTGGCGGAGCGCATCGCCGGCCACAAGCCGCTCGTGAACTACGACTGCGTGCCGAATGTCATCTACACCCACCCCGAGATTGCTTGGGTGGGCAGGACCGAGCAATCCCTCAAGGCGGATGGCGATGCCTATCGCGCCGGCGCGTTCTCCTTTGCCGCCAACGGACGGGCGTTGGCTTCCAACGATGGCGCCGGGCTGGTGAAGATCGTGGCAGACGCCGAGACGGACCGGGTGCTCGGTGTGCATGTGTTCGGCCCGCAAGCCTCGGAACTCATCGCGCAAGCGGTGATCGCCATGGAGTTCGATGCCAGCGCCGAAGATTTGGCGCTCACCATGTTCGCGCATCCCACCCTGTCGGAGGCCATGCACGAGGCCGCCCTCGGCGTCGGTGGGCGCGCGCTGCACATGGTGAACCGGCGGCGGGCGTAGTCGGTTTTGAGGTTGCTCGCTTAGGCGGCATGGGCCGCGCTGGCCGGCACCCGCGGGCTTGATGCGCCGCGGCGGTGCCGAGGCCGCGGCGCGTTCGCGCAACGGGCGTTGTCGAGGCAGACGGGGGAAGGGATGAATCTGCACGAGTACCAAGCGAAGGAGCTCTTCGCGCAGCACGGCTTGCCGGTGTCCCACGGCATCGCTGTGGACACCGCGGCTCAGGCCGTGGCCGCGACGCGGGAACTCGGCGGAGACCGCTGGGTGTGCAAGGCGCAGGTACATGCCGGCGGGCGCGGCAAGGCGGGCGGCGTGCGCCGCGCGGATTCGGTGGCGGCCGTGCGCGCTTTCGCCGACGAGTGGGCGGGACAGCGCTTGGTGACGATGCAGACGGATGCCGACGGCCAGCCGGTGAGCAAGATCTACGTTGAAGCGTGCGTGGACATCGCCCAAGAACTCTACCTCGGCATGGTGATCGACCGCGCCACCCAGCGCGTGGTGGTGATGGCGTCGGCGGAAGGGGGCGTGGAGATCGAAACCGTGGCGGAGGAAACGCCGGAGAAGATTCTGCGCGCCACCATTGATCCAGCGTTGGGCGCCCAGCCTTATCAAGGCCGCGAGATGGCTTTCGCCTTGGGCCTGTCGAGCGGCCAAGCGCGCGAGTTCGCGGATGTCTTCGTCAAGCTCTCACGCTTCTTCCATGCCCTCGATTGCTCGTTGGTGGAGATCAACCCGCTCGTCGTCACCCAAGCTGGGCACATCCACTGCTTGGACGCCAAGGTCAACCTGGACAACAACGCGCTCTACCGCCATCCGGACTTGGCCGCGCTTAAAGACCCGTCGCAGGAAGACGAGCGGGAAGCGCAAGCGGCGGAGTTTGGCCTCAACTACGTCGCGTTGGACGGCAACATCGGCTGCATGGTGAACGGCGCCGGCCTCGCCATGGGCACCATGGACTTGGCCAAGCTCTATGGCGGCAACCCGGCCAACTTCCTCGACGTTGGCGGCGGCGCCACCAAGGAGGCGGTGAGCCAAGCGTTTCGGATCATCCTCTCCGACGCGAATGTGAAGGCGGTGCTCATCAACATCTTCGGCGGCATCGTCTCCTGCGCGACCATCGCGGACGGCATCGTCGGGGCAGTCGCGGAGGTGGGAGTGGAAGTGCCGGTGGTGGTGCGTTTCGAGGGCAACAACGCCGAGGTGGGGCGGCTCAAGCTCGCCGCGAGCGGCCTCGACATCGTGGCCGCGAACTCGCTGGCGGATGCCGCGCAGAAGGCCGTGCAGGCGGCGGGAGCGGACGCATGAGCGTGCTTGTCAACCGCGACACCCGCGTCATCTGCCAAGGCTTCACGGGCTCGCAGGGCACCCTGCACTGTGAACAGGCCATCGCCTATGGCACCCAACTTGTTGGCGGGGTCACCCCTGGCAAGGGCGGCGCCACGCACTTGGAACGTCCGGTCTTCGACACGGTGCGCGCAGCCGTGGACGCCACCGGCGCCACGGCGTCTGTCATCTATGTGCCGGCGGCGTTCTGCAAAGACTCCATCCTTGAAGCCATGAACGCCGGCATCGATCTCATCGTTTGCATCACCGAAGGCATCCCCACCTTGGACATGCTGGCTGTCAAGGCGCGCCTGGATGAAACGGGGGCGCGGCTGATCGGCCCCAATTGCCCGGGCGTCATCACGCCGGGCGAGTGCAAGATCGGCATCATGCCGGCAGACATCCACCTGCCGGGCCGGGTCGGGGTGGTGTCCCGCTCTGGCACCCTCACTTACGAAGCCGTCAAGCAGACCACAGACAAGGGCTACGGCCAATCCACCTGCGTCGGCATCGGCGGAGACCCGATTCCGGGCAGCCACTTCATCGACGTCCTCGCGCTTTTCGAGAGCGACCCGGCCACCGAGGCCATCGTCATGGTCGGCGAGATCGGCGGCACGGCGGAAGAAGAGGCGGCGGACTACATCAAAGCGCATGTGACGAAGCCGGTGGTTGCCTACATCGCCGGCGTCACGGCGCCGGCGGGCAAGCGCATGGGCCACGCCGGCGCCATCATCGCCGGCGGCAAGGGCACCGCGGCCGAGAAGTTCGCCGCCCTTGATGCGGCCGGCGCGCGCACCGTGAAGAGCCTCGCCGAAATCGGCGATGCCTTGGGCGAGGTCACGGGCTGGGGCTAGCGTCGCCGCGGCGGGCTTGAGCGTGGCAGCAGCGCGGCGCTGCGTTCGCAGCAGGTTCCGGCGCTCAGCGCAATGCGCTACAGGATCGCTGCCGTGCGGGACACCAGCCAGTAGGAGGCCACGGCGCCCATGCCGTAGAGCGGGGTGTTGGCCAGCCAGCGTGGCACGGAGAGGCCAGTGCGCCGCAACACGGCCAGCAAAGCGAGCGCTGCGGCGACCACGAGCAATTGCCCCACTTCCACGCCCACGTTGAACAGGAACAGCGCCCACAGCGCCCCCGCCTTGGGCAGGCCGATGTCCGCCAGCGCCCCGGCGAAGCCGAAGCCATGCAGCAGGCCGAAGGCGAAGGCGACGACCCATGTGTGACGGGCGGTGATGGTGCCTTCCATGCCGCGCAGCTTCTCGATGGCCAAGAACAGTATCGACAGGGCGATGACCGCCTCGACCGGCGCTTGCGGCAGGCTCGCCACCGCCAACGCAGATAAGCCCAGCGTGATGCTGTGAGCAATGGTGAAAGCCGTGATGGTCTTGACGAGCGGCCCCAGCCGCGAAATGAAGAACATGAGGCCGATGACGAACAGGATGTGGTCGATGCCGAACAACAGATGTTCGATGCCGAGCACGAGATAGCCGAGCACCGCGCGGCCTTGGCCGGCTGCAAGGACGAAATGGGGCGCCTCTGGCCGCAACAGCCTTGATGTGGATGTGCCGTCGGCGAGGGCGACGTTGACCAGCACATCGGTGAGCGTGCGTGACAGGCCGTCGATGCCAATGCGATGGCCGACCAAACCCAAGTCGCCGCAGTCTGCTTGCCAGCGCCGCACGAGGGCGGTGCGCTGCACATCCGCCACCTGTTGCAGCGCCATCTCGCAGTGCTCTGGCAAGGCCGGTTCCAGCGGCAGCATCCGGTCGCCGGCGAGGGGCTGCTTCCACAGCACCTCGTAGGCGTTCGGAGCGGTCTCGGTGATGCCGAGATACGCCGGGCGCACCTCGTGGCCGTGTCCGGCGACGGCGCAGCACAGCGCGACGGCGATGGCGAGCCGCCGCGTCACTGCTCCATCTCGACGCGGTACTGCGCTCTAAGCTCCTGGTGGTAGCGCTCGTTGGCGAGGTTGCGGCGGTTGGCGTCGAAGTCGTCCGCCACCCGACGCGCCATTTCGGCAAACGTCGGCAGGCGGCTGGGCGTGCGCCCCTCGATGCGAACCAGATGGAAGCCGTAGCCAGACTCGACGGGCCCCTGCCAACCGGCGCCGGCGAGCCCCTCCAGCGCCGTAGCGAAGGCGCCGCCGAAGTCCTTGCGCACATCTGCGACGGTGACACGCGCGTAAGTGCGGCGCAGCATGAATGGGTCTCCCTGGGTGCGCCAGTTGGCGTCCGTGATGGCCGCCTTGGCGGCCGCGGCGTCCGTCTCGGCCGCATCGCGTCGGTCTGGGCTGAAGTAGATGTGCGAGAACGTGATGCGCGCGGCGATGCGGTAGCGGTCGATGTTGTCTTGGAAGAACGCTTGCAGCTCGGCTTCGCTGGCTGGCTCCAAGAGCGCCAGGTCTTCCGTCAGGAAGGTGAGCTTCTGGGCGAGGCGGCGACGGATGATGACGTCGCCGGCATCGAGGCCCATCGCCCGCGCTTCGCGCACGAGCATCTCCTCGCGCACATGGGCGTCGACGAGAGCGCTCAGTTCTTCCGCCGTGGGCAAGCGGTCCATCTGCGCGGCCCACTGGTCTTGCAGGCGGGCGACGTCGAGCGCGCCGACGCGAATGACGTTGTCGTCTTGGTTGGTGCGCCATGCGTCGATGGCGAACAGCGCCGCCCCAATGGCCAAGAACAGGAACAGCGGGTCCTTGAGGTGCTTCACGAGCGGGCGACGGGCTCAGCGCATCTCGAAGCCACCGGCCACGTTCAAGGCGATGCCGGTGACGTTTGGCGCGGCGGCCAGATACACCGCGGCCGCGCCCATGTCCGCCGCGGTTTGCGGCCGCCCCAAGGGGATCAGTTCGCGCATGCGCTCGGCGAAGGCATCCGGCGGCTGATTGGCCATCAGGTGATCGAACCACATGGCGGTGCCGACCATGCCGGGGCACAGCGCGTTCACACGGATGCCGTGCGGCGCCAGCTCCAACGCGAAGGATTGGGTGATGCCGACCACGGCGAACTTGGAGCCGCAGTAGGCGGCCAGCTGGGGCGCGCCCCGCTTGCCGGCGATGGACGCGGTGTTGACGATGGCTGCGTCGTCAGACTGTTTCAGGCTCGCCAAGGCCGCCCGCGTCATCAGGAACACGCCCTTCACGTTGACGTCGAAGATCTTGTCCCAGCGCGCCGCGTCGAACTCCTCGATGGCGCCGCTGTCCACGACGCCGGCATTGTTCACGAGCACATCCAAGCGACCGAAAGCGTCCAAGGTGGCGGCGACGGCGCGTTCACAGGAAGCCGAGTCCGTCACGTCCACCGGCGTTGCCCGCACCGCGCCGAGCGGCGCCAGCGCCTCGACGGTCTCCGCCATTTCCGAACCCGACGCGAGGTCGTAAGCCCAAGCCTCGTCGCCGGGCCCGCCGCCAGCGCCTGCCTGCAGATCGGCGAGCATCACGCTGTGCCCTGCTTCCAGAAAGCTCTGCGCGATGCCCCGCCCGATACCCCGCGCGCCACCTGTGACGAGAACCGTTCTTGCGTTGGCCAAAATCATCCTCCCAAGCCCGCAAGCCGCACATTATAGGGATAGCCGGGCGGCCACAGCGTGGCGCGGGCAGCGTTGATGTGGTGGTGGGAAGGCGCGACGGGGCCTGGCCCGACCGACCGGCGCTCCGGCTCGCCACGCCTACGCGGGCGCCGGCCCGCGCACCGCAAGGCCCAGCACGATGAGGCTCAAACCCGCCAACGCGCTGATATGAATCGCCTCGCCCAACACGCCGGCGATGATTGCCAGAGACAGAAAGGGCGACAGGAAGATGAGTTGCGAGAGGCGTCCGGCATGGCGCGTGAGGAACAGGGCGCGCTGCCAGAGCAGAAACGCCACACCCATTTCCACCAGCCCCACCCACAGCCCGAAGCCGAGGTTCGCAACGGTGAAGTCCGGCAGGCCATCGGTGAGCAGACAGAGGCCGACGACGCATGGTGCGCCGACGCTGAACGCCGTCATCAAGAGTTGCGTCGGGTGCAGGGCAAGGCGCGTGGCCGTGAGCCAGTAGCCGGCCCAGAGCAGCGTGCTGGCGAACACCAAGACGATGCCCGACGCGCTCAAACTGCCCAACGTCGTGAGTTCGCCGCGCGTGGCGACCACGGCTGCGCCAAAGTAGCTCACGGCGATGCCGGCGCATGTTCTGCGCGAGAGGCGCTGCCCCAGCACCGGCGCCGCCAAGATGGCGAGCGTGACGGCCCATGTGTAGTTGAGGGGCTGCGCCACATGCGCCGGCAGGCGGTCGTAGGCCTCGAACAACACGAGGTAGTAGGCAAATGGATTGATGAGGCCGAGGGCGGCGGCCTGCCACAACGCCCGCCGCGGCGCCGGCGGCGGGCGGGCGCGGAAGTAGGCCAGCACGAAAAAGCCGAGGGAAATGACGCTGCCGAGGGCGAGCAGTTGCAGCGGGCGCATGGTCTCTAAGCCGAGCTTGAAGCCTGTCGCGACGGTGGACCAAAGGAGGATGGCCGCCAGCGCCAGCGTCACCGCTTGGCGCTCCGCGCGGGCTGCTGGCGGGTTCGGATTCGACACGGCCATTGCCGGCGGTTACTCTGCGCCGATGCGCTGCGACGAAGCTCTGCGGGAACGGATCGCGGCGAATTTGTCGGCGTTCGAGTTCGTCTCGACGGCGACGCCAGACGCCCGCAGCGCTGCGGTGGCCATCGCCGTGGCGGATGAGTCCTTCGGGGCAGACTTGGCCGGCCTGCCGCGCCACGAGACGTGGCGCGATGGCGCGGCGCTGATCCTCACCCGGCGTTCGCCAAAGCTGCGCAACCATCCGGGCCAATGGGCGCTCCCCGGCGGCATGCGCGACCCTGGCGAGACGCCAGAGGTCGCGGCGCTGCGCGAAATGCGCGAGGAAGTGGATCTGGCGCTCCCGGCGGCGGACATCTTGGGACGGCTGGATGACTTCAAGACGCGCTCCGGCTTTGTGATCACGCCGGTTGTCGTGTGGGCGGGCGCCAAACGGCACCTCGCGTTCGACCCGTTGGAGGTGGCTTCCATACATCGCATCCCATTGAGCGAGTTCATGCGCGAGGACGCGCCCATCCTCGACGCGATGGCCGAGAGCGAGCATCCCGTGTTGCGGATGCCCGTTGGCGACACTTGGATCGCCGCCCCCACCGCGGCGATGATCTATCAGTTCCGCGAGGTGTGCATCTTGGGGCGCGACACGCGGGTGGCGCACTTCGAGCAGCCGCGCTTCGCATGGCGCTGAGATTGAACCGGATGCGCCTGCGCCGATAGAATCACCGCTTTACGCAACCGTGCCGGGGGAAGGGAAGATGGCGATTCAGGAAGGTGACAAGCTGCCGGCAGCGACGCTGCATGTGATGCGCGGCAACATGCCCGCCGCGGTGACGGTGGACGAGCTGTTCAGTGGCAAGAAAGTGGTGATGTTCGCCGTGCCCGGCGCTTTCACGCCGATGTGTTCGCAGCAACACCTGCCGGGCTTTGTCACGCAGGCGGCGGCGCTGAAGGACAAGGGTGTGGACAGCATCGTCTGCGTTTCTGTGAACGACGCCTTCGTGATGGGCGCATGGGGCGACGAGCGCAGCGTTGGCGACGCCGTGGTGATGGCTGGCGATGGCAATGGCGACTTCACGCGCGCCTTGGGTTTGGAGTTCGACGCCACCGGCTTCGGTTTGGGCACCCGCTCGCAACGCTACGCGATGGTGGTGGAAGACGGCACGGTGACGAAACTCGCGGTGGAAGCGCCGGGCGCCTTTGAGGTGAGCAAGGCCGAAGCGATACTGGCCGCGCTCTAACGCCCAGCACTCGGCATGGCGCGGCGGCGCCGGCGGCTAAATGACGTCCGTTCCCGCCAGTTCGTCGCCGCGCGCGATCGCTTTCTGCAGGGAACCTAGGCTGCGCACCCACGGCTCGAAGTCCTCGAACTCCGGCGGCAGGCTCGTCGCCGCGCGGTCTGCGCGGACGCGATCCTCATAGATGCCAAGCAACAGCACATAGAACAGCTTGCCGCCCCGCTCCACCCGCGCCGCGGTCATGTTCTTGAGTTGTTCGCGCGCGGCGTACTCCTCCAATGCCTCCCGCGTCTGCACGGCGATGAGCTGCACGACGTAGAACTCCGGCGGCAAATCGTTCAGGCGGACATGGCTGGTAGGCCGGTAGGCTAAGCGCCGATACAGCGGCAGGTCGGCGGATGCCGGGGCGGATGGCGGTGGCGCGGCGCGCTGCGACGTCGCTGGCCTCGCGGTGGGCGGCGCGGCGGCTGCGGCGCGTGGCGATGTGGCCGTTTGCGCCGGTGGCGTCGGGAGCGGTGCGGCTCGGCGTATGCTGGCCGGTGATTCCGGTGCCGCAGCGTCCACCGAGGCTTGGCGTGGGGCAGGTGCCGCCGCGCGCTCCTGCACCGGTTCGCCAGTGCTTTGGCCGCCAACGCTTGTCAGTTCGCCGCTCTCGACGCAGGCCCACTCGTCTTCCTTCTCGCCCATCTCGCAAAACCAGTTGGCGTTGCGGTCTGGGGCGGTGGGGTTCGGGGCGGGAACGTCGGGCACGGAGCGACAACCCGCTGCGGCCATGAACGAGACCGCTGCCAGCCATGAGAGCCTTCGCATGGGGCGCCACATTGCCGCGGTCGCCGCGGCCTGTCAATGGCCGCCGGCATCGGTGATGGCGGGCGAGGGCGGGGCGCAGCGTCGCAAGCCGCCGCCTATGCCATCATGCGCCACATGGGGAACGCGTCGACGCAGCCGCTCGCTGGCAAGCGCTGCCGCGGCGCGAACGGCGCCCGCGCCGCTCATGCCTCATCGCTGGGTGGGCAAAGCCCATGATGCGCCTTATGGCGCCGCGGCGCCGCACTTGGCTCTTGAGCGGCATTCCGCGCTCCGGCAGCTCGCTCTGCTGCCGGCTAGCCGGGCAGGCGGCGGACACCGTGGCCCTCACGGAGCCCATCAGCGAGGCGATGATCGAGGGCTTTGCCGACCAAGCGAAAGCGTGCGCGGGCATAGAAGCGTTCGTGCGCCGAACAAGGGCGCAGATACTGCGCGAAGGCCGGGCGCCAGCGCTGCATGTGGATGGCGCCCTCGTTGATGACTTGCTTTCGGATGGCGCAGCGTCTGGATTGCGGCAAGCGCGCAGCCGGCGCGGCGACATCGCCATCGCTCGCCCGCTCTCCAAGCGCTTCACCTTGGTCATCAAGCACAACGCTTTGTTCGCGGCGCTGTTGCCGCGCTTGCGCAGACGGTTTGCCTGCTTGGGGCTGGTGCGCAATCCGTTGGCGGTGTTGGCGTCCTGGCATTCTGTGGACTTGGCGGTACACGGTGGTCGCGTGCCGGTCGGCGAGCGTTTTGACCCGCTTTTGGCGGGCGCGTTGGCGGCCGAGCCTAACCCGTTGCATCGTCAAGTCATCATAGTGGATTGGTTTTTCGGACAGTTTACCGCCCACCTGACGCAGGATCGGATCATTCGCTACGAAGACGTGGTGGCGACTGGCGGTGTCGCGTTGCATCGGGCATTGGGCGTCTCTGCGCCGCCAACCGAAACGCTCGCGAGCCGCAACGCCAATGCGCTTTACGACGCCGATGCCGTGGCCGAGTTGCTGAAGGCACTCGCGGCTGGGCGTCGCGCTTGGGCCGCGTTCTACAGCTTGGCAGACTGCGAGCAGTTGGCCGCCGCCTTGCTCGCTAGAGGGTCGCCGGGCTGACGGGCTTGCCCTGACCTACCCCTTCGGGGCGACGCGCCTTCACCACGAATCGGGCAGCGCTCGCGCATAGCCCGCGGCGGCATCCGCGGGCGGCACGTCAAGGCCGAGTTCGCCGGCGAGGTGGTTGTAGCGTTGCATCGCCTGTCGCTTGGTGATGCTTGGCATCGCTCGATACACCTCCAAGCCTCGCACTGGTTCACCAACCCGTCCGACGTTGGCCCAAGCGTCGAAAATCGAGCCGATGTCGAGGGCGATGCCGCCACGCTCCTTGATCCACTGGCAGTACACCTTGCCGAAGGCGCCGGCGCCGACGAGAAACAGCGCGCCAGGAAACGGCACGGTCAAGTTGCGTCGCATCTCGTTGAAGCCGTCTGGGTAGTGGGCCGTCTCGATGGGGCCGGTGGCATCGAGTTCGCCGCGCACGCCGTGCCACCGCACTTCGCCGATGTTGAAGAGCGCTTGCAGCGCCTCGGCGATGGGGCGGCAGGAAATGATGCCGAGAAAGGGGCGGTCCTGCAGCAGCGGCCGATACAGCAGCGCATGCTGCAGGAGCCGGTGTAGCGCGGTGTGCGTCTCTTGCGTCGATGGCGAGAGCAGGTCCAGCGTGTCCACGGATTCCTGCACCGCGCGCCAGAGGTAGAAGCCTTCCTGTTGAATCTGCTTTTGCCGGGGCAGTCCCACGATGTCCGCGTTGAACACCGCGTGCTTGAGTGCCGCCACCAAGGCGAGCACATCCTCTTCCGGCACCGCCTCCGTGCGCAGCCAAATCAACAGGGAGCGATTGACGTCTTGGCGATTTGTGAGGGTGGGATAGCCGAGCAGCGCGCCTTCGCCGTCGCCGAGGCGGATGACGGAGGTTGGGGTTTGGCTGTGCAAGCGGTCGCGCAGGTGCAGGAACACCTGAAACGCCGTGAGGCGGCGCGCTTGGCGCTCTTCCGTGCTCAGGGGCCGCTGCTTGCGCGGCCACTTCCAACCAAATCCCTTAGAGGCCAGTTTCGCCCAGAACACGCCTTCTCCATTGGGCAAGGCCTACCCGCGCCGGTGGCGGAGTGTAAGCCCGGCGCTTGCCCCGTGTCATCGCGAGGCGGGAAGCTACAATCGCGGCATCGTCGCGTCGTGCGAGGGGCGAGCCATAGCAACGCCAGCGGGGCAGACATCGCAGGATGCGCCGGTCGCGGCCGACGCGGTGCCCATCGCGGCAGCAGGGCCGGCGCCGCATCGCCCGCGGCTGAGCTTCGTTGTGGCCGGCGCCCAAAAGGCCGGCACCACCGCGTTGGCGCAGTTCTTGGCGGCGCATCCGCAGATTGGCGTCTCCTCCTTGAAGGAAGTGCATCTCTTCGATGCGCCGGACTACTCGCCAAGGTGGACGCCGCGGGAGATCGATGAGCGCTATCGTCCACACTTCGCCCATGCAGACTTCGACCGCGGCGCTGCCGATTTGGTGCTCGGCGAAGCGACGCCCGTCTACCTCTTCCTGCCGGAAGTGGCCGCCCAACTCAAGCGCTACAACCCGGAACTGAAGATCATCGCGCTGCTGCGCGACCCGGCGCAGCGCGCCATCTCCCACTACCACATGGAAAGGGCGCGGGGCGCGGAGCGGCTGCCGCTGTGGCTCGCGCTGCTGGCCGAGCCGCTGCGCTTGCGGCGTTGCCCGAACGCGCGCGCGATGGACTCCGCAACCAGGGTGCACTCCTATCGGCGGCGCGGGCTCTACAGCGTTCAACTGCGCAACCTGTACGTGAGCTTTGCGCGGCATCAGGTGCTGTTGGTGAGGAGCGAATCCTTGGCAAACAGCCATGCCGCCACGCTGCGGCGCATCTTCGCCTTTCTGGGCGTGGACGAAGGAGTGCGCGTGTCTGCCGAGCGCGTCTTCGCGGGGGTGGCGGCGCGTCACCCAATCGTCTCGATGGCGCTGCGGGCGTCCTACGCCGTGGAGCGCATCCGCTTGAAGGCGTTGTTGCGCGACGCGGCGATCGTGTAGCGGCTGGCGTCGCGAGGGCTGCGCGCAGCACCCGCCTTGCTTGGCATCGGCGCGAGCGCATAAGCTGCCCGCCATGTCCGTCCTCGACCTTGGCTCAGGCCGCCAGATTCTCAGCGAATCGCGCATCGCGTCCGTCGCCGGCGCGGAACTGGTGGTGACGGAGGTGGGCGACCACCGCAAGGCGCTGTTTGCGGGCGAGGCGGACTATGCCGCCTCAGTGGCCGACGCGCGGGCGCGGCAATATGCCGCCGGGCGGGTGGCGGCTCGCGCCGCGCTTGAGCGCATCGGCGTCGGCGCCGTGGAGATCGGTGCCGTCGGGCGCCGGCCGGCATGGCCGGCGGGCGTTGTCGGCAGCATCGCGCACACGCGCTCGCTCGCGGTGGCGGTGGCTGGCATGGAATCGGCTTGCCGCGGCTTGGGCGTGGACATCGAACGCGAAACCGCCGTTTCCGCGGCGGTGGCGACGCGGCTGTTCGCAGAGTCTGAGCAGGCTTGGCTGCCGGCCCCCGAGTGGCGCACGATGCTCTTTTGCGCCAAGGAAGCCGTGTACAAGGCGTTGAACCCCATCGTCGGCGAGTTCTTAGGCTTTCGGGATGTGGAACTGGCCATCGACGCCGAGCGTCAGGAGTTCCGGGCCCAGTGTCGCGACGGCCTTGAATCCACCGCCGCCGTTGCCGCCGGGCGCGGCCACTGGGCACGCTACCGCGCCCACTGGATCGTGCTGTTCGTCGTCTGACGCAGCGCTTACCGATTCGGCCCGCGCTGCATGGAAACCGGCTGCCAGCGCGTGAGCGGCGTCTTCGGCAACACGGTGGGATTGACGCAGCTCATCGGCCACAAGCCGCGCAACACCATCGCCACTTCGCGTCCGACGCGACGGCGCGCGGTGGGGCGCATGCGCGAGGTGGCTGACGCCACGTGGGGCGTGACCAAGACATTGTCCATCGTCAGCAGCGGGTTGTCCGGGGCAGGGGGTTCCTGTTCCAGCACGTCCAAGCCGGCGGCGCCGACCTTGCCGCTGCCGAGCGCGGCGATGAGCGCCGCTTCATCGATGATCGGCCCGCGCGCGGTGTTGATGATGACGACGCCATCCTTCATGCGCTCGAACGCCGCGGCATTCAGCAAATGTTCCGTCTCTTGGTTGTGGGGTGAGTGGACGGATAGGTAGTCCGCGCGCTCCAGCAGCTCGCCGAACGCGACTGGCTCCACGCCGTGTTCGCTGATGGTGAGTTCGGAAACATACGGATCGTAGGCGGCCACATGCATGCCGAACGCCTTGGCGCGCTTGGCGGTGCAGCGCGCGACGTTGCCGAACGACAGCAGCCCGAGCGTCTGCCCCATCAAGCGCGGGATGTGATTGAGCAGCGGCCGGCCCTTGCGCCAGCCGCCGCCGCTCGCAAAGGCGTCCATCTGCTTGGCGCGCCGCGCCGCGGCGAGCAGCAGCATCAAGGCGTGATCTGCCACTTCTTCGATGAACACGTCTGGCGTGTTCGTCACGACGATGCCGGCGCGGGTGGCCGCATCCACGTCCACCATGTCCACGCCAACGCTGGACAGGCCGATGACGACGCACTGCTCGAGCTTGGAGATGATGGCGTCGTCCAACTGCACGCCCCAAGACGTGATGATCGCGTCGGCGCCGGCGGCGCCCTCGGCGAAGGCGCTTGGCGTGGGGCTCGGCACTTCAATGAGGTCTGCAACGGGTGCCAGCGCCTCCAGCTCCAAGGCGTACTTCTCGCTCAAGGCCGCCACTTGGGCCGCCGGGGGCAACTGCATGGCGACGAGTTTCTTGTTCATTTCAATGGTTTCCCTAGTGCCAGTTAACAGTGCGAGTTGGCAACGCCAAACGAGCTGGCGTAGACGTCCGATCGCGCCCTAGCCCCAACTCGCGTCCGCCGCCGCATCGCCGGCGTCGCTCAAACGCCGGATGGCCTCCTCGCGCAAGCCGCGCTTGAAGATTTTCTCAGAGGCGATGCGCGGCAGGCGATCGCTGGTGAGCCAGACATGCTCTGGCACCTTGAACTTCGCCAGATGGGCGGCCACATGCGCCTGCAACTCGGCGGCGGTGGCGGCGGCGTCCGGCTGGCGCATCACCACCGCGGCCACGGTTTCGCCGAGCCGCTCGTGCGGAACGCCGAACACGGCGCACTCGGCTACTGCGGGATGCCGGTACAGCGCGGCCTCCACCTCTTGGCAGCCGATGTTCTCGCCGCCGCGCAGGATCATGTCCTTGGCGCGATCGGTGATGTAGACGTAATCGTCGGCATCCATGTGCCCGATGTCGCCGGTATGCACCCAACCGTCGGTCAATGTGGCCGCCGTCGCCTCCGGCTGGTTCCAGTACTCCTTGAAGTTCATCACGCCGTGAATCCAGAGTTCGCCGGTGTCCCCGCGTGGCAGCTCGACGCCGCGCTCGTCCACCACCTTCACCTGCGCCAAGGGCTGCGCGGGGCGGCCGCAACTGCGCGGGCGTTCGCTGAACGCGGCGCCGCCGATCATCGTCGCCAGCCCTTGGGTTTCCGTCATGCCCCAGCCGGTGCCGGCGGCCCCAGCGCCGATGCGGTCGTCAATGCGCGCGGCGTGTTCCGGCGCCATCGGCGCGCCGCCGCCGCCGGCGGTTCTCAAGCTCGACAGGTCGTACTTGTCGTAGTTTGGGGACTGCACCAGTTCCCACGCCATGGTCGGCACGCCGTTGAAGGTGGTGATGCGCTCGGCTTCGATGATGGCAAGCGCCTGCTCCGGATCCCATCGGTACATGGCGACGAGTTTGCGCCCAAGGCGGAACGACGAGAGCAGCATCACCGTCAACCCGGTGACGTGGAAGAGCGGCACGCTGAGTATTGTGGCCGGTGGATGCTCGGGTGTCTCTTCGACGAGCTCCGGCATGAGCACCGCCGCCACGGCGAATCCAGATTCCCAGCCCATGAGCGCGTGGACGATGGAGCGATGCGTGGAGAGCACGCCCTTGGGATGCGCGGTGGAGCCGGAGGTGTAGAGGAGGGTGGCGTTGGCGTCGGGCGGCAGCGGCGCGTCGGGCATGGTGGCGTCTGCGCCGGCGAGGAAGCTGCCCCAAGCGGCGCAACCATCGTGTTCGCAGCGCACCGTCACGAGTTCGATGCCGAGGCGCCGTGCATGGGGCGCGATGCGGTCGCAACGCTCGGCATCGACGAACAGCAGCTTCAACCCGCTATCCTCCACGCCGTACACCATCTCTTCGGTGCTCCACCATGCGTTCATGGCCACCGCCACGGCGCCCATGGCGGTGATGCCCATGAAGGCAAACGCCCATTCGGGATAGTTGCGCAGGGCGATGCCGACGCGATCGCCCGGTTGAATGCCGCGCGCCGCCAGCGCATTGGCGCAGGCCGCGGCGGTGTCCCAAGCCGTTTGGAAGCTCGCGCGTTCGTCCTCGTAAACGTAGAAGTCTGCGTCGCCGTGGGCGGCGCCTTGGCGGTACAGCTCGCGCAGGTTGTCCGGCGCTTGGACGAACACGGTGAAATCGTTGCCGCCGATGCGCGCGGTGGCGGTCTCAAAGGGCTGGCCCGGCTGCGTGATGGCGCGCACCGCGGCTTCCATTGCGGCTTTGTCCACAGTCTCCTCGGCGAACGGCGTCTTAGGCAGGTTTGTGCATTTTGCTCGGCGCACGTTGATGGCGTGTGCGCCACCCGGCCAATGTTACACAAGGCTAGCGGTGCCCGTCGCCGCTGTGTTCGTCGTCGTCGGCCGGCGCCTTAGCCGCCACGCGGGGGCGGACGGCCAATCGCCGCTTGCCGGTGCTACTATCGTTGGCAGGGGGCGGCGCGGGGGCGCCAAGCACAGCGGCAAAGCGCTAAGCGGAGCAGCAAAGGAGAGGATTCATGCGAGAGAACAGCGCGTTGAAGGCGTGGCGCGGCGGTGGGCAAACCATCGGCGGTTGGCTTTCCATCGGCAATGCGTACACCGCAGAGGTGATGTCCGGCATGGGGTTCGATTGGCTCTGCGTGGATTTGCAGCACGGCATGTTGAGCTATGACGACCTCACCTACATGCTGCCGGCCATTTCCACGCGCGACACCATCCCCTTCGTCCGCGTGCCGTGGAACGAACCCTACGAGATCATGAAGGCATTGGACGCCGGCGCCTACGGCGTGATCGTGCCCATGGTCAACAACGCCGAAGAGGCCGCGCAAGCGGTGGCGGCATGCCGCTATCCTCCCGATGGCAGCCGCTCGTTCGGCCCCATTCGGGCAGCCATGTACGGCGGGCGCGGCTACGCCGGCGAAGCCAACGGTCAAATCGCCTGCATCGCGATGGTGGAGACGGCGGAGGGCATCGAGCAACTCGACGCCATCGCCTCCACGCCGGGGCTCGATGCCATCTACATCGGCCCTTCGGACTTGGGGTACGCCTTGGGGCTCGGCCCTGCGGCGTTCGATGACCCGCTGCATATCGAGACGGTGCGGCGCATTTTTGCCGCATGCCGCGCCAACGGCGTCGCCGCCGGCATTCACGCCGGCAGCTTGGCCTTCACGCGCAAGTGCCTCGAACAGGGCTTCAATCTTGTCACCTTGGGTTCGGATGGCGGCTTCATGGCGCAGGCGGCGCGCAAAGACTTGGCGGACGCGCGCGAGACGGCGGTGGCAGAGCGGGAGAACACCGGCTACTGATTCGGCCGGTGGCGCATGGGCGCAGGTAAAGCCGCATGAACGGCAGCTGAGCAAGGGCAACAACGGAGCAGCGCAGATGGCTGAGAACACTTACGAGCAGATCCTGTTTGACGTGCAGGGCAGGGTGGCGGTGCTGACGCTGAACCGCCCGAACCGACTGAACGCTTGGACGGCGGTGATGAACGCGGAACTCATCCACGCCATCGAGCGCTGCAACGCAGACGCGGGGATCGGCGCCATCGTCGTCACCGGCGCTGGGCGCGGGTTCTGCGCCGGGGCGGACATCCGCGACAGCTTCAAGGCGCGGATGGAGGGTGAGGAACGGTCTCCCATCCGGGATTGGATCGGCCTCGTGCGGGAGTCGAAACCGTTGATTGCCGCCGTCAACGGCGCCAGCGTGGGCATCGGCGCCACCATGATTCTGCCGATGGACCTGATCATCGCCTCGGAGGCCGCGAAGTTCGCGATGGCCTTCGTGAAGATGGGGTTGACGCCGGAACTGGCGAGCTCGCACTTCCTGGTGCAGCGCATCGGCTTTGGCCGCGCCAGCGAAATGTGCCTCTCCGGGCGGCTCTACACCGGCGCCGAGGCGCATCGCTTGGGCTTGGTGGATCGGCTCACGGCGCCAGAAGCACTGATGGACACGGCCATTGAGCTCGCTGCGGACATCGCGGCGAACCCAGCGCCGCAACTGCGCTGGATCAAAGCGCTGTTGACGGAAAACGGCTCTGAGACCGACATCGCCACCGTGCAGCGGCGCGAGGGCGAAGCGTTGCAACGCGCCTATGTGAGCGCGGAGCACAAAGAGGCGGTGGACGCCTTTCTGGCGAAGCGCCCGCCCAACTTCGCTTGAGCCATCCGCGCCGCCCACTACACCCGCAGGGGGAAACGCGATGATCTGGTTTGGAGCGCTCGGCGCTGCCGGCATTACTCCGCGCGCCTTGGTGGTGCCCTGTTGGGATGAGCCACGCGCAGCCATCCGCTGCGTGGCCGCGCGCGACCGGCGGCGCGCCGAAGGCTTCGCGCAGTGGTTCCGCATCCCGGTGGTGCATGACGGCTACGCCGATGTGGTGGCGGATGCGTCCATCAGCGCGGTGTACAACGCGCTGCCCATCAGCGGGCACCATGAGTGGACGCTCGAGGCGCTCGCGGCCGGCAAGCATGTGCTGTGCGAGAAGTCCTTGGCATGCAACGCCCGCGAAGCCGAAGCGATGGCGCAAGCCGCCAAGGATGCCGGCTTGGTGCTGATGGAAGCGTTCCACTATCGCTACCACCCGGTGTTCATCCGCGCCAAGGAAATCGTGGACGCCGGCGTGTTGGGGCGCATCCGCGAGGTGCAGGCCACCTTCAACGCGCCGGTGACCGATCCGAACGACATCCGCAATCAGTACGCCACCGGCGGCGGCGCGACGATGGACCTTGGCTGCTATCCCATCTCTTGGGTGCGGCACATCACCGGCGAGGAACCGGAAGAGGTGACTGCGCGCGCCGAGGAGGGAGCGCCCAACGTGGATGTGATGCTGGAAGCGACGATGCGCTTTCCGAGCGGCGCGCAGGCGACCACTGCGTCGGACATGCGCGCCGGCGTCAAGTTCCGCACGGACATGGTGGTGACGGGCGAAAAGGGCGTCATGAAGGTGGACAGCCCGCTGGTGCCGCAGATCGGCCACCAGATCAGCGTGGTCGTGGATGGCGAGACCAGCGTGGAGCGCTTGGATCGGCGCGCCAGCTATGCCTACCAACTCGATGCGTTCTTGGATGCGGTGGAGCACGGCAAGCCCTTGTTCACCGACGCCGAGGATGGCGTGAAGCAGATGCGCGTGATCGACCGCTGCTACGAAGCGGCGGGCCTGCCCGTGCGGGGGCTTCCGCTCTAGCCCACCGGCGGCTTGGGCGGGCGTTATCATGTCTGCGCCAATGGTTTGGGAGATTTGCGATGCAACTTGGCAAGTTCGCTTCCACTGAAGCCTTCAACCCCACCTACAACCGCATCCAAGAGCTTGGCTTGCAGCAGCATGTGGTGGAACTGGATTCCTACGGCTTCACGGTGATTCCGCCGCGCAAGGTGGCGCCGCCGGCGTTCCTTGAGCGCATGCGCGGCACGGTGCTGCGCCTTTGCGAGGAGCGCACGGGCATCGAGTTCGATGTGGCGAAGAATGGCGGCTTCGGCAGCTATCAGGCGCAGCCGCAGCGGGACGGGCAGTTCTTGCTGTTTTATCTCTTGATGGCGGATCGCATCTTCGAGGAGTGGGTGTTGAATCCCACCCTGTACACCATGATCGACTACCTGATGCGCGGCCAGCAGCAGCTCTCCAGCCTCACTTCCTTCGTGAAGTGGCGGGCAGATCGGGATGGCCTGGGCTTACATTCGGATTCGCCGCCGGATCGGGACGACCACTTGCCGGCGTGCTCGGATGTCGCCAACGCGGCGTACTGCCTGACGGACTACACGTTGGCCAACGGCGCCATCTGCATGGTGCCCGGCAGCCACCTGCATTGCCGCCCACCGAGCCCCGGTGAAGGCGAGGCCGACGCCGTGCCGGTGGAAGGCGAAGCCGGCTCGCTCATCGTTTGGCACGGCAACACTTGGCACGGCGCTTTTGCGAAGCAAACCGACGGATTGCGCCTGAACGTCACCAGCTACCACTGCCATCGGCGCCTCAAGACGCAGGAGAACTATCAATGGCGGGTGACGCAAGCCATGCTGGATCGCAACCCCCCGGAGTTCGCGCGCCTCGTTGCCGCGGACGACACCATGGGCTGGGGCGCGGAGGGCCCGGACTATTCGCGCACCATGAAGTACGCAAGCCCCGCAGACAAGAAGCGCTTCGGCGCGCGCATGGGGTCTCGACGCGCCGCGGCCTGACGGCCTGCGGCGCTTTCTGACCTCGCCGGCGCACGACCCCGCCAATGCAGGCGTACATCGTTCGCCGGCTGCTCGCGCTGGCGCCGACGCTGTTCTTCGCGAGCCTCATCGTCTTCATCTCGATGCGCCTGATCCCAGGCGATGTCATCGACCTGATGCTGGCGCAGAACGACATCGCGACTGGCCAGGATCGGGCGAAGATCGAGGCGGCGTTGGGGCTGGATCAGCCGGTCTATCTGCAGTACTTCCGCTGGATCGGCGGCGTCCTGCAGGGAGACTTGGGCGTCTCCCTGTGGCGCAACGTGCCGGTGGCCGACCAGCTTTGGGCCACCTTGCCCATCACCTTCGAGCTGGGGTTCTTGGCGCTCATCGTGGCGCTCACCGTGGCGCTGCCCATCGGCGTCTACTCGGCCATGCGCCAAGACACCGCTGGCGACTATGTGGCGCGCTCCTTCTCCCTCCTGATGCTGGCGGTGCCCGGCTTCTGGCTCGGCACGCTGGTGATGGTGTTTCCGTCGGTTTGGTGGCGTTGGGCGCCTGAGCTCGAATACACGCCGTTCTTTGAAGATCCGTTGAAGAACTTGGCGCACATGATCGTGCCCGCCATCCTGCTGGGCTTGTCGATGTCCGCCGTGACGATGCGCATGACGCGCACCATGATGCTGGAAGTGCTGCGGCAGGATTACATCCGCACGGCGCGGGCCAAGGGCGTGGGCGAGGCGCTGCTCGTCGCCCGCCATGCGCTGCGCAACGGCTTGATTCCGGTGGTGACGCTGATCGGTCTGCAAGCGCCGCTGTTGATCGGCGGCGCGGTGATCTTCGAGCAGATCTTTGTGGTGCCGGGCATGGGGCTGTTGCTGCTGGAAGCCGTGTTTCAGCGCGACTACCCGGTGGTGTCCGGCGTGTTCTTGGTGGTCGGCGTGGGCGTGCTGCTCATCAACTTGGCCGTGGACGTGAGCTACGGCTGGTTGGACCCGAAGGTGCGGCACCAGTGAGCGAAGCCATCGCCGCCGCGGACATGGCGCCGCCGGCTGCCGGCTTCGGCGAAGCCATGCGGCGCAGCCTCGTCGGCCGTCTGGTGCGCGAGAAGCCGCTTGCTGCCGTCGGCGGCGCCGTGTTCCTGCTGTTCTTGTTCTGCGGTGTGTTCGCGGACGTCCTGGCGCCCTACGGCGTGAACGAAACCAACCTCGCGCAGCGGCTCGAAGCGCCGTCTTGGTCGCATCCCTTTGGCACCGATCACTTGGGCCGGGACGTGCTCTCGCGCATCCTCATGGGCGGCCAGTTGTCCATGGTGGTGAGCTTCTTGGCGGCGGGCCTCGCCACCGTGGTGTCGTTGGCCATCGGCGTCGTCTCCGGCTACTTCGGCGGCAAGACGGACATGGTGATGCAACGCGGCGTGGATGCTTGGATGACCTTTCCGGACCTCGTGCTCCTCATCGTCATCATCTCCGTCGTCGGGCCGGGCATCCCGCAGATCGTGCTGGTGCTGGGACTGCTCTACGGCATCGCCGGCTCGCGCATCGTGCGCGGCGCGGTGGTGTCAGTGAAGGAGAACATGTACACCCATGCGGCGCAGTCCATCGGCGCGCCGACTTGGCACATCCTGCGCCGACACATCGTGCCGAACGTGATGCCGGTGGTGATCGTGCTGTTCACGACGCGCATCGGGGCGGTGATCCTCACCGAGGCGGGGCTCTCGTTCCTCGGTCTCGGCGTGCCGCCGCCAGCGCCCACTTGGGGCAGCATGTTGAGCGGCACGGGACGCACCTACATGTATCTCGGCCCTTGGCTCGCCTTGGCGCCGGGGCTCAGCCTCACCATCGTCGTGTATGCCATCAACGTGTACGGCGACGGGCTTCGAGACCTTTTGGACCCGCGCATGCGCGGCACGCAGTGATCGGCAGGCTTGCTAAGGTGGTGGCGAGGGCAGTGAACGTGATGTTTGGCAAATGGCAGGCGGAGTGGCGGCGCGCAACCTTGGCGCTGGCTTTGAAGTTGGCGACGGCCGGGTGCGCCTTGGCCAGCGCTGCGGCCTTCGGCGTGGATGGCGAAGCCCCGCGCTACGGCGGCACGCTCAACATCGGCACGGTGTATGTGACCCTCTCTGCGCTGTCTTGGGATCCGGTGGATTGGTCTTGGAAGAGCAACCACGACTACGGCATGGTGCGCGAGCAGCTCTTCGCTGGAGACTTGGACAAGAGTGTGCGCAAGGGCGGCTGGTATCCCTTCGTGGCGGAAGCCTATCTGCCAGACGATGTGCTGCGCGGCGAACTCGCCGAGCGCTGGGAGTGGGAAGACGAGCGCACCCTAGTGGTGCATCTGCGTTCCGGCGTGCGGTTCACCGGCAAGCCGGGCGTGATGGCGCCAAGGGAACTGGACGCCGAAGACGTGGCGTACAGCTTCCATCTCGTCAACAACAGCCCCAAGAAGGCGCAGTCGAACTATTGGGACTACTTGGACGCCGTGGAGGCGCGGGACGCCCGCACCGTGGTGTTCCGCTTCAACCAGTTCAACGCCGAGTGGCCGTATCGCTACGGCTACGGGTACCACTCATCGATCCTGCCCCGCGAGATGGCAGCCGTGGACCGCAAGGATTGGCGCACCGTGGTGGGCACGGGGCCGTTCACGCTGGCGAACTATGTGCATGGCAATTCGCACAACTATGTGAAGAACCCAGACTACTGGGATCGTGAGCGCATCGGCGCCAAGGCATGGCAGATTCCGTTTGTCGATGGCGTGACGTATCGCGTCATCAAGGATGAAGCGACTTATCTCACCGCCATCCGCACGGCCAAGGTGGACATCCTCGAATCCGTGCGCTGGATCGCGGTGGATCACCTCAAGGAGACGACGCCCGAACTGCTGTGGCACAAGTGGCTTTCCACCAGCGGCAACTTCGTCGCCCTGCGCATGGATCAGCCGCCATTCGATGACGTGCGGGTGCGGCGCGCGCTCAACATGGCGGTGGACCAACGTGAGATTGCCGAGCTCTTCTACGGCGGCCACGCCGAAGTGATGGCTTACCCGCAGCATCCCGGTTTTGGAGACTACTTCCAGCCCTTGGCAGAGATGCCGGCGTCTGTGCAGGAACTCTTTGGCTACCACCCGGAACGGGCGCGGGCGCTGTTGCGGGAAGCCGGCGTGCCGGAGGGCTTCACCTTCAAGGTGCAGGTTTGCACCTGCACCGCCAGCAACATGGACCTCATTCCCTTGCTGGACGCCTATCTCGCCAAGGTGGGCGTGCGCATGGAGATCGAGCCGATGGAGTACGCATCGTTCCTCTCGATGATGACGACGCGCAACCATGGCCCTGGCTACTTCATGAACAACGGCCACACCAACCCCACCACATCCATCCGCAAGTTCATCACCGGCCACACTTGGAACCCAGCGCTCTACTCCAAACCGGAGTTTGATGCGGCCATCGACACCCTCATGCGCACGCGAGACCGGGCGCAGCGGGTGGCCATGACGCGCCAGCTGACGGTGAAGCTGCTTGATGAGGCGCCCTCCATCTGGCTGCCCACCGTTTACAACTACACGGCTTGGTGGCCTTGGGTGAAGAACTACGGTGGCGAACTGCGCGCCGGCGCCGTGCGCCCGGGGCCCATCTATGCGCGTGTCTGGATCGATCAAGACCTGAAGCGCCAGTTGGGATTTGAGTAGCGATGGACCCTGCGCCGCTGCTCGACATCTCCGGCTTGTGTGTGTCCTTCCGCACCGACCGGGGCTTGGTGCGGGCAGTGCAGGACGTTTCGCTGCAGGTGCGCGCTGGGGAGACGCTTGCCATCGTCGGCGAAAGCGGCTCCGGCAAGAGCGTGACGGCGCTCTCCATCCTGCGCCTGTTGGGCGAAGCCGGCCGCGTTGACGCCGGCCGCATCGTTTTCGACGGGGAGGACTTGCTGGCGTTGGAAGACCGCGCCATCCGCGCTATCCGGGGCGACCGCATCGCCATGATCTTTCAAGAGCCGATGTCTTCGCTCAACCCCGTGCTGACCATCGGCATGCAAGTGGCGGAGCCCATCCGGCTGCACCGCAACGCGCCTTGGAAGGACGCCTATGAGCGCGCCGGCGAACTGTTGGAACGGGTGCGCATCCCAGACGCCGCCGGGCGGCTTGGGGACTATCCGCATCAGCTATCTGGCGGCATGCGCCAGCGTGTGATGATCGCCATGGCCTTGGCCTGCCGGCCGCGCCTCATCATCGCCGACGAGCCGACCACCGCGCTGGACGTGACCGTGCAGGCGCAGATATTGGAGCTGCTGAAGGAACTCACTCGGCAGGCGAACTCGGCGTTGATCCTCATCACCCACGATTTGGGCGTCGTCGCCCGTTATGCGGACCGCGTGGCGGTGATGTATGCCGGCAGCATCGTGGAGACGGCGCCGGCGCGGGCGCTCTATGCGGCCCCCGCGCACCCCTACACACGCGGCTTGATGGCCTCGATTCCGAGCATCGACGGCGCCATCGGCGCTCGGTTGCCAACCATCGACGGCCAGCCGCCAGACTTGGCGCGCCTGCCGCCGGGCTGCGCGTTCGCGCTGCGCTGCCCTCACGTCTTCGAAACCTGCCGCGCCACGCCGCCGGCGCTGATGGAGGCGGGGACGGCAGGGCATCTGCGCGCCTGCCATCTTGACGCTGACGCTGCCGGCGCCGCAGTGCAGGAGCGCACCTGATCATGCCCGCGGACACTGCGCCGCAACAGCCGAATGGCGACGCGCTCCTGCAGGTGGAGGGCCTCAAAGTCCACTTCCCGGTCACCGCCGGGGTGGTGCTGCAAAAGCGCATCGGCTCCGTGAAAGCGGTGGATGATGTCTCTTTCTCGTTGCGGCGGGGTGAGACATTTGGCTTGGTGGGGGAGAGCGGCTGCGGCAAATCAACCACCGCGCTGGCCGTGCTGCGGATGTTGGAACCCACCGCTGGGCGCATTGTGTTCGAGGGACGGGACATCACGCACTTGGGCGCAGTGAAGATGCGGCCGCTGCGCCGCCGCATCCAGATGGTGTACCAAGACCCGTTCAGCTCCCTCAACCCACGCATGCGGGTGCGGGACGTGATTGGCGAACCCCTAGTCGTGCATGGGTTGGCCAAGGACAAGGCGGCGTACCGAGCCCGCGTGCGCGAACTGATGGACCTGGTTGGCCTGCTGCCACACATGGGCGAACACTATCCGCACGAGTTCTCCGGCGGGCAGCGCCAGCGCATAGGCATCGCCCGCGCCTTAGCGCTCTCGCCAAGCCTGGTGGTGTGCGACGAACCCGTTTCGGCCCTTGATGTGTCCATCCAGGCGCAGGTGGTGAATCTCCTCATGGACCTGCAAGAGTGCTTGGGGCTCACCTACCTGTTCATCGCCCACGACCTTTCTGTGGTGCGCCACATCAGCGACCGCATCGGCGTGATGTACCTGGGCAGGGTGGTGGAGATTGCCGCCGGCGACGCGCTCTTCAAGGCGCCCAAGCACCCTTACACCCAAGCGCTGCTCGCAGCCGTGCCGCTGCCAGACCCAGAACTCGACGCCACCCGCCCGCACGACCTCATCGCCGGCGAAGTGCCCAGCGCCCGCACCCCGCCCCCAGGCTGCCGCTTCCATCCCCGATGCCCACAGGCCATGCCACGGTGCAAAGTGGAGACCCCACCGCTGGTGGAGCGGGATGGGGCAGAGGTGGCGTGTCATCTCTATGGCGGGTGACGGTGGTTCGCTGCGTCAAGGCGGGGTAGGGCACGATAACGCACGGATGCCGGCCGACGTCGGTGCGCGGGCCGTCGCTTGTGCGCCGCGGCGGCTGCGCGGGCCCTTCCGAAGGGGTTCGGAGCGGCGGCAGGTCTGAGCAGCCGGACGCTTGGATTCGCCTGACGAAATCTCGCTACGCGCAGCTATCTGATTCGCTTGCTTGATCCAAGTCCCAAAAATGCGTGCATCAGCTCCATCCGATAGACGTCTTAGCGTGTTCTCATGGACGGATGAATTAGCTTGGTACTTGGTTACAACGATGCCTAAAGGAAGAATTTGCTGGCCGAGTTCGTCACGGGCGCCCCGGCGCGGGCTTCCTGAGCGGTGGCTGGATCGGCGTCAGGAAGTTGGATGGTAGGTGGCGTTTTCCCTATTGTAGGGAGAATCGCCACCCCCGACTTCGCCGTCCACTGTCCTGATGGTCGGCCTGGTCCAAGCCTTCTTCTTAGGCGCAGTGGGCGCCGCGGCTGTGGGCGCATCGACTTCACGGGGGGGGGGCTCTCCTGCATCTCTGCTCTCCCGTCGCTGCCTGCGACATCGACCCGATTATACCGCCAACTGGAGCGCGACGGGGCAGAGGTAGCTTGTCATCTCTGCGGCGAGTGAGAGCTGCTCGCCGCGCTGAAGTGGGGGAGCGTGCGATAGCCGGTCGACGCCGCTGCCAATCGCGACGGCTTGGTTGGGAAGCCATCAGGAGTGTTGACAAGCGATCCATCAGCCTAGCGATGGTTTGCCTTCCTCTCGGTCTTCCGATGGCGAGGAGCTATGCGCGCAAAAGCAGGCGAGTTGCGTGGTCGAGGTTGGCGTGCTGCTTGTCAGGAAGTTTCTTGGGCGTCTGGTGGCTCACCGTTCCACTCCCAATGTCCTGTTGAGGCTGTGGCGCCACTTGGCGAAGTCATACCATCCGCACCCGAGGCATCCCTCGGCGTCCTTCTTGTCCCTCGGTTCCCATCTTTCGCTGCCGCTGTAGAAGTAGGCTATGCCCAGCGGCTTGCCCCGTTTGCCGGTTTTGAAACAGGCTTCACAGGCCCGGCTCTTAAGTTGGTTGCAGCTCACGCCGCTGCCGGCTATTTGTGTAGATCCGACGTGCTCGTAAGCGCAAGCCCGGCAATGCTGATGCCGGTCGCTCAGAACGGCGAACACCGCACCAACCTTCGACCCTTCCTCGAAGTCAGATTGCGTGATCAAGGGCCGCACAACTCAATGACGCGATCCTTAGCTCGCTGATAAATCGTCCAGTCATTTTCGTACACTAGCGCACGGCGGCCTTCTTGCACGGCTGCGATCAAGGTGGTGGCAGCGCCGCCGAACGGGTCGCAAACCAATTCCCCCGTGCCGCTGAACAGCCGAACGAACTCGCGAATGAGGGGGAGTGGCTTTTGGGTGGGATGAATGCGCTGCTGTGGGGATGGCGATTTGCAGGTGAACACATTGTGGACGAGGCGGCCGTTGAACTTTGTTCCGGGTCGTTTGCCCACCACTAGCGCCTCCCAACTGTTGATTGGCTTGTACCGATGGTTGAACGGCACGGGATTGGTCTTCTTCCACACCATAGTCCCCACCGAGTTAAACTTGTGGCGCGTCAGTATGTCGGTGTATTGGCCGATCTGCGCCTGAGCGCAGAATATGACGGCCCATCCCCCTACCATTGGCAGTACACCGGCAGTCCATGCATCGGGGTCAACGGCCTTGTCCCACTCCCCAAAATCTCCCTTGGGCATGATGAAGTCTGCGCCGTTGCTGCGCAGGCGGCGCGACACTTGGCTTTCGCAGACATAGGGGGTGCTGATTCCATAGGGCGGATCCGTCAGCAATAGGTCAACCGACTTCTCCGCTAGTTTGGAAACGCCTGCCAATCCGTCCCCATGCCAAAACTCGTAGCCATCCCCATGCAACACCCTTGGTCGCTTCGGCGCGTCGCGCTCGGCGGACATGAGCCGGTCAATTTCGCTGCGTACCTCATCGACCTTGACAGTTGAGGAGATGATTTCGGCGCTCTTGGAAAGGAAGATGCCGCCCGGCAGCTCGAATGGCTCCGCTCCATCGATCCGCTGAGTCACCAAATGGACGGCCCATGCCCGCTTATGTTCACAGTAGGCTGGCCGGGTGTGGGCGAGATGCCGTCTGTGAGACTCGAAGGTTTCGCCGATCCATTCGTTGGCTGCCGCTCGAATGCGGATTTCGTCGGCGGCTTCCAAAGCCTCTTCTTTCGCGTCGTGAGATCCCAGAAGGTGATGGCTTGGCCGGCCAGTTTCCGGAAAGAGGTTGCCGATGGTGTGCTGCTGGGCGGGATGCTTGTTCGTCACGTCGACTGGCTCAATGTGTCGGCCTTGGTTTTGGCGGGCAATGTGCCTGGCTCCTTCATGATGGGTTCGGCAGGCGCTTTTGACGCCCGCTTGTCAACATTCTGCTCTCATTCCCATGTCTTCCTAGCCGCATTACCCCACGTTCACCGCGGCGATCTCGTTCTTCACCAGTTCCCGCGTTCGCTTGCGCTCGTACTTGCGCGCGGGGGTGTTGATGATGTCGACGAGGTCTTCGGCGCTCAGGCCGCGCTCGATGGCGGTGGCGTCCGCATCTTGGTAGGCTGTGGTGCGTTGGCGCGGCACGCGGCCGGCGGCTTCGATGAGCTCGCGCATGCGTTGGGGCGTCGTCTCTTGGCCGTGGCTGGCGCCGGCGGCGCGGGTGATGCTCTCGTTCATCAACGTGCCGCCCAAGTCATTGCAGCCGGCGTTCAGCGCGGCCAGCACCCCTTCGTGGCCCATCTTCACCCAGCTTGCTTGAATGTTGGTGATGTGCGGGTGCAGGGCGAGCCGTGCCACGGAATGCACCAGAATCGCTTCCCGGAAGGTTGGCCCGCGCCGCGCCTTGCCCTTGAGGTAGAGCGGCGCTTCCATGTGGACGAAGGGCAGGGGAACGAACTCGGTGAAGCCGCCGGTGCGCTTTTGCAGTTCGCGCACGCGCATGAAGTGGCGCGCCCAGTGCTTCGGCTGATCGACGTGGCCGTACATGATGGTCGCCGTCGTCTTGAAGCCCACGCCGTGGGCCGTCTCCATCACTTCGAGCCACTGCGCGGTGTTGATCTTGTCTGGGCAGATCACGGCGCGCACTTCGTCGTCGAGAATCTCGGCCGCGGTGCCGGGCAGGGTGTCTAACCCGGCGTCCTTAAGCTGGGTCAGGTAGTCCCCCAAGGTCAGGTTGGAGGTGGCGGCGCCCTGCCACACCTCCAGCGGGGAGAACGCATGCACATGCATCTCCGGCACCGCTTCCTTCACCGCGCGCACGATGTCCAGATAGGTTTGCCCGGTGTACTCCGGATGAATGCCGCCCTGCATGCACACTTCCGTGCCGCCCCGGCGCCATGCTTCCGCCACGCGCCGCTGAATCTCTTCGTGGCTCAGGTCGTAGGGGCGCCCGCGCAGGTTCTCCGCCAACTTGCCCTTGGAGAACGCGCAGAACTGGCACTTGAAGTAGCAAATGTTGGTGTAGTTGATGTTGCGGTTCACCACGAAGCTCACAACGTCGCCATTCACCGCTTGGCGCAGGGCGTTCGCCGCTTGGGCGACCGCGTTGAAATCGTCCCCGCGGGCGCGAATGAGGCGCACGATGTCCGCTTCCTCCAAGTCCGCACCGTCCTGCGCCCGCTGCAGGATGTTCGCCACGTCCGGCGAAACCCGCTGCGGCGGTTGGTGAACGCGCTGCAAGGCAGCGTCCGGCGGCGGCGTCTCCTCGCCGGGAGACCAACCGTCGGTGCGCGGCAGCCCCTCGCCGTCCGTGAGGTCCAACAGCCGTTGCCGCAGCCCGGCGTCCAGCCAGCGTTCGGGGCGCTGCAAGAAGGGTGGATAGATGGTGAGCCGCTCGTGAAGGTGCTTGCCGGCAAGCGCCGTTTCGCGCCGCAGGTCCTCAAGATGCGGCCACGGCGCTTCGGGATTGACGAAGTCTGGCGTCAATGGCGAAACGCCGCCCCAGTCGTCGATGCCGGCGGCCACGATTTGCGGCAGCACGCCGGGGCTCAGGTTCGGCGGCGCTTGCACGCTCATGGCGGAGCCGAACAGGATGCGCGCCACGGCGATGGTCCACAGCAGCTCGTTCAAGTCTGGCTCTGGCGCCGAGCGCATCTTCGTGCCCGGCTTGGCGCGGAAGTTCTGCACGATGATCTCTTGGATGTGGCCGTGTTCCTCATGCACATCCCGGATCGCAAGCAGGGATTCGATGCGCTCGCGGCGCGTTTCGCCGATGCCGATCAAAATGCCCGTGGTGAACGGGACACCTGCCTTCCCCGCGTCCCGCAGCGTCTGCAGGCGCACCGCCGGCACCTTGTCCGGCGAGCCGTAGTGCGGCATGCCCTTTTGCGTCAGCCGCTCGGACGCGGATTCCAGCATGATGCCCATGGACGCCGCCGTCGGCCGCAGCGCGTCGATATCCGCCGGCGTCATGTTGCCGGGGTTCAGATGCGGCAGCAGGCCGGTCTCGTCAAGCACCGCCCGCGCGGCTTGGCCGAGGTAGTCCAAGGTTGTCTCGCAGCCCATCGCCGCCAACGCCTCCCGGGCGGCGCGATAGCGCAGCTCGGGCTTCTCGCCCAGCGTGAAGAGCGCTTCTTTGCAGCCGAGCGCCGCGCCTTGGCGCGCCACGTCCAGCACGGCGTCGAGGGACATGTAGGGAGCTTCGATGCGCTTCGGCGTTTGCGCGAACGTGCAGTAATGGCAGACGTCCCGGCACAGGTGCGTGAGGGGGATGAACACCTTGCGCGAGTAGGTGATGGCGTTCTGAAAGCCACGGTCTCGCAGTTCGCCGGCAACTGTGGCCAGCGCCGCCGTGTCCTCGTAGCCTGCCAAGGCCAAGGCTTGGGCATGGGTGGGCAAATCGCCGGCCAGCGCGGCCTTCAGGGCGTCGTTGGAATGCATGGCTTCCCCCAAGGAGCGAATCTCAATTATGCGTCTCAACCAGCCTTGAAGCCACACCGTGCGCGTTGAGGTAGCGCCAAGCCTCCGTGTCGCTTGGGGAACTGGCGAAGTCTCGCAGCGCGTCGATGGTGTCGATGTCTAGGCCAAGGCCGGGTCGGCGCACGATGCGCGGCTCGATGCCGGCGGCGCGAGCGAAGGCCTGATGTGGCGCGAAGCTGGTGCCGTCGAACTGGTAGCGCATGGCGTTGGGCGGCGTCGCCACGATGCAGTTGGTGCCGATGTCGTGGCGGTCTGGCGCCAAGGTCACATGTTCGTGGCCTTGGAGCGCCGCTTCGATGTCGGCGCTCGTCACAGCGGGCAGGTCCGCATGGATAATCATCGTTCCCGCGCCGCCGCACGCTGCCACGAAGGCGCCCGCTTCGGTGACGGCGCCGGTCAAACTCGATGCCGTTTCTGCCACGAAGGTGGCGCCGAACTGCTCGGCGAGCTCACGGGCGACGCCGGAGCGAGACACGATGGCGATGCCGGCGAGCGGTGCGTTCGAGAGCGCTTCCAGCACGCCCCGCGCCATCGCCAGCATCAGCCCAGCGCGCTCGGCTGCGCTCAGGTGTGGGGCCAAACGGCCCTTGGCGCCTTGGGTGCCCTTGAACGGCAGCACGGCCCAGATGCCTTCGGGCACCGCGTCCGTCGCCATCAGCCGCGCCCCGTGGCAACGCCCTTGCGCAAGGAGGCGGCGAAATCGAGCGTCGTTCGCGCGAGTTCCGCGCGGTCGTCGAGGCTCTGCATCACTGTCTGCGCCACCCGCGTGGCCAGCCCAAGGCGCCGCACCGCGTCGGCTGCCGAGGCATCTTGTTCGTCCACGATGAAGCCGTCGAGGATGTCGCCATAGTGCTCGGCGATTGCTTCGGCGGTGGTCGGAATGGCCAGTTCGCGCATCATCTTTGCCGTCGGCCCCTTGATCGCACGGCCGCCGACGATGGGCGAGACGGCGACGATGGGCGCCCCGCAGGCGCGCAGCAGCTCGCGCAGCCCCGGCACGCTCAAGATCGGGTCGATGGACACGAACGGGTTGGATGGGCAGATGACGATGGCGTCCGGCGCCGGGTCCAAAGCCGCCTCGATGCGTGGATTGACGCGGGCGGTCTCGCTGCCGGCAAAGGCAAAGCCTGTCACCGGTGGGGCGCAGCGGTCGCGCACGAAGTAGTGTTGAAACGCCAGCGGCCCCGTTGGCGTTTGCACCACCGTGCGCACCGGGTCGTCGGACATGGGCAGCACGGTGTTGGCGGCTCCAAGCCGCTCGGCGATGGCCGCGGTGGCAGCCGTGAGGGTCGCGCCGCCGGCGAGCAGGTGCTTGCGCATGACATGCAGCGCCAAATCCTTGTCGCCGAGCTGGAACCAAGTCTCTCCGCCGAGTTCCTCCAACGCCGCCATGAACTGCCAAGTCTCCCCGCGGCGGCCCCAGCCGGCGGCGAGTCCCGCTTCGCCGGCGAGCGTGTAGACGAGGGTGTCGATGTCTGGCGAGATGTGCAGGCCGAGGTGCTCGAAATCGTCCCCGGTGTTCACGATGAATGCAGTGTCTTGCGCTGGCAGGGCTTTGGCGAAGCCGAGCGCGAGCTTGGCGCCGCCGATGCCGCCGGTGAGGGCGACCACCTTCATCGGAATAGGTCTTCCTCGAGGGGGCGCAGCAAGGATGCCGCTGGCTCGTCCCCTTCATGGCTGGCGACGCCCTTGACCAGTGCGGCGGGGGTACCTTCCGTCGTCTCGCCCATCGCCAAGGTCGCCAACGCGGCGATGCTGTCCGCGCGGTTGATGAGGGTCACGTTCATCTCGCGCCCAAACAGGTCTCTGCCGCCGCGGCGGTCGTCCAACCCCTGAATCCCGGCCGCGCCAATGGCGATGCCCACGGTGCCTAGGCGCCAAGGGCGGTTGGCGCTGTCGGTGATGATGAGGCCGATTTGGCGCCCGCTGGAACGCCCGATGGCGTCCCGCAGGCGGGCTGCGGAGGCGTCTGGGTCTTCCGGCAACAGCAGCGCTGCTTCGCCCGCCGCGCCGTCGCCGTGCTCGATGTTGGATTGATCGATGCCGGCGTGGGCGCCGACGATGCCCAAGCGATGCCGCACGATGAGCACCCCCGGTTTCTTGCGCACGACGTCGGTGGATTCATCCAATATCAATTGCACTAGGCGCGGGTCTTTGTCTGTCTCGTCAGCAAGCGCTGTGGCTGCCGCCGATGGCGTGACATCGCTCAAGCGCACCAAGCGTCCCTCTGCCTTGGAAACGATCTTCTGCGCCACGGCCAGCACATCGCCGGCCTCAAGCGCGAGCCCTTGCCTAGCGATTGCTGCGAGCAGCAGGGCGGGAAGATCGGCCCCGGCCTGCACCATCGGCAAGCCGTGGATGGCGGTGGCGCTGAGCGTCTTTGCGGCGATGGTCAGTGGTCCGACTGCCCGATGATTTTGATGCCGGAGTGGGAGATGCCGTGGCGCCGGTTGATTTGGATGAGCACGCTGGTGAGCGCTTCCGCGGCGGCGGCGTTGTCGATGGGGCCGGCGTGCCAACCAGTGAGCCCGGCTTCGCCGATCAGCTCAATCACCTTGTCCCGCGCTGCGCGCTTGTTGCCGGCGACCAGCACGTCGCATTCGATGTCCACATCTTCGACCAAGAGGTGCGCCGCGATGTTCTGAAACGCGGACACCACCATCACCTCTTCGCCGAGGAAATCTTGCGCGCGCTTGCCGGCCGAGCCTTCGGCAGGCAGCTGCACGGTGCCGACGCGCGGCGGCACCAACGGAGCGGTCACGTCGATGAGTATCTTGCCGGCGAGCCCGTCCTTCACCGTCTCGAGCGTGGAAAGCTGGTGCTCGGCGGGCACGGTGAGCACGACGATCTCTCCGCTCTGGGCGGCTGCCACGTTTTCCATGGCTTCGGCCGGTGTCTCGGGGCTCACGGCGGCGAGATTGGCCACCGCCGCCTGCGCCTTGGCCAATGTTCGGGAGCCGATGATGATGGCGTGGCCGGCCTTCGCCCAGCGCATGGCCAAGCCCGTGCCAAGGTCTCCAGTGCCGCCAAGAATGGCGATGGTCTCTCTGCCGGCCATCGGCAGCCCCCCAAGAAAAAGCGGCGATTATAGCCGCCGCCGGGCGCGATCGGTGGGCGCTGCCTGTCGCTCGGCGCCCGCCATGCTGTACCTTACGCGCCTCAACTTGCGGAGAGGATGCACCATGCGAATTGGCCTCATGCTGGGCGCGGACGGCGCCAGCGCCACCATCGACGACATCGTCGCCACGGCGCAGGACGCCGAAGGACGGGGCTTTGCAACGCTCTGGATGGCGAACATCTTTTCGTTCGATGCCATCTCCACGCTCTCCATCGTGGGCCGGGAGACGCAGCGTCTCGGGCTTGGCACAGCGGTGACGCCGACGTATCCGCGCCATCCCACCGCCATCGCGCAACAGGCGTTGACGGCCGCCGCAGCCACCGGCAACCGCTTCACTTTGGGCATCGGCCTGTCCCACAAAATCGTCATTGAAGACATGCTCGGCCTTTCCTATGCGCAGCCGGCGCGCCACATGCGCGAGTACCTCTCCGTGCTGATGCCGGCGCTGCGCGGGGAGGCCGTGAACTTCGACGGCGAGCTTTACCAAGTGCATAACCTCGCCCTCACCGTGAGCGGCGCCGAGCCACCGCCGGTGGTGGTGGCGGCCCTCGGGCCAATGATGCTGCGGATCGCCGGCGAACTCGCGGATGGCACAAACACATGGATGGTGGGCCCGAAGACGATGGAACAGCACATCGTCAAGCGCATCAGCGCGGCCGCGGCGGCTGCCGGCAGGGAGGCGCCGCGGGTGGTCGGTGGCCTGCCCATCGCGCTCACCACGAAGCCGGATGCGGCGCGTGAGACCATCGCCCGCAACCTCACCATCTATGGCCAGTTGCCGTCTTACCGCGCCATGTTGGACCGCGAAGGCGCGGCCGGGCCGGCGGACATCGCCGCGGTGGGCGACGAGAACGCGCTGCGCAGCGCGATCGAACGTTTCCGCAGCGCCGGCGTCACGGATTTCAACGCCGCGGTGATGAACGTCGAGGATGGCGGCTACCAGCGCACCGTCGAGTTCTTGGCGGAATTGACATGAGCGCGGCAACGGTTCGCCGGGCCGCCGCGGCGCCGGGTCGCGGAGCGGGCCGATGAGGGACCTCACGGGCAAAGTGGCTTGGATCACCGGCGCCGGCACGGGCATTGGCGCTGGCGCCGCAGTGTCGCTGGCGCAGCTGGGCATGCGGGTGGTGCTGTCTGGACGGCGGCGTGACAAGCTCGACGCCGTGGCAGCGCAAATCGGCGCCGCGGCTGTGGTCGAACCCCTCGACGTCGCCGATCGCGACGCGGTGTTCAGGGTGGCCGAGCGCATCGATGCTGAGGTGGGGCCCATCGACACCGCGGTGCTGAGCGCCGGCATCAACGTGAAGCGCCGCAACTGGCACAACGTCTCCTTGGACGACTGGGACCGCGTCATCCGCATAGACCTTGATGGTGCCTTCTACTGCGCCAAAGCGGTGTTGCCGGGGATGATCGAGCGCGGCAGCGGCCTGATCGTCAACATCTCGTCATGGGCCGGGCGGCATGTGAGCATGGTGACGGGCCCGGCCTACAACGCGGCCAAGCACGCGATGAACGCCATGAACGAATCGCTGAACATGGAGGCTGGGCGCCACGGCGTGCGCGCCTGCGCGATCTGCCCCGGCGAAGTGGCCACGCCCATCTTGGACAATCGGCCGATTCCGGTGACGGACGAAGACCGCGGGCGCATGGTGCAGTCTGAGGACTGCGGCGACATCGTCGCATTCTTGGCGCGCCTGCCGGCGCATGTGTGCATCAACGAACTGACGGTGAGCCCGACTTGGAACCGCGGCTACGTGGCGCAAGCGGCGCAGTTGTTGGATCGGGCGCCGTGACGCCTCACGCCTTCATTCCCTTGGGCCTTCATTCCCTTGGCGCGGCCAGCGTCGCCCGTCGGTTGAGGGCATCCCGCAGCGCATCGCCGAGCGTGTTCACGGCCAACAGCGTGGACGCCAACAGGGTGGCCGGAAACGCCAACTGCCACCAAGAGCCTTGCATTTCGCGGGCGCCATCGGCGATGAGCACGCCCCAGCTCGCCTGCGGCTCCTGCACGCCAAGGCCCAAGAAGCTGATGAAGCTCTCCGCCAAGATGACGCCGGGCAGCGTCAATGTGGCGTAGACGATGGCCGGGCCAAGCAGGTTGGGGATGACGTGGCGGAGCAGGATCGTCGTCCGGGGCGCGCCGAGGGCGCGTGCCGCCTCGACGTAGAGTTCGTTGCGCACGGCCAGCGTTTGGCCGCGCACGATGCGCGCCAGATCCAACCAAGACACGGCGCCGATGGCGATGAACAGCAGATAGACGTTGCGGCCGAACGCCACCACCAACAGGATGACCAAGAACACGAACGGCAAGGCATAGGTGGCATCCACGGCGCGCATCATCGCTTGGTCAACGCGCCCGCCGAAGTAGCCCGCGATGGCGCCGTAGGGAATGCCGATCGCGGCGCTCACGGCCGTGCCGAGCAAGGCTAGGGAGAGCGACAGGCGCGCCCCGGCCCAGCTGCGGGTCAAGAGGTCTCGCCCGGCGCTGTCGGTGCCAAACCAGTGCCGCGCGCTCGGCCCCCGGTCGATGGCGTCCCAGTCGATTTCGTCCACCCCCCAAGGCGAAGCGTCCGGTGCGATCACCGCCAACGCCACCACTGCGCAGAGCAACGCGGCGCACGCCCGCGTCCACGCGCTGTGCGCCCAAGCAGCGCGCAGCAAGCCTCTCATCGGCCGAGCCGGATGCGCGGGTCGAGGCGCGTGTAGAGCGCATCCACGGCGAGGTTGAACGCCAGGATGAGGGTGGCGTAGACGATCACCGTGCCCAGCACGAGCGTGTAGTCGCGGTTCAGCGCCCCCTGCACGAAGTGCCGCCCCAGCCCCGGCAGGGCGAACACTTCCTCGACGACCATGGAGCCGGTGAGCAGCGCCGCCGCCGCCGGGCCGAGAAACGACACCGCCGGCAGCAGCGCTGTCGGCAGCACATGGCGCAGGGCGATGCGACGCGCCGGCAGCCCCTTCGCGCGCGCCGTGACGACGTGCGGGGCCGCCAGCGCCTCGGCCACTTCACCGCGCGTGAGGCGCGCGAACGCAGCCAGATAAGGCAGTGCCAGCGCCACCGCCGGCAGCAGCACATGGCGGGGGGACTCGAAGCCCCCGGCCGGCAGCCATCCAAGCGTCACCGCGAACACCAGCGCCAGCAGGGGGGCGACGACAATGGGCGGCAGCGCCAGCCCCGCAACGGCAGCGACGGTGATGCCGCGGTCCAGCCGCCGCCCGGGTCGCAATCCGGCGACCGCGCCAGCGGCAATGCCCAAGCCGGCGGCCAGCGCCAAGGCAAAGCCGCCCACGTTCAGGCTGACTGGCAGGCCGCTGGCAATGAGCTCGTTCACCGTGAAGTCCTTGCTGCGAAACGACGGCCCCAAGTCTCCGCGGCCAAGCATCAAGAGGTAACGGCCATACTGCGCGATGAGCGGTTCGTCCAGGTGATAGGCAGCGCGCAGGTTCGCCTCCACCTGCGCCGGCAGGCGGCGTTCGCCGTCGAACGGGCCGCCGGGCGCGGCGCGAATGAGGAAGAAGGCCACGGTGATCACGGCCAGCAGCGTCATCAAGGAGGTGGCGCCGCGCCGCGCCAGATAGGCCGCCATCAGCGCCAGGCGAGATAGCGCGCGCCGTGGACGTTGCGGGGATTGGCGATCCAGCCGGTGATGCGCGGATGCACCAAGGCGCGCGTCGTCACCGAATAGAGTGGCGTCACGGGATGCTTGGCGAGGCCGACGGCTTCGGCTTGCGCCAGCAGCGCCAGACGCTCCGCCAACTCCGGTTCCGCGTAGGCGCGGCGCATCAGCGCGTCATAGGCAGCGTCTGAAAACTGCCCATAGTTCACATCCCCGGTGTCGGACACCAACAGGTCCAGATAGTGTTGGGCGTTGTTCTCACCGAACCAACCGGCCTGCGCCACTTGGAATTCGCCTTGGCGCAAGTCTGCGAAGTGGGTTTTCAGGTCTGCATGGTGCAGCGTCGTGGCGACGCCGATGTCCTTCCACATCGCTGCGATGGCAAGCTGCACCGCCTTGGACTCCCCGCCGCTGATGTACCGCAGTGTGATTTCGAGCGGCGCCTCAGCGGTGTGGCCGGCGGCGCCGAGCAACTGCCGCGCCCGCGCCAGCCGTGCCGGCCGTTCCGCCGCCGGCGCCAAGGCACTTTGGTAGCCGGGCACCATCGCCGGCACCAGCCCGGCATTGGGCTGCTCGCCGCTCTTCAATACCCGTGCCGTGATGAGCTGTCGGTCGATGGCCAAGCTCAGGGCTTCGCGCACGCGCGCGTCTTCAAAGGGCGCCGCCGCGGTGTTGTACACGAGGTACATGATCGAGACGAGGGGAGTGAGACGCAGATGCTCCGGCATGTTCTTCGAGAGCCAGCCGATTTCGCCCGCCGGGAAGTTGCCGATGGCGTCCAGTTCGCCGGCGCGGTAGCGGTTGTAGGCAGCGTTCGCGTCGCTGGTGGGATAGTAGGCGATGCGCTCCAACGCCACGGCTTCGGCATCGAAGAAGCGCGGGTTCTTGCGTAGTTCGACCACGGCTTGCGGCCGCCAATCGTGCAGCGTGAAGGCGCCGTTGGACACCATCGTGCCCGGTTTGGTCCAGCCGTCGCCGGCGGCTTCGATGACGTGCCGCGGAACGGGATAGCCCGTTGGGTAGATGAGGCGCTCGGCGAGGAACGGGAATGGACGCGCCAACTCGATGACGAGCTCGTGGTCGCCGCTGGCGCGAACGCCGAGGGCCGCCGCCGGCGCCGTGCCGGCGTTCACCGCAGCGGCGCCCCGAATCGGATACATGAAGTGCGCGAGGCTTGCCGCGGTGCTTGGCGCCAGCAGGCGGCGGAAGGCATACACGAAGTCCTCAGCCGTCACCGGGTGGCCGTCGGACCACTTGCCTTCTTGGCGCAACTGGAAGGTCCACGTGAGGCCATCTTCGCTCACTGCCCAGCTCGCCGCGGCGCCCGGCACGATGTCGCCGCTTGCGTTGAAGGTGGTGAGGCCCAAGAAGAGGTCGTTCAGGATGGCCTCTTCGAGGCGCAGGTTGTAGCGATGCGGGTCCAGCGTTTGCGGCTCGCCGCCGTTGCCGATGCGCAGATCCGTGCGCGCCTCAGCCGCGTTCGCGCCCCACGCCGAGGCGGCAACGCAAGCCGCGATGACCATGCGACGCCAAACACCGCGCTCAAGCATCCGACAAGCCGTCGTAAACCAGTTCCAGGAAACGGCCGTTGTCGAAACCTGTGGGCTCTTGCGTGCCGTGATAGTTCTCGCTGGCGCGCACGGCGCGGCCGTCGCCCACTCGGGTGTAGCGGCTGAAGCGCGTCGCCACGAGGTCTTCCACTGGCCAGATGGCGACGATTTGGCTATGCAGGCCGAAGGCGCTGAAGCCGCCGTTGCCGATGGGCCACCAATAGAAGCCGTAGTTGCCGGCGAGGGCCGGGGCGGTGCTCGTCGCCACCCAGCCCGCGGACACCACCACGTCGCCTTGCCACTCGCCGCCGCGCGCGAACAACAAGCCGAAGCGCGCAAAGTTGCGTGGCGTCGCGTCGATGCAGCAGTACGTCATCACATTCCCGGCGCTGTCGGTCCACCACTCGCCGGCGAAGCCGATGGTGGCACCGATGCGTTGATCGAGATATGCCTGTCCGGACATGCCCACGGCGACGCGCACCACTTCGCCGGCCAGCATCACGTCTGAGTTGGAATAGTCGTAGAGCCGCTCCCCGGGCGTGCCGGTGAGCTCGAGATCCAGCGGCGCCTGCAGTTGATCGGACGCGCCGTGGAACTCGGTGGCATCCACCAGCCGCAACGCCGTGCGCAGCGTCATCAAATGGCGCAGCGTGATCGCCGCCTTGTCGCTTTCGCGCCAAGCGGGCGGGAAGTCTGCCGCCAGTTGGTCGGGCCCTTCGATCAGGCCGTCGTCAATGGCGGTGCCGACGAGGGCGCTGGTGAAGCTCTTCCCCACGGACCAACTGGTGGCCATGGCGAGCGTCACGAGCAGCCCGATGCGCCTCGGCGCTGCGCCCGCCCGCCGACTGCGCTGAACCTTGGCGGTCCGAAGGTGGGCAGGGCGGGCGCGGGAAAGCGGGGCGGCGAAGGCACGCGGGTGGACCATCGGCATGGGCGCTGGCGAAGGCCCGCGCATTCTACCTACTCGCTGGCTGGGCGAAGGGCTACCATTGTCTGTCCTCGCAGCCGTCCTTGCGGCGAAACGCGCTGAGCCACGATGCTGAAACGCCTCACGTCCCGCCAAGAGTGGCAATACCTCACGGTGTTGCCCAAGGCCAACGCCCCGCTGACGGCGCTGTGGTGGGCCATCCTCGTGGCGCGGGGCCTGCTGCCGGCGGTGTTCGCCATCGCCATGGGCGTGATGGTGGGCGCCGTCGAGGCGGGCACATCGCTCGTCGGCCCCTTGGCACTCATTGGGGTGACGTTCGTTCTGCTGCAGGTGCTGGCGCCGCTGCATCAGGCGGTGAGCGCGAACCTCGGCAGCAGCACCGCGGCGTGGCTCTACGACCAACTCACGCTGGCGTGCGTGACGCCGCCCGGCATGCGGCACCTCGAGGACGCCGAGCTCGCGCAAGACATCACGATGGCGCGGGATTTCGATTTGGGAATCAGCGGGCCGCCGCTCAACATCTCCATGGACTTCATCGCCGCCGGCTTGGTGGAACTTCTTGCCGGGGTCGCCTCCGCGGCCGTCTTGGCCGCCTACGCGTGGTGGGCGCCGCTGTTGCTTGGCGGCGCTTGGCTCGCCACGCATTGGCTGTTGCGGGAGAGCGGCGTGTGGCGCGACCGCGCCACGGCGCCGGTCCGCGAAGCGCAACGCCACGCGGACTATGCCTATCGCCTCGCCGTCGATGCGCCTTCGGCCAAGGAACTGCGCCTGTTCGGCTTGGCTGGGTGGACCGTGGAGCGCTTTCGTCGCCATCGCCGCACCTTGCACGACTTGCGGTGGGAAGCGACGAAGCTGCGGGAACGGCCGCTGGCCACCAGCTTGGCGCTGGTGCTGGCCGCGAACGCCTTGGTGTTTGGCTCCATGGCGAGCGCCGCCATCGGCGGCGACTTGGCATTGGACCGCATGGTGACGTTTGCCGCCGCGGCCATCGCCACCAGCATGATCGCCTTTGGCGGCCTCTCTTGGGCCTTGGACGGCGCCGCGGCGCCGGCGGCCGCGGTGCTGCGGCTTGGGCCGGCGATGGCCGAGCGGGGGGCGCTGCGAAGAGGCGCTGCGCCGGCGCGCGCAATGCCGGCGCGGGAGGTGCGTTTCCGCAACGTCCGCTTTGCCTACCCGACCACCGGCGAGGTGGTGCTCGATGGCCTCGACCTAACGATTCCGGCCGGCTCATCGCTCGCCATCGTGGGGCAGAACGGCGCCGGCAAGACGACGCTGGCAAAGCTCCTGTGCCGCTTCTACGACCCGGATGCCGGCGCCATCGAAATCGACGGCGTGGACCTGCGGGACTTGGACATCGCCGCATGGCGCGAGCGCGTCACCGCCGTGTTCCAAGACTTCACGCGCTTCGAGTGGCCGGTGCGCGACAACGTGGCGCCGGCAGGTGCCCCGGAAGCCGTTGTGCAAGCCGCGCTTGAGGCCGCCGGCGCGGCGGACTTGGCGGCCCTCGACACCGTGCTGGCGCGCGGCTACGACGGCGGCGTCGACCTCTCCGGCGGGCAATGGCAGCGCGTCGCGTTGGCGCGGGCGCTGGCGGCAGTGCGCCAAGGCGCTGGCGTGGCGTTGCTGGACGAGCCGACCGCGCAGCTCGACGTGCGTGGCGAGGCGGAGATTTTCAACCGCGTCTTGGAGGCGACGCAGGATGTCACGACTGTGCTGATCTCCCATCGCTTCAGCACCGTGCGCCATGCAGACCGCATCTGCGTCATCGACGGCGGCAAGGTGGTCGAGATGGGCACGCACGCGGAGCTGATGGCGGCGCGCGGCCGCTACCAACGGATGTTCAATCTCCAAGCCCAGCGGTTCGAGGAAGAAGAGGAGGGGCTGGATGTCCTCGACTGACGCCCGCGCCACCCCGTCCCGCCACGACGAGTTGCCGGCGGCGCTGCCATCCATGTGGCGGGCGCTGAAACGCGGCTACGACGCGGAACCGAGGCTGCTGGTGATCGCCTTCGCGCTGTCGCTGCTCGCCGCATTGCCGGATGCGCTGATGGCGCTGTGGCTCATGCTGTTGGCCGATGGCCTGTTGGACGGCGCGCCAACGCTCGTGGCGTTGGCTGCCGGTGGGTTGGCGGTGTCCGCCGCTTTGACTTGGGTGCTGCGGGTGGTGAGCGACCGCACCCAGCGACGGTTCCGCGATCGCGTCACCATCGCCTTGGAATCGCATGTGGCGACGCTGCAGGCCAGCGTCGCCACGGTGGAGCACCACGAGCGCCCGGACTATCTGGACCGCTTGGCGGTGCTGCGCGATCAGGTGTTCGTGCTCGACCACATGTACATGTCGCTGTTCACCACCTGCGGTTGGCTGCTGCGGCTCGTCGTCACCATCGGCTTGCTCACCTCCGTTCACCCGGCCTTGGCGCTTCTCGCGCCGTTGGCGTTGCCCACGGTGCTCGCTTCCACTTGGCGGCCGGCGGTGGAACGCGCCGCGGAGGAGGCCGGCGCCCAGGCGCAGCGGCTGGCACGGCACCTGTTCGACGTCGCCACCACCGCGCCGCCGGGCAAGGAGGTGCGCGTCGCCGGCATCCAAGGCCGCCTCGCCCGCGAGCGCCGCGCCGCTTGGCAGCGCTGGTACGGCCCGGTGTCAGCGGCGCGTTGGGGCACCGCTGCTTGGCATACCGTGGGTTGGGCCGTGTTCGGGGTGGCCTATGTGGGCGCCGTGACGTTCGTGGCTTTCGGCACCGATGCTTCCCCGGGCGCCGTGCTGTTGGTGCTCGCCGCCGGCTCGCGCCTCTCCGCCTACATCGGCGCCGCGGTGGGCGAGATCGGTTTCCTGCGCGGCATCTGGATGGATGGCTCGAAGCGCTTGGCGTGGCTGGAGGATTACGCGGCCGCCAAAACGGAACATGCGGACTTGTCGGCGCCGCCCGCGCTGCGCCAAGGCATCGAACTGCAGGGGGTGACGTTCACCTATCCCGGTGCGGAGCAGCCGGCGCTGCGCGACGTGAACCTTGTGTTGCCGGCCGGCAGCGTGGTGGCGTTGGTCGGCGAGAACGGAGCCGGCAAAACGACCTTGGTGAAGCTCCTGTGCAAGATGTATGAGCCAGATGCCGGGCGCATCCTCGTCGATGGCGTGGACTTGCGGCGGCTGAAGGCAGAGGACTGGCGCACCCGCTTGGCCGGCGCCTTTCAGGACTTCTTTCGCTTCGAGTTCCGCGCTCGCGAGACCGTGGGATTAGGCGACGTGCCTCGCCTCGACGACGGCGCGGCGGTGGAATCGGCGGTGGCCCGGGCCGGCGCGGACGATGTGGTGGACGGGTTGACGAAGGGCCTCGAGACGCAGCTTGGGCCGAACTGGCCGCAGGGCGTGGAGGTGAGTTTCGGGCAGTGGCAAAAGCTCTCGCTGGCGCGCGGCTTCATGCGTGACGCGCCGCTCCTATTGGCCCTTGACGAACCGACCGCGGCGTTGGATGCGGAGACGGAACACGCCTTGTTTGAACGCTATGCCGGCGCGGTGCGGGGCGGCCATGGCGACGCCCCCAATAGCCGCGTCACGCTGCTCATCTCGCATCGCTTCAGCACGGTGCGCATGGCGGACCTCATCGTCGTGGTGGACGGCGCTCGCGTCGTGGAGTGCGGCAGCCATGAAGCGCTGATGGCGGCGCAAGGCCAATATGCGGAGCTGTATGGGATTCAGGCGGCGGCGTATCGGTAGTCCGGCAGCGCGGCCTTAGCGGCGCCCAAGCCGCCATGGGCCCTGTTAGCGCTTGGTACTGGGGCAGGGCGGGCAGGAGTCCCTGCTCTGGACGTTCTTCTTCCGCCGCCGCGCCGCGACAGCCGCCGCAACGGGTTCCTGCTCTGCAGGAGGCGGGATTGACGCGAAGGGGGGAAAGCGTGCCGGCGGCGGTTCGCCCATGTTCCGCTATATTCGGCGCCCCCAGAAGTTGGGCACCTCACCGCTGGCTGATTGGGTCGCCGGCACTCTTAAGGGCGATTATGCGCCATGTCGGGCGCCGCCGTCAACTGCCGCGTGCGCCGCGCAGCAACCAGCGCCGCAAGGAGGCCGACGCCGCGCCTCCACAGCAGCGTGGCTCAGCAAGCGCTTGGCTCAGAAATCCAATGCGCTCGTGTGCAATGCCGCCGCTTCCCAGAACCGCTGGCCGTCTAACATCCGCGCCAATTCCCAGCAACTGAACGCGAGTTTGGCATCGTGCTCATCGTCGATGGGCCACAACCGGGGTTCGGCGTCAGGGTTGAAGGCTGGGGCGCCAGCGGCGAGGTAGCCCGTGAACAGGCCCGCGTTCATTGGGGCGTCCGCGTCTAGGTCGATGGCGTCCACGCACACGGCCAGCGCATGGCAACCGGTCACCAGATGCAGCGCGAAGAAATCTCCGGTGTGGTGGAAGATCGCAAGCGCCGTCTCGGCGGCGCGGCGGCGGTTGTCGCTCACCACATGCACGGCGCCGTCCAGCGCGCCGGAGGCGACGACGGCTTGGCACTTCTGGTCGAAGGTGCGGCCCGGCGCTGGTGCGGCCTCTGGGAACGCCAATGCGTCTGCCTTCTGTGCCGTGCTTGCGAGCGCAGCTAGAGCGGGATGTGGGCCAACGCAGGCGAGATAGGCCAACCCGGCGGCGACTTCCGCCGCCATCGAGAAGCGAATGCCGTACGCGAGGCGGATGATCGGATGAAAGGCATCGCGCACCCAGCCGCTGATGAGCGTCGGCAGATGCGCAACGAGGGCCTGCTGCACCCCGTGCCGCTCGACCTCTGCGTCAAAGAAGCCGAGCAGTGAAGCATAGGCCGCGCGGTCTCCCAACGCCGCGGCCAGTTTTGGCGGCGGGTTTGTCTGCAGGACGGCTGGCGCATCCAACCGCGGCGCGTAAGCCTCCTGCCGCGCTGTGATGACGGCGCGGTCAGCGCCTAAACCGTGGAAGGCCAACGCCATCATCGGCAGGTGGTCTGAGAGAAAGCCGCCGTACAGGGGGCCGTGACAGTTCCGATGCGTTTCGAGCGTTGCCTTCAGCCAGGCGGGCACTTGAGGCACAACGTCGGCGTTCGGCAAGGCGCGGGCGATGGACTGAGCGTGAGTCATGGGCGAACTGTGAGCGTCTTTTGTAGCGTCCAGCATAACCCGCGGCGGCGGAGCCGCTATCATGGAGCGTTCTTCCGCCAGCCCGCCCACAAATGCCCGCTGAAACCTTCACCGCCGATCAGAAACAGAGCCTGCTGCGCGATGGTTATGTCATCGTGCGCGGCGCGGTGCCGCCGGAACAGGTTGCCCGCGCGCGGAGGCGCATCCAAGCCGCGCTGCCGAAGGATGAGCGTCGTTTGCTCGTGCCGGCCGGCCTCGCCACGCATGAGGACACGGTGGGCTTGTTGAATGACACCTGCCTCGCGGACATCCTCCGCAACGAGATGGGGCCGTATCCGCCCATCGTCAGCGCGCAAGTCGCCGTTACCCCGCCCCAAGACGATCTCGGTGGCGCGCCGGCGCCGCATGTGGATGGCAGTTGGAGCGGCAAGATACCGACAGACCCAGACGAGATCGACCTCGCCACCACCCGCCCCAAGGATGCCGCTCGCTACTTCGGCCCCGACGACGACGTGCGCGGCACCAACGACGGGCAGCTATGGCTGGACCCAGACCGCACCATCTCCATCGGCAGCTACACCGCACTGGTCGGCGTGGCGCTCAACGATCAAACCGAACCGGGCAATGGGCAATTCGGCGTGTTGAAGGGCATGCACGAGGCAGTGGAGGCGGTGTTTCGCCGCCAGCGTGACGCCGGCTCCGTCATCGGGCCGGAAGGGCTTGGTTGGCCGCGCATCAAAATCTCAGCATCCGGGCGCCCCTATATGAATGGCCTGCCTGACGCCGTGCGGGAAGCGGCGCACTGCGCCGCCGAGCAAGCACCACCCATAGCGGGCTGGCCGTGGCGGTGGGTCACCCCCGTGCTGCTGGACGCCGGCGATGCGGTGATCGCCCTGCATAGCTGCCCGCACACGCCCACGCCGAACCTCGGCCCGAATCCGCGCATGAATGTGTACTTCCGCGTCCGCCGCTTGCGCGAGGGCAACCCGCACGAAGGAACGCGGCGCCTCGGCCACGGCGTGAGCGACCACCCAGACCGCGGCTACTTCGGGCAGTTCCTGGACTATCCCCCGGACTACGACCCCTGGGCAACGTCCGTCGCCAAACTCTGCGACCACTGGAGCGAATGGGACGGCATGCGGGAGTTGGTGGCGTCGGGTTGATGGCGGCCTCATCGTCCACCTTTCAGTACGGAGTTTGGCCCATCGGGGCTGATGGCTAGACGTGCATACAGACCTATAATGCCGGCGCTAGCCGCAGGAGATACGCCTAATGCCTGACGAGCCATCCGACGAACAGCGCTTGTACACGGCGTTCCAACAGGTCATCGACATTCTCTTGCCGTTGGAGAGTGATCTTCGCAAGCGCACTTACGCAACCGTGGGCACTTTCTTCAACTACAACGCTCCCGAAGTTGGCCTCGCCAAGGCCGGTGCTGGCCGTGCCGCCGGCGAGCGTAGCCCGCCGGACGTCCAAATTGCTCCCCGGGAGCCGCCAAGTCCGAAGGACTTTCTCTTGCAGAAACAACCGAATACGGACATCGAACGGGTCGCTTGCCTAGCCTACTATCTAACCCACTACCGGAACATGCAGCACTTCAAGACAGGCGATGTCCGCAAGCTCAACACCGAGGCCGCGCAGAGTGCGTTCGCCAACGTGTCGAACGCTGTGAGCAACGCCCAGCAAGGCGCGTTCCTCGCCTCCGTGTCGCGCGGCGTGAGGCAGTTGTCGGCGCAAGGGGAGCGCTACGTCGATGAACTGCCGGACCAAGCTGCGGCGAAAGCGGCCATGCAGAAACGCAAGCCAAAGCGGGCTCGTCGCCAACCCGCGGCGAATGTCGCCGCTAGCCAAGGCCAAGCCGAGTAGCGATGCGAGCCCCCGTTCGCATCACGTTGTTCAACCACAAGGGTGGCGTCGGCAAGACCACGCTCACGGCGAACATCGCGTTCGCCCTCGCCGAAATGGGGCGCTCCGTTCTCCTCGTCGATAGCGACCCGCAGTGCAACCTCACGGCCTACTTGCTGCCGGACGAGGACGTCGACGAGCTGTTGAATCAATCGAGCGGCAGTGATGGCCAGACAATTTGGACCGCGGTAAGTCCTGTTGTCCACAACACCGGCCCCGGGAGGTTGGTGGAACCAATCGCCGTGGAAGGCGGCGTAAAGCTGCTGCCGGGCGACATTAGGCTATTTGAGTTTGAAGAGCTGCTCTACGACTCTTGGACGGACAGCCTCAAGCGGCGGCTCGGTGCCTTGCGGGCTACCGCGTCGATCAGCACGCTCGTTTCACAGATTCATCGCCAATCGCCGTTGGATTATGTGTTCTACGACACTGGACCCAATATTGGGCCGCTCAACCGTGTTCTTCTGCTTGATTCGGACTTCTTCGTGGTACCAGTCGCTTGCGACCTCTATTCGGTGCGTGCACTTGCCACACTCGGTCAGGCACTCTCCAAGTGGATCTTCGACGCCGAAACGATCGCAGCCGTCGCACCCGCGGACGCCGAATTGCTTCGTTCGCTGCCAGTATTCCTTGGCTATATCCCGCAACGGTTTAAGGTCTACGGACGGTCAATGGCTGCCGAGGAACGCATCTATCTGCGACAAATCGAGGACCGGATCCACACGGACATCTCTAAGGTACTTCGAGAGTTCAACGACAAACTAGCGCCGGCACGTTCCGTGGACCCGAAACTGGGTCGCTTCGAGGATATGTTCCCGCTGGTACTTGCCGCACAGCGCGAAGGCGTAGCCATTTGGAAGAGCTCTGGGGGCACGTCGAATCTATGCGCCAAGGCGCATAGGACTTTTCGCAGTATTGCTCGGCGCATCGAGCGAGCGGCGCAAGCGTGCTGAACGATGGCTAGCAGCGTGACGAGTCCCTTGTCTGATGCTGAGCGACGCGGTATTGCCGGAGCCGTCAAGCACTTCGAGAAGAACCGACACCAGTTCGAGATCGTGGCGAGAAACTTGGTCGACTGCTTCTCGGCAGATCCAGCGCTTGGCAACATGATCCACTTCATCAAATACAGGGTGAAGGAGGGACAGAGCCTAACGGACAAACTAGAGCGCTTGGCGCGAGCGGAAGATGCCAACCCGATTGACCAGACCAACCTGTTCGAGAAAGTGCATGACTTGGCAGGTGTGCGGATCATCCATCTGCACACGGATCAGATCGCGACGATGCACCCGCGGATTCTACAAGTCCTCGAGGAGAACCGATACAGCCTTATCGATACGCCGGTGGCGTACTGCTGGGATGTCGAGTACGAAGACCTGTTTAGCCAGCTCGGCCTTCGAGCCGAACGTCAGAGTTCGATGTACACGACCGTCCACTACGACGTACTAGCGAATCCAGTTACCGGTATCGCTTGCGAGCTGCAAGTGCGTTCTCTGGCCGACGAAGTGTGGGGCGAGGTTTCCCATCGCGTGAATTACCCCGATGAGTCGCCAAGCGATGCCTGTCGGGATCAACTGAAGGTGCTGGCACGCCTCACCTCTGGATGCGGACGGTTGGTGGACTCGATTTTCAAGACCCATCAAGAGGCACTCCGCTGATCGGCCGCCCATGACGTCGCTGCACTTCAAGGGCCGGGTGTTCGTGGAGAACTTCCATCTGGGCGTTCCGTTCCATGAGCTGACGCCTGTTCGCAGCAAGGGGCTTAGCAAGAAGGCGAGCCTGCACGACAACCTGATCGTCGAAGGCGACAACTTGGCCGCCCTCAAGGCGCTGCTGCCGACGTACCACGGCAAGGTGAAGTGCATCTACATCGACCCACCCTACAACACCGGCAATGAGGGCTGGGCCTACAACGACCGCGTGAACTCGCCGCTGATGAAGGACTGGCTTGGCAAAGTGGTGGATCGAGACGACCTCACCCGCCACGACAAGTGGTGCTGCATGATGCTGCCGCGGCTGAAGCTGCTGCGGGAGTTGATGCGCGACGACGGGGCGATCTTCGTCTCCATCGACGACAACGAGATGCATCGACTGCGCTGCTTGATGGATGATGTGTTTGGGGAAGAGAACTTCATAGCCACAGCAATCTGGCAGAAGGTCTATGCACCCAAGAGTTCAGCCAAGTACTTTTCAGACGACCATGACTTCGTTCTTGTATACGCCCGCGATCGCGACACTTGGCGACCCAAACCCCTCCCACGAACTGAATCGCAAGACGCTGCCTATCGGAATCTCGATGACGATCCACGCGGGCCTTGGCGGCCCAACAATCTAGCGGCGAGAAACCGCTATAGCAAAGGCGTCTATGCGATCACCTGCCCCAGCGGTCGGGTGATCGAGGGTCCGCCGCGTGGTTCCTATTGGAGGGTATCGGAAGAGCGGCTGCGGGAATTGGACCAAGATGGTCGCATTTGGTGGGGGAAGGACGGCAACAACGTGCCTGCACCCAAGATATTCCTGTCCGAAGTCAAGCAAGGCCGGGTACCGCAGACGTTGTGGACTTGGCAGGAAGTCGGCACGACTCAGGACTCCAAGCGCGAAGTAGTCTCGATACTAGATTTCGACACGTCCGAGGAAGTGTTCATTACCCCGAAGCCTTCGTCGCTGGTCCGTCACATGCTCAGTATTGCGACCGACAAGGATTCCATCGTTTTAGACTCCTTCGCCGGCTCCGGCACGACGGCCCAGGCCGTTCTCGCCCTCAATAAGGAAGACGGCGGCAATCGCCGCTTCGTGCTCATCGAATGTGAGGACTATGTGGACAACGTCACCGCCGAGCGCGTCCGCCGCGTCATCAAAGGCGTTCCGAACGTCAAAGACGAAGCCTTGCGCGAGGGCTTGGGCGGTACGTTCAGCTACTTCAAGCTCGGCAAGGCGCTGCGCAAAGAGTCCATGCTCGACGGCACCAAACTGCCGAGCTACGAGCGGCTTGCCGCATACATCTTCTTCACCGCCACCGGCGAAGAGTTCGACGCCAGCAAGATGCGCCCCGAGCGGTGGTTCATCGGGCGCAGCCGCAACTACGACGTATTCCTGCTCTACGCGGCCGATTTTGAGCAGCTCAAGGACATGGCGCTGACCATGGACATCGCCCGCAAGCTCTCGCGCGGTACGCGCGACAAGCTGGTGTTCGCCCCTACCAAGTACCTCGACCAAGAGTTTCTGCACCGCTACCGCATCACCTTCCAGCAGCTGCCGTTCGAGATCTACGAGACGGTGGACCGGTTGGCGCGATGATCTTGAAGGAGTTTCAGAAGGAGGCGCTCAAGGAGGTGCGCGCGTTTCTCGATCGGCTGGTCGAGTGGCGGCAGAAGGAAGCAACAGCACGGGAGATCGACCCGGACATCACCTTCGACTGGGTTCAACGGGCGTGGGAAAAGACCGTGCCGCGCAGCTACTTGCCGCGCAAGAACGGCCTAGGCGAACCGCTGCCTTGCTTCTGCCTGAAGATTCCCACCGGGGGCGGCAAGACGCTGCTGGCCACCAAAGTGATCGACTTGGTGAACACCTACTACCGGCGCCAGCAAGCCGGCTTGGTGCTGTGGATCGTCCCGACCACGCAGATATACAACCAGACCTTGCGGGCGCTGAAAGACCGTGACCATCCCTACCGCCAGCAGCTCGACGTCGCTTCCGCCGGCAAGACGCTGGTGTTGGAGAAGAACAGTGGCTTCAGCCCGCAGGATGTGCGCGAACGCCTATGCGTACTGTTGCTGATGCTGCCATCGGCCAATCGGGCCACGAAGGAGCAGTTGCGGATGTTCCGCGACAGCGGTGGTTTCGACCGCTTCTTTCCACCAGAAGATAGTGCGAGCGCCCACGCGAAGCTGCTCTCCGCAGTCCCGAACCTGGATACCTTCGAGACCGCGAGTGGCGTCTGGGGACAACACGCGAAAACCTCGCTCGGCAACACGCTGCGGCTGCTGCAACCGCTCATCATTCTGGACGAGGGCCACAAGGCATACAGCCCCAACGCCAAGAAAACGCTGGAAGGATTCAACCCTTGCATGATCGTGGAACTGTCAGCGACGCCGCCACGCGAGGCGAACGTGCTGGTGGAAATCACCGGCCGGGCGCTGAACGCGGAGCAGATGATCAAGCTGGACTTGCACATTCAGAACAAGGCCAGCGTGAGTTGGCAAGATACGCTGCTTGCGGCCATCGAACATCGGCAAGCCTTGGAGATGGCGGCGCGAGAACACGAAGCGGAAACCGGCACCTACATTCGCCCCATCTGTCTGGTGCAGGTGGAGCGCACCGGCAAGGAGCAACGGCAGGCGGGGTTCATTCACGCCGAAGACGTGCGCGATTATCTGTTGCGGCATCCGGCGCTCAGCGCCGAACAGGTTGCCGTGAAGACCAGCCAGCGCGACGAGTTGAAGGAAGTGGACGAAGCGGGTGGGCTGCTCGCGCGAGACTGTCCCATTCGCTTCATCATCACCAAGCAGGCGTTGCAGGAGGGCTGGGACTGTTCGTTCGCGTATGTGCTGGCGATTCTCACCAACCCTGGCTCGAAAAGCGCCTTGACACAGCTGGTCGGTCGCATTTTGCGCCAGCCCTACGCCGCCAAGACTCATGTGGCGGCTTTGGACGAAAGCTACGTTTTCTGTTTTCAACGGCGTGGCAACGATCTCCTGCAAGAGGTACGCAAGGGATTCGGCCTCGAAGGCTTGCAGGGTTTGGAGGGCCGCATCAAGGCGGGCGGCGGCGATGGTCCGGTACGCCCTGGCGACATGGTGACTGCTCTGCAGCGTGAGCCCTTTCGCAAGGCTGCTCGCCATCTCGTGCTGCCCACCTTCATGATTCGCGACGGGTCGGAGTGGCGGCTGGTTCACTACGAAACAGACATCCTCTCCCGCGTGCCGTGGGACGACGTGGATGTCAGCCCGTTGTTCGACTTAGCGCTTGGGGCAGGGGAGAACCTGGACGTGGCGCTTCGTGCGGGGTTGGACGTCGAGCCATTATTCGTGGACACCGCCAGCGGTTCGGCGGCACCTGAGGGCAACGACGCCATAGACTATTACTTCGCTGCAGGCCACCTGCTGGACGCGATGCCGAATCCGTGGCGCGGCGCGGAAGCAGCGCGACGAGTCTTCGACGCCCTTGTAGAGAAGCACCCACGCGAGAGGGTTGCAGCCAACACCTTGTTCGTCCTTGAAGAACTGCGCAAACAGTTGGAATCCGAGCGCGATCGATTGTCTCAGCAGGTGTTCGCGAGCCTTTTGGAAGCCGGCACCATGCGCTTCATCGTGGTCACCGACGATCTTCAGTTCAACCGGCTGCCTGTGCAGATCGAGTCGCCGGCCACCGAACGCCAAGCCAACCGCGAAGACGGTAGCCAGTACCAACTGAACCTGTTCGAGCGAACTGGCGAGGGTGACTTGAACGGCTTTGAGAACAAGGTGGCGACCTATCTGGACCGACAGGCAAGGCTCTTCTTTTGGTACCGCAACCGCGCCCGCAAGGATTACTATGTGCAGGGTTGGAAGCCGCGGCGCATCTACGCGGACTTCATCCTCACGCTACGGTCAGACGAACCAGATGCGGACGACGAGTTCCATCAGGTGTTCGTGGTGGAGACGAAGGGCGTCCACCTCAAGGACTCTGCAGACACCGCCTACAAGCGTTCCGTGTTCGACATCTGTTCACGGCACGCCAAAAAGACCGATTGGGCGAACGTCGTGCCCGCCATGCGAAGCACCGTGATGCGTTTCGAGGTAGTGGACGAAGACGAGTGGGAGCAGCGGCTGAACGCCATGTTCGCCTAGCCGAATCGCGGGGCCTGTCGTGGACGTCGTCGCGGTGGCGAGCAGGGGGCTTCGGGCGTCGTTTGGACCGACCGCGGGACAGTTTCCTCGACCGCTCCATCGTGTGGCCTAGCCATTGAGCGCGAGGGCGAGGTCGCCAATCACGGGTGCGCCGCCGACGCGGCCGTCGCGGTAGACCTGTTCTAGGTCTTCGCGCGATCGGATGTGGTAGTCCGTTAACGGCGTGAAGCGTGAGACGCCTTCACGATCCTTCTCCGCGAGCCACACATCGTCGAGTTCGAGCCCATCACGCAGCAGGGAAGTGTCGTGTACTGCGGTGACTAGCTGGGCGCCACGGCAGTTCGTCGCACCCTTGAACAGCCGGACCAATGCGGCCGTCAAGCGGTGGTGAAAGCTTGCGTCCAATTCATCCACCACGATCAAGTGACCCGCTGCGATAGCGTCCAGCACAGGGATGGCCAAGGCGGCCAGCCTTTGCGTGCCACGGCTCTCCAAGTCGAAGTCGAGCGGGCGCGCCCCGTCGCCGCTGGCGTGTTCGAAGCGGATTTGTTTGAACCGCTGCAACTGCTCATCAGCCTCGTCGGGCGACCCGCTCAGCTCCGCAAGAAAATGGGAGACCTTCTTGAATCGCTCGTGATCGGCCTCCGTGAGCTTGAAGTCCTCAAGCTTGGTGCCAACCACGCCAAGATCCGCTTGGCGCATCAACTCCAGGAACGCGTCCTGATGGGCGAAGCCATCGAGGGACCGGGCGATCTTGGACTCCACGGCTTGACCACGCAACGGCTGCCAATGATCCGCGAACTGCCGATGAATCGCACCGAGTTGAGGATGGTTGTTTTGCGCAGCAGCCGAGAGGAAAAGGCTATTGGGCCGCGTGAGGGAAACGGTTGCGCGGTTCTCGCCACGCAAGCGACTGCCGAAGACCACCTGAGTTTTCCCGTCCGTGGTTTGCCGGTCGAACAAAATCTGCGTCGTCTGCCGCTTTTGCCGCACGATGCGGTGCAGCCATTCGTGGACGTACTCGGTGTTCGTGAACGCGAAACCATACTCGTACACCTCTTGGGTGCCATCGGCCTCATGGTCATTGATCGTGAATACGCAATCGAACCGGGTGGGGTTGTGTTCGCTGGCTTGGTCGAGCAGGAATGGATGCCGCGGGATGGATCGCCGGCGTCCCGAGACTTGTGCGACTCCACGATGTGCCGGCGCATCGCCCTGATTGCGGCGACGAGATTGGACTTGCCGGCCGCGTTTGCGCCGTAGATCACGGCCACCGGCACCGCTGCCTCTCGCAGGATGGGCACAGGCAGCACATGGCCGCGCCGCTTGATCTGTTTGGCCGCCGTGAGGACTAGCTCCTGACGGTCGCGGATGGAGAGATAGTTCTCCACTCCGAATCGAAGTAGCACGCCTTCACCCTCTCAGAAAGACGAGTTGCGGCGCATTGTGCCACGAATCCCAGATAGACGAGCTAGCAGGTTCGCATGCGGCGGCCTTCCGTCACTACGGTGTATGGACGAACAGCTCGCTCGCTGGCCGCCACGCCACGTCGGCTAGGGCTGCGCTGTCTGGCGTTGTTTGCAACCTCAGGTGCGGTGCGTCGCGCACGGCGCCGGCCGGATCAAGGCCGCCCAAGTGGCCGCGCAGCAGCGCAGCGTCGTCGGGGTGGCCACCGGCGGCGTAGAGTTCGGCCAACCAATGCATCGCCAAGGCATCTCGCTGTTGCGCCACGATTTGGTAGAGCGCCTCGAAGCACTGCGGGGCATCGCCATCGCGGCACAAGCCGAGCCACGCAGCCAGCGCCTGCGCTTGGGGGAAGCCGGGTGCTTGCCGGAGCGCCGTTTGTGCATGGCCCAGCGCGGTATCTGCATCCGCGACCCGCAGCGCCAGCCATGCATGGGCGTAGGGATTGTGCATATCCCCGTGCAGAGACTGCCGGATCAACTCCTCCGCGCCCGTCATGTCCCCGGCGCGGCCGAGGGCCCGTCCGCGCAGGAACGCTTCGTACGCATCGAGGGCCACAGGCGGCCCGGCCGTCACCGCAGACTCTCCTAAGAGCAGGAGCTTCTGCGCGATGGCGCGGGCGATGGCGTCGCGGATGGCGAAGAGCTCTGCCAGCTGTGCATCCCAATCTTCTTCCCACAGGGGGGCACGCTCGGCGAGGTTGGTCAGGCGCGCAGCGACCTGCAAGCGCACGCCGGCGAGCCGCACCCGGCCTTGGATGGCGTGGGTGGCGCCGAGCTCATCGCGCAGCCTCGCCAAGCGGTTGGGGGAATCCCGGTAGGCGAATGTCGCAGCCGCGTCGAGCACGACGAACTCCGGCGCTTGCGCGAGCGCGATGCGCACGTCCTCTGCGATGCCGTCGCCGAGCCACCGTGCGTCGTCCGTCCCGGATGCAGCATCGTCAAACGGCAGCACCGCCACCACGATCCGTTTTGGGGCGATGTCTGGCAACAACGCCCACCAGCCAACCACCGTGGCCACCACGATGGCGGCCATGCCGAGGATCGCCAAGGCCAACGCATGGGCCTTTCCTGTGGCCGGCGGCGTCAAAGGAACCATGTGTGATGTGCCAAGGCCGCGCTGCGGAGCAAATGCTGCGGGCGATGCGCCGCGCCACGCGCCATGCGCTGGGGAGGCGGCGGCAAAGGGAGCAGGGAATTGGTCGGAGTGCGCGGATTTGAACCGCGGGCCCCTGCCTCCCGAAGGCAGTGCTCTACCAAGCTGAGCTACACTCCGATGCGACGAACGCCGCGCCGTTTACGCGACGGGCGCATTGTAATCCCGCGCGTCAGCGCATGCGAGCCACGGCGAAGTCGGCTAGCGTGTGCAACGCCTCGCGGTAGATGTTCGGCGGCAACGACGCCAACACTTGCCGCGCTTGAGCGGCAAATCCCTGGGCGCGAGAGCGCGTGTAATCCAGTGCGCCGGAGCGCTTCACCGCAGCCAAGATGTCGCCGAGGTCGCTCCGGCATCGGTTTTGCAGCGCTTCGCGCACCGCCGCGGCGTCGGCAGGGCTGCCGTGCCGCATCGCATGGATGAGGGGCAGCGTCGCCTTGCCTTCGGCTAGGTCGTCACCCACGTTCTTGCCCATCACCGCGCTGTCTCCGGCGTAATCGAGCCAGTCGTCCACGAGTTGGTAGGCGAGGCCAAAGCGCAGCCCATAGTCCCGCATGGCGGCGACGACCCCCGGCGTTTCGGCGGCGAGCACGGCAGCGGTGTGGGCAGACGCTTGGAAGAGCAGGGCTGTCTTGCAGCGCACCACCTCCATGTAAGCCTGTTCGGTGAGCGCGGCGTTGCCAAGGTTGTCGAGCTGCAGCACCTCGCCCTCAGCGATGACATTGGTGGCATCCGCCAGAATGGCCATCACGTCCATGCGATTGAGCGTCACCATCAGCTGGAACGCTCGTGAATAGAGGAAATCGCCCACCAACACGCTCGGCGCATTGCCCCATGTGGCGTTCGCGGTGGCGCGCCCGCGGCGCAGCGCCGAGCCATCCACCACGTCGTCATGCAGCAGCGTCGCGGTGTGCAGGAACTCGATGATGGCGGCCAGCCGCACATGATCCGTGGCGTCGTAGCCACAGCAGCGCGCCGTGAGGAGGACGATGAGCGGCCGCAGGCGCTTGCCGCCGCTCGTCACGATGTGCTCGCCGATGTCCTCCACCAAGCCCACCTCGGATGTGAGCTGGTGCGGGATGAGCGCGTTGACTTGGTGGAAGTCGCTGGCAACTAGGCGATGGATGTCTGCCAAATCCAGCGTGCGCTGGCGGCGCCGGCGCTGCAGCGATGTCTCGCCGCCTTGCCCATGCACGAACGGCGGCGCCAAGCGTTGCGCCCCGTCGCCTTCGCGCTCGCCGCGCCTGGACGCGGCGCCTGTGGCGACCGCTTCCGCGCTTGAGGCAAGGCTGCTTGGCGCTGCGGTGGGAACTGTCGCCATCTGGCCAACTCCAACATCGTCAAGCGCTCGGATGGCAGTGCGCCGCGTTTGTAAACGCGACGCCAAGCCCTTAGAATTGCGCCGCTTCGGCTCGCGGGCGGTCGCGCTCGCGGCACCATTGTATTACACCCCGATGGCGTGAACGGCGCTTGCGGAGGGATCACGGAGCAACGGATGTTCGCGGTCTTCGAGAGTGGCGGCAAACAGCATCGCGTCGCCGAGGGCGATGTCGTTCGCCTTGAGCGGCTGCCCGGCGGCGTGGGCGACGGCATCGCGTTCGATAGGGTGCTCATCGTTGGCGAGCAAGACGCCGTGGCGGTCGGTTCGCCCTACGTTGAGGGTGCCTGCGTGCATGCCGAAGTGGTGGGCCAAGGGCGTCACCGCAAGGTGCGCGTGGTCAAGTTCAAGCGGCGCAAGAACTATCTGCGCCGCGCTGGCCACCGGCAGCGCTACACCGAAGTGAGAATCAAGGGCATCGAGCAAGCAAGCGCCTGAAGCGCCGAGCGGCCGGCGTGTGAGCCGGCGCGAGCTCGGTGGCCTAAGGCGACAACGGAGCAAGGGCGATGGCGCATAAGAAGGCGGGCGGCAGCACGCGCAACGGCAGGGATTCCCACGCGAAGCGGCTGGGCGTCAAGAAGTACGGCGGCGAGTTGGTGCGCGCCGGGAACATCATCGTCCGGCAACGCGGCACCCGCTTCCATCCTGGCGAGAACGTCGGCTGCGGGCGAGACCACACCCTGTTTGCCACCGCCGATGGCCATGTCCAGTTCACGGTGCGGGGGCAGCCGCGCCGCAAATACGTCAGCGTTGCCCCAGCCACCGCTGGGAGTTGAGCAGCGCGATTCGCGCACCCGTCCGCTTGGTTCGCGGGCCTCATGAAGTTCATTGACGAAGCTACCGTGCGGGTTGCGGCTGGCCACGGCGGCCCCGGTGCATTGAGCTTCCGGCGCGAGAAATCCGTGCCCAAAGGCGGGCCGGATGGCGGCGACGGCGGCGACGGCGGCGATGTCGAGATCACCGTCGATGCAGCCCTCAACACCCTTGTGGACTTCCGCTTTCGCCCGCGCATTGGCGCCGGCAACGGCCGCCCCGGCAGCGGCCGCGATCGCACCGGCGCGCGCGGCGCGGACACGGAGCTGCGGGTGCCGCCGGGCACCACCGTCATGGATGCTGAAACGCAAGAGGTCATCGGCGATCTCACCGCGCCGGGGCAGCGGCTGTTGGCGGCGCGCGGCGGGCGCCGCGGCCTAGGCAACGCGCGCTTCAAGTCGAGCGTCAACCAAACGCCGCGGCGCACCACCCGAGGCGAGCCCGGCGAGGCGCGAACGCTGCTGCTGCAACTGAAATTGGTCGCGGATGTCGGCCTGCTTGGGTTGCCGAACGCCGGCAAATCCACCCTCATCGCGGCGGTGTCCGCGTCGCGCCCAAAAATTGCGGACTACCCGTTCACCACGCTCGTGCCGAATCTCGGCGTCGTGCGCGTGGGCGTCGATTCCAGCTTCGTGATGGCGGACATTCCGGGCCTCATCCCAGGCGCCGCCGGCGGGGCAGGCCTAGGCACCCGGTTTTTGCGCCACCTTTCCCGCGTGCGGGCCTTGGCCCACCTAATTGACGTTGCGCCGGTGGATGGTTCGGATGCGCTCGGCAACATCGAAGCGGTGGAGCGCGAGCTGTTTGCCTACAGCCCGGCGTTTGCCGAACTGCCCATGTTCATGGTGCCGACCAAGATGGACTTGGCGCCGCACAGCACGGTGCCGACAGCGCTGCGGGAACGTTTCGCCGAGCGCCCCGTGCTGCCTGTTTCAGCCGTCGCCGGCACTGGCTTGGAACGCCTTTGCCAAGCCCTTCTGCAGCGTGTGCGCGAACTCGACGCCGCGGCGCCGGCATCGCCCCCCGCGGCCTTGGCAGGATGAGCCGCGCTGGGTCGGAAACCGGCCGCGATCTGCTGCGCCAAGCGCGCCTATGGGTCGTGAAGATCGGCAGCGCCCTGCTCACGCGAGGCGCGACCGGCATCGACCGCGGCGCCATCGCAGATTGGTGCGGGCAAATCGCCGCGCTGCACGCGCAGGGGCATCGCATCGCCTTGGTGACGAGCGGCGCGGTCGCAGAGGGCTGCCGACGGCTCGGCCTGACGTCGCGCCCGCGCTCCATCCACATGCTGCAGGCCGCCGCCGCGACGGGCCAGATGGGCTTGGTGGAAGCCTACGAGCAGGGCTTCAAGCGCTTCAGCTTGGGCACCGCCATGGTGCTGCTCACCCACGAGGACTTGGCAGACCGACGCCGGTACCTCAATGCCTGCGCCACCCTGCGGACGTTGCTGGACATGGGCGTGGTGCCGGTGATCAACGAAAATGACTCGGTGGCTACGGATGAGATCCGCTTCGGAGACAACGACACGCTGTCGGCGCTGGCCGCGGCGGCGCTCTGCGCGGACGCGCTGGTGCTGCTGACCGACCAGAGCGGCCTCCATGAGCACGATCCACGCCTCGTCCCAGATGCGCCGTTGGTGCCGGAAGCGGCGGCGGATGATGCGCGCCTCGATGCCTTCGTTGGCGGCGGCGGGCTGGTCGGCCGCGGCGGCATGGTCACCAAGCTGGAAGCGGCGCGCCTAGCCGCGCATGCCGGCACCCAGACAGTGATCGCGCACGGCGCCGCGCCCAAGGTGCTCGCGCGCATCAGCGCCGGCGAGCGGCTGGGCACGTTGCTGCGGTCCACCGTGGCGCCATTGGTGGCGCGCAAGCGCTGGATCGCCGGCCAGTTGCGCCCCAAGGGCGAGATCGCCGTCGATGATGGCGCGGTGGCGGCGCTGCGGGAACGCGGCGTAAGCGTGTTGGCCGTTGGCGTCGTGCGTGTTGAGGGAGAGTTCAACCGCGGCGACGTGGTGCGCGTGACGGACGCCGCCGGCGCCGAGGTGGGCAAGGGGCTCGTCAACTACAGCGGTGCCGAAACCCGCCGTCTCGCCGGGCGCGGCAGCGCGGAAATTGAAGCGGTGCTTGGCTATGTGGATGAGGAGGAACTCATCCACCGCGACAACCTTGTGGTGCTGTGAGGCAGTCGTGGCGGACGGCCTTCGCCGTCACTGCGGCGCGGGGTTGGCCGCGCCAAGCGCGGCTAGCCGAGCGCCTTGATCTTGCCGTTCAGCCGCGACTTATGCCGCGCCGCCTTGTTCTTGTGCAGAATGCCGCGGCACGCCAAGCGGTCCAACACTGGCACCGCCGCGGTGAACGCCGCCTGCGCTGCCTCCTTGTCATTCGCCTCCACCGCAGCGATCACTCGCTTCAAGTGCGTGCGGTAGGTGGACCGCCGGCTCACGTTGCGGGCGCGGCGCTTGATGGCTTGGCGGGCGCGTTTCTTTGCTTGAGGACTGTTCGCCAATGCAATGCTCCGAGACGGGGCTCGATGGAGCGGCGTAGTTTGCCCGCCGTGGGCCATGGAGTCAACGCCGGCCGCTGACGAAGCGCCGCAGAGCTTGGCGGCGCAGGGCTCGGTGGTCGCGTCGATGACGGGGCTGTCGCGGCTGAGTGGCTTCGCCAGAGACGTGGTGCTGTCACACTTCTTGGGCGCCGCCGGCGTGGCGGACGCCTTTTTCGTGGCGTTGCGCATCCCCAACACCTTCCGGCGCCTGTTTGCGGAGGGCGCCTTTGCGCAGGCGTTCGTGCCGGTGCTGGCGGAGTACCGCGCCGCCGAGCGGTGGCGGCTCGATGCCTTTGTCAGCCGCGTGGCGGGCGCGTTGGCGCTGGCGGTTGGTGCGGTGACGGTGCTGGGGCTGGTGGGTGCCCATTGGCTGGTGCTGCTGTTCGCGCCAGGCTTCCACGGCGACGATGCGCGCCTCGACGTGACGGTGGAGATGCTCCGCATCACGTTCCCATACCTCGCCTTCATCTCGCTCACCGCGTTCGCCGGCGCCCTGTTGAACAGTTTTCATCGCTACGCGGTGCCGGCGTTCACGCCAGTGCTCCTGAACATGACGCTCATCGTGGCGGCCATCGCGGCGACGCCGGCGTTCGAGACGCCGGCCGTGGCGCTGGCGTGGGGCGTGCTCTTCGCCGGCGTCGCGCAGCTCCTCTTCCAGTTCCCGTCGTTGCGGCGTTTGGGCCTGTTGCGCGCGCCGACCGTGCAGTTGCGCGACCCCGGCGTGCGCAAGATGGGGCGGCTGTTGGGGCCGGCGGTGTTCGCAGCTTCGGTGAACCAGATCAATGGGCTGGTGGGCGGCATCCTCGCCTCGCTTCTCGCCGTCGGCAGCATCTCGTGGCTCTACTATGCAGACCGCCTCATGGAACTTCCTGTCGGGCTGGTGGCCGCGGCGCTGGGCACGGTGTTGCTGCCTACCCTGTCGCGCCTGCATGTGCGTGGCGACGCCGGCGGCTTTGCGGCGACGCTGGATTGGGGCCTGCGCATGGGCATCCTGCTGGGGCTGCCGGCGGCGACAGCGCTCTTCGTCCTTGCCGCGCCATTGACTGCGACGATCTACCAGCACGGCGCGTTCACCAGCCACGACGCATTGATGGCCACTGCTGCCCTGCAGGCGTTCGCCGTTGGGCTGCCCGCCATCGTGCTGGCGAAAATCGCCGCGCCGGGCTACTTCGCCCGGCAAGACACCACGTCGCCGTTCCGCTACGCCGCGGCATCGGCGGCGGTGAACTGCGGGTTCGGCTTGGCCACGTTCTGGTGGCTTGGCCATGTGGGCCTCGCGCTGGCGGTGAGCGTGGCGGCGGTGGTGAACGCCACATTGCTGCTGCGCGGCCTCCTGCGGCGTGGCGACTATGCGCCGACCCGGGCGCTGTGGCGCACGCTGGGCACGGCGGCCGGGGCCAGCGCTGCGATGGCCGCAGGCCTCGCTTGGCTTGCCCCCGATGCGCACTGGTGGTTGGCTGCCAGCGTCAAAGCGCGTGTGCTCGAGCTGGCGCTGGTGGTGGCGGCCGGTGCGCTGGCGTACTTCGCCGGCATCTTTGCCCTCGGCGTGCGGCCACGGGATTTCCGGCACCGTGTGTAGAATCCCTGCCATGGAGCTCATCCGGGGTTTGCACTGCATCGCGCCGCGCCATCACGGCAACGTCGTGACGATTGGCAACTTTGATGGCGTCCACCACGGCCATCAGCTGCTCCTCGCGCATTTGCGGGCGAAGAGCGAGGAACTCGGCTGTCCCAGCCTGTTGATGACGTTCGAGCCGCAGCCGCGCGAGTTCTTCCGCGGCGAGACGGTGCCGGCGCGGCTCACGCGCTTCCGCGAGAAGGTAAGCCTGTTGCGCCAAACGGGCGTCGATCGCGTGTTGTGCGTGCCCTTCAACGAGCGCACCGCGAGCACGCCGGCCGGCTGGGTGGTGAAGGAACTGCTGGCAGAGCGCTTGGGCGCCCGCTACGTCGTGGTGGGTGACGACTTTCATTTTGGTCGCGGGCAAGAGGGCGATTACGGGATGCTCAAGGAGGCCGGCGACAAGCATGGCTACGGCGTCAGCCACATCGGCACATTGACCTTTGAGCATGGCCGCGTCAGCAGCACGCGTGTGCGCGGGGCCCTCGCGGCGGGGGATTTCGGGTTGGCGGCGCAACTATTGGGCCGCGAATACTTCATCATGGGGCGGGTGGTGTATGGGCGGCAGCTCGGGCGCCAGTTGGGGGTGCCAACCGCCAACATTCGCCTGCAGCGCTACCGCGCCGCGTTGGAGGGGGTGTATGCGGTGACGGTGGAGGGTGCCGGCGAGACGCGCCGCGGCATCGCCAACATCGGCGTGCGCCCCACGGTGGATGGCAAGGAACCGCTGCTTGAAGTGCATCTCTTTGATTTCGACCAGGACATCTACGGGGACCTGTTGACGGTGACGCCGCATCGCAAGGTGCGCGATGAAATCAAGTTCGCCTCGCTCGATGCGTTGAGCGAGCGCATCACGCGGGACATTGCGGAGACGAAAGAGTGGTTCGCGGCGCAGTGAACGCCGCCGCGCCCGCCGGCGACGCCGCGGCGCGGGGGGCGGATGATGACGGGCTAGGCGAGCCCAAGCCCCTGGTGGCGGCGCTCTGGTATGGCTGGGCGGCATTCTTGGTGGGCATCGATCAGGTGTCGAAGCGCACGGCCGAAGCATATCTCGCCTATGGCGAAGAGGTGGACGTGCTGCCTTTTCTGTCGTGGAAACTGCTTTACAACCCAGGCATGGCGTTCAGCCTGTTTGCACAGGGGGGCAGTTGGCAACGCTGGGTGTTCTCTGCCGTCGCACTGGGGTTCTCCGCTTTCCTCGTCAACGAAATCCGCAAGCTCGGCCGCGGCTTCGCTTGGCTTGGCTTCGCCTACGGCTGCATCTTGGCTGGGGCGCTCGGCAACTTGGCGGATCGCGCCATCTCGGGCCATGTCATCGACTTTGTGTTCGTCCACTACGGCTGGTTTCGCTTCCCAGTCTTCAACGTGGCGGATGCGGCGGTGACGGTGGGCGCCGGCGTTTGGATCGCGCTCATGCTCTTGGACACGTTGGCGGCGCGTCGAGGGAACTAAACGGCGCTGCCACGAGCGCCATTTTCGCGCGCAAGAAACAGCTTAGGCTGGCGGTGAAGGCGCTGCGTCGGGCATAGCCTTGCTCGTGTGATGGCGATGCCAAGGGCAAGCGTGCGATGGCCTCGGGCGGCAGGGCTCACATTGGTGGAGTTGGTCGCCGCCGCGGCCATCTTGGCGATCTTGGCCGCGGTTGCCGCGCCCCTCTACACCGCCTACACGGTTCGTGGCCACCGCGTCGCCGCGCAGGCAGACCTGCTGCGTTGCGCTCAGGGCATGGAGCGCCATGCGAGCCTCGCGTTCAGCTATGCGGCGGCCATCGACGCCGATGGCGACGGCATCGGGGACGCGGACACCGGCGTGGTGACGGCCAATCTCTGTGCCCCAACGTCGCCTCGGTACGCCGTCGCGCTGCAGAGCGCAGACGCGGCCGCGTTCGAACTGCGGGCGAGCCCGGTGCCGGGCGACACGCTGTTGGCCGATGAGGGCGACCTCGCCATCGATGAGAACGGAACGCGGTTTTGGGACCGCAACGACGATGGGGATTTTGGCGATGCCGATGAAACGCGCTGGGGGTCTTGAGGGCGCCGCCGCGCGCTGGCGAAAATGGCCGGGAGCGTTTGCGAGTGTTGCAGGCGCATGTGGGGGCCTTGTGGCGGGCACCCAGGCGGCGCTGGCTACGGCCTGTTCTGCGCGGGTGGGCGGGTGCCTTGGAAGCCTTGCCAACGGCGCCGGGCGAAGCCGCTTGTCCGGGCTCTCGCTGATCGAGACGCTCACCGCGATGTTCGTGCTTTCGGTCGGCGCGCTGGCGCTGGCCGGGGGGCAGGGCGCGGCATTGGCTGCCAACCGTGCCGCGCTGTACCGCTCGGAGGCCGTGGCGGCCGCGGCGGACATCATCGAGCGCGCCCGCGCCAATCCTGGCGCTGCCTATGACACAGCCCTCGGCGCCGCGCCTCCAACCGTTCCGAATTGCGTGGCCGCGACCTGCAGCCCAGCGGAACTCGCAGCGTTCGACCTCGGCACTTGGAAGTGTGCCTTCGGGGCTTGGCAAGCCGCGCCGGCCTGCGCGGCGGCGCAAGCGGCGCTGGCGGGGTTCGCGCCGGAACAGCCGGGGCTGCCGGAAGGAGATGGCAGCTTCGCCACCAGCGCCGCCGGCGACATTGTGGTCACGGTGCAGTGGCGGGCGCGCGGCCAACCCAATCCGGTGCAGATCACTCTGCGCACGCGGCTGTGAAACACGGGTTCTCCTTGGTGGAACTGCTGCTGGCGCTGGCCTTGGCCAGTATGGTCACGGCGAGCATCGCTGGGCTGTATGCCACCAATGGCCGGGCGAATGCGACCGCGGAAGGCCAAGCGCAGCTGCAGGAATCTGCCCGCTACGCGCTGGACTTCATCGCCCGTTCGGCGCGCGCCGCCGGCTACTTGGGCTGCGGCGCGGCATTGAGCGCCGTGCGCAACAACTTGAATGGAGGGTGGACGCAGCTGGCGGAGGTGAACCTGCTGAGCGCGGTGGAGGCCTTTGACGGCGCCGATGGCAACGGGCCGGATGATTGGCGTCCCAGCTTGGCGCCGCTGCCGCGCCGTGCGCCTGGCCCGGATGTCAACGCCTTTCGCGGCAACGGCGGCATCAACGTGGCGGCGCTGACGCCGCGTTCTGACGTGTTGGTGTTGCGGTATGTGGCCGATGGCGGGCCGCTGGCCGCGGCGGTGGCTGCCGGCGGTGCGCCGGCGGTCACTGGCGATGATGCATTCGATGCCGATGATTTCGGCTTGATTTCAGACTGCGACAAGGCCGCTTTGTTCCGCGTGAGTGCAGTGGATGCGCTGGCTGGCGGCGGCCAACGCTTGCGCCGCGGCGCCGGCGGCGGCCCGTTCGGCAACGCCAGCGGAGCGCTCTTGGCCGGCGTTGGCGAAGCCTATGGCGGCGCGGCCCATCCCCAAGGCGCAGCGGTGGGCCGCGTGGTGACGGACATCTATTTCGTGGCGGCAGGCGCCGGTTCCAACAACCGCGGCGACGCGGCGCCGTCGCTGTGGCGCAAGCGCGGGACACGTCGGCCCGCCGAACTCATCGCCGGCATCGCTACGCTGCAAGTGTTGCTCGGCGTGGACAGCGACGCCGACGGCGCGCTGGATCGCTACGCACCGCCGGCCGCGGCCGCCGGCCTAACTCCCCTTGCATTGCGCTTCGCCGTCACCGCCACCAGCGTTGATGCCGTGGCCGGCGCGAACGCGCTGCGGCGGACGTTCACGCGCACGGTGGCGTTGCGCAACTAGCGGCGGCGGGCGGGGGAGCATGGCAAGGCTCGAAGAGCGAGGCGCCGTGCTCCTGATGGCGCTCACGATGTTGGCGACGCTCAGCATTGCGGCGGTGGCCGGCGCCCAAGCCAGCGCGTTGGAGCTGCGCATGGCCCGCAACGCCCACGACGGCGCGCTGGCGCTCACCGCCGCGGAGGCGGCGCTCGCGCAAGGGCAGCGCTTGGCGAGCACGTTTCCCAACACGGCGTTTGGGGATCCGACGCACCCCGGGCTCTATCTGCCCGCCCCGTTCGGTGCCCCGGTGCGCTGGCGCCAGGCTGGCGTTTGGTCTGGGCAGGGCAGCCGCATGGTGTCGCTCACGGGCGTGGCGCCGCCGCCCCGCTTCATCATCGAATGGGTGACGACGCGCGCAGATGGCGCTGAGGTGTTCCGCGTCACGGCCCGCGCCGCCGGCGGCACCGCGGCCGCGCGCGCCGCGGTGCAGAGCGTTGTCGCTTGGGATGGCGCCAACATGCAGCGGCTCTCTTGGCGGGAACTTGCGGCCGTGCCGTGAACGCCGGGGATCAGTTCGCATCACTTCAACAGCCCGATCACATGCTCTTCGTGCATGCGCTGCTCGATCTGGGATTTCCTCTCCTTGCCCCACCGTGTTGGCATCATGCGCTTGTCACGATCGAGGCGGCGAACGCCAATATGTGCCAGTTGAAAGCCCGCGTTGGCGCCGACGGCGGCAAGCCCCTTGTGCGTCTCGACGTCGATGCCGCGCAGGTTCGAGCTGCCAACGACGACGATCGCGGCCTTGCTTGGCTTGAGCACCCGATGCATCTCTGCCATGACGGCGGACATCTCGCCGAAGTAGCGCCTTAGCGCCGCGGCCTTATGCTGGTCTACGCGCGCCAGCCGAACGATGGTGTCTTCGCAGCGATCTGGAAGATCGCTCCACTGGCGGGGCGTCTTCGCGTCGTGTCCAAGGCAGCGGGCGCGAATGTGGGTGAGTTCCTCGATCTTCCAACCCAACCAGACCAATGAGAACTTGTGCGCCCGCATGTAGTCGATGGCGTTGTTGGCATAGGGCGGGGACGTGATGATGAGATCGACGCTGGCCGTTGGCAGGCCACTGTTCTCGGCGCTGCGCGCCAGTATCTGCGCCTCGGCGCAAGGCTGCGCCGCGCCGCCGGCTGCCAGCATGAGTTTCAGCCGTTTTTCGAACTCGTCGAATGCGCACCTAGGCTTCTTGCCCAACACACGATGTGGGCGGGTATGGGCCAAGTCTCGGGCGAGAGAAACGCCGCCGGACTTGGCGATGATGGTTGACGAGAACACCATGTGCAGGAACCGCCATGTCTCCCGTGGCGCATGGCGTTCGATGGCGTCGAGAAGCGCGACCAGTTCCAGTTGCTGCGTTGGTTTGAACCAGTAGCTCACGAAGGTTCTCGTCCTGCCATCGAAGCGTTCGGCCAGCGCCGCTTCGAGCCGATGCCGTTCCGCGGAAAAGCTGCGCCTTGCCTGCTCCACCAACTCCCTGCCAACGCGCGACATGGCCGCAGGGTCCAAGCGCTGCAGCTTGGCCTTGGCGATCAGACGCGCCAGCGGGTCTATGTCGCAGCCGATCGCAGGGCGGCCCAAGCGAACCGCCTCTAGGACCGTCGTGCCGGAGCCGAACATCGGGTCGAGCACAACATCGCCGGGCTCGGAGAGCCGTTCGATGAAGTAGTTCGGCAGTTGCGGCGGGAACTTGGCGGGGAACGGATGCCAAGCGTGGGTGGAGTGCCGACCGTTTGCGCCGTGGAAATCAAGGTCGGCCTGCAAAAGGCCGCGCAACGCCGCTAGCGCGTCGCCATTTGCTGTTCGACCATCCATGTCGAACATGGTGGCACAGCGCCCACTGGGGTGGAAGGCGGGACGCGCCGGGCCGCGGCCTTGTGTCGCGCCGGGAACCGGGACGCTGGCGCTTGCTTGGCTCGGCCTTAAGCGCTTGCAACCTCTAAGAGCGGTCGGCCCAACGCCGCGCGATGCACGTTGTGGTAATGCAGCAGCGCCGGCTCGTTGCGCCCGAACAACACATGGCTTTGGATGCCGGCATTGGCGCTGCGCTGCATGCTCGCAGCGACGTGATAGTCCTCGTCCCTCACCACGGCGTTGAAGCTGTCGAAGCGCTCCTCGTAGCGATGCCCGGCGTAATCCGCCTTGGCGCCGGGCATGACGTAGAAGCTGTGCGCGGTGCGCGAACGCCCTGGAGTGTCCTTGTCTGGGAAAATGCGAATGACGTCGACGGCGTTGCCATCCACTAGGAAGATGGTGTTTGGGTAGACGAAGTAGACGCAGAGCGTCATCGAGCGAAACGGCCACTCGTTGAGGTTCGACGCGGACTTGGCTTGCTCTTCAAAGCCATGCACCAAGGCGAACACCATGCGGTAATTGCGGCCGAAGATGTCGTGGGTTTGCAGATTGCCGCGGATGTCGCTGGCGAGGGTCTCCCGATGCAGCGTGTCGAAGTGGTAGTTCTCGCCGAACGTATCGATGGCGAGCTTCCAGTTGAGAGGTGCCTCGATGATCTGCGAAGCGCCGTAGCTGTGTTCCGCCAAGCCCCAATGGGCCATGTCGTCCTCAAGGCCGTCAAGCATCGCGTCAACGTCGATCTCGCCGCCCGGCGTCGGCTTCACCCAGAGCATGCCGTGCCGCTCCACGGCCGGCAGCTCGATGAGGCCAAAGGCGCGTTTGTCTACGGCGCCGAAGCGCTGTTCGCGGTTGATGGCGATCAAGGCGCCGTCGCTCCCGTAGGTCCAAGCATGGAAGGGGCAGCTGAAGCGCAAGCGCTTGCCGCGGCCATCCGGGACCACTTGGGCGCCGCGATGCCGGCAGGTGTTGGCGAACGCGCGGAACGCGCCCGCCTCATCTCGCGTCATCAGGATGGACAGGCCCGTTTCGCTGTCTGCCCAATAACGGCCGGGCTTCGGCAAGTCTCCCGAGAGGCCCATGAAGAGCGGTGTGTCGCGGAAAAACGTCTGTCGTTCGGCCGCCAACAACTTGGGGCAAGTGAAGTCAGCGAGGGGGCTTTGCGCGATGCCGGTGCCATGCACCTCGCCGGCATGGTCAAAGCCATGCCTCAAAATGCCCAATAGCCGCTGCTGCTCTTCGATCCTCATGCGCGGGTTCCTATAGGTCTTGGGAAACTGAGATCGGCGGCAAGCCTAGCATGGCGCGGTGAGCCAGCAGTGCCCCGGCAGTGCGCCCGTGGGTTAGGGTGCCTTGGTCGCTATGGGCACCGCAGATCGCGCCCGCTCGCATCTTCGCGGATGCCATCCCCGTCATCGTCCCGCGCTAGGCGGGCGCGGCCCTGCGCGTTCAGGATCGCTTGGCGGGCGTAGCGCAAATCGCCGTTGGCGGGGCAGTAGGTGAAATTGCCGCTCTGCCAATCCGTCAGGCCAGAGGGCAGGAACGATAGGTGCCGCCGGTTGCGGAAAGAGCGCCAGAACACGCGGTCTGCTTGCCGCAAGCTGGGCAGCCGCCGCAACGGCGTGTCCTGTGCATCTAGGTTGCCGTCGCCATCCACGTCCACAAAGATCAGTGCGCCTTCGTGCCAAGTGTTGCCCAGGCCGCAGCCGCCGCCCGCCGAAGGGCATAGCGTCGCCGTGGCCCGATGCGTCACCGCGGCGTGCCGGGTGAACGCCACCGCACCAAGCGTTTGGTTGAGCGCGGCGCTGGCGCGGCGCGTCTCCATGAGGTGGCCGCCGTTCGCCGTGGCCCATGAGAGCAGGGCGCCGCCAACGGCGAGGGCCACCAGCAATTCGATCAATGTCAAGCCGCGCATCAGGCCAGCATGGCAGCCGCAGCGCGATGTGCCATCCCGCCGGCGCTGCATTTGGTGGCGGACATCGCCGTGCGCGGTTGTGCGCTTCGGCTTGCAGGAGGCAGCATTCAACGTGGGTTGTGTGGCGCGGCAGCCGTGCGAAGCGCTACGCCGCCGGGATCAAACGCCGCCGTTGCGGCAGCGCAGCGTTCGCCGCATGGCCGGCGTCAATCCATGAAGAGAATGCGCTTGTACCAAGGTTTGTTGCGCTCAGCGGCCGCCGTCGCCTCCGTGGGTCGGGCGGCGTTTGGCGGCGGCACATAGCCCTCAGGATGCTTGATCCTCAAAGGCGGCGGCGCATCGGGCCGATCGAAGAGCCCGATCGTCATCACATTCACCCACGAGCGGTCGCGGTTGCGGATGGTCTCCTCGAGCACGAGGCTGCCTTGTTCGTCGAAGGCGGGGAAGTCCGGGTGGTTGATGGCCAAAATGCGCAGGGCATCGTTGGCCGCCGCGTCGAGGCCGAGCCGGTGGTTGGCTTCAACGAGTATCGCGAGCGCCTGCGCCGCGGCGGGGGTTTGCGAATAGTTTTCGAGGACTGCGCGGGCGCGGTTCGCAGCCGCCACATGGGCGCCGCGCGAAATGTAGTAGTTGGCGATTTGGATTTCCGAATCCGCGATGACGTTGCGCAGATGGATCATCCGCTGGCGAGCATCCTTCGCGTAGTCGCTGTCCGGATGGTCCTTGAGCAGGGCGGCGAAGTGCGCGAAGGCTTTGCGCGCGTTGGTGGTGTCGCGCTTGGCCGCGTCGTCTGGGCGCAGGCGGTCGAACAGGCCGCTGCCCTCGGCATCGGCGATGAGGCCGCGCAGGTAGTAGGCGTAATCGATGTGGTCGTGCTGTGGGTGCAGCCGAATGAAACGATCCGCGGCCGCCTCCGCGGCTTCCAAATCACGCGCCATGTAGTTGGCGTAAATCAGTTCGAGTTGCGCCTGCTCGGCGTAGCGCCCGAACGGAAACCGAGCCTCCAAGCGGCCGAGCTTGTCGATGCCGGCACGGTAGTTGTTGCTCCGCAGGCTGCTTTGCGCACTTTCGTAGATGATCTGCTCGGTGGTCTCGAGTTCTGCCTCGGCCTCTTCGTCGTCGCCGCCGAAGGGCGTCCAAGCGCAGCCAGCCAAAAGGGCCGCGAGCGCCCATGCGACGCTCGCAAGAACCATGCGTTTCATGGCGTCGATTGTAGCGCCCATTGCCCTCTAATTCGACTGGATTGCGGGCACGCTGGCGGTTGGACGCTCGTGATGACCAATCGCGACCGCAGCGGTGGGGCTTCGGGAGCGCCGCTCCATGCAAACACTGCCGGCCGCCGCCCAACCACGCCTGTGCTACCGTCGCGCCGATGAGCGCGCAACGGCACGTCTTGGCCGCCACGGTGCCGGCGCATCGGGCTGGCGAGCGGCTGGACCGGGTGGCGGCGGAGTGCTTCCGCCAGTTCTCGCGGATGCAGCTCGCGGCGTGGATTCGGTGCGGCGCGCTGCGGTTGGATCATGCGCCAGCGAAGCCGGCGCAGCGCGTCGCCGGCGGTGAGGCGCTCACGCTGGACGCGCCGGTGGAGCGCCGTGTGGGGGATCTGGAGCCAGAGCCGGTGCCGTTTGCCGTGGTGCATGAGGACGCGCATGTGCTGGTGGTGGACAAGCCGGCTGGCGTCGTCGTGCATCCAGGCGCCGGCGTTGCCGGCGGCACGCTGGTGAATGGCCTGCTGGCGCATCGCCCGGCCCTCGCCGCGCTGCCGCGCGCCGGCCTCGTTCACCGGCTGGACAAGGAAACGAGCGGGCTGATGTTGGTGGCCGCTTCGCTGGAAGCGTTGCCGGCGCTCACGCGCGCGATGGCGAGGCGCGCCATTGGCCGCGAATACCTTGCCGTGGCGGAGGGCGCGCTCACCGGCGGCCGCCGCGTCGACTTGGCCCTAGGGCGCGATCCGGTGCGCCGCACCCGCCAGCGCGTGCGCGCGGACGGGCGGCCGGCGTCTTCGGTCGTGCGCGTGGAGCAGCGCTATCGGGCGCACACTGCGGTGCATGTGACGCTTGAAACCGGGCGCACCCACCAAGTGCGGGTACACATGAGCGCCATCGGCCATCCGCTGGTGGGGGATCAGCGCTACGGCGCCCGCGGGCGGCTGCCGAAGGCGCCGACCGATGCGCTGCTGCAGGCTGTGCGGCAGTTTCGCCGCCAAGCGCTGCACGCCCGCCGGCTCAGCTTCGCGCATCCGATCACGGGCACCGCAATGTCCTTTTCGAGCCCCGTTCCGGCGGACATCGCCGGTTTGCTTGAGGCGCTGACAGACGATGCCGCTGGCGCTGCTTGAGGCGGCCTGGCCGGCGCCGCGCAGCATCGGCGCCGGCTGCACCACCCGCGCTGGGGGCGCGAGCGCCCGCCGCTACGCCACGTTGAACGTGGGCGCTGGCGTTGGCGATGCGCCGGAACGGGTGGCGGAGAACCGCCGCCGGCTGCTCGCGGCGACGGGCTGTGAAGGGATTCAGTGGCTGCATCAAACGCATGGCGCGGAGGTCTTCCACGCTGCTCAGCTGCCAGCGTCACAGCGTCCAGACGACCACGGGGACGCTCCCGCCGCGGACGCGGTGTGGACGGAGCGACGCGACTTGGCGTTGGCGGTGACGGTGGCGGATTGCGTGCCAGCGCTCCTCTGCGACGCGCGCGGCGGCGTGGTGGCTGCCCTCCACTGCGGCTGGCGGGGCGCGACGGGCGGCGTCATCGAGGCGACGTTGGCGGCGCTGCCGGCGGCTACCGATACGTTGTGCGCTTGGCTCGGGCCGGCGATTTGCGCAGCGTGCTACGAAGTGGGTGGCGACGTGCATGGCCAAGCTGGTGGAGGGTCGGCGTTCACTCGAGCCGGCAGCGGCAAATGGCGCTTCGACCTGCCGGCGTATGTGGCCGAGCGCCTCACATCGCTCGGCGTGCCCGAAGTGGCCCGCAGCGGCGTCTGTGTCTCGTGTGACGAACGGTTCTTCTCGCATCGCCGCGATGGTGTCACTGGACGCATGGCGGCGGTGATTTGGCGGCGCTGACCTGGCGCCGTTAAGGGTGCAGTTCGCCATTCTCCAAGCGCTGATGCGCTGGCGCCGCGCCGCGCGAAAATGTGCTGGACACGGCGCAGAAGCGGCGTATAGTGCGCTGTTGACATGGCCTCTCCAAGCGCAACGCTGCTCGCCATTCTGTCGCTGCTTCTGCCGGCGTTGCCGGCATAACTCTCCTCATCAAGGGCGCTTGCCCACCTCGTCCCCAGCAACGACACCTTAAGTCGAGGATTCCCCATGACATCGCAGCCCGTGGCCGCCCAAAGCCCTTCTGAGTTCAATGTCGGCGCCGTCGGCGCCCGCGTCGCGGCCATGCCGCATGGCAAATACCGCGCCTTCCCGCCAGTTGCGCTCAAAGATCGCACTTGGCCGGACGCCGTGCTCACCGAACCGCCACGCTGGTGCAGCGTCGACTTGCGGGATGGCAACCAAGCGCTCATCGACCCGATGAACGTCGGCGAGAAGCTGCGCATGTGGGACTTGCTGCTCGACATCGGCTTCAAGGAGATCGAAGTGGGCTTTCCGGCCGCCTCGCAGCCGGATTTCGACTTCATTCGCCGCATCATTGACGAGGGCCGCATCCCGCCGCACGTCACCATTCAAGTGTTGTGCCAAGCGCGGCAGGAACTCATCGCGCGCACCGTTGAGGCTCTTGAAGGCGCCCCGTCGGCGATCTTCCATCTGTACAACTCCACATCCACGCTGCAGCGCCGCGTGGTGTTCCGCATGGGCCGCGAGGGCATCGTCAAGCTCGCGGTGGACGGGGCGAAGCTGGCGCGGGACGGGCTCGCCGCGCTGTCCGGCGCCAACATTGCGTTCGAGTACTCCCCGGAGAGCTTCACCGGCACCGAATTGGATTTCGCCGTGGACATTTGCGCTGCGGTGGCCGACGAATGGGGCGCGACGCCGGAAGAGCCGATGATCATCAACCTGCCTTCCACGGTGGAGATGGCCACACCGAACGTGTACGCGGATCAGATTGAGTGGTTTTGCCGCCAGTTCCCGCGCCGCGACAGCGTGGTGGTGAGCTTGCACGCCCACAATGACCGCGGCACTGGCGTGGCCGCCACCGAACTGGCGCTGATGGCAGGCGCCGAGCGGGTGGAGGGCACGTTGTTCGGCAACGGCGAACGCACCGGCAATTGCGACTTGGTGACCGTGGCCATGAACCTGTTCTCCCAAGGCGTCGATCCGCAGTTGGATTTCCGCGACATGCCGCGCATCCGCGGCGAAGCGGAGACGCTCACCAAGTTGGCCGTGCATGAACGCCATCCCTACGCCGGAGATTTGGTGTTCACCGCCTTCTCCGGCTCGCACCAAGACGCCATCCGCAAGGGCATGGTGCATGCGCGCGGCGGTGGCGATGCGTGGCAGGTGCCGTATCTGCCCATCGACCCGGCGGATGTCGGCTCCTCGTACAAGGAAACGGTGCGGGTGAACAGCCAATCTGGCAAGGGCGGGGTTGGCTTTGTGCTTGAGGAGCGGTTCGGCGTCACGCTGCCGCGTGAGATGCTGGCCGAGTTCTCGGCGGTGGTGCAACGGCTCACGGAACGGCTGGACCGCGAAGTGCAGCCAGACGAGATCTTTGAAGCGTTGCTGGCTGAGTACTTGGTGGAGCAGGGCCCCTACCGCCTGCTGGACTATGACTTGACGCGCGCGGACACCGGCCGACAGCGCTGCACGGCGCAACTGGAGGCCGCCGAGCAACGCATCGACATCGTGGGGGAAGGCACCGGCCCCATCGAGGCGTTCGTCAACGGCATGGTGGAGACGCTGAACGAGCCGCTCAACATCATGGATTACCACGAGCACGCGCTCACCACCGGCAAGGACGCCGCTGCCATCTGCCTGCTCGCCATCAACGACGGGGCAGGGCGTTGCCATGGCATCGGCATGAGCACGAACACTATCACCGCATCGCTCACCGCGGTGGTGTCGGCGCTGAATCGCCGCTGGCGCGGTTGAGGCAGGGCAGAGGACGCGCGGGGCGCTACAACCGGCGTCTTGGTGTGCGACCAGCAATCGCTGCTTTGCCTTCGGTCGCCGCCGCCGGCGAGTCTAGTCCTGCTCGCCGGGTCGCTCGTTGCCGTCGGGCACGTCTGCGCTCGGCGCTCGCCAGAGCCGCGCGCTGCGCACCGCGTTGTCCTTGATCTGCAAAGTCTCCACCAGATGATCGCCGATGCGCAGGCACACATTCGCCTCTGGGATGGACTCCAAGCGTTCCAGCAACAGCCCGTTCAATGTGCGCGGGCCATCCGTGGGCAACGACCAGCCAAGCGCCCGATTGAGATCGCGTAACAGCGCCGTGCCATCAATGTAGTAGGAGCCATCGTCTTGGGGGTGGATGTCCGGCGCGTTGGCGGCGAAGTCTGTCGTGAACTCGCCGACGATCTCCTCCAAGATGTCTTCCAGCGTCACCATGCCGCGGATGTCGCCGTATTCGTCCACCACCAAGGCGAGGCGGTGGCGTTTCTTCTGGAAGTTCGCCAGTTGGGTGTGCAGCGGCGTGCCGGCTGGCACGAAGTACGGCGCATCCAGTTCGGCGAGCACGTCCTCGGCGGTGTAAGTGTCCTTCAACAGGAAGCGGGCGGCGCGGCGCAGATGCAGCACGCCGTGGACGGTCTTGTCGCCCTCGCTCAGCACCGGCAGGCGGGTGTGCGGCGAGCTCGCCAGTTGCTCGGTGATGTCTTCAAGGGGCGCGTCGATGTCGATGCTGGAAACCTCGGAGCGCGGCACCATGACGTCCTCCACCGTCACCTTCTCCAAGTCGAGGACGCGCAGCAGCATGTTTTGGCGTCGCGCCGGCAGCCGAGCGCTCTCATTCACCACGGTGCGCAACTCCTCGATGCTCAAACGCTCGGATTCGGCTGTGCCTCGAACGAATGGCCGCACCAAGAAATTGGCGATGGCGTTGACGAACACCACTACGGGATGCAGCAGCTTCAAGAGCGGCTGCAGCAGAAAGGCGGAGGGAAAGGCGATCTGCTCCGGGCGCGCCGCGGCCACGGTTTTCGGGCCGACCTCGGCGAAGATGAGGAACCAGATCGTCAACGCCACCGGCGCGAGCCACGCGGTGGCATCGCCGAAGTAGCGAATCCAGAGCACGGTGAACACCGTCGCCGCAGCGAAGTTCACCAAGTTGTTGCCGATGAGGATGACGCCGAGCAGCCGGTCTGGGCGCTGCAGCAGGCGTTGCGCCTTGCGCGGCCCGCGCTGCCCCTGCTTCGCCAAGTGCAGCAGGCGATAGCGATTGAGCGCGATCATCGCCGTCTCGGAGCTGGCGAAGTAGGCCGAGATCAACGTGAGGACGAGAACGATCGCGAACAGCACCGTGGCGGAAGCATCAGCCATCTTCAGAGCCTCCCTGTAAGCGCAGCTGGGCAGCGCGCGCAGCCGTTGGGTGGAGCGGAGTGGCCAAAACGCCGGGGTGGGCGGGGTGCATCGGTGTGCAAGCGGGCTAGCGCGACGGGACCGCGGCGTTCAATGCGCCATGACGCGATGGCGGCAACCGTAACACAGAGGGCGAGCGCCGCCGTCGCCACTGGCGCGTGTTAGCTCACTGTGTCGGCGGAACTCGCGCTTGGCGCGTCCGCGTGTTGTGCCGGTTTCGGTTGCCCTCTCTGCGTCGCCTTTGCCGACGTAGGCGCAGCCGATTCCAGCCTGAGCGTAGGCGTTCAATGTCACCTTTCGACAAGCCGCATCCGCGCCGCAGAAGGACGTCATCGCCGTGCGCGAGAGCCGCTGGCAAATCGCCCTCTCGCAATCTAGAGTCCAAGAACTCCAGATCTAACTCGCCGGCGAACTGGTAAGGCAACAACAGCGTTTCGGCTTCTCGTGGTTCAAGTTCCAGCACGCCGCCGCCGTAACTCCGTCCCGCCACTTCCGACCATGCGAAGGTCAACGAGTTGACCATCGCGCCGGCCAAACGGTCTCCATCCACGCCGCCATGGACGCGGACCCGGTGGACGGTGTCCGTGGATGTCGCTCCAGCACAGTTCACCGCCAACAGCGGGGCGGTATGTATTTGACGAAACAGAAACGCGTCCGGCACGCCCGTTGAGGGCACGTCGAACCAGCGATCTCGGATGCGGCACTTGTAGCCCGTGTGAACGCCCGCGGCTTCCCCTTGTTTGACATATGCATCGAGAGCGCTCGGGAATCGCTCGCGCTCCAGGCCGCTCAGGTTCAAGAGTTTGGATCGGTAGGTTGACGCATAACAACGCATGTCCTCGTCGGTGAAACGGATGGACTTCAGCGCGGACGTCCTGCCCACAACATCCAGCGCACGAGACCCTGCTCCGAGCTGTTGCGCCTGTTCTTCGCTCACCACGAAGAAACTGTTGCGGCCCGTGACGATACCAACGTCAACGTCGGCGAGATCACCGAGCCTATGCAGTTGGCGGTCTTCACTGCAGGTGCGCAGCAAAGTATCCTCCTGCTCATGCAAAAACAGCGACGTCCACTTCATGGCGGTGCCGTTGTTCTGCACCTCGGGGCCCAAAACCGTCCTGGTCGGGGCCGTTCCTCCGGTCAACAAGGCGTGGCCATTGGTCACCTGCCTCACATGCAGTCGTCCGGGTCGCTGTTCGCCCCGGCGCCGGCCATCCGCAAGCAACAGCACAACCTCCTGTTGAATCTGCGGAAACACCAACTCGTCAAAAGCGACTAAAGTGACGTTCTCGAAGAGAGTCGGCAAACGAAACCGTAGTTCGGCCGCGTATTGCACCTGTAGGAGCTCTGCAGGCACAACCATCGCCAAGCGACCGCCTTCGTGTAACAACTCCGCGGCAAGTTGGACGAAGGCGACCCATGCGTTGGCGAGACCGGTAGGTCGATAGCCGAATTGCTTGACCAATCCAAAGGCGCGGTCGCGTTCTCGTCTGTCGAAGTGCTGAAAACGGATGAAGGGCGGATTGCCGAGAACGACGTCGAATCGCTCACCGTCCAGCAGCGCAGTGGCCAAATCGAAGAAACTCCTGCAATGCCAATCCACAGGTGCGGTTGTGCCATTGACGGACTGTTTGGCCTTCTCGATTTCTTGGGATACGACTTCGATGGCAGTTAACGAACCGCCGCTGCCGAGCATCGATGACGCCGCCACTAGGAAACTGCCATCGCCACAACTCGGCTCGAGCACCCGGTCGCAAGGGCCGCGTATAGCCCATTGACACAGGTAGTCGGCCAAGGCTCTCGGCGTGTAGTACCCGCCGCGCATCTTCTGTGCGCTCGGTGCTGTCTTGTTGCTGAACTCCATCGCTTTTTCGGACGATTTCAAAGCCTTTGCCGCTCGGTACGGCTCCTTCATTGCGTGTGTGGGGGGAGGTGCTGGTATCTGTCCACATAGGCAATCTGCACGCGTTGCGACAGATTGTCCAAATGTATGGGAGATTCGGTCGGTGGCGTGTCTGCAAGCTTGCCGCGCTCCGGGTCCCAAAGCACCAGCGCGATCGCTTCCGCCAAATGATGCTGGTCCAGCTCGTTCTTCCTCGACCCCAAACGTTCGAGCGTACTGAGCACTGCGCGGCGCTGACGCCCATGTATCGCTACTATTGGCATGACCACGATGAAGGCGACGACGCAGAAGGGAAATCGCGTGTGGACGGTAGCTGCTTCGGATGCCAAGTCGTTGATCATGTTCTGCCAGTTCTTGCGGATGCTGCTCTCGTCGTTCAGTGTCTTGCTGTCGAACACGACGCGAGGGCCATCGGGGCGATACGCCACGTCGTAGTTTTGAGGCCGTATGCCGCCTATCACGCGGATTGTCCCCATCTCTACGCAATCGGGCTGTGGCGGCGTCAGCGCGTGTGGGCTGGGGGTTTCAACAGGAATGTCACCCAGCATTGCGGCGAGCGCGTCACCGAAGGCACGGTCGAACACTAGTCCGAAATCCATGCCTTGTTTCTTGTCGAACCGGTTAGAACGCTTGGTCTTTGGGCGCCCGTCACTTCCGGCACTGCCCTCGGTGCCAAGCCAACGCACGCCCCACTCGCCGAGGATGCCGGGCGGAATTCGCACCGGGGGCATCTCACTTAGCTCGGCCACAGGCGCTCCTGCTTCCACTGGGCGGCACCGCGCTAGCCTAACATGAGCCCCGCTGGTGAATGGCGATGACGAGGTGGGGCGGGATCAGCGAAGAGTGGTCTTGTCTGGCAACGGCAGCGAATCCAGGCCAGCGCACCGCGGGCGAAAGGACCGGCAGGAGCGCACCATCCGGACGCTGCAGGGGTCGGCTCGTGAACGAGAAGAGGCTGGGCCGCGAACCGGCCACCGGACAATCGCGGCGCCGGGGGTCTAAGCCCGCATCGGGCCGGGGATGGCGAATCCGGCTGACGGGACGCGGCGGCTCAGCTCGCGCCGGCGCTCTCATGGGCTGCGTTCGCCAGGTTAGAGGGGACATTTCTACTTTGCGTTGACAGCTCTACTCGCGCGGTTGGAAGTGACGGCGTTTCGCGGCACACTACCTTTCCTTTCCGCTTGGGCTCCCGTGTGCGCGTCCGAACCAAAATCTGTGGCATCACGTCTGTGCAGGATGCTGGCGCTGCCGCTGCCGCGGGTTGCGACGCGGTGGGCATGGTGTTCCATCATGGCAGCCCACGCTGCGTGGGGTTGGAGCAGGCGGCTGCCATCGCTGCCGCGCTGCCGCCGTTCATCGCCCGGGCGGGCGTCTTTGTGGATCCGAGCGCGCCGGCGGTGGAGGCGGTGTTGGCGCGGTTGCGCCTTGATGCGCTGCAGTTCCACGGCGATGAGCCGGCCGCGGATTGCGAGCGTTTTGGCGTGCCCTACGTCAAGGCGTTCCGGGTGCAAGAAGCGGTGAACGTGGTGGCGTTGGAGGACGCCTACCCATCCGCGAGCGCGTTGCTGCTCGATGCGTTCCATCCCGTCGCGCACGGCGGTGCCGGGTGTGCATTTGACTGGGCGCTGTGGCCGCAAGCTGGCGCCAAGCCGCTCATGCTGGCGGGCGGCTTGACGCCGCAGAACGTGGGCGGCGCCATCCGTCGCCTGCGTCCTTATGCGGTGGATGTGAGCAGCGGCGTCGAGGATGGCGTGAAGGGCGTTAAAAGTGCAACCAAGCTCCATGCGTTTTTGGCGGAGGTGCGCCGTGCCAGCGCGGAATGACCCGCCGTATGCCGCGCCGGACGCCGCCGGGCGGTTTGGCAGCTATGGCGGCCGTTTCGTCGCCGAAACGCTGGCGCATGCGCTGGAGGCGCTCACGTCCCTCTATGAGACGCTGCGCGACGACGCCGGCTTCCGCCAAGCGTTGGCGGAGGATTTGTCCAGTTACGTCGGGCGTCCAACGCCGCTTTATCTCGCGCAGCGCCTCACGGCGCAAGTGGGCGGCGCCAAGCTCTATCTGAAGCGGGAGGACCTCAACCACACTGGCGCACACAAGATCAACAACACGGTGGGCCAAGCGCTGCTTGCCAAGCGCATGGGCAAACCCCGCGTGATCGCGGAAACCGGCGCTGGGCAACATGGCGTGGCGACGGCGACGGTGGCGGCGCGCTTGGGGCTTGAATGTCGCGTCTTCATGGGCGCCACAGACATCGAGCGGCAGCGCCTCAACGTGTATCGAATGGAACTGCTCGGCGCCGAGGTGGTGGCTGTGGAATCCGGTTCGCGCACATTGAAGGACGCCATGAACGAAGCCATGCGCGATTGGGTGACGAACGTGGACACCACGCACTACATCATCGGTTCGGTGGCCGGGCCGCACCCATACCCGATGATGGTGCGGGATTTTCAAGCCGTTATCGGCCAAGAGTCGCGCGCCCAATGCTTGGAGGCGGAAGGGCGCCTGCCCGACTTGCTGGTCGCCTGCGTCGGCGGCGGCTCCAACGCCATGGGCCTGTTCCATCCGTTCCTAGACGATGCGGGCGTGGACATGGTTGGCGTCGAGGCGGCTGGCTTAGGCCTTGCGACGAACCGCCACGCGGCGCCGCTCAACGCCGGCTCGCCGGGGGTGCTGCACGGCCAGCACACCTACCTGATGCAGACGGATGACGGGCAAATCATGGAAACGCACTCGGTCTCCGCGGGGCTCGACTATCCTGGCGTGGGTCCGGAACATTCCCATTTGAAGGATCTCGGCCGCGTCCGCTACGCCGCGGCCACGGACGCCGAAGCGTTGGCGGCGTTCCGCACGCTCAATCGCGCCGAAGGCATCATGCCGGCGCTGGAATCAAGCCATGCCGTGGCTTGGGCGATGCAGGAAGCCGCCCGCCGCCCGGCGAGCGACATCATCATCGTCAACCTCTCTGGACGCGGCGACAAGGACATCGATGTGGTCGCCGGTCTGGGTGGGGACAGCGCACCGTGAGCCGCATCGCCGCGCGGTTGGCGCAACGCCGCGGCGAGGGGCGGCGCGCGCTTGCCACCTTCATCACCGCCGGCGACCCGACGCTGGACGCCACGGTGCCGGCGCTGCAAGCGTTGGTGCGCGGCGGTGCCGACATCGTGGAGCTCGGCGTGCCATTTTCAGACCCGGAAGCCGAGGGCCCATCGATTCAGCGCTCGTCCGAACGCGCCCTTGCCAATGGCGTGGCGCTGGCGGACGTGCTGCAGGTTGCCACCGCGTTCCGGCGCGTGGACGCAGACACCCCCGTGGTGCTGATGGGCTACCTGAACCCCCTGCTGCGCATGGGCTACGAAGCCTTCGCCAAACGCGCCGCCGCTGCCGGCGTCGATGGCGTCATCTTGGTCAACCTGCCGCCGGAGGAAGCGGATGCCGCCCAAACGACGTTGGCGGCGCGCGGGTTGGACCTCATCTTCCTCGTGGCGCCCACCACGCGACGCGAACGCGCTGAACACATCGCCGCCCGCGCCAGCGGCTTCATCTACTACGTGTCCTTGAAGGGGGTGACCGGCGCCCGCCATCTAGACGTGGCGGACGTCGAGCGTGGCGTTGCAGCGCTGCGCGCCGTGAGCGACCTGCCCGTGCTGGTGGGCTTCGGCATCCGCGACGCGGAATCGGCGCGGGCTGTGGCGGCGCGAGCCGATGGCGTTGTCGTCGGCAGCGCTTTGGCGGATGCGATGGGGGAGCGCGCGACGTGCCCAGAACGCATCCCAGCTGCCCTGGAGTCTTGGCTGCGGCCGGTGCGCGAGGCCATCGACGAGCGATGACGGCCGCCTTGGCGGATTGGCTTCGGCGCCTTGGCGTGGAGCATCCAAAGGGTTTGCTCGACGGGCTGGGCCGCGTCGCCGAGGTGGCGTCCCGTGCTGACGTGAATCCGCCGGCGCAGCGCAACGTCATCGTCGCCGGCACCAACGGCAAGGGCACCACCTGTCTCTTCTTGGAGCAACTGCTGCTCGCTTGCGGCCACTCCACCGGCGCCACCTTGTCACCGCACCTCGATCGCTTCAACGAACGCATCCGCGTGGCTGGCCAAGCGGCCGCGGACGCTGCCATCGTGGCTGGCCTCGAGGCCGTGGAACGCGCCCGCGGCGCCACCCGGCTCAACTACTTCGAGCATGCCGTGCTCGCTGCGTTCGCCACATTCCGTGCCGCGCAGGTGGACACCGCCGTGTTGGAGGTGGGGCTCGGCGGCCGCTTGGACGCGACCAACATCGTCGCCGCGGACATCGCGGTGATCGTCAGCATCGGCCTAGACCATCAGCGTTATCTCGGCGACACTCGCGAAGCCATCGGCGCGGAGAAAGCCGGCGTGATGCGCGCTGGCCGCCCCGTGGTGTTCGGCGCCGCGGACGCGCCGCGCTCCGTGCGCCGCCGCGCTGCCGAACTGGAAGCGCCGTTCATGCAATATGGGCGGGACTTCCGCCAGGCGCAGCGCGGCGGTGCTTGGCGGGTGGAGTTGGCTGACGGCCGCGTTGTCTCCACCGAGACGCCGCCGCGCATCCCCGCGAACAACGCGGCGACGGCGCTGCAAGCGCTCGCCCTGTTGGTGCCGGACTTCGACGATGCGGCGGTGGAGACGGCATGCCGGCTTGCGTTCGCGCCAGGCCGGATGGAGATGCTGGCTGCCCACGAGCGACGCTGGCTGCTCGACGTGGGGCACAACCCAGACGCCGCGGCGTTCCTCGCTTGCCACATGCAGGAACGCGCCGCCTGCGCCATCGTTGGCATGTTGCAGGATAAGGACTGCGCGGCGGTGGCGTGCGCCTTGGCGCCGCATGTGGAGCAATGGATCGCGACGGACAATCGCATGGCGCGCGGCTTGGCTGCCGGCACCTTGGCGCTGCGCATGGCCGCGGTGGCTCCGCGGCCAGTGGCGGAGCTCGACGACGCCATCGCCGCTGCCATCGCAACCACGCGGAACAACGATGTTATCCTTGTTTGCGGCTCATTCGATGTAGTTGCTCGCGTTCGAGCTAGGTTGCTTTGTTGACCGAACAGGCTCGCAATCGCGTCACCGGCGCGGTGTTCTTGGTCGCCATTGCCGCGGTCGGGCTGCCTATGCTGTTCGACGGCGCCGGCATCCAGCCCGTGCGGCTGCCGCCGGTGGAAGTGGAAGCCATCGACGTGTCCGCCCTGCAGGACGTCGAGCCGCCGCCAGACATCGCCCCCACGCTCGCCGCGCGGGACGCCCTGCTTGAGGAAATCGACGACGAGGGTTATCGCCGGGACACCGGCGCACGCCACGGCGAGCCGACGTTGGCGGACGCCTCGGCGCCGCTCCTCGGTGGCCCGGCGGAGGGTTGGGCCGTGCAGATGGCCAGTTTCGCGCAAGAGGCGAAGGCGCAAGAGTTGCGCGACGCGCTGCGCGCCGACGGCTATGACGCCATGCTCTCCAACGTCAAGCGGGATGCGCGCAAGTTCACCCGCGTAGCGGTGGGGCCGCTGCTCGCCCGCGCCGACGCGGATAAGTTGAAGGACGAGCTCGCCAGCCGCTATGCGAGCTTGGGCCTCGGCGAGCCTCGCGTCGTGCGCTTCGGCCACTGAGAATGGCCACGCCAGACATCGTCATCGCCGCCGTCATCGCGCTCTCTGCGTTGTTTGGCTTGATGCGGGGCTTGGTGCGCGAGGTCGTCTCGCTGGTCATTTGGATCACCGCGGCCCTAGGCGCTTTGACATTCTCCGGCTTCGTCGCGGACAGCGCCCTCGGCACGTTGGACTTGGGGCGTCCGGTGCGTGTGGCCATCGGCTTTGCGCTGGTGTTCATCGGCGTGCTCATTGCCGGCGCAATCGTGCAGCGCGTCCTTGGCGGGTTGGTGCAGTCCACTGGCTTGGGCGGCACGGATCGCCTGCTCGGTCTGGTGTTCGGCGGTCTGCGCGGCGCCGTGGTGGTCATCGTCGCGTTGATGGCGGTGCGCCCGTTCGCCCAACAGAGCGGCTGGTGGGCCGAATCCCAATTCCGGCCCGGGCTGCTCGCCTTTGAGGGCGAGCTGCTTGAGCTCTTTGGCGTCGGCAAGGAATTGGTCGATGATGGCAACGACGGCGAGACTGCCGCATGAATGCGGCGGCGCCGGCATAGTGGAACGGGCGTGTTGGCAGCGCCTCGGTGGCTCAGCCAGTGGCTGACGGAGCAGACGCGGCGCTGCCGCGGCGAACGCCCTGCGTTGGCGTTTGTTCCACCACCTACGGCGATCTCGTTTGCCGGGGCTGCAAGCGGTTCGCTCACGAGATCGTGCAGTGGAACGGCTATGAGACGTCCCAGCAGCGCACCGTGTGGCAGCGGCTTGAGACGTTGCGCGACGCGAGCGTGGCCACGTTTGCGAAGGTGGCGGACGCGGCCAAGCTCAGCGGCGTCGCGGTGCGCCTGCGCGTGCCGGCTAAGCCGCCGCCGAGTGCGCTGGGCATGGCCTATGAGGCGTTGCGCCGCGCTCGCGCCACGGCACAGCCGACGGAGCTTGGCCTGCAGCCCAAGCCGGCCGTTGCCGACTTAAATGTGGGTGGCCTGTTCGCCGCCATCGACCGCGAGTACTATGCTCGCGCCACCGCCTTCTACGAGCGGAGCTTCCGCACCCAGACGCGCTGATCCGCGCTGCCGCCGCTCTGCGCCGTCGCTCCGTGCAAGGCATCCAACGGAGGCCGTCGTGCAACATCCCGGCATCGCCCGCACAGCCATCCGCCACGACCACGCGCTCGTCGCGCCGGAGTCGCATGTGCCGCTCGGCCTGTCGGATTGGCGGAACGGCCACGTCGTGGCGCTGATCTCGCGTGAAATGGGCGCCAAGTTCGCCCAATATCTCCTGCGCCTTGATGAAGACGGTTTGGCGCTGCCGCCGAACCTAGCTTGCGAGCACTTCGTCCTTGCCCTCCGCGGCGACTTTGACATCGAGTTGCCGGGCCACGCCTGGCCGCTGCCCGCCGGCGCGTTCGCTTACCTGCCGCCCAACGCCGGTTGGCGGCTCAGCGCTGGCCAAGGCGGCCAAGCGCTGTTGTTCGAGAAGCCCTACGCGCCGTGCGCGGATGGGCCGCCCGCAGCATTGCGCGGCACGCTGGCCGATGTTCCGGCGACGCCGTTTCTCGGCGACGAGGCAGCGCTGCTGCAGGAACTGTTGCCGGATGACCCGCGCTTCGATTGGGGCATCAATCTGTTCGAGTTCGCCCCCGGCGGCACGTTGCCATTGGTGGAGACGCACTTCATGGAACACGGCCTCTACATGCTCGCCGGGCAAGGTGTTTACCGGCTGGGCGAGCGCTGGTATCCGGTGCAAGCGGGGGACGCGATTTGGATGGCGCCGTACCTCACGCAGTGGTATGCGGCCACCGGCAAGGTGGCGACGCGCTACATCTACTACAAAGAGATGCACCGTGCCCCCGTCGCTTGACCCAGCCGCGCTTGCGGTTGACGCGGCGCAGTTGCAGGCGCAGATCGACGCCCTCGCCGAGTTCTCGTCCACGCCGGCGCCGGGCGTCACCCGCGTCCTCTTCACCGATGCTGACATGGCCGGGCGCCGCTATGTGAAGTCCCTCATGGGCGCCGCGGGGCTCGACGTGCTCGAAGACGCCGTGGGCAACATCTTCGGCCGCTGGCATGGCACGGCGGGGCTGCGCGGGCGCGTCGGCGCGGGCTCGCACTGCGACGCCATTCCCGATGCCGGCAAGTACGATGGCGTGGTGGGCGTGCTCGGCGGCATCGCCGCGGCGCGCGCTCTGAAGGCTGCGGGCTTCTCGCCCCGGCGCACCATCGACATCGTCATGTTCACGTCCGAGGAGCCGACCCGCTTTGGCATCGGCTGCTGCGGTTCGCGCCTGTTGGGCGGTGCGCTCGATGCCGACGCCTTGGCGCGCTTGACCGATGCCGATGGCGTCAGCTTCGATGCGGCGCGGCGGACGGCCGGCTATTGCGCCGACTATGCGAGCGCCGCGTTAAAGCCCGGCGACTACGCTGCGTTCGTCGAATTGCATGTGGAACAGGGCCCCGTGTTGGAACGGGAGGGGCTGGACATTGGCGTGGTGTCCGCCATCGCAGCGCCGGCCTCTTTCTCGGTGACGTTCCGCGGCGAGGGCGGACACGCCGGCACCGTGTTGATGGGCGAACGTCGCGACGCCCTCGTGCCGGCCGCCGCGCTCACCTGTTACGCCGAGGAACTCGCGCGCGGCAGCGACAGCCCGGATAGCGTCGCCACGGTGGGCATGCTGCAAGTCCATCCCGGCGCGGTGAACAGCATCCCGCGAACCGCCAGCTTCACGTTGGATGTGCGCGACACGTCGCTGGCCGCGCGGCGCAGCATCGTTCTCGCGCTCAAGCGTCGCGCACAGGAGCTGGCCGAGGAACGGCGCCTTGGGTGCGCGTTCGAGGCGATCAACGAAGATCCGCCGGCCGATGCGGACGCGGACATCATGGCGGCCGTCGAAGAGAGCGCCGCAGCGCAACGCCTGCGTTGCCGCAGGATGGTGAGCCGCGCTTATCACGATGCCCTGTTCATGGCGCGGGTGGCGCCGATGGGAATGATCTTCGTGCCGTCTAAGGATGGCGTGAGCCACCGGCCCGACGAATACACGTCGCCCCGTGAAATGGCCAACGGGGCGCAGGTGCTGGCGGCCACCTTGGCACGGTTGGCGGCTTAAGCTCTCCGCCGCGTTCCGGGCAGCGTCAGGCGCAGCGGGGCGGCCAAGGAAGCGTTGCCCGTTGCCGGCTTCAGCGCGTTGGCGTCGCGGCGTCGATCATCTCCAAGAGCCACGGCTTGTGCGTCGCGATTTCCGCGCGGGTGAGACCCATCAGCTCATGCGGCAGGACCAGCCACTTGTCCGTTTCGCGCAGATGGAAGTTCGGCGCGTTGCGCGCATCCAACGTGGGCCGCAGCCAAATCGCGGCGACGCGGACATCCGCCGGCATGTTGCGCTTGGTGCCGGCGCGCAAAGCATCCACCACCGCATGGACATGGCGGCCGCTGCTGTAGACGTCGTCGACGATGAGCAAGCGATCCTCGCGACGCAGATTCTCCAACAAGTACTGCTTGCCATGCACGCGAATGGGCCGCTGCGTCAGCGCCGTTTCTTCGTACTCCTCGCGGCCGGCGTAGGAAGTGCGCAGGGCGATGTGGTCCGTCTCGACGCCAAGGGTGGCCAAGCACTCCTGCACGACCATGCCGACGGCGCTGCCGCCCCGCCAAACGCCGACGATGAACGAAGGGCGGAACCCACTCTCGAAGATGCGCCGGCCCAGCCGGAAACCATCGAGAATGTGCTCCGCTTCGTCGATGAAGACCTTATCCAATGGTGCCTGCCGGAGGCTTGGAAACGCCGCTCTGAGAATTGTACAGTGTGGCGCCCGGCGGATTGGCGGCCTGATGCGCGACGAACATCAGTATTTGGACCCCCAAGCGCTGCTCGAGGACGCCTTTCGCCTTGGCGCCAAAGTGTTCGTGAGCGGCTTCCATCCCACCTTCCTCATCGCCGTGTGGCGGGGCGGCGCGCCCATTGGCTTGGCCGTGCAGGAGCTGCTCGCCTACAAGGGAGTGCAAGCCAATCACATCGCCATTCGCACCAGCGCGTACTCCGGGGTGGACGAGCGGCGCCGGGAAATCGCGGTGTATGGCTTGAGCTATCTGGTGAAGAACCTCACGTTCGAGGATCGGCTGCTCATCGTGGATGACGTGTTCGACACCGGGCACACGGTGGAAGCGATCATCCGCGAGCTCGAAGCCAAGCTGCGCCGCAACATGCCGGGCGACACGCGCATCGCCGTGCCGTACTACAAGCCGATGCGGAACGAAACGGGCAGGGCGCCGGACTACTACCTGCATGAGACGCATCGGTGGCTGAAGTACCCACACTCCTTGGAAGGCCTCGACGCGGACGAGATGCGCCGCAAGCGGCCGGAGATTCACGCCATCCTGCACGACTTGCTGCCGTGAGTACACTGTGCCGGCGGGTAAGGACACGGTCGGGCATGTACGGTCTCGCTCACGGTCTTTGCAAGGCACCTTGATAGAGTGGAGGCTCAAGCTCGGATGAAGGCGAACGGAACCGTGAAAACCATCACGATAGCGCAAGACTTCTCGAAATTCCCAGCAGGCAGGTTCCGCGAAGACGGCAAGGCATCGGGTGCGGCGTTCCGTGACGATCTGTTGGCGACTGCCTTGCGAAGCGCCGAAAGGGTAGTGGTTGTCTTTGACGGCGTGGCCGGTTTTGGCTCGTCCTTTCTCGAGGAGGCGTTCGGTGGCCTAGTCCGCGAGTGCCGATTGGACAAGACCTTCCTAGACGAGCACCTGCGCCTTCAAGCGGAAGACCCGGACTTGGCCGACTTCGTCCAGTTGGCGGAGCGATACATCGAGGAAGCCGATCAAGTCGCCGCGGGATGACGCCGACACATTGGGCTTGGTCGCTGGTACCGCTGGCCGCCGCGCTGGTCGCCGCGTTAGTCGCTCTAGTTGGCAACTACTGGCTGCAACATCGCTTGGTGAGGCGTGCGCGTGACGCCGACGAACTAAAGCGTCGCCTATACGATTTTCTATCCGTTGTCACAGCGTATTGGATGGGCGAACGGCGCGACTTGGTGCTTGAAGCCAGAGTCTTAGCAACCGAATGGGTCGTCATGGCCGAGCTTCGCGAAATGCAGCATCACTCCGTGCGCCTACGTCGTTGGTACCGGGACACTGCAGCTTGTCGTCTTGACATGATCGACGCAGCGACTGGCGGCTGCTTCCAGCAGCAGGATTGGACGTCGGACCCTAACCGGGTGCTGGTCGTTGCTCGCGAGACAGGCCGCATAGTAAGGAAGCTCAGGGAGGCTTGCTGAGGGAGCGATTGGCCTCCGGTCCCGCGTTGCGGCACTTCGGAGGCACGCTACCACGAGCACCTCGCCGCCGGTAGGGCCGCCACCCACAGGCTAGAACAGCGCCTCCGCCGTCAGCAGCCAGCGCTGCGCCACGCCAAGCTGGCTCCCCACTCGCACATGCGCCGCCGACTTTGGATCGCCTTGGTGAACCGCAGCGACACTGTATAAAAGCCTATGCCTATGGCAGAATGCCGAGCTCCTCTAGGATCGCCGAGGCCGCGTTGCCGCACTTGGTTGCCGACCGGGCGCCGCCGGCGCACTACTACGCCGACAACTTGCTCGCCGTCGTCGACGGCGTGCACTGCCAGTATGGAGACCTGCTCACCGATGCCGAAGCGGCGTTCGGCGAGCGCATCGTCGCGGCATCGGCGGGCGCCCAGCGCCTGCTGGCGCGGATCATCGCCCGCAAGGGCTGTCGCGCCAAGGTGGATTCCCTCTGCTATCGCGAAGTGGGCGACACTGGCGCGGCTGTTGAGGAACTGATCGGCGCGGGCCTGCTCGCCCGCTGTCCGGAGTTGCCGGGCGAGGCGCTGCTCGCCATGCTGCGCCGGGACGAGATCGAGCGCTGGTTGCCGGCGGCCGGCGCCCGCCGCAAGACGGATCTCATCGCGGCGGCGGTCGCCGCCCACCCGCCGCGGGACTTGCGGCGCGCCATCGCCTGCCACTGCCCGTGGGTGGCGCTGGCGGACATGGATCACTTCAACCTGTACCGCCTGCTGTTCTTTGGCGACCGCCATGCAGACCTTGCCACCTTCGTGCTGCGCGACCTCGGCATCGCCAAATATGAGGGCTATCCGCTCACCCGCGAGCGGCGGCTGTTTCAAGACCGCGCCCGCCTTGATGAGTTCGTGGCGCTGTGCCGCATCGGCGACTACGCGCGCGACCTCGGCGCGAGGCCGCCCCCGGAACTCGCGCAAGTGGTGCTGGAGGCGCTGTGGCAGCCGAGCGTTGAACGCGCCGCGGAGCGGCGGCGCAGCCGCATCCTGAACGGCCTTGGGCGACGCCTCGAACGGGCCGGCGCCCATGACCAAGCGCTCGCATGCTATGCGCGTTCGACGCTGCCGCCGGCCCGGGAGCGCCGCGCGCGCATCCTGAAACGCCTTGGCGACATGGCGGCCGTGGATGGGCTCAAACGCGCCATGCATGAGTGCCCGCACGATGCCTTGGAGGCCCGCTTCGCACAGCGCTTCGGCGCGACGCCGCGACGCCGCGAGCGACATGCGGTGCTGCAAATGCCGTGGCAGCCGGCCTACGCGGCCAACGTGGAAGGAGCGGCGGCGAAGTGCCTCACCGCCGCCAGTGGCCACGCTTGGCACTTGGAGAACGCGCTGCCCCTTGGCCTGTTTGGCCTCGCGTATTGGGATTGGGCCTTCGCGCCGGTTGCCGGCATGTTCGTGAATGCCTTCCAGACGGCGCCCATCGATCTCTTTTGGCCAGACTTCTTCACCGCCCGGCGGGCGCTCTGCGCGGACCCGTTGGCGCTGGACGACGCTGGCCTGCGGGCGCGCATGGCCACGACGGCCGCCAGCCGCCGGGGCGTAGCGAACCGTTTGGTGGATTGGCGGGCGTGGCGCTCCGGTGTGCTGGAACGGTTGCTGGGCGCGATGCCCATGCAAGACGTCCGCAAGCTCCTGGGGTTGGTTGTGGAGGATCTGCAGGGCGCGCGCACTGGCTTTCCGGATTTAACGGTGGTGTACGGCGCCGGCGCATACGAGTTCGTGGAAGTGAAAGGCCCGAACGATCAACTGCGCGAACAGCAACGCCTCTGGCTCGACCGGCTGCATGGCGCCGGGCTGCCGGCGCGGGTGCTGCGCTTTCGCTGACGGTGGTTGCCAAGGCAGGGCCGGCGGCCACCATCGGCGTACGGGAACTGGCCGCCAACGTGCATCGACGCGGCGACATCCACTATCGCTACGAGGGCGTGGCGACGGCCGCCGAAGGCATCGCCGCGCAGCGCCGAGCGCAGCGCGGCCGCCCGGAGAGTTACCTGCGCGAAGTGCCCGTTGCCGCGACAGTGCAGGAGCACGGCATCGCGCTCACCGTGCGCGGGCGCATCGACGGGCTGGACCGCGCGGCCGGCGTCATTGAGGAGTTCAAGACGACCCGCGCGGACATTGACGGGCTGCATGGCCACATCGGCGCCCTGCATTGGGCGCAGCTCAAGCTCTACGGCGCCTTGGCCGGCATGGAGTCTGACGCGCCGCCGAGCTGGCGGCTCAAGCTCACCTACCTGAGGCCGGACGATCCCGCGCAACGGTGCTTGGAAGAGCAAGCGGAGGCTGGCGATTTGGCGCAGTGGCTGCGCGACGCTGCCGCAGCCTATGCGAGCCAGCTTGCCCGCCACGCTCGCCGCATCGAAGTGCGCGATGCCGCCCTGCGGGCGCTCAAGTTCCCTTACCCCCACTTTCGCTCTGGGCAGCGGCGCTTGGCCGCGGCGGTGTTCCGTGCCATGCGGGACGCTGGGCAACTGCTCGCAGAGGCGCCCACCGGCAGCGGCAAGAGCGTCGCCACGCTGTTTGGCGCGTTGCAGGCGATGGGCCACGGCCATTTGGACCGCCTTGTCTTCGCCACCGCGCGCACCACCGGCCAGCGCGCCGCCACGGATGCGCTCGCCGCCTGTGCCTTGGGCCAATCCTTGGCGGTGGTGACGGTGACGGCCAAGCGGCGCATTTGCTTCAACCCTGAATTGCCCTGCGACCCCGCGCTCTGCCGGTACGCCAAGGGGTACTACGACCGCATGCCGATGGCCCGCGACGAGTTGCTGGCGGCCGGGCACAGCGATCGCGCGGCGGTGGAAGTGGCGGCGCGGCGCCATGTGGTGTGCCCATTCGAGCTGTCCGTGGACACGGCAGCGTGGGCGGACGTGGTGGTGTGCGATTACAACTACGTGTTCGATCCCGTGGTGCGTCTGATGCGGCTGGTCGGGGCGCCGTTCAAGCGCGCGGGGCTGTTGGTGGACGAAGCGCATCAACTCGGCGAGCGGGCGCGGGAGATGCTGAGCGCGTCGCTGCGGGCAACCGCCCTGCAACGCGCCCGCGCCGATGCGCCGCCGCCTTTGCACAAGCCATTGGGCGCTGTCGGGCGCGCGCTTTCCCAGCTGCGACGCGAGTGCGCCGGCGGCGCCATGGATGCGCCGAAGGCCCTGCTGCGAGCGGTCGAACGGCTCGTCGTGGTCGGCGCGGACGTCGATCTTGAACGGTGTCCGGAGCTGCGCGGCCTGTTGTTCGAATGTCATCGATTCGCCCGCGGCGGCTCTTGGTACACGCCACAAGACTATGGCTACCTCTTGCATGTGGAGGCAGGAGAGGTGGAAGCCCGCATGGCGTGCCTGTCTCCGGCGCGGCACATCGCGGCGACCTTGGCGGGGTTCCACGGCGCGGCGCGCTTTTCTGGCACAGCGTCGCCGCTGGCGCTGTTTCAGCGGCTCCACGGCCAGGCGGAGGCCGGCCACGCCATGCGTTCAGGCAGCGGCATGCCGACAGACGCCTTGGGCGTCTTTGTCGCTGCGGACATCTCCACCCACTATCGGCGCCGGGCGGAAACCTTGCCGGCCGTCGCGCACCTCATCGCCGCGGTGGCGCATGCGGCGCCGGGGCCGTATCTCGCCGCCTTGCCGTCCTTCGAGTACTTGGAAGCCGTGGCGGGCTGCTTGGTGGACTTGGCGCCCGGCCCCATTGATGCGCAGCAGCGAGGCATGTCCGAAGCGGAGCAGGGGGATTTCATCGCGCGCCTGTCGTTGCACGGCGCCGCGCGCATCGGCTTGGTGACGCTGGGCGGCGTGTTTGCGGAATCGGTGGACTTCGGCGGCGGTGCCCTGAAGGGGGTGATCGTCGTTGGGCCGGGGCTGGCGCCGCGTTCGCCGGAGCGCGACCTCATTGCCGGCCGCTTCGGCGCCGATGGCTTCGATGCGGCGTACCGGCTGCCGGCCATGACGCGGGTGGTGCAGGCGGCCGGGCGGGCAGTGCGCGGGCCGGCGGATCGTGGCGTCGTGGTGCTGGTGGATCCACGTTTCGCCCAAGCCGGCTATCGCGCGTATTTCCCAAGCCACTGGCGTCCCGTCACGGCGCCGGCTCGGAACATCGGCGCTGCAGTCGCCGCGTTTTGGCGCACTTGAAGGCGGGTGGTAATCTCACCCGATGCGCCGCCGCACCAAAATCATCTGTACCGTTGGCCCCGCCACAGCGCATTTCTCGACGCTGGAGCGGCTCTATGCCGCGGGCATGAACGTGGCGCGTGTCAACATGTCCCACTCGATGCAAGGCGAAGCGCTACGCATCATCAATTGGATCAAAACGCTAAACCGGAAAGTTAAGTATCCGATTCCAGTGCTTCTCGATACGCAAGGGCCAGAGATTCGCACTGGGGACACCGACGCGCCCGTCACGCTGAAAGGTGGCGGCGAAGTCACCCTGACCGTGGCGCCGCCAGTGGCGGCCGACGAAGTGTTCGTCAACTATCCGCATCTCCCCGAAGCGGTGCAGGTGGGCAGCCCGCTCACCCTCGACAATGGCCTCATCAATCTGGCAGTCATCGACAAAACGGCGACGCGGCTGCGCTGCCGAGTGGTCGATGGCGGCGCCCTAGGCAGCCGCAAGCACGTCAATCTGCCAGGGGTGCATGTCGACTTGCCGGCGATCACGGGCAAAGACCGGGACGACATCAGGTTCGCCATGGCGCAAGACGTGGACTTCCTAGCGCTGTCGTTCGTGCGCTCCAAGGACGATGTGATGGAGGCGCAGCACCTGCTCGGCACGAAGAACGCGACGCTCAAGATCATCGCCAAAATCGAAGACAGCGAGGGTTTGCGCAACGTTGAAGAGATCGCCCAGGTCGCGGACGGCGTGATGGTGGCGCGTGGCGACCTTGGCATCGAGATTGACATCGCCACCCTGCCGAATGTGCAGCGCGAACTGGTGCGCACTTGCGCCCGGCTTGGCAGACGCTGCATCGTCGCCACGCATCTGCTCGAGTCCATGGTGGAGAATCCCATCCCCACCCGCGCCGAGGTCACCGATGTGGCCAACGCCATCTACGAGGGTGCGGATGCGATCATGCTGTCGGCGGAAACGAGCATCGGGCGCTATCCGGTGCGGTGCGTCGAGCAGCTTTCGCGCATCGCTTGTGCGAGCGAGCGCTTCCCTGGGCTTGGCTTCGCGGCGGAGTTCACGAGCGATGGCGACAAGCACCATGTCGCCAAGGCCGCCGCCGGCCTCGCGGAATCCACCTCCGCGGCCGGCCTCGTCGTCATCACCCGTCGCGGCGTGATGGCGGACCTGGTCACCAATTGCCAGCCCCGCGACGTGCCGATTTACGTGTTCACCAACAATAGCCAAACGCGCCGTCGGCTCATGCTGAATCGTGGCGTGTTCGCCCACCGCACGGCGTTTTCGACGCGCCCGGAGAAGACGATTCAAACCGCCCTCGCGGTATTGCGGGAGCGCGAGGGCTTAGGGCCGGAGGAGCGCGTGGTCGTCATTTCCGACGTGCTCGCCGAGGCGCGGGTGGACGCCATTCAGATTCGCGCCGTGGGCTAGGGAGCGCCGAGGCGGCCGGCGGCTCGGCCACGCCCTTGCTAGAATGGCCGCGCCTCGACGGGGGCGGCCATGAGACAGACGCAAAGGCATCGCAGCAAACGCGCGGTTTGGCGTTCCGAACTTCGGCGCCGGATGGCTTTTGATGCCGGCATTGAAGCGTCGCCGGCGCGTCGCCAGCGCCGAGCCGCAGCTTCGCGGCGCGGGAGCACTCGCGCGCGGCGCTCCGCCCTGCTGTCCCTCGCTGCGCTGGCGCTGACCCTTGCCGCCGCGGCGGAGCGCGTCGTGCTGCCGAACGGCGACATCTACGAAGGCGAAGTCATGGGCGGCGTTTGGAATGGGCATGGCGCCTACACCAGCAATCAGCACCGCTACGTCGGCGAGTTCCTGAACGGCAAGATGCATGGCGCCGGCACCTTTCACTGGCCGGATGGCCGCGTCTACGAGGGAGCTTTCGTCAACGAGAAACGCCACGGGCGCGGCAAGCTGACGTGGCCGGATGGCCGCGTGTTCGAAGGCAGTTTCGTGAATGACCAACGCGAAGGACGCGGTGTGCTCGCATGGCCCAATGGCAACGTCTACGCGGGCGACTTCCGTGCCGACCAGATCACCGGCGCCGGCCGCCTGACATGGCAGAACCTCGATGTCTACGAAGGAGGCTTCGTGAATGGCCAACGCTCCGGTTGGGGTGCGCAAACTTGGAGCAATGGCAACCGCTACGTCGGCGAGTGGCGCGCCAACCGCCGCGAAGGCATCGGCGCCTACCATTGGAAGGATGGCACGGTGTACTACGGGCAATTCGTGGCGAACCGCATGCATGGCCACGGCGTCAAGCACCCGCCAGACGATGGCGAGCGCCAGTTTCAGCGTTGGCGCGCTGGCCAACTCGTCGCCGACACGCTGATTGACGAAGACGAACGCTGCCGCCTCGCCTTGGACGGCCATGCGTGGATGTTCCAGAGCGGCGAGTGCGTCAATGGCCGCGCCCACGGACGCGGCGTTGCCGTGCGGCTGGATGGCGAGGCGTTCGTCGCCGATGGCCGCTTTGTGCTCGGTGCGCTGGTGCAGGGCGAAATCAGCTGGTTGACCGTCCCGGACAACTAAGATGGACATTACTGGCTTTCAGACGCACCGGGAACTCGCCCGCGGCGACGCTTCGCGCGTCTATCTCGCGACAGACACCGCCGCCAGCCGCTTGGTGGCGCTCAAGGTCATGCGCTTGCCCCGCGGGCGGCATGCCGCGCAGCGGTTGCAGCAGGCGCGCCATGCCGTGGGCTTGCGCCATGCGCACATCGTTCGCACCTACGCTGTCGGGCAAAGCGGAGCGGCGCTGTGGGTTGCGATGGAGCCCCTGCTTGGTGGGGATTTGGAGGCGCGGCTGCGCCGCGGCTTGTCCATGGCGCAGGTGCTCCGAGCGTTCCGTGAACTCGCGAGTGCACTGGACTACGCGCACGGCCAGGGCTGCGTCCACGGCGATGTGACGCCCGCCAACATCCTCTTTCGCAGTGGCTCGGATGCAGCGCCAGTGCTTTCGGACTGCGACCGCGCAGTGTGGGCAGGGGAGCGCCCCGGCGAGCCGGTTGGCACCGCCGGCTACATGAGCCCCGAGCAGGCTGCCGGCGCCATCTTGGATGCCCGTTCCGACCTGTATGGGTTGGGCGTTGTCTTCCAGCGCATGCTGACGGGCGCGGGTTCAGACGCAAGCGCCGCGGCGTCGCCGCTGCCTGATCGCTATGCGGCCTTTCAGAGTTTTTTCGGCAAGATGCTGGCGCCGGAGCCGGCGCAACGCTTCCAGACCGGCGCCGAAGCGGCCGCGGCCCTCGCCGACATCTCTATTGATGGGCTTGCCCCGACCCGGCCAGTGCGCCTTGATGTCGTGTCCACAAGCGAAATCGACGTGGTTGCTGCACACGTTGATGGCTTGTCGGCGCCGGCGGCCGAAGGGCGGCGAGTGGCGCGACGACGGGTGCGGCGCTGGGCAACCGGCGCGGCTGCCGCCACCCTCGCCTTAGCCACGGCCGGCGCCGTGGCGTTGACGCGCCCCGACACGGCGACGGCGCTGCTTGCTTGGGCGCGGTTGAGCGAGGGCCAGGCGTCCGAGGCGTGGCGCGATGCCGAAGCGCTGCGTCGCGACCCGAACCAGAGCCTCGCCACCATTGTCGCCGCGTATCGGCGGGTGTTGGAGCAATCGCCGGGGCACGAAGGGGCCGGAGAAGGCATCGCCGTCGTCGCCGCCAAGTGGAAGGCAGACATCGATCAAGCGTTCTTGGAAGACGACTTGGCGCTGGCGGAGGCGAAGCTAACTGAATCGCTGAATGTCTTCCCTCAAGACACTGAACTTTCAGTTCTTTTTGAGCGGCTCTCGGAGCGAAAGCGGGCGGAATCCATTCTCATCGGCGCCCGCGCTCTGTTGGCGACGCAGAGCCTCTCCCATGAAGCATCCGCCACCGCGGCCATCCAAGCCTATCAGGAGGTGTTGCGGCACTTGCCGGAGAACGCCGAGGCGCATGCCCGTTTGGACGAATTGGCGGCGCATTACACGGCCTTGGCGGAGCGCGCCACGACGGAGGGCGACGTGACGGACGCCATGGACAAACTTGGCCGGGCAGCCAACGCGAATCCAGAGTATGCAGACCTCGCCCGCGTGCGCGTCCTCATCAACCAAGCCACCACCCTGCAATCCGAGATCGGTGAGATGCTGGCCAAAGCAAGCGCGCATCGGGAAGCGTCAGCACTGGTGGATCCGCCGGAAGCCAACGCCGCGGAGATCTATCACCGGGTGTTGGCCACAGACCCTGACAACGCCATCGCCCGTCAGGGGCTTTCGGAAATCGCCGAGCAGGTGTTGGCGCAGTTCGATGGCCTGCTCGCCGCGCAAGATCTCACTGCGGCGCAACGGCTGGTGGATCAAGCAGCAGCGGTGGGGCTTGGCGACACGGCAGTGGAGGCAATGCGCACCCGGCACGATGCGGAAGCGCAGCGCCTCGCCACGGTGGCGCGGTTGCTGGGTGACGCCGAAGCGCTGTTTCAGGATGGCTATCTCACCGAGCCGGTGGATGCCAACGCCGTGGCGGCGCTCCGGGAGGCGTTTCGGTTGGATCCTGGCAATGGCCGCGCCGCGGCGTTGCTGGCCCGCATCGCCGAACGGCTCGCTGGGGTGGCCACGGAGGCTTGGGAAGTGGGGATGCAAGAAGACGCCCGACACTACTTGGATTTGGCGCTCACTGTCACGCCGGGCGTTGCGGGCTGGCGGCGGCTGCGCGACTCTTGGGACGACGCCGGCGCTAGCGACGGCTGAAGGCGCGGCGCCTGTTCGCGCAGCCTAAGCAAGAACGCTCAGGCGGCAAGCAGCTCGGCGGCAAGCCGTCGCGCTTGGCCAGCCAGATACAGCGGCAGCGACAGCAGGCGATAGGACATTGCCTTGCCATCCGGCAGCTTTTTCGAGTCTTGCAATAGGCTGGGCGGCAAGGCGTTCAATCTGAGGGCGAAGTCGCTGCGCTTTTCACGCAGAAACTGATGCAGGGACTTGAGGGAACCCGTGGCGCCCGCCTTGATTTCCACGGGCACGATGCGCCGTCCCACTGAGATCACGTAATCCACTTCAGCATTGGAGTTTTTGGCCTCCCGCGCCCAGTAGTGCAACGCCGGCGTCTCGTCAGGGCGGCCGCTGTGCAGCAGGTGCTGGCCGACGAACTGCTCGGCCACGGCGCCGTTGTTCACGAGCGTCAAGTCCTCTTGGGACAGGTCCAGCAGATTGAGATGCAAGGCGGCGCACAGCAGGCCAACGTCCATGTACAGGCACTTGAAGTGGCGTTCGCTGGCCTCGGCCGTCAGCGGCGCGCCGTTGGCCGCCGCGCGCTGCACCTTGCAGGCAACCCGCGCCATGCAGAGGTGCTGCAATGCATCGGCGAGCTCCGCAGCGCGATGTTCCCGGCTGACCTGAACGTATTTGAACTTCCGCCCCACCATGTTCGGCAAGCGGTCGAACACGAGCTGAACGCGGCCCTTCGGCCGTCCGTGGCTGTACCTGTTGAAGTCGTCCCGGTAGGTTGCCGCCACGCTTTGCTGAACCCGCGCGACGCGCTCGAAGCCATAGACCGCCGCCGCGTCTTGGGCATAAGCGGCAACCGCCTCCGGCAGGCCGCCGACCACCCAATACAGGCGCAGCAACTCCATGCACTTTTCATGCATGGCTTTGGGAAGGGCGCCGTGCTGTGCGCCCGTGACCCGAAAGTCGCGCAGGGCAGCGGCCAATTGCGCATGCCCCAAGGCGTTCAGAAAGTCCTCGAACGTCATTGGGCCAAGGTGCAGGTACTCGATGCGGCCCACGGGCATGGGAAGCCGCGTGTCGCCGAGCGCGAACTCCAATAGGGAACCGGCCGCCACGACGTGCAGTGCCGGCATTTCCTCCCGGAAGTAGCGCAGCGCGACCAAGGCTTCTGGAGCGGCTTGGATCTCGTCTAGGAACAGCAAGTCCGCCCCTGCGGCGAGGGTGCGTCCGGTGAGCAGGGCCAGCGTGTCGAGAATCCGCGCCGGATCCTTCGCCGCGAATGCCTCGCGCTGTTCCGGGTTGCGTTCAAAGTTGATCTCCAGCAGGGGCATCCGCGCCATGCGGGCGAACTCACGCACCAGAGTGGATTTGCCGACCTGTCTTGCCCCCCGCACCACCAGCGGCTTGCGCTGTGGTCGCGCAGCCCACTGCTTGAGGTGATCGATTTCATGGCGATCGAGGAGCCTTTGCATGGCGCTCTGGCTGCCGCTGCTATTTGAACCCGTACATTAGTCGAAGTTAATGACTTTTTACAGGGTTCTTTTATCGGATCATGCGACTATCTCGGATGTTTTATTCAGCTTCGACTGGCGAACCTCCGAGCGGACGCCGCCGATCGAAATCGGCAAAAGGGGACGTTTCCACTTTGCGTTGACATGAAGGCGCGGCGAAGTGGCCTCGCGCCGGCGGTCTGTTAGGCTTGTCCGCTTGACACTGCGGAGAGCCAGATGGCGCAGATTCCCTTCCGGCGCGAGTTGGAGTTCGAGTACGGCGAGGCAGCGGTGCTCACGTCCCGCATTCGGCGCGTGGTCGCCAACAACCCCGGCCCGTTCACGCTCTATGGCACCGGCACCTACATCATCGGCCGCGGCAACGTCGCCGTGGTTGATCCAGGCCCGGCAGACGCCGCGCACATCGACGCCATCATCAAGGCCACCGCGGGAGAGCGCATCACCCACATGTTGGTGACCCACACCCACAACGACCACTCGCCGGGCTGTGCACTGCTGCGTGAGGCGTGCGACGCGCCGACCTATGGGTACGGCCCGCATGGCGCCGGCAAGCACGAGCAGGGAGTGGCGGTGGAAGAGGGCGGCGACATGGAGTTCGCTCCAGACGAGCGGGTGCGGCATGGCCAGGTCATCGAAGGCGATGGCTGGTCCGTGGAGTGCGTGTACACGCCCGGCCACACCTCGAACCACATTTGCTACAGCTTGCGCGAAGAGCGGGCGCTTTTCACTGGCGACCATGTAATGGGGTGGTCGACGAGCATCGTGTCGCCCCCGGATGGGGACATGGGCAACTACATGGAGAGCCTTGACCTGCTGTTAGAGCGCGATGACGCCGTGTATTGGCCGACCCATGGCCCCGCCATCGAGGCGCCCAAGCCCCATGTGGAGGCGTTCGTCGCCCATCGGCGCGCACGCGAGCAGCAAATCGAGGGCTGTCTTGCCGCTGGCACGCTGCGCATCGCCGACATGGTGCCGACCATGTATGCGGACCTGCCGAAGTTCATGCATCCGGCGGCGGCGCGCAGCGTGTTCGCCGCGATGATCCATCTCGTCGAGCGCGGTGTCGTCACCTGCGAGGGCCCGCTCTCGGTGGACGCCGCCTACGCGCTGGCCTGATGCTGGCGACGCGGGCAGCGACGGCGCTGCCCGGTGGCTAGTTGACTTGCGCCAGCGGCGCTGTGGCTGGGTTGGACGGCTGGGCGAGAGGGCGGCGGATGGGAGCGTCTTCAGGCGCTGGCGCTGCGATGCCGCGCACCCCGGCGGCGGAACTGTGCGCCGCCAACGGCAATTGCACCATGATGGCGACGCCGGAGCCATCGATCAGGTTGATCGCGCGCGCGCTGCCTCCATGATGCTCAGCGATGGTGCGCACCACATAAAGGCCCAAGCCGAAGTGCATTCCGCTCTGCGGGCCGCGGTGGCTCACCATCGACTCGAACAGTTGGTTTTGCTCGGTTTTCGGCAGGGTTGGCCCGCGATTCGCGACCGTGACGCGCAGCGCCCCCCTTGCCACGTCCAACTGCACTTTGATGGGGCTGGCAACATGGTGGAAGTCCACCGCGTTGTCGATGATCTTGTCGAGCATCTGTTCGATGCGGTAGTCCGCCACTGCCGCGTACACGGGCTCATTCACGCCCCGGAACACGAGCTCGCGCCCTTTGAGCGTGGCGCGAAAGTTCGCCACGTAGTTCTCGATGAGCCTGCCCACGTCGATGATCTCGCGGTCATCCGCGGCCAATGACTCCTCCAAGCTCACCGCATCGGCGAGGTTTTGCACGATGGCGCCGATGCGCAGCACGCCGCGCTTGGCGCTGGCCAAGTACTTGTCGCCCCCAGCGTTGACGTGATCCTTCAAGTTCTCAATGGAGGTAGCCAAGGCGTTCAAAGGGTTGTTGATTTCGTGGCGCAGCGTGCGCGGCATCTTTTCGAGGAAGTGGGTGTGCTGGTGCAGCCGCCCAAGCATGTTCGACACGCTGCGCGACAGGTCGCCGATCTCGTCCCCGGCGCCGCGCTCCGCATCAAGGGATTGCTTGGTGAGCCGGCCATGCTCGTCGATGGCGGCGGCAGCTTCGCGCCGCAGGTGGCGGATGCGCCAAGCCAATCGGCCGGCAAAGGCGAGCAGGGCGAGGAACACCACCAGCAGGCTCGCCAACGACACCAGCGCCACTTGCTCGAACGCCTCGCGCTGGAACGCAAGAATCTCCTCAATGTTCTGCTCGACCACCACGGCGCCCAAAATCGCATCCTTGGAGATGATCGGATGCGCTGCCATGATCACCTCAATGTGGCCATCCACGTCGCGCCGGCCAGTGATCGGATCGCCGCTGAGCGCGGCATCGATCACTTGCGCGGCCGCGGCGCCGGGCGCCTCCACGGCGATGTCAGTGAACAGCGAGCCCAAGCCGCGGAACCAATGCAGCGCCTCGAGCGCCAGCGAAAGCGGCAGATCCGGCGGCGGCGCGGCGCGATAGCTGCCAGTGTCCGCGCGCACCCGCTGCTCGGCGTCGATCACTTGGATGCGCGCGCCCGAGTAGCCAAGCCCCTTGATGATGTTGGCGAGCTCCGGGGAGCGGTAGATGACCAGATTGAAGCTCTCTTTGCCGGCGACGGGCAGCGTCTGCGAGATGTCGCGCACAGCGCGCGATGCTGGATCGTCCACGTCCACGAACGAAAGGCCGAAGTACCGATTCGAGCCGAGCAGCGCGAGCGGCATGCGCAATTCCACCTCGATGCCGTCGGCCGCCGCGTTGAAAGAGCCCTTGATCTGGGTTTCCGGGGCACCGGTCTCGGCAAACTGCCAGTCTTCCTGCATCCAGTAGGCCGTGGTGACGCCGAGCGCTTTGCCGGTGGCCGCTGGCACGGACTGAACGGTGGCATCGCCTTGGGCTGTGGCGGGCGCCGGCAAGGTCACCGCGATGCGGCCATCCTCGCCGTCAGGGCGGATGAAACTCAGCCGGATGTGGTCGGCATTGTCGAGCCGCAGATAGCGGAAGTCTCGATACACCTTGGCGTCATCGCGAATGCGCATGTGGACGTAAAGATCCCCCTCTTGATCGCCAAGCACCAAGTCGAAGCTGCCGTCCCGCCGCGCGCCGCCTTCCCCGGCGCCAAAGCGCTGCACGCGGGTTTCGACCTCCCCCCAGTCGCTCACGTCGCCATCCAGGCGAATGGGGTTCTCGATGGGGTGGACATGCAACGAGTCGTAGTCCTTGGGGTTCACCGGCAGGTCGCGGAACAAATCCTCCCGGCCGTTGAACAGGGTGGAAATGCCCTCCGCGGTAAGGAGCTGCGTGTGCGATTGCCCTTGCACCAGCAGCCGTTCCATTTCGACGAGCTGCAGGTAGAAGAAATAAGGCAGTGCCAGCACCGCCGAACCGAGCAGGGCGAGTTTCGTGCCGAGCCGCGGGCCGCGCGTTCGGCTTGGCATCAGGAAATCGCCCAGCGGTAGCCGAAGCCATACTCGCTGCGGATGCTTTCGAAGCCGGCGTCCGCCTTCTCGAATTTCTTGCGGATGTTGCGCATGTGCGTGTTGATGGTGTTGTTGGTGACGAGGCTCTGCATGGTCGCGTTCATCAATGTCGCATAGCTCACGGCGTGGCCCGGTTGCCGCACCAGCTTCGCCAACATGCGGAACTCGGTGCCAGAGAGATCGATGCGCTCACCCTTCCACGACACGATGAGGGCATCCTGATCGAGCACCAAGTGGCCGAGCCGCCGGGCGCTGGCGCCGCCTTGGGCCCCTGTGGCGCGCACTTCGCCGATGCGCAGCAGCGACGAGATGCGTTCGGCGAGGTACTCCAGCGAGATCGGCTTCGGCAGATAGTCCCAAGCGCCAAGGCGCAGGCCGGAGATCTTGTCGATTTCGTCGATGCGCTCGGTGAGAAAGATCACCGGCAGGGTTGGCGCACGCGCCAACAGGGCGCGACAGAGCTGAAATCCGGCATCGATTTCCTCGCCGAGCACGATGTCCAAGATCGCCAGGTCCGGCAAGCGCTCGGCAAAGCCGCTAAGCGCCTCTGCGCGGCTAGCGTAGGACTCCACCAAGTAGCCCTTGCGGGTAATGGCGTCCGCATAGTTGGCGCGTTGGTCGGCGTCGTCTTCTACGATGGCGATGGTTTTGGCCATGTCCCATGCGCGTCGGCGTCTTCCATGCGAACATTTTAGCGGTTCCGAGCAAGGCGCCGACAGGGTTGACGCGGTGGCAATGTCTATGCAGCGCAGCGGCAGGTCCATGCCATGACGGACATCATCGCCATCGTTGGGCCAGAGAGCGCCGGCAAGACGACCCTTGCGGTTGCCTTGGCGGGGCACTTCGGCGCACCGTGGGTGGCCGAATACGCCCGGGCTTGGCTGGCCGGACGGCAAGATTATGCAGAGCGGGACGTCGAACGCATCGGCAAGGGGCAGATGGCGGCGGAAGCGGCTGCCCTCCATCTTCGTCCCACGCGCCTTGTACTCGACACGGATCTGTTGGTCATTCTAGTTTGGTGGCGCGAGAAGTACGGGCCGCCGCCTGCTTGGCTGACGGATGCGCTGGCGCGGCGGCCGCGGCGGCGGTATCTGCTCACGCGTCCAGATCTGCCGTGGGCGCCGGACCCGCTGCGCGAATCCCCGCGGGATCGGGAGCGCCTGTTTGCGATCTACCAAGCGGAACTCGTGGCGCGCGGCGAGCAGTTCGGGATTGTGGCGGGCGCCGGGGACGCCCGCCTCGCGTCAGCGCTCAGGGCCTTGAACGAGATCGGCTAGCGCCGCGGCTGACGCTTGCGCCTGTTCGCGCACTTCTGGGCGCGCGTTGCCAAGCTGCTGTTGACGCCGCGCCCATGCATATTCCCGCAATTGAAAGGCGACTTGGGCGTCGCGCATCTGGTCTGCCTTGGGCGGCGCCGGCGCGTACGCCTTAAGCAAGTCGGCCAATGCCTCCCTGTCGTAGCCCAAGCCGTGCGCCAACGCCGCCACGTCAAAGAGGGGATCGTTGTCGCCGGCCAGCTCCCAATCCAAGGTGCGCCAGCCCTCGGCAGCCTTGATCACGTTCCAAGGATTGAGGTCATTGTGGCAGCCGCGTTGAGCCGCCGGGCGCCAGCCGCGCGCCAATGCCGCCGCGGCCGCCGGCGCCACATCCGCAACGGACGCCAAATCTGCCCGCGCTGCTGCGATCGGATCATAGCTGCGCACGCCGGCGGGAATGGCCGCATGCAGCGAAGCGAGCCACGCGCCCGCCTTGGCGGGGGTTGGCGGCGACGCGGCGAAGAGTGCGCCATCGATCCAGCGCGTGAGCATCGCGCCGCTCTCAACATTCAACGCCACCAATTCCGGCGCCGCGTCCAGCGCCAAATAGCGCCGCTCCGCGGCGCGGGCGGGACCGTCGCCGCCAGACAAACCGCTCTGCGGCGGCGCCGACGCGCACGGAACGCGCACAACGAAGGTGCTGCCATCCAAGTCGAAGCGGTAGTTGTCGTTGGCATAGCCGCCGGGCAAGTGGCGAACGTTGTGGATGCGCTGCACCGGCCAAGACGGCATCAGCTTGGCGATTGCTGCCTTCACGCTCTGCATTGGCGGAGCCGGTTGGGATGCGGGGGCGCAAAGATATAATCCACAGCGATGGAGGTCACCCTCGCGCGCTTTGTGCAGGCGCTGCGCAACGCCGATGTGCGCGTCTCGCCGGCCGAAACCTTGGATGCGTTCGCCGTGGCTTCCTTGGTGGGTGTCGCCGACAAGCGCCTGCTGCGCGATTCGCTCGGCATGGCCCTCGCCAAGTCCCGCGAGGACAAAACGCGCTTTGACGACGCCTTCGAGCGGTTCTTCCTGCAGCTGGCCTTCCGCGAACCGGCGAAGCGAACGCTGCTCGCCGGCGCCGATCGCGACGCGCTGCTGGCAGGGCTGGACCAAACGTTGTCGCCGAACGCGCTCGGCGCGGTGGCCAGCGTGCTGGACGACGACCGGGACTCCTTGGCGCTCTTGACGCACACCGCGGCGGAGCGCGCCGGCATCGCGGACATCCGTTCGTTGCGCGAGAAGCGCTTCCATGTCGCCGGCATCGCTCGCGCCCTTGGCGTGGAGGAGCTCGACGCATGGGTCGCCGGCGGCGGGGCAGGGGACGGCGCCCCGGCGCTGCGCTATGTGCGCCAGTACCTGCGCGAGCAGATCGGCGTCTATGTGGACGGACAATACCGTTTGCATGTGGACGCGACGGGCAAACGGTCTCTGGTGGCGGCGGCGCTCAAATCCAACTTGGGGCGGCTGCCTGTCGCGTATCACGACGAGGTGCGGCGCGCCGTCGAGCGGCTGGCCGAGCGCTTGGCCCGCGCTCACCGCCGCAAGCGCCGCCGCGCAGCCCGCGGCCTATTGGACTTGAAGCGGACGCTGCGCCGCAACCTGCCCCACGATGGCGTGCTGTTCGACTTGCGCTGGCGGCGCGTCACCCGTGAGCAAGCGCGGGTGTATGTGCTGTGCGATGTGAGCGACTCGGTGGCGCGCGTGGCGCGGTTCCTGCTGCTCTTTCTATATGAGCTGAACGACCTCTTGCCCAATCTGCGCGCCTTCGCTTTCTCCAACGTGCTGGGCGAGGTGACGGACACGTTCGCCGGCAAACCGGCCGAGGCGGCGGTGGAGGAGGCGCTCTTTGCGTGGGGCAAGGGCGCCACGGACTATGGCCGCGCCCTGCGGGACTTTCGCGAGCTGTGCGGCCAAGGCCTCAACCACCGCTCGACCATCATTGTCTTGGGTGACGGCCGGAATAACTACTTCGACCCCGGCACGGCCATCTTCAAGGAGCTTGCCCGACGTGTGAAGCAGGTGTTCTGGCTAAACCCCGAAACCCGCGACCAGTGGAGCGAAGGGGATTCCGAGATGCGCCGTTACGCGCCCCACTGCTTGGAGGTGACCACCTGCAATCGGGTGGCGCACATCGAAGCGTTTGCGGATCGGCTGCTCACCGCCACCCGCTAGGGCGGCTGAGGGCGGCGGGAAGCGGGCAGCGCCTAACCGGCGTCAGTTGATGCCGACGACATAGGAGAGCGCCGCGCCGATCTCGCCATGCACCACGAGGTCTGCAATGCTGTCCAAAGGCGTCGGCTCGCGGTTCAGGATCACCAAAACGCCGCCGCGGCGCTTGCAGTGTTCGGGGAAGGCAGCCGCCGGATAGACCAGCAGGGTGGAACCCATCGTGAGCATCAGGTCGCACTGTTCCGTGAGTTCCTGGGCGCGCCGCATGGCGTCTTCCGGCATCGCTTGGCCGAAGGAGATGGTGGCGCTTTTGATGATGCCGCCACAGCGGCTGCAAGGCGCCACATTGCCGAGCCGCTTGAACTGCTGCTCGATGTCTGCCAACTCGTAGCGCAGCGCGCACTGCAGGCACTTCGCGTAGCTCGCGTTGCCGTGCAACTCCACCACCTGTTCATCCGGCACGCCGGCATCCTGAAACAGGTTGTCCACGTTTTGCGTGACGACGCCGATGGCCTTGCCTTGCTCCACCAGCTTCGCCACCGCCTTGTGGCCGTTGTTGGGCTTGGCGGATTCCATCTTGCGATCGCTCGAAAAGCGCCGCCGCCAAGACTCCTGGCGCACGGCCTCGGATGCCATGAAGTCCTGAAACTCGATCGGCTTCACCTTGTTCCAGATGCCGGTGCCGGGGCTGCGGAAGTCTGGAATGCCAGACTCGGTGCTGATTCCTGCGCCGGTGAAGACGACCACGCGCTCGGCGGCGTCGAGCATGCGGCGCATGTCGTCGAGCAGTTCGATGTTCTCCATGGCCCCCGCCAGCTCTGAGACGCCGCCATGATATGCTCGCCAGCGATGCGCCAGCTAGAGTTCTTCTTCGACTGTTCAAGCCCTTGGACATATCTTGCGTTCGAGCGCATCCAAGCGGCTGCGTCTGGGCAGCCAGTCGCCATCGAGTGGCGTCCGTTCTTGGTTGGCGGCGTCTTCAACACCGTGAACCCAAGTGTCTATGAAGGCCGCGCCAAGCCGGTGCGGCCGAAGGCGAAGTACTACGCCAAGGACTTGCAGGATTGGGCAGCCCACGTCGGCATCGCCATCGGCCAGCCGCCGGTGTTTCCGGTGAACAGCGTGAAGGCCATGCGCGGCGCGTTCGTCGCCATCGAGGAAGGCTGCTTGGTGGACTACGCGCGGCGCGTGTTCCAGCGTTATTGGGGCGATTTGGAGGACATCTCGCAAGACGCCGTGCTGCGCCCCATCGTCTCCGCCTGCGGCATGGATGCCGATGCGTTTTTCGCCAAGATCGCGTCGCAGCCTTACAAGGATCGCTTGCGGCAGAACACCGACGAACTGATCGAGCGCGGCGGCTTCGGCTCGCCGACGATGTTCTTGGACGGCGACGACATGTACTTCGGCAACGACCGCATCCCGCTGATCACCGCCAAGCTGGCCGCCGCAGCCGCCTAGCGGCTACCACACGATATTCGGCCCGTGCGCCGACAGCGCGACGGCGAGCCTGCGCAAACGCGCGGGGAAGCGTCGGGCTCTCAGCGCTCCAGTCCATCGCCTGTCAAAGTGTTCTGGCCCCGTTGAATCGCGGTGGCGAGCCGAGTGGCCCAAGGCGGCAGCGGTTTGACCGCTCGGACGATGGATCGCCCCGATAGGCGGGCGAGCGTGACCGGCGAGTGAGCCGTGTTGTCGATGAGCCGGATTCCGCCGAGCACATCCACGGTTCGCAAGAGGTTCTCCTGGCAAGCGGTCCATCGCCGGACAATTTCCTCGGCGGGCACATCGTGGCCGGTGCGCTGCTGGACCCGCGTGAAGACTCGCTCGATGTTGAGGCTCGCGTCGTAGGTGCCGATGAAGATGGCCTGCGTGTCGTATCCTAGCTGGTGCGCGCGGCGCACGAAGTTCGGGCGGGACGCTCCGGAATATGTACTCTCGAAGCCGAAAGACTGATCTTTCGCCAAGTGTTCCTCTATGCGCCGGTTCACCAGCGCACGGGCTTCGCGCTGAAGCGCGGGGTCGTCGTAGTTTCCCAACCCTTGGGCAATGCTGTCGGCGTCATAGAAGTGGGTGGGGATTTCGCGGCGATGATGACGGCACCATGTGCTTTTGCCGGCCCCATTGGCACCGATCACGACAACTAGGCGTGGCACGCGGTCAGTCGCATTGCGGGGGTATGTAGGGACACTCGAGGTCCTCGGGATCGCCCTTCCGGTATCGTTGGACGCGCCCGTCCGGCCAAGTCCGGACGACGGTGTGGTCGGCGAGGCGGTGCCGCGAGACAACGCCGTTCGGCATCTCTGTGACGATCTCGGCATGGTCGTCGCTCAAGTAGACGTAGGCCTTGCCCTGTTGGAAGCACATGCGACGCGAATCGACCGGTTCAGACATGTCCATTTTCCAATCTCCTTCCAGAGAACGCCGCCAGCGAGCGATGCGACGTAGGCGGCGGTTTTCAGTCCACGGCCATTGTAGTCAGCAACGGGCCAGCCCGGGGGCGCGGTCGCTTAGCCTACGCCGAACTTGGCCTTGAGCCGGGCAAACGCTTCGCCCGGTGCAACCGCCGCCTGCGCGACCCGTTCCGCGCATTGCCTTGGCGTGGCCATCGAGGTGTCCACTTCCACGTCGTATTCGCAGTGTTCATGCACACGGTGGAAATGGGAGGTCGCGGTGCCCGGAAAGCGTCCGGGGCGGGTGGCTTCCCGGGCGTTGGCGACATGCAGCGGACAGCGGACGCCCACGAACGTGACGGCCAAGCCGTCGAAGGCCTTCAGGTAGTCCATCAGGAAGGCGTGCTCAAGCATCAAGTCGTCGACGATGACGTTGCCGCCGTGTTGGGCGAAGGCGGCCATGGCCCGCCTCATGCCTCGCAGCACACGCTGCCCCATCGCGCCGAATCGCACCTCCGTGACGGGTTGGCCGTCCAGCGTTACCGGCACCACGTTGAGCCCCGATGCGCCCGGTGCGCCGGGCGGGGCGTTCAGGCCGCGATAGCGCGCCGGCATGCCGTCGCGGAACTGGTCGAGGGCGATGTGTTGATATGGCGCTTCAAGTATCTGCTGCAACATGAGCGCAAGCGTGGTTTTGCCGGCGCTGGACGATCCGTTCAGCAGGATGATGTGGCCAGCGCTCATGCGTCCCCCGCCACAGCGGACTGCGTCGACGTGGGGAAGCCTGCCAGCCATTGCGGGCAGTCTCCCCAAACCGCCGCGTAACGGGCGGCGAATTCGTCGAAGCGATGGCTTTGGGTGCCACGCGCTTCTAGGCTCATGGCTGCCGCGCTGCCGCCGGCGCGCATGGCATCCCGCAGAGGTGCCCCACGGAGCGAGGCCGCGACGTAGCCAGCGCGCCAGGCGTCGCCACAGCCGGTGGGATCCGCCACTTCCCGCGCCGGCGCCGCCGGCACGGACAGCGCGCCGCAACGCGACCCATCGGCGCCGAGGGTGACCAGCATGCGCTGTACGTCAGGCACCTCGCCGCAACGCTCGCGCAGCGTCTCGAACTCGTAGCGATTCACCACCAATTCTTGAGCCAAGCCGACAAGCTCGCGCATCTGCCCCGTCGAGAAGTCCGTAAGGCATTGCCCAGGGTCGCAGAGGAATGGAATGGCGGCGTCGTTCAAGAGCCGCGCTGCCGCGATCATGTTCGGCGCGAGATCCGGAGCGCACACGGCGTAGTCGAATTGGCGCGTTCCGAGCAGGGCGGCAAGGGGCTCGCCAAGGTGAGCCTCACGGGCGGGGCCGGAGAAGAAGCTCGTGAACTGGTTGCCGTCGCGGTCTGTGAACACAAAGCCCCGCGCCGAGTGGGGCGCATCCGGCGCGGCCACAATGCCCGCCAAGTCCACGCCGGCCGCTGCCAAGTGGTTCCGGTAGGCACCGTCGAAATCTTCCCCTACGAAGGCGCAAGGCGTTGGCGCGTGGCCCAACAACGCCAAGCTGTAAGCGATGTTTGCCGCGCACCCGCCGAAGCGCCGCTCAAGCCGCTCCACCTGAATGGAGAGGTTGATGCCGTCGTGGCGGGGCAGGGCGGCGAAGCGGCCCGGATAGGTGGCGCAGTAGTCGATGGCGATGGCCCCCGTGACGAGAATTTGCGCCGGGCGGCACTTGCCGGGCGCAGCGCTTGTCACGGTGTGTGCCATTGCGTGGGAGCGGCGTCCAGTCAAGTATGCTTGGGCTACCTTAAGAGGGGAGGTGCGCTGGTGCAAGGAGCCTTGGGCGTCCTCGCGGTGCTGGCGATTGCTTGGGCCATCGGCGAACGGCGGCGCGAAGTGCGCTGGGCGCCCGTGGCCATTGGGGTGGCGCTGCAATTCACTTTTGCCTTTTTGCTGCTGCGCGCGCCGCTCGTCAAGGAAGGCCTGCTGCTCGTCAACCACGTCGTGGCCGCCATCGAGATCGCCACCACAGCCGGCTCATCGCTCATGTTTGGCTTCTTGGGTGGCGACGAGCTGCCGTTTGAGGTGACCGCCGAGACGGCGCCGTACATCTTCGCGTTCCGCATCCTGCCGCAGATATTGGTGTTCAGCGTGCTGGTGGCGCTGTTGTGGCATTGGCGCGTGCTGCCGGTGGTCATCCGCGGCTTCGCGTGGGCGCTCAAGCGCTCGCTTGGCGTTGGCGGCGCGGTGGGCGTGGCGGCGTCTTCCAGCGTCTTCTTGGGCATGGTGGAAGCGCCGTTGGCGATCCGCGCCTATCTCGCGCACATCTCACGCTCGGAGCTGTTCGTCGTGATGACCTGCGGCATGTCCACCGTGGCGGGCTCGATCATGGTGCTCTACGCCGGCGTGCTGGCACCGGTCATCGATGGCGCGCTGGGGCACATCTTGGTCGGCTCCGTGGTCAACGTGTTGGGCGCGGTCGTCATCGCGCGCATCATCATTCCAGAAGACGGCCACACCGACGGCGAGGGGCTTGCAGATTCGCTGCACTACGCCAGCGTCATCGACGCCGTCGCTCGGGGCGCGGCGGACGGCACGCGCCTCGTCGTCAACATCGGCGCCATGGTCATCGTGATGGTGAGCCTGATCGCCCTCGCCAACCATGTGGTCGGCGTCGTCACGGTGTTCGGCGCGCCGTTGGCCTTGGAACGGGTGGTCGGCTGGGCATTTGCGCCGGTGGCGTGGCTGATGGGGGTGGAGTGGGAACAAGCGTCGTTCGCCGGCACGCTGCTCGGCGTGAAGTTGGTGCTGAACGAACTCATCGCCTATCTGCAACTCAGCGCCGCGGACCCAGCCGAGTTGAGCGAGCGCACCCGGCTCATCCTCACCTACGGCCTGTGCGGATTCGCCAACTTCGGCAGCTTGGGCATCCTCATCGGCGGGCTCTCGACGCTGATCCCAGAGCGGCGCGCCGAGTTCTTGGCTCTAGCGCCTAAGGCGTTGATTTCAGGCACGATCGTCGGCTGGCTCACTGGGGCTATCGCGGGTCTGGTAACGATTTAACGGCTTCCAGCACGGCCTCCACGTCGGCGTCGCCGACGTCGAGGTGCAGCACCCAGCGTTCGTCCTCGATGTGGATGCCGTGTGCGGCCAAAGCGTCGCCGGCGCTCGCCAATTCGGGGCCGACAAACACCATGTTCGTGTGCTGTGTCACGCTGTGGCCCAAGGCGGCCAAGGCGGCCGCCAAGCGCTCGGCGCGAGCATGATCGTCGCTCAAGCGCTCCACATGGTGGTGCAGGGCGTACCGCGCCGCGGCGGCCAGCACGCCGGCTTGGCGCATGCCGCCGCCGAGCATCTTGCGCCAGCGCCGCGCCCGCTTGATGAACGGCGCATCGCCAACCAGCGCGGAACCGACGGGCGCCCCGAGCCCCTTGGAGAAGCAAACGGACACCGAGTGCGCCGTGGCAGCGATGTCCGCAGCGTCCGCCCCGCACGCGATCGCCGCATTGAACAGGCGCGCGCCATCGAGATGCATGCGCAACCCCTGCGCATCGCACAGTGCGCGGGCGCGGTGCAGGTAGCTGAGCGGCAGCGGCTTGCCGGCTTGGGTGTTCTCCAAACAAAGCAGGCGCGTACGCGCGAAGTGATCGTCGTCCGGCTTGATGGCGGCGCGGACGGCGTCCAAGGCCACCGTGCCATCGGCTGCGAAGGGGAGTGGTTGTGGTTGGATGCCACCCAGCGCTGCCGCGCCGCCGCCCTCGAAGAGATAGGTGTGGGCGTGGTGGCCGGCGATGAACTCGTCGCCACGCCCGCAATGCGAGAGCAGGGCGCATAGATTGGATTGCGTGCCGCTGGCAACGAAGACGGCAGCTTCAAAGCCGAGACGTTCGGCGATGTCCGCCTCGAGGGCGTTGACGGACGGGTCTTCCCCATACACATCGTCGCCCACCTCGGCCGCGGCCATGGCGCGGCGCATCGCCGCGGTGGGGCGGGTGACGGTGTCTGAGCGAAGGTCGATCAAACCGCGCGTGGCGGCAAACTTGCTTGGGGCGTCAACTCCCCGCCGCCAACGACACGCTGAAGACCCCGGCCTGACGCGCCGAATCCATCACATGCACCATGCTTTCCGTGCGCGAGTTCGGGTGCGGTTGGATGACCACCGGCGCTTCCGGATTCTCGGCGTGCAGGCGCTCGATGTTGGCGCGCACCGAGCGCCAATCCACGTCGCGCTGAGCGATGATGATGCGATCGCGGCTGGTGATGCGCACGACGATGCTGCGCTTGTCGGGGTCTACCGTTTTCGGCTTGTCGTCTTCAGGCTGATTGACGTCGAGCCCCACCTCTTTGACGAAGGTGGCCGTGACGATGAAGAAGATGAGCATGATGAACACCACGTCCAGCATGGGCGTCAGGTTGATCTGCTCCTCGCCCTCGTCGGTGGTGTGAGAATGCTTTCGCAATGCGGCTTCCCCCCTTAGCTGACGCCAGCGGCATCTTAACCGAATTGCCGATGCCGCGGGAATCCGAATACGGGCTCAGGGCCTTCCGCATCCCAGAGTTGTTCGTCAATCGGCCTGACCCTCTCTTGCTCCTCTGCGCTGTCTGCCGCCTCCTGTGTGCCGGCCGAGCGCGCCGGCAGCGCCAGACAGCAGGCGATAACGAGTGCCAGTGCCGTTGAAGAGGTCGTTGCCCGCAACCCGCGCACGCGAGGCCCCGAATGGAGTCTTCCATCTGCTTGAAGCGGCACGGCACCTTCACCGACAGCTTCCAGCGTGGTCGCCTCTTTGGTCACTTCGCCCATCTTGCGGCGCCCATTTCAGCGGATTCGCCGTGAGCGAAGCACAGGAACTGAACTGGGCCACATCGCCACTGATGGGCGCCTCGGCTGCCACGAGGTCCGGTGAGATGCGCTTGGTCAACATGGGGCATGGCGATCGAACGGTGGCGAAGGCGGCGAGTATCCCGCAGCGCGGGTTGATGGCTGGCGAGAGCTGAGGGATGTCGAACGTGCGTGTCTGGCGAACCGCGGAGTGACGTGGATGGGTCATCTACCTAGGCTTGCGTTTTAACGCGAGGGCAGCCAAACTCGCCCAATGTGCGGCGTTGGCAGCCGCACATCAACAAGGAGCGGGAAACCTAAACAATGCAGCAGATTATCCCCCCCCCCCCCCCCCCCCGGAAGCTGAGGGTGGTCCCAAGAGGCATAGCAAGCGTTCTCTCCGCTCTCTGATTGATCGCAGACGCGCCCGCCCATCGGGGAGCCCCCTCCGTCTCGCGCTAACACTGCTGTGCTGCCAGGCGGCGCTGGCGGCCGACTATGAGATCCCGCTGTTCGTTTCGGCATCCAACGCCACGCAGCAGAGCTTTGCTCGCATCGTCAACCACTCCAACGACTCGGGAACCGTCAGCGTTCGCGCCATCGACGACAGCGGCCGGACATTCGACGCCTTCCAGCTATCCTTCGATCCTTGGGGTGTGATGAACTTCAACTCCGACCATCTGGAGATGGGCGACTCGTCTAGGAGAATCACCGGCATTGGCGGCGGCACGGGTGACTGGCGCCTTGTCCTGACCAGCGACCTGAACCTTGAGGTGCTGGCCTACATCCGCACCCAAGATGGGTTCCTCACCAGCATGCACGACACGGCGCGCAAGCCGGAAACCCGCCATCTCGTGCCGGTCTTCAACCCCGGCAGCAACAGCCGGCAGGCCAGCCGGCTGCGGCTGGTCAACCCGACCGGGGGCAGCGCCCGAGTCACCATCGCCGGCGTGGACGACCAAGGAACGCTCACCTCTGAGGTTAGCCTTTCGGTGCCTGCGGGAGAGGCGCGTTCCATCACTGCAGCGCAACTGGAACGGGGCCACAGCAGCCTGACCGGCCGTCTCGGCGACGGCTCTGGCAAATGGCGGCTGTTCGTCACCAGCAACCGCGACATCCATGTGATGAGCCTGTTGGAAAGCGCCACCGGACACTTGAGCAACCTGTCCACGTCCACGTCGGCGACCGATTTCCCGCTCCCACAGCGGGGCGTCACCCAAGTCGCTCCAGCGGACCAAGCGGCATTCGACGCGCGCTTCGTCGGCAAACGGCTAGCGACGAACCGCGTCACCGACTACATCGATTTCGTGAGGGGCGGCGAGTTCGACGAGACCTATCGGTCACGAGCGCTCCACGGCCGCTACGTTTACGAGAACACCGGTCCAAACACGGGGACGGTGACGCTGACCTACCAAAGCGGTCGTTGCAACTACCGGCTGACCTTCGACGCCATCGCGTCGGGCTCTGGCCAATGGAGTTGCGGCACGGGCTCGAACAGCTTCGACTGGCGCGTCGAGGAGATCGGTGGCCCAGCAGCGCCGCCGGCGCCGACGACAGGGACGACTGCGGGCGATGCCAGCACTAGCGTGCGCTTTCAATGGCCTTGGAGAGTCTCGGCCGGCACGACTTACACGTTCGATATCCAGCTCCGGCGAAAGGACACTGTCTGGTGGTCCTACGGGTGTCGGACGTTTGGGCCGCCCGAACGGTCCGGCCGAGCGAACATCTATCTGGACATAACCGAATTGGAGTCCGCGACCACCTACCAGTTTCGGTATCGGCTCCGCGACTCGAGCTCTTGTGAGGCTGCCATCCGGTCGCACTCGGGCCGCTGGTCTGCCATTGGCGAAGGACGAACCCAAAACGACGACGGCACTGGTGGCGGCGGCGGAACGCGCCATGGAGTCGGCGACACGATCACTTCCATGCCCACTGGGCGCTGGGCTCCCGACACCACGTCCAACGCGTCGGTCAGCGTTTCCGGTTCCGACGTGACCATCCGGTTCAGCAATGGCGGCTACGTGGTGGAGAATGGGGTCAGATACACCTGCGACGACAGCGGCGGCTGCAGGGTCATGAATCGGGTTGTTGAACTCGGCGTGATCGTGGAAACCACCGAGCGCGCTTCGGGCGCGGCACCGAGTGTGGGCGGCGCCCTGACGCTGCAAGCGAAGATCGATCTGCAGAACTTGGAGACGCCCGGCAAGAAATCAGTCCGCTAGGGGGGCTGAATAGGGCGTCGATCGACGGCTGCAAGTCGGCAAAGGCGGTTTCGGCGAGGAACCGCCGCGAAAATGGTGCGATTCGGCCGCTTCAATGCCGTTTCCGGCCTCTTCGCTGCCTTCCGGGCGTACCGCCGCCGCAGTCACGCCGCCAAGCTCCGTTCGGCGATCAGCAGGTTGGCGAAGCCCAGCAGCGACGTGGTCCGCTGGGCTGGGCTGAGCGTCCCTCTGTGCGCTGGCGAGCGGTGGTACTCAGCGCCCCGGTGGGCGATACACGGTGATGGGCCGCTGCCGCCGCATCCAAGCCGGTTGCGCGTTCCACGCCCGCCCCAGCGTCGCGCCGCCGTCCACCACATGGGCTTGGCCGGTGACGAAGGTCGATTCGTCGCTGGCAAGCCACAGGGCGCAGTGCGCGATGTCCTCTGGTTCGCCGACGCGCTGGATGGGTTGCTCGTCGGCCATGGCGTCCTTAAAGCGCGCCACCACTTGGTCTGTGAAGCCGCGGCCCACCGCAAGGGGAGTGGCGATGAGGCCGGGGCAGATGCAGTTGGCGCGCACGTTCCATTCGGCCAGTTCCAATGCCACCGAGCGGGTGAGGGCCACCACGGCCGCCTTGGCGGCGCTGTAGATGTGCGGTGCCCAGCCACCCTGCAGCGCAGCGATGGAGGCGGTGTTGATGATGGAGCCAGAGCGCTGGCGCTTCATCACGGGCGCGGCGTGTTTCATGCCGAAGAAGACGCCCTTCACCAGCACATCCAAGGTGATGGCGAAGTCTGCTTCGGATGTTTCGTCAAGCGGGCCCAAGGCGCCGCCGAAGCCGGCGTTGTTGAAGATGCAGTCGATGCGACCCCACTCGCGCTCCGCCGCGGCCACGGCCTTCGCGACATCGGCCTCGGCCGTGACGTCGACGCGCTCGAATCGTGCCGCGGCGCCAAGTTCCTCCGCCAAGGCGGCGCCGGCTTCGTCCTGCATGTCGGCGAGCAGCACCCGCGCGCCTTGGTGGGTGAAGAGACGCGCCGTGGCGGCGCCGATGCCGCTCGCGCCGCCAGTGATCACCGCGACTTTGCCGTCGAGTCGCGAGCCGGGGGTGCTCAACGCAATGACCTCCACGGTACGTGGGTGATGGGTTGCCATTGCCGGCGAGTGCGTCACCCGACGCTTGGCCCCGACCGGCGCAGGGCTTCAACCCAGCGAACCTAGCACGGCGGCGCACCCGGCGTCTAACTCACCGGCCAGCGTTTGCCATCCTTAACGCGCCGCCCAAAGCGTCGCCAGCGGCTTGGGAGGGCGGCGCGCCGATGAAGGCCGGCGTCTCGCAGATCGCGTACGGATGCAGCAGCCGCGCATCCAGAAACTGCCGGTGCGGCGCAATCGGTTCCAATGCTTCGCGCCGGCGCTGCTCCGCGCCTGGGTACAGGGCGATGCTGTCGAGGGGTTGGAAGATGGCGTGGACCGGGCTGAGTGTGGAGAATTCGCAGCGCGTCTCCCAAGTGCCGCGGCGAAATGCGACGATGTGGATGTCGAGAATCTCCGCCCACCAAGAGAATGTGAGCGGTTCCCCAACGGCGAGAAGCAGCGGCAACGCTTGGTCGCTTTGCCGCGCCGCTTCGAGCAGCTCCTGCGCCAACTGCCACGGGTGCGTGTCCTTGTAGGCGCCGGCGCCGGATTGCTCGAGGATGGCATCAAGGGCGCGCTGAGACACCGGCGCGCAGATGCAGTACGGGGTGGGCTGCGTAGGTCGGTTGGCGGGAGCGCTCGGCATCGGCGCTAGCCCCGCTCCGTGGGTGCCTCGCCTTCCGGCAGATGCAGGAAGATGAGCGTCGCGAACAGCACCATCACGAAGCGGAACGCCGGTTGCTGGCTGTTCCATTCCTGCGACTGCCACATCAGGAACCACTCCGCGGCGATGGTTAAGAAACCGGTGAACCAAAGCAGGATGCCGATGGTCAACCCCACGGTGGCGAGCCCCTTGGCGGCGGCGAAGGCGGCGGCGCCACGGTGGCGGCTCTGCCAAAGCCGCCAAGCGCCGACTGCGCAAAAGGCGCCGGTGGCGACCTCCGCGGCGATGATGACGGCGTAGCTCAAGTGATGCATCCAAGGCGCCTCTAGGGCCCGCCACATCAGGTTATTGCCCTCCAACGTGGTGTCCATGCTCAGCACATGGCGGACGAAGGCGAGGTTCGAGCCATAGTCCGTGATGTTGTTGAGCGCCACGAGCAGCGAGAACAGGGCCACCGCGGCCACGAACAGGGCCTGCGCGGCGCGTCTTGTCGCCGTCGCGTCGGTGTTGCCGAAACCATGCGCCATGTGATCCTCCTCCCCTGTGCGGTCGCGGACGTCAATGCCGCGGCGCCCATCCCGCGGCGCTTCGCTGGCGCCGCCGCCCTCGCGCAGGACGCGCGCCTGCCAGATAATGGCACCGCGAGGCCGCCGGAAAAGGGCATCCTATCCAACCAGCGGCCAGTGACCAACGGTTTCAGTGGCGGCACTTGGGGGTGGCGGATGGTGAAGCATGATTGGACGGCAGGCTTGGATGAAGCCGTCGCGGAACTCAAGGACATCGTTGGGCCGCGCCACGTCACCGTGGATCCGAAGCGCTTGGCGGCCGGTTCCCGGGATTGCTTTCATTTCTCGCCGGTGCTCATCCCGCAGCTGGAAGACAAGCGAGCGGACGTCATCGTCTTGCCCGGCACGCAAGACGAGCTCAGGCGCGTGGTCGGGGTGGCGGCGCGGCACGGTGCGCCGCTAACGCCGCGCGGCGCCGGCACCGGCAACTATGGCCAAGGGGTGCCACTGCATGGCGGCATGCTCGTCAACACCAAGCGGCTCAACCGCATCATTCACTTGGACGCGGGCGCGGCGCAGGTGGAGGCTGGAGTGATCCTGCACGACATCGAGAAGGCCGCCGCCACGGTGGACGCGGAACTCAGGATGTTTCCCAGCACGGTGCCCACGTCGTCCGCCGCCGGCTTCGTCACGGGCGGCTCCGGCGGCGTCGGCTCCATCGAGTGGGGCCTGTTGCGCGAGCGCGGCAACGTGCCGGCCGTGGACATCTTCACCGTCGAGCCGTCGCCGCGGCGCGAGCGCGTCGCTGGGGCAAACCTTGAGGGCGTGTTGCACAACTGCGGCCTCACCGCGTTCGTGGTGGAGGTCACGCTGGCGCTGGCGCCGAAGACGCCTTGGCACCAGTACGCCATTGCGTTCGAAGACTTGACGACGTGTTTGACGGCGGGCCGTGAACTCGCGGAGAACGACGCGATCAAGAAACGCCTCGTCACCGCCTTCGAGTGGCCCATCCCCAGCTTCTTTGTGCCGCTCATGCGTCGCGGCATCTGCCCGGAGGGCGCCCATGCGCTGTTTCTCTACACCGATGCGCCGCCGGCGGTGGTCGAACCCCTCGCGCGCGGCCTTGGCGGGCGCGTCACGTTTCACGATCAGCCGCGCCCCCCGGCGCCGCGCGGCGCGCAGCTCTATGACTACACTTGGAACCACACCACGCAGTGGGCCATGAAGGCGGACGCCTCGCTCACCTACCTGCAAGATCGCTTTGACATCGACCGCATGCACGAGCAAATGGAAGCCCGCCGCCGTCGCTTCCCGAACGAGGTGTTCGAGCATGTGGAGTTCATCAAGGTGGATGGCCGCGTCGCCGCCGCCGGCTTGAGCATCGTGGCGTTCAAGAGCCCAGAGCGGCTGGCGGAGCTCATCGCCTACTGCGAATCCGACGCCATTCGCGTCAGCAATCCGCACACCTACTTTCTGGACGATGACACGCGCTGGTACGGAGATGCCTTCCTCACCGCCAAGAAGCGTTGGGATCCAGCGGGTCTGTTGAACCCCGGCCACCTGCGGGCAATGGACGCGGCATGACGTGGCTGCTCGCCAACGCGCGGCTCGTCGAAGGCAACGGCAAGGTCAACTTGCTGCTGCGCGATGGCCGTGTGCGCCTCGTTGGCGCCGATGCGGCGCTCAGCGCGGATTGCAGACGGTGGGATGTGCAGGGGCGGTTGGTGTTGCCGGGCTTGGTGGAGATTCACGCGCATCTGGATAAAACGTACTCGGCGATCGACAACCCGGACGGCACCTTGGCCGGCGCCATCGAGCGTTTCCGGCGCATCGCCGAGAAGCGCTCGCTGGCTGATGTGGAGCGCAACGCCGAGCGCGGCGTGACCGCCGCCCTCGTGAGCGGGGTCACCAAGCTGCGCAGCCATTTGAACTTGCACAGCCGGCAAGATCTGTCCGTCATCGAGGTGATGCAGGGAGTGCGGCGTCGATTCCGCCAAAGCATCGACTTGCAGTTCGTGGCGATGGCGCGCTTCGAGGCGCCGGAGGGGCGGGCGCTGTTGGAGGCGGCGGTGGGCTTGGGCGTGGATGTGGTGGGCGGCGTGCCGGCGTTGGCGCCGGATCCCGACGCCAGCGTGGCAGCCGCCTTGGCGGCGGCGCGGGCCCTCGATCTGCCGCTCGATCTGCACATGGACGAGACGGAAGCCCCCGCCAGCAGGACGCTGGCGTGCCTCGCGCAACGCATGCTCGCCTTGGGGCTAGACCTGCCCGCCACAGCCAGCCACTGTTGTTCGCTGGGCTTTCAGCCGTTGGACGAAGCGCGGGCGACGATGGATGCCGTGGCGGCGGCGGGAATCTCGGTGGCGGCGCTGCCTGCCTGCAACCTCACGCTGCTGGGGCGTGGCCATTGGCCGCCGCCGCGCGGCATGGCGCCGGTGGCCGAACTCATCGAGCGCGGCGTCGTGGTGGCGGCCGGCTCAGACAACGTGCGCGATGCGTTCAATCCGTTCGGCAACTACGATCCGCTCTACTCCGCGCACCTGTGCGCAATGGTGGGGCAGTTGACATCCACCGCCCAACTGCGCGGGGCGCTGCAACTCGGCACCAGCAATGCAGCGCACGCCTTTGATGGCAGCCAAGCGCGGGTGGAGGACGGCGCCCCGGCAGACTTGGTGGTGCTCGACGAAGCCGATCCGCTCGCGGCCATCGCCAGCCCGCCGCCGCGTCTGGCCACCTTCAAGGCTGGACGGCTGGTGGTGCGCTCCGAGTTGCGCCGCGAGTGGGGCCAGCCGCCATCGCCATGAACTGAAGGTAGCGCGCCACTGCCGGGACATTGAGTTCCGGCTGCTCGCTGGCGTAGTTCGGCATCTTGGACTCCGGGTAGTAGCGGTGGAAGTTGGCGATCACTTCCACCAGCGTCGGGTGGTCGAAGAACTTCACCATCGCGCTCAACGCGAGGTCTGGCCCCAACGTGCCGCCGGCCTCAAGCAGGCGGTGGCACTTGATGCACTCCTCGCGGTACACGGCGAAGCCTTCGCGCACTGCCGGCGGCGCCGCCGCCGGCGGCATGAGGCGGGCCGCACGGGCGCCGGCGTTCACGGCTCGAATCTCCCGCAGCCCATAGGGCCAAGGCAGCTTCCTGAGCGCATCGGCGCCGAGCGCCGCGGAGCGCCAAGTGAGGTAGAGCGGCGCCAAGTTGACTGCGGCATTGCCAGGCGGCAGCGGCGCCCAAGCGCCGCCGGGAGCTGCATCGGCGTCCGCCCGCGCCACAAAGCCTCGCACATGGCCATCGGTCAACAGCTCGGCGCTCACAAGGGCCTCGTAGCCATCGTCGCAAACAAAGAGGTAATCGGCTTGCAGGGGCAGGCCCAAACGTTCCATGAGCGCACCCAAGTCGTAGCCGAGGAACGTCTTGTCCACTTGGTACATGAAGTCGCTGGGCACGGCTTGCGCACTCAACCCCAAGCTCTCATCCAGCGCGGCGATGGCAAACGTGGCGCGCTCCCCGCTTGGTCGCACCACACTGAGCTCGCTGGCGTGCCCCGCCAAGCCCAAGATGGCCGGCGCAAGCCAAGCGAGGCGCGTCACGGCGCCCGGTTGCGGATGTGGGACAGCGGATAGCGCGATGCCTCGGCCAAGAGCTTCGCCAACCCCTGGGCGATGTGTTCCACATACGCCTTGCCGATGGCGGCGGTGGCCTTGCGGGCGTCGCCGGAACAGCCCTTGGGGTGCAGGTCTTGCGCCTGCCAGCCAACATAGGTGCTGCCGATCACCCGCAGCGTCTCGTAAGACGCTTCGACCTCGGCGAGCAGCCCGGTGAAATCCTGCGCGTGTTCCATGCGCACGAGTTCGGGGGCGAGATGCAGCATGATCGACGTTTCCACCGTGCCGGCGTGGATGCCAAAGCGCCGCTCGTCGGCTGGCACGGCACTGTCCGGCGGCGCGCCGAAGCTGCCGCCGCCGGCGCCGATGCACAGCATGGCGTGGCGGATGCGCAGCTCGCGGCAGCAGATTTCCATGATCTGCGGCTGGCCGCCGTGGCCGTTGAAGAACACGAGTTTGCGCACGCCGGCGCGCGCCACGCTGTCGCCAACTTCCATCCAGGCGCTGAGCAGCGTCTCGGCGCTGTGGGTGAGGGTGCCCTCGAACTGCGCGTGTTCGGTGGACTTGCCGACGCGTTGGGTGGGCATCACCAGCACCGGCGCGTCTGGCACGAGCGCCGCGGCGCGGCGGCACATCTCCTCGGCAATGGTGGCGTCCGTACACAGCGGCAGGTGCGGGCCGTGCTGCTCGATGGCGCCGAGGGGCAACAGCGCCACCGTGCGTTCAGGCGAGAGCGAGCCGAAGTCGCTGGTCGTCATTTCCTGCCAATGGCGAACGTTCATGATCGGCGGCCGCACCGAAGTGGAGCGGGATATGCTGTTTGCTTGACCGTGCTCGACGGTGAGGCAGCGAGCCTACCATGAAGCAGTTTCTGAACCCCGCAGCCATCCGGGCGCCCTTCGGCCACTACAGCCACGGGGTGGCCGTGCCCGCCGGCGCCCGTTGGCTGGTCGTGTCCGGCCAGTTGGGCGTGGCCGCGGATGGCGTGACGCCGAGCTCGGTGGCGGAGCAGACACGCCTCTGCTTCCGCAATGCCGAAGCGGTGCTGCGCGCCGCCGGCATGTCGCTCAAGGACGCGGTGCGGGTATGTGCCTTCGTGACAGACGCCGCGTACTTCCAAGAGTACATGGCGGCACGGGACGAGTTCGTGTCCGACCCGCCGCCGGCGTCGACGCTCATCGCCGTGCGCGGATTCGCCCGGCCTGAGTTCAAGGTGGAAGTTGAGGTGACGGCCGCCGCCGTTTAGCGCCTCGCGGGGCGGACGTCAGCACCGTCGTTTGCTCTTTTTTTGGGCGCCAGGCGCCGCTTCAAGGTGCAAGCGCCGACGCAGTTTGCTATATTGCGCTCTCGGCTCTTTGGGGACGCCGAGTCGCCGCGACACGCACTGGTAGGAGTGCGCCGTCGCAACATCGCTGCCGGAACTTGGTATGCGCTTTGCCTTGTTTACGGCATCGTTCATTTCAGTCTGGAGGGGCATTGATGACAGCAACAACAACGCGCCGGCGCTGCGCGTGGAGGATTGGTGTGGCCGGCGTGGCTGCGCTTGCATTCGGGGCGAGCCAAGCCGCGGGTGAAGGCGAGGCCGGTGACGAGGAGGTGGTGGAGCTGGAGACGTTTGTGGCCCAAGAAGACGTCGAAGACGACTTGGGCATCTTGCAAACCGAACCGGTGGATTCGGTGTTCGGCTTCGGCAAGACCATCTTGGAGACGCCGCGCGCGGTCAGTTCGATCAGCGCCGAGTTCCTGAACGAGTTCAACATCACCAGCATCAACGACATCGTGACCTTCGTGCCCGGCACATTCACGACGTCCTTCTTTGGCGTGGCTGGTTCTTTGGATGTGCGGGGCACGTCATCTGAAAACTACTTCCGCGGCGTCAAGCGGATGAACAACGATGGCAACTTCCCGACGCCCATCGGCGCGAGCGACCGCATCGATGTCATCCGCGGCCCGATGTCGCCGATTTCTGGCCCCAGCAAGGTGGGCGGCGCGCTCAACTTCGTTCCGAAGTCTGCCCGCGCCGAATCCGGCCAATACCTGCCCGAGGCCACGGGCGCCATCGGCTACACCACCGGCTCTTGGGACAAGAGCGTCATCACAGCCGAAGTGGGCGGCCCGGCCACCATCATGGGGCGGTCTGCCGGCTACTACGTCTTTGCCGAGGTCGAAAACTCGGACAGCTTCTACTGGAACGACTTCACGAAGCAAAACCTCGTGCAGGCATCGTTCAACATCGACATCAGCGATTCGCTGCGCGCGGAAGCCGGCTTCATGTACCAAGAGTGGCGGGGGCATGAGAACGGCGGCTGGAACCGCGTCACGCAGGATTTGATCGATCGGCGCGAGTACATCACCGGGCATGTGGCACTGAACATCGATCAGACGCTTGGCGACGGCGACGGCTTGATCGAAGAAGGGGAAATCGATGCCTTCGAGGCCACGTTGCCGGGCGTCATCGCCAGCGGCACGCCGTTCGTCGACGGCGTCACCTGCTTCACCGGCTTCGAGCCGTTCTGCTTCGAGGGCAACTTCGAGCCGCTCAACACCGCAAACCTGACGCAGGAACTGGTGGACCAGATGGGCTTGGCGTTGGATCCGGCGAGCGTCGGGCGCGCCAAGTTGAGCCCGAGCCATGTGCTCATCCACTCGACGGACATCTACGACACAGACTCCAACGTGCTGTACTTCGACCTCATCCGCGATGCCGGCGGGCGCTTGAAGATCACCAACAAGCTCTTCTACGAAAGCGTGGAGATGGCCAACATCGATGGCTACGGCTTCTCGAAGATGGGTGACAACTGGATGGTTGAGGATCAGCTCATCTTCGAGTTTGGGTTCGAGGGCGATGCCGGTGTGGCAAACGTCCAAGTCTCGCCTTCCATCCGCCACACGGACGGCTTTTTCGCCCTCGACTTCTTCGACGAGATTTTCGATCGCGTCGATCTCACCCAAGGGTTCGACGCCAACTCGCTGCTGCAGGCATCCGTGCGGGACCCACGCGAGTCTTGGAGCGCCTACACGCACAGCGACTACACCCAGTACGGGCTTGCCGCGCTGGTGGACACGACCATGGCGGAGCGGTTGAACCTGCTGCTCGGCGCCCGTTACGACTGGGTGGACATCGAAGTGGAGGATGGCGACGGCGATGGCCCGGTCAACTTGGTGAACAACGGCGCCGGCGAGCGCAAGGGTTCGGAGAACAAGGGCGCCTTCACTTGGTCTGCGAGCCTTTCATACACGTTTCCGGCTGGCGTGACGGCCTATGTCACCGGAGCGGAACAATCCACGCTCATCTCCGGCCAGATGGCGGAAGTGAGCGCCGGCAACGTCCTCGGCGACACCTTCCTCGGCGAATCCAAACTCTTCGAGTATGGCGTGAAGGCCAGCCTCCTCGATGGCCGGGCCTTTGTGGGCGTTGCGCTGTTCGAGCAGGAGCGGGTGGACTTTCAGGCGCAGAACCCAACGAACAACCAAGCGAGCGAATCCGAGGGCTACGAGTTGGAGTTTCGCTATGTCCCAGCAGACCGATTCTCCTTCGTTGCCACCTACGCCAACTTGGAGAGTTCGGTGGTGCAGGAGGGCGGGACGGCGTTCAGCTTCATCGGCGCTGCCAACCTGCCGCACATCAACCCGGCGACGATTTTCGGCGGCCTCATTGGCGCCAACCATTTCGTTGGCAGGAAAACGCCACGCGGCGGCATTCCGGAGAAGACGTGGAGCCTGTCTGGGATGCAGCAATGGACGGAACGCTTCCGCACTGGCTTCACCTACACGTCAGTCGATGAAACTGAATCGTCGGTGATCGGCGGCCTCACGTTGCCAGACTACCAAGTGCTGAGCCTCACCAGCTCCTACGAGCGTGGCAAAATGCGCGTCAGCCTGCATGTGAACAACGTCACCGATGAGCTGTACTTCCGCGGCAACTTCCCGAGCCTGTACGGCAACAACAACGTGCTGCCGCAACTGCCGCTCAATTGGTCGGCGGAGGTCACATACAGGTTCTAGGCGGCGCGGCCGGCGGAGCAGGGCATCCGGGCGGTGAAGGCCGCGCCGCGCAAGCACAGCGCCGGCGCCCTTGTGCGGCTGGTTGGCTTGGGCAAGGCGTTCGATGGCGAGGTGATATTGCGCGACGTGAGCCTCACCGTGGAGCCCGGCGAGTTGGTGGGCGTGATCGGCCCGAGCGGCTGCGGCAAGACGACGCTCTTGAAGCTGGTGGCGGGGCTGGCGGCGCCCACGGAGGGCAAGGTGGAGTTCGGCGGCGGCCCGACCAGGCGCGAGAGCCTGTCGTTCGTCTTTCAGGACGCCACGCTGCTGCCTTGGCTCACGGTGCTGGACAACGTCGCCCTGCCGCTGAAGATCGCCGGCGCGCCCCGGCGCGAGCGCGAGGCGAAAGCGCTCGCGCACATCGAGCGGGTTGGCCTCGCCGACGCGACGCGCCTCTATCCCCGGCAACTGTCCGGCGGCATGAAGATGCGCGTGTCCGTCGCCCGCTCCATGACGGTGGATCCGACGTTGCTGTTGCTCGATGAGCCATTCGGCGCATTGGACGAAATGACGCGGGACACCTTGAACGAAGAGCTGCTGCGCCTGCGTCAAGCGGCGCGCTGGACGGCAATGTTCGTCACGCACTCCGTGGCGGAGGCGGTGTTTCTCGCCTCCAAGGTGATCGTGCTCGGCGCCCGGCCGAGCCACATCGCCCACGCGATAGACGTGCCACTCGGCTATCCTCGCTCGGCGGCGACCCGCGAGCGTTCCGAATATGTGGAACGCGTGGTGACGGTGACGCGGGCGCTGCATTCGGTGCAAGCGTAGACGTGACGGGCCTAGGCGACCGCGGGCGTGGCTGGACCGGCGCGCTCAAACGCCACGCGGCGGGATGGGGCGTGGCGGGGTGGCCGCTGTTGGTGGGTGCGCTCATCACCGGCAGCTGGTACGGCGGCATCGTCGCCTTCGGCATTCCGGAGTATCAGTTGCCGCCGCCGCACCGCATCGTGGAGGCCGGCCTTGAAGAGCGCGAGGTGTTGTTGACCGGAGCCATGCAAACGGCGCAGGCGAGCCTCATCGGTTTCCTCATCTCCGTCGCCGGTGGCCTCGTGCTGTCCATCCTGTTGGCGTCGAGCCGCTGGGCCTACCAAGGCATCTATCCCTATGTGCTGCTCTTGAAGATGACGCCGATCATCGTCGTCGCGCCCATCGTCATCCTGTGGGCGGGGCAGGGGTTGGCGAGCATCACCGTCATCACCTTCTTGGTGTGCTTTTTTCCAATCGTCGCCAACACCACCATGGGCCTGCGCTCCGCGGACGCCAACCTGCTGGATCTCTTCTCGGTGTATAAAGCGAAGGGCTGGCAGCAACTCCTCTGGCTGCGGGCGCCGGGGGCGTTGCCTTACCTCATGACCGGGTTGCGCGTCGCCGCGGCATTGACGCCCATCGGCGCGCTGTACGGCGACACGGTGGCGGGCATGGGCTCCGGCGCGGATGCCGGCCTCGGCTTCGTCGTGCTCATCTTCAGCGCGCAGTTCAAGGTGCCGGCACTGTTCGCGGCGGCCTTCGCCGCCTGCGTCATCGGTTTTCTGTTCGTGGGCTTCGTGAACGTGTTCGCGTGGTGGGTGTTGCACAAGTGGCATGACGCTTATGTGGCAGTGGATTAGTCGCGCGCTGTGCTTCGCAGCGCTCGCTTGCGTCGTCGCCTGCGGCCCGGCGGACGACGCCGCGGCGCCGGAGGCGTCTGGGCGCACCGCAGTGGTGCTGCAGACGGATTGGTATCCGCAGCCGGAGCACGGCGGCTTCTACCATGCGCTGCTCACGGGCGGCTACGAACGCGCCGGGCTGGATGTGAAAATACGCCCCGGCGCCAACATGACGAACATTCCGCAACTGGTGGCCACCGGCCGCGTCGACTTTGCGCTCGGCACCAGTGACAACCTGCTGGTTGCGGCGTCGCGCGGCATCCCCTTGGTGGGCGTGTTCCCCCACTTCCAGCACGACCCGCAGTGCATCATGGCCCGCGAGGGCGCCGGGGTGGACACGCTCCAGTCCTTGGATGGCAAGACGGTGATGATGATTCCGGGGCTGCCTTATGTGCGGTTCCTGCAGCGCTCCCTTGGCATCCGGCTGCAGCTCGTGCCCATGGACTTCAGCCTCACGCGCTTCCTCTCAGACCCAACGTTCATTCAGCAATGCTTCGTGACGAGCGAGCCCTACTACGTTAGCCGCCAAGGCATCGAGCCAACCGTGCTGCGCATTTCGGACTCTGGCTTCGATCCGTACCGCTTGGCCTACGCCAGCGCTGCGTTCGTGGCGTCCAATCCAGACGTGGTGAGCGCCTTCATTCGCGCATCAAGGGATGGCTGGGAGCGCTACCTCGGCGGTGACGTCGCCGCGGTGCATGAGCGTTTGGCAGAGCTGAATCCGCAGCAAACGCCAGACTTCATGGCGTGGACGAAGCGTGCCTTAGTGGACTATGAGCTTGTGCGGGGCGATGCCGAGGCCGGCGAAATGCTGGGGCGGTTCCGCCATGATCGGCTTGAGCGGCAGCTTGCTCAACTCGAAGCGCTGGACATGCTCGACGGCCCAGTGGCGCTGTCCGATGCCTTTGCTGTCCATTTGATGCCGCCAGAGTTGGCGCAGGGCTTTCCCGACCCGTTGCCGGTTGCCTCCGCCGTCGAAACGGATGGCGGCGACAGAACCCGCTGACGAGTTGCGCTGCTTGGCGTCAGCCCCGCGCCACCCGGGTGCGCCATGTGTGCTGGCGGCGCATGTCCCGCGCATAATCTAGCCAGCGCGTGGCTTGCTTGCGCATGTCGGCGAAGGCTTGGGCTTTGCGCAGCGCGTCGAACCCCTGCTCGAACTGCGCTTGCTCGGCCAAGGTGATGCCGAGCAGCAACCACGCCTTGCCAGGCGCCTCAAGGTCGCCGTCGAGCGCGCTGCGCAGCGCGGCTTCCGCTTGCGACCAACGGCCTTTGTCCATGTGCAGGTTAGCCACGCGCAGCAATGCATCGTTGACGCCCTCGAGTTCCGCCACCTCGGTGAAGGCGGCGACGGCCTTCTCGTATTCGCGGGCCGCCACCCAAGCGTTGGCGAGCATGTCCACATAGCTCTCATCGCGGGGCAGCAGTTCTTCCTCGAGGGCGCGTTCCAACAAGCGGCCGGCGTGCTCTGGCACGCCGCGCGCCACGGCGAGTTGCACCATGGACTTGATCGAGTTCTCCTTTTCCAGCAAGCCCTGCAGCCAAGCTAGGCGCAACGTGGCGAGGGCTTGGTCTTCCCGCTCCAGCAGCACATACACGCCGGCAAGCTGCTCCCAATAGGATGGCTTGGCCGGCCAAACGGCGATCATGCGGCGCAGCGTCCGCGCCGTCTCTGCGTACCGCTCCAGTTCGAAATTCGCTGCGGTGAGCAGTTGAAACCAAGATTCGCGCGGGCGTTCGGCAGAGGCAACGGCACGTTCCGCGTACGGGATCGCTTCCGCGTAACGTCTTGTTTGCGCGTAAATGTTGGCGAGGAACATGGTTTGCGTTGGCGTGGGCTCGGCCAGCGTCTCGAACCACTCGGCGGCGAATTCAAGCGCTGCTTCGAACTCGCCCAATGCGGCGTGCAATTGCGCCACCATGTAGCCGACGTTGTACTTCACGGTCTCAGGCAGCTTGTCGAGGGCGAGGCTGCGCTTCAGGTGTCCGATGGCAACCTCGAAGCGCTCTGCCGCCATCTCGGCGTAGCCGAGCATCTGCAGGGTGAGCGCTTCATCCAACGTGTCCGCCTGCACCTCGTCGGCGTGCTCGCGCAACAGCGTGAGCGCGTCCTCGATGCGATCTTCACCCATCAGCTCTTGGGCATCGGTGAGCTGCTCATAGGTCTTGGTGGTCACCGAGTCGCCCGCGGCGGCGGCCGTGCCGGCCAACGCAACGCAGAGCGCAAGCGTCAAGGCAAGACGAAGGGTGGCGCCGGGGGCCATCAACTGCCCAACGTGAACTCGATGGTTTGCCGCGCGCGCTGGGCGACTGGGGTGCCGTCCACGATCTTCGGGCGGAACTTCCAACGGCGCATCGCCGCCAACGCCGCTTCGTCGAACAGGCGTGGCGGATCGGCTTCCATGACGCTGGCGTTCGACACCGTGCCGTCAGGACGAATCGTCACCACCATCGTCACGAAGCCCTCGATGCCGGCCTGTTTGGCGCGGCGCGGGTAGGTTGGCGGCACCCGCACGACGGGAATCACGTCGGTGTCGAAGCCCTCCAAGCCTTGGCCTGTCTGCAGCGCGCCGAGCCATGGCCCGCCGCCATCGCTCACGGGCACGGCGATGCTGGGCATGTTCATGCCGAGGTTCGGGTTCACGCTGTCCAGTTCCGCCGAGAAATCCGGCGTTTCCGGCGTTTCGTCCGGGGGCGGCGGCGGCTCTGGCAAGCGTCGATCCTTGGTGTTCACTTGCTCGTCCGCCGGCTCCAGACGGATGAAGTTAAGGTAGGTGCGGGAGCGGTTCGGCTCTTCGAAGATGCCATCCGTGCGGATGAGGAAGTGCATGGCCGCAAAGGTGGCCAACGCCAGCGCGCCGGCCACGGCGCCCAAGCCGAGTTGCTTGGCGAAGGTCATTTCTCGTCGGTCGCCACCGAGACGCTCTGCGCCCCAGCGAGGCGCGATTGATCCATCACCTCGATCAACGTCTCGGTATTGGAGAGCGCGTCGGCGACGATGATCACGGCCGCGCCTGGGCTTTCGGCCAACCCCTTTTCGACATTGGCGCGCACCGCCCGCTGGTCCACCTGGCGCTTGTCGATCCAGATCTGATTGTTGGCGGTGATGCCGATCTGAATGCTCGAGGCATCCGTTGGCGCCGCGGTCTCCGCCGTCGGGCGCGTGACGTCCACGCCGGATTCCTTGACGAATGTGGAGGTGACGATGAAGAAGATCAGCATGATGAACACCACATCGAGCATGGGCGTCAAATCGATCTGACTCTCTTCCTCTTCGTCGACGATGAACTGCGAGCCGTTGGCCATGCCTACTCCTCGACGATGAGTTCCATGATGTCGTGCATGTTGCGCTTGTACAGGTGTTCCAACCGCGTGGCGAAGGGCAGCGCCAGCAGGGCGATGACCATGCCAGACATGGTGGGAATGGTCGCGGCGCTCACGCCATCCGCCATGGCGCGGGGGTTGCCGGAGCCCAAGTTGGCCATCACGTCGAACACCGAGATCATGCCGGTGACGGTGCCGAGCAGGCCGAACATCGGCAACAGCGCGATCAAGGCCGGCAGCACCTTGAGGTTCGCTGCCATGTGGCAATCCAGTTCCGACAGCAATTGGCGGCGGCGCAGGTGCGCATACCAGGAAGATCGCTCTGGGCGCGCTTGCCAATCCGCTTGGGCGACCGCCAAGTGCTTCGGAAACTCGAACCGAAAGTGCCAGAACCGCTCGACGATGAGCCACGCCAGCACGATGGTGAGGCCCAAGATGGGCCACAGCACAGGGCCGCCCCGGTCCATGAAGCTCATGAACTCGAAGACGATCTCGTTCATGCCAAGCGGGCTTTGGCCATCGCTTCCGCCTTCTGCGCCATCATGCCGGCGGCTTGCTCGCCGATGAGCTTGCTCAGGGTGGTGGCGCGGCTGTTCAGCAGGCTATGCAGCAACAGCAGCGGAATGGCCGCGCAGAGGCCGAGCACCGTGGTGATCAACGCCTGCGAGATGCCGCCGGCCATCAACTTCGGATCCCCAGTGCCGAACAGGGTGATCGCTTGGAAGGTGCCGATCATGCCGGTCACGGTGCCGAGCAAGCCCATGAGCGGGGCGACGGCGGCGAGCACCTTGATGGTCGGCAAGCCGCGCTTCACCGTGGCCACGTCGCGGATGACGACGTGTTCCAGCTTGCGCGCGATGACCTCCTGATCCTCGAGTTGTTCGTTGTCGTGGTACGTCTGCATGATGCGGCCGAGCGGATTGTCTTCGCGCACATGGTCCGGATCGGCGAGTTGCCGGCGCATCCGGCGCGCCACCACGTAAAGGTGCGCCAGCCGTTCGATGGCGAGCAACAGGCCGACGATCGCCAAGCCGATGATGGCATAGCCCACTTCCTTGCCTTGCTGGATGCGTTCCCAAAGGCTTGGGGACTGCACCAAGAGGCCGAGCAGTGCCCCGCGCGATGGGTCGATGCCGAAGCTCACGGCGGCGCCCGGCGGCGCCTCGCTCAATGTCGCCGCGGTGTCGCGCAGGTAGCCGGCGGGCTGGCGCGGCAACTCGATGACGGTGTTGTTCTCCGGCATGTAGTTCAGGTACTTGTCCCCGGCGACGACATTGAAGAGGCCAACCCGCGTGACGTTGGCCTCGTAAAGCGACCCGCCTGGGGCGATGACGGAAGCGGGGAACGCGCTCGTTTCGCCGGACAATGCCACCTCATGCATCAGCAGCCGCCACAGCGTCTGCAGCTGCGGGATGGTCGGCACTTCGGTGCTCGCGGCCAGCGCTTGCGCTTCGGCGAGCCGCGCCGGGTGCTCCAAGGTGATGAGGGAGTCGAACAGCAGGGTGTGGACGTCGTCCGCGGTTTGCCGAAACACGCCGAATAGCTCGCCCAAGTCGCCGATGCGGCGCTCCAGCCGTGTGGTGAGTTCCGCCAGCTTATCTTCATTGACGTCGAACGCGCCTTTCAGCCGCTCCTTGCGGCGCTCCTGTTCGGCGATGCGCTGCTCGGCGTCTGCCAACAGCGCCGCTTGGCGCTCGGCGTCCGCGCGGAAGCGGCGTTCCCGCTCGGTGTTGTAGCCAGCCTCGTCCGAAGCCTGCTGGCGCACGCGCTCATAGAGCTCGCGCACCGTCTGCGCCTCCTCCGCCGCCATTGCCAGCGGTGCGCACAGGAGCATGGCGGCCGCCAATGAGCGCATCGCCTTCGCCGGCGCACTCACGTCGACGCTCCCGGAGCATTCACCGGCAAGGTGAGGAGTTCTGGCGGCGCTTGCTTGCGGGCGATGCGCAATCCGGTTTGCACCGGACGGCGGGCGGCGTCGTCCAACGTCTCCCACTGTCGGCTGCCCGGGTTCCAACGCCCCGTCTCGGCGCCGTCCAAGGTCTGGTAGTAGAGCCCCACCCGCCCCATGCGCAGGAAGTCTACCGTGCGCACGGCGCCGTCGCGCTGCAGTTCACCCCGATAGGCTTCGATGGTGCGGCCAAACTCCACCTCCACCAAGTACGCTTCCATCACGCGGCGGAACTTCTCCCCTGCCGTCACGTCGGCGCGGTCGATCAATTCGCGCAGCCGCCCGACCCGCGCTTCGCGCTCGCCAAGCAAAAAGGGCACATCCGCGCCGAGCAACTCGTCCAAGGCATCGATCATGTCGATCATCAGCGGCAGGGCGCCCGTTTCGATGGCATCGATTTCGTTCGTCTGCCGCTCGACGGAGTCGATCTCGCCCTGCTGTGAGGTGATGAGCCGGCTCAGTTGATCGTTGTAGATCGTCAAGCTGTCGAGGCGTTGCATTGCCACCCGGTACGCGGCCAAGTTGCGCGAGGTGGCGTCATCGAGCTCGTCAATGCGGGTTTGGCTCTGGGCGGCCACCGCGTCCGCCTGCGTCTGCTCGGCAATGGCGTCTGCCACGGCCTCCTCCGCGGCGCAAAGCCCTGGCCCGGCTGCCAAGGCGGCGACGGCCGCGCATGTCACAAAAAAGGAAAGGCGCCTGTCCTTGGGCATCGGTCCCCCCAGTTGAGTCGATTGCGGTTGCCGAGGAAGCCACGCCGCTCGCCTTTGCCCGGCGAGGGGCGGCGAGCGTGAGCCGCGGCCGCCAAGACGCAATTTTGCACTGTCAGCGCCAAGGTTGCACGTTTCTGAACCAGAACATCTGAACCGGCGCAGTTCAGTTCCGTAGAATTGCGGGCATGGACGGCAACGGCCAACGCGATCTCACGGGCTACGGCAGGGAAGCGCCGCATCCGCGCTGGCCGGGGGGCGCTCGCGTCGCCGTGCAGTGCGTCATCAACTACGAGGAAGGCGCCGAGCGCTGCGTCTTGGATGGCGACGCGCATGCCGAGACGTTCCTCTCGGACATCGTCGGCGCGCGCCCCTATCCCGCGCGCCACATGAGCATGGAGTCGCTCTACGAGTACGGCAGCCGCGCCGGCTTTTGGCGCCTGCATCGCCTGTTCCGCGAGTTCGACATGCCGGTGACGGTGTTCGGCGTCGCGTTGGCGCTCGCGCGCAATCCAGAGGCGGTGGCTGCGATGTTGGAGGCGGATTGGGAAATCGCCTGCCACGGCTATCGCTGGCTCGATCATCAGTTCATGCCGGCCGCCGAAGAGCGGCGCCAGATCGGTTTGGCGATCGCCGCGCACACAGCCGCCACCGGCGAACGGCCGCTCGGTTGGTACACCGGCCGCGACAGCCCGAACACGCGGCGCTTGATCCAAGCGGCCGGCGGCTTCTTGTACGACTCAGACTCCTATGCGGACGATCTGCCGTACTGGTGTCCGCAAGCGCCGGGGCATCTCATCGTGCCGTACACGCTCGACGCCAACGACATGCGCTTCAACACCCCCCAAGGCTTCAACAGCGGCGAGCAATTCTTCTGCTACCTGCGCGATGCATTCGACTATCTCCATGCCGAGGGGGCGGAGCGGCCGCGCATGATGAGCGTGGGCCTGCACTGCCGCATCGCCGGCCGCCCTGGGCGGGCGCTGGCCGTGCGCCGGTTCCTCGAACACGTTGCCGCCCACGATGCGGTGTGGGTGTGCCGCCGCATCGACATCGCGCGGCATTGGCACGCGCATCATCCCCCCGCCGCGGGTTGACCGGCATCCACCCACGCCAATAGCAAGGCCCGTTCCTCAGCCGTCATGCCCGTGAGGTTGCCAAGCGGCATGAAGGCCGTGCGCAGCGACGCCGCGATTTCCCGGCCGCGGCCTTCCAAGTCGCCAACGGCGGCGAACACCAAGCCACCGGGTGGCGCTGGGTAGCCGGGAAACGTCGGCGCGGCAGAGTGGCAGGCCGCGCAGCGGGCGGTGACGATCTGCCCCACCTGCGTCGCGTCGATGGCGGCTCGATCGCCGCTGCCGCGCAGGGCGCCGCCATCGATGGCGGTCAGCGTGGCCAATGCGACGAAGGCGAAGCCGGCGGCCACGAGCAGCGCCGGGCGCGGGCGGCCCTGGTGCTTGAGGTTGAAGTAGTGGCGGGCGAGCGCCGCGGTGGCCGCGAAGGCCGGCACCAACAGCCAAGCGCGCGGCGGCGCGTAGATGAAGCTCGCGTGGCTGCCGACCATGCAGAAGAGCACCGGCAGCGTGAAGTAGTTGTTGTGCGTGGAACGCTGTTTCGCAGCCAAGGCGCGCGCCGCATCGGGGGCCAGGTCGCGTTGCAGCGCAGCCACCAACGCCCGCTGCGCCGGGATGATGTTCAGAAACACGTTGCCGGCCATGATGGTGCCGAGCAGCGCGCCGACATGGAGGATGGCGGCGCGGGGCGCGAACAGCGCAAACGCCGCGGCGCTGGCGCCGACCACCAACGCGATGCCGGCGCACACGCTCCAAGCCGGATGTCCGGCCATCGGCGTGCGCATGGCCGCTTCGTAGAGGGCGAGGCCGAGCAGCAGAAAGGCGACGCTGCCTCCGATGGCGGTGAGCGGCGTTTGCAGCCACGCATCGGCGCCGATCAAGTAGTTCGTCGGCTGCAAGTAGTACAGCAGCGTCATCAGGGCGATGCCGGAAAGCCAAGTGCTGTACGCCTCCCACTTGAACCAGTGCAGGCGCCCCGGCAGCGTGGGCGGGCCCAAGCGGTACTTGCCGACTTCGTAGATGCCGCCGCCGTGAATCGCCCACAGTTCGCCGCCTAAGCCTTGGCGGGCCTTGGCCTTAGACGGCGCCTCCAAGCTCAGGTCCAGCCAGATGAAGTAGAACGACGCGCCGATCCAAGCGATGCCGAAGATGACGTGCAGCCACCGCGCCAGCAGGGTGGCCCAATCGAGGATCAACGTCTCCATCAGTTCGCGCCCGCTTGGCGCCAAGCCAACCGCCCGCCGACATAGGTGCGCTCGATGTCGCGCTCATCGCCCAACATCATGTAGGCGAAGAGCCGCTCCTGCAGCGTGTCCGCCCGCTCCAGGCGGCGGCTGAGCGAGGGATTGCAGCGCGCGTTCAACACCACCACGTCCGCCTCGTAGCCGGGTTCCAAGCGGCCGATGCGGTCGTCCAAGGCGAGGGCTTGCGCGTTGCCGAGGGTGATGGCGTGGAAGGCGTCCAAGGGGCGCCAACTCGTGCCCTGGAGTTGGCCGACGCGATAGCCATCGGCCAACGTCTTCAGCATCGACAAGCTGGTGCCGGCGCCGACGTCGGAGCCCACCGCCAAGCGCACACCGTGGCGCCGCAGCTTGGCCACATCGAGCAGGCCGCTGCCCAAGAACAGGTTCGAGGATGGGCAGAAGACGACGGTGGCGCCGCGTTCGGCGAGGCGCTTCAACTCGCATTCGGTGAGGTGAACGCCGTGCGCGAACACGCTGCGCTCGCCGACGAGGCCATGGCAGTCGTAGACGTCCACATAGTCCCGCGCTGCGGGGAAGAGCTTGCGGGTGAGCGCAATCTCGGCGGCGTTCTCCGAGAGGTGGGTGTGCAGCAACACTTCTGGGTAGCGCTGCAGCAACGCCCCGGCGGCGCTGAGCTGCGCCGGCGAACTGGCGATGGCGAAGCGTGGCGTCACCGCGTAGCCCAACCGGCCGGCGCCGTGCCAGCGTTCGATGAGCCGGGCGCAGCCGGCCACGGCGTCGGCGCTGTCGGCGAGCGCTTCCGGCACGTTGCGATCTGCATGCACTTTGCCGGCGATCAAGCGCGCGCCGCGGCCAAGCGCGGCGCGGAACAGCGCTTCCGTGGCCGCCGCATGGACCGTCGTGAAGACCAGCGCCGACGTGGTGCCGTGGGCGAAGCAAAGGTCCAGGAAGCGCTCCGCTTGGGCGGCAGCGAAGTCCGCATCTGCGAACGCGGTCTCCGCTGGGAACGCATAGCGTTCGAGCCAATCCAAGAGTTGCGTGCCGAAGCTGCCGATGATGTCCACTTGCGGGAAGTGGACATGGGCGTCGATGAAGCCGGGCAGGGCAATGCCGGGGCGCAAGTCCTCGCAAGCGTCCAAGGCGCCGCCCTGCGCGACGAACGCTGCGCTGCTCGCTGCGAACTCGATGCGTCCGTCGCGCATGGCCAGCACGCCATCCTCGGTGTGCTGCACGGCCTCGGCCACGCCTTCTGCCGGCGGCGCCGAGAAGCTCAAGAGGGATGCCCGAATCAGCGCCGCCGCCATGCCCTAGCTGCCCCGATAGGTGGTGAAGCCGTAGCGGTTGAGCAGCAAGGGAACGTGGTAGTGGCGCCGCTCCGCCACGAGGAACTCGATGCGCACGCGCGGGTGGAAGCACTCCACGCCGCCGGCGCGGAACCAATCGCCGGTGTGGAAAATCAACTCATAGGCGCCGGCGGCCAGCCCTGCCACGCCTTGCCATGCGCCGATGCGCCCGTCGGCATCGGTGACGCCGCGCGCGATGCGCTCGGCGCCTTCTAGAGCAAAGAGCTCCACGACGAGGCCCGTGGCCGGCACACCCTCGTGCAGGTGCAGCACATGCGTCGAGAGCGTCGCGTCAGCCATCCGGCGCTCCAAACATCCGGCGCAGGCGCAGCGCGGTGATTGCCGCTTGCTCAGCGGCCGCAGTGGCGAACTCCTCCGCGGTGTCGTGGCCGATGCGGGTGCGCAGCAGGTCGAGCATCTCCTCGGCGCTCTTGCCGGTGGCGCAGACGATGAAGATGAATCCGTGCCGCTCAACGTAGGCGGCGTTGAGTGTTGCGAGCGCCTGCAACGTGGCTTCGGCAGCACCGGCCACTTGGCCTTGCTCGGCATGCTCATGGCCGTCGTAACGCCGGCGCAGCGCGTCGATGTCGCCGATGAGCGGATGCGCGGCCAGCGCGATGCGCCGTTCGGCTGGGCTGGTGGCCTGCCAAGCCGTGTCCGCCGCGGCCAACAGTTGCGCTAAGTCCGCGCAGGGCCGCTGCGCCGCCACCGCGCGCGCCCACATGGGGCTGGCGCAACATTCCAGCAAGCACTGTTCGGCGTCGGCGGCTGGCAAGCTGTTGAGGCGTTCCAAGGGCGTCATGGCGAGGCCTCGGAGCGCACCAGCGCGGACTTGATGCGCCGCCACGTCAGCGCCGGCGGGCGGGGCGCCACGCACTCGCCATGCAGTTCGAGGAGTTCGGCGACGATGGAGATGGCCACCGCCATCGGTTGCTTGCCCGGCACGTCGTCGCGTCCCACCGGGCAGCGCACTTCCTCCAACGCCGCCGCCGGCGCGCCGTCCCGGATAAGGCGCTCCCGGAAGCGCCGCCACTTGGTGGCCGAACCGATGAGCCCCAACGAGCGGTAGACGCCGCGGTCCAGCGCGCGTTTCAGGATGCGGTAGTCCAAGTCGTGGTCGTGGGTGAGGATGAGCACATGGCTCGCGGCGGTGACGTCCTCCACTGCGGCCAGCGGCGCAGCGTGGCGGCGATACACGTTGATGGCCGCATCGAAGGCGTCGCGCCGCTCATCCACCCAATGCACCGTTGCCGGCAACTCGCTCAAGAGGCGGGCGACATGGGCGCCGACATGCCCAGCGCCGAACACGAACGCTTCCAAGGCGTCGCGGCAGCGGCATTCGAAGAGCACGGTGACGCTGCCGCCGCAACATTGCAGCGCCGCCGCGGCGAGGGGGTAGTGGGCGATCTCCTGCGTCGCGGCGCCGGCGCCCAGCAAAGCGCGGGCGCGCTCCACCACCATGAACTCCAACTGTCCGCCGCCAATGCTGCCGTGCAAGGCATCTTGGGTGACGACCATCTTGTCGCCGGCGTCGCGTGGCGTGGAGCCGGTGGTGGCGAGCACCGTGGCGGCCACATAGGGGCGCCCGGCAGCTTCGCAAGCTGCCAACGCCTCATGCCACTGCATCGCGTCCTCCTTGCTCGCGGGCCTCCCGCGCCGCCCAGTACACCGCTTCCGGCGTGGCCGGCACGGCCAGCGCCGGCAGGTGCGCGTAGCCGCCGGCCGCAAAGCATGCGTCGCGCAGGGCGCACCACACGGCGATGGCCAACATCAGCGGCGGTTCGCCCACCGCTTTGGAGCGATGGATGGTCGGCTGCGGATTGGCGCCGGCGTAGAAGGCGACGTTGAACGACTCTGGGCAATCGTGGGCGGTGGGAATCTTGTAGTTCGCGGGGCTGTCGGAAATCACGCGCCCGTGTTCATCCCACAGCAGTTCCTCGCTGGTGAGCCAACCCATGCCCTGCATGAAGCCGCCTTCGATCTGGCCCAAATCGATGGCGGGGTTCAGCGACGCGCCGGCGTCGTGGAGGATGTCCACGCGGGGCACGCGATACTCGCCGGTCAAGGTGTCCACCAGCACTTCCGCCACCGCAGCGCCGTGGGCGTAGTAGTAGAAGGGTCGTCCTTGCCCCAAAGCCTTGTCGAAGTGAATGTCGGGTGTCTTGTAGAAGCCGGTGGCGGACATCGGGGTGCGCGCGAGATACGCGGCGCCCACGAAGTCTGCGAATGGCATCGAATGTGGCCCGGCGCTCACTTGCCCGGCGGCGAACCGCAAGTCGAGCGGCGGCCAGTTCAGGTTCTCTCGGGCGAATTGGGTGAGGTTCGTCTTGATCCGCTCGCATGCGTGGCGCACCGCCATGCCATTCATGTCGGCGCCGGACGAGGCTGCGGTGGGCGACGTGTTCGGCACCTTGTCGGTGCGCGTGGCGGTGTTGGCCACTTGCGACAGCGGCACGCCAAACGCTGCCGCCGCGACTTGGCGCACCTTCGTGTACAGCCCTTGGCCCATCTCCGTGCCGCCGTGGCTCACCTCGATGCTGCCGTCGCGGTAGACGCTCACCAAGCTGCCGGCTTGGTTGAGATGCATCGTCGAGAACGAGATGCCGAACTGCACGGGCGTGAGCGCGATGCCCCGCTTTGCCCACGCGCTCTCGCGGTTGAAATCGCGCATCTCCGCGCGGCGGCTGCGATAGTCCGAACTAGCCTCAAGCTGTTCGATGATGTCCGCCAAGACATGTTCCGTCACCCGCTGGCCGTAGAAGGCCATGTCGCGCCCTGGGGCGTACAAGTTGCGCTTGCGGACATCGAGGGGATCTTGGCCGAGCTGGGCCGCGATGTCGTCCAAGGCGGCCTCGATGGGGAGCATCCCTTGCGGGCCGCCAAAGCCGCGGAAGGCCGTGTTGGACACCGTGTGGGTCTTGCAGCGGTGCCCCGTGACTTCAGCGTGGGGCAAGTAATAGGCGTTGGCGGCGTGGAACATGGCGCGGTCCACGATGCCCTCGGAGAGGTCTGGCGAGTAGCCGCATTTGCCGGCAAGCATGATGCGGGCGGCCAACAGGCGGCCATCATCGTCGTAGCCGAGATCGTAGTCGCAGGCGAAGTCGTGCCGCTTGCCCGTTTGGGTCATGTCGTCCTTGCGCGGCAGGCGGCACTTCACCGCCACGCCCAAGCGCCATGCGAACAACGCGGCGATGCAGGCGGCGCTCGCCGCTTGGCTCTCCTTGCCGCCGAAGGCGCCGCCCATGCGCCGGCAGGTCACGCGCACCTTGTGCATGGCCAGCCCCAGCACTTTGGCGACGAGCGCTTGCACTTCCGCGGGATGCTGGGTTGACGATTGCACATGCATCGTGCCGCCTTCCTCCGGCATAGCGAGCGCGACCTGCCCCTCCAGATAGAAGTGTTCCTGCCCGCGCACATAGAGTGCGCTCCGCAGGCGATGCGGGGCGGCGCCGAGGGCCGCTGGCGCATCCCCCTTGCGCCAAGTGCGGCTCGGCAACACGAAGCGCCTCTCGTCCAATGCTGTGGCGACGTCGAGCACCGGTTTGGCCGGCCGGTAGTCCACCGTTGCCAAGGCGGCGGCACGTCGCGCCGCTCGCAGTGTTCGGGCGGCAACGGCAAAGAGCGGTTGGCCAAGGAACTCCACGACATTCGGCGCCAACAACGGGTCGCCCGGAAACGGCGCTCCGATGTCGAGTTCGCCCGGCACGTCGTCTGCAGTGACCACATCTACCACGCCGGGGGCTGTGCGGGCGGCAGCGAGGTCCAGCCGCGTCACCTCGCCGTGGGCGATGGTGGCGCCGCCGATGGCCACATGGAGCGAGTTCGCCGGCGTCGGCAGGTCATCGACGTAACGCGCCGTGCCGGTGACGTGGCCCAGCGCGGAATCGTGGCGCAGCGGCGCCCCCATGGTGGCGGCGTTCACGCTGGGATGCCCTCCAACCCTTGCTCCGCCCCGGATGCGGCGCGGTGGATGGCCTTGCGCAGCGTGCGCTCGGCCATGTCCAGCCGGTACTCGCGGCTCGCGCGCACGTCGGTGATTGGCGACAGCGCTGCGCGCAAACGCGCCGCCGCGGCGTTCACCGCGTCACTGCCGACCGGGCGGCCCTCAAGTTCCGCCTCCACTTGCGGGAGTGCCAAGGGCGTGGCGGCGACGCCCCCCAAGGCGACCCGCGCGGCCTTGAAGACGCCGTCCTCCACCTCAATGCGGAAGGCGCCCAACACCGAGGCGATGTCATCCTCCCACCGCTTGGTGATTTTGAATGCTTGCAGCGCATCGAGGGGGATGGCGGCGTCGAAACTGACGGCGCGAATGTACTCGCCCGGCTGCAGGGCGGTTTGCTTGTAGCCAACATGGAAGCTCCGCATCGGCAGCCGGCGCAACTCGCCCTGGGCGTTTGCGAGCTCTAGCTCCGCATCAAGGGCCATCAACACCGGCGGCCAGTCCGCCACCGGGGATCCATTGGCGATGTTCCCGCCGATGGTGGCGCGGTGGCGAATCTGCGGTGAGCCGAACCGCCGCAACAGCGCGGTGATGGCCGGGCAGGGGTGCTCACCTGCGACGTCAAAGAACGCCTCCAAAGTGGCGTGGGTCGCGGCGCCGCCCAAGCGGATGCGGCCATCCACGCACTGTGCGCCGCGCAGTTCGGCAACGCGGCCCACATCGATGAGCGGCCCCAGTTCGCGGCAATGCTGCGTCACTTCGAGCCACAAGTCTGTGGCGCCGGCGATGAAGGTGGGGATGTCGCCGGCAGCGCTGGCGAGGGTTTGCCGCAACGCGGCTTCGTCCCGCGGACGGTGGAACCGCACGGCGCCGCCGATTGCCGCGGCAGGGCGGCTGACGGGCGGCGTGTCGTTGAGCGCTGCCACGGCGTCGAGTGGGCGCCGGTAGGCGCTCGCCGTGGCCTGCGCGGCCGCGGCGGCTGCGCTCAGAATGCTGCGGTAGCCCGTGCAGCGGCAGAGATTGCCGCTGATGGCGCGCACGAAGTCGCCCCGCGTCGCATCCTTGAGCTGTGCGTTCGCAGCGAGTTGATGGGCGATCAGCGACATCACGAAGCCGGGGGTGCAGAAGCCGCATTGGGCGCCGTGGTGCGCCACCATTGCCGCTTGCACGGGATGCAGGCTGTCAAGCGCGAGCTTGCGGTTGGCCCCCGCGGCGGAGCGGCCGATGCCGGCCGCGCCTTCCACGGTGAGCACCTGGTGGTCGGCCATGGCGGCCAACGGAGTGATGCAACTGTTCAGGCTGACGAATGGCCCGGCGCCACCGCCAAGCACGGGGTCTGCAAGATCCCGAACGATCACCGTGCAGGCGCCGCAATCGCCGGATGCGCAGCCCTCTTTGGTGCCGGTCAGTCCCGGCTGAGCGCGGATGTGCTCCAAGAGGCTATCGTTTGGATCGAAGTCCACGACATGGCGTTCACGGCCATTTATCCACAGCCGCATCATGGGCGCAGTGTAAGCAAATCGGGCACCTGCCGTTAGGACAGCCAGCGGGCCGCGAGCGCGCCCGGCCGGCCCGGCCTAGAGGAACGCGAACTTAAGGGAAAAAATTAAGGAGACGACATAAACCGCTGGCGGACACTCCTTGGCGCGCCCTGCGATCACCTTGATGACGGCGTACGTCAAGAATCCAATGCCGATGCCGTCAGCGACGGAGAAGCTGAACGGCATGGCGATGGCGGTGACGGTGGCCGGCGCGGCTTCCGTGACATCGTCCCAGTCGAGGTCTGCCAAGCCGCGCGCCATGAGCGCGGCCACGAACAGGAGCGCTGCGCTGGTGGCATAGCTGGGCACGCTCTGCGCCAACGGCGCGAAGGCGAGGCAGAGCAGGAACAGCCCGGCGACGACCACCGCGGTGAGGCCGGTTTTGCCGCCGCTTTCCACCCCGGCGGCGCTCTCGATGTAGCTGGTGGTGGACGACGTGCCAACGAGCGCACCGAACACGGTGGCCCCCGAATCCGCGAACAGGGCGCTGCGCAGCCGCGGCAATTTGCCGTCCGCGCCGATGAGCCCGCCCCTGGTGGCAACCCCCACCAAGGTGCCGGCGGTGTCGAACACATCGACCAAGAGCAGCGACAGGATGACGGTCACCATGCCGAAGTTCACTGCCGCGGCCACGTCGAGTTGGCCGAGCGCCGGCAGCGGCGACGGTGGCGCCGAGACGATGCCGTGAAACGGCGCGTCGCCGACCACCCAGCCCAGCGCGGCGACGCTCAACATCCCGATGATGATCGCGCCCGGCAGGCGGCGGGCAGTCAACGCTGCGATGATGGCGAAGCCGGCCAACGCCGCCACCGGCGCGAAGCTGCTGAGGTCGCCAAAGGCAACAAATGTGGCTGGGTCGCTCACCACCACGCCGGCCGAGCGCAGCGCGATGAAGGCGATGAACAGACCCACGCCGGCCGAGATGCCGAGCTTCAAGTTGCGCGGAATGGAGTTGATGAGCCATTCCCGGGCTGGCAACGCGCTCAGCAGCACAAAGAGGCATCCAGAGATGAACACGGCGCCCAGCGCGGTGCGCCAGTCATGCCCGGCGCCGAGGACCACGGCGTAGGCGAAGAAGGCGTTCTGGCCCATGCCCGGCGCTAACGCGATGGGGTAGTTGGCGAGCAGCCCCATCGCCAGCGTCCCGGCCGCGGCAGCGAGGCAAGTGGCGACGAACACCGCGCCGAAATCCATGCCGGCTTCGGAGAGGATGGCCGGGTTCACGACCGTGATGTAGGCCATCGCCAAGAACGTGGTGAGGCCGGCGATGGCCTCAGCGCGCCAAGACGACCCGCGCGCCGCCATCCCGAAGCGGCGTTCCAGCCAGCCGTCGTTGCCCTTGGAGGTCATGTGCGCTCCCGCCTATCCTTGGCTGTCATTATGCCGGCGCGCGGCCGGCGAGCCCGCTCCACCGCCGAGCCCGGCGGCGGAGGAAGGGGAGGGGCAAAGCGCGGGGCCTAAGTGCCGGCGGGCGCAAGCGGGAAACACTCCAAGGTGGCGGCGCCGTTCAGCCTAAGTGCCCAGCCGCACCGGCCCCAGTCGCCGAGCACATAGCGCCGCGCCAACGCGCCGCTTGGCAAACGCACGTCATGGATGCCGGGTCGGTGCGTGTGGCCATGCACCACAATCGTGCAGTCGAGGGCCTGCATGGCGGCAGCCAGATCGGATTCCGTCACGTCCATGATGTTGTCGGCCTTGTTGGCGTTGGCGGCGCGGCTCTGCGCGCGGAGCTGCCGCGCCATCTCGCGCCGCTCAGCCACTGAGCGGGCCAGCGTCTCGCGTTGCCAGTCATCGGAGCGGAGCAGCGCGCGGGCGCGTTGGTAGGCGATGTCGGCGGTGCAGTAGGCGTCGCCGTGGGCGAGCAGTACGCGCTGCCCGGCGGCGGTGATGACATGGGGATCGTCGATGAGCGTGGCGCCGGTCTCGGCGGCGAGGCGTTCGCCAAACAAGAAGTCCCGGTTGCCGTGCATCAGATAGGTGGGGCAATGGCTCGCGGCCCGTCGCAGCGCAGCCCGCACCGTCGCCGCGGTGGCCGAATCGTCATCGTCGCCAATCCAAGTCTCCGCCAAGTCTCCCAAGATGTAGAGCGCCGCGGCGCGCGGCGCCTCGCGCTCGATGAAGGCGGCGAAGCCGGCGCTGACGGCGGGCGCCGCGGGGTCGAGGTGCAAGTCCGATACGAAGAGCACCGTCATGGCGGAGCGTTCACGAGGCGGCCTGCCAGACATTTTGCAGCATGGACACGCGGGTCATGGGCCCCACGCCGCCCGGCACTGGCGTGATCCATGCGGCGCGCTGCCGCGCCGCCTCGAACTCCACGTCGCCATGCAGCCGGTTGCGAGCGTCGCGGGTGATGCCGACGTCGATGACGATGGCGCCGGGTTGAATCCAACTGCCGCGGATGAGGCCGCGGCGGCCGGTGGCCGAGACCACGATGTCTGCCGCCGCGATCAACGCCGGCACGTCGCGGCTGAACTTGTGCGCCGTGGTCACGGTGCAGCCAACGTGCAAGAGCTCCAATCCCATCGGGCGGCCAACATGGTTGGAGGCGCCCACGACGGTGGCGCGCATGCCCAGCAGGGCGGCGCCAGTGTGGGCGAGCAGCGTCATCACGCCCTTGGGAGTGCAGGAGCGCAGCACGGGTTCGCGCAGCGCCAGGCGCCCAATGTTGTAAGGGTGTACGCCGTCCACGTCCTTCGCCGGGGCGATGCGCTCCAGAATTGGCGCGGCGGGCAACGGCGCCGGCAGCGGCAGCTGCACCAAGATGCCGTCGATGCTCGCGTCGACATTCAAGTCATCGATCAACTCGATGAGCGCCGCCGTCGGCGTGTCCGCCGGCAGCCGCCGGATGTCGTGCTTGTAGCCCACCTCTTCACAGTCGCGCTGTTTGTGGTCCACATAGATGCGCGACGCGGCATCGTCGCCGACCAGGACGACGGCGACGCCAGGCGGGCGAGCGCCGTCCTGCGCGCGGGCATGCACGGCCGCGGCAATGTCCGCGCGGATGGCTTTGGCGATGGCGGCGCCGTCGAGGATGCGTCCGGTCATGGTTCATCGCTCTTGGGGTTAGGGGATTTTAGCCTTGCTCGCGCACCGCGATGGCGGCGCAGAGGGACGGGCAGGGCGTATAATCCGCCGCAGACGGGGCATAGCGCAGTTTGGCAGCGCGCCTGCTTTGGGAGCAGGAAGTCGGGAGTTCGAATCTCCCTGCCCCGACCAGTCGGGCCGTCGCCGGCGCCGCGTCGGCACGGCCTGCGCAGTGCGCCCGTAGCCCAATCGGATAGAGCATCGGCCTTCTAAGCCGGGAGTTGCAGGTTCGAGTCCTGCCGGGCGCGCCATGTTGGCCTTTGGGCGTGCTCGTCGGCACGCGCCACCCCGTCAAGCAGGCTGGTAGAATGCTGGCCATATGGTGGGCGTAGCTCAACAGGTAGAGCTCCGGATTGTGGATCCGGCGGTTGTGGGTTCGAGCCCCATCGTCCACCCCAAGCCGCAGCGCGTCGCGCCAGCGGGCGGCCGAGCGCGGCTTGAATCGTCACCCGCGAGGTGGAACGGCTAACCATGCAGGTCAAGGTCGAGAAAACGGGCGGCCTCGAGCGCCGGATGACCGTGGTGGTGCCGTCCCCGGCCATTGAAGAGGCATTCGAGCAAAAGCTCGCCGAGCGCGCCCGCAACGCCCGCCTCAACGGTTTTCGCCCCGGCAAAACGCCCGTCAAGGAAGTGCGGCGGCGCTTCGGCAAGGCGTTGCGCATGGAGGCGGCCATGACATCGATGGAGACGGGCTTCCAAACGGCCGTGCGTGAACACTCGCTCAATCTGGCGAGTGCGCCAGCCTTCCAGATGGGCGCGCTGCAGCCCAATGTGGATTTCGAGTTCACGGCCACTTTCGAGGTGCTCCCGGAAGTCCCGCTTGGAGATTTCAGCCAAGTGCAGGTTGAGCAGCCCGCGGCCGCAGTGAAGGACGCGGACGTGGACGACATGGTTGCAACGCTGCAGGCAAACCACAAACAGTGGCATCCGGTTGAGCGCCCAGCGCAGAAGGGAGACCGGGTGACGGCGGACCTCGACGTCTGCGCCGACGCCGAGTTCAAGGGCGATGACATCGTGCTGTTGGTCGAAGAGGCATTCCCGATGCCCGGCATCGCCGAAGCCGCCGCCGGCATGGCTGCCGGTGAGACGAAGCGCGTCGCCTCGACGTTTCCGGAGTTCATGGCCGATGAAGCCCTGCGTGGCCAAGACGCGGAGTTCGACCTGACGGTGAAGGAGGTGGCCGAGGCGCGCCTGCCGGCATTGGACGATGCTTTTTTCGCGGCGTTGGGCATCGCCGAGGGCGGCGAGACGCGGTTCCGGCAGGAAGTGCGCTCAGATTTGGAGACGCGCCTCGCCGTGGCGACGCGCGACGCGGTGCGTAGCCAAGTGCTGACGCAACTCGTCGCCATGCATGAGTTCGATCTGCCGCCGGCGCTGGTCGCGCGTGAGCGGGAGGCGTTGGACGCCACGGTGAAACAGCGGCTAGGGCAGCCCGACGGCGAGCAATCGCCGGAGTTCGGTGAAGCCCTCACGCGGCAAGCGGAACGGCGGGTGCGCACCGGGCTGGTGGTCAACGCCATCGTCGAACGCGAGGGCATGCAGCCCGATGGCGCGAAGGTGCGTGAGCGCATCGAGGAAATCTCGCGCGGTTACGAACATCCTGAACAGGTTGTCGCGGCCTACTACCGAGACGAAAACCTGTTGGGGCAGGTGGAGAGCGTTGTGCTTGAAGACCAAGTGGTGGCGCATGTGCTGGCCCGCGCGCAAGTGCAAACCGTGGAACGCTCCTACCAAGACGTGTTGAACGCCCCCGCGTCCAAGGAAGAGGGCCAACCGCCACCTTCCGAGGCAGCTTGACCACCCACTTCAGGAGGCAGCCAGTGCAAGACAGAATCCAACCGCCCATCAACAACTTAGGCTTGGTGCCGATGGTTGTGGAGCAAAGCGCCCGCGGCGAGCGCGCCTACGACATCTACTCGCGCTTGTTGAAGGAGCGGATCATCTTTCTGGTCGGCCCGGTGGACGACAACGTGGCCAATCTCATCGTTGCGCAGCTCTTGTTTGCGGAATCGGAAAACCCAGACAAGGACGTGCATCTCTACATCAATTCGCCCGGCGGCGCCGTGACCGCTGGGTTCGCCATCTACGACACCATGCAGTTCGTGCGCTGCGACGTGGCCACCATGTGCGTCGGCCAAGCCGCCAGCATGGGCGCCTTTCTGCTTGCCGCCGGAGCGCGCGGCAAGCGCATGGCGCTGCCCAACTCGCGCATGATGCTGCACCAGCCGGCGGGCGGTTCCCAAGGCGTGGCGGCGGACATCGAAATCCAAGCGCGTGAGATCATCGGCACGCGCCGGCGCTTGAACGAGGTGCTTGCCCGGCACACCGGCCAGCCGGTGGAGCGCATCGAGCAAGACACCGAGCGCGACTATTGGATGAGCGCGGATGCAGCCATGGAATATGGCTTGGTCGACTCGGTGCAGCGCCCGCGCGCGGAGCTGAAGGAGGCACCGGCCCCTTGAGCGGAAGTCCGGCAAGGGTTGCAAAAGCGCAGCATTGCAAGCATTGTGTGGGTTGTTTGGCTTAGTGGCAAAGGGATTCCATGGCGGACACCGGTAAGGGTGGCGGGTCGGGCAAGCTGCTTTACTGCTCATTCTGCGGCAAGAGCCAGCACGAGGTGCGCAAGCTCATCGCAGGGCCGTCTGTGTTCATCTGCGACGAGTGCGTCGAGCTCTGCAACGACATCATCCGCGAAGAAGTGCAGGAAGGCGCGGAGGGCAAGGACGTCAATCGGCTGCCCACGCCGATGGAAATCAACGACATCCTCGATCAATACGTCGTCGGCCAAGATCACGCCAAGAAAGTGCTGGCGGTGGCTGTCTACAACCACTACAAACGCTTGACGCATCAGGGCGGCAAGGCCGAAGAGGCCAAAGAGGCGAAAGGCAAGGGCGACGCCAAAGCCAAGCCGCGCCCGAAGCCCCGCGACAAGCGGGACGACGTGGAGCTCTCGAAATCCAACATCCTGCTCATCGGCCCCACCGGCTGCGGCAAGACGCTGTTGGCGGAAACGCTGGCGCGGCTGCTCGACGTGCCGTTCACCATCGCCGATGCCACCACGCTCACGGAAGCGGGCTACGTCGGCGAAGACGTCGAGAACATCATCCAAAAGCTCCTGCAGAAATGCGAATACGACGTAGAGCGGGCGCAGTCCGGCATTGTCTACATTGACGAAATCGACAAGATCTCCCGCAAGTCGGACAATCCGTCCATCACCCGGGACGTCTCTGGCGAGGGTGTGCAGCAAGCGCTGTTGAAGCTCATTGAGGGCACCATCGCGTCGGTGCCGCCGCAAGGCGGGCGCAAGCATCCGCAGCAAGAGTTCCTGCAGGTGGACACCGGCAACATCCTGTTCATCTGCGGCGGCGCTTTCTCGGGGTTGGACAAAGTCATCACCGAGCGCTCCGCGAAGAGCGGCATCGGCTTCGGCGCCGAGGTGCGCGGCGAGCAGGCCGGCAAGAAGATCGGCGAGACGCTGCGCGCCGTCGAACCGGAAGACCTCATCAAGTACGGCCTCATCCCCGAGTTCGTCGGGCGCCTGCCCGTGGTGGCGACTTTGGAGGAACTCGACGTCGATGCGCTCAAGCAGATTCTCACCGAGCCGCGCAACTCGCTGACCAAACAGTACACCAAACTGTTCTCCATGGAAGGGAAGGGCGTTGAGGTGGACTTCCGCGAGGACGCGCTGCATGCGGTGGCCGAGAAGGCCATGGAACGCAAGACCGGCGCGCGCGGGCTGCGCTCGATCTTGGAGGCGGTGTTGCTCGAAACCATGTATCGCCTGCCCTCCAGCGAGTCGGTGCAGAAGGTGGTCATCGATGCCGGCGCCATCAAGGGCGAAACCGAGCCCATGCTGGTGTACGAGAACATCGAGCGCGCCAAGGCCGCGCCCAAAGAATAGGGCCGCGCCCCGTTGCCAACCCAGCTCTAAGCGCCAGAATGTCGACGGCCAAGCCATGAGCGAAGAGGCCATCGTGGAAGTGCCTGTGCTGCCGCTGCGTGAGGTGGTGGTCTATCCACATGGCGTGCATCCGCTCTTCGTCGGCACAAAGGCGTCCATCGTCGCGCTCGAAACGGCGATGGTGGCGGACAAACGCATACTGCTCGTCGCGCGGCGCGACGGCACCCGCGATGATCCCGGCGCTGCGGACCTGTTCGATGTCGGCACGCTGGCGGTGGTGCTGCAGTTGCTCAAGCTGCCGGACGGCACTGTCAAAATCCTAGTCGAGGGCGGCCAGCGCGCGAACATTCTGCACCTGGCCGACAACGGCCGCCACTTGACGGCGCAAGTGGAGCCGGTGCCTGAAGCGAGCGTGGGGCGCCAAGCCCGCCAAGCGCTCACGCGCACCGTGATGAAGAAGTTCGAGGCTTGCGCGCAAACGCCGGCCAAGTGGCCCAAAGAGGCCGTTGCGGCCGTCACGGCCATCGACGATGACCCCTCGCGGCTCATCGACGCCATCGCGGCGCTGTTGGATCTGAAGGTGGAAGATCGTCAAGCCGTGCTCGAAGCCTTCGACTTGGAGGCGCGGCTGCAGCGCATCGTCGGCCTCATGGAAACGGAAGTGGCGCTGCATCAAGTGCAGAAGCGCATCCACGGCCGCGTCAAGAAGCAGATGGAGAAGAGCCAGCGCGAGTACTATCTGAACGAGCAGATGAAGGCCATTCAGCGCGAGTTGGGGAGCCTGGATGACGCCCCGAACGAGTTGGATGAACTCGCGCAGAAAGTCGCCGCCGCCAAGATGCCGAAGGACGCTCGCGCCAAGGCCGACGGCGAGCTGTCGAAGCTCCGCTTGATGGCGCCCATGTCGCCGGAAGCGACAGTGGTGCGCACCTACCTTGATTGGCTGGTGAACATCCCTTGGAGCAAGCGGCGTCGCGTGCGCCGCAACTTGGAAACGGCGCAGCGCATCCTCGATGAAGACCACTACGGCCTAGAGGAAGTGAAGGAGCGCATCGTCGAGTACTTGGCGGTGCAGGGTCGCGTCAGCAAAGTGAAGGGGCCAGTGCTGTGCCTCGTCGGCCCGCCTGGCGTGGGCAAGACATCGCTGGGCGAATCCATCGCCCGCGCGACGCATCGCAAGTTCGTGCGCATGGCGTTGGGCGGTGTGCGCGACGAAGCCGAGATTCGCGGCCACCGCCGTACCTACATCGGCGCCTTGCCGGGCAAAGTGCTGCAGAAGATGGCCAAGGCGGGCGTGCGCAACCCGTTGTTTCTGTTCGATGAAGTGGACAAGATGGGCATGGACATGCGGGGCGACCCGGCGTCCGCGCTGCTGGAGGTGCTCGACCCAGAGCAGAACAACACCTTCAACGATCACTACTTGGAAGTGGATTACGACTTGTCGGATGTGTTCTTCGTCTGCACGTCCAACTCCATGAACGTGCCGCCGCCGCTGCTTGACCGCATGGAAGTGATTCGGCTGCCCGGCTACACCGAGGATGAAAAGGTCAACATCGCATTGCGTTACTTGGCACCGAAGCAGAAGTCGTTGAACGGCTTGCGCGAGGATGACCTTGGCTTCTCTGACGACGCCATTCTGCATCTCATCCGGTACTACACGAAGGAAGCGGGGGTGCGCGGCTTGGAGCGGGAAATCGCCAAACTGTGCCGCAAGGTGGTGCGCGACCATGCGCTCAAGGCGCCAAACGTGGCAAGCGCCGCCACGCCGGACATCATCGAGCACTACAATGGCGTGCGCAAGTTCGACTATGGACGGGCGGAAGAGCGCAATCAAGTGGGCATCGCCACCGGGCTCGCGTGGACCCAAGCGGGGGGCGAGCTGTTGAACATCGAAGCGGTGGCAGTGCCCGGCAAAGGCCGCCAGACCCTCACCGGCTCGTTGGGCGAGGTGATGAAGGAATCCATCCAAGCCGCGCTGACGTTTGTGCGCAGCCGCGCCGAAGTGCTTGGCATCGCGCGCGATTTCCACGAGAAGCTAGATTTGCACATCCATGTTCCGGAGGGTGCCACGCGCAAGGATGGCCCCAGCGCCGGCATTGGCATGTGTACCGCGCTGGTGTCGGTGCTCACTGGGATTCCCGTGCGCGCCGACATCGCCATGACTGGGGAGATCACGTTGCGTGGGCAAGTGTTGCCCATTGGCGGCCTGAAGGAGAAGTTGTTGGCGGCGCGGCGCGGTGGGGTGCGCCAAGTGGTCATCCCCTGCGACAACGAGCGCGATCTGAAGGAAGTGCCGGACAACATCAAAGCCGACCTGACCATCACGCCGGTGAAGTGGATGGACGACATCATCGACATCGCCTTGGAGCGGCGGCCGACGCCCGTCGAGAGCGCCGCCGGCACGGCGGTCGCGATGCCGGAGCAGGGCGTTGCCATTGCTCCGCACTAACCCGTTGGCCACGGCGACGCTTGGCGTCGTTTCGCGTTGACTTTGCCTCTGCCATGTTGCTATAAATCCCGTCGTTGCCCTTGGCATCACGCCCTTCTTCCCGTGCCAAAAGGACTCGCATGAACAAATCGGAACTCGTCGACCACATCAGCCAAGAGGCTGAGCTCCCACGGAGCGCCGCAGCCAGAGCTCTTGACGCGGCGTTGTCCGGCATCGCAAGCGCCTTGGAGCGGGCCGAGCCCGTGGCGCTTGCCGGCTTTGGAACCTTCAATGTCCGCGAACGCGCCGCGCGCACCGGACGCAATCCGCAGACGGGCGACGCCATCGCCATCGCCGCCTCCCGCGCGGCAGCCTTCAAGCCGGGCAAAGCGCTCAAAGACGCCCTGAACTGATCTGCCTCGCCGCTTTCGATGGGCAAGACGCCGCGGCGTAGCCGTGCATCGACCAAGCGGGGTGCTTGATGCTCCAACGCATGCGCGACGGTGCCCAGACGCTGGGTGCCCGCATCCTTGTCGGCATCATCGTGGTGGTGTTGACGGTGTTTGGCTTTGGCGCCTTCAACCTCTTTGCCGTGGGCGAACCCGTCGCGACGACGGTCGACGGCGTTGAGATCACCGAAGCGGCGGTGGAGGCCGAGGCGGAGCGTCGCCGGCGGAGCATCTTGGATCAGCTCGGCGACGACGCAGACCCTTCCCTCATCGATGCCGCCGCGTTGCGCCAAGCCACCCTCGGTCACCTCGTGGATCGAACGCTGCTTGAGCAGTTCGCCGAAACGCTCGGCGTCTCCGTCTCCGAGGCGCGCCTGAACCGACAGATCGCAGCCAGCCCGGAATTTCAGGTGGACGGGGCCTTCAACGAGGACCGCTTCCGGGCGGTCCTCGCCGGCGCCGGCTTCTCGCCGCTTTCCTACCAAGAGCGCGTGGCCGCTGACACGCGGCTCACGCAGGTGACCAGCGGCATCGCCGACACCGCCTTGGTTGCGGACCATGAAGTGCGCGACGCCGCCCGCGTGGTGTTGCAGCGCCGCGACATCGCTTACCTGCCGGTGGCGCGGGAACCTTTCGCCGCAGCCGTTGAGTTGGCGGACGAGGAGATTGAGGCGCGCTACCGCGCCGAATTGGATCGCTACCGCATACCGGAGACCCTTGACGTGGAGTATGTGCGGCTGTCCTTCGCCGACGTGATGGCGGCGCAGGAGATCACCGCAGAGGCGTTGCGCTCCGCCTTTGACGCCGCGGAACAGGATCGATTGACGGCGCCTGACGCGAGCCGCCGGCGCGGGGCGCACATCCTGCTGCAGGTCGGCGACGAGCGCTCCGAAGCGGAAGCTGTGGCGCGCTTGGAGGCCACCCGGGCCGAGATCGAGGCCGGTGCGGACTTCGCTGACAAGGCCCGAGAACTCTCCGAAGACCCTGGCTCCGCGGCCGCCGGCGGCGATTTGGGCCTTTCTGAGCGCGATGCCTTCGTAGCGCCGTTCGCAGAGGCGCTGTGGGGGTTGGAACCGGGTGAGGTGTCGGCGCCGGTGATCACGGAGTTCGGCGCGCATCTCATCACTTTGCTTGACATCGAGGCAGCTGTGCCGCCAACGTTCGAGGCATCTCGCGATGCGCTCGAAGCGTCGCTGCGGCGCCAGCGCGCCGACGAGGACTTCGACGAGCGGCTGCGGCAAATGGACGAAATCGCGTTCGAGGAACCGGACACCTTGGCGGGCATCGAGCAGGCGCTCGCGCTCGCCATTGAAACCACCTCCAGCGTGACGCGGGACGCAGGAGAGGGACCGTTCGCGGATGCGGCGTTGCGGCGCGCGCTCTTTGAGGCCGATGTGCTCGCGGAAGGCTACAACAGCCCGGCCATCCGCGTGGGGGAGGATGCAGTGGTGGCGCGAGTCGCGGCGCGGCGCGAACCGTCGCAGCGCCCCCTCGAAGCGGTGCAAGCCGACATTCGCGAAGAAATGGTCGCCGAGCGCGGGCGCGAGCAAGCAGCCCTTGCCACCTTGGCCGCGCTGGCGCGGCTGCGCGAGGGCACGAGCGTCGCTGCCATCGCAGAGAGCTTGGGTGGTGAATGGCTCGTCCACGAGGGCGTCACGCGGTCTGCAGGCGGCATCCCACCAGCCGTTTTGGATGCGGCCTTCAAGCTCGACCCACCGGCTCCGGGCAATCGCTCGGCCATCGATGTGGAGACGCCGCCGGACGGCCATGCCTTGGTGGTCGTCACGCGCGTGCAGCCCGGCGACTATGGGGCGATGACGGCAGCAGACCGCACCGAGCTGCGCGAACAGCTGGTCACCTTCGCCGAGGGGCGTGATCTTGATGCGCTGTTGGAATCCTTACGCACGGACGCCGACATCGAGTGAGGGGCTAACGCCAGAACCCGCGCCGCTTGGGCAAGTTCCATCTGGCCCGTGATGGGCACTGCCACGAACCAAGGCCTGAGCGCGTCGCTGCGTTCCAGCGCGTTGGCCAGGCGCGAGCCATGCGCCAGCGGATTGGCGGCGACAGCAGCGTGGGCGAAGACCCTTGCGAGGTACGTCGCCGCTTTCTCGGGCAAGTTTTCAAGGGCCGAGCCGACGGCCGCGCCTTGTGTGGCGAGGGCGCCGGCGGGCAGTGTCGGGTTTGAACTGCCACAGCCCGCCGACCGGCGTCGCCGGCATGTCAATGCCACGCGCCACCGCCGGCGCCCCACATGGTTGCGGGGCGCACTCTCGCGCTGCGACGACTGTGGCTTTGACCGGCCCCGGCCATGCTAAGCTCCAAGCTCCAGCCGTTGCATCGGCCCGCAATGCGTCCAGCGCTTCCGCTCACCCTCGTCATCGCCAACAAGAACTACTCCTCATGGTCTTTGCGCGCGTGGCTCGCCATGAAGGCAGCAGGCATCCCGTTCACCGAACGCATGGTGAAGTTCGAGTCGGCGGATTGGCGGGACAACATCGCCGCGCTGTCGCCAACTGGGCTGGTGCCAGTGCTCTGGGAGGGCGAACCGGGAAAGGGCTGCGCCACCTTCGATACCATCGCCATCATTGAGCGCTTGCACGAACTGCAGCCAAACGCCGGCATCTGGCCCGCCGCCGCGGTGGCGCGCACCCGCGCCCGCTCCTTGGTGGCCGATTTCCACGCCGGCTGCCGGGCGCTGCGCGAAGCCATGCCCATGAACATCAGGAGCGCTCATCCAGACAAGGGCATGACACCGGCGGTGCGCGCCGACATCGAGCGGCTCACTGCGCTTTGGCGCGACACGCGCGCGCAATTCGGCGCTGACGGGCCGTTCTTGTTTGGCAGCGACTACTCGGCGGCGGACGCCTACTTCACGCCAGTGGCCTCGCGGTTCGCCACCTACGGGGTGGAACTGGACGCGGACACCCGTGCTTACCAGCAGGCGTTGCTGGACACGCCGGCCATGCGCGCGTGGACGGCGGCGGCGCTCAAAGAAACAGAGTTCGTACACATGGACGAGCCGTACGCGACGGCGCCTGGCTGAACGGCATCGCTGCTCTCTTTCGCCCTCCCCCGGTCAACGGGTGAGTCAGCCCACTCCTGCGCCGTCAGGCGGCTTCCCGCGCTCTTCGCCGCCCAAGAGGACTTGCGCGGCCGCCTAGCGGCAGAGGACAATGCCGCCATATGCCAAGCCAACCGCTGGGAACACCGGGCATCGCCAAACCATGCGGCGCCAACGCGCCGGAGCGGGATGCCGTCGCCGCCCTCTCAGATTGGTTCGCGCAGGACTCTGGGCAGGCGCTCCTGCGCCGCGAAGCGGAACTCATCCGCGAGCGTGTGCGTCGCTTTCATGGCGATTCGATGCTATGGCTCGGCCCGGTGGAACAGGTCGTGGGAGCCACCTCCCGCTGCATGGTGCGCGCTCGCCTGCATGGCGCCCCCGCGGCGCCGGCCAACCCCTTGGGCGACGTGCCGGCGTGCGTTGTGGCACCAGCGTCGCTGCCAATCGCCTCGCACAGCATGGATGGCGTCGTGGTGCATCATGGCTTGGAGTACGCGCGCGACCCGCGCGCGGCCATCCGCGAAGTGGCGCGGGTCATCCGCCCAGGGGGGCGCTTGCTGGTGTGCTGCTTCAACCCCTTGTCGCTATGGCGTCTTGGCCCCCTGCATGGGCGGGTGCGCCCGGTGACGGCATGGCGCTTGAGCGACTGGCTGGCCGTGCTCGGCTTCCGCGACAGCCAAACGCGGTACCTGAACTACCGCGCCACGTTGAACCTCAAGCTCACGCATCCGCGTTGGAAGCGCTTGAGCGATTGGTTGGAGCGCAAACAAGCGCCAGTGGGCGGCGCGTACATGACTTTCGCCATCAAGGAAGCATTCGGCGCCACCACCCAAGGCCAAGAATTGGCTGCGCGCGCCGCGCCGATGCCGGCGCTGTCGGTGCCCGGCGCGGCCAAGCTGGTGGCGTTCAGCCCACGGTCCACGCATGGCGGTCGCTGAGCCGACGCCGCCGCATTGACCGTCCAAGTGGTAGACATCTTCACGGACGGCGCCTGCCGCGGGAACCCAGGCCCCGGCGGCTGGGCGGCACTCCTCAAGCGCGGCGGAGAGGAGCAGCGCCTGCAGGGGGCGGAGCCGCTCACCACCAACAATCGCATGGAGTTGATGGCCGCGATCGAGGCGTTGGCCGCGCTGGAAGGCCCTTGCCGAGCGCGCCTCACCACCGACTCTCAGTATGTGCGCCAAGGCATCACCCGCTGGATGAGCCGCTGGAAGGCGAATGGCTGGCGCACCGCGGCGCGCCAGCCAGTGAAGAATCGCGACCTGTGGGAGCGCCTCGACGAACTCGCACGGCGCCACCACATCGACTGGAAGTGGGTGAAGGGACACAGCGGCCACATTGAGAACGAAGCGGTGGATGCCGCAGCCAACGCGGCCATTGACGCGATGCTGAACGATGCGGCAGCCGCCGACGGCGGGCGCGCATGAGGCAAGTCGTCCTCGACACGGAGACCACTGGCCTCGAGCCCGAACGCGGTCATCGCGTGCTGGAGATCGGCGCTGTGGAGGTGATCGACCGGCGGCCCACCGGCGAACACTTCCACCGCTACATCCATCCTCAACGCGACATTGACGATGCGGCCGCCGAGGTGCATGGGCTGACGCTGGAGTACTTGCGCGACAAGCCGAAGTTCGAGGAGGTGGCCCGCGAGTTCCTGGACTTCGTGCGCGACGCGGAAGTCATCATCCACAACGCGCCCTTCGACGTGTCGTTCATCGACTACGAACTGTCGCTGTTGCCGGACGCGCCGACACAGATCACCGACATCTGCAAAGTGACGGATTCGTTGGCCTTGGCCCGGCACAAGCACCCAGGGCAACGGAACAACCTCGATGCCCTGTGCCGTCGCTACGAGGTGGACAACTCGCAGCGCGAGTTGCACGGCGCCTTGCTCGATGCGGAGATTTTGGCGGACGTTTACTTGGCCATGACGGGCGGCCAGGCATCGCTCTTCGCGTCCGACGCGCCGGGCGCGGATGCCGCCGCGGAGGAGTTCCGGCTGCCGGCGGACCGTCCGGCGCTCGTCATCGTGCGCGCCACCGAGGCCGAACGCGCTGCGCACGAAGCGCGGCTCGACAGCTTGGATGAGCAGTGCGAGGGCGGCAGCGTGTGGCGTCGGCTCGCCCGCGCCAGCTAGCAACGGCGAAGGGAGGAAAGCGCCTTGTCGTATCACTGGCCGATTGAACCAGACCCATTTGAGTCCTTGACGAGCGCGCCGACGGACGCCGATGGCGGCGATGCGCTCTACTTCGCCTACATTGACGACGAGATCCTCTGCGTCAGCGAGGGTGGCGTGCCGCGGCCTGTCACCCGGGACGAGTTCCGGTGGCTGGACGTGGAAGTCTCTTGGAAGCATTTCCTGGGGCGCTGGCAGGGGCGCTCTTGCTACGCGCTGGCCATCACCGGCGCCGCGCCCCAAGGCTTCGCCCGGGTGGGGCTAAGGGCGTGGCTTGGGCGCGTGGAGCCGGCGTTCTTCTATCTGGCCGGCCGTGCCAAGCAGATCGTTGAATGGCACCGCGACCATCGCCACTGCGGGCGCTGTGGCGCCCCCATGAGCGAGCACGACGTGGACCGGGCCATGCACTGCGAAGGCTGCGGCCTGACGAGCTACCCGCGCATTTCGCCCAGCATCATCGTGCTGGTGCGCAACGGCGAGGAGATGCTGCTGGCGCGCAACGCCCGGTGGCCGGCGGGCATGTTCAGCACGCTGGCCGGCTTCGTCGAGCCGGGCGAGTCCATCGAACAGACGGTGCATCGCGAGGTGCGCGAAGAGGTCGGCATCGCGGTCACCAATCTGCGCTACCTCGGCAGCCAGTCTTGGCCGTTCCCCAACTCGTTGATGCTCGGTTTCCACGCAGACTATGCCGGCGGAGACATCGTGTGCGCGGACGACGAAATCTCCGAAGCGCACTGGTTTCACTACAGCCGCCCGCCGAACGTGCCGCCGAGCACCGCCATCTCCGGTTGGCTGATCGATGCCTTCGTGAACGAGGCGCAAGGCGGTACCGCGCAGGGCTGACGCCGGCGGCCGCAAGCGGCGTTTGAGCAGGGGCGCCGAGCGGCTGCGCGCACTGAAGCCAGCGCACCGTCCAGCACGGCCTCGGCGCCGCTAGGGCGGGGTGGCCATCGCAGCGCCGCCGAACGCGGCCATCAGCGGGAAGGTGAGGGTGAGGTGGCCATCGGCGCGGAACTTGCCCGCCATGAACGCCGCGAACAAGTCGCCATCGCCGCCGAGCAGGGCAAGCGCCGTCTCCGGGCAATCGAAGCGAAACATGGCTTCGGCAGTAAGGCTGTCGTCGAAGTGGACGCCAGCGTCCGAGACGGAACACACCAACGGCGCCAAGTCGCCGATGGCGAGGGCCACGCGCACATCGCAGCCGCCGGCGACCCCGGCGCGGCCACGAGCGGCGAGGGCATCGCGCAAGCGAGCGCGCGTTTGCGCTGCGTTGTCGCCTGTCATGGGCTGTCCGCCTGTCATCTGTCCGCCTTGCGCCGTGTGGTAGATTACCGCGCTTCGCCGTGCTTGCCCGCCTTGCCGTTTTCCCGTCTTGCCGCGCTTCGCGGAGGGCGATCTTGGGATGCTGATGGATTACCTGTTCGATTATCTCGGCTTTCTCGCCAAGACGGTGACCGTCCTCGCCGCCGGCTTGGTGCTGCTCGGCGCCGCGGCGGCGCGACGCCACCGACGCCCAGCCCCGCACATCGAAGTGATTTGCTTGAACGACCGGCTGCGTGAGCTGCGCAATGCGCTGCAGCAAGCGATTTCGGCGCCGGCGCAATTCAAGAAGCAGATCAAGCAAGAGAACAAGCAGGCCGAACGCGAGTTGAAGGCCGGCGACGACAAGCCGCGCATCTTCGTCGTCAATTTCAAGGGCGACATCGAGGCATCCGCGCTGTTGAATCTACGCAACGAAATCACCGCCATTCTCACCAGCGCCAAGGATGGCGACGAGGTGTTGGTGCGCATCGAGAGCGGCGGTGGTCTGGTGCATGCCTACGGCCTCGGCGCGTCGCAGCTAGCGCGCATCAAGAGCAAGGGCGTCCGCTTGGTGGCGGCCATCGACAAGGTGGCGGCGAGTGGCGGCTACCTCATGGCAGCCGTGGCAGACCGCATCCTCGCCGCGCCATTCGCCGTGGTCGGCTCCATCGGCGTTGCCGCGCAGCTGCCGAACCTGCATCGCTTGCTGAAGAAGCACGATGTGGACTTTGAAGTGCTCACCGCCGGCGAGCACAAACGCACGCTCACGGTGTTTGGGGAAAACACGGCAGCGGGGCGGGAGAAGTTCTTGGAGGAGTTGGAGGATGTCCACGCCCTCTTCAAGCAGTTCGTTGGCGACAATCGCCCGGAACTGGATGTCGCCGCGGTGGCGACCGGGGAGAGCTGGTACGGGCAACGCGCCATCGACCGCAACTTGGTGGATGAGGTAAGCACCTCGGACGAGTACCTGATGGCGGCTTGCGACGACAAGAACGTGTTCGAGGTGTCGTGGATTGAGCCCAAGAAGCCGATGGAGCGCATCGTCGAACGGATGGCCGAATCAGCGATTTGGCGGCGCGCGCTGGGTTGGCTGTCGGGCGGCGCGCGCGGCGTCGGCTAGAGGCACACACAGCGTAGGCCGCATAGGCCGCGCACAGGGTAAGGCCGCACACAGCATAAGGAGAGAAGTGGATGAGCGTCTTCAAGGCATTCTGGGTGGAGAAGGACGCGGCCGGCGGCTTCCAACGCGCCGTCGTCGAGCGCGACGACAGCGACCTGCCGGCCGGCGAACTGCTCGTGGAGGTGCGTTACTCCTCGCTCAACTACAAGGATGGCCTCTCGGCGAGCGGCAGCCCCGGCGTCACCCGCAACTATCCACACACCCCAGGCATCGACGCTGCCGGCGTGGTGCTGCAATCCACGGATGCCGCCTTCAAGCCCGGCGATGAGGTCATCGCCATCGGCTTCGACCTTGGCATGAACACGCCCGGCGGCTTCGGCCAGCGCATCCGCATCCCCGCGGGTTGGGCCGTGCCATTGCCGAGCGGCTTGAGCCTTGAAGACAGCATGATCCTCGGCACCGCCGGCTTCACCGCAGCGCTGTGCGTGGACAAGCTGGAAGGCGCTGGAATGAAGCAGGACGGCGGCCCCGTGCTGGTGACCGGCGCCACCGGCGGGGTGGGCTCCGTGGCCGTCAAGCTCTTGAGCCAGCTTGGCTACGAGGTGCATGCCGTCACCGGCAAGGAGAGCCAGCACGGCTTCCTGCGCGGCTTGGGCGCGAGCGAGGTGCTGTCGCGGGAAGCGGCGTTGGAAGGCACCGGCAAGCCGCTCTTGCGCGAGACGTGGGGCGGCGTGGTGGACACCGTCGGCGGCGACATGTTATTCAACGGCGTGAAGTCGCTGAAGTACGGGGCGAGCCTCGCCGCCTGTGGGCTGGTCGCCTCGCCGGCGTTCTCCGCCACCGTGCTGCCTTTCATCCTGCGGCATGTGAACTTGCTCGGCGTGGACTCGGTGCAGTTGCCGCTGGCCGCCAAGCGCGACATCTGGGGCAGGCTCGCTGGCGCCTGGAAGCTCAGCGGCTTGGCCGAACTGAAGCGCAGCCTGACGCTGGACAGCCTGTCGGGCGCCATCGACGAGATTCTCGCCGGCCAAATGGTCGGGCGGGGCGTGGTGGACCTCTCCGCCTAAGGGCGAATCGCGGCGCGGGCGCGTGGCGGAAACAGCGCCGCACCGGGCGCCGCGTCAATCCCGGCGCAACGCCGCCGCCACCGCGATGGGGCTCGGATACCTGAAGATCACCAGGTAGATCGACGCCACCAGCGTGATGACTGTGGCCCCTTGCAGGACGTGGGCCGCGGCGGCATCCAATAGCCCGCCATGCATGGCCACCGCGGTCACCAGCAATGAGAACTCACTCGCTTGGCCGAGGCGGCAACCAACTTCCCAGGCCGTCTCGCGGGTCTCGCCCTGCCATGCCAGCAAGAAGCGAAACGTGAGCGGCTTGATCGCCAGCAACAATCCGCCGAGCACCAGAGCCGGCGCCATCACCTCAAGCAGCAACGCTGGGTTGATGGCGGCGCCAACGGAGAAGAAGAACAGGATGAGGAAGAAATCCCGCAGCGGGCGCAGCATTTCGGTGATGTATTGGGCGATGGGCGAGTTGGCGAGCGACACCCCCGCAATGATGGCGCCCACCTCAAATGACATGCCCGCCAGGTGGGCGACGCTTGCCACCGAAAGGCACCAGCCCACGGCAAGCAGGAAGATGAACTCGCCGAACACATCGAACCGCTTGAGCAGCGGAATCACCACGAACTTGACGCCCGCGAACGCCGCGGCACCGACGGCCGGCAGGGCGATGGCCGCCTGCCCCAGATTGGCGAGGGAATTGCCGGCGCCCGGCGCAAAGCCCGCCAACAGGATGAGCGCGACGATGGCCAGCAAGTCTTGAATGAGCAGCAGGCTGATGACCACCTCGCCCGTGTGGCGGTGGTGCAGCACGGTGGTGGGCAAGAGCTTGATGCCGACGATGGTGCTGGAGAACATGCTGGCGATGCCGGCGATCAACGCCACCTGCGTGGAAAAGCCAAAGCCCTTGAGCGCGACGAAGCCCAAGGCGAAGAACGCGGCGGAACTGGCCAGCGCCGTGACGATGGAGGCGCCCGCCATGTTCTTCAGTTTGCTTGGCGGCAAATCCAAGCCGAGCAAGAACAACAGGAAGATGATGCCGATTTCGCCAATGTCTTGAATGAACGCCGCGTCTGGAATCCACCCCAAGGCATGGGGCCCCAGCACCACGCCGATGCCGATGTAGGCCACCAGCAGGGGCTGGCGCGTGTAGAGCGCCGCCGTCGCCAACACCGTGGCGCCGGCGAAGATCAGGAAAAACGATTCAATGACGCCGATTTGCATGGCGAGGCACGGTGAGCCGCGGCGGCGCGAGCCGTGCGCCGATGGGCGTCAGCCTACCCCTTCGGCGGCGTCTCGCGCTAGCCGCCGAAACGCTGGCAGCGGCGCCGTCGCAGACGCTTGGTAGTGGCCGGTGATGGCGCCCACGGCTTCAATGGCGGCATGCGCCGCGCGGTCATCCGCCAGCACGAATGCATCGAAGCCGCAGCGGTGCAGGTAGGGCGCGAGGTCGGGGAGGATGTCGCCGAAGGCGCGCAACTCGCCGCCAAACCCATAGCGCGTGCGCAGGAGCGCCCCCAATGACAGGCCGCGTCCATCGGCGAACGCGGGGATGTGTATCGCGAGCAAGGGCAGGGCGGCGAGGGCTGCCGCGTTCGCCTCTGGGTCCGCATCGCCGGCCAGCCACACGCCCATGTCCGTTCGCGCCTTGAAGGCGGCGCCACCCTCCAGCCATGCGGCCAACGGCAGAATCGCGCGCTCCGGCACATGGGGGGGCGCAACCGGCGCCTCCAAGAGCGTCCAATCGTCACGGGCAACGCCCAAGTTCTTAACCAGCGTTGGCATAGGCGCGCTGCCGGAACGGTTCGATGCCGATGCGCCGCACGCAGTGCAGGAACGGTTCGGCTTCGCGCCGCTCCTGCACAAAGACGTCGAGGATGCCTTCGATCACGTCTGGCACTTCCTCGCGCCCAAAGGACGGGCCCAGAATCTTGCCCAGCGAGGCGTCGTCTCCGGCGTTCCCACCCAAGGACACCTGATAGAACTCGGCGCCCTTCTTGTCCACGCCGAGGATGCCGATGTGGCCGACATGGTGGTGCCCGCAGGCGTTCATGCAGCCGGAGATGTTGAGGTCGATTTGGCCAAGGTCGTGCAGATAATCGCGGTCGTCAAAGCGACGTTGAATCGCTTCGGCGAGGGGGATGGACTTGGCATTGGCCAAGGAACAGTAGTCGCCGCCGGGGCAGCACACCATGTCCGTCAGCAGGCCCAAGTTGGCTGCCGCCAAGCCTTGCGCCGTGGCGCGTTCCCAAAGCTCTGGCAACTGCCCGAGCGGCACATCGGGCAGGATGAAGTTCTGCTCGTGGCCGATGCGCACCTCGCCGTGTCCATAGGCGTCGGCCCAGTCTGCCACGGCGTCCATCTGCACATCGGTCACGTCGCCGGGTGGAACGCCGGTGAGCTTGGTGGAGAGCGTGACGATGGCGTAGCCGGGCGCTCTGTGCGCCGCCACGTTGTTGCGCATCCACGCATTGAAGGCCGGCGATGCGAGGCGACGTTCGGCGAGGAGCGCGGTCGCGTCCGCTTGCTGGGCATAGGCAGGGGGTGCGAAATGCGCCTTGACGCGCTGGATTTCCGCCGCCGTCAAGGTGCCCGGCCCGTCCTGCAAGTGTGCCCACTCTGCGTCCACCCGTTCTTTGAGGCCGGGCAGGGTCATGGCGCGGGCGAGAATCTTGATGCGCGCCTTGTATTTGTTGTCGCGGCGGCCATAGCGGTTGTAGATGCGCAGGATGGCTTCCAGATAGGTGAGCAGATGCTCCACCGCCAAGCCCTCGCGGATGACGCCGCCGATGGCGGGGGTGCGACCCAAGCCGCCCCCCACGAGGAAATCGAACACGTCTTGGCCGGCAGCGTCGCGGCGCACCCGGATGCCGATGTCGTGGACTTGCGTTGCCGCGCGGTCTGCCGCGGCGCCGTTGAGGGCGATCTTGAACTTGCGCGGCAGCCAGTCGAACTCTGGATGCTGGCTCGACCATTGCCGCGTGATCTCGCAGTAGGGGCGCGGATCAACGGCTTCGTCCGCGGCGACGCCGGCGAACTGGTCCGTGGTGATGTTGCGGATGCAGCTGCCGCTCGTTTGGATGGCGTGCATCTCCACCGTTGCGAGGTCTGCCAGAATGTCTGGCACCGCCTCCAAGGTCGGCCAGTTGAACTGCACGTTCTGGCGCGTGGTGAGGTGGCCGTAGCCCTTGTCGTAGCGACGCGAGATGTCCGCCAACGCCCGCAACTGGGTGGCGGAGAGCGTCCCGTACGGCACCGCCACGCGCAGCATGGGCGCCAAACGCTGGATGTAGAGGCCGTTGCGCAGCCGCAACTGCTGGAATTGCTCGTCCGTCAACTCGCCGGCGAGATAACGCCGGGTTTGCTGCCGGTACTGCGCGACGCGCTCATCGATGAAGCGCTGGTCGAACTCGGTGTAACGGTACATGGCTGCCTCAATGCCGCGCGCAACTTAGCAGGTCATCCGCGCTGCCGGAACGAATTGTTTGCTCTATGCATGGAACCACGTTTTGACGCCGGGCACGGGCGCTCATGGCCTCGCGCGGTGGACGGGCGCCAGGCCTTTGCCGGTTGGCCTATGCCGCCGAGCGGGCCGCGGCGATCACGCGAATCTCCACACGGGCGCCGGGCAGCGCCAGCGCTGTGATGCCGATGGCGGTCCACGCCGGCCAAGGCGCTTGCAGGAACTCGTCCTTCACCTTCATGAACGCGCCCATGTGGCTGGGCAGATCGACGTGATAGCTGGTGAGCTCCACGATGTCCTCGTAGCCGAGGCCGGCGGCGTCCAACACGCGGCCAATGGAGCGCCATGCGTTCCTGAACTCCTCTTTCGCATCCTCCGGGATCTTGCCGTCCGCGCCGGCGCCGATCTGGCCAGAGCACACCAACAGCCCGTTGGCGAGCACGCCCGGGGCGAAGTGGAAGTTGTCATAGGTGTTCCGGTCCGCATCGGTGAGGACGACGTCGCGTGGCATGGCGTGGCTCCGGCGGTGGCAAAGCATGGATGATACGCTGCCGGCGTCGTCGCATGGACAGTGCGCGTGCGTGGCGGCACCGCCTAGGCCGGCCAAAATGGAGTACGATGCCAACATCATGGTCAGGAATGGCGGGGCAAGGCGTGGTTGACATCTCCGAAGCGGCGCAGGGCTACCTGCAGGAGCTCTTGGCCAAGCAAGAACCGGGTTGCGGCGTGCGCATCTTCGTCGCGCAGCCGGGCACGCCCCATGCGGAGACCTGCATCGCCTACTGCCGCCCCGGCGAAGCCCACGAGGATGACGAGCCGGTGGACTATGGCAGCTTCACGGCCTACTTCGAGAAGCGCAGCGAGGCGTATCTCGTCGATGCCGCGGTGGATTTTCAGGAAGACCAGATGGGCGGCCAGCTCACCATCAAGGCGCCCAACGCCCGCACCCCGAACGTCGGCCCCGATTCGCCGCTCGAGGATCGGATCAACTATGTGCTCTACAACGAGATCAACCCCGGGCTAGCGGCCCATGGCGGCATGGTGACGTTGGTGGAACTGGTGGACGGCGACACCGCGGTGCTGCAGTTCGGCGGCGGCTGCCAAGGCTGCGCCGCCGTGGACATCACGTTGAAGCAGGGGGTGGAACGGGCGCTGTTGGATCAACTGCCCGAGCTCGTGGCCATCAAGGACGCCACCGACCACACCGTCACCGAGCACGCCTACTATCGCTGAAGGTGCTGGACGGCTGCTTGGCGCCTAGCCGGCGCGCTTGAGCTTCACCCGCGCCAACAGCGGCTCCGCCAGCCGCTCCGCGAGTTCCAGCAACAGCGCCTCGGTGTCCTCCCAGCCAATGCATGCATCGGTGATGGACACGCCGTAGTCCAGCGCGTCGCTCAACTGCTGATTGCCCTCGAACAGGTTGCTCTCGATCATCATGCCGATGATGGAGCCGTTGCCTTCGGCGATCTGGCTCGCCACCTCGCGCGCGACCGCCGGCTGGCGGCGATGGTCTTTCTCCGAGTTGGCGTGCGAGCAATCGACCATGATGTTGGGCGCGAGCCCCGCCGCTTGCAGGCTCGCCTCGCACTCGGCGATGGCGACGGCGTCGTAATTCGGCCCAGAGTGGCCGCCCCGCAGCACGATGTGGGCGAGCTCATTGCCGCGCGTGTGAATCACCGCCACCTGGCCGGACTGGTTGATGCCGAGGAAGCGGTGCGGCTTGGTGACGGAACGCAGGGCGTTGATGGCCACTTCCAAGCCGCCATCGGTGCCGTTCTTGAAACCCACCGCCGACGACAGCCCAGACGCCATCTCCCGATGCGTTTGCGATTCCGTGGTGCGGGCGCCGATGGCAGACCAAGCGATGAGGTCATGCAGGTACTGCGGCGCGATGGGGTCCAGCGCTTCCGTCGAGATCGGCAGGCCGACTTCGCCGACGTCGATGAGCAGGCGCCGCGCAATGTGGATGCCATCCTCGATGTGGAAGGAATCGTCGAGATACGGATCGTTGATGAGCCCCTTCCAACCCACGGTGGTGCGCGGCTTCTCGAAGTACGCCCGCATCACCACGAACAGGCTGTCCGCGGTGCGCTGCGCCAGTGCCTCCAAGCGGCGCGCATACTCTAGCGCGGCGTCCACGTCGTGGATGGAGCAGGGGCCTGCCACCACCAGCAGGCGATGGTCGCGCCGTTCAAGGATGTTGCGCACCACATGGCGGGCGGCGGCAATGCGCTCCGCCAGCGCATCGGGCACCGGCAGCGCTTCCTTCACGGAGTAGGGGGTTGGCAACACCTCGTTGGCCAGCACGTTAAGGTTCTCCGTCGGTCTGTGCATATGCCCTCCAAAACGAAAGAACCCCGATGGACGCTGCCTGTCGGGGTTCCGGGAGGAGGCAGCTTGGTGCGCCCCTCGATGAATCAAGCGAGGCGCTCTAACGCAGGCGATAGCCAAACCAAGAGCCCGACCAATCGGTTCGCAGCGAACCTTGGCCGGGCGACATCACGCCAACTGCCTCGTTGAGCCTCATGCGCGGCATTGTGCTGCGTATTCTGGGAAAAATCAACAACTGCCGAACGCGGTGCGCGGAATGGTAAAGTTGATCGTCGTCCCGTCGCCATTGGAGCCACCGTGCGCATTGCCCGGCCCGTTGCCATTGCGTTCCTCTTGAGCCTCGCTGGCTGCCAGAGCTACACGGATCCCGACGCCGGGCGCACGGTGGGCGAGGTGACGGATGACGCCAGCATCTTGATGCGCGTCAAGGGCGCGTTGCTGGCAGACCGCAAGGTGAGTGGGTTGCGCATCAACGTGGAGGTGCATCAAGGAGTCGTTGCGCTGCATGGCCGCGTGAAGAGCGAGGCACACCGGCTGCGGGCTTTGGGCATCGCCCGGGATGTCTCCGGCGTGGTTGAGGTGAAGGATCATCTTGAAACTGCCGGGGAGGCCACGAAAGAGCCGCGCTAAGCGTGGTCGTTGAGCAATCGTCCGTACTGAATTGATTTCAGGCGTTTTTGAGACGCCACTCCCCCTAACTGCTCAGTCCGCGTGACGCTCAAGGTTCGTCTGCACGGGAGAGCCAATCTCGGGGCGGCAGAAAGCGTTCCGCCAACTCCGCTTCAGGCGAACCGGGCGCGGGGCGCCAGCCGTAGCGCCACTGCGCTCTGGGCGGCAGCGATGCCAGCACGGATTCCACCCGCCGCCCGGACTGCAGGCCGTAGCGCGTGCCGCGGTCAATGGCGAGGTTGAACTCGGCGTAACGGCCGCGGCGCAGCAACATGAACGCTTCCTCGCGCTCGCCCCAAGGCATCGCCGCGCGGCGCTCGAAGATGGGCGCGTAGCCGCGCAGGAACGCGCTCCCCACGGCATCGACGAAGGCGAAGCTGGCGTCGAAGCCGCCGCGCGTCCAGTCGTCGAAGAAGATGCCCCCCACGCCGCGAGCTTCGCCGCGGTGCTTGAGGAAGAAGTAGTCGTCGCAGTTGCGCTTCAGTTCGGCGTGGAAGCCGCCATGCGCTTCGCATGCGTCGCGCGCAACGCGGTGCCAATGCACCACATCCTCTTCGAACGGATAGTGGGGCGTGAGGTCGAAGCCGCCGCCAAAGTGCCAGGCTGGCACCTCAGGTGGGTGGGCGGGGACAGGGCGGGGAAGGGTGGCCGCGACGAGGAAAAACCGCAGGTTCATGTGCGCGGTGGGCACATACGGATTGCGCGGATGCACGATCAACGAAAGGGCAACGGCTTGGAACGGCTGGCCGGCAAGATGCGGATTGCGCTCGGTGGCGGCGGCCGGCAAGGCCGCGCCGACGCTGTGGGTGAACAGCACCGCGGCCTTCTCGATGGCAGCGCCATCCTGCAGCACGCGCGGCCGCGACAGGCCGCCGCCAGGGGTTGCCAAATCCTCGCCGCTGAACCGCCGCGCGCCGTCAAGCCGCTCCAGCTCGCGGATGATGGCGGCTTGTCGCTTGAGGAAACAGCGCCGCACGGTGGCGACCCAAGCGGCTTCGTCCATCATGGCTATCCTCTAGGCCGCGACGCTTTGCCACGGGAGTGGAAGGCGGATTTTGCAGTATCCTGCGGCGAATTTGACGCGAGGCGGGAGGGCGCTTGGCCATGATCCACGATGACGCTGCCGTGGCCGCGGCGCACACCGTCGGAAGGCGCCGCAGAAGCGCCGCTGGCTGCACTCCCCCTCGAAGGCGGCCACGACTCCGAGCCGCCGTACACCTCTGAGGGGTCCTGCCTTCGGGCGGGCCTGCCAAGGAGAAGGATCTGCGAAGCCGACCATGCGGCTCCCCCGGGGACGGGCACCGGGCCGCGGCCAGTTTCAACGCTCGCGCACTACCTCACCAACGAATTGCTCGATGGCTACTCTATCGTCCACAGCGGACCAGAGCTCGTTTGCATAGGTTGAACGGGGGCCATGCACAAGCCAGACGCTCACGCCCTCTCCTTTCGCGGCCTCAACTGCAGGGAGCAGATCGCTATCTCCAGATACCACTGCGGCGTGTGTGATCCGGCTCTTGGCCGCTAGGAGCGCGATGTCCAATCCGATCATCAAGTCCACCCGCTTCTGCTGGAAGATCGGCCGTCCAGCGGAGTCTTCGCCTCGATGCATTAGCCGTCCTTGGCGCACGGTGTATCTCGGCAGACGCTCCAGAGCTGCGAAGAACCCGCGCTTCTGGCCGAACCGCCGCGCCTCGTCTTGGGTGGGCGGGTCGCTCTGATAGGGGAGGCAATCGTAGTGGTACGTTCGCAAGAGATCCACCGTGCCTTCCGTTCTAGTGCGGATGATCTCCGTGATCTTCGAACTGAGCTTCTCGTAGTCTATCCATAGACGAAAGTGGGCTTCGGCGATTTTCGCAACGTAGCCACCATCGATGTAAATGGCCAACCTCGCCATTGCTCGATAGCCTCGTCATGGGAAGGAACAAAGCAGGCGGCCATAAGCCGCCCTTATACGGAAACTGCCTGACATGCAGTGCCTATGGGCATCTGGACGCCAGGGGGCATTTGCGATCCATTAGGCACCTACGCCCAAGACATGTCAACCCTGTGAACGAGCTCAGCAACGAGCTCAGCACCTTCTGGACGGTGCGACGCTTCGCCACGGGAGTGGAAGGCGGATTTTGCAGTATCCTGCGGCGAATTTGACGCGAGGCGGGAGGGCGCTTGGCCATGATCCACGATGACGCTGCCGTGGCCGAAGCGTGTGCGCTCATCGCCGCCGCTGGCCGGCAGGTGCGCCACGCCGCAGCGGGGCTGGACGAAACTGCGCAAATCCAGCTCTACGACCTTGCCTTTTCCCGCGCCGAACTCGCCGCCGCCGAGGCCCTCGTGGACTATGCCGCGCTCGCAGCGCCGCCGGCCGAGGCGGCCTTGAAGACGGCCCTTGCCTTGGGCTTTTGCGCCGAAGCGGTGGGCAACTTCCAGCAACGCTTGCGGCTGCGGCCCAGCGCCTACGGCCTGCGGGCGGGGGACTTGGCCGACGACCACATCGCGTTCACCGAGCGCCATTTGGCGCCCGCCAACCTCTGCGCCGTCGGCGCCGCGCTGCGTGAACGGGGCGGGCGGTTGCCAACGGATCATCTAGATGAAGAGAAGGGCCTCATCCGCGAGACCTTTCGGCAGTTCGCCGACGAGCGGGTGGCGCCGCTGGCCGCGGACATCCACCGCCAAGACATGATGGTGCCAGACAGCATCATCGACGGGCTGCGGGAACTCGGCTGCTTCGGCCTATGCGTGCCGGCGCGTTACGGCGGCCTGCAGCCTGATGACGCCGAAGACAGCTTGGGCATGGTGGTGGTCACCGAGGAGTTGTCGCGCGCCTCGTTGGGGGCGGCCGGCAGCTTGATCACGCGCCCAGAGATCATGGCACGGGCGCTGTTGGAAGGCGGCACGGAAGCGCAGAAGCGCCGTTGGCTGCCGGGGCTTGCGGCCGGAGACCCGCTGTGCGCCATCTCGGTGACGGAGCCGGCCACGGGTTCGGATGTCGCTGCGGTGGCGCTGAAAGCGACGCCGGTGGATGGCGGCTGGCGGCTGAACGGCGCCAAGACGTGGTGTACGTTCGCCGGCAAGGCCGGCGCCATCTTGGTGTTGGCGCGCACCGACCAAGCGGCACGTCCGCCGCACCGGGGCTTGTCGCTCTTCGTGGTGGAAAAGCCCGCGACGGACGCCCGCGAGTTCGAACATGGCGATGGCCGCGGCGGCTGCGTCTCAGGCCGCGCGATACCCACCATCGGCTATCGCGGCATGCATTCCTTCGAGATGTTCTACGATGGCTTCTTCGTGCCGGCGGACGCCTTGGTGGGCGAGGCCCAAGGGCAGGGCAGAGGCTTCTACTACACCATGCGCGGCTTTGCCGGGGGGCGCCTGCAAACCGCTGCCCGCGCCGGCGGCCTCATGCGCGCCGCGTTCGAGGCGGGGTTGGCCTACGCCGAACAGCGCGAGGCGTTTGAACAGCCGGTGGCGAGCTATCCGCTCACATTGCAGAAGCTGGCGCGCATGGCGATGCACGTGACGGCTTGCCAACAGTTTGCCTACCAGACGGCGCGGCGCATGGACGCCGGCGGCGGCCAGATGGAAGCGAGCTTGGTGAAGCTCCTCGCCTGCAAGGCGGCGGAGTGGGTCACCCGCGAGGCGATGCAGATCCACGGTGGCATGGGCTATGCCGAGGAGGTGGCTGCCAGCCGTTACTTTGTGGACGCGCGGGTGCTGTCGATCTTCGAGGGCGCCGAGGAGACGCTGGCGCTGAAGGTGGTTGGCCGCGCGCTGCTTGCGGAAGCGGCCAACACGGATTGAGCGCGCTACGGCTCGGCGGAAAGGCGGCGCGGCGCGCGGCGGCGCGGCCGCGCATCTTTGTCCGTCCCGCGTCGCGCGCGGATGACGCTCGCCGGCCCTAAGTCGAACAGGAAAATGGAAGCGATGCCGAGGCCCAAGAGCGCCGGCGCCATCGCCAACGGCACTGGCAGCGTCAACGCGCCGACAAAGGTAGTGGCGGCGGCGACCAGCAGCACCATGGGCCGCGCCATCCACCAGTTCCAAACGCGGTGGCGCCGGAACGTGGCATGGACGATGTTCACCGCGGCGCGCCCCCAAGCGGCGTTCTCGCCACCGCACATCACCTTGGCGTGGGTGAACCAAGTGCCTTTGCCGTCGCACACCATGATGACGCGCTTGTCGCCGGCGGCGAACGCGAAGTCGAACTTGCGCAGCGTGTCCGGCACTTCGGAGCCGGCCACCTCGGCCAACGAGTCGAAGCTGATCTCGCGGTTGCCGACATAGACGGTGAGCTGGGAGATGGGCCGCTCGGATTCATTGAGGTGCCCCTGAAGCGACCAGTGCAGCATGCTCAAGTCTTCAATGTCGATGTCGAATGCATCGATGCGCAGCCGGTGGCTGAAACTGGTTTTCACTTGAGCGCTCTACAGGGCAGTCGGCATGTGAAGCCCGATTCTAGCCGAAAACCCTGCCTAGGATGCCTCCATCTAATTTCGCATAATACATATTATGTTAAATTAAGTCGTCGAGGTGCCAAGGGCGGTTTCCGGCTAGGCCGACAACGGCCGGCAGAGCGCGCCACAGAGCAGTTGCGCCGCCACGCTGCCTATAATGGGCGCCTTCCTTGGCGGAGATGCGAGTGAGGGCGCTTCTAGGCGCGCTTGCGCTGGGCTTTGCAGGCCAAGCGCACGCTGCGACGCCCACTGAACAGCCCCCGGGCGAGCAAGCGGCAGCCATGCCCTGCTCCCCGGAGAGCGTGTGCGGCGACATGAGCCGCATGCCGCGGCGCGTCCACCAAATCGACGGCCTTGAACGGCCAGTCGAGATTCTGGTCGATGCGTGGGGTGTGCCGCACATTTATGCGACCACTCACTACGATGCGTTCGTCGCGCAAGGCTTCAACGCGGCGCGGGATCGGCTGTGGCAAATCGACTTGTGGCGGCGGCGCGGCCTCGGCCAGCTCGCAGCCGTGCTCGGCTCAGACTATGTGGCGCAGGATCGCGCCAATCGCCTGTTCCTCTACCGCGGCGACATGTACCGCGAGTGGCTCGCTTACGGCAGCGACGCCAAGCGCATCGCCACCGCGTTCGTCGCCGGCGTCAACGCCTTCGTGGAGTTGGCGCGCGCCGACGCGGCGTTCTTGCCGGTCGAGTTCGAGTTGCTCGGCTACTTGCCGGAGCGCTGGCAGGCGGAAGACGTCGTGCGCATTCGCAGCCACGGCCTGTGGCGCAACGTCGTCTCGGAAGTGACGCGCTCGCGCCTTGTCTGCCAAGTCGGCGTGGCCAAGGCGAGCTTGTGGCGGCGGCTGCGGCCGGATTGGTCGCTGCAGGTGCCAGATGGCCTCGACCCATGCTCCATTCCCGCGGACGTATTGAAGGACTACCTGTTGGCCACAGCGTCGGTCCGGTTCGATGCCGCTGTCGAGCCGGAGCCGGAGCCGGAACCGGATGCAGAGCTGGGCACGGCCGCCGGCAGCAACAATTGGGTCATCGCGCCGGCGCTCGCCGCCGGCGATAGAGCCATCCTCGCCAACGACCCGCATCGTGGCCACGCGGTGCCCTCGCTGCGCTACATCGCGCACTTGGTGGCGCCCGGCCTCAACGTCATCGGCGCCGGCGAGCCGTCGCTGCCCGGCGTCTCCATCGGCCACAACGAGCGCATCGCCTTCGGGTTGACGATCTTCGCCATCGATCAGGAAGACCTCTACTTCTATCCGGCGACGACGCCAGTGCGCGTCATCGAAGAGACCATCGACGTGAAGGATGGCGAGCCAGTGCCGGCCACCCTTGAGTTCACCCGCCACGGACCGGTCATTCATCGGGATGCGGGGCGCATTTACGCCGTGCGCGCCGGCTGGCTTGAGCCTGGCATGGCACCCTACTTCGGCAGCGTCGAATACATGCGCGCGGAGAATTGGCGCGAGTTCCGCGCCGCGTTGAACCGCTGGGGAGCGCCTTCCGAGAATCAGGTGTACGCCGATGTCGAGGGCAACATCGGCTACAAGCCGGCCGGGCTGTTTCCGCGCCGGGACACCCACGATGGCCTGCTGCCGGTGCCTGGCGATGGCCGCTACGAGTGGCGTGGCTTCTTCGACATGGATGCCTTGCCGGAGGAGTACAACCCCGCGCGCGGGTTCATCGCCACGGCGAACGCCAACACGCTGCCGCCGGATTACCCCATTGGGGCGCGACGGGTGGGCTTTGAGTGGGCAGCGCCGTGGCGGCAGGAGCGCTTGACGCGGGTGCTGTCGGAAGGCGGCGGCCACACGCTGCGCGCCTCCTTGGCGCTGCAGCGAGACTATGTTTCCACGTTGGGCCAAGCGTTGGTGGCCCTGTTGCCGCCGAGCAGCTTCTTGGCGGGTTGGGATGGCGTCATGGCGGCGGATTCGCCGCAAGCCGCGTTCTTCGCCGTTTGGTACTACCGGCACCTGAACCCTGCCCTCACGCGCCGGGCATTGGGCGAGCAGGACGCGGTGTCGGCGCTGGACTCCACCGTCATCGTGGACCTCGCGCGCGAGCCGGGGGCCGGCGCCGTCATCGCCGAAACCCTAGCTGCCGCTTGGGCGGAGACGAGCGCCCTGCTCGGCGCCGATTCGCGCCAGTGGCGTTGGGGCGCGCTGCATCGCATGGCCTTCGCACATCCCCTGCTGCCGCTGGCAGACGCGCCGCTGGCCGCGCAAATGCGCATCCGCGAGTTCGGCCGCGGCGGCGACGGCCATACTGTGAACAACAACGGCTTCGACTTGATGGACTTCAAGGTGCGCGGCGGCGCGTCGTGGCGCATGGTGGTGGCGCCGGGCGATTGGGACAATGCTCGCATGACCAATGCGCCGGGCCAGTCCGGCGACCCGTCAAGCCAGTTCTATGACAACTTGGCGGAAGGTTGGGCCAACGACGAGAGTTTCCCCCTGCTCTACTCGCGCCCCGCCGTGGAGCGACACACGACGCTCAAGATCGAGTTGCGGCCAGCGGCGCCGTAGCACTCCCCTGCCCGTGCCGGCCGCGGCGCGGTTTCGTCGCTGCCGCAGATGGGCTACCGGATGCGAAAGTGCGCATTGACGAGGCCAGGCTCTTCCTGCCCGTGGATCGACGCGGTGGCGACGCGCAGGCCGTGCTCCGCGGCCAAGCGCTCGGTCCACTTCAAGATTGGGTTGAACGGCTGCCCTTCGATCACCACCGTCACGCCGCCGTCGCTGTCCGGCTGATAGCGGGTGAGGCGCAGGTCGAATGCTTTGGCCGTGCTGTCCACCAGCGTCAGCAAGGACTGGCCAGAAGAGCTTGGCGCGGTTTGCGTTCCACTGCGCCGGGCGCGCGCCTCGTGGGCCTGCATCCATTGCAGGCGCGATTGGTGCGTCAGATAGTTGGCGATGGCCGCGGTGCGGTACTCGGCGATTGGCTGATACACCCCCGCGTACAAGAGCATGGCCACCGCCGCGGCCAAGCCGATGTTGACGGCGCGCCGGTCCCGTGCGCCGAGCCCGATGTAACGCCGCGCGATCGGCGAATCCCGCCATGCGAAGCCCAACTTGCCCCGCTGCCCGAAGGCCGCGCGCAGGCTGGCGATGCCGAGCGGCGGCGTCACCCCGCCAACTCCAAGCGCAACCGGGCATGCACCTGCCCTTCCCGCTCTTCCGCCGAGCCGATGTCCACTTGGAGCCCCTGCTCCTCCAGGCGCTCGCTCAAGCCGTCCAGGTCGGCGTAGCCGGCGAGCTTGACCTCCGTGGCGAGTTGCGCCCGCTTCTCGTCGAACGACAGGGATTTGAGCTCCGCGCCGCCTGAGCCGCTGCCCATGCCGGCGGCGAGCCCGCCAAGCAACAAATGGAACTGCGCTTGGTCGTCACCCGTTTGGCCGATGCGCCGTCGCATCTCGGCATAGACATTCCGGGCCGGTCGTTCATCCGGGTAGATGGCTTGGTAGAGTGCCTGTGCTTCCGCGCTCAATGCGCCGGCCTTGCGTTCCGCCCACACCCCCTCGGCCAAAGCGCCACCGATGAAGATTGCGCCCATGAGCGCCGCCAGCGCGGCGACGCTGCGCCAGCCGGCCGCGCTGGGCTGGCGACGCCGGGCGGGCTGGTAGGCCCCCTGCAGCAGGTCGATGGCGGCGGCTTGCGGTGGCCAACGCGAGGCGAGGTATGCCAGCGGCCCGTCTGGCAGGGCAATCTCTGCCGCCGGCGGCGGCAAACCTGGGGCGTCGATGTCTGCCAACGTGCCGCCGATCAACGTCAGCGGCGCTGCATCGGCGCCGACGCTGCCGTCGAACGCGGCGCGCAGCACCTCAGGCAGCAACCGGACATCAACGCGGGCCATGTGCTCCGGCGCCCGGACGACCACGTCATCTCCGTCAAACAGCGCACTGACGCCCCCGGCGTCCCCAGGCAGCAGGCTCGCGTCCGCCACGGCGTGCCGCGGCGACAGGCCGGCATCGCGTAGGCATGCGAGCCAATCGGACAAGAGCGCATCGTCAATCGCGGCGCAGCGCACCGGCCGGCCGCGCGCGATGGGCGCGTGCGCCAAGTGCATGGTTTCGATGTCTTGGGCTAGGAACTCCTCCGCGGCGAACGGCAATGCGCGGCGGATCTGGGAGCTGCTGCGCCCCGGCACAGACAGCGTGAGCCAAGTGACGCACTCAATGGGCACGAGCAGCACGATTGCCTCGGCGTCCCCCGCCCAAGGTTCATCGGCCAGCCCTGCCAGCGCGTCCGCATCCCCTGCCCCTTGTGCCACCACCGTTCCGGCGGCATCGCGCGCGAGCCACTCGATGTGGATGCGCCACCCGGCTTCGGTGTCGCGGGCTGGCGTGCGTGGACGAAGAAAGAGCATCAGTATGGTGTGCCTTCGCCAGTCTCTGCCACGGCCTCGAAGCGGCGCCCGAAGTCTCGCGCCAACGTGCGCACGGCGCCGGTGGTCGGGTCGCGATGCAGCGTTGACGTGAGTTCGGCGCGCACCCCTCTCAGTTCGACCCGCGCCGACACCGAGAAGAACTCGCTGGTGACGGCGAGCGCGTCAACGCTCGAGCCCAGCGCCGCATGGTCGGCCGCCGCAGCGGCCACGTCTGCATACTCGCGCTCGGATTCTACCAGCCTCTCGGCCGCGTCCTCCGGCAGATTCAGGCAACGCAGCACCTCGTGGCCGGCGGTGTTCACGTTGATGCGTGGCTTTGCCGCCGGCGTCGCGGCCACATGCGGGCGCAGCCGCTCGTACGCCTCGGCGTCGACGACGGCGAGCAGCTCGCTCAACCCCGCTGCCGGCCGATTAGCCGCACGGTACGGCGGGTCGGCCAATAGATAGGCGTCGTCCTCGGCGCCAAAGCCGTGGACGTCCCGGTCTTCGTCCACCCAGTCCAGCCACGCGTCGGCAAGGTTCGGATCCAGCGCAAGATTCTGCAGCAAGCACTTGAATCGCGCCAGATTGTCGGGGCCGCTATCTCCAGTGACGCCATTCAGGTCAAGGCGTCGGTCGAGATCCGTGATGGCGAGCTGGAGCTCGCCCCCCTCAATGGTGAAGGGCGCCTTGGCGGTCGCCCAATCCTCCAGCAACGTGTCTGCGATGCGGGTGTCTTCCTCCGCCCAATCCTCATGCAGGAGTTGGCGCGCGAACGCCTCGGCGCCCAATACGTACTCCCGCGCTTGGCCGCCCTCGAAGGATTGCCGGGCGTGGGCGATGGTCAGCGCATGGCGCGAGATCATCTGGTAGGCCAAGGCGCTCGCCAGCGCGACGATGAGCAGCGTGCTCACCAGTGCGACGCCGCGGCCGCGCTCGGCTGGCGGCACTGCAAGCCACCGCTCGATGGCTGGCGCCGGCGCGCGGCGCGGCAGCACACGGCGACTAGGCGAGGCCATCGACATCCGCCGCTCCGGGTTCGTCTGGCGGCTCGTCCGCGTCGTCGCCGTCTGCTTCGCCCTCGTCATCGAACAACTCGTCGTCTGCGGCCGGCGCCGCCGGCGCCGAAGGCACCACCCACAGCCGCTCGATCTCGCCGTAGCGCGGCAGCGTGATGCGCACCACCACCGCGGCCAGTTGCGACTCGCCGCCCTCGGCGGTTGGCCAGTAGCCGTGTTCCTCGCCATCTTCGTCGATGCCGAGCACGGCCACCTCCGTGACGCCGGCCAGCAGCAGTTGCGGGATGGGCTGCGTGTCCTCGGCGCGATCCAGCACCGGCCAGAAGAGGCGCTGCAGGCCCTCTGGCGCCACGCGATACGCCACGCGCTGCAGTTCGGAGCGCCGCTCCCGCAAGGGGTTGGCCCAACCGCGCCGCGTGAACTCCAGCAACGCGCGTTGGTTGATTTCCACCGCGTGGCCAGCATCGCCGAGTTCATCGCGCACCGGGCGGTGGGCAAGCTGCTGAACGTCGCGCCCGATGATGTCCGCGGCGCGCTGCAGCGCCACCAATTCATCGGAGAAGCGTCGGGTCTTGTCGCCCATGTCCGCGATCTGGCGCACGAGTTGGGTGGACATGACGCCGATGACGGCAAACACAGCGAGCGCGATGAGCATCTCAAGCAGCGTGAACCCGCCGCCGGCGCAACTGCTGCGCCGCGGCTGCGCGCCCCCGAGCGCTGGCCGTCTCTCGCGCATCAGTGCTGCCCCACGAACGCGGTGACGCTGTCCACCGGCCCGACTTCGGCGTTCTCTTGGATGGCGAACACATCGATTCGCAGGCGTCGCAGCAGCGGATGCGAGGTCTGCCGGGTGGTGACGGCAACCGTCCACCGCAGCCCCGCGAAGGTGACGCGGCGGCGCGTCGCGCCGAGCGCCGGCGGCGCCTCGCCGCGGCGGCGTTGCAGGCGCGCGCGTTGGATTGCGTTTTGCGCCACCATGTGCGCGAGCGTCCGGCGTTCGAGGCTGTGCAATTGCGCCATGGTCTCACCACCGCGCAGATAGACTGTGGATGCGACGACCGCGACCACGGCTAAGGCGATCATCAGCTCGATGAGCGTGAAACCCCGGCCTCGCTTCACGCGGCCTCCTTTAACGTGGTGTCGCTGCCTTCGCGCCAAGCGCGGGTGCGCTGAATGCCGTCGGACTCGACGATCCAAGGGGCCCCGTCCCACTCAGGGATCAGCCGCACGGAAAACGGGGTCTGTTCGCCGCTTGAGAGGATGAGCACCTGCGGCGTCGCTTGGCGGCTGCGGCGCTCTGCCACGGGCGCCTCGTCGTCGCCGCTGGCCGGGCGCCGGCGACGTTCCACGGCCACCACCAAGGACACGCCCGCTGGGGTGGGGCGGGAACGGAATGTGCCGGCATCATGCCGCCGCCAGCGGCGCGCAGCCTCATCGTAGGCGGCGAAACCGTATTCGGCAGCGTGGACGTAAAGCCCCCACGCCTCGTTGCGCGCCACGGATTCCACGCGCGCGAGTTCCACCAACGCGGCAAGCCGCTCCGCCTCGGTCTGCAGCGTTCGCTCACGGCTCGCGCCGGCGAAATTGAACGCGACGACGCCGGCCAGCACGCCGATGATGGCGAGCACCACCAACAGCTCCACGAACGTGAAGCCGCGCCGCGGCGCTGCAGTGGCCATGCGCTGAAGCGGCCCGGCGCCGGCAGCCGCCCCGCTACAGTTCGTTGTAGCGGATGTCTGCGCTGTTGCCCTCGCCACCCTCGGTGCCGTCGGCGCCCAGCGAATAGAGCTCGAAGCGCCCTTCGTTTGCGGCGTAGACGTAGGGCGACCCCCACGGGTCTGTCGGCAGCTTCTTGGCGTAGCCGTCGGGGCTGTAGTTCCTCGGCTCCGGGTAGCCATCCGGCTTCTCGACGAGCGCCTGCAGGCCTTGGCTCGTGGACGGATAGTGGGCGTTGTCCAGCCGGTACAAGTCCAGCGTGGCGCCGATGCTGCGCAAGTCGTTCTCCACCGCGGTGCGCCGCGCTTGGTCGCCGCGGCCGATGATGTTCGGCACAAACAGCGCACCGAGAATGCCGATGATGACCACCACCACCATGATCTCGATGAGCGTGAAGCCGCGCGCGCGGCGTTTTGCATTCATTCTTTAGGCCACCAGTTGATTCATCGTGAGTATGGGCAACATGATCGCCAACACAATGATAATCACCACAACGCCCATGAACAGCATCATCAGGGGCTCGAACAGGCGCACCAAGGTCGTCACCACGCGCGCCAGTTCTTCCTGCTGATAGTCCGCCACCTTGCGCAGCATGGCGTCCAGTTCCCCGCTCGATTCGCCGCTCGCCACCATGTGCAGGAACATCGGCGGAAAGTGCCCGGCGGATTCCAGCGCTGCGCTTAAGCTCGCGCCCTCGCTCACCCGCGTCACCGCGCCTTCCAGCCGCGCCTTCAGCCAGTGGTTGGCGACCACTTCGCCGGCGATGCGCATGGCGTCCACCAACGGCACGCCGCTCGACGTCAGGATGGAGAGCGTGCTGGCATAACGGGCCGTGGCGCCGCCCCGGGCGATGCGCCCAATCAACGGCATGCCGAGCTTGCGCCGATCCCAACCGAGCCTGGCGCGCGGTTGGGCGAGCAGCCGCTTGACGCCGAGCACGGCGAGCGCTGCGGCGATGGCGATGAGCCACAGCCATTCGCGCAGGAACTCGCTGGCGCCGATCATGGCGCGGGTGAGGAATGGCAGCGCCTCGCCGGTGTCTTCGAAGACGCGCGTGATGTCCGGCACCACATAGATGAGCAAGGCGCCCACGATCAACAACGCGAAGCCGAGCAACAGCGCCGGATAGAGCAGCGCCATCTCCACGCTGCGGCGTGATTGGAAGCGCCCCTCCACATAGTCCGCCAAGTTCTCGAGCACCGCGGCGAGATGCCCGGACTGTTCGCCGGCGGCGATGGTGGAGCGATACAGGTCTGGAAAGGTTGCCGGAAACTCGCCCAACGCCGCGGCGAGGGCGTGGCCTTCGCGCACCCGCCCGCGCACCGTGACGATCATGGCGCGGGCGCTGCGCTTCTCGGTTTGCTTGGCGACGGTGTTGAGCGCTTCCTCCACCGGCAGCCCGGCGGCGATGAGCGTGGCAAGCTGCCGCGTGAAGAGCGCGAGCTCCAACAGGGTGAGCCGGCGCGTCGCGAGCCAGCTAAGGCCGCCGCCCGCTTGCCGGTCGATGGTTTGGTCGACGCTGAGTGGCGTCAACCCCTCGTCGCGCAGGGCTTGGCGCGCTTGGCGGCGGCTGTCCGCCTCGCGCACGCCCTTTTGCCGTCGGCCGCGCGCGTCGAGGGCGACGAACTCAAATGCCGCCATCCCCTGCCCTGCGTTGACGGCCCGCGCGCTGCCGCGGTTGGCCGCGCGTCATGGGCGTTTGTCTTCCAGCGTCACGCGCAGCACTTCTTCCACGGTGGTGACGCCGGCCAGCACCTTGGCGCGGCCATCGGCGCGAATGGTCGGGAAGCGCTCGCTCGCATGGGCCGCCAGCGCATGTTCGGCGGCGCGGTCATGGATCAGTTCGCGCAAGTGATCGTCGAGCAGGATGAGTTCATAGATGCCGACGCGGCCCTTGAAGCCGGTGTGGCCGCAGGCCTCGCAGCCCACTGCTCGCCACACCGGCGCCGGCGCGGCGTCGCCAAGGAAGCGCTGCTCGAACGCATCCGGCTGAGATTCCCGCTTGCAGTGCTCGCAAAGCACGCGCACCAGCCGCTGCGCCAACACCCCGGCTAGGCTCGACGCGACCAGAAACGGCTCGACGCCTTGGTCCACCAAGCGCGTCACGGCGCCGATGGCGGTGTTGGTGTGCAGCGTGGACATCACCAAGTGCCCCGTGAGGCTCGCTTGGATGGCGATCTGCGCCGTTTCCAAGTCGCGAATTTCCCCCACCATCACCACGTCTGGGTCTTGCCGGAGGATGGCGCGCAATCCCCGCGCGAAGGTCATGTCCGCCTTCTCGTTCACCTGCGTCTGGCCGATGCCGACGAGGTTGTACTCGATGGGGTTCTCGATGGTGAGGATGTTCATCGTGCGCGTGCTGAGCTCGGTGAGCGAGGCATACAGCGTGGTCGTCTTGCCGGAACCGGTGGGGCCGGTCACCAAGAAGATGCCGTGCGGACGCTCGAGCACGCCCTTCAAGCGGGTGAGCGTATGCTCCCCCATGCCGAGGTTGGGCAGCGTCAGGCGCCCGGCTTGCTTGTCGAGCAGGCGCAGCACCACGCGCTCGCCATGCGCGGACGGCAGGGTGGACACCCGCACGTCCACTTCGCGCGCGCCGATGCGCAACGCGATGCGGCCGTCCTGTGGGGTGCGCTTCTCGGCGATGTCGAGTTTGGCCATCACTTTGATGCGTGACACCAGGAGCGCCGCCAAGGCGCGTTTCGGCCGCACCGCCTCGCGCATGACGCCATCCACGCGGAAGCGCACCACCAAATCGCGCTCGAAGGTTTCGATGTGGATGTCGGAGGCGTCTTCCCGAATCGCCTCCGCAAGCAAGGCATTGATGAGGCGGATGATGGGCGCGTCGTCCTCCTGCTCTAGGAGATCTTCCGTTTCCGGCACGGATTCGGCGAGGCGCGCAAGGCTCAAGTCCTCGCCCATGTCCTCGACCATCTGCCTAGCCTCGGAGGGGTCCCGGGCGTAGAGCTGCGCCAACAATTCGTCGAAGCGCGCGTCGCCGACCGCCTTCACGTCGAGCGCACGGCCGGCGAAGCGGCGCGCCTCGGCCAAGGTGGCAAGCGGTGGCAGCCGCTTGCAAATCAACGTGACGCGGCCGTTCCCCGCGGGCGCTTCGCCGGCGAGGGCGACGCCAAAGCGCCGCGCAAACGCAAATGGCAAGCGCTTGAGCTCCGTGTCTCTCTCGAGGGCCATCTCGGCCATGCTGTTCGGTGCCGGCGCCGCAAAGTGGGGATGATAGCAGCGTGCCCCCGGCCGCCGCTGTCACATGGCGCCGGCGCGTTCCAACCATGCAAACATTATTGCGAATCATTATCGTTTGCGTTAGTGTTCGCAGCTTTGGTGACGGAGCATTCACAACATGACGTTCAGGAAGCTGACGGGCATGGCCCTCTTAGCAGCCGCACCTCTCGCGGCGGGCGCCGAGTCGGCAACGCCGGATGCGCCGGATGCCCCCGAAGCGATGCCTCATCTCGAGACCATGACCATCGTCGAACGACGGGATTCGGCGCGGCCGATCGCCGGCGCCGCCCATGTCGTTGACCAAGACGCCTTGGAGCGGTTCGAGTACGCGAACATCCAGCGCATCATGCGGCTCGTCCCAGGGGTGTCCTTGCAGGTGGAGGACGGCTATGGCTTAAGGCCGAACGTCAGCATCCGCGGGGTGGCCAGCGAACGCAGCGGGCGCATCACGCTGCTTGAGGATGGCGTGCTGATCGCGCCGGCGCCCTACTCTGCGCCGTCGGCGTACTACTTTCCCACCCCCGGCCGCATGCACGCCTTCGAGGTGTTGAAGGGGCCTGCCGCCATCACCCAAGGCCCCTACACCATCGGCGGCGCGCTCAACATGATTTCCACGCCCATCCCCGCCGTGCGCAGGGGCAGCTTGATCGTCACCGGCGGGCAGCACGGCGAAGGCCGCCTGCATGCGACCTACGGTGGCGTCAGCGATGGCGGCTTTGGGTTTCTCGTTGAAACGCATCAGTGGCGCGCCGACGGCTTCCAAGACATCGACCGCGGCGACCGCGACACCGGGCTCATCGTGCGCGACCACATGCTGAAGGCGAGCTACGCGCCGCGCGGCGGACGCCACGCGGTGCGCGTCAAGCTGCAATGGGCGGATCAGGTCTCAAATCAGAGCTATCTAGGGCTGACGGATGAGGATTTCGCGGCAGACCCATATCGCCGCTATGGCCTGTCCGCGTTGGACCGCATCGACGCGCAGCATGAGCAAGCGATTCTGCGCTACCAGTTCACCGTGCATGAAGATTTCCGGTGGGCAGTCACTCTGTATCGGAACGAACACGCCCGCAACTGGTTCAAGACCGAAGGCATCGACGTGGACGGCAGCGCCGACGCCGGCGCGTTTTCCAGAGTCGGTTGGAACGGCGTGCTCACCGCGGTGAACCGCGGCGAGCAACTGCAAGGGCTGGGCAGCGACGCGCTGCTGGCCATCCTGCATGGCGCGGACACCCTGCCAGGCAGCATCCAACTGCGCGCCAATGACCGAGAGTACGTCTCGCAAGGCGGGCAAATCGGCTTGGATTGGGAGCGGCGCATCGGCTCGGCGTTGCATCGCATCGAGGCCGGCGCGCGCGTGCATGAAGACACGTCGCAGCGGCTGCAGCGCAACAGCACCTATCAACAGCTTGACGGCGCCTTGACGCTCACAGACCTCGGCCAACTCGGCAATGCCGGCAACCGGGTGCAGGAGGCGCATGCCACTGCTTGGCACATCCGCGACGAGATCACCTTGGGGCGTTGGACGTTCGTGCCCGGCTTGCGCTATGAGGACATCGATCAGCGCCGCAAACGCTTTGAGATCCGCGCCGGCCGCACCACCGACCCGGCTTCCCGCGCCGCGGACAATGTGCGCGACCAGCGCAAGAACGCCACTCGCATCTGGCTGCCCGGCTTTGGCGTCAGTTTCCACCCGAGCGCGGCTTGGCGCGTCTTCGCCGGCGCCCACAAGGGCTTCACGGCGCCGAGCAATGCGCCGGGCGTGGATGCCGAGGAAGCCAACAACTACGAGCTGGGCGTGGCGTTCGACGGCGGGGCGGCAGCCATCGAGGTCACAGCTTTCCTGAGCGACTACGACAACCTGCTCGGCGTCTGCACGGCATCCTCAGGCGCCGACTGCGAGGTTGGCGATGCCTTCAATGGCGACGCCGCGACGGTGCAGGGCGTCGAGGCGCGGCTCGAGGCGGAGCTGGGCGCTGGCAGTTTCCCGCTGGTGGCCAATTTCACTTGGATGGACGCGCGCTTCGATGCAGACATCGCGAACACAGATTTCTTCGGCGATGTGCGCCGCGGCGACCCGATCCCATACATTCCGCGTTGGCAGGGCCAAGTCACGCTCGGCTGGAGGCGCGGCCAGTTCGACGCATACGCCGCCGTCAGTTACGTCGAAGGCGTTTGCGTGCGCGCCCGCTGCGGCGCTTTTGAGGAAACGGATGCGGAACTCACGCTGGATGTGTCCGGTGCTTGGACCGTGAGCGACGCGGTGCGGTTGTTCGCGCGGGTGGAAAACCTCACCGGCGCCGACGGCATCCGCGGCCGGCAGCCGTATGGCGCACGGCCAAACAAGGGTCGGACGGCTACGGCGGGGCTGCGCTTGGCTTTCTAGGCACGGGTGCGCCATTGCGACGCGCTGACGCGGCAGGGGTCCGCCGCAGACGGCATCCTTCAGCCGTGCAGCCCGCTGTTGCAGTGGCCGGCGCCGCGTCCGCATCAAGGCGCCGGGGCGATAGAATCCCCTAGCTGCCCCGAGAGCCGCCACGCCCCGAATGGATTTCGTAGGCCAGAGCATCCTGTCCGTCGATCAGTTCGAGCGCAGCGACGTGGAGCGGCTCTTCGACATCGCCGATGCGATGGCGCCCTACGCGCACCGCACGCACATCACCCGGGTGCTGCGGGGCGCCATCCTCTCCAACATGTTCTTCGAGCCGAGCACGCGCACCCGCATCTCGTTCGGTTCTGCATTCAATCTGCTTGGCGGCGAAGTGCGCGAGACCACGGAGATCCGCGAGACGTCCTTCGCCAAGGGCGAATCGCTGCAGGACACGGCGCGGGTGCTGTCTGGCTACAGCGACATCGTGGTGATGCGCCACCCGCAGCCGGGTTCGGTGAGCACATTCGCCGGCGCTTCCCGCGTCCCCGTCATCAACGGCGGCGATGGCGCCAACGAGCACCCAAGCCAAGCGCTGTTGGACCTATACACAGTGCGCAAGGAGATGGCCGCCTTGGGGCGCGACATCGATGGCCTGCGCATCGCGTTGGTGGGCGACCTGAAGTACGGCCGCGCCGTGCATTCGCTGTGCAAGCTGCTGGGATTGTTTGGGCGCGTTGCCTTCAACCTCGCATCGCCGCCGGGGCTGGAAGCGCCGCCGGAGATCGTCGAGCAGCTGCAGGCGCAGGGCCATGTGGTGCAGCAAAGCCACCACTTGGAGCGCAGCATCCACCATGTGGACATCGTCTATGTCACGCGCACCCAAGAAGAGCGCTTTGCTTCGCCGGCCGAGGCGAACCGCTACCGGGGGCTGTTTCGCTTGAATCAAGCGGTCTACACCGAACATTGCGAGCCAAACACGGTCATCATGCATCCCCTGCCCCGCGACTCGCGGTCAGAGGCGCGGGAGCTGGATGACGACCTGAACGCCAATCCCAACCTCGCCATCTTCCGGCAAACCGACAACGGCGTCCTCGTGCGCATGGCGTTGTTCGCGATGGTGCTCGATGTCGTGGAGCAAGTTCACCGGCATGCCATGCCGGTCACTTGGTACACGGGCAAGCGCACGCCGCGGTAACGCTGCTCGAAGGGGCTGCGCCAGTGCAAGTGCCGTGCGCCCGCCACTCCAAGCGCCGGCGGGAGGGGGAAGAAAGAAGCGGGCGGTGGCGCTAGAGCGCCGTTTCGAGTTCGGGCACCGCGTTGAATAGATCCGCCACCAACCCGTAGTCTGCCACTTGGAAGATGGGCGCGTCCTCGTCCTTGTTGATGGCCACGATCACCTTGGAGTCCTTCATGCCGGCGAGGTGTTGGATGGCGCCGGAGATGCCTACCGCGATGTAGAGCTCGGGCGCCACGATCTTGCCTGTCTGCCCCACTTGCATGTCGTTCGGCACGAACCCCGCATCCACCGCGGCGCGGGATGCGCCCACGGCCGCGCCGAGCTTGTCCGCAACGGCGTTCAACAGGGCGAAGTTGTCGCCGTTCTGCATGCCGCGGCCGCCAGAGACCACGATGCGGGCGGCGGTGAGCTCCGGGCGTTCAGACTTCGCCATCGCCTCGCCGACGAACGACGACAACCCAGCGTCATGGACGCTCGCCACGGCTTCGATGGTGGCCGTGCCGCCCTGCCCCGACGCTGGGTCGAAGCCAGTGCCCCGCACAGACACCACCTTCTTGGCGTCGTGGGACTTCACGGTGGCGATGCCGTTGCCGGCGTAGATGGGCCGCCGGAACGTGTCCGGCGCATCGACGCCGATGATGTCAGACACCATCGCCACGTCGAGCAGCGCAGCCACGCGCGGCAGGAAGTTCTTGCCGGTGGTGGAGTGCGCCGCGAGGATGTGTTCGTAGCCAGCGCCAAGTTCGGCGACCAGCGCCGCCAAGTTCTCCGCGAGCTGATGCTCGTAGGGCGGCGCATCCGCGCACAGCACCTTGGCGACGCCTGCTGCCGCGGCAGCCTGCTCCGCCACCGGCGCGCAATCGGCCCCAGCGACCAGCACATGGATGTCACCGCCAATCGCCTGCGCCGCGGCGAGCACGTTCAGGGTAACGGGCTTCAGCTCGCGGTTGTCATGCTCCGCAACGACGAGAGCCGTCATTCGATCACCTTCGCTTCGTTTTTCAGTTTATCGACGAGTTCCGCAACGTTCTCCACCTTCACGCCGGCAGCGCGCTGCGGCGGCGGCGTAACGCTCTCGATGGTGAAGCGTGGCGCCACATCCACGCCCAAGTCCTCTGGCGAGACGATCTCGAAGGGCTTCTTACGCGCCTTCATGATGTTCGGCAGCGAGGCATAGCGGGGTTCGTTCAAGCGCAAATCTGTGGTGACCACCACCGGCAATGCGAGCGCGACCGTCTGCAGGCCGCCATCGACTTCGCGCACCACCTGCGCCTTGCCGTCGGCGATGGTGAGTTCGGAAGCGAAGGTGCCCTGCGCAAGCCCGGTGAGCGCGGCGAACATTTGCCCCGTTTGGCCGTTGTCGCCATCAATGCTCTGCTTGCCGAAGATCACGACGCCGGGCTGTTCCCGGTCGTAGATGGCCTTGAGCGCCTTGGCGACGGCGAGCGGCTGCATCTCGGCGTCCGTCTGCACCAGAATGGCGCGGTCGGCGCCCAACGCGAGGCAGGTGCGCAACTGTTCTTGACACGCTTGGGCGCCCATGGAGACGGCCACCACTTCTTCGGCGACGCCGGCCTCCTTCAACCGCACGGCTTCCTCGATGGCGATTTCGCAGAACGGGTTCACCGCCATCTTCACATTGGCCAAGTCGATGCCGCTGCCATCTGCCTTCACGCGCACCTTCACGTTGGCATCCACGACACGCTTGATGGGGACGAGTACCTTCATTGCATCCTCAACGAGTTACTTGGGCATCCGCAAAAGAGCCACTGAGCGCCTGACGCCGGCTGGGGCGCGTCCGCCAAGCGGACGGAGGCGACGGCGCCGGCGCATCGCCGGCGGTCCAAGCCGCACCCACTCCAGCGTCGGCTGCAGGGGCCGAACACCCAATGCTACTCCATGTCCCAGATGGCCCGCAGGTAGTAGAAGCCGCCGTTGAACCCGTATGGAGAACCCTCTGGATAGGTTGCGCCGACGCCGGCGATGGCGCCGGGATGGTTCTTCTCCGGGTATTCGTCGAAGGCGTTCTGCGCGCCGACCACCGCGGTGAAGGCATCGAAGCTGCGCGCCAATTCGACATCCGCGAACCAGCGCGGTTCCGGGCTGTAGCCCCAAGACGCCACATCAGCTTGGGCGACAAAGAAATCGCCGTAGTAGCGCACCCGGCCCAAGAAGCGCCAATCGCCCTGCACATGGTTCAGCGTCAGGGAGAAGCGCGTCTCCGGCAGCGCGCCTTCGAGCTGCCGCACCCGGTTGTCGTCGATGATGTCTGGATTGCGCGAATCCACCTCCGTTTGGTTCCAGTTGGCGACGAACGTGAGATCTGTGCTGCCGTCGAACAACTGCATCGGCAAGGTGGCCACCAGATCGACCCCGCTCGTGGTGGTGTCGAAGTCGTTGGTGAAGAACCGCACGCCGGTGAAGCTGCTCGCGTCCGCCTGCCCCAAGGCCAGCAACGCGGTGATGTCTTCAGGCGTGAGCACTTGCGTGCTGGTGAGCGCAATCCGGTCTTCCACGGCGATGTTGTAGTAGTCCAGCGTGACGCTCAGGTCGCCAATGTCGAACACCGCGCCAAAGGTGAGGTTCACGGACTCCTCTGGGTCGAGCGCTTGGCCGCCCTTCTGCACGGCGATTGGATGCGTGGGCGGCAGCGTCGCTTCGTCTGCGAGCACGCCGGCCGTGAAGGCCGTGGTGACGTTGCGCACATTGGCCTGGCCAGTGGTCGGCGCCCGGAAGCCAGTGCTCACGGCACCCCGCAGCGCGAACGCTGGGTTCACCTGCAGCCGCGCCGTCAGCTTGCCGTTGAGCGTGTTGCCGAAATCCTCGTAGTTCTCGTAACGCATCGCGGCGCCGAGCAGGAAGTTCTCGGACAAGTTCTTCTCCATGTCCACATAGCCGGCCCAACTGTTGCGCGAAGATTCGCCGGCGTCTTCAGGCTTGAAGCCCGGGAAGCCGTTGGAGCCAATGCCGAAGCCCTGCGCGGCCAGGCTGGGGTGGATGTAGTAGGAGTTCGGGTCGCCGCTCTCGATCTTGAACGTCTCGTCCCGATACTCGACGCCAGCGGCGAAGTACAGCGGCGCAGCCGGGTCGCCCAAGGGCTTCGCCAACACGAAGTCCACCACGCGGTCGGTCTCGGTGTAGGCGCCGGGCCGATAGCTGGTGGGAATGTCCGTTTCCTGATGCGCCAGCTGCGGGTTGATGGTGTTCTTGATGAAGAACTGCGCGTTGCTGCGCCCCACCACGGCGCTCAAATCGTAAGACCAGTCGTTCTCGAGGTCGCCACGCACGCCGAAGGCGATGCTTGCGTCGTGGACGTCGCCGCCGAACTGCGGCGTGAAGCCACCGGGGAAGCGCTCGTTGAACGCGAAGCAGTTGGGATTGGCAGCCACCGCCGCGAGGGCGCTGGCATCCGCGACGTTGTTCATCACGTTCACCACCGGGCAGTTGCCGGTGCCGTCGGCGGTGAGGTCCGCCACTTTCACCGTTGGCGTGCCGTCCACCACCGGGCCGCGGAAGATGCCGCCTCGGGTGTGTGGATTGCGGTAGTAGAAGCCCCCTTCCACGGTGCGTTCCGCCCAGTTGCCGAAAGCGTAGGCTTCGCTGCCGTTGCCCAAATCAATGCCGAGGTTCGCGAACAGCTTGAAGTCGCCGCGGATTTCCGGAGCGCCCCAGATTTGCGCCGCCGGTTGCCGCACCGCGTTATTGCCGGCGGCGATGAGGCCGGCGGCGTCCGCGCGTTGCGTGCTGCGGCTGGTGGGATCCGCCTGCTTGAATTCGCCGCTGAAGTTGGCGAATCCAGAATCCGTCAATGGCAGGCCGATGTTCGCCGCCACCACGGTGACGTCGCCATCGCCTTCGTAGTTGCGGCCCCAGCGCGCTTCGATGCTGCCGCCTTCCGCAGCGTCCTTCAGCACGAAGTTCATCACGCCGGCGATGGCGTCTGAGCCGTATTGCGCCGAGGCGCCGTCGCGCAGGATTTCCAAGCGCTTCACGGCGATGGCGGGGATCACCGACAGGTCTGGCCCTTGCGCGCCGTCATTGACGCCGCTGCCCAAGAAGCTGATGACCGCGGCGCGGTGACGGCGCTTGCCGTTCACCAGCACCAAGGTGGCGTCGGACGACAAGCCACGCAGGTTCGCGGGACGGATCAACGTGGCCGCGTCGCTGATGGGCTCTTGGTTCACGTTGTAGGAAGGCACGAGCGCCGCCAGCAGCGAATCCATGTCGGAATCGCCAAGGTTGCGGAACTCGTCGCCGCCGATGACGTCCACGGGCACCGGCGAGTCTGCCGCGGAGCGGTCTTGGCGGCGCGAGCCGACGACGACCACTTCCTCGACGACGCCGGCCGCTTCTGCATCTTCAGCATAGGCGACCGGGCCGATCAAGGCCGCGCTCATCGCAACGCAACTTGCCAAGATGCCATGCGCGAGTGGGAATTGCTGCATTGATAGGGTCTCCTTGTCCATCAATGGGGCCGCGGACGCTGCCCTCCGTGGGGCGGCGATTATATGGGCATTGCGCCTTGACGTGGGAACGCTGCGCGAGCCGGTTGAGGAGTCGTTGAATGCGTTGCCGGGCGCGGCAACGCAGCGGCGAGACGGCTCGCCGGCGCCGGCTTGATATACTGCCATCTTGGTGCGTGGCCGGAACCAGAATGTCCGATCCTGAACGGGAATCCATGGAATTCGACGTCGTCATCGTCGGCGGCGGGCCGGCGGGTTTAGCGGCCGCCATCCGGCTCTCCCAGCTTGGCGCGGAGCAGGGGCGTGAAATCTCCATCTGCTTGGTGGAAAAAGGCTCCGAGATCGGCGCGCATATCCTGTCCGGCGCTGTCTTCGAGCCCACTGCCTTGAACGAACTGCTGCCGGATTGGCGCAACGAAGGCGCTCCGCTTGGCCAGCCCGTCTCGGAAGACCTGTGGTACTACCTGCCAAACGGCGTCAATCGGCTGAAGGTGCCACGCTTCGGCATCCCGAGGCCGCTGCGCAACGATGGCAAGCACGCCATCAGCCTGGGCAACCTGTGTCGCTGGCTCGGTGAACGGGCAGAGAGCATGGGTGTGAACGTGTTTCCCGGCTTCGCCGCGGCCGACGTGCTCTACGATGGCGAACGGGTGGCGGGCGTCGCCACCGGCGATGCCGGCATCTCCGCCGCCGGCGAACGCAAGGCCACCTATCAGCCGGGTTACGAGTTGCGCGCCCGCTTCACCCTGTTCGCGGAAGGCTGCCGCGGCCATCTCGGCAAGCAGCTCATCGCGCGACACGGCTTGGCGACCGGCACCCAGCACTACGGCATCGGCTTGAAGGAGCTTTGGCAGACGGCGCCGGGACGCCATGTCGAGGGCCGCGTCATGCACACGCTGGGGTGGCCTTTAGGCCACACGGCCATCGGCGGCGCTGGCGGCGGCGGCTTTCTCTACCACTTGGAGAGCGGCCAAGTGGCGGTGGGGCTCATCGTCGATCTTGCGTATCGAAACCCGCACTTGAGCCCTTTCGACGAGTTCCAACGTTTTAAGCATCACCCCGCCATCGCCCACGCCTTGGAGGGCGGCGAGCGGGTGGCCTACGGCGCCCGCGCGATCGTCAAGGGCGGCCTGCAAGCGCTGCCGGAGACCACGTTCCCGGGCGGCATGTTGATTGGCGACGACGCCGGCTTTCTGAACCAACTGAAAGTGAAGGGCTCCCACACGGCCATGAAGTCTGGGATGCTCGCCGCCGAAGCGGTGTTCGATGCGCTGGCCGCGGACGAACCGGACCTAGAGCCGGAGCGCTTCGCCGAGCGCTTGCGCGGCTCTTGGCTCTACGCGGAATTGCACCGCTCGCGCAACGTGGCGCCGGCCGTGCATCGCCTCGGCACCCTGCCCGGCGCCATGTATGCCTGGTTCGACCAAACCATCGCCCGCGGGCGCATGCCCTACACGCTGCGCGACCCACGCCCAGACCATGCGCAGTTGCAGCCGGCGGCGAAGGCGCGGCGCCTCGACTACCCGAAGCCAGACGGCGCGCTGAGCTTCGACAAGCTGTCGTCCGTGTTCCTCTCCAACACCAACCACGAGGAAGACCAGCCCTGCCACCTCGTGCTGGCAGACGCGGATGTGCCGGTGCGCGACAACCTGCCGCAGTTCGACGAGCCGGCGCAGCGCTACTGCCCCGCCGGCGTGTATGAAGTGGTGGAGCAAGATGGCGCAGCGCGCTTCCAGATCAACGCGCAGAACTGCGTGCATTGCAAAACCTGCGACATCAAAGACCCCGCACAGAACATCAACTGGGTGGCGCCGGAGGGCGCCGGCGGGCCGAACTACCCGAACATGTGAGGCTTGCCAGCCGGCTTGCGGCTGGCGCAGGACGGCCCCTCAACGGAACGCCGCGTCAAGCCGCCGGGCCCAACACGAAGCGCTCGCCGGCGCTCCAAACTTCGAGTTCGCCGCCGGCCTCGTCGCAGCAATCCACCAACCGATAGAAGACGCTGCGGGCGATGCGCGCCCGCAAGCCATCGCGCACGTCGAGGTAAGGCCGCGGCGCCACCGCGGCATCGAACACCGTGATGCGGTGCTCGGCGCCGGCCAGCACATGGTCGCCAACGTTGGTGGTGAAGATGAGCCGCCGCGCCGCAGCCACCCCATCGGATTCCATGTCGATGGCGAGGAACGGCGCATCCTCCACCACGATGCGCAGTTTCTCCGCCGGCGTCACCAAACAGTGCCCGTCCGCGTCGAGCCGCAGCACGCTGGCGAACAACGCCACCAGCCGCTGGCGCTTGATTTCGCGCCCCTCGTGGAACCAGCGCCCATCGGCCGCGATGCGGATGTCGATGTCGCCGGCGCGGGCGGGGCGCCACTGCCCCACCGGCGGCAAGCGCTGGTCGCGGGCGGCGGCGAGCAGTTGCTCGAATGCGTTCGTCAACCGCCGATGAACTTCATCACCGTCACTTCGCCGGTGAACGCGGAACGTTTGTCCTGGAGCGCGGCGGCGAGCACCTGCTTGAGCCCGTCCCGCGCTTGCTGCTCGGGCGCCTCCAACAGCGCGCTCACGTCGTGGCTGTTGGCGTTGGACAGGCACCCGTACAGCCTGCCGTTGGAGGACAACCGCAAGCGTGTGCAGGCGCTGCAGAACGGCTCGCTCTCGTTGGCGATGATGCCGAAGTGGCCGCGCCCCGGCACTTCGTAGCGCACGGAGGTGGAATCGTAGGGCGCGTCTGTGCGGGTGAACTCGTAGCGTTCGCCAATGGCGTCCAACAGGTCGTCCATGCCGATGAAATCCCGCCGGTACTGTCCGCCGTAGCGCAGATGGCCCATGTTCATGAGCTCGATGTAGCGCAACTCGATGCCGCGCCCAAGGCAGTAGTCCAGCATGGGCAGTATCTGGTCTGCATTGGCCGTGCGCATCGGCACCATGTTGACCTTCACCTTGAGGCCGGCGTCCAGCATGGCGTCGATGCCTGCCAACACGGTGGCCAAGTCGCCGGAGCGCGCGATGTGGCGGAAGCGGCCGGCATCGAGGGTGTCCAAGCTCACGTTGATGCGCTTGAGGCCGGCGGCCCTGATGAGGTCTGCCTTGCGCGCCAGGAGCTGCCCGTTCGTGGTGACGGCGACATCTTTGAGCGGCAGCGCCATGGCGGCCGGCAGGAATGCGTCGAACTTCGGCGACAGCAGCGGTTCGCCGCCGGTGACGCGCAGTTTCTCCACGCCCGCCAAGTCGATCAACATGCGCGTCGCTTTGAGCAGCGCCGCCGCGGAGAGCTCATGGCGCGCGGCTTGCAGGCGTTTGCCGTCTGGCACGCAGTAGCCGCAGGCGTAGTTGCACGCCGCGGTGAGGCTGACGCGCAGGTTGCGGAAACGACGCCCTTGGGCATCGACGATCATGGCGGCTCCACGCAAGGCCGGCGGCGAACGGCCAGCCCGTCCGCATCATACCGTAAGATGGCGCCACCGCCGGTTGGCGCGCCGACACCGTCATGGGGTTCCTTGCCCGCCTCGTCTCTGAGCCGCTCACCCGCTGGCTGACCACGCCCACGGCGGCGCGGACCTTTCCCCTTTCCCACTTCGACCGCATCCGTCAGGAACTCAAGCCATGCGATGTGCTGCTCGTGGATGGGCGCAGCCGCATCAGCGAGGTGGTGAAGGTGGTGACGCAAAGCGCTTGGTCTCATGCCGCGCTGTATGTGGGGCGGTTGCACGACATCGAGGACGACGATGCCCGCGCCATGTTGGCGGTGCATGTCGGCGAGCGTTCGCCGAGCGAGCAGTTCGTCATCGAGAGCCACTTGGGCCAAGGCACCATCGCCCGGCCGTTGGCGGCGTATCGGGAAGACCATCTGCGCATCTGCCGGCCGGCGGGCCTGAGCTTGAGCGATGCGCGGACGATCCTTGCCTATGCGGCGAGCCGGCTCAACACGCCCTATGACGTGCGCCAGATATTGGACTTGGCGCGTTTCCTGCTGCCGTGGGGCATCCTGCCCCGGCGGTGGCGCTCGTCGCTGTTCCGCGCCTCTGCAAACGACGCCACCCGCACCGTCTGTTCCACCATGATTGCCGAGGCGTTCAACGCGGTGCAGTTTCCCATCCTGCCGTTGGTGCAGGCAGACCAAGATGGGCAATTGAAGCTCTTTCGCCGCAACCCGAAGCTCTGCACGCCGAGTGACTTCGACTACTCCCCCTACTTCGAGATCATCAAGTACGCCTTCATGGACTTCGGGCATCACGCCAACTATCGGCTGCTGCCCTGGTCTGAGGCGGACGTCGGCGGCGCATCCGGCGCGGCACAAGTGCCTAGGGATGCCTTGGCGGCGGCGCGGCGCAGGCCGGAGGAAGGGGAACTTTCATAGTTTATTCAAAGTGCTTAGGGCGTTTCCTCAAGCGTTGAACTAAGCATTGAAGAGATGTTGCCTTGCGCGAATGCCCTTTGGCGCGAGCGCCCCGAAAAACGGGCGACTCACGGCGATGATGCCCCGCCCCCCAGCTGTGCGCCGAGCTTGGCGGCGAAGCCACGCGCCCAGAAGACGCGATTCGACCCTTTGAGCAACACGACGTCGCCGGGCGCCAACAGCCCTGCTGCCCAGTTCACGTCCAGCGCTGCCGCATCGTCAACGTGCCCTAAGCGTTGCGCGGCCGGCAGCCGCTCGTGAAGCGCCTGCATGGCCGCGCCGACGCACAGCACGCCATCGATGCCGACGCAGTGCGGCGCCAACCCCGCGTGCAGGCGCTCGCTGTCAGCGCCGAGTTCCAGCATCTCGCCTAACAGCGCGATCTTCCTGCCGGCCGGCGCCGCCGCCGCAGTGAGCCCATCCAGCGCTGCCGCCATGCTGGCCGGATTGGCGTTGTAGCTGTCGTCGATGAGGGTCACTGCGCCGGCTTGGATGCGATTGCCCCGCCCCGCTGGGGGCGCCGCATCCGCCAAGCGTTCCACGGCCCGCGGATCCGCTTCCAAGGCGACGAGGGCCGCGGCCACCGCCGCGACGGACAGCGCGCGGTGTTCGCCGCCGCCAGGCACGGGCGCGGTGATGCGGCCAGCCGGCGTGTCGAGCACCGCGGTGGCGCCGTTGACGCTGCGCAAGCGCACATCGGCGCTGGCGCTGGCGCCGAACGTCAGCGTCTGCGCCGCCACGTTGGTGCCCTGCAGCGCGTCGAGGCAGACGAGTTTGCCGCCAGTGCGCAGGCCGTTGGCGATGGAGAGCTTCTCCTCGCGCAACGCCTTGATGTCGTCGAAGAACTCGATGTGGGCGGGATGTACGTTCAGCACGATGGCCACATCCGGCTCGGCCAAGCGCGCCAATGGCTCGATTTCCCCCGGATGGTTGGTGCCGATCTCATACACAGCGAATGTGCGTTCAGCGGGCGTTCTGGCTAGGGACAGAGGCACGCCCAAGTGGTTGTTGAGGCTGCCTGGGGTGGCGAAGGCATCGCTCAACACTGCGCTCAAGAAGGTCTTCGCCGTCGTCTTGCCACTGCTGCCGGTGACGGCCGCCACCTTGCCGCGGAACCGGCGCCGCGCGGCGCGGCCCAAGCTCCACAAGGCGTCGAGCGTTTCCGGCACGACGATGCAGGGGCCGTCCGCCGCAACGGAACGATGCACCAGCGCGCCGGCCGCCCCGGCGGCGAATGCCGCGGCGACGAAATCGTGCCCGTCGCGTTGCGATCGCTGGCTCACGTTGAAGCGCGGCCCCGGGTCTCCCGGCAAGGCGACGAACAGGTCGCCGGGGCGCAGCGAGCGCGTGTCGATGCTGACGCCGGCGATGTTCGGCCCGTCCACGGCCCCCGCGCCCACTGCGGCGCTGGCGTCAGCCCACGTCCACAGCGGCATGCCTTCGCTCATGAGCGGATGTTAGCGCGACGCGAGGCGCAACCGGCGCGGCGATGAGCCGTCAACGCAAGGTAGAGATGTCCCCTTTTGTGCTGGATGGCTGGTGTCGCAGTGTCGGCGAACCGTTTCAGCGAGTGCTGCAGGCAACGGATTGGCGGGGTGCGGCGTTTGACCGCCGCGGCGCCTGACGGGACAATCGCCCTTCTCTCCCAGCGCTGGTGCCTCATGTCCTTTCAGCAAAACGTCCGCGGATTCTTCGCCGCCATGGCGCGCGCGTTTGCCTTCATGCGCGTGGCGCTGGGCAACATGATCGTGCTGCTCGTGCTGCTTCTTTTCATTGCGCCGGCGGTTGTGATGATGAGTTCGGACGGGGGGCAGACGTCCGCTGGCGGAGCGCTTGCCTTCAAGCCGGAGCGCATCAGCGAGCAACGCGCCCTCCCCGCCTTTTCCCCGTTCTCCGGCCTGTCTGCGCCGGAGAGCGTCACCGTGGTGGATGCGGTGCAGGCCCTCGAACGCGCCGCCGCCGACGAACGCATTGAAGCGCTCGCCATCGACCTCTCGGAGCTCCGTTCCGGCAGCATGGCGAACGTGGCGGCCATCGGCGCCGCCATCGAGGAGTTCCGCGCCGCCGGCAAGACCGCGGTCGCGTTTGCAGACCAATTCAGCCAAGGCCAGTACCACTTGGCAAGCTTCGCGGACGAGGTGTACCTGCATCCGTTCGGCATCATCGAACTCGATGGCTTTCCCCTGTACCGCATGTACTTCGGCGGTCTGCTGCAAAAGTTGAAGGCTAGCGTGCATGTGTTTCGGATGGGCGCTTACAAGTCTGCCGCCGAGCCTTATGAGCGCTCGGACATGTCCCCCGCCGCGCGGGAGGCGAATCAGTTCGTGGTGGATGGCCTGTGGGACGAGTACGTCACCCGGGTAGCTGCCAACCGCGGCCTGACGGCCGACGCCATCAACCGTTACGCCAAGGAATACGACCAGCTGCTGGGCGCCGCGGATGGCGATGCGGCCCGCGCCGCGCTGGAGCATGGCCTCGTCGATGAGCTCATCACGCGGGACGCGGTGAAAGGGCGCCTGATCGCGCAAGTGGGCAGCGACGGCCGCGGCGGCTACCTGCGCGCCAACTTGTCGGACTATCTGCGGTCTCTGCCAGACCCTGCCCCATCGGGAGACTTGGTCGCCGTGGTTGTCGCCGAAGGAACCATCTTGGAGGGCGATCAACCGCGTGGCCGCATCGGCGGCGAATCCACCAGCGAGTTGATTCGCAAGGCGCGCCGGGATGATGACGTGAAAGCCATCGTGCTGCGCGTGGATTCGGGTGGCGGCAGCGCGTTTGCCTCGGAGCAGATTCGCGAAGAGCTGGAACTCGCGCAAACCGCCGGCAAGCCGGTGGTGGCGTCCATGGGCGGCGTGGCGGCTTCCGGCGGCTACTGGATCTCCGCCACTGCGGACGAAATTTGGGCCGCCCCGACGACGTTGACCGGGTCGATCGGCGTCATCGGCCTCGCGGTGACGCTGGAAGACACCTTTGCGGCAGTGGGCGTGGCGACGGACGGCGTGGACACGGGCGCGGTGGCCGGCGACTTGGCAAGCGGACGCGGCATGACGGAGCGCTACGGCAACTTGGTGCAGGCCAACTTGGGTTTCGTGTACCGGCGCTTCGTGAATCTGGTGGCGCGGGGACGCGACATGTCCTTCGAGCAGGTGGATGCCCTCGCCCAAGGCCGCGTCTGGACCGGCCGGCAGGCTCTTGAGCGCGGGCTGGTGGATGGGCTTGGCGATCGCGGCGAGGCCGTGGCCGCGGCGGCCCGCCTAGCGGAACTCGACGACTACGACGTGGAGGTGTTCCAGACGGATTTGTCGCCGCAGGATGAAGTGCTGCTCCTATTGGCGGAGCGCTTGAGCTTGGCGCCGGCGCCGGGAGCGGCTTATCTGGAACGCTTGTTCGCCAAGGCCCAAGAGTTTTCCGAACTCTCAGACCCAAGGCAGGTGTACGCGATCTGCGAAGTGTGCCAAACGTTCTAAGCCGGTCGCCGTTCAGGGCGAAGCCGTTAGAACAGCTTCACCCGCGTTCCACCGTGGGAGTACCCGCGCGACCGCCGGCGCCGCCGCATGCGTTGATGCAGTTCACGCCGCTTGGCTTCGAGCCACTCGTCGCGGGTGACGTTCGGGCTGCGATTGCGCGATCGCTCCTCGCGCCGGTAGCGGCGGAAATCCTCGAACGCATCGATCTCGGGCCGCAAGTCCTTGACGATGAGCTCGATCATGATCGCATCGTCGATGTAGCCGAGCACGGGCACGGAATCCGGGATGATGTCCTCTGGCTCCGCGAAATACGTCAAGGCTGACAGCACGTTGGCGCGTTCCGGCGCCGGCAGCGCCCACTCGGCATCGCGCAGCATGTCGATGAGGCTTGCCACCCGCTCGATGCGCTGCATGACGAAACTCGGCGCCGCGCTGGTGCGCACCGTTTGCACCACGTTCTCTGCGCGGGCGCAGACATCCTCGTCCAGCTCGGGGTCGGTGGCGCGTTCGGCGCTCTTCTCTTGTGCGCGCTTGATGACGGTGCGGAAATAATTGAGGTCTCTGTCTTCGAGATCGAAGGTGACCCTGAGCGCCATTTCAGTCCCCGTGCTTAGCCTCGGCGGGCGGCACTATAGCATCATCAGCAGCGTCGCCGGCGCCATCGGCGCCAACGCGCGCCGCCAGCTGTGGCAACGCGCTGCGCAACACGCCATACAGGGCGTGCTGATCCATCACGCCGCGCACTTGGTTCGCTGCCGGGCCGCGCGCATAGGCCGCCACGTCCTCCCCACCATGCGTCTCGGAAGGCAGCGGCCATGCCGTTGGCTGCAGGAAACCCGGCGCCAGGGGATCGTCGCCACCCGTCTCGCCGGGCTGGTCGAAGCCGACGGCGCTGACGATGCGCGACCACAGGTTTCCGACCACGCCACCTTCCCGGAAGCCCGGCCCATTGGCATAGCTCAAGGTTGTGTAAGGCCGCCCCAGCGTGTCCCGCTGCACGCCGTCTGCGCCCCCGGCGTGGCCCAGAATGGGATTGCCGCGGTCTGGATAGCCGCTGATGGTGAGGGTGTGGCTGTGGTCCGCGGTGACCAAAATGAGGGTGTCGGCGGCATCCGTCGCTTCGATCGCCACTTGCACGGCAGCCGCGAATGCCACCGTGTCCACCAGCGCGCGGTAGGCGTTCGTGAAATGGTGCGCATGGTCGATGCGGCCGCCCTCCACAATCAGGAAATAGCCACGCGACGCTCCCGCCAGCCGCTCGATCGCGGCCCGCGTCATCGCCGCCAACGAGGGTTCGCCGGCCGCGTCTTCGCCGCGGTCTGCCTCATATTGCATATGCGCGGGCTCAAACAATCCGAGCAGCTGGCCGGTTGGCGCGGCAGCGCGGAATTGCGCGTCATTCCAAACGTATTGCCGCGCCGGCTGCGCCGCGAGCCACTCATCGATCAGGTGCCGCCGGTCGCCGCGCTGGCCGGATTCGTCCGCGTGCTCCGGGTCTGCCGTGCCCTTCGGCATGAACATGCCGCGGCCGCCGCCCAAGGCCACGTCCACGCCGTCGCCATGCCCGAACTCCACGAATTGGCGGGCGATGTCGCTGCAGTGGGCGCGCTGACTGGCGGGCACCCGCGAGTCCGCCTCCCAATCGCGCTCGGGCGAGTGGGCGTAGGCGGCCGCTGGGGTGGCATGGGTGATCCGCGTGGTGGTGACGATGCCGGTTAGGAGACCGGCGGCTTCTGCGTCCTCCAACAGGGTGGGCACCGCCGCGGCCGCTGTGTTCTCGCAATCGCCCCGCAACAGTGAGGGTTTCACGCTCAGCACACCGGCGCGGGTTCGCAAGCCAGTGAGGATCGCGGACATCGTGCCGGCGGAATCCGGCACCTGCTTATCCGTGTTGTAGGTTTTCACCAGCGCCACATTGTTAAAACGCTCGAAGCTCAGGGTGTTCTCTTCCCCCGGTTCGCCGCGCTGTTGGCCAGCGAAGATGCGCGCCGCGGTGACGGTGGAGACGCCCATGCCATCGCCGATGAACAAGATGGCATTGCGCCCCGCCGCGCCGGCGGCATGCGCCACCGCAAGACAGCCGATCAAGGCCAACGCTCCCCTGCCCCGCCGCATTGCGCTGCGAGCGTTCAAGGCCAGCGCCGGCCGCGCCCCGGACCGGCTCATCGCGCCGCCTCGCGCATGGTGACGAACTCCTCAGCGGCGGTGGGATGGATGCCGACGGTGCGGTCAAAGTGGGCCTTGGTGGCGCCGGCGGTGATGGCGACGGCGAGCCCCTGCACGATTTCCCCCGCCTCGGGGCCGACCATGTGCGCCCCCACCACGCGGTCGCTGTCGCCATCCACTAAGAGTTTCATCAAGGTGCGTTCCTCGCGTCCGGTGAGCGTGTGTTTCATGGGGCGGAAGGTGGACTCGAATACTTGAAGCGCGGGATGCCGCTCGCGCGCCGCGGCTTCCGTGGGGCCAACCGTGCCGATGTTCGGCTGGCAGAACACCGCGGTGGGCACGCCGGCGTAATCCACCGAACGGGATTCACCAGCAAACAAGTTGTAGGCAATGCACATGCCTTCGGCGATGGCCACCGGCGTGAGTTGCGCCCCGCCGATGACGTCGCCAATGGCGTAGATGTGCGGCACGTTGCTGCGGTAGCGCCCATCCACTGGCACCGCCCCCGCCGCGTCCGTCTGCACGCCGGCGCGCTCCAGCCCCAGCCCCTTGGTGTTCGGCGCGCGGCCGGTGGCCTGCAGCACCACATCGGCTTCAATGGCTTCCCCGGCTTGCGTATGCACGATGAACCCGTTGGCGCTGCGCTCCACCCGTTCCACCTGGGTGTTAAAGCGCAAGTCCACCCCTTTGCGGCGCACTTCGTCGGCGACGAATTGCCGAATGCCGGCGTCGAACCCGCGCAGGAACAACGGACCGCGATAGAGCAAGCTGGTCTCTGCGCCGAGGCCTTGGAAGATGCCCGCGAACTCCACCGCCACATAGCCGCCGCCGACGATGACAGCCCGCTCGGGGAACGCATCCAAATAGAACGCTTCGTTCGAGGTGATGCAGTGCTCGGCTCCAACGATGGGCGGCAGGTTGGGCCAACTGCCCGTGGCCACGAGCACGTTCGCCGCGGTGACCGTGGCGCCGCCCACGTCGATGGCATGGGGCCCGATGAACGTCGCCCGCGCTTCCATGATCGTCACGCCCGCCCCGTCGAGCAGGTTGCGATACACCCCGTTTAGGCGCTCGATCTCGCGCGTTTTGTTGTCGCGCAAGGTCGGCCAATGGAAGGCGGCCGCCGGCGGTGGCGTCCAACCATATGCGGCGCTGTCCGCGAAGTCTTCGCCGTAATGCGAGCCATACACGAAGAGCTTCTTCGGCACGCAGCCGACGTTGACGCAGGTGCCGCCGAGGTAGCGCTCTTCGGCCACGGCCACCCGGGCGCCGAGCGCCGCGGACATGCGCGCCGCGCGCACGCCGCCGGAACCGGCGCCGATGACGAAAAGGTCGTAGTCGAACTGCATGGCGTGGTGGGGCCGAAGGGGAGCGGCAAGTATTGCAAAAGCTGCCTTGAACCGCGAACCTTCGCTTCCGTTTGGCGCCCCCTCAGCCGCTGCCGCGTTGGAATCCGCATGAACCTCACGCTGTTTGGCGCTGGCTATGTGGGGCTGGTCACCGGCGCCTGCTTCGCAGAGATGGGCAACGAAGTGGTGTGCGTCGATGTGGACGCGGCGCGCATCGATGGCCTGAACCGCGACATCCTGCCGATTCACGAACCTAGGCTGCAAGCGATGGTTGCCGCCAACCGCCGCGCCGGGCGATTGAGGTTCACCACCGACGCCGCGCTCGCGGTGGCGCATGGCGAGATCATCTTCATCGCGGTGGGCACCCCGCCCGATGGGGACGGCGGCGCAGACCTCAGCCAAGTGCTGCAAGTGGCCGACGCCATCGGTCGCCACATGCGGGAACCCAAGCTCATCGTGGACAAATCGACGGTTCCCGTCGGCACCGCAGACCAAGTTCGCGCTCGGGTGCAAGCGGCGCTCGCCGAACGGGATGCGGCGCTGGCCTTCGATGTAGTCTCGAACCCGGAGTTCCTGAAGGAAGGCGCGGCCGTGGCAGACTTCATGAAGCCAGACCGCATCGTCATCGGCAGCGAGAGCGATGCGGCGGCGCGGCGCATCGAGCGGCTCTACGCGCCCTTCAACCGCAACCACGACAAGATCGTGCGCATGGACACGCGCTCCGCGGAACTGACGAAGTACGCGGCCAACGTGATGCTGGCGACGCGCATCAGCCTGATGAACGAACTCGCCAACCTCGCCGAGCGCTTGGGCGCGGACATCGAGGCCGTGCGGCGCGGCATCGGCGCAGACCCGCGCATCGGCACCAGTTTCCTTTACGCCGGCATCGGCTTCGGCGGCTCCTGCTTTCCGAAGGACGTGCGGGCGTTGATCCGCACCGCCCGCGAAGTGGACTTCGACGCCGCCGTGGCGCGCAGCGTGGCAGCGGTGAATGTGCGCCAGAAAACCATCTTGTTCGACAAGATGCGCCGCTACTTTGACGACGACCTTGCCGGGCGCGTATTCGCCCTCTGGGGCCTCGCCTTCAAGCCCAACACCGACGACATGCGCGAAGCGCCAGGACGCGCCTTAATGGAGCGCCTTTGGGAAGCCGGCGCCGCAGTGCGCGCCTACGACCCCGCGGCGATGGAGGCAGCGCGCCGCAGCTACGGGGAACGGCGGGGCTTCACGCTGTGCGCAAGCCGGGAAGCCGCCTTGGAAGGCGCGGACGCGCTAGTGGTGGCGACGGAGTGGAACGAGTTCCGCGCGCCAGACTTCAACCGCATCAAAGCAGCGCTCAAGCGGCCAGCGATCTTCGACGGCCGCAATCTGTACGACCCAGCCACGCTGCGGGGGATGGGGTTGGATTACTTCGGGGTGGGGCGGGGGTCCTTGCCCGGTCTGACGTGAGCGCTGTTGCCGCCGCCACAGCGCGGTTAGCCACGCATCCAGCTTTGTGACCGGCCATCGCCACGTAGCCTGCTCGATGCCGTGCGTTCGCTGTGGGGCCCTCCGACTTTCTAGACGACCACTGGTCATATGGTCACGTTTGGGCGACCATGCAGCCTGTGACTGGGTTACAAAACTGTCCAATGGGGTGCGCTGGTGCTTAACGCTGAAGCGCCCCTCGTCGCAGGGCCAATATCGGCCGGGCCTCCACGCTCGAGCGCGGGATGCGGGCGACCGCAGCCTCGGACAGAGGCCGCCCCGAGTGTCGCTCGACCAGATCGATGGCCATCCTTGCCCGGCTGCCTACCGCGTCCCGCGCGAATGTGCGTCGCAAGCGCGGCATGGTTCATCATCCACTGCCGGCCCGGATGCCTGCGGGTCGGCTGCTGCGCGGGGACCAAGCCCGTGACGACGCCCCCGGCTGGAGTGTGCCGGCATCCCCTCGATCCCCTAGGATCGACCGGCCGGCGCCACGCTTCCGCATCTTCCATCTCATCCACTCGGATGCGCGTCGACACAACGCTTCATCCTGTGCGAACATCCGCATGTCTGGTCTCTAATGCCGCCTGCAACCCATAGGCTGTCGCACTATCGTCCACAACATGCCTCCCTTAGGAGCGGTTGTCTAGAAGGTGTTGAGCCAGCACGAGCAATGGACAAGCGAACTTGGCGAAATACAGTGCGTTTCGGTGGCAGCATCGATGCCGTTCCGCCAAGAGGCCTCAGCCAAGTTCATCTGCCTCTATGCAACACCTCACTAGGTTTGGATTAGAACGCCGAGCATGAAACTCAGCCATGAGGTACATCCTGTCAAGTTGCGAGGCGGCTACTATACTGATGCGCCACTTGTGGACTGGTGCATTGAACGAGCTACTCAACTGACGCAGTTGACTCCGCGGCGGTGGCTAGAACCATCTGCCGGTGATGGTGCCTTTATCCGGGGCCTAGCGCGTCTGCAGTCGCGACTATCGTGCAGTGAGATACATGTCGATGCCATCGAAGTGATAGCTGAGGAGGCGCAAGCGTGCCGACGCGTGTTGTCCGACAGCGCACCGCAGGGGCTGAGAGGGTGTATCGCTAACGAGAGTTTCTTTGCTTGGGCAAAGCACCGACAGCCGACTTTCGATGCTGTGGTAGGCAATCCACCCTATGTCCGTTACCAATTCGTCAACGCCAAGGATCGACAAGCTGCCCAATCGCTGGCGGCCAGACTAGGTGTGGAATTGCGAGGTGTTTCCAATCTCTGGATTCCGTTCACGCTGGTGAGCCTGTCGTTGCTGCGACCGAGGGGAGCATTCGCACTTGTATTGCCTAGTGAGCTATTCTGCACGGTGTCGGGGGGGCAATTCCGATCCACTGTGATCCGCGACTTCTCGTGCCTACGCGTCGATCTCTTTCCGAGACACACCTTTCCGACCATTCTGCAGGATGTTGTGGTCGTGAGCGGCCGCCGTGCCGACCGCCAAGCCACGGCACGTACCGTCACGTTCTGCGAGCACGGTCGAATGGACGACTCCCGATGGCAACACGAGATAGATTTCTCACAAGACTCTTGGCAGCGCTACCTGTTGGCACCGAATGAAATCGCTGTTTTCAAGGCTGCTTGTAAACTGCCGAACGTGTTCCCGCTAGGCGGCATTGCACGGGTCGGCGTGTCCATCGTGACCGGTGCGAATCCGTTCTTCACAGTCGATGATCCAACCGTTGCAGAATACGCCCTTGAACCTTGGGCACGCGCCCTGCTCGCACGGACGGCAGATGCACCGGGCTTCGTTTTTCGCCCGGATGACCATGCGGCCGCTCGAGCGCGAGGCAGCCGGGCGTGGCTTCTGGACTTTTCTGCTGATCGTCCCGATCCAACGAGCTGTAACCGTGTTCTTGACTACTTGGCCAAAGGGGAAGCGCAAGGCCTGCACGAACGATACAAGTGTCGCATCCGATCTCCTTGGTACCGTGTGCCACAGATCAAAGCGGGCAGGCTGATGATGCCAAAGCGGGCGCACCAGCATCATCGCTTGCTGCTAAATCAAGCCAACGTGGTCACAACAGACACGGTGTACAGGGGCGAAATGCTAGAGCTTTTCGCTGACCGGGAGGAGGATTTTGTGTCGGGGTTCCAGAATACGCTGACGCTCCTCTCGGCAGAAATCGAAGGCCGCACCTATGGCGGCGGCGTGTTGGAGTTGGTGCCCTCGGAAATCGCTCGCTTGCAGGTGCCGCTGGCAAGGACATCGACCCGCTTAGGTGAACTGGATGCCTTGAGCCGTGTGAGTGGGGGCCAGAGGGATGCAACCGCAACCGTGATTGAAGCTACGGACTTGGCGCTGAGTGAACAGATGCCAGACTATGCCGATCTGTTGCCAGTCCTCCGTCGGGCCAGGTGCAGGCTAGTTGGTCGTCGGCTCAATGTACCATTTCCTAGTCTTGGCTAGAAAGCCCGATCGTGTCCCTGTGCAGGAACGAGGGTGTTTCGTGCGGATATGTCGCAGCGTCCGCCATGTTAGGTGGACCGGTGAGGGGCCCAGATCGGTTCCGTGTCTTCAATCCGTAGCCGATACTCGCCTTCGTCATCGCGTTCAATGACGACCCACTTGTCAGTCTGATCGTTGCCCTGCAGCCATTGACCAAGCGTAAGACCCCAATGGATGAGCGTAACTACGTTGTTCTGGCCAGCCTCGCGATGAGGCGCATGATCAACCAATAGCACCTGCTGATCGGAGTCTCTTTCCGGGAACTCGACGTTGAATGTGACGTGGGCTTCCTCGTATTCCTTGCCTCTCCTCGAAATCGAGATCCATTTCGCCGAGCCGAAGAGTAGCTCGCGGAACCAAGTATTTTGATCGATTTGATGTCGCGCACGCCCGAGCCGCAATGTCCCGGTGGGATTGGTTCCCGTAGCAGTCTGCAGTGCGTCCGATCTCGATAGCTTCTTGCACCAGCGGTGGATGATTGGCGATGGATCAGCACGGTCGTCCAGTCGCTCGCCCTCTTCCTCAGCTATTTCCTTTGAAAGTAATGGGCCCCAACGACGGCCGCGGCTGCCGCGGGCAGCTATAGAGGGTGCGTGAAACGTGCTTGATCTTTCGCGTTGGGTGCGCTGAGTGATGAGAACGCCCTGTTTTTGAAGCCTGTCAGCATCGATGGAGCTTGCGATTTGGAAAATGCCACTCTCGTTAGACGAGTGCCACCAATCCGTCGCCCGGACGATCTCGGCCAACACGCCATTGTCCGCTGGTGTTCCGGAGGACATCTCGACCCAAGCTTCGACGTTCGCGCCCAACGCGGCGGACGTGAGGTTCGCGGAACCCACCACCGCTGCCTCAGCCCCGTCGGCGCGGATGACATGCGCTACCTTCGGGTGAAAGAGGGCGTTACCGTATGCGACGACGGTGAGATGGCATGCATCGCCCTTTGCCATGCAATCCAAGATCGACATGACGTCCTCAATGGTCAGCGGGTCCGTCGCGTTGGATCCGAGCACTAGATTGACGGGTTTGTGTTCTGCCGCGATGCGCTCAAGAACGGGCGCATATTGCTGTAACGCACTGTAGCGGAAGAATCCGAATTGGCCGCGAAACGCTTGGACCCCTTCGACCAAGTGGTTGTCGAACCAAGCACCTGGGCAGACGTTTTTGTCTCCAGTGGCGCTGTCTCGAAATCGAGCCATGCGCGGGTCCGCCCCTGCTCTATCGATGCACGTTATTGTACGCGACGAGACGGCGATCGCTCCCAGTACCGCGTGACTTCGTCCTGCGAGGAAGAGCATGTGGGCCAGTGCGCCGGTTCCTCATAGCCGAACTCGTTGGTGGCTTTCCGCAGGAGCGTCGCCCCCATGAACTTCTGGCCCCCGCTCCCTTGATACTGTAATCACATACAGTTAATCTGACGGGCCCGTTGGGAATGGGCTTGTCATGGCTGCTGCCCCGGCCGCCTCGTCGCGCTACGCCGTCGCGCTAGGCGGAGCCCCCGTGCGCCCTATCGGCGATGTGACGGCGCTCTTGAGCCATCCGCATCTGTGGCGGGCGCGGCATTTGCCCAACGAGCCGGGGCGCTCGGGCCATGCCACCGGGTTCGCCGTGTTGGATGACGCGCTGCATGATGGTGGCTGGCCTGTCGCTGGCCTCATGGAAGTGCTGTGCGCAACGCACGGCATCGGCGAGTTGCGTCTCTTGATGCCGGCGTTGGCGCGGCTCAGCCAATCCGAGGCGCGTTGGATCGTGTGGGTCGCGCCGCCCTGCCTGCCCTATGCGCCGGCGCTTCTTGAGGCGGGCGTCATGCCCGGCAAGGTGTTGTTGGTGCGTCCGCAACGCCAGCGCGATGCCTTGTGGGCTGCGGAAAAGGCGCTCAAGAGCGGGGCCGCTTGCGCCGTTCTCGCGTGGCTCGCTGAGCCGTCCCTTGAGGTACACGCGCTGCGGCGCCTGCAATTGGCCGCGCAGGAAGGCCAGGCTTGGGGAACGCTCTTTCGTCCGGCGGCCGCGGCCAATCGGTCATCGATGGCCGAGTTGCGCATCTTGGTCGAAAGCGAACGCAGCCAAACGTGCGACAGGCTGGCTTTCTCTGTGCTCAAACGGCGCGGTGGCTGGGCCGGCGCACGCACGGCGCTCAAGGTTGGCCAAGCCCCCATCCGCCACGGGCGGGAGGGCTTCAAGGAGCGTCTCGCCAAGTGGCTTGGCACAAGGCGTTCGGCCAGCACGGCGCTAGCTGACAATGCCGCATCCAATCGCGGTGCTGGCGTGCGTGGTGGCGGCACGACCGACGCCGTGGATGAGCGCACATAGCCATGTGGTTCGGCGTGCGTTTTCCGGCCATGGGCCTCGAGTTGTTCGAGCGCCGCCAGCCGGCTGGAAACACAAGGCCGGCAGTGCTCATGGAAGACAGCCGGGTGCTGCTGGCGAACGCCGCGGCGCAAGCGGCCGGCGTCACGCCCGGCGCCAGCCTCGCCACGGCCCTCAGCATCGTCGGCCACCTCAAACATTTCGAGCGGGACACCGACGAAGAGCGCAAGCGCCTGCGCCATCTGGCGGAAGCGGCGTATCGCCACACCCCATGCGCGAGCCTGTGCGAGCCAGACAGCCTCGTGCTGGACATCGGCGCCAGCCTCAATCTATTCGGTGGCGTGGCGGCGCTGGCAGGAGAGTTGGATGCACTGTTCCAACGGCTGCAACACGTTTCCCGCATCGCCTTCGCCGCCACCCCGGCAGCGGCGCTGGCCCTCGCCCACGCGGATGAAGCGTTTGACTTGGCGGGCGTCGCGCCGGGCGAGCAAGGCATTGCCGGCGCCATCGCGCACAGCCGCGCAGCATTGCGCCGCGCCTCCTTGCGCTGCGCTGCCCTTGATGCGCGCGACATCGAGCGCCTTGCAGACATGGGCATCTTCAGCATCGGCCAGTTGTTGGATTTGCCTCGGAACGAACTCGGCGCGCGCTTTGGCTCGGCATTGCAGGATTATCTCGCCCGGCTCGTTGGCGCAGCGCCGGATCCGCGTGTGCCCGTCACGCCGCGGGAGCGGTTCGCATCGGCCATTCACTTGGTGGAATCCGTCTCCAACAAGGCCGCGCTGCGCTTTCCCATGCGCCGCCTCGCCGCGGAACTCGCAGCCTGGCTGCAGGCGCGGCAACTCGGCGCACTGCGGCTGGCGTGGCGCTTCGAACCGTTGCTTGGGGGCGCGGCGCGAATTGAGGCGCGGTTCGCGGATGCCCGCACAGACGCCAAGGGCCTCTTGGAAGTGAGCTGGCTCAAGCTGGCCAGCGCCACGTTGCCAGACGATGTGATGAGCGTGCGGCTGCGCGCCGTGGACGTGGCGCCGCTCACGGCTGCCAGCGACAGCTTGTTTGGCCCGGCGGCGGCTGCATCCACCGCGCCGCTCGCGTTGGTGGACGCGCTGGCGGCGCGGCTTGGCGACGGCGCGGTGCTGGGGCTCAACGCCGTGGACGACCATCGCCCGGAGTTCGCATGGGCGTCGCGGTCTCCGGGCGGCGCATGGCGCGGGCGGAACAACACCGCCCCGAAGGCCTTGCGGCGCCCGCTCTGGCTGCTTGAGGCGCCGCGGCCGGTGGCGCTCGGGCAACTCCGGCTGTTGAGCGGCCCGGAACGCATTGAGTCTGGCTGGTGGGGCAACTCGGTTGCCAGGGATTACTACGTCGCCGTCGGCGCGGATGGCGCCCAGCTCTGGGTGTTCCGCGAGTGCGCGATGGATGCCGCGCACGGCTTTGGCAGGCATGTGCCCCCTGCCGCCGAACGTGGCGACGCTGCGCAACGCTGGTTCCTGCATGGCTATTTCGCCTGAGCGCAAGCAACCGATGCCGGCCGCTGCCTTCGCGGAGTTGCATGCCGTGTCGAACTTCTCGTTCCTGCGCGGCGCCTCGCACCCAGAGGAACTGGTGGAACGGGCATGGCAGCTTGGCTATGCCGCCATCGCCATCACGGATGAATGTTCCGTGTCCGGCGTGGTGCGGGCGCATGTCGCTGCGAAATCTTGCAACGAGGAAAGCGAACGGAGCGGCCGCGCTGGCATCAAGCTCATCGTCGGCGCTGAGTTTCGCCTTGCCGAAGGCGTCCATATCGTGCTGTTGGCGCCGAACCGCCGCGCTTATGGGCAGCTTTGCGAACTCATCACGCTTGGCCGGCGGCGCAGTCCGAAGGGTGCTTACTCATTGCAAATGAATGATCTGCAAGGTGCTGTCGATGCGTGTCTTGCGCTCTGGATGCCAGCGCTCAAGCCCATTTCGGAACTCCTTGAAGAAGGCCGCCGGCTGCAGGCGCTGCTGCCGAATCTGCGCTTGGCACTGGAAATGGCCCTCGAACCCTTTGATGTGGACAAAGCCGCCCATGTGCTGGTGCTCGCCTCGCGCCTCGGCCTGCCCATCATCGCCAGCAACGATGTCCACATGCATGTGCCGGAGCGCAAGCCCTTGCAGGACGTCCTCACCGCCATCCGCGAACGCGCGACGGTGGCGGAACTCGGCAGCGTGGCGCAATCGAACTGCGAACGCTATCTGCGCCCCCTGCCCCGCTTGGCGGAGCTTTACCCAGAGGAGCTGCTTGCCGAAACCATCGCAGTGGCGCAAGCGTGCGACTTCTCCTTGGATGCGCTGCGTTACGAATATCCAGAGGAGGTGGTGCCGGCTGGCTTGGCACCCGGCGCCTATTTGCGCCAGCTTGTCTTCGCCGGCGCCAAGGAGCGGTGGCCAGACGGCGCGCCGGAAGCGGTGGCAACGTTGCTGGAGAAGGAGCTCAAGCTCATCGGCGAGCTTGCCTATGAGCATTACTTCCTCACCGTTTATGACATTGCTCGGCAAGCGCGGGAACTCGGCATCTTGTGCCAAGGCCGCGGCTCCGCGGCGAACTCGGCAGTGTGCTACTGCCTGCATGTGACGGAAGTGGACCCATCGCGTCAGCACGTTTTGTTCGAGCGTTTCATTTCCAAGGAGCGCCACGAGCCGCCAGACATCGACATCGACTTTGAGCATGAGCGGCGCGAGGAAATCATCCAGTACATCTATGGGCGCTACGGGCGGGAGCGCGCGGCGTTGGCTGCCACGCTCATCACCTACCGGCCGCGCAGCGCCATCCGAGACGTCGGCAGCGCCTTGGGGCTGGATGTCGGCATGCTCGACGGATTGGCGAAATCCATGGCGTGGTGGGATGGCCGCGAGGCCATCGAGGAGCGCCTCGCCGTCGCCGGCATGGATCCGCACAGCCTCGTCGCCCGGCAATTCTTTGCCTTGGTGAACGAGGTGCTCGGCTTTCCGCGGCATCTTTCGCAGCATGTCGGCGGCTTTGTGATTGCCCGCGGTTCCCTGTCGCAGCTAGTTCCCATCGAGAACGCAGCCATGCCAGAACGCACCGTCATCCAATGGGACAAGGACGATTTAGAGTCTTTGGGCTTGTTGAAGGTGGATGTGCTGGGGCTCGGCATGCTCACGGCGATTCGGAAGACCTTGGCCCTCGCCAATGACTTTGAGCGCCGCCACGGCAACCCAGCGGCGGCCGGCCTCACTGTGGAGAACATTCCGGCGGAAGACCCAGACACCTATGCAATGCTGCAGCGGGGAGACAGCGTTGGCGTGTTCCAAGTGGAATCCCGCGCGCAAATGGCCATGTTGCCGCGGCTGCGCCCAGAGTGCTTTTACGATTTGGTGATTGAAGTGGCCATCGTGCGCCCAGGGCCGATTCAGGGCGACATGGTTCACCCCTACCTGCGTCGGCGCCGCGGCGAGGAACCCATCAGCTACACCAACGATGCAGTGCGCAAGGCGCTGGGCCGCACCTTGGGCGTGCCGATCTTCCAAGAACAGGTGATCGAACTCGCCATGACCGCGGCCGGCTTCACTGGCGGCGAGGCGGATCAGCTGCGCCGCGCCATGGCCGCTTGGCGCCGCCGCGGCGGGCTCGAGCGTTTCGAGCAGAAGCTCATCAACGGCATGTTGGAACGCGGCCACGAGCGGCAGTTCGCCGAGCGCGTGTTCCGGCAGATCAAGGGCTTCGGGGAATATGGCTTCCCGGAATCCCACGCGGCGAGCTTCGCGCTGCTGGTGTATCAATCCGCGTGGCTGAAGCGCCACGCGACCAGCGCTTTCTACTGCGGGCTGTTGAACAGTTTGCCGATGGGCTTCTACAGCCCTTCGCAACTCTTGCAGGACGCGGCGGCGCATGGCGTGGAGGCGCGCGACGCAGACGTGCAGGCGAGTGGTTGGGATTATCGTTTGGAACCCGCGCAGCGGGAGCGCAAAGCCGTTGGCCGGCTGCGCTTCCAAGGGGCCGAGGCGCCGCCGGCCATTCGCATCGGCCTGCGGCAGGTCAAGGGGATTGCCGAGGAAGCGGCGCATCGCATCGCCGCCGCGCAGCCTTTTCGGGATGTGGGCGATCTTGGCCGCCGGGCTGGCCTGGACAAAGGAGAACTCAAGTTTCTGGCCCGCGCCGGCGCGCTCAAGGGGCTTGCCGGGCATCGCCACCAAGCGCATTGGGACGCCGCCGGGGTGGACGACCCAAGCGCGATGTGGCGCGCCGCGGACGCCCATGCGCCGTATCGCACCCAAGCGCGCTTGCCAAGCCCCAGCCCCGGCGATGATCTGATCGCAGACTACCGCTATCTGGGCCTCACTACCGGCCCGCACCCGATGGCGATGCTGCGCGAAGACGCCGCATTGCGCGCCTGCCTCACCGCCACCGATCTGCTCGATTGCCGGACGCATCGGTTCGTGAAGGTGGCTGGCGTCGTTACTTGCCGGCAGCGCCCCGGCACGGCCACCGGCGTGATCTTCATGACCCTTGAGGACGAAACGGGCAACAGCAACATCGTGATTTGGAACACGGTGCTGCAACGCTATCGCGCCGCGTTGCTGCAAGGCCGGCTGCTGGCGATCAAGGGCACCGTGGAGCGGGACGCCGAGGTGGTGCATGTGATTGCCGGCCATGTGGAAGACCTGACAGACAAGCTCATGGGGCTGTCGGCGCGGCCGGATGCGGGCACGTCATTCCGCAGCCGGAACTTCCATTGATGCGGCTTGACGCCGCCACCGGGCGGACTACCGTAGGCACTTTACTTGGCGCGGTGGCTGAAGCGCCCCGTGCGCGGTCCGCTCGGAACGGGGTGCCGGCACCATGAGCGCGGGGTACCGCGGCCGCGTGTGGCAGCGTTGGATGGGGCTAAGCGGCTTGGCCGCCAAGCGTTGCGGCCAAACATCGGCGCAGGGCCGCCGGCGAGGTGAACAATGCGGGTGCTCGTGACAGGCGCGGCTGGATTCATCGGCTCCTTCGTGGCGCAGCGGCTGCTTGAACGGGGCGACGCCGTGATCGGCTTCGATAACCTGAACGCTTACTACGACGTGGCGTTGAAGGCAGCCCGGCTCGCTCGCCTGCAACGCCATGACGCCTTCGAGTTCGTGCGGGGAGACTTGTGCGATCGGGCGGCGGTGGCGGCGCTCTTCGGGCGACGCCCAGAGCGCATCGTGCATCTGGCGGCGCAAGCCGGCGTGCGCCATTCGCTGGACAATCCGGGCGCCTATGTCCAAACCAACGTGGTGGGGTTCCTCAACCTGCTTGAGGCGGCGCGGGAGGCGGGCACGGCGCATCTTGTATACGCCTCGACGAGCTCTGTTTACGGCAACCATGCCAAGCTGCCCTATGCCGTTGGCGACGGCGCAGACCACCCGCTGAGCCTGTACGCGGCCACCAAGAAATCCAACGAAATGATGGCCCACGCCTATAGCCACCTGTTCGGCATGCCCACCACCGGCTTGCGTTTTTTCACGGTGTACGGGCCGTGGGGGCGGCCAGACATGGCGCTCTGCGTGTTCGCTAAGCGGATGCTCGCCGGGCAGCCCATCGACGTGTTCAACCGCGGGCGCCACACGCGGGACTTCACTTACATCGACGACGCCGCGGACGCTGTCGTGCGCACCTTGGACCGCCCCGCCGCGCCGCACGCGGATTTCCAACCCGCCGCGCCGAACCCCGCGGTCTCCTCGGCCCCTTACCGCCTCCACAACGTCGGCGGCGGCGCACCCACAGACCTCATGCGGTGCATCGCGCTCTTGGAGGCGGCGCTCGGCGTGAAGGCAAAGAAGCGGCTCCTGCCGGCGCAACCGGGAGACGTGCCCGACACCGCCGCGGACGCTGCCACGCTGGTGGACGCGACAGGCTGGCAACCCACAACCACCATCGAACAAGGCATCGCGCGCTTCGCCGATTGGTACATGGCCCACTACGGGGCGGGTGGGGCGGGCGCGTGCTAGGATGCCGCGGCATGCACAACATGGCCCGCTACCGCAGCGTGGCGGTGTGGTGCATTGTGGAGCTTGGGGTGGCTGCCGAACGGCTGGGGAGTATATGAGCGTCTTGCATTCCCAACCGCCTCAGCGACTTGGCACCCACTTAGGGATTGCCCCTTGGGTTGCGCCGCGACATCGTTTTATATACAGTGCTTCGAGTGTTGTGGGATATGGGAGTGCTCTCCGGTGGCGGTAGAATTGCCCCAGTGGCTAGAGGACCTGCGCCGCGCCGAGGTTGTTGATCGAGTTCGGAACGATCCGCGGTCTGGATCGGGCAGGTTCTTTGGCTTGAGCGGGCACACGGCAATGAATGCCATAGGGTGGGGACAAGCACCGTTCGATGAACCTTGGGGCGATCTTTCTCCTGAAGATCGCGCCTTGCTCTACGCCTACTTCAACCAGAAGGGGCATTTGGAGGAGCTTACAGAGGCATTTCGCCAGATGTTTCCGAATCGAACGCCTGACGATCTCATTGTAATCGACGTGGGATGCGGTCCCTGCACTGGCGGCTTGGCTTTGGCCGGTGTGCTCGATCCTCCCACCTTCGACTACATCGGTTTGGACTCGTCGGTCACCATGCGCGACCTTGGCGAGCGTATGGCAGCCAGCTTGCGCCGGCTCAAGGGCATGAGACGGTGCTGGGCGAGCGGACCCGCGGCCGTCGATTGGGATAGAGCACCAAGCTGGCGATCTGTGCTGGTAATCGTTTCATATCTCTTGGCTAGCCCGACCTTGGATCCCGCTCAACTCGTCACGGACCTTGACAAACTCCTTGCCAAGCTAGGAAAAGGCAGGGTTTCTGTGCTTTACACCAATTCTCCAAAAGCCTCCGCCAATCGGAACTTTCCGAGTTTTCAAAAGGCAATGCAGGATGCTGGCTTCGACATGCCGGCCGACGGGACTGGTGAGATTGTCGTTGAGCGATGGGAAGGCGACCAACAGCGGCATCTTCGATACGCAGTGTTCCATCGTCCTGCACAAAACCGGCTTCCGCTTGGAGGTGGCTAGATGCGGTTGCCAACTTGGGAAGATCTTGAGAGCGTGGACGAGCAACTCGATGTGCTCGAGTGGCCATTGGACGAGGCGCTCTTCGTTGCGGGCCCTCCGGGATCGGGCAAGACCGTCCTTGCTGTGCGAAGAGCCCAGATGGTTGCCGAAAGCGAACCAGATGCCGTCATGTTGACGTACAACCGTATGCTTCGCCGGCTGATGAAACTGCTAAGCGAACAGAGCAGGATGGCGCAGGCCGATGAAACCCCTGCCTTTCCCGGGTCTATAGCGACGGTGCAGAGCTATGTATGGCGTGACTACTTGGAAAGAACGAGAAGCAAACCGCCAACGTCGCCGGACGACCCGTTCGCCTACATCTGGAGCGAGATGCTTCACATCCTCGAACAGGGCGAGAACGCTCCGAACAGGTCTCATTTGATCGTAGACGAGGGACAGGACTTGGCCGAGGGATTCTTCGAGTACGCATCGCATTACATCTCGGAAACGATGTCCGTATTCGCGGATGATGATCAGGCTCTTGCCAATCAACGCACGACATTGGAGCAGATCAAGCGTGCGGCCAATCTGCCCGATCCCATCATCCTTACACAGAATCATCGAAACACGCCTCAGATCGCTAGTCTAGCCGAACACTTTCATGCGGGGCGGTTGCCGGCGGCCGCGGTTCGGCGATCGTTCTCAGGGGAAGTACCGCGTCTCGTAGAGCATGCATCGCTTGACACGATAGCACATCGAGTTTCCAACTCGATGCAAACTCAGGGTGGCAGCATAGGTGTTGTCGTCGATCAGAACGAAACAGGGAAGCTTCTGCTCCACCCGCTCCGCGAGCAACTCCCACAGCATCGCGTCGAGTTCTACACGAACAGCCTTAGGAATGAAGATCAGATTAACGTGCTCGAAGATGGCGTGACCGTACTCAACAAGGAGTCTGTGAAGGGGCAGGAGTTCGACACGGTGTTCATCCTCGAACTTCATCGTTTCCTTCCATGCACGACTGATAGCGAGAAGCGCGGCATGTACATGATGTGCAGCCGCGCACGAGACAACCTTTGGCTCATTGCGGGTCCAAACGGTCGCCTGACGAAGGGCGCTAGCGACGCGCTGCCGGGGCCTAAGATATTGGAGCCGGTAAGATGGTAGAGCAAACTGAGCTGTCTTACGACGAAGGCGGCTTTCAACAACCTCGTCCTATGGAAGCTGCGTTCCCGCAGCTCAACCTGACAGTAGATCACCGCCGCTTGTTCCGCGCCTTGGGGGACGGTTGGTTGCGACCGCTGGAGGTGGGCGCAGGACAGGTGGTCGGAGTACGCCGACTCGTGCGTGAGTCAAAGCATCCAACTTCTGGACATCGGATCGCCGTACGCTTGTTCTTGGACGCAAGCAAACTGCCGGACCTAGATACGCTGGTCTCTCGGAATGGCCAATGGAAGCCGGTTCGTTTGCGTGACGTTTGCTCGGAGGACGACGCGATACACTGGTCTAGCGCTATTCCCACCTTTGCGATTTGTGCCGTTGCGGTGCCCTCAATCGAGGAAAGGGACCGCTTAATCGGTATGAGCAACGCTTTGTCAAACGTCGATCTCTCAGACATACAAGTCACTGTAGCCGATACAGTGAATGAATACGAGTCTACCATCCCCCTTTGTGAAGCAAAAGGGCAACTTATGATACCAGTGAGACAGGACTCTATTTACGGAGCACTAACGATGGCTTTGTGGGCAGTGCCACGCATCGACCCGTGGATGGACGTGTTGCAAGCGAGTATGGCGGCCGAGCCTTCGCGCCTAGCCGAGGCAACTGACGCTGTTGATGCGCCTTGGTGGCGAGTCCCGCCCTGGCGACCACAAGCCGATCGACAGGACACATTGGCAGATAGCCTATGGCTGGCGGCGATGGACACCTTCCAAGGCAACTGCGATGAGGAACCATCGCCGCCCCGCGGCATGCTGGTTCGCATCGCAGATCGGGCATTGCAGAACGGTGGCGCGGAGTTCAAAGATGCTATCGCTGACTGGCGGGACGCTACCGCACGGATATTTGCGACAGAAGCGACAGTGAAACTCCAAGACTGGTGGAAGAATCCGGTTGGCGTTGCGATTCAGCTAGTGCTAACGCGCCCTGAACCCGGTCGATTCAAGACTTGGTTCAAAGACATGCCCAGCCTACCCCCGGGCATTGCATGGTCGGCTGCCACGTTGTGTGGCTTGCTGAACGGCTACAGGAGACTGTCCACGGACTTTCGTGGGGGTGCTCTGCAACGAGAGCTGCTTTCCATCGAAGCATTGTCCGTTTGCTCGCCTCAAGCAGCGAAGATGCACTGGCCCAAAGGTCGCCTCAACTTGCGCTGGCGCCGAGAAGCAGCAGTTTTCGTGCTATCTCACGGAGCCCAAGACTTGGCTCGCAAGACACGGCAGGCGCGCGGCAAATGGTATGGGGCGGACTTCGGAAAAGCCGAGGTTTGTCGTGCCGCTAGGGGCGTTGCGGAAAAGCTGAACTGGTCGTGCGTCAAGGTCTCGATCGAGGATAGGAAAATTCCAGTATCTGGTACGGGCAAACTGGAGATGAGAAGCGGTGGTCTCGAAGTTCTTGGCAAAGTGGATATCTTTGTGCCCGAGCGGGGGACTTTTGATGTCGAGACCTTCCGCCGGCTTATTGCCTTGGAGAGGGCCAATGTGCCGGCACCGCCTGAGGCCAAGGCGCTTGCCGAGTTACCCAACGATGTCATCCCAGGTCTCACCTACGAACCGGACTTCCTAGACGAGGAAGACGAACAACGCCTCGTCGAATGGATCGACAAGCAAGCGTGGAGCAGCGCACTGAGAAGGCGTGTGCAGCACTACGGCTGGCGCTACGATTACAAAGCTCGCGGGGTGGACTCGTCGATGCGCCTTGGTGAACTGCCGGCACCACTTGCGGAGCTGGCACAGCGCCTCTACGACCGAGGGCTTGTGCCGCAGGTGCCCGATCAGGCCATCGTCAACGAGTACGAGGCAAATCAGGGCATCACCCCACACGCGGACGCCCCAAGTTTCGCCGATGGCATCGCGACGATCAGCTTGCTGGAGTCTTGGGAGATGAACTTCCACCCTCCCAGCAAGGGTGGCGGGGGCAGGATGGGCAACAAAGTGCCGCGGCTGCTCGAACGAAGGAGCGTTGCCGTCTTGCAAGGCGAGGCAAGGTGGAAGTGGAAGCACGAGATCGTCAAACGAAAGTCGGATCCATACGTTGACCGGGGCAAGCGCCGCAGGCGCGACCGCAACCGCCGCATCTCGCTGACGTTCCGGAAAGTCCGGCCGCCCGCGGGGCAGGCAAGCCGGTAGTCAGTCATCGTCGTCTCGCCAATTCCAACCGACTTGATCTCCGAAGGGTCTCTTCTTGGGGCGGCTTGGGGACAGCGGCGTTGTGGCAGGATGCGGCGGTGGCGGCCGATTGGGGGCCGCGCCCGGCGGCTCGGCCGATGGAGTGCCCATCCCGCCGGCGCCGCTATCGCGCCAATCAGGGGGTGTATGATCGAAAGCTAAGCGATGCGGATGCCAAGCGACTCCCGGAGGGGTGGCTGAGTGGTCTAAAGCGCTGGTCTTGAAAACCAGAGGGGTTTAACGCCCCCCAGGGTTCGAATCCCTGCCCCTCCGCCAAACCACTGTTGTACGAATCCATCCGCAGTCGTCGCAGCCATCCGCAGTCTCTCTCAACACGTTGATTTTACCGGACATATACGCCTGCTCCTGCATCGGCAGCCGTCAGATTCCGTCTGCAAGGGCATCCATCAGGCATCAATGTGATACAAGTTATGCTGCAAACAGAACGAGACATTCCCCGTGGGCAATCTCACCGCGGCCAAGGTGCGCAAGGCCAAGCACTCCGGGCGCACCCGCTTCCACGAACGCATCTCCGATGGCGGCACGCTCTTCCTCCAGGTCACGCCGACCGGCGCGAAGTGCTGGGTGCAGGTCGTCCAAGTGCGCGGCGGGCGGCACACCGTGGGGCTGGGCGGATACCCGCTGACCAGCCTCCAGGAAGCGCGGGAGGCCGCCTTCGAGAACCGCAGGGCGGCGCGGCGCGGAATCCCTCCCGCCAAGCGGGGCGGGCGCAAGCCCGGCGCACCGACCTTCGAGGAAGCGGCGGCCGAGGTGCGGGCCACGCAGGCGAACGGCTCGGCTACCTGCGGGACGCCGAGGCGTTCACACTGACGATTAAAAGAGAGGGTTAATGGTATGGATTTCATGAAGATGATCGCCGATTGGGGGCGGGTCGTGGCGCGTTCGGTGTTGGTGTTCCACGTCGTGTGTGCCGCAACGGGGCTGGCCACACTGCTCGGCGTGATCTCGGTGCCCTACATCCTGGAGCCGGCGCCGAGCGGTGCTGCGCTCGCCACGGCCGCGTTCACGGGGTTGCTCTGCCTGGTGGCACTCTGTGCGCTCGGCGGTGGCGTGCGCTACGCGGTCTACGGCGACTTCAGGCTGCTGCCGAGCCGCAGTTTCCGGGCCTACTTCTCCGGAGACGACGACGGCACTGAATCCTCGGCGTATGTGCCCCCGCCACTTCCCAAGCGCACCCAGCGCGCAAGCGACGACGACCTGATCGACCAGGCGGGTGAGCTCATGCTGACCAATCCGGCCACATTCATGGATCTCTTCGATCGGCTGCAGGGACGGCAATGCACGCCCCCGGGTGAGATTGCCGAGGAGCTCGCGCCCCGGATTCGCGAGCTCGGCCTCGAGGCCAACTGCAAAGAGCTCTGGGAGCAGGGCTACACCGTCCTCGAAGATGTCGCTTCGCCCGAGTTCTTGCAGGAGCTGCGCGCCGCGGCAAAAGAGAACGCTGTGCATGTTCTGCCGAAACACCCGGCCTTCGCCCAGGCGGCGCTCAACGACAAACTGATGGCCATCGCCGAGTTCTCGGTCGGAGCCGGCTTCCTCCTGAGCAACATGGCCACCAGCATTAAGCGCAAGGGCGATCCGGACCTCAGGATCCACGCCGACCAGACTTGGATGCCCGCCCCCTTCCCGGAACACAACCTCATGCTGACGGCGTGTTGGGCCCTGGACGACTACACCGCCGAATCCGGGGCGACGACCGTCGTTCCGGGGAGTGCAGCACTGCGGCGATATCCCACCCATGAGGAGATCAAATCGACGCCGAGCGAACCGATACTCTGCAAGGCGGGTTCGATCACACTGTGGGATGGCCGGGTCTGGCACGGCAATGGCCCCCGCACCATCGATGGCGCGCGCAGGGTTCTTCACATCACCTACAACCGTCTGTACACGCGGCAGATGGAGACCTATCCCCGATCGGTCGAGGATGAGCTGGTCGAAAAATACGGCGAGCCGATGGCCCAGCTGATGGGTCGCTACGACTATCTGGCCAAGCCCGCGGGCAAAGAAGACTATCGCGGCTTTATGCGCGCGGTCGCCTACGCGCGCCGCTAAAGCGTCGACGCGGCGTCCGCCGTCCGCCACGCCGTTGAATCCATCCTGCGCCAAGGGTTTCACAGCCTCAAGGAGCGGCCCCACCTCTACGAGCGGATGGCGGACAAAGCGAAGGCAGCCGAGCCAACGCGGCATCAAGATCCGACGCTTGTGTTATCGTCCACTTGGCGCGATTGCCGACTAGGGGAGATGATGCAACTCACGGCAGTGTTAGTGCCCGCCCCGGAAGGAGGATTCGTGGCAACGAATCCTGAAACCGGCACGACGACACAAGGCGAGACCGTTGAAGGGGCATTGGCCAACCTGCGGGAAGCGACGGAACTCTATCTGGAAGAGTCGCCAGTGGAATCATATGGGCGGCCGCTGGTGACGACGATCGAAGTTCGCTCCCGTGCCGCCTAGCCTGCCGCATGCATCCGGCCGTCGAACATGTCGTGCTCTTTAGGTGCTCGGATTCGTCGTGTCTCGTCAACGAGGTAGCCATACTGTGATGCGTCGCGGTTCGTTGTGCTGCCTCTAACTCCGCCTGTGCCGTTCAATCTCTTTTAACTTAGCAGCCTGTTCGGCTATCCGTTCGGCTTCCTGTGCAGCCTGTTCGCCGATCCGTTGGGTTAGTTCGGCTTCCCGTTTTGCCAATCGGTTTTTTGCGATAGCGCTCTGTAAGTCCGCGTTCCTTATCTGCTTGTGCCCAAGGTGTGCAAACGGCGGCAGTTTCTTGATTCTGTTGGAGCGGTGCGCCTTCGTAGCGGTATCGCTGGCCACGGGGAGATACGGCAACGACCCCGTTGTGTCGATACTCGTGCATATCGCCTGCGGGGACGTTCAGCGGTCGTCCATGCGAAGACAGAACCGCGTACTCCCAGCCGTCGATTCGGAACAGGTGTGCGGACTCCGACACGAGCCCCGTCATGCCCATCACCTTGACGAATCCCTCGGTCACGTCCGAAAGGGCCGATCGGGCCAGCGCGTCTCGGTCGCCATCAAACAGAGTCCACGTGCTCGACCCGGCGTCGATCATCGTTTCGATGGTGCGGATGTCCGGTTCAAAATCGCTCCAAATGGAAGCGAACGCATCGATCGTGGCGATCACCGGCCCGGCGAATTCATGGCTTCCGGGATTCACGGCATTGCGGACCCTAAACCTGAGCTGGTCGCCGACTCGGTGCAGAGTGAAGACCTGTTCCGTTCCGGTGTCTCGAAAACAGACGAGAGCAACGCCATCGGTGCCGGGCGTGGCCTCATCCGCGTCGTACGACAGCGTGGCATCCTCGCTTGACTGGGCGCGGACGGTCGGCACTGCGGCGAGGAACGCTGCCGCTACGAGCGTGGTCGCGCGGCACACAGCCGCAAGGGGCCTTACGGCGGACACCCGGAATGGCGCGCACGTCGCGATCAGTGGGGCTCGATTCGTTGTCAATTCTCGTCCACTCGCAGAAACCCCATGCGCAGGTGCTCGACCGCACCCGTCTGGACGACGAGAGACCCGCCTTCCAACGTCTGGCGATCGAGCACCAAGGTCGTGCGGCCGTACAACTCGTCGGAGAAGGGATCGTCGTCCCAGACCGCAATGACCACTTCGTCGCCCGGATGGACGTTGATGACGGGAACGCCCGCGAATCTGACCGACTTACCCGACGTGGTTATCGTGCTGCTCGACCCGGCGAGCTGCGAGCGCATCGCCGATGCCGTCGTTCGGAGTTGCGCGATCTGCGTCCGCAGAGCGGAAATCAGACCTTCAAGCTCCTGCATGCGCTGCAGCTCGTCGTCGGTCAACGGGGCGTGCCACTCGAGCAGTTGGAGTTCAGGGCACTTCGCGCAACTGGCGCAGGTCCGGAAGTCGAGGCCCTCCGGGCAATCGGTGCAGATCTTGCTTGACTCGGTGCAGAATCCGCTTACATCAAGGCGCAGAGCGTCGAGACGTTCCCGCTGCTCGAAGGTCAACGCCGGACCGGAACCCGCACGCCTCTCCAACGCGCCGTGCGCGCCGACGAGTGTATTTTGTCGGCTTCGCAGTTCGCGTTGCCGGCGGTTCGAGGCATCGAGTCGCGCCTCCAACTCCGCATCGAGCCGCTTGACCCGCACGACCAAATCCGGCCTGGGTTCGTCTTGGTTTACATGGTGGCTGACCCTCATGTCCGAGAAGGACAGCGCGTACGTCGCGGCGACCGCGTCCTCTACTGCATTGGCGTCGCAGGGGAGACCGGCGACCGCGAGGGCCAGATACAGCGAACTCACCGAACGGACCATTTTCGAAGACACTGCCGTGCTGCCGCGCTGAATCCGGTTGCGGACCATACCATGCCGGCTCAACACGTTCCGCACTGCGGATCAGACAGCCTCCTGAGCTACAAGGTGCTCGTTCGAGGTCCGGCTTCGGGAAGCCGCGCCCGACTCCGCCGGTGGCGCGGTCGGGTAACATGGCTGCGATGCAGCCGTTGCCGCCATATGTCCCGTCAGACGCGATGCCGAGAGCGAAACAAGACGAGTGAATACCCACGAGCGTCTGGCCGATGGCGAAACGGCCAAGGGTGGCTCCGACCGCGGCTTTGGCGTCGTCTTCGCAGTCGTGTTCTTCGCCATCGGCCTGTTCCCGCTGCTGAACGGCGGGCCGCCTCGCGCCTGGGCATTGGGCGCCGCGGCGGCGTTGCTGGCGGCAGCGTTCGTCCGGCCGGCGCTGCTGGCGCCGTTCAATCGGGTCTGGTTCAAGTTCGGCTTGCTGCTGCAGCGCGTGGTCAATCCGCTCGTGATGGCGGTGATCTACTTCGCCGTGGTCACCCCAACGGGCCTCATCATGCGCGCGCTGGGCAAAGATGCGCTGCGCCTCAAACACGATCCGGATGCGCAGAGCTACTGGATCCATCGAGACCCGCCGGGGCCGGGGCGCGAATCGATGCAGAACCAGTTCTAAAGATGATCCACGCCATCTTCTGAGCCCTTCCAAAGTGGTGCGCATCCTCGGCCTCTCGGCCTTCTATCACGACAGCGCCGCGGCCTTGGTGGAGGGTGGGCGGATCGTCGCCGCCGCCCAGGAGGAGCGCTTCACGCGCAGGAAGCACGATTCGGACTATCCCGCCAACGCCATCGCCTGCTGCTTGGAGCAGGGCGGCGTCACCCTTGACCAGATAGACCGGGTGGCGTTCTACGACAAGCCGTTTCTCAAGTTCGAGCGGCTGCTCGAAACCTACGTCGCGCTGGCGCCGCGCGGCTTCCGTTCCTTCCGCATGGCGGCGCCGGTGTGGATCAAGGAGAAGCTGTTTCAGAAGGGCTTGCTGCGCCGCAAGCTGCAGGCACTCGCCCCGGACGTGGACTGGGAGGCCAAGCTGCTGTTCGCCGAGCATCATCAATCCCATGCCGCGAGCGCGTTCTATCCGTCACCATTCCGCAAGGCGGTGGTGTTGACCATGGACGGGGTCGGTGAGTGGGCCACCACCTCCGTCGCCATCGGCGATGGCGATGACTTGGAGATGGCGCGGGAGATCCACTTCCCACATTCCTTGGGGTTGCTCTACTCGGCTTTCACCTACTACGCCGGCTTCAAGGTAAACTCCGGCGAATACAAGCTGATGGGCTTGGCGCCCTACGGCGAGCCGAAGCACGCGCAGACCATTCTCGAGCACTTGATCGACCTGAAGCCGGACGGCACGTTCCGCCTCAACCTCGACTATTTCAACTACTGCACCGGATTGACGATGACCAACGGCAAGTTCGACGCGCTGTTCGGCGGCGCGCCGCGCGAGCCGGACGAGCCGCTGACGCAGCGGCACATGGACCTGGCTGCCTCGGCGCAATTCGTGATCGAGGCAGCGGTGCTGCGGCTGACCCGCTCGCTGCGGGCGGAAACCGGCATCCCCAATCTTTGTCTCGCCGGCGGCGTTGCGCTGAACTGCGTCGCCAACGGCAAGGTGCTGCGCGACGGCCGGTTCGATGACATCTGGATCCAGCCGGCGGCGGGTGACGCCGGGGGCGCATTGGGGGCCGCGTTGACGGCGAGCCATCGCCTGTTCGGCGAACCGCGTCCTTCCATTTCTTTGGGTGGCAGCGGAGCGAGCGCTCACCCGCGTGGCCGCGAAACGGAGCGCGAAACTGGCAATGAACCCGCCCCGCCGCCTCCCTCTCGCATGACGGACGCCATGCGCGGCGCTTTGCTCGGCCCCGGCTTCCGCCTCGACGAGATTCGTGCCACGCTCGATGCTGCCGGCGCGCGCTACGAGACGCTTGCGGACGACGCGCTGATCGACGCCGCGACCGAGGCATTGGCCGCCGGCGATGCAGTCGGCTGGTTCCAAGGCCGCATGGAGTTCGGCCCGCGCGCGCTCGGCAACCGGTCGATCTTGGGGGACGCCCGTTCGCCGACCATGCAGAAGACGCTCAACCTCAAGGTGAAGCGCCGCGAGTCGTTTCGTCCGTTCGCGCCGAGCGTGCTGCGCGAAGACGTTGCGGACTGGTTCGCGCTCGACCGCGACAGCCCGTACATGCTGTTGGTGGCGGACGTGAGCGCCGGGCGGCGCCGGCCGCTGGCCGAAGCGCACGATGCATCGTCCGGCATCGACCGGCTGAACGCGCCGCGTTCAGACATCCCGGCCGTCACCCATGTGGACTACTCTGCCCGCGTGCAGACCGTGGACCGTGAAACCAACCCTCGCTACCACGCGCTGCTGGCAGCCTTCAAGGCCAAGACGGGCTGCCCGGTGATCGTGAACACCAGCTTCAACGTGCGTGGCGAACCCATCGTCTGCACCCCAGCGGACGCCTTCCGCTGTTTCATGGGCACAGACTTGGACTGCCTCGCCATCGGCAACTGTTTCCTGCGCAAGGCGGAACAGGATGCAGCGCTCGAGCACGAGCACGAAGGTTCATTCGAGCCGGACTGACGGGCGGGCGATCGCATGAAGACGCGCAGGAATGGCGAGGTGTGCAGCCAACTCGCTACTACAGGGGAACAACACCGGGCCACCGCGAGAACGCACCCGTGAAGCCACAATTTCCCGTTCCAGAGCGCGTCCGCCGCGCACTGCGGCTGATCGGCTGGAACGCGCTGATTCTCTTTGCGGGCTTGGCTCTGATTGGAGTGGCAGGCGAAGCGTATTGGCGGCTGCGAGTGCCCTTCGCGGAGCACCATCATCCCAGCACTTGGTCTCCAACCGTTGGGCGGGGGTACCCGCCCAACGTCGCGGTGCGCCATACGAACTACCTTGATTTCTGGGTCGAATCGCGAACCAACGCCTTGGGCTTCCTAGACCGCGAACCCATCGGCATAGAGCGGGCCGCGGCAAGCTGCCACGTCGCCATGCTCGGCGATTCCTTTGTGGAGGCGCGCCAAGTTCCCATCGCCGACAAGTTTCACGTTCGGCTGGAGGAACTCGCCGCTCAGGAGCTGGGTCATCTGGACGTCACGACCTCGGCGTTCGGCATCAGCGACATCGGGCAAGTCAACCAACTGGCGTACTACGACGAGTTCGCCCGGCATTTCCGCCCCGCTTTGGTGGTGCTCGTCTTCGTCCCCAACGACTTCAAGAATAATTCGCCACTCCTGCAGGCGTTGAGCAGGAAAAACGATCCGGACGGGCTCAGGGAGGTTTCCGCGACGCGAGGCGCGGATGGGACCATCACGCTGCGGCCGCCCCATCCCGGCGCCCGATTGGCCGGGCTGCCTCCTCGGCGCGCCGCGTACGACAGGATCGGCGTGTCTGTCTTCGAGAGATGGCTGTATCACAAATACGATGCTCTCGCCCCGCGGACACCCAATTCCCAACTGATTACTGCGGTGGATTTGCTGAGCCGGCGCTCTCCCCGCTACGCCGCGTTGCTCGATGGGTTTTCAACGGCGCGGTGGTACACCGAGGACACGTTCCTCGTGGCGCAGGATCTGCCCGCATCCCACGAAGACGCGCTGGACTTCACGGCCTTCGCGTTTGATCAGTTCAGGGAGCGCACGGAGCGCGACGGCGCCGCGTTGGTGATTCTGTCCATCCATGCGATGCGCACCTTGGGCGACGCTGGATTCGACCGTTTGGTCGCCCTTGCCGAGCAGCGCGGCATTCCTGTCATCGACCAATACGACCACATGCTCCGCCAAGGCGCCGATTGGAGGGATGCGAAGTGGGCGCACGACTCGCACTGGAACGCGGCCGGCCATCAGTGGGCGGCGGAAGCCTTGCTCGAGTACCTAAAGCGGAATCAGGACCTCTGCACGATGCGGAAGCCCCCGGCCGCGCCGCTGCGTCCTGCTTGGCTGGCGGACTACGAATCCATCGCGTCAGGCGAGCCGGCGGCGCGCTCCGTCTTCGACGTCCATCTTCGCGGGAACGCGGTGAGCTACCTCAAGTCGCCGTGCAGCGTGGCGGATGTGCAAGCGCCGTTTCTCCTGCACGTTTTCCCGGAAGACGTGGAGAACCTGCCGCCCCACCGCCGGCGGCACGGCTTCGACAATCTAGACTTCCACTACCATGGGCTGCTCGCTCTGGCCTTTGGCGGCAAGTGCATTGCAAGCCGCACGCTGCCCGACTATCCGATCGCCCGCATCAGAACCGGGCAGTTCACGCCCGACGACGGCCATGCTTGGGTGACTGAGTTCGCCGTTAGCGCCGTGGACGACGAACACAGTCAATGACCGCGCCTAGTGCCGGCGGCAGCCAGCGCCTCGGCGATGGGATGGAGGCAGTGCTCGCGCACACGCTCCGCAACAAGTCGAAGCCGCCCACGCCAAGAGCGATTTGTTCGCCAAGCGGCGCGAGTTGATGGGCTCGTGAGCCGCCTATGTCCCCTGAGCGCTCGCGATGGGCACGCTCGCGAGCCTTCAGCGATTCAGCGCGCCATCCCGGTTCAGCCGGTGCCACCCGCGTCGGCCTCGCCCGCCAAGCAACCGAGCTTCAGCGGCCTCAAAGCGGCGGCGCCGCCGGGGCCGCGCCCATAAAGCCGTTGCCGAACTTCAGCAAGACGCCATGCTCGGGCGGCTCGCCCCAGCGCTCCCGGCGGTCCAGCTCCAGGCTCCAGTCCAGCCGCCCGCCCGTCATCCCGCCGCCCAAGCGCCAGCTCCTGCTCCCCGGGCCATCCTCCTCCAGCCCCCCGTACAGCCTCAGCAAGCTCGGCCCGCGCGTCTCGAACCCATAGCCCAGCTCCATCCGCAGCCGGCCCGGACGCCAGCCGCCGCGGCCAGCCCGCTCCGCCTGGCCGCCCAGGCCCGCGCCCAGCAGCCGCTCGCTGCGCCACATGTTCTCCACCCCGCTCGACGCCTCCCCCCAAACCGGCGACAGCGACAGCGACGCGCCAACCCCCTCCTCGCCCGGATCCAACGCCACCGACACGCTCGCCCCCCATTCCTCGAACGCGCTCTCCGCGTGACCAAGCAGGCGACGCCCGCGCGCCTCGACCCCCAAGCCCCAGGCCGCATGGCGGTACGCCAGGCCGCCGCCCAGCTCCGCGCCCATCCCCGCGTCCGCGTCGCCGCCGTCCCAGCGCCCGCCGAACTCCAAGCTCAGCTCCAGGCTCTGACGCGCCGACGGCTGCCAGCCGCGCCTCCCCTCCACCATCACGCGCAGGCGGCGCGCGTCCGCGTCCACGTCCGGCATCGCCGCCGCGCCGCCGAGCGTCGGCGACCCCTCCATGCCCACCGCGAAGGCGTCACCCTTCAACGCCAGCGCCAGCCCCCGCCACGGCGCCAGCTCCCCGCGCCCGCCCAGCGCCGCCATCCGCATCGACGTGTCCGACTCCGACCGACCGAACCGGTCCGTCAGCACCGCCTTCCCCCAGCCGATTCCCAGCAGCGCCCACAGCGACGCCCGCTCGCCCACCGACCAGTGCCCATAGGGCAGCGCGCTGCTCAGGTCCACGTCCACCCGGCCCCCTTCCAGCCCAGACGCCGACCCCCGGTAGCCCAGCTCCCCGACGCTGTGCGACAGCGCCACCCCCAGCAGCGGGCCGCCCTCGGACAGCCGCGCGTCCGCGCCCAGGTAGCCCGTGTCCACCTCCCCGTCCAACGACAGCCCCGCGCCGGAACCGCTGCTGAACCGGCTCCTCGAACCCCGGCCCCACAATGTCCAGCGCCCGCCGTCTCCAGCGTCCTCGCCCTTCGCGCCAAGGCGCGACTCGAAGGCGGCCTGGGACAGGAGCTCGCCCAGCGGCGAACGCTCGGCGCCGGCAGCGCCGCCGGGCAAGCCCGCCGCGGCGGAATCGCCCGGGGGAAGGCCCCGCCCCGCGCCCGGAGCCCCGAACGCCCCGGCCGCTCCGCCGCCGGGCCTCCAGCCCGCCCCGCCGCCGACCCGCGGCGGCGCGCCCAGCGCGTCCAGCTCCCCAGCCCAGGGAGCAGTCGCCGCGGGCGCCGCGGCGCCGGGACGGAACCGCTGCCCGATGGCGTCCACCGCCTCCGTCGCCACCGTCCGCCCGAACGCCGCCAAGGACCATTGCAGCGCCTCGCCGCGCAGCCGCGCCAAGTCGTCGTCAACGATCCGGCCCGCCGCCGCCGCGTCGCCCAACTCGGCATGGCCGGCGCTGACCAGCCTCACCGTGAACGCCTCCTCGCCCTCCGCCGCGCCGTCGTCCACTGTCTGGACGGCGATCGCCGCCGCGTCTTGTCCCGCCGCGATCGTCAACTCCCCGCGCCCGCCCGCAGGCGGCGCGTAGTCGGACGGCGCCACGGCCGTGCCGTCGGCCGTCCGCCAAACCACCAGCAGCGACCCGCCCTCCGGCACCGGCTTCGACAGCGTGACCCCGAACTCGGCGGGTTCGCCCTCCACCGCTTGGGCGTCCGCGATCGACGCCACCACCGGGCCGGTCACCTCGATCGTGAAGCTCAGCGCCGCCACGTCCCCGTCACCGTCCGTGGCCATCAGGCTGTATTCGGTCGCCGCCTGCGCCCGCGTCGGCGTCCCCGACAGCTCCCGCGTCGCCGCGTCGAAACTCAGCCCGGCGGGCAGCGCCGGCGCCAGCGCGTAGGTCAGCGCGCCGTTGCCGCCCGTCGCCGCCGGCAGCGTCAACGCCGGAATCGGCCAGTTCTGGATCCACGACTGGTCCGGCACCGCCGCGCCGCCGAAGCTCGGCGTCAGGTCGACGTCGTCGTCGATGATCGTGCCGACGCCGCGCGCCGTCCCCAGAACGGCGTTCGCCGGGCGGCTCAGGACCGCCACCACCGTCTCGTCCGCCTCGGCCAGGACGTCGCCCGTGACCGACACCGTGAACGACTTGCTCGTCTCCCCAGCCGCGAAGGCCAGCGTCCCGCCCGCGATCGCCGCGTAGTCCGTCCCCGACATGGCCGTGCCAGTCCCGGCGTCGGCGTAGTCCACCGTCACCCGCCGGCCACTCGCCGCGCTCAACGTGGCCGTGAACGTCAGGTCCGCCGAGCCGCCGTCCCCCTCCGCCACGCTCGGCGAGTCGATCGACAGCGTCGGCGCCGCGTCGTCGTCCGTGATCGTCCCCGTCCCCGTCGTCGTTGAGATCGTCGCGTTCGTCGGGCTGCTCAGGGCTGCCACGACGGTCTCGTCCGCCTCGTCCAGGACGTCGCCCGTCACCGACGCCGTGAACGACTTGCTCGTCTCCCCCGCCGCGAAGGCCAGCGTCCCGCCGGCGACCGCCGCGTAGTCCGTCCCCGGCGTGGCCGTGCCGCTCCCGGCGTCGGCCCAGTCCACCGTCACTTGCTTCCCGCTCGCCGCGCTCAGGGTGACCGTGAACGTCATGTCCGTCGCGCCGCCGTCCCCCTCCGCCACGCTCGGCGAGTCGATCGACAGCGACGGCGCCGCGTCGTCGTCCACGATCGTCCCCGTCCCAGTCGCCGTCGAGACCGTCGCGTTCCCGGCTTTGCTCAGCGACGCCACCACCGTCTCGTCCGCCTCGTCCAGGACGTCGCCCGTCACCGACACCGTGAACGACTTGCTCGTCTCCCCCGCCGCGAAGGTCAGCGTCCCGCCGGCAATCGCTGCGTAGTCCGTCCCCGACGTGGCCGTGCCAGTTCCGGCGTCGGCCCAGTCCACCTTCACCTGCTGGGCGCTCGCCGGGCTCAGGGTCACCGTGAAGGTCAGGTCCGTCGCGCCGCTGTCCCCCTCCGCCACGCGCGGCGAGTCGATCGACAGCGACGGCGCACCGATGTCACCGTCGTCGATGCCACCGTCGTCGTCCGTGATCGTCCCCGTCCCCGTGCCGGTTCCAATCGTCGCGTTGGCAGGGTTGCTCAGCGACACCGCCACCGTCTCGTTCGGTTCCGCGGCGGTGTCCCCCGTCACCGACACCGTGATCCTCTGGGCCGTCGTCCCCGCGGGGAAGGTCAGTGTGCCGCCGGTGATGGCCGTGTAGTCCGTCCCCGACGTGGCTGTGCCAGTCCCGGCGTCGGCCCAGTCCACCGTCACCTGCTGGGCGCTCGCCGGGCTCAGGGTCACCGTGAACGTCAGGTCCGTCGAGCCGCCGTCGCCCTCCGCCACGCGCGGCGAGTCGATCGACAGCGTCGGCGCCGCGCCGTCGTCGTCCGTGATCGTCCCCGTCCCCGTCCCCGTTCCAATCGTCGCATTGGCAGGGTTGCTCAGCGACACCGCCACCGTCTCGTTCGGTTCCGCGGCGGTGTCCCCCGTCACCGACACCGTGATCGTCTGGCTCGTCGTCCCCGCGGGGAAGGTCAGCGTGCCGCCGGTGATGGCCGTGTAGTCCGTCCCCGACGTGGCCGTGCCAGTCCCGGCGTCGGCCCAGTCCACCGTCACCTGCTGGGCGCTCGCCGGGCTCAGCGACACCGTGAACGTCATGTCCACAGAACCACTGTCGCCTTCCGCCACGGTCGGCGAGTCAATCGACAGCGTCGGCGTCTCGTCGTCCGTGATCGTCAGCGTCACGTCGGGCGGCGCGTTGGTCACGCTGTCGGAGGCGGTTCCCGAAACGGTCACCGCCTTGTCCGCCGCATCAATCGCGTTGTCCACCGCGGTGAGCGTCACCGTCCCTGTGCTCGTCGTGGTGTTCGCCGCGAAGGTCAGCGTCATCCCGCTCCGCGTGAAGTCGCCCGCCACCGCGGGGGCCACCGCCGCCGCCGACACTGTGATCGTCACCGCGTCGGACCACTGCCGGTCGAGCGTCGCGCTCACCGTCGCAACCCCGCCGTTCTCCGAAATCGACGGCGGCGTGAGGACCAGCGTCGCACTCGGAGGCGTTATAAGAGGAACCCACTCGACCATGCCAACGTTGTTCCCGGCAGGGCTGTTGAAGTTTCTCCACCTAAGTCTGATGACGACCCCGCCGTTGTCGATCATGGCTTGGGTCGGAATGAAATTCGTCAACCTCAAATCTTGGCGATCGGGAAAACCAGACGCACTATAGTCCTTGAGTAACTGACACGAGGTGGACGGGAGCGGCGGAGTCACCCGCGTCCAGGGACAAGCGTCAATCGCGGCGTTAGCCCAGAGCATGCTTCCTCCGGTGATTGTGACTGTCTGCCGAAGCGTCAGCTTGCCTATGGCGCTCGTCGTGGTCACATCATGAGTCCAGACGCCGCCCGGCGTCCATCTGGCTCCCGGCGCCACATCGTCGTTTGTGATCGTCCCCGTGCCGGTCGCCGTCGAGATCGTCGCGTTCGTCGGGCTGCTCAGGGTCACCACGACGGTCTCGTCCACCTCGACGGTCGCGTCGCCCGTCACCGCCACGGTGAAGGTCTGGCTGGTCGTCCCCACCGGGAAGGTCAGCGTGCCGCCGGTGATCGCCGTGTAGTCCGTCCCCGACGTGGCCGTGCCGCCCGTCCCTTCTGCCCAAGCCACCGTCACCTGCTGGGCGCTCGCCGCGCTCAACGTCACCGTGAACGTCAGGTTCGTCGAGCCGCTGTTCCCCTCCCTCACGGTCGGCGAGTCGATCGACACCGCCGGCCCGTCGTCGTCCGTGATCGTCCCCGTGCCGGCGCCCGCCGCGATCGTCGCGTTCGTCGGGCTGCTCAGGGTCACCACGACGGTCTCGTTCGCCTCGTCGGTCGCGTCGCCCGTCACCGCCACGGTGAAGGTCTGGCTGGTCGCCCCCGCCGCGAAGGTCAGCGTGCCGGCGGTGATCGCCGTGTAGTCCGTCCCCGACGTGGCCGTGCCGGTGCCGGCGTCCGCGTAGTCCACCGTCACCTGCTGGGCGCTCGTCGCGCTCAACGTCACCGTGAACGTCAGGTTCGTCGAGCCGCTGTCACCCTCGGCCACGGTCGGCGAGTCGATCGACAGCGTCGACCCGTCGTCGTTCGTGATCGTCCCCGTGCCGTTCGCCGTCGAAATGGTCGCGTTCGTCGGGCTGCTCAGGGTCACCACGACGGTCTCGTTCGCCTCGTTGGTCGCGTCGCCCGTCACCGCCACGTTGAAGGTCTGGCTGGTCGTCCCCACCGGGAAGGTCAGCGTGCCGCCGGTGATCGCCGTGTAGTCGGTTCCGGATGTGGCCGTGCCGGTCCCGGCGTCCGCGTAGGCCACAGTCACCTGCTGGGCGCTCGCCGCGCTCAAGCTCACCGTGAACGTCAGGTTCGTCGAGCCGCTGTCGCCCTCCGCCACGCTCGGCGAGTCGATCGACACCGCCGGCCCGTCGTCGTCCGTGATCGTCCCCGTGCCGGCGCCCGCCGCGATCGTCGCGTTCGTCGAACTGCTCAGGGTCACCACGATGGTCTCGTTCGCCTCGTCGGTCGTGTCGCCCGTCACCGCCACGTTGAAGGTCTGGCTGGTCGTCCCCGCCGGGAAGGTCAACGTGGCGTCCGTGATCGCCGTGTAGTCCGTCCCCGACGTGGCCGTGCCGGTGCCGGCGTCGGCGTAGGCCACCGTCACCTGCCGGACGCTCGCCGCGCTCAAGCTCACCGTGAACGTCAGGTTCGTCGAGCCGCTGTCGCCCTCCGTCACGCTCGGCGAGTCGATTGACACCGTCGGCCCGTCGTCGGTCGTGATCGTCCCCGTGCCGTTCGCCGTCGAAATGGTCGCGTTCGTCGGGCTGCTCAGGGTCACCACGACGGTCTCGTCCGCCTCGTCGGTCGCGTCGCCCGTCACCGCCACGTTGAAGGTCTGGCTGGTCGTCCCCACCGGGAAGGTCAGCGTGCCGCCGGTGATCGCCGTGTAGTCCGTCCCGGACGTGGCCGTGCCGGTGCCGGCGTCCGCGTAGTCCACCGTCACCTGCTGGACGCTCGCCGCGCTCAACGTCACCGTGAACGTCAGGTTCGTCGAGCCGCTGTCGCCCTCCGTCACGCTCGGCGAGTTGATCGACACCGCCGGCCCGTCGTCGTCCGTGATCGTCCCCGTGCCGGTGCCCGTCGCGATCGTCGCGTTCGTCGGGTCGCTCAGGGTCACCGCGACGGTCTCGTCCACCTCGTCGGTCGTGTCACCCGTCACCGCCACGTTGAAGGTCTGGCTGGTTGTCCCCGCCGGGAAGGTCAATGTGCCGCCGGTGATGGCCGTGTAGTCCGTCCCGGAAGTCGCGGTGCCACCCGTCCCTGCCCCCCAGTCCACCGTCACCTGCTGGACGCTCGCCGCGCTCAACGTCGCCGTGAACGTCAGGTTCGTCGAACCGCTGTCCCCCTCCGCCACGCTCGGCGAGTCAACCGACAGCGTCGGCCCGTCGTCGTCCGTGATCGTCCCCGTGCTGTTCGCTGTCGGAACCGTCACATTCGTCGCGCCGCTCAGGGTCACCACGATGGTCTCGTTCAACTCGTCGGTCGCATCGCCGGTCACCGCCACGTTGAAGGTCTGGCTGGTCGTCCCCGCCGGGAAGGTCAGCGTCCCGGCGGTGATGGCCGTGTAGTCGGTCCCGGAGGTGGCCGAGCCGCTCCCGTCGTCCGCGTAGTCCACCGTCACCTGCCGGCCGCTCGCCGCGCTCAACGTCGCCGTGAACGTCAGGTTCGTCGAACCGCTGTCCCCCTCGGCCACGCTCGGCGAGTTGATCGAGAGCGTCGGCGTCGCATCGTCGTCCGTGATCGTTCCCGTGCCGGTGCCCGCCGTACTGGATATGGTCGCGTTCGTCGGGTTGCTCAACGTCAACACCACCGTCTCGTTCGCCTCGTCCAGCGCATCACCCGTCACCGCCACGTTGAAGGTCTGGCTGGTCGTCCCCGCCGCGAAGGTCAGCGTTGCGCCGGTGATGGCCGTGTAATCGGTCCCGGAAGTCGCGGTGCCGCCCGTCCCCTCGGCCCAGGCCACCGTCACCTGCTGGGCGCTCGCCGGACTCAACGTCACCGTGAACGTCAGGTCGGTCGAGCCGCTGTTCCCCTCCGACACGCTCGGCGAGTTGATCGACAGCGACGGCGCGCCGTCGTCGTCCGTCAGGCTGATCGTGGCCGAGTTCACCGTCAGGTCGCCTGAGGCGCCGCTCACCGTGATCGTCTCGTCGGTCTCGTCCGCCGTGTCGACAGTCGGCGTCAGCGTGAACGTCCCGGTCTGGCTCGCCGCGCCCGCCGCAATCGTGATGTCGAAGTCCGCCACCGCCGTGAAGTCCACCGCCGTCGCCTCGCCGCTGCCCGCCACGCTCACCGTCACCGTCGTGGCCGCGGCGAACCGGGTCGTGCCGTCCACCGTGGCGGTCACCGTGATCAGGGTCGCCCCGTCGCCCTCGCCCACGCTGCTCTCATCCACCGTCAAGGTGATCGAGGGCTCCGCATCGTCGTCGGTGATGGTTCCCGTGCCGGTGCCCGCCGCCGTACTTGATATGGTCGCGTTCGCGGGGCTGCTCAGGGTCACCACGACGGTCTCGTCCGACTCGTCCAGGACGTCGCCCAACACCGCCACGGTGAAGGTCTGGCTGGTCGTCCCCGCCGCGAAGGTCAGCATCGCGCCGGTGATCGCCGTGTAGTCGGTTCCGGACGTGGCCGTGCCGCCCGTCCCTTCTGCCCAGGCCACCGTCACCTGCTGGCCGCTCGCCGCGCTCAACGTCACCGTGAACGTCAGGTCCGTCGAGCCGCTGTCACCCTCGGTCACGCTCGGCGAGTTGATCGACAGCGTCGGCTCACCATCGTCGTCGGTGATCGTCCCCGTGCCGGTACCCGTCGTAGCGGATACGGTCGCGTTCGTCGCGCCGCTCAGCGATACCAACACCGTCTCGTTCGCCTCGTCCAGCGCATCGCCCAGCACTGACACGTTGAAGGTCTGGCTGGTCGCCCCCACCGCGAAGGTCAGCGTCGCGCCGGTGATGGCCGTGTAGTCGGTCCCCGACGTGGCCGTGCCGGTCGTGGCGTCGGCGTAGGCCACCGTCACCTGCTGGACGCTCGCCGCGCTCAAGGTCACCGTGAACGTCAGGTCCGTCGAGCCGCTGTCGCCCTCCGCCACGCTCGGCGAGTTGATCGACACCGTCGGCCCGTCGTCGTCCGTGATCGTCCCCGTGCCGGTCGCCGTCGAAATGGTCGCGTTCGTCGGACTGCTCAGGGTCACCACGACGGTCTCGTCCGCCTCGTCGGTCGCGTCGCCCGTCACCGCCACGTTGAAGGTCTGGCTGGTCGCCCCCACCGCGAAGGTCAGCGTCCCGGCGGTGATCGCCGTGTAGTCCGTCCCCGACGTGGCCGTGCCGGTCGTGGCGTCGGCGTAGCCCACCGTCACCTGCTGGGCGCTCGCCGCGCTCAAGGTCACCGTGAACGTCAGGTTTGTCGAGCCGCTGTTCCCCTCCGTCACGCTCGGCGAGTCGATCGACAGCGCCGGCCCGTCGTCGTCCGTGATCGTCCCCGTGCCGGTCGCTGTCGAAATGGTCGCGTTCGTCGGGCTGCTCAGGGCTGCCACGACGGTCTCGTTCGCCTCGTCGGTCGCGTCGCCCAGCACTGACACGTTGAAGGTCTGGCTGGTCGTCCCCGCCGGGAAGGTCAGCGTCGCGCCGGTGATCGTCGTGTAGTCGGTCCCCGACGTGGCCGTGCCGGTCCCGGCGTCCGCGTAGGCCACCGTCACCGGCTGGACGCTCGCCGCGCTCAGCGTCGCCGTGAAGGTCAGGTTCGTCGAGCCGCTGTTCCCCTCCGCCACGCTCGGCGAGTCGATCGACAGCGTCGGCCCGTCGTCGTCCGTGATCGTCCCCGTGCCGGTGCCCGTCGCGATCGTCGCGTTCGTCGGGCTGCTCAGGGTCACCACGACGGTCTCGTTCGTCTCGTCGGTCGTATCGCCGGTCACCGCCACGCTGAAGGTCTGGCTGGTTGTCCCCGCCGCGAAGGTCAGCGTCCCGCCCGTGATCGTCGTGTAATCGGTCCCGGAAGTCGCGGTGCCGCCCGTCCCCTCGGCCCAGGCCACCGTCACCTGCCGGACGCTCGCCGCGCTCAGCGTCACCGTGAACGTCAGGTTCGTCGAGCCGCTGTCCCCTTCCGTCACGCTCGGCGAGTCGATCGACAGCGTCGGCGCGTCGTCGTTCGTGATCGTCCCCGTGCCGTTCGCCGTCGAAATGGTCGCGTTCGTCGGGCTGCTCAGGGTCACCACGACGGTCTCGTCCGCCTCGTCGGTCGTATCGCCGGTCACCGCCACGTTGAAGGTCTGGCTGGTCGTCCCCGCCGCGAAGGTCAGCGTGCCGCCGGTGATCGCCGTGTAGTCCGTCCCGGACGTGGCCGTGCCGGTCCCGGCGTCGGCGTAGGCCACCGTCACCGGCTGGACGCTCGCCGCGCTCAACGTCGCCGTGAACGTCAGGTTCGTCGAGCCGCTGTCGCCCTCCGCCACGCTCGGCGAGTCGATCGACACCGTCGGCCCGTCGTCGTCCGTGATCGTCCCCGTGCCGGTCGCCGTCGCGATCGTCGCGTTCGTCGGGTTGCTCAGGGACACCACGACGGTCTCGTCCGCCTCGTCGGTCGCGTCGCCGGTCACCGCCACGTTGAAGGTCTGGCTGGTCGTCCCCGCCGCGAAGGTCAGCGTGCCGGCGGTGATCGCCGTGTAGTCCGTCCCGGACGTGGCTGTGCCGGTCGTGGCGTCGGCGTAGGCCACCGTCACCTGCCGGACGCTCGCCGCGCTCAGCGTCGCCGTGAACGTCATGTTCGTCGTGCCGCTGTCCCCCTCGGTCACGGTCGGCGAGTCGATCGACACCGTCGGCCCGTCGTCGCTCGTGATCGTCCCCGTGCCGGTCGCCGTCGCGATCGTCGCGTTCGTTGGGCTGCTCAGGGTCACCACGATGGTCTCGTTCGTCTCGTCGGTCGTGTCGCCCGTCACCGCCACGTTGAAGGTCTGGCTGGTCGTCCCCGCCGCGAAGGTCAGCGTCCCACCGGTGATCGCCGTGTAGTCGGTCCCGGACGTGGCCGTGCCGGTCCCGGCGTCGGCCCAGGTCACTGTCACCGGCTGGGCGCTCGCCGCGCTCAACGTCACCGTGAAGGTCAGGTTCGTCGAACCGCTGTCGCCCTCGGTCACGCTCGGCGAGTCGATCGATATCGTCGGCCCGTCGTCGTCCGTGATCGTCCCCGTGCCGGTCGCCGTCGCGATCGTCGCGTTCGTCGGGTTGCTCAGGGTCACCACGACGGTCTCGTTCGTCTCGTCGGTCGTGTCGACGGTCACCGCCACGGTGAAGGTCTGGCTGGTCGTCCCCACCGCGAAGGTCAGAGCGCCGGCGGTGATGGCTGTATAGTCGGTCCCGGACGTGGCTGTGCCGGTCCCGGCGTCCGCGTAGTCCACCGTCACCTGCTGGGCGCTCGCCGCGCTCAACGTCGCCGTGAACGTCAGGGTCGTCGCGCCGCTGTTCCCCTCGGTCACGCTCGGCGAGTCAATCGACACCGTCGGCCCGTCGTCGTCCGTGATCGTCCCCGTGCCGGTACCCGTCGCGATCGTCGCGTTCGTCGCGCCGCTCAGGGTCACCGCGACGGTTTCGTTCGCCTCGTCGGTCGTGTCGCCGGTCACTGACACGTCAAAGGTCTGGCTGGTCGTTCCCGCCGGGAAGGTCAGCGTACCGCCGGTGATCGCCGTGTAGTCGGTCCCGGACGTGGCTGTGCCGGTCCCGGCGTCGGCGTAGGCCACCGTCACCTGCCGGCCGCTCGCCGCGCTCAAGGTCACCGTGAACGTCAGGGTCGCCGTGCCGCTGTTCCCCTCCGTTACGCTCGGTGAGTTGATCGACAGCGTCGGCGTCGCATCGTCGTCCGTGATCGTCCCCGTGCCGGTACCCGCGGTATCGGATATGGCCGCGTTCGTCGGGTTGCTCAGGGGCACCACCACCGTCTCGTTCGCCTCGTCCAGCGTGTCGCCCGTTACCGCCACGTTGAAGGTCTGGCTGGTCGTCCCCGCCGCGAAGGTCAGCGTACCGGCGGTGAGCGCCGTGTAGTCCGTCCCCGACGTGGCCGTGCCGTTCGTCACGTTCGTGTCGTCCACGGCGTCGGCGTAGGCCACCGTCACCTGCTGGGCGCTCGCCGGACTCAACGTCACCGTGAACGTCAGGTTGGTCGAGCCGCTGTTCCCCTCCGTCACGCTCGGCGAGTTGATTGACAGCCTCGGCTCGCCGTCGTCGTCCGTCAGCGTGATCGTCGCCGAGTTCACCGTCAGGCCGGGCGAAGCGCCGCTCACCGTGATCGTCTCGTCGGTCTCGTCCGCCGTGTCGACCGTCGGCGTCAGCGTGAACGTCCCGGTCTGGCTCGCCGCGCCCGCCGCAATCGTAATGTCAAAATCCGTCACCGCCGCGAAATCCACCGCCGACGCCGTGCCACTGCCCGCCACGCTCACGGTCACCGTCGTGGCCCCGGCGAATCGGATCGTGCCGTCCACTGTGGCCGTCACCGTGATCGTGGTGGCCCCGTCGCCCTCGGCCACGCTGCTGTCATCCACCGTCAACGTGATCTCGGGCGCATCCTCGTCGTCGGTGATGGTTCCCGTCCCGCTCGCCGTCGCGATCGTCGCGTTCGCCGCGCTGCTCAGGGTCACTACGACGGTCTCGTCCGGCTCGACCAGGATGTCGCCCGTCACCGCCACGTTGAAGGTCTGGCTGGTCGTCCCCGCCGTGAAGGTCAGCGTGCCGCCGGTGATCGCCGTGTAGTCCGTCCCCGACGTGGCCGTGCCGGTCCCGGCGTCGGCGTAGGCTACCGTCACCTGCTGGCCGCTTGCCGCGCTCAGCGTCGCAGTGAACGTCAGGTTCGTCGAACCGCTGTCCCCCTCCGTCACGCTCGGTGAGTCGATCGACAGCGTCGGCGCGTCGTCGTTGTCCGTGATCGTGCCCGTGCCGGTCGCCGTCGAGATCGTCGCGCCCGCCGCGCCGCTCAGGGTCACCACGATGGTTTCGTTCGCCTCGTCGATCGTGTCGCCCGTCACCGCCACGTCGAAGGTCTGGCTGGTCGTCCCCACCGGGAAGGTCAGCGTGCCGGTGGGGGGGGGGGGGGGGGGGGGGGGGGAGCGCCGTGTAGTCGGTGCCGGACGTGGCCGTGCCGGTGCCGGCGTCGGCGTAGGCTACCGTCACCTCCCGGATGGTCGCCGCGCTCAGGCTCACCGTGAACGTCAGGTTCGTCGTGCCGCTGTCACCCTCCGTCACGGTCGGCGAGTTGATCGACAGCGTCGCCCCGTCGTCGTTCGTGATCGTCCCCGTGCCGGTCGCCGTCGCGATGGTTGCGGCCGGCGCGTTGCTCAGGGCTATCACGATGGTCTCGTTCTCCTCGTCGGTCGTGTCGCCGGTCACCGACACGTCGAAGGTCTGGCTGGTCGTCCCCGCCGCGAAGGTCAGGGTGCCGCCCGCGATGGCCGTGTAGTCGGTCCCGGACGTGGCCGTGCCGGTGCCGGCGTCGGCGTAGTCCACCGTCACCTGCCGGACGCTCGCCGCGCTCAGGCTCACCGTGAACGTCAGGGTCGCCGTGCCGCTGTCACCCTCCGTCACGCTCGGCGAGTCGATCGACACCATCGGCCCGTCGTCGTTCGTGATCGTCCCCGTGCCGGTGGCCGTCGAGATCGTTGCGTTCGTCGCGCCGCTCAGGGTCACCACGACGGTCTCACCCACCTCGTCGGTCGTATCGCCCGTCACCGCGACGTTGAAGGTCTGGCTGGTCGTCCCCGCCATGAAGGTCAGCGTCCCACCGGTGATCGCCGTGTAGTCGGTCCCGGACGTGGCCGTGCCGGTCCCGGCGTCGGCGTAGGCCACCGTCACCTCCTGGACGCTCGCCGCGCTCAACGTCGCCGTGAACGTCAGGTTGGTCGAACCGCTGTTACCCTCCGCCACGCTCGGTGAGTTGATCGACACTGTCGGCCCGTCGTCGTCCGTGATCGTCGCTGTGCCGGTCGCCGTCGCGATCGTCGCGTTCGCCGCGTTGCTCAGGGTCACCACGATGGTCTCGTTCGTCTCGTCGGTCGTGTCGCCGGTCACTTCTACCGTGAAGGACTGGGTGGTCGACCCCGCCGAGAAGATCACCGTGCTACTGGTGATCGCTCCGTAGTCGGTCCCGGACGTGGCCGTGCCGGTCCCGGCGTCGGCGTAGTCCACCGTCACCTGCTGGCCGCTCGCCGCGCTCAACCTCACCGTCCACTGCAGGTTCTCCGCGCCGCTGTCACCCTCCGTCACGGTCGGCGAGTTGATCGACACCGTCGGCGGATCGTCGTCGTCCTCGATCGTCCCCGTGCCGGTCGTCGTCGCGAGCGTCGCGTTCGTCGGGTTGCTCAGGGTTATCACGATGGTTTCGGCCTCCTCGTCCAAGGTGTCGTCCAACACCTCTACCGAGAAAGCAAAGCGTAAAAACCCCGCTTGGATGGTCACCTCGCTGCTTGGGATAGCCGTGTAGTCGGTCCCCGACGTGGCCGTGCCGGTCCCGGCGTCGGCGTAGTCCAACGTTACATCCTTGCCGCTCAACGCGCTCAACGTCACCGTGAAACTCAGGAAATCATCGTCGGCGTCTTCCTCCGAGAAGCTCGGCGCGTCAATCGATATCGTCGGCGGATCGTCGTCGTCGGTGATCGTCCCCGTGCCGCTCGCCGTCGCGATCGTCGCATTCGTCGCACCGCTCAGGGTGATGATCACCGTCTCGTCGTACTCGTCCAGCGCATCGCCCAGCACCGATACGTCGAAGGTCTGGCTGGTCGTCCCCGCCGCGAAGGTCAGCGTGCCGGCGCTGATCGCCGTGTAGTCCCTGTCCGTGTCGGTCGCCGTGCCGGACGTGGCCGTGCCGGTCTCGGCGTCGGCGTAGCCCACCGTCACCTGCTGGCCGCTCGCCGCGCTCAACGTCACCGTGAACGTCAGGCTCTTCGTGCCGCTGTCCCCCTCCGTCACGCTCGGCGAGTTGATCGACAGCGTCGTCCCGTCGTCGTTGTCCGTCAGGCTGATCGTGGCCGACTTCACCGCCAGGCTGCCTGAGACGCCACTCACCGTCACCGTCTCGTTGGCCTGGTCGAGCGCGTCGTTCGTCGGCGTCAGCGTGAACGTCCCGGTACCGCTCGCCGCGTTCGCCGGGATCGTAATGTCGAAGGATGACACCGCCGCGAAGTCCACCACCCCCGCCCCGCCGCTGCCGGCCACGCTCACCGTCACCGTCGTGGACGAGGAAAACCGCAGCTCGCCGTCCACCGTGGCCGTCACCGTGATCGTGGTCGCCCCGTCGCCCTCGCCCACGCTGCTGTCATCCACCGTCAACGTGAGCGATGGCTCGTCGTCGTCCGTGATCGTCCCCGTGCCGGTACCCGCCGTACTTGATATGACCGCGTTCGACGGGCGGCCAAGGAGCACCACGACGGTCTCGTTCAACTCGTCGATCGTGTCGCCTATCACCGCCACGTTGAAGGTCTGGCTGGTCGTCCCCGGCGGGAAGTTCAGCCGGCCGGCGCTGATCGCCGTGTAGTCCGTCCCGGACGTGGCCGTGCCGCCCCTGCCGGCGAGCCTGCCGTCGGCGTAGTTCACCGTCACCTGCCGGGTACTGGCCGGGGTCAACGTCACCTCGAACGTCAGGTTCTTCGTGCCGCTGTCCCCCTCCGTCACGCTCGGCGAGTTGATCGACAGCGTCGGCGTCGCGTCGTTGTCCGTGATCGTCCCCGTGCCGGTCGCGGTCGCGATCGTCGCGCCTGTCGCGCCGCTCAGGGTCACCACGACGGTCTCATTCGACTCGTCGATCGTGTCGCCCGTCACCGCTACGTTGAAGGTCTTGCTGGTATCCCCCGCCGCGAAGGTCAGTGTGCCGCCGGTGATCGCCGTGTAGTCGGTCCCGGACGTGGCCGTGCCGGTCCCGGCGTCGGCGTAGGTCACCGTCACCTGGCCAGTACTGGCCGGACTCAGGGTCACCGTGAACGTCAGGTTCGTCGAGCCGCTGTCGCCCTCCGTCACGCTTGGCGAGTTGATCGACAGCGCCGGCGCGCCGTCGTCGTCGATGATCGTCCCCGTGCCGGCGACCGTCGCGAGCGTCGCGTTCACCGCGTTGCTGATGAAGACCAGGACGGTCTCGTTCGACTCGTCGGTCGTGTCGCCCGTCACCGACACGTCGAAGGTCTGGCTGGTCGTCTCCGCCGGGAAGGTCAGCGTCCCGCCGGTGATGACCGCGTAGTCCGTCCCGGACGTGGCCGTGCCGCCGCCCGCCGCCCGCGCCCAGTTCACCGTCACCTGCTGGCCGCTTGCCGCGCTCAAGGTCACCGTGAACGTCAGGTTCTTCGAGCCGCTGTTGCCCTCGGTCACGCTCGGCGAGTCGACCGACAGCGACGGCGTCGCGTCGTCATCCGTCAAGGTGATCGTGGCTGAATTCACCGTCAGGCTGCCCAAGGCGCCACTCACCGTCACCGTCTCGTTCGTCTCGTCCAGCGCATCGGCCGTCGGCGTCAGCGTGAAGCTTCCGGTACCGCTCGCCGCCCCTGCCGCAATCTCGATGTCGAAGTCCGACACCGCCGCGAAGTCCACCGCCCCCGCCGCGCCGCTGCCCGCCACGCTTACCGTCACCGTCCTGTCTGCGGCGAACCGCGTCGTGCCATCCAGCGTGGCGGTCACCGTGATCGTGGTCGCCCCGTCGCTCTCGCCCACGCTGGTGTCATCCACCGTCAAGTTGATCGAGGGCGTCGCATCGTCGTCGGTGATCGTCCCGGTGCCGGTCGCTGTCGCGATCGTCGCGTTCATTGCGTTGCTCAGCTTCAACACGAGGGTCTCGTCGTCCTCGTCGAAGATGTCGCCCCTCACCCGCAACCCTAATCTCTCCCTGGTACTCCCCGGATGGAAGGTAATCGTGCCGGTGCCGGGGTTTACGTAATCCACATCCACAGTGGCCGTGCTGGTCGCATCAACCGCCCAGCTCACCCTCACCGTCTGGCTGCTCGCCTCGCTCATCTGTACTGTGTACGTCAGTTGCGCTACGCCGCTGTTCCCCTCCGTCACGCTCGGCGAGTCGATCGATATCGTCGGCCCGTCGTCGTTCGTGATCGTCCCCGTGCCGGTCGCCGTCGAGATGGTCGCGTTCGTTGCGTTGCTCAGGGTCACCACGACGGTCTCGTTCGCCTCGTTGGTCGTGTCGCCCGTCACCGATACGTTGAAGGTCTGGCTGGTCGTCCCCGCCGCGAAGGTCAGCGTGCCGCCGGTGATCGTCGTGTAGTCCGTCCCGGACGTGGCCGTGCCGGTCGTGGCGTCGGCGTAGGCCACTGTCACCTGCTGGCTGCTCGCCGGGCTCAAGGTCACCGTGAACGTCAGGGTCGGCGTGTCGCCGGCAGCGCCCTCGGTCACGCTCGGCGAGTTGATCGACAGCGTCTGCGCGGCGGCCTCGGGCGCGGCGGCGAAGGCAAGGAGCAGCAAGGGGACAAGGCAGAGGCGCCGGCCGGCGATCCACCGCTTCATGCCAACCTCCGGGTCATCGTGCCGCGGTCGCCCTCCGACGCACTCTGTGCGCTGATGGAAATCGACGGACCCAGTGTCTGGGGGGGGGGGGGGGGGGGGGAGGCATCGCTTCACAAACGCTAAACACGACTTACGCCCATCCCCCCTCATGTTGCCAAAAGAACTCATTTGCCTTTGATTCGGCGATTCGGCGCAGACGCCCTAGTCGAGCGGCAGCGCGCTGCGCCAGCCGCCGCGGCGGGGCGGCCAGTGGAAATCTACCTGAACCTCGAAGCGGATGGTCGTCGTGAGGCCGTTGGCGTCGGTCGCCGTGGCCTCCACCAACACGGTTCCTTCCTCGCCTGGCTGCGGTTCCACCACCAGCGTCCCAGCCACGATCCGAACCGTCGCCACCGCCGGATCCGACGACGACGCCTGCCACGTCAGTTCGCCATCGGCTTCCCCCGGCACCGCCAGCGACGCCAACTGCAGCCGCAGCGTGTCACCGAACAGCGCCGCCGGCGCCGGCGGCGTCAGCGCCCGAGGCGCGCGCGCGAACAGCGTCAGCGGCGCTCCTGCCACCAGATCGAAGCCCCGCCAGCACGGGCCGCCCTGGCACCGCCGCGCTGGCAGGTTCGGCACGGACACGGAAACCACCGCAAACTCGTCGTCCGGCCGCACGACCAGTCGGCTGCCGACAGTCTCGCCCGCCGGCACCAAGGTCTCCGCCGTCGCCGTGCGATTCGAGAACGTTCCGTCCTGCGCCGACAAGCCCAGCGCCAACTCGAACGGCGCGCCGGTAGGCACGCTCGCCTGGATCCGCGCCGGCGGCGGCGCCCACGGTTCGGCATCCACCCGCTCCAACGCCACCGTGAGCGGGAACGGCGCACCCGGATTGCCGTCCAGACGCAGCAGCCGCAGTGACGACAGCCCGACGAACGCCCCGTCCGGCAGTGCCTGCAGCGCGTTGTCAGAGAGGTCTAGATCGCGCAGCCGCGGCAGAATCCGCAGCGCCGAGCGCGGAAACGCCGACAGCGCGTTGTCGCCGAGCAGCAGACGCTCCAGCTCGGGAACGTCCGTTACGACCTCCGCCGCCAGCCCCGCCAGTGCATTGCCGCGCAGATCCAGTGTCCGCAGCGCAGCCAAGCCGCTCAGATCCCCTGCCGCCAGCATCGCCGCCGGTTCGGGGCCATCGAGTGCCAGCGTTTGAATTCGCGCTAGATCCGCTGGCGCCGGCCGCTCGCAGCCGCCGCCGACCGCGGCCGCGGTCAGCAGCGCGTCGCGCACCGCCGGCGTCCGGTCGCACACCCCTTCCAGAACCGCCACCGGAATCCGCGAGCGCCGCAGCGCCGCCGAGCGGGCATGCGGCTGCCTCAGTTCGAGTTCCACCACGAACCACTCCCGCGCGGGCTCTGCATCCGCGTCGTCCGCAATGGGGATCGCGATCGTCGCGCAGCGTTCCCCGGCCGGGATCGTCGCCTCGCCGGACGCGCCGCCGTGTTCGCCGGCATCCGCGTCCGCCGTCGCCCGGTCGCGGTCTGCGACGGCCCGCCAGCGCACCGTCTCGCCGGACGCCGTCGCCGCGGACAGTTCCGCCATCACCGTCGCCACGCCGCCCTCCGGCGCCTCTGCCGGGCCGGTTTGACACGAGCGCGGCAGCACTTCCGCGCGCAGTACCGCCTGCGCCGACAGCGTCCCTGGGTCTATCGCAATCAGGGCGATCTCCGCGAGCCCGGCCCGCAGTCCCTCCACTCGCAGCACCGAACCCGATACGGTTGCCGACGCCACACCGGGCGCGGCGGACACCGCCGAGTAAGACAGCACATCCCCGTCTGGATCGAAGAACAAGCGCGAGAGCAGAATCTCCGCGGCAGCGCCGATTTGCAGCTCAATGTCCTCTGGCAACTCCACGACCTGCGGCGCCCGGTTGCCACCGACGACGTTCGTCGGCGTCGCCGACGCTGCATCCGACGGCTCGCCCGGATCGCCGCCCTTCATGCCCAGCACCCGCACCATGTACTCGGCGCCAGTCGCCAAGCCACTGATCCGCGCCGACGTCGCCGCCGCCGGCAGCGCCATCTGCCGCGACGCACTCCACGCTTGGCCGGCGCGCCGCCACTGCACCACATAGCCCTGCGCTGAGGCCGACGGGTTCCAGCGCACCGTCAGGCTCGTGGGCCCAGCCGTCGCCGCCGACACCCCCGTTGGCGCCGGCACCGCGTCCGCGTCCGACAGCCGCACTGCGTACGCCGCCGACACCCCGTCGTAGCCGCCGCCGGCCGCCGAATGCAGCAGCGTTGCGTCCTCTGTCGCCGCGTCGGCGTCCGCCACGGCGCGAGCCGACGCCATCCGCGCCACATTCCAGTTGGTCGCGTCGAACGTCAGCGAAGCCTGGTCACCGGGGGCGCCGACATCGGCGTCGAACTCAAGCCCCGCGTCATTGCTCGACAGCGTCACCGTCACTGTGCCCGAAGGCTGCGCCGTCAGCACCAGCGCGTACGTTGCCGTCGCTTCCGCGCCGCCGCCCTCGGACAGCGACAGCCCGACCGCCGGCATGAAGGCGAAGCCCGGCGCGTCGTCGTCTTCCACCGTCACCGCCAGCGCCGGCGCCGACGAGACCCCGGCGTAGCCGGACACCGCATGCGACACCGAGAGCGTCTCGTCGGCTGCGTTGTCGTCGGAACCAACCGCTGCCGACACCACCTGCTCGACGTTCCAATTCTGCGTCGTGAACGTCAGCGTCCGCGTCAGCGGCGTCGCATCGGCGTCCACCTCCAGCGCCGCGTCCGAGCTCGTCGCCGTCACCTCCACGTCGCCGGCCGGCTGCGTGTTCAGCCGTATTCGGTAGGTGCCGCTCGCGCCTTCGCGCAACGTCAGCCGCGGTGGTTCGATGCGCACCCCTGCCGCCTGCGCATCCCGCACTGCCACCGCCACCGAGTTCGCCGCGGTCGTGCCATAGCCCGCCCCGGAGACCGCGTGCGAGATGGTTGCCGAACCATCCGTCGAGTCCGTGTCAGTGACGCCGCGGGCTTGGAACGTCTGCGGCTGGTTCCAGTTCGATGCGGTGAACGTCAGCGACGCCGGCGAGACCGTCGCCGCCGTCGTGTCCGAACTCGTCGCGGCCACGACCACGGCGCCGCCGACCGGCGCCGTCGCGAGCATTACCGCGTACGCGGCCGTCGACCCTTCGTTCACGGTCAACGCCGTCGGCTCGACCAGCACCCCGCGCGTGTCATCATCCGCCACCGCAAACGAAATCGCTGCTGCGGACACGCCGCCATAATCCGCGCCGGACGCGGAGTGGCGCAGCATCGCCGTGCCGTCTGCCGCGTCGGCATCCGGCAGCCCACGCACGACCGCGGTGCGCGCCGCGTTCCAGTTCATGGCGTCGAAGCGCAGCGACGGCTGCTCGCCGGCCTGCGCATCGTTCAGGTCCACGGAGACGCCGCCGCTCGCCGCAACAATCACCGTCACTGCGCCCGTCGGCTCGGTTGCCAGACGCACCGAATACGTCGCCGTGCCGTCCTCGTCCACGCCCGACGCCGTCAGCGTGGACGCCAGCACCATGATGGCCGGCTCGTCGTCGTCAGTCGTCTGCGCGACTAGCTCTGCCGTCAGGTTTTCGTAGTCGCCACCGGTCGCCGCATGCGTGATCGTCACCCGCTCGTCCGAGGCGTCGTCGTCCTCGGCTGCCGTCGCCGTCACTGTCTGCGGCGACGACCAGTTCGTCGTCGTGAACGCCAGCGTCCGCGTCTGCGGCGTTGAATCCGTGTCCACCAACACCGCCCGGTCGCCGCTCGTGATCACGACCGACACCGCCGCAGTCGGCTGCGTCGCCAGACGCACCGAATAACTCTGCGCATTGTCCCCGTGCCCAGACTGCTCGTTCAGCGCCAGCGGGCCGGGGTCGGCCACAGTCAGCGTCGCCGGGTTGACGTCGATCACGATGGCCGGCGTGTCGTCGTCGTCCACCGTCACCGCCACGCTCGGCCGCGCTCCAATGGCCAGCCCCGTGTACTCAGCCGCGCCCATCGCCGTGTGGCTCAGCGTCAGCATCTCATTTGTCGCGTCGTCGTCCGCGACCGCGGTCACCTGCACCGCTTGGTTCGTGGCCCAGTTCGTCGGCGTGAACGTCAGCGTGCTCTGGTCGCCGGTCGTGTCATCGTCTGTGTCCACAGTGACCGCGGCCGTCACGCCGCCTACCGTCACCGTCACGTTGGCGCTCGGCTCCGTGTTCAGGCGCACTTGGTAGCTGGCGCTGCTCTCCTCATCGACCATCAGCGCGTTGGCGCTCAAAAGCAGGCTCGGGCCGTCGTCGTCCGTCGCCGTCACCACGATCTCCACCGCCGTCACGCCGCTGTCGTAGTCCACGCCGGACGCGTTGTGCGTGAGCGTGACGACCTCATGGATGCCGTTCGCATCCGACGCGGCGCGCACTGTCACGGTCTGCGCCACGTCCCAATTCGTCGGCGTGAACGTCAGCGTCGGCGAGTTCGTCGTGATGCCGTCGCGGGCGCCCGTGATCGTCACCGTCACGTTCCCGCCCACCGGCTGGGCAGTCAGTGTCGCTGTGTACGTGGCGCTGTCGTTCTCCGGCACCGTCAACGTCGAGGCGCTCAGCGTGATGGCGCGGGTCTCGTCGTCGTCCACCGTGGCGGTGAGGCTCGCCGTAATGCCGGTGTATTCGCTCGGCGTCGCGGTGCTTGTGGCCGCCGCCAGCGCCGCGGATTCATCGGCGGCGTCGGCGTCGTTGACGGCCCGTGCGGTGACGGTCTGCGCCGTCTCCCAAGTGGTGGAGGTGAAGGTCAGGGTGTTCTGCACGCCATTCGCGTTGTCGCCGTCGGTGTCGTCGATGGACACCGCGCCCACGTCGGCGCTGGTCAGGGTGACTGTGACGGTTTGCGTCGGCTCCGTGGCGAGCCGCACCGAGTAGGTCTTCGCGGCATCCGTGGCATGGCCCTCGGTGAGCGTCAGCGGGCCGGCGTCCGCCACGTTGGTCGTGGATGGGTTTGCGTCGATCACCACCGCCGGAGTCTCGTCGTCGTCCACCGTCGCCGTCAGGCTCGCCGAATCGCCCGTGTACTCGCTGGCCGAGGGCGTGCTGGCCACATGCGTCACTGCCACGCTCTCGTCCACGCCGTCGTCGTCCTGCGCCGCCGTCAGCGTCACCGTCTGCGCGATGCTCCAGTTCAACTCCGTGAACGTCAGCGTGTTCTGAATGCCCGGCGTGCCGCTGACCGTATCGCCCACCGTCACTGCGTCGGCGTCGGCGCTCGTGATCGTCACCGTCACCGTTTGCGTCGGCAGCGTCTTCAGCCGTATCGAATAACTCTTCGAATTCGCCGAGTCTGTGGACAGTTCGTTCAGCGCGAGGGGGCCCGGGTCGACGCCGGGCGTCGTCGGCGCTGCGTCGATGCGCATCAGCGACGCCCCGCCGTCTTCGCTCACGATCGTCCCCACCCCGGTCGCCGTTGCGAGCGTCGCGTTCGTCGGGTTGCTCAGCGTCAGCCGCACCGTCTCGTCCGGCTCCACCGCCGTGTCGCCGGTCACCGACACCGTGATGGTTGCCGACGTGGCGCCCACCGCGAATGTCAGCGTCCCCGGCGAGACCGGCGCGTAGTCAGCCCCGCTGGTCGCCGTCCCCGGGTTCGTGCTGTCCACCGCGTAGTCCACTGTCACTTGCCTGCCGCTGGCCGCGGACAACGTCACGTTGAACGTCATGTTCGTAGAGCCGGCGTTCCCCTCCGCCACGCTCGCCGAACTGATCGACAGCGACGGCGTCGCGTCGTCGTCCGTCAACGTGATCGTGGCCGAGTTCACCGTCAGGCTGCCTGACGTCCCGCTCACCGTGATCGTCTCGTCGGTCTCGTCCACCACGTCGGCCGTCGGCGTCAGCGTGAAGGTGCCGGTCTGGCTCGCCGCCTCCGCCGCGATCTCGATGTTGAAGTCCGACACCGCCGCGAAGTCCACCACCCCCGCCGTGTCGCTGTCCGACACGCTCACGGTCACCGTCGTGGCGGCGGCGAACCGGGTCGTGCCGTCCACCGTGGCGGTCACGGTGATCGTGGTGGCGCCATCGGCCTCGCCCACGCTGTCGTCGTCCACCGTCAGCGTGATCGCGGTCGGGGCGGCGTCGTCGTCCGTCAGCGTGATCGTGGCCGAGTTCACCGTCAGGCCGCTTGACGACCCGCTCACCGTGATCGTCTCGTCGGTCTCGTCCACCACGTCGGCCGTCGGCGTCAGCGTGAAGGTGCCGGTCTGGCTCGCCGCCCCCGCCGCGATCTCGATGTCGAAGTCCGACACCGCCGCGAAGTCCACCGCCGACGCCGTGCCGGCCCCCGCCACGCTCACGGTCACCGTCGTGGCGGCGGCGAACCGGGTCGTGCCGTCCACCGTGGCGGTCACAGTGATCGTGGTGGCCCCGTCGCCTTCGGCCACGCTGTTGTCGTTCACCGTCAGCGTGATCGCGGTCGGCGCCGCGTCGTCGTCCGTCAACGTGATCGTGGCCGAGTTCACCGTCAGGCTGCCTGACGAACCGCTCACCGTGATCGTCTCGTCGGTCTCGTCCACCACGTCGGCCGTCGGCGTCAGCGTGAAGGTGCCGGTCTGGTTCGCCGCCCCCGTCGCGATCTCGATGTTGAAGTCCGACACCGCCGCGAAGTCCACCACCCCCGCCGTGCCGCTGCCCGCCACGCTCACGGTCACCGTCGTGGCGGCGTCGAACCGGGTCGTGCCGTCCACCGTGGCGGTCACAGTGATCGTGGTGGCGCCATCGCCCTCGCCCACGCTGTTGTCGTCCACCGTCAGCGTGATCGCGGTCGGCGCCGCGTCGTTGTCCGTGATCGTCCCCGTGCCGCTCGCCGTCGAGATGGTCGCGTTCGTCGGAGTGCTCAAGGTCACCGCGACGGTTTCGTTCGACTCGGCCAGGACGTCGCCCGTCACCGCCACGTCGAAGGTCTGGCTGGTCGTCCCCGCCGTGAAGGTCAGCGTCCCGGCGGTGATCGCCGTGTAGTCCGTCCCGGACGTGGCCGTGCCGGTGCCGGCGTCGGCGTAGGCCACCGTCACCTGCAGGCCGCTCGCGGCGCTCAACGTCACCGTGAACGTCAGGTTCGTCGAGCCGCTGTCGCCTTCCGTCACGCTCGGCGAGTTGACCGACAGCGTCGGCGCATCGTCGTCGTCCGTGATCGTGCCCGTGCCGCTGGCCGTCGCGATCGTCGCGTTCGTCGGGGTGCTCAACGTCACCACGACGGTCTCGTTCGCCTCGTCCAGCGCGTCGCCCGTCACCGCCACGTTGAAGGTCTGGCTGGTCGTCCCCGCCGTGAAGGTCAGCGTGCCGCCGGTGATGGCCGTGTAGTCCGTCCCCGACCCGGTGGCCGTGCCGGTGCCGGCGTCGGCGTAGGCCACCGTCACCTGCCGGCCGCTCGCCGCGCTCAACGTCACCGTGAACGTCAGGTTCGTCGAGCCGCTGTCGCCCTCCGTCACGCTCGGCGAGTTGATCGACAGCGTCGGCGCGTCGTCGTCGTCCGTGATCGTCCCCGTGCCGCTCGCCGTCGAAATCGTCGCGTTCGTCGGGGTGCTCAACGTCACCACGACGGTCTCGTTCGCCTCGTCCAGCGCGTCGCCGGTCACCGCCACGTTGAAGGTCTGGCTGGTCGTCCCCGCCGCGAAGGTCAGCGTGCCGCCGGTGATGACTGTGTAGTCCGTCCCGGACGTCGCCGTGCCGCCCGTCCCTTCCGCCCAGGCCACCGTCACCTGCTGGCCGCTCGCCGCGCTCAGCGTCGCCGTGAACGTCAGGTTCGTCGAGCCGCTGTCCCCTTCCGTCACGCTCGGCGAGTTGACCGACAGCGACGGCGTCGCGTCGTCGTCCGTCAGGCTGATCGTCGCCGAGTTCACCGTCAGGCTGCCCGAGGCGCCGCTCACCGTCACCGTCTCGTCCGCCTCGTCCAGCGCATCGTCCGTCGGCGTCAGCGTGAACGTCCCGGTCTGGCTCGCCGCCCCCGCCGCGATCTCGATGTTGAAGCCGGCCACCGATGCGAAGTCCACCGCCGTCGCCGTCCCCGTCCCCGCCACGCTCACCCCCACGGTCCTGGCCGCGGCGAACCGGGTTGTGCCGTCCACCGTGGCGGTCACAGTGATCGTGGTGGCCCCGTCGTCCTCGGCCACGCTGCTGTCGTCCACCGTCAACGTGATCGCGGTCGGCGCCGCGTCGTTGTCCGTGATCGTCCCCGTGCCGTTCGCCGTCGCGATCGTCGCGTTCGTCGGGCTGCTCAGGGTCACCACGACGGTCTCGTTCGACTCGGCCAGGACATCGCCCGTCACCGCCACGTCGAAGGTCTGGCTGGTCGTCCCCGCCGTGAAGGTCAGCGTGCCGCCGGTGATGGCCGTGTAGTCCGTCCCCGACGTGGCCGTGCCGCCCGTCCCTTCCGCCCAGGCCACCGTCACCTGCTGGCCGCTCGCCGCGCTCAGCGTCACCGTGAACGTCAGGTTCGCCGTGCCGCTGTCGCCCTCGGTCACGCTCGGTGAGTTGACCGACAGCGACGGCGTCGCGTCGTCGTCCGTGATCGTCCCCGTGCCGCTCGCCGTCGAAATCGTCGCGTTCGTCGGCGTGCTCAGGGTCACCACGACGGTCTCGTTCGCCTCGTCCAGCGCATCGCCCGTCACCGCCACGTTGAAGGTCTGGCTCGTCGTCCCCGCCGTGAAGGTCAGCGTCCCGCCGGTGATCGCCGTGTAGTCCGTCCCCGACGTGGCCGTGCCCGTCCCGGCGTCGGCCCAGGCCACCGTCACCTGCTGGCCGCTCGCCGCGCTCAGCGTCGCCGTGAACGTCAGGTTCGTCGAGCCGGTGTTCCCCTCGGCCACGCTCGGTGAGTTGACCGACAGCGACGGCGCATCGTCGTTGTCCGTGATCGTCCCCGTGCCGCTCGCCGTCGAAATCGTCGCGTTCGTCGGCGTGCTCAACGTCACCACGACGGTCTCGTTCGCCTCGTCCAGCGCGTCGCCCAGCACCGCCACGTCGAAGGTCTGGCTGGTCGTCCCCGCCGCGAAGGTCAGCGTGCCGCCGGTGATCGCCGTGTAGTCCGTCCCCGACGTGGCCGTGCCCGTCCCGGCGTCCGCATAGGCCACCGTCACTTGCTGGCCGCTCGCCGCGCTCAGCGTCGCCGTGAACGTCAGGTTCGCCGTGCCGCTGTCGCCCTCCGTCACGCTCGGCGAGTTGACCGACAGCGTCGGCGCATCGTCGTTGTCTGTGATCGTCCCCGTGCCGGTCGCCGTCGAAATGGTCGCGTTCGTCGGGCTGCTCAACGTCACCACGACGGTCTCGTTCGCCTCGTCCAGCGCATCGCCCAACACCGCCACGTCGAAGGTCTGGCTGGTCGTCCCCGCCGTGAAGGTCAGCGTGCCGCCGGTGATCGCCGTGTAGTCCGTCCCGGACGTGGCCGTGCCGCCCGTCCCTTCCGCCCAAGCCACCGTCACCTGCTGGCCGCTCGCCGCGCTCAGCGTCGCCGTGAACGTCAGGTTCGTCGAGCCGCTGTCGCCCTCCGTCACGCTCGGCGAGTTGACCGACAGCGACGGCGCGCCGTCGTCGTCCGTGATCGTCCCCGTCCCGCTCGCCGTCGAAATGGTCGCGTTCGTTGGGCTGCTCAGGGTCACCGCGACGGTTTCATTCGTCTCGTTCAGCGCATCGCCCAGCACCGCCACGTTGAAGGTCTTGCTGGTGTCCCCCGCCGCGAAGGTCAGCGTGCCGCCGGTGATCGCCGTGTAGTCCGTCCCGGAAGTCGCGGTGCCGCCCGTCCCTTCCGCCCAGGCCACCGTCACTTGCCGGCCGCTCGCCGCGTTCAGCGTCACCGTGAACGTCAGGTTCGTCGAGCCGCTGTTCCCCTCCGTCACGCTCGGCGAGTTGACCGACAGCGACGGCGTCGCGTCGTTGTCCGTGATCGTCCCCGTGCCGCTGGCCGTCGCGATCGTCGCGTTCGTCGGCGTGCTCAACGTCACCACGACGGTCTCGTTCGCCTCGTCCAGCGCGTCGCCCAGCACCGCAACGTCGAAGGTCTGGCTGGTCGTCCCTGCCGCGAAGGTCAGCGTCCCGGCGGTGATCGCCGTGTAGTCCGTCCCCGACGTGGCCGTGCCGGTCGTGGCGTCGGCGTAGGCCACCGTCACCTGCTGGCCGCTCGCCGCGCTCAGCGTCGCCGTGAACGTCAGGGCTGCCGAACCGCTGTCCCCTTCCGTCACGCTCGGCGAGTCGATCGACAGCGACGGCGCGCCGTCGTCGTCCGTCAGGCTGATCGTCGCCGAGTTCACCGTCAGGCTGCCCGAGGCGCCGCTCACCGTCACCGTCTCGTCCGCCTCGTCCAGCGCATCGTCCGTCGGCGTCAGCGTGAACGTTCCGGTGCCGCTCTCCGCCCCCGCCGCGATCGTGATGTCGAAGTCCGACACCGCCGCGAAGTCCACCGCCGTCGCCGTGCCGCTGCCCGCCACGCTCACCGTCACCGTCGTGGCCGCGCCGAACCGCGTCGCGCCGTCCACCGTCGCCGTCACCGTGATCGTCGTCGCCCCGTCGTCCTCGGCCACGCTGCCGTCGTCCACCGTCAACGTGATCGATGGCGTCGCGTCGTTGTCCGTGATCGTCCCCGTGCCGTTCGCCGTCGATATGGTCGCGTTCGTCGGCGTGCTCAGGGTCACCACCACGGTCTCGTTCGCCTCGTCCAGCGTGTCGCCCAGCACCGCCACGTCGAAGGTCTGGCTGGTCGTCCCCGCCGTGAAGGTCAGCGTGCCGCCGGTGATCGCCGTGTAGTCCGTTCCCGACGTGGCCGTGCCGCCCGTCCCTTCCGCCCAGGCCACCGTCACCTGCTGGCCGCTGGCCGCGCTCAGCGTCGCCGTGAACGTCAGGTTCGTTGAGCCGCTGTCACCCTCCGTCACGCTCGGCGAGTTGACCGACAGCGTCGGCGCATCGTCGTCGTCCGTGATCGTCCCCGTGCCGTTCGCCGTCGAAATCGTCGCGTTCGTCGGCGTGCTCAGGGTCACCACCACGGTCTCGTTCGCCTCGTCCAGCGCGTCGCCCGTCACCGCCACGTCGAAGGTCTGGCTGGTCGTCCCCGCCGCGAAGGTCAGCGTCCCGCCGGTGATGGCCGTGTAGTCCGTCCCCGACGTGGCCGTGCCGCCCGTCCCTTCCGCCCAGGCCACCGTCACCTGCTGGCCGCTGGCCGCGCTCAGCGTCGCCGTGAACGTCAGGTTCGCCGTGCCGCTGTCGCCCTCCGCCACGCTCGGCGAGTCGACCGACAGCGACGGCGCGTCGTCGTTGTCCGTGATCGTCCCCGTGCCGGTCGCCGTTGAAATGGTCGCGTTCGTCGGCGTGCTCAGGGTCACCACCACCGTCTCGTTCGCCTCGTCCAGCGCGTCGCCCAGCACCGCCACGTCGAAGGTCTGGCTGGTCGTCCCCGCCGTGAAGGTCAGCGTGCCGCCGGTGATCGCCGTGTAGTCCGTCCCCGACGTGGCCGTGCCGCCCGTCCCTTCCGCCCAAGCCACCGTCACTTGCTGGCCGCTCGCCGCGCTCAACGTCACCGTGAACGTCAGGTTCGTCGAGCCGCTGTCCCCTTCCGTCACGCTCGGCGAGTTGACCGACAGCGTCGGTGCGCCGTCGTCGTCCGTGATCGTCCCCGTGCCGTTCGCCGTCGAAATGGTCGCGTTCGTCGGGCTGCTCAGGGTCACCGCGACGGTTTCATTCGTCTCGTTCAGCGCGTCGCCCGTCACCGCCACGTCGAAGGTCTGGCTGGTCGTCCCCGCCGTGAAGGTCAGCGTGCCGGCGGTGATGGCCGTGTAATCCGTCCCCGACGTGGCCGTGCCGGTCCCGGCGTCGGCGTAGGCCACAGTCACCTGCTGGCCGCTCGCCGCGCTCAGCGTCGCCGTGAACGTCAGGTTCGTCGTGCCGGTGTTCCCCTCCGTCACGCTCGGCGAGTTGATCGACAGCGACGGCGCGCCGTCGTCGTCCGTGATCGTCCCCGTCCCGCTCGCCGTCGAGATCGTCGCGTTCGTCGGCGTGCTCAACGTCACCACGACGGTCTCGTTCGCCTCGTCCAGCGCGTCGCCCGTCACCGCCACGTCGAAGGTCTGGCTGGTGTCCCCCGCCGCGAAGGTCAGCGTGCCCGCGGTGATCGCCGTGTAGTCCGTCCCCGACGTGGCCGTGCCCGTCCCGCCATCAGCGTAGGCCACCGTCACCTGCTGGCCGCTCGCCGCGCTCAGCGTCGCCGTGAACGTCAGGGTCGCCGAACCGCTGTCCCCTTCCGTCACGCTCGGCGAGTCGACCGACAGCGACGGCATCGCGTCGTCGTCCGTCAGGCTGATCGTCGCCGAGTTCACCGTCAGGCTGCCCGAGGCGCCGCTCACCGTCACCGTCTCGTCCGCCTCGTCCAGCGCATCGTCCGTCGGCGTCAGCGTGAAGGTTTCGTCCTCGCTCTCCGCCCCCGCCGCGATCGTGATGTCGAAGTCCGACACCGCCGTGAAGTCCACCGCCGTCGCCGCGCCGCTGCCCGCCACGCTCACCGTCACCGTCGTGGCCGCGCCGAACCGCGTCGCGCCGTCCACCGTCGCCGTCACCGTGATCGTCGTCGCCCCGTCGTCCTCGGCCACGCTGCTGTCATCCACCGTCAACGTGATCGATGGCGTCGCGTCGTTGTCCGTGATCGTCCCCGTGCCGGTCGCCGTCGAAATCGTCGCGTTCGTCGGCGTGCTCAGGGTCACCACCACCGTCTCGTTCGCCTCGTCCAGCGCGTCGCCCAGCACCGCCACGTCGAAGGTCTGGCTGGTCGTCCCCGCCGTGAAGGTCAGCGTCCCGCCGGTGATCGCCGTGTAGTCCGTCCCCGACGTGGCCGTGCCGCCCGTCCCTTCCGCCCAGGCCACCGTCACTTGCTGGCCGCTCGCCGCGCTCAGCGTCGCCGTGAACGTCAGGTTCGTCGAGCCGCTGTCGCCCTCCGCCACGCTCGGCGAGTTGACCGACAGCGTCGGCGCGTCGTCGTCGTCCGTGATCGTCCCCGTGCCGTTCGCCGTCGAAATCGTCGCGTTCGTCGGCGTGCTCAGGGTCACCACCACCGTCTCGTTCGCCTCGTCCAGCGCGTCGCCCGTCACCGCCACGTCGAAGGTCTGGCTGGTCGTCCCCGCCGTGAAGGTCAGCGTCCCGCCAGTGATGGCCGTGTAGTCGGTCCCCGACGTGGCCGTGCCGCCCGTCCCTTCCGCCCAGGCCACCGTCACCTGCTGGCCGCTGGCCGCGCTCAGCGTCGCCGTGAACGTCAGGTTCGCCGTGCCGCTGTCGCCCTCCGCCACGCTCGGCGAGTCGACCGACAGCGTCGGCGCATCGTCGTTGTCCGTGATCGTCCCCGTGCCGGTACCCGTCGAAATGGTCGCGTTCGTTGGGCTGCTCAGGGTCACCACCACGGTCTCGTTCGCCTCGTCCAGCGCGTCGCCCAGCACCGCCACGTCGAAGGTCTGGCTGGTCGTCCCCGCCGTGAAGGTCAGCGTGCCGCCCGCGATCGCCGTGTAGTCCGTCCCCGACGTGGCGGTGCCGGTCCCGGCGTCCGCGTAGGCCACCGTCACCTGCTGGCCGCTCGCCGCGCTCAGCGTCGCCGTGAAAGTCAGGTTCGTCGAGCCGCTGTCGCCCTCCGTCACGCTTGGCGAGTTGATCGACAGCGTCGGCGCGCCGTCGTCGTCCGTGATCGTCCCCGTGCCGCTCGCCGTCGAAATGGTCGCGTTCGTCGGGCTGCTCAGGGTCACCACGACGGTTTCATTCGTCTCGTCCAGCGCATCGCCCGTCACCGCCACGTTGAAGGTCTGGCTCGTCGTCCCCGCCGCGAAGGTCAGCGTGCCGCCGGTGATCGCCGTGTAGTCCGTCCCGGAAGTCGCGGTGCCGCCCGTCCCTTCCGCCCAGGCCACCGTCACTTGCTGGCCGCTTGCCGGACTCAACGTCACCGTGAAGGTCAGGTTCGTCGAGCCGCTGTTCCCTTCGGCCACGCTCGGCGAGTCGATCGACAGCGTCGGCGCGCCGTCGTCGTCCGTGATCGTCCCCGTGCCGTTCGCCGTCGAAATGGTCGCGTTCGTCGGGCTGCTCAGGGTCACCGCGACGGTTTCATTCGTCTCGTTCAGCGCGTCGCCCGTCACCGCCACGTCGAAGGTCTGGCTGGTCGTCCCCGCCGTGAAGGTCAGCGTCCCGGCGGTGATCGCCGTGTAGTCCGTCCCCGACGTGGCCGTGCCGGTCCCGGCGTCGGCGTAGGCCACCGTCACCTGCTGGCCGCTCGCCGCGCTCAGCGTCGCCGTGAACGTCAGGTTCGCCGTGCCGCTGTCGCCCTCCGTCACGCTCGGCGAGTTGATCGACAGCGTCGGCGTCGCGTCGTTGTCCGTGATCGTCCCCGTGCCGCTCGCCGTCGAAATCGTCGCGTTCGTCGGCGTGCTCAACGTCACCACGACGGTCTCGTTCGCCTCGTCCAGCGCGTCGCCCAGCACCGCCACGTCGAAGGTCTGGCTCGTCGTCCCCGCCGTGAAGGTCAGCGTGCCGGCGGTGATGGCCGTGTAGTCCGTCCCGGACGTGGCCGTGCCCGTCCCGGCGTCGGCGTAGGCCACCGTCACCTGCCGGCCGCTCGCCGCGCTCAGCGTCGCCGTGAACGTCAGGTTCGCCGTGCCGCTGTCGCCCTCCGTCACGCTCGGCGAGTTGATCGACACCGTCGGCGTCGCGTCGTTGTCCGTGATCGTCCCCGTCCCGCTCGCCGTCGCGATCGTCGCGTTCGTCGGCGTGCTCAGGGTCACCACGACCGTCTCGTTCGCCTCGTCCAGCGTGTCGCCGGTCACCGCCACGTTGAAGGTCTGGCTCGTCGTCCGCGCCGCGAAGGTCAGCGTGCCGGCGGTGATGGCCGTGTAGTCCGTCCCGGACGTGGCCGTGCCCGTCCCGGCGTCGGCGTAGGCCACCGTCACCTGCTGGCTGCTCGCCGCGCTCAGCGTCACCGTGAACGTCAGGTTCGCCGTGCCGCTGTCGCCCTCCGTCACGCTCGGCGAGTTGATCGACAGCGACGGCGTCGCGTCGTTGTCCGTGATCGTCCCCGTCCCGCTCGCCGTCGCGATCGTCGCGTTCGTCGGCGTGCTCAACGTCACCACCACGGTCTCGTTCGCCTCGTCCAGCGCGTCGCCCGTCACCGCCACGTCGAAGGTCTGGCTCGTCGTCCCCGCCGCGAAGGTCAGCGTGCCGGCGGTGATGGCCGTGTAGTCCGTCCCGGACGTGGCCGTGCCCGTCCCGGCGTCGGCGTAGGCCACCGTCACCGGCTGGACGCTCGCCGCGCTCAGCGTCACCGTGAACGTCAGGTTCGCCGTGCCGCTGTCGCCCTCCGTCACGCTCGGCGAGTTGATCGACAGCGACGGCGTTGTGGCGTCGTCGTCCGTGATCGTGCCCGTGCCGGTGGCCGTCGAGATCGTCGCATTCACCGCGTCGCTCAGGGTCACCACGACGGTCTCACTCGACTCGACGTCGGTGTCGCCCGTCACCGCCACGTTGAAGGTCTGGCTGGTCGTCCCCGCCGCGAAGGTCAGCGTCCCGCCGGTGATGGCCGTGTAGTCCGTCCCCGACGTGGCGGTGCCGCCGGTCCCCTCAGCCCAGTCCACCGTCACCTGCCGGCCGCTCGCCGCGCTCAACGTCACCGTGAACGTCAGGTTCGTCGAACCGCTGTCCCCCTCCGTCACGCTTGGCGAGTTGATTGACAGCGTCGGCGTGGGGTCGTCATCGGTGATCGTCAGCGTTTGATTGGAAGGCTGCGCCACTCCTGCGCTGTTCGAAGCCGAGCCGGACACGGTGACGCTCTTGTCTGGTTCGTCGAGGGCGTTGTTCACGGCGGTGACCGTCACCGTGCCGGTGCTCGTCGTCGCGCCCGCCGCGATCGTCAGCCTCCGCGCCGCGCTCAGGGTGAAGTCGGAAGCGTCCGTGTCCGTCCCCGCCGCCGCCGACACCGTGATTGTGGTGGCTGCGGTCGAAGCCCGGTCCAGCGTCGCCGTCACCGTGGCCGCCCCGCCGTTCTCCGAGACCGACGACGACGACAGCGACAACGACACGGCCGGCCTGTCGTCGTCCGTGATCGTCCCCGTGCCGGTACCCGTCGCGATCGTCGCGTTCACCACGATGCCCAACGTCACCACGATGGTTTCGTCCTCCTCCTCGTCGGCGTCGCCCGTCACCGACACCGTGAATGACTTGCTGGTTTCCCCCGCGGTGTCCCCCGTCTCGCCGGCGAATCTCAGAAACCCGCCTGTGAACGCTGTGTAGTCCGTCCCGGACGTGGCCGACCCGGTACCTGCGTCCCTATACTGCACCACTATCCCCTGCTTGCTCGCCGCGCTCAGGGTGATCGTGAACGTCATGTCCGTCGAGCCGCTGTCCCCCTCCGTCACGCTCGGCGAACTGATCGACACCGTCGGCTGCGGGTCGTCGTCGGTCAACATAATCTGGGCCGAGTTCACCGTCAGAGTGCCCGACGTCCCGCTCACCGTGATCGTCCGCTCAAACTCGTCCGTCATATCGTTGGTCGGCGTCAGCGTGAAGGTTCCGGTGCCGCTCGCCGCGCCGGCGGCGATAGAGATGTCGAAGTCCGACACCGCCGCGAAGTCCACCGCCTGCGCATTGGGGACGCCATCCACACTTACGGTCACCGTCGTGGCCGAACCGAACCGGGTCGTGCCGTCCACCGTGGCCGTCACCGTGATCGTGGTCGCCCCGTCGTCCTCGGCCACGCTGGTGTCGTCCACCGACAGCGTGATCGACGTCGGGGTGGCGTCGTCGTCCGTGATCGTCCCCGTAGCGCTCGTCGCGCTGGAGGCTAACGTGGCGCTGACCGGATCGCTCAGGGTCAGAATGATCGTCTCGTTCGGTTCGTCGATGACGTCACCGTTCACCGTGACATCGATGGTCGTCGTGGACTCTCCGGTGGCGAAAGTCGCTACCGCATAGTCCACGTTATTGATGTCCGTATCGGTCGTTGTGAGCGCCACATAATCTGTGCCCGAAGCCGCCGTCCCGGTGCCGGAGTCCCGATAACGGACACTCTCCTTTCCCTCGGGGGATGCACTGTCCAGCGTCAGCGTGAACGTCAGGGTCACCGTGCCGCTGTTCCCCTCCGTCACGCTCGGCGAGCTGACGGAAATTGCCGGGGTCTGCGCGGCGGCATCGGGCGCGGCGACGACGGCCAAGGCGAGAAGAAGCAAGGGGACGAGGCAGGAGCGCGGACGGCAGGCAATCCACCGGCTCATGCCGTTGAAGCTAGAAGCGGGCAGGCAAAGAAGTGGCACGTCAGACCCCTAAGCTACGCTGACCCGCCCATACGATGCTGGCAGCAAGCGTTCTTATCCCCGACATATAGCGAACGCGCAAAAGACCCCCCAGCCCAGCGCGACAGGGTTCTAAGCCTAGCACACTGGCAACAGCCCGTGCGATGTCCAAGCCATTGCGCTCGTTGCGCGCTGTCAGGATCGCATCGCGCAGACGGGCGACGACACTCTCCGAAACGCCCATCTTGCTCTTTCGGGGGGGGGGGGGGGCTGCCATGCTCATCCTGCTCAGTCCGCCTCGGCGGCGACGTTGCCACATTCCGCGACAGGCTCGCCGATGAAGGCGCCCAGCGCGTTGCGCGCTTCGTCGTCGCGCATCTGGCAGGGCGGGCTCTTCATGTAGTAGGCGCTCGGCGCTTCCAGCGGCCCAGCGACGCCCCGTTCCAGCCCCACCTTAGCGCAGCGCAGCGCGTCGATGACCACGCCGGCGCTGTTCGGCGAATCCTGCACGGACAGGCGCAGTTCCAGCTCCAGCGGCGCATCGCCAAAGCCACGGCCTTCCATGCGGATGAACGCCACTTTGTTGTCGCCTTGCCACGGCACGTAATCCGATGGGCCGATGTGGATGTCCTGGCTCTTCAGCCGCTCGTCCAGCTGGCTCTGCACAGATTCAGTTTTGGAGTGCTTCTTGGATTGCAGGCGGCTGCGTTCCAGCATGTTGAGGAAATCTGTGTTGCCGCCGGTGTTGAGTTGATAGGTGCGGTCCAGCTCCACGCCGCGATCTGCGAACAGCCTCGCCAAGGCGCGGTGAACAATGGTGGCGCCGACTTGGCTCTTGATGTCGTCGCCGACGATGGGCAGCCCGGCGCTGCGAAAGCGCGCGGCCCACTCGCGGTCTGACGCGAGGAACACCGGCACGCAGTTCACCATCGCAAGCCCCGCCTCAAGGCATGCCTTGGCATAGTGCCGCACCGCGCTCTCGGAACCCACCGGCAAGTAGCAGACGAGCACTTCGGCGCCGGCATCCCGCAAGGCGCGCGCCACATCCACCGGCGGCGCGTCGGCTGGGCGGAAGGCATCCGCCTCGCCATAGTCCGACATGTGGCTGGCGATGCCGTCCAGCGTCGGGGCCATCTGCACGGTGACGCCGCTGGTGGCCAACGTCGGTTGGAAGACGCGGGCGCAATTGGGGGCGGCGAACACCGCCTCTTCAAGGGATCGGCCCACCTTGCGGGCGTCCACGTCGAACGCCGCCACGATCTCGATGTCGCCGGGCCGCCAGCCGCAGATGCTCTCGCGCATGAGGCCCACGGGCTGCTCATTGCGGCGCCGATAGAACTCGATGCCCTGCACGAGGGAGCTCGCGCAATTGCCGACGCCGGCGATGGCGACCTTGATCTTCTTCATCGCGCGCGTTGATTCATCGGCCGCACTGCCCTCCGCTGCTCCGCGCCGCCGTGGCGCCCACGGCTTGCGGGGCCTGTTGGGAAACGGCTCGAAAGTTCCCCGTCGCGACAATGGCGCATTATGATGGATAAGGGCTTCGATTGTGAACATCCTGTTCGGACTGCGACGATGCGGTTTTCCTTGCTGATTCAAGGCGACCCGTGGACGACGGACGCGCCGGCCGCGGCGTTGAAGTTCGCGCGCGCCGCGGTGGCCGCCGGCCACGCGGTGCGGCGCGCCTTCTTCCACGGCGATGCGGCAAGCATCGCCAACCGCGGCGCGATGCCGCCGCAGGACGAAGAGAACGTCGCCGCGGCTTGGGTTGAATTCGCCGCCCGCCACGACATTCCGTTGACTGCCTGCATCGCTTCGGCGGCGCGGCGCGGCGTCGTCAGCGCTGAGGCCGCCGAGCGGCTGGGCTTGGCCGGCGCCACCGTGCGAGACGGCTTCGAGTTGGGGGGCTTGGGGCAGATGATCGAAGCGATGGAGGGCGCGGAGCGCACGGTGACGTTCGGTGCGTAGCGTCCTTTACATCGTCCGCAAGGCACCGGGCGTCGCCGCCAATGAACGCATCGACATGATGCTCGTGTCGGGCGTTTTCGAGCAGCCGGCGAGCGTGCTGTTCATGGACGACGGCGCCCTGCAGCTGAACGCCCGCCAAGACGCTGCGCTGGTTGGCCGCAAAGACACGGCGCGCGCCTTGGCGGCCCTCGACGCCTATGGGGTGGGGCCGCTCTACGCGCACCGAGCGAGCTTGGCCGCGCACCACGTCGCCGTCGCTGACGTGGCCGTGCCGGTCACCGTGGTGGACGATGCGGGGCTGCCGGCGCTGTTGCAGGCAGCGCAAGTGGTGGTGACGGACTGATCCGTGTCCGCGCTGCACCTCGTCTGCGCCACCGCCGCGCTGGATAGCTGCTTGCGGGCGGCGGCGCCCGGCGACGCCGTGCTGCTCATGGGCAATGGCGCCCATGCCGGCGCGGATGCGCGGCTTGCAGCGCTCACGCTGCCCGTGGCCGTCCTCGCGGAGGATGCGGCGAGCCGCGGCGTGGCGGCGGCAGCGCCGATCAAGCCAGTGACCTATGAGGATTTTGTAGCTCTCGTTGTGGAGCATGACGTGAGCGTCACATGGACTTAGCCGATGCCCACGCCCACCGCCGCCACTGAAATCGATGCCGATGGCTACCTGACGGATCTCTCCTGTTGGACGCCAAGCTTGGCCGGCGCGCTCGCCGGCCGCGCCGGCATCGAACTCGGCGCGCAGCACTGGCACCTCATTCGCCTCGCCCGGGATTTCTACGCGAAAACCGGCGTGTCGCCGGCGATGCGGCCGCTCGTGAAACTGGCGCGGGAACGGCACGGCGCCGAGTTGGGTTCAAGCATCGCGCTCATGCAATTGTTCCCCGGCAACCCGGCAAAGGAGATCGCCCGCATCGGCGGCTTGCCGAAGCCGACGAATTGCCTGTAGCGCCGTCGCGGCTGGGGCGAGCGGTCAGCGGGCGTTGGCGAGGCGTTCGCGCAGCGCCACCACCGGGCCGACGATGGTGGTCGTGGGCCCGGGCAAGCGCTTTTGCCGCACTTGCTCGGCAATGGCCGCGATGGGCGCCACCACCACCGCTTGATCCGGCAACGTGCCGCGCGAAATGGTGGCCGCCGGCGTGGCCGCGTCCATGCCGTGCTCGATGAGCCGCTGCGCCAGTTGCGCAAGGCCGCCAAGACCCATGTACACCACCAGCGTTTGGCCGGGGCGCGCGAGTTCCGGCCAATCCAGGTTCACCACGTTGTCCTTGAGGTGGCCAGTGACGAAGCGCACGGACTGTGCTAAGTCGCGGTGCGTCAGCGGAATGCCGGCGTAGGCCGCGCAACCCAAGCCGGCGGTGACGCCGGGGATCACCTCAAAATGGATGCCGAGGTCGCTGAGCGTCTCGATCTCCTCGCCGCCGCGGCCGAAGATGAATGGGTCGCCACCCTTCAGCCGCGCCACGCGCTGGCCGGCGCGGGCGTCCTTCAGCAGCATGGCGTTGATCTCGGCTTGGCGGGCGCTGTGAAACGCGCGCCGCTTGCCGACGTAGATGCGCTCGGCGTCGCGCCGGCAACGCGCCAGAACGGCCGGGGACACCAAGTTGTCGTAATACACCACATCCGCCCGCTGCAGCGCGCCCAATGCCTTGAGGGTGAGCAGGTCCGGATCGCCCGGGCCGGCCCCCACCAGCGAGACGAAGCCTTGCGCTTGCCCGCCTGCGGCGAGCCGCTCGAGACTCGCTTGCGCCGCGGCGTCCTCGCCTCGCGCCGCCAACTCCGCCGCCGGGCCATCGAGGGCGCGCCGCCAGAAGTGGCGCCGCGCCAAGGCGTCCGGCAACGCCGCGTTGAAGACGCGCCGATGGCGACGGATGAAGTCTGCGATGCGCCCGATGCCGGCTGGCAAGATCGCCTCGATGCGCTCGCGCAGGTGCATGGCGAGGGCCGGCGAGGCGCCGCCCGTGCCGATGGCGACCGTGACGCTGCCCCGTTCCACCACGCTCGGAAATGTCGCGGTGCAAAGCGCAGTGTCGTCCACGGTGTTCACCAGCACCGCCCGGGCACGGCAAGCCTCGAAGACCTGGCGGTTCACGGCGCGCTCGCCGGTGGCGGCGATCACCAATAGCTGCCCGTCCGCGTCCGCTTCTTGGAACGCCCGCTTGGTCGCCCGCACCCGCTGCACCGCCGCCAAGCGCTGCACAACGGGGTGGAGTTCGGGCGCCACCACCGTCACGTCCGCGTGAGCCTTGAGCAGCGCGTCGATCTTGCGCGCGGCGACGGCGCCGGCGCCGACGACGAGGCAGGGTTGGTCGGCAAGCCGCAAGAAGAGCGGCAGTGGTTGCGGCGCGGAGTCGCCGTGAGCGCCCCCGGCGTCAGCAGCCGAGGTGCTCATGGCGCCCTGTTTGGCAAGGCTGGCACGATGCCGCCGGCGCGGCCCAGGAGCGGCGCATCAGCCGCCGCGCGCAAGCTCCAGCCTTGATGCACCGCCCATGTAGGGCCGCAGCGCGGTGGGAATGGCCACTTGCCGCTCGCCATCTTGGTAGTTCTCCAACACGGCGATGAGCGCCCGACCGACCGCGAGGCCAGACCCATTCAGCGTGTGAACCAAGTGCGGGCGGCCGCTGGCTTGGTCTCGGTAGCGCGCCATCATGCGCCGCGCTTGGAAATCGAGAAAGTTGCTGCACGAGGAAATCTCCCGGTACTGGCTTTGGCCCGGCAGCCACACCTCAAGGTCGATGGTCTTCGCCGCGGCAAAGCCGAGGTCGCCGCCGCACAGCGCTACGACGCGGTACGGCAATTCGAGGCGTTGCAGGATGGCTTCCGCGTGGCCGGTGAGCGCGTCCAATGCCTGCCAAGACTGCCCCGGCTCGACGATTTGCACCAGTTCCACCTTCTCGAACTGATGTTGGCGGAAGATGCCCCGCGTGTCCTTGCCGTAGCTGCCGACTTCGCGGCGAAAGCACGGCGTGTGCGCCACATAGCGCCGCGGCAGCTCTGCCGCATCCAGGATTTCGCCCCGCACCAAGTTGGTCACCGGCGTTTCCGCGGTGGGAATGAGGTAGTAGCGCTCGTCGCCGGCCACCGCGAACTGCTCGTCCTCGAACTTCGGCAACTGGCCGGTGCCCTTGAGCGATTCAGCGTTCACGAGGTAGGGAACGTACACCTCCTCGTAGCCATGCTCTTGGGTGTGAATGTCCAGCATGAACTGCGTCAGCGCCCGATGCAGGCGCGCCACCGCGCCGGCGAGCACCACGAAGCGCGAGCCGGCGATCTTCACGGCCGCCTCGGAGTCGAGCGCAGCCCCGGCAAGGTCCACATGGTCTTTGGGCTGAAAGTCGAACGCCGGGCGCTCCCCCCAAGTGCGAAGCTCCACGTTGTCGCGCTCATCGGCGCCCGGCGGCACCGACGCGTCCGGCAGGTTCGGCACCGCATCGAGAAAGCCGTCGAGTTCCGCCTGCACCGCGGTGAACTGTTGGCGGGCGGTTTCAAGGCGCCGGCCCAAGTCTCCCACCTCGGCGATCAACGGCGCGATGTCCGCGCCGCTCGCCTTGGCGCGGCCGATGGCCTTGGAGCGGGCGTTGCGCTCCGCCTGCAGCGCTTCGGTCTGCTCCTGCCGGCGTCGGCGCGCGGCCTCCAGCGCCGCGAACCGCTCTAGGTCGAAGTGGAAGTTGCGCACCTTGAGGGCGTCCCGCACGGCGGCGGGGTCGCGGCGCAATTGGTTGCGGTCGAGCACCTCAGCCACCGCCCAAGCGCAGCCCAGCCCAAGCGGCCGCGACGCAGACGGCGACGCTGGCGAAGACATATGCCAGCGCGGGCAGCCATTTGGCGTCCTGCAGCAACACGACGGTTTCGAGCGAGAACGCCGAGAATGTGGTGAAGGCGCCCAACACGCCCACCACCAAGAAGGGCTGTGCGAACGCGAAGCGCTCCCGCTGGCCGGCGGCGCCAATCAGCAGGCCGATGGCGAGGGAGCCGGCGACATTGACCACCAAGGTGCCCCACGGGAATTGCAGGCCGCCGCGGTCGGCGAGGTACATCGCCAAGTAGCGGCCCATGGCGCCGACAGCGCCGCCGGCGGCGATCCAGCAGAGGGTTTTGATCACGGCGGCTTGTCGGCGTTGCGAGGGTCAGCCCGGCGGCCGCTTGTCCGCGGCGGCGCGGTCCTTGGCTCTTAGTGTAGCCAATCTGCGGGCGATTTTGCCTTCCAAGCCCCGTTCCGTCGGGCGATAGAAGGCGATGTCTTCCATTTCGTCCGGGAGGTAGCGTTCCCCGGCGGCATAGGCGTCGGCCTCGGTGTGGGCGTAGCGATAGCCTTCGCCATGCCCCAAGGACTGCATCAGGCGCGTGGGTGCGTTCTTGAACCGCGCTGGCACCGCATAGCTCGGATGGGCGCGCACGAACTCCTGCGCAGCGCCGAACGCCGCATAGACGGCGTTGCTCTTGGGCACGCAAGCGAGATAGGCAACGGCTTGCGCGATGGCGAGCTCGCCTTCGGGTGAGCCCAAGCGGTGGTAGGCGTCCCAAGCGTCTAGGGCGAGCTGCAGGCTGCGTGGGTCTGCCAAGCCTACGTCCTCGCTGGCGATGCGCACCACACGCCGCGCGATGTAGAGCGGGTCGCAGCCGCCATCGAGCATCCGCGCCAGCCAGTACAGGGCGGCGTCCGGCGCACTGCCGCGCACCGCCTTGTGCAGAGCGGAAATCTGATCGTAGAAGGCGTCGCCGCCCTTGTCGAAGCGGCGGTGCCGTTGGCCCGTGGCATCCACCACATGCTGCAGGCGGATCGTGCCCTCGGCCAGTTGCGCGGCGATTTCCAAGGCGTTCAAGAGGCGCCGCGCATCGCCGTCTGCGTTCGCAATCAACTGCTCTTGGGCGTCCGCGTTGATCGCCATGCCAGGCAGCTCGCGCTGCAGCGCCCGCTCAACCAGTTGCTGAAGTTCCTCGTCGCCAAGCGGACGCAACACGTAGACGCGGGTGCGCGACAACAGCGCCACATTCACCTCGAACGATGGATTCTCCGTGGTGGCGCCGACGAAGACGACGGTGCCCCGCTCCACATGGGGCAGGAAGGCGTCCTGCTGCGCCTTGTTGAAGCGATGCGCCTCGTCGACGAAGAGCACGGTGGGGACGTCGGGATGCGCCTCGGCGTCCGCGATGGCGGCGCGCACATCGCGCACCCCGGCAAGCACCGCCGAGAGGCTCGCCCAACGCGCGCCGGCGGCGTCGGCAAGAATCTTGGCGAGCGTCGTCTTGCCGGTGCCCGGCGGCCCCCACAGGATCATCGAAGCAACGCGGCGGGTGGCCGCAAGGCGGGCGAGCGGACGCTCGGGCCCCAACAGATGCCGTTGGCCGACGAACTCCGCGAGCGTCGTCGGGCGCAGGCGCGCCGCCAACGGGGCGTCAGCTGGGAGCGGGGCTGACGGGCTGGCCGATGACATCGACGCCTTCGGGAATCTCGAAACGAAACGTGGCGGGGGGCAACTCGGGATTCAGCACGGCATCGCTGAAGGTGATGCGCGTCGCTTGGTCGAGATGGTCGAGGATGTCGAGGCGCTTGAGCAGGCCATCCGCGAACTCAAGGCGGATGCTCCGGTACAGCGAGCGCTCGTCGGTGGGTGTCAGCGCGAACGCCAAGGCATCACCGTCACCCGCCTCTTGCGCCACGCCGAAGTGACGCGCCAGCGCCGCCGGGCCTTGCATCAGCACCTGCGCCGGCGAATCGCGGAACACTTCCTGGGCGGCTTGAATGGTCACTTGCGCGAGTTCCGCGTCGAAGACGTACAGGTTGACGCCGTCCGCCACCAAGAGCTGCGGGTGCGGCGGCAAAGACTCCCAGCGGAAGCGTCCTGGGCGTTCCAGGTGGATGGTGCCGGCGCTCGCCTCAAGGAGACGCCCAGCCGTGCCGACCACCACTTGCTCGAAGTGCGCGGTGTAGCTTTGCATGGCGTCCAGCAGCGTGTTCAGCCGGCCGGCGTCATCCGCGCCCGCTTGGCAGCAGCCGACGAGCGCTGCCGCGATGCCGGCGCGCCGCCAGCGGTCAGTGGCGCGACGCCAGCACTTCACGGTTGCCGCTCACGTCCACCGCGCTCACAACGCCAGCCTCCTCCATCGCTTCCACCAAGCGGGCCGCGCGTTGATAGCCGACGCGGAGTTTGCGCTGCACAGACGAGATGGACACGCGCCCAGCGTTCAGCACAAAGTCCACGGCCTCATCGTAAAGCGGATCTGATTGCTCCGCGTCGCGGCCGTCGCTCAAGTCCAACGTGCCCGGCACATCCGTCGCGGCGCCGGTGGCCAACAGCCCCTGGATGTAGTCCGGCTCTGCCCGTTGGCGCCAATCCGCCACCACGCCATGCACCTCGTTTTCATCCACAAAGGCGCCATGCACCCGCGTCGGCACGCTGGTGCCGGGCGGCAGGTAGAGCATGTCGCCATGCCCCAACAGCTGCTCGGCGCCGCCCTGGTCCAACACCACCCGCGAGTTCAACGCGCTGGACACCTGAAAGCTGATGCGGCTTGGAATGTTGGACTTGATGAGGCCGGTGATCACGTCCACGGAAGGGCGTTGCGTGGCGAGCACCAAGTGGATGCCCGCCGCCCGCGCCTTCTGGGCGATGCGGGCGATGAGCTGATCGACCTTCTTGCCGACCACCATCATCAAGTCTGCAAACTCGTCGATGACCACCAAGATGAGCGGCAACCGCTCCAACGCCGGCGCATCGACGCCGTTGGGCGCCAGCGGATCCTCGATGGGCTCGCCGCGCTTTGCGGCCTCGTCCATCTTGCGGTTGAAGCCCTCCAAGTTGCGCACGCCCAAAGCCGCCATCAGGCGGTAGCGGCGCTCCATCTCACCCACGCACCAGTTGAGCGCGGCGGCGGCGTCCTTCATGTCCGTCACCACGGGCGTCAAGAGGTGCGGGATGTCCGCGTACACCGCGAGCTCCAACATCTTCGGGTCTACCAAGATGAGGCGCAGTTCCGCCGGCGACGCCTTGTAGAGCATGGAGATGAGCATGGCATTCACGCCGACGGACTTGCCGGAGCCGGTGGTGCCGGCGATGAGCAGGTGCGGCATGCGCGCGATGTCCGCGAGCACCGGCTCGCCGGCGATGTCCTTGCCCAACGCCATCGTCAACGGTGAAGTGGCTTCGCGGAAGGCGCGGGAATCCAAAATCTCGTGCAGCCGCACCATGGCGCGGCGTTCGTTGGGAATCTCGATGCCCACCACGGATTTGCCGGGGATGACGTCCACGATGCGTACGCTGACGACCGTAAGTTCCCGTGCCAAATCCTTCGCCAAATTATTGATTTTGCTTACTTTGACACCAGGTGCCGGCTGCATCTCGAAGCGCGTCACCACCGGCCCCGGCACCACCGAGGTGACTTCCGCGGCCACGCCGAAGTCCTGCAGCCGCTCCTCCAAGGACCGCGCCATGTCTTGCAGGGATTCATCCGAGAAGCCGCCTTGGGCGATCTTCGCCGGGCGTTCGAGGAGGCCCAAATCCGGCAGCGCGGCCACCTCGGTGGGGCGTTCGATTTGCTGCTTGGCGCGGCGACGCGCCGGGGGGGTGTCCGCTGTTGGCGTGGCCGCGGGCCTTGCTTGAGGTTTGGATGGCGTTCGCCGGGGCGCCGGCGCCATGTCCACGGACACTTCGGCGCGCACCCTGCGCGACTCTCTCGGCTTTGGCCAAGCGGCCCGCACCGCACGGGCCGCCAAGGCCCAGCCGCGCTGCAACCCCTTGCCCAATGCTTCGCACATGTCCAGCCACGGCCAGCCAAGCGCCGCCGGCGCGCTCACCAGCAGCACGGCGATGGCCACCAATGTGATGCCGGGCCAATGCAGCGCCGGCAAGCTGAGCGTCACCAGCGAAGCGCCCAAGGCGCCGCCGGGGCCGGCGTTCGCCGGCAGATCGAGGCCGGGGCCCTTGGCCACATGCAGGTCCGCCAAGACACAAGCGGCGATGGCGATGCCCAAACAGCCGAACGCACGGGCGCCGACCAACGGCCAAGACCAAGGCGGCGTGGCGGCGAACCATGTTCGCAACGCGGCGAACACGAGCCCGAGCGGCAACAGGTAGGCCGCCCAGCCGAACACCAAGAGCGTGATGTCCGCCACCCAAGCGCCGCTCAAGCCCACCAAGTTGGAGGCTGTGGCGTTTGGGTCTGCGAAGGTGACCGCGGGATCGCTCGGCGAATAGGAGGCGATGGCTAGGAAGGCGTAGAGGGCCAAGGCCGCCAAAACGACCAAGGCGATTTGGCGAATGGGCAGAAACGAGCCCGACGAGGCGGCCAACGTAGCTCCGGCGCAGCGCGTGGCTGCCATTGTACCCGCCTTGGGGCTGCCTGATGCCGATTCGCAAGGGGCCGCGAGCAGCTTTGGCGCGCGCGGCGCATGGCTTATGATGGCGCGTTTTGCGATCCACCCCGCATGAAACGCGACAAAGCCAAGGTCATCGACGAGGCGTGGGACGATGCCCGCGTCAAGGGCTTCCTCAACAAGCTGCCGCCGGAACTGCCGGGCGAGCCGGACTTCCATGTCCTGTTGTTCGCGTATCAGAGCATGCGCGTGGCGGACTTCGAGCGCTTCTTGAGCTTCTTCACGCAAGCTGGGCGGGATGTTGGCGCCGTGAACGCCGATGGCGAGGATGTGGCCACCTACATCGCTCGCCACGCCCAAGCGCAGCCCTACATTGAAGCCATTGTTCGGGCGCGGGCGGGCGCATGACGGCGCAACGTCGGCTGGTGGTGCTCGGCTCCGGCCCCGCCGGCTACACAGCGGCGCTGTATGCGGCACGGGCCAACCTCAGGCCAGCGCTCATTGCCGGCATCGAGGTGGGCGGGCAACTCACCACCACCACGGACGTGGACAATTGGCCCGGCGACGCCGAGGGGCTGCAAGGGCCGGAGTTGATGGAACGCATGAAGCGCCATGTGGAGCGCTTCGGCGCCGAAGTGATTGACGACCATGTGTCGCGGGTGGACTTCAGCGAGCGGCCGCTGCGCCTCTACGGCGACCGCGGCGAATACCACTGCGACGCGCTCGTCATCGCCACCGGCGCCTCCGCGAAGTATCTCGGCTTGGAAAGCGAAGAAGCGTTCAAGGGGCGCGGCGTGAGCGCCTGCGCCACCTGTGACGGGTTCTTCTTCCGCGACCAGGTGGTGGCTGTCATCGGCGGCGGCAACACCGCGGCGGAAGAGGCGCTGTATCTCTCCAACATCGCCCAGCGCGTGGTGCTGGTGCATCGGCGCGACACGATGCGGGCGGAGAAAATCCTCCAACAGCGCCTGTTTGCGCGCGCCAACGTGGAGTGCTTGTGGAACCATGTCTTGCATGAGGTGCATGGCGACGACGGCGGCGTGACGGGCATCACCGTGCATGGCGTCCACGACGGCGCCGCGCAGCGCATCGACCTCACAGGCGTCTTCATCGCCATCGGCCACACGCCGAACACCCAAGTATTCGAGGGCCAACTCGACATGCGCGGCGGTTACATCGCGGTGGCGAGCGGGCTGGATGGCAATGCCACCGCCACCAGCGCACCGGGGGTGTTCGCCGCCGGCGACGTGGCCGACCAAGTGTATCGGCAGGCCATCACCTCGGCCGGCTTTGGCTGCATGGCCGCGTTGGACGCCGAGAAGTACCTCGACGCGCTGTGAGCGCGGCCTTGGGCCAAGTGTGGGAGTCTCCATTTCCAGACCCGCGCCAAGCGCCTGCGGACGCGCCGTTGGCAGCCGGGGGAGACCTGTCCCCTGCCCTGTTGCTGCACGCCTACGCGCACGGCATTTTTCCGTGGTTCGAGGACGACGCCGGGCCGGTGCTGTGGTGGTCTCCAGACCCGCGCGCCGTGTTGTTCCCAGAGCGCATGAGGATGTCTCGGAGCTTGACGCGCCGCCTGCGGCGTGGCGACTATGCGGTGACCTTCGACGGCGCCTTCGAAGAGGTGACCGCCGCTTGCGCGCAGCCAAGGCCCAAGCAGGCAGGCTCTTGGATCACGCCGGCCATGCAAACCGCCTACGCGCGCCTGCACGCCCTCGGCTTCGCGCACTCGGTGGAAGCGTGGCAGGATGGCTGCTTGGTCGGCGGCCTGTACGGCGTCTCCATGGGGCGGATGTTCTTCGGCGAATCCATGTTCACGCGGCAAACCGATGCCTCGAAGGTGGCCTTGGCGCACCTCGCCCAGCAACTGCATGCGTGGCGCTTCGAGCTCATCGACTGCCAGATTGAAAACAGCCACCTCGCCTCGCTCGGCGCCGAACCCATGCCCCGCGCCGACTTTCTGCACCGGATCGCCGCCAATCGCCGCCATGCGACCCGGCGCGGGCCGTGGCAGCGACCAGCGGCGCCGGCCGCGGATGGCTAACGGCGCCGGCGCTGGCCGGTTCGTCCAGCGGCGCTTCCTGCTGACACCGGACCATCCGTGCGGCTATCTCGCGGGCCGTCAAGCGCGAACGCTGTTCCTGCATCCCGACGAACCACATGGCAGCGCCGAATACCAAGCGTTGGCAGTGGCCGGGTTCCGGCGCGCCGGCGAGCACCTCTACCGGCCCCGCTGCGCCGGCTGCCAGGCATGCGTGCCGGCGCGGGTGCCGGTGGAGCGCTTCGTCCTCAAGCGCCGCTTCCGGCGGGTGCTCGCCCGCAACGAAGATGTGTCTGTGCGGGTGGAGCCAGCCGGGTTCGACGAGGCACGTTATGACCTCTACGAACGCTACATCGCGGTGCGCCATGCCGAGGGTGACATGCATCCCGCGAGCCCTGAGCAGTTCCGCTCGTTCTTGGACGGCGCGGCATGGAGCGGATCCTTCTTCCTGTGCGGCTACCTCGATGGGGCGCTGGTGGTCGTGGCGGCGACGGACGCGATGGCAGCCGGGCTCTCCGCCATCTTCACGTTCTTCGAGCCGCGCTTGGAAGCGCGCAGCCTCGGCGTGTACGCCGTGCTGCGGCAAATCGAGGAATGTCGCCGCCGCGGGCTGACGCACCTCTACCTTGGCTATTGGATTGCGGAGGCCGCGAAAATGCGCTACAAAGCAGACTATCGCCCGATTGAACTGCTCACCAACCGCGGTTGGGTGGAGGCGGATCAGGCTTGGCTCGCGCGCCCGATGCCACGCGCCCCGATGCCAAGGGAACGGATGACGCTTTAGGGAACGGATGCCGAAAGAAGAACAGATCGAGATGCAGGGCACGGTGATCGACACCCTGCCCAACACCACGTTCCGCGTGGAGTTGGAAAACGGCCATGTGGTGACCACCCACATCTCCGGCAAGATGCGCAAGAACTACATTCGCATCCTGACGGGCGACAAGGTGAAGGTGGAACTCACGCCCTACGACCTCACCAAGGGGCGCATCACCTTCCGCGAACGCTGATCCGCGGCAAGCCGCCGCTTCCTTCCCCCTGCCCTATCCGCCGCTTGTCACCTGCACCGCTCGCCTTTGGGGCGAGCCCGTCAAGGGACTGCTTCAGGCTGGATGGCCTTCGAGGGCTTCCACGGCGAGATCGTCTTCCTCCACGGTGACGCGCACCACGCCGCCGCCATTGGCGAGGTCGCCAAACAGGATGTCTTCCGCCAATTGGCGCTTGATCTTCTCTTGGATGAGGCGCTGCATGGGCCGAGCGCCCATCTTCTCGTCGTAGCCTTCCCGCGCCAGCCAGTTCCGCGCGGCGTCGTCCACCTCAAGTTGCACCTTCTTGGCGTCCAGTTGCGCCTGCAGCTCCACCAAGAACTTGTCCACGATGGTTTTGATCACGTCCATCGGCAGCGCGTTGAACTGCATGATGGCGTCCAGACGGTTGCGGAACTCCGGCATGAACATCTTCTTCAACGTGCCCATCGCATCGCTTGAGTGATCCTGCGGCGCAAAGCCGATCGATGCCCGCGCCGCCTCTTGGGCGCCGGCGTTGGTCGTCATGATGAGCACGGTGTTGCGGAAATCCGCATGGCGGCCGTTGTTGTCCGTGAGGGTGCCGTGGTCCATCACCTGCAACAGCAAGTTGAACACCTCTGGGTGCGCCTTCTCGATTTCATCCAAGAGGATGACGCTGTGCGGATGCTTGGTGACGGCTTCCGTCAGCAGGCCCCCTTGGTCGAAGCCGACATAGCCAGGCGGTGCGCCGATCAGCCGCGACACGGTGTGGCGCTCCATGTACTCGGACATGTCGAAGCGCAGCAACTCGACGCCCATGATGTTGGCAAGCTGGCGGCACACCTCCGTTTTGCCGACGCCGGTGGGCCCGGCGAAGAGGAAGCTGCCGATGGGCTTTTCGTCCACCTTCAGCCCAGCGCGAGACAGCTTGATGGCCGAGGCCAGCGTCTCGATGGCTTCGTCTTGGCCGAACACCACCATCTTCAACCGCGCTTCCAGGTCCCGCAGGGCTTCCTTGTCTGACGTGGTGACCTGATTCGACGGGATGCGGGCGATCTTGGCGACCACATGCTCGACGTCCGTCGCGCCGATGGACTTTTTGCGCCGGCCCGGTGTGACCAGCTGCTGCGCGGCGCCGGCCTCGTCGATGACATCGATGGCCTTGTCGGGCATGAAGCGATCCGTGATGTAGCGGCCGGCGAGCTCCGCTGCGGCGCGCAGGGCGCGGTCTGTGTAGCGGAGTTGATAGTGATCCTCAAAGCGTGTCTTTAACCCCTTGAGAATCTTGTAAGTATCCTCGACGCTCGGCTCCACGACATCGATCTTCTGGAAGCGCCGGGACAAGGCGCGATCTTTCTCGAAGATGCCTCGGTACTCCTGATAGGTGGTGGAACCCATGCAGCGGATGTCGCCTGAGGCGAGCAGGGGCTTCAGCAGATTGGAGGCGTCCATGACGCCGCCGGAGGCGGCGCCGGCGCCGATGATGGTGTGAATCTCGTCGATGAAGAGAATGGCGTGCGGCGCGCGCTTCAACTCATTGAGCAGCATCTTGAAGCGTTTCTCGAAATCCCCCCGGTACTTGGTGCCGGCCAGCAGCGCACCCAAGTCCAGCGCATAAACGGCGCTCTCGCGCACCACTTCCGGCACGTCCTCATCGACAATGCGCTTCGCCAAGCCTTCCGCGATGGCCGTTTTGCCGACGCCGGATTCGCCCACCAGCAATGGATTGTTCTTGCGCCGTCGACAGAGGATCTGGATGACCCGCTCGACTTCGGCGTCCCTGCCGACCAAGGGATCCACCTTGCCGGCGCGGGCCAAATTGTTCAGGTCTGTGGCGAACGCCTCCAAGGCGCTTTGCGGACGGCTCTCGCCGCCCTCTTCCTCGCGCTCCTCGCGCGCTTCCGCGCCTTCGCCATCGGTGTCCACCTTCGAGATGCCGTGAGCGATGTAGTTCACGACGTCGATGCGCTTCACGTCCTGATGTTTCAGCAGGTTCACCGAATGCGTCTCTTGCTCGTTGAAGATGGCGACGAGCAGGTTCGCGCCCGTCACCTCCTTCCGGTTGCTGGATTGCACATGAAAGACAGCGCGGCGCAGCACCCGCTCGAAGCCCAACGTCGGCTGCGTGTCGCGATTGCTGTCTCCGGCGGGAATGAGAGGCGTGGTGCGCTCGATGTACTCCTCTAGCTCCGCTCGCAGGCGGTCGAGATCGACGCCCACCTTCTTCAGCACATCCACCGCCACGGCGTCGTCGAGCAGCGCGCGCAGCAAATGCTCGACGGTGATGAACTCGTGACGTTTCGCCTTCGCCTCCTTGAAGGCCTCGTTGATCGTCACTTGTATTTCCTTGCTGAGCATGGGTCAGTCCGTTATCTCTATCTTGGACAGGAGGGGGTGATCGTTTTCGCGCGCGTAATGGTTGACCTGCTCGGCCTTCGTCTCCGCGATGTCGCGCGGATAGATGCCAACGACGGCGCTGCCGGCAGTGTGTACCGCGAGCATGATCTGCACGGCCTTCTCGCGTTCCATCGCGAAGAAGACCTCCAGCACATGCACCACGAACTCCATCGGCGTGTAGTCATCGTTCAAGAGCAGCACCTTGAACATGGGAGGCCGCTTGGTCGCTGGCTTCGTCTCCTCCGGCGCGATGACGACATCGCCACTCGGCAGATCGTCCGCGTCTTCGGGTTGCGCGGCGGCTTTCGGCGCACCAGAGGGCGCACCAGAGATGGGCGCGCGCCGCGCTCCCTCGCAGACCCATGCCGGCCACGCCGCACATCCGGGGCTTGTTGTCTGTGCGGTTGGCGAGAAGACCATGCAGGCACTCCCGACGCTGCGCCCAAGGCGAAGCGAACGCGGCAATCATACTTGAAATCGCCAAAGCCGGGTTGCGCGAAACCCTGCAGGGCGGCGCTGCTTGGCCGCGCGCAGGAACGCCTTTGCCGTGCTCGCCGCGGCGCGCGAAGGCGCCTTGGCGTCCTGCCGCTGGGTGGCCAGCTGCCGCTGGGTGGCCAGTCAGTGAGTCGATGCTATGATGCATGGGCGCTGGACGCTCGCCGACGATGGAGCAGCGATGCATCAGCACCGGGGCGGCGCAAGGCTACCCCGACCCGCGTGCGGTCGAGCCTTCGACAGCCAGACTTGGCCGCCCACAGCGTTGGCAAGGTGGACGTTGCCCCCATGATTCGAAGGATCTATATCGACAACTTCCGCTGCTTGAGCAACTTTGAGCTCGAACTTTCGGAAACGAACATCCTGCTTGGGGCCAATGGCACGGGCAAGACGTCAGTGTTGGACGTTTTGAGGCGGATCCAAGACTTCATTGTTCAGGGGTCGAAAGTCTCCGATGCTTTTGCCGGCAGGCACGTTTCCGTCGGCCGCGAAGGAGCGCTCCAGCGCTTCGAAATCGACGTGTCTGCAGAGGGCAAGGTCTACCGATACTCGCTCGCCATCGATCATGACCGGATACGCGGAAAAGCGCGGATCGACGAAGAGACGCTGCTTCTCGATGGTCGGCCTCTGCTGGAGTTCAAGCAAGGCAATGCGCAGCTCTATCACGACGACCACGAGAGAGGGCCGGCCTATCCCTTCGATTGGACGCAATCGGCTTTGAGCGTCCTGAACGAACGACTCGACAACAAGAAGCTCTTTCGGTTCAAGAGAGAAATCGCCAATTGCGTGGTCGTCCATCCGTGTCCGCCTCTGTTCCGCTCCGAAAGCAGAACAGAGAAGGAAATCGTCGATCCCCGGATGCGCAATTTCGTGGATTGGTACCGCCATGCAGTTCAAGAGAACATGGGGGCCGTGCCAAGGCTCTTCACCGAACTTGGCCATGTGCTGCCTGGGTTCGAGTCGATCAACCTCGCCGAGTCCGGCGATGCTCGGGTGCTCAAGGTGAGGTATCGCGAATCCGATGTGGCGAAGGATTACCGTTTCGGTGATCTGTCCGATGGCCAACGAGCGCTCATCGCGCTGTATGGTATTGTTTTCCTTCCCAATTACCGCATTTCGCTGTTCATCGACGAACCGGACAACTACCTTGCATTGCGAGAGATCCAGCCTTGGGTCGCCGCGGTCACGGAGCGTTGCGGCGAATCCTTGGAACAGCTCGTGGTCATCTCCCACCATCCGGTGATGATCGACTTTTTGGCAGGAAGCGAGGGCAAGTGGTTCTCTCGCCAACAGGATGGTCCCGCCCGCGTCAGCGACGAGCCCGGCGCGCTCGTTGAGGGACTGACGCTTTCGGAGACGATTGCCAGGGGCTGGCACGAGTGACGGCCCCACAGCCAGCGACGACGCCCGCGCCAACACCCTCGTCACCTCTGCCGGCATCCCGCGCGACGGTGCCCTTGACAGGTGGGCGACTGCGAGCGAAAGTCAGCTTGGCGGGTGGACGCTGGGCGTCAATGCTTGGCGTGGCCCATGCGAGGTTGCTGCGATGGCCACTGGAACAGTCAAGTGGTTCAACAATGCCAAGGGGTACGGGTTCATCCTGCCCGAAGGCGGCGGCACGGATTTGTTCGCCCACTACTCCGCCATCACCATGCCCGGTTACAAGACGCTGCGCGCGGGGCAGATGGTGGAGTTTGAGGTTCAAGACGGCCCGAAGGGGCTGCATGCGGTGAACATCCGCGCCGTGGGGCCGCCGCCTGGAGAGCCGTTCGAGCCACGGGACGAGTTCTAGGCCGAGAAGGGGAGCTTGCCAAGGCTGCGGCGCCATCTGGTGTCGGCGACAGCGCCTTTCCGAGCACCCCAACGCCATTCCCGAAACGCTATTCCCGAAACAGGTGGGTGCGCCCGCCGTCCACCACCAAGTCGCAGCAGGTCACGAAGCGCCCCGCATCGCTCGCCAGATACAGCGCGGCTTCGGCGATGTCCTCGGCGAGGCCGGATTGCGGAATGGGCGCTGCCCGCGCCAGGTTGCGCTTCAGCTTCTCCAACTTGCGCTCGTTTTCGGCATCGGAGAGCGTGTTGGCGCGTTCGGAGCCGCCCCAGAAGATCGGCGTGGCGATGGCCCCCGGCGAAATGGCGTTGACGCGGATGCCGAACGGGCCTAGCTGCACGCCGGCAAGCCGCGTGTAGTGCGTCACCGCGGCCTTCAAGGTGGAGTAGAGAATGTTGCCTTGGCTATGGCGCAGCGCGGCAATGCTGGAGTTGTTGATGATGGCGCCGCCGCCGGCCGCCTTGAGCGGCTCGATGGCGTGCTTGACGCCGAGCATGACGCTGGCGAGCAGCAGCTTCACGCCATAGTCGATCTGCTCTGGCGTGATGGCGTCCACCTCGCCGGCGGTGGGGCCGCCGGCATTGTTGAACAGCACGTCCAACCGCCCGAAGCGCTCCACGGCGTGCTCGATGGCGGCTTGGATGTCGCCTTCCCGCTTGACATCGCACTCAAGGTACAGCGCGTTGGCGCCCAAACGCTCCGCCAACGCCGCGCCCTTTGCCTTGGAGCGGCCGGTGAGCGCCACTTGCGCGCCCTCGGCCACAAACAACTCGGCGGTGGCGGCGCCGATGCCGCTGGTGCCGCCGGTGATGACGGCCACCTTGCCTTCGAGGCGCCCTGCCCGTTCGCTCATCGCGCTGCCTCAGCGCGGCATGTGGGCGATGGTCGCCTGGCCGAACTCCGAGCACTTGAGCAATTTGGCGCCGGTCATCAGGCGCTCGAAGTCGTAGGTGACGGTTTTGTCGGAAATGGCGGCTTCCATGCCGGCGACGATGAGGTCTGCCGCTTCGCGCCAACCCAAGTGCCGCAGCATCATTTCGGCGGAAAGGATGAGGGAGCCTGGGTTCACCTTGTCTTGGCCGGCGTACTTGGGCGCCGTGCCGTGGGTGGCCTCGAACAGCGCGATGGCGTCGCCGAGGTTGGCGCCCGGAGCGATGCCGATGCCGCCCACTTGAGCGGCCAGCGCGTCGGAAAGGTAATCGCCGTTCAGGTTCATGGTGGCGATGACGTCGTATTCGTCCGGGCGCGTGAGAATCTGCTGCAGCATCGCGTCCGCAATCATGTCCTTCACGACGATTTGGCGGCCCGTGCGGGGATTGGTCAGTTCGTGCCAAGGGCCGCCATCGAGAGGCGTGGCGCCGAACTCCTGCGCCGCCAGCCGATACCCCCAATCCTTGAACGCGCCCTCGGTGAACTTCATGATGTTCCCCTTGTGGACGAAGGTGACGGAGCGCCGATCTTCCGCGATGGCGTATTGCAGCGCCTTGCGCACCAAGCGCTCTGTGCCCTCCACCGAGATGGGCTTCACGCCGATGCCGCAGTGCTGCGGGAAGCGGATCTTGGCGACTCCCATCTCCTCGCGCAGAAACGCGATCAGCTTGTCCGCGGCGGCGGAATCCGCCTCCCACTCGACGCCGGCGTAGATGTCCTCCGTGTTCTCGCGGAAGATCACCATGTCTGTCTTCTGCGGGGCGACAACCGGGCTCGGCACGCCGTTCAGCCAACGCACCGGGCGCTGGCAAACATACAGGTCGAGCCGCTGCCGCAGGGCAACGTTCAGCGAACGGATGCCGCCGCCCACCGGCGTGGTCATTGGCCCCTTGATGCCGACCAGGAACTCGCTCATCGCCTCGAGCGTCTCATCCGGCAGCCATTCGTCCGCGCCGTACAGCTGCAAGGACTTTTCGCCAGCGTAGATCTCCATCCACGCGATGGAGCGGGCGTCGCCGTAGCTCTGCCGCACCGCCGCATCGACGACTTGGCGCATCACCGGCGTGATGTCGATGCCGATGCCATCGCCCTCGATGAACGGGATGATGGGATGGTCGGGAACGTTTAGGCTGCCGTCCTCGGCAAGGGTGATTTTGTCTCCGTCGCCGGGGATGGCGATGTGTTCATAGCCCATTGAGTGCTCCGCGTGATGGGATTGGCGCGAAGCGTCCAATTCTAGCATCGCTGGCGGCAGCGCTGGCGTGAGGCTGCCTGCCCGCGGCCTAGTCCGGCGAGCCTTGCCGCATCCAACCGGCGGCGCGGTCGCCATCGTCGGCGGTGGCGCGCACCCACGCGGCGTCCGAACCGCGCGTCTCCTTCTTCCAGAACACCGCTTGCGTCTTCAGGTGATCCATCAAGAACTCGCACCCGGCGAAGGCCGCGGCGCGATGCGCGGAGGCGGCCAGCACGAGCACGATTTGGTCCGCTGGGCGCAGTTCGCCGACCCGATGCACGATGACGACCTCGTCCAGCGGCCAGCGCGCCTGCGCCTGTTCGACGATCTGTTCGATGCTCGCCTCGGTCATGCCCGGATAGTGTTCCAGGAACAGCGCGTCGGTGCGCTCCCCGGCGCGGGCGTTGTCCCGCACCAGCCCGGCGAACGCGACGATGGCGCCGCAGTTTCCGCCGACGCGCTCGCGCACTGCGGCCCACTCTCGCTCAAGGGAGAAATCCCCCGCCTGCACGCGAATGGAGACGCCCATGGCGGCTAACCTCCGGTCACCGGCGGCAGGAAAGCGACTTCGTCCCCGGCGGAGAGCGCCGTTTCCAAGCTCGCCACGATGACTTGGTTCACCGCCACGCGCACCTCGCCGGCGTCGATGGCAGCCGCCGCGGTCGCGTCGAGTTCGCGCACCAGCGCGGCGCGCAGATCGCAGAGCGTGGCGGATGGCGGCAGCGCGACGTCCATGCCGTCGGCGCCCGCCACCTCGCGCAAAGACGCGAAGAACTTGACGCACACGTTCATCGTTGCCAAGCGCCGCTGCGCCCGCCTTCCTTGCTCAGGAGCTCCACCGCTTCGATGCGCATGCCGCGGTCGATGGCCTTGCACATGTCGTACACGGTGAGCGCAGCGACGCTCGCGGCGGTGAGCGCCTCCATCTCCACGCCGGTGCGCGCCGTCACTTGGCAGGCCGCGGTGATCTTCAGCTTGGCATCGCCCTCCGCCTCGAAGTCCACGCTCGCAGTGGACAGCGGCAGCGGATGGCACAGGGGAATCAGGTCGCTGGTGCGTTTGGCGGCTTGGATGCCGGCAACCCGGGCAACGGCGAGCACGTCGCCCTTGGGATTGCCGCCGGCGAAAATCTCGGCCAGCGTCGCCGGCTGCATCGCCACCGTGGCCGCGGCGCGCGCCACCCGCTCGGTGACGGCCTTGGCCGACACATCGACCATGCGCGCCGCGCCATGCTCATCAAGGTGGGTCAGCCGAGCCATGCCGGCGATTACAAACCAGCGCGGCCAGCCTTGCAATGCGCAGCCTCTTCGCGGCGTGGCCGCCGCCCATGCGCTGGGCGTCGGCGCCGGCGCGACGGGGCGCCCTCGGCGGCGCCCGGATAGGGCGTCCGCTTGATGGTGAGTACAATGCGCAGGGTTTGCTTGGACGGTGTGCGGTGGACGCCTCGACCATCATCGTGGGCATGTCCGGCGGCGTGGACTCCGCTGTCGCGGCGCTGCTCCTCAAGCGCGAGGGACACGCCGTCGCCGGCGTCTTCATGAAGAACTGGGATGAAGACGACGGCGGCGAGTTCTGCACCGCCGCGGCCGATTTCGAGGACGCTCGCCGCGTCTGCGACGCCTTGGACATCGAGCTGCTGCAGGCGAGCTTTGCGGCCGAGTATTGGGATGCCGTGTTCGAGGTGTTCCTCGCTGAGCACCGCGCCGGACGCACGCCCAATCCCGATGTGCTCTGCAACAGCGAGATCAAGTTCAAGTTGTTCCTCCAATACGCCCAAACCCTCGGCGCCGACGGCATCGCCACCGGCCACTACGCGCGCTCGCGCTGGGTGGACGGCGATTTCCAATTGCTGAAGGGCGCCGATGCCGGCAAGGATCAGAGCTACTTCCTGCATGGCGTGCCGGCCGAGCGGTTGGCGCCGTGCCGATTTCCGCTGGGCGAGTTGACGAAGCCCGAGGTGCGGCGCCTTGCCCAGGAAGCGCGTTTGACCGTCCACGACAAGCAAGACAGCACCGGCATCTGCTTCATTGGCGAACGTCCGTTCGGGGCGTTCCTCGCTCGCTATCTGCCGCCGGCGCCTGGCGCCATCGTGGCCACGGACGGCGCCGTGCTGGGCGAGCACCAGGGCCTCGCTTGGTACACCTTGGGGCAACGCCAAGGGCTCGGCATTGGCGGCTTGGCAGGACGGCGCGCGGCGCCTTGGTACGTCGTCGCCAAGCGTCCGGCGCCGAACGAACTCGTGGTCAGCCAGAACGAGGGAGACCTCTTGAGCAAAGGGCTCATCGCCAAAGGCGTCAACTGGCTTGCGGACGTCGACCTGCCGCTGCGCTGCACCGCGAAGACGCGCTATCGACAACCCGACCAAGCCTGCCTTGCAACGCCCGCGCCAGACGATGGCCTGCGGCTCGATTTCGACGCCCCGCAGCGCGCGGTGACGCCGGGGCAATACGCCTGCCTCTACGCCGGCGAGCGCTGCTTGGGCGGCGGCGTCATCGAGACGGCCATCGGCGCCCACGCATGACGGACTTGAGCCCCCTCAGCGCCATCTCGCCGTTGGACGGCCGCTACCGCGCCCGCGTGGCAGCGCTCGCCCCCATCGTGAGCGAGTTCGGCCTGATGCGCCAGCGCGTGATGGTGGAGGTGGAGTGGTTTCTGCGCTTGGCGGCCGTGCCGTCGCGCTTGGGCTTCAGCCCGCTTGAAGGCCACCAGCGCCGCGCCTGCGAAGCCATCTGGCGGCAGTTCTCGATGGCGGACGCGGAGCGCATTCGCGAGCTGGAGCGCATGACCAACCACGATGTGAAAGCGGTGGAGTACTTCGTCAAGGAGCGCATCGGCGCCATCGACGGCTTGGCGTCGCACGTCGAGTTCGTGCATTTCGCCTGCACGTCGGAGGACATCAACAACCTGGCCTACGCGACGCTCTTGCAGCGCGCGCGGGAAGAGGTGCTCGCGCCGGCGATGCGCGGCCTCATCGACGCCATCGCCGCGCTTGCCGCAGCGACCGCGCACGTGCCCATGCTGGCGCGAACGCACGGCCAAGCCGCTTCCCCCACCACCGCCGGCAAGGAACTCGCGGTGTTCGCAGCGCGCTTGCGGCGGCACGTCGCGGGCTTCGAGGCGGTGTCTGTGATGGGCAAGGCCAATGGCGCCTCCGGCAACTACAACGCCCATGTCGCCGCCTGCCCAGACATCGATTGGCCCCGCTTCGCGCAGGAGTTCGTCGAGGGCCTTGGCTTGGAGCACAACCCGCGCACCACGCAGATTGAGCCGCGCGACTACATGGCCGAATACTTCGATGCGCTGGCGCGATTCAACCAAACGCTGTTGGGCTTCGACCAAGACATGTGGGGCTACATCGCGCTCGGCTACTTCAAGCAGCGCTTGGCCGAAGGCGAAACCGGCAGCTCGACCATGCCGCACAAGGTGAACCCCATCGACTTTGAGAACTCCGAGGGGAACTTGGGCGTGGCGAACGCGCTCCTTGGGCACCTCGCGCGCAAGCTGGCGGTGTCGCGCTGGCAACGCGACCTGTCGGATTCCACGGCGCTGCGCAACGTCGGCGTGGCGCTTGGCCACTCGTTGGTGGCGTGGGGCTCGGCCAGCGCCGGCGTCGCCAAGCTGGAACTGCACCGAGAGCGCCTAGCGCAAGACTTGGAGGGCAGCTGGGAGGTGCTTACGGAGGCCGTGCAGACGGTGCTGCGGGCGGCCGGCGTGGCGGAGCCCTATGAGACGTTGAAGCGGTTGACGCGGGGGCGGCGCCTAGACGCCCGAGCCTTCGCAGAGTTGCTGGAAACGCTGCACTTGCCGCCAGAGGCCCGCGCGGCCCTCGCGGACTTGACGCCGGCGCGCTACACCGGCTTGGCGGCGGAACTCGCCAGCGGCGTGGCCGACGATGCGCCAGGCGCCGCGCGCATCGCCGAAGTGCCATGGGAGAGCCATTCACGGCGCCTGATGGCCGTGCGCCGCGCGACATTCATTGAGGAACAAGGCGTGCCAGAGGCCTTGGAACTGGACGGGCGCGACCCAGATGCCATGCACTTCATCGCCACCGATGCCACTGGCGAACCATTGGGCACGGCGCGCTTGTTGCCCGACGGCCAGATCGGCCGGGTGGCAGTGGTGGCGGACGCGCGGCGGCGCGGCATCGGCCAGCGTCTCGTGGCTCGGGCCGTGGCGACGGCGCGCCAACGCGGCGACGCCGGCGTTTGGCTGAATGCCCAAACCGACGCCTTGGGCCTCTACGAGCGAGCCGGTTTCCTAGCCGTCGGCGAGACGTTCCAAGAAGCTGGCATCCAGCACCAGAGAATGGAGATGCGCTTCGATTGAACCGCTGCGGCACCCGGCACTTTCAATTCCTCTAGGGAAAGCATTACTTGTCTCCCTTTCTCTTTTTTTCACAAAGCGACTGACTAAAATCCCTCGCGCTTTTCCCACACAGGACGACGAGGACATGGCCCTGCACTTCACCCCACGCAAGCCCCGCGCCGAGCAGATCAAGGAACTCGAACGCGAGTGGGCCACCAACGCCCGCTGGAAGAACGTCAAGCGCGGCTACAGCGCCACGGACGTGGTGAACCTGCGCGGCACCATCCCGCACCGCAGTCTGCTCGCCGCCCACGGGGCGGACAAGCTGTGGGAATCCCTGCAAACCGAGGATTACATCAACGCCTTGGGAGCGCTGACCGGCGGCCAAGCCGTGCAGCAGGTGAAGGCCGGCATCAAGGCCATCTACGTGTCTGGCTGGCAGGTGGCGGCGGACAACAACACGTCCGAGACGATGTATCCGGACCAATCGCTGTACGCCGTGAACTCGGTGCCGTCGTTGGTGAACCGCATCAACAACGCGTTCCGCCGCGCGGACGAGATTCAGTGGGCGAGCGGCGTGGACGATGGCATCGATTTCTTCGCGCCCATCGTCGCCGATGCCGAAGCCGGCTTTGGCGGCGTGCTGAACGCCTTCGAACTGATGAAGAGCATGATCGGGGCCGGCGCCGCGGCAGTGCATTTCGAGGATCAGCTGGCGGCGGTGAAGAAGTGCGGCCACATGGGCGGCAAGGTGCTGGTGCCGACGCAAGAGGCGGTGCAGAAGCTCATGGCGGCGCGTTTGGCGGCGGACGTGTGCGACGTGCCGACCGTGCTGATGGCGCGCACCGACGCCAATGCCGCAGACATGGTGACCACCGACGTGGATGAGTGCGAAGCGCCCTTCCTCACTGGCGAGCGCACCCCAGAGGGCTTCTACCGCACCCGCGCCGGGCTGGATCAAGCCATTGCGCGCGGGCTCGCCTATGCGCCCTATGCAGACCTCATTTGGTGCGAAACCGCAGTGCCGGACTTGGACGAGGCAAAGCGCTTCGCCGAGGCCATCCATCGCCAGCATCCGGATCAGATGCTGTCGTACAACTGCTCGCCGTCGTTCAACTGGAAGGCCAATTTGGACGACGCGACCATCGCCAAGTTCCAACGCGAACTGGCCGCGATGGGGTACCGATTCCAGTTCATCACCTTAGCTGGCATCCACAGCATGTGGTACAACATGTTCGAGCTGTCGCGCGGCTATGTGGAGCGGCAGATGTCCGCCTACGTCGCCCTGCAGGAGAAGGAGTTCGCCGCCGCCAAGGATGGCTACTCGTTCGTCTCCCACCAGCAGGAAGTCGGCACCGGCTACTTCGACGCCGTGGCGAACGTCATCCAAGGCGGGCAATCGTCGGTGACGGCGCTCTCCGGCTCAACCGAGGAAGCGCAGTTCGCCTAAAGCGAGACCGACGCCCTGCCCCTGACGCAGGACGGCATCGGCCCATGGCGCCTGCGGCATCCCGCTACCGCGGGCGCCATGTCGGCCACCGCGCGTTGCGTCAGCCTTGAGCGCCCAGCGCTGCTTCCAAAGCCGCCTGCAGCCGCTCGTAGTCCGGCACGGCTTGGATGTCTGGATGCGCTTCGGTGACGCGGCGCGGCGCGTCGAAGAACCAGCCGTGGTCCGCGGCGCGCAGCATGGCGATGTCGTTGTACGAATCCCCCGCCGCGAACACCTTGAAGCGCAGGGACTGGAACGCCCGCACCGCGGCGTCCTTCGGGTTGTCTTGCCGCAGCCGATAACCGGCGATGCGGTCGTCCGCCACCGCCAGGCTGTGGCACAGCAGCAACGGGTGCCCAAGCTGCGCCATCAGCGGCATGGCGAACTCGTAGAAGGTGTCTGAGAGGATCACCACTTGGAAACGCCGCTGCGCCCAATGCAGAAACTCCGCCGCGCCCGGCAACGGCGCCAGCCCGTCCACCACCCGCAGGATGTCGCTCAAGCGCACGTCGTGCTTGGCCAAGGCATCGAGGCGCAGGCGCATGAGCTCCGTGTAGACGGGAATGTCCCGCGTCGTCTTGCGCAGCGCGTCGATGCACGTCGCATCCGCCACCGCATGCCAGATCTCCGGCGTCAGCACCCCTTCGAGGTCTAGGCACAAGACGTTCAACTCCCCCTCCCCGCTGCGCGTTGGGCGACCGATGTTCGCAAAGGGTTAAGGATATGACGAGCCGTTATGCTTCGTCGCCGGCGCTACGCTAAGAAAGGTCTGAACAAAAGCGCCGATCGACCGCCGGGAGTGGCCCAGAGGCGGTTCTCGGATCGCTTCTGTGCCAGGCGGCCAAAGAACGGCCCGATTCCGGCCTTTTCTACGCCGTTTCCGCCGCTTCGGCCGCCCTTCGAGCGCACGGGCACCGCGGTCACGCCGCCAGACTCCGCTCGGCGATCAGCAGGTTGGCGAAGTCCAGCAGCAGCGCGACCCGCTGCGCGTTCTTGCGCAGCCCTCGCTCGGCAGCGAACCTTGCCGTACCCGAACATCCGCTTCACATAGAAGAACGGGATGTGGCCGCACAAAGACATGGTAATCAATCACTTATGCGAAAAACCTCAGCTCCGTTTGTATGGTTGCATGTGCGTCGTGGCGGACCCGCGCCATCAGCCTGATCGCGTCGATGTCCAGCGCCGGCGCCCGTCCCCGCCCGTGTTCGGTCCGGCCTTCGCGTCCGAACCCCCGGAGCGCCATGTCGGTGATGCGTGCCGTCGCGCTCTACGCGGCTTCGACATCCTTCATCCTTCCTCCCCGGTGAGTGCTTCGAGTCGCCTTTTCGCCAGCGCTTCAAGCCGTTGCGCCTGGGCCCATAGGGTGCGGCGGATACCAGGCTCTACGCGCCGCTCGCTGATCACACGCGCCAGATTGGCAATGGTGCGGGCGCGCCGCGCTAGTCGAACATCAGGATGCTCTCTCGCTTCGCGTACTGCGTCATCAAGGATAGGCAGGCGGTGCGATCTAGGCAGCTTGATGGTGTGTGATGCCGCAGGCGGCTTCTCGTTTAGGATTGCCTGAAACTCGGATTTTTCAAGCGCTTCGATATAGACCGTGTACTCCGCCTGGGCTAGCTTGCCTTTCGTCGCCGCGAAGTCCGGATGACCCTTGCCGATCTTCGCCCAGCGCCAGAACGGCCAGACCTCAACCTCGGCGACCTCGAAAGGGTCGAGTACGCTCATCGCCACCGCGTCGGTGCGCTGATTTGTCAGGTGCCGCCCGATGCGGTTACGCAGACTCTCGAACGTCTGGCCGGCGTAGATCGGCTCGCCGTCGTAGTCGTAGAACAGATAGACGCCCCATTTGCACTCGCCGACGCGCTTGCCGTTGGGCGCATGGGTGTTCATGGCCGCACGCAGGCCCGCGTAAAGCGCGCTTACGTCGTCTGGTGGGTCAGCTGGCATAGGCTGGCAGGATGCAGTGTTTCGCCAGCCACGTGATCGCTGGCACGCACACGGCATCGCCAAAGGCATACATGGCTTGCCGCGGCGATACGGACTCCCACGACATGCCTTCAGCACCTTGGAGCGCCGCGTATTCGGCCACGTCCATCCACCGTGCCGCGAAATTGCCGCCGCCCGCGCGAAGCACCGCCTGCCGCCCTGACCCGCCAGCCGTGGTGCGAAGCGCACCCGCAATTTCGTCGGCCCTGACCTCCCATACTGCGGACCCGCGTCGTGTCCGTCGATAGGCGCCGTGGCACGTCACTTCGTCTTGGCGCTGGTAGGCGTCCACGCGCTTGGCTTGAATGTCCGACAAGGAGCTGAGAAACGAGGACAGCTGTCGGGCGCCCCACCACTCCAGATCATCACGAACGATTTCGGCAAGGCGCTTTTTTGTGGGTGCCGGCGGCGTCGGGAGTAGCGGTGGCTTGACGCCTAGGAAGCCGGCCACAAACACGCGCATACGGCTTTGTGGAACGAAGGACGCAGCGTCAAGGTGAAGATGCACTACGGTGTAGCTCAGCGCCTCTAGTGCATTTCTGACGGCCTGAAAATCCCGCCCGCCGTTGACGGTCAGGAAACCGGGCACGTTTTCCAGGACGACCGCCGACGGCCTTTCCTCCATCTCGTGAAGGATGCGCAAGAACTCGTATACCACGCCGGACCGCGTCCCGCCGTTGAGGCCTGCGCGGTAACCAGCTAGAGACAGGTCCACGCACGGGAACGAAGCTGTCGCTACGTCCACTGTAGGAATGTCTGCCCCCCGCACATCGCGCAAGTCGCCAAGGTGGAAAGCGTCACCGCTCCAATTCTCGCGGTACAGCGCCGCCTTTGCCTTGTCGAAATCGTTAGCCCAAACGGTCTGTATTCCGCACCGCTCAAGCCCAGCCCGCATGAGGCCCATGCCGGCAAAGAACTCCGCAGCCCTCACAGTCCGGTCTCGACAACGCCTCGGAGCCAGAGCTCGAAAAGAACGCCCTTCTCCTCACCGTCGTGCCCGGCCAAGGCGACGATGCGCTCGCGGACGGTATCGCCGATGGCGAGTTCCGCCTCCAGTTCAAGGGCGGGCTTCAGCTCGGCTTCGCAGCCGTCCACGATGGATTGCGCCTCCATCAGCGGCTTCGCCTGCATCCGTTCTTCGGGCACGATGTCGTTGAGCAGTTCGCCGACGGCGATGCGGCCGATGTGGACGGCGCTGCCGATGGCGTCCCCTGCGAGCTCTCCCACACACTTGCGTTGGCGGGCATGGGGCCATCGTCCTTCTGTCCTTGCATGCCTCCATCATACGCTTGCGAGGATGCTGCCGGGTGAGCAGCAAGACCCAGCGGGCCTGCCTGCGCGCGGATAGAGAGCGTTGGCGAGGCGAATGATGGGTGGCGTGGCACGCCGACTCGCCGATGCAGATGCATCGCCACGGCCGCGCCCTTGCGCGTCCCTGCGCCAGAGCACTGCAGATGCCGGCGATGTTGCATCGCGACGTCCGAGAACGCCCCGCCCCCGGCGCCCGGGAACACCAGATCGGCCTTCCTTCGATGCGTCGCCGCGGCGCGCAGAACGTCCACGCACCGCACGGACAGCGGCACCCGGTGCTCGCGCCCCGTCTTCGTCCGTCGCCGGGAACGGTCCAGACGCCGGCATCCAGGAACCTCTCCCGCCGCGTCTTCCGCTTTTCGCCCTGTACTCCAACTCCGCGAATGTCGACTGTCCCGCTCCGCTCATCCCCTGCCCCGCTCACTGGTCGAACACGCCCATCGTCGCAGCGGCAGCGCTTGTTCAGACCTTCCCTATCGGTTCGGCAAGGCGATTTCTGCGAACAGTTGCTCGCGCTTGGCGGCGCTGCCGGCGGCCAACGACGCCCGCACCAACTGCGGCGTGAGGTGTTCCGCGAACAGCGCGATGAAATCCAACATGAAGCGACGCATGAAGGCATCTTTGCGGCAGCCGATGTACGTTCGGCTCGGGCGAAACAGATGGCTCGCGTCAACGGCGGCCAAGTCTTCGTCTTGGACAGGGTCATAGGCCATGCCGGCGATGATGCCGACGCCAAGCCCCAACCGCACGTAAGTCTTGATGACGTCCGTATCCGTGGCGGTGAACACCACGTTCGGCGTGAGGTCTGCCGCGGCGAAGGCCTCGTCCAAGCGCGAGCGGCCGGTGAAGCCGAACACGTAGGTGACCAGCGGCTGCGCCGCCAAGTCTGCCAGCGTTACGGTGCCCTGCTCCGTCAGCGGATGCCCTTGCGGAGCGATGATGACGCGATTCCATTCATAGCAGGGCATCATCACGAGGTCCTTGAAGTGCTCGATGCCTTCCGTGGCGATGGCGAAATCCGCCGCGCCGGTGGCGGCAAGCTCCGCGATTTGCATCGGCGTGCCTTGGTTCATGTGCAACGCCACGTCTGGATAGCGGGCGCGGAACGCGTTGATGACCGGCGGCAGCGCGTAGCGCGCTTGCGTGTGGGTGGTGGCGATGGCGAGGCTCCCTTGCCGCTCGTTGCGGTATTCGTGGGCCACCCGTTTGGTGTTCTCCACTTGCCTCAGAATCTCGCCGGCGAGGGCGACGATGGCCTCGCCGGCCGGTGTAAGCCGCGTCAGATGCTTGCCGCTGCGGGCAAAGATCTCCACGCCGAGCTCGTGTTCCAACAAGCGAATCTGCTTGCTGATGCCCGGCTGCGAGGCGTAGAGCTTGCGCGCGGTGGCAGACACGTTGAGGCCGTTGCGAGCCACTTCCACAACGTAGCGGAGCTGTTGGAGCTTCATCTTGCCGCCACTAATAGCCCGATTGCCTAGATGCCGCAAGCGCCGGCAGGTGGCGCGGCAGCCAAGGCCTTGCCCGCTGGCTTCGCAATGGCGCAGCATGGCGCCGTCATCGAGCGAGGGAGAACGCCCATGAGCGCCACCCTAACGACTTCGCAACGCGCCGCGGCGGCAGCCATGGCACTGTTCTTCGCCGTCGCCGGGAGCGCGGAGGACACCCCGCAGCGCTCCGCCTTCTTTGGCGACCTGCACATCCACACCACGTTCTCCTTCGACGCCTTCATGGGGAACAACCGCACCACGCCGGACGACGCCTACTTGTTCGCACAAGGCGCCCCGCTCGCGCTTCCTTCTGGCCAATCGGCGCGGCTCTCCGGCGCCCCGCTGGACTTCCTCGCCGTCACCGACCACGCCGAGTACCTCGGCATCCACGCCGCGTTGGTGGACCCGGAAAGCCCGACCTATGGGCACCCTGTGGGCGCGAAGATCATGCCGGAGGGCGTCGCGGACTACTACGCAGTGCGCGGGGAGTTCATTCGGCTGGTGCAATCCGGGCACGAGATCGCCGGAGATGCGGTGATCGCCCGGGCATGGCGGCACACGGCGGCGGCGGCCGAACGCCACAACCGCCCCGGCGTGTTCACGGCATTCATCGGCTATGAGTACAGCTTGTCGCCGGGCATGCGGCATCTGCATCGCAACGTCATCTTCCGCGGCGCCGAGGTGCCCGACATGCCGTTCAGCGCCCGTGACGCGGCAGACCCGGAAGCGCTGTGGGATTGGCTCGACGGCCTGCGCAAAGCGGGCATCGAAGGCATGGCCATTCCGCACAACATGAACCAAAGCGATGGCCTTGCCTTTCCGGACACCGAATCTTGGCGCGGCGAGCCCATCGACGCGGCCTTCGCCGCGAAGCGCATGCGCAACGAGCCGCTGGTGGAGGTGAGCCAGAACAAAGGCACCTCGGAAACGCACCCCACTCTCTCGCCAGACGATCCTTGGGCGGACTTTCAGATCGTGCGTTACTACCTGAACCGGCGTGACAACAAGAACCCGATCTCGATCTTCAAGGGCGGCTATTGGCGCGACGCGCTGAAGACCGGGCTCGCGATGGACGAGCGCGGCGGCTTCAACCCGTATCAAGTGGGCGTGGTGGGCGCGAGCGACTCTCACGTGACCGGCGGCTCGTTCGAGGAGGACAACCACTTCACCAGCCGCGGCAACACGCCGCAATCGCGCGGCAGCGCCTTTGGGGACGACGCCGCGGGATGGACGGGCTTCTGGACGCCGCGCCAAGCGACCCACGGCACCGGCGGCCTCGCCGGCGTGTGGGCGGAAGAGAACAACCGCGCTGCGCTCTACGACGCCATGCGCCGCCGCGAAACCTTTGCCACCTCCGGGCCGCGCATTCGCGTGCGCTTCTTTGGCGGCTTTGGCTTGGATGCCGCAGCGCAAGACCCGCGTGGCTTGGTGGCGGCCGGCTACGCCGGCGGCGTACCCATGGGCGGCGAGCTTCAGGAAGGCGAGGGCGCGCCAACCTTCGCGTTGTTGGCGTTGCGGGACACGGAGGGCGGCTGGCTGCAGCGGGCGCAAGTGGTGAAGGGCTGGATGCAGGATGGCAGCGCTCACGAGCGGGTGTACGACGTGGCCTGCTCAGATAGCCTGATGCCGGATGCGAACGGGCGCTGCCCAGACAACGGCGCCGAAGTGGATCTCGATGACTGCTCCGCGAGCCGCGACAAGGGCGCGACCCAACTGAGCGCCGTGTGGACAGACCCAGACTTCACGCCCGGCCAACGCGCCTTCTACTACGCTCGCGTATCGGAGAACCCTAGCTGCCGTTGGTCCACTTGGGATGCGGTGCGCCTCGGCATTGCGCCGAACCCGGACCTACCGGCGACGCATCAAGAGCGGGCTTGGAGCTCGCCGATTTGGGTATCGCCTTAGGCCACGGAGCGGCTTGCGCCGCGGTTCGCGTGTGGATGAGCGCCGCCGCTGCCAGCGCCTCAAGTGTCGCTGGCGCGCCCCTCGCGCTCTGGGTGATCGGGCGCGGCGTCCACCACGCCCCGCGGCACATGCCCGGCCGCGGTGTGCTCGCTCGCGCTTTCGCAGTTTTGCTGCCGATCATCAAAGAACACGTCCGCCTCGAACGCCTCCAAAAAGTCCGCTTTCTCGTGCCCGCCTAGAAACAGGCTTTCGTCCAAGCGAATGTCCCATGCGCGCAGCGTCTTGATGACACGCTCGTGGGCGGGCGCCTCGCGCGCTGTGACAAGCGCGGTGCGGATGGGGCAGTCATCGTGGGGCAACCGGCGCTGCAAGCCATGCAAGCCGGCCAAGAAGCGCTTGAACGGCCCCCCGGCGAGCGGCTTGTCCGCCGCGGCGGCCTCGCTGGCGCTGAACTGTTCCATCCCCTCGGTTTCGAAAACGCGCTCGGCTTCGTCCGAGAACAGCACCGCGTCGCCGTCGAACGCGATGCGCAGCTGTTGGGACTCGCGCCGCGGCCGCGTCCGCCGGCCAAAGAGCGTCGCCGCGGCGGCACCGCTCTGGAGCGCGCGAGCCACATCATCCGCATCGGTGGAAAGGAACAGGTCGCAGCGGAACGGCCCCACATAGCGATAAGGGCTGGAGCCGCCGCTGAACGCGGCGCGGGTGATCTCCAGATCGTGGGAGCGAATGGAGTTGAAGATGCGCAGGCCGGTGTCTGCGCTGTTGCGCGAAAGCAGGATGACCTCGACGCCGGGCTCATCCAGAGATCCATTGATTTTCAAGAGTTTTTTGACGAATGAGAACGCATCGCCCGGGTCGAGCGGCACCTCTTCGCGCTCGATTTGATAGCTGCGGTAGGCGTCTAAGCCTTCCTCTTCGTAGATGCGGTTGCTTTCGTCCAGGTCAAAGAGCGCGCGGGACGAGATGGCGACTGTGAGCAGCGGCGCGGTCACGCATCGAGATCCGGGATGAGCTCGCTCTCCAACCGGCTGATCATGTCCTTCAAGCGGAGCTTGCGCTTCTTCAGCCGCTGAATCTTCATGAGATCGGGGTGCCGGCTGTCAATCAGAATCTTGATCACGTCATCCAGATCCCGATGCTCCACCTTAAGCTGCTCGAGCCACTTTACGGTATCGGCTTCTTCCAAATCGGGTTCCCAGAGCGAGTGGTGATTGGCATGATAGGACGAATTGCGCCGGATTGTCCCGCATCCATGACGAAGTTGCCAAAGACCACATCGAACACCCCCGCCAAGGCCGGCGAGGTGGATCGTTTTCTCGCCACCGCGCAGGCGGCGCAGCCGCGCCAGGGCACGCAGCGGCTGATCTTTGCGATGGACGCCACCGCGAGCCGGGCACCGAGTTGGGACCTCGCCTGTTCCCTGCACGCGGAGCTGTTTCATGCAGCGCGGGACGCCGCGCAACTGGCCGTGCAACTCGTTTTCTTCCGCGGCGCGGGGGAACTCAAGCACTCGCGGTGGAGCGCGACGCCAGACGCCTTGCTGCGCGCCATGCTGAGCGTGCGCTGCCTTGGCGGGATGACGCAAATCGTGCGCGTCATCGACCATGCGGCGCGGCAGGCGGCTGAGCACCCCATTCGCGCCTTAATCCTGGTGGGCGACAGCTTCGAGGAGGATGCAGCGCGCGCCGGCGCCGCGGCCGGGCGGCTCGCGCTCTACAACGTGCCGATGTTCATCTTCCAAGAGGGCAATGACCCGCGTGCCGCCGCGGTGTTCAGGGAACTCGCGGCGCTGACGGGTGGCGCCCACCTGCCGTTCGCGCCCGGCGGCGCCGCGGAGTTGCGCGGCTTGCTGCGGGCGGTGGCGACCTTTGCCGCCACCGGCCGCAGCGGCTTGGAACGCGCCTTGGCGAACCCGATGGCCGGGCGGCTGCTCGCGCAACTTCGATGATCCTCGTTCTGATCGCGGTGATCACGGGCGCGGCGTTCCTGCTCCTCGTCAATGCGCTTTGGGCCAAGGCGCGGCCAAGCAAGGGTTCGTTGCTGCTCACCAGCGCTGCCATCGCGCTCATCGCCGGCTTGGGCTTGCTCGCGGCCACCGGGCGGCTGCATTGGCTGGCGGCATTGGGCGCGGCGATTTTTCCGTTCCTGCGGCGCGGGTTGGGACTGTTGCGTTGGGCGCCGTTTTTGCGTGGCTTTGGGCCAGCCGCCGGCGGCGCTCTCGGCGGGACGTTCGCCGGCCGCGCGGCGCCCGATGCGTCGGAAGTGGCCACCGCTGAACTCAAGATGACGCTCGATCACGATTCTGGCGAAATGGATGGCAAGGCGTTGGCCGGCGCGTTCGCGGGGCGCCCGTTCTCCACCCTCGCTGAAGGTGAGCTGCGGGCGCTGCGCGACAGTTTGCGTGAGCAGGACTCGGTGCGGCTGTTCGACAGCTACCTAGAGCGTCGGTTCGGCGAAGCCGTGGACGATGATGGGGCAACTGGCCCAAGGGCGCGCGAAGCCGATGGGCCGATGACGCCATCCCAAGCGCGGGAGATACTGGGCTTGGAAGCGGGCGCCAGCGAGCAAGACGTGGTGGATGCCCACCGACGGCTCATCCAGAAGCTGCACCCAGACCGAGGCGGCACGAGTTTCCTCGCTGCGCAGCTGAACGAGGCAAAGCGCGTGCTGCTGGGGCGCTAAGGCAGTCCCTGTGTTGGCGGCGTTCCGGGCGGACGTTCGGGGCAGATGAGACAGACAGGGAGGGAGTGTCGGGGCAGCAGGCATAGGGGTGGAGAGCAGGAACGCCCGAGCGCCTATGCAGACATGAAGCCGCCCGCTTCCTGCTCCAAGGCGACTAGCCGCTTGACCCAGTTGTTCATCAGCAGGAATTCGGCCTCCGCGATGCCGAACGCCGCGGCCACATCCTTCAGGAGGCACTCCTCCTCGATCTCAAAGGCACCGTCGACGTAGCTCAGCCGCAAGAGATTCAGCATGGCGACGGCGCGCGCCCGGCGCGTGGAGAACACGGCATCGATGCCGTCCAACTCCAAGTAGCCGCTCTGGGTGGCCGGGTTCAGCGCCATCTCGCGCTTGAACTCGTCCAACATGAACTCCTCGTTGGGGTCGAGCAGCCCATCGGACACGACGACATTGTGGGCAAGCCCCAAGAGCGCCCGCCGTTGTGCCTCCGAAAGCGACGAAAGCCACATGGACTTGCCGCGCTGCGCTTATTCGCCCGTGAACACCGCCGGCAGCGACACGACGAAACTTGAAGCCATGAGCGCAATGGAGAGCCACCCCCACAGCACGAAAATCTTCATGGCCAAGGATTGCTCGAGGAAATCTTCAAGCAGGTGCCACATGACGCAGAGTTGCTCTTGCCGAAAGGGGCGAGGATAGCACGGGCTGGCGGCAGCGAACCTTGCCGTACCCGAACGGATGCTCCGCCTAGGCGCGAATCGACGCCTTGTCCTTGTCCCGCCGCGCCTCCCGCCTCCGGCGCAGGCCCGAACGCACGGCCCACGCCCCAGTGCGTTCTCTCGTCTATCCCGTGGGAAACTAATCGGGAGGGAAATGTGGAGGATCAGCGACCTCCTAGACATTTGTGGTCAGGCGGCCGCGGCCATCATCCTAGCGAACTCGGCGGGCGTTCCGAAGGCCCCGTTGGGGTTACACTACCTGCCCTGTTCAGGGCAGGTTCCGAGGCGGCTGCGCCCTTCGCAGGCCGGTTGAGAACCTTGGGGCCCTTTCGGCTTGGGGGAGGAACCGAAGTGGCAATCGCAATAGTGGCCGTCGTCGGAGGCATGTTTTACGTCCTCATTTGGATGACATGCAACCTGCTGACGGTGCACAAGCACCGCATCAAAAATGACGATGGTGTGGCCAAGGGCGCGTTTCTGGATGTGCTAGATAGCGCCAAGAAGACACTGATCGTACGCGACGATGGCGATCGTTCCTCGGGTCTCTACCGCGATGACGATGTCGTAGAGCGGGTTCGTGACCGCTTGCGGAGCAACCCGAAGCTCACCATACGAGTGCTCTTCAACTACCGCGAGGACGGCAACAAACTGGCAGCGCTGCAAGCGCGGGAGTTCCAAGGCCGTGAACGTCTCGACATACGCTATCTGTTGCCGCAGCAGCGGCCACCGAAGGAAGTCCATGGGAAGATCGCGGACATGGGCAGGCGAGGGTGTCTTTCCGTTCATGAGAAAGGCGCACAGGAGCGAAACCTGGAGACGTTCGATTGCTCCCGATCCTGGTTGGGTCGGCAGTTCGTGTTTCGGCGGTACATCGCCGAGTTCAATAGGCAGTTCGCACGGTCCAAGCCATGAGCATGGCCGACCTTCCGCCGACGCAACTCTACGCTTCGTTGGCGTTTGTGCTATCGGTGGCTACCTTGTGGCTCAACAGATTGAAGGATGACGCCGAAGCGCTCGATTTCATACGCAGCTTGAACCGACGTGCCCTAAACACAGTTGTTTGCGCTCTGCTGACGCTGCCGATCGTGCATGTGCTCTATGTGCTGCTTGCACACTCGAATCCTGGCGTTGGGCATCAAATCGCTCACGCGATGCCTCTCGTCGGCGGCATGCTTGCGATCATCCTATGGTGGATGCGAGTGCTGGCCGTCACACCCACGGTCGATGCGGAATCTGAGCTTTCGTGAGCTGTCGCAGCGTCTTCGGCTAGATCTCCGCCACGGTGCTTGCCAGCGCTTCCTCCTCTCGTAGTAGGTGCTCCGCCCCACCCCGAACGCCGCCAGCCCCACCTCCTTCCGGATCCGGTCGATCCCCTCCAGCTAACGCAGCCGGCGCAGCGCCTCCGGGTCGTCCGTCCCGTCCACCCGCAGCCTCAGGTGGAACGCCCTGTCTTGTGCCAACATCCGCATCGTTCGGTCTCCTATGTTGTCTTTCAACTCATAGGCTGCCGAACCGCCGCGCCCAAGGGCTTCCTTGGGCGCGGCACTGTCCAGAAGGTGATGATCCTGTTCAGGAAAGTGAAGTGAGGGGTCGTGCAGTTGTACAATGGTCGGATGCTGCGGTATGCTGCGAAACTCGGCCAAGGGGCTGAGAGCCGATCGTGCATCTGGCGCATGAGGAGTAAGGAATGTCGCTATTTCGTTGGCAAGATGGCGGATTGACAGGTGTCGAGGCGCACGCCTTGGAGGACAAGGGCGTGAAAGAGAATGACTTGCAGGATGCCTTGAAAGCCAATCCCGATCCACTAGAGGAAGGGCTCTTCATCATTGCCACCGAGTTTGGGGATTGGGAAGGCTCCGGGCGCCGTATCGATCTGCTAGCGCTAGATAACGAGGCTAGGCTGGTGGTGATCGAATTGAAACGCTCTCAAACTGGCGGTCACGCCGAACTACAGGCGATACGGTACGCCGCGATGGTGTCGAACATGACGCAAGATAGGATCATCGATGCGCATAGCGAGTACTTGGAAGCCAAAATACCGCAAGCGCCACCACCTAACGGACTAGGTGGAGACGGCAATGATGGCGATGGGGTGGGCGTCGTGGATTACAGAGAAAAGGCAGAGGAACTGCTAACGGAACACTTGAAAAAAATGACAGAAAAGAGGGCAGAATCCGAACTGGACCCATGGGAGATCATCGAGACAGAGTGTCCTCGAATCATCTTGGCTTCCGCGGGATTTTCACAAGAGATCACGACGACTGTTCTTTGGTTAGTCGAAAAGTACGAATTGGACATCACATGCGTTGAATTGAAGCTGTACGAAACAGATCAAAGGGAACGATTCCTGACCGGCAACAGGATCATTCCATTGGCTGGAGAGGAGTATCGTATGAGGGCCAAGGAACACAAAAGTGAGAGAGAACACATTGAAAGAGAGCGCAAAGACAATTTCACTTTCTCAATGGTTGGGATTGAGATCGGTGCTACTCTGACCTTTGTAAAGGACCGAAACAAAGTGTGTAAAGTCATTGATGGCAAGACGGGCGTGGAATTCGAAGGAACTCACCATAAGCTGACCCCACTAGCAAAACGGCTCGGATCCTCACGGAGGGGGACTAGATCTTGGCTTTACGGCGAAGAGACATTGCAGGCACTACGCGAGAGGTTGGAGCAGTCGTCGGCGTCGGGTGAGTCGTAACTGCCGGAGAAACCGACGGGCACCGCGCCTCTATCCGTCTTCGCCGGTCCCGAGATGGGCCGTTTAGCTCCGACAGCGGAATCAGATCGGCCATCCGCCCGACGATTGGCGGCGGCAACCTGCGTTTAAGGACTCAGCTCGGCTCTGAAACCCCTTCCAGCATGAACGTCATCAGCGAGGGTATGCCGGCGCTCCAAGCAATCGGGGGCAATTGCCCCGGGGGACACCAGACGTAGCCCAAGCGGTTCAGGCCGTCGAGGGTGGCGGCACGCTCGGCGGCGTCTTCAATGCCGGCAGCCGCTAGGGCCGCGTCTAGCTCCTGCTCCCGTGCCGTGGCATCCGCTCGGGCCTGAAAGAGCTGCGCGACCGCGATGGCGGCGGTGCGCAGGCCTTGCGCTCGAAGTTCCCGGTATCGGCTTTGGTAGTAGTCCGACACGCTCGCAGCCACGCTGGGTCGGGCAGCGGCGACGGCGGCGGCGGTGATGGTCGTCGCGCCCGTTGCGGCATGTTGCTTCCACAGCGCATCGCCCCAGAGCTGGATGAAGTAGGGGTAGCGCTGGCTGTGTTCGACCACTGCGCTTAGGGCGTCCGCGTCGATGGCGACGCCTTGAGTCCCCAGTGGTCGCACTAGCGCTTCTTCAGCCGCGGCCCGTGCCAAGCGGCCGACGCCCAACAGGCCTTCGCCCAGCCGAGACCAGAATGAAGCATTCATTGCGCTCGGGTGATCCGGCAGCCCCGGCGTGCCGGCCAGCACCAGCAGGAACGGCGCATTGGCACGCACTTGCTGGCTGGCGTTCAGCAATGTGCCGCCAACGTCGAGGGCCAGCGTGTGCGCTTCGTCGAGCAGCACGGCAACTGGTCTGCGACGGCAGCGCCCTGTCAATGCGCGTGTGAGGTCCTTGTGGGCCGCGCCCTCGAGTTGGCGCTCGGCAGAGCCTAGGGGCCCAAACGCCCACCTTACGCGGCAGCCACTTGGCCATGCCGCGTCTCGGCGCGAGCGCGTCCACCAAGGCTCCGTGATTGGGAATGCGCTGCGGCGTCATGGCGACCACATCCACCGAGGCCGTGTCGCAAGCGGTGCGGAACCAATGCAGCAACGCGGTTTTGCCATTGCCGCGCGGGCCGAGCAAGACGACATCGTGGGGTGGCGACCCGCCGGCAACCAAGTCTCCAAGGCAGCGCGATAAGACTGTCTGTTGGCTGTCGCGTCCGGTGAGCGCGGGCGGCGCTGCGCCAGCGCCGGGCTGAAACAGGCGTGGTGCGGGCGTCGTCATGGCACAGGCAGTACACGCCCCGTCGCAGAGCTACTTCCCGCCCCGCCAGCTGACCTTGCTAGCGGCCGCGGGCGGCGAGATCTGTTGTGGCACCGTCCCATCAAATGTGGAAGGAAACCATGTCTAGGGGTGTGCAGCCGCGAGATGATCGTTGTCAGGAGGCCAAGCGGAGCATACGGAGCCGCTGATGCAACGCTTACCCCGCCGATCGAGCAATGAGGTTCGGCTCGATGTAGGCGTCCGCCACAACTTCCCCCTCCAAGTCGTAGCGGCCCGCCTCCACGATGCGCACCTGGGTGAACTCACCGGCCTTGGCTCGCCCGCGAAAACGCACCACGCCGTCCACCTCCGGCGCGTCGCCCTTGGTGCGTCCCACGCCGCCGGTGGCGGTGGTGGTGTCCACCAGCACTTCCTCGACTCGCCCTACCCGTGCTTGGCCGAGATCGGCGCTGATCTCGCTTTGCAGCGCCATGAGCGCGTCATAGCGTTCCCGCTTCACCGCCTCCGGCACCTGCCCAGGCAATGTGTTCGCCGTGGCGCCGTCCACGTTGGAGTAGGTGAAGCAGCCAACCCGGTTGAGCCGCGCCTCGCGCAGAAAATCCAATAGCTCGTCGAATTCAGCGTCCGTCTCGCCGGGGAAGCCGACGATGAACGTGCTGCGCAAGCTGATGTCTGGCACCGCTTCGCGCCAGCGGCGAATGCGCGCTAATGTTTTCTCCGTGGCCGCTGGGCGGCGCATGCGGCGCAGCACCGCCGGGGATGCATGCTGCAAGGGCACGTCGAAGTACGGCAGCAAGGCGCCGTCGGCCATGAGCGGGAGCAGGTTGTCGATGTGCGGATAGGGATAGATGTAGTGCAGCCGCACCCAGGCGAACATGCCGCCCAACGCCTCGCACAGGGCGACCAAGTTCGACGGCAGCCGGTTGCCGCGCCATGCATCGGGCTGGTAGCGGATGTCCGCGCCGTAAGCGGACGTGTCTTGGGAGACGACCAAGAGTTCCTTGACGCCGGCGCCGGCCAGCGATTCGGCTTCCCGCAGCACATCCCCAATGGGCCTGGAAGCCAGCTTGCCGCGCAGGCTGGGGATGACGCAGAAGGTGCAGCGGTGGTTGCAGCCTTCTGCAATCTTGAGGTAAGCGTAGTGCCGCGGCGTCAGCTTCACGCCGTGGTGGGGCAGCGGCGCACCGTGCGGCGGCAACGGCGGCGGCAAGGCGCGACGCACCGCAGCGGCAACCGCTTCCGGCGCATGAGGCCCCGTCACAGCAAGCACGTTGGGATGCGCTTGGGTCACCACATCCGCTTTGGCGCCGAGGCAGCCGGTCACGACGACGCGGCCGCATCCCTTGATGGCTTCGCCGATGGCGTCCAAGGATTCTTCGACGGCGCTGTCGATGAACGCGCAGGTGTTGACGACCACGAGGTCTGCTTCGTCGTAGGTCGGCGCGGCGTCGAAGCCCTCCGCCTTGAGCCGCGTGACGATCCGCTCGGTGTCCGTCAGCGCTTTTGGGCAACCCAAACTGACAAAGCCGACCCTCTTACGCCGCGCCAGCCCCGCCATGTTCGCCATCCGCCGAAAACGCCAAGTATAAGGCCGCGAGACCGAGGCGGGATGCCCCGCCGCGCCACGGGTTGCGCCGACGGCCAAGCGACGCCAGCCCTCGCCCACCGTCGCGCAGCCGCCGCTAGCGTACAAGACATGCGAGTGCGGCCCCGCGGCACCTCCCGCTCCGCTCGCTCCGCCACAAGCGGTTGACCCGATGCCGTGGCCTCGCGTTCAATGGCTCGCTTCACAACGAGGGCGATGCGGAGGCAGCGTGAAGCAGGGTGTGGCGCCAGACGATCTAACGCGACCATTCTGGGAAGCCGCCAATGCGGGGCGGCTGGTCATCCAACGGTGCGCCGCCTGCGACAGATTGCAGCACCCTCCTTCGCGCCGTTGCGGCGAGTGCCGTGCGGACACGGCCTTGGAGTGGCAGCAGATGAGCGGGCGCGGCGTCATTCAGAACTACGCGGTGGTGCATGATTCCCCGGTGCGCTTGCTGCAGGCAGACCAGCCCTTCAACGTCGCCGTGATCGCCTTGGAAGAAGACAACGACATCCAACTTTACTCCCACTTGCCCGGCACTCCGGTGGATGAGGTGCCGCTGGGCGCCGCGGTGGAGGTGATCTTCGAGGCCACGGCCAATGGCCAGCGGGTGCCGGAGTGGCGCGTCGTTGGGGCCGAAGCATGAAGGCGCACCGCGCGCCGGCCGCCATGTTCCGGGCCAACGAGGGCATGGGGTTGTGGGAACATCGCGGCAAAGTGGCCGCGGTGGGCATCGGCCACTCGCCCACGGCGCGGCGCTGGGATGGCCAGCCCGAGACCAGCGTGGGCGCCATCAGCCTGCTCGCCCTGCGTCGCGCCATTGAGGACGCCGGCGTTGACCCTGCGGCGATCGATGGCCTCGTGCTCGATCCCACCACCACTACCGGCGCCCATTGGCCCAAGGGCAGGCCAGTGCCGGCGGAGATGCTCGATGCCTTCGCCGCCACGGACGACCCCTTGGACGGCTTGGCGCAACTGAGCGCCCCGTGGGTGCTGAAGAACATGCCGGAACTCAGCGGCGTGAAGTTCGCCATGCATGGCGACGGTTGCATGACGCGCGCCATCTGCGTGGCCGCGCAAGCCGTTGGCGATGGCCTCGCCCACACCTGCTTGGTGTTGAAGGCGTGGCACAACTACGCGGGGCGGTACGGACAAGGGGGCGCCAGCGCCGGCGACGCGCTGCCCGGCAACGTTGCCATCCACGCCTTATGGGGCACGCCGGTGTGCTACGGCACGGCGCTGCAATTCGCCGAGTACTGCCGCAAGTACGGCAAACGCCATGAAATGATGGCGCCCTTCATGGAGAACTCGCGGCGCAACGGCTTGCTGTTCCCAGAGGGCTATTGGGCGCAGCATCGCCCAGAGGACATCACCGCGGAGGATTACAACACCGCCCGTTGGATTGCCAAGCCCGCCAACCTGCTCGACAACGACCTGCCGATCATGGCGGCCGCCGCCTACCTCTTCACCACCGCGGACCGGGCTCAGCACATGCGTCAGAAGCCCGTGTACATTTTGGGCCATGCATCAAGCCGCACGCGGGCCAGGAGCATGACGGCCACCCTCGACGAAGTGGAGGCCGACACCGCACGCACGGCGCGCAAGCTCTACGAGGGCGCCGGCATCAGCGCGGCCGATGTTTCGTTCGAGAACATGTACGACGGCTTCACCCTGTTCCATCAGTTCCACATCGAGGGGCTCGGCTACCGGGGCCTGAAGTTTGGCGAAGCGTTGGATTTCTATCAGACGGACATCAGCATCGCCGGGCCGAACCCGGTGCAGCCGAGCGGTGGCAACATCGGCTGCGGCCGCACCCGCTTCTGGATGCACACGGATTGCATCCAGCAGTTGCAGGGGCGCGCCGGCCGGCGCCAAGTGACAGGCGTGAAGCCGGAAGTGGCCGTTTCTGGCGGGCCCATGCCAATGGGCGGCGACTTCATGGTGTGGAGCGCGACGCCTGGCTAGCAGGGCTGAAGGCCGGCGTTCACGCAACAGGCGCGGCGGGGGCGCCTAAGCGAACTCCACCACCGTGAAGTGAACGCCGGCGCTCCGGCTACGGCCAAGCTCCGATGATGCCGCCCATGATGACGCTGTAGACCACGCGATACCCCGCTTGAATGGCCCAGAGCTTCGCGCCCCAGCCGCAGAATGCGCTGTCGGAGGCCATGGACGCGGCGATGAAGCCGACGCCAGCGATGAGCCCGAGCGCCAAGCCGCCGGCCACGTTGGCGATGCCAAGCCCCTGCATGATGGCGGCCAGCACTACGCACGTCACCAGCGCCGTGACGAAGCTGATGATGAAGGGCATCGGGCTCGGCTCCAAGTCCTCGGCCTTCTTGCCGAGCGCGTCGAGCCACGCCTTGCCGAGCAGCGGCCCGTACCACAGCCAGCCCAAAGCGAAGGAAGCCACCGTTGCCAGCAGGATGGCCCACCAATTCAATCCACCAAGTTCCAGCATCTCCGCCTTTGTCGCCCGTAGGACACACGCACAACTTAACGCACTGGGCGTGGCTGCGATACGGCTTGCGAGCGCTCGCCGTGCATCGGCGACGGCGCGGGCGGCGTTCTAGCCAGTGGGCGCGGCGCCGCCTACAGCCGCACGATGCGCATGGCCACGGGCCGCCCGGTGTTTGGATTGACGTCTGGCGTGTACTCCACCCGGTCTCCCGGGCGCAGTTCATGAAACGAGCAGTTCTCCACCCACGTTTGGTGGAAGAAGAGGTTCTCATCACCCTGTTCCGGCGCCACGAAGCCGAAATCCCGGTGCAGCGGCATGCTGCCGACCACCCCGACCAGCCGTTCCCCATTTTCCGTCTGCGCCACGGCGCTGATTGACTGTGCCGGCGGGCGGGGCTGCGGCGGCACCAAGGCCGAGCGTGGCGTGACGAACAGCTTTTCGATGGTGTTGCGCCGCCCCCGGTCGTTGATGATGGCGTCCATCATCACGGGATAAGTCACTTCGTCGATCAGGGCTTGAGACGTGCGCGTGCCGGAGCGCCCGTCCGGCAAGTCAAAGTCCCACGCCGTCACCATCACGCGGATGCCCAAGGCGTTCAGCTTTCGCACCAGTGGCACATAGTCCCCATCGCCGGAAATCAAGGTGACCACATCGAAGCCCTTGTGCATGGCGAGCTCAAACGCCTCCAGCGCCAGCCACACATCCACGCCCTTCTCTTTTGGTTCATCGGCGCCGCGATTGGAAACGGGTAGGAAGTGCGTCGTCACGCCGGCCTTCATCAGGGCATCCTCGAACTGCCGCTCGCCGAGCAGCATGTCTCGCTCTTGGGCCTCTTCGGCGGAGAACCGTCCGCGAAAGTAGTGCGCCTCAACGATGTGGCAGTGTTGCGGATTGGTCTGCTCGAAGTGCCCCACTTCCTCGCGGATGAACTCGTGCAGGCCGTGGATGCTGATGCGCTGGCCACGCTCGTGGTCGTAGCGGTAATAGTTGCTCACATGCGAGAAATAGCCGCCGTCATAGAACACGCCGATGCGGGTGAGCTGCTTATGTGAGGTTTGGCCCATGTCCATTTTGTCGTTCCCCTAATCCGTGCCGGTTCAGATAGATATGGCGCTGCGCAGCGAAGGCTCACGCGGCGCGCAAGACGCGCCATTGCCGCGTGGCGCCGTCAAACCGCGAGCGCCGTCGAAAAGTCTGGAATGCCGGCCCACCGCCCGCCGTCGCCGCCGCGCATCACCGCGATGGTCTTGATGACCTCTGGGTTTGCGAGCCCGTGCGGCGGCTTGCCGGTGAGCGCCCGAATGACGTTCTCCGCTTGCAGCTTGGGGCACTCGGCAAGAAACGTCGGCGAGAAGCCGGCAATGTGCGGCGTGATGATGATGTTCGGCGCGGTGAGCAGCGCATCCTGCCGGTCGATGGGTTCCACTTCCGTCACATCGAGGGCCGCACCCTCGATCTTGCCATCGCGGAGCGCCGCGGCCAACGCGCCGCCGTCGATGAGCGGGCCGCGCGCGGTGTTCACGAGGAGCGCCGTTTCCTGCATCTGCCCCAAGGCGTTGGAATCGATCATGTGGCGCGTCTCGGAGGTGGCCGCGCAATGGATGCTGATGTAGTCCGACTCGCCCAACAGCTCGTCGAAACCCACCATGCGCACCCCGTACAGGTCTCCCGTGAGTTGGGGGACATAAGGGTCATGCGCGAGTATCTCGCTGGGCCCGAAGCCCTTGATGCGCGTCGCGAACGCGCGCCCGATGTTGCCGAAGCCGATGATGCCCACCCGGTGCCCGGCGATGCGGCGCACAGCGCGCTGGTGGCTACGCACGGCCTCGCGATCTGTGCCCCACTTGCCGGCCAGCGTCAGGCCGATGGAGCCGTGCAGGCACCGCGTCAATGCGAGCAATAGCGCCACGGCATGGTCGGCCACCTCGGTGGTGTTGACGCCCGGCGTGTTGCAGGCGAGCACGCCTAAATCCGTGGCGGCGTCGAGATCAATGGAATCCACCCCCACGCCCATGCGGCTCACCACCTTGAGCTTCGGGCACGCCTCGAGCACCTCGCGGGAGGTGGCGGGGATGATGTTCACCAAGGCGCCGTCCGCGTCTCGCAGCAGTTCGATCATTTCTGCGGTGGTGCGCGTCGGGCCTTCGAGCACCTCGAAGCCGGCGGCTTGGAACAAATCCACCCGGTTGTACGGGTTCGACATGAGAGCGACTTTCAACGAATTCCCTCCTGTTCGGCTCGGCGTCGCTGCGCCGCGGCCGCTCGCGCGATGGCCGAGCGTGTGCGCGCGACGCCGAATGCATGCTCAAGTGAAGACGTAGTCCGCAGGGTTTGGCGCCCGAGTCTGGCTCCAGAACTCGCGCAGCGTGAACGGCCAATTCTGCGCGATGCGGCCCTTGTCGTTGCGATACCAAGTGGGTGCCTTGGAAATGCCCCAAGCCATGTTGCGGTTGCCCTCGTCGATGCGCTCGTTGTAAGCATCGTGGACGTCCTCGCGGCAATCCATGACGCGCTTGCCATCCTCGATCAAGAGCTTGAGGCAGCCCAGGATGTAGCGCATTTCACATTCGGAGAAGAACACGATGCTGCCGTTCACCACGATGTTCGTGTTCGGGCCGTACATGCAAAAGAGGTTCGGGAAGTTCGGCACGCTGATGCCGAGGTAAGCCCGCGCGTCGCCGCACCAGTGCCCCTCCAATGTCTTGCCGCCGCGGCCAGTGATGCGCATCGGCCACAGGAACTTCGCCGCGGTGAAGCCAGTGCCGTAGATGAGCACGTCGCCATCGTGTTGCACCCCGTCCGCCGTCAACACGCCGGTTTCGTTGACCTCGGCGATGGCGTCTGTGACGAGCTCCACGTTGTCTCGGCGCAAGGCGCGAATCCAGTTGCCGTTGTCGATGAGGATGCGCTTGCCGGCGACCGGGTAGTTCGGCACCAACTTGCCCAGCAACGCTTCGTCGCCTTCGCAAAGGCCAGCAATGCTCATGGTGAGCAGCTCACGCAGCTGGTCGTTCTCCTTGCTGATGGCGCGCTGCGTTTCGTTGTACGCCGGGTCTTTGCGCGCCGCGGCGAGGATGCCCTCCGCCATGCGCCAGAACATGCTGAAGCGGAACCATTTGGCATAGAAGGGCACGTGCTGGAGCAGCCAATGCTTGCCGTCTGGCACATGGGCGTGATAGTCCGGCGCATTGAACATCCACGGCGCGGTGCGTTGGAAGATCGTCACCTTGGCGGCTTTGCGGGCCACCTCCGGGGCGAACTGGAACGCCGACGCACCCGTGCCGATGACCAGCACGTTGCGTCCTTCCAGATCATGCTCGTGCTCCCACTCCGTGGAGTGGAAGGTGATGCCCTGATAGCGCTCTTGGCCGGGAGTGTCCGGCCACTTGGGCCGATTGAGCTGGCCCACGGCGCTGATGATGGCGTTCGCCTCAATGGTTTCGGCGGCGCCGTCTTTGCCCCGCAGGTCAACGCGCCAACGCCCGCTCGCCTCATCGAAGGTGGCCGCTTCCACATCCGTGTTGAAGCGGATGTGCTTGCGCAAGCCGAAGCGCTCCGCGCAATCGCGGAAGTATTGGTGCAGCACCGGCTGGGACGAATAGAACTGCGGCCAATCGTGGGGTTGAAAGCTGTAGGAATAGGTGTGGTTTGGGCTGTCCACGCGGCAGCCGGGATAGGTGTTTTGGTGCCAGGTGCCGCCAACGTCGCCGTGCCGTTCCACGATCATGAAACCGATGCCGGCTTCCTGCAGCCGGATGCCGGCCAGCAAGCCAGACATGCCGGCGCCGACGATGACTACCTTGAAGCCCGCGCGCGCCGCAGCCGGCAGCGCCAACAGCTCCGGCACGCCATAGGAATCCTCCCCGTTCAGGGCCAGCTCCGCCTCGAGGAACTCCCCGTACTCGGCCTCAAGCTCCTGACCGGCGGCAAAGCAGACCATCTCATGCACAAGCGCTTGGCTTGGCGGCGGCGGCAGGGTTTGGCCGTCCCGATGCGCCGTGAGGACGCTCAGCGCCTGCGCCCGAATGGCCGCCTGATCGGCTGGGTCGATGCCGCCTTGGGGATCGACCAGGAACCCCGCTTGCGGGCGCACGTCGCCACGGATGATCGATGCGTCTCCAGTGAGATGCACCAGCGCGTTCATCAACGACGGCACATGCGCATCCTCCAACGCGGCGCGAATCGTCTCGTCATCCGCCTCGATGGGTTCAGTGGCGAGATTCCGAAGTTCCATGCATCCTCCCTACCTGCCCGGCAGGATGTTACCGCACCGACAGCGCTTGGAACGCCGGGGTGCTTGGCGCATGGAGGGCCCTTAGAACTGGCCTTGCGCGAGCGCCCCGGTCGGTGCAAGTTAGCGGCTGCTGAACTTTGGGGGCGTGAGGGAGATTTGCATGGACATTGGCGTTTGCGTGGCTTCGCACATCCGCGACATCGACTATGTTGTCCACGCCGAGGCGCTCGGCTTCAGCCATGCGTGGCTGGCGGACAGCCAGATGCTGTGGTCGGACTGCTACGCCACGCTGGCGCTGGCGGCGACGCGCACATCCCGCATGCAACTCGGCACCGGCGTGGCCGTGAGCGGCACACGGCCGGCGGCGGTGAACGCGGCCGGCATCGCCACCATCAATGCCCTCGCGCCGGGGCGCACGTTCTTCGGCGTGGGCGCGGGCAACACGGCCATGCGCATCATGGGCAAGAAGCCGCATCGAATCAAAGAGTTCGACACATATCTGAGTGCGCTGCAGCCGCTTTTGCGCGGGGCGGAGGCCACCAACGACGATGGCCAGCCGATCATCCACATCATGCCGGACGAGGGCTTCGTCAACTTCGAGGAGCCGATTCCCCTCTATGTCTCCGGCTTCGGGCCGCGCTCGTTGGGGCTTGCCGGCAAGCACGGCGATGGCGCGGTGATGGCGGCGCCCCGCTCCGCCGCCGACATGGAGCGCGTTTGGCACATGATCGAGACGGGCGCACGGGAAGTTGGCCGCGAGATCGACCGAGATAGTTACTACACCACCGCGCTCACCTGCATCGTCGTGCTGGAAGACGGCGAGGCGGTGGATTCCGAACGGGTGAAGGGGCAATGCGGGGCGATGGCCGCGGCGGCCGTTCATTTCGCCTACGACCAATACCGCAACTTCGGCCACCAACCGCCCAACGCCCTGGCCGGCATCTGGGACGACTATGTGGCGATGATGGAGCAGGTGCCGGCGGAACGCCGTCATCAGCGCATCCATGCCGGTCACTGTTGCTGGGTGTTGCCGGAGGAAGAGCGCTTCCTTACCCCAGACGTGCTGCGCGCTGGCCTCATGATCGGCACCCGCGACGCGCTGATCGACCAGCTTTCCGCCCTGTCCGAGGCGGGTTTGAACCAAGTGATGACCTTGCCGAACTTCGCCACCCGGCACGAGTCCTTAGAGCAAGTGGCCAAAGCGCTGGTCGGCAACGTGCCCTAACGCCTTTGCCGGCTGGGTTGGTCGCCGCCTGCGAGCGGCGCGATAATCTGCTTGCTTGCCGCGGCCGGCGCTCGCGGCGTTTGATTCCACCGGAGGAGAGTGCATCAATGCTCGATCGATTCAAGGTGCCGGAAGACATCGCCGTGCGGGTGGCGCCGGAAGCCATGCGCGCGACGGTGGAGAACCTCTTCATGGCGCTGAAGATGCCGCCGGCGGACGCCGCCCAATCCGCGGACGTGCTCATCTATGCGGACACGCGCGGCATCGATTCACACGGCGTGAGCAACATGATGCGCGCCTACGTCGCCGGCTTCCAAGGCGGCCACATCAACCCAACGCCGAATCGCAAAGTGGTGCGCGATCGCGGCGCCGCGCTGGTGATGGATTGCGACTTGGGGCTGGGCCTAGCAGTCGGCCCAGCGGCGATGGATTTAGCCATCGAACGCGCCAAGCAATGCGGCGTGGGCATGGTGGTGGCGCGCAACGCTGGCCACTACGGCGCGGCGGCCTATTACGCCGAGCGGGCGCTCGCCCACGATCAGGTGGGTTTGTCCATGACCTCTGGGGGCGTGCATGTGACGCCGACCTTCGGGGCGGAACCGCTGCTGGGCTTGAACCCCATCGGCGTCGCGGCGCCGTCTGGCACGGAGACGCCCTATCTCTTCGACGCCTCCATGAGCTCCGTGGCCGGCAACAAGATCGGCCTGTTGCGGCGCGTGGGCGGCCACGTCGCGCCGGGCTGGGTGGCGACGAGCGATGGCTCGCCGGTGATGGAAGAAGCGGCTGTGCCGGAAGGGTTCATGCTGCTGCCCCTCGGCGGCACGCGGGAGATTGGCTCGCATAAGGGCTATGGGCTGATGTTGATGGTTGAGGTGCTCACAACCGTGCTCGCCGGCACGGGCGCGGGGCCAGACCGGCGCGCTCCCTTCGCGCATTCCTTCATCGCCCTCGATGTGGCGACATTCACAGACGTTGACGGGTTCAAGGCAGACATGGACGCCTACCTCAAGCGGCTGCGCGAGTGCCAGCCGGCGCCGGGCGCGGAGCGCGTCGTCTATCCGGGCATCTTGGAACGCGAGACGTTGGCGGAGCGGGCCGCGAACGGCATCCCCTATCACCCAGAGGTGATCGATTGGTTCAAAGAGACCTGCGCGTCCCTCGGCGCCGAGTGCGCCTTGGAGGCTTGACGTGCCGTCTGATGCACCGCAAATCGTTCGGGACATCTGCGAGCGTTGGGTGGGACGCATCGGCGCCCCCATCTCCGCGCTCCGCGAGGTCGCCGCTACGCTCGGCGCCATCGAGCAAGCACACATGGAGACAGTGGCAGATGTGTTCAACCTCAGCGTCGCCGAAGTGCGGGGCATCGTGAGCTTCTATTCAGACCTCAGGACCGAAGCGCCCGGCCGCCGGCACATCCGCCTCTGCCAAGCCGAGGCCTGCCAAGCTGTGGGTGCGCGCGAACTCACCGCCGCGGTGCAGGAGAAGCTGGGCATCGCGTTGGGCGAAACTGCGGCGGACGGCAGCGTCAGCTTGGAAGCGGTTTACTGCTTGGGCCTCTGCGCTTCCGGCCCGAGCGCGATGGTGGATGGGCGCCCGTTGGCCCGAGCCACCGTCAGGGCGCTGTTCGCTTGAGCATCGCCTACGTTCCAAGCGAGACGCTTGCCAACGCCTTGGGCGCGAATGAGGTGGCGGAGGCGTTGGCGGCGCGCGGGCATGAGGTGGTGCGCACCGGCTCGCGCGGCCTTGCGTGGACCGAGCCAATGATCGAAATGGACGACGTGGCGTACGGCCCCGTCACCAACATTGACGAGCTTGAAGCCGTGCGCTTGGGCCCGGTGGACGCCCTGCCCGGCTTAGCACAGCAACAGCGCCTCATCTTCGGCCGCTGCGGCGGACGCGACCCGTTCCGCTACGATGCCGCCGCCCTGCGTGAGTGGCTCAAGCGCCCCGCCGCCGACATCCTCGCAGACGTCGAAGCCAGCGGGTTGCGCGGGCGCGGCGGCGCCGGCTTCCCCGCCCACATCAAGTGGCGCACCGTGCGCGACACGCCGGCGGACAAAAAATACATCGTGGTGAACGCAGATGAAGGCGACTCCGGCACCTTCGCGGACCGCCTCATCATGGAGGGAGACCCGTTTCGCCTCATCGAAGGCATGCTCATCGCCGGCCGCGCCACTGGAGCGGACGCCGGCGTCGTCTACCTGCGCTCCGAATATCCCCTCGCCGCGCAGACTTTCGAGAAGGCGGTGGCCGTCGCCGAGCGCATGGGGCTGCTGCAAGGCTTCGCCATCGAACTCTTCATCGGCGCCGGCGCCTACATCTGCGGCGAGGAAACGTCCCTCTTGGAGAGCTTGGAGGGCAAGCGCGGCGAGGTGCGCGCGAAGCCGCCGGTGCCGGCGGTGGCAGGCCTCTTTGGCCGTCCCACACTCGTCCACAATGTCATCACGCTGTGCGCCGTGCCGGCCATTCTCGGCATGGGCGGGGACGCTTACGCGGCGCTTGGCGTTGGCGCTTCCACCGGCACCATGACGTTCCAGCTTGCCGGCAACGTGCGCCGGGGCGGCCTCTTCGAGCTGCCCTTCGGGCTAACGGCGCGCGAGCTCATTGACGATTGGGGCGGCGGCACGTTGAGCGGGCGCCCCGTCGGCGCCGCGCAAGTGGGCGGGCCGCTAGGCGCCTATCTGAAGGGCGCCGAGCTGGATGCGCCGCTCACTTACGAAGCGCTGGCGCGCTTGGGCGCCGGCGTCGGGCACGGTGGCGTCGTGGTGTTCGACGATCAAGTGGATTTCATCGAGCAAGCGCGCTATGCGTTCGCCTTCTGCGCCCATGAGTCCTGCGGCAAATGCACCCCGTGCCGCATCGGCGCGGTGCGCGGCAAAGAGCTCGTGGAGACGCTGCGGGCGAGCGAGCAGCCGGCGGGGGAATTGGCTATCATCAGCGACCTTTGCGACGTCATGGAGCAAGCGAGCCTCTGCCAAATGGGTGGCATGACGCCCATTCCCGTGCGCAGCGCCTTGTCCCTGCCGCAGGGCACCCAACAGTGAGCGGCCAACGGTGAGCATGACGCCATGAGGGCCCACGACATCGATTTCGGCACGCCTGCTCCCCCGGCGGCAACCCCTGTGCAACTGACGGTCGATGGCATCGCAGTGTCTGTTCCCGCCGGCACATCCGTCATGCGCGCCGCCGTTTCCGCCGGCGTCCCCATCCCCAAGCTCTGCGCCACGGACAGCCTGCAGGCGTTCGGCTCTTGCCGCATGTGCTTGGTGGAAATCGAAGGCCGGCGCGGCTTCCCCGCCGCCTGCACGGAGCCAGTGGCCGCCGGCATGGCCGTGCGCACGCAGAGCGAGGCCATCGCCAAGCTGCGTCGGGGCGTGATGGAACTGTACATCTCAGACCATCCGCTGGACTGCCTCACCTGCTCCGCCAATGGAGACTGCGAACTGCAGGACATGGCCGGCGCCGTTGGCCTGCGCGAAGTGCGCTACCGCGACGGCGAACACCACCTGGACGCGCCGACGGACGCCTCCAACCCCTACTTCGCCTTCGATGCCTCGAAGTGCATCGTCTGCTCGCGCTGCGTGCGCGCCTGCGAGGAGATCCAAGGCACGTTCGCCCTCACCATCGATGGGCGCGGATTTGCCAGCGCCGTCGCCACCAGCGCCGAGGACTTCTTCTCCTCCGAGTGCGTGTCCTGCGGCGCCTGCGTGCAAGCCTGCCCCACGGCCACGCTGATGGACAAATCCGTCATTGAGCACGGCGTGCCAGACCGCGTGGTGAAGACCACCTGCGCCTACTGCGGGGTGGGCTGCTCGTTCAAGGCGGAGGTGAAGGGCGGTCAAGTGGTGCGAATGACGCCAGACAAAGACGGGCTGGCGAACCACGGCCACTCGTGCGTGAAGGGGCGCTATGCCTGGGGCTACGCGCAACATGGAGACCGCATCACCACCCCCATGATCCGCGAGGACACCAGCGACCCTTGGCGCACGGTGTCTTGGGACGAGGCCATCAGCTTCGGCGCGGCGCGCATCAAGGCGATTCAAGCGCGGCACGGCGGCAAGTCTGTCGGCGGCATCACTTCCTCGCGGTGTACCAATGAGGAGGTTTGGGTGGTGCAGAAGCTGGTGCGCGCCGCGTTTGGCAACAACAACGTGGACACTTGCGCCCGCGTGTGCCATTCGCCCACCGGCTACGGCCTGCAGCGCGCCTTCGGCACCTCCGCCGGCACCCAGGACTTCGACTCGGTGGCAGCCGCGGACGTCATCATGGTGATCGGCGCCAACCCGACGGAAGGCCACCCGGTGTTCGCTTCGCAGATGAAGCGGCGGCTGCGCGAGGGCGCCGGCCTCATCGTGGCAGACCCGCGCCGCATCGCGTTGACGCGCTCCCCCCATGTGGAAGCGAATTGCCACTTGGCCGTGCTGCCCGGCGCCAACGTGCCGCTGATGAACGCCTTTGCCCATGTGGTGGTGACCGAGGGGCTCATCGACGAACGCTTCGTCGCAGAACGCTGCGACATGGAATCTTTCCGCGAGTGGCGGGAGTTCGCGGCCCAGAGCGAGCACTCGCCGGAAGCGGCGGCGGCACCGACCGGCGTTGCGGCGGAGGACATCCGTGCCGCGGCGTGCCTGTACGCCACCGCCGGCAACGCCGCCATCTACTATGGGCTGGGCGTCACCGAGCACAGCCAAGGCTCCACAATGGTGATGGCGATGGCCAATTTGGCCATGGCCACCGGCAACTTGGGCCGCCCCGGCGTCGGCGTCAATCCGCTGCGCGGGCAGAACAATGTGCAGGGCTCGTGCGACATGGGTTCATTCCCGCATGAACTGCCCGGCTATCGCCCCATCGAGGAGGACGCCGTGCGGGCGACGTTCGACGCCGCTTGGGGCGTGCCGCTCGACAGCGCGCGTGGCCTGCGCATCCCCAACATGCTGGACGCCGCCTGCGCCGGCGCGTTCAAGGGGCTGTACATCCAAGGCGAGGACATCGCTCAGTCAGATCCAAACACGCAGCATGTGGAGGCGGCTCTAGACGCGATGGAGTGCGTCATCGTGCAGGATTTGTTCCTGAACGAAACAGCGAAGTTCGCGCATGTGTTCCTGCCCGGCACATCCTTCTTGGAAAAGGACGGCACCTTCATCAACGCTGAGCGCCGCATTAACCGCGTGCGGCCGGTGATGCCGCCGAAGACGGGCATGGCGGAATGGGAGGTGACGCAGGCCCTCGCGCAAGCGTTGGGCTACCCCATGCGCTACGCATCCACCAGCGAGATATTGGATGAGGTGGCGTCGTTGACGCCCACCTTCGCCGGCGTCTCGTTCGACCTGCTGGACCGCGTTGGCAGCGTGCAATGGCCGTGCAACGACGACGCACCGGAAGGCACGCCGATCATGCATCGGGACGCCTTCGTGCGCGGCAAGGGGTTGTTCGCGCTCACCGCCTATCAGCCCACGCCGGAACGGGCGAACCGCAAGTTCCCGCTGCTGCTCACCACCGGGCGCATCCTCACGCAGTACAACGTGGGCGCGCAAACGCGGCGCACCGAGAACACCGCATGGCTCGATGAAGACCGCTTGGAAATCCACCCTGTCGATGCGCAACTGCGCGGCATCCAAACGGACGATTGGGTGTCTGTGACGAGCCGCATGGGAGAGATTGCGCTGCGGGCGGAAGTGACGGAGCGGGTGGCGCCCGGCGTTGTGTACACCACATTCCATCATCCGGCCACGGGCACCAACGTCATCACCACAGATTTGTCGGATTGGGCGACGGACTGCCCGGAATACAAGGTCACCGCGGTGGAAGTGCGCCCGGCAAACCATCGCTCGCCTTGGCAGGAGGCGTTCCGCGCCCGCGACGCGGAACAGATAGACCTCTTGCCGGCGGGATAACTTTACGGACACCATTGCCGCCAAACCCGCCCCAGCGGCAAGCTGGCGCGTCGGCATGAGGCGCGTTGGCGTTGGCGCCGGCGCCAGCGACGAAGATCTGGTGACGGTGGAAGAGCCGCTGGAGGTGCGTCTTTCGTACCGGGATGGTGGCGAGCGCGTCGAGCGCAGCATCGTCGTGACCATGCGCACGCCGGGCGCGGACGAAGAGTTGGCCATCGGCTTTCTGGCTGGTGAAGGCATCGTGAACAGCGCGGCGGATGTGCGCTTGGTTGAGCCATGCGGCCCGCCCAGCCCGGACAAGGGCCTGCGCAATGTGTTGCGCGTGGAGCTCGGTGACGACGTGCGGGTGGATGTCGGCGGGCTGCTGCGCCACTTCTACGCCACGTCCAGCTGCGGCGTGTGCGGCAAAGCGTCCCTAGACGCCGTGCGGGTGCAGCTTGAGCCGCGCCCGACGCCGGCCTTCGCCATCACGGCGGCGGCGCTCAAAGGCTTGCCGGCGCAGCTCCGAGCCCGCCAAGCAGAGTTCGCGCGCACCGGCGGGCTGCACTCAAGCGCCGCGTTCGACGCCAACGGCGCGATTCTGCGCGTGCGCGAGGACGTGGGCCGCCACAATGCGCTGGACAAGCTGGCTGGCTCCTACTTGGCGGAGAACGGCCTGCGCGGGCGTGGCCTGCTGCTGAGCGGACGGGCGAGCTTCGAGCTCTTGCAGAAGGCTGCGGTAGCCGGCGTCGCCTTCGTCGCGGCCATCGGGCCGCCGTCGAGCTTGGCGGTGGAACTAGCGGCGGATCAGGACATTGCGCTGGTCGGCTTCCTCAAGGCGGACCGCTTCAACGTGTATGTGGGGGCGCAGCGCGTGTTGCCATGACGGTTGCTGCCGCGGGTGCGACCCTTCGCATGCCTCATCGTGGCGAGCCAGGTGGCTGACGGAGTTGGCCTTGGAGCGGGCGGACATCACCGGCATCGTCTTTTGCGGGGGCGAAGGGAGGCGCTTCGGCGGCGCGCTCAAGCCACTTGCGGATCTGCGCGGGCAGCCGTTGCTCGCCCATGTGCTGGCGCGGCTTGCTCCGCAGGTGTCGCGGGTGATCTTGAGCACGGGCCGCAACGGGGACGAGCTCAAGGCTTTCGGCTTGGAGACCATCGCGGACGCGACGCCGAATGCGGGGCCCCTTGGCGGGCTGGCTGCAACGTTGCCGGCCGTGCGCTCGGAGTGGGTGTTCACCTGCCCTGCCGACACCCCTTGCCTGCCTAAGAACTTGGTGCAACTGCTAGAGGGCGATGCCGAACGCGCCGGCATCGCCGTGCCCCACGACGGCAGCCGTCGTCAGAACCTATTTCTGCTGATGCGCCGCGAGCGGGCGCTTGCGCTGGCCGCTTTCTTCGCCGCAGGTGGCCGCGCCATTCATCGTTGGCTGGACGCCGAAGGCATTGGCGCCACCGATCTCCCGCAGTGGGCGGGCGCGTTCCGCAACGTTAACTCGCCGGCGGAACTTGCGGCGTTGCGGGCTGAAGGAAGCGGGTGAAAGCTGTGGCGGGCCGCCTCGTTCTAGCGCTCGCGCCGTCTCAGGTGGCGCCAGCGGCGCCTACTACGAGAGAGGTCGTGCTGGCGGCGGGCGGCTCAAACGACAGCTTGGCGCTCTTCGGGCGCTGCCTCGGCGCTGGGTTGGACTGTGCTGGCGGAGCGATCTGGCGCACTCGCCAGCGGGCTGTGGCGCCCGTTGTCCGCCGCGTCAGCCTTCACTTCCCAATAGACGCTCGGCGGCCCGATGGCCAGCAACCGCCGCAGTTCGTTGATCGGCAGCGCCAAGTTCCGCTCCCAATCCTCGGCTGGCAGCCAACTGGCGTGGCGCCCGGCTTGAAAGCCCTGCCATAGGGCAGCGAACACGCGCCAGCCCATCGCTCTGGAGAGCTTCCAAGCGCCGCCGAGCACCAACAGGCCGACGCCGCGATTGCGCATCTGCGCGTAGGTGAAGGCCAACAGGCACGCCTCGCCGAATGGATCCCGACCGTATTGGGTGAGGGTGTGCCAGAGATCGTGCTGATCTCGCACGCGCTCGCGGAACCAACGCAAGTCTGCGTCCGCAAAGGCATAGCCGGCGTCCGCTTCGCTGGCCGCCGCCACCAACTCTTCCGCGGACAAGTGCTCGCCATACACAAAGCCGAAGTAGGCGCGCCCCAAGCTGCCTGCCGGCAACGCCGCCAGCGCTTCTTTGTCTTGCAGGCGGCTCAGCAAGCGAGGCCGCCGCACCAGCGCCCGCTTGCCGAAGGCCGTGTTGCGGAACCGCCACAAGCCGCGGCGCAGCGATGGCCCGGCCATGGCGCGGATCAGCTCGAAAACCCGCGGCGTGTCTTCCGGATTCGCCAGCACGCCGCGGAACGCCGCCCATGCCACAGCCGGCTGCATGCGCGCTTCGTCAAGGGGAGTGGTCTGCATGCCTAGCGCACCTCGTTCAATCGGCCCGTCTGAACATCGTAGAGGAAGCCGCGCACTTTGTCCCGCACCGGGATGAAGGGGCAGGCCTGCACCCGGCGGATGGACTGGCGCACGTCGTCCTCGGCATCCGCGAAGGCTTCCAGCGCAAACGGCGGCTTGAGGCCAGTTTCCGCTTCAATGGCGGCCTTCAGGTCGTCATCCTTGAAGGTGGCCATGCCGCAGTCTGTGTGGTGGATGAGGAGGATCTCCTCGGTGCCAAGCAACCGCTGCGAGATCAAGAGGGAACGCAGCGCGTCGTCCGTGATGACGCCGCCGGCGTTGCGGATCACATGGACATCCCCCTCGGCGACGCCGAGCACCCGCCCGGTTTCGATGCGGGCATCCATGCAGGTGACCACCGCGGCGCGAGCGCTTGGCGCCGCCGGCACGTCTGCCTTGTCGAAGCCTTCCGCGTAGCGGGCGTTGTTGGCAAGGCAGACGTCTGCGAATGTTGGCTCTGGCATGGCTTTCCCGCGTGTGTTGGCCCGCTGTCCTAAGCCCTAGCTGCGGCCGGCGTCGACCGCCAGCGGGACTACTGGGCGGCTTCCATCTCCTTCAGCAGCGCGTCGTCCAACGCATTGGCGCGCTGGTGCGCATCGCGGGCGCTCACGCGCTGCCAGTAATCCACGAACGCCGGGCGCTTCTCGATCGTGCCCATCATGTCCATGCCCCAGCCGACGTGGGCGCCCACATAGACATCCGCGGCGGAAAACGCCTCGCCGGCAATGTGGCCGCCGCCAGCGAGCGCTTGCTCCAAGGCGTCCTGCGCTATGGCGAGATTGCCATAGCCAGCCATCGCTTCTTGCTCGGCGGACAACTCAAACCCCAGCGATTTGTTGACCGTGGCGGCTTCCAGCGGGCCGGCGGCAAAGAACAGCCAACGATAGTAGGCCGCGCGGTCGTCCGCCGGCGGCGCGAGGCCGGCTTCCGGGAAGGCATCGGCCAAGTAAGCGCAAATCGCAGCGGCCTCGGTGACCACCGCATCGCCGTGGCGCAGCGCCGGCACTTTGCCCATGGGATTGATGGAACGATACTGGGCGGACTTCATGGCGTCGCCGTAGGTGAGGGGCTGCACCTGATAGTCCGCGCCGGTCTCCTCCAGCATCCAGCGCGCGATGCGGCTCCGCGACATGGGATGGGTGTAGAGGACGAGCTCCTTGGCCATGCAAGCTCCCTTGGACGACGGGATGAGCCACTATAGCTTTTTCGGGACGGTGCGGGTGGCTGTGGGGTGGATCGCCGGCGCGATGCCGGAACGGGTCGTCAAGGTGCTGATGCACGAGGCGCCAAGCCCCGGCCGGAGACGCTGCGGCCACGCGGGCTAGAGCGATGGCGCCGCTCTCAACTAGGGGACCGTTGGGCAACCAAGTATGCGACTCCCTTTCGTTTGCTAGCCGACTAGGTATAAGACCTAGTCATCCGGCTCAATGTCGACGAAGCGGTGCGTCTCGCCATCAGAAGCAACGTGAATCAGGACGCGCTTGTTGACGAAGGGGCCGATGACATCGTCAACCTGCTCGCCCACACCCACTACCTTGATGTGACTGTCCCCAACCGCGACCTCCAGCCAATCCCTGTCGAGATGCACCGCACGAAGCACGCCGGCGTGCGTTTGGCGGCGGAGAGATACTTCAGGCTTCCTCGTTTGGCGCTCCTGCTCAGCCCAGACAACCTGCACGATGTGGCGTAGTTGATGCCGTGCGAATGCCGGCAGCCCGTCGAACGCCATGCCTTCCATCGCGATGCGTTCGGCACAGTCCAACTGGCCAGCCTTGAAATACAGCGACGCGGCGCTCACTGCGGTGATGCCGTAGGTTCGCACCTTGGAGTGGTGGAGTTCCTTGAGCGCTAATTCTTCGGCACGGGCCGAGAAGACATAGAGATCTCGGGCCTTTTCAGGATTGCCGAGACGCAGACACGCCTCCGCCTTCGATGCGTGGTCTGCGCTCTCCCTGTGGTGCTGAATCCAAGTCATGGTGCTGCCGGGCTCATCCCTCGTCAATCTCCACGTCGGCGATCTGGATCTGCGCGGCCTCAAAGCCGACGACGCCAGCTGTCGCGGGCAAGCTGCTCTGCCCCTTGGCAGCCTGTTTGCACTTCGCGTCAAGGCGTCTGCGAATTGCACTCGCATCGCCCCGGTCTGTGCCGGACACCTCGAAGCGACGACATTCCTCAAGATCATCAATCGTCCGGCCCGCTGGTGCAACGTAGTAGTCTGCTCCGGTCAGGACTTCCGCTCTGCTGACAGCGAACAGGCCATCGGTGAGTTCGAGCGCCGCGAGCGCACAGGCGCATGCGCCGGCCTCGGTGGCGTCGGTCGTGTTCGCCCATGCCCTCCGCACCCTCGTGCCTGGCGCAGTCCAATCGACGGAAGCATTGCTTGCCGACCCGTCTCGGTCGAGCTTCATGTTCAGCGGTGGCTGGTGATGGCGGTCTAGGCACACTGCGGCGGCCTCGGCGTTGGCGTCCGCAGTCGCCGGCGTGAGGCCCAAATGGCGGGATGCCATCTGGTGTATCAACAGTTTGGGCATGTTGCGGCTACACCGAGACACTGGCCTAGCTGGCACTCGCTGCTGAGCATACTGCGTCTATGCGGGGCGCACCAGCCAACCGTTCATTCGCTTGACATCCGCGCCCGCCACGCCATTATGGCGGGCATGAGCGAATTCTGGACAACGAGTTTCGGCAAGGGCGTGGCAGCGCTTGCCGTGGGGTGGCTGCTGGCGCTGCCGGCCAATGCCTCTGAGCAAGGGGAGGCTTGGGGGCCGGCCGTCGGCACCGAGATGCCGGCCATCGCCGCCAACGACCAAACCGGGGCGTTGCGGGAGCTTGAGAACTTGGGCGGCGAACGCGGGCTGCTGTTCTTGATCGTCCGCAGCGCGGATTGGTGACCTTACTGCAAGGCCCAACTCGTGAAGTTGGGGGAATGGCAGGACGACTTTGAGGCGCTTGGGCTATCGGTCGCCACCATGAGCTACGACGGCGTCGATGTGCTGGCGGAGTTCACCGCCGACAACGACATCGGTTACCCCATGCTTTCCGATGGTGGCGTGGACGACGCGCCGGCTGGGGCGCGGGCGCAGATGCTTGGCATCCTGAACGAGCAGTACGCGCCCGGCCATCCCGCGCACGGCATCGCGCATCCGGGCATTCTCCACATTGACGCCGAAGGCATCATCCGGCAGAAGTGGGCTGAAGAAGGATACCAAGAGCGCCCGCAGTTTGCCGACGTGCTGCAAGACCTTCAGGCGCTGCTGGGTGAGGGCGAAAACGCCGAATCTCCGTAGGCCACGCCTCATGCAGTGCGCTCCCCGTTCGGGCTGAACCGCTCCTTGGCGACCCCCTCTAGTGCAACAGGCCGTCGCGAGCCATCGCTGTAAATGCTTGTTGCAATAGGAAAAAAGCGTGTTCGAGAGGATGCGAAAACCGAAGCCATACCTGAATTGATGCGAAAAGTCAAGGTTGGCGGTGATCGGCGCGGGGGGCTAAAGTCGCAGTTTCTCGGGGGAGAATGAAACTATGGCAAATCGGGCACGCACCGATGCGGCCATCGCTCGCACTAGGGAGCAACTGGCCGCAGATGTTGACACTTTTTTGAAGTCTGGCAACAAAATCAAACACATCCCAATGGGGGTAAGCGGCCAAAACCCGCTGAGCGGGGGCCGCAAGCAACTGGTGCTGAAGCCGCGCCGCGCTTGAGCGAATCGGCGGCGCACCGCGCGTTTGCTGAGCAACTGCCCGCCTCTCGCGGCGCCGGGCAGTGCAGGGTGAGTCGGTCTCCGCCGCTTCGCGGGCGCTGGGACGCTTGAAGGCGTGGCCGGTCCAAACACTGCAGGCGCGTGTCGCATCGCTAGCGACGAGCTGTCGCGAGCGGGGTCAGCGGGCAGCATTTGCGCGAAGACGCGCTATCCTTGCCAAGCTGACTAGGGAGGTGCCGCCAGCATGACCGTCGCCGCCAAGTTCGATCCGCTGCGTTCAGAACGGCCATTGATCGTTTACATCGATTTCAAGAGCCCCTACGCCTTCATCGCCAAAGACCCGACCTATGCCTTGGCCGAACATTTGGCGATCGACATCGACTGGCGCCCGCTCACGCTTGACATTCCGAGTTTTCTCGGTTCCGCCCGCCTCGGCGCGAAAGACGAGGTGGTGGCGCAGAACCGCACCCCGGAGCAGTGGCGTGGCGTGAAGTACGCCTATCGGGACGCACGCCGCTACGCGCGGCTGAGCGGCTATCTGCTGCGCGGCACCGTCAAGATCTGGGACACCTCTCTCGTCCACATTGGCATGATGTGGGCGAAGCGCCACGGTGACGCGGTGTTGGCGCGCTACCTGAACGAAAGCTATGCACGATTCTGGCGCCGCGAGTTCGATGCGGAAGATGCCGGCGTCGTCACCGCTGCGCTCGCTGCCGCTGGCGCTGAAACAGACGGGTTCGAGGCGTTCCACGAAGGGCCGGGCCGGGTGGAGCACGATGCGATGCAGGCCGCGATCTTCGACGCCGGCATCTACGGCGTGCCCGGCTATGTGGTGGAAGGCGAGTACTTCTTCGGCCGGGAACACCTGCCGATGGTGCGTTGGATTCTCACCGGGCGGCGGGGCGCAGCGCCAGACGTGGCCTACCAACACTTCGCCGCGTCCTGACCGATGGCGACCAACGAGCCCTGCGCGAAGCAACCATGACTGAAGCGTTGCCGCCTGCCTCGCCGCTGACCGTCACGTTGGACGTGAAGCGCCCGGAGTGCTACTTGGCCATCGCGCCCACCCGCGCGCTCGCCGCGGAGCTCGGCATCGCGGTGGATTGGTTGCCGACCATCGCTTCGCCGCACCGCCGCCCGCCGGCTGGGGATGGCCGCAGCGAGCGGCACCTGCGCCACCGCGCCACCTACAACGCCCAAGAAATCGAGCGTTACGCAGCGGTGCAGGGGTTGGTGATCCAAGACATCTACCGAGACCCAGACTCCACCCTGTTCGGCATGGCGATGCTGGCCGCCAAAGCCCATTCAGACGCCGCCGTGCACGCTTTCCTGGATCGCGCGTTCGCGGCCTATTGGCGCTCGGAACTGGACATTGAAGACCGGGCGGCGCTAGGCAGCCACCTGAGTGCCGCGGGCGTCGCGGCCTTTGCGGAAAACGCTGCCGAGTTCGAAGCGCTGCAGGCGCGCATCGCCGCGGCTGGCCTCTTCAACGCCCCGGCCTATCTGGTTGGCGACGAAGTCTTCTTTGGCCGCGCCCACCTGCCGATGATCCGCTGGCTCCTGACGGACCGCGCCGGGCCACCGCCCATCTGACCACCGCCCTGCCCCGCGCCCACCCACACAGGGTCGAGTGATACGCTAGCCTCAAGACACCGCCATCGAGGGCAGCGCCTTGGACATTGGCCTTTTCAACTTTGCCACGGATTACTCCATGCCGTTGGCAGACCTTGCCCGGGAAGCGGAGGCGCGCGGGTTTGAGTCCCTCTGGGTGCCGGAGCACACGCACATTCCCGTCTCGCGCCGCTCGCCATACCAAGGCGGCGGCGAGCTGCCCAAGGAGTATGCACACACGCTAGACCCGTTCGCCGCCCTCGCCGCCGCGGCCGCGGTGACGTCGCGCCTCAAGCTCGGCACTGGCATCACCCTCATCGTCGAACGCGACACGATCACCGCCGCCAAGGCCGCCGCCACGGTGGACCACCTCTCCGACGGGCGTTTCCTGTTCGGCTTGGGCGGTGGCTGGAACCGCGAGGAAGCGGAACATCACGGCACCGAATGGGACACGCGCTTCAAGCGCCTGGAAGAGCAGATGCGGGCCATCAAGGCCATCTGGACGCAGGATGAAGCGGAGTTCCACGGCCGGTTTGTCGATTTCGACCGCATCTGGTGCTGGCCGAAGCCAGTGCAGAAGCCGCACCCGCCACTCATCCTTGGCGGCGAGACGATCCACACACTCAAGCGCATTGTTCGCTGCGGGGACGGCTGGCTCCCGCGCGCCCGACAACCGGAGCAGGTGCTGGAAGGCATTGGCACACTGCGCACCTTGAGCGAGGCAGCCGGGCGCGACCCGGCGACCATCTCGATTTCCGTGTTCGCGTTGCCGCCGGAGCAGCGCTTGGTGGATCAGTTCGCTGCGGCCGGCGTGAATCGGGTGATCTTCTGGCTGCCGTCAGCCGATGCCGACGCCACCCGGCGGCGTCTCGACCGGTGCCAAGGCTTCCTCAAAGGCTAAGCGGGCGCATCCGCCGCGGGCCCGTGAGACAAGCATCGCGGCCACGTTCTGACAAAGGCGCAACTCAGTAGCTGATCGCCTCCGCCAACGTCACCCAGCGCCCGCCTCGCACGACCGACAGCGTGGATTCGCTGACGCCGTTGTGGTCGTCCACGCCGAAGGAAAGCCGGTAACCGAACATGTCCGTCACGTCGGCCATGCTCTCGATGGCGGCCATGAGCCCGGCGCGCGTCAGGTCGCGCCCCGCCGTCTCCAAGGCTTGCAGCACCAAGTCTGCCGCGCGCCAGCCTTCCATGGCCGGCAGGCCCGGCTCCGCGCCGAACCGCTCCATGTAGGCGTCGTACCATGCGCGGACGGCTGGCGACATGTCATCGTCCGGGTAGAGCCGCGCCATGTGTACGAAGGCGTAGTAGCCCTCGCCGGAGCCGCTCTCCTGCTCTGCGATCACTTGGCCGTAGGCGGCGTTGTTGCCCACCCAAGCGACGCCCTCCCAGCCCATCTTGCGAGCGGCCTCGAGCACCAAGATGGTGTCCCGATGTACAGTGCCCATCAGCACCAAGTCGCAGTTGGCGTTGCGCAGGCGCAGGATGGCTGGGGTGAAATCCGTCGCGTCGGGCTTGTGCGCGGACGTTTCGGTGATGGTGAGCCCCTGCGCGGCCAGTTGGTCGTGTACGGCCTCCACAATCTCGATGCCGTAGTCTGTGTCCTGATAGATGGCGCACACCGTCTGCTTGCCCTGCTCTTCCACGAAGTACTTCACGGCGGCGCGAATCTCGTCGTAGTAGATGCCGTGTTGCATCACCATCAGCGGATTGAACGGCTCGACCATGGAGCGCGCCCCGGTGACGGGGAACAGGTTGGGCACCCCCTCGCGGAACTGCTGCGTCATCACGGCGTTGTTGGTCGGCGTGCCGAGGGCGATGAGCATGGCGAAGATGTTGTCGCGGCCGATGAGCTTGTTGGCCGCCTGAATGGCGCGGGGCACCTGATACTGGGCGTCTTCAACGATGAAGCGGATGGTGCGGCCATGCACGCCGCCGGCGGCGTTGGCCGCATCGAAGCGCATCCGCGCGCCGTTGATGGTGCCTACACCCCAAATCGCAATCGGGCCAGATAAATCCGTGTGCGCGCCGAACACGACCTCGGTGTCGGTGACGCCAGGCACCGCTGGCGGAGCGCTGTCGCTGGTGTCCGTTTCAGCGGGTGTGCAAGCAGCCAACGCAACCAGCGTCGCGCACGCCACAAGCCGTTTGCCCAAGCGGTGCAGTCCGTCGCCCGCGCGTCGCGGCTTGCACGGTGCGGGGGCTTGCGCGTCGCGCCATAGCGGGCCGTCGCCCAGCGTGGGCCCCAAGCCATGTGTCATCGCTTCGCCTCCTTGTCTGCTGCCGCGGCATCTTACCCGCAAAGGGATGGGCCGAATCACGCCTCCACCTTCCCCACCTTCCCCCCGCTACTTCGGATGGATGCCTTCCAGCCAATCGAGGGCTGCGTGGAGCAAGGCGCCGTGGGCGAGTTCGGCTTGGCCGTAGGTGTGGGTTGGCACAAAAAAGGACAGCGCTGCCGGCAGTTGCCGCAGGCGGTTGTCTGCGCCGAACGCGGAGAACGTCACCAGTTCCAACCCCATGTCCAACGCTTGGGAGGCGGCGGCGATGATGTTCTCGGACATGCCGGAACTGGAAATGGCCATCAGCGCCTCGCCGGTGCGGGCGATCGCTGCCAGCGGCCGTTGGAACACATCCGCATAGCCATAGTCGTTGGCCATGCAAGTGAGCAACGCTGGGTCATTGAAGGTGAGCGATCGAACGCCGCCGCGATTGAGCAGATCCTGCGACAGGTGCCCAGCGATGGTGGAGCTGCCGCCATTGCCGGCCCAATGCACCGCGCCATCCTTGCGGCGCTGCCCCGCCCAAAGCTCCGCCAAGGCATCAAGGCCCGCTTCCAGTGAAACCGAGCCGTCCGCTGTGCGGCACTCCGTTTGCTCGATGCAGTGCGCCAGCGCCCCGAGCCAGCGCCGCGGCGGCGTGGGGGCGGCGCGTTCGCGCAGGGGCGTCACGTCCGCTTTCAGTGGATTGATTTTCATGAGCGGTACATGCCTTGAATCAAGTCTGCGTACTTTTCGTTCACTACCTTGCGCTTGAGCTTTTGGGTTGGCGTCAACTCGTCGTCCTCTGGGTCCAGCAATTGATCGATGAGGCGGAACTTCTTGATGGTTTCCACACGGGCAAACTTTGCGTTCACGCGCTCCACCTCGCTCGACACCAAGTCTTGCACGGCTTGGGTGTGGCAGAGGCTTGTGTAGTTGGTGAACGGCACATCGTGGTCTTGGGCGTACTTGGTGACGTTGTCATGATCGATCATCACGAGGCAGGTGAGATAGGGACGACGGTCCCCAATCACGACGGCATCGGTGATGTAGGGCGAGAACTTGAGTTGATTCTCGATCTCGCTTGGCGTGATGTTCTTGCCGCCGGCAGTGATGATGATGTCCCTCATGCGGTCGATGATGTAAACGAAGCCGTCGTCGTCAATGCGCCCAACGTCGCCGGTGTGCAGCCATCCTTGGCGGAACGTCTCCGCGGTCTTCTCCGGCTTGTTCCAGTAGCCTTGGATGACGCCGGGGGAGCGGATGACGATCTCGTTTTCAGTGGTGAGCTCCACGTCCACATTGTGCGCCGCGGAGCCGACGCTGCCGATGCGGCAACGCCCAGGGGTGTTGGCCGTGGCGATGCCGCCGCATTCCGTTTGGCCATACACCTCGTACATCGGCTTGCCGAGCGCCCAATACCAATCGATGAGGTCCGGCGCGATGGGCGCGGCAGCGGTGGAGAGCCAGCGGCAGTTGTCGATGCCGAGCAGGCGGCGGATGTTCTTCAACACCAAGAGGTCTGCCACCCAAAACAACGCTTCCAATGCCTTCGGCGGCTGCGCGCCAACCTTCAGGTGCGCCGCGCGCCGCTCGCCCACCTTCATGGCCAAGCGGTACGCCCACCTGCCGAGGGCCGTCGCTTCCTGCAGCTTGATGGCCACGGTGGAGAACTGCTTTTCCCACACCCGGGGCACGGCGAAATGGATGGTCGGCGCCGCTTCCTGTTGGTCCCGCGAGACGGTTTCCGGCTCCTCCACAAGATTCACCACAGAGCAGGATTCGAGCCCCACGAAGGTGTAGAACATGCGCCCGGCCACATGCGCAAGCGGCAGGAAGCCAAGCTGTTCGTCCGTCTCCCGAATGCCATAGCTCCGTTGCAGGCAATTCATCATGAACAGCATGTTGCGTTGGCTGATCATGGCGCCCTTCGGCGGCCCGGTGGTTCCGGATGTGTAGGTGAGGATCATCAAGTCCTCGGCGGCGGCGGCGGCGATGGCGTCGTCCCAAGCGCTGGGATGCGCCGCGTCGTGGGCGCGGCCGAGCTCAAGCAGCGCATCGAAGCTCATGCACATGTCGTCGTCGAGGCGCCGCAGCCCTTCCATGTCGAAGATGATGATCTTCTCCAAGGTCGGGGTGCGCTCCCGCACCGCAAGCACTTTGTCTAGTTGTTCTTCATCCTCGGCGAAATAGAAGCGGGTGCCGCTGTCGTTGACGAGGTACTCCACCTGGCTCGCCGAATCCGTCGGATAGACGCCATTGGTCACGCCACCCATGCAGATGACGCCCAAGTCCGCGAACATCCATTCCTTGTTCACTTCCGAAGCGATGGCCACCACATCGCCGCGTTCCAAACCGAGCGCCGCCAAGCCCAACCCAGCGGCGCGCGCCCGCTCGCCATACTCCGCCCACGTGCATTCGTTCCAGATGCCGAAATCCTTCTCGCGGATGGCCACCTTGTTCGGCAGTTCCGCCACGCGCTTGGCGAAGAGGCGCGGCACTGTGTCGCAGCCGGCAACGATGGCCGCGGCGGCGTCCGCGGCGCCGTTGCCGGCCGCTGCCGCTGCTGGCATCGGCGTCGCCACGCTCAACGCCATGTCTTGCGCGCCTTCCAACGCCGCCGCCCGCGCACGCCTTCTTCCTTCATGCCGAGGTAGAACTCCTTGATGTCCGTGGCGTCCTTGAGCCGCGCCGCGGTGTCCTCCATCACGACGCGGCCGAGTTCCATGACGTAGCCGTAGTCTGCGAGGTCGAGCGCCATCTTCGCATTCTGCTCCACAAGCAGCAAGGTAACGCCCTGCTCGGCATTGAGGCGGGCGATGATCTCTGCGATGTCATGCGTGAGCCGGGGCGAGAGGCCAAGCGATGGCTCGTCGAGCAGCATCAGGGCGGGGCGCAGCATCAGCGCCCGCCCCACCGCCAGCATCTGCTGCTGGCCGCCGGAGAGAAACCCAGCCGCCAGCCGGCGGCGCTCGGCCAGCGACGGAAAGTAGCCATACACGAGCTCCAAGTCGTCCTTCACGCCGGCGTCCTTGCGGCTGTAGGCGCCCATGCGCAGGTTTTCTTCCACGGTGAGGAACGGGAACACTTCGCGGCCCTCCGGCACATGGCCCACGCCAAGGCGCGCCACCCGGTCTGGCGCCCAACCGGAGATGTTCTGGCCGCCAAACGCCACCGACCCCTTCTGCGGCTCCATGGCGCCGCTGATGGTCTTCAGCACCGTCGTCTTGCCGGCGCCGTTGGCGCCAAGCACCGCGACGACTTGGCCGGCCGGCACGTTGAGGCTGACGCCGCGAATCGCCATCACCGGGCCGTAGTGCGTCTCGATGTTCTTGAGTTCCAAGAGCGGCGCTGTGCTCGCTTGCTCAGTCACCGAGGTAGGCCCTCAACACATCGGGATGGCTTTGGATGGCAGCGGGTTCCCCCACTGCCAGCACCTCGCCATCCGCCATCGCCAGCACCCGATGCGAAGCCTGCGAGACGAGGTTCATGTCGTGTTCCACCATGATGATGGTCACGCCCAAGTCTTCGTTGATGTCCTCAATCCAAAACGACAGGTCTTCCGTTTCTTCCGGGTTGAGGCCCGATGATGGTTCGTCCAAGAGCAGGAGCGTGGGCGCCACGCAGAGCGCCCGCGCCACTTCAACCATCTTGCGGGCGCCGTATGGGAGGGCGGAGATGGTCTGCTCCCGATAGCCCTGCAAGTGCAGCAGGTCGATGACGGCTTCCACCCTTTCACGGAACGCAAGGTCTTGCCGCCGCGCGCGGGGCAGGAACAAGAGCTCTTCCAACAAATGCGTGCGCCGATGCGCATGGCAGCCAATCAGCAGGTTGGCGAGCACCGTTTCATGGGCGAAGAGTTCCGTGTTCTGGAACGTGCGCGCGATGCCTTTGGCGGCGATGCGGTGCGCGGCCAGGCGCGTGATGTCCTCGCCGCCAAACTTGATGGCGCCGGCGTCTGGGTCGTAGAAGCGGCTGATGAGGTTGAAGAGGGTCGTCTTGCCGGCGCCGTTCGGGCCGATGATGCTGAACACCTCGCCTTCCTCCACAGCGAAGGAGACGTCGCGCACGGCATGCACACCGCCAAAGCTCAAGCTCAACGCCTCGGCCGCAAAGAAGCTCATCGCACCCGCTCCGTGCGCAGGTAGCTCCGCTGCCGGCGGTGGGTGGCCTTGCGATACAGGGGGAACTCCGTGAAGAATTGGCGCACCTTCACCCAGCGCCCGTGGATGCCGAGGGGCTCGTAGATGAGAAACAGGATGAGGATGGCGCCGAAGATGCCGGGTTCAAGCCCAGGAATCTGGGCCACCGCCGGCGGCGCGGCGTCTCGAACGAGCGCAATGCCCTGTGGCAACAGGCCGATGAAGATGGCGCCATAGATGACGCCGTGCATGGAGCCTAAGCCGCCGACCACCACCATCAACAGCAGTTGGATGGACAGCACAATGGTGAAGGCGTCTGGCGCCAAGTAACCAATCTTGTGGGCGAGCAAGCCGCCGGCGATGCCGGTGAACCCGGCGGACACGGCAAACGCCAGCGTCTTCGTTCGCGCCAAGTTGATGCCCATGCTTTGCGCCGCCACTTCCGAATCGCGCACCGCCACCATCGCCCGCCCCGACGGGCTGCGCAGGAGATTGAGCGCGGCGATGAGGCAAGCCACCAGCACGGCGAGACAGACGTAGTAGAAGACGTCCACATCCAACAACGAAACAGAAAACAGTTCGGCGGGCGGCACCGCCATGCCCCGGTAGCCGCCGGTGACAGACTCCCAGCGCGTGATCACCTGTTCCACGATCTCGGCAAAGGCCAAGGTCGCCACGGCCAAGTAGATGCCAGTCATCCGCAGCGCCGGGATGCCCACCAACGCCCCCACCGTGGCCGTGAAAGCCGCCGCGGCCGCCAATGAAGCGGGGAACGGCCAACCGTGGTTCAGCAACCACGCATGGGCGTAGGCGCCAATGGCGAGAAACGCCGCGTGGCCCAAGCTCACGAGGCCCGTGTAGCCCACCAGCAGCATGAGGCCAATGCCGGCGATGGCGTAGATGAACACCAGCGACACTTCGCCGACGTAAAAGTCGCCCAGCACCCAGGGGGCGGCGAGCAGGGCAACCAGCAGCAGCGCATACCAAAACCGCTGGCCGTTGTGCCGGAACAGGTCGATGTCCTGCCCGTAGCGCGTTTTGAGGACGAACCTCACACCTTCTTCCTTTGCAGCGTGGCGAAGATGCCTTCCGGCCGGGCGACCAACATCACCAACAGGATGATGTAGGCGCTGGTGTCGCCGAAGCCGGGCGGCAGGTAGCGGGATGCGAACTGTTCCACGACGCCGACGATGAGGCCGCCGACGATGGCGCCGGGCAAGCTGCCGAAACCGCCGACGATGGCCGCAGCAAACGCTTTGATGGCGATGAAGCCCATCAACGGGTCGATGAGCGACACCGGCGCCACGAGCACCCCGGCGGTGGCTGCGACCATTGCTGAGAGCGCCCACACCAAGGCGAACACCCGCTGCACCGGAATGCCCACATAGAAGGCGGCGAGCTGGTTTTGCGAAGCGGCTTGCAGCGCAATGCCGACGCGGGCAAAGCGGAAGAAGAGATACAGCCCGCCGCAGAGGATGGCGGTGCCGAGCACGATGGCAATGTTCTCCGTGCCCACCACGAGCTCGCCGAAGCGCAGCACGTCGCCGGCGAACGGCGTGCGCAGGGTGTGCGGCTCGTTGCCCCACGCCGCGCCGGCGATGGCGCGCAGGACGAAGCCCAAGCCGATGGTGAGCATCAGCGCCGCGAAAGGCGGCTCGCCCAACATCGGCCGCATCAGCACCCGCTCCAAAAGCGCGCCGACGACGCCCATCACCGCCAACGTGGCCACAAAGCCCAGCGCGAACGGCCAGCCGAGCACGTTGACGAAGGTGTAGGCGAGAAACGCGCCCAGCATCATCACCTCACCTTGGGCGAAGTTCACCGTCTCGGTGGCCTTGTAGATGAGCACCAAGCCGAGGGCGATCAAGCCATAGACGCAGCCGAGCGAAAGCCCACTGATGAGGAGCTGGAGAACTTCCAAAATGGCTTAAGGGTCGATGAGGCGCCCTTGGCTGTCGCGCCGTTCCGGGCCGTTGACGCGGGCGCGGCCATCGCCGAACTTGCCGTCGCGCTCGCGCAAGGCGCCATGCAGCCCCTGCTCTTGCACGCGCTGCCCAAAGCCCAGCGCCGCCGCGGAATTGTGGCCGCGCACATCGTTCTCGGCCGCGAGGCGCTGCAAGGTGCGGGCGCCCATCAGTTCCAGCCCAAGGTTGATGATGCGCTTGTTGGCGGCTAGGAGGTCTGGGTCGATGAGCGCCAGCCGGTCCGCCAGTTGCTCCACTTCCGCCTCCAAGTCTGGCTTCGGCACGGCCTTCATCACGAGGCCGAGCTGGCTCGCCTCGGCGCCGGTGATGGAATCCCCGGTCATGGTGAGGCGCTTGGCCCACTGCGGGCCCAAGTTGTAGAGCCACATGTTGTTGGGCAGCGCCCCCAAATCCCGCGCCGGCGGGAAGCCGATGAGGGTGTCGTCGGCGGCGATGATCATGTCGCACAAGAGCGCGATGTCTGTGCCGCCGGCCAAACAATAGCCATGCAGCTGGGCGATGGACGGCTTGTGCATGTCGAACAGCGCCATGCGCAGCCGCTGGGCGCGTTCCAATTGCCAAGCGTCGTCATCCACGCTGCGCCCGCCGCGGTACGGCACGTCATTGGACTGCACCCTGGAGACGGGAACGTTCCGGTCTGCGCCGGTGAGGTCGTACCCGGCGGAAAACGCGCGGCCGGCGCCACGCAGGATGACGCAATGCACCCGCGTGTCGTTGTCTGCCTCCCACAGCGCCTCGTTCAGCTCTGTTTGCAGCTGCAGCGTGAGGGCATTCAGCTTTTCGGGGCGGTTCAGCGTGATGCGCGCCCGGCCACGCTCAACCTCATAGATGATGCTCGTGAATTCGCTCATGTTCCCCACCCCGGCCGAGTTGGGCTGCGCATCGCAGCCGCGTTGCGAAGATGATACGACAAGCCCGCAGGCTCGATGCCGCGCGCCGGCGACGCCCGCGGGCGATGGCGTACACTCGAAAGACTGGCCACAACAGGGGGAGGCATGGAGCAACGACGCATCGGCGACACGGATTTGATGACATCCGCCATCGGCTTCGGCACTTGGGAGATGAGCACGACGATGTACGGCGCCATCGACGTGGCGGAGGCAGCGCGCGCCGTCAACCTCGCCATCGACCACGGCGTGACGCTCTTCGACACCGCGGAGGTGTACGGCCCGTTCCACTCCGAGGCGCTGCTGGCCGAAGCGCTCGGCAATCGGCGCGACGAGATCATCCTCGCCACCAAGGTGGGCTTTCGCTACAACGCCGAAGGCCGCGTCATCGGCCTCGACTCCACGCGGGACAACGTCATCGCCCGGGCGGAAAGCTGTTTGCAGCGCCTCAACACAGATGTCATCGACCTGCTCATGATTCATTGGCCAGACCACGACACCCCGCTCGCCGAGACCATGGGCGCGCTGGAGCAGCTCAAGGCCGACGGCAAGGTGCGCCACTACGGCGTCTCGAACTTCGACGTGGCGATGCTTGAAGAGTGCCAGCGGCACGGCCACCTCGCGGTGAACCAAGTGGGCTACCACCTGTTCGACCGGCGCATGGAAGCGGCGGTGCTGCCGTGGTGCAAGGCCAACAACGTGGGCTACATGGCCTATGGCAGCTTGGGCTTCGGCCTGCTCACAGGCGCCTTCACGCCGGAGACCGAGTTCGCCGACAACGATTGGCGCGCCCGCGGCAATGCCTTCGACCTGCCGCTCTTCGAGCGCGAACCGTTCTTGAAGGAAATCGGGGTGACGGCGCAGTTGCGCGAGCTCGCCGCAGACCACGGCAAGTCCGTCGCGCAACTCGCCATCGCTTGGGTGCTTGGCAACGACGCCGTGGCCGTGGCCTTGGTGGGCATGCGCGACGAGCTGGAGCTGAAGGAGAACGTCGCCGCGGCGGACTGGCGCTTGGATGACAGCCTGCGGGCGGACATCGACGGTATCTTTGCCGCGGCCGGCGTGCCGACGCACCGCGACGCGCCGCAAGCGCTGCATCCACCTGGCATGCGGCGGCGCGAGGAAGCGTGAGTGAGAGCGAGCGCCAAACCATTGCCTCCAACGCCGCGCGCGCATCCGGGCATGTTCCGCGCCGCAACTTGCGCGATGAGCGGTACGAAGTGATTTAGGGGAGGTTGGATTGAGCGCGGGGTTCGCAATCTCTTGCGCGCCGGCGGAGACCTTTCGCCGGCCATGTGCGACGCCGGAGAAGCGCTCGCCCACTCCACCCGCGACCGCTTCAACAGCCAAACCAACTCGGACAGCTCACGCTGGACGCCGCTGTATACTCGCTGGCGCACGCACTTCCACGCATTTCAGGGCCTTCGCATGAACACCGACATTCGCCCCTACCGCATCGACATTCCCGCGGCCGAGCTGGACGACTTGAAGGCGCGCCTCGCCAACACCCGCTGGCCCGAAGCCGAGCTGGTGGATGACTGGACGCAGGGGATACCGCTCAGCTATGTGCAGGAGCTCTGCGAGCACTGGCGCAACGCCTACGATTGGCGCGCCACGCAAGCCCGCATCAATGCCCTCCCCCAGTTCAAGACGAACATCGATGGCTGCGACATTCACTTTCTGCATGTGCGTTCCCCCGCCGCCGGCGCGCGGCCCTTGGTGTTGACGCATGGCTGGCCCGGCTCCATCGTTGAGTTTCTGAAGGTCATCGGCCCGCTTTCAGACCCCGCGGCGCATGGCGGCGACCCCAAAGACGCCTTCCATGTGGTGGTGCCGGCCCTGCCCGGCTACGGCTTCTCGGGCAAGCCGAGCGAGGCTGGCTGGGGGGTGGAGCGCATCGGCCGTGCCTGGGCAACGCTGATGGCACGGCTCGGCTACGACCAATACTTCGCCCAAGGAGGAGATTGGGGCGCCGCGGTCACCTCTGCCATCGGCATGGACGACACCGACCACTGCGCCGGCGTCCACGTCAACATGCCGGTGATCGGCCGGGTGGACACGCCGCCCGAGGAGATGACGGAACTGGAGCAGAGCTCCATCCGCGCCCGCAAGTTCTACCAAGATTGGGATTCGGGCTACTCCAAGCAGCAGAGCACGCGGCCGCAGACATTGGGCTATGGCTTGGTCGATTCGCCCGCCGCGCAAGCCGCCTGGATCGTGGAGAAGTTCTATCAGTGGACGGACTGCCAAGGCCATCCGGAGAACGTGCTCTCCCGCGACGAACTCTTGGACAACGTGATGCTCTATTGGCTGCCGGGCTGCGGAGCGTCCTCCGCGCGCCTCTATTGGGAGAGCTTCGCGCGCGGGCGCTTGGACGACGTGACCGTGCCGTCCGGCTGCAGCCTGTTCCCCAAGGAGATTTTCCGCGCCTCCCGCCGCTGGCTGGAAACCCGCATGAAGGACCTGCGCTACTACAACTTGCTCGACAAGGGCGGCCACTTCGCCGCCTTCGAGCAACCGGAGCTGTTCGTCAATGAGGTGCGCGCCTGCTTCCGGCTGATGCGCTAGCAACCGCCCGCGTGGCGCGCTTGGCCACCGTCGGCCAAGATGGCGCGCCGCATATCGTGCCGGTGGTGTTCGCGCACCGCGCCGGCGTGGTGTGGATGCCCATCGACGGCAAGCCGAAGCGCCATGCGCGCCTGCAGCGCTTGGCCAACATCCGCGCCAACCCCCGTGTGGCGCTGCTCATCGACCACTACGCAGAGGATTGGCAGGCGCTGTGGTGGGTGCGCGTGGAAGGCATGGCGCAAGCGGTGGGCGGCGATGCCGTTGGCGAGCGGGCGCTCAAGCTGAAGTATCCGCAGTACGCCGCGGTGCCGATTTCGTCGCTCATCAGGCTCAACATCGAGCGCACCTTGGGTTGGCGGGCGCACTGACGCGCGGCGCGGATGCAGGCAATGGCATTGAGCACGCCGTCGGGGGCGACGACGACGCCAAGCCCGTCTAGCGCGGCGCCCGAATCGCCAAGATCAACAGCGCAGCGATCAAGTTCGCCGCCGCCACGCTGAGGAGCGCACCGTGATAATCCCCCACGATGTCGTGGTAGTAGGAGACCGCGAGCGGCGCGCCGGCGCCGAATGCAAGCGAGAACGGCAAGGCGGCGCTGCGCACCGCGCCCAAGTGGCGACGTCCAAAGAAGGACGCCCAAATGACCTCCTGCAGGGGAATCATGCCGCCCCAGCCAACGCCGAGCAGAAAGAATGCGGCATAGATGCCGACCAGCGAACCAGACGCGACGCCCAACACGATGGCCGCGGTGGCGATGCCAGTCAGCGCCGAGCCGATGGCTGCCAACGGCTTGGCGCCCAGCCGCGTCGCCGTTCCTTGCCCTTGGGCTGCGTCTCCTTTGCCGCGCATCGGGGTGCCCAAGCGGTCGATCAAGTGGCCCCACACCGGCTTCGTCAGCATCGCCGGAATGGAGGCGACGACCATCATGAACGCCGCCGTCGCGCGGCTGTGGCCGGCGTCCGTCAGGTACGGCACGGTTTGCAGCAGCATCACGCCGATGTTGATGACGAACAGGCCGAACGCCAAGATGAGCAGGTAGAAGCTGGCGTTGCCAAGCGCCTGCCGGCGCGTCATCGAGCGCGCGTAGTCGGCTTCGGCGAGCCGCGTGCGGCCGGCGGCCGCATCCACGTCGGTGTGGCCATCCGGGCGCAGGCCGAAGTCTTCCGGCGCGCGGCGCATCAACAGCGCAAACGGCAACGCGCACACCAACGCCGTCACGGCGAGGCCCTGCCAAGCGGCGCGCCAACCCCAAGCATCGATGGCCCAAGTGGCGGCGGGGGTGAGCGCGATGCCGCCGAAGGAGACGCCCATCGCCGCCAGCGCCACCGCCCGCCCGCGCAGTTCCACAAACCACTTGGCAAGCGTCACGTTGGCCACCAAGTTGCCGAACATCGCGGCGCTCGCGGTGAGCGCCACGCCGTTCAGCACAATCCAACCAGCCAACGTCTGCACCGTGCTCAGCGCCCACAGCGATGCTGCGCTCAGCACCACGCCGGCGATCATGAACGGGCGGCCACCGAAACGATCCACCCACGCGCCGATGAAGAAGCCGGTGAGCGCCATCACGAAGCCGCCCAAGGAGCGTGGAATGGTGAACTCCGCGCGCGTCCAACCCAAATCCGCCGTCATCGGCGCCAAAAAGGCGCCGGCCACATAGTTCGTCACGCCATGTGAAACGAACTGCGTGGCAAAGGCGCCGACGATCAGCCAGTAGCCGAAGTAGAGCCGCGGCGCCGCGGCGACGGAACTAGCTGCCAAAGCGATAGCGCAGCTTCACCACGAAGAGGTCGATCACCGGCTCGTTCAGCGCATCCCGGAACAAGTCATCGAACGGCGCTTCGCCGCGGTCCGGCAAGTTGCTGCCACGGGTGTAGACGACGAAGAGGTCAGACAGCGGCGCGATCTGCCAACGATAACGAAGCTGCGCCGTCATCCGGCTGATGGTGAAGTCGTCGCTGGGCGCGCCGGGCGCCTTCGCCACGCGCAACAAGCTGCCGGGGCGCTCCGGCACCCGGTAGAACTCCTCCTCATCGGCGCGGATGCCGGCCCACTGCATGGTCAAGCGCAGTTGTTGGCGAGCGTTGATGAAGTAGTCCATGGCGAGGCGCGGCTGCCAATCCTTGGCGCTGAAGGAGGTGAACTCGCGGTCTTCCTGATGCAGGAGCCAGCCCTCCCGTTGGTTGTAGATGAAGTCCATGTCCAACGAAAAGCGGTGACCCGGCTTCAAGGTGAAGCCGACGCCGGCGCGGTAGTTCCAACCATCGAGATCTTCCCGAAACGCGCCGGCGATCACGCTCCAGCTAAAAGGCTTGCTGGTTTCCGTTCCATAGCCAAGCTGCAGCTGCATCCGGTCGTCTTTGCGGTAGGTGCCGTTGCCGCGGCTCTCAAGGTCGTCCCAACCCGAAGGAAAGACATTGAGCTCTGTGCGCACTTCCGATCCGTTGTGGAACATCAGGCTGTTGCGAATGAACATGCCGCGGCGAATCGCGTGCCCTTCGTCGTTCACCCAGACGCCGGTAGTGACGCCGCTGCGCCACTGTCGAAAGCGGCGCATGCCGGAGCGGGTGTAGTCGAAACTGTAGCGCACGCCGCGCAGGTTGTTGCGATCTAGAAAGCCCAAGTCGTTGATGTTCAGCGCGTCGTCCGTGTAGTCCGCGCTGAAGCGATGGCGCACGCCACGCCGAGGCGTCCACGCAAGGTCCGTCATCACGCCGTAGCCGGTCTCCTGCCCATCTTCGGCGTCGTCGATGTCGCTTTGCAGGAGCTGCACATCCACCTTGACCTTCCCATTCGCGCTCAGATAGTGGCCATCCACGCCATGCACAAGCGCTTGGCGCTGCGGGTGATCGAGGATGGTGCCGATGTAGCCGACGGAACGACGTCCCTCGCCAACAGATTCCACCAAGCCACGCAGGACGCCAAAATCTCGCCCCTCGCCTTCCAACAGCACCTCCCTGCCAGCCCGCGTGCCGCGCAGCGTCGGCGTGTCTTCCAGCGCTGTCAGCACACCGTAGCGGAACGCGCCGGCCTGCCCGGTGAGCTTGGCGGCGCCAAGCAGCTCCGTCGGGCGCGCCTCCTCATGGCCCGCCACTTCCACGTCGCTCGGAATGGTCAGCAACGCCTTGCCGCCGATGCGCCGCGTGTTCAGCAAGGTGGTGGGCGGGCGCGTGAACGCCTCCTTGGTGGCGCGGGCGCCGATCGAGGAACTGGCGCCACTGGCGGTGCCGCTGCCGGGCCGCGGCGTGGCCGAACGGGGCGAAGTGAAGAAGATCTCGTTGCCCTCCACGAAGAAGAGCCGTTTCTCTGGGAAAAATGTCTCCCGGGACGTGAGATTGACGACCACGTCGTCGGATTCCACCGAGCCGAAGTCTGGCGCGATGGCAGCGGTGACTTGGAAGTTCGACGACGGCCGCCAGAACACGTCGAGCCCCGTGTTCCAAATTTCATCGCTCGCCACCCGGTCGTAGGCGCCGGCCACATAAGGGAAGAGGGTGAGCTGGCGCTGCGGGGTGAGGTTGGAAAGCTTCATCGAGCCGAGCTGCGACATGAAGCGCGCCGCGGTGAATGGCAGCGCCGGCCAGCTCCAGCGCTCGTCGATGTAGGCGACCTTGCGGTTCATCCAGAAGCCCATCTCGCGGCGCCCCTCGGTGGCCGGCATGGCCATCATGGCCCACGGCAGGAACATCTCCATGCTCCAGCCATCCTCCGTCTGGGCTGTTGCGCTCTCCCACGGCCCGTCCCACTCGTAGCTGAAGTCTCGTTCCGGGGCGACCTTGCCGTCCATCACGGTGCCGCCCAAGTTCACCGAAAACCAATAGCCGTAGAGGCCGGCGCCGGACGTGTCCAGCGTCAGGCCGAAGCTGTCGCGGTTGATGTATTCATCGCGCGAGGTGAGTCGCTTGAGCAGCGTCTCTGGGGGCTGCTCCATCCAAGCGCCCACATAGAGGCCCTCTTCAGTGTGGAAGAAGCGAGCGACGGTGCGAAAGCGCGCCGGCCCCAGCGTGTCCGGTTCGATGACGACCATGTTGTCGTAGCCGGGGACTTCTGCCCAAAACGCTTCGTCCAAGGCGCCGTCCAACTCGAAGGCGAGGCCCTGCTCTGCCATGCGGGGCACGACGATCGCGTCGCCGGCGGGCGAGGCTAGCCGCAATTCCGGCGCGCCACTTTCGTCTGGGGCCCGCATCGGCGTTGCCCGTGCCGTTGCAGCTTCCGTAGCTGGTGGCGGCGTGGCCGCAGGTTGCGATCTATCCGCCAAGGCCGGCTGCGCTGGCGTGTCATCGGCGTCAGTGGCTGCGGGCAGATCAAGCGGCTCGACGACATCGGTGGCAGGCACGCCCGTGGTGATGGCTGCCCCTGGCGTCGATGCCTCCCGCAGCAGCCAGACGTCCAACCAGCCGGCGGCGAAGGCACGGTCGCGCAGGGCGGCGGCCGCGCCGCTGGCGGCTACTGGGCCGACCACGCGATGGCGGCGTCCATCAGAGACAACACTCGCGTCCACGCCGAAGGCTTCCCGCACCTCTGCAGCCAAGGAATCGGCGTTGTTGGCGTTCTGGAAGCTGCCAAAGACGACGCGCGCTTCGGCCATTGCCGCGGTCGCCATCCACAGCAGCGCAACGACGAGAGCCAGTCTCATGCGAAGGGAACTACATACTTTGTTGCCCAGCGTCACGCTGCGGCTTTGAAGTTGTATTGTTGACGAGTCATAGGGGTGGCTAACGCCAACGCTCCTCGTCGTCCAGACGCCCCATTCCCGCGGGCCAGCATGTTCAACGCAGCATTGTGGTCCGCGTTGGCTTTGTGACCGCAAGACAGGCACTTGAAGTCCGCTTGCGTCGTTCTATTCCCTTTGTTGACGTGCCCGCAATTGTGGCACATCCGCGAAGTTTCACGCGGATCGATGGCGACGACATGCGCCGCCTTGCATTCCAGCATGTCCGGCGCAACGAGGATGTCCCCCGTCGATGTGGCCACTTGGCCGCAGTTCATGTCCACGCCGATTGCGAGTCCGTTGTCAACGACGTCTGGCACCTCCACTTCGTAACCGATGGCCGCGAACCATTTCACACCATCCTCGCTGGCAACGTAAACGGATTTGACCTTCGCGCCGGCGTAGCGGTTTGATCCGCACACCTTCACCCACCCGATGCCTGAAAGCCGCAACCACTCCCCGCAGAGCTTCGCTGAGTTGTCGGGAAAGTCGATCCACAACTTGTGGTCCCGATCATGGGGTGTCGCTCCAACAACACTCACAGCGTGTTGTAATTCCCTATTCTAACTGAGCCTAGCCGAAACCCTTTGCCACGCGAGAGGCCCGACGCTGACCACCGGCACAGACATTTTGACACTGTTGCAGCCCGTCCTAGCGCGAATCGTGCCCGGCTGCGCGGTCGAGGCGGTTGAACGCCTCTCGGCGGGCGCCAGCCAAGAGACCTATCGCGTGGACGCGAAGACGGCGAACGGGCCGCGTTCCTTCGCGTTGCGGCGCGCCGCCGGCGGGGCGCAGGCAGAAGGCACGCTCGGCTTGGCCACCGAGGCCAAGCTGATGATGGCGGCGCGCGCGGCCGGCGTCCCGGCGCCGGAGGTGCTCCATGTGCTCGACGCCGCAGAGGGGCTGGGCGATGGCTTCATCATGGCTTGGCTCGATGGCGAGACCTTGGGCGCGCGCATCGTCCGCGAAGACGCTTATGCCGGCGCGCGCGAACGCCTCGCATATGACTGCGGCGCTGCCTTGGCCCGCACTCACGGCATCGATGTGGCGGCGGCGGGCTTGGCGCCGATCCTGCCCACCGCCACGCCCGAGGAACTCGTGCATGAGACATGGGACCGCTACAAGGCATTCGATACGCCGCAGCCCATGATCGACTACGCGGGGCGCTGGCTCTTGGAGCACCTGCCGAGGGGCGTCGAGCCGCGCTTGGTGCATGGCGACTTCCGCAACGGCAACATCATGGTGGCGCCGGCCGGCATCGTCGCCGTGTTGGATTGGGAAATCGCGCACCGCGGCGACCCCATGCGCGACTTGGGCTGGCTCTGCACCAGCTCGTGGCGCTTTGGGGGCGCGGCGCCAGTGGGGGGATTCGGCAGCTACGAGGACTTGTTCCAAGGCTACGAGGACGCAAGCGGCCGCGCCGTGGACGCAGACCATGTGCGGTTCTGGGAAGTGTTCGGCTCGTTCTGGTGGGCCGTGGGCTGCCTCGGCATGGCAGACCGCTACCGCAACGGGCCAGATCCATCCGTCGAGCGTCCGGGCATCGGGCGGCGCTCCTCCGAATGTCAGATGGACTGCGTGAACTTGCTGATCCCCGGCCGCATCGACCTGGCGCCGGGACCGTCGCGGCCAAACGATGTGGACATGCCACGCCTCGACGAACTGTTGGTGAGCGTGCGCGACTTCCTGCGCACCGAAGTGATGACCGCGACCGCGGGGCGCACGCGCTTCCTCGCCCGCGTGGCGGCCAACTCGTTGGACATCGTTCTGCGCGACAACGCGCTCGGCCCCAATGCGCGCGCTGCCGAGGAGCGCGGGCTGCAGGCGCTCTTCAACAGCGCGGAGGAGCTTGCCAGCTTGCGCTGGCGGCTGACGCGGGGGCTGCGCGACGGCGACATTGCATTGTCGCTGCCGGGCCTCGCCGAGCACCTGCGCCAATCCGTCGCGGCGCAATTGGCCATCGACCAACCCAAGTACCCGGCGCTGCAAACGGCGTTGGCAATGGCGGAAGGGCCGCCCTGAGGGGATTGGCGGCCCGGCGACGCTGCGCGCCCTAGGCGCCAACGGTGACCGCCCTATCGTGGGCTTCACCGCCCCCGCCAAGGCCTGAGAACAGGTCGATTACTGGAACGGGTTTCCTCATCGTCTTCTAGCCGAGCGATTCATCGCCAGGTCGCGACTCGACAACCGTTGCCGTCCGCGGCCACTTGCTCTCTCCCGCAACCTCGCGTGAAATCGTGGCTTTGGGCAACTCGGACACGCAGACCGCCACCCGATGACCGACATCGTCGACGTCGACAAGGCTACTCGGTCTCGGATGATGGCGGGCATAACGGCCAAGCACACCAAGCCCGAACTCATTCTTCGACGAGCACTTCACGCGCAGGGGTTTCGATTCAGACTCCACGTCCGGGGTCTCCCCGGAACGCCGGATATCGTTCTCCGTCGCTACCGCGCCGTTTGCTTCGTTCACGGCTGCTTCTGGCACCGCCATGAAGGATGCTCGCATGCGACCACCCCAGCGACGAGGCCGGCATTCTGGCAATCCAAGTTCGATGACAATGTGGAGCGCGACCGCCGCTCCAAGCGCCAGCTCCTCGAGGCTGGCTGGCGAGTCGCTACGGTGTGGGAGTGCGCACTCCGCCGCGGAGCGCGTCACATGACGGTCGCCTTGGGCGGTGGCTTCAAGGTAGCGCCCCGAGTACGAGACCGCTCTCCGCAAGCCACGCGTCGCAAGCCCCAACAGGAAACCCTAGCTACGCCGCCGACTGACGGGGAATAACCCTCTCGGTAATCTGCCGACCAACCTCGATCTCGGCCCGCCGTAGTTCCCACGTCTGCTGAAGATTCAACCAGAGTTGCGGGCTGGTCCCGAAATAGCGTGCCAGCCGCAAGGCCGTGTCCGCCGTGACTCCCCGGCGGCCCTCCAGAATCAGGGTCACCCGGCTCAGCGGCACGTCCAATGCCTTCGACAACGCGTCCTCTGACACTCCCGCAGCCTCGATCTCTTCGCGGAGTATCTCGCCCGGATGGACCGGCCTCATCCCGTTCTTGATGTCCACCTCGTTCTCCTAACGGTGGTAGTCCACGATTTCCACGTCGTACGGCCCGTCTGCGCTCCAGCGGAAGCAAACGCGCCACTGCGCGTTGATCCGGATGCTGAACTGACCCTCTCGGTCACCTCGCAACGACTCAAGCCGATTGCTCGGCAGCGCCACGAGGTCACCGAACGAACTGGCACCGGCCAGCAAGGTCAGCCGCCGAACCGCCTGATCAGCAAAGCCCTGAAAGGCTGCGACACGATGTCCCTCGTAAAACCGCCTCGTCCTTCGGTCCTTGAAGCTCCGTATCACATCCCGAACCATACCCCGCCCGGACCGATCCTTAAAGCCCCTGAAAGGGATCATCACCTTCTGGACAGTGCCGCGCCCAAGGAAGCCCTTGGGCGCGGCGGTTCGGCAGCCTATGAGTTGAGAGACAACATGGGAGACCGAACGATGCGGATGTTGGCACAAGACAGGGCGTTCCACCTGAATCTGCGGGTGGACGGGACGGACGACGCGGAGGCGCTGCGCCGGCGGCGGGAGCTGGAGGGGACCGGATGCGGAAGCTGTCGCCGCTGGCGGAGGTTCTGGCGGCGTTCGGGGTGGGGCGGAGCGCCTACTACGAGAGGAGGAAGCGGCTGCGCGAGGAGGGGGTGAAGGGGCTGGTTCCGCGCAGCAGCCGGCTGCGCAGCCATCCGGGGAGGCAGTGGACGATGGCGGACGCCAGGCGGGTGGCGCGCATCCGCCGCGAGATGCCGTGGGCGGGGAAGGCGAGGATCGCGCTGGCCAGAGCGCGCGCTGAGCGAGGCGACGGTGGGACGCATCCTGCGCTGGGCGGTGGAGCGCGGGCGCGTGCGGCCGTGTTCGTTCTGCGAGGGGCGGGCCGCCGCGAAGCGGCGGCGCGACATGCACTTCGGCGTGCAGTTCGACCACATGACCGTGCGCATCGACGGCGTGGCCCACAAGGAGTTCCGCGCCGTGTGCCCGCGCACGCGGCTGCAGCACGCCAAGGTCTACTCCCGCGCCACGGCGGGCGTCGCAAGGGCGTTCCTGCGCGAGGCCGTCCGTGAGCTCGACGTCCGCGCCGTGCAGGTGGACGGCGGCTCCGAGTTCATGGCCGCCTTCGAGGAGGAGTGCAAGGCGCTGGGCCTGCCGCTGCTGGTGCTGCCGCCGCGCTCGCCGCAGCTCAACGGCATCGTCGAGCGCGCCAACCGCACCGCGCGCGCCGAGTGCTGGAGCCAGTACCGCGGAGAGCTCACCTGCGCGGCGATGAACGAGGCGCTCGCCGCCTACCTCGACTACTACAACCGCCGCCAGCACCGCTCCCTCGGCACGAAAACACCTGCCGAGTTCGCTAGCAAACCGCCTGATAGACGCGCCGCTTGAAGTCTTGGCTGAACGGGTGCCAGAAGCCTGGCAACCGCTGGGTGAAGATGATGCCGGCGATGCCGGCGGCCGGCGACATCCAGCTATGGGTGCCGGCCATGCCGCCCCAGTGGTATTCGCCGACGGCGGCGTCGGGCTCGCCGGCTGCCGGCACCGTCTTGATGGCGAAGCCGAGGCCGAACACCGTGTCTGGCATCACCCACATCGGAAACTCCACCGCCACCCCGTCGGGAAGCTGATTCCTGCGCATCTCCGCCAAGGTGGAAGCGTCCAAGATGCGCGTGCCGGCCAGCGCCCCGTTGCCCATCAGCATCTGCACGAAGCGCGTGTAGTCGCCGATGGTGGAGACCAGCCCGCCACCGCCGGATTGGAACGGCTTGGGCTCTAGATAGCCGCCGCCAAGGGATTCCGGCGCCGCCACGATGCCGGGCTTCAGCGGATCCAACGGGTCCACCGGCGCGTAGTTGGCGCAGAAGCGGCTGTGCTTGCCCGCCGGCACATGAAAGCCGGTGTCCACCATGCCCAGCGGCTCGAAGATGCTCGCGGCCAAGTAGTCGCCAAAGCGCTGGCCAGACCATACCTCCACCAACCGCGCCAGCACGTCCGTCGCCACGCTGTACTGGAACCGCTTGCCGGGCCGGCGGGCCAACGGCAGCTTGCCCAGACGCTCCACCATCTCGGTGAGGGAGAGGCGCCCGGTCAAGAGGCCCTCGGCTTGGTAGAGGGCGTCCATCGGCGATTCCATCAGGAAGCCGTAGGAGAAGCCGGCGTTGTGGCACATCAACTGCCGCACTGTGGGCGGCGTGTCTAGCGGCTGGGCATCCGCCGCGTCCGTCGCGCCTTCCCGCAGCACCGTCAGCCCGCTCAAGGCCGGCAGGTGTTTCTCCACCGGATCGTCGAGGTGGAACTTGCCGGCCTCCCACAGCGTCATCGCCGCCACCGAGGTGATGGGCTTGGTGTTCGAGTAGATGCGGTAGATGGAGTCCAGCGCGATGGACGCTCCCGCTTCCCGGTCTTGGTGGCCGGCGAGATGCAGGTCCACCACATCCTGCCCCTCCAGCACCACCGTCGCCGCCATCACGAGGAAGCCATCCTCGATGCGCTTGGCCAGCGCCTCGTGCATGGGCGAGAAGTCGTGGCGATTCGGGCGAACGTTCATGTCGCGCTTGCGCGCCGCGGCCAACTTCGGAGGGCCCGCGAGCGGGCCCTCCGGTGAAGCCGGCGTTGCGCTATGCCTCGCCTTGGTACTTGCGCAGTTCGGCGCGCCCGACGACGAGGTGATGCACTTCGTCCGGGCCGTCGGCGATGCGCAGGGTGCGCTGGCCGGTGTACATGCGGGCCAACGGCGTCCATTGCGAAACGCCGCTCGCGCCATGCATCTGAATCGCCTGATCGATGATCTGGCACACCCGCTCCGGCACCATCGCCTTCACCATGTGTACCCACACCCGTGCTTCCCGGTTGCCGAGCACGTCCATCGCCTTGGCAGCCTTCAGCACCATCAGGCGCATGGCCTCGATTTCGATGCGCGCGCGGGAGATGACCTCCACGTTCTTGCCTAGCTGCGCGATGGGGCGCCCGAATGCCTCCCGCGACAGCCCGCGGCGCACCATCAGGTCGAGCGCGCGCTCGGCTTGGCCGATGGAGCGCATGCAGTGATGGATGCGGCCAGGGCCCAAGCGGCCTTGGGAAATCTCGAAGCCGCGGCCTTCGCCGAGCAGGATGTTCTCCTTCGGCACGCGGGCATCGCTGAAGCGCAGGTGCATGTGGCCGTGGGGCGCGTCATCGTGGCCGAACACGGTCATCGGGCCGAGGATTTCCACGCCGGGGTTGTCGATGGGCACGAGGATCTGCGACTGCTGCCGATGCGGCGCCGCGTCTGGGCTCGTCTTCACCATCGTGATCATCACCTTGCAGCGGCTGTCGCCGGCGCCGGAGATGTAGAACTTCTCGCCGTTGATGACCCACTCGTCGCCATCGAGGCGGGCTTGGGTGGCGATCTGCTTCGCGTCAGAGGAGGCGAGGTTCGGCTCCGTCATGGCGTACGCGGAGCGGATTTCGCCGTTCAAGAGCGGCTTCAGCCAGCGCTCCTTTTGCTCTGCCGTGCCGTAGCGTTCCAGCACTTCCATGTTGCCGGTGTCCGGAGCGCTGCAGTTCAGGCACTCGGAGGCGATGGGGTTCTTGCCGAGCTGGGCTGCGATGTAGGCGTAGTCCAGATTCTTGAGGCCCTCGCCGGTTTCGGCGTCTGGCAGGAAGAAGTTCCACAGGCCAGCGGTCTTCGCCTTGCCCTTGAGGGCGCCCAAGATGTCTTCTTGGCGGGGAGACAGGCTCCAGCGGTCTCCATGCTCTCCGGCCGCATCGAAGTATGCCTCCGTCTGCGGCTCCACATCCTCGTTGATGAACTTGGTCACCGCGTCCAGCAGCGGCTGCGCTTCCTCGCCCATCGTGAGGACATTCAAATCGGCTTCGGTGTCTTTGATGGCGGCTTCGGCCATGCCTTCCTCCCCTTGGTCAACGTTGTTGGTGAGTCGATGCGGGCTAGCGTCGCCGGCGGGAGGTGCAGCCCCCGCCGGCGACGAAGCTCTCTAGCGGGCTGCGACCGCGGCGTCGCCGCGCAGCGCCGGCAGCACTTTGTCTGCGAACAGGCGCAGATTGCGTTCGGCTTGGTTGTAGGGCATGCCCGCGTAGCTGAACACGCCGGTGAAGGCGCTCGAACCCATGCGCTGGCAGGTTTGCTCGATGCGCTCGATGCACATTTGCGGGGTGCCCCACACCTGCAGGTCGAGATATGCCTCGGTGGCGGCGTCCGCGCTCGCCTGCTGCGCCGCGGACATGGCCGCGTAGAACTCGTAGCCCTTCGTCTTGGCGAAGTGGGCGCCGCCGAACTCATAGTGCTTGCGGGCGGTTTCCCAATAGCCACCGATCCAGCGCACCGCCTGTTCCCGCGCCACGGCCTCGTCCTCGTCGCAAAACACCCAGCCGGCGATGATCGGCGCCGGCGCCGGGGCGCCGTTCACTTTCTGGAACACGTCGCGGTAGGTGGCGAGCTCTTGGTCGACCATGTCCCATGGCTTTTGCGGAATCACAAGGATGCCGAGGCCTAGGCGCGCCATGATCTCGCTGGATTCCGGCGACACCGCCGCCGCATAGCAGCGGCCCTTGAAGGTGGCGCGCGGACGCGGGCGAATGTCCCGCGGCGCTTGCTGATAGTACTTGCCGTCGTATTCAACGCGGCCGTTCTCAAGCCCGGTGAGCAGCAACTCTGCCGCCTCGACGAACCGCTCCCGCGATTCGCCCATGTCGATGCCGAAGCCCTCGAACTCCACCCGGCCGGCGCCGCGGCCCATGCCGAGGATGAAGCGCCCGTTGGACACATGGTCCAACATGGACACCTGCTCGGCGACGCGAAGCGGATCGTGCCAAGGCAGCACCACCACCATCGAGCCTAGCTGGATGCGCTCGGTGCGGCCCGCCATGTAGGTGAGGAACTGCAGCACGTCAGGGCACATGGTGTAGTCCGTGAAGTGGTGCTCCACGCCCCAGATGGAATCGAACCCCAGCGGTTCGGCGAGGTTGGCGAGGCGCAGTTCGTTCGCGTACACCTCGCCATCTTGGATATGGTCTTCCGGATTCTGGAAGATGGCGGCCATGCCAACGTGCATCGGTGCTCCCTGAGTCTGCTCGCGTTTTCGACGCAGTGCGGCGCAAGTTACCACGTCATATCATGCGACGGAAACGCTGCCCGTCTTCGCCATGCCGCACTCCCGTCCCTCGGCCAGGCCCTGCGCCCCACGCCCCGCTGCGATTTGGCTGTCACCACGCCCGGGTGGCGCCGCCTGATGCGCGCGCTGAAACGTGCCGGCATCGCCGTGGGGGCGGCGGTCGGTGGCTTCGTCCTCATCGCCGCAAGCGTCCTGTTCCTGTGGCCGCGCCCGCCAGACACCACAGACCCGGCCATCTTCGCCGCCGATGGCGCGGACTTGAACTATTGCGACCTGCCGGAGTTGGACGGCAACGGCCCAACCGCCGCCGACATCCCCAAGGCATACACTCCAGGCTGTGGCTGGTCCCGCTGGCCCATGCCCGTGCTCGCAGATTGCCGCGAACCGTTGGCGCCCGACGCCGCGGACTTGCGCGGCTTATGGCGCAGCCGCAGCGGTGAACCGTTCCATGTGGAGCGCGTCGAACAATGCGGCGACCGGGTGGTGGTGACGGCCGCCGGCGTCATCCACGATTTCCACGCCGACGGCACGGTGGCCAATGGCTCGCGGGACGTCGGGCTCTGGTGTGTCAACACTTGGGTCGCCATCGAGTGGCGCGACAAGGTGCTCAGCTTCAGAGCCCTCGGAGCGCCATACGTCATCGTCGAACGCGAGCGCGTCGGCGAGCACCTGCGCTTCAGCTACCCGGGCCGCGGCGAGCGACTGCTCGAACGCGCTTGTCGCATCCCCGAGGCAGCCCGCACTGCCCCATACTCTGCATGACCAGCCCCGCCCGCGCCATCGCCAAGGTGGAACGTCCGTTCGACGCGGAGGTGTCGCTGCCGGGCAGCAAGTCCATCGCGTTGCGCCATTTCCTCATGGCCGCACTGGCAGAAGCGCCCACCGAACTCATCGGCGCGCCGCATTGCGAAGACGTGACAACGATGGCGACCGCCTTGGCAGCGCTTGGCACGGGTATCGAAACGCTCGGCGATGCACACTGGATGGCCACCCCACCGCAATCGCTCAATGGTGGAGACTCGGCACTCAACTTGGATTTGAGCGGCGTCTCGATGCGACTGTTGCTCGCATTGGCCGCGCTGCGCCAAGGGCGCACCCTGCTCGACGGGCAGGCGTCGCTGCGGGCGCGTCCGAATGACGGCCTCGTCGCCGCGTTGCGGGAACTTGGCTGCAACATTGAAGGCCAACCCGGCGGGCGGCTGCCCATCACGGTGCGCGGCGCGGCGCATCCGGCGGCGCAGGTGGCCATCGATGCGAGCGTCTCCGGCCAGTTTCTGTCCGCGCTGCTCCTCATCGCGCCGCGGTTGCCAAGGGGCCTGACCATCCATCAAACCGGCGCCCCGGCGTCTGCGCCGTATGTCGCCATCACGGTGGCGGAGATGGCAAGACGCGGCGTGGTCGTGAACGCGGTGGACGCGCGCACGCTGGAAGTGGCGCCGCAGCGCTACGCCGGCGGGGCGGTGGCCATCGAAGGCGATGCGTCCGCGGCGACTTATCACGCGGCCCTCGCCACGCTGCACCACTCCACGGTGCGCATCGTGAACCTCGGCGCCGAGACAGGCCAAGGGGACTTCGCGTTTCTCGATGTCTGCCGGCGTCTCGGGGCGCAGGTGGACGCCGAGGCCGACAGCGTGACCATCACCGGCCCGACGGCGCTGAACGCCATTGCCCATGTGGACATGGCAGCGATGCCAGACGCCGCGCCGACGCTGATGGCGATGGCGCCGTTCCTGCCAGCGCCGGTGGAGATCAGCGGCCTCGCCACGCTGCGCCACAAAGAGTGCGACCGCATCAGCTGCCCCGCCGGGGAACTCCGCAAGGCCGGGGTGGAGGTTGACGAGGGTGCAGACCGCATGCGCATCGCGCCGTTGACGAACCCGCGGCGCACCACATTCGACACTTTTCGAGACCACCGCATGGCCATGTCCATGGCGGTGTTCGCCAGCAAAGTCGGTGGCTGTGAGGTGCGGGCGCCGGCGTGCGTCGCCAAGACCTACCCAGACTTCTGGGAAGATTTCGACCGCATCTACCAATAGCCCGCGCTGGCTTCGATTCACCGCGACGACGGTGGGCGCGACCGGGGCAGGTGGCGCGAGTTGGCGCACCCGCAGGGACTCGAACCCCGAACCCCCAGGTTCGAAGCCTGGTGCTCTATCCAGTTGAGCTACGGGTGCGGCGCGCTGGCAGTATATCGTGCGCCAGCGTGATGGCATTCATGCGCCTACCCGCACGCCCTCGCCTCGCTGGCTAAACGACGCTCATCGCGAATGGAGCCAGCGACTGGTGTGCCAGAGGGACTTCGGCATCACGCCATCGCGCACCGTTGGCCCGGCTTGGCGGTCGGCCCAGTCGGAGCCGCCTGTGAAGACGCCCCGCGCCCGCTGGACAAGCGCTGTGTCCAATCGGCCGGCCTAGTGCCGAGCGCGGCTACCAACGCGGCGTCGGCAAGCCTCAACGCGGCACGATGGCCCGTGCGCACTTCGCCGCGGCGCCAATCATGGGTCACCTCCTTGGCGGGGCGGCCGTCTCTTTGCCTAGGCCCGAGGCCCGCTCCTTGGACGCAAGCGCATCCTTGCGCACCAGCGCGCGCAGAGCGGCGATGGGGCGGCTGTCCGCCAGCGCCGCCAAGGCCGCAGCCATGCGAAAACTCAGGGCACCGCCGCTGTGCAGCACCAACGCCCGCAGCGGCATATCGGCCTGCATCTGGGTGAACATCTTGCGCGTGGCGGCATCCACGCTGTCTAGCCCCAAACGCTTGGCGAACACCGCCGCGAATCGCGCCCGAACTGCCCTGCCAAGCCGCGTCGCCTCGAGTTCGCCGAGGGTTGAGTTGATGTGGAAGGGCCGCGTCCGTTCGGCCGGCGGCAGTGGATGGCCGAGCCATGCCTCGAAACTCCCGGCGGCGAATTGGCCATCGTGAATGGGATGCGCGACGCGTTCCTGGGCGGTGCCCGACGCGCCCGGCAAGGTCACCTCAACGGTGGCGCGGATGTCGCGGCTTGAGGCGCCAACGCGAATCTCGGCCACGCCACTGGCCGGTGCCCACGCGCCAGCATCCGCGTCAAACCAGCGGAGGGCGCTCGCTTCCAACCTGAAGGCCAAGCGGCGCGCCTCGCCGACGTCCAAATGCGCCTTGGCGAAGGCGCAGAGTTCCTGCTCTGGGCAGTGCGTGGGCGCCACGCGCTGGTGAACGTAGAGCTGCGCCGTCTCCGCGCCTGGCCGCGTGCCGACATTGCGCACCGTCACCGCCACCTCGAAGGCGCCGGCGTCGCCCTCCGCCGGCGTGGCCTGCAGGTCCGAGTACTCGAAGCGGGTGTACGAGAGGCCATGCCCGAACGGAAACGCCACCTGCGCGCCGATGGCGTCATAGTAGCGATAGCCCACATAGATGCCTTCGCGGTAAGCAACTTGCCGCCCGACGCCCGGAAACCACGGGTCCGCCGGCACGTCCGTCTGCCGCAGCGGAAACGTCTCGGCGAGCTTGCCGCTTGGATTGGCGTTGCCGAACAAGAGCGCGGCCACGGCCCCGCCGCCGGCCTGCCCGCCGAAGTACGCCTCCAAGATGGCGCGGGGCCGGCCGGCCCAAGGCATCTCCACCGGCGACCCATTGGCCAACACGACGGCAACGTTGGCATTGGCGGCGCACACCGCCTCAATCAAACGCTCGTGTTGCGCCGGCAACCGCATGTGCTCCCGGTCGAATCCCTCAGACTCGTAGGCGTCCGGCAAGCCAACGAAGAGCGCGACGGCATCGACGCCGGCGGCCAAAGCGGCGGCTTCCTCCGCCAGCGCAGGCGCCAAATCACTCTCTTCGGGGTCGTAGCCGGGGGCATAGGCGAGCTTGGCTGCCGGCGGCATCAGCTTGACGATGGCGTCAAACGCACAGTCAACTTGGGTGGGGTGGACGCGGGAGCTGCCCGTGCCCTGGAAGCGCGGCGCGCGGGCGAAGGCGCCGATCACCGCGAGGCTGCCCTGGCCGGAGAACGGCAGCAGTTCCCCTGCGTTCTGCAGCAGCACGGCGCTTTCAGTGGCCGCCCGGCGCGCCAAGGCATGGTGCGCGTCCAAGTCCGGCGCGGCGCCGGCGCCCGGCGCGGCGGCCGTCGCGCGGAGCGTCAAGGCCACCACGCGCTCGGCAGTGCGATCGAGCAGGGGTTCCGGCAACTCGCCCGCCGTCACCGCGGCGGCCACGCGGCGATCATTGACGCCGCGGCTGCCCGGCATTTCGAGATCAAGCCCGGCGGCGACGCCGGCCACCCGATCGTTCGCCGCGCCCCAGTCCGTCATGGTGAGGCCATCGAAGCCCCACTCATCGCGCAGGATGTGTGTGAGGAGCCCTTCGTGTTCGCTGCAATAGGTGCCGTTCACCTTGTTGTAGGCGCACATCACCGTCCACGGCGCCGCCTTGCGCACGGCGATCTCAAAGCCGCGCAGGTAGATTTCGCGCAGCGAGCGCTCATCCACCACCGCATCCACCACCATGCGCCGCGTCTCCTGATTGTTCACGGCAAAGTGCTTGAGGCAGGCGCCGACGCCTTGCGACTGCACCCCCTCCACCAGCGCCGCGGCCAGTTCGCCCGACAGCACGGGATCTTCGGAGAAGTACTCGAAATTGCGCCCGCACAGGGGGTGGCGCTTGATGTTGAGGCCGGGGCCCAGCAGCACATGAACGCCCTGCGCGCGGCACTCGGCACCGATGGCGGCGCCCACCTCGCGCAGCAGATCCACGTCCCAAGCGCTGGCGAGGGCCGCGGCGGTGGGAAAGCAGGTGGCCGGTTCGGTGTTGCCGAACGCCGGCGCCCCCTTGCCGGTGGCCTTGCGCACGCCATGGGGGCCATCGGTGAGCAGGATGGCAGGCACGCCAAGCCGCTCCACACCAGAGGTGTGCCACAAGCCGGTGCCGGAACAGAGGGCGGCCTTTTCGTCCAAGGTCATGCGCGCCACGAGGGCCGCGGCCGGCGCGCCGAATTGGGCTGACGTGCCCAGCGTCTCGCCTTCAGGCGCGAGGTCTTCCTTCATGGTTCCTCCATGTCACGGCGCCAGCCGGCCAGCGCCATCCCGCGCCGGCGCTGCCACGTCGCGTTAGGGCGCATGGTCCGAGCGTGTCAACCAAGCCACCAACAAACGCACATGCATGTCATCAAGCCGCCCGTCGAAGGCCGGCATCTCGCCGCCGCGGCCGACGGCGATGGTGTGCTCGATGGCTGCCAAGTCCGCACCGTACAGCGTCGCCGCGTCCACCAAGCTCGGCGCGCCCAGCAACGGGTTGCCGCTGCCGTCTGGCCCGTGGCAGGCAACACAGTACTGCATGTATTCCGCGTGGCCGGCATGAGTGCTGTCGATGGGTTGGCCAGTGCCGTGCATGGCGGCCGTCAATGCCGTCAACCGCGCCACGCCGGCCTCGCCCAACACCGCTTGCCAACCCACCATCACGGCTTGGCGGCCATCGCGGATGGAGCGCTCGATGTCCGCCGGCGCTCCGCCCCACTGCCAAGCGGCATCCACAAGGTTAGGGAACAGCTGCGCCTGCCCAGCGCCATCTTCACCGTGGCACACGGCGCACTCCCGGCCAAACACGCGCTCGGCGGAAGCCATGAGACTGGCGTCTGCCCGCAATGCCTCCAATGGCGCCACGGCGATGAGGCCGCGGATGCTGTCGAACTCGGCCTCGTAGGCCGCCATGCGGTCTTCGAGTTCGCCGCCCTGGGACCAGCGCAACGCGCCGGCGTAACTGCCGAGGCCCGGGTACAGGATGAGGTAGAGCACAGAGAAGGCGAGCGACGCGAACATCGTCCAAAACCACCACATCGGCGCCGGATGCGAGCCTTCGCGCAGGTTGCCATCCCACACTGTTTCGTCGCCCTCGGGCTCTTGGGCGGCGGCGCCGAAGTACACGCTGTAGATGAGCCACGCCAAGCCCGCCACGCTCACCGCGGTGACGATGAGAATCCAGCCGGCCCAGAAGTCCGACGGCAGGTCAGCGGCTGGCATCATCGTCTTGCGCCTCGCCTTCGTCCTCAAGCGGGATGCGCGCCGCGGCGGCGATGGCCTCGTCCGAGGAACGCCAAAACAGCCACACCGCCAACACCGTGATGAACAGCATGACGAGCATGTCTCCTGCGAACACGAACCAAGTCATCGCGGCGGCGCCCCCGCGCTCGCGCCCAGCCCTTGCAGGTACGCGATGAGCGCATCCAATTCCGTGGCGCCGGCGAGAGCGGCCGGCGCGGCGTCGATTTCGGCATCCGTGTACGGGTGGCCGAGGAAGCGCAACGCCCTCATGCGCCGCGCGATGTCGCCGTCCGCGTCTGCGGCGCGCCGTTCAAGCCACGGATAGCCGGGCATGATGGAGTTCGGCACGACGCTGCGCGGGTCTAGGAGATGCGCGCGATGCCAGACATCCGTGTAGCGCCCGCCGATGCGATGCAAATCTGGCCCGGTGCGCTTGGAGCCCCACAGGAAGGGCCGGTCGTACGCCGATTCGCCGGCGCGGGAATACGGGCCGTAACGCCGCACTTCCGCCAACAACGGCCGCACCTGCTGCGAATGGCAGGCGCTGCACCCTTCGCGGATGTACACGTCGCGCCCGATCAGCTGCAGCGCGGGATACGGGCGCGTCGCCGGCGCCGGGGCCACGAGCGAATCCTGGAACACGCTCGGCAGCACCTGCACCAAGCCGCCGATGGCGGACACGACCAAGATGCCAAAGGTCAGCAGCCCCGCGTTCGCCTCCAAGCGCCGATGCAGGCCCAAGCCGTCCATCAGGCATCCCCTCGCATCGCGCTGGCCGCGTCCGCCACGCTCGGCGGCGCCACTGCCACCGTGCGGCGCCCGCGCACCGTCCACCACAAGTTGGCGGCCATGAGCACGGCGCCGGCGAAGAACAACAGGCCGGCCACCAAGCGCAGGGCGTAGTACGGCGCCATGCTCGCCATGATGTCCTTGAAGCTGAAGCTGAGCTCGCCAATGTCGTCCAAAGCCAGCCACAACAGACCTTGCGACACGCCGGCGCCCCACATGGCGAGGACGTAGAGCATCGTGCCCGCCAACGCGAGCCAGAAATGGATGTTGGCCAAGCGCACGCTGCGAAGCGGGGCGCCGACGAGCCGCGGCACCAGAAAGTAGAACGTGCCGAAGGTAATCATCGCGTTCCAACCCAAGGCGCCGGAATGCACATGGCCGATGGTCCAATCGGTGAAGTGGCTCACCACGTTCACGCTGCGGATGGACATCATCGGCCCCTCGAATGTCGCCAGGCCATAGAACGCGAGCGAAAGCACGATGAACTTGAGCGCCGGGTCGGTCTTCAGCTTCTGCCACGCGCCGGCCACGGTCATCACGCCGTTCACCATCGTCGCCCACGACGGCGCGAGCAGCACCAGGCTCATCACCATGCCCAACGACTGCACCCATTCCGGAATGGCGCTGTAGTGCAGGTGGTGCGGCCCGGCCCAGATGTAGCTGTAAGTGAAGGCCCAGAACGCCAAGATGGAGAGCCGATAGCTCCAAATTGGCCGGTCGGCCTGCTTCGGCAGGAAGTAATACAACATGCCGAGAAAGCCGCCGGTGAGCAGAAAGCCCACCGCGTTGTGCCCATACCACCACTGCACGATGGCGTCTTGGGCGCCGGCGAACAGCGAGTAAGACTTGGACAATGTCACCGGCACGGCCAAGCTGTTGACGATGTGCAGCATGGCGATGACGATGATGAGCGCGCCGTAGAACCAGTTGGACACGTAGATGGGCCGCACCGCGCGGCGGGCAATGGTGAGGAAGAAGACGACGCCGAAGCTCACCCACACGATGGCGATGGCGATGTCGAAGGGCCACTCCAACTCCGCGTATTCCTTGCCCCCGGTCCAACCGGCGAGCAGCGAGGCGCCGCCGGCAGCCACGCCGAGCTGCCAAGCAACGGCGCAGAACCAAGCGAGCCGCGGCAGCGCCAGCGGCACATGGCAGGTGCGCTGCACGCTGTAGAACGCGGTGCCCATGAGCGCCGAGACGCCGAAGCCGAAGATCACGGCGTTGGTGTGCAGCGCCCGCAAGCGGCCATAGGAGAGCGCCGGCCAGCCAAAATCCAGCGTTGGCCACACCAACTCCGCGGCGAGGTATACCCCGGCGGCCATGCCGACCAGCGCCCAGATGACAGAGCAGAAGACGAGTACACGCACCACCGGGTCGTGGTAGCGCAACGCTGCTCCCGCGGGCGCGTTCACACGCCGATGGCCGGCCCGATGCCGCTGGCCCAGAGCGCCACGCTCACGCACAGCAGCGTCACCGCGCCCACCAGCAGGCAGCCCACCAACGCCGAGGCCATCAACATGCCCCGCTCCGGCCCGGTGCCGAGCACCGCCGGCAGCCCCGCGTAGAGCAGGTAGAGGCTCCACAACAACGCCGGAATGAGCGCAAGCACGTTGACGAACACATGGGGAAAGAGATGCACGGCGCTGGCGATGACCAGTGGCGTGGCGACCAGCGCCACCAACGCCAAGTGCGCCCCCAAGGCGTCACGCCCGCCATAGGTGGCGGCCATCCAACGCGACACGGCCGCGGTGCTGGTGAGGCCGACGACCAGCGCCAAGAAGTAGCCCATGGCGATGAGCGTCAGCGTCTCCTGAGGCAGCCGCAGCGGTTCTCCCGCGCCCAAGCGCCAGCCGAAGAGGGAACTGCCGACGAACACGAACACCGCCGGCGCGAGCGCGAGCCACAGGATGTGCTTGAAGAGGATGCGAACCGGATCCGGCGTGGCCGCCGCGAGCTCCGCAAAGGCGCGCTGCGGGGCAAACAAGGACCCGAGCGGAAACCATGACGACGGCAGCGTTCGCATCCTTATCGGCGGGGCTCGGCGTGGCTACCCTTACGTTCGCTAGCTGCGCATGATAACCCCAACGCCCGGCCCGAAGCGCCGGCCGGCGGCCCGCCGGCCGGCGCGTCGCATCCTCAAATCGATACGCGGATGCCCGCCTCCAGCGTGCGGCCAGGGCGCGGCGCCAAGTCCTTGATGAAGGACACATGGTCGCGCTGCTCGTCGTCCGTGAGGTTGCGGCCCTGCACGAAGAAGGAGATGTTCGAGCGGCCCGCCGACAAACGGTAGCTGGCGTCGAAACGCAGGTCTTCGTAGGCGTCCGTGGGCAGTTCCAACGGCGCCACGTCGTCTTGGCTAGCGGAGCGCAGGTAGTCGATGCCGACGAAGAAGCGCCCGTTGTCAACATCGAAGCCAAAACCGGCCCGCGACGGCGGAATGCGCGGCAAGTTGTCATTGCCATCGACGTCGAGTTCCGCTGCCACCACGTCGAACATGAAGCGCAAATCGCCATGCCAATCGCCCCGCTCCCACACATGGAAGGTGGCTTCGAAATCCAACCCGGTGAAGGTGGCGTCCGCTTGGCTGAAGCGGAGCACCGCCAAGCCATCTTGCTCGTCGCCGGTGAACGTTTGATGGATGAAGTTGCGGAAGTGGCGGCGATAGGCGGTGGCGCGCGCCACGATGCGCTCGCTCTGGTACTCGGCCTTGGCGGACAGGCTCGCTGCCTGCTCTGGGTCTAAGGACGGGTCGCCCAGCTCGAAACTGCGCGTGGCCAAGTGGGCGCCGTTGGAATAGAGCTCCTCGGCAATCGGCGCCCGCGAAGACAAGTCGCCGAGCAGCGACAGGCGCCAAGCGTCGCTCACTGGCGCGATGATGCCAGCGGATGCCGCGTAGGCCGTGAAGCTTCGCCGCGGGCCAGACGCGCGTTCCGACGGCTCGTGGCTGGTGCGCTCCAAGCGCAGGCCGCTCTCTAGCTGCAACGCGCCGAGGCCCCGCTCCCCGGCCCAGAACAGCGCGGTGGAGCTTGAGTCCACCGGCGGTGCGAAAGCCTCCTCGCCCAACGCGGAGAACTCGCGCCCGACCAGATGCAGGCCGTAGGCGTTGCGCCACGCGCCGGCCGTCTCCTGCCGGAGTTCGATGCGCCCGTCATAGGCATCGTTGGCGAAGGTCGTGCCGACTTCGCCATTCGGCTCGATTTCCGTGTGCTCGTAATCGTTGTAGCCAATGCGGGCGCCGAGGCTGTCGAAGTTGCCAAAGGGCGCATCGAGGCCAAACTCAACGCTGACGCGCTGCTGCTTCATGTCGAGCCAAGCGTTGCCGCCTTCCTCGTCATGCTCCGCTTCGTCTTCGTGATGCTCGTCTTCGGCCTCCTCGTCGCCGTGCTCGTGGCCGCCCGGCAGCCCGTAGTCGCCATCCATGCGGCTGAATGAGATGCCGGCAAAGCCGCGCTCGCCAACAAACGACAGGCCGGCGGCGGCGCCGCGCACCGTGTAATCGCTGCCCGGCAGGCGGCCATGCGCCGGCGCCTCATCTTCGTGCGCGTCCTCATCGCCATCCTCGTGATGGTCGTCGCCGTCCTCATCGCCGTCTTCGTGGTGATCGTCACCGTCGTCGTCATGCTCTGCCGCTTCCTGCGCCATCAAGCGAGAGGATTCGGCGAAGCCGGGGATGGCGTAGTCTTCCGCTCGCCGCCGAAAGCCATCCACATGCCACACCAAGCGCCCGACGGCGCCGTCCATGCGCAGGGCCGCCGCCGTGCCGTCGCCGTTGTCGTTGCCACGCACCTCAAGCCGGGCGCCGAAGTTGTCATCGGGCACCGCGTTGGCGATGCGGCCGGTTTCCACGTTCACCACGCCGCCGATGGCGCCTGACCCATACAGCAGCGTGCTCGGCCCCTTCAACACTTCCACCCGCTCCGCCACGAAGGATTCCACCGTCACCATGTGGTCTGAACTGGTGACGGACACATCGAGGGTGTCGGAGCGGTCTTCCAACATGCGCACGCGGGCGCCGGCCAAGCCGTGAATGACTGGCCGCCCGGCCGCCTCGCCGAAGGAGCTCAACCGCACGCCAGGCAACCGCTCCACGGTCGCGCCGATGTTGGCGCCGCGCGCCTGATCGAGGGCTGCGCCGGCAAGCACTTGGGCCGGTTGCGCCAAGCCAGTGTCAGAGAGTGGATGCGCCGTCACCACAACCTCTTCGTAGTGATCGGGGGGTTGGTCGGCGGACGGCTCCGCGTCCTCGCCGGCGGCGAACGCCGGCAAGCCACACAGGCAAACAAGCCACGCGCTCGGGCAAAGGCAGCGCCGACGCACCGCTCTGGCGAGGCTAGGGCCACACAGACACGCGAGCCAAGCGCTCGGGCAAACGCAAACATGGAACATTGGGAACTCCCACAAGCAAAACAACGTGTTACCCCGCGAGACCGCGGGGTTGCCGGTTAGGTGCTGAGAGAGTGCGGCGGCGCCCGAATGGCTGGGGCCAACAGCGCCGCGCCCACCGCGGCGGGCGTGGCGCGTGGCGTGGCAAGGCGGGCCACCGTGGTGGTCCGCGGTGGCGGGAGGACGGCGCCGCCCAAGCCTTCTGGGGCGCTCGACGCGCAAACGGCGCAGGCGGGTTCGCCAACTTGGTGCAGGCTCGCTTCATGCTCGATGAGCAACGCGCCGCCGAGCAGCAGCAATGCGACGCTGCCGAGGCCGATGCGCTTACGCGCCGCCCATGACATTGCCGACAACATCGCAGCCACCCTAGGTGCCTTCCCGCGAAGCCGCAATATGTCGCATTCGGCGGGCAATGACAACCGCGGGTGCGGGATCAGACACGCGTACCCCCGTCGATTTGCGCCCGGCGAGCTTCCCACACCCGCTGCAGATTCAACCAGAACTGCACAGTCGTGTCGAAGTGACGGCCGAGGCGGCGGGCCGTGTCGGGCGTGACGCCGCGCTCTCCATTGAGAATCGCGGTGATTCGATTCGCGGGCACGTCGATGGCCTTGGCCAGCGCACTCGCCGAAAGGCCAAGATCGTCGAGCTCCTCGCGCAGGACTTCACCTAGATGCATCGGATTCATTCCGCTCTTGGTGGTCATGTCGAAAGTGCGCCGCTCAAACCATGCCCTGCGGCTCTAGGCCCAAGAAATGTTGGCCGGCGGTTTGATAGTGGGATTCGCGGCCTTGAACTTGCTGCGTGATCACGTGCGCGTCTTGGAAGCGGCGTTGAATGGCCCGATCCGCGAAGATGGCGGTGGCGCCGCTTAGGTTGTAGGCGATGTCCACCACCGCCGCGGATTGGCGGATGGCGTGTGTGCCGGCTAGGCGCAAAGCGACGCGTTCGGGCATGGTGATCGCTCCGTTCGCCTGCACGGAGCGCCACACGTCCCCTGCCGCCTCGAACAAGAGCGCCTTGGCGGCCCGCCACGTTGCCTCCGCCTTGCCGATTTGCTGCTGCACCACCGCGTCTTCGTTGAGCGGCCGTCGGGTGAAGCGCGGCCGCTTGTCGGCGCAGAGCGCGAGGGTGGCGTCCAAGCCGGCGCGCGCATTGCCGAGCGCCACGCAGCCAAAGCCGCAGGCGAACAGCAGCTCTTGCGGGATCACATAGAGGGGCCACGGCGCCCGCGGCGGCACGACCAACGGCATCATGCGCCCGGCTGGCACGAACAGTTCGCGGGCGCGGAAGCCAAAGCTGCCGGTGCCGCGCAAGCCCTGCACTTGCCACACGTCCACGAACTCCACGTCGGCGCGCGGCAACAGGCAGAGTCGCGCCGGTTGGCCGCCACCAGCCACCAACGCGGCAATCCAGTTGGCGTGGCGGCAGCCGCTGGAGAACATCCACTGCCCGGTGAGCCGGTAGCCGCCGGCGGTTGGCGTCGCTTCCACTGCGCCTTGCGGCGGGCCGTTCGCCACCACGGTGTCCGGGTCGCCCCACACCTCCTGCGCCAACGCCGCCGGCGCCCGGGCGCAGACGGTGGCGAACACGCTGCCCTGGTTGAAGCACCAGCCCACGCTGGCATCCGCTTGGGCGATGACGAACACCGCGCGCAGATACTCAAGCCAATCCGCCTCTTCGCCGCCGACGGAGCGTGGCGCCAACAGGCGGAACAGGCCCAGCGCCTTCATGGCGTCCGCGAGGGCCGCTGGCAACTCGCGCCCGGCATCGATGGCGTCTGCGGCGGCCCTGACCTCGGCGACGAGGGATTCGGCGCGGGCGACCGGCGTGAGCGCGCCGTTGTCTGTGTGCATGCGGAAAGTCTACGCCAAGGCGCACCGCCGCCGACAAATGCCGGGCCGCGCTCGGCGCTAGCCGCTGGCGGCGCGGCGGCGTTCCGCCAGTTCCGCTTCCATCACGGCGATGGTGGAGCGGTCTAAGCGATAGAACAGGATGGCGGCGGCGCCGATGAAGGAGAGCGCGGCGGGAAACAACGTGAACATCAGGCGGATGCCCAGCATGGCGGTTTCGGTTTGCGGCTGGTTCGCCACGAAGCCGAACAGCGCCAAGATGTAGCCGGCGAGCCCGGCGCCGACGGCGAGGCCCATCTTGGCAGCGAAGCCGCCGCCGGAATAGATGAGCGCCGTAGTGCGGCGGCCGCTCTTCCACTCGCCGTAGTCTGCGCAATCCGCGTTCATGGCGAACACCAACGGCGCCAGCGGGCCGGCAATGAAGTTGCCGATGCAATTGAGCGCCAGCATCCAGCCGTACTGATCCGGCGTCAAGAAGAAGAACCCGCAGGACAGCACTGTGCTCAGCACCGTGAGGGCGATCATCAGGTGCTGCTTCTCGAAGCGCTGGGTGAGGAAGCGAGTGAATGTCACCCCCAGAATCATGGCGAGCGTGCCGGTGGAGAGAAACACCGCGGTGCTGTCGAAGATCCAGAACAAGCTCGCGCCGTCGTCGCCCACGTAGTACTTGAAGTAGTACAGGATGCCGCCGTTGCGCACCGCCACCTGCATGAGCGCGAACACGCCAGACACAAACAGCGCGAGCCAAGGCACGTTGCGCGACAGGGCCGTGAGGTCTCCCCGCATGTTGGATTGCTGCCCGACGGTTTGCACACGTTCCTTGGTGGTGGCAAACGTCACCCAGAACAGGGCTATCGAGAAGCCCGAGAAGATCAGCATGGTGAGCCGGAAGCCCTCGGCTTCGTCGCCGCCGCCCAAGATGTTCTTGAACGGCGTCACGAACGTGCCGATCAGCCAGGCGGCGCCAAAGGCACACACAAAGCGGTACGCGGACACCTTCACACGCTCGTCCGAGAAAGGCGAAATCACTCCCATCAGCGCCGAGTAGGGAATGTTGATGGCCGTGTAGGCAAGCATCATCAGCGAGTAGGTGACGTAGGCGTAGACGAGCTTGCCGGTGTCTGAAAGCGCTGGACTGGCGAACATCGCGTAGCCGAGCAGCCCGTAGGGAACCGCCATCCACAGCAGGTATGGCCGGTACTTCCCCCAGCGCGTCTCGGTGCGGTCCGCGACCAGCCCCATCGCCGGGTCGCTGACGGCATCCACCGCCTTGGTGACCAAAAACATCGTGCCCACCGCGGCCGGGTGCAAGCCGAACACATCCGTGTAGTAGTACAGCAGGAAGATGTTGAACACTTGAAAGTAGAAGTTGGAGGCGGCATCCCCCAAACCGTAGCCGAACTTCTCGGTGAACTTCAGCGTCTCGGCGGCCGAGCGTGTGGGTGCGGCCATGTGAGGCCCTCCAGGATTGATGGGCGAGTGCTTGGGGGCGAGGGCTAGCTCGCCGCGGCCTTGCAGTAGTAATCGATGAAGCGCTGATGTTCCGGCAGTTGCTGCACCAGCCGGTCCACCGAGCCGTGGATGCCGGCCAAGAACTGCGTCAGTTCCTCTTCCGTCATCATGTTGACGATGGGATGGTATTGCTCCGGTTCGAGCCCCTGCCCCATCATCACCTGAATCCAAGACGTTTCGCCAAACAGTTCCGTCGGCACCTTGAACACCCGCCCGGCCTGCTTGAACAGCTCGATGCGATGGGTGAGGGAATCCGGCACGTCCATGGCGCGGCACTGCAACCAGAAATCGCTGTCCGCGCGGCGGGTGACGTGGTAGTGCAGGATGATGAAATCGCGCACGTTGTCGATCTCGAAGTTCATTTGGCTGTTGAACTCGTCGATGTCTGGCGCCCGAATGCCGTCGTAGGGGAACATTTGCATCAAGCGAATCAAGCTGCGCTGAATGAGGTGGATGCTGGTGGATTCCAACGGTTCGATGAAACCGGAAGCCAAGCCCACCGCCACGCAGTTCTTCTCCCAATGCCGACGGCGCTGGCCGGCGCCGAAGCGAATGACGCGCGGCTCCGTGAGCGCGTCGCCTTCAACGTTGCCCATGAGCTGCCCAACGGCCTCGTCGTCGGACCAGTGGCGGCTGCTGAACACCACGCCGTTGCCCACCCGGCGCTGCAGGGGGATGCGCCATTGCCAGCCGGCCGCCCTGGCCATGGCGCGGGTGTAGGGGATGGGCGGCGCCACGGCCTTGGTTTGCACAGCCACGGCGCGGTCGCAAGGCAGCCAGTGCCCCCAATCCTCGTAGCCGATGTCCAGTTGCTGCCCGATCAGCAAGGCGCGAAAGCCGGTGCAGTCGATGAACAAGTCCCCTTCCACCAGTTGCCCGGAACGCAGGCGGATGCCGGTGATGAAGCCATCTGCCGGGTCTTGCAGCACCGTTTCGATCATCCCCTCTTGGCGTTTCACCCCGTGCTCCTCGGCAATGCCGCGCAGGAACTTGGCATACAAGGAGGCGTCAATGTGGTAGGCGTAGTTCAGCCTGTTGTTCGGCAGCACGGCGAAGCGGCCGCGCTTGGCGGCCAGCCACTCGTTGCAGTAGGCGCCGTATTCGCGGCTGATGCCCAAGCGCTTGCCCTTCAGCCAAAAATGTTGAAAGCCGGCGGCCCAGCTGTCTTTGCCGGCCCAGCCGAAGGAATGGATGTAGTCCGCGCCGACATCGCGCCAGCCTTCGAAGGAGATGCCCAGCTTGAAGGTGGCCTGCACCGCCTTGAGGAAATCCTGCTCCTTCACCTTCAGCAGTTGGTGGAAGGTGATGAGGGTGGGAATGGTTGCCTCGCCCACGCCGACGGTGCCGATTTCCTCGGATTCCACCAAGGTGATGTCCAGCGTTTTGCCGATGAGCTTCGACAGCGCCGCCGCGGTCATCCAACCGGCGGTGCCACCGCCGGCGATCACAACCCGATGAATCCTTTTGTTTGTCACGGCATCCCCGGCGCGACCGCTCGCGCGCTACCCGTTCAACCTTTGGGCGAGCTTCGCCCGCAGCTGCTTCGCCGCCGCCTCGCCAAGCGGCGCCAACGCGCCTCTGGCCGCTTCTGGAATGTGCTCGTGGGTGGCGTCGCCCGCGTCGAACACATAGTGGTTGAAGAGCCCGCGCCACGCTTCCCGTTGCCGCGGCGGCAGATCGCGCAGCGCGAGGATGCCATGCATCAAGGCATCTGCTGGCGAGCCCAGATACATGGGGCTGGCCAGCCACCAATAGTTCACCAACAGGTTGAAGGGCGCCAAGGACTCGACATGGTGCCACCACATGCTGGGAATGAAGAGCGCGTCGCCCGGCCCCAAGGTGGCGGTTTTGGCGTGGCGCATGGCCTCGGCGAAGCGCGGGTGGCGGGCCAAGTCCGGCGCGGCGAAGTCCACCAAGCTCACTGGCTGGCCGGCCGGGGTTTTGTCCAACGGCCCCACATAGAGGCTCGCCAACTGCTCCGGCGGCAGCAGGGTGAAGCGCCGCTCACCGGCCACCACGCAGGCCAAGTTGTTCGGAAAATCGTAGTGCGCGGCGATGCGGGCTTGGTTGCCGAGCCAGAAGCTCACCACGGCTTGCTCGGACGGCACCTGCACATCGTTGTGGGCGCGAAAGCCCGGCAGCCACGCCTCCACCGACGTGGAGCCAATGTAGATGGATGCCAAGTGCGCCTCGCGCGCGGGGTCTGCCAGCTTGCCCAGCACTTGGGCCAAGGTGGCGCGGCCACGTTGGAAGTTGAAGCCAGTGCAATCCGCGTTGTAGAAAAACCGTCCGTTGGCATGCGCTTCGGCGGCGTAAACGGTGAGCGGTCGCTCGGTGTGGAACTGGCCGAGGTAGCGGGTTGCCGCCGCCAGCGATTGGCCACATTCGCGCACCGCCGGCCAATCGCGGACAGCGCCCTTCAGCAGCACCGGCTCGGAAGACTCGAAGCATCGCGGCGCCACGCCGCCAGCGTCGCTTGCCGCGCTGTGGACGCAAGGCAGGTCAGCCAACCAATCCATCATCCAAATCCAAGCGCTGGTTCTTGATCCCGATCAAAGTTCTCAGGTGAGCCATCGAGGCCAACATCATGAACAGCGGCATCAAGAAGCCTTGTGCCTGCAAGTCGCCCAGCTCCTCCCCGGACAACTCTTGCAGCTTCTCCTCCGCCACGCAGTGAAAGCCGAGCAGTTCGTTCACGGAGCCGTCCTGAAGCGGTATCTCGAACGTGACCGCCTCGATCAAATCAAGCTCCTGCAAGGCTTCGACGAATGCCTTGGAGTGCATGATGGCGCCGTAGATGGCCTCCACCAAGTCCGCAGTCTGCTCCAGAAAGTCCGTGTATTCGCCCAACGGCTGAAACAGCGCCTCCCCCTCCTCGGTGTTGACCCGGGGATGATCCACATCCAAGGCCAACACACGCACGCTTTCGCCTTGGTCAGGGTCTTCGGGCGGTTGGATGGCAATGAGAAAGGGCTCCCGTCGAATCATGGCAGGGATGTAGCCGGCCTGCCAGCCGTAATCGTCCAGAAAGAGGTTTTCGTTCTCCTGCAAGCCGAACAGGGCCACCGGATGGATGCCGCCATCGCTGCCTTGATGAAACAGGATTGGGTAGAACGCCTGCACGTCGCGGAACTCGAACGGAAAGGTGGCCACGTGCATCACGTTGTCGCCAAAGCGGGCGGAGCGCTCGGTGATGACTTTGAGGTGCTGATGTTCCTCGTGGTCGAGCATGATGAAGTTGGTCATTTGCCTCGCCTCCTCTATGGCTTCTTTGTGTGCTTCTACGGGGTTCTATTGCGTTTGGGCCGCCCGCAGCGCGTTCAAGAGCTGCCGATTGGTCGGCAAGCGCTGCGCCAGCTTGTCCGCCTGCCGCGCGGTGTCGCGGAACACCGCCGCCGCCCGTTGCGCCGTTGGCGCACAGCCCTGAGCATCTTGGTAGCGCGGCCTGAAACCGAGGCCATAGAGCACATACTGATAGCTCGCCGAAGGAAAGAGTTCATCGAGCAACGGCGCGTCCTCGTGCCACGGCGGCTGCTGCTGCCACAGGGTGAGCTTATCGCGCAGTGCCTCCGGGCATGTTTCCGGCGCCCGGTTGTCCCGCCAATACTCGCTGCCTTCACGGCGCGACAGCATGTAATGCAGCTTCAGAAACTCGACGATGCGTTGCCAATGGTGGCGCATCTTCGCGTTGAAGCGCTTGGCCAGCACGGCCATGATCTCCCGGTCTCTCGGCAATTGCCGGCCGATGATGGCTGCGGCTTGCTCGATGAGCGCGAGCGCGGACGCCTCCAGCGGCTCGACGAAGCCAGCGGCCAGGCCCACCGCCACGCAATTGCGCGTCCACGGCTCCTCCCGGTAGCCGGGCTCGAAGGGGATGCTGCGGTAGTCGAGCGCGTCGACGTCGATGCCAGGCGAGGTGTGCTGGATGTGGCGCTGCAGCGCCTGCATCGCGGTGGCTTCGTCGATATGGGCGCGGCTATGCACATAGCCCAGACCGCGGCGGGTTTGCAGGCCGATGTCCCAAATCCAACCGGCGCTTTGCGCCGTGGCGCAGGTCGCCGAAGCGATGGCGTCCTGTTCGGCGTCCGCGTACGGCACCTGCACGGCGATGGCGCGGTCGTTGAAGAGCCAGCGCCGCACGGAGGTGAACGCGCACCCATAGTGCGCCCCAATCAAAAGCGCCCGCTGCCCGCTGCAATCCACGAACAGATCGCCGGCGACGCGCTGCCCGCCGCCGAGCACCAGCGCCGCCAAATCTCCGTCAGGGTGGCGCTCGACGCCCTCGACGGTGCCGGAGAGGTGCCGCACGCCTTGGCGATCCACCGCGTGGCGGCGCAGCAAATGCGCGAACTTGGCGGCATTCAGGTGGTAGCCGTAGTTCACGGTGAAGGCGTAGTCCGGCGCGCTGGCCTGTTTGGGCGCAAGCCCCTCGGCGATCACCCGCGCTTGCGGCGTGACGGCCTCAGCAAACGCCGGCCTCCCGCCCTGCGCCAGCCAATGCCGCGCTGGGTTCATGCTCGCGTACTCGGCAGGCCAACTGAAGGGATGGCAGTATGCGTCCGCGCCGTCGTCCTGTGTCCAGCCGAAGAACCTGGTGCCCTGTTTGAAGCTCGCCTCTGCGCCGCGGACGAAGTCGGCTTCGGACAAGCCGATGCGCTGCAGCGTCATGCGCATGGAAGGCCAAGTGCCTTCGCCGACGCCGATGGTCGGCACGTCTGGGGATTCGACCAACAGCACCGCCGGCAGTTCCGCGTTGCGCCGGCGGCGCTCCGCAGCCAACACGTTGGCTGTGATCCAGCCAGCCGTGCCGCCGCCGACGATCACCACCGTGCGGGTTGGCCGATTCATTGTCCGCTATTCGCCGCGCTGGCTTTTGGCTGCACACCAAAGGGGATGGTACTACGCGCCGGCCGCCGCCAGCGACGGCGCCCAACGAGGCCGGTTAGAATTTGTACCGGAAGCCTATGTTGTAGCGTGTGCCCAACTGGTCCGCGAACAGCGTTTGGCTTTCATCGCGCCCGAAGATATGTACCGTTTCGTCCGTGATGTTCAGCACATCGAGGTACGCCTGCACTTGGTCTGTGAACCAGTAGCTGGCGGACAGGTCGAGCTGTTGGTACGGCGCCACATACGTCGGCGGCCCGGAGCCCACATTCGTTTGGCCGGTGCCGGACAAGAACTCATCGCGCCAGTTGTAGGCCAACCGGACGCTGATGTCGTTCTTGTCATAGAAGGCGATGAGATTGGCGGAGTCGCTCAAGCCAGTGAGCACGAACTGCTGCGCCAAACTGAAGTTGTCGTACCCCACGTCGGCATCCACGATGGTGGCGTTGACGATGGCGCCGAAGCCGCTCTCGCCGAAGTTGTGCTGGAGGACAAACTCCCAGCCACTCATGGTGGCCTCCTCGATGTTCACCGGCACGGTCAGGTTGAACGGCGCGGCCGGGTCTCGCCCTGCCACGCCCGAAATGGTGCCGGTTTCCGCGTTCACGCCCTCTGCGTCCGCACGGTTGGCGATGATCCAAGAGTAGAGCGTGCCACCATCCGAACTGCCGGTGGCTTGCCGCGCTTCGTCGCCCAATGGGCCCAGCGCCGGATGCGGCAAATTGAACAACGTTTCCACCACAGATGAGGTGCCGATGAAGTTTTCCACGTCTTTGTGGAAGTAACCAACGGCGACATAGCTGTCCTCGCCGTAGTACCACTCCAAGGAGAGATCAACGTTGCTGGACTCGAACGGCAGCAAACTGGGGTTGCCGCGGTTGCCCGTGCCGCCATTGATGCGCACCAAGGAGTCAATGGTTTGGCCGCCCTGGATGTCCTCGTAGTTGGGCCGCGTGATGGTTTCGCTGTACGAAACCCGTGCCACCAAATCGTCTGTCAGCCCAAACTTGAAATCGACATTAGGCAGCACGAAATCATAGTCGCCTTTCAAGTTGGTGAACTCGGGATTCTCCGAGCGCACCGCGGACAGTTCGTTGCCGGATGCCCAATTGATGGCGACATACGCCGGGGAGAGTGCCCGCGAGGCGACGTCCGTTTGTTCATAACGCAAGCCGATGCGCACGCCGATGGGGATGGCGCCCGCCTCGAACGACAGGTTGGCCTGCACATAGGCGGCGATGGAGTCTTCCTCCGTGCGTCGGTCTGACGTGTAGTTGTCCGATGCGCAAAGCCCGGTGCCGCAGGGCCCCATGTCCGGCAATTGGAACACGTTCGCCTCGCCGGACGCCATGAGCGCCTCGGTGCGCGCGATCAACTGCACCATGTCGAAGGTGTAGAAGTCTGTTTGGCGACGGGGATCGTCGCCGCCGGGAATCTCGTCGAACGCCTTGCGGGCGGAGGCGGGCCGCATCAGGTCTGCAATGGCGCCGAGAGGCGTTTGCTGATTGTTCCAGGCATCGCGCTGCACGACGGACTGCGCGGAGCGGTTGTTCACCTCCGTGAGCTGCACGCCGAAATCGATGCTCTCGATGAAGTCGAAGTCCATGTCGAAGGTGCCACCCGCCCGTGCCTGCTCGATGTCCATCCTCGAATAGTCATTGGTGAAAACGCTGCCGGTGACCTGCATGTCATCTGGGCTCAACGGGTCGCTCAAGGTCACTTCCAAAAGTGGCAGTTCCTCGCCGAAGTAGCCGGTGGTGCGGTCCCGTGTCCATGCCGCGACGGAGAGCAGCGATTCACTCCCGTAGGGGCTGTCCGGCGAGCGCTCGGCCATGGAGTCGTGGTAGTCGAACTCCAGCGACACGCGATCCGACACATCCCAAACCACATTGAGGCCCAAGGCGCCATTCTGCGCTTGGAAGGCGTCCTGTCCGGCGCCCATGGAGAAGTCGCTGCCGGAGGAGTTCTCCGTGTAAATCAGCGGCGTGGCTTGGGGGCCATCGCTCCAACTCGTTTCTTGGCCGCCGAAGTTGAACCAAGCGGAGAGGTTGTTGTAGGTGCGCGCCAGCTCCAATTCCGAGTATGTGTAGTCCAACGTGGCTTCCACCCGCTCGTTCGGCTGCCACTGCAGCGTGAGCTGGCCGTTGGTGCGCACGCGGTCGTACTCCGCCAACTCATAGCCGATGACTTGCGGCACCGAGTAGAGGTCATCATCGCCAGGGCGGTTCTGTTGGTTCGCGTCACTCGCCAGCGGAATGCCGCCCCACTCGGAGCGTCCCACGCCACACCAACAGTTGTTCACCACTCCGTCGAAGGTGCGCCATCCACCGACGCTGGCGCGGTTGACGGCGCTGTCCCGCGATTGGCGCACAGCGCTCACTGCAACGCCGAAGGTGTCGTCCGCGAAGGTGTTCGAGAACAGCGCGGACAGTTCCTCCGTCCACTCCTTGCCTTCTGCCGTCGAGGTGTCGTGGTGGCCGCTGGCGGCGGCGGTGAACTGCATGCCGGGCGCATCCAAGGGGCGCGTGGTGCGGATGTTGATGGTTGAGCCGATGCCGCCCGTCGGCACATTGGCCTGCCCGCTCTTGTACACCTCCACCGAGGAGACGCCCTCAGACGCGAGGTTGCCGAAGTCAAACGAGCGGCTCAGCTCGTCGCTGGTGGCCATTTGCCGCCCGTTCAAGAGCACTAGGTTGAACGCCGGGCCGAAGCCGCGCACGGTCACCTTGGCGCCCTCGCCACGTTCCCGGTCTATGGACACGCCAGTGATGCGCTGCAGGGATTCGGCCAAGTTGCCATCCGGGAAATCGCCGATGTCCTCGGCCGTGATGGCGTCCACCACCCCGTCTCGGGCCCGCTTCAGCTCCATGGACTGCTTGAGGCTTTGGCGAATGCCGACGACGACGATCTCTTCGATCGGCCTCTGCACTTGTGCCTCGCTGGCGGGGCCCTCCTGCGCATAGGCCACCGGCGCACCGACCGCAATCCCCTTCAAGGCGAGGGAAACAGCCAAAGTGAGCGGCGACTTCTTGAAGCGCTCGTTACCCATCAGAGTGTCCCTCCACCAGTTTGGGTTGGCGTGCTTTTGCCAAATCGGTGGCTAAGCCAAAACTACGCGGCAAGCCGCCACTCAGCAGAATGACAACGCTGTCATGCTGGCTTATATGAAACCGCACAGGCGATGTCAACGCGCTTTTGCCACCGATGCAGCGGGGCGTCCACATCGGACGCCGAAATGCGTCGGAATTGGGCTTGCGCGGATTGGTTCGGCGCAAGGGCGGAGGCAGCCCCTTCCCTAGCCCGGAGGCGCCGCCGATGCAACCGCCAGCGCGTAGCCGGGGGGAAACAGCGGCTCGCCCGCCGCGGCGCCGCCACTATCCGTGTTCGGGCGCTTGGGCCACGGCAACGGCAGCCGCCCGGCGAAGCCATAGTGTCCGAACAGCACCTCGGCGACGCCCTGCCCCTCCGAACCCGGCAGCCAGCCGACAACGAAAGCGGTGGAGGCGTCGAGCTCGGCGTTCACCACCAACGGCCGTCCAGAGATCAAGAGCGTCACCACCGGCACGCCCGTGGCAGCGATGCGTTGGATGCAGGCCAAATCCTCCGGATGCGTGCGCGTGAGCTCAAGGCTCCGACCATACGGCCCCAAGGGGTTGATGATGCCCCGCACCGCGGAGCCGGTATCTTGGATCACCTCATCGCCAGGGCGAATGTCGCCAAAGCCCTCGGCGTATGGCTTCTCGCCGATCACGACGAGGGCCGCGTCGTGCCGTGCCGGATCCGCTTCGGCGCCGCTCAAGTCCGCGCTGAGTTCCGCCTGCGGCGCCATGGCGCGGATGCCTTCCCAGATGGTGGTGCCATCAATGGTGGCATTGCCGCTCTCGCCCTGCCAGCTCAAGGTCCAACCGCCACATTGGTGGCCGAGGTTGTGGGCGTTCTTGCCGGCCACCAGCAGGCGTTGGCTCGGCGCCAAGGGGAGCAGGCGCTGGCGGTTCTGCAGCAGCACCAAGGAGGCGCGCACAGCGCGCTTGGCCACTTGCCGATGCGTTTGCGAGCCGAAACTGGCGGCGCCGGCGCCGGAGCGCTCGGCGGGGCGCGGCGCATCGAACAAGCCGTGGCGCAACTTGGTGCGCAGGATGCGGCGCACCGCGTCGTCGATGCGCCCCATGGGAACGTGGCCGCCCCGCACCTGCGCCTCCAGCGCGTCCATGCACTCGCGCCAAGCCTCGGGCACCATGAGCATGTCCAAGCCCGCGTTCACGCACTTGCGCACGGCGACGCCATAGTCGTCGTCCAAGTACTTCACGCCGTCCCAGTCCGACACCACGATGCCCTCAAAGCCCAACCGCTGCTTCAGTAGCTCGGTGACGAGAAAGCGGTGGCCGTGGCACTTGTCGCCGTTCCAGCTATTGAAGGAGACCATCAAGCTCTTCACCCCGGCTTCGAGGGCCGGGTAGTACGGCGCCACATGGGTGGCCTCGAAAGCCTCCCAACCGAGGGTCGTCTCGCCTTGGTCCATGCCGTGTTGGGTGCCGCCATCCCCCGCCCAGTGCTTCACGCAGGCCATGACGCCCTCGTCCTGCATGGCGCGCACGTAGCTCACGCCGAACTCGGCGACGCGCTGCGGGTCGCAGCCGAAACTCTCGTAGGTGCGCCCCCATTGGCTGTTGCCGACGACAGCGAGGGTGGGCGCGAAGTTCCAATCCAAGCCGGTGGCGCGCATCTCCTTGGCGGTGATGCGGGCGATCTCGGCCGCCAGTTGCGGGCTGCCGGCAGCGCCGAGGCCGATGTTGTGCGGGAAGATGGTGGCGCCGCGCACGTTGTTGTGGCCATGCACCGCGTCAATGCCGAACAAGATGGGCACGCCCAGGCTGTCCGCATCCGCCACCGCCGCCTGCCAGAACTGGTCGTTCATCGCCACCCAGTCCGCCGGCGCGTTGCCGCCTGGGTGGGAGCCGCCGCCAGAGAGCACGGCTCCCAAGGCGTGCGCCTTGACGTCCTCTGGAGTGACGGCCAACCGCTCGGCCATGGTCATCTGACCGATCTTCTGGCGCAGGCTCATTCGGTTGAGCCAGCCCGACAGGAAGGCTTCCTCGCGCAAGTTCGCCATGGGGCCTAGTCTTGCGCCACGAGGAACGGCAAGTTGGCGTGGCCGACGCCGCCTTGGCCGTCTCCTACATACACAAACAGCCGATAGGCGCTTGGCTGCGTCGGCGCCTGCAGCTGGGTCTCGCTGGCTGCCGGGCCCAGCACGGCGGCCGCGAGCGCTTCTGGAATCTCCTCTGGGTCGCCCCCGCTTTGTGTGGCTGCGCTTTCCCGCAACAGGCGCCAATCGAAACGCAGCGCGTCTTGCTCCGGGTCGCTCGCCTGCACTGCGGCGGCATAGGTTTGCCCTGGGCGCAGCCGCACCGAGTCTTCCGCCGCTTGGCCATCAAGGGCCAAGCCAGTGACCGCCGGCGCTCGGTTGGCCGGCCAATCGCCGGTCCAGATGCGCTGCAGCACATCCACCGCCTCGGTGCGCCGCCCGTCGGCGGTGAACAGCCCGTACCAAGTGGGCGTGCGCTCCTGCTTCTGCCCCCACAGGAAGGCGTAGTTGCCAATGACGCGCCCGGCCAACGGCGCCAGCGCCTGCTCGTAGCCCGCGCGGTAGCGCTGCGCCTTCGCCGAGCTGGTGGGTTCGATGGGGGCGCCCCACTCCGTGGCGTCCACTTCCCAATGGCCGATGGTGCCCCATTCGGTGACCATGAGCGGCATGTCGAGGCCAAGCTCCGCCAAGGCGTCCGGCAGCCCGGCAAGCCCGCCGTACACCTGCACGCTCAAGAAATCCAAATCCGGCGCGCGCTGGCGAATCACTTGGGCGAGTTCCGCGCTGATGCCGGCGGTGGTGGTCGTAGTGGGATGGTGCGGGTCCAGTTCGTGAATCATCTTTGAGAGATCGTTCACGGCGTCGTAGACGCGGGGGTTGCTGTAATCGTGATTGAGCTCGTTGCCAATGATCCAAGCCAATAGCGCGGGATGGCCGCGGTGCGCCAGCACCTGCTCCCGCAGGCGCTCGAATTGCCGCGCCACGGCCTCGGCGTCGTCATAGTCGAAGCCGTGGCGTTCCCGCGCCACGTCCAAGCACAGCGCCACCGTCAGCCCAAACTCCGACGCCCGGTCCAAGATGGCGCCATCCTCCACGGCCCAGTTGCGCACCGAGTTGCCGCCGTGCTGGGGCAACGTGGCAAGATCGTTCGGATTTTGGCTGCCCACGCCCCGAATCACATAGGGCGCGTTGCCGCGATAGAGTTGGTAGTTGCCGGGTTCGCCGCGGATCTCCACATGCACCGGCCCTTCCTGAGATGGGCTGCCGGCGATGCTTGCCGAGAGCCAACGCGGGGTGCCGCTGCGATCTGCCTCTGGCTGCGGGGCCGCGGCGACGCCACTCGCCAAAGCGCCCGCCACCGCCACCATCACATGAGCCTGCACACTCATTGGTTCAATCTTCCGCCTCCCCGAAGCGCCGCAGCGCACACCGTCGCTAACAGCATGGCCGGCGTCTTGCGTCGGCGGGGCGCTAATCTGCCTATGGAATGACAACGCTGTCAAGCTGGAATGTGCGAGGCTCGATTCAGAGTCTGTGGCTAGCCCTGCCGCCAATCGGCGTCGCGCAGGGCGCGGCGCGGCGGATCGTGGCACCGGCGGCAGCGACAGCCGGCGTGTGCCTCGCGCCTCAGGTGGTGGATTCCCGAACCACGATCTCACAGGCAAAGGGAGCCGCGGGGGGTTGCGTCGCTTTGCCATTCAACAGGTCCATCAATAGCTCGGCGGCGGTTTTCGCCATCTCGCGGATGGGCTGGCGGACGGTGGTGAGGGGCGGCCACAGGCGCGACGCCAACGGGGTGTCGTCAAAGCCCACCACGGAAAGGGCGTGCGGGATCGCGAGGCCCCGCTGCCGCGCCGCCAACAGCGCGCCGGCGGCCATGTCGTCGTTGCTGGCGACGATGGCGGTGGGCGTCTGCGGCAGGTCCAGCAGTTCGGCGGCGGCGGCCTTGCCAGAATCGAAGTTGAAGTAGCCCTGCCGGACGAGCCGCCCCTGATAGCGAATGCCATGCTTCGCCAATGCCTGTCGATAGCCGGCGAAGCGCTTGGCCGCGGCGCCGTGGTCTGGGTCGCCCTTGATGAAGCCGATGGCGCGGTGCCCGCGCTCGATGAGGAACTCGGTGAGCGCGAAGCTCGCAGCTTGCTCCTCGCACAAGATGGTCACTTGCCCTGCCGTCGCCACCTTCGGCGCGATGGCCGCGAACGGAATCTCCAGCCGGCGCAGCAGGCGCTGCAGGTCTGGCAGGTCTCCCATGGGCGCCGGCAAGATGACGCCCTCCACCCGCGCTTGGGTGATGAAGCGCTCAACTTGGTCGACGAGTTCCGCGCTCGGCAAGGTCAACGGCCGCAGCAAGAGGGAGTAATCGCGCTCCTCGCACGCGCTCAACGCGCCGTCGAGCACGTCCTTCATGTAGCTGAACTCATCCGGACTGCCATAGACCAAGCCGAGCACCCAAGACCTGCGGCCAGACAAAGAGCGGGCCGCGACGTTCGGTCGGTAGCGTAAGCGGCCCACCGCTTCGAGCACTTTGTCTCGTGTGCTCTCGCGGACGTTCGGTTCGTTGTTGACGACCCGCGAGACCGTCTTGATGGAGACCCCGGCCTGCTCGGCGACGTCGAAGATCGTCGCCTTGCCCTGCCGCGCTTCCCGCTGCTTGGAAGTCACCGCGCTGGCTTGCGCGTGAGCCGTTGGTGGCGTCAGGCCGCGCGGGCGCTCACCTTCATCATGGCGGCCACGATGTCGTCCTGATGGCGCTCCGGCATGTCGTGCCCAGCGCCGTCCAGCGTCAGCAACTCGGCGCCAGGGATCGTTGCCGCCAACGCCAAGCCGTGGGGATACGGCAAGATCGGGTCTTCCGTGCCGTGGACGACCAGCGTCGGCACATCCACCTCGCGCAGCTGCGGCCGCCGGTCCCCCGGGTGGCTGGCGCCGATGGCCAGCGCGTGATTGTTCATCGCCTCGAAGTGCTCCGCCCGCTCAAACTCGCGCTCGGCCAAGGCGCGCTGGCGGCCGCCGTCGAACCCCGACGCCGAGCCAGCCAAGCGGCCAAACATCTCCACCCGCATGGCGATCTTCTCCTCGCGGGTATTGAGCGGGCGCATCTGCAAGGCCATGGTCTCCGCCAGCCACGCTGGGTCTGGGCCTGACAAATCTGCGGCGCCGAGTTCCGGCTGCTCGCCGCCGCCGGAGAGCGGCGATGACATGATGATGGTGGCGCTCGCAATGCGCGCCCGATGATGGATCGCCAACGCTTGCACGATCATGCCGCCCATGGAAGCGCCAGCCACATCGGCGCGGTCGATGCCGAGCGCATCCAGCACCCCCACTGCGTCCGCGGCGAGATCATTCAGATCGTAGGGCGTCGCCCCGAAGTCGAAGCAGGTGGACCTGCCCGTATCCCGGTTGTCGTAGCGGATGACGCGGCGACGCTGCGCCACCAGCCGTTGCACGAACTCGTCCTCCCAGTAGATGCCCTGCGCCGACGCGCCCATGATGAGCAACAGCGGCGCGTCGCCGGCATCACCGAAAGACTCCGTGCAGATGTCGATGCCGTTCGCCCGCACCATTCTCTCTGGCATGGCCTGTCATTCCCCTGCGCCAATGGATATCCTGTTATACATCAAGGGAAACAAGCGCAACGGCCAACGAGCGCAGAGGCAAACGAGCGGATGGGCATGGAACATCGGCCGCTTGGCCGCGCCGGCGTGAAAGTCAGCCCAGTCGCGCTCGGCACGGTGAACTTCTCCTGGCTCACCGACGAGGCGGAATCGTTCGCCATGATGGACCGAGCGTTGGAGCTCGGCGTGAACTTCTTCGACACCTCCAACAACTACAACGCCGGCCAAACGGAAGCCCTCATCGGCCGCTGGCTGGCGCAGGGCGGCGGTCGGCGCGAGCACATCGTGCTGGCCACCAAGGTGTATTCCAAGCCGAACGAATGGGGCGCGCCAGACCCGGCTAAGCGCACTGGCGAGTGGGTGGGGCCGAACGACCATGGCCTCTCCGCCCGGCACATCCGCGCCGCCGTGGAGGCGAGCCTCACGCGCCTGCAAACAGACCACATCGACCTCTACCAGACGCATCATGTAGACCGTGCCGTGCGCTTCGAGGAGCTCTGGCAGGCGATGGAGCTGTTGGTGGCCCAGGGCAAGGTCATCTATGTGGGCAGTTCCAACTACGCTGGCTGGCACATCGCCAAGGCGCAGGAGGCAGCCAAGTGCCGCGGCTTTCTTGGCTTCGTCTCGGAACAGAGCGTCTACAACCTGGCGAATCGGCAGGTGGAACTGGAAGTCATCCCCGCCTGCGAGGCGTATGGCTTGGGCTTCGTGCCGTACAGCCCCCTAGCTGGGGGGCAGCTTGGCGGGCGGTCTGGCGCCGACGCCGGCAGCCGCCGCGCCTTCATGCCGAAATCCGCCAAGGCGGACGCTTACCAAGCGCTGTGCGACGAGCTAGGGCTTGCCCCGGCGGACGTGGCCGTGGCGTGGGTGGCGCAGCAGCCGGGCGTGACGGCGCCCATCATCGGGCCGCGCACCATGGCGCAGCTCGAAGCGAACGTTGCCGCGGCGCAACTGCAACTCGATGCGTCCGCCATCGAGCGGTTGGATGAGTTGTTCCCAGGGCCCGGCGGCCCTGCGCCAGAGGCATACGCTTGGTAGGCGCTCGTCACGGCGCGCCGGCGCCTCATTCCGCCGCCAAGCCCAGTTTGGTCAACTTGCGCGTCAAGGTGTTGCGTCCGTAGCCGAGCCGCTGCGCGGCCTCCCCCTTGTGGCCATTGGTGTGATCCAAGGCGGCCTCGATGAGCGTGCGCTCGAACTCGGCCAAGGCGCGCGGCAGCACTTCGCCGGCGTCGGCGGCGAGTTCACGCCGCGCCCACGCGGCCAAGGCTGCCGGCCAATCGTGCGGCGTGGTGGCAGCCGCCGCTGGCTTCGCCTCCAGCAACTCCGGCGGCAAATCCTCGATCAAGATTTCGCGGCCGGCGGCCATCACCGTGAGCCAACGGCACACATTCTGCAATTGGCGCACGTTGCCGCGCCACGGCAACCCGCATAGGTAGGCTTCGGTTTCTGGCAGCAGCGTCTTCGGCTCGCCGCCAAGCTCCTTGGCCGCGGCGGCGAGAAAGTGCCGCGCCAAGGCCGGGATGTCTTCGCTGCGTTCAGCGAGCAGCGGCAGGTGAACGCGAATGACGTTCAAGCGGTGATACAAGTCTTCCCGAAACGCGCCGGACGCCACCAGCGCCTCCAAATCTTGGTGCGTGGCGGCGATGACGCGCACGTCCACCTTCACCGTGGCGCGGCCGCCAACGCGGTAGAACTCGCCATCCGCGAGCACGCGCAGCAAGCGCGTCTGCGCATCCGCCGGCATGTCGCCGATCTCGTCCAAGAACAACGTGCCGCCATCGGCCTGCTCGAAGCGGCCGATGCGCCGGGCGTTGGCGCCGGTGAACGCGCCCTTCTCATGCCCGAACAGCTCCGTTTCAATCAGCTCTTTGGGGATGGCCGCCATGTTGAGGGCCACCAGCGGGCCTTGGGCACGCGGGCTGTGCCGGTGCAAGGCGTTGGCCACCAGTTCCTTGCCGGTGCCCGAAGCGCCGCTGATGAGCACCGTGATGTTGGACTGCGCCAAGCGCCCGATGGCGCGAAACACCTCTTGCATCGCCGGCGCCTGGCCGATGATCTCCGCGGCCGGCAGCGGGGCGCCGTCTGCCTCCTTGGGGCTCGCCAGTTCGCGGCCATGCGCCACGGCGCGCCTCACGGTGGCGATGAGCTCATCGATGTCGAACGGCTTGGGCAGATACTCGAAGGCGCCGCCTTGGTAGGACTTCACGGCGCTCTCCAAATCTGAATGTGCCGTGATCACGATCACTGGCAGCGATGGACGCTGGGCGCGCACCGCAGCGAGCAGTTCCAGCCCGTCCGCGCCCGGCATGCGAATGTCGCTCACCACCGCATCCGGTTGCTCGCCCGCCAAGCTCCGCAGCGCTTCGTCGCCGCGCGCGAAGGAGCGCGTGGCGAACCCGGCTTGGCCGAGCGCCCGCTCCAGCACCCAGCGCACGGAACGATCGTCCTCCACCACCCACACCGTCGCTGGCGCCGCGTCGCTCATCTCATTCACTCTTCGGTTGCCGCAGGGGGAGATACAGCGAGAACACCGTGCGTCCCGGCGCGCTGTCGCACTCCAACACCCCGTTGTGCTGGCCGGCGATGTTCTGCGTGATGGAAAGCCCCAAGCCAGTGCCATCTGGCCGCCCGCTCACCATCGGGTAATAGATGCCCTGCGCGATGTCCGCCGGCACGCCGGGGCCGTTGTCCACGCAATCCACCCGCACCACAACCCGGTGCCGATGCTGGCCGATGGTGAATTGGCGCACGACTCGGGTGGCCAACTCAATGTGCGGGCTCTGCGTCTCAACAAGCGCTTCCCGAGCGTTGCGCAGGATGTTGAGGCAAGCCTGCACCAGTTTGCCGAAGTCCCCCTCCAACTCAGGCAACCCCAAGTCGTAATCCCGCGTGAAGGTGATTTGGCCCGGCGCTTCCGCCTCGATGAGCTGCACCACCCGCTCCAACACGCGATGGATGTTCACCAGCGCGAAGTTGGGCTGTTGATTGGAGCCCAACATGCGGTCCACCAGCTTGCGCAAACGGTCTGCCTCTGCGATGACCACTTCCGTGTACTCGCGCAATCGCTGCGACGGCAATTCCCGTTCCAACAGCTGCGCCGCGCCGCGAATGCCGCCCAAGGGATTCTTGATCTCATGGGCGAGGCCGCGCACCAGTTTGCGCGTCGTCTCTTGCAGCGCGACATGCTGACCGTCCCGGTTGATGCGCAGAAAGCGGTCTAGTGGCTCCAATTCGATCAGGAGTTCCGCCTCGCCGAGCAACTCCACCGTGTAGTGGGCGCGCAATGGGCGGCGCCCGTTGCCCACCAGCGTCGCCTCGCGCTTGGTGAAGGGCTGGCCGGTTTCCAAGGCGTTGCGGAACACGGAAGCCGGCTCCGCCGGATCCACGAACAACCGCCGCACTTCCTCGCCCAAGGCGCGGTGCGCGGATTTGCCGAAGAGCGACTGCGCCGCTTGGTTCAAGTAGCTCACGCGCAGGGTGTTGTCCAGCACCACCACGGCGGTGGTGAGGTGATCGAGTATCTCGGCTGCGCTGGCCATGGGCTCTGTTCGATTGCCGTCCAAGGGTGGCTGCCGTTGCCGGCAAGCGCCTTTCGCGCCGGCAGCGGCGGGGCGAGGGTTTCACCTCAAGCGGGATGGTTCAAGAGAGACGGCCGCCCTAACGTCTAGCTAGCAATGTCCGTGCCGATGCTTGGCACCACCGTGCGATCGCGCTGCAGCCTGTTTGCACCAGGACGGCCATCCAGCCAGCCGCACATTGCACCAAACGGGTGCAATCATCAAGGTGGGCGACGGCCGGGTGGCAGCCAAGTGCGCTCAGCGCGATTAGCGGACGGTGGCGCGCAGCACGTGGAAGACCGATGGAGCGCCCTGCAACAGCGTGTCCCCGTTGGCGTCCACCACATCGATGCGCGCTTGATGGCTTCCGCGCGCCACGTTCGCCAAGGCGAACTCCAAGCTGCCGTCCGCGTTGGCATCGGCCTTGGCAAGCATCGCGCCATCGACGAACAGCACGGCGCGATGCCCCGTCCGCAAAGACGGCGACACCTGCCCCCGCAACTGCACGGCGCCACCGTTGGCGCGCACTGCCTCCCCAGCCAAGGGCGCGAGGATGAGCGCGGAGACATAGGCTGACGTTTCGGCGACGGGCTGTGCATCGCCGGCGGCCTCGTTGCCGCTCGACGGAAGCAAGGCGGCGTAGACGTTCACCCCAGCAGGGCGCTGCGCCACTTCGGCCGTGTCCAACGGCACATCGCTGAACACGGGCAACCCGTCGGCATCCACGGAGCGATACACCTCGGCATCGGCATCGGCACCGCCGGCGCTGGCGGCAAGAAGCGTGACGGCTAGTGCCGGCCACATCCTGCGCCGCCCAGCCATCGGCCACCGCCCTAGCTGGCCGCGCGCAACCCGTAGGCCGGTCGTGGCCCCAAGTGCGCGCGGCATGGCCGTCAGACGGAGTAGTACAGGTCGAACTCGGCGGGATGCGTGGTCATGCGCAGCACTTCCACTTCCGCCTGCTTGAGTTCGATGTAGGCGTCGATCTGATCGTCGCTGAAGACGCCGCCCGCGGTGAGGAAGCCGCGGTCCGCGTCCAAGGCTTCCAAGGCTTGGTCGAGCGAGGCGCACACGGTGGGAACGCCGACGAGTTCCTCCGGCGCAAGATCGTACAAGTCTTTGTCGAAGGGGTCGCCAGGGTGAATCTGGTTCTGGATGCCGTCGATGCCGGCCATCAGCATGGCGGCGAACGTCAGGTACGGATTGCCGGCGGCATCCGGGAACCGCACTTCCACCCGATATGCCTTCGGGTTGCCGCCCTGCACGTAAGGGATGCGGATGGAGGCCGAGCGGTTACGCGCCGAGTAAGCGAGCAGCACCGGCGCCTCAAAGCCCGGCACGAGCCGCTTGTAGGAGTTGGTGGCCGCGTTCGAGAACGCGTTGATGGCGCGGGCGTGCTTGATGATGCCGCCGATGTAGTACAGCGCCGTGTCCGAGAGGCCGGCGTAGCCGTCGCCATAGAAGACGTTCTCGCCGCCGCGGGCGATGGACTGATGCACATGCATGCCGTTGCCGTTGTCTCCCACCAAGGGCTTGGGCATGAAAGTGGCCGTCTTGTTGTAGGCGTGGGCCACGTTGTGGACGACGTACTTGTACATCTGCAACTCGTCCGCCTTCGCCACCAGCGTGTTGAACTGCACGCCGATCTCGTTTTGGCACGCCGTGCCGACTTCGTGGTGATGCACTTCCACCGGCAACCCCATCGACAGCAGGGTGCTGCACATGGCATTGCGCAAGTCCATGGCGGAATCCACCGGCGGCACGGGGAAGTAACCCCCCTTCACACGCGGGCGGTGGCCCATGTTGCCGCCCTCGTATTCGGAGTTCGATTCCCACGCCGCTTCTTCCGCCGAGATGGCGTAGGAGGCGCCGGAGATGTCCACCTTCCAACGCACGTCGTCAAACACGAAAAACTCGGCCTCCGGCCCGAAATAGGCCGTGTCGCCGATGCCGGTGGACGCGAGATACTGTTCAGCGAGCTTGGCCGTGGAGCGCGGGTCCCGCCCGTACGGCTGCATGGTGCTCGGCTCGACGATGTCGCAGCGCAGGTTGACGGTGGTTTCGTCTCGGAACGGATCCAGCACCGGCGTGGAGTCATCCGGCATCAGGATCATGTCCGACTCGTTGATGGACTTCCAACCCGAAACGGAAGAGCCATCGAACATGAGGCCGTCTGCGAACACGTCATCGTCCACGCGCTCAGCCGGGATGGTGGTGTGCTGCTCCTTGCCGCGCGGATCCGTGAAACGCAGGTCTACCCACTTGGCGTCCTTGTCTTGGATCAGCTTTAACGTGTTTTCCGACATTCGGCTAACGCTCCTTGTGAACTCGGTGTGTTAACGACGGCGCGAAGCGCGTCGCCCCAAGCGGCCTGGCGCCGCCCCCTTGAAACTTAGGCGATCGAGTGGGGCCTGCCTGCCGCTGCCGTTAGGACAAGCAACATCGGCGCCAACGCGAATTCGCCCCTCCCGTTTCGCACGGCGGCGATGCGCGGCGCAGCTTCGAAGCGGGCCGCCAACCCGAGCCGCCGGACGCCTCAAGCTCGCTCTTGCCTCTCTCGCGGAAGCCGGGCGGCCAAGGCACAGTTCAAGTCTCGCACACTTCGATGCGAATGCGAATGTCCCCCCTCTCGCGCCAAGTGCCCACCACCCGGTGGCCATGCACTGCGCACCAAGCGGGAATGTCGTGCAATGTGCCTGGATCCGTGGCGAAAACGTCGAGCAGACCGCCGGGCGCCAAGGTGCCGGCCGCGTCTTGGGCGCGGATGACAGGCAGCGGGCAGAGCAAGCCGCGCGCGTCCACCTCATGCACAGACGCGTTGCTGGCGTCGGGCGCGCCAGCGGGCCGCTCCGTGGCTTCAGACATGCCAAGCCCGCGGAATCTCGGACGCCGGCAGCGGCACCACCTGCAGCGCCTCGGTGACGCCATTGGTGTGGTGAGCGCTCACACCGACTTGGGCGGCGTCCCGGCCTTGGCTGTAGCGGGCCAGCACCCGCGCGGCGAGGCGCACGTCGCCCCGGCTCGGCGCTCCGTCGATCAGCGCCAAGGGGCCCTCCACATCCACCATGCGCAGGTGCAAAAACCGTTTCCGGTAGCCTTCGAGAAAGCGGTTCTCGCCCGCTTCCCGCCCCACGATGAGCTTGTAATGGCGCGCCGGCCGAACGTGCCGCCCCACCTTGAGGAGCATGATGTCGTCGAGATCGTAGTCGCGTTCGCCGCGCGCCTGCCACAGGTCACTCAGCTTCGCGGCATAAGCGGCGTCCGTCAGAAAACAGCAGCCGCCGGCCGGTTGCGCATAATCCGTGAAGCCGAGCTGCGCGGCCAACGCCATCTGCGGCTTGCGGCTGCGGCCTTCGAAGCCGTGCAGGCGCGCACGGTCCACCCAGCCCTCGCGCTCAGGCTTGGTCGGCGCCAGCCGCTTGGCGCACAGCGGACGCAAGAGAAGATCATCCGCGCCGGACTCCTTGGCGATGATCGGCATGGTGGCTTTGCGCTGGGATTTCGGGCGCTGGCCGATCACTTCGCCGGTGATGACGAAGTCAAAGCCATTCGCATCCATGAACCCCCATGCCAATGCCTTGTTCACCATGAAAATCTTGCAGTCGAGGCAGGGGTTGAGATGCTGGCCGTAGCCGTGCTTCGGGCGCAGCACGATGTCCTTGTACTGCTCCGACACGTCGATGATGTGCAACTTGATGCCTAGCTGCTGTGCCACCCACAGCGCGTTGTTGCGCTTCGGCCGCGCTTGGTGCCGGGCGCGAATGGCGTGGGTGTGGCCTTCCACGCAGAATCCGGTGTAGAAATTGAGCCCTTCCACATGGACGCCCTCCTCCATGACCACTTTCGCGGCCAGCATGGAATCGAGCCCGCCCGAAATGAGGGCGACTGCCTTCTTTTGCATCATGGCGGCTATTGTAGAAGAACCTCGTGTGGAAGAACTTGGCACCGAGCGGCTCCGGCGTGGCGCGACGTGCCGCCCGAGGGCTGCGCTGGCGGCTGGCCAACGGCTGGCCCCGGCACGAACGGCGCGACTGCCCCAAAAGTCAGCGCCCAGAGACCCATGAGGGCGCTCTGCCAACGCGTCGCCGGCGCGGCGGTGGCTGTGGACGGCGCGGAGGTCGCCCGCATCGGCCAAGGGCTGTTGGTGTTCCTCGGCGTGTTCCGGGAAGACGACGCGCAGCGGGCCGACAAGCTGGCCGCCAAGACGTTGGCGCTGCGGGTGTTCGCGGACGCCGCCAAGCCGATGAATCGCTCTGTCGTGGACATCGGCGGCGGCGTGCTCGTCGTCTCCCAATTCACCTTGGCGGCGGACACCTCCCGCGGCAACCGCCCCAGCTTCGCGCACGCCGCCGAGCCGACCCACGCCAAAGCGCTCTACGAGCGCTACCTAGACGCCCTGCGCCAGCGCTGGGCACCCGTGCATGCCGGCATCTTCGGCGCCGACATGCAGGTGAGCCTGACCAACGATGGGCCAGTGACGATTCTGTTGGAGGGTTAGGAGCGACGCACGATGCCCAGGACGCCAGCGGTCCACCCAGTCCACGCTGCTTCGCCGCGATTGGCAGACAGTGGAATCTTTTTGTATCTGTCTCTGGCCCGCGTCGAACGGCTGAGTGTGCAAACCGGACAGGCTGCAAGCGAGCCCGATCAGCAGGAACTCGCGATTGCGTGAGCCAGCGCCAGTGGCCACAGCGTCTGTCACAACATGCCGGCGCGGCATCGTGGACACCCACTAATTTCTCACACATAATGTGGCCGTGTTTGGCCGAGAGTGAAGGAGGTGATCTGTGAAATCTGCGGTAAAGGAGCGGGGACGGTAGCTCACCGCTCCATCCCGGGGTGAAGGCGCTTCGGCGCCGATCGCGCGCTCGAAGCGCCTTCGCCAAAACCTGACACCTTGCGTCCACCCATCACTAGGCGTTGCCGGCTTCAACGCCGTCGTCACGTTTAGCTCCTTCCTCTCCTATCGGCTCCTATCGGCGACGTGCCCCTAGCGCATCCCGCTAAGCTGCCCCTGCTACCATTGCCAAGCATCACCGTTGCCGAACTGGGGGAGGCTATGAAGCTTGCAGTCGAGTTCCCAAGCGTTGCTTACCGCGAGGGTGGCGCTGCCGTGGTGAAGCTCGCGCAGGGCATTGAAGCCATCGGCTACGACCAAATCGACATGTTTGACCATGTCATCATGGGCTATCCCACCGATTCGCGCGAAGCACCGATCTACCCACCGCAGATGCCGATCATGGAAGCGCTGATGACGTTGAGCTTCATCGCGTCCGCCACGTCGCGCATCGGCCTCGGCACCGAAGTGCTGGTGCTGCCGCAACGTCAACCCGTGCTGGTGGCCAAACAGGTGGCCACCCTCGACACGCTGTCTGGCGGACGCATGCGTTTGGGCGTTGGCGTGGGTTGGCAGGCATCCGAATACGATGCGCTTGAGGAGCGGTTCGACAATCGCGGCAAGCGCATGGACGAGGCGATTCGGGTGCTGCGCGCCTACTGGGGCGACAAGCGGGTGGACTTCAAGGGCGACTACTACTCGGCCACCGCGATGGCGATGGAACCCAAGCCGCCACAAGGGCGTAGCCTGCCAATTTGGGTCGGCGGCAGCGCCGCGGCGGCGCTCAAGCGCGTTGGCGAACAAGGCGACGGCTGGCTTTCCAACGCGATTGCCGAACCCGCCTTCGCTGCCAAGTGCCGAGAGCGCATCCTCGGGCACGCCGAAGCTGCCGGGCGCGACCCCGCTGCCATCGGCTTCCAACAAATGCTCGCCCTGCCGCCGCGAGATCAGGCAGACAAGGCGTTTTACGCAGACAAGGAACAGGTGGTGCGCCGCGCCGAGGAGGTGGCGGCGATGGGCTTCGATTGGACCGCGCTCAACGCCACCGCCATCTTCCAAGCGGGCGCCCGCAGCGTGGATGCAATGCTGAACGAGCTAGGCGAGCTGCACGCGGCGATCCACGGCGCCGTTGGCTGAACGCCGCCGAGCGTCCAGACCTGCCAAGCGACGAGCGCAGCAGCCGGCTACTCCCTTGAACGGCGCGGATGAATGCAGTGCGCGTCGTTTCCGCGTGCCGGCCGACGCATCGTTGCGTTAGTTCCCGGCTTGGTAGTGTCGACACGCTTCACTATAAAAGCCTAGGTCCGTGAGGTTGGCTGCGCCGTCCGTGAACTGTGACCAAGTTTTTCCGCAAGCCGCAAGCCAGCGTTCGTAGAGGACGCAATCCTCCGAATCATCGCAAGCGCCAGTCCGAGGCACCGCATCAATGCAATCCCGGTAGCTGTTTGGGGTGACGTAGCCGGCGGCGTGGCAGGCATTCACGAACGCCAATTGCTCGGCGGACAGGTTCACGTCAATTTCGACTTCTTGGGGCTGCGCATGCGCTGTCACCCCGGTCACCGTCAACGCGAAGGCCACTGCGACCATGATGTGCTTCACTTCCCACCCCCCTCCCCAAATCTGATGGCGAGACTATTCCGCCAGCCGCGCCGGCGTCAACTGGCGGCGGCGCAGGGCGTCGGCGAGTTGGGCGTTCGCGGCACACCGCTTACAGCGAGTACAGCGTCACGAACATCACCAGCAGGAAGCCGGGGCCGAGCATGACCGAGTACAGCGCCATGAGCCCCAGCCACTTCGCGCCGGATACTGCCCGGCCACCGCCGTAGTAGCGCCGCAGCGCAAGGTAGTAGTAGGCGGCGAGCCACAGCGCGATCGCAGCGGTCAGGTAGTCTCCAACGACGTTCTCCGGCGCGAGCAACATCACCGTGAACGCAACGAAGGCGACGATGTGGATGTGCATGGCGAACACAAAGTGCTCCACGTAGTAGCGCCCGCTGAGCGGATAGAAGCACACCAACAGCAGGGCGTAGGCCGGCAGCATGAAGAACATGGCGATGGGGAGGTTGTCGATGAGCCGGTCGAACGCCACCCTCGGTTGATGCAGCACATCGACCAACTGCGTCAACAGGAATCGCCAGAACGGCTCAATCTCCACCTCCTCGGCGAAAGGCTCCAACTCAACCTGCAAGATCATGGCGCGCGCCAGCCGGCCCTCGTCATCCATGATTTCGTCCCACTTGCGCGCCTGCTCCGGTGGTAGCAAGGCGCGCACCGCGTCCGCACCGGCTTGGGCACCCGGCGGCTCGGGGCGCTCCCGCGCCGCGGCCAAGCGTTCCGCCGGCGGTGCGCCGAGTTCCGCAGTGAGCGACAGCACGAAGAAGAAGGCGATGCTGGCGAAGAAATACAGGCGCACCGGCGAGGAATAGTCCGCGCGCCGATCTCGGGAGAACTCGGCCGGGAGTTCGCCAGGTCGCGTCGCCATCAGCTTGAAGGTGCGCAGCACGCGCGAATCCAGCTCGAACGCCTCGCGCAGGAACTCCCACATCATCCGCGGCAGCGAGCGGATGTAGCTGCGGTCGTTCTGCCCGCAACGGGCACAGAACCGATCGCGCCGCGGGCTGCCGCAGTTCGGGCAGATGCCGCTAAGCGGGCCGTCCAACGGCGTGGCGCCCGGCAACGCGCTTCACTCCGCCGCCTTCGTCGCGACCGATGCCTCCGCCAGCGCCGCGTCGCGATCCTTCACGGCGCGGGAAACGATGTATTGATGGATGCGCTCCACATCCTGCGCGTCGAGCAGGTCGGCGAAGCTCGCCATGCCGGCGTCCTGCTTCGTGCCGCCGAGCACGATGGCTTGGAAGGCGTCGTGGCTCTCCGCCGTCATCAAGCGCAGGTCCGGCAGGCCGCCGGGAGATTTGGCGCCCGGCCCGTGGCAGGCCCAGCAGTACTCGTGGTAGAGCACGTCCCCACGGTCCAAGTCCTCCGCGGAGGCCGTGATGGGCCGCTGCTCGGGAATCTCCAAGTTCCTCAGCGCGGGCTCGGTCAGCGCCACATCGCCGCCGAGCTTGAAGGCGATGAGCTGGCCGCGGCTGCCGTACTTCCAAGTGGCGGTTGCCTCGTCCGGCAGGTTGCCGCCGCCGGTCATGATGGCGACGTACTGGTCGCCGTCCACGGCGTAGGTGATTGGCGGCGCCACGATTGAGGCATAAGTCTGCGCTTGCCAGAGCGCTGCGCCGGTGTCGGCGTCCCGTGCCGAGACGTGGCCGGTGCCGTCGCCTTGGAACACGAGGTCGCCGGCGGTGGCCAAGACGCCGCCATTCCAGGCATGGGCCTGTTCGACGGCCCAAACGCGCTCGCCGCTCAGTGGATCAAAGGCGATGAGGTAGCCCTTGCCCTCAGGCGGGTTCTCCGTCGCCTCCACCATCTGGTTCAGGCGGCCGAACTCCACGGCCGTGTTCCACGCCCCCGGGCGGCGCTTGTACACCCCCGTCTCGCGGTACTCCTCCGGCATCGCGTACAGGAACGGCAGGTCGTGCGCACCCAAATACATCAACCCACGCCCCGCGTCCCAAGACATCGCCTGCCAGTTGTGGCCGCCGCCAGGCCCCGGCAGGATCCACTGCGGCGCGTCCGCGTACGCCGTGTCCGGATTCTCAACCGGCCGGCCCGTCTCCATGTCCACATGCGTGGCCCACGTCACCGCGGCGTACGGGTGCGCCCGCAGCAGCGAGCCGTCGCTGCGGTCGATCACGTAGAAGAAGCCGTTCTTCGGCGCCTGCATCAGCACCTTGCGCTCCACGCCGTCCACCGCCAGGTCCGCCAGCGCCATGTCCTGCACCGCCGTGTAGTCCCAGTTGTCACCCGGAACCGTCTGGTAGTGCCAGCGGTACTCCCCCGTCGCCGCGTCCACCGCCACGATGGACGCCAAATACAGGTTGTCACCGCCTCCCGGAGAGCGGATCGCCCGCGTCCACGGCGAGCCGTTGCCAACCCCCAGGTACACCGCGCCGAAGTCCGGGTCGTAGACGATGGCGTTCCACACCGTGCCGCCGCCGCCGATCTCCCACCATGCGCCGCCGCTCCACGTCTGCGCAGCCGCAGCCATCGCTTCGCTCTTGAACCCCAGCGCTGGATCCCCGGGCACCGTGAAGAAGCGCCACGCCTGCTCCCCCGTCGCCGCGTCGTAAGCCGTCACGTAGCCGCGCACCCCGTACTCGGCGCCGCCGTTGCCGATGAACACCTTGCCCGCGGCAGCCCGCGGCGCGCCGGTGATCGTGTACTCCCGCGTCCGGTCGATCACCGTGTCCACCTCCCACAGCTTCGACCCGGTGCCCGCGTCCAGCGCCAGCAGCCGCCCGTCCAGCGTCGCCAGATGCACCCGCCCCTCGTACACCGCCAGCCCCCGGCTGATCACCCCGCAGCACGCCGCCCGCGCCGTCTCCCCCGGCACCTCGGGGTCGAACGACCACAGCTCCTCGCCCGTCGCCGCGTCCACCGCGTAAGCCACGTTCCACGGCGCGGTGAAGTACATCACCCCGTCCACCACCAAGGGCGTCGCCTCCACCGGATGGTAGGTGCCGAGGTCCTTGAACCACGCCACGCCGAGCTCCGCCACATTCCCCCGGTGGATGCCGGCCAGCGGCGAGAAGCGCTGCTCCTCGTGCGTGCGCCCGTGCGCCAGCCACATCCCTGGATCGTCCACGTCCGCCCGCAGAACCCGCCCGTCCGTCACCCGACCAGCCGCCCCAGCCGACTCCGGCGCCGTAGCCGACTCCGGCGCCGCGGCGGGAGCCGGCGGCGAACGCCCCTCCGCCAGATACACATACGCGCCAAACGCCGACGCAACGGCCAGCACCAGCGCCAACGCCCACAACGCCGACGCGCCGGCCGCGCCGCCCCTGCCAATGCCTCTCTCCATGCCGTCTCCCCATAAGCGTCCCTCGGCCTGCCGGAACATACCACCACGCGGCAAAGCCCGTTGACACCACTCGCGCACATCCCCACCATCAACTCGACGCTGGGATCGTTGGAGAACTTTCATGATCGTCGTGCGAGGCTTGTCCATCCTCATCGGCGCGTTCATCGTCGTCGTCGGTTGCTTCCTGATTGCCATGCGCTTCGCGGACGGCCCCAACGAGTTGGTGGCCGGCGGCCCGTTGGTCGGCGGTGAACTGGTGACGGAAGAGCCGGATTGGGCGTTCGCCCGCGACGTCATGGAGATCGAACTGCAGCTCATGACGCCGCCGCGCTCGCGCACCGTGTGGGTGGTGGAGCACGGCGGCAAGCTCTACGTGCCATGCGGCTACATGGATAGCTGGTGGGGTCGGCTGTGGAAGCAGTGGCCAGCGGAGGCGCAGGAAGATCCGCGCGCCGTGGTGCGCATCAACGGCAAGCGCTATGAGCGCGAGCTCATCCCGGTGACTTCGCAGCATCCCGAAGCAGCCACGATCCTAGCCAAGCTCGGCGCCAAGTACGGCTTTCCCGGCGCACCCGCCGCGGTCTTGGAAACCGACGCCCTGCTGCTGTTCGAGCTGGGCGCGAGGGCCGCAGCCTAGCGCCGCGGCTCCACCTAGCCCTAGCCGCGCCGTTGGCCAGTGGATGCCCCGCCCGCCAGCCCCGCGCGCACTTCGGCGCGAATGGCCGCCACGTCGCCCATTCCATTGACGAGCACATAACGCAACGCGGTGTTCTCGGCCAACACTCGGTAGAACTCCACTAGCGGCGCCGTCTGGCGCCGATAGACTGCGAGCCGGTCGCGCACAGTGTCTTCACGGTCATCTGGGCGTTGCACGAGAGGCTCGCCGGTGTCGTCATCGCGGCCCGCCGTGCGCGGCGGGTTGAAGGCGATGTGATAGACGCGCCCGCTGCCTTCGTGGACGCGCCGCCCGGCGATGCGCTGCACCACTTCCGCGTCGTCCACCGCGATCTCCACCACGACATCGATCTCGACCCCCGCCGCCACCAACGCCTCGGCTTGGGGAATGGTGCGGGGGAAACCGTCAAAGAGAAACCCGCCGGCGCAATCCGGCGACGCTAGGCGTTCTTGGACGAGGCCCACGATCACTGTGTCCGACACCAACTCGCCAGCGTCCATCACGGCCTTCGCTTCCAGCCCCAACGGCGTGCCGGCCGCAATGGCAGCGCGCAGCATGTCGCCGGTCGAAATCTGCGGAATGCCCAGCGCATCGCAAATGAATTGCGCTTGAGTGCCTTTGCCCGCCCCCGGCGGCCCCAACAAGATGAGTTTCAATGCCTATTCCTCAAACTGCTGACTGTTGCCCGCCAGCCATCCTGCTCCGAGCCAAGCGAAACCGAAGCGCCAAGGGCCGGCGCGGTCATGCCCGGCACACATCCTGGACGCTCGGCACGCGGCGGATGCGGTCAATGATCAGGGCCAGCTGCAGCATGTCCTCCACCCGCACTTCGAGCGCAATGGTCGCCTCGTCGCCAGGCTTGACCACGCGCGCCGACACGCTCGCCACGTCAATGCCCATGGCCGCCGCCACGGAGGACACGTCCCGCAGCAACCCCGGCCGGTTGTGGCACAGCACGCGGATGCCCTGCGCAGAACAGGCGGGCTTGGCTGGCGCCGGCAGCAGCGAGAGTTGCTCGCTCTCCCTTGGCCGCGCCCCCACGAGCCGCACAAGGTCGATGACATCGCACTCGCCGATGCCCACCGCGGTCAGCAAACCCTCCCGCGTCGCGTACCCGGCCTCTTGCGCCAAGGCATCCAAATCCGCGGCGATGTCTAAACGGCGGAAGGCGTCGAGCAGCAAGCCCTCGCCGTTGCGCACGTTGGATTCGGCCAATTGTTCGCGCAGCCAAGCTTGGATCTTCGACCGCGCCCGCGCCGTCTTCACAAAGCCGGCGTCACGGTTCAGCCACTCCCGGCGTGGCGCCTCGGCGGCGCCGGTCAGCACCTCAACGGTCTGACCGGTCAGCAGCGTCGTGTTCAGCGGCACGGCGACGCCATCCACCCGCGCCCCAACGCAACGGTGCCCCACCTCGGTGTGGACGCGGTAGGCGAAGTCCACCGGCGTTGCGCCCTGCACCATGTCGATGACATGGCCTTGGGGCGTCGCCACATAGATGCGGTCCACCTCGCCACCCGCCTCATCGAGCGGGTGCTGGGCGTCATCGTGCCACTCCAACAGTTGCGCGAGCCACTGCATCTTGCGCGACCGCAAAGACTTCGCCTCCCCATCCTTGTAGTCCCAATGGGCGCAGACGCCTAGCTCAGACTCCTTGTGCATCTCCGCGGTGCGGATTTGCACCTCAAGCACCTTGCCGGCGGGGCCGATCACGGCGGTGTGGATCGAGCGGTAGCCGTTGTCCTTGGGGTTGGCGATGTAGTCATCGAACTCTGGCGGAATGTGCGGCCACGCCGTATGGACGACGCCCAACGTCGCGTAGCACTCCGGCACGCGCTGCACCACGACGCGCACTGCCTGCACGTCGTAGACCTCGCTGAAGTCGATGCCCTTGCGCCGCATCTTGCGCCAGATGCTGTAGAGGTGCTTGGCGCGCCCGACCACTTGCGCCTCAATGCCGGCCTTGTCCAGGCGCCCGCACAACTCCGCCACCGCTTGGCGCACCTGCTCTTCCCGTTCCTCGCGACGGGCATCGAGGGACGCGGCGACCTTCCGGTAGTCCTCCGGGCGCAGGTAACGGAACGCAAGGTCTTCAAGGGGCCACTTCAACTGGCCGATGCCCAAGCGCCCGGCAAGCGGCGCGAACACGCGCAACGCCTCGTCCGCCACGCGCTGCTGCGTTTCCCGCGGCGCAGACTTGGCGGCGCGCAAGGCAACCACGCGCTCGGCGAGCTTGATGACGGCGACGCGCGGATCGTCGATGAGCGACGCCAACAGATGGCGGACGTTGTCCACTTGGCTGCCATGGCGGTTGTCGAGGAGTGGCGCGTCGGAGAGCTCGTAAGCGTCCGCCCTACCCACCCGCAGCAACGCTTCGAGGAGCCCGGCCGCGCCATCGCCAACCCGTTCTGCCACGGGCGCCGGGCCCAAAGCACCGGCATGCGCCGCTTCGTAGAGGAGCCCTGCGGCCACGGCGTCGGTGTCCATCTCCAACTGCTGCAGCAAATGGGCGACGTCCAAACCGTGGCCGAGCAATGCGGCATCCTCGATGAGGCCAACTGCGGCGGCGAGCGGACGGCGGCCCGCTCCCAATTCACTGAGCCACGCCTCCACATCGGGGCAGCCATCCGCGGAACGCGGGAGGTCATCTCTGATCTTGACCATCAGCAGGGCGTCACGCAGTGAAGGGGGCCGCCGACACGACGTGGGCGGCCGGCGCAAACATACCAAAACGCGCCCCTAGCGGCCCGCGCTACGATGTCGGGCTTAGGGCGGAACGGCAGCGCCACGCTCATCGGCCGGCGGCGCGAAAGAGATCGCGGGACGTCAAGGGCTGGTCGCCGACATGGGCCTTCAGCGCCGTGCGCAGGATGGCTTTGGCGGCGCGGCGCACGTCGGGCGCGTCATAGCGGTCTGCGGCGATGGCGCACAACACCGCTCCCGGATAGGTCGCGGCGGCACCCCCATCGGCGGCACGGAACCCTTCGCCGTCGACGAACTCGTAACGACATTCGGATTCGATGGCGGCGCCACTGCCCAGCTCGCAGTCGAATGCCAACCCGTAGCCGAGTTCGTGCAGCAGGCGCTTCTCGAAGGCGCGCAAAACGGGCTCCAAATCGCATCCGGCGGCGAGGCGGGCGAGCGTGTCGCCATAAGCCGCGAACAGCGACGTGACCGCCTCCTCCGGCGCCAAGCAGCGCGTCAACAGTTCGTTCAAGTACATGCCGGCGAACAACGGCCGCCCGGACAAGGCAAACCGGCGCGTCGTCTCACAGGCCGTGAGGGTCATCATGCGGCCGCGGCCGCGCCATGCCACTTCCAAGCTGGCGAACGGTTCCACCGCTTGCGGGCGACGCGCCCGACGCACCGCGCGGGCGACCGCCGCGATGCGGCCATGATCCCGCGTCAGCAACTCGATGATGGCGCTCGTCTCCCGATAGGGGCGGCGGTGCAGCACGAACGCCGGCTGGCGCAGGGTGGGTTCAGCCATGCGCGTCAGTGGTAGCCAAGCGCCTTCAGGGAAGCGGCATTGTTGCTCCAACCCGCCTTCACCTTCACCCACAAGCGCAGCATCGTCTGGCAGCCAAGCAGGTGCTCGATGTCGCGGCGCGCATCGGCGCCGATGGCTTTCAAGCGCTGGCCGCGGCGCCCGATGACAATACCCTTTTGGCTGCTGCGCTCGACGAACACCACGGCATCCACTTCCGCAAGCGCCGGCCCGGTCACGAACCGCTCCACCTCCACTGCGACGCGATGCGGCACTTCGTCGCCCAAGCGTCGCATGATCTTCTCGCGCACGATTTCGCCCAAGAAGAACTCAACCGGGCGGTCGGTCACGTCGTCTGCGGCAAAGAGGTGCGGGCCTGGCGGCAGGCACCCGGCAATCTCGTCGGTCAACGCATCCAGCCCATCGCGCCGCAGGGCGGAAATCGGCACGATGGCGGCGAACTCGCCACGCCCGCGGACGTCATCAATGAGCGGCAGCAACGCGCGGCGATCTGCCAAGCGGTCGATCTTGTTGATGGCGCAGATGCGCGCGGCTTCGCCACGCTCCACTTGGCGCAAGGCGGCGGCGTCCGCCTCTGTGAAGGCGCGCGCCTCGATGAGCAGCACCACCACATCCGCGTCGCGCACGGCATGGCTCGCCTGCCCTGCCATGTAGCGGTTGATGGCTGCGCCGACGCGATGTCCACCGGCGCCGCCAACGCGATGGATGCCCGGCGTGTCTTGATAGATGACCTGCACGGCGCCCCGCGTGTCGATGCCGAGCAGGTTGTGCCGCGTGGTCTGAGGCTTGCGCGAGGTGATGGCGAGCTTGCGCCCCAACAGGTGGTTGAGCAATGTGGACTTGCCGACGTTGGGCCGGCCCGCCAACACCACGAAGCCGCAGCGGCTCGTCACAGCAGCCGCCTGAGCACCGCGTCGGCGGCGCGTTGCTCCGCCTCGCGGCGCGAGTTGCCGGCCGCGGCGGCATCGACGTCGAGCTGCGCGACGCGGCACCGCACCACAAAGCGCCGCGCGTGGTCGGCGCCCTCCACGCGCTCCACCAAGTAATCCGGCAACGGGATGCTGCGCGCCTGCACGAGCTCTTGCAGCCTGGTTTTCGCATCCTGCGGCGCAATGCCGCCCAATGCCGCCAAGCGCGCCCCAAAGAGCTGCGTCACCACCGGGCGCAGGGCGTCCACGCCGCCATCGCGCACCACCGCGCCCAGCACCGCTTCCAGCGCATTGGCGAGGATGGAGGCGGAGCGCCGCGCGCCGGCGCGCTTCTCGCCGCTGCCTAAGCGCAGCCCGACGCCCAGTTCGATCTCTGCGGCGATGGCCGCCAAGGCATCGTTGCGCACGAGACTCGCCCGCATCAGGCTCAAGTCCCGCTCGGCGGCGTCTGGGTAGGCATCGAACAGCTGGCTGGCAATCTCGAAGCCCAACGCGGCATCGCCCAAGAACTCCAAGCGCTCGTTATGGGCCGCGCCGCCGCTGCGATGGGTGAGCGCCTGCGCCAACAGCGCTCGGCTGCGAAACGCATGGCCCAGACGCGCTTCCAGCGCAGCCAGCGCCGGCTCGCTCGATGCGCCGGCGCTCATCGCCGCTCCATCTTGAGCACGGCGTGAAAGGCATCCTGCGGGATGTCCACCTTGCCCAAGCGCTTCATGCGCCGCTTGCCGACCTTTTGCTTTTCCAACAGTTTCTTCTTGCGCGTGACGTCGCCGCCATAGCACTTCGAGGTGACGTTCTTGCGCAGCGCCTTCACGTTCACGCGCCCGATGATGCGCCCGCCGATGGCGGCTTGCAGGGCAACGTCGAACATCTGGCGGGGGATGATCTCCTTCAGCTTGCGGATGAGGTCGCGCCCGCGCTGTTCCGCTTGACCGCGATGCACGATGGCTGCCAGCGCATCCACCCGCTCGCCGTTGACGAGGATGTCCAGCCGGTTAAGCGGCGCCGGCTCGAATCGCTCGAAGCCGTAGTCCAAGGACGCGAACCCACGGCTCACGGACTTCAGCCGGTCGAAGAAATCCATCACCACCTCCGCCAACGGCAGCTCGTAGGTGAGCGCGACTTGGCCAGCGGAGAATTGCATGTTCTTCTGCGCGCCGCGGCGGGCGACGCAAAGGTCGATGACGGCGCCCAAATGTTCCTGCGGCACGAGGATTTGCGCGCGCGCGATGGGTTCCCGCAGCGCAGCGACCCGCGCTGGATCTGGCAGGCTCGATGGATTGGACACCTCGAAGCACTCGCCGTCCCGGGTTTCCACTTCGTAGACCACGGTGGGCGCGGAAGTGATGAGGTCCAGACCGTACTCGCGCTCCAAGCGCTCCTGCACAATTTCCATGTGCAAGAGGCCCAGGAAACCACAGCGGAAGCCGAAGCCCAAGGCGTCCGACGTCTCCGGCTCGTGGAACAGCGCCGCGTCGTTCAAGGAGAGCTTGGAGAGGGCCTCGCGCAGCCCCTCGAAGTCATCCGAGTTGACGGGGAACATGCCGGCGTATACCTGCGGCTTGGGCTGCGCGAAGCCGGGCAGCGCCGGCACGTCCACGGCGCCCGCCAGCGTGAGGGTGTCGCCCACCGGCGCGCCGCGAATCTCCTTGATGCCGGCCGCCAGATAGCCCACCTCCCCCGCGCAGAGCGCATCGCAGGGCTCGCGCTTCGGCGTGAAGCGACCCACGTCGTCCACCAGCCAAGCGCGACCAGTGGACTGCACGACGATGCGGTCGCCCTTACGCAAGCGCCCCTGCACCACACGCACTAGAGACACCACGCCCAAGTAGTTGTCGAACCAAGAATCAATGATGAGCGCCTGCAGGGGGGCGCCGACGGCGCCCTGCGGCGGCGGCACCTCGGCCACCAAGCGTTCCAGCAGCGCCGGCACGCCAGCGCCGGTCTTGGCGCTCACCAGGGCGGCGTCCGCGGCATCCAGACCGATGAGGTTCTCGATTTCCTCCCTTGCGCGGGCTGCGTCCGCCTGCGGCAGGTCGATCTTGTTGAGCACCGGCAGCACTTCAAGCCCCTGCTCGATGGCGGTGTAGCAGTTGGCGACGGATTGCGCTTCCACGCCCTGTGCCGCGTCCACCACTAAGAGCGCGCCTTCGCAAGCTGCCAGCGACCGCGACACCTCGTAGCTGAAATCCACGTGGCCAGGGGTGTCGATGAAGTTCAGCTGGTAGCGCTCGCCGTTCTGCGCCCCATAGCGCAACGTGACGCACTGCGCCTTGATGGTGATGCCGCGCTCGCGCTCCAAATCCATGGAATCGAGCACTTGCTCCGCCATCTCGCGCTCGTCCAAGCCGCCGCAGAACTGGATCAGGCGGTCCGACAGGGTGGACTTGCCGTGGTCGATGTGCGCGATGATGGAGAAGTTGCGGATGTGGTCGATGGCCGGCAAGGCGTCTGTTCACCGCAATTCCGAGTGGGCGCCAATTTTACCGCACCCCGGCGCCGCCGCCGAACGCTTAGGTCGGGCACCTGCAGGCGGACGGTGGAAGGGCCTACTCGTCGGCCGGCGGCGCGGCGACCAGGCGTGGACGCAGCCAGGCCGCTTGGTTGCCGAGCCGGGTGGCCGCCAGCGCCAGGCCGGCGCCCGCCGCGAATCCAATCAACGCCGCAGCGGCAGCCCCCAGCCAAGCGCCGGCGACAAGGCCGGCGAGGGGCAAGCCGAACACGGTGAGCGCGGCGCTGGTCATGCCGCGCCGCGGCACGCCGACGAACACCTGTTCGCCCACCGCCGGCGGCTCTTGGGTCGCCACCTTGAGTTCCACTTGGGAGAGCCAGCCAAGCCCTGCCGTGCAGCGGCCCGCGCAGCCGGCGCAGCGGTCACGCTCCATGGCCACGCGGCAACCGCCGCCGCCGGCCGCGATGACGGTTCCACACCGCACGATCAAATCCGCCTGGTCAAGCGGCAATGGCTTGCCTCCGCGTGGCCTGCCCAGCTCAGCCGCCACCCTTATACTACGGCCATGAACGAGCGATTCAGGCCGGCAGTGCTCATCGTTGGCGCCGGCGCCGCCGGGCTCGCCACCGCTTTGCGGTTGGCGGAGCGCACGCGGGTGATCGTGCTCTCCAAGGGCCCGATCGAAGGCGGCTCGACCAACTGGGCGCAGGGCGGCATCGCCGCGGTGATGGGGGCCAACGACTCGGTGCGCAGCCATGTGCGCGACACGATTCAGGCCGGCGCCGGGCTGTGCGACGAAGCGATGGTGCAGTTCGTCGTCGAACGCGGCCCGACGGCCATTCGACGGCTGCTCGACTATGGCTTGGCGCCAGACACCCGCCACGCTGGCAGCGGCGAGTTCCACCTGACGCGCGAGGGCGGGCATAGCCGGCGGCGCGTGCTGCACGTCGCGGACCGCACCGGCCAAGCCATGGAGCATGTGCTCGCCGAGCGCGCCGACGCGCATCCGAACATCACGCTGCTGCCCGATCGGGTGGCCATCGACGTGATCACCACGGGCAAGCTCGGCCGCCAGCCAGACCGCGTGGCCGGCGCCTACGTCTACAACAGCGTCACGGACGCGGTGGAACTCATTCGCGCCTCGTTTGTGGTGCTGGCCACCGGCGGGGCGAGCAAGGTCTATCTCTACACCAGCAACCCAGATGGCGCCACCGGCGACGGCATCGCCATGGCCTGGCGCGCCGGCTGCCGCGTCGGCAACATGGAGTTCAACCAGTTCCACCCCACCTGCCTGTTCCATCCGCACGCCAAGTCATTCCTCATCTCCGAGGCCGTGCGCGGCGAAGGGGCGCACCTGCTGCTGCCGAACGGCGAACGCTTCATGCCGCGCTTCGACCCGCGCGCCGAACTCGCGTCCCGGGACATCGTCGCCCGCGCCATCGACCATGAAATGAAGCGGCTCGGCGCAGACTGCGTGCATCTCGACATCAGCCACCGGCCGCGGGCGTTCATCGAATCCAGCTTTCCCACCATCCACGCCCGCTGCCTGGACTTCGGCATCGACATCACCCAAGAGCCGATTCCGGTGGTGCCGGCGGCGCATTACACCTGCGGCGGCGTCATCGTGGACCGCCACGGCGCGACGGACGTGCCGGGCCTCTACGCGATCGGCGAGACGGCCTGCACGGGCTTGCACGGCGCCAATCGCCTCGCCAGCAATTCGCTGCTGGAGTGCATGGTGTTGGCAGATTCGGCCAGTGAGCACATCGCCGCATCGCTCGACGCGGCGCGGCCGACGCTGCCCAAGCTCAAGCACTGGGACGAGAGCCGCGTGACGGATTCGGATGAAGGCGTGGTGCTCTCCCACAACTGGGACGAACTGCGCCGCTTCATGTGGGATTACGTTGGCATTGTGCGCACCGACAAGCGGCTGGCGCGGGCGCGGCGCCGCATCGACCTGTTGAAGCAGGAAGTACACGACCACTACGCCAACCACCGCGTGTCGAACGATCTGATCGAGTTGCGCAACCTCCTGCATGTGGCGGAGCTGATGGTGCGTTGCGCCAGCGCCCGGCGCGAGAGCCGCGGGTTGCACTACACGTTGGACTTTCCGGCGCCCCTGCCCCACGCCGCGCCGAGCATCCTGCACCCAGCGGCGGATCCTCTCGACGTGCTTCAGCCGCCGGCGAGGGCCGCGCGCCGCAGCCGCGCAAAGTCTTGAGGCGACAGCCGCCCGCGCCTGATCGGCAGGACGCGCTGCGCGGTGGGGATGACGAGCCACCGTTCCGTCAACCAGCACGGCCCGCGGCGCGGCAGCACGGCGTCCCCGCGCCGCACCTCAATGCCGTCCTCGAAGGCCAAGATTAGGTAGCCCTCGCCCGGACGCGCCGACAGCGCCTTCCAAGCGCAACTCGCCGCTGCCACCCAACCCCACCACGGTGACGCCAAGGCAGCCAAGGCCGTGCCGACCAAGACGTGCAGAGCGACCACCGCCACCAGCCACTCATAGCCGAGCGTCCACGGGATGGCGTGGCGCGGCGCGCTGGCGTCAGCGGTTGGCGAAGGCACGGATGCGCTCGACGATGGCGGCGAGTCCGGCGCTCGGCTCGGAGCGCCCTTGCAGCCAATCGAGGATTTGCCAGTCATCAGTGTTCAACAACACCGCGTAGGCGCTGCGTTCCGCCGCCGTCAGGCGGCCATGCTCGCGCTCGGCGAACGGCACCAAGTAAAGGTCCAGCTCCAGCATCCCGCGGCGGCTGCGCCACAGCGCCTTGGCGTCATCCGCCTGGCTCATGGCCGCCGCGGCGAGCCCATGCTGCCAACCTTGTAGACTACGCGCATGAGTTCTCCCGCCACGCAATCGAGCCTCGGCCTCGCAAAGCTGGCGCTAACCGGCCCAGATGCTGCGAGCTTCATGCAAGGCTACGTCACTTGCGACTTGGACGCTCTCGAGAAGAACGCTGCCATGCCGATGGCGTGCTGCAACATCAAGGGGCGCGTGTTGGCCAATGGCTGGGCGGCCGGCCGCGCCAATGCGGTGGACATCTTCGTCCATGCCAGCGTGGCAGATGCTTTGGCTGCCCACTTGGCGAAGTATCTCGTATTCGCCAAGTGCTCGCTCACTCGCCGGCCGGAGCGCTTCACCATTGCCGATGACGCCGCGGCGGAGGCCATCGCGCTGCGCCCGTTCGGGTGGTTCCTGACGGCCGCCGAGGGCGCGGCCGACGACTTGGACGAGCGCTGCATCAACGCCGGCATAGGCATCGCCAGCGCGCCCGTGGCGGAACGGTTCCTGCCACAGATGCTGGGCTTGGCGGACATGGGCGCGGTGAGCTTCACCAAGGGCTGCTATCTGGGGCAAGAGGTGGTCGCGCGGGCACAGCACCGGGGCGCGGTGAAGCGACGCTTGGAACGCTTCCGCTGGCGTGGTGTCCTGCCTGCCGCCGGCGCCGCCACGTCGCCCGCCGGCACCATCATCCACGCCGCGAGCGATGCGGCCGACGCCGACGCCGATGCCGGCTTGGCGCTCGTCGTCACCGCCACCGGCGACGCCAAGCTGTCCGGCGACAGCTTCGAGCTGACGCCAGCGCCGAGTTAGCCGGCCCCGGCCAAGACCGCCAAGCGCGGCAGCGCTCTACCCTATTCGGAAGCCGCCGGCGCCCCCTGCCGCCCGCGCAGCGCCGCCAGATGATCCAAGTAGGCGCGGTAGCGATGGCGAATCTCGCTCACATAACGCACCGGCTCGCTGCCGCGCACATAGCCATGCACCGCTTGCCTTGCATACCGGTCTTCTGAGAGCAACAGCATGGCGTTCTCCACATTGTCGAACCAACGGCCTGCATCCCACCCTTGGCGCGCGGCAAGGCGTCGCGCGTCGCGCACATGGCCAACGCCGGCGTTGTAGGCGGCTAACGCGAACCAATGCTGCTCGCCAAGCGGCAACGACGGGAAACGATCCCGCGTCCAAGCCAGATAGCGCACGCCGGCGGCGATGCCGGGCCGCGGCTCTGTCAAGCGGTCCGCGGCCACCCCCACTTCTTGTGCTGTGCGGGGCAGCACCTGCATCAGCCCGCGGGCGCCGGCAAAGGACACCTGCGTTGGGTCGAAGCCGCTCTCTTGGTACATCTGCGACACGATCAAACGCCAGTCGAAGCCATGTTCCCCTGCGGCGGCGCGAATGATGCCGTCGTAGGGGGAGAGCGTGTCCCCGTCCACCCGATGCTCGCGCTGGCGGCGCATGCGCCGTTCGTTGCGGAAGTATTTGTTGCGCAACACGTTGTACTCGTAGCCGCGGTAGCGATCCTGGATGAACTCGTTGAGGGCGGCGAGCAGTTGCGGCTGATCCGAGCGCAGCACCCAGCCGAGCGGCTGCTCTGCTTCGAGTTCGGGGCCGAGGTGCAGCCGTTCATCGAACGCCGCTTCGATTTGGGCCACATGGCTGTCCGCCAATGTCACCTCCGCAGCGCCGCGCCCCACCCGCTCGATCAACGCCGGCGAAGCGACTTCCGCAAGGTCGATGCCGATGCCAATGTCCGCCGGCAAGCCGCGCAGCGTCTCCACAAAGCTGGTGCCGGCCTGCACCGTCACCCGCCGGCCCTTGAGTCCGGCCAAGGCATCCACTGGCGCGCGGCTGACGAACACTTCCCGCACCCGCAGGTAAGGCTCGCTGAACGCGAGGCCTGCGTCCTGCCGCGCCGCGGTGATGGTGACGCCGGCGGAGATGAGGTCTCCACGGCCAGCTTGCAGCCACGGCTGCAAATCTTCCCGGTGGGGCGCCACGACCGTTTCCAGCACGAGGCCTTGGCTGTCGGCGAACGCCTTCACCAGTTCATACTCGAAGCCAATCAACTCACCGCGCCACAGGTAGTAGGTGGCCGGCCCGTTCAAGGTGAGCATGCGCAGTCGGCCGATGCGCCGCATCTGCGCTAGGTCACGGTGCGCGGCGACGTCGTCCCCCGCCAGATGGGATTCCTCAAGAAAGGCGTTCAGGGCGCCGAGGAGCTTTGGGTTGTCGCGGCGCACAGCCCAAGCAAGGTCTCGCGGCGAGGGCAATTCACCTAGCTGCTGAACGGTCGCGCTGGCGGCGACGAAGGGCCGCGCCACCACCGCGTCCATGATCGTGGCGTCGAACTCGCCGGCCTCCAACGCTTGCAGCACCTCAGCGGGGTCCGTGCCGGCGGGTAGGAGCGTCACCGCAGCGTCCGCAACATGCTCGGCAAGGGACTCGACGTAAGCCGTCTGCGCCGGCAAGCCGAAGCGCAGTTCCGCCAGCCCCTGCCCAGATGCCTCGGCAGCGCCGACCACCCACTCCCGCGTCGTCGTCAGCGGCGCGGTGAAGGCGACCTCGCGGCACCGCGAATCCGTGACGGTGATGTTCGCCACGGCAACGTCCACGCGGCCATCGCGCACCGCCGGAATCAATTCGTGGAAGCCCTCCACCGTGCGCCACTCCACGGCAAGGCCGCGTTGCGCGGCGAACGCTTCGGCAAGCTCGCGGTAGCGCTCCGCCGGCAACCCTTGGCGCGGCAGCGTGTCGAAGCCGTCCCAGCGGCGCCGCCCCAAGCGAAGCACGCCGGCGGCGGCGATGGCGTCCAAATCTCCTGCGGCGCGAGCCGGCCCCGTGATGGCCGTTGGCGCACCCGCTTGCGACGTCGAGGGCGCATCCGAGCAGGCAGCCAACGTCAAGGCGCACAGGGCGACCGCCACGCCGAGGGCACACCCGCGATGGCGTCGATCGGTCATTGTTCGCGCAAGGCCCGGTCCAGCTCGGACGGCCTAGGCAGGAACAGCGGCTCGTCGTCGCCCACGGACGTGGCAACGGGCCCCTCGCTCTCCCATGCCAACAGTTCTTGCTGCACGAACCAAGGCCGCTCGCGGCCGCGCGCCAAGACCACGAAGAAGGCGCGGTCGACCCCAGCGAACACTTCGATGCACACCAGCGCCTGCGCCTCCAACATGCCAGCGCGGGAGACGGCGACCACGGGCTTGCCGACGGCGCCGGCCATGACTTCGGGTGCCAGGTTGGCGTATTCGGACGGCGGCGCCGCCGCAATCTCCGCCAAGTCCAACGCTTGCGCCGAGGCGGCGTTCGCCTCCAAGAAGCTGCGAAAGAGCGCGGCCGGCAGCGACGCTTTGGCAACGCCCTCGCTGCGGCAATCCGACGGCTCGCTCACAACCACCACGTCTCCCATCGGCGCCAGCACAGCGCGCCCAAGGCTCGCCATGACATCCGCTTCCTTCGGCGGCGGCATGGCGCCTGGGCGCAGTAGCAAAATGCCCGCCGCCGACACGAAGGCGACGCCACCGGCAATCAGCACGCCGCGCATGACGTTGCCTCGGCGCTGCTCCACTGCTGTGGCGCCAGCCTAGCCACGCAGCGCCACGCACTCATAGGGCCGCTTGCAGCGCCGCGCCATGCTCCAACAGTTCGGCGATGGCACCGTCGGCGTAGCCGAGTTCCTGGAGCAGGCGCTGGGTGTGCTCGCCGGCGAGGCAGGCGCCCGCATAGCTGCCGCCACGTTCAAACCGCACGATGGGCCCTTGCCGCGGGTACTGGCCCAGTTGCGCATGGGGCGCTTCAACCACCAGCTCTTCGGCTTGTGCGCAAGGATCGTTCAGCAGGAACTCTGCCGGCCAGTGCGCATCGGCGCGCGCGCAAACGATGCCGCCGCGGGTGAGGCGCCGCTCCCAAGCGTCTGCGTCATCGGTTTGGAACATCGCTTCCAGCGCCGCTTCGTCGGCGACGCCGAGGCGCTCCCAATCCGCATCGCTCGCCACATGCAGGAACACCCAACCCGCCCTACATTCGTAAAGGCGGCAACGGGGCCCGAGCCCCAGCATGTTGGCGTCCACGCGAGGGCGCTCCGGCTTGCCCGGATAGCTCAAGAAATCGTCCCAGTTGGCGTAGGCGTTGGCGCCAAGCATGTCGACGAAGATCTCCTGCCCCGCCCCGGTCGCTTCGCGGGCGAGGAGGCCCAAGGTCGCGGCCGTCGCGACGACCATGGACGTGTTCGGGTCTGGGCTCACCTCGTTCGCCCGAAACAGCGCCCGCGCCACTTCACGGATGGCGTCCAGCGACATGGGTTCGTCTTCCGGCAAGCCGCCCATTTGCCAAACCACGCCGCCGAGCGCAGCGCCTGGGATGGGGTGCGTCGAGGGCCGCTTGGCCCCCGGCCCCTTGCGTCCATAGCCGTTTGCCGAGAGGTAGATGAGCTTGGGGTTGCCAGCGCAGAGCGTTGGGTAGTCGATGCCGAGCTTCTCCGGCACGCCGGGGCGGTAGTTGTGGATGAAGACATCCGCGCGTTCGGTGAGTTGCCGCGCGATGCGCCGCCCGGCGGCGGACTTCAAGTCCAGGCAGATGCTCTCCTTGCCGGTGTTGCAGCGCATGGCGCCGGTGCCGTACATCATGTTGCGGAAGGGATCCCCCGCCAACGGCTCGATCTTGATGACGCGCGCGCCGAGGTCCGCCAGCGTGGAAGCGCCCAACGGGGCGGCGATGATGGTTGCCGCCTCCACCACCGTGATGCCGGCAAGGGGCCGCTTGCCGGCAGCGCCAGATGTGACCGCAGGCGCAGCGAAGGGCCGTGGCCGACGTTGCGCGGCCGCCATGTCGATGCGCTGCGCCGCGCCGCCGGGCCGCCCCGGCGTCGCCGTCAGGTCTGCCACGGGGCCGAGTTGGATGCCCCCATCCACCGCCGCGGCGTGGCCGTTGGCGACGATGTCTGGGTCTTGCAAAGCCGCTTGAGTGGTCTGGTATTGATGGGCAACGACGCCGCCGTTGCGGATGAAGACGTCCATCCACTCACTCGCCGGCTTCGACTCGATGCGCCGCAACATCGCATCGCGGAATGGCTCCAGCCCCGCATCGCCCTCCATGGGCACGCCGCCGGGCGGCGCCTCGATGCCAGTGGCGGCGAGGAAGTTGTTCATCAGATGTGGGAACAGGTTGCCGAACTGAAGCCAGCGGCCGTCTTGGGCGCGGGCGGCGTGGTAGTAGATGCGCGGCAACGTGGTGCGCGGATCCGTCGGCGCCGGCGGGGTGGGGATGACACCGCGCTCGCGCAGATGCTCCACCTGCAAGCCGCCGATGTCGTAGGCGAGCAGGCCCCGCATGAGCGACGTGTCAAACGCACTGCCGAGCCCCGTGCGCTGGCGCCTGAGGAGGCTCGCGAGCAAGGCCGCGGCCACCCCCTGCGCGACGGCGTGGGTAGCCACCTGCAATGCCGAGTAGCAGGGCCCAGCCCGCTGGGCGATGCCTTCGAGGCTCGCCATGCGCCCGAACTTGGCGGCGACGGCCGCTTCGACCATGGGATAGCCGCGGTACGGGCCGTCTTCGCCAAAGCCAGACACCGCGCCGTAGATGAGGTCTCCGCGTTCTGCGCCGAGGTGGGCTTCGCCAAGGCCAAGCGCATCGCGGCGCTCCTTGCCGAGAGTCGTCACCACCGCATCCGCGGTCTGCAGGATGGCGGCGCGCAAGGCGGCTAACTGCGCTGCATCGTCGAAATCCAAACGGAGCAGGGACTTGCCGCGCAGCCACATGCGCGACGCCGGCATGGCGTGGTTCGGATCTCCTCCGAGCGGCTCCACCTTGATGACGTCCGCCCCGAAATCCGCGAGGATCATGGTGGCCAAACCAGTGACTGGGCCCTCGCCCAAATCGAAGATGCGGAAGGCGGCGAGCGGTTCGCTCATGGGCTGTGGCGCTCAAATCTCTGCGTTGGCGGCGGATGATACGCCGTGCGCGGCGGCGCTTCTGCCCAGTGGATACCGGCGGCGCAAAGGCAGCGCAACCCTTGGCGCACCATCATCTATGTTTGCGCTTTTCGTTCACCGACAGGAAATGCCCATGCCAAGCGAACGCAGCGTCGGAACCAGGCTCGGCCAGTTCCTGTTGTTCATCCTGCTCTCCATCGTCACCATCGGCCTGTACCCGCTCTACTTCTGGGTGTCGCGGATGGAGGAAACCAACAGGCTGTTGGACGACATTCTCGTGGAGCTTCGCCGATCGCCATGAGCCGCCTCTGGCCGGATTCGATGAAATCGTCCTAGCGGGCCGGCGTCCCCTGCCGCAGCCGCTCGATGAGGCTTGAGGTGTCCCAGCGTTCGCCGCCCAGCGCTTCCACGTCTGCGTAGAACTGATCAACGAGCGCGGTGAGCGGCATGCGGGCACCCAGCGGGCGCGCCGCCGCCAGCGTCATGGCCAAGTCCTTGCGCATCCACTTCACGGCGAAGCCGAAGTCGAACTCGCCCTGCGCCATGGTCGCCGCACGATTGTCCATCTGCCAAGATTGGGCAGCGCCCTTCGAGATCACGTCCACCACGGCGGGCACATCCAACCCGGCTCGCTCGGCGAAGTGCAACCCTTCCGCCAGCCCTTGCAACACGCCGGCGATGCACACCTGATTCACCATCTTGGTGAGCTGCCCCGAGCCAACGCCGCCCATGCGCCGCACGGCACGGGCGTAGCATTGCAGCACCGGTTCGACGGCGGCGAACGTCGCGGCGTCGCCCCCCACCATGATGGTGAGTTGGCCGTTTTCGGCGCCGGCTTGGCCGCCGCTCACTGGCGCATCGAGAAAGCCGGCGTTGCGCCCGGCCGCGGCAGCCGCGAGTTCCTCAGCGAGGCCGGCGGAAGCCGTGGTGTGGTCGATGAGCACGGCGCCCGACCGCAAGCCGGCGACCACGCCCTCGGCGCCAAGCGCCACGCTGCGCACATCGTCGTCGTTGCCGACGCACATGCACACCACATCCGCGCCGGCCGCGGCTTCGGCGGGGGTGGCCGCGACCGCGCCGGCATGTTCCCGCAGCCACGCTTCGGCGCGCGCCTGCGTGCGGTTGTACACCCGTACGGCGTGGCCAGCGCCGGCCAAGTGCCCGGCCATCGGATAGCCCATCACGCCGAGGCCCACGAACGCCACGCTCCGTTCTTCCCGCATCGCTTGCATCTCCTTGCGGCTGCGCTGCCTTACGGCAGCGTCAAACGGCGCAATGTACTCGAAGCCAGCGCCCAATCCAGCCGTCCGCACCACCGCGCTGGCTGGCACAATAGCCCGTTGTGGTCTGTGCCTGCCGCCCGTGTCCATGTCGCCGAGAGACTTGCCCAGCGTCGCCGCGGTGCTTGCCGACCCAACGCTCGCCGAGGTCGTCGCGCGGCGCGGGCCCTCGCTGATGTTGTCGATACTTGCGGCAAGGTTCTTCGCATACCATAAAGTTGGGCAAGGCACTTACCCTAGCACGCCTAGTCGGGCTCGCGACCCGTTGCGTTCCGGCCCGTGCCCCTCAAACGGCAACGCCGAACGCGGCCCTCACCCGGCCGGCACCGTACTCTCCCCGGAGGCGTCCTGCAGATCCACGAAACGGCGGTACGCGCCATCCGGTTTCGCCATCAATTGCTCGTGGGTGCTGGTCTCGATGAAGCGTCCGGCTTTCACAAAGCAAATGCGGTCGGCGCTGCGGATGGTGCTTAGACGATGGGCGATGACGATGAGCAGGCGTCGAGTCCGTTCATCCCTTTGACAAGAGAAGGAGAAGCGCTTACGGTGGGGCCGTCGGGTGCTCCTACTGGAGCTCGATATGGCCCGCCCAGCCCGACATCACACCATCACCTGCTCAAACTTGACCATGCTTTGCTCGCTAGGGCAACTAGGGGTGATGTATCGGGCCAAACTTTGAGACCGTCGAGAGCGTTGGCTTCCTTTCGTTTGTAGATGTTCGGCAGCATCAGCTTGAAGTATTTGTAGTCGAGGCATTCATCTTTGAAGGCGCGGTAGACATTGTAGGCAAGCAGGTCGGCGAGCTGAACGCCGTTGGAGAGCTCGCTTCGCGTGAAGAAGGGATACTCGACTATGTGCGGGAACTGCATGTTAGGGTTCCCGCGGCGTTGAAACTGGGCGTGCTGTAACGTGACAGAGCGATTTAGCTGCTTGCTGGTATCGTCCATGACTATCAAGGCGAGGTGCCGAGAGTGGTATTCCCGCATGCCAACGGCAAGAAGGACATAGAGATGATCCTTAGGTTGGTCGGGCGTGCCCGTAGAAGGGTCGCGGGATCCAGACTCGTCAAAGTAGAAGAAGTACACGGCCGTCGGACAAGTCATAAAACAACAGTAAGAGCATTGTCGGCCGACAGGTCGTCTATGGCAACCAAAAACTACTGCTTCCAGTCGCGGGCTCACTGTAGCGCGAGAAGCGCAAACCAGCGCGATTCCTTACGTGCCTCTCAAGGGCACCGCTTGCGGCTCTCACCCAGCCCGCAGTGCGCTCTCCCCCGGAAGCGTCCTGCAGATCCATGAAACCGCGGTACGCGCCGTCCGGTTTCGCCACCAATTGCTCGTGGGTGACGGTCTCGATGATGCGTCCGGCTTTCAGAAAGCAAATGCCGTCGGCGCTGCGGATGGTGCTTAGACGATAGGCGATGACAATGAGCAGGCGTCGAGCCCGTTCGGCCTGGAGGGCGGCCACCTGCGCGTTCTCGGTTTAGGGGTCCAAGGCCGCGGTGGGTTCGGCCAGCACCAGCACAGGCGCGGTGCTGACGAGGCAGCGGGCAATGGCGAAGCGCCGCTTCTGGCCCACGGAAAAGGTGCCGCCCGCCCTTCCCAAGCGCGTCTCAAAGCCGTCGGGAAGATTGGCGACGAAAGTACAGGCGCCAGCGATTCGCGCTGCCGCTCCGATGTCGGCCTGGCTGGCTGCGGTATTGCCGAGGGCGATGTTGTTCGCCACGGTGTCGGCGCCGGCTTGGCCGCTGCTCACCGGCGCATCGAGAGAGCCTGCGCCGCGTCGGCTGCGGCTTCGGCGGGGGTGGCCGCGACCGCGCCGGCATGTTCCCGCAGCCATGCCTCGGCGCGTGTCTGTGTGCGGTTGTACACCCGCACGGCGTGGCCAGCGCCGGCCAAGTGCCCGGCCATCGGATAGCCCATCACGCCAAGGCCCACGAACGCCACGCTCCGTTCTTCCCGCATCGCTTGCATCTCCTTGCGGCTGCGCTGCCTTACGGCAGCGTCAAACGGCGCAATGTACTCGAAGCCGGCGCCCAGTCCAGCCGTCCGCGGGACCGCGCTGGCTGGCACAATAGCCCGTTGTGGTCTGTGCCTGCCGCCCGTGTCCATGTCGCCGAGAGACTTGCCCAGCGTCGCCGCGGTGCTTGCCGATCCAACGCTCGCCGAGGTCATCGCGCGGCGCGGCGTTGGCTTGGCGAAGGAAGCAGTGCGCCAGTTGCAGGCGGATGCGCGCCGGCGTGGCGATGCGCCCGTCTGGGCGACGGATGCCGCCCGCTACGCGGCGCCGGTGGAGCGCTGGCTGGTCGTGCACGTCGGGCACGGCTACCGGCGCGTTTTCAACCTCACGGGCACGCTCATCCACAGCAACTTGGGCCGCGCGCCCCTCGGCGCGGACATCGCCGCCGCCGGCATCGCCGCCGCCACCGCGCCGCTCACCTTGGAGTACGACTTGGAGGCGGGCCGCCGCGGCAACCGCGAGGACGTGGTGGAACAGCGGCTCAAGCTGTTGACGGGCGCGGCAGCAGCCACCGTGGTGAACAACAATGCGGCAGCGCTCTTGCTCCTGCTCAACACGCTGGCGCTGGAGCGGCCGGTGCCGGTGTCGCGGGGCGAGCTCATCGAGATTGGCGGCAGCTTCCGCATCCCAGACATCATGGCCCGCGCCGGCTGCCACTTGGTGGAAGTGGGCACGACCAACCGCACGCACCTAGCGGACTACGCCAGCGCCATCGACGCCGACACGCCGCTGTTGTTGAAGGTGCATCCGAGCAACTATCACATCGAGGGCTTCGCTGCCGATGTGCCGGCACGAGCGCTTGCCGCCCTCGGCACCGAACGCGGCCTGCCGCTGTGCGTGGATCTCGGCAGCGGCGCGTTGGTCGATCTCTCCCGCTTCGGGCTGCCACGCGAGCCAACGCCGCGTGAGACCCTCGCCGCCGGCGCAAGCCTGGTGACGTTCTCCGGCGACAAGCTGCTCGGCGGCCCGCAAGCCGGGCTCATCGTCGGCAGCGCGGAGTTGGTGGCGCAGTTGAAGGCAAACCCGCTGAAACGCGCCCTGCGGTTGGACAAGGTGGGCCTTGCCCTGCTCGATGCAACGTTGCGCGCCTACGAGGACGAAGCCACCCTCACCCGCCACATTCCACTCATCGCGATTCTGACAACGCCCTTAGCGACGTTGCAGGCGCGTGCGGCAGCGGTGGCCAAGGCGCTGGGCGAGGCCCTGCCACCGGGCTTTGACGCGCGCACCGAGGCGGCGACTTGCCAACTTGGCAGCGGCGCGCTGCCTGAACATCTGCTGCCCAGCATGGCCGTTGCAGTGCGACCGCCTGATGGCCAAGCGCCCACCCGGCTCGCCGGCCAGTTGCGCCACTTGCCGCGCCCGGTGATCGGGCGCATCCGCGACGGCCGGCTCTGGCTCGACATGCGCTGCGCGGAACCCATGGATGAGTTGCTGCAGAGCTTGAAGGCGTTGCCGTGATCGTCACGCTGGCGGGCCATGTGGATCATGGCAAGACCTCAATTGTCCGCGCGCTGACCGGCATCGACACAGACCGGCTGGAGGAGGAGAAGCGCCGCGGCCTCACCATCGATCTCGGCTTTGCCTATGCGGACTTCGGCGGCGTCCGCGTCGGGTTCGTGGACGTGCCGGGGCACCACCGCTTCATTCACAACATGGTGGCGGGGGTTGGCCGCCGTCAACACGCGCTGTTGGTGGTGGCCGCGGACGACGGCGTAATGCCGCAGACGCGGGAGCACCTGCAAATCCTCGCCCTCATTGGCCTGCAGAGCGGCGTGGTGGCGATCAACAAGATCGACCGCGCGCCGCCTGCGCGAACGGCGCAAGCACGCCGCGAAATCCGCGCCCTCGCCGCGGACACCTTCCTGCACGATGCGCCGATCATCGAAGTGGCGTGCCCAGATGGGCGTGGCATCGCCGAATTGCGCGCGCATCTGGACGCCGCCGCCCAACGCCATGCTGTGCAACGGGCCGCCCTGCAGTTCCGCCTCGCCGTGGACCGCGCGTTCTCGGTGCGTGGCGCCGGCGTGGTGGTGACGGGCACCGTGGCGTCTGGCGCCGCCCGGCCCGGCGATGCGCTGGCCGTGGCCGCCACCGGCAAACCGGCGCGGCTGCGTGGCCTGCGAGTGCAAGACGCGGCGGCGGACAGCGCCGTGGAAGGCGACCGCGCCGCCATGAACCTTGGCGGCATTGACTTGCGTGACGTGGCGCGGGGAGATTGGATTGTGACGCCGGAAGCGGCCGGCGCCACCGCCAGCGCCGCCGTGGATTTGCAGGTGCTGAAGGATTTCCCCCGCGCCGTGCGGCATTGGGCACCGGTGCATGCCTACATGGCCACCAGCCATGCGCAAGCGCGGGTGGCGTTGCTTGCGGGTTCGCCAGTGAAACCCGGCGAGGGCGCCATCGTCGATGTGGTCTTCGAAGCACCCGCGCACCTGAAAGTGGGCGACCGGCTCATCCTGCGCGATCAGGACTTGGGCCGCACCCTAGGCGGCGGCGTGGTCATCGACCCGCGCGCTCCCAGTGGCCGACGGCGCGCGCCGCAGCGCCAAGCCCGGCTCGCCGCCATGCACGGAGCAAACCCCGCCGCCGCCCTCAAGCAACTGGCGGGGCTGGAAGTGGTGGAGCTCGCCGCGTTCAGGAGCAATTGGAATCTCACCGAGAGCGGTGCGCTGGAGGCCGTGCAACGCGCCGGCGTGGCGCAACGGGGCACGCAACTCATCGATCCGGCGCGCTTGACGAGCACGCGGGAGGCGCTGTTGGAAGGGCTGGCTCACCATCACGAAGCGCTGCCGCAAAGCGAGGGCATGACGCAGCACGCGCTCGCCCGCGCACCGGGCGTCGCCAGCAGCGCCGTCGAATGGGCCATCGCAGAACTCCTCGAAGGTGGCCAGCTGCGCTCCCGTTCCGGCCACTTCGCGCTGGCGAGCCATGTCACCGCAGTGCCGGCGAACTTGGCGAGCCTCTTCCAGCGCATTCAGCCAGCCCTCGACACTGTGCAGCCACCGAGTTCGGGCGACCTTGCCAAGTCCCTGCAGCGCCCCCTGCCCCACTTGGACAAAGACCTGCGCGCGCTGGCAGGCTTAGGCTTCATCGTGCGCGTGAGCGCCAACCGCTGCTACCTGAAGGAGCGCTTGCTCGAACTCGTCGCCATCGCCCGGCGTCTGGATGCCGACGGCCCATTCACCGTGCGCCAATTCCGCGACGCATCGGGCGTGGGGCGCAACGTGGTGATTGAGGTGCTTGAGCACTTCGACCGTCACGGCTTCACCCGCCGGGAGGGCGATTTGCGCCGCGTGGTGGGCGACGCCGAGCGCGTGGCACCGTGATGGGAGAGCTATGGCAAGCAGTGGTTCCTGCCCCCCAAACCAAGCCGACCATGAGGCGGTGGCGGATGCGTGAGCGATGCCACGCGGCAGTTTCTGCCCCTTCTTGGCTAAGCTCCCTTGGAACGGCCACAAGTAGTGGTGGACCTGGCGAGACATCCCTTGGCACAGTTCGGCCGCCGGCACGTCGAGTGACCGATGCGCGAGCGGGCTTGCTCGCTCCGGTTCACCCGGCGGGGCCGAGCGCCTAGGCGTCGCCGTGTCCGCCGATCAATCTCGCGCGCTGCTCGACATCTTCCGGTGCTTCCCCGGCATCCACGCCGACAGCGACGCACGGGCAACCCGCGACGGCGGCGTGGTGTTGAGGATGCGCTATGACGACCACCTGCACGGCAAGATCGCCCGCATGGTGGTGGAGCACATCGCGGCCCGCGTGGGTGCGCGGCAGCGCGGCGACGATGTGCGGGGCGACGCCAAACAAGGGGCGGCGTTCGTTCGGCTCCTGAACTACGCATCGCTGCGGCCGATGGGCGCCGCCCGGCCCTTGGTCGCGCCTTCGGCCACCCCGTTGCCGACGTTACTCAGCCACGCCCTCATCGCCTTCACGGAGGAGTACGCACACCTCGCCGGAGACGATCTCTCTCAGCCGCATCTTGCCGTGTGGGCCAACGTGCTGCGAGTGATCGATGACGACGGCTTGGCCGAGCGTGAACTTGGCGCCAAAGCCATTCTGGCGAAACGCGCCGTGCGCGTGGCGGTGCGCGACCTTGCGGCGCAAGGCTGGCTCCATGTGGTGCCGGCGACGAAGGCGGGCGGATTGAAAATGCTGCATCTCACCGCGCGGGGCCGCGGCGCTCGCGATGCCGGCAAGCACTTGGCTGAGTCTGTGGAACGGCGCTGGCGGCGACGCTTCGGCGCAGCCCTGATCGACGGCTTGCGAACCTCCCTTGCTACCGCCGCCAACGCCGTGGACGTGGAACTGCCTTGGTATCTGACAGCCTACGGGCCGACCGATGGCAACATCACCGGCGGCCTCTATCTGCGTGAACAACCCGGCCCGCCGCGCATTCCGGCGCGGGGCGAGGAGTGGCCAGTGGTGCTGCGGCGCTCCGACACAGGAAACCAGCCGCTCTTTGCGCTCTTGTCCATCGCGCTGGCCGCGTTCGCCATCGATTACGAGCGCGAACGGCTGGGCGACCTGCGCACAGGCTCCACGCTCTTGCAGCGCCTTCCCGACACAGGCGCACCGCTCGAGGTCGTGCGCGACGACGGCGTAGTCGGCAGCGGCCGCTCCACGCCGGAACGGCACCTCGTGGTGGTGGTGGAGCAGCCTGTGCGCGGCGCTGCCACGCGGCTCGTCTACCCGACGCCGAAGTCCCGCCGCAGCCGCGACGCCTACCCTGCCTTGGTGCAAGAGGTCGAGCGCGGCTGGCAAGCGCGGCTCGGCGGGGGAATGATGGCGGCACTGCGCTCCCAGCTTGAGGCGATGGACGCGAAACTCGATGGGGCCGGGCCGGCGTTCCCTGATACCATGCTCTGGTTTCGGCAACTGCACGAACGCAACCCGTGATGGCCCATGCATGGCGGGAAGCTGTTTGCCCGACGCTCGCGCACACACGCCCAACATCCACTGCGAACACATCGCGAATGACCGGTCGGTCGCTTGCCTCAAGGGCCCGACGGCGGCGAGACGCCGTGCCCTTGTGGCATCGATTGAACGCTGGCGCAACTCGCCCCGGCAAGCCAGCGAACTGCCGCAATTGGACCTGCTTGGCGCTCTTGGCTTGGCTCGCCATGTCGGGTGGCCAAGCGGCGGCAAATGCGGCGCAGATGCCCTCCCTGCCACGCGACGCGGCCTATGGCGACTACGCCGTTGGCGTGGCCACCGGATTTGCGGTAGACGCGCTGGCGCGGTTCGACCCGTGGAACAGCACCTATGGCACCGCCAGCTACCAAACGCTGTTGCGCCGCATCGACGCCAGCGGACAACGTCGCACGGTGGTGCTCCAGCTTTGGTATCCGGCCATGCCCCGGGAAGGCGCCAGTCAGGGCCAACGCAGCCCGCTACGGGCCGCGAGCGGCCGGCCCGCCAACTACTACGACTTCTTTTTTCGCGACCCGGATGTGGCCGTACACCGCGCGGTTGGCGGCATGGGAGCGCAAGAGTCCACATGGTTGCGAAACGGCGGCGCACTGGCAGCGATGACCGCGGCGAACCGCCAAGCCGCGATCGCCACCATCGGTGCGCACATCTTGGGCGCGCCGCAGGGCGCCTGGCAGGATGCCACCCCCGCTGAGGGCCGGTTTCCGGTGATCATCTTGGCGCACGGCTTGGGCGGCAACCACGCGATGTGGCGATCCTTGGCCGAGTTCCTTGCTTCGCACGGCTACGTGGTCGCCGCGCCCACCTTTGTCAGCGACGGGGCGCCGGCGTTGGTGTTCCACGATGAGGATTCGCCGTTCCGGAACCAGCGCGAGCGGCCGCAAGTGGTGGCGGCCTACCAGCAGATGTTCGGCACAGCAAAGGTGGTGCCCTACTTCCAGCGGCTGCTGTTCGACGCGGCGACCGACCCCGCGCAGCGCAGGGCAGTGCCGGGCGGCGTGGAGCGCGCCACGACGATGATGCGCAACTTGTTCCGCCAGCGCGTCGGCGATGTGGCGCTGGCGCTGCGCACCGTGCGCAGCATGGGTTTGGACGAGCCGAGCTGCCGCACCGCGCTGACGGCCCTCGGCGCGGCCAGCGCCGCCCGCCCCCTCTCGAACAGCTACTTGTGCGGCTTGCTTGAGGGCCGCGTGGATGCGGAGCGCGTCGGCGTTGCCGGCCATTCTTTGGGCGCCATGACGGCGCAACTGGCCGCCGACCATTTGCCCACCATTCGCGCAGCGTTCGGTCTGAACAACGCACCGCCGTTCAAATGGGCTCCGGAAGAAATGCGCGGCAACGGCACGGCCGGGGCGAGAAAGCCGTTGCTGTTGATGGTGGGCGACGAAGACGCCTTCGTGCAGAACGTCTTCATCGGGCTGTTCACCACCGCCTTGCGCCAAGCGGGAGGCGACCCCGCGCAGGCGTTCCCGTTGGCTGCCGAACGTGCCACGCCGGATCGCTGGTCGAATCCACAGCCAGTGGCGTTGAGCGCTTGGCAGCGCGCGCTTTCGCATCGCATCTTGGTGATCGTGCGCGATGTCGGCCACGGCGCCTTGGCAAACGACATGAACCGGTTGTTTCCTTGGCCCGCCTTCAAGCGCGGCGAGGTGCCCTTCGCGCAAGCTCCGCAACGCACGCGCAAGGCCACCGGCGAGGCGGCGTTCGCTCCTGCGCCGCCGGTTGGCGAGCCCTTCGATGAGCTGGGCTGGGCCGCGTTTGACGACGGCAGCGATGCCTACCTGCCGCACGTCATCCGCGATTGGTACGCGCTGGCTTGGTTCAACTGGCACCTGAAGGGCGACGACACCGCCCGCGCTCGCCTCGGCGGCGCGGATCCCTTCGGGGCACACACCCATGTGCGGAAGGAACTGCGCTGACGACGCGGCACTGTTTGAGTTCAGAATTGTGACCTGAACCATCCTCCGCGCGCAGTCGAGCAGCCGCCGGCGTAACTCCGGTTCAGTGAAGCCCGTCTGACCGGCCCATGCGCCGCCTCCAGTCTCCGGAAGAATAGCGTCGGCGTAGAATCGTCCCGAAACAGGCAGGGCGCGAAGGCTTGCCGAACACTTGATTGGGAGACGCGGAGCGCATGGCCGATCCGAGAATCATCTTTCCGGGCCCTCGGCAGCCGTTGCACCATTTCGCCGGCAGGCATGTGGAGATGGCCCGACTGATCGAGATTTTACGAGGCGTCGCCTCGAGAGCGCCCGGAACGCACAGGGCCGGGTTCACGCTGATCACAGGAACACCCGGCGTGGGCAAGACGGAACTCAGCGCCCGCTTCGTGGCCAAGGCGACGGCCTTGGCGTTTGGCGGGACAGCGCCCAAGGCCGTGAGCCTCAAGGCGTCCGAACTGTCCAACCCGCTGGACTCATTCTTACGCATCGCTGACGCGGCGGGAGCCGGCGCAGCCGCCAGGGCCATTGCCGAAGTGGATACGTCCATCGCATCCGGCAGCGCTTCGCTATCCGTGGCGAAGGCGTCCATGACGCGGGACCGCAAGCACGTTGCGCATGGGTTCGCTGCAATGATGGGCGCGTTGGCGCAAGCATGGCCGCAGCGCTGCCCAGCGCTCATCGTGAGCATCGACGAACTGCAAAACACCGCGGCGGAAGGCGCTGGCGTCTTCCAATCCCTGCACGAAGGCACCGAGGGCTGCCCAGTGATGCCGCTGGGCGCGGGGCTGCAGCACACGCTTGCCGTGCTTTCCGGCCTAGGAGTCAGCCGAGTGGCACCGCCCATCACGCTGGGGCCGCTTGACGCGCACGACACCTACGAAGCCATCGGCGAAAACTTGGCTCATTACGGCTTAGAAGATGTGGATGGTGGTGCGCTCACCGCACTGGCTGACGCATCGTTCGGCTACCCAGTTCACATCCACGGCTACTTGGAAGCCGCCGTCAAGGCCGCTCGCCAAGCGGGGCCGCGTTGCCTTGACGATCCGCGCGTCCTGCGAAACGTCATCCGCGACGGCGCCCGTGCCCGCGAGGAGTACTACGAGGGTCGCTTGGACGCCATGCACCTAGGTGGCGGCCTTGAGCCGCGGGAAGCGTTGATGCCGTTGACCGCCCATTTCGCCAAGGCGGGCGACCGCGCAATCCCCCAGGGGCTAGCCATGTCGCTCTGCGACCGCAAACCCTACGATGGCCGGCAAACCATCCAGCAAGCCATCGCGCATGGCGTGTTGGCGGCCAAAGACGGGATGGTCAACTTCGGCATCCCTTCGTTCCGCGCCCATATGATTGGGCGGATGCGCGAGTGGAAGCGAGGCGTGAGCGCCGCCACGGAACCGCCGCTTCGGACTGATGTGGGGCATCAGCGCCCACCGTGCTACCCTCTCCACAATTCGATCTAGGAGTCCGACCAGTGGCAGCAAAGAGCCAACACGTCGTCCCGCGTGGTAACCAATGGGCAGTCCGAAAGGCTGGCGCGGAGAGGGTCACCCGGCGCTTCGCCACACAACGCGAAGCGATTGTGGTAGCCCGGCGCATCGCCAGCAAGCAGGGTAGCGAGGTGTTCATCCACGGCAGTGACGGCCGCATCCGACAGCGCGACTCCCACAGCAACGATCCCTTCCCGCCGCCTGGATAGCGCCACTTGCCCGCAGCCGACGACTTCGACCGAAGCGCGTTCGTAAGCTGCCCCTTCGACGAAGACTAAGACCACATCCTCCAGGCTCTCCTGTTCTGCCTTGTGCGGTTCGGCCTCAAGCCGCGCATCGCTACCGAGCGTAGCGATGCCGGCGAGCCTCGCGTTACCAAGATCGTTGATCTGATTCGTTCATCTAGATACTCGGTACACGACCTCTCTAGGTGCCAAGCTCAGAAGAGGGGGAGCACTAACGCCTCAACATGCCATTCGAACTCGGCCTCGACTTCGGATGCAGACACTACGGTGGCGGACGGCTCTCGACCAAGGTCATTCTCGTCCTTGAGGAACGCCGGTACCGCTACCAAGCAGCAATCTCGGACCTCGCAGGTTCCGACATCGAAGCCCATAACGGCCGCTACCAGATCGCTATCAGAAAAGTCCGCAACTGGCTCGCCAGCATGCCGGGTTTCGAGCCAATCCCCGCCGCCCAAATACTCGCGGACTACGAGGACTTCCAAGAGTGGCACTACCAGCGGCAACTTAAAATGGGCTTCTCGGAAGAAGACATCAAGGACTACTCCACAGCCGAACTCCTACGGGCGATGTTCGCTTGGCCCCGAAGCCCCTGACGCTACTTCGCCGTCCCTCCCTGTCCGCCTGCTTCGCCGCTCTCCGTGCGTCCGAGGAGGCGCAACCACTCCACTGCGGCGTCATCCCGCCGACACCCTCAATCACACGACCGCTTGGTTGTCCGCACCGATTGGCCCCCATGTTGGTGTCGCCCAGAGATGCTGAGCCCGCGCAACGGATTGCACGCAACGGATTGCAGGCTCCCAACAGCATGGTCTATGCTGGCCTCTCGCACGCGCAAATATCTTCCTGTGATCGCAGAAGTTGAAAAGCCCTATCGGGAGTTCATCCTAGAGTCGCTCGTCCCGCGCGACGAGTTGCTCATCAAACTGACCGACCGGGAGTTGACATTCAGCCCAGGCGGAGACAATCCGACGTTGGGCGATCTGTGCGTAAGCATCGGCGAAACGCAGCACAGCTATGCAGATTCGTTCCGCACCTTCCGGGCGAGTTTCGAGTATCGCCACCCCGACCCCTCCATCGCCGGCGACGTGAAACGGTTGCGCGCATGGCACCACGCGCTCGACCAAACGCTGGAAGCCGCTCTGGAGAGCTTGTCCGAAGCGGACGCTGGCCGCACGGTGTTCCGTGACGGCGAACAGTTGCCCCTCACGACGCATTTGCTGGTGTTCAACGAGGCATTGCTCCTGTTCTTCGGCAAGGCGTTCGTATACCTGCAAGCTGGCCGCATGGCCAGGCCGAACAAGTGGGGCGCGTGGGTGGAGTAGCTGCGCCGTAGCCCTCGCGTCCACGCTCCCGGCGATGCCCTCGCGCCCCGGCCCCCCCAGAGCCGCCATGCTAAGATTCCGGGCGGAAGAGCATCGTCCCCGGTGGGGCGCGCGGCCTTCAAAGCCGTTGAGGCGCTCGAAGCGTCTGGTGGGTTCGACTCCTACCTCTTCCGCCACGCACATACGCGACCGGCCATAGCCTTCCCCAAGACTACGGCGAAGCCGCTCGGTGGTTCCGCAAGGCGGCCGAGCAGGAAGAAGCGTTCGCACAGTACAGTCTGGGAATCATGTACGACCGCGGCGAGGGCGTCCCCGAGGGCTACGTCCAAGCCTATGCTTGGCTCAATCTCGCTGCCGCGCAAGGGCATGGAGATGCGAGAGACAACCGGGCAGAGTTGCGCGAGCTTATGACCCGGGCCCGGATCGCAGAGGCGCAGAAGCTCAGCCGTGAACTCGCCGACTGACCGCAGGGGCGCCGCCACTTTTCGCCAATCCTTGTGCCCTTTTGTCCGCGGTGCGCCGTCGCAAGCATCCCGTCATGCGCACGGAGAAAACTGCGAAAGACTATGCTCTTGAGTCATGGGCTCGGCGCTCGCCGCAGTGGCCGAAGGGACGCCATCGCTCTTGAGTGGATGTTCCTGTTGCGGCGGAAGAACGACGGAGCCTTGATCTTGGCGGCGTCCTTCGCCGCCGCTTCCCGCTCGCGCTTCCGGCGGAATGTATTGGCGACGCCAGAGATGGGGAAAGGTCACAAATCTATTGGCTTGAACTCTGCCCAGCCTTGTTTGTAGAGCAGGACGCGGGCGACTGCCGAAATCGGCAAGTCGCCGAGATGGGCTGCCTCAAGGATGGGCATCAGCCTGTGCCGATGGAGTTTGTCTTCATTCCACGTCTTCAAGAGTTTTTCCCCTGAAATGAGCGCATCCGAAACCTTCTCTCTGTCAATTTCGAGCCACACGGCAGAGTCCCACCCACATTGGCTGCAGATTGGCACGAAAGTCCGCCATGTGCTCTGCGTATACTCATGATCGTATGTGTCGGGGCAGAAATCATGGAAATCAAACAAACTGACTCCGCCCAAATGACGCACACAAGGATAACCGTCCGGTCCTTTTCCGGTACACCATCGCTCACCATTGGGGACAAGGTTTTCGGGAGAGTTCACCAAAATCGAACCACATTTCAGAATCCCCTCGAACCGGGATTTCGATGTGGTGTGCCACAACTTTCCTTGCAGTGTTTTGAGAGCATCTGTCGGCGTCAAGCTCTGCCTCCTAGTCGACACCTTCACCTCCGTCTGCCGGCATGGCTGCTGCCGGCGCTGGCGGGTGAACAAGCGGACGCAGAAGGCCAGCGCGAATAGTCCGTCGCCGAGCGTTCGCTGCTGGGCCGCGCTCCCGTTCCTCATCCCCAGCCAAGTGACCGTTGTGGTCACGAAACCCTCACCACTCGGCTACCTGCCCCAGATTGTGATTGTCCATTTGGTGCCTGACGACGTAGCTGGAGACGCCGTACTCAAGCGCCAAGTCATCCACTATGTCGGGGGGTATCTGTTCGCTCCCGAGCCGTTGCCGCAACGAGTCTGCCGGGGCTAGAAACTCCGCGGCGAAGGCGCGTGACTGCGCTTGCCGGTCCGTAGCCAGCCCGCTCAGAATCGCTGGCCCTTGCTCGGTGCGGCCCAAATAGTCGCCTAGCGCACGGGCGAGGAGGAATCGTCTGCTCGTCTCCCTGCCGTCCGCCAAAGCGCAGGCGGGACTGTCCGCAGCGACCATTCCTTGGATGGTCGACGTCGGAGGCCGGGTCGTGACGTTGGCAACGGCCTGCGGCCCGGTGGTGCTGAACTCGTATCGTTCCGAGCGCTGTCCCAGTTGTCCGCGAGCAGCTCGCGCCAAGTCGTAGCCACGCCTGTAGGGCTCCCGCACGGTAGACATCGGCAGAGCAGCGCGGAAGTCCGACCAGTTGCTCCCCCGTGTGCCGGCCAAGCTGTGCAACACCTCTTTCAACCAGCCAGCCAGTGGCGCAAGCGACGTAAAGCCGATACCGTTCGCACTTGCCAAAGCATCATCCCGAATCGCCGGCTCGGCGCGGTGCCAGAAGTCGATGAGTTGCTCGGCCAGCGGCTGCCGAACCGCGAACGGATCTTGGCCAAGCAATGCGGCCGCGCGGCAGAACGCGCGCTCATCTTCGTCCACCGCTTGAATTGCCGACCACTCGCTGCACAGAAACTCCCCCGTTAGTTCATCGCCGGCTAATCGGCCCCGCACAACCTCCACGAGACTCCGCAACGCATCTTCGAGTTCATGTCGATCTACCAAGGCTTCGCCTTGTTCCGTGAACTCTATCGTGCTGTGCGAAGGTTGGTGCCGTCGCCACCGCAGCCGCATGCGTTGTGGCGTCGGCACCATCGTCAGGCTTGGAAGCACATAGCCTTCGCCCGCGAACGCCAAGTCGTGCGCTTCCGCAAAGCCCGGGCGCGGCGTCCTCGCGTCCTCGACTTCGTGAAAGAGCCGCCACCAGTTGCCAACCAGCCATTCGGCAACATACCCCAGTGGCGTTACCACATGGTCTCGGCAGGAACGGCTGCGACGGTCCAACACCGACGTGACCACGGAGCCATCCACCTCGATGGTCAACGCCGCCATGGTGGATTGCGCGAGGGCGTCCGCGGATGGTGGCGCTTCCACCCAGTCAAACGTCATGCGAATGGACATCAAAGGCCCCGCACACGCTGCTCAGGTTGCAGTGGATAGCCGTGATATTCGCCTGATCCCGGGGCGCCCTGACGCGCTTCAAAGGTGGTCTCGTTTTCCCTGTGCCAAACGTATCGCGGGAACCCCCTTTCCCAAGCGCCAGTGCGACCAGCGAGGATGCTTGCGCGGAGCCAACCTTCGACGCGGGAACGATTTTGAGTCAATTGCGGCGGACAAATGGTTGCGTCAGGACGCCTCGCAGGGGTGGCGCCCGGGGTCGGGACACCCGCATGGTATGGACTGCCGACGTAACGGCAGTTCGCTGCTACGCGGGCAACGTCCACGTCATCCGGCGGAGGACGTATCCGCCGTGCTTTCGGATTGGGACGGGAGAATGTTGGCCTGTGCATAGTGGCATGATGGCAAAGATTCGCTTGCACGTCACAACGATGCGGCTCTAACACGGTTGCCAGTGCAACCTGACGCGCCGTGATGGCCGGCCGGTGGCTCGATGTCCCGTTCCAAAGGTGGGGAGGGAGCCGCGGCGCCATGCCAGCGTATGGCCTCCACTGGCCGGAGACTACGTTCGGCTGGACGGCAATCCGTCGGGTGTCGGACGCGCTTGCCGAGGACATCCCCGCACGGCGCCGGCGAGGCGTCGTGGTCAGGGCCAACGCGGTGAGCAGGATCGCTGGGGACACTGAAGTGGAGGAGGGGAGCCCTTGATGTTCGCAGTGGCGCAGTTCGCCGACACCGTAACCGTCGGCATCGCCAGCCGCAGCCGTCTGCCGGCATGGCTGCTGCCGGCACCGGCCGGTGAGCAGGCGGACGCAGAAGGCCAATGCGAATAGTCCGTCTCCGGGCGCTCGGGGCCGCGGCCGTGCTCTCTTCCTCACGAACAAGGCGAGCCCGCACACGACGTTGACAATCGGGGGCGGAGTACCTACTGTCCGCAGACATAAGCAGCCATCAAGCGCTTCCCGGCCAATACAGGGCACAAGAGCGCTTGATCGAAAGCACCCCGGGGATGCTTTAGGCGTCCCCGAATCTTTCGGCCAGAAACAATTGTGGAGCACTGATGAACTCGTTGCGAGCCACCATCGCGGCAGCCACGCTCACATGCGGGCTCGGTGCCCACGCTGGCGAGATGGCCATCGCCACCATCATCGACCCGACTGGCGCGCACATTGGCCAAGCGGTCTTCGAACAAGCGCCGGCCGGCGTCATCGTGCAAGTGCGCGCGGCTGGCCTGCCGCCCGGGCCGAAAGGCATTCACCTGCACAGCGTCGGCGCCTGCTCGCCGGACTTCACCGCCGCCAAGGGCCACATCAACCCGGAAGGCAACCGCCATGGGCTGCGCAACGCAATGCCAGACAACGGCGACCTGCCGAATCTGCATGTGGCCGCAGACGGCACCGCGGCGGCGGAGTTCTTCCATCAGCGCATTCGCGTCTCCGCGCCGGCCCTAGGCGGCGCGGCACCGCTCCTTGACGAGGATGGCTCCGCCATCGTCATTCACGCCGCCCCAGACGACCACCGGACGCAGCCCATCGGCGGCGCCGGCGGCCGCATCGGCTGTGGCGTGATCCGAGCCGGGGGCGCGTAGCGAACACGCTCGCCCAGCGTTGGCATACCGTGGCGCCCCCGCCCGCTGATCCTGTACAGTGCTTGACGCTTGACCACCATCGGCGTAGCGTGATTTCGTGATTGGGCGCTGGACACGAGACATGGCCGTAGCTGTCAGCATGATCAACATGAAGGGTGGGGTTGGTAAAACAACCGTTGCCTCGCAGCTCGCCCATGCGGTAACGGCCGACGGACTCCGTGTGCTAGCCGTCGATCTCGATCCACAGTCCAACCTAAGCCAGAGTCTCTTGGGCGCACGTCGTTATGTGGAGCACATAGAGGACAACCGCCCCACCGTCGCGCAGGTGCTCGACGACTACATTCCATCGGGTAGGGGAAGAAGCGCACCCAAGCCAATGGATTTTCAGAGCATCCTTGTCAAGGTTCCCAGCTATCCTGCCTCGAAAACGTTCGACCTGATTCCCTCACGGCTTGAACTGAGTCGAACCTTGAAGAATCCAACAGGTAAGGAACGGCGCTTGGCGAAGAGCATAGCACAAGTGCGCGACAGATACGACATCATCATCATCGATTGTGCGCCAACGGAGTCGATACTCACAGAAGCTGCGTATTTCGCCAGCCGCTACGTCGTCGTACCCGTCAAGACGGAGTTCATGGCTACCATTGGCCTACCACTCCTTGCACGCTCCGTTGAAGAATTCTCCGCAGAGAACCAGGACCACGAGTTAGACATTGCCGGCCTCGTTCTGAATGAACAGTCCGAATATGCTGACAACTCCGAAAAATCCCGAGCAATCAAGGACGTAAAAAAGGTATCTCGAGAGCGAGGGTGGCATATGTTCGACTACACCATTCCGTATTCTCGCAGTTATACGACGGCTGCTCGACAGGCGACTTCGCTTTCGCACACTCCATATGCACGGCGGAACCGTATCGATGGGTTCCATGGCTTGAAGGATGAGATACTACAGGCCATTGGCGTAAAGGCAAAGGCTCGATGAGCCAAGAACTCCAGATGCAGATGCGGCTTTTGGTTGCCTTTCACGGGCGGCAGCAAGTGCTGGAGGAGTTAGCAAACGCGGAAGGTGTAGACGTAGCCGTGGTTGAGCGAGAGATTCAGCAAATCCGTGAAAGTGCCAAGATCAAAACGGCGCCAAAAAAGAGAACACGGAGGCGGAAGACCGCTCGAGAGTTGATACAAGATGCAGCACCAAGCGACATTGTCTATTCCCTAGTCGAGCGGCTTGCCATGGCCTATGAAGAAAAAGGGTTTCTTGGTGAACTGTGGCATGTCAGGCAGTTTCTGGAATCCCAAGCGGTTACGGCGAGCAAGATTCGGTCTCGCGCAGATGCTTTCCCCAAGGTTGTTCACGTTCTTTCGAGGTTGCAGTGCGATGAACTGGAGAAACTTGTAGTCCAAACGGAGAGCCAGAAAGACGACTTGTCGATCCTCACGGATCAGATATTGGGGCCAGCCACTCCGCGGTCTGACGGGGCTCGTCGCCGACAATCGGTCGGTTAGCACGGGCGGCACCGGCTAGTCCCGCCCGCGCAAGGCCTTCTTTGTTCAAGCGAGCGCGTCAACACCCGCATCGCCCGACTGAGCTTCTTCCCGCTCGCCCAACTCGGTCCAAAATCGACACCGAGAGCGAGTGTTGTTCGCTGCGAGCTGCAGATGCCGGAAGGGGCGCGGCGACCTTCCACGGAGCTGGACGACACGCGCTGGCTATCGGGTCTGTCGCGCACCGTCGCCACGTCTGGGTTCGAGAACTGCGCGTTAACGACGCAGCCCATCGGTGGCGCCGGTGGCCGCATCGGCTGTGGCGTGATCCAAGCCGGCGGCGCGTAGCGAACACGCCCGCCCAACTCCGGCACACCGCGGCGCCCCGCCAACAACCCAGCCAACGGCCATTGGCCTCTCACGCGCCAAGCGATTAGACTCTGGCCTACCCCAACATCGCTCGGAGGCGACGATGGCAGTGCAAGCCGAAGTCCGCTATCTCAACGACGAATGGCGCGATCGCATCGACGTGCCGCAGATTGGCGACCGCGCGAGCCGCCGCGCCAACACCTCGAAGCACACCGTCACGATCCATGATGCCCGCCCAGGCTTGGAGCGCGGCGAATTGGGTTTGGACAGCAGTTGCTTCACGCTCCTCAAGTTCACCTCCACAGTGCAGGACTTTCAGGACGACGCCCAAGTGAGGGCCGTCTACTACCCGGAGATCATCGGCCTCGCCAAGCGCGTCACCGGCGCTGCGGCGATCTTCATCACCCAGCACGTCGTGCGCACTGAAGACACCGAGGACTTCAACAAGGCCTACGCCCGCTTCCTGCACTGCGACTACAGCTTGAACGATCCCCATGCTGCGGCGCGGCGCGTGTTGGCGCGCCGGGGTGAGAACCCAGCGGATTACGATGGGGCGGATTTCGCCTGGTACAACACTTGGCAGCCGTTCGACAATCAGGCGATCAAGAATCCGCTGGCGCTGGTGGATGCGGCGTCGCTGGCACCGCGCGACATCGTGGAGTATCAGTACACTGGCTATGCGCAGGCGAGCGACAGCGCCATCGTGGCCACGCAGGACAAATCCTCCATCCCGCTGCGCAATCCGGCGCACCGCTTCTACTATGTGTCGGCCATGGCCACGGACGAAGTGCTCCTGTTCTCGCAGCTAGACACCAGAAAGCGCGGCTGGGCATGCCCGCATACCTCGTTCGAGAACCCGAGCGCACCGGCCGACGCCCCGCCTCGACGCAGCATCGAGATGCGCTTGCTGGCGGTGTTCCCGAACAGCGCCTAGCGGAGACGCGGACAGCAGGCCCCGAGGCCCGCCACCGCCGCGGCGGCGGGCCGTTGCCGGGGCGCCTTCCTGCCTCACCGGGGGCGCATCCACGCCAACGCCCGCCGGGCATTCGCGCTCCGCCGCAGCCCTGCAGCCGGTCGCCGCGAGGCGGCGCAATCCGTTGTTCGCCGCCGCGGTAAACTACCGCTGTCGAAACGACGGCCGCCGCTCATGGGCGACGAAATCGCGCAACGACACTTCAACGCCGAAGACTACACCCGCTTCCGGCGGCGGTTGGACGAGGAAACGAACGCCGTCCGAGCGTTGTTTGAGGATGGCGGCTTCAGCCAACGGGGCGACATCGCCGGCTTCGAGCTAGAGGCTTGGCTGGTGGATGCCAAAGGCAACCCAGCCGCCCAGAACGAGCGCTTCCTCGCCGCGTTGGATAACCCGCTGGTGGTGCCCGAGCTGGCCTCCTTCAACGTCGAGTTGAACGGCAGCCCGTGCGCGGTGACCGGGCGCGTCTTCAGCCGGTTGCACGATGAGTTGGCCACCACTTGGGAGGCGTGCCGGACGCGCGCCGCGTCGATGGGCCTGCGGCTTGCCGCCATCGGCATCCTGCCCACCATCAAGCCGGATCTGCTGAACTCTGCCTACATGTCACCGCGGGTTCGGTTCCAAGCGCTGAACGATCGGGTGCTCGCGCTGCGCGACGGCGCCCCGTTTGAGCTGAACTTGTCCGGCACGGACACGCTGAACATGGCGCACGACGATGTGATGCTCGAAGCCGCGGCCACATCGTTTCAGATTCACCTGCAATGCCGGCCGGATGCCGCCGTTCGCGCCTACAACGGCGCCATCGCGGCGTCCGCCCCGATGGTGGCCCTCGCGGCCAACTCGCCATTCCTGTTCGGCAAGTCCCTCTGGGCGGAGACGCGCATTCCACTCTTCGAGCAGGCGGTGTCCGTCGGGCCGCGCAACGCGCCGCGCGTGGGCTTCGGCGACCGCTACGCGGACGCGTCGCTCTTTGAAGTGTTCCGCGAAAACCAAGAACGCCACGCCATCCTGCTCCCCTATGTGCAGGACGAGCCGCCGAGCAAGTTCTCCCATGTGCGCTTCCAAAACGGCACGGTGTGGCGGTGGAATCGGCCACTGCTTGGCTTCGATTTCGACGGCACACCCCACCTGCGCATTGAACACCGCGTCGTGCCGGCTGGCCCCACAATCGACGATTGCGTCGCCAACACCGCCGCCTTCATGGGCCTCGCGCGCTCGTTCATCAACGCGGAGCGGCCCATTGAAGAGGAGTTGCCGTTCGAGGCTGCCAAGGCCAACTTCTACGCCGCCGCGCGCGACGGCCTGGATGCCGAACTCATCTGGCGCCACGGTCGGCGGCGGCCGGCACGGGCGTTGCTGCTGGACGAACTGCTGCCGGCCGCCACAGACGCCTTGCGCCGGTTCGGCCTGCCGGCGGCAGAGGTCGAACGGCATGTGGGCCTTGCGACGCGGCGCGTTGAACGCAACCAAAACGGCGCCACCTGGCAACGCACTTGGCTGGCCAAGCATGGGGCAGACTTCAATGCCCTCACCCTAGCCTACTTGGACGCCCAAGACTCTGGGCGACCGGTTCACGAATGGACGATCTAACAGCCCGCCGAGCGCGGCGCCGCGCCGCGGCCGCCACCGCCAGCGGCGATGCACGCAAGTGGTTGACGCTGCCAGCGCCGTTCCAACTCACCCGCGGCACGTTGCCCGCCGCCAAGATCGCTTACGAGACATGGGGCGAGCTGGCACCAGCGCGGGACAACGCCGTGCTCATCTTCACCGGCCTCTCGCCCTCGGCCCACGCCGCTTCGTCCGCGTTGGACCCGGCTGCGGGTTGGTGGGAAGACATGGTGGGGCCAGGCAAGCCCATCGACGCCAACCGGCACTTCGTCGTCTGCGTGAACTCGTTGGGCAGTTGCTTCGGCTCCACGGGGCCGGCCTCCATCAATCCGGCCACCGGCCAGCCTTGGCGGCTGGACTTTCCCGTGCTGTGCCTAGAAGACATCGCCAATGCCGGCCACGCGCTCATCAATGCCTTGGGCATCGAACGGCTAGCCGCGGTGGTTGGCGCCTCCATGGGCGGCATGACTGCGCTCGCCTTCGCCATGCTGCACCCGAACGCCGCGGGGGCGCTGGTCGCCATCTCGTCCGCTGCGCGCGCCCTGCCGCAGGCCATCGCCATTCGCTCCGTGCAGCGGGAGATCATCCGCAAAGACCCGGCTTGGCGCGATGGCCGCTACACGCCAGACGCGCCGCCAACGCAAGGCATGCGGCTCGCCCGCAAGCTCGGCATGATTTCATACCGCTCCGCCACGGAGTGGGCGCAACGCTTTGGGCGCGAGCGCACCGCCACCAACCAAGAGCCGTTCGGCATCGACTTCGAGGTGGAATCCTACCTTGAGGTTCATGCGCAGCGCTTCGGCGGCGTGTTCGACGCCAACTGCTACTTATACCTGTCTCGGGCGATGGACCTCTTCGATGCCTGCGACCACGGCGGCAGCTTGGCCGCCGGGTTGAGGCGGGTGCAGGTGGAGCGGGCGCTCATCATCGGCGTCACCACAGATTTCCTGTTCCCCTTGGCTCAGCAGCAGGAACTTGCGGATGGTCTCGCTGCGGTGGTGCCCAAGGTGACGTTTCTGGCGTTGGAGTCCATACAGGGGCACGACTCATTCCTCGTGGACATGGATCGCTTTCGGCCACCCATCGCCGAGTTTTTCGGCCGGCGATGACGCGGCTGGCCTAGAACACGGGCGGGGCACGGTTCGGCATCGCAAAGTGCGGGTAAGACACCTGGGTGAGGTAGAGGCCGCCCGGCGGAGCCGTGCGCGGGGCGGCTGAGCGGTTCTTGAGCTGAAGCAGGCGCTCCAAGCAGTCTGCCGGCTGGGCTTGCCGGCCCACCTCCTGCAACGCGCCAGCGATGTTGCGCACCATCCGCAGCAGGAATGCGTTGGCTTGGATTTCGAACACCACACGGTTTTCGTGGCGCCGCACCGACGCCGCCTGCACACAGCGAAACGGGCTGCGCGATTGGCAGCCGGCGGCGCGGAAGGAGGTAAAGTCCTGCTCGCCGAGCAGCGCCTGCGCCGCTTCATGCATCGCTGTTGCATCGAGGCGCTGACGCGACCAGCACACTTTGCCGCGCAACAGCGCTGGCGGCGCTTCGGATTCGACGAACACAAAGGCGTAGCGGCGCGCGACGGCGCTGAAGCGCGCATGAAAGCTCGCCTCTTCGGCACGCGCCCATGACACTGAGACGGCCCCGCCAGCCAAGGCGTTAACGCCGCGCTGCCACGCCACCAACGGGCGGCTGGCGCTGGTGCGGAAACTCACTACTTGTCCGGTGGCATGAACGCCGGCGTCCGTGCGTCCCGCGGCGACGATCTGCACTGGCTCGTCCGCCACCCGCGAGAGGGCTGCTTCCAACGTGGCCTGTACGCTGGGCCGGTCGCGCTGGCGCTGAAAGCCAGAGAACGCAGCGCCGTCGTACTCGACGCCCAACGCGATGGTGGCGCCGTCAGTCTGCTCTTGCATCGAGGCGCTCGAGCAGCGCCTTGGCGGCCTCGCGTTCCGCGTCGTCCCCTTCCTGCATCACTTCCAAGCACACCTCACGGGCGTTCTCTCGGTCGTCCAAGTTTGCGTAGGCACGGGCGAGATTGAGCTTAGTGGCGGCAGAGTAGTCCGCCGGGGCTTCCAGTTCCGCATCGTCCTCTGCATCCAAAGCGGCGGATTCGTCGCCCGTTTGTGACGCCGGCGCACTAGGGGCTGTGGGCGTTTCTGCCGCGGCGGAGGCTGTTTGGCTCGCATCAGCGCTTGCTTCGGCATCGTCAGCCGCTGACGGCTGGTGCTCTGGCGCTTCGGCATCCGGCTCGCCCTGACCGCTGGTCGAGAGCTTCGCAGCCACTGACCTCGCGCCCACTGGCCGCGACCCGCTCTCATGCTTGGGCCCACCCTTGCCCGCGGCGCGCCAACGCCGCCACAGAAACCCAGCCACCAACGCCACGACGCCCAACGCTCCCACGCCGAACCAAAGGCCAAGCGATGACGGCTCGTCTCGTTCGGCGAACGGCGATGGCGGAGGAGTTTCTCGCGCCATCTCCGGTGCCCGCTCGGTGCGCGGCGAGCGTTGCTGCAGGGCGGCCGATGGGGGCGCTTCCATGCTGCGCGCCGCGCTCGCCCGTTCCGCAGCGCCGACTGCGTCCGCCCGGGCCACTTCGGCCTGCAATGCTCCAAGCCGACGCTGGGCATCCGCGGCAACGGCCACCTGCTCGGCCAATCGGGCCTGCAAAGCGCTTCGTTCTCGCGTCAGTTCGGCAACGCGCTGTTCGGCATCCTGCGCGCGGCGTTGCCAAGCTGAAGGATCAACGATGTCTGGCTGCATCGATGCCGCGGGGGACAGCGCGGCGGCTGGCGGCGCTTCGGCAGCAGCAGGCGCGGAAATGGCGGGCAGCTGCGCGATGCCCTGCCCGTCCTCAGTCTCTGCCATATCCAACGGCGCAGACCAATCGAGGCTTGGGTCTGCAACCATCCGCCGCGCCTCGCCCGCAGACACGGCCCGCACTTCGGCCAACGTGGGCACACGCAGCATCGCGCCGGCCTTGACGAGATTGCCTTGCGGGCCGACGAAGGCATCCGGGTTCAGGCGCGTGAGCGCAAGCATGGTCTGCTCGACCGTGGCGCCCTCCGCTCGCAAGCGGGCGCCAATGCCCCATAGCGTGTCGCGGGGGCCGGTCGGCCCGAACGCCGTGCCGGCATCCTGCGCCGCGGCCGGCGCCATGCCAGCGCCGGCGGCGAGGAGCACCGCGGCGGCCAAGTGCGCGAGCTTAGACATCCAGCGCTTCGATCACCGCGTCCGCCATCTCGCTGCCACGCACTCGGCGCACGTTCGGCGGCGGATGCTCTGGGCAAATGTCCGCAGTGCGCAGGCCAGCGTCCAGCACTGCCGCGACGGCGGCTTCGATGCGACCGGCGGCCTCCGGCGCGTCCAAGCTGTAGCGCAGCAGCATCGCGGCAGACAGAATGGTGGCAAGTGGATTCGCAAGGTCTTGCCCGGCGATGTCCGGCGCGGTGCCATGTACCGGCTCATAGAGCCCCTGCTTGCCGGCGCTGAGGGACGCGGACGGCAGCATGCCGAGCGAGCCGGTGAGCATGGCCGCCACATCCGAAAGAATGTCGCCAAACATGTTGCCGGTGACGATCACGTCGAATTGCTTCGGCGCGCGCACTAGCTGCATGCCGGCGTTGTCCACATACATGTGGCTGAGTTCCACGTCGGGATAGTCCGCCGCCAAGGCCGAGACCACCTCGCGCCAGAGCTGCGTCACTTCCAGCACATTCGCCTTGTCCACCGAGGTGAGCCGGCCGGCGCGCTTGCGCGCCAGCTCGAAGGCGACGCGGGCGATGCGCTCAATCTCACGCTCCTCGTAAACGTAGGTGTTGAAGCCGCGCCGCCCGCCATTGCCCATCTCCACGCCGCGCGGCTCGCCGAAGTAGATGCCGCCGGTGAGCTCGCGCACGATCAGGATGTCGAGGCCGGCCACCAGCGGCGTCTTCAAGGATGAAGCATCCGCGAGCGGCTCGAACAGCATGGCCGGACGCAGGTTGGCGAACAGATCAAGGCCGGCGCGCAGGCCCAGAAGCCCCTTTTCCGGCCGCTCCGTCATGGGCAGGTCGTCCCACTTGGGGCCGCCGACGGCGCCGAGCAGCACCGCGTCCGCGGCGCGAGCCGCGGCGAGGGTCCCTTCGGGTAGCGGCGTGCCGTAGCGGTCAATCGCGACGCCACCAACGTCCGCATACTCGAACTTGAGATCGATCTCCGGGCACGCGCGGGTCATCACGCGCACCGCCTGCGGCGCCACTTCCGCGCCGATGCCGTCTCCCGGCAACACCACGATGCGCGCTGCGCGGCTCATGTGGCGAACACCCACGGCGCCTCGGCGCGGCGACGGCGCTCGAAGGCGCGGATGGCATCGGCGTGGGCCAAGGTGAGGCCGATGTCATCGAGGCCAAGCAAGAGCCGTTGGCGCAGCTGCCCGTCGATGGCGAAGGCCCACGCTTCGCCGCTGTCCGCTTGGATCGATTGCGCCCGCAAATCGACCGTCAGCCACAGATCGCCGGCCACCACCCGCGCGAAGAGATCATCCACCATGTCTGCCGGCAAAGTGATCGGCAACAGCCCATTATTGAAGCTGTTGGTGAGGAAGATGTCCGCGAAGCTCGGCGCGATCACGCAGCGGAAGCCATGCTCCATCAGCGCCCACACGGCATGTTCCCGGCTTGAGCCGCAGCCGAAGTTATCCCGTGCGAGCAACACGCTCGCGCCTTGGTAGCGCGGCGCATTGAGCACAAAGTTGGGATTGAGCTCGCGTTCGTTCGGCGTCTTGCCGATTGCGCCCTCGTCCAGATAGCGCCAAGCATCGAACAGGTTGTCGCCGAAGCCAGTGCGCCCGATGGATTTCAGGAACTGCTTGGGGATGATTTGGTCTGTGTCCACGTTGGCGCGGTCAAGCGGGGCGACCAGCCCCCGGTGGGTGACGAAGGCTTCCATCAAAGTTGCTCCCTTGGGTCTGTGAGGCAGCCGGCCAGCGCACTCGCCGCCGCCGTGGCTGGGCTCACCAAGTGCGTGCGGCCGCCGTGGCCTTGGCGCCCCTCGAAGTTGCGGTTGGAAGTGGAGGCGCAACGCTCGCCAGCCTGCAGCCGGTCGTCGTTCATGCCGAGGCACATCGAGCAGCCCGGTTCGCGCCATTCAAAGCCGGCGGCCAGAAAGACTTCGTGCAGCCCCTCGGCCTCCGCTTGACGCTTGACGAGGCCGGAACCTGGCACCACCAGCGTCTTGGCCCGCGCCCGGCCGCCGCGGGCGATGGCGGCGGCAACGCGCAGGTCTTCAATGCGAGCGTTGGTGCAGGAGCCGATGAACACCTTGTCGACGGGGGTGCCGGCCAGCGGCTGGCCCGCCTTGAGGCCCATGTACTGCAGCGCCGCGGCGACGGCGCTCGCCCGCACAGCGCCACCGGCATCTTCCGGGTTCGGCACGGTGGCGCCGATGTCTGCCACCATCTCCGGCGAAGTCCCCCAAGTCACTTGCGGGGCGATGCTGCCGGCATCAAGCCGCGCCTCTTTGTCGAACACGGCGTCGGCGTCTGAGCACAAGTTGCGCCAATTGGCCTGCGCCGCATCCCAAGCAGCGCCGCTGGGGGCCAAGGGCCGCCCCGCCACATAGTCTAACGTCACGTCATCCACGGCCACCAAGCCGGCACGGGCGCCAGCTTCCACCGCGAGGTTGCACACGGTCATCCGCCCCTCCATGGACAGGGCGCGGATGGCCTCGCCGGCGAACTCGATGACGTGGCCCGTGCCGCCGGCGGTGCCGACCGCGCCGATCACTGCCAGCGCCAAATCCTTGGAGAAGACGCCTGCCGGCAAATCACCGTCCAAGAAGATGCGCATGTTGCGGCTCTTGCGCAGCGCGAGGCATTGCGTCGCCAGCACGTGCTCCACCTCGGACGTGCCGATGCCCTGCGCGAGGGCTGCGAAAGCACCGTGGGTGGACGTGTGGGAATCGCCGCAAACGATGGTCATGCCCGGCAGGGTGGCGCCCTGCTCCGGGCCCACCACATGCACGATGCCTTGGCGTGGATCGTTGATGGCGAACTCTTCAATGCCGAAGTCTTGGCAGTTCGCGTCCAGCGTCCGCACCTGCAGGCGGGATGTGGCATCCGCGATGCCGGCAACGCCGGCGGCGCGTTCAGCCGGGGACGTGGGCACGTTGTGATCTGGCGTGGCAAGGTTGGCGCCTAAGCGCCAAGGCGGGCGGGCGGCGGCGCGCAATCCATCGAACGCCTGTGGCGAAGTCACTTCATGCAGCAGGTGGCGGTCGATGTAGAGCAGCGTCATGCCGTCGTCGCGCTCGGCAACGACATGGGCGTCCCAGATTTTGTCGTAGAGGGTGCTGCCGCTCATCCGCCTTCCCCAAGCGCCCTCCGAAAACACGGAGCGCCATTCACATCGGGATTCTACAGATTGCCCGCCATCGGCGGAACGCGGCGCGCGTTCAGCGCGTGACGTCCGCGTTCTGGCCGCGGTCGCGCATGCGGTGATCCATCAACACGAGGGCCACCATCGCCTCGGCGATGGGCGTCGCCCGCAAGCCCACGCACGGGTCGTGGCGGCCTTTCGTGACCACCTCCACCTCGCGCCCGGCCACGTCCACGCTGCGCCCGGGCGTGGTCAGGCTGGAAGTGGGTTTGAGCGCAATGCTCACCACGATGTCCTGGCCGGACGAAATGCCGCCGAGCACGCCGCCGGCATCATTCTTCAAGAAGCCGCTGGCATCCATCTCGTCGCGATGCTCGGTGCCCCGCTGCCGGACGACGCCGAAGCCAGCGCCGAACTCAACGCCTTTGACCGCGTTGATGCCCATCAGGGCGCCGGCAAGCTCTGCATCCAGCTTGGCGAACACCGGCTCGCCGAGCCCGGGCGGCACGTTGGAGGCGACGACGTTCACGCGGGCGCCCACGGAATCCCCATCCGCCCGCAGCGCGTCGATCAGCGCGGCGATGTCCGGCACGATGCTGGCATCGGGGCAGAAGAATGGGTTGGCGGCCACGGCGTTCCAATCCAAGGTCTTCGGCTCGATGTCGCCGATGGCCGCGAGATAGCCGCGCACCAGCGCGCCGCAGCGCTCGCGCAGGTACTTCTTCGCGATGGCGCCGGCGGCGACGCGCATGGCCGTCTCGCGCGCCGAGGCGCGCCCGCCGCCACGATGGTCGCGCAGCCCGTATTTCTTGAGATAGGTGTAGTCCGCATGCGCCGGGCGCAGCTGATCCTGCACCGCGCCATAGTCCCGCGAGCGCTGATCGACGTTCTCGATGACGAGGCCGATGGGGGTGCCCGTGGTGACGCCCTCGAAGACGCCGGAGAGGATGCGCACTTGGTCCGGTTCACGCCGCTGCGTGGTGTAGCGGGATTGGCCGGGGCGGCGCCGGTCCAAGTCTTCCTGCAGGTCTGCCTCTTCAAGGGGCAGACCGGGCGGGCAGCCATCCACCACGGCGCCCAAGGCGAGGCCGTGGCTCTCGCCGAAGGTGGTGAGGGTGAAGGCTTGTCCAAAGGTGTTGCCGGCCATCCGGCGCAGTATCGAGAGTCCGCCCGGGGATGACAAGCGCAGCTAGGGGGCGGGGCGGGCACAGGTCGGGCATTGCCCAAGGGCGGATTGGGGCGCCAAGCCGGACCCACCGCATCGCATGTGGCCGGCGACAGCCAGCGTGGGGCATTGCCGCGGTGGCGGTTACGCGACGGCAGCAGCGTCCAGCGCGAACACGCCGAAGGCACCGTCCGCCAAGCGCTCGGCACATTCCAGTTCCGGCCAGATGAACGGCAACTGGGGGAAGGCGCGCTGCAACGCCGGCGCCGAATTGCCCACCTCGCCGACGAGCAGGCCATCGTCCGCCAGCCAGTTTCCTGCTTGCCCGAGCACCGCTCTCCAGCAATCGAGGCCGTCCGCGCCGGCGGCGAGGCCCAAACGCGGCTCGTGGCCGTATTCCGGCGGCAGCGTTTCGAGCTCGGCTGCGGCGACATAGGGCGGATTGACAAGAATCAGGTCGTACCGAGCTGGCGGCAGGGCGTCGAAAAGCGAGCCCCGATGCGCCTGCGCCCGCCGCGCCAAGCCAAACCGTTCGATGTTCCTGCGCGCGCAGGCCACCGCGGCCGGATCAATGTCGGCGAGGGCAACGCTGGCGTCGGGGAACTGCAGCGCCGCGGCCAGCCCCAAGGCGCCGCTGCCGCAGCACAGGTCCAAGATGGTTGCCGGCGGGCGCCGCAGCCACGGCTGAAGCCCGTCGCCAATGAGTTCCTGCAGCGGCGAACGCGGGATCATCACCCCCGGCGACACCAGAAACCAACGCCCCGCGAACCAAGCGCGGCCGGTGAGATGGGCGGCGGGGATGCGCGCCTCGATGCGTCGCCGCAACAGGCGCTGCAAAGCGGCCGCCGCTGACGCATCCCACGGCTGCGCATCCAGATAGCCGTGTACCAGCAACTCCGCCTCGGCCAAGGCATCTGCTGCGCCGTGGCCATAAGCCAAGTCTGCCGCGGCCAGCTGTGCCGCGAAGGCCGCAATCGTCTCGGCGACGCGATCAGTTCCCACGCAGCCGATCGGGCAGCACCAACTCCAACCGCGGCTGCGCCCCGCCGCTAGGCGCCAACGGGCCAACGCCGTGGGGAGCGGCCGTCACGCCGCCATCCGCAAGGGCCGCGGCCGCGGCCTCGGCACAGCTTTCGGCAGCGGCAAGCAACTCCGCCACCGGACGCGCGCCGAACAGATGGCAAACCACATGCAGGCCCCGTGACTGAACACCCGCCAAGGACGCCGCAGCTTGCCCAAGGGCGACCAAGTCCTCGGCGTCGAGCGCGCCGGCGGCATCCGGCTCCACGCCCTCCACCGCCGCATAGCCGTTGCGTTCCAAGGCATCGGCCAAGGTTTGGTTGGCTGCAAACTGAACCGGTTCTTCCGGCGCCACCACATCGATGTGGGCATAGATGCGGCGGTTGCCACGCTGCACGACGTAGGCGGCAATCAAGCGCTGCTCGCCGGCCACGGCGATGGGCGCCGCCAAGTAGAACTGATTGCGGTTCGGTGCATTGAGCTCCGCCACGTCAAACACGTCGTTCGCCCAAACGGTGCTGCGCCCGCAGTCCGGCCCGCGGCAAGTGAAGGCGATGCCGGGGCTCGCCGCCGCCACCACGCGCTCGTAATGGCCGATGACATCCGCCAAGCGGGCGCCGTCCGGGACGCGGTAGGTGATGCGCTGCAAAGCGCCGCGGACGCGCACGCCCTGCACCCGCAGGTCGCCGCGTATCTTGTCCACTGGCGCCGTGACGAAGTCGTACGGCAGCGCAGCGGCCGGCCGCTCGCGGTACTCGACGATCCATGCGCCGGGGTAGCGGGCGACGCCGGGGGCGTCGCGGCTGCCGGCGATGTCCTGCGCCGCCATCGCCGGCACCGTCAACGCGGCGATGGCGAAAGCGGTGCAGACCCGGTTGCCGCGCCAGCCGTTCACCGCTCAGCCATCGCTCCAGGTTGAAGGCTTGGCGAACTCGACGTCCAGCATCTGGCCACTGGTCATCAAGTCGTCCACCACCGCGCCGATGTCGTCGCCTTCATGCAGCACGCGGTGCAAGCCCTCCACCAGTGGCATGTACACCCCGAGCGCGGTGCTCTTGGCGCGGATCACGCGCAACGTGTTGACGCCCTCGGCGAGCTTGCCGAGCGCGTCCATCGCCTCCGCCAGCGGCGCGCCCTTGCCCACCCGATAGCCCACTTGGTAGTTGCGGGAGAGCGGCGACGTGCAGGTGACGATGAGGTCGCCGACGCCGGCGAGGCCCAAGAAGGTGAAGGGATTGGCGCCCAAGGAGACGGCGAAGCGGCTCATCTCGGCCAAGCTGCGCGTCAACAGCATGCCCATGGTGTTCTGCCCCACTTCAAGGGCGGCCGCCAAGCCGCACACGATGGCGTAGATGTTCTTGAGGGCGCCGCCGAGCTCCACGCCGAAGACATCCTCGCTCGCATACACGCGGAAGGTGGGGCTTGAGAGCGCCCGGCTCACCGCTTCACGCAATGCGTCCGACGCGCTGGCCACCACCGTGCCGGCGTGGTGTCCATCGGCGATCTCCTCGGCCAAGTTCGGGCCGCTGATGACGCCGGTGGCGCAGCGCGGCAGCAGCTCCGTCAGGATCTGGCTCATCAGTTGGAAGCCCTGTTCCTCGATGCCCTTGGTGCCGCTGATGGCGAATGCGCCGTGCTGGGCGTGGGCGGCGAGGTCGGCGGTGACGGCGCGGAAGGATGCGCTGGGCACGGTGACGAAGATGAGATCTGCGCCGCCCACAGCCTGCGCCATGTCGCAAGTGGGCGTCACGTTGCCGTCCAAGGCGCGGCCTTTCAGATAGCGGCGGTTCTCGCCGTGGCGGCGGATGTCGGCAAGCTGCAGCGGGTCGCGCATCCACAGGTGCGTGGGGCAGCCGTTCCGCGCGACGATGTTCGCAATGGCGGTGCCGAAGTTGCCGGCGCCGACGACGGCCACCTGCATGACGCTCCCCTGCCCATCCCCGACGAGGCACGGCTATGGTAACAACTGCCGCGTGGCGCTGCCTCGGCGCGGAGAGCGGGGAGGGATTCCCTATCGAGGAGGGATTCCCTATCGGGGGGAGGGATTCCCTATCGGGGGGAGGGTCTCCCTATGTGGCAGCGCCCAGCAGCAGCCGTTGTATCCGGCGCACATAGCCGGCGGCGTCGGCGAGGGGGCGGCCTTCGGCGAGGCTCGCCTGATCGAACAGCGCGTTCACAAAGTCCGCAAAGCGGTCTTCGTCCGGCTCGTTGTCGAGTTTGGCGACGAGCGGATGCGCCGGGTTGATCTCGAAGCGTGGCTTGCTCTCAGGCGGCGCCTGCCCAGCGACGGCCATGATGCGCCGCATCTGCTCGCTCACGTCGCCCTCGGCGAGCACGAGGCAGGCCGGCGAATCCGTCAGCCGCGTGGAGCGGCGCACGCTCTCGGCGCGCTCGCCCAAGGCGTCGGCGATGCGTTTGCACAGGGCGTCATCGTCCGGCGCCGGCGCGTCTTCATCTTTCTCGTCGGCATCCTCGGCCAGCTTCAAGTCCCCGCGGCTGGCGTCCTTCAAGGGCTTGCCGTCGAATTCGTGAACGAAGGACATGAACCACTCGTCGATGCGGTCTGTCAGCAACAGTGCTTCAATGCCGCGTTCCTTCAGCGCTTCCAGGTGCGGGCTGCCCCGCGCCGCGGCGGGGCTGTCCGCCACGATGTAGTAGATGTGTTCCTGCCCTTCCTGCATCCGCCCGGCGTAATCCGCGAGCGAGACGCGCTGCGCGTCTGAATCCCCAGCGGTGGAGGTGAAGCGCAGCAGCTTCATGATCGCCTCGCGGTTGCCGAAATCCTCCGCGACGCCCTCCTTCATGGCCTGCCCGAACTCGTCCCAGAACTTGCCGTAATCGTCTGCGTCCAGCTTGCCGAGCATGTCGAGCACGCGCTTGGTGAGCGCGTTGCGCATGGTGGTGACGGCAGGGTTGTCCTGCAGCGTCTCGCGGGAGATGTTGAGCGGCAGATCGTTCGAGTCCACCACGCCGCGCACGAAGCGCAGGTACAGCGGCAGGAATTGCTCGGCGTCCTCCATGATGAAGACGCGCTGCACATAGAGCTTGAGGCCGCGCGGCGACTCGCGGTTCCACAGGTCAAACTGCGCCCGCTGCGGCACGTAGATGAGGCTCGTGTACTCGTGCTTCCCCTCCACGCGGTTGTGGCTCCAGCAGAGCGGCTCCTCGTAATCGTGCGAGACATGCTTGTAGAACGCCTTGTATTCGTCGTCCTCCACCTCGCTGCGCGAGCGCGTCCAGAGCGCGGTGGCGGCGTTCACGGTTTCTTCCTCCGCCGCGTCGTCGCCTTCGCCTTCGCCGGCCATCACCACCGGCACGCCGATGTGGTCTGAGTATTTGCGCACGATTTGGCGCAGCCGAAACGCGTCGGCGAACTCGTGAGCATCGCCCTTGAGCTTGAGCGTCACGCGGGCGCCACGCGGCGCGTCCGGCGCGTCCTCCACCGTGAACTCGTCCTCGCCCTGCGACGTCCAGCGCGTCCCGGCCTCGGCGCCGGCGCGTTTGGTTTCCACCTCCACTTCGTCCGCCACCATGAACGCGCTGTAGAAGCCCACCCCGAACTGGCCGATGAGCTGCGCGTCGCGCTGCGCTTCGCCGGTGAGGCGGTCGAGAAACTCCGCGGTGCCCGATTTGGCGATGGTGCCGAGGTTGGCGATGAGTTCTTCGCGCGTCATGCCGACGCCGTTGTCCGCCACGGTGATGGTCTTGGCGTCTGCGTCGAACTCCACGCGAATCTTGAAGTCAGGATCGTCGGCGACGAGCGCCGCGTCGGAAAGCGCGTCGAAGCGCAGCTTGTCGATGGCGTCCGAGGCGTTCGAGATGAGTTCGCGCAGGAAGATCTCCCGGTTGGAGTACAGGGCGTGGATCATCAAGTGCAGCAACTGCTTGGCTTCAGTTTGGAAGCCGAGGGTCTCTGTGGCCATGCGCGTCCGAACGTGGTGAGGGCGATGCTTTAATGGCGGCGCAGCGGGCTTTTTCAAGCCCTGCATGGCGCCGATGTTCCCTATGGACGGCGGCGCGGGCCGCTGGCGGCAAACGGCTCAGCGGCAGTGCCGTGTTACGCTCAAACGGCACATCTGTGGGGCTGGGTCATGCTTGCAAGGGTTTCCATTCGGCGTGCGCTGCGCTGCGTGTCGCCATTGGCCGTAAGCGGCTTGGCCCTCGCCGGCTGCGGCCCCTCGCAACAGGCAGACGTTGACGACGACGCCCGCGCCCCGCCACAGCGCACCATGCCGAACATCGTGCTCATCATGGCGGATGACCTTGGCATCGGCGACGTCGGCGCCTATGGCGGCGAAGTGATCGCCACGCCCAACATCGACGCCCTCGCCGCCGCCGGCGTGCGGGCGACGCAAGGCTATGTCTCCCATCCAGTGTGCAGCCCATCGCGCGCCGGCATGCTCACCGGGCGCACCCAACAACGTCACGGGTGGGAGTTCAATCCTGCCCGCCGCGACCTGGACGCGGGCCTGAGCACGCACGAGCGCACCATCGCCAGCGTGCTCAAGGAGCGCGGCTACGCGGCGACCGGCATGGTCGGCAAGTGGCACCTTGGCCACCAACGCCCGCATCACCCCTTGAGCCGCGGCTTCGACGAATACTTTGGCGTGCTCGCCGGCGGCAGCATCTTCATCGACCCGAACGCGCCCGGCGTCGAGTCCATCGGCATGGCGAGGTTTCCGACGGAGCGCGACGAGCGCATCGGCGTCTACCGCGGCTTCGAGCTCGTTGAGGTGGAGCAATACCTCACCGATGCGTTCACGGACGAAGCCGTCGCCTTCATCGAACGCCATCGGGACGCGCCGTTCTTCCTCTACCTGAGCCACACGACGCCCCACACGCCCCTGCAGGCGATCGAGCGGCATCTCGCGCCGTACCGCCACATCGAGGACGACGCCACGCGCATCTACGCGGCCATGGTCGGCTCGCTGGACGAGAGCGTGGCACGGGTGGTGGCCAAGCTGAAGGAAATCGGCGCCTACGAGAACACCCTCATCGCCTTCCTTTCAGACAACGGCTGCGCCGACTACATCAACGACGCCTGCTCGAACGCGCCGTTCGCCGGCTTCAAGCGCCATCACCAAGAAGGCGGCATTCGCGTGCCGTTCATGGTGAGTTGGCCCGCCGGCCTGCCGGCCGGGCTGGTTTACGATGCGCCGGTGACCGCGCTGGACTTTCTGGCGACCTTCACCGGCGCCGCCGGCACGGAGTTGGCCACCGAAGACAGCGTGAACCTGCTGCCGTACTTCCTTGGCGAGCGCCCGGGCCGCCCGCATGACCACCTCTACTGGCGCTCTGGGCCCACCATTGCCATCCGCGACGAGCGCCACAAGCTCATCCGCTATGCCCGCACGGAGTTCACTCAAGAAGACTTGGACGATACCGGGCGGCTCACGCCACCCGAGGGTGGCTGGCCTACGGACGCGCCGCTCGGCCACGTCACGCTGCTGTACGACTTGCAGGACGACCCTGGCGAAACCGTGAACTTGGCCGCAGCGCATCCAGACATCGTTGCGCGGCTCGCCGAGCGCCATGCGCAGTGGGCGGCGCGGTTGCCTTCGGGGCCGCCGATCCTGCCCGCTCGACGCTGGCGGAGGCCGATGGCGAGACGGTGCAGCTGATCTTCTAGGCGGCGCGGCGCGGAACCGGCGTGACGCTGCGCCGTGGTGGCTGGCCGGCGACGCTCGTTTGCGCGGCGTGGCTCGCCCATGGGCGTGGCGCATGCCCGCGCTCGAAATCCAAGCGGATGTGGCGACCACTGCCGCACCGGGTTGTACGACACCGACGCCGGGGCGTCGCCAAACGGTCAACCGTATGCTGCCTTCCAAGCAGCGACCAGTTTCACCCTCACTTTCTCATTGGACAGCGGGGGCGGGTGCTTGCCGAGGTGTGCAAGCGGTTGCGGAGGATTGCAGTTCGCGTTAGGTTGTACAGATCGTACAGTTAATGGCCAAGACGATGCAGAGCAGAGTCGAAACCGCTGGCGTCGAGGAGACCAGAACAAGGCTGCCGGAAATCCTTCGGGCGGCCAATGATGAAGGTGCCATCACCATCGTCACCAAGCGTGGCAAACCCTACGCCGCCGTCGTTCCCGTGTCCCAAGCATTGCGCAAGGCGCCGAACCTTTCGGATTTGCGCGGGTCTGCGAAGGGCTGCTTCGGGGATGCGGGGCGGTTCGTTGACAAGCTGAGGGCCGAATGGCCTTGATGGACATCAGCGCGTTGCCCCCCGGCGGCAGGGTCACGGTGGACAGTGCGCCAATCATCTACTTTCTCGAAGGCCATGCGGACTTCGCGCCCCGCTATGCGCCATTTTTCGAGCGCGCCGAAGCGGGGGAACATGAGCTGGTTGTTGCCACCGTGACGCTTGCCGAAGTGCTCAGCGGCCCTCTGCGAGTGGGCGAGGAAGCCTTGGCGCAACGCTATCGCAGCGCGTTGACGGCGCCTCCCACATGGCGGCTAGCTGACCTGACCGCTTCGATTGCTCATCGCGCCGCCCGGATACGGGGCGCCTCCAAATTGCGCCTGCCCGACGCCGTTCAGGTCGCCACCGCGTTGGAAACATCCAGCATCGCCTTGGTGACCAGTGACCGCGACTATTCCGCTCTTGAAGGCTTGCCGGAGCGCTTGCCGATTTACGCCTAGCGACAGCGATGGCGGCAATGTCCATGGGGCCGCTCCATGGCCAGTGGCACCAAGCCATTCTCCACCCTCGGCGATCATCGCGGCCCTTGGTGCAACATGCGGTCTAGCCTGATTCTGGATCGCTCGACTTGGCATCTCTCAGGTAGAGGGAGATTCCCTCGAACACCAGCATGACCACTATGGGCGGCACGATGAAATGCCAAATCCAGATGTTGGCGGCCGGTACACCGAAGGCAAGTTTCAAGAGGTAGTTGTGTCCGTAGAACATCGCGGCCATGGCGACTAGGCCGGTGAGGATGTCCCGGGGCAGGCGGCCCACCGCCGAGCCGCCGCGACGAATCTCCACAGATTCGGCGATGTTGATCAGGGTGACGGCGGCCAAGGTGAGGATGATGAACGGGTCGATGATGTCCCAGATGATTTGGCCAGACGGGTTGACGGCCAAGAAGTAGTAGTTGAAAAGAGCGACTGTGCCCACCATCAGGGCGATGCCGGCCAGAATCTTGCGCAAGGAATCCATAGCGTTGCTCCCCTAACCCATCTTTACCAACAACCCGTGACTTTACCAACAACCCGGTGACTCTGGCCCGATCTTGCCGTGATGGACGTCTTTTGGTTCGGCAACTCGTTGTTTCCGGTTCTTGATGAGGTGGACTGATGGTTTCCCATCGGCAACCTGCGCCTAGACCGTCTGCCCCATGAGGCCGCAGCCGAAGTGGCCTAAGTCTTCTCGCCGGGCCGAGAACACGGTTGAACGTGGCGACCTAGGCGGCGTCAAGGCGGCCGATGGACCCCGGTACCAACCGGATCCCCATCTAGGCGACCAGTCCGAAACCGAACGCTCGCCAAAGCGCCGACTTTGGGATGGCCCTGCAACCGTATACTCGCAATGGCGGAGCCACCGTAGGAGGAGACATGGGCAGCCACAAACGCATCTTCGCATGGGCGGCGCTGACTTTCTTTGGCGCCGGGGCGCAGGGGGACTACCTCACCCCGGAACTGCGCGAGCGCGTTGAAGCGCTGAAGGCGGAGGTGGCCGCCGAAGCCACCGGCCCGGCCACGCGGGAGGACCGTGTGCGGATGCTTTGGGATTGGATGAACGCCTACTCGCTCACGGGCGGCACGCTGCCGGTGAACGCGGTGACGGTCGCCATTCGCGTCTTGACGTATCCTCAGGCGGCGGACGGCACCGGCGCCGCGGTGGACGCCTTCATCAAGGAGTTCACCCTGAAGGATGAGGAGCCAAACGCCATCGGGCCGTTGGTGGCAGACCTCGGGCCCTTCGGCGCCGGGGATTTCGTGACGGTGCGGCAAACCTACACGGTGGGCACCAAGCCCATCGAGCCCGGCGGTGGCTTCCTCGTCACCCGCCACTTCATGCCAGACTACGGCCGCTGGCAGGTGAACGACCCCGCTGCCGACAACTACATCTCCATCACCGCGTCGAATCCCGCGGTTCGCTTCGCCGCCGACAACCATCCTTATGGCGGCATGCACGGCGGTTTCCGCGGCAATGCGGACACCCTTGCTTTTCGCGTCCAAGCCGGGACGCTGACCGAGGGCGACACCGTGACCATCACCTACGGCGACCGTTCCGCCGGCAGCCGCGGCTTGCGCATGGCCACCATTTCCTCAGACCGGATGCCCCTGCCCCTGTACTTGGACTTCGACGGTTCAGACCTGTTCCACACGCTGCCCATCCAGCCGATCGTCGTCACTGGCGGCGAGGCCGCGGGGGTGCATGGCTTCGCGCCCTCCGTCGTCGCGGCGGGAGAGCCGTTCGATGTCTCGGTGCGCGCCCAAGACCGCTACTACAACCGCGCCACCGGCGACATCCCGGGCTGGGAAGTGCAGCGCAATGGCGAACCCTTCGCCACCTTGCCGCCCGGCGGCCCCGCCATCGCCATGCTGCGCGGGGTGACGCTCAACGAGCCGGGAGCGCATCACTTCACCATCGCCTCCGCCGATGGCGCCATCGTCGGCATCGCAAACCCCGTGCTGGTGGAAGAGCGTCCTGGGCGACGCATCTATTGGGGCGACACCCACGGCCACTCCGGCTTCGCAGAGGGCGTCGGCACACCAGACCGCTTCATGACTTGGGCACGCGACGACGCCCGGCTGGACTATGTGACCCACTCTGAACACGACATCTGGCTCGACGCCTTCGAGTGGGGCGTGTTGGCAGACAACGTGCGCAAGTACAGCCGCGCGGGGGAGTTCATCGCCTACCTCGGCTACGAATGGACGGTGAGCAACTTCCAAGGCGGCCACCACAACGTGTTGTTCCGCTCGCCGAACGATCGCAAGCTCATCCGGGCGCAGTTCTACCCGACGCTTTCCAGCCTCTATCAAGGCTTGCGCACCCACCATGACCCGGCGGACGTGGTCGTCATTCCCCACGCGCATCAGAACGGGGACTACCGCCTGAACGATCCGCTGCTCGAGCCGTTGGTGGAGATCATGTCGCAGCACGGCACCTTCGAGTGGTTCGGCCAGATGTACTTGAGCCACGGCCACGATGTGGGCTTCACGGCGGCGAGCGACAACCACCTCGCGCAACCCGGCTACACCTCGCCGCGCCCCGGCGGGCTCTCGCAACAGGGCGGCCTCGGCGCCGTGTTGGCGCAGGAACTCACCGCGGACGCGCTGTTCGACGCCATGAAGCGCCGCGCCGCCTACGCCACATCCGGCGACCGCATCATCCTCGACGTGTCTGTGAACGGCGCCGGCATGGGCGAGCGGGCACCCTTCGCGACGGACCGCGCCATCGAAGGGCGCGTGGTCGGCACCGCCCCAATCAACGTGGTGACGGTGTTCAAGAACGGTTCCGTGCTGTGGCAGAAGGACTACTCGACGCAAGCCCAAGGGCCGGCAGACGGCGACTATCAACTGACGTTCGAGACCTCCTCGCTGCCATTGCAGCCACGCGACAATCCGCGCGGATGGCGCCATTGGAACGGCACGCTGACAGTGGCCGGCGCCACCTTGGCCGATGCGCGCCCGCAGGATTTCCACACGGTGGGCGGCGCCGACTTCGAGCGTACCGCGCCCGGCACCTTCCGCTTTCGCACGCAAACCCGCGGCGAGACCAGTTCGATCCGCCTGCGCCTTGCCGACGTGACGCCGAACGCCACGCTCAGCATCGAACTCGCCGAGGCCATCGAGACTGGCGGGGCGCCGCTCCTCTACAGCGAGCGCAACGTGACGGCGCCCGCCGACGTGCAGCTTGCGTTGGCCGACATGGCGGACGGGCGGGTTTCCCACACGCTCAGCATCGGGCCGTGGGAGGATCGCATCACGCTGCGGCGCGTGGTGGCGGACGGCCCCCGGGACGTGACGTTCTCGCTTCAGGACACCAGCGAGATGCAGGGCGACAACTACTACGTTCGCGTGTCGCAGATGAACGATGCGATGGCTTGGTCCAGCCCCATTTGGATCGGGGGCTACGGCAAGCTCTAGGGCCGCGGCGGGCATGGCGGAGGGGCCCGCTACCGGCGGGCGGGCGCGGGAGTGGGCGGCCTTGGCGCAGGACGCCGCCAAGCGGCTGGTCCGGGAGCCGCTAGTGCGGTTCTTGGGCCTCGGCGCCGCGCTCTTTCTTGTCTATGCGCTGGTCGGCCAAAACGCCGACGATGCGCCAGCGAGCATCGACATCGACCGCCACGAGGTGCGGCGGCTCGCCGCGCAATGGGAGGCGGAACAGCGCCGCCCACCCACCGAGGCGGAACTCACAGCGCTCATTGAGGAGCGCGTACGCGAGGAGGTGCTGTACCAAGAGGCGCTGGCGCTCGGCTTGCAGCGGGGCGATGCCGTGGTGCGGCGCCACTTGGCGCAGAAGCTCAGCGTCGCATGGGCAGACTTGGCCGCCGTCGATCAACCGGACGAAGCCACCCTAGCCGCCCACTACGAGGCGACCCAAGCGCATTATCGGCAGGTTCCGGAACTCACCCTCACGCACCGCTACTTCAGCACCGGCAAACGCGGCGCCGCGGCGCGGGACGACGCGCAGGCGGCCTTGGCGCTGTTGAACGCCGGCGAATCCATCGCCGACGACCCCTTCCGTGCCGCCAAAGCGCTCACGCTGCCGGACCCGAGCCGGCTGGCGCAGGACTTCGGCGCCGCTTTCCAAGACGCGGTGGCGGCGGCCGCCCAAGAGCGACGCATCGGCGTCTGGTTCGGCCCGGTGCGCTCCGTGCATGGCTGGCACGCGGTGCGCATCCACGCCTACACGGAAGGCGGCCAGCAACCGCTGGACGCGGTGCGCGATGAAGTGCATCTGGACTGGCAGAGGGGACACATCGAACGCGAGCAGGCGCGGCGCTACGAGGCGCTCAGGGCGCGTCACACCGTGCGTGTGGCCTCGGCGGATGCTGCTGGCAAATGATGCGCTGCTGGTGGGCGCGGCTGGCCCTCGCCCTGCTCGCCAACGCACCGGCGCTCGGCCACGAGATGCAGATGGCCGTGGTGGAGGTGCGCGAGGTTGGCGAACGCGCCTATGTCCTCACCCTGCGCAGCGCCGCCGGGGCGCCACAGTTTGCCGACATCGACGTGACGTTCCCGGACTGGTGCGCGGATCGGGCGCCGCCACGCCGCCTGGAGCGCATCGACCACATCGCCGTGGAGCGCCGCATCGTCTGCGAGCCGGGCGACGCGCCGCCAAACATCACCATCAGCAACCCCACCGGGCGCTTCGATGTGGTGCTGCGCGTCGAAGATCGGCATGGCGGCCGCATCGACCGGGTGCTCTCGGAGCCGTTCGTGGCGGTTGCCCTGGACGAACCGGGCGCGGGGGTGCGCGAGCGCTTCACATTGGGCGTGGAGCACATCTTGGGCGGCTTCGACCACCTGCTGTTCGTCTTCGGCATCCTGCTCTTGGTGCGCGGCGCCCGCGCCATCGTCGCCACCATCACGGCATTCACCGTGGCCCACTCGCTGACGCTGGCGCTCACCGTCCTCGGCGTGGCGCACCTGCCGGGGCCGCCAGTGGAGGCGTGCATCGCCCTCTCCATCGTGTACCTGGCCGTCGAGTCCGCCCGACCCGATGCGTCGAGCGCAGCACACACCGCGCCGTGGGGCGTGGCGTTCGCGTTCGGCTTGGTGCATGGATTCGGCTTCGCCGGGGCCTTGGCCGAGACGGGGCTGCCGCCCGGCGACGTGCCCTTGACGCTGTTCTTGTTCAACCTAGGGATCGAGGCCGGGCAGATCGCGTTCGCAGCGGTTGCCTGCGGCCTCCTGTGGGCCGCCCGCCGCTTCTTGACGGCCGGCGGCGTGGAACGCCTGCACGTCGCTGCCGCCTACGGCATGGGCACCGTGGCGAGCGCTTGGACCATCGAGCGGGTGGTGGGATTCTGGTAGCCGGCGTGTCGGCCGTTGCAGGACTTGGCCAGCGTCGCGCGGCCGCGTCCGCGACCCTCAGCGCGGGGCCGCCGCGCAACGGCCGTTGGACAAGCTGGTCGGGGCGGCCGGATTTGAACCGACGACCACCACACCCCCAGTGTGGTGCGCTACCAGACTGCGCTACGCCCCGATGAGGTGAGATTGTAACGCTGCGGGCCGTGCGCGCCACGCGGGCGCAGCATCCTCTGGACAGTCGCTCCAAGGCCAGCCCAAAAAACGCGAGCTGAGCTCCGAATCAACCTCCGCCGAGAAGACATAAGGTGCCTCCACCCAACCCCGCTTCATCGCGCAAAGCCAACCGAAAAAAATCAGCGCACCAGCCCTCTGGCGACACGGAAGCCCACGAGGCTAATCCGCCGTCCTACCCGCACATGATCTCGACCAGACGCTCGCAGACCAGAGGCTCGCGTATACCAAGAACCTCCGCGCACCACCCGCGCTTCGCAGGACTGCGGCAACCATGCCGAACCATCGCGCGGCGCGTTGCTGTAACCGCTTTGGTAGCAATCTTGGACCCATTCCGCCGCATTGCCAAAAAGGTCGCTAACGCCGCGGCGATCTGGGCCGAATCTCCCCGCTGGCGCAGTGCTCCTGCCGTCCCAGCTGCTGCCGCAGCCCCGACAGTTCGCCTTGCCCGACCGCTCGAAGTTGGCGACAGACGTCCGCGCCAGATGTTCCCATTCCGCCTCAGTCAAGAGTCGGTATGGCAAGCCCGTTCTCGAGGCAAGCCATGTCACATAGGCCGTGGCATCCTCCCAGCTAACGCAAACGACCGGGTGCCCGTCATCCTGCTCAAAGCCTGGGCTATGCCAACCCGTTCCGTCAGCCGCTCGCCATCTGCTGCCCTGCTTGACGTGACATCCACCCTCGGCCGCCCGGCCAGAGTCGCGCGCGAATTCCTCCCACTGCGCTACCGTGACCTCGAACTCACCGACTGCAAACGGCCCTGGTATCGTCACCTTCCTTACTGGCGCCTCATCGTCCTGCTCCAAGGAACCACGCTCATAATCTCCCCCCTGCACCACGATCATCCACGGGCAAGCCCAGTTCTCGCAGTCCCGAAAAGTCCGGCCGACCGTTAAATCGTCTACGCGAGGCGACGGAGAATCCGGGGGAAACACCAAGCGGTTGTTCTCGCACACATTCACATCTTCGTAAACGTGCGGCATATCTGTGTCCTCCATAAGGACATCAAATACACATTGGTCGCGGTCGAAATGACGTGTTCGGACGGTTCCCTCGGCCCCACTCGACACGACTCGGGATGCCAACAGATCATTGCCCCACCCTTGTGACTCGTGATCGGTGGAGACGCGAACGTAAACGAGGGGGTTTTCCCCTTCGTTCACGAAAGCGAGTTCGTTACCTTCGAAGAAGGTGATCTCTCGATCATCACATAGATTCCGACCTCGATACTCCACCTTCTCCTCCTCCGAAATCGTCAACCGGATGTCGAACGTGCAGTGGCCACTGTTGCCCGCCACCATAACAGTGTGTTTCTCCCCCGCTCCAACAGTGACGCCTTGCCCAAGTCTGTCCGGCCCCCACTGGTCGGCGAAATCCGGTGCCATCTCTAGCAGAAAGATCGTTGCTTCGCTCTCGTTGGCAAGGACGAGTGCATGCCCCCCCTCAAAGACCAAGCGCTCTTCTTCACACAAATCCATCGAGAATGACTGTGCGAAACCACTTGATGACAAAGCACGAATGTCGAACATGCAGTGCCCCGTCTCCGCCGAGACGTGGAACTGCTTTTGACTCCGTGCGGGCAAGACCGAGTCTCCCAACAAATCATCACCCCACTCATCGACGTAGTCCGGCGAAGCATACACGTACACGATCGCCACCTCGCCCCGATTGTCGAGCGTGAAGGTGCGCCCCGAAGAGGCCGCACCGGCGGATTGGCACAAACACGCGGCACACATGAACACGATGCCTACGCACGGCAACCTAGAACAAGACATTTCGCTCTCCCTTCTGCCTCTCCTGGAACGTTTCTTCTCTTAGCCAATGAGGACCAAGCGCCTACCGCCCGCGTTTGCTGACTGGCTCCTCACTACCGACTGATCTCGACCGCAACGCGGAAACCTGTGTCTTGCTCACCCTCGTTGGGATTCATTTCAAGCCTCAAGGGCGCTCGCGTCCCCCTAGGCGTGCTCATCCATGAGCCGCCACGGGCCACGTGCTTACCTTGTTCGCAACCTGTCGTCCACGAATCGCCGTTGCGCGGCTTCGATTCACCGAAGTAACTTCCATGCCAGCAGTCCGCCGTCCATTCGCTCACGTTGCCTAACATCCGGTACAGACCCCAGTCATTGGGTTCAAATTTAGTATCACTACTAGGCGCCGCGTAGAGATATCCATCGCTGCAGTCGGCGGCTCGCACATCGCTGTAACTGTCCGCCACAGTACGGTCAGCACCGTTCACGTAGATGCATTGGTTGGCAGTCGCACCAGTAGCCTGTTCCCAAAATCTGTCGGAACTCGTTCCGGCTCGAGCGGCATACTCCCACTCTGCCTCGGAGAGGAGCCGATACGGCCGACGGGTCCTCGAGCTGAGCCAACGCACATAGGCCCTAGCGTCGCTCAAAGTCGCATGCACGACCGGGTAGTCGCCTCGGCCCCTCCCGAGATCGTCGAGGAGCCGCTCGCATCCACCGTCGCTTTGGCAGGCGTCCCACTCGGCGAACGACACTTCGAATACACCTACTGCGAGAGCGTACCGAATGGTGACTTCGTGGGCTGGGCCTTCGTCCGCGTATCGTTCTGGGCCCCTGCTCGTACCCATGGTGTATTTGCCTGCCGGGACTTCCACCATCTTTGGACAAACGGGACAATCCCGAAAAGGCAAGCCGATCCACTGGTCGGTCGGTTCATCGCCGTGCTGCACCGTCCGGTCTACTGTGTCGAAGCCATTGGCCGTCACCCTGACCTCGTAACTGCCTGGCGGAAGTTCCATGCCCAGCCGGTATCTTGGTACGATGTTCATGATCTTAACGCTGGCGTCCGGCGGTCCGGTTCGGACGGTAAACGGTTGTCCGGTGAAAGTAGGGGCCGGGGGTTCGGCATTGGCGTTCGACGAGCGGCGCGCTTTGGCGGACTCGGCCCGCGAAGGAGAGTCGGCCTCCGAAGGAGAGTCGGCCTCCGTGCCAGTGCCAGCCGACGATGGGTCTGTGGCATCCTCGTCGCTAGGGGTAGGCTCCTCGCTGCCATGGTCTACTTCGACCTGGCGCACTCGGTCCACCGCACTTGGCCCACGAGCGAAAGGGGTAGGCTCCTCGCTGCCATGGTCTACTTCGACCGGCTTCGTCTCAGGAACTGGAGCAGGCCGGTCGGACACATGATCGAACAGCGAAACCACCCCTACTCCGATGCCGAGCAATATAGCGAGGCTTGCCAGAACGGACCAAGTCTTCCGACCCAAATGGCTACCAGCGGTGCGCCAGATGTCTACCGGCTTTCCGAGGATCCCAGTTCGTGCCGTCCCTTCGGCTTCGCCGTGGCGCATCCTCGACGACTTCCCTTCGATGGCGTCTAACCATTCGTCAACGTTCTGCGGCCGCTCCTCCTCATTCAGCCGCAAACCCCAATCGACCGCTCGAAGCAACGTGTGCGAATATCCCGCCCGATGCGTTCTTTCTGCCACACTGACGACAGGATCCTCTCGTCCTTTGCGCCACTCGCCCAAGCGGAAGGGCGACTCGGCCGGCAAGTCGCCAATGATCGCCCTGTAGCAGAGAGCCGAGAGTCCGTAGATGTCGGTATACGGACCCTGCTCGCTCACGCTGTCGTACTGTTCCGGGGGCGAGTAGGGTGGCGAAACGATGGCTTCCACGCTATTCGACTTGACGCCCAGCTCGCTGCGGGCCGCACCGAAGTCCAACAGTACCGGCGAGTGGTCCCTGCGGCGGACGAAGATGTTGGCGGGCTTGATGTCTCGGTGCAGCACGCCCCCTCGGTGGACCTCTCCGAGGCCACGGGCTATCGGCAAAAGGATGCGCTTCAACTGCGCCTCGGTAAGCGTCCCGTGGCGAAGCAGCAGCTTATCCAAGGGTTCCCCGTCCTCGTATTCCATTACGATGTACGCGGTGTTGTTCGCCTCGAAGTAGTCCGTTATTCGTACGATATTGGGGTGACGGGGGAAGCGTGCGAGCGTTCGGGCCTCTTCCAAAAAACGCCGAAGGCCCCACTCAAAATCCGCTTCGCTTCCGTCGGACTTCGGACGCACCATCGTGCCGTCCCGCACCGCAAACTGGTTCGGCATGTACTCTTTGATGGCGACATCCAGTCCGATTTCGACCTTGCTCGCCTTATACGTCACACCGAAGCCGCCGACGCCAAGAACGCTCAGAAGACGGTAGCCGCCGATATCGGAGCCCTCCCGCAGCGCGGCAAAGTACTGTGTGTCGCTCATACGACCTCCAACCTTGACCGGCACCTCCACGCGGCGACCGACAGATTGTCAGACGTTGGACCACCGGCCGATTTCGCTCGCGCCACCAAGTCCTCCAACGCGCCCGCGAAGTCCGCCGCATCGAAAACGGCCTCCAACTGCTCGTCCGAGACATGTTCCCAAACACCGTCGCTCGCAAGCAGAAAAGCATCGCCGGTGCTAAGGGTCTTCGAGTCGAAATCCGGTTTGGGCGCTTGTTCGCCCCCTAGAGCCTCGTACAGCCGGTTTTGGTCTGGGTGGGTCTTCATTTCTTCTTCGGTGATCCGCCCCCGCAAGCGCATCATCTCCACAACCGAGTGATCCATGGTGCGGTCCGCCAATCTGCCATTCTCGAACCGATAGAGTCGGCTGTCGCCCACATGCGCCCATGTGGCCACTCCGTTGGCAACGTGCAGCAAAACGCAAGTGCTGTGTGCCGACCGCCTCACTTGGCGCCCTTCATCGCCGATCGCGTTGATGCGACTATGCGCGTCGGTGATAATGGCGGCTAAGTACTCTTTCGGAGGCCCTGCGCACTTCGGATGGTCATCCGCCGCATCCACCACGGCCTGTGCCGCCGCTGCGCCGTCGTCATGCCCTCCTAGACCATCCGCAAGAACCAGCAGGCGGGCCCCGTCGCTCTCGAACACTGCCACGCGGTCCTGCTGTTCGCCCCGTCCGCCGACGTCGATCGAGGTCGCCGTCTCCGCTTCCGCACCAGTCATCCACAACTCCCGGTTCCCAGCCGCCGACCAGATCGCGAACGGTCAAGCGAGACGTTGCCGTCACTATCGACGTCGAACTCCGCGGCCAGCCTTACTTCAGAGTCTGCCGTTAGTCTTATCTCGGGAATCGCGATCTTCCCCTCCTGCCAAAGCACGCTTCCTCGCACGTTTGGAAGTGGCGAGGCTCCATAATCGCTAAACAGCTTGTAGCAGACCCGATAGCGGCCCGGCTCCGCATTGGGGTGCAACCAGATTTCATTTCCTGGTCCATCGACGTTGTCCTCTTCGAATGCGGCGTCGGAACCGGAGTGGCTCGTATCGCCAAAATAGAATTCGTTGCCACGCGGATCCACGACATGTAGGTCCACATCGTCCTCATTCGTCGACCAGCTAGCCAGCACTAGCACAAACGTCTTTTTCAGAGCCCGACGGCAACTCTCCAAATCTGCATTGACGGCATCGAGCTGCTCAGCGACAACGCCTCCAGACGCCGCTTCCGCTTGGGCCGCAGCAAGGTCGGACTGCAGATCGGCATTGCGGGCTTCGGCCTCCGCCAAGTCCGATTGACATTGGGCCAGCGCCGACGCATCGACTGATTGGCCTAGCTGGCTTCCGCATTGTGCAAGAGCCGCCTCCGTCTGGCTGAGCGCGTTCTCGCACCGATCCAACGCCGGTTGTATATCTTCGGCTTGACCAGCACCCTGGGATGTCATCGTGAAAAATACCATGAAGATCATCGACATCACGATGAACGCGCCTAAGGCAGATGCGAACAGATCCAGCGCCGAGACACTAAACACGTTGATTTCGCGGCTGCTCTTTTTCACGACCCGCTGACCTGCCTATTTCTCGTATAGCCGGTTGATGAGATTGTCCAAACAGTACTGGCCAGATCGATTAAGCGCCGTCTCTTCACGACCTTGGGCAAGATGCATCAGAAATACCAGTACGGCGGAAAGCAGCAACGCCACCAAAGTGGTGTTGAATGCCAACGCCAAGCTGCCTGTTAGCTTCTTCATCCACTCGCCCAAGCCGTCCGCTTGGTCGATCGCCGGCATATTGCCCGCTTCGCTCAATGCGAGGGCGATGCCGATGACCGTACCGATAAAGCCCAGCGTTGGAATCAGCCAGACAAGATAGCGTAGCATGTTGTACTTTAGATCGACCTCATGCTGGAACAGTTCCAAGCTTGAGTTCAACAGCGCGTTGGATTGACCTATCGAGCGGCTGCTTTGGAACTGCAAGATGATGCGACCAATGAGGCGTTGCAAGAAGCTGGTTTCAACTAACAGCGATGGTCTGACTTTGGCGTAGATGTCGCCAAGGTCCTGCGCACGCAACATGATCTCTTCTTCCTCTGGAAGGAGTCCTTGGCCGATTTGGCGCAGTTCCCTGCCGCCACGCACAAAGCGCACGGCGACATCGCCGATACCGGCAAAGAACAACAGCCACATCATGTTTTGAATAGTCAGCGGATAGATGGGGCTGGCGCGGTCCAACAAGATGCCGCCGGCGCTGATCTCATTCGGCAGCGGGGGTAATGCGGCGCTCAGAGCGGCCACGAAAGCAGATCCCAACAGAATGCCGCCAATCGCCGTGCAGACTCTTAGCGTGGTCTCGTTCATTCCACTTCCCATCCCCCAGATCCACGGACGACTTCTCCGGAACAAGGGTTGCGCCGAACCGGGCCGCTGGCGGGTTCAACATCGCGCTGGTCGCCACTTGCAACGAGGGGGGTGCCGCCGTCGCCAACGCCCCCAAGCGAACCCATGCCCTTGCCCAACAGAGCCTCTGCCGAAGTCTCGTAGTCGCCCAGACGCAGTCGCTCATCTGGCTCAACGACCTCCTGCGAAATTCGTAGCCAACGCCCGCTACGGAACACGAAGGTTCCGTTGCTGCTATCACAGTCCTTCACCATGTATCTCTCCACCCGCCTTGGACTTCCCGTAGAGCCAAGCGTGAAAGACAATTCGGCGTGGAACCTCGAAATGCTGCTCTCGGCGAGCACTACATCCACCCCCAGCCCTCTTCCGACACGGAGGCGGCGCGGTGGCGCAGCGACTTGGGCACGCCCAAATGACCGGTCGCCAGTTCGCGTCGTCCGCGCGTCGGCCTGGGAGTGCCCACGCAATGCGCGCAGCCATTCATCGACATTTTGCGGGCGCAACCTCTCATCGACTCTCAGGCCCCAATCCACTGCCTTGAGCAACGCTGTCGAGTAATCCGTGGAGTGGCCATCCGCCAGACTCGCCACCGGGTCAACGTCTCGGTCTGACACACGAAGCCTCCGCAGTGAATTGGCAGGCACATCTCCGGTTATGGCCCTGTAGCAGAGGGCCGCCAAGGCATAGATGTCTGACCACGGCCCTTGCGGGCCGTCGCTGTCGTATTGCTCCGGCGGCGAGTAACCCGGCGTCACCACAGCGGTCATGCTCCGCGATCTTCTACCCATCGCTTGGCGGGCAGACCCGAAGTCCAGCAATACCGGTGATTCGTCACCGCGTCGGACGTAGATATTGGACGGCTTGATGTCCCTATGCAGGAAGTTTTCATCGTGGACCTGCCGTAGGCCGTCCACCAACGGCAACAGCAGCCGCCTCAGAAGATTTTCCGTCAGCGTGCCATGTCGTTGGAGAAGATCGCTGAGCGGCTTCCCGTCCTCGTACTCCATGACGATGTACGCTGTGCTATTGGCTTGGAAGTAGTCGTCGACCCGTACCAGATTCGCGTGCTCGAAGCGCGCCAAGGTTGTCGCTTCGTCCACGAAGCGTTCCATGCCCCACTCGAAGTCCGCAGCATCGGCACTGGATTTCGGACGAACGGCGGTGCCGTCGCGAACGGCTAGCTCGTTCGGCAAGTACTCCTTGATCGCCGCAAGCCTCCCTAGCGGCAATTGCTCCACGAGATAGGTCACACCGAAACCACCACTTCCCAAGACGTCGACCACCCGATAGCCGTTGAGTAGAAAACCGCACGGAAGTGCGAGCCTATGGCCACCAAGCGTGCTCACAAGCGTTTGCCACCAACGGAAATCATGCGTCAGTCCTCGGAACTATTTCACCATCAGGATTGCGCCTGACAGAGACATCGACTGGCTGGCCGTACCGACGTCGTTCGGCTTTCTTTTCGGCCCCTTGCCGCTCGCGGCCGGGGCTAAGGGAACGAGAGGCCATTCCTTCCAAGTCACGCGGCGTCGTTTCGTAATCGCCTAGACGTAAGCGCTCGTTTGGCTGGACGACGCCCTTTCGAATCCGATGCCAATGTCCCCCCCGCCATACCCGAGTGCCGTTCGTACTGTCGCGATCAGATATGACGTACTCGAGAAGTCCCCCGAGTCCGTCTCTTTGCTCCGAGATCACCAGTTCGGCGTGGAACCTAGAAACGCTCTCAGAGTTGAGCGTCACGTCCATTTCTCGCCCCCGGCCGATCCGAAGGCGGCACGGGTACGCAGCCTTCGACGGTACCGCAGCCGTCCGATGGCCTTTCTTCCCCTGCCGTGATTGGACGACCCTTGAGACGCCCTCCTGCATACGAGCCACGGTCTGCACGAGGCTACGCCTGAACGATGCCAAGGCCAGCGCAGCAATCAACAGAAGAACGAGGGCCACACCACCGGCAACTGATGCCGTCATGAGCCAACGCCGTTGCTGCCCTTCCTCGAGCCGTCGCTGCGCGTCCTCGAGCTGACCCTGCAATCGCTCTAAGGCGTCGCGAAGAACGTCGGCGTTTTGTCCTCCCGCCTCGCGTATGCGAAGCTCCAAGTCTTCGATCTGTTCTTGAATTTGCTCAACGGCTACCGCATCGCATGGTTCTTCGGTCCTCTGATACGCTATTTCCAGCGAGTCAAGTTCACGAGCCAGTTCGCCGACGAACGAAGCCCAGAAGACGCCGCTCGGCGCGTCAATGCGGGGACCGCCCGGCGTATTTGACACAGTGACGTTCGGCCCAGCAGTGTTTACGCCAATTAAGCGGCCGCAGGCGTCGAACAACGGGCCGCCGCTGTTGCCCGGATTGATGTCCGCATTGTGCTGGATGATGCGCAAAGTATGGTCTTGACCCCAACTACCGTCGAAGATATGGCTGAAGATTCCGTTCGTACGGGTTGACTCTGCAGCATCTGCTGTTGCGAGAGTGTCTGAAACACCGGGAAACCCCACCGCCAACACGGCCAGATCGGAGTTCTCTTCGGGCGACGACACAGCTAGCGTGACAGTCGCCACACCAGCGAGTTGCTCACGCATCCGAATGACCGCCAAGTCCAGCTCTTCCGACGACCAAACAAGATCGGCCGCCACTTGACTAGTAGCACGGCGGACAGCAAATTGACGGCCGTTGTCCACGACGTGATGGTTGGTCGCAATATGTCCGTTTTGGTTCAGCACAAAACCGGTCCCGGAACCCGTTTCGGTTAGCACCTTAACGACCATCGGCTTGACCCGCTCGCGTAGGGTGCCATCATCCAGCGCAGTCGCCGCATTAGACGATGGCGCGAACCCACCAAACGTCCACAGGATCAAGCCCATGGTGCTCGCCTTCCCGCGCACGCCGTGTCCATCGCTCATCTGTTGCGGGCCACCTGCAACTTCACGGCGCCCAGTTCCAAGGCGTCGCCATCGCGCAGGGCAACGGCGATGCGAGGCCGGAGTTCCTGGCCGTTCACCCGTGTGCCGTTCGTCGTATCCAGATCCTCTATCCGTAGGACGCCGTCGCCGTCCTCAAACAGCCTTGCATGTTCCCGGGAGAGCGTCTTGTCGTCGATCAAGAACGTGGCATTGCGAGGGCTCCGACCAACCACTACGCCCTTCGATATCATGCTGCCGGGCACTTTCAAAGACACAGAAACGCCGTCTCCGGTCTTGCCAGTTAGCAAGTAATCCGGACCATGTGTGCCGCCGACATCGTTCGGTCGTGGCAGATTGGTTTGCGGTCCACCGGCACCTTGTCGCTGGGCATGCGCGAGTTCGAGCGACCGGCGGCGATAGAAGACGGCCGCAACGGCGGCCAAGAGGACTAGTGCGACAATCGCAGTCACAATCGCAATAGTCAGAGTTTGGCGGCCCTGCTCCACTTCATCTTGGAGACCTTCTACTCGAGCTTCGAGCTGTTCGACTTCGCCTTCTAGCCCATCGACAACTTGTTGGGCGGTGGCGCGATTTGCGCGCGCTTCTTCCAGTTCAACACGCAGCGACTCAGCTTCCTCGGTACCGCCGCGGACAGCCTCCTCATACTGACTTTCGAGATCTTCCACAGCCGCATTCGCGGCATCTAGCTCCGCCTGACGCTCCTCGAGTTCAGCTTGTTTCGCCTCGGCTTCCGCCTCCTTCTCGGCAGCCTGCCGGGCTAATTCCTCTGCGCGATTTGCTTCTTCGGCAGCCCGTTGCTCCGCCTGATCGAGTTCGACCTGAGCGGCAGATGTTGGATCCGCACAGGTGGTTTCAGTCCGCTTGAACGTCACGCCCACTGGCTGGAGCAGCCCTATGATTGCTGTTACGCCAGCGGCGTAGACGAAACCCGCCGGTTCGTGACCGCGACGCAAGCGCCATCCGCTCACTCCTAGTGGCCCTCGATTGACACCCGCAACTTCTCCGCAGTCGTTCAACAGTGGACCACCGTAGCCCGCAACAGGAATCATGGCGTTGTGACGCAATAAATCCACGGCGGCGGAGCCCCTTGTTGCATCTAGTTGAAGATGTTCGCCAACGGCACCCCTAGACCTTGCGGCCAGTACGGTGCGGCCAGCGGCTGTGATCGACTGCGGTTCGGTGGTGGTGTCGCCCCAGAATCCGGCCGAGACAACTGCACGACCCTCGTCGAATCCGTCCTTTGCCAGCGTCAGCGGCGCCAAATCGAGACGGCTGACCGAGAGCAGTGCTAAGTCCGCGTAGTCGTTCACGTGACGAACGCGAGCGATGTACTCCTCACCGGTAGGCGGAACTACAGCGATGCGCTCCTCGTCCATGACCAAGTGTGCGGCGGTGACGACATGGTTCGTCTCAACGACAAACCCCGAGCCGACTCGGTGGGCCTCGCCCCCCGCATCCATGACGACGATCTGCACAATGCCAAACAGCGCTTCGGGGCTTGGTCTCTCGACAGACGCATCATCCGTGCCACGCGACTCCGCGGCTTCGCGTGTTTCTCCCGTCGCCGACTCCTCGCTCGCCGCATCCGTTGGCTCGGCCGAGGCTGCAGTATCTTCCGGGGGCGACCGATCTTCGCCTGCTGCCGAGGAATCTTCGGACGACGCAGGTGCTTCCTCCGCCTGCACGGGAGGCGCGGCTGGCACCGCCGCAGCGCGAGACTCCGAGTCCGCCTCTTCCTGCGCAACAACATGCGAATGGACGATAGCGATCGCCGCAAGTGCCAAGACTCGACAAGCAAAAGTTATGGCTGTTCGCGTACGCAACGTGCTTCCTCCGAGATGTTCCTGTTTTCACCTTGTTCGTCAGTCTCGTGGCCAACGTTCGGGCCTCGACGAATGGCGACAGTGGGTTCCTCGTCCGCTGCTCTGCGCACTACGATCACCGTTGCGTTGTCTTGTCCGCCAACATCGAGCGCGTTGATGCGAGCGACGAGCACATCGGCGATCCGTGCCGCGTCCTCAGTGCAGAGGTCGGAGCAGATCGACGCGATTTCCGTTTCCGGCAACGTGGCAATGCCATCGCTCGCCAATATCATCAGGTCACCCGGTTCTAGCTGCAGTTCGCCTTGGGAGACCTCTTCTATCGGCCCTCCCTGAACCACGCTGGTGAGCGCCGCCCTGTCGGGATTCCGACGGGCGCACTCCGCCGATATTTCGCCCCGCTTTACTTGCGCGTCGAGCTTGCCCGCGTATATATGCAGTGGGTTAACGCGCTGAACTCGGCCCTCGCGGAAGAGCAAGATGAACGAATCGCCAACGCTCAGCCATTCGCAACGATCCAAGAAGAACAATGCCGCCACGAGCGTGCAACCCATCCCCATCAGCTCCGGCGCGCGCTCGATGGCAATGCCCACTTCGCGGTTGGCGTGGGCCAAAGCGTGCCGCAGGCGTTCCCTCGCAGGCATCCGCAGCGCCAAGTAGCTGTCAAGGAACGCATGGACCGCGAGGCCGCTGGCCTGATCGCCCGCCGGCATCCCGCCCATCCCATCCGCTACCGCCGCCAGCAACCGCGGCCCGTCCTCCAATGCCGGAGGATTGGCATGCGTGCCCCATTCGTCTTCTTGGCGTTTGCGGGAACCAACCGTAGCCGCCGCCGCGAAGTCGCGACCTTCAATCATCGACATCCTGCCAATCGAACTCCTTCGAGCAGAATGCTTGAAATCGTAGAGTCGTCTCCCCGAGCTGGATCTCGGCGCCGGCTTGGATCTCCACCACATCCACTACAAGGTCGCCGTTCAAGTAGGTGAGATTGGTGCCGTCGCCGTGGCCCAACAACCAACGCCGCTGTCGCGGCTCGTATATCAGCCGGGCATGATTTTGTCTGGACACGTTTTCGTCGCCGAAGTCCAAACGCACGCGGGAGCTCGCGCTTCGTCCGATGGTGTTCATGCCATTGCCGAGCGTCAGCACGCGCCCTTTGCCCGGCCCTCCAACGACAACCAACCACCCTACCGGCGGATCGGCCATCGGGTCATCTTGGCGAGCCGCCACATCAGCATCGCCAGGTCGCGGACGACGGTTGGCCTTGAAGACGCGGGTCTTGCCTTCGTCGGCTTCCGGCGCGCGCTCTCCCGGTGCTCTTATGGGTTCCGTCGGCGAATCCCAATCGCGACCCTGATCGTCGCCGAACAACGACTCGCGGGCTGGTACTCCGCCGATTCGATAGGTTGGTTCCGTGTCACGATCTGCCCCGGGTGCCGGCGTGGTCGGGCCATCTTCGTGTTCCCGACCGCGCACCGGCCGTGTCTCTTCATCGACGATTTTGCCGTCGCCTCGGCGCCGAATTGGCATAAGCCCTCCTTTCGCCAGTCAGGCGGTTGTCTCGCGCGAGAACCCAGATGCATGAGTGGATTTGGTGATTGGGATGGGGGCCGCGCATGTGGGGAGGGTGAGTGCCCAACCGAGAGGCGGGCTTCGTTCGGCCGCCGCGGTCACCGAACCTTCTCCGGCAGCGAGACTAAGTGCCGGTGTTGTGGCGCAATCACCTTTCATGGCTACCAACGCCTCCGAGCTCGCAGCTACTGACCATTCGGGGTTCGGCTTCAGCCGCTCTCATTGGGCGACTGCCCATCTTCAAATAGCGCTGCTAGGTGCTTGTATGTATCCGCCTTTGTGCCGTCGCCGTTGTCTCGCGCTGCGGTCGCCTCGGCCTTAGCTCTGTTCCGCAGCTCGACAAAACGATCTTGGATTCGGCGCTCGACACTCTTGGACATCTCATCGAGGCGACACTTGGCTTGCCTTAGCTCCTCGTCAACTCTCGCGATCGATTCGCTAGCCTCCTTTTGAACCGATTTGGTGATGTCAGTCGCTTTCTTTCGAGCGACGCGCTTTGCCTTCTTCCCAGCACGTTCAGCGATGCTCTGTGCCTCACGCCTTGCGCCTCGGTCAATACGGATTGCCATGAAAACGAAGATGCCAGCCATCAGAACGCCGAACATGGCGACGATTGCGGCGAACAGCGTCATTAGCGGTTCCGCTTGGATTACGTTTCCTGCACGGACATCGACGAACCCGAACGCCGCGAACCACAAAGCGACGGGCACAGAACAAACCGCCAAGATGCCAAGACCCACGACCACTTGAAAGAACGGTCTATCAAACAACTCCGTCCCCTCCCCCATCTTGGGATCTTCGGGCGCATCCTCCCTTTTGAGTTGATCTGTCATTTCTTCACTCCTTTACAGTAGTTCGGCGAACGTGTGCGTTGCGAGTCGGATGACCACGTGACTCATAAAGAGTCACGCAGCGGCGAAACCCCGGCCTGATGCCAAGTGCATGTGAATCAGTAGATTGCCCAGCGGTGCCCTTCGGTGCGGGATGCGGAAGTCGGCTAGCCGCGGGCCGTATGGATGCGCGCCGACGGTCCCGCCGGCTACAGCGCAATGAATCTAGGCGGGAAGCCGCTCCGCTAGCTTCTGGAAAGAGCCAACAAGAGAGAGAGAGAGAGAGAGAGAGAGTGTGTGTGTGTGTGTGTGTGTGTGTGTGTGTGTGTGCAAAGACCGTGCCATCTTGGAAATTTGGAGCCGGAGCGCGCCGCCGTCCGCTTGCCCAAGGGCGAAATCACCCCGCAGGAAGGCCCGCGCCGCTATGCGCAGGCGCTCCGAGCGTTGAGCGCGTCCGTCAGACGACATTCCCGCAAACTTCAATTCAACCCCCCATTGACCGTCACTTTAGACGCCATTCGAGGTATGTCAACCCCATTGTGCGGAGTCCAGCGTCAAGGCTGCCCCTTGGGAGAGTCTGGCCGGCACGGTGAGCCGCCACTCCATGCAGCGCCAAGGTGCCGTGGGCGGAGGGCCGGCCTCGCGGCTTGCGCCCGCAGGCATCAGCCTCTCCTATACTAAGCGCTGCCCTTCCGCTGCTGGAGAAGACGTGAGCGAGCCTGCTGCGACGCATGTGCGCTTCCAAGGCGTCTGCAAGAGCTACGACGGCACGACGCAGATCGTCCAGAACCTCGACCTCGCGGTGCTTGAGGGCGAGTTCCTGACGTTGCTTGGCCCCTCTGGGTCTGGCAAGACCACCTGCCTCATGCTGCTCGCCGGCTTCGAGCAGCCGGGCGGCGGCCACATCGAGATCAGCGGCCGCGCCGTCGATGACCTGCCGCCGCGCGAGCGCAACATCGGCATCGTGTTCCAGAACTATGCGCTGTTCCCGAACATGACCGTGGGCGGCAACCTCGCGTTCCCGTTGGAGGTGCGCGGGTTGGCATCGGACGAAGCCGCCGAGCGGGTGCGCCGGGCGCTTCAGCTGGTGCGCCTCGAAGGCTTTGAAGACCGGCGGCCCGCAGAGCTCTCCGGCGGCCAACAGCAGCGCGTGGCCATCGCCCGGGCGCTGGTCTTCGAGCCACGCCTCGTGTTGATGGATGAACCCTTGGGCGCGTTGGATCGGCGCCTGCGCGAGGAAATGCAGTACGAAATCCGCCGCATCCAGCGCGAGTTGGCGGTGACGGTGGTGTACGTCACCCACGATCAGACCGAGGCGATGGCCATGTCAGATCGGGTGGCGGTGTTCAATCGCGGCCGCATCGAGCAGATCGCCCCGCCGGAGGCGCTCTATGAGGAGCCGGAGCGCGAGTTCGTCGCCGGCTTCATCGGCGAGAACAACCTGCTTCGGGGGCGTGTCAGCGCCATCACCGGCGATCTCTGCACGGTGGATTTCCGCGGCTTGGCGGTGCAAGCGTTCGCCGTCGCCGGGCGGTCGGTCGGCGAGGAGGTCATCCTCGCCATCCGTCCAGAGCGGGTGGCGTTGACGCCCAAGCCGGGCGAGTACACCAACGAGTTCGACGCCAAGGTGGAAGACTTGGTGTTCCTAGGCGATCACCTGCGCGTGCGCCTCAACCTAGGCGGCTACGAGAGCTTCGTGGCGAAAATCCCCAACATCGTGGGGCACGGCGCCGTGCTGAAGGGCGACAGCGTGCGCATCGGCTGGACGCCGACGGATTGTCGAGCGCTGCCGGCCGACGACGCCGACGCGGGGATGGCCGCGTGACTGCGAGCCGCCAGCCAAGGCCACTGCGCGGACGGCTGCGGTTGGCCGTCGCGTTCCTGTGCGCGGCCGCAACCCAGAGCAGCGCCGCCGCGCCCCTCACCGTCGTTTCTTGGGGCGGTTCGTACCAACGCGCCAGCGAGGCAGCGGTGATCCATCCCTTCGCCGCCGCCACCGGCATCGAGGTGCGCGTGGACACCTACAGCGGCGACTTGGCACAGGTTCGCGCCCAAGTGGAGCTGGACGACGTGTACTGGGATGTCGTGGACTTGGACTTCGACCGGATGGTGCGCGGCTGCGACGAGGGGCTGTTCGAGCTGGCGGCGGAAGATTCGCTGCCACCGGCTGCGGACGGGACGCCGGCGCGGGACGACTACCCGCCCGGCGCCATCAACGACTGCGGCCCCGCCACCCTGTTCGCGTCCACCATCTATGCCTACCACCCAGACGCCTTCCCAGGGGAGAAACCGACAAACATTGCGGACTATTTCGACCTTGAGCGGTTTCCGGGCCGCCGCGGCATGCGCCGCACGGCAGCGGCGAACTTGGAGTTCGCGCTCATGGCCGACGGGGTGCCGAAGGACGCCGTGTACGCCACGCTCAGCAGCGCCGGGGGCATCGACCGCGCCCTGAACAAGCTCGATGCCATCAAGAGCTCCATCGTCTGGTGGGAGGCGGGCGCGCAGCCGCCGCAGTTGCTTGCCGATTTGGAGGTGGCGATGACGACCGCCTACAACGGCCGCATCTTCAATGCGCAGGTGCTGGAAGATCAGCCGTTCGTGGTGGTGTGGGATGGCGCCGTGACCTACCCCGGCGGCTTCGCGATCGTGCGCGGCACGCAGAATGTCGAGGCGGCGCGCCAGTTCATCGCCTTCGCGGCGCAACCAAAGGTCATGGCCCGCTTGACCCAGCACATCGCTTACAGCCCAGCGCGCCTCTCCGCCGCGCGGCTCGTCACCACGCACCTCGCCACCGGCGTCCAGATGGCGCCGCACATGCCCACCAAACCAGAGCATCTCGCCGTCGCCCTGCGCCAAGACCCGCAGTGGTGGAGCGACTACGGCGACGAAGCGGAAGAGCGTTTCGCGGCGTGGCTGGCGCGATGACCGAGCGTGTGGCCAGCGATGGCGCAAGCCCCCCGCGCCGGGCCCGGGCGGCCCGTTGGCGAGCCGCCGGCCTGACTTTGCCCCTGCTCGCGTTCGTCGGCATCACCTTCATCGCGCCCCTTGGCGCCATGCTGACGCGCAGCGTCTACGATCCAACGGTGGCCGACGCGCTGCCGCGCACAATGGCATTGCTTGCCGAATGGGATGGCGAAGGCCTGCCGGAAGACGGGGCATTCGCCGCCGCCGCGCAAGAACTGGTGAGCGCCCGCGCCGCGCGCTCGGTCGGGCAGTTGGCAAGCCGCGTGAACCGCATCGAAGGCGGCACGCGCAGCGTCATCACGCGCAGCGCCCGGCGGCTGGCGACCCGGGACGCGCCCGCCAGAGACACGGCGGGCTGGCGGGCAGCGCTCATCGAGGCGGATCCAGCGTGGGCCGAGCCCTTCATTTGGCGCGCCATCCGCCGCGCCGGCGAGCGCGTCACGCCGCAACACTATCTGCAGGCGCTGGATTTAGACCGGGATGTGGGCGGCGCCGTGGTGGCGCGCCCGGAAGAGCAGCGCATCTACCTCAAGCTCTTCGCGCGCACCTTGGCGGTGAGCTTGGGCGTCACGCTGCTGTGCTTGGCGCTCGGCTATCCCTTGGCCTACCTCATCGCCCAAGCGCCAGCGCATCGGGCGCGGTGGCTGTTGCTGCTGGTGCTGGTGCCCTTCTGGACCTCGCTGTTGGTGCGCACGACGTCTTGGATCGTGCTGCTGCAGTCCCAGGGCGTGTTGAACGAGGCGTTGGTGCAGTTGGGCGTCATCGCGGACAACAAACGCTTGGCCATGATTTACAACATGACCGGCTCGTTCGTCGCCATGACCCATGTGTTGTTGCCGTTCATGGTGCTGCCGCTGTATTCCGTGATGCGTGGCGTGCCCCCGTCGCACATGCGCGCCGCCACCTCGCTGGGCGCCACCTTCCCGCAGGCCTTTCGGCGCGTGTATTGGCCACAGACGTTGCCCGGCGTCGGCGCCGGCTCGCTGTTGGTGTTCATCTTGGCGGTGGGCTACTACATCACCCCAGCCTTGGTGGGCGGGCGCACCGGGCAGCTCATCTCCAACTTCATCGCCTACCACATGCAGCAATCGCTCAACTGGGGGCTGGCCGCGGCCCTCGGCGGCATCCTGCTGGTGGGCGTTGGCGCGCTGTACTTCGTTTACGACCGGCTGGTTGGCATCGAGCGCATGCGGCTGGGATGAGTTGAGCCAGCCCTCAAGCGTCGTTCACGCTGCGCACGAGGTCCATCACGCGCCCAAGCGTCTGCAGCCGCTCCTCCAGCGTGGCGCCGGCCGGTTGCACCCGCAGCGTGTTCACGCCGACATCCCGATAGGCTGCGATGCGCGCCTTGACACCCGCTTCATCGCCCAGCAGGTTCGCTTCGAGGACCATCTGGTTCGGCACCGCGGCCACCGCTTGCTCGCGCTGCCCCGATACCCAGAGCCGCTGCACTTCCTGCGCGGCATCCGCCCAGCCGCCGCGGCGGTAGGCATCGTTGTAGAAGTTCGTCCGCGCCGAGCCCATGGCACCGAGGGTGAACGCCATGCCCGGCTTGAGTGGCGCCGCCAGCGCCGCGGCATCGTCGCCAAACGCCACCAAGCCGCCGGCTTGAAGGTCTATGTCGGCGAGGGTGCGCCCGGCCGAGGCGGCGCCGCGGCGGATGTGGGCGAAGTGCGCGTCGGCATGTTCCGGCGTGAACGAGGTGCCGAGCCAACCGTCCGCCGCGGCGCCGGTGTATTCCAGCGCCTTCGGCGCGAGCGTGGCCAGATAGATGGGAATGTTCGGGTTGCCCGGCTGCGCCAAACGCAGCGCCTTGCCTTCCCCGCCGGGCAGGGGCAGCTGATGATGCACCCCGTCGTAGGCCAGTTTCTCGCCGGCGAACGCGAGGCGCAGGATGTCCACCGTCTCGCGCATGCGCCCCAGCGGCGCCTTGAAGGGCCGCCCCTGCAGCCCCTCCACCACTTGCGGGCCGCTCGCTCCCAAGCCGAGCAGAAAGCGGTTGCCGGATACCGTGGCCATGGTCAATGCGGTCATCGCCGTCATCGACGGCGTGCGGGCGCTGATCTGCATGATGCCGGTGCCAAGGCGCACGCGCTCGGTGCGCGCCGCCAAGTAGGCAAGCGGCACGATGGCGTCCTGCCCCCAGGCTTCCGCGGACCACACGGCGTCCACCCCAAGCCGCTCCGCCTGCACCGCGAACTCCACCTGCTCCTCGAAATCCCCGCGGCGGCCCGATGCGGCGCCACCAATGCCCACGCTCACCTTCATGCGCGTTCTCCCAATGCGTTGACGGCGAGTATAAGCCGGCGCCCCCGCAGCGCCGTTGCTGCGCCAAGTGTGCCGGTTGGACTATCCTTGCCGCGATGTTCTTGAAGCTCTTGGCGAGCCATGTCCGCCGCGGCACGCTCACCGTCGTGCTGCCGGACGGCGCCAGCCACACATTCGGCGCCGGCGAGCCCCAAGCCACTTGGGCGCTGCGGCGCGCCTCGGCGTTGCCGCGCATCGCCCTCAACCCGGCGTCGGCCCTCGGCGAAACCTACTTGGCCGGAGACTGGGACGTGGCCAGCGGCGAACTCATCGATCTGTTGACCATCCTGCGCGTCAACTTGGAACAGCCGCTGTCCGACAGCGGCGCCAAGCGGCTCTTGCAGCCGCTCGCCTCGCTGCTCACCTCTTGGAACAACGTGCGCAGCAGCCTTTCGAACGTGAGCCGCCACTACGACCTGGATGAAACGCTGTTTCGCGCCTTCCTAGATTCAGACATGCACTACTCGTGCGCTTACTTCCGCGATCCGGACGCGACGCTGGAGGCCGCGCAGGCGGCGAAGTGCGACCACATCCGGCGCAAGCTCTGCCTAACGCCCGGCCAGCGCGTGTTGGACATCGGCAGCGGTTGGGGCAGCCTCGCCATGCATCTCGCGCAGCGCACCGGCGTGGAAGTGGTCGGCCTCACGCTGTCCAAGGAGCAATTGCGCGTCGCCACTGCCGAAGCGCAACGCCGCGGCTTGGCGGACCGCGTCGAGTTCCGGCTGGAGGATTATCGGCACCATCGCGAGCAATACGATGGCGTTGTGTCCGTGGGCATGTTCGAGCATGTCGGGCGGCGCAATTTCCGGCGCTATTTCAACCAAGTGCGGCAGTGTCTGAAGCCCGACGGCTTGGCCTTGGTACATACCATCGGCCAGTACACGCCGCCCTCCCCCACCAACCCGTGGATCCGCCGCCACATCTTTCCCGGCGGCTACATTCCCGCGGCTTCCGAGACGATTCGCGCGGTAGAGGCGAGCGGGCTTGTGCTGAGCGACCTAGAGGTTTGGCGCCGCCACTACGCGCACACGCTGCGCGAGTGGAATCGCCGCTTTCAGGCACGGCGTGACGAGCTGCGACGGGCCAAGGGCGAACGCTTCTGCCGCATGTGGGAGTTTTATCTCGTCGCTTGCGCCACCGCGTTCGAAGTGTCGGACTTGGTGGTCTTCCAAATGCAGCTGGCAACGCGCAACGACGCGGCGCCCCTCACGCGGGATTATCTCTACTCCGCTGCCCCGGACGCGCCGGCGGCCGTGGCCGCGGCGCCCGGCCAGCAGGCCTAGATCACGCCTTCGCCCTTGAGCGCATCGATGGCGGCGTCGTCGTAGCCGAGTTCGAGCATGATCTCCCGCGTGTGCTCACCCAACGTGGGCGCCCGCCGGCGGATGGAAGTGTCCACCTTTGCCAACTCCACCGGCATGCGCACGAGCGGCGCCGGCGACTCAAGCCCTGGGTAATCCGTTGGCGCCAAGAAGCCGCCTTGCACCACCTGCTCGTTGACGAGGGTTTGCGCCGGCGTCAACACCTCCCCGCAAGGGATGCGCGCCGCATCGAGTTCGCGCATCGCCTCGGCGGTGGTGCGGCCTTGGGTCCACTCGGCCATGCGCTCACTGATGTCGGCGGCATTGTCGCCCCGCGCTTCGTCCGTCGCATAGCGCGCATCGGTGAGCCAGCGCTCCTCGCCCATCAGCTTGGCCCAACGCTCGTAGAGCGGCTGGCCAACCACCTGCACCAGAATCCAGCCGTCGCTGGTTTGGAAGGCATCCGACGGGGCGGAGGTTTGGCCGCGATTGCCGGTGGCGACGCGGTTCTTGTTCAGCGCGGCTTGCTCGATGAGCGTGCCGTTGGCGATGGTGAGCGCGGAGGCCAACAGACAGCCTTGCACATGCTGCCCGGCGCCGGTTTGCATGCGGTGGACGATGGCGGAGAGCGTCGCCACGGTGTTCAGGGCGCCAGTGGTGTAGTCCACATAGGGGTAGTAGTTCTTCATCGGCGCATCCGCCTCGCCCGTCAAGTGCATGTTGCCGGACATGGCTTGGGCGACGCCGTCGAAGCCGACGCGCCGGCCATAGGGGCCACTGGCGCCGAAGGCTGTGCTGGTGGTGAGGATGATGTCTGGCTTGACGGCCGAGAGGCTGGCGTAGTCCAAGCCCATGGACGCCAGCGTGTCTGGCGGCAGGTTGGCGATCACCACGTCTGCGGTGGCCACCAGCTTGCGGACCACTTCCTGCCCTTGCGGCGTGCGCGGGTTCAGCGTGAATCCGCGCTTGTTGCGGTTCAAGGCGAGGAAGCCGCCGCTCTCGCCATCTTCCGTCACCGGGGCGACGTAGCGGTCTTCGCTGCCATGCACCTTCTCTACCCGAATGACGTCGGCACCGAGGTCGGCCAGCAACGCGCCACAGAACGGCCCGGCGATGTAGCGGCCAAAATCGAGCACCCGAATGCCATCTAGAACCGTCACGCAACCTCCCCATTTGCGGCGCTGAACGCGCCATTATCCGCGGTTTTGGCCGCGTTCTCTAACTCGGCCGCCGCGAGGGTTCGTGAGTGAGTGGTTTGCGCCGGCGCCGCGGTGGCTTATGGCGCGCTGCCTGCCAACAGCCGCCCCGCCCAACGCGCCGCGCCGGCAGCGCCGGCCATCTCATCCATGATGATGGTGGTGGCGATGTCGCGCGCGTAGTCGCTCATGGCGCCGCGCTCCTCGAAGCGGCGGCGAAACGAGCTGGCGGCGATGAAATCTGCAATGCGTGGCGCGATGCCGCCGCCCAAGTAGATGCCGCCGTGGGCGCACGCAGTGACGGCGAGGGCCCCGGCGGCATTGCCCAACAAGCCACACCATGTGTCCAACGTCTGATGACACACTGGATCTTCCATGGTGACCGCGCGCGCGGTCACCTGCGATGGCGTCAGCGCCGCCGGGACGTTGCCCCAGACATGGCACATGGCGCGGTACAGATTGACCAAGCCAGACCCCGACAACGCGCCTTCCCACGAGACATAGCCGAGTTCGTCGGACAAGGTGCCCAGCAGCTCGCGCTCCAACGCATCCGCCGGGGCAAGCGGCGCGTGGCCGCCCTCCGAAGGCCAAACGCGCCCGTCGGCATCGATGAAGGCCATGCCGAGGCCCGTGCCCGGCGCCAACACCGCGCGCGAGCCGCTGTCCGGGGCGCCCCCCAACGGCATGAGCCGCGCGGCGCCGAGATGCGGCGCCTCGGTTGCGAGGGCTTCCAAATCATTCACCAACGTCAACGCCGGCACCGCCAAAGCGTTTTGCAGCGCCGCGCCGTCAAAGGCGAGGTGGCCGTTGGTGAGCCGCGCGGCGCCGTCCACCACCGGGCCAGCCACCGCCACGCACACGGCCTGTGGCGTTGCCTCGCCCAAGGCCGCCTGCAGCAGGCCAAGCGCCGTTGAGCAATCCGCAGTGGGAAACGGCTCGCGAGCGATGCGGCGGCTGCCCTGCACGATCAGGGCACGGGTGTGGGTGGCGCCGACGTCCACCCCTGCAACGATGCTCACGGCCAAGCCCGAGTGACGCTCAGCACCTGCGGGCGTTGGCAGCGCTCAAGAGGCGGCCCCGCGGACGCGCCGCTCGCATGATGGATGGACACTGGCATTACCGCATTGTCTTAAACCGGCCGCGCGATTGCGAACGGCAGGCGATGCCACGCTTCGAGTCCGGCGGTGCGCCCGGGACTAGAGCGTATCGGTCGCGCCGTTGCGGGGATCAGTGACCATCTGGACGTTCGAGGTCAGGCCGCCGCCGCCATCATCCCAGCGAACTCGGCGGGGCCGGATGGCCACGCGAGCGGCGGCGGCGCGGAACCAGTGCCGCCACGCCTCCGTTCCCCACGGGCCGACGGCCGCACATAGCAGATCGTCCGTGATACGCCGAACGCCCTCCAGCCACAGCCACACAGAGGCCCTCCCGCTCCGACCCCATCCCGCGGCGCCGTCCGCTGTGTCGCGCCAGCAATGCCTCTGTGCCGCAAGCGAAATCCGCAATCTTCAAGCCCCTGATGGCTTGCGCATCGCTCCAACCAAGTCGATCAACAGTCAATTCCGACAACAAGGCGGCAGATGTTTGCGGCGGTCGCGCCACCAGTGCAGCCAGACGCCACCAGCCAAGCCCGTGGTCACAGCGAGCAGAGTGTCCTGACGGCCTCCATCTTCTGCTCTAATCCTACCCTGCCGCGTGCTCGACATCGCTTAGATCGCAGACACCGGCGCTCTCGAGTTCAATGAACACCGACCGGTTCAGAGCCTGCAGATTCGTCCCAAGTTGAGAGCCATCGGGATATGGGCGACGTATTCTATTGAAGGAAAGACCACTTATAACCCTTCGTCGCTTGGGATGGCCCATCACACTCGCTGCGCCGCATGGCTAGCTCTTCTGGTTGAGCAAGTGCATCAGGAGCTTGTCAATGCGCTCGTTGGACTTGTCGAATTGATCAGCCATGCGTTCATTGGTCTCTTTCATGGCGTTTTGCCACGCCTTGTGTTCCTCAGTCCCCGCCGCCACTGCCTCCTTGATGGACGAAAGTTGCTCGCCCACAATCGTTTCGTGAGCGTCCATGCGAGCGGTCAGCTTCGCGACGATCTCGTTCACGCCGCTCATGATGGCATCACCCCGAGCATTGAGCGCGTTGAACAACGCATTGATGGTCATGGCGACAGCCGCGACGGCAAGCACAACCACGGCCACGATGATGGCGACCACAGCGCCTTCGTTGAATTCCATTGGTCTCTCCCCTCACGCAGTGATACAACGTGACACAACGCAATGTCAAATGCATTTGACGAACATCGAGGGATTTGGCCTCCCTCAAGGCCGTGGCCGGCTCGGCGCAGCCGGCGTCCAGCTCGGGATCGTGGTCGGGGCGTTCGGAGCAGCGCGCGCCGCGGGCGGTTCAGGAGTGCCGCAACCGTCCGACCGGGACGCTCCCAGCGTCGTTGAAGTCGCGCGTCTACCGCGTGCTGTCGGAGCTCGACTCCGACCGAGAACCGCGTCCACCGCGTCCGCGACTTCTCCTCCAACGATGGACGCACCCACATCCGCGCCGGCGCAAAGGCACAGCCATTTGTGGGCAACACACCGCACCGCATAGACTAGCTAGACATGACCAAGGCCAGCCAAACCCTCATCTTCTGCTTCGACGGCACCGGTAACGAACCGAGCGACGCTGGGGAATTCAAGGAAGACGAGAGCATCAGCAACATCCTGAAGCTGCATGTGATGCTTGGCGGCGGGCTGACAGACGGCGTCGCGTCCGTGACCACGCCTTCGGGGCGACGACAGCGGGCCTTCTACTACAACGGCATCGGCACCTTGGAGGCGGGCCGCAGCATTCCCTTGCTGGGCCGTCTTTACCAAGCCGGTCGCGCCTGGGTGAACATGACCTTGGCACCTACGTGGGGCGATGCTCAACGCATTCTGGACGAAGCCAAAGCGGACTTCGCGAAAGCTGACTATCGCGCCGGCGACAAACTCGTCATCTTCGGCTACAGCCGCGGCGCCGCTCTCGCACGCAAGTTCGCAAGCCGCATCCTCGCCAAGCACCGAGACTGTGTTGTCGCATTCCTCGGCGTGTTCGACACGGTTGCGGCAATGAACGGCATCCACCGTAAGGGCGACCGCATCAGCAGCGATGTCGTGTTCGAGAATGGCACCTTGAACGACCGCGTCAAACGGGCTGTGCATCTCCTCGCGCTGGACGAGGACCGAGTGCCGTTCACGCCAACGCTCATGAACAAGGACGCAGACGAGCCGCGCCGCATCCTGGAGGTGTGGTTCCCAGGCGTTCACGGGGATGTCGGCGGCGGCTATTGGCAGGACGGGCTCTCGGATGTTGCCCTTGAGTTCATGATCGAAAAATGCCGCAACGCCCTAGATGGTGATGTGCATATCGAAGAGGACGACAGAGAAATAACCGACCACCTCGGCCGCCAGGATCCGGACGACGCTTTAGCCAACCTCGATGTGGACGACGTTGCGCTGCACCCGCTCTCCGATGGCCCGTTGCATGCCCACACCGGCGCCGCAGCCGCGCTCATGGACCAAGAGGTGCGTTCAGTGCATGTGAGCGACCACGACCGTCCCAGCCGCCCTGAGGACGATCTGCCCCTCGTCCACGCGTCCGTCGCCGAACGCTTCGCGAGCGTGCCAGACTACCGCCCGCCGGCGCTTCGGGGCTTAACGTTCCGGCTCATCAATGCCGCTGGCGTCGTGACCGATCCGCTGCGGGGCATCGCCGGCCTCCGAAAGGCTCAAAAGTGGGTCAAGAACGGCAAGATAACGCTGGTGCCGCGATCAGGGCCTTAAGCCGCCCCAGCCAGCTACCGCCCTTCCAGACGCTCAGCGTTCCACCGCTGTCAGAAACGCCCACACCCCATCCGCGCCCTGCCCGGCGATGGCGGCGCCGAGCCGGGCTTGCCATTCGCTCTCAGCGCCGTGCTCGTCTCGCCACGCCCAGAGGCGGCGGGTGAAGTGATGCAGCGTGTGCTCGTGGGTGAAGCCCATCGCGCCATGCACTTGATGCGCCATCTCCGCGACGACGCCAGCGGCTTCGCCGACCCGCGCCTTGGCCGCGGCAACTTGGAACGGAAAGTCCGGCGCGGCAACGGCTTCGACGGCACCATCGGTGGCGCGTTGCGCGGCTGCCGCCTCCGAGGCGAGCACAGCCAAGCCCTGCTGCACCGCCTGAAAGCCGGCGATGGGCCGCCCGAATTGCCGCCGCTCGCCGGCGTAAGCCACCGACAGCTCCAAGAGCCGCGCCATCGCCCCAGCCATGAGCGCGGCGCGGGACAGCGCGAGGAGCTCCTCAAGCCCGGACACATCGACTGTCTCAACCGTTCGGTCGCCGCCGATGATGCGGTCGCGCGGTTCGCCGGCAAGGTTGGCGCGTTCCTCCACCTCGAACCCCGTCACCACATGGCCGCTCTCGCCCAAGACGACCCGCGTAGCGCGGCGCCCCCAAGGCGCAATGCCGCCGATGGCGATGGTGGTGAGGCCCGCCCCGGCCTCGCCGATGAGCCGGTTCGCCAGCAGCGTTTCGGCCAGCGGCAGCGGCGCGGCGTGACGCCCGGCGAGCGCCAGCAGGCCGAACAAGTCACCTAAGCCAGAACCGGAAGCGACGCTGCCAGTTTCATGCAGCCCGGCGCCTGCCAACGCCTCCCAAAGCTCGGCTGGGAACTGGCCCGCCTCGGCGGCGTCCAGCGTCGCCTTGTCGCAGTGGTCGCGCAGGATGCGTTCCGCGACATCCGCGATGAGCGCGTCCATCAGCGCAGCCCAAGCCCACGGGCGATGACGCCGCGCAGGATCTCCCGGGTGCCGCCGCGCAGGGTGAACGATGGCGCGGCGAGGAGCGTTTGCTGAAACGAACTCTGCAAGCGCTCGTCCTGCGCCGACGCGCCCAGCGCCGGCCCAGCCAAGCGCAGCCACTCCGGCACCAGCTTCTCGAAGTCGTTGCCCAACGCTTTCACCAACGCCGCCTCAAGGGCCGGGTTCTTGCCTTCCTGCAACATGCCGGCCACAGACATGGACATCTTCCGGAGCGTCATGATGTGGCTCGCGATGCGTCCAATCAGCGCCGCCGTCGCCCGGTCTGGCCGCGGCCCAGCGGCGCGGACGAACTCCACGAACAGCCGAAAGGCGGACAGAAACCGCTCTGGGCCGCTGCGTTCGTAGGCGAGTTCGCTCGTCACCTGCTGCCAGCCGTTGCCGGCGACGCCAACCAAGTTCTCGCGTGGCACGGGGCAATCCTGAAAGACGACCTCGTTGAAGTCCTCGCCGCCGGCAATGTTGCGGATGGGGCGCACGGCGACGCCGGGGCCGCGCAGGTCGATGATGAATTGCGAGAGCCCGGCGTGGCGGTTGTCGCTGGGCGGGGCTGTGCGCGCCAGCACGATGATGTAGTGGTTGCGGTGCGCATCGGTCGTCCACACCTTGACGCCGTTCACCAGCCAACCGTCCCCCGTCTCCTCCGCGCGGGTGCGCACGGAGGCAAGGTCTGAACCCGTGTCTGGCTCGCTCATGCCGATGGAGAAGTACGTCTCGCCACGCGTCACGCCCGGCAGATAGCGTCGCCGTTGCGCATCGCTGCCATAGCGCAGCAGCAACGGGCCGCTTTGCCGGTCTGCAATCCAATGCGCGCTCACCGGCGCCCCGGCAGCGAGCAGCTCTTCCGTGACGACGTAGCGCTCGAAGAATGACCGCGCCTTGCCGCCGTACTCCACCGGCCACGTCATGCCGATCCAGCCGCGTTCGCCAAGTTTGCGCGAGAACTCTGGGCTATGGCCTTGGTTGAAGTCTGAGTTCGGCAGGTATCCCGCCGGCAGATGCTCGGCGACGAACGCCCGCACGGCGTCGCGCAGGCCTTCGGCGGCTTCCGGCAGCCGCACCGGATCGAATGTCAGCCCTTGGAACATGGCTCAAGCCTCTCAACAGCCCACAGCGCGCACCACGCCGGCAAACCGGCGACGGCGCGCGTTGGATTCGGGAGTGTGCCGGGATTGCGAGTGGCCGACGGCATGGCGGCATTGTGCCATACACGCTGTGGCTCATCCGGCAGCGCCCGCTGCATGAGGTTCGACAAGCGCCGCCGCGCCCGCCGCCTCCGCCCTTCCAGTAAGATGCGGGCATGGAGGCAGCCAGCGCGGCCCGCCTGCAAGCGCGGTTCGCGCCAATTCTCGACGAGGTGGAGCGCCGCGCCGGCGTCGCTGGCGCGTTCGTGGACAAGGACGCCTACCGCATCCTGCTCGCCACCGTGTGGGCGAACATCGTGATGCACCCAGACGAGGCTGGCATTGCGGAAAGTGACTTGGAGGCGGCGCACAACATTCTCAATGAACGCGCCACAGGCATCCTTGGCACGGAGGACGCCATCAAGGATTGCTTTCGCTTCGTGAACAGCAACGCCGGCCAAGTGGCTATGGAGCGCACCCGCATCAACCAAACGCACAAAGACCTGTTGCTCTATTTCGCGTCGATGATCCTAGATCCAACACGCCACCAGAAGATGATGCAGGCAGTGCGGGAGCAGCGATGACCTAGCTTGGGCCTAGGCCCTCTCGACCAGCGCCTGCTCAACTCTTCAGCCCCTCCAACTCCGTTCGCAAGTCCAGAATGCGTTGCGTGAGCCGCACCATCAGGGCACCCTCGCTCCCGCCCTCTGCCACCAAACCGCGGGCATATTCAAGGTGCTGAATGGCCTTCTGATAGGCGCCGTGCAGCGCGAAATACTCGGCGCGGGCGCGGTGGACGCCCACGATGTCCCCTGCAAGCCCCGCAATCTCTGCCAGTTCGCGCCAGATGTCCGTGTCGTCTGGATGCACTCGGCTCTGCCGCAAGAGCACGTCTTGAGCGGCGCTGTTCCGTCCGGCGCCGGCCAACGCCCGCGCATAGAGCATGGCCAGCGGTTGATTGTCTGGATTGATCACCAACTGGTGCGAGAGCAGCCCGATGGCGCGCTCGTGCTGTTCGCCCTCGATCAACGCTTCCGCGTAAGAGGCGGTTACCAAAATGCTGCGTGGGTTCGCCTCGTGCAGCGCCCGCATGTCGATGATCGCCTCCAAGTGCTCGCCGGCGCGGGAGCGGGCGAGCGCCAGCCGATACGCTCCCACCGCGCCGCCAGCGTCCGCATGGCGGGCTTCCGTCAAGGCCCGATTAGGCGTCGGCGCAAAGTGAACCAGCGCCCGCGCGCGCATCAACTGATAGTCCCGCGAGCCAGCCGCGGCCCCCACCCCGTACTCGGCGGCCTGATTGCGGGCGTCGGCGATGCGCGTCTCCGTCACTGGATGCGTGAGGAGGAACTCCGGCGGCCGCTCGGTGAAGCGGAAGGCGCGCTGCATGCGCTCGAACATGCGCGCCATGCCGTCTGGGTCATGCCCGGCGCGCGCCAGCGTGTTGAGGCCAATGCGGTCTGCCTCTTGCTCGCGGGTGCGGCTGTAGCGCAACTGGCTTTGCATCGCCGCCGCCTGTGTGCCCATGATGGCGGCCATCCCGGCATCGCTGCCCCCCGCCGCGGCCAGCGCGACGCCGGCGATCATCCCCAGCAGCATCGGCAGCGTCGTGCGCCGCTGCGCCTCGATGCCACGCGCAAAGTGCCGTTGGCTCAGGTGGGCGAGCTCGTGCGCGATGACCGAGGCGTATTCGTGAATGTCCGCCGCATGCACCAAGAGACCGAGATTGATGCCAACCACTCCGCCCGGCGCCGCGAATGCGTTGATCTCCTCACTGTCGATGAGCAGCGGCGACACCACCGCTTCCTTGAGCTCCGAGTGCTGCGCAATCTGGAAGAGCTGCGTCGCAACGTAATACTTGAGCACCTCGTCTGCGACGGTGGGCACCTGCGAACGTAGCTGCTTGAGGAACATCTCGCCCAAGCGCTTCTCCGTTTCCGGGGAAACGATGGCGGAGGACGCGTCACCGAGCTCCGGCAGCGCCTCTGGCTCGGCACCCCAAACCGCCCCAGCCGTGAGGGCGAACGCCAAAACGAAAGCCGCGTTGCGCATGGCTTGGCATCATAACGGAAAGCCGCAGCCCATCGCCCTCCCCCCTCTCTCCTTTCCTCTCCGCCAAAACGCCCCGGCCCCTTCCCCCGATACGCCTCGGCCTAGCCCAAGCTGCTATCCTGCCGCCTTGATGGAGGAAGAAACTGTCGTCGACGCCAGCGGCCTCAACTGCCCGATGCCGCTGCTCAAGGCAAAGCAGGCGCTCAACGGGTTGCCCGGCGGCGCGCTGTTGCGCGTACATGCCACAGACCCAGGCTCCGTGCGGGATTTCGAGACCTTCGCCCGGCAGAGCGGCAACACCCTGCTGGAATCGCAGCAGGGCGAGGGCACCTACTCCTACCTGCTGCGAAAACGGCAAGACTGACGCCGGTGCGTTTCCTTGAAATCATCGGCGGCTGGATCAACGACTACTTCTCCAACGAGGAGGCCATCTATCTAGTCGTCCTGCTCGCCGTTGCCTTCGGGGTGCTCATCGCCTTCGGCGCAGTGTTGGCGCCCATCCTCGCCGGCCTCGTGCTGGCGTTCCTGCTGCAAGCCATCGTCGCCCGCTTGGAGCGTTGGCGCATGCCGCACTTGGTGGCCGTGTGGCTCGTCTTCCTGTTCTTCATCGGCAGCGCCATCACCGTCGTGGTGGTGGTGGCGCCGCTCTTGTGGCGGCAACTGTCAGACTCGCTGGCGGCGATGCCCGATCTCATCGAACGGCTGCGGGCGGCCCTTGCGGATTTCGCCGGGGGGCAGCCAGGGCTTTTCTCGCCAGCCGTGGTGGATAGTTGGCTCATCACGTTGAACGCGCAATTGACGGATTTGGGCGGGACGGCGCTGCAGGGGTTGGTGGCCCAGGTGCCCAACGTGTTTGCCGTGGTCATCTATCTGATCTTGCTGCCAATATCCGTGTTCTTCTTCCTGAAGGATCGGCATCGGCTGATCGCTTGGGTGGTCGCCTTGCTGCCAGACCGGCGCCCGCTGTTGAACCGGGTGGGGCGGGAGATGAACGTGCAGATCGCCAACTACGTGCGCGGCAAGTTCATGGAAATCCTCATCGTTGGCAGCGCGAGCTTCATCGTCTTTGCCCTCTTGGGGCTCAACTACGCGGCGCTGCTGGGGCTGTTGGTGGGCATTTCCGTGCTGGTGCCGTTCCTTGGCGCCGCGGTGGTCACCGTGCCGGTCGCCGCAGTCGCGTTCCTGCAGTGGGGCTGGTCGTGGGACTTCGCTTGGCTGATGGCCGCCTACGGCCTCATCCAAGCCTTGGACGGCAACGTGCTGGTGCCAGTGCTATTTTCCGAAGCAAATGACCTGCACCCCATCGTCATCATCATCGCCGTGCTTGCCTTCGGCGGTTTGTGGGGCTTCTGGGGCGTGTTCTTCGCGATCCCCCTCGCCACGCTCGTCAAAGCCATCTTCGCCGCTTGGCCAAGCCGCGCCACCACGCTGCCACAGCCAGAGACTTGAGGCCAATCCAGTTCGCGAATGACGCGGCGCAGCGTCGATTCCCAACAACGGACGCTGCGCTTGGCTAGCGCCGACAAAGACGGCAGAGCACCCCGCGTGGCAACCGATGGCGAGCCGCCGCGTTGGCCTGCGTCGCCCCTCACCGAGCCGCATCGGGCGGCGGGGCAGCTCGGCACGCGCATCCACATTGTCGGCATGAGCTCGTCCGGCAAGACAACGCTCGCCGCTCGCTTGGCCAAGGCCAAGGGCTTGACCGTCGTGGACTTGGACGCGCTCAACTGGCTCCCCGGTTGGGTGGGGCTCAACGAAACAGACCCGCCGGCGTTGGAGCGCCGTTTCCGCGCCGCCACTAGCGGCGAACGTTGGGTGACCGCGGGTTCATACAGCGCGATCGCGCAGCGCGCCTTTTGGGGGCGCGTGGAGACGCTCATCTGGCTGGACCTGCCGGTGAGCCTCTGCATGTGGCGGATGCTGCGGCGCTCTTGGCATCGCTGGCGCACCGGCGAGCTGCTTTGGGGCACCAACCGGGAGCGTTTCTGGCCGCAGCTTTTGGTATGGCGCCAAGCGGATTCCCTGCTCTGGTGGATCGTCACCCAGCATCGCCGCCGCCGTCGGCAGACCCTCGCGGCCACGGCGAACCCGCGTTGGGCGCACATTCGCTTCGTGCGCCTGCTCAGCAGCCGAGACGTCGAGGCGTTCGCGCAAGGCGTGGAGCGCTTGGAAGACATTGAGTGAGATGGCATCGGCAAGTGCGGCGCCTCCGGCGGGCCTTGCGCCTCAACGGCGGCTAGGTGCCCGTCACAGAGCGCTGCCGTGGCAGGGCACGTGGAGTCTCGATGCCTGCCGGCGGCGCCCGCACCGCGGTGGTGCCAACTGTCCAGTCGGCGGCGCTTTTCGGCACCGAACTACGACTGCTGGGCTAGTCTGTCGGAGGGGTGTGGCCAGATTGGCGACAGTACTCCCACAGGATACAGTCCACTTCCCACTGCCTGAGGCTGAACTCAGTAGCAAGGAACTCGACAAGAGCATCGACGTCGGTGGAGCATTCGTTGGCGCAACGCACTAGCCACACATCATCCTTAGAGATGTCTGCGACACCCGTAATCATTGCCAAGTGCCTCACGGTCACCTTGCCGATATAGGGTAGTTCCATGAGGACGTCCTTGCCGCCTTCCTGAACGCGAACCTTGAAATTCTCGTAGCCTTCCTTTGCAATTGCTTTGGCACCTTTCAAGAAACCGTTGATCTTTCGTAGGTTCTTGATTGGAAAGCTGCTTAAGTCGCCGGCGTTGACAACTCTCATTTCTGCAACATCTGACAACTCGAAGCCCTTGAACGATTTGGCTAAGGCTCTGTCGTGACTCCAGACCACAGTGGTCCTGAAGCCACTGGCAAACACCACATGGCAGTATTCGCCAAGAAAAGAAGTCGCCTCAAGCGAGTCGAAGTCGTGCGGCGTGTATGTGGGTTTGGCGACGACTTCCCTAGCCGCCCGGAACATTCGCTTGGCTTTCTCTCTATCCACCGTTTTGGTCCTTCGATCGCGGGAAAGGGTTAATGGCGCCCAGCATAAGGGGGGGGGGGGGGGGTCAAGCGTTTGGTGAGCGGAACTCGCATGGCGCTGTTGGAACCACGCTTTGATGCGGCGTAATGTCGTGCTGCCTCGATCCCCTCTAAGATCCGCAGCCGTCACAGCGCCTCCATGTCCTCCGTCCCCTCCACCTGCATCTCAGGTGGAACGCCCTGTCTTGCGCGAACATCCGCATCGTTCGATCGTCCATGACTGTTCAACTCATAGGCTGCCGAACTGCCGCGGCATGGCGCGTGGAGTCTCGGTGCCCGCCGCCAGCTCGCGCGCCGCGGCCCGCGCTGCACATCAGCTTGAGAGCAGCGCGCTGCGGCCTTACCATAGCCGGCGTTCTCGACGCGCACTCTAGCTAGGGGGCCGCCATGCTTTGGGGAAGCATCGTCGCGCTGATCACGCCAATGCGGGCGAGCGGCTCGGTGGATTGGGCCGCCCTCGACGCGCTCATCGATTGGCAGATTGAGTCTGGCACGCACGGCATCGTGTCGGTCGGCACCACCGGGGAGTCTGCAACGCTGGACGCCGAAGAGCACAAGCAGGTGGTGCGGCGCACCATCGAGCGCGCCGCCGGGCGCGTTCCCGTCATCGCCGGCACCGGCGCCAACTCCACCGCCGAGGCCATTGAGCTGACTGCCGCCGCGGCCGAGGCCGGCGCGGATGCCTGCCTGCTCGTCACGCCGTACTACAACAAGCCGCCGCCCGAGGGGTTGTATCAACACTACAAGGCCATCGCCGAAGCGGTGGATGTGCCGATCGTGCTCTACAACGTGCCGCCGCGCACAGCCTGCGACATGCAGCCCGACACGGTGGCGCGCTGCGCTGCGCTGCCCAACGTCATCGGCCTGAAGGAAGCCTGCGGCGACGCAGAGCGCGTGGCGGCGGTGTTGGACGCGGTAGCGGACGACAGCTTTCGCGTGGTCTCTGGCGAAGACGCCCAAACTTTGGAGATGATGGAGTTGGGTGCCACCGGCGCCATCTCCGTCACCGCCAACGTGTTGCCGAAGGAGATGTCCGAGTTCTGCACAGCCTTCTTGGAAGGGGATGCAGGGCGCGCCCGGGAGCTAGACGCGCGGCTGCAGCCCATTCACGACATCCTGTTCGTTGAGACGAGCCCCATTCCCACGAAGTGGGCGCTGCACATGCTCGGCAAGGTGGACGTCGGCATCCGGCTGCCCTTGGTGCCGCTGTCCGCAGCGCATGTCGGCGAATTGCGCGCGAGGCTCGCCAACATCGGCGCGCTGTGAGCGTTCCAAGGCTGCTCGCGCCGGCGACGCTGGTCGGCTTGCTTGCCGGCTGCGCTTGGCTGAGTGACGACTCTGGGCTCGTCCGCGACGCCTCCGACGACTATGTGAAGGCGCGCCAAGCGCCGCCGCTAGTCATCCCCGAAGACATCGAAGCCTCGCCGGTGCAGGACACTTGGGTCATTCCCAACATCGACGAGCGGCCCTTGGCGCGGCTGTTTCCAGACCGAGCGCCGCGGCCCGACGCGATTTTCGGCGCCAACGACGACGCGGTGAAGATTCAGAAGCTGGGCGGTCGGCAATGGCTGGTGATGGCCAGCGAACCGCCCAAGGTGTGGCCAGTGGTGAAGCAGTTCCTCGCCGACAATGGCGTCGCGGCGGCCGCCGAGTTTCCCGAAGCCGGACGCATTGATGGCGAATGGCTCGCCATCGGCAACGGAGAGCAGCGCGACGTGGTGCGCGCTGCGCTGCGTGAAGACACCGACAGCGGGCCGGGGCGCAAGCGCGTGCGCTTCAAGCTGGAGCATGGCATTCGCCAAGGCTCTTCCGAGTTGCACGCGCGCTACGAGAATGAGGCCTTGGACGCGCCCGCCGAAGGTTGGCCGGAAGCATCGCCATCCGCGCTTGTCGAGGAACAGCTGCTGCACGAGTTCGGCGCCTACTACGGCGCCGGCATGGCGACCGAATCGGTCTCGATGGTGGCGCTCGACATCGCCAGCGAACGCAAGGCCATCGTGGAGCGCGATGCCGAGGGCTACCCGTTGCTGCGCCTCAACGTGGACTTCGAGCGCGCTTGGGCGGTGATCGGCCAAGCCTTGCAGCGCGCCGAAATGACGGTGAAGGAACTGGAGCGCGATGCGGGGCTCTTCCATGTGGAAGTGGATTCGCGCCAATTGCGCGGCAAGGGGCCGTCGCTGTTCGCGCGCATCCTGCCGGGAGACAGCGGCGCCAAGATGCAGCCGTTCCATATTCGCATCGCCACCAGCCCCACTGCGCAGCTCGTGCAAGTGTTCGAGCCCGAGGGGCGGCCGGCGTCGCAAGAGGTGAGCCAACAGATTCTGGTCATGCTGCGTGAGTTCGCCACCTGACGCGGGAGGCGTGGGCAGCAGCACCCTACGCATCGCTTCCCTAGGCTCCGGCAGCGGCGGCAACGGCACCCTCGTCGCCGGCGGCGACGCCATCATCCTGATCGACTGCGGCTTCAGCCTGAAGAACGCATGGGCGCGGCTGTTGCGCCGCGGCGTGTCGCCGGAGCAATTGACCGCCATTTTGGTGACCCACGAACACACGGACCACATCAGTGGCGTCACCGCGCTGGCGCACCGCTTCCGCAAGCCGGTGCATCTTTCTCGCGGCACCCTGCGGGCGCTGCCGAAACTCGACGCCGCCCTTGCCCGCCCGTTCAACAGCGGCGCGACGTTTGCTTTGGGGGCGCTGAGCGTGCGCTCGGTCACCGTGCCCCATGATGCCCGCGAGCCCACGCAGTTCGTGTTTCGCCACGGCGACGCGCAGCTAGGCGTGCTGACGGACACCGGCGCCATCACGCCCCATGTGCGCGCCGGCTTCCAAGGCTCGACGGCGCTGTTTCTTGAAAGCAACCACGACCGCGGCATGCTTTTGCGAGGAGGCTACCCGCCACACCTCAAGCGCCGCATCGCTAGCGACCACGGCCACCTCTCAAACGACCAAGCGGCCGAGTTCCTGAGCGACGTGATGCACGACGGCCTGACGCATGTGATCGTCGGCCACGTCAGCGAGCAGAACAACAGCGCAGCGTGCCTTGAGGCGACGTTCGCCCCCTTCCGGGAACAATTGCGCGCGTTGCGCTTTGCCACCCAAGATGACGGCTTGGACTGGTTGGAGGTGGGGTGAGCGCTGGCTGCCCAATGCCGGAGCGGCTGTCGCCGGCCATTTCCGGGCCGAATAGCGCCACACCGCGGCGGGCACGTTTCCCGTCGTTGCATTGGAGGGCTGTCTTGCAAGTTGGAAAACGTATCTACTGCATCGAAGGACACTGGAACTACGGCTCGGGTAAGACCGAGCCGTCGGTCGAACCAATCCTGCAGATGCTAGCTGGTTTGGGGCACTGGCCGTACGCTCGACGTGACTGCGCGACTGTGGAAGAGATGCAGTATTGGATCCGTCAGGAATGGAACCTGCTCGATGAAGGCTCGGTGCTCTATTTCGCAACGCACGGAGAAAGGGGACGGATATGGTTATCCGACGAATACTCCGTGGATGTGGCGGGAATCAATGCGAATTGCACCAACTGCTGGGTTCATTTCGGCGGTTGCAATGTCCTCTCCGTTCACGAGGACAGCGTCCGAGACCTCATGTCCAAGTCGGGAGCCACCGTGGTGTCCGGCTACGCAGCCGAGGCTGGATGGGCAGACATCACACGGCCGCCCGCCCTCGCTCTCGAAATGATGCTTTTCTCCTCAGCAGCTGCCAGCAACGTCCGCGTTGATGACGGTCGCTCACGTCCCAGGTTGAAGAACATCGCCGACAAACTCATTAGTCGGTTTCCAGACTGCGGGTTTCGATTGCATACGAAAGAGAGTATGGGATTATAGCGCTCTCTTACAACAAACACCCGCAACAGCGAAACAGGCGCTGTCCCGTGTGAGCAGCGCCTCCCATAGCGTTGGACAGTCCCGCTCCGGCATCCCGCCCCGTTTCAAGCTAGAATCCACCTTCGCCTCATCGGAACCTCCATGCTCGGTTCACAGCGCCTTGCCCTTGCCTTGCTGTTCGCCGCCACCGTGCCTGCGGCGGCGCAAGAGGTGGATTTTTGGGTCTCCATCGGGAGCTTCAAGTCCTTCGAGGCTGCGCAGCGCTTGCAGGTCGAGGCCGCGCAGACGTTGGCCGAGCCGGTGCAGACGCTCGCGGCCGAAGTGGCCGGGCGGGCAGTGTTCCGCGTTGTCGGCGGGCCTTATGGCAGCCGCGCCGCGGCGGACGAACGCGCCCGCCGGGCGCAAACGAGCGGCTACCCGGACGCTTGGGTGTTGCGGGCGCAAGGGCTGGCCACCGCTGGCGCCGAGATCACGCCCGCCGCGCAAGGGTTGATGGTGGATGCCCCGCCCCTCAGTGCAGGGTTTGGGGAGGACGCGGCCCTCGATCTCGACTTGGCGGACTTGGCCGATTTCGACGAGTTTGCGGACCTCGCGAGCCGCGCCGCGCTTGACGACCCAGACGCACTGCAGAGCTTGGCGGCGACGCCACCGGCGCGGCCGGAAGGCTCGTTCATCGAACCCACGGAAGAGCCGGCATGGGAGGCGCCACCCGGCTTCAAGCTGCATCGCCTGCACCGCGCCGGTGACGGCCCCGCCGCGGCGCCGCTCCCTGCTGACGCGGACGAGCCAAGCCGAACGCATGGGGTGATGTGCAAACTCACCGGCTGGCTGCCATTCGTCAAGTCCTGCGGCAACACCTGACGTGTTCGCGCTGTCGGCGCTCATCCTCGCCGCCTCGGCTACCGCGTCAACCCTGCCGGCCGATGCGGCGCTGTTACTCGAGCGCTTGCCGGACACGGTGCAGGTGAGCGTCGATGGGCACTTGGACGAAGCCGTTTGGCGGCGTCTGCCGGCGCAGGGCGCCTTCCGCACCGTAAGCCCCACTACCTTGGCGCCGGTCTCCCTGGCCACCCAAGTGCGCTTCTTCTACACGGACGAAGGCCTCTACTTGGGCGCCACGATGGAACAGGACCCGGCCACCATGGTCGAGCGCTTGAGTTCGCGGGACCAAGGCCATCTGAACCGGGATTACTTCTCCTTCACCTTGGACACTTCCGGCGAGGGGCGTTACGGCTTCTGGTTCCAACTCAGCTTGGGCGACAGCGTCTCCGACGGCACCATCCTCCCCGAGCGCGAGTACAGCCGCAGTTGGGATGGCGCTTGGCATGGCGCCACCGCGCGCTCCGAACGCGGTTGGACGGCGGAGTTCTTCATTCCGTGGGCTTTGATGGCGATGCCGGAAGCATCGGGGCAGCGCGCCCTCGGCTTCTATGCATCGCGCCATGTGGCGCACTTGGACGAGCGCTGGGCATGGCCGCCGTTGACTTGGAGCAACCCCAAGTTCCTCTCGGAGTTTCAACCGCTCACGGTGGAAGCCGTGAACCCGCGCCAAGGGTACAGCGTGTTTCCTTACGCATCGAGCACGTTCGATGGCATTGCCGGCGACACTTCGGGCAAGGTCGGCGCGGATGTGTTCTGGCGCCCTTCGAGCGATTTCCAGCTCACAGCCACCATCAACCCAGACTTCGGCAACGTTGAGGTGGACGACGTCATCGTCAACCTCTCGGCGTTCGAGACGTTCTATCCCGAGAAGCGCTTGTTCTTCCAAGAGAGGCAGGAAGTGTTCGTGACCAGCCCGCGCGCCAGTGGCTGGCGCCGCGCTGGCCCATTGACGCTGCTGCACACGCGTCGCATCGGTGGCCGCCCGGATGTGCCGAATTTGCCCGCCGACCTCAGCGTCTCGAGCATAGAGCTGGGCCGCCCATCAAAGCTCCTAGCCGCGGCGAAGGCGACGGGCCAATCTGGGCGGCTGCGCTACGGTGCGCTCGGCGCCTTCGAAGGGGAAAGCGCCCTGCACGGCGTGATGCCCGACGGCGGGCGCGTCAAGTTTCACCAGGATGGGCGAGATTTCGGCGCCCTGCGCCTACTCTACGAAGACAGCAACGCGGGCTATCGGGCGCTCGGCTGGATGTCCACCGCAACGTGGCACGAATACGGGGCGGCGCGCGTCCACGCCGTGGACGGGCACTTGTTCAGCGACGATGGCAAGTGGAAGGCGGATGGGCAACTCATGTCCTCCGAAACGCCCCACAGCGCGACTGGCTATGGCGGTTTCGTGGACATCAATTGGACGCCGCGCCACGGCTTGACACACTCGCTGGCCCTCGATCGGTTCGACGACGCGCTCGACATCAATGACTTGGGCTACCTGCGACGCAACGATCTCACCCGCTACGCCTATCGCATGCGGATGCGCCGCACCGACCTTGAGTGGGCCCGCGACAGCTTCACTGGGTTCTCCGCCCGCCGGGGATACAACGGCACCAACGAGTTGGTGGATGCGCAAATCGACATGTGGCAGGAGTTCCGCTTGCCTAATCTCTCCGAGGTGGAGCTTTGGGGTGGTTTCCGCCCCGCCGCGTTTGACGATCGCAACGGCTATGACGCGGGGAGTTTCCGCATCGACAGCGGCTGGGCCGCCGGCGTTGAGTACGAATCCGATCACTCGCGGCGCTTCGCCTATGAAGTGGGGCTGAGCTGGAACGAAGAGGCGTTGCGCGGCGCGCAGTTGGGCTACGCCGGCGAAGTGACGTGGCGGCCCACCGATCGCGTCACCATGCAAGCATCGCTGGATTATGTGGTGCGCGACGGTTGGCTGCTCCATCAGGGCGACCGGTCGTTCACTGCCTTCGAGACCGAAGAGTGGCTGCCGAGCGTCAACGTGGATTACTTCATCAACGCCAAGCACCAATTCCGCATGGCGCTGCAATGGGTGGGCATTGCCGCCACCGGCGCAGCGCTTTACGAACTGCCGCAGGGCCGCCGAGAGCTTGCCGCCATCGCCGGCGCACCGGATGACGACGACTTCACCATTTCGGAGCTCAACTTCCAGCTACGCTACCGTTGGGAACTGGCGCCGATGTCTGATCTCTTCGTCGTCTACACCAAGAACGCGCGGCTGCCGAGTGCCGCCGGCGCGAGCTTCTCAGACCTCTTTGCCGACGCCTTCAGCGACCCGCTGGCGGAGCACTTGGTGGTGAAGCTGCGCTATCGGCTCGGTTCTTGAACGCCATGCCATGCTGTTAGCGCCGGGCAAGTGGACGGGCAAGGGTTCGTACCGCCCGGTGGACGTGTCGAGCGGCACCAGCTTTGCGGTGGACTTCACTCTCTCCGAAGACGACGGCGCACTCATCGAAGCCGAGCTGACGACGCCGGCGCGCGACCCCTTGCAACTCACCGTGTGGATCGTGGCGGACGACTGCGGCGGCTACACCCTCTCCGTGCGCGGCGCCGGCATCGCGTATGACGGCACCGCGAAACTGGACAGCGAGCCCAACGCGGGATTGCTGCGCAACGCGGACGGCGCGAGCGCGGCGTTTGCGCTGTTCGCGCTGCGGGATGCCTACGGGCTGCGCGGCTTCGCGCAAGACGGCGAGGGCATGCTCACTTGGGAACTGGCGCTGCGTCCGCTCGCCGAAGCGGCCTTGGGCGGGAATGTGGTGGCGTTCGAGCCGCCGCGGCGTCGATAGCGAGCGCACCCGCTGCGTCCGCCAGCCCCCTGCCGCTTGGGAGGCGCTGCTCCACATTCGCGGGGCAGCGCAGCGGCACATCGACCTCCGCCGCTGGATCACGCAGCGTCGGCCGGAATCAATCGTTGACGACGATGACCTTGCCGATGACGCGGCGCTCGGCGATGAGCTTCAATGCATCCGCCGCTTGGCTCAACGGCACCCGATGGGAGAAGTATGGGCGGATGCGACCGGCCGCCAACCAGCCCATCAGAATGTCCTGATTGCGCCGCGCCCAATCCGGCCGCCGCGCGCTCAATGCGCCGAGGGTGAAACCGATGGCTTCCGCATCTTTGATGAGCAGGTGATTCGTCTTGGCGAGGGCCGGGCGCCCCGCAGTGAAGCCGACGATGAGGATGCGTCCAAACGGCGCGACGCAGCGCATCGATTCGTCGAAGACATCGCCGCCGACGGGATCGTAGATGACGTCCGCGCCGCGTCCACCCGTGAGTTCCTTGACGCGCTCCCGGAAGCCGTTGCTGTAGTCGATGACGTGATCCGCGCCTAACTCGCTGGCGACAGCCAGCTTCTCCTCGCTGCCGGCCGTGGCGATGACGGTGGCGCCCATCAACTTGCCCACATCCACCGCGGCGAGCCCGACACCGCCGCCGGCGCCATGTACGAGCAAGGTCTCCCCGGCCTGCAGCCGCCCGCGCTGCATGCCATACAAGGCCGTGGAATAGTTGTAGCGAAACGCGGCGGCCGCTTCCAGATCGACATGGGGTGGCAGCTTCGTCACGTCCGCAGCGGGCTTCACCACCTGCTCCACGCAGCCGCCGCCAGTCAACACCGCATCGCCGACGGCCAAACCCTCGACCTCTGCGCCGACCGCGATGACGCGGCCGGTGGCCTCGCTGCCGATGACGAACGGCAGGTCCGGACGCACTTGGTACTGCCCCGCGATCAACAAGAGATCTGTGTAGGCGATGCCACGCGCCTCAAGCGCCACCGTGACTTCCCCAGCACCCGGCGCTGCCGGCTCCGGCACATCACGCACCACGAGATCGTCCGGCCCGCCCAGCTTTTCGCAAAATACTGCTTTCATGCACTCCCCATCGTCTTGCTCTGCGCGGTGTCCGCGCTTGACTCGGCGCCGGCCGCGGTGGCCGGCACCCTATGCACTATAGACAAGCGCCGTCTGCCGTGGCAAGGCTCGCTTGGCTGCCGAGCGAGCGCCTTCATTGGACGCGCAAACGCCGCGCCCGCAGGCGCCGCCAATCAGCGCGCGGGTTGCGCCGACCGCCCGTATTGGGCGAGACGCGGCACCGCGCTCACCGCCATGCGGTAGTAACGCTCATCCTTTTCCACACCCACGCTTGGGTAGCCCACGGCCTCGGCGGCAGCCACGGTGGACCCGGAACCGCAGAACGTGTCCAAGACCACGCCCTCGCCAAGCGGCAGCGCTCCGAAGACGACCTGACGCAGGAAATCCTGCGGCTTCAGGCTGGGGTGGGGCGCCAGCGCGCGCTCTTCCTTGCGAGTTGGCGCGGAGCGGATGACGTCTCCGAAGGGTTGGCCGCGAGTTGGGCGGCGGAAGCCACCAGTGCGCCACCGGCGCAGATTCTCCCGCACCGTGCCGGCAAGCGGCTTGCGGAACACCAGCCACGGCTCCCACATCGAACGCGGCATCACGCTCACTTCCGGAAACTCCCGGTGTGCGCCCTTCGGCCGGTCTCCACCGCGCATGGTGGTGACGAGGCGAACGATCTCACCGCGTCGCTCCAAGCCCGCCTGCGCCAGCGCCCCGGACACCACATAGGAGAGCAAGGGATTCGCTGCCACCACGACGTTGGCACCGGGCACCAGCGTTGGCATGAGCAGCGCACCCCAGTGAAAGAAGAACTCCGCAAGCGCCTCGCGATCTTGCGGCCTCAACACGGTGAACCTAGGCACCGGCGACCGCTCGACGCCATCGAACGCCGGCGGCAACCGCCACACGCCGCCCTTGCCTTGGCGCAGCTTGCCCTGCTCCTTGGACGTGTACTCGACAAGGCCATAGGGCGGATCAGTGACCACGGCATGAAACGTGTTCGGCGCTTGGCGTGTCAGCCACGCCATGCAATCCGCATGGAACAACTTTGCTTGGCCAACGGTTGCCGCGCAGCCCTCGCCGGCTTCAGCCTCAGTCGCCACCACTGCCGCGCCCGCCAAACGGTAGTGGCCACGCCGGATGCGCGTACACAGCCGAGGCGTGTTGAGCCGGAGATAGGAACGGATGCTGGATTCCGACACGTCGCCCAACACGCGCCGCGCATCGTCCACGATCTGGCGCACCGAAGCGCCAGCCGGGCGTGCCCTCAAGGACGCAAGCACAGCATCACGCACGGCACCGGGCTGCTTTCTGTTCACCGCCGGCGTCTGCAACTGCCACCTCGTGTACGGCACCGCTCACAAGCCGAGCGCGTTGGCAGCCTAGCCTACCAAGCACACTCTAAGACGTCTAGACGTCTTGCCTTCGGTCACCATTGTCGAGCCCTAGCAACCGAGTTCGCAGCAAGTCGCCGCACAGAGCGGTGGCTCGCGTTGTGCTACGGTTTGCGAGCCTGAGCAGCGAGAGGCAATCGTGCCGGGGCAGTCCAAGAATCACGTCGCCAGCAATCGCTTCAATCCGGACGCAGACTTGCCGTACTCCCTTCGGCTCGTCGATTTTGAAGTTGCCATGCAGGATGTTTACGATCTCTTTTTTGACATCAACACGCTGCTCATCAACCGCGGGCTGCATCGGCTCGAAGAGATGCTGCGACCGGCCGCTATGTCAGGGCTGCTCTCTGACTTGCTGACCGCCAGTCTGGCGAAGCACTCGCGGGGGCTCACCGAGAACAAGTACCCCAACGGCCATCCAGACTTGATAGTCAAGGGCGTCTATCCGCACGACAGCGTCCAGTCCGGATCGGAGGGCGTTGAGATCAAGTCGACGAGGAAAAGGGGCGGCGGCGTCGACACGCACGGGGCACGGGACCAGTGGATATGTGTGTTTGTCCACGCCGTCGACAATGTCACTGAACCTGCACACGATCGATCGCCGATGTCGTTCAAGGAGGTATATCTGGCACAGGTCGAGGTTCGCGACTTCCGCCGCAATGAGCGTGGTGAGCTAGGCACGCGAACGGCAACTCTGCACAGGGCTGGACTCGCCAAACTTCGGGAGCACTGGATTTACAGAGCCGGCTGAGACCACCTTCCGGCCGGCAGATCAGCCGTCGGACCAAGGCATGGTGCCGGCAGGTTCCACTCGGCATGGAGCGGACAATAGAGGCCGCGGGCGTGGAGCGAGGCGCTACCGTGTACGCAAGCAACCCGTGCTACGAATCCAGCGGCATCAAGAACCGCCACATCGGTTCCTGCACGCCCGCTTCGCGCATGGCGTCCCGAGCCTTGCGGATGACTTCGCCAGTTCTCGTTTGGTCGCGGAACCAACGGTAGCCGGCCCACGCGGCCGGCGTGTGGTCCGCGATGGCCAATGCAGCCGTTTCGTAGTAGCCGCGGATGTCTTGCGACACGCGGGCAGGAATGCCGGGGATGCCGGCCTGCTTCCACGGCTCGCCTTCGGCGACTCGAATGAACGCCTCGATGGCGGCGGGGACGGCATCGGCGTCCAGCAATCGCACGGCGCCGGCGCGCTTGCCGAACTTTGCCACGGCGCGTTCGTAAGCCGGGCGCAGGCCCTTGGCTTCGTCAACCGCCGGATGCGCGTCTGGATCCATACGCGCCGGCAATGGGCACGCCAGCGTTTGCGAATCGTCCTCTTCGATCACCACATCATAGTCTTCAAGGGCTGGCTCGGTGCGCTCAAGCAGCCCGAAGGCGCGTTCGATGACGCGACGCTGGAAGGACGCATCGTTCGGCACGCCAAGCGGCCGCCCGAGCGGGAAGTCGCAAAACAGGCCGCGTGGCGGCGCGGTGCCGTAGAGCTGTTCGCGGATCGAACCGATGGCGACGGTGGCGATGCCAGCGGCCTCAAAGACATGCGCGAGCGTACAGACCGTACGCGTGCAGAGGGGTCAGACCGGGGTGAGGAGCACCACGTCCACGCCGTGCTCGGCGAGGTGCTTGGCGCCGGCAGGGCCACCGTCCATGCGTATCGCCGCCAGATCGAACTGGTTGCCGGCGAACGCCATGTGGATGTCTGAGACGCTGCCGATGGCGCCGTCCGCCGCCATCTCCTCCAGGCGGTCGATGGGGAACACCACGTTGAGATCGGCGGTGACGCCGCTGGCGTCGAAATTGGGGCTCCAATGGCCGACCACGATGTCGCGGCGGTGGCGGTGGAGCACACGGTAGCCGGCGTCAGACACGCCGAAGTCGTCATCGTCCTCATGGTGCAGCGACGCCGACGACACGAGGGCCACTTTCGCTTCCGACAACGGCTTCGGCGTGGTGAAAGCCGTCGCATCGAACGTTGGGCACGGGACCCGTGACGCCCCCTGCTTGATGGAACGATCGCTCATGGGACGATCCTTGAACTGCGCATCACGCCAGAAATCATAGCGCAACTCGCTACGTCGGGCCGTGCGCTGGCGGCAGCACGCATGGCCCTATTGGCCGGCGATGCGGCCAGCGAATCGCGTCATTCAGGGCAGAACCTCGTGTGCAAGTCCACTTAGGAACGAGGCTGCTCAGAACAAATCGCAAAGGAAGTGTGGCGCCGCCAGCCAACTCCTGCTTAACATTTGGGCGTCACATCAAGGCCGCTGAACAGATGTTCGCCGAGCAAGACCTGCAGTCGTTCTTCAAAGACCCTTACGGCGCCTATGCCTTCGCCCGCCAAACGCGCCTCTTCAAACGCGATGGCGCTTGGTACGCCGCCCGCTACAACGACATCGACTTCATCCTGAAGGATCGCCGCTTCGGCAAGCAGCCGCCGCCGGGCACCGAACATCGGCTGCCGCCGCGCCCAGATGGCGACGAAGAGCCGCGCAACATGCTGAACCTCGACCCGCCTGACCACACGCGGCTGCGCGGCCTCGTTGCCAAGGCATTCAACGCCAAGCGCGTGGCCGCCATGCGGCCTGCCGTGCAGGGGTTGGTCAATCGCCTGCTGGACGCGCTTGAGCCGCGAGGCACCATGGATGTCTCGCGCGACTTTGCCTATCCGATTCCCGCCACGGTCATCGCCGACATGCTGGGCATCCCAGATGCAGACCGGGAGCACTTCGGGTTCCTTTCCAACGAGATCATCCGCTGGGGCACGGGCATCGATCCTTCCTTGGATCAGAAAGCCCGGCACATTAAAGCCGCCGCGGCGCGACACAAGTTCGATGCGTATCTGCGCGAACTGGCAGAGGTGAAGCGCAACGCCCCGGCGGACGACCTGACCACGGACTTGGTGCGCGCCGAGGATGAGCACGGCGCACTCGATGATGAAGAGCTCACGCAGAACGTGCGCCTCTTGTTCATGGCTGGCCATGAGACGACCGTGAACCTCATCGGCAACGCCTTGGTCGCCTTGCATCGCCATCCAACCCAACTCGCTCGCCTCACGGCTGATCCGGCGCTGATGCCGAAAGCCGTTGAGGAGTTTCTGCGCTTCGACTCATCAGTGCAGCAACTGCCACGCGTCGTGCAGGAACCCGTGGAGGTGGCGGGGCAATGGCTTGAGCCGGGCGAAATGGTGATTTGCCTGTTGGGCGCCGCGAATCGAGACCCAGACATCTACGACGATGCCGAGTCCCTCGACATCGAACGCCCCTTCGTGCGCTCAAAGTCCTTAGGCGGGGGCATCCACTTCTGCCTCGGCGCTCAATTGGCCCGGCTCGAAACCGAAGTCGCCCTTGGCACACTCTTGCAACGCCTGCCGAATCTCGAACTCACCGAGCTGGACGACTTGGAGTACCCATTCAACCCGTTCTTCCGCGGGCCGGCGCGGCTGCTGGCGCGGTGGTGAGGGGACGCTAGCGGGACCCTCATCCCCGCCGAGAGCGCCACGCATCGGCGCTTGACGGACGCGCAACCAGCGGCTCCACTAGTCGGCTGCAGCCCGTTGTCGTCTGGCTGATAGCCACGAACCGGGGCACTTGCACGGGCGAGGCCGCTGCCGTTGACCCCAAGGCGCCAGCCGCGCCAAGATGACACCGCCGGCCCGGCAGGTTTGGTTCATGCCCCCAATGCGTCAGAGTTCACTGTTCCCCGAACCTGCGCCGCCCCGGTACGCGGAGCACACCGCCGGCAGCTTTGTCGGCAACATGGACGCCCCGGTGCATCGGTGGTTCCGCTACAGCGCCGGGTTCAGCGGCGCTTGGGCTGCGGACCTCATCGCCAGCGAAGCCGAGGAGCGGCCAGTGCGCGTTCTCGACCCCTTCGCGGGCAGCGCCACCACGCTCATCGCCGCCGAACAATGTGGCGCCGAGTCCTGCGGCCTAGATTCCCACCCCTTCGTCGCGCGTGTTGCGCACGCCAAGCTCGCGTACCGTTCCTCGCCGAGCGACTACCGGCGCACAGCGGCCCGAGTGCTTGCGCGCGCCAAGCGCATCGAGCCGGACCTGGCCTCCTATGCCCCACTCATCCGCCGGTGCTACTCGGACGATGCGTTGCGGCAACTGGACTGCCTGCGGCGGGCCGTGGAGAGTGTTGACGGCGACTCCGCGCCCGGCCGCCTAGCTTGGCTGACTCTGGCCGCCATTTTGCGCCCGACTTCCCATGTGGGCACGGCAAACTGGCAGTACCTGTTGCCGGACCGGCGCAAAGCGCGAGTCGCGGTGCCGTTCGCGGCGTTCCAAGCGATGGCCCAAGTCATCCAAGACGACATGGAGGCAATCGGCGGCGTCACGGGGCCGCGGGCTGATTTCGGCTTGGGCGATGCCCGCACCTGCGCGGGTTTGCCGGACCGGCGGTTCAACCTCGTGGTCACCTCTCCGCCCTATCCCAACAACTACGACTATGCAGACGCCACGCGCCTAGAGCTCACCTTCTTCGGCGAGGTGCGCGGTTGGGGAGATTTGCAGCAACACATCAGACAGCATCTGCTGCGCTCCTGCACACAACACGTCCCAAACAGCGCCGTCGATCTCGACGAAGTGCTGAGCAGCCCAGAACTCGCGCCAATCGCCACACAAATGCGAAGCACATGTACGCGGTTGGGGGAGATTCGATTGGTCCGCGGCGGCAAGAAGACCTACCACAACATGGTGGCTTGCTACTTCTTGGATCTCGCCCAAGTCTGGCGGGCATTGCGGCGCGTGTGCCAGTCGCCATGCCGGGTGTGCTTCGTCATCGGGGATTCGGCGCCGTACGGCGTCTACGTTCCGGTGGTGGAGTGGCTGAGCGAACTCGCGCTGGCGGCCGGGTTCCGGTCCACGTCCTTCGAGAAGACGCGCGACCGCAATACGAAGTGGAAGAACCGCAAGCACCGCGTTCCCCTCTGCGAGGGGCGGATGTGGGCACTGGGTTAGCGTAGCTAAGTCGCCGGCGCACAAACTCGGTCAAATCATCGGGGATGAGGTCGAAGCGGCGATTGGCAGCCGACTTCGAGCGATGGCGCACGAGTTCGGCCCGTACTTGGACCACCAGCATCCGCGGCCGGTGCGGGGCGGCAAGACGAAGGTGAAGTGGCAAGATTCCTACGGCAACAGCCACGATTTGGACTATGTGTTGGAGGACGGCGGCACCGAAGAGAGGCTAGGACATCCGCGAGCCTTCATCGAGATCGCATGGCGCAAGTATACGAAACACTCTAGGAACAAGGTGCAGGAAATCCAAAGCGCCGTCTTGCCACTGGCTGAGACTCACCGGCACACGGCGCCGTTCCTAGGCGCCGTGCTGGCCGGCGACTTCACGGAGAGCGCACGGGATCAGTTGCGCTCACACGGCTTCCATGTCGCCTACGCCAGCTACGGGATGATCTTGCAGGCGTTCCGCAATGTCGGTGTCGACGTCTCCTCGGATGAGGCCACGCCCGTGGCGGAGTTACGCCGCAAGGTCAGGTCATACGAGGCACTCCCGGCCCATGACCGGCAGACGATCAGCGCCGAGATCGCCAGCGTGTGCGCCAGCGAGTTCGATCCCTTCTTCCAATCGCTGCGGAGTTGCCTGGAACGGCGTGTCACACAGGTTGCGGTGCTGGCCTTGTCGGGCACATCAGTCCGCTTCGAAGCCATCGACGGCGCCATCCACTTCATTGAGGGCTACGATGAAGCGACGCCTGCAAGCCGCTTCGATCACTACGAGCTAACTGTTCGCTACTCGAATGGTCGGGAAGTGCGAGGATCGTTCCCGGACAAACAGGATTGCGTCAGTTTCTTGCGTTTGCTGGGGCGAGCGGGATGACGCGCTCTTGATCGGCCGCTGAAGACCGAGCGCGCCTTGCCCTACATCGTCGCCGCGCTCACCGCCAACTCCTAGCCACCGCGCTCAGCCCCCCCCCCCCCGCCATCGCCCTTCCCCCAAGTCTGCGATACTGCTTGGTTTTGGCCGGGCTTCGCCGATGCTCTCCCTTGGCGCTTTGCGCCAGCGTGCGGACGCCGTCATCCGCCCCGGCGGGGCGATCTTCTATGGTTGGTGGATCGTCGGCTCGTCGAGTGGCATCCAGATGCTCGCCGGCATGCTCTGGATGCAGTCCTACAGCGCCTACGTCGTGCTGCTGCAGGAAGAGTTCGATTGGAGCAAGGCGGTGATCGCCGGCGCGTTCGCGCTCACCAGGATCGAGAGTGGCATCCTGGGGCCCTTGCAGGGCTGGCTGGTGGATCGGTTCGGGCCGCGTCCCATCCTGCGCATCGGCACCGTCATCTTCGGCCTCGGCTTCATCTTGTTTAGCTACGTCGAGTCCATCCTCGCCTTCTATATCACGTTTGCGCTAGTCGCCGTGGGTTCCAGCTTAGGCGGCTTCCACACCTTGATGATCGCCATCGTCCACTGGTTCCAGCAACGTCGCGCCAAAGCTGTGGCACTCGCCCAAGTCGGCTACTCGGTGGGCGGGCTGTTGGTGCCGCTGGTCGTCTTTTCCTTACAGGCGTTTGGCTGGCGCGCCACGGCGTTTGCCTCCGGCATCATCGTGATGGTCGTCGGGCTGCCGCTCACGCAAGTGATCCGTCACCGGCCGGGGCCGGGCGAGTTTCCAGATGGCGTGGCACCAGCCCCGGAAGTCGATGCCCGCTCGACGTTGCCGCCGCGGCGCGCGGACCACACCGCCGGCGAAGCGCTGCGCACGCCGGCGTTCTGGCTCATCTCGTTCGGCCACGCGGCGTCGCTGCTCGTGGTGTCCGCGGTGATGGTCCATCTGGCGCCTCATCTCACGGAGGGGCTGGGCTATTCCCTCACCGTGAGCGGCGCGGTGATCGCGCTGATGACGGCGAGCCAGATGGGCGGGCAGCTGATCGGCGGCTTCCTTGGAGACCGTTTCGAGAAGCGCATGATCTGCGTCGCTTGCATGCTCGCCCACGCCGTCGGCCTCATTCTCTTGGCGTTCGCAGAGAACCTCTTCATGGTGCTCGCGTTCGCGGTGACGCATGGTTTGGGCTGGGGCGTGCGCGGCCCGCAGATGGTGGCGCTCCGAGCGGATTACTTCGGCGCCGCGGCCTTCGGCACCATCATGGGCTTCTCGTCGCTCATCGTGATGCTGGGCATGTCCGCTGGCCCTATCGTCGCCGGCCTCATGGCCGACGCCTCAGGCACCTATGAGGGCGGCTTCACCACGCTCGCCATCGGAGCGCTGCTTGGCTCATTCTGCTTCTTGGCGGCCAAGCCCCCCGAAACGCCCACGCGCCGCGCTCGGCGCCACGCCTTGCCGCAGCCGTCCGAGGAAGGACGCGGAGCAGACGCCCGGCAGCGGCGTTCAGCGTGAACCGCGCAATGCCGAGGACGGCGGCGTCCGATTGGCGCACTCCGCCCGCCCTGCGCCTGCGGAGTGCTCACGTGTATCGGCCCGATGCCCAGCGTCCTCAGCCCGAGCTGCTTTGCCAAACGCACAGAAGCAATGATCCACCTCCGATACATGCCACCAAGCGCACCGACTGCAGACATCGCCCGGCCTGACAACACGCCCGGGAGCGTCGTCGGCGCCAACCCCGCGGTCCGGCCAGCCGCAGAAACCCCTCCTGTGATATGGTCGTTGTGGAGAAGGGAGGGCCGGGACAAAGCGATGGCGACAACGGTGTTGGGGTCCTACCCTAGCTACATCAGTCTTTCCGACCAAATCGGCTTTCGTCGTTTCGAGATCGATCCCAGCATTTGGTTTGCTCTATCGCTGCAGGATCAATGGGTCGCCAACCAATACTTCCTTGACAAGATGCTAGCGGCTGGAGACAAGTTTATCTTCTCCTCGGATCCTCGACTTGCCCGCCCAGGATCTTCGTTTTTCCTTGAACTCAGCTACCTTCATGCGAACGGCATCAACGTGTTTCCGTCGCCGCAGCACATGTGGTCTGACTGATTGCAGGAGGGCTTCGATGGCCGAACCTCACAACGCCGATCCCGTCCTCATTGACCGTATCCAATACCTTCGTGACGCTGGTTGGGATTGCAGATACCACACCAATGGTGAGCCGGTGATGGTCGGAGACGTGGTCTATGCCATGGCCTGCGAGGCACGCTATCTCGGTGGTCACCGTCGTCTTGTCGTCCATCTCAATGTCGACCGCGGGGCGTGCTCCATCCTCGTCGGCACCGATCGACCGGATGACATGTATCCCTTTGAGGACTTGGCCGTTCACTATGACCAGCGCCAAATCCAAGACCTCTACGGCATGATCGACAACGAAGCGGTTGAGCCATTGATGCCGTTGTCGGAAGCACTCCACTTCCTCAGCGACAACGCCGAGGAGCTAGATGCCGACTTCGCGCCCGAGGATGATCGTCTGCGCAAAGAGCTCAGGGAGGTTGCGGATCAATTCCATCATGCCGCTTGGAAGAGAATTGAACGCCCTAGAGACAAAGGCCTTGGCAGGTAGCCCCTAACCGCCCTTCTTTGTGCCGGGCGTGTTTGGACTTCGAGTGGAACTCGTTGATTCTGCAAGAGGTCTTCCTTGGTGACGCGGCTCAAGAGAGGATCAATGCCAAGCCGGGCAGAGGCGAGGTCAGCCGGCGGCAGGGCGTCACGTCCGACTAGACCATCAGGGTTCACGAGAGCCAAGCCCCGGTTGACTTGACCCGGCCGTTGGCGAATAGTGGGCACTTCCACACCTAAGCGGAAACCGCCATGACGCCGCCCGACGCCGCCCCGCAAACCGCCGCCACCAACCGCCGCGCGTTCATGCGCTACGCCGCGATGATCGGCGTCGGCAGCCAAGCGCTGTGGCACACGCGCAGCTTGCACGGCGCCATCGCCGAGGCGCAGGACGCGGCGCCCGAGGCGACGCCGTGGCCCGCGATGGCCTACCGCAAGCTCGGCCGCACGGGCTTCAACGCGAGCCGCTTGGTGTTCGGTTGTGGCGCGGCGCTGTCGCGCAAACCCAATGACCGTCTGTTGGAGCGCGCCTTGGAGCGCGGCGTCAACGTCTTCGACGTGGGCTTTCGGCGCTACTACGGCGACGCTGAGCGCAACATGGCCGGCTTCCTCAAGCGCCACCGGGACGACGTGTACCTCATCTCGAAGGCGTTGACGTATGTGGACATCGACCCCAATGCCGAGGTGACGCCGGAACAGGCGCGGCAAGCCGCCCGCACATGGACGGAAATGCTCGATGGCAGCCTGCGGGACCTCGGCGTCGAGCACGTGGACGCTTACTACCAGATGGGCGCCAACAATCCCAGCGTGGTGGCGGCGGAAGAGCTGTATAGCGCGTTCCAGGCCGCCAAGCAGGCCGGCAAGGTGTCCCACTACGGCGTGAGCACCCACCAGAACGCCGCCAAAGTGCTGGATGCCGCCGTGGACTCGGGCTGGTATGACCTTGCCATGATCGCCATCACCCCGGCCGGCTGGTACGACTGGGAGGCGAAGGACATCCTCGCCGGCACGCCGAGCATGACGGCGCTGCGCCCGCAGCTCGACCGCGCGCGGGAGGCTGGCGTCGGTTTGGTCGGCATGAAGGTCGGGCGGCTCCTCGCCGGCAGCGGCTGGCTGGGGCGGGGCGATGCCAAGGCGTTCAACAAGCATTACGACGGCGGGTTGATGAGCGCCCCGTTCACGGATTTCCAACGCAGCTACGCCTACGTGCTGGAACACGGCCTCGACGTCGTGAACGCGGACATCCAGAGCTACGCCATCCTGAAGGACAACTTCGCCGCGGCCGCCACCGCCCACCAATACGCCGTCTGACGCCAGCCCAAACGAGGAAACGCCATGCGCCGTGCCCTTCCCGTTGTTTGCCTCTGCATCGCTGCATGTGCGCCGGAAGCGCCACCGCCGGAAGCGGCCGCGCCTGAAGTCGAGCCGCCCGCCCCGGCGCTCAGCACAACGCTGGCCACGGCGAACGGCGTCTTGCGTGGTGCCTCTACCGAAGATGGCGCGGTGCTCGCCTTCAAGGGCATTCCCTACGCCGCACCCCCGGTGGGCGAACTGCGCTGGAAGCTCCCCGTCGCCGCAGCTTCGTGGGAAGGTGAGCGCGATGCGACAGAGTTGCCGCCGGCCTGTTTGCAGCCACCGCCGCAGGAAGGGTTCTACAACGCGGGGCCCATGCCAGAAGATGAAGACTGCCTCTACCTCAACGTTTGGACCGGGGCCGGCCGCGCGGACGAGCAGCGCCCCGTGATGGTGTGGATCCACGGCGGCGCCTTCGTGATGGGTGCGTCGCGCACTCCCGTCTACGACGGCGAGCGCTTGGCGCGCGAGGGGGTGGTGTTGGTATCCGTCAACTATCGCTTGGGTTTGCTCGGCTTCTTCGCGCACCCCGCCCTCACCGCGGAATCCCCGCACGGCGCCTCTGGCAACCAAGGGCTGCACGACCAAATCGCCGCGCTCCAATGGGTGCGCGACAACATCGCCGCGTTCGGCGGCAACCCAGACAACGTCACCATCTTCGGTGAATCCGCCGGCTCCATGAGCGTGTGCTACCTCACCGCAACGCCGCTGGCGGCCGGCCTGTTCCAGAAAGCCATCGCCCAGTCCGGCGGCTGCTTCGACCGGCACGCGACGCTCACCGAAGCCAGCGGTTCTACGGATTCGACGGTGCTCCCGGGCACGCTCACCGGTGGCGGGCACGACATCGGCCTGGGGCTCGCCAGCGCCTTGGGCGTAGAGGGTGAAGGGCCTGAAGCCTTGGCGGCGCTGCGGGCACAGGACGCCAAGGCGCTGATCGTGGCAATCGCCGAGTCTGGCGTGGCCGCGCCGTGGCGCTCCATCTTCGTCGATGGCCATATGTTCGAAGATCAGATGCGGGCGTTGTTCGAATCCAAGCGCGCTAACCAAGTGGACGCCATCGTCGGCTCCACCGCGGACGAAGGCACCACACTGTTCATGGGTTTCCCAGAGATGGATCACGCCGGATGGAGCGAAGCGGTGTCCAACGCCGTTGGCGATGAGCATGCCCCAGCCTTCCTGGCCGCCTACGAGGCCATCGCCAAGGAATCCCCGAAGACCGCATACGAGCAATTTTTGAGCGATCGCATGTTCGCTTGGGCGATGCGCACTTGGGCACGGCTCGCCGACGCCGCCGGCACGCGCGCTTGGCTCTATCTCTTCAACCATGCCCCGCCCGTAGCGGAGTATGGCCGTTCCCTCGGCGCCTTCCATGCGGCCGAAATCGCCTACGCCTTCGGCAATTCGAGCGGCTTCGGCATGATGGATCCCGAAGCATGGGATGCGAGCGACGAGGCCGTGACGCGCCTGTCGATGGGCTACTGGGTGAACTTCGCCAAGACCGGCGATCCCAATGGCGAAGGGTTGCCGCCGTGGCCGGCGTATCAGACGGCGCAAGACGAAGCGCTCGAAATCGACGCTGAGCCGAGCGTCCACGCGGGCCTGCGGAAGGCGCGCCTCGACGCCTACGACGCGCTGCTCGGCGGCTAAAGGGCTCACCGCGCAGATGGCTCGGAGCAAGAACGCCGCGCCGCAACGAGCCAAGACCGTCGGCCAGCTGCAGGCCGCCGGCTACGAAGTGCTGCCCGTGAAGGCGGAACTGCGCAAGAACCTGATCGCGAAGCTCATTGCCGGGGAAGCGCTGCTTCCGGGCGTTGTCGGCTACGACGAAACGGTTATCCCGCAAGTGCAGAACGCGCTCCTGGCCGGGCAAGACCTCATCCTGCTCGGCGAGCGCGGGCAAGCGAAATCGCGCATTTTGCGCAGCCTCACCACGCTCCTCGACGAACACACCCCCGTGCTCGCCGATGTGGACCTGCCGGAGAACCCCTACCAACCGATCAGCGCGCAAGGCAAGGCACTCATCGCCGAGCATGGCGACGACGCCCCCATCCACTGGATGGGTCGGGATGAGCGCTACGGCGAGAAACTCGCCACGCCAGACATCACCATCGCAGACTTGATCGGCGAGGTAGACCCCATCAAGGTGGCCGAAGGGCGGTACTTGTCGGACGACCTCACCTTGCACTTCGGCCTCGTGCCCCGCGCCAACCGCGGCATTTTCGCCATCAACGAACTGCCGGATTTAACCGAGCGCATCCAAGTGGGCCTCTTGAACGTGCTGGAGGAACGCGATGTGCAGATTCGCGGCCACAAGGTGCGCCTGAACCTGGACGTGTTCCTCGCGGCCACCGCCAACCCAGAGGACTACACCAACCGCGGGCGCATCATCACGCCCCTGAAGGATCGCTACGGGGCGCAGATTCGTACTCACTACCCCGCCTCCATCGAGCAGGAAATCACCATCATGGAGCAGGAGGCGGCGCAGCTGGACACGGCGGGGCGGCGCATCACGGTGCCAGACTACATGCGCGAAATCCTCGCCGAAGTGACGCACGCCGCCCGCCGTTCGCCCGACGTCAACCAGCGTTCCGGCGTTTCCGTGCGCGCTTCCGTCGCCAATTTCGAAGCGGTGAAAGCGAACGCGCTGCGCCGCGCCCTGCGCCTTGGTGAAGCCGAGGCGGCGCCACGCATCTCGGATCTGCCGTTCATCGCGCCATCGCTGCAAGGCAAGCTGGAGTTCGAGGCGATGGAGGAAGGCCAAGAGGAGACCATCGCCCGGCGCATCGTCAACGCTGCGGTGCGAACGGTGTTCGAGCGGCGCTTCAAGGTGGACGACTTGGAATCGGTGGCACTGGCCTTCAGTGAAGGGCTGGTCGTCGAAACCGGCGAGGCGGCGGCAGCCGGCCAGTACGCCCACATCCTCGACCAAGTGGAGGGCCTCGGCGACGCGGTGGCGCGCATCGCCGGCGAGGCCGGCGCAGCGCACACCGCCGCGGCCATCGAGTTCATCCTTGAGGGGCTGCACCTCAACAAGCTCCTCAACAAACGCAGCCTGCCCGGCGGCGCCGCCTTCACGGCCTAGCGCCATGCGCTTTCCACCATTGGGCGCGCGCTACTCGCAATGGGATGGCACCCAAGCGGGCGCAGTGGATGCTGATGCGGTGTTGGGCGCCATCGCTGATGACCTCATGGAGCATGGGGACTTGGGCTGGGCCTTGCGCAACCTCCTCGCGCGCGGCCTGCCGAACGCCGACGGCGGGCACAGCCAAGGCTTGCGTCAGCTCCTGCAACGCCTGCGGGAGCAGAAGCGTGAACGCTTGGACCGCTTCGACCTCTCCACCGTGATGCAGGACATCGAGCGGCAGCTCAACGACATCCTGAAGCGCGAGCAGGCCACGCTGGACGAGTGGGCTGCCCGCGGCGAGGACGCCTTCTCCGACGAGATGCTGCGCAAGATCGCCGAGCGCAACCAAGCCGAGTTGGACGCCCTGCCGGAGGACACGGCCGGCCGCATCAAGGCCCTTGAACGCTACGAGTTCCTCAACCCCGACGCGCAGCGGGACTTCATCGCGCTCTTGAACCAGCTGCGCAAGGCGATGACGCAGACGTTCTTCAAAGACGTGGAGAACATGGTGCAGCGCCTCTCAGACGGCGACATCGCCCGCATGAAGGAGATGCTCAACGCCCTGCACGACATGCTGGTGAAGAAGATCGCTGGAGAAGAGCCAGACTTCGAAGGCTTCATGGCGCGCTTCGGCGACATGTTCGGCGACAACCCGCCAGCGACGTTGGAAGCGCTGTTGGAGCAGATGCGCCAACAGATGGTTGCGGCGCAATCCATGCTTGGCTCCATGTCGCCGGATCAACGCGCGCAGTTGCTGTCGATGATGGCAGACCGATTTGCAGACCCGGAACTCGACCAAGCGCTCCGCCAGCTCACCAAGGCCATGGACTTCCTGAATCCGCGCGGCCCCCGCTACCGCTTCGGCGGCAGCGACGAGTTGGACTTGGAAGCGGCCATGCGCTTGATGCAGGAGATGCACCGCCTAGACGAGACCATGGAGCAGGTGCAGGCCGCGGCGCGTTACGGCGACTTGGACCGCATCGACCGCGACGCCATTGCCGAACTGTTGGGCGACGAGGACGCCGAGGGCCTCGACAACCTGAAGGAGTTGCTCGATGCGCTCAAGGAAGCCGGCTATCTGCGCGAGGCGGGCGACAAATGGGAGCTGACGCCGCGTGGCTCGCGGATGATCGGCCAACATGCCTTGGGCGAAATCTACGCGCGCCTCAAGCGGCAGAACCTCGGCAACCATCCCCTGCCCGAAGCTGGACGTTTTGGCGAGCGCATGGCAGAGACGAAGCCCTACGAACACGGCGACGCCTTCCACCTCAACATGCCGCGCACGATCCGCAACGCGATGGACCGGGAAGGCCCCGCCCTGCCCATCAAGCTGCGCGCCGACGATTTCGAGGTGGACCGTTCCGAGCGGCTCACCTCCACGGCCACGGCCATGCTGGTGGATCAATCGTGGTCCATGGCGTTGCGCGGCTCGTTCGAAGCTGCCAAAAAGGTGGCCCTCGCCCTGCATCACCTCATTACTTCACAGTATCCCCGCGACAGCTTCCACATCATTGGCTTCGCCGCCTACGCCAACGAACTCAAACCGCGTGACCTGCCGTTCTTGCAGTGGGACGAATATGTGTTGGGCACCAACATGCAGCACGCGCTGCTGCTCGCCGAGCAGCTGCTTTGCCGCGACGGCGCCGGCACCAAGCAAATCATCTTGATCTCCGACGGCGAGCCCACGGCGCATCTGTTGCCGAACGGGCGGCATCAGTTCGCCTATCCGCCCACCCTGGAGACTTGGCGGGCGACATTTCGCGCCGTGCGGCGCTGCACGCGCAAGGGCATCGCCATCAACACCTTCATGCTCGACGCGAATGACCACTTGAAGCAGTTCATGGAACAGATGGCGCGCATCAACGGCGGGAGGGTGTTTTACTCGACGCCCGAGCGGCTGGGCGAGTACATCTTGGTGGACTACGTGGACAACAAACGCAAGCGGCTCGGCGGCGGGCGCTGACGGGAGGCGACGCCCGCGGCCCTTCAATACGAACGCGGCAAATCGAGCACATGCTCCGTCACGAAGTTCAGCACCATCTCCTGTGAAATGGGCGCGATGCGCATGAGCCGAGCCTCGCGCCAATAGCGCTCGACGTGGTACTCCCGCGCGTAGCCGAAGCCGCCGTGGGTCTGCATGGCTTGGTCCGCAGCTTGGAACCCCGCATCCGCCGCCAGCCACTTGGCCATGTTCGCTTCCGCGCCGCAGGGCAAGCCTTGATCGATGAGCCAAGAGGCCTTGCGGATCATCAGTTCCGCGGCGTCGAGCCGCATCCGCGCCTCCCCGAGCGGAAACGACACCCCTTGGTTCATGCCGATGGGGCGCCCGAACACCACCCGTTCGCGGGCGTAGTCCGCGGCGCGCCGCAACGCCGCCCGACCGATGCCCAGCGCCTCGGCGGCGATGAGGATGCGCTCGGCGTTCAGGCCGTCGAGCAAGTAGTGAAAGCCCCTGCCCTCTTCACCCACGCGGTCCGTGATGTGAACCGGCAGGTCGTCATACACCACTTCGCAGGACGCCACGGCGTTGCGCCCCACCTTGTCGATCGGCGAGATGGTGACTTCGGGCCGCTTGAGATCGGCAAGCAGCAATGTCATGCCGGCGGAGCGCTTCGGCGCTTCGTCCGCCGGCGTGGTGCGCGTCAACAACAACACCCGCTCCGCATCTAACGCCTTGGTGGTCCACACTTTGCGGCCGCGCACGACGTAGTGGTCGCCGTCGCGGCGGGCGCTGGTCTTGATGGAGGTGGTGTCCGTGCCGGCGTCTGGCTCCGTGACGCCGAAGGCAACGTGCAAGTCGCCGTTGGCCACGCGCGGCAAGTACTTCTCCTTCATGTCCGCACTGCCGTGCTTCACCACCGGATGCATGCCAAAGATGGAGAGGTGGATGGCGCTGGCGCCGTTCATGGCCGCGCCGCTGGCCGCCACCTCTTCCAACACGATGGAGGCTTCGGTGATGCCGTTGCCGCTGCCGCCGTAGGCTTCCGGAATGGCGACGCCAATCCAGCCGGCGGCCGCCAAGGCGTCGTAGAACTCGCGCGGAAAGCGGTGCTCGGCATCGCACTGCGACCAGTATTCGTCCGGGAAGTCTGCGCAGATGCGCCGGACGGATTCGCGGATGAGCTGATGTTCGTCGGTTGCCTGAAAGTCCATGCGTTGCTCGCCGGCGGAGGTGGCCGCACCTTAGCAGAATCGGCCAAGCGTTCACTGCCGCGCCGAGGCGGCCGGCGGCGAGGCGACGCCCCGCCAGCCGTCGCGAGCAAGCCGACCAGCCGGCGCCGTCGCCTTCGGTGCCAAGGCCGTGGGCGCTCGGTATAAACTGTGCCTCAACCATCGCAACGAAGACCCTGCCCGGCATGGAGCTTGCCCTCAACACCGAGAAGATGCGCGCCCGCATCGACGCCGGCATCGGCTGGATGACGTTCAACAACCCAGCGCGGCACAACGCCCTGTCGCTTGAGATGTGGCAAGCCATCGGCGACATCTTGGAGCGCTTCGAGCTGGATGACGCAGTGCGCTTGGTGGTGATGCAGGGCGCCGGCGGCAAAGCGTTCGTGTCTGGCGCAGACATCAGCGAGTTCGACGCCAAGCGCTCGAGTGCGGAGCAGAAGGCCGAGTACGCGCGCACGTCGGCGCGGGGCGGTCGGGCGTTGGGCAGCTTCTCCAAGCCGCTCATCGCCAAGATCGAGGGCTATTGCATCGGCGGCGGCCTCGCCACGGCGCTCAATGCGGACATCCGCTTCGCCACGCCCGATTCCACGTTCGGCATCCCCGCGGCACGGCTGGGCCTCGGCTACGACTATGAGGGCCTCGCCAAGTTGTCCCGGGTGGTGGGGCCAGCGAACGCGCGCGACATCCTATTCTCGGCGCGGCTGATGCCCGCGGACGAGGCGTTGCGCATGGGTTTGGTGAGTTTCATCGAGGAGCGCGACAACATCGCAGACGCCGTCATCGGCTACGCCGAGCGGGTGGCGGCCAACGCCCCGCTGACAGTCAAGGCGGCCAAGGCCGCGGTGGACGCTTGGGAGGGCGGCGGACAGACTGCCGACCTCAACGCCGTGCGGCAACTGGTGAACGCCTGCTTTGATTCCGAGGACTACAAGGAAGGTCGGCGCGCGTTCAAGGAAAAGCGCGCACCGCAGTTCGTCGGCCGATGATGGCGGTGGCATGGGCCGCCGCGGCGCAGCGGTCGGCAGAGGCGACGCCGGGAACGGGATCTTCCGCTCGGCGTGAACCACGCCACGGGCAAAAGGCAGGTCTGGTGAACAGCCATGAGTGAACGCATCGTCACCGCCTGCGTCGTCATCATCGGCAACGAGATCCTCTCCGGCCGCACGCAGGACACCAACCTCGCCCACCTCGCCAAGCAGCTCAATGAGTGGGGCGTGCAGGTGCGCGAGGCACGCGTGGTGCCAGACGTGCAAGACGTGGTGGTGGCCGCGGTGAACGCTGCGCGAACAACATTCGACTATGTGTTCACCACCGGTGGCATCGGCCCCACCCACGACGACATCACCGCCGAGTGCATCGCCGCGGCGTTCGGCGTGCCGTTGGTGATGAACGAGGAAATCGCCGCCGTCATCCGCCGCCGGCCGGCGCCAGACGCAGTGATGAACGCGCGGCTCAGGATGGCGCGCATCCCCGAGGGCGCGACGCTCATCGACAACCCTTGGGGCCCGCAGGGCTTCCGCATGGGAAACGTGTTCGTGATGGCGGGCATTCCAAGGGTGATGCAGGTCATGCTTGCCTCGCTCGAGGACCAGTTGGAGGGTGGCGCCGTCACCCGTTCGCGTTCCATCACCGCCTATGTGAGCGAGGGCGAAGTCGCCACCGCGCTCGGCGCCGTGCAGGAGCGCCACCCAACAGTGGAGCTCGGCAGCTATCCCTTCTACCGGGATGAGCGCTACGGCACCATGCTCGTGATGCGCGGCTCGGACGAAGCGGCCCTTGAGCGCATGGCGGCAGCCGTCAAAGAGGCCGTGGCCGCCGGCGGAGAAATCGAGTGACGCTGCGCACCTTGAGAGCCAAACCCGGAACGTCCGCAGCCACGCCAAACGGCGCAGCAACAACCCTTCTAAAGCACTGACGAGGCATCCACATGGACATCGCCGGCAAACGCGCCGTCGTCTTGGGCGGCACTTCTGGCATCGGGCTCGCCGCCACGCTTCAGCTGGCGGCCGGAGGCGCCGACGTCATCGCCGCCAGCCGCTCCCAAGCCAACATCGACAAGGCCGCAGCGGCAGCGCCGGCCGGGGCGTCGTTTCGCCAAGTGGACGTGCTCGACCGCGATGCCTTGAGCGCTTTGTTCGCCGAGTGCGCCCCCTTCGACATCTTGGTCGCTGCGGCCACCGGCGGGGAACGCGCATCGGGGCCCTTCCTCGCGATGGATCTCGATGGCTTCCAAGGCTCGTTTCGCAAGCTGTGGGGATATGTGAACGCCGTGCGCTTAGGCGCCGAACACTTGGCGGCAGACGGCGCGATCGTGCTGGTGAGCGGTTATCCGGCGCGCAAGTGCAATCCCGGCGCCATCGCCATCTCCACGGTGGGCAACGCGGTGGAGGGATTCGCGCGCGGCGTGGCGCCCGAGCTCGCGCCGCGGCGCATCAACGTGGTGTCGCCCGGCGTCATCGACACGCCGATGTTCCCCGCACAGGGGCAAGCCCGCGAGCAACTGTTGGGCGCCGCCACACGCAATCAGCCCATTGCCCGCGCTGGGCGGGCGGAAGAAGTGGCGGCCGCGATCCTGTTCGCCATCAGCAATGACTTCATGACCGGCGCCACCCTCGACGTGGACGGCGGCGCCCTGCTCCCCTAGCGCGGGTCCTTTTGGGCGGGTCTATTGCGGGGGACTGCGGCGCGGGTTCCGGCTGCCAGCGCACCGCTTGCGGATGAAGCCGAAGTAAACATAGGCGCCAACGAGGGCCATGGCGGCGAGCGTCGCGACGGTGCCGTAGGTCGGGCTCACCTGCAAGCCGAGGAACAAGGCGCCGCTCACCACCAAGTAAAGGCAGACGATGGCCGCCAAGTGCGCGAGCACTGTCAGCGCTTTGCGCATGCAATCGCCCCTTCGCCACCCACCCTTAAGCAGCCTTGCCGCCAGCGGCGACGCTCTGACCCTCGATCAGTTGCCGTGTCAACGCGCCGAGCCGCTCAAGCTCCGCGGCCGGCATCGTTGGGTCGAACGGCAAGCATAGCGCGCCGCTGAGCTGCTGCGCTCCTGGCGTCGGCGTGACGCCGTCATCCACGACTGCCATGCGGCAGCGCATGGCGTCAAAGCCTGCCTTGCGTAAGCCGCAGCGCAAACGCTCGCTGTCCGCGGCGTACACGGGAACCATCCAATGGCCGTGCGGCGTGGCCGTTGCAGTGGGCGCAGTGGGCAAACATGGCCCTGCCCCAAGCGCGTCGAAGAGTCGCCGTGCCGCGTTCCGACGGCGCACCAGCGGCGCGTGTCCTTCATCCAAGCGGCGTTCCAACAAAGCAAGCAACGCGCCGCTTGGCCGCCGCCGAATGAAGCCGGCCAAGCGCCCGGCTGGCACGTTGCGGGTGGCGCGGTGCGTAAGTTGCTCCAAGTCTTGCCCCGCAAGCGCTGCGAGACTGTGAAGTGCGCCGAACACGCGCGGGTGCGCCAAGCACTGCAGAGCGCCCAAGACGAGTACGCGGCGGCAAAACTCGCCCGTGGGCTGCACCGGGTCGTGCCGGCTGAGTTCGCGCATCGCCGCCGCCAAGCGGGCATCGCGCACGAACGCGAGGGCACCGCCGCAAGCGGTGGCGGTTTTCATCGAGCCGAATGAGAAGAGGGATACATCTGCCTCCGGGCAGCCCCACCAGTCTGGCCCCGCATAGGCTTGCGCACAGTCTTCCACCACGGCGATGCCGCGCCGCTTGGCCACCGCGAGCGTCGCCCGCAAGTCGTTGCGGGCACCGAACAAGTGCGCGAACACCACGGCGCGGGTGCGCGGGCCGCAGCGCGCTTCAAGCTCGGCTGCATCCCAAGCGCCGGTGACCGGGTCGATGTCCAACGCCGCCACCGTCAACCCATGCTGGCGCGCCAAGGCCGGCATGTCTGGCACGGTGAGGGCGGAGAAGATCACTTCGTCGCCACGGCGCCAATGCTGCGCGCGCAGGAAGAGGTCGAACGCCGAGCGCGCCGTCAGGCAAGCCAACGCTGCCCGCTCGCCGCCGGCGTGGCGCAGAAGTCGCTCCTCAACGCTCGGCAGGGCCGGCGGCGCCACGCACGAGCGCAGGGCAAAGCGCCAATCCGCCCAGCTGAAGTCCAACCGTTTGCACGGCCACATGGCGCGCATGATGGCACTCCCTCGCCGTCTTCCAAGCAACCCGCCCGGCACTGGCGCCCAAGCCGGCACCGAGCTCGGGCCTCAAGCACGAGATAAGCATCAGTTAAGATGCCACGATGGTCAACGCGCTTCTGTACGACTGCTTCAGCGGCATCGCCGGCGACATGCACATCGGCGCGTTGGTGGACGTCGGCGTGCCGGCGGCGCACTTGCGCGCGGAACTCGACAAGCTCTCACTCGCCGCCGAGTTTGAGCTGCGGCTCGAGCGCGACGTCAAGATGGGCATCGCCGGCGTCAAGGCCACCGTGGTCGTGGATGACGCGGCGCCGAAACCGCATCGGCACCTAGCCGACATCGCACATATCATCCAAGCGGCCGGCTTTGACGCCGGCGTGGAACGCCGCGCCATCGGCATGTTCCAAGCCCTCGCTGAAGCGGAAGCGCAAGTCCACGGCATCGACATCGAGGCCGTGCATTTCCATGAAGTGGGCGCCACGGACGCCATCGTGGACATCACCGCGGCCGCCATCGGCCTCGAATGCTTGGGCGTGGAGCGCGTCTGGTGCGGCGAGGTGGAAGTGGGCGGCGGCATGGTGCGTTGCGCGCACGGCCTGATGCCAGTGCCGGCGCCGGCCACAGCGGCGCTGCTGCGCGGGGCGCCCTGCCGTTTCGGCGGCGTCGCTGCGGAGGCCACCACGCCCACCGGCGCAGCCATCCTGAAGGGCGCGGTGGATGTGTTCGACGCGCCAACCGGCTTCATCCCATCCCGCATCGGCTACGGCCTAGGCCAAGCGGACTTCAAGATTCCCAATGTGTTGCGCGTGATGCAGGGGCAGATGGAAGCGCCGGCCGAGCGCTCCGCCTACAACGTGGAGGCGAACGTGGAGGTGGAGTGCAACGTCGATGACATGAGCCCGGAAGCCTTCGGGCCGCTCATCGACGCGCTTATGGAAGCTGGCGCCAAGGACGTTTTCGTGGCACCCGGCCTGATGAAGAAATCACGCCCTGGCCACCGCGTTTCGGTGCTGGCGCCGCCGGCGAAGCTGCCGGCCATCGCGGAGCGCTTGCTGCGCGGCTCCACGACCTTGGGTTTGCGCCGCCACGACGTGGAAAAGTGGATGCTGCCCCGGGAGGCCGTCGAGTTCCCCAGTTCCTTCGGCGCCGTGCGGCTGAAGGTTGCCCACCTGCCCGGCGGCGCCAAGCGCTGGAAGGTGGAACACGACGACGTGGCGCGTCTCGCCAGCGAGCGCGGCGCCGACTATCTGGCCGTGAAGGCGGCGCTCGAACGCGAGGCGGCGGCATGGATGAACGGCTGACGCAGCTCACGGACATCCTCGCCGCCTTCAAGGCCGGCGAAGCGCCGTTGGAGCTCGCCTTGCAGCGCATCGACGCCTGCTACTTCGAGGCCGCCGGCGACGTCACCACAGACCATGATCGCCGCCGCCGCACCGGTGCCGCCGAGGTCATCTACGGCGAACACAAGACGCCGGAGCAAATCCTCACGTCTCTCCAAGCCCTGCGCGAACGCGGCGAGGACGTGCTGGCCACCCGCGTGGCGCCGGAAAAGTACGCCGCCATCAAGGGGCAAGCCGCCGACGCGGAGTACCATCCCGTGGCCCGCGCCATCACCTTGCGCCAGCGCGAGGCGCCGGCCGCCGATACCCGCATCGCCGTAGTCACCGCCGGCACCTCGGATGCGGCGGTGGCCGAGGAAGCGGCAGTCACCTGCGAGTTCTTCGGCAACCCCGTGACGCGCATCAGCGACGTGGGGGTCGCCGGCATCCATCGCCTGCTGGCGCGGGTGGAGCACTTGCGCGCCGCCAAGGTTTCGATCGTGGTGGCCGGGATGGAGGGTGCGCTGCCCAGCGTGGTCGGCGGGCTCATTGACAAGCCCGTGATCGCCGTGCCGACGAGCGTGGGCTACGGCGCCGCGTTCGGCGGCCTCGCAGCATTGCTCGGCATGCTCAATAGCTGCGCATCCGGCGTTTGCGTGGTGAACATCGACAATGGTTTCGGGGCGGGGTTCTTGGCGAGCCGGATCAATCGCTTGTGATTGCCGCCACCCGCTCACCCATCACCCCGCGTTGCCCTTAACATAGGCGCCATGAACGTCGAGACGCAGGCGCAGTACGACGCCTTGAAATCCTTCATCGGCGGCTTCGACTCTGCCGTGGTCGCCTACTCTGGCGGCGTGGATTCGTCGCTGGTGGCATACGTTGCCGCCCAAACCCTTGGCGCCAAGGCGCTGGCGGTGACCTCGGGTTCCGCCAGCCTGAAGCGCAGCGACTTGGACCTCTCGCAGACGCTGGCGGAGCAGTGGGGCATGGCGCACCGCGTCATCGTCACCGATGAGTTGGACAACCCCAACTATCGGGCCAATCCAGTCAACCGCTGTTTCTTCTGCAAGTCATCCCTTTACGACCAGCTCGACGGCATCGCCCGCGCGGAGGGCTTCCAAGTGGTCTTCAACGGCACCAACGTGGACGACTTGGGGGATCATCGCCCCGGCCTCGTCGCCGCCAGCGAGCATGGCGTGCGCGCCCCGCTGGCGGAAACAGGCCTGCGCAAGGCCGATGTGCGAGCGTTGGCCACCGCCTTGGGGCTAGACAACGCCGCCAAGCCTCAATCCGCCTGCCTTTCGAGCCGCGTCCCCTACGGCACGGCCATCGACGCCGGGCTGTTGCTGCAGATCGAACGCGCCGAATCCGCCCTGCTCGCGTTGGGGTTTTCCCAATTCCGCGTGCGCCACCACGGCGAAGTGGCGCGGTTGGAGGTGATGCCAGACGAGTTCGAGGCCGCCCTGGCCAAGCGCGATGTCCTCGTGGAGCGCGTCAAGGCCTGCGGCTATCGGTTCGTGGCACTCGATCTCGCCGGTTTCAAGTCTGGCTCGCTGAACCCCGCGTCGCCGGGCTGAAGCCGCGCCCACAGCGGCGCCCTCACGGTGGTCGACGGGTCAGCGGGGCGTTCTGATGCGCTCCACCAACGCCCGCGTTTCCGCCGGCGGCGGCTTCGTGGCCGCGCTCACCGCGATGGCGACGGCGAAGTTCAACATGGCGCCCACCGCGCCGATGCCTTCCGGCGAGATGCCAAACAGCCAGTTCTCCTTCACGTTGCCGCCCAATGGCTGCATGTGGAACTTGAAATACGCGATGTAGCCGACGGTGAAGACGAGCCCCGTCAACATGCCGGCAATGGCGCCTTCGCGGTTCATGCGGGCGGCGAAAATGCCGAGCAGGATGACAGGAAACAGCGACGCCGCGGCGATGCCGAACGCGAACGCCACCACCTGCGCCACGAAGCCCGGCGGGTTGTAGCCTAGGTAGCCGGCGAGCAGCACCGCCACCGCGGCGCTGATGCGCCCGATGGTCAACTCCTGGCGTTCCGAGATGCCTCGCGCCACCCAACTCTTCACGATGTCGTGCGACACCGCTGCCGAAATCACGAGCAACAGCCCCGCCGCGGTGGAGAGCGCCGCGGCAATGCCGCCGGCGGCCACCAGCGCCACCACCCAATCCGGCAGGCCAGCGATCTCTGGGTTGGCCAGCACGATGATGTCTTGGTCCACGGTTAGCTCATTGCCCTGCCAACCCATGGATTCGGCGCGCTCTGCAAACGCTGCGTCGGCGTCGTTGTAGTACTGAATGCGGCCGTCGCCGTTCAAGTCCTCCACGGCCAACAGGCCGGTGTCTTCCCAAGTGCGGAACCACTGTGGACGCTCGGCATAGGCGAGGTTGCCGTCCACCGCGCCCACCGGGCCGCTCTGAATGGTGGTGGTGAGATTGAGACGCGCGAGGGCCCCCACCGCCGGCGCTGTGGTGTAGAGGATGGCGATGAAGAGCAGCGCGTAGCCAGCCGACGTGCGCGCGTCCCGGACGCGCGGCACGGTGAAGAACCGCACCAGCACATGCGGCAGCCCGGCGGTGCCAATCATCAATGCCAAGGTGATGAAGAACACATCGACGGGGCTCTTTGAGCCGCTGGTGTACTCGGCGAAGCCCAAGTCCGTCACCACCCGGTCCAGCTTGGCGAGCAGGCTCTCGCCCCCTCCTGCGCCGCTGCCGAAGGCCAGTTGCGGCACCGCGACGCCCGTCACTTGCAGGGAAATGAACACTGCCGGCACGGTGTAGGCGAAGATGAGCACGCAGTACTGCGCCACTTGGGTGTAGGTGATGCCCTTCATGCCGCCCAGCACGGCGTAGAAGAACACCACGCCCATGCCCACCAATAGGCCGGTTGCCACGTCCACGCCGAGAAAGCGCGAGAAGACGATGCCCACGCCGCGCATCTGCCCCGCCACATAGGTGAACGAAATGATGATGAGGCAGGCCACCGCCACCACCCGCGCCGTCTGCGAGTAGTACCGATCGCCAATGAACTCTGGGATGGTGAACTTGCCAAACTTGCGCAGATACGGCGCCAGCAACAGGGCGAGGAGGACATAGCCCCCTGTCCAACCCATCAAATAAACGGAGCCGTCATAGCCGAGGAACGCGATGAGCCCCGCCATCGAAATGAAGGACGCTGCGGACATCCAATCCGCCGCCGTCGCCATGCCGTTCGCCACCGGGTGGACGTGCTTGCCGGCAACGTAGAAATCCCCAGTGGTGCGCGCCTTGGACCAGAACGCGATGCCGATGTAGAGGGCGAAGGTGGCGCCGACGACGATGTAGGTGAGCGTCGCCAGGCTCATCAATCTTCCTCATCCACGCCGTGCTTGCGGTCAATCTTCCCCATGCGCCATGCGTAGAAGAAGATGAGCGCGACAAAGACGTAGATGCTGCCTTGCTGGGCGAACCAGAAGCCGAGCTCGAAGCCGCCGATGCGCACTTGGTTCAGCACGTCCACCAGCAGGATGCCGCAACCGAAGGAGACGGCGAACCAGACCGCTAGGCAGCAGCCCGCGAGCCGCAGGTTGTCGCGCCAGTAGCCGCGCCGTTGTTGGGCGCGTTCGTCCGGTGCCGTCACGTTGCTGCGCTTCCTCACCCTTCCGCTCCTCTTCCGCTCCTCACCCTGCTTCTCCGTCCCCACGCTGTGCGCTGTTCTTCCTCACGCTCCGCGCCGCCCCCTCACGTTTCCCACGGCGCCCCGGCGACGCAGCGCGACTCTAGCGACCCGCTCGCCAAGCAGCACGATCAGCAAGGCGCCATACAACGCCGCTTCGCCATAGCCGCCCTTGGACAGCCACAACAAGTGTACGCAGGCGAGCGCGCCGATGGCATAGATCAGCCGATGCAAACGCCGCCAATTGCTTCCCAAGCGCCGTTGCCAGCCCCGCGTTGAAGTGACGGCCAGCGGCACGAGGCAGAGCAGGCCAGCGATGCCCACCGTGATGTACGGCCGCTCGATGAAGTCCTCCAGCACACCGCGCAAGCTCAGCCCAGCCAACAACGCCAAGTACGCCGCGAAGTGCGTGACCGCATAGGCGAACGCGAACAGGCCGCAAACACGGCGGTACCGCACGAGGCGCGGGCGCTTGAAGAGACGCGCGGCCGGCGACACCGCCAGCGTCAGCATCAGCATCCGAATGGCCCATTCGCCAAGGTAGCGGGTCACGGCCTCGCCAGCGTCCGCGCCGAAGGCGGCGCCGGGCGATTGGAGTTCAAGCCAAAAGTCGTGGGCGAGCAGGCCAAAGGGCGTGGCCAAGGCGACGAAAAGCGCCGGCCGCGCCCAATCCACCCGGCGTGTCCGCACCGGGTTCACGTTCGGGCGGCCCCTGCGCCCCGCGCCCCGCCATGTGGGGGACGGCGAAAGAGCGCCCCGTCACGGCGACAAGGCGAGGCGTCCGCCACCAAAGCTCCGCGTCCCACCCGGCCAGCGGGCGCTCAGAAGTGCTTGCGCAAGTTCATCCCGGCGTAGAGGGGCGCCACTTCCTCGTAGCCATTGAATGGTTTGGTGTCGATGCGGTTGGGGGCGAACAGGCTGCTGGGCAACCGCCGCTCCGTTTTCTGGCTCCAGCGCGGATGATCCACCGCGGGATTGACGTTGGCATAGAAGCCGTACTCGCGCGCCTGCAGCAAGTTCCAAGTGGTGGGCGGCTGGCGGCGCGTGAGCCGAATGCCGACGATGGACTTGATGCTCTTGAAGCCATACTTCCAAGGCACCACCAAACGCAGCGGCGCGCCATTCTGATTCGGCAGCACCTTGCCGTACATGCCGACGGCGAAGATGGCAAGCGGGTGGTAGGCCTCGTCCAAGCGCAGGCCCTCCACGTAGGGCCAATCGATGCTGGAGAAGAACGAACGCTGGCCGCGCATCTCGCTTGGCCGCACCAGCGTCTCGAACGCAACGTACTGGGCGGCGCCTGTGGGCTCGAAGCGCTCGATGAGCTTCTTGACCGGGAAACCGATCCACGGGATGACCATCGACCAAGCCTCAACGCAACGCAGGCGATAGATGCGCTCCTCAAGGTCGATGCCACCCAGCAGGTCTTCAATGCCGATCTTGCCGGGCTTCGCCACCTCGCCAGACACCTCCACCGTCCACGGATCCACCGTCATTTCGTGGGCATGCCGCGATGGGTCGTCCTTGTCGCTGCCGAACTCGTAGAAGTTGTTGTAGGCCGAAGCGTATTCAAACGGGGTTTCCGCCTCGTCGGCGATGGGCGCGCCCGGCGCGAAACCCCGCTGGCCGAGCCAATCCTGCGACAGCGCGTGGCTTGGCCACGCCGCAAGCCCAGCAACGCCGGCGCCGAGCACGGCGCGGCGCGACAGCCACACAGATTCCGGGGTGATTTCGTAGGAACGTATCCGCTCAGCCATGTTTTTCCACCGCGCTGTCGCCACTGCTCCGACGCGCTTTGTTCCAAAAGTAATGCGCCGGGCCGGACAGCGCGTAGGCAGCAAAGATCACGAGCAGCACCCGAGGCGGGTCTGCCACGACGATGGCGAAGCCAAGCGCCACGGCCACCAGCGTCACGAACGGCACGCGATCCCGGAAGTTGATCACCTTGAGCGAGAAGTACTTGAAGTTCGACACCATGAGCAGCCCGGTGGCCAAGGCCACCAAAGCAATGCCAGCCCGTGCCAAGATGTTCGGATCCGCGCCGGCCGCTTCGCTCCAAACCCATGTGGCACTCGCCACCAGCCCGGCGGCGGCAGGGCTCGGCAGCCCCATGAACGCCGAGTGATCCTCGCTGGCCGCGGCATTAAAGCGCGCGAGCCGCAACGCCGCGCACGCCATGTACACGAACGTGACCACCCACCCCACTTGGCCAAGGCCGGAAAGCGCCCAAGAGAACGTGACCAGCGCCGGCGCCACGCCAAAGGCCACCATGTCTGACAAACTGTCGTACTGGGCCCCAAACGCGCTTTCGGAACTCGTCAGCCGCGCTACCCGGCCGTCCGCGGCGTCCAAGAACATCGCCACATAGACAGCCACGCCGGCGGCGACGTAGCGCCCGTTCATGGCGGCCACGATGGCGTAGAAGCCGGCGAACATGGCGCCGGTGGTGATGAGGTTGGGCAGCAAGGCGATGCCGCGGCGGTAGCGGTCGCGCGGGGCACGGCGCAGTTCGTCCACCGCCCGCAAGCGCGGCCGAACTGGGGTGTCGGCGGCGCCCCCCGCCTTGTCTTCCCGGCGTTTCACAGCCCTTGGCGCCCGTCCGGGCAATGGCGGCTGCGTTTAACCACTCCCATGTTCGTGTCAGTTCCGCTCGCGGTCCACCAGTTTGTTGGCCTCGATCCACGGCATCATTGCGCGCAGCTTCGCGCCGACCTGTTCTAGCTGATGCTCGCCGACAAGGCGGCGCATCGCCTTCATGCTCGGCGCTCCAGCCTGGTTCTCGCCGACGAACTCGCGGGCGAACCTGCCCGACTGGATGTCTTCGAGTATGCGCTTCATTTCCTGCTTTGTCTCGTCCGTGACGATGCGCGGGCCGCGCGTGAGGCCGCCGTACTCCGCGGTGTTGGAGACGGTGTACCACATGTTGCTCACGCCGCCCTCGTAGAAGAAGTCCACGATTAGCTTGAGTTCGTGCAAACACTCGAAGTACGCCATTTCCGGCGCGTATCCGGCCTCCACCAAGGTCTCGAAGCCGGCGGTCACTAACGCCGCGGCGCCGCCGCAAAGCACGGCTTGCTCGCCGAACAGGTCTGTTTCCGTTTCCTCCCTGAACGTCGTCTCGATGACGCCGGCGCGCCCGGCGCCAATGGCGGTGGCGTAAGACAGCGCGATGTCCTTGGCGCGGCCGCTGGCATCTTGGCCGATGGCGATGAGCGACGGCACGCCGCCGCCTTCGGTGTAGGTGGAGCGCACGGTGTGGCCCGGGCCCTTGGGGGCGATCATGATGATGTCCAAATCCTCCGGCGGCTCCACCAAACCGAAGTGGATGTTGAAGCCATGCGCGAACGCGAGCGCCGCCCCGCTTGCGATGTTTGGCAGCACTTCATCTTGGCAGATGCGCTGCTGATGTTCGTCCGGCGCGAGGATCATGGCGAGGTCGGCCCCCTGCGCCGCCTCGGCCACTGGCGCCACGTTGAAACCCGCCCTTTCCGCCTTGGCCCAAGAACCGCCGCCGGGGCGCAGCCCGATGCGCACGTCCGCAACCCCGGAATCGCGCAGATTGTTGGCGTGGGCGTGGCCTTGGGAGCCATAGCCGATCACCGCCACCTGCATGTTCTGGACGACGGAGAGGTCCGCGTCCTTATCGTAGTACACCCGCATTCGCTGCCTCCTTGAATTCTTGGTTTGAGCGGGTGCGCCTCGCACCCGTTGTCGCCAACCGCGCCGTCGCGCGTCAGCTGCTATAGACGCATCATGGCGTCGCCACGCCCGATGCCGGACACGCCGGAGCGAGCCACTTCGAGCACGGCGGCGCGGCCGATAGCACGTATGAAAGCGTCGAGCTTCTCGCTGGGGCCCGTGAGTTGCACGGTATAGGCATCTGGCGTCAGGTCAACGATCTGGCCGCGAAAGATGTCCGCGACGCGCTTGATTTCCGGGCGCTGCGCCCCTTCGGCGCGCACCTTCACCAACATCAACTCCCGCTCGATGTGGTCGCCATCGGTGAGATCCACCACCTTCACCACTTCAATGAGCTTGTTGAGTTGTTTGGTGACTTGCTCGATGGTGCTCTCATCGCCGCAAGTGGTGAGCGTGAGGCGCGACAGCGTCTCGTCTTCCGTTGGCGCCACCGTGAGGCTTTCGATGTTGTAGTTGCGCTGGGCGAACAAGCCAATGATGCGCGACAGCGCTCCCGCTTCGTTCTCCAACAGCACGGCGATGATGCGTCGCGCGCTCACGGTGGCGGCGCTGGCCCGCCGTTGCGGGTGAGCACCATCTCGTTCATCGCGCCCCCCTTGATGGCCATCGGATAAACATGCTCGTCCGGATCGATCCAAGCATCCAAGAAGACGAGCCGATCCTTGTACTTGTCGCTGAATATCTCGGCCACGACGGCTTCAAGCTCCGGCAATGTGTCCACGCGGAAGCCGGCGTGCCCAAAGGACGCCGCCAACGCCACGAAATCCGGCAGCGCGTCCTTGTAGGTGCTGTGCGAATGGCGCCCGCCGTACTGCATGTCTTGCCACTGCTTCACCATGCCGAGGGCTTGGTTGTTGAGGTTGATGATCTTGATGGGCAGCGCGTACTGCATGCAGGTGGAGAGCTCCTGCATGTTCATCATGAAGCTGCCTTCGCCAGTGACGCACACCACTTGCGCATCCGGAAACGCGAACTGCGCGCCCATGGCGGCCGGCAAGCCGAAGCCCATCGTGCCGAGGCCGCCGGAGTTGATCCAGCGCCGCGGCTCGTCGAACAAATAGTATTGCGCCGCGAACATCTGGTGTTGGCCCACATCGGCGGTGACGTATGCCTCGCCCCGCGTGGCGCGATACACCGCCTGCACCACTTGCTGCGGCAACAGCGGCGCGTCGCCACGCGCCCGTTGATCGTGATCCAGCCCGAAGCGGCCGCGCCAGCCATCGATGCGCCGCCACCATGCGTCGATGGCATCGCGGTCGATGGCGTCCGGGTTGCGCTCAAGCTCCGTCTCCAAGCGGCCCAACATGCCCGTCAGCGCCGGCGCCGCGGCGCCGACGATGGGGATGTCCGCCGGGATGATCTTCGAGATGGAGGCCGGATCCACATCCAAGTGAATGAATTTCGCGCTGGGGCAGAACTTCGCCGGATTGTTGGTGACGCGATCATCAAAGCGGGCGCCCACGGCGAAGATCACGTCTGCATGATGCATGGCGAGATTGGCCTCGAAGGTGCCGTGCAAGCCCAACATGCCGAGGAAGCGCCGGTCTGTGCCGGGGAAACCGCCGAGGCCCATCAAGGTGTTGGTGACCGGGTAATCCAAGCGGCGCGCGATGGCGGTGAGCGCTTCCGCCGCGTCGCCCTGCACCACTCCCCCGCCGCTGTAGATCACTGGCCGCTTGGCGGCAAGCAGCAGCTTCACGGCGGCGCGGATCTGGCCGCTGTGTCCGTGCGCGACAGGATTGTAGGAGCGCATGGCCACGTCCTTCGGATAGGCGTACTCGAACTTGGCGTTCGGGTCCGTCGCGTCCTTCGGCACGTCGATGACCACCGGCCCTGGCCGCCCAGAGGCCGCAATGTAGAACGCCTTCTTCACCGCCATGGGGATTTCCGCGGCGTTGCGCACTAGGAAGCTGTGCTTCACCACCGGGCGCGAAACGCCCACCATGTCCGTTTCTTGGAAGGCGTCCGTGCCAAGCTGATCCGTCGGCACTTGGCCAGAGATGACGACGATGGGCGTCGAATCCATGTGCGCCGTGGCGATGCCGGTGATGGTATTGGTGGCACCGGGGCCGGAGGTGACGAGCACCACGCCGGGGCGCCCCGTGGCGCGGGCGTAGCCATCGGCCATGTGGGCGGCAGCTTGCTCGTGGCGCACGAGGATGTGCTCCACCTTCTGCTGCTTGAAGATGGCGTCGTAGATATGCAGCGCGGCGCCGCCGGGATAGCCGAACAGATACTCCACGCCTTCGTCCTGGAGCGCGCGAACGAGCATGTCGGCGCCGGACAGCATCTCGGCCATGAAGTCTCCCGGGGATGCGCAGGCCCCGCGTGGCTAAACGGGGCATTTTTTCGTTTGCCGGGGCGGTTGTCAAACGCGGGCGGGTGACGGAGGACGAGAGTCAGCGGCGCTCCGCTCGACAAGCTGGATGTTGTACCGTTTGATTCACGATGGCGACCCGCTAGGAGCTCATTGCCGCGATGGTCAAGTACAGATGAACGACTGCGCCGTATACACGGTCGGCCACTCCAACCACTCCTTGGCCGCTTTTCTGGCACTGCTCGACGACGCTGGCGTCGCCGCCGTCGCCGATGTGCGCTCGGCGCCCTACAGCCGGTTCAATCGGCAGTTCAACCGTGAAACGCTCGCCGACGCCCTAAGAGATAGGAGCTTGGACTACATCTACATGGGGCGTGAACTCGGCGGGCGCAGCGACGATCCACGTTGTTACGAGGGCGGATGCATCTGCTACGGCCGCGTGGCCGAGACCGCACGTTTCAAGGACAGCGTCGGCCGGTTGCTGCACGAGGCTGGCAAGCGTTCTATGGCGCTGATGTGCGCGGAGAAGGAACCGCTGGATTGTCACCGTACGCTACTGGTGGCCCCAGCGTTGGTCAATCAAGGCTTGGGTGTCACCCATATCCACGCCGACGGTGTGCTAGAACCACACGGCGAAGCGATGGACCGGCTGCTGGCCAAGTTCAATCTGCTCCAGCAGGACGACCTATTCGCTCAGCCGCGCGCGGCGTTGGTCGAAGCGGCCATCCAGCGACAGGCGGCTCGCATCGGCCATGTGGAACGCAAGTTCATGTAGCCGGGAAAGTGCCGACGTCGCTGTTCGTGGGCCTGAACTTGGCATCGGCCAAACGGTCGGCCAATCCTTCCGCAGACGCCCCGACCACGCCCTCGTTAACCGATCGGTGAGTTGCCCCTCAGCAGGCGGCGCGCTCGGCTCAGCAGTTCTTCTGCGCTTGAGCAGTCGATCACCAAGTCGCCGGCAAGCGCCAGCCGATCGGCATCCTCCTCATCCGCCAGGAGCCGGCCGAACTCGTCCCCCGCCTCAAGGCCAAAGCGCTTGGTGGCTTGGCGACGCAGCAGCGTCCTGCTTCGGGATGTGCCTTCCCTCAAGCCCTCGGTTCTGCCCTCGGTTCTACCCTCGGCAATGGCGTTTTGCCGCCATTCGGTGATTGCCTCGGCGAGCATGGTGGGCTCCTCCATGTAACGCAGCGCCTGCTGCATATGTTGATGCCGGTCGCTCTCTTCGTCTCCGGCGAAGCGGGCGATCAGCATTCCCATCAGCGCCCGAGCCAGTCTATTCGCAATAGCCTGACGCTCCGCGCCCGAACCGGCCGCCCGCAGCCCGTCGAACAGCGCCTTCGCCAGCGCCGGCACGGATTCCGCCTGCCGGCTTGCCAGCAGCCGCAGCAGCGCGGCGACCGGGTTCGAGCGTCCATCCTCCGCCGTCAAGTTCGCAGCGTCAAGGCAAAGGAACTCGAACCGCGCCTGCCAGTTGCCCCAGCCCGCCGGCGTCGGCGCGGTCAGTTCGTCGAGGGTCTCTGGCCGCCAGCGCCGGCCTCCGGTGTAGACCACCACCGGCAACACCCGCGGCAGCAGGTCGCCGGCGCGCGGCGGACGACGGAAGCGGCTATCTGCTGGCGGCGGATTGGGAATTGGTCGCGCAACGGCGCGCGGAAAGGCTGGTGCGCTTGGCGTCCGCCCCCAAACTCCTGCCTCGGGCGGTGCGCAACCGCCGCTACTACCGATCGTCACTCACGCCGGCGACAGCCGAGGGCCTGCGGCGGTTCGCCGACGCCCTGCCGCCCGAGGACGAGTTCCAGCAGCCGGAGGAGTATGTCAGCCCAATGACGGGAACCTTCGGCAACGAACTCCGGCGCCAAGCGCAGCTGGCGGTGCTGGCGTTCAAGACCAGCGCGGGGGTGAGCGCGGACCTGTGGCTCGGCGGCTTCGACACGCACCGCGCCCACGACGCCGACCACGAGTGGCTGCTCGGTGCGCTGACGGACTCCGTGGACTTCCTGTGGGACTACGCCGAGCAGCACGGCGTAGCCGACCGGCTGGTGGTGGTGATCGGCTCGGACTTCGGGCGCACCAACCACTACAACGCCGAGGGCGGCAAGGACCACTGGCCCATCGGCAGCTACGTCGTGATGGAGAAGAACCAGCCCCGGACGAACCGCGTCGTCGGCGAGACGGACGACCTCCACTTCGCCCACAAGATCAACCCAAGCACCCTGCGCCGCGACGACGCCAACGGCACCATCATCTACCCGAAGCACTTCCACAAGGCCCTGCGCCGCTACCTGGGCATCGAGAACTCCCCCGGCGCCCAACGCTTCCCCTTCAACAACACCGAAGACTTCCGGTTCTTTGGATAGCGACAGGGAAGGGAGCGCCGGATGAGGGCAGGACGCCGGCTTGACGGCAAGAAGGCCAAGCTATACGGTTTCGTTGGTTGCAGCGTCCAGGTGAGCGGTGGTGGTCAGCGATCAAACCCGCGGTGAGATTTGGCAAGAGCTGCTGGATTCTGACCGGCTTGTGCGGTACTACACCGCGGTTGCCAACTACTACCGTCGCATGCATGCCTTGACGCTGCTGTTGTTGGCGTTTGGCGCGGCCAGTTCGTTCGCGGCGGTCTTGGACGTGCTGCCGAGCGCCGTTCAGTTGATTGCCAACGCTCTCGTCGGTTTGGTCGCGGTGTGGGTCTTCATCGCCGATTACGCGAAGAAGGCGGCGGTCGCCCACATGATCAGCTTCCAGTGCAGTGGCTTGGACACCCAGTGGCGGAGCCTGTGGTTGGAAGTTGAGGACATCGAGGAAGACACTGCCCGCGAACGCCTCGTTGCCCTCGCCAAAGAAATGAACGAAGTGACGAGCCGGTCCGGCGGCGCGGGCATCGTCGACAATCGCCGGCTGAACAACAAGAGCGAAGCGGAAGCGTTCAAGACAATCAGCGAACGCTATGCCGTCCAATAGGAAAGTCACCGCCAGCGGCACACCACGACGGCCGGGAAAGAAGAAGCCGCCTCCGCCACCACCTCGGCCGAAACCCAAGAAACCGCCCCAAGGAAACACTGGCGAGTAGGCGGTTGTGCCCTAGGCGGTGGGATCCACTATTCGCGGCGCTGAACGCAGGGTCGGGCGAGACGGTCGGCCAACTCCGCAGACGCCCGACCACGCCTTCGTCAACCGATCGGCGATCCGTCGCTCAGCAGGCGACGCGCCCGGCCCAGCAGTTCTTCCGCGCTTGAGCAGTCGATCACCAAGTCCCCGGCTAGCGCCAGCCGATCGGCATCCTCCTCGTCCGCCAGAAGCCGGCCGAACTCGTCGCCCGCCTCAAGGCCAAAGCGCTTGGTGGCTTGGCGACGCAGCAGCGTCCTGCTTCGGGATGTACCTTCCCTCAAGCCCTCGGTTCTACCCTCGGTTCTGCCCTCCGCAATGGCGTTTTGCCGCCATTCGGTGATTGCCTCCGCCAGCATGGTGGGCTCCTCCATGTAACGCAGCGCCTGCTGCATATGTTGATGCCGGTCGCTCTCTTCGTCTCCGGCGAAGCGGGCGATCAGCATTCGCATCAGCGCCCGAGCCAGTCTATTCGCAAACCCCTGACGCTCCGCGCCCGAACCGGCCGTCCGCAGCCCGTCGAACAGCGTCTTCGCCATCGCCGGCACCGACTCCGCCCGCCGGGTCGCCAGCAGCCGCAGCAGCGCGGCGGCCGGATTCGAGCGTCCATCCTCCGCCGTCAAGTTCGCAGCGTCAAGGCAAAGGAACTCGAAACGCGCCTGCCAGTTGCCCCAGCCCGCCGGCGTCGGCGCGGTCAGCTCGTCGAGGGTCTCTGGCCGCCAGCGCCGGCCGCCCGTGTAGACCACCACCGGCAACACCCGCGGCAGCAGGTCGCCGGCGCGCAGTCCGCCTTCGGCGGCCACCTCTTGGCGCAGCAGCGCCACGTAGATCTCCATGCGCAGCGCCATGGCGCGGTCCGGCGAGGACTGGAACTCCAGCGCCAGCAACGCCTCCGCTCCCGAGCCCACCACAGCGCCGGCCCGCTCTTGCAAGCCGTCCGTCGGCCCTGCCGGCCCAAGCGTGCCAACCGCCCACGCCATGTCGGCACGGCGGCGTTGCCCGCCCGTGGCGACATGCTCGGTCGGCAGGCGGCGCAGCCGGCTCGGGTCCAGCTCGCCGGTGACGCCCTCCGGCAGCAGTTCCAGCAGGCAGCGCGTCATGCTGGCATCCGCGAACGCAGTTCGGCAGATGTCGTCTTCGTGCATGGCGGCCAATGTGGCCGGCGCGAGTGCGCAGCCGTAGCGACATCCACCCGACTTGGCAGGCGACATCGCTGAAATCGTCGTGCGCCTAGGCCGCCGGGCCGCGTAGCCGACTGGCAGAGTGTCTCAATGCACACTTGGCCGGCATCAAGGCGCAGCATCTCGGCGCGTTCGGGAAGGGCATCACGGCATGGTAGGGTGGCCTTTATTCGGCAAAGATGGAGCAACAACGGATGGACGACAGAGTGCGAGTGGTTTCCGGCCCGATCTTCGGCTTGGGTACTGCCATCTTCATATGCTGGCTGCTATTTTGGGATTTCGGCACCGGCCCAGACCTCTACGACGCCATCCGCTTCGCGCTGCTCGATGCCTGTGGCCAAACGGATTGAGCGGCTTCATCGCGCTCGCCAGAACCACAGCCACCCATCACCCCGAATACTGCGACTCCACCTCCCGCTCGAGCGCGGCGTCGCGCTGCACGAGCAGTTCGGAACGGGACCAAGCGAGCAATGCCTGCAGAGGGAACAAACGCCCGGGGCAGGCGGTCGGCCCCTCACCACGCACTTGCCGATGCGCGCCGACAGTCAGGGCCGGGTAACGGAGCTTCAGTTGCAGGAGGAGATTCCGCAGTCCCTCAAGCTGCGCGGCAGCAGGGGGCGCCAAGTCGAAATCTCCATCAAGGGCGATGGCGATGCTGCGCGGGTGCGGGCCGCGTTCGTGCTCGGCACGTTGCGGATGCGCCTGCCCGCTCTCGGCAACGCGGTAGTGGCAGCGCCCCGCCGCCGGGCACGCGCCGTGGTGGATGAGCGCATAGCGCACAGCGCCGCGTTTCGGTTGCTCCGGGTGGGCCATGGCGGCCAAGCGTAGCGCAAGACTGGGCACTACGCGGCACCCCGCAGCCTCGTGGTGGCGCAGCAGATGGCCGCCAAGCGCAGCGCAAGGCGGCAGCGGCGCTATACTGCCGCGGTGAACTATTGCAGCGCCTGCGGCAAGCCGGTGGCCCGCAAGGTTCCGCCCGGCGACGACCGTGAGCGGTTCGTCTGCGGGCACTGCGGCGTCATCCATTACCAGAACCCCAAGGTGGTCGCCGGCTGCTTGCCGATCTGTGGCGATCGCGTATTGCTCTGCCAGCGCGGCATTGAGCCACGCAAGGGCTATTGGACGCTTCCGGCGGGCTTTCTCGAAGCTGGCGAGACCATCGCCGCCGGCGCCGAGCGGGAAACGCGGGAGGAAGCGCTCGCGCAAGTCTCAATCATCGGCCTCTACACCGTCTTCAACGTGCCGCACATTTCCCAAGTACACATGTTCTTCCGCGCCACGCTGGATTCGGGCCAGTTCGGCGTCGGGGCCGAGAGCTTGGACGCGCGCTTGGTGGCAGAGCGAGACGTGCCGTGGGACGAACTCGCCTTCCCCGTGGTGTCCCGCACGCTCGCGCACTACTTTCGGGATCGTGGCGAGGGCCACTTCCCGGTGCGCGTGGAGGACGTGCCCCCGCTGCGCCAAGGCAAGCCGGCACCGGGGTGAAGCGGCAAGCCAACCGCCGCCGGCCCACGCCTTGCCAAAGCCCAAACTATATTTGCGGGAGCGCCGACAATGCCCCTAAAATCCGCGCTGCCGGGCAGCGTGGCGTGGCGACATTCTTTGGCCCTGAACAACGCAACCCAAGCAACCAACGCGATGAGGATGGAGGCACGATGGCCGACAACGTGAGCGGAGATGCCCCGCGGGTGCAGGAACGTTTCGATGCGGTGCGTGGCGACGTGAGCAAGGTGCTGGTGGGCCAAGACGAGCTCCTGCAGCGTTTGCTCCTCGCTTTGCTGGCGGATGGCCATGTATTGCTCGAGGGCGTCCCTGGCCTCGCCAAGACACTCGCCGTCAGCACGCTGGCAGACGCGATCGACTGCGACTTCTCCCGCATCCAGTTCACGCCGGACATGCTGCCCGGAGACGTCACCGGCACGCAGATCTTCAACCCTCGGGATGGCACCTATTCGGTGAAGCGGGGGCCGGTGTTCAGCAATTTGGTGCTTGCCGACGAAATCAATCGGGCGCCGGCGAAGGTGCAGGCAGCGCTCCTTGAAGCCATGCAGGAGCGCCAGGTGACGCTCGGCGAGGAGACGTTCCGGCTCGAGGAGCCGTTCTTGGTGATGGCGACGCAGAACCCCATCGAGCAGGAAGGCACCTACCCCCTGCCGGAAGCACAGCTAGACCGTTTCATGATGAAGCTCAAGGTCACCTACCCGAGCAAGGACGACGAAGTGCGCGTCATTGACCGCATGGCGGGCTCTGGCCGCGCACCGCAGGCGTCCCCGGTGATGTCCGGCGCGGAAATCCTTGCGGCCCGCGAAGTGGCGCGGCAGGTGTTCGTGGACGACAAGGTGAAGCGCTATGCCGTGGAACTCGTCGCCGCCACGCGAGACCCGGCCGCCGCCGGCATGCCGGAACTGGCGAACCTCATCGAATGTGGATCGTCCGTGCGCGGCTCGCTCAACCTCGTCAAGCTCGCCAAGGCGCACGCTCTGCTCGCCGGGCGCACCTACGCGAGCCCCCACGATGTGAAGAGCGTGGCGCTCGACGTGCTGCGCCATCGCGTCATCGCCACTTACGAAGCGGAGGCCGAAGAGCGGCACGCAGACGACTTGGTGGCCACCGTGCTTGCCAACGTCGAGGTGCCTTGAAGCTTCGCTGCCTCGTGCCGCAAGCCCCGCCTCGCTGCACGCGCGCCGGCATCGCCACAACCAACGCAAATCCATGACAGACGCCCTGCCCACCGCCGACATCATGAGGCAAGTGCGCCGGATGCAGCTCACGACTGGCCGGCAAGTCACCGATGCCCTCGCCGGCGCCTATGTGTCCGTCTTCAAGGGGCGCGGCGTGGAGTTCGATGAGGTGCGCCCCTACATCCCCGGCGACGACGTGCGCAGCATCGACTGGAACGTCACCGCCCGGTTCGGGGCACCCTACGTCAAGCGCTACGTTGAGGAGCGCCAACTCACCGTGCTGCTCATCGTCGACATCAGCGCATCGCTGGATTTCGGCTCGGCGGAGCGCTCCAAGCGCGAGGCGGCCGCGGAGCTTTCCGCATTGCTGGCGTTCTCGGCCATCTACAGCGACGACAAGGTGGGGCTGTTGCTGTTCCACGGCGACGTGGATCACTTCATTCCGCCGCGCAAGGGCACCCGCCACGCACTGCGGGTGGTGCGTGAAGTGTTGGCGCGGGGGCGCGATGGCGATGTGGCGGCCCGGCCGCGCCAGCGCGGCACATTCGCCGGCTTGCCACGCATGTTCGCCGCGGCGTTCGGCAAGCTGCGCCGCCGCACAGGCCTTGGCCCAGCACCTAGGCGACGCGCCACCAACATCGCTCATGCGTTGGAGTTCTGCCGCAAGGTGCTGCCGCGCCGCGCCGTGCTGTTCGTGATTTCAGACTTCTTGGACGACGGTTACGAGGACGCCATGCGCGGCGCCAACAGGAAGCACGACGTGGTGGCCGCCCGGGTGACGGACCCTCGGGAGCAGCACTTCGATGGGGGCGGCCTAGTGGCCCTTGAAGACGCCGAGACCGGTGAGCGCCGCTTGGTGGATGCAAGCTCCTCGTCCCTGCGCGCGGCGCTGTTCGCGGCTGCGGAACAACGCCGCGACGCCCTCAAGCGGGGCTTCTTGCGGGTTGGCATCGACATGATCGAGATCGACGCGGCGCGCCCCGTCGCCACGCCGCTGCTCGCGTTCCTGCGCATGCGCGAGAAGAGGACCCGCCGTTGAACAGCCGCACCAGCGCCGCGGCCTTCGCGCTAGCCCTATGCGCCGCCTGCCAACCGGCCGAGACGGAGCAAGCGCAGGTGCCCAACGAACCCGACGCCGCGGCGGACACCCTCTCCGCCATCACCCAAGATGGCCCCGTGCAGGCAACGGTGACGCTGGCACCCGCCGCACCGCGCTTAGGCGATGCGCTCACGCTCACGCTCGCGGTGCAGGCGCAGCCCGAAGTGCGGCTGGACATGCCGGCATTCGGCGAAGCGTTGGGGCACTTCGCAGTGCTGGACTTCGCCACTGAAGGCGGCGCCACCGAGGACGGCGGCGCGACCGCCACCCAGCGCTATCGGCTTGAGACGCCCATGAGCGGGCCGCAGCGCATCCCTGGGCTGCGGGTCGAATATCTCGATGAGCGCGATGGGCCGAGCGACACCTACCGAGAGCTCCTCACCGACGAACTCGCCTTTGCCGTGGCATCCGTGCTTCCGAAAGGCGCTGTTTCCGACGAACTGCTGCCGCCGCGTCCGGCGCTGCCAGAGGATGTCGGCGGCTGGCTGCCGTTCTGGTGGCCGTGGGCGGTGGCCGGGGTTGGCGGCTTGGCGTCGCTCATCGCAGCGGCCTTCCTTTGGCAGCGGCGCGCGCTGGCGCGTGCCCAGCTCACCGCCTACGACCGCGCCATGCGCCGCCTGCAAGGCCTGGAGCGCCGCGGTTGGCCCGCCGGCGACGCCGCGGATGCTTGGTACGTTGAACTGTCCGACATCACGCGGCGCTATGTGGAAGATCGCTACGCGGTGCGGGCGCCGGAGCTCACCACCGAGGAGTTCCTGCTCGAAGCGCGCCACGCCGCCGCTCTCTCGCCCACCCACCGGCAACTGCTCTCCGCCTTCCTCGCCCACTGCGACCGGGTGAAGTTCGCCCGCTACAGCCCCGCCGCGGACGAGTCCCGCGGAGCGCTCAAGACTGTGCAGCGCTTCTTGGACGAAACCCGATTGCTCGCCGCTGCGGACGACGCGGCCGCGCCCAGCGCCGGGCGCGGGCACCCTCCCCCGCCCGGCGCAACCACGCCGGCTTCGGTGCCGGTGGCCTGACATGGGCAGCCTAGCCTCGCTGGAGTTCCGCGAGCCGCTCGCGCTGGCCCTCGTGTTGCTCGCCGTGCCGGCGTTTTGGTTGGCGCGGCGGGATGCCGGGCGGGTGACATTCTCCTCCTTCAAGCTCTTGGCGCGCGGCGCCGTCAGTTGGCGCGTGCGTTGGGCTTGGCTGCCAGATGCCATGGTCGCCTTGGCGCTCATCGCCTTGGTGGTGGCCCTTGCCGGGCCGCGCGTCGGCGAGCGCCTGAGCCGCATTCAGCGCGAAGGGGTGGCCATCATGATGGCCATTGATGTGTCGAGCTCCATGCAAGCCTTGGATCTATCAACGGCGGATCGTGAGCGCACACGCCTTGAAGCCGTGCAGGATGTGCTCGAGGCATTTGTCCTAGGCGACGGCGCACTCGGCGGCCGCCCGGATGACGCCATCGGCCTCGTCAGCTTCGCCGGCTACGCGGACACCGCCGCCCCGCTGACGTTGGATCACACAAACCTCGCTGCCGTCGCGCGCAACCTAGCCATCGTGCGCGAACGCGCCGAGGACGGCACCGCCATCGGCGATGCCTTGGGCCTAGCGGTCGAACGGTTGCGCGAATCCGAAGCGGCATCCCGCATCGTCGTGCTGCTCACGGATGGCGTACACAACGCTGGCGTCGAGGCGCCAAGCGGCGCCGCGGAACTGGCGCGTTCGCTAGGGGTGAAGGTGTACGCCATTGGCGCCGGCACCACGGGCTTGGCGCCGGTGCGCGTGGAGGATCCTCTCACCGGGCGCACACGGCTCGCCGCCGTGCCTGTCGAGGTGGACGAAGACACGCTGCGCAGCATCGCCACGCGCACTGGCGGGCGCTTCTTTCGTGCCGCCGATGCCGATGGCCTGGCCGAGGTGTACGGCGAGATCGACCGCATGGAACGCACCCAGATCACCGAAGATCGCTTCCGCCAGTACCATGAGCTGTTCTTGGCGCCACTGGCCGCCGGCCTGTTGCTGCTCGGCGCCGGTTGGTTCGGGCGCGCCGCCGTGTTTCCAAGGGTGCCCTGATGGACGGTTGGGTATTCGCCAATCCACACTGGGTACACCTCATCTGGCCGGCCTTGGCAGTGGCCGGGGGCGCTGCGTTCTTCGAGTTGCGCTCAACAGATGCTTTGGCGCGATTCGTCTCGCCAGCCATGCAGCGGCGCATCACCCGGCGCGTCACCATTGGCCGCCGCGCCATGCGGCTGGTGCTCCTCTTTGCGACGCTGGTGCTCGGCATCGTCGCGCTCATGCGTCCACAAACCCCAGGCGGCACGGAGACCTTGGATCGCAGCGTGAAGGCGGACATCTTGGTGGCGCTCGACGTGTCTCGAAGCATGCTCGCCGAAGACGCCGCGCCAAACCGTTTGGCGCGCGCCAAAGCCGAGGTGGTTGAGTTCATCGAGCGCGTGGAAGGCCAGCGCGTGGGCCTCATCGCCTTCGCCGGGCGCGCCAGCGTATTGAGCCCACTCACTTCAGACTACGGCTATTTCAGGCTGGTGCTGCGCGATGCGGGCCCGGGCTCGGCGGCGCGTGGCGGCACGCGCATCGGCGACGCCATCAGGAAGGCCGTCGCCGCGTTCGGCCCCAACCGCGGCACCCCGCGCATCCTCGTGCTCATCACCGATGGCGAAGACCATGACTCCTTCCCCATGGACGCGGCCGACGAGGCGGTGGCGGCCGGCATCCGCATCGTCACCATCGGGTTTGGCAGCGAAACCGGCAGCGAGATCCCCATCACAGACCCGGCCACCGGCGCGCGCTCGCTGGTCACCGATGCGGACGGCGCCATCGTGCGCTCCCGCCTGGACGGCGCGACGCTGCGCGAGATCGCCCTGCAAAGCGAAGGCATCTACGTGCCAGCCGGCACCTCGGCGGTGGACATCGACTCCATCGTTCAAGCGTATGTCAAGCCGATTGTGACAGACGCCGCGGCGCGCGTGGTGCGCCGCCGCCCCACCGAGCACTACCGCTGGTTCGTGCTCGGCGCATTGTTGACGCTCATGGCCGGCATCTGGAGCGGCGCAATCGGCGCGGTGGCAGGACGGCGCAGCGCAACATGAGACGCTTGGCGCTGATGGCGGCCGGCGCGTTGCTGTTGGCAACGACGGCGGCGCATGGCGAACAGGATCCTCCGCCAGCGCCGCCGCCAGCGGACGAGGAAGCCGAATCAAACCCGGCCGATGCTGCCGAACTGTCTCCGGAGGCCAGCCCACGCGGCCACTACAACGCGGCCCTCGCGCTGCTCCAAGACGATGCCTTCCAAGGCGCGGTGGATGGCTTTCTGGCAGCGCGCGACGCGGCCGGCGCGGATGCGACGCTGCGGTACCGGGCAGCCTTCAATCTCGGCCTCGCGCTGGCTGGGCAAGCCGATGCGGCACAAGAGGCACCAACGACCGAAACGTTGGAGACCTTGCGCGCCAGCGCGGCTTGGTTTCACGACGCCACGCGGCTGGCGCCGGCTGGGGACGACGATGCCAGGGTGAACCTCGAACTGGTGCTGCGCCGCATCCAACGCTTGGCGGACAACATCAACCGCGCCAACACATTGGAAGCGCGGCTGGATCGCGTCATCGACGATCAACGCGGCCTGCGCGACGGCATCCGCCGGCTGTTGACGGACATCAACACGCAGGGCGCCGTCGCGCAGCCGACCGGCTTTGCTGTGGATTTCGAAGCGCTGGCGGCGCGGGAACGCGCACTCCTGGCCGAGGCGTCGGCAGTGGCGGACTTGGGCGCCGCCGAGCGCGGGCACATCGACAACCTCGACGCGCCAACGCCCGAACAGTCCGTGCGCCATGCTCAACTCACCAGCATGGAACGCTATCTGCAACGCAGCCGGCAGTCGCTCTCAGACGCCCGGCGGCGGCTGCGGCGCTTGGAGGGCGAGCGCGCCCACCGCCGCGCTGACGCGGCGCTCGCAGAACTGAAGCGCGCCCGCGAGCAACTGCAAGACCCGCTGACCACGTTGCGCGCCATCGCGCGCGACGAGGTCGCCCTGCTCGGCCAGACCGCGGCGATGGCGGCGCTTGCGGATGGACGCATCGCGGTGGAGGAGGGGGACACCCCGCCATCCCTGCCCACTTGGCTGACGCCGCGCCTCCTAGTACACGGCCAAGAGGACGCCGCCGCCCGCACCGGCGCGACGCTGCGCCGCGTTGAAGCGGCGGCGACGGCCAGCGACAGCGACGCGAACGGCAATGCATCAACAAGACCAGAGGCCAAAGACCCAGCCGCCGCGCGCGTTCAGCAAGCCGCAGCCCAAGCCGTGCCACTTCTAGAGAACGGCCTCGCCGCCATGCGCGACGCCATCGCGGCCCTTGAGAACGAAGCGTTCGACATCGCCGTCGAGGCTCAGGCCGACGCCGTGCGCACGCTCAATCGCGCGATCGAACGTTTTGCCGACCTGCGCGGCTTGATCGAGCTCGCCTATGCGGACCAAGGCCAAGCGACCGCCCTGCTGACGCCCCCAGCGAACGACGATCCGGTCAACGCAGCCCGGACGCTTTCGGCCGCGGACCGCGCCCGCGCCGTGGCAGAGTTGGCCGCTGATAATCGCGAGCGCCTGTCGCGCATAGAGCCGCTCCTGCGCGAAACGCTGCCGACAGCCTCCGACGAGGGCGAGACTGACGCGGCCGCGGCGGAACAACGTTATGAGCTGGCCGAATCGCACCGCGCCGCGGCGGCGCGCGAACTCGACGCGCTCACGCGCGAACTCGACACGGCCGGGCCGTCCCACACCGAGGCGCTGCCGCCGGCGCGAGCCGCGCTCAGCCACCTAGAGGCGTTGCGGCGCATCTTTTTCAGCCTCAGCGAACACCTGCAGACGCTCATCGTCGAGCAATCTGACACGCATGACCGCGCTGCCACCCTGCAATTCGAGGCGCAATTGGATCGGCTTGTGCCAGAACTCGGCATGCTCGCCGAACGTCAAACCGACCACGCCGCCGTTGGAGATTCGCTGGCCCAAGCCTTGGCGGAACGCGCCGACGCGGCAAGCGCATCCCCTGCGCCGGAGGACCCGGCGGGTGGCCAAGCCGCGGACGGAGAGACTCTCGCCAAGGCAGTCGTCGAACTCCGCGCCGGCGCGGCACACATGCACGGCGCGAACGCCATCATCGCCGCGGCGAAGGAAGCCGCTGCCGCGTCCTCGCCAGACTTGGAGCCCGCGCTCACCGAGCAACTCGCCGCCATCGAACGCTTGGAGAACGCGCTCCGGCTGCTGCAGCCGCCCAGCCAAGATCAAGACAGCGCCGGAGAAGGCGAACAAGCTGCCAACCAACCCCGACAGGCTGAAGCGCCACGCGATGAGCAAGCCGGCATGTCGCAGCGCCAAGCCCTGCGCCGGCTGCAGGCGATCCGCGACCGCGACGCGCAACGGCGGCGAGATCGGCGCCAAGGGCCGGGTCAGCCAGACCCAGTGGAGAAGGACTGGTGACGCCGCTGCGCGCGTTCGCAATGGCAGCCGCTCTGGTTGCGCCGCTCGCTTGGGGGCAATCCCTCTCCTTGCAGGTGGACTCCGAGGACCAGTACGTCAACCTGCCTTTCATCCTGTCCCTTTCAGCAGCCGGCTTCGACGAGACGCCTCAACCGGCGGCGCCGGAGCTCGCCATCGCCAACTGCGAGGTGACGTACTTGGGCGTGAGCCCCAGCATTTCGCAAAAGATACAGATCGTCAACGGGCGCCGCTCGGAGTGGAAAGAGGTCACCTTCGTGTATCGCTGGCGCGTGCAGGCGCCGGCCACGGGCCGCTACGAGGTGCCGCCGCTCACCGTCACCCAAGGGGCGAAGTCCGCGACGCACCCCACAACCGCGTTCAGCGCCAAGCCATTGCAGGTGACGAGCGACATGATCGTGCGCATGAGCCTGCCGGAACGTCCTGTCTGGGTGGGCGAGACATTCGAGGTGGCGGTGGAGTGGTTGCTCACACGAGACGCGGAAGGCACCAAGTTCGTCGTGCCGCTCTTCGCCGCAGATGCGGTGCGCGTGGCGCCGGGCGCCGGCAGCGGCCAGACCATCGCCTTTCCGACCGGCGCCACCAACATCGAGCTGCCGATGCAGCGCGACGGCGTCAACGAGGGCGGCAAGCAGTACACGCGCCTGCGCTTTCCCGCTCGCGTCACCGCGTTGCGCCCCGGCACCATCGACATTGCGCCGGTGCGCGTGGCGACGCGCCTCAAAGCGGGAACCGTGCGCGACGGCTTCGGCTTTCAGCGCACACGCACGGCGCTCTTTCAAGCCGAGGGGGAACGCCGCCGGCTGACGGTGCGGCCGCTGCCGCAGGCGGGCCGGCCGCCCGGCTTCGTCAATGCCGTCGGGCGCGGCTTTTCCATTGCCGTGCAAGCGAGCCGCAGCGTCGTGCAAGTGGGAGACCCGGTGGACCTAGCCATCACTGTGCGTGGCGACGGCGACCTCGAAGGGTTGTCCCTGCCCCCTCTGAGCGGCGTTGGGGCGCTGCCCGCCGCCCTGTTCTCGGTGCCCAGCGCACCCCCCTTCGGCGTGCTGGAGGCCGCTGCCAACGCCAAGACCTTCGATGTGACCGTGCGCGTGATGAGCGCCGAGGCGCGTGAAGTGCCGGCCATTGCCCTGCCCTACTTCGACCCCATCGCCGGCGACTATGCCATCGCCCGCAGCGAGCCCATCGCGCTGGCTGTGCAAACGGGCACCGTCGTCGGCGCCGCGGATGTGGCCGCGGCGATGCCGCCGCCAAGCGCGGCACCGGCCGCGCCCGTGCCACTGGCACGATCGGGCGCTGCGGCGCCGGTCGCCGCGGGCGGGTCGCTCTTGGGGGCAGACATGTCGTTGAGCGATCCGCAGCAGACTCTGCAGGCACCGTGGGGCACGGAGGCCGCACCGCATTGGCTGTTTGCACTGTATCTCGCGCCGCTCGGCTGCGCCGGTCTGCACTTCGCTTGGCGCAGCACCGCAAGCCGCCGCGGGCGACGGCGGCGCGTGGCGCAAGCGCTGCGCGAGCTCACGCAGACGCTCAAGGCCACGCAGCCGGCCAAGGAAACCGCGCCGCGGGTGATGAGGGCATTGCGCTCGCTCGCCGCGGCGTTGAGCTTGGAGCCCCTGCCACAGGCCGGGGTGATGGAGCGGCTCGAGACCACAGCGTTCGACCCACGCGCCGCAGATGACCCACTTGATGAGGAGACCATCGCTGCCGTGCAAGCGTTGGCGCAGGCATGGCAGCGCCAAGCGGCCGGCGATGCGGCGCCCGCGGGCGCCGTGGCCGCGGCGGTGTTGGCAGTCGGGCTGATCGCTGGCGGACAAGCCGTCGCGCAGAACATCCCCACCAACCCCGAGGCCGCTGCGACCGCCGCGGCGCAGTTAGACGCCGCGCGCGAGATCTATGGCCGAGCCTTGGCAGAAGGCGACCGAGTGCGCCGCGCCCACCTCTTCACCGAGGCCGAAGAGCGCCTGCGCGGCGTCGCCAAAACGCAGATCAACGCACCGGAACTGTTGGCAGACTGGGGCAACGCCGCCCTCGGCGCCGGCGCGTTCGGACACGCGGCCTTGGCGTGGCGGCGCGCGCTGGCGGCACACCCGGGCCATGAACGGGCTTCGCGCAACCTCGCTTGGCTGCGGCAGCGGGCACCTAGCTGGCTGCCGCGGCCTGCCACGGCTGGGGCATTGGATTCGCTGCTCTCTTGGCGGCGCCACATGTCCGCGCGGCAATGGCATTGGGTCGGTGCTGGCGCCTTTGCCCTCGCCGTTGCCATGTTGACGCCGTGGTCTCGCCGCCGCGCGCGGCTCATGCGCCGCGTCGCGTTGCTGCCCATCGCTGGCTGGGCCATCGCCTTGGGCGCTGCGGTGTTCGGCAATGCCGGGGCTGGCGCCGCAGTGGTGCTGGCGGACGGCGTGACGCTGCGTTCCGCAGACAGCGCCGGCGCCCCGCCGACGTTCGCCTATCCGCTGCCGGCCGCCACGGAGATCACGATTCTTGAGCAGCGCGACGCATGGCTGCGCATCGCGTTGGCCGACGGCACAGGCGGCTGGGCGCCGGCCAGCGCGGTGGCGTGGGTGCGCCCGCCAAGCTGACGGCCCGCTTGCGACCGCTCGGCTGCCACCGCATCCGATGCCGGCCGCAATGTCAGGTGGCGCCTAGACAGGCGCAACAACAGCGGAACAAGACCAGTGAAGCTGCCTAGCAGGGCACTCTGAACCACTATTGCCCGTCCAAGCGCAGCCACGGCATCGGCACCCCTTCGGACTGCGCCGGCGGCTCGATGTCGAGCAATGCCGCGATGGTGGCGGCGAGGTCGATCTGCCGCAACTCGGCCGCTTCAGGCAAAGCGCCGACGCCGCGGCCCATGGCGAAGAAGGCCGCCAACATGTCCGGGTGTTCCGGCAGGTAGCCATGCCCGCCCCGCATCGCGGCATAGTCTGCGGTGAGCACATTGGGCGGCGCCGTGGCGACCAGCAAGTCCCCATGCCGGCCCGGCCACGCCAGCCGCCAATGCGGCGGCAGGGCATCGGGGCGATGCACGGAGATGCCATCGATCCCGCCCAACACGCGCTCGGCATCGTCAATCTGCCGTCGGTCCTTGAGAAACACTTGCGCCAGCCCGCCGCCGTAGGCGCGCGCCGGCACGCCCGCCGCGCGCAAGGCGTCCACGACGTCGATGACGCCTTCAACCGCCGTGAAACCGTGGTCGCTCACCAACAGCAGCGTCGTGTAGGGCCAAGCGCAGCGGGCATCGAGGCCGTCGATCAGCGTTTGCAGCGCGGCATCTTGGTCCAGCAATTGGGGCACGATGGCCGCCGCCGTCGGCCCCGCGCGATGCCCGGCGTCGTCTGCCCCGGCCCAGTAGCTCATGATGAGGCGCGGGCGCTGGTCGGCGGGCAAGTCGAACCACTCCAAGATGCGGCGCGCCTTGTGCTGCTCCGGGTGGCGCGCGAACGGCGCCACGCGGTGCGATACGCCTTGGCCGCGCCAGTCTCCCTCCGATCCCACCCAGAAATAGGTGGCCGCCTTGACGCCTTGGCGCTCGGCGGCGATCCACACTGGCTCCGCATGGATCCAATCCGGGTCGCCCACAGGGTAGCGCTTGCCGTCTTCCAAGAAGAAGTTGTCCACGATGCCGTGGACGTCTGGATAGGTGCCCGTGGCGAGCGAGACATGGGCGGGAAACGTGTTCGACGGATAGACGCTCAACAAGCTGGCGCGCACGCCATCCCGCTGCAGCCGAGCGAGGCCGGGGAACTCGGCCCAATCCGGGTAGTCGTGGCGCACGCCGTCCCACGAGAGCACGATGACGCGCGGGGCTGTCGGCGCAAGCTCACCGCCGTGATCGCCCTGCCCGCGGGCCAGCGCCGCTGGCAACATGGCCACTGCCAGCGCAGTGATGGCCGCGATGGCGCGGCAGTGGCTGGCCATGCCCGTCAGGCCCGTTCGATGTGGTAGGCGAACGGGCGGCCTTGGATGTCCGTCCGCAGCGCGTCCGGCGGGGTACCGGCGGCATCGAACTCCACTGCCAGCACTTCGCCTGCCACATAGTCTCGGTGCGCTTTGAGCGCCGCCACCACATCGGCGTCGCCGCCGTAGGTGACGCGGATGCGATCGGTCACCTCCAGCCCCAAATCTCGCCTGGAGCGCTGCAGCCGGTTCACGGCTTCGCGCGCCAAGCCTTCGCGCACCAGCGCGTCGTTCAGCGCACAATCGAGATCGATGGAGACCTTGCTGTCGGACAACACGCCGCTGCCGGGCCGCGGCGCGCGCAGCACATGGATGTCGTCGGGGCCGAACGTCTCGCCATCAAGGGTGATCTCGCCGGCCGCTTGGAATTGCTCGATTTCGTCTGGCGTGAGCGCGCCGATGCGCGCCTGAAACGCTTTCATGCGCTTGCCCAAGCGCTTGCCGAGCACCGGAAAATCCGGGCGCGCCTTGCAGTCGATGTGGCGCGCCTCGTCGCGGTCGTAGGCGACGGCCTTCACATTCAGCTCCGCTTTCACATAGCGCTCCAGCTGGGCGATTTCGTCCAACACGGCTTGGTCGCGGTGGATGATGACCAGGCGCGAAAGCGGCGTGCGCAGGTTGACGCGGGCGTCCTCCCGCTTGCGCCGGCCGAGGAGCACGACGCGGCGCATCCGTTCCACGGCGTCCTCCAACGCTGGCTGGCGCAAGTGGGGCACCGCGTCTGGGTAATCGCACAAATGCACGCTCAAGGGCTTGGGCGCTGCGTCGCCAGCCAACTTCGCCAACTCCAAGTAGATGTGCTCCGCCAAGAACGGCGCGAACGGCGCCATGACCAGCGACAGTTCGTGGACGGCGGTGTGCAGCGCGCTGTAGGCCGCGATCTTGTCGGCGTCGATGTCCTCGCCCCAAAAGCGCGCGCGATTGAGCCGGATGTACCAATTGGTGAGGTCTTCAATGAACTCGAAGAGCCGCGGCACCACGTTGTACAGCCGATATCCTGCCATCTCTTCGGCCACCCGGCTCTTCAGTGTTTGCAGCCGCGACAGCAGCCAACGATCCAGCACGTTGCTGCCATGATGAAAGCCCATCTCCGGCGCCCAGCCATCGATGTTTGCGTAGGTGCGCAGGAAGGCGAATGCGTTGTACCAAGGCAACAGGGCGCGGCGCGCCATGTCCCGCGCGCCGGCGTCCGTGAAGCGCTGATCCTCGGCGCGCACCAAGCCGGAGTTGATGAGGTAGAGCCGCAGCGCATCCGCGCCGAAGGTCTCCATGAGCTCCTCCGGCGGCGTGTAGTTCTTCAAGCTCTTGGACATCTTCTTGCCGTCTTCAGCCATGACGAGGCCGTTGACGATGACATTGCGGAACGCCGGGCGTTTGCGCAGCGCCGCGGCCAGCACCGCAAGCGTGTAGAACCAGCCGCGCGTTTGGTCCAGCCCTTCGGCGATGAACTCGGCCGGAAAGCCACGTTCGAAGATGTCTTTGTTCTCGAACGGATAGTGCAGTTGCGCGTAGGGCATGGCGCCAGACTCGAACCAGCAGTCCAACACTTGCTCCACGCGCCGATAGACGCCGGGCTCGCCATCCACCTCGAAGGTGAGCGGATCCACAAACTCCCGATGCAAGTCCGTCGGCCTGACGCCGGCGCGTTCCTCAAGCTCGTCCAACGAACCGAGGCACACGCGCTTGCCCGTTGAATCGTTCTCCCAAATGGGCAGCGGCGTTCCCCACACGCGATTGCGCGAGATTGCCCAATCCCGGGCCGTGGCGAGCCAGTTGCCGAAGCGGCCATGCTTGATGTGCTCTGGCACCCAATGCACATCCTCGTTGGCGGCCAGCATGTCGTCGATCAAATCCGTGACGCGGACGAACCAAGACGGCACCGGACGGTAGATGAGCGGTGTGTCCGAGCGCCAGCAATACGGATAGGCGTGCTCCACCACAGCTTGCTCATACAGAGCGCCGGCGCGTTTCAGCCAAGCAATGATGGGCGCGTCCGCGTCCTTGACGAACTGGCCGGCGAAGTCCTCCACCTCGTCGGTGAACACGCCATCCATCCCCACTGGGCAAACGAATGCATCAATGCCATGCTCGCGCAGCACCCGAAAGTCATCTTCGCCGAAAGCTGGCGCCTGATGCACGAGGCCAGTGCCCTCAGTGGTGGTCACATAGTCATCCGCCACCACCACGAATGCGCCGCGCCGCACCTCGCCGGCGAAGTAAGGAAAGAGCGGTTCGTAGCGACGATTGACTAGGCTGCTGCCTTTGAGTTCCGCCAGCGGCTCGAGTTCGTGGCGGGCCGCATAGGCGTCCAAGCGCTCCTTCGCCAAGTAAAGCGTCTTGCCGGCGACGTGGTCACGCGCCTTCACATAGTCGATGTCCGCGCCCACGCACACGGCGAGGTTCGACGGCAGCGTCCACGGCGTGGTCGTCCACACTGCGAGCCAAGCATCCTCGTCGGCCAGCTTGAGCGTGACGGTGACGGCAGGGTCTTGCACGTCCCGATAGTTCATGTTGGCCTCGAAGTTCGCCAACGGCGTCTGCAGCGCCGTCGACACCGGCATCACCTTGAAGCCTTGGTAGATGAGGCCCTGATCCCAGAGTTGCTTCACCACCCACCACACGGACTCCATGTACCACGCATCCATGGTCTTGTAGCCATCATCAAAATCCACCCAACGGCCAATGCGCGTGATGATGCTCTGCCACTCATCGACATAACGTTCGACGATGCCGCGGCATTCGGCGTTATAGCCGGCGACGCCCAGCTGCTCCACGGCTTGGGACGCCGACATGCCGAGCTGCTTGTCGATTTCGTGCTCTACCGGCAGGCCGTGGCAATCCCACCCGAAGCGGCGCAGCACATGGCGCCCGCGCATGGTCCAGTAGCGCGGCACGACGTCTTTGATGACGGAAGCGAGCAAGTTGCCGTGATGGGGCAACCCGGTCGCAAACGGCGGGCCGTCGTAGAAGATGTACGGCTTCTTGTCGCGGGTGGCCTCCAAGGAGCGCTTGAAGACTTCCTGCTCATCCCAAAACTTGAGGATCTCCCGCTCCATCCGCACAAAGGAGAAGGAGTTGCCCGACGTCGGCGTTCCGCTCATGGCCTTGCTCGGCTCAGGCGTCGCAAAGCGGCGCATTGTAGGGGATTGTCCTGCCCCATGCAGTGGCGGCGGCACCATGAACGCGCGGGCTGGCGGCAGCTCGCAGCCCACCGAGCCGGCGCACGGCATATCATGACGGCTTTGGTTGACGATGGAGCGTTGCGATGAAACTGGGCATGGTGTTCCCCCACAACGAGATCGGCGTCGACCCAGCCGCCATCAAGGACTACGCGCAGGGCGCGGAAGCCTTGGGCGCAGATCATGTGCTCATCTACGACCATGTGCTGGGCGCGGATCCAGACCGGCCCGGTGGTTGGAACGGCCCGTACGACAACGACGTGGCGTTCCACGAGCCGTTCACCACCTTTGCGTTCATGGCGGCGGTGACCACTACGTTGGAGTTCTGCACCGCGGTGATGATCCTGCCGCAGCGGCAGACGGCCTTGCTGGCCAAGCAAGCGGCTGAGCTCGCCATCCTCTCCAACAACCGCTTCCGCCTCGGCGTCGGCACTGGCTGGAACGAAGTGGAGTACGAGGCGCTGGGCGTGCCATTCGAGCGGCGCGGCGTGCGCCAAGCCGAGCAGGTGGAACTGTTGCGGCGGCTTTGGAGCGAAGACAGCTTCACTTATCGGGGCGAGTTCCACAGCGTGACCAAGGCAAGCATCCTGCCCCGCCCAGAGCAACCCATCCCCATCTGGTTCGGCGGCGGCGCCCCGGCGTTGCTCGCCCGCTGTGGGCGCTTGGGCGACGGCTGGATTCCTCTTGGCGGTCCCAACGAGGGCGCGAGGCAAGCCCTTCAGGCCATCCGCGGCGCACGCGAGGCGGCGGGCCGGGAGTGGCAAGGCTTCGGCATCCAAGCGCAGGCGCAGAGCCGCGGCGGCAACCCAGAGAAATGGCGCTCCCACCACGACCGTTGGGCGGAGTTGGATTGCACGCACCTAGCCGTCGTCACCCACTACATGGGGCATGGAACGAACGTCGATGCCCACTTGAAGGCCGCGGCGGCTTACTTCAAGGCCGTGCGGGGATGACCGGCGGCTTGCCGCTCGCCTAAACCTCGGCGATGGCTAGGCGACGCCTCGCTTCGGTAACCGGATGTGACTGCCGGCAACGGCTGGCCTAGCCCTCGGTGGCGGCCTCTCCCGCCTCACGCTGGAACTGCCGGCTCACCTCATCCATCACGCGGCGCTTCAGCACCGCCGGCTCCACGGCGGGCTCTTGGTAGCGCTCGGCGAGGAGCTCAAGGTCCTCCTCGCCGAACGAGAGGCTGATGCGCGGGCGCTGAATCTTTGCGTATGGCAGCCCCACCAGCTTGCGCACAAAGTCTGCATAGCTCAAGTTCTCTGCCGCGGCCGCCATGCGCAGCCGCTGCATCAGCGCTTGCTGGAACTCGAAATGCACCTGCACCTTGCGCAGCGCACGGCGCTCCGCACGGAAACGCTCTGGGCGTTCGGCGCCGGCGGCAGGCGCGTTGCCGTTGAGCGCGTCGTCCTTCACTGGCTAGTGCCCTCGCCCGGCCACATGGATTCGATGACGTCCAACGGGCAGTTCACATCCAGCGAAACGTCTGTCTCGCCATCGGCCCACACCTCCACCGTCACGCCAAAGCGCCCACTGGCGTCTTCGCACTCGTGGTAGCGCAGTTCTTCCGCATCGTCATCCACATGGCGCGACACGTCTTCGCCGCGGCGATCGCGGCTGTAGAAGTAGCCCTCACCGAAGTTCACCACTTGCTCGTAACGCTCGGCCACCCAGCCTTCGTACTCGGGCAGCGGCGCCGCGAGCTCCAGCGTGGCCAAGCCCTCATCCCACAGCGCGGCAAACGCCCCTTCGTCGAAGAGCCGCAGCACGTCGGCGCGGGGCGCTTCACGGGAAAGGGAGAGCTCCGTCGCCCCACGCTCCGGCAAGTCCAGATAGATGCGCCCGCCATCGGTGCCGTCTAGCGTCAATTGCGCATGCAGGCCATCATCGAAGTGGTAGGTGCCCACCTCGGACACTTCGAAGGTTTGCCCCTGCAGGGCCGGCGGCAGGCTGAGGCGGTGCTTGAAGGTGAGCAGGTCCCCAGCGCGCAGATCTCCTGCGGTGGCGAGGCGCCGCGCGTCGCCCGCCCCAGCCTTGTCGCCGAAGCGGGCGCGCCACAGCTTGCGCAGCACCGCTAGCCTCCTTGCCGCGCCTTCAGCCGCGCCAGCACATCGTTGGCGCCGCCGCCAGCACTGCCGCCAATGCCCTTGGCGCGCAGCTTGGCGTCCAGGTCGTCCCCTGCTTCCTTGCCTTCCAGCCACTCGCCGGCCTGCATGCGATCTTGCCAATCGGTTTGCTTGGCCTTCACCCGTTCGAGGGCCTTGGACACGCGGTGGGCACTCGAACCCGTGGCAGCGAAGTTCTTCGACACGCTCGCGGTGGCGCGCTGCAGCTCCTGCACCGTGCGCACCTTGTCCAAGTCTCGCTTGTTCTTCTGAATGGTGCGCTCGCGGGCCTTGATCATTTGGTGGATCTTGCCGATCTCCACGTCAAGGGCGGCCTGCTCGCTGGACTTCTCCTCGCGATCGGACTCAAGCTCCGCGATGCGCCCCGCCACTTCCGTGGCCAGCCCTTCCTCGCCACCCTCAAGGGCCGCGACGGCCTTGCGCTCATAGTCCCCAATGTCCGCGTTCAACGTTGACAGCTCGCGCTTCAACTTGATCTCGGTGCTCTTCATCCGCGTCAGGCTCTGCTTGGCGCTGGCGATGGCGTTCTCCGCGTCGCGGATCTCCTGTTCCAAGATGCGAATGGCGTTGGCGTCGACGATGGCCTCGCCCACTTCGTTGGCGCCGCCTTTGAGCGCCGTGAACATGTCTCTCAAAACTCCCATGATTGCCTCCGGTAGGTGATGGTCTTTCGCGTCAGGCGAGCAGGTGCTCGACGGCTTCGAGCACATCGATGGCGTTCTCCGCCTGCACTTCGAGCTCGTGGGCAATGACCTCGAAGCGCGTGGACAACGCCATCGCGCCAAACAGGATGTAGGTGTCGCCCTGCAAGCCGATGGCGGACAGCGGCACCGCCGGGCTCAGCCGCAGAAATGCCTCGTTCAGTTCGTCCGCCTTGCCGGCGGCGACTTCCGAGGTGTTGAACAGTGGCGTCACCGAGAGGATCTGGGTTTGCGTCTCGGTGATGTGGATGGGGAACTCGTCGTTGTTGGAGCAGACGACTTCAAGGATGCCGTCCTCCGTGACCAGCGCGTCGAAAGTGGTGCCCTCCGCGTCCTCATAGTCGTTGAGGCGGAAGGCGAGGTCTTCCAATGCCATGCCGGAAATCTCCTTAACTGTTGCCTGAGAGCGCCGCCCGAAAGCCGGAACGACCCCGATGCGAGCAAAGCTATGACATATTATGTCGAAAGTCAAGGGTTCTTTCGAGACGGGTTGCGCGATGGCGTTGGGCATCGGTGCTCGGCTGCGCGGGGCAGGCGCGGGCCGGTCTCGCTTGGGCGCGGCACCTCTCGCCGGCCGTGCCGGCGGCGCCGCGACTCACGCCAGGCGCGCCGCGTTCACCTAGGGCGGCACCTCTTCCCCAGCGAAGTACACGCCTTGGAAGGTCTGCCAAGCCGTTTGGTGGTAGCCATACACCGCGTGTTCGCCCAAGCGATTCACGCGGATGTCCGCCACGCCGTCGAAGAAGCCGACGGGAAACGCGAATGCGGCGGCGATCGCGGCAGCATCCAACCAGCCATCGGGCGTGGCGTCTTCCTTGGCGAGGGCGATGCGGGCGGATGCGGGGCGGCCGGCGACGGTGCCGATGGTCCACCCCCACTCGCCAAAGCTCGGCACGTTCGCGTGGTATTGCTCCACTTGGAAGCCGGCATGGGCCATCGTCTTGCCGATGGCGAGGAACGCGGCCTTGGCATGGTACGGCGACGTCGACTGCGTGACGAAGGCGCCATCCGGCGACAGCAACTGGCGCGCGCGGGCGTAGAAGTAATCGCTGTAGAGGCGATCAAGGTCTGGGTGGCTGGGATCCGGCAAGTCCGCGATGATCACGTCATACCGCTTCCCCTCCCCGACCAGGCGCTCCACCTCGACGAAGGCGTCGCCAACGATGGCCGTCGCCCGCACATCGGCGAAGGCGCCTTCGTTCAAGCGCGTGAGGTCATCCGAGAGCCAAGCGGGAGCGGCGGCGTCCACCCCTTGGAACAGCTTCAGCAACTGACCGTCGAGGTCAATGAGGTCCACCGCGGCCGGCTTCCAGCGCAGCACGTCGCGCAGTGCCAAGCCATCGCCGCCGCCGAGTATCAGCACCCGTTCGCGCCGATACGTGGCGAGCATGGGCGGCGTGGTGAGGTATGCGTGGTAGATGCGCTCATCGTTCGAGGCGAACTGCAGCCGGCCATTGATGTAGAGGCTCAACACGTCTGGCTTGCCGGCGGCAATGTGGCGCTTGGTGAGCACAATGCTCTGATAGCGCGTCTGCAGGCTGTGCGCCACCCGATCTTTGAACAGCGTGTCGCTCAGACGCCCCATCCACTCCACGCCGAAGGCGGCGAAGCACACGAGCAGCACCACCATCGCGCCGTGGCCGAGCCAGAGCCAACCGGCGGGCCTCAGCGCATCGCGCCACAGCAGCAGGAAGCCGATGCCGATGGCCGTGTTGGCGGCCGCTGCCCCCACCGCCGCGTGGGCGATGGGCAGCTTGAGGCAGATGAGCACCCAAATCGCCGCGCCGACGCCGGCGCCGATGTAATCGGCCCCATACATCGTGCCGAGGTTGTGCTCCAAGTGCTTGCCGTGGATGTGCTGGCGCACCCGCGCGATCAACGGAATCTCCATGCCAATCAAGAAGCCGATGACGAAGCCGAGCACGAACGGCAGCGCGCGCGAGAGCGTGACCAGCATCGCCGCCAGCCCGCCCTCGAACTCGACGAAGGCATCCACGCCATACACTTGGCGCAGCAACTCCGGCAGCGAGTAGGCAAAGGCCACGGCGGCGGAGAGCGCCAGCACCGACGTGGCGCCCAAGATGGCGATGCCGAGCTCCAACCACGCGAAGCCGCGATAGATGGCGCTCACCCATTTGGCGGCGAAGGCGCCGACCCCCATCGCCACGATCATCAGCCCGATCATGGCGTAGAGCGTCGGCTCCACAGCGCCGAGGATGCGCCCGGCGTAGTGCGCCATCAGGTATTCGTAGATGAGGCCGCATGCCGCGACGACGCCCATGCCGCCGATGAGCGCGGCATCGTGCAGGCGCAGGCGACGGCGTTGCGTTTCAGCGCGCGCGGTCATGGTGGGCTGCGGTCATTTGGCGCGGTTGGAGGCGGCTTGTGGCCGGCACACCCGCGGCACCGCACCACGCGAAATCGGCGCCGCGCGGCGCTCGTGCCATTGCGCGTCGTGGCAGGGCTAGGCGGGAATCGCCAGCACGCCACCGGCTCAGATGCAGGCTGGCTTCAACCCACCACCGCCCGGATGACGAGCCCGATGCCGATGAACACCGCGGCTTCTATGGCGGCGACGCCAACATTGCGCTGCTCATCCACCTCCGCCACCACATCAATGCCGCTCAGCACAATCCGCTGCGCCAACATCGACAGCGCCAACAACACTGTCGCCAAGATGATGGCCCAGACGAGCCAAGCGATGTAGGCGAGGGCCGCCGCACCGTCCGCGCCGGGGGTGAAGGCGACCAGCCCGCCGGCGGAAGACGAGGCGAGCGCCGTGCCGATGAGGTGCCCCCCGTAGCGGACGCCCAAGGCGGTGTTGCCCTTGGCGATGGCATCCTGCCAACGTTCCCCGGCATGGCGGCGCGCGTAGATCATGGCCCGGGCGCGGGTGACGCCGAGCACCACGACTTGCGCCAAGAAAAAGACGATGGCCACCGCCGCCAACGCTTGCTCCAAGCTGCCTTCGGCCCAACTCGCAGCGCCGTGGATAAGCGTTCCCAAGGCGATGAGGTTGGCCGCTTGCACGGTGCCGGCGGCGGCGTTCTCGCCATTGATCGCCTCGCGCACGGAGAATTTGTGGAAGACGATCCAGTCGTTAATCAAGAGGCCCACCTTCAAGAGCGCAAGCCCAACCACGGCATAGGCCACGACAACGGTGAGTTCCTCGGTGAACGTCACCGCCGGATCGCCAGCGCCGGCCGCTGCCAAAATGAGGGCCACCGCCACGGCGCCGCCGGCCAACGCCAAGCCGAACGCCAGATTGTCCTTCTCGGAGAGTTCGTGGCGCGAATCCACGCCGAACAACATGCTGGCGCCATACCGCAACCCGCAGATGGCGACGATGGCCACCAGCAGGTCCAACGCGACGATGCCCCAGATCCAAATGCTCAGCGAATCAAACATGCCTTGGCTACCCCCCTTGATCTCGTCACTTGCCGCGCCTCGGGCCGCGTTGGCCGCCGCTGCCGAAACCACGCATGGATGCCGTGCTGGCGCGCGCTTGGCCGCCGGGGCGGCTGTACGAGGACGCGAACTTTTGCCGCGCCACCGCGGTGGAAGCGCCTTGGCGCCGTTTGGCGTATGGGCTCGCGAAGGTGCGCCCCTCAGACGAGAACTTGCGCCGCGCCGTGGATTCCACGCGCGCTTGCCGCTGCCGCGCCGCCGGCGACGTGTAGTTGCGCCGCCCATAGTCGTGGTAATAGCTGTAGTCGCGCCCGCCCGCCCAAGCGCCGTAGCCGATGGTCCTGCCGCCGAGCAATTGGCTTATGAGCATGTACTGGCCGTACCACGCCCAAAACGAGTTGCCGCCAGAATCCGTGCGCCACTGGCCATAGTTCGGGTTGCCCACGAGTTGGCCGCCGGCACCGAGGCTCTGCGCGCCATTCGCCCGCTCGGATGCCTCTTTGCTGATGGCGCCCACCCGGGGCAGCGCCCCGTCCGATATGTCCGCAAGCACGTTGAGCGGGTCTGTGAGGGCTAGGTTGAACTCTGCCGGCGCAGCCGCCTCCGAGAGGCTCTGCAGCTCTCCGGCGAGGGCGGTGTACGCATCGACGCCAGCATCTTCTGGGGGCATGGCGCGCCGCGCCCCGTCCAGGCGCGTGAGCAACCCCTTGTAAAGCGTGCCTTCGCGCGTGCCTTCCTTGCCCAACAGCGTGGCCACTTCGGCCATTGACGGCTTGCTGCGCGCCACTTCCTTCGCATATTGGCCGATGAGCACCGCGTTGGAGAGGCGGTTACGGTCCAGATCTTGCCCGAGCTGATGGGTGGCCGTGGCCACGGCGGCAAGTTCGGCTTCGACCTGCCGCCGCGCCGAACCGCTGCCATCGCAGCCCACCAACAACAGCGCCGCCATCGCCGTGATCACCGCGCCCGGCATCAGCAACGCGAAGATCGCCGAGCGTTCGCCGCCTTTCACTCGCCGTCCTCCCGATCATCCAACGCCGGCCGGCGCAGCGCCCGAATGCGCACCTCCCCGCCCGGCGCCGCCGCGGCGATGACTTCCGCCGCACGGTCGGCATCGCAGCCGCCGCACATGAAGATGTCAAACGCAGCGTAGCCCCGCTCCGGCCAAGTATGAACCGTGACATGGGATTCGGCGAGCAGCGCCACGCCCGTCACGCCAAGGGCTGCGCCGAACGGATGCATGTGGCAAGAGAGAACGCGCGCGCCCCCAGCCCGTGCCGCGCGGCGCAAGAGCGACTCCAAGGCCGCCTCGCCCAAGCTCGCATGAGCGCCGAAGCACTCGATGAGCAGATGCTGCCCGGCCGCGCCACCGGCCATGTCGGGATGCGTTGACATAATATGACGGCATGGTAGGCCGGCGTGGGCGTGGGCGCAACCGGAGGCGGGAGGGCTGTTGGCGGGCGGGAGGATGATCGCCGATAGTGGCCGCTGTTCACGTCCTAGCGGGAGCGCCCCTCCGGTTCATTTGATGCTAGCTGGCTGCAAGCCGCAGGTGGTATGAAGTCGAAGTGTAGCTTAGGCCCGGCTAGAGCGCTCGCCGACGTCTTGGGCTGCCTGCCAAGCCAACCCGCAGAACGACGTCCGAGCTTTGAGCTAGGGAGAGCTTTGCGACTCCAGTTTGGTGCCTAGCACCTGCGGAGCAGTTCGAAGCGGATACACGAACATGACAGACTACCTCTTGAACATACGACGGAGCCTTACCTGATCATTCCTCCCACGATGGTCGTCGTCACCTAGAGGCGATCGGGTCTCATGATCCAATACCTCAAGGCCAAGCTCTTCAAGGCGACTCTTAAGTGCCCTAAAGGTCTCACGTCCCACGTTTTTTTTCCCGTAATCCAACCCGATCACTCCCTTGATAACAGTGGGGACAATATACGGCTGCGACACACCATCTTTTTTCCTAATTGTAACTTGACTCAGCCGTTGATCGATCGGGAACTTGAATGCACGGTAGGCGACAGCGCGAAGTTCTTCTCCTGCAAGGAGCTTCAATGCTTTATGCAACTGGGCTTCGGTCAAGTCCTCGATCAAACTTCTCCAATCTCCCCTGTAGAAGTTGGCCAATCTTTCAGGTGCCACTTGGTGCCTTCTGGCAAGTTGGTCTCTGGCACGTGCCGGCAGGGCCCCGAGCACATCCGCGATCTTAATTGTCATACAACAATCCGTCCTAAGTTGGCCGATGGTTCCTAATGATGTTATGTCCAGTCGGATGAGTTGTCAAACCTGCAGGCAGTAGTGTCAACGCAAAGTAGAAATGTCCCCTTTTTGCCGGCGGGCGCGGCCGATGAAGCGCCTGCGCCGGCCGAGCCGCCGAGCCTGTCCGAGCAACGTTTTTCCACGGTCTTTCCACCATGCACCCCACCCAGAAGAGCGGCAGTGGGGAGACGGCGGAAGAAACAGGGCCGAGCCGGCGCATCCTCCCACGCGCCGGCCTCCTCTATGATGCGCCGCCATGCCCCCACCTCTGCCGCCGCGGTCTGCGTTTCCTTGGTATCTCGCCGCGTCGGGCATGTGGCTGGGGGCCATCAGCCTGCACTGGATCATCGTGCCGTGGGTATTGATCGGCATGCTCGATGTCAGCCCGGAGCGCTACAGTTTGAGCCGGGTGTTAATCGAGGTGCCGGCGCTGGTGGCCCTGTTCGCCGGCGGCGTGCTCGCGGATCGCCGGGATGGGCGCAAAGTGCTCATCGCGTTCGCCGCCGTGGCGTGCCTGCCGCCCTTGGCAATGACGGCTGCGGCACCAACCTTCTGGACGACGGTGGCGTTTGGCGTCGCCGTTGCACTGCTGCAGTCGTTCAGCGACCCAGCGCGGCAGGCGGCCTTGAGCGCCGTGAGTCGGTTGGACATTCAGCGCGCCGTCGTCATCGTAACGGTGGTCACATCGGTAGTCGGCATCGGGGGTTTTGCGCTCGGCGGCCAGATCAAATCCGTCGGCGTGGGCTGGGTGTTGGCGGGGGAAGCGCTGCTGTTTGCATTGGCGGCAGCGGCGGCGCAGCCGCTGCCAGCGCTGCCGGCGCGCCAATCCAGCGGCAGGCCCAATCCGTTTGCCGGTCTCCGCGCACTCAAGCGCCGGCCGCTGTTGCGCGATGTGATCGGGCTCAACTTCGTGTCGGCGTTGGTGAATGCCGGCGCCTACACCATCGCCATGCCGTTCATCGTCACCAAGGTGTATGGCGGCGACGCGGCCTTTCTCGCCAACCTGTTCATCGCCTTCACCGCCGGCGCCATCGTGTCGAACGTGGCGTTGTACGTCGCCATGCCGCTCTTGCGCCCAGGGCGGCTCTTCGCACTGATGCAATTGACCCGTGCCGCCATCCTCGCGGCGCTCCTGTTCCAGCCACCTGCATGGCTCTTCTTCGTCCTGGTGGCGGCTTGGGGCCTCAACATGGGCGTCACCTCGACGTTGGCGCGGGCCATCGTGCAAGAGCAGGCGCCGGCGCCGCAACGGGCGCAAGTGCTGGCGTTGTTCGTCTTCAGCTTCATGCTGGCGGCGCCCATCTCCGCGGCGTTGCTCGGCCAGCTCGTCGCAGCGACCGACCCGATGACCGCGCTGGCGCCGGGCATCCCGGTGTCCGCCCTCATCTTCCTAGCGGCTAAGCGGCGGAGGGAGCTATGGGGCTACCGCTCCCCTTCGCACCCGGCCGGCGGCGCTTTGCAGTGATGCGGGTGGTGGCATGCGGTGCGACGCAGGACAGCTAATCGAGCCAGCAGACATCCGCGGCAATGCGGGAGCCGCCGCCCAAGACCCTAGACAAAGCCGAGCGGCACCGACTGCCACCCGTCCGCGCTCCCGCCGCTAGCCGCGCCGGTTCATTCCGATGGCATCGCCATGTCCGCCGCGAGAGTGCGAATCCAACGTTCCTCGTTGATGAAGCCGGCTCCCCACGAGGCGTACTCCGGCGCTAGCCCCGTGGCCACCACTGCATCGACCGTCGCGCCGGCGTCAAGTGCGTGGGCCACCACTTGACGGGTCTCGCGCAGCACCTGCACCGCCGCCCGCACGGCGTCGAGGCCACCGAGGGCGCCGTGGCCGGGGATGACCTTGACGTCGGGCGGCGCCCACTCAAGCACCGCCTCCAAGTTGGCGATGTAGCCGGCCACCGTGCCGCCGGCCGCCATATCGATGTACGGGAAGCCCCCGTTGAACAGCTGATCGCCCAAGTGCAGCACGTTGGAACCTGTGAACCACACGGCGCTGTCGCCGTCCGTGTGGCCGGCGGGCAGGTGCATGAGGCGGATGTCGTCGCCGTTGAAGTGCAGGCTCAAAGACTCGGCGAAGGTGACGCTCGGCAAGGCCGCGGCCGGCAAGCTGGCGTCTTCCAGCAAGCGGACGCGCACATTGTGATGGGCGATGATGGCACCCGTTTGGCCGAAGTGGGGGTTTCCGCCCACATGGTCGCCGTGGTAGTGCGTGTTGAGCACGAACTGCGGCGCTGCCCCGCCCAAAGCGTCGATGGCTGCTTGAATGCGCTCCGCCAACGGCAGGAATTGGTCATCGACGATCAACACGCCATCGTCGCCAATGGAGACGGCGATGTTGCCGCCAGCGCCGGTGAGCATGTGGATGGCGCCGCTCACCGGCGTGGCCGCGACTTCCACATCGTCGAAGCGGCCTTGGGCCGCGGCACCGGGCGCCGAGGCAACCAGCCAACCAACCAGCGCGCAGGACACGAAGCGGACGGCCAGCGCCGGTCGCAAACGCAGCGCGCGGAGCCAACGTGAGGTACAAGATCGTCTTGGCATGGGGCCTCCTAGTCAGCCCGGCAGATGGCGCCGCCAGTGTCGCAGATTCCACGCCGCATTGCGGTTGCTTCGGCGTCGCCGTCCAGAAGGTGCTGAGCCAGACCACAGCGCCGCCGGAATTGACTGCGACCGCATCGCCGTCATGGGGCACTCGGCTGGCGCGTGCTTGACGTTGATGTCCGGCTTCGTGGTAGAGCACCGGCCTGCTGCGTTAGTGGCCATTGCCGGATACAGTCGGCTGAGCGTGGACGAGTTCTCCAAGCCCTCGCAACACTATGTCGCGTCGCATGAACGCGCTGATGAAGAGAGTGCCCGCCGTTCTCCGCAACACGATGGTGAACTCACCGTCTCGGAGAGCGGCCCGTTTGATTCGATGCAACGGCACACGGGCCGGGGGGCTGTTCTACCTGTTCTTGCGCCAAAGCGGCACTGGGCTGCGCGAGATCAGCGGCAGAACGCCAGAAGACCTCGAACGGCTGCGGGGATACGAACCGCTATTCCACATATCGTCGGCGTGGCCGCCCACCATGCTGCTCCACGGTCGGCACGACACCGATGTGTCCTTCGAACGGCCGCTTCGTCTACAAGAGGCACTGAATTGCAATGGAGTGCCGAATGAACTTCTCTCAGACGAAAACTGGAGTCATGCATTCCTGTATGACTTTGACAAGTTCGTTGAGGAGGCGTTTGATCGAACTATCCTCTTTTGCAAAAGCACATCTAGCCGAGGATTAGCCGGAAAGATGACCGTACCCCGTTGAACGACGAAGTGCATCGACCCATCGTGACGCTGCCAGCGCGGCGCCGGTGCAACACCTACCCAACGCCCACCGCATCCGCTACATTCACGCCTTGGCGAGACTGGACGAAGCCTCCGTCATGGCCAAAGGAACCGCTGTGCCCACGCGCCAGCCACCCGTGACGCCGCGGGCGTGGCCCGCGCGGAGCGTCTGCGCCGCTGCGTTGCTGGCCATCAGCGCGACATTCGCGGGGGCGCAAGCAAACGTGCCGGATAACGTCGGCCACCCCACGTTCGCGAGCCCACACGCCCAGCCAATCGCCATCGTTGGCCACTCGGTGTACGTCGCCAACACGCCAGCGGACACCGTGGACGTCATTGATGCCAAGACGCTCGCCTTGGCGGCGCGCATCAACGTCGGCATCGACCCTGTCAGCGTGGCGGCGCGGCCAGATGGCCTCGAAGTGTGGGTCGCCAACCATGTGTCGGATTCGATCAGCGTCATCGACGCGCGCCCGGCCAGCCCAACCCGCCACCAAATCATCGCCACCGTTCAGGACATAGACCCAGAGACGCTGGCCACCCGCTTCGACGAACCCGTCGGCATCGCCTTCGCCAGCAACGCCAAAGCCTACGTTGCCCTCTCGCCGGCGAACCGGGTTGCGATCGTGGATGTTGCCGGGCGCGCAGTGACCGGGCACTTGGACATCCGGGCGCAAGAGCCCCGCGCCTTAGCCGTGCGGGGCGGGCGGCTTTACGTCATCCCGTTCGAATCCAACAACCAAAGCCAGCTCTCCGGCTGCTTCGCCGCCGCCGTCGGCCGTCAGAACTGCACATTCGACGCGGTGGAGCATGTGTTCACCAACAACAACGTGCTGTCCCTGAATTACGACGCGGACATCGTGAGGAACCCGCGCCTGCCAGATCGGGACCTGTTCGTCTTCGACACCGCCACGGACACACTGCTGCACACCGTGAACACCCTCGGCACCCTGCTCTACGGCATCGCCGTTGATGGCCGCGGACGGGCGTTCATCGCCCAGACGGACGCCCGCAACATGGCGAACGGGCTGGCCGGCACCGAGGGGCATGGCCTCGCCGAGATGGAGAATCGCGCATTTCTGAACCAGATCACGCGGGTGGCCTGCGACGCCGAGTGCAACACCCGCACGTTCTTTGACTTGGAGCCGACGCCGCCCAATCACCCAGCGCGGGGGAGGGCATTGGCGACGCCCTTCGGCATTCAGGTGAGCGACGATGACCGCCTCTTGGTGGCCACCGCGGCCGGTTCAGATCGGGTCTTCACCGTGGATGCGGAGTCCGGTGCCGTGCTGGGCCGGGTGCGCGTGGGCGCCGGGCCGCGTGGCGTGGCCCTTGCAGCCAGCCCAACCGGCGCCGCGCAGACGGCATGGGTGTTGAATGCCTTGGACAACAGCGTCTCGGTGGTGGACGTGTCAACCCCCGCCGCCCTCTCGGTGACGGCGACGATTCGCCTCGACGATCCCACGCATCCCGTCGTCAAGCGCGGCCGCATCGCCTTCAACGACGCGGACGCTTCCTCCACCGGCACGTTCTCCTGCGAGAGTTGCCATCCAGACAACCACACCGATCAACTGATTTGGGTGCTCGACACGCCCTTGTGCGATGTGGGCGGGTGTACGCAAGTTCCACCCCGCCTCACGATGCCGGCGCGGGGTTTGCGCGACACGCAGCCGTATCACTGGGATGGCATCCCCGGCGACCCCTACGGCGGCAACAACACCGCATCCATCAACGCCGACGTGGCGCCGAATTGCGGCCTGGAAGACGCGCGCGGCTGCACCGAGGTGTTGGTGGACGGCAGCATGGCAACCACCATGTGCGACGTGGCCAACTGCCCTGCCAACGACGCCGGCAAGGCCGGTTTGCTCGATGCCGGCGAGCGCGAGGCGCTGGCGAGCTACATCTTGAGCGCACCTTATCCGCCGGCGCCGGCGCGCCCCTACGACAACGTGATGACGCGCTCAGCCCGAGACGGCTTCTTCGAGTTCAGCTTCATCAATGACGCAAGCGGCCGCACCACCGGCGCCCCGACCTGCGGCGCCTGCCACAAGATGCCGTTTCTCGTCAGCACCAACACCCCCGGCACGGGCATGGATGCGCCAACTTGGCGTGGCGCCTACGAACGCTGGACCATGCTGCCCCAAGGCCGCCTCAACATCTTGGACCTGTTGAATCTCGTGCGCATGGACGACACGTTTCCTGAGCAGGACATGTGGACGCTGGCCGGCGCCTCGCCGGACATTTGGGAGATGGTGTTGCAAGGCGGCACCGGCTTCCACGGCAGTTTCGCCCGACAGGTGACCCTGAACCACGCGACCGCGCACCGCGCGGACACAGCGCGCCTGTTGCAAGCGCTGGAAACCGCCGCGGCCGAGGAAGCCATCGTCCTGCAAGGGGAAGGCGCACGCATTGCCCGTGGCCAAGCGAAGGCCATCGCCGTGGAGTTCCGCGGCAACAACTACGCCGAACGCCTTGGCGGCGCCACGTTCTCTCGCGCCGCGCTGCTGCGCGAGGCGGCCGCCGGCGAGTTGGTGTTGACGCTCACCGGGCGTTTGGGGCCGAACGTTGATCTCGATCATCCGCAGCCGGCGTTGTGGCCGGAAGGCGCGATCGAAGCGCAACTGCGCACCGTGGACATTCCGTTCCTGAGCGCAGCCGGGACGCTGCGCTTCAGCGGGCGGCATGTTGAGCCGGGCGCCGCGCTGTTTGTGAACGGTCGCCGCAGCGCCGGCGAGGTGCGTTGCGCCGCCGGAACGTTGCCGGCCTGCCAGGGGGAAGTGTTGGTCGCCCAACTCGATGCCCTGCCGCAGCCGGGCGGCTTGCACTTCCTGCAGGTGCAGAACCCCGGTGGCTTCGCCAGCAACGACATGATGTTCTTTTCCGAACAATCCCTGCTGCCGCCGCGCCGCGGCAACTTGGTCTCAAGCGGCGGCGCCTTCACGCGCGGGTCTTTGAACGACACCAACTGGAACACCGTTGAAATGGCCACTCAACTCATTGAACAGCGTGGCGGCGAGGTTCATGTTTCCGTGCGCGAGACCGGCGCGCGGCCTTGGCACGCGCAACTCAGCCATGCCGTGATGGTGACGCGCGGCCAGCAATACACGATCTGCTATGACGCGCGCGCCCAAGGCCGCCGCGAGATGACGGCGTACCTAGACACCAACATGGATGCTTGGCGCAACCTGAGCGGCGGCCAGTTCCGCGCCAGCCTCACCACTTCGCGCAAACGCTTCCAACACACCTTCACGGTGGCCGAGACAGACCTGCACGCCCGCGTGGCGTTCGATTTCGCGCAAAGCCCCTTGGACGTGTGGATGGACAACATCGGCGTCTATGAAGGCGCCCGTTGCGGCACACCGTGAGTCGCGGCCGGCACCGCCCGCATCCCAATCCAAGCCACGGCAGACGGTCAACCGTTCCTAAACGCGGCCTTGGCGTTTCAGCACAGCCAAGTGATTGCGCACGTTGTCGTGCTCGAAGTAGCCATCCTGCAAGTGGCGCGCCCCGCTGCCGGTGAGCGGCGCGCGCCCATGCAGCACCCGATGCCCGGCAACGATCAAGATGTGCCCCGCCGAGAGGCGCAGCCGCGCTTGAGCGGTGCGGGCGCGGAGGCGGCGCGACAGTTCCCGATACGCACGGTAGAAAGCATAGAGTTTCGGTTCCGAGAGCGGGATGGGCTGCATCGTTTGGTTCGAGTAGCGCAGCATCCGCACTTGGCCGGCGCGGTCGAGCTGCACGATCGGGTTGACGGCATAGGTTTCGTCATCGGTGCTGAACAGACGAAACGGCACCGCCACCTCGCACAACACGTCAAAGAGCGCCGGCGATGCGCGCCGCAAACCCTCCAGCACCCGAAAGCCATCGACGATGATGGATTCCCCCCCGGCACACTCGTTCACCAACATGTGCAACGCCTGAACGCTCGGCGGCCATGTGTAGCTCACCATGTCATTGTGCGGCGGGATGTCTTCCGCGGTGTGGGCGATGTTGTAGCCATGCGGGTTGACGGCGACGTTGTGGATGCGCTCGAACACCACTTCGCGCAGCGGCCCCAAGCGCGGCGCCAACGTCTCCAGCGAACCTGGCGTCGTCGGCGCGTTCACCAAGACGGCGGCGCCGGCGGTCAAAAACTCCTCAATGAAGGACGCCGCGGTGGCGTCCTGGGACAAGAACTCGGCGTAGTCGAATGCATGTGGGCGAAACCGGCCATCCCAGTGATGCAGCGCCGGCGGCGGCGTTTGCGTGAGCCGCCAAAGGTCTTGCGCGAGATAGCAGGTGCGATGGCCGTCTGGCCAGACGATGGAGAGCGCCGCGTCACCGTCGCCCCGCTCCTCCAAGGTCACTTCATGGGGCCGCAAGCGCACCGGAACGGTGCCTACATGGAAGCGCTTCTCCGAAGTTTGCGTGACGCGGCACGCCGGGCAATCGCAGTTGTCGCGCAACCACAGGTAGGGAATGCGCACTGCTTCGCCACCGCCCCAATCAAGCGCCAGCACCCTGCCCTCTGCCTTCATCGCACAGCTGGAGGGTGCCATTGCGTCAGACCTCGCCGGCGGGCCAATCCGCCTCGACGTGTGCGCCCCAAGGCTTGCGGGCGAAGATTTGCGCCACCAACGGCTCGAATGCGTCGATGGGCAGGGTGTCGTAATCGGGATCGAACGATCGTTGATCGTAGTGGGCGCAGAACCGTTCGGTGGCCTCAAAGGCCGGGTGGCTGCGGTAGCGTTCGCGCTCATTCGCGTCCGCGCCGATCTTGTCGAAGTAGTAATGGCCTTGGAACACGCCGTGCCGCCGCACCATCCAATGGGTGTGCTTGGCGACATAGGGGCGCAGCACCGCGGCACCGAGTTCAGCGTGGTTCTCCGGCGCCAGCGCATCGCCAATGTCGTGCAGGAGCGCCGCCACCACAACTTCCTCGCATTCTCCCGCCCGCAGTGCCCGGCTAGCGGTTTGCAGCGAGTGTTGGTAACGGCTGACGCGGTAGCCCATGAGCCCCTCGGACAGGGTTTCCAGATACGCCAGCACACGTTGGCCAGTCTCGGCGATGTAGGGCTTTGCCAAGTGATCGAGCAACGCATAGTCCGCCGCGTCCCCCGCGTCCATGCGGGTGAAACGGACGACTTGAGCCACAGTTGCAGTCACGCGGGGCACTCCAAAGCGCCTGACCACATTATAGCGCGAGCGGCGCAGCGCAAGGGGGTTGCAACGAGAAATTTGGCGCCCGAATCGCTCGCTTCGCGGCGGCGGATTGGGCGCACCCGGCGACGCCGCGGCCAATGTATGCTGGCAAGCCTGCGGCAACGACCAAGCGGCTCGAATCCGGCATGCAAAGGTATTCCCTCTTCAACCTGCTCCGGCACGCGCGCAGCCATCACGAGAACTGGCAACCCGCGTGGCGCGACCCACAGCCGAAGCCCGCCTACGACGTGGTGATCGTAGGTGGCGGCGGGCATGGCTTGGCCACTGCCTACTACTTGGCAAAGCGCCACGGCATCACCAACGTCGCCGTGGTGGAGAAGGGCTGGCTGGGCGGCGGCAACACCGGCCGCAACACCACCATCGTGCGCTCCAATTACCTGCGAGACGAGGCCGCCCACCTCTACGAGTTCGCGCTGAAGCTGTGGGAGGGTTTGAGCGTCGAGCTCAACTTCAATGTGATGTTCAGCCCGCGCGGGGTGCTGAACGTAGGTCACTCCTTGCAAGACATGCGTGACATCGAACGCCGCGTCAACGCGAATCGGTTGAACGGCATCGACGGCGAAGTGCTGACGCCGGCCGAGGTGCAGGCGAAGGCGCCGCTCATCAACTGCTCGCCGACGGCGCGCTACCCAGTGCTCGGCGCGTCTTGGCAGCCGCGTGGCGGCGTCGCTCGCCACGACGCGGTGGCGTGGGGCTACGCCCGCGCGGCCGACGCCTTGGGGGTGGACCTGCTGCAGCACACCGAAGTGGTGGACATCCGCGTGGAAGCCGGACGCGCCAAAGGCGTCGAGACGTCACGAGGCTTCATCAAAGCAGACAAAGTGGCCTGCGTGACGGCGGGGCATTCCAGCCTGCTCGCGGCGATGGCGGGGTTGCGGCTGCCCATCGAATCCCGCCCCTTGCAGGCGCTGGCTTCAGAGCCGCTCAAGCCGTGCTTGGATACAGTGGTGATGTCCAACGCCGTCCACTGCTACATCAGCCAAGCCGACAAGGGAGACCTCGTGATCGGCGCTGGCACGGACGCCTACAACGGCTACGGCCAACGCGGTTCCTTCCATGTGTTGGAACACGCCATCCAAGCCGTCTGCGAGCTGTTTCCGGCGTTCAGCCGGGTGCGCATGAACCGCCAGTGGGGAGGCATCGTGGACATCTGCCCAGACGCTTGCCCCATCATCGGCACCACACCTGTGCGCGGGCTGTACTTCAACTGCGGTTGGGGCACCGGCGGCTTCAAGTCGACGCCCGGCTCCGGATACGTGTTCGCCGACACCGTCGCCAATGACCGGCCGCACCCCTTGGCGGCGCCGTTCGCGCTGGAACGCTTTCACACCGGCGCGCTCATCGATGAACATGGCGCGGCCGGCGTCGCGCACTAGCTGGCTAGTCGCTGCGCCGCACCGTCACGACGCCACGTTTCGCTCCAGGCGTGGCTCGGCGCCGAGGCGCCAGCACACGCAACACCGGGAACCCGGGAGCGTTGAGCCGCGCCGCTAGGCACCCCCGATCTGCGCGACGCCGCCAGCAAGGAGTGCCGTGATTTGCTCGGCGTCGTAACCCAGCTCGGCCAGAATCTCCTCGGAGTGCTCGCCCAACTCCGGCGCTGCTTTGGGATCCGCCCGGGCGCACCCTTCCACGTTCACGGGATGGTTGATGACGAACGGCAGGTCGAACCGCGCGTCCGTCGCGGCCACGGCCATGCCATTCGCCAGCGCTTGAGCATCCACGCCGGCTTCTTCCACCAAGCCGATGCGGTTCACCGGCAGGTCAACGGCAGCGAACGCATCCATCCACGCAGCCGATGGGCGGGCGCCGATGATGTCCTGCATCAAGCCACCCAACGCCTCGCTGTTGGCGGCCATGGCCTCGGGGTTGGCGAAGCGCTCGTCTTCGATGAGGTGGGTGGCGTCCAAGGCGGCGAGCAGCAGGTACATCAGCTCTTCCGTGCGCACCATGTTGAATTGCAGCCAGCGACCGTCTGCGCAGCGATAGAGCCGCCACAGCCAATTGTGTTGGCCGCGCCGCGCCCGATAGTCCGCCATGTCGGCGCCGGCCACGGCGCCCTGGGCCACCGAAGACGCCGACCACAACCCGTTGGCAAACAGCGAGGTATGCACCATGCCGCCCTCGCCAGTGCGTTCGCGCCGCCACAGCGCAGTGATGATGGCGGCGTACAGCGCCACCGCGGTGGGATGGTCCCCCATGCCCGGCAACCCTTGCGTCGGCATGGCGTCCGGGTGCCGCATGAGGTCCATCAAGCCGCTGCGCGCCCAGTAGGCAATCTGGTCGAAGCCCTTGCGGTCCCGCTCTGGGCCACGTTCGCCGTAGGCGGTGAGCGATGCGTAGATCATGCGCGGGTTCAGCGGGCCCAAGTCTTCATAGGTGAGCCGCAGCGATTCGCGCACCGAGTGGGGCTGGTTGGTGATGTACACGTCGCACCACGCCACCAGCTTGCGCAGCACTTCCATGCCGGCGGGCGTCTTCAAGTTCAGCGCCAAGCCGCGCTTGTTGCGCCCATCCAAGTGCCACATGTAGTTGCTGCGGGCGTCCGGCGTGCCCGGCAGCCGGGAAATGATGCGCAGCATGTCCCCAGCGCCGGGCTGCTCCACCTTGATGACGTCGGCGCCGAAGTCTGCCAGCATCATCGCCGCCGCCGGGCCGGCGATGACGGTGGCAACGTCGAGGACTTTGAGGCCCGTGAAGGGAGGCGCCGGCATGGGGACGGTCAGGTTTTGGCGCTCGCCTGCGCCACCAGCGCCACGGTGCCGTCCGCTTTGGCGAGCCAGACGAACGCGGCTGAACGCCCTTCGGTATCCACCCCATTGCCAGTCTTCACCCCATGCACCGTCACGGCATCGCCCGGCCACACCGGATTGGTGAACTTCACGTCGAGCCGCCCGGAGGTCCACCAAGCGGCGCCGAACGCTTCCTCGCAAACATGGGCCGCAAGGGCCATGGTCATGCGCCCGCCGACCACCACGTCTTCAAAGCCAAGCGCTTGCGACGCCTCGCGGTTGGTGTGGTAGTTGGCGTCGCCGTGGAAGAACTCGCCGCACATTTCCACGGTGATGGCGCGCGTCAGGCCGCCGAAGGGTTCTCCGGGCGGCACCTCGAAGCGGCGCGCCCCCGGTTTGTCGCCGGCGGCGCGCAGCGCCAGCTTGCCGGAGCCGTCCCGATGCGCGAGGAAGCTCTGATGATGTTGGCTGCGCATGACGAGGCGCTCGGCGGCGTCCAGCACTTCCACCTCGTAGCGCACGACGTTGCGGTTGCGCCGCTCGTAGATGTCGCGGATGCAGCCGCTGGCGACATAGCTGGCGCCGGGAACCAAGGGCTGGAAGAACTCGTACTCTTGGCGCATCCACAGATGCCCGAAGTGATCCGGAAACGCGATTTCCTCGAAATAGGCGTTGTCCACCCCGCTGGCAACGCAGGACGGCACCGGGCGGCGCACATCGCGCGACAGGCCAAGGCCGCCGTGGAAATCCGCCAACAGCGCCTCGTCCACGACGAACTCGCGCGCTGTCAATGCCTTGCCGACAAATGGGCCCTGCGCCGCTGCCGCCATCATCCTCTGCCCTTCCGCCAAAAGGGAAGCATAGCCGGACTCGCCACGATGCGCCAAAATACCCGCATCAACGCAGGAACTTTGGGGGAAGGCATGGATTTCGAACCAAGTGACAAGGTGCTGGAGCTGCAAGCGCGGGTGCAATCGTTCATGGACGCGCATGTCTACCCGCGCGAGCTTGAGTTTTGGGAGTTCGTGGACGACGACGCCAACCGTTGGCAGTACCCACCGTGGTTCGAGGGCCTCAAGGCCGAGGCGCGGCGAGCCGGCATCTGGAACTGGTTTTTGCACCGCGACTACGAGGAGTTCAGCCCGGGGCTTTCCAACTTGGAGTTCGCCCCGGTGATGGAGCTCATCTGCCGCGTGCCGTGGGCGCAGGAAGTGTTCAACTGCAGCGCGCCAGACCGCGGCAACATGGAGGTGCTGGCCCGCTTCGGCAGCGAAGCGCAGCAACAACGCTGGCTCGCGCCGCTGCTGAACGGCGAAATCCGCTCCGCCTATTCCATGACCGAACCGGCGGTCGCCTCCTCCGACGCGACCAACCTGGAGACCACCATCCTCCGCGATGGCGACGACTACGTCATCAACGGGCGCAAGTGGTTCACCTCCAATGCGTTCAACCCGCGCTGCCAAGTGTTCGTCGTGATGGGCAAGACGCACCCGGACGCGGCGCGCCATCAGCAGTTCTCCATGATTCTGGTGCCGAAGGACACGCCCGGCGTGGTGCTGGAGCGGCCGGTGCGCACGTTTGGCACCTTGGGGTCTCCCGGCGGCCATGCCCAAGTGCTTTACGACAACGTGCGCGTGCCCGCCGAAAACCTCATCCTTGGCGAAGGGCGGGGGTTCGAGATCGCCCAAGGGCGCTTGGGGCCTGGCCGTTTCCAATACGCCATGATGTTCGTGGGCATGGCGCAGCGCTGCTTGGACCTCATGTGCAAGCGCGTCGACGAGCGGGTGGCGTTTGGCGAGAAGCTCTCGGCGAAGACCAGCATCCAACACGACGTGGCGCGCTCGCGCATGGAGATTGAACAGTGTCGGCTGTTGGTGCTGCGCGCCGCCGATGCCATGGATACGCACGGCCCGAAAGCCGCGCGCGACTACATTTCAATGGTGAAGGTGGCGGCGCCGGAGATGTGCAATCGGGTGGCTAACCGGGCTCTGCAGGCGCACGGCGGCATGGGGGTGACGCAAGACACGCCCATCAACCACATCTACATGACCAGCCGGTACTGCCAGATTGCGGATGGGCCGAGCGAAGTGCATCTCTCCCAACTGGGCCGGCGCACGGTGCGGGATACCGTGGCGTAGCGTGCCCGCTTAGCAACACGGGCGAGCAGCACGACGCGGGCGATTAGGACAGCGCCAGCGGGCAAGGAAGGCGGGCGCCGCCGGCCCAAGCGGGGCGGCAGCGCACCGACGCTCAGCTCAGGTCAATCCGCCCATCGGGTTGATCGGCGGCCAACTGTCCTTGGTGGCCAGCACTTGCTCGCCGAGGGCGGCGACATCCCAAGGGGCCGCGTCGCCTTCCTGTTGGGCCACCGTGGCCATCTGCCAAGACAGGAGCGAGACGCGATTGCCGCTCACGAACCAAGTGCGGCCGGACACTTCCTTGGCTTCGTCCGTGCAGAGCCACACCACCATCGGCGACACTTTCTCTGGCGGCATGGTCTCTTTCACGGCCTCCGGCAAGATGTCGTCCGTCAGGCGCGACAGCGCTGCCGGCGCCAACACGTTCACCGTGACGCCATACCGCGCGCCTTCGAGGTACAGGCAACGCGCCATGCCGGCGATGCCGGCCTTGGCCGCGCCGTAGTTCGTCTGGCCGAAGTTGCCGAGCAGGCCGGAGGTGGAACTGGTGACGACGATGCGCCCGCCGTGGCCTTGGGCGAGCATCTGATCGTAGGACGCCTTCGCGGTGAGATAGGTGCCGCGCAGGTGTACGTCCACAACGACGTCCCACATGTCGTCTTCCATGTTCTTGAAGGACTTGTCGCGCAGGATGCCGGCATTGCAGATGCAGATGTCCAGCTTGCCGAAGTTGTCCACCGCGGCGCGCACCATGCCCTTCGCGGCTTCTGGGTCTGAAACGGAGCCATAGTCCGCCACGGCTTGGCCGCCGGCATCGTGGATCTCGGCGACCACTTGGTCTGCCATCGCGCTGCCGGCGCCGGTGCCGTCGCGGGCACCGCCCAAGTCATTCACCACCACCGCCGCGCCCTCGGCGGCCAACAACAGCGCGTGGGTGCGCCCCAAACCACCCCCAGCGCCCGTCACCAGCGCGACTTTGCCGTCCAACATGCCCATCGTCCTGCTCTCTCCGTTAGAATCGAACGCAACCGCGTCGAAGAAGCAAACATTCTAAGGGGAAGCAGGTGGATAAGCTATTCGACCTCTCCGGCAAGGTGGCTTTCGTCACCGGCGGCAGCCGGGGCTTGGGGCGGCAGGTCGCGCTCGCGTTCGCGGAGCATGGCGCCGACGTCGTCGTCACCAGCCGCAAGCTCGACAACTGCGAGGCGGTGGCGCGGGAGATCGAGGCGCGTGGCCGGGCGGCGCTGGCTATGGGCTGCCATGTCGGGCACTGGAACGAATGCGACGCTTTGGTGGACGCCGCCTACGAGCGCTTTGGCCGGGTGGACATCCTCGTCAACAACGCCGGCATGTCGCCGCTCTATCCGAAGCTCTCCGCGGTGTCGGAGGAGCTGTTCGACAAGGTGGTGGGCGTCAACCTGAAGGGGCCGTACCGTCTTTCGGCGCTCATCGGCGAGCGCATGGCTGCCGGCGATGGCGGCTGCATCATCAACATCAGCAGCAACGCCGCGGTGGAGGCGACCCCCAATTCGGAGCCCTACGGCGCGGCGAAAGCCGGCCTCAACTCGCTCACCCGTTCACTCGCCTTCGCGTTCGGCAAAACCGTGCGCGTGAACTGCATTCAAGCGGGGCCCTTCCTCACGGACATCTCCAAGGCGTGGACGCCACAGACCTTTGACGTGTTCAAGACGCGCCTCGCCTTGGGCCGGGGCGGTGAACCAGAGGAGATCGTTGGCGCCGCGTTGTTCCTCGCCAGCCCGTCTGCGAGCTTCACCACCGGCGCCATCATTCGCGTCGACGGCGGCGCGCCCTAATCCAACTGCGCGTCGCGCCACGCCTCCAAAGCGCACGCCGCGGCCGGCGCCGGGTCGATGCCCGTCAGCGCCGCCAGCGTGCTCAAGCCTCCGGGGTTCGCAACATTCGCCTCAAAGATGTGCGGATAGGCGAGGTCTATCCCCGCGAAGCCGGCGCCGGCAGCGTTCAAGCGGGCGATGACGCGCTCTATGAGCTGGCACTCGCGCGCAGTTAACGCCGTGCGCCGGACAATGGCGCCGGCGGCGAGGTTGCCGCCAGCTTTCGCATACGCGCCGATGATCTCACTGCCGGCGATGAGCACGCGCTTTTCACGGGTGCACGCCGCCGGCTCATGGCGCTGCAGAATGCAGAGGCGTCCTGCCCCAGCGCCCGTCAGCCGTTCGAGGATGGCGCGGCGGCTCGCGTCATCGGCGGGGAGTTGCGCCACATCCCGTCCGAAGCTGCCGGCGATGGGTTTGGCGACCCAGCGCCCGCCGCCGGCGGCAATGCGCAGGAGCGCCTCGACATCCGCGCTCACATGGGTTTCCGGTTGAAACTCCAACAACGCCAGCTTGCCGTGCAGGTAGACCAGCGCATCCACGGCATTGACGAACCGAGCTTGGTCCACGGCGCGCAGGAGCTGCATTCGGTCTAGGAAAGTGTCGCGGGCGCCCAGCCCCACGGGCCAGATGAGGTCGAAGGCGGCGAGTGGCACGACCTCGCCGCCGGGCACCGTCGCGGCGACGCCATCGGGCGTCATGCCAAGGGACTCGTACGCGAGCCGCCGCGCCTGCCAACCACGCGCCGCGAACGCCCGCGCCATGCGTTCGTGATTGTCGCCGGCCGGCGGACCGGCGGCGGTGAGAAAAGCGATGTGTTGCACGGCGCTGGCCACGGCACAGAGGGCTCTGCGCTATTATCCGCCCATGCGCAAGGACTACAGCTTGCCCGCGGCGCAAGTGCCCGTGCATCAGCCGGAGACGGTGTCGGCGGCCGAGCGGGCGCTGCTCAAGGACGAAATCCGGGCGCGCCTCGCCGCGCTGGATGCCGTGCTGGTCGCCCACTACTACGTCGATGGCGACATCCAAGATTTAGCGCAGGAAACGGGCGGCTGCGTGGCCGATTCACTGGAGATGGCCCGCTTCGGACGCGATCATCCCGCCTCCACCCTCGTGGTGGCCGGTGTGCGCTTCATGGGCGAGACGGCGAAGATCCTGTCACCGGACAAGCGCGTCCTGATGCCTACTTTGAGCGCCGAGTGTTCCCTCGACATCGGCTGCCCGCCGGACGAGTTCGAGGCGTTCACCCAAGCCCACCCCGAACGCACCGTCGTCGTTTACGCGAACACGTCCGTGCGAGTGAAGGCGCTGGCGGACTGGGTGGTCACCTCAAGCGTCGGCCTGCGCATCATCGAGAGCTTGGCGGCGCGGGGCGAGCCGATCCTCTGGGCGCCGGACAAGCACTTGGGCGCCTACATCCAGCGCGCAACCGGCGCGGACATGCTGCTCTGGAGCGGCGCCTGCGTAGTGCATGAGGAGTTCAAGTTCCAAGCCTTGAAGGACTTGATGGCGGTGTACCCAGAGGCCGCGGTGTTGGCGCATCCAGAGTCTCCCGCGGCGGTGCTTGACATCGCGGATCGAGTTGGCTCCACCAGCCAGATCATTCAAGCGTCCCGCGAGTTGCCCCACGACACTTTCATCGTGGCGACCGACCGCGGCATCTTCCATCAACTTCGCAAACACTCGCCGGGCAAGCGCTTCATCGAAGCGCCCACGGCCGGCGACGGCGCCACCTGCCGCAGCTGCGCACACTGCCCTTGGATGGCGATGAACGAGTTGCGCACACTGGCGGAGTCTCTCCAGCGCGAGGACAACGAAGTGCTTGTGGCGCCCGCCATCGGCGCCAAGGCGATGGCGCCCCTCAAGCGAATGTTGGACTTCCCACCGCCATAGCGCACCCTAGTCGTTAGCCGCCGGATTGCTTGGCCAAGCTGGTGTACACGCGGTTGACGAAGCCGAGCGAGCTGCTTTCGTCGCCGTAGCGCTCGTCCAAATCCGCCGTCACTTTCGCCGCAACCACCTCTTCCAAGGACTGGCCGTCCGCCATCAGCGCCGCCACGCGGCCACGCACCGTCTTCAGCATGTCGATGTACGCCTCCAAGGCGGCGTAATCCGTCACCTCGCCATGCCCGGGAATGACGATGGCGTCCCGCGGCAGCTCATCGGCGATGGCTTGGCAGAAGGCGATCATGCCGTCGATGTCGCCGCCGCTGTCCGCGTCGATGAACGGGTAGCCGGTGTTGTTGAACACATCGCCGAAATGCACCGCGTTGTGGCCGCGGAAGATCACTGCGGTGTCGCCCGTGGTGTGCGCCGGGCCGGCATGGATGAGGTCTATCTGCTCGCCGTTGAAGTGGAACTGCATGCGGTCTTCATAGGTGATGACCGGCAAGGCATCGGCGGGATAGGGTTGTTGACCGTACTTCGCCATCACCATGTTGATGATGCCGCCGGTAGCCATGTCTGCCCGGGCGTTGGCGTGCGCCACGAGCTTGGTGCCGGCCGGCCCCAAGGCCAAGTTGCCCTCGGCATGGTCGAAGTGCCAATGCGTGTTGACGGCGTAAGTGATCGCCCCGCCGCCGAGTTCGGCGATGGCCGCGTTCACTTTCGGAATCATCTCCGGAAACTGGTCGTCAACGATCAGCACGCCGTCTGGCCCCACCGAAGCGCCGATGTTGCCGCCGGCGCCGAACAGCACATAAAGGTTTTCGCCCACCTGCTCGGCGCGCACCTCCATGGCCTCAAGGTCCCACCCAAACTGGGTGAGCAGCTGGTCGAGGTTCAGCACGTCGTCCTGGGCGGCGCTTGTGAGCGCAAGCCCCGCGGCTGCGGCGATCAGTGTTTTGCGTAGCGTTGTCACGGTTTCCCCCTTGTTTCTCATGCCCGCGCGGCGCGTTAGTCCGGCAGGCCCAAAATGCGTTTGGCGATGATGTTGAGCTGCACTTCCGAGGTGCCGCCCTCAATGGAGTTGGCCCTGGAGCGCAGCCATTGGCGCGGAGCGTCCAGTTCCGCCGGCTCGAAGCCATGGCCAGACCAACCGAGCGCTTGGGTGCCCATGATGGACATCAATAGCTCGTTGCGGCGTTTGTTTTGCTCGGTGCCGTAGTACTTGAAGAACGACGACAGAAACGTTGGCGCCTTGCCGCTCTGCAGTTCCTCGCCATTGCGCCGCACGGTCAGCCCGAAGACGCGCTCGTTCATGCTGTGCTCGAGCACCTGCGCCCTGACCGCATCGTCCGCGATGCGCCCATCCACTTCGCCGGCGCAGCGCTTTGCCGCCGCGGCAAGCGTCATGCCGCCACCCCCGCTGCCCATGCCGCCGCCGATGGAGGTGCGCTCGTACTGCAGCAGGCGCTTCGCCACGGTCCAGCCTTGGCCCGGTTCGCTGACGACGTTTTTCTTCGGCACGCGCACGTCGTCGAAGAACACTTCGCAAAACGGCGAGGCGCCGCTGATGAGCAAAATCGGCTTCACCGAAACGCCGGGCGAGGCCATGTCGAAGAGCAGAAAGGTGATGCCCTGGTGTTTGGGGGCGTTCGGGTCGGTGCGCACGAGGCAGAAAATCCAATCCGCCCGGTCTGCGCCGGAGGTCCAAATCTTCGAGCCGTTGATGATGTAGTCGTCGCCGTCTTCCTCGGCGCGCGTCCGCAGGCCCGCCAAATCGGAGCCGGAGCCGGGTTCGCTGTAGCCTTGGCACCACCAAATGTCGCCCCGCGCGATCTTCGGCAGGTGCTCGGCGCGTTGTTCATCCGAGCCGAACTCAAGCAGTGCCGGCCCGATCATGGAGAGCCCCATGCCCACCAACGGCGGCCGCGCGTTGATGCGACGCAGCTCTTCCTGCAGCACATCGTGGTCGGGCTTGGACAGCCCGCCGCCACCGTAGGCCACAGGCCATCTTGGCGCCGTCCAGCCGCGCTCCGCCATGCGGTCCATCCAGCGCTTCGTGTCTGGGTTGCGGTATCGAGCGCGCCGGCCACCGCCAGGGTACTCGTCGTCCTGCATGGGCGCCCGCATGCTCGGCGGGCAATTCTCCTCGAGCCATGCTCGCGCTTCGGCTCTGAAACTCATCCTTTCTCTCCTTGAGGACTGATTTCCCGCCCCCGCGTCAACACCAACGCCGGCGACGCAAGGGCACTGAGATCCGCCAACGGGTCTCCCTCGACGAACAACACGTCTGCAGCGAGCCCCGGCGCCAAGCGCCCCGTCTCGCTGCCTAAGCCGATGGCCGCAGCGCAATCCGAAGTGGCCGTACGCAGGGTTTGCACCGGCGAGAGCGCGGCCAAGTGGGCAAACACCGGCAGGGCGCGGGGCAGATCGTCGTGCGGCACGTTGGGGATGCCGGCGTCTGTCGAGGCGATGAGACGCACGCCGGCGGCGCGCATCTTGGCGAAAGAGGCCACGACGCGATGTTCGGACTGGCCGCCGCCTATGAAACGCCGCCACCCAGAATTGATGGTGGGAGACACCCACGCTCCGTTGGCCACAATGCGCTCGGCGATGGCTTGCACATAGCCGTCTTGAGCCGGTTCCTTGCCCAGCCAAGAGCAGTGTTCGATGGTGGTGACGCCGGCCCGCGCCGCATGGTTTATGCCGGCCGTGGCATGGCAATGCGCCGCCACGTCGTAGCCGTGGCCGCGGGCGCAGCGCACGATGGCGGCGACCGTCTCCGCATCGTATTGCGCGTCGCGCTGCGAGGAGCCTTTGGTGAGAAAGCCGCCAGTCGCCATCACCTTGATGAGGTCCACACCATGGGCGGCTTGACGTTCGATCACCGCCGCGGCGCTCTCGGCGTCCTCGGCTTCGCCACCCCAGAAGTGGCAGTGGCCGCGCACGCTCGTCACCGGCTGGCCGGCGCAAAGCAAGCGCGGGCCGGGCAACTCATCGGCCAAGATGCGATCGCGCACGGCGAGCTCCAGCCATTTGCCGCCACCCAAGTCTCGCGCGGTGGTGATGCCAGCTTGCGCCATCGCCAAGGCGCGCGCTTCAATGCCCGAAACGATGGCGTCGTCGGACACGGCGAGTTGGTCATCAGGCATCCTGATCGCTGGGTCAAGCGTCATGTGGACATGGGCGTCGATGAGGCCCGGCAACGCGGTGAGGCCAGCCATGTCGCGGCTGGCGGCGTTGCCGGCGCTGGAGGATGCATCATCCAGCGCCACGATGCGGCCACCTTCCACCGTCAAGCTGTCGGCTTCGGCATAGTCGGCCGCCACGCCATCCCAGACGCGAACGTTGCGATAAGTCACGCGCTCCACGGGCTGCATTGTACCCGCCCCAACCTAGGCCGCTTCGCCACAGGCGCGGCCGGCGCCCTCCGCCGGCGCGGAGGCTGGTCGGGCGTTGCGGCGGCAGCGGCGAGCCACCGAGTTCATCGCGGGCTGACCGCCCTAGCCCGCGGCGGCGGCCTGCAACAGGCGGGGCAGATAGCGGCGCGCGCGAGCCACCAGTTCCGCCTCGTTGGTAGCCCGCGCCGGCTGAAACTTCACACGATGACCGAGCCAGCGCCACAAGCGTTGCACGCCACGTTCACCTGGCGTGACACGCCGTGCGCCAGTGAGGCCGAAGGCATCGTTCACCCACGCCGCCACCTCCGCCGGCGTCGCCAGATGCAGCGCTTGGCGGCGCCTTCGCAGCCGCCGCAGCGATTCGCCGCGGCGTTCGCTTTGGTTGCAGTTGCGTTTCATCTGGCGCAGCACCGCGCTCGCAGCCCGCGGGTCTTGCATGAGCGCGTCGAGTTCCGGGCGCAAGGATTTAAGCACCTTGCGCCATGCGGCGCTGCCTTGCGCCTTCTCCGTTAGCGTGCCGATGGCATGGGCAGCGCTATCCCGCTCGCGGTGGCCGCCCTCGCGGGCGCGTCGGAAGATCTCCCGCCAAGCGCCAAGATCATGCACACGCCCGCGCCGACACGGGCAAAGCTCGCGCAATACCGCGCAACGGGCACCGTGATCGCTGCTGCGAAGCGCGGTGAGGAGATGGCCGATGTGATCTGGCCGGCCGACACGGCAGCCAGCCGCCGCTGCGGCGCCAATGGCTGCCGGTTGCGGGGCCGCGGCAGTCAGTCTGGATACCTTGGGTGCGAGTGCGGAACGTCTCGCCCGTAGGCCGGCGTCTTCCATTCATGGCCGCCGGCGGCGGCTTGGAGATCGGCGCTGGTGAGCCTGGCATCCGGCGGCAGCACGAGATGCGCCGTGGCCGCGTTCTCCTCGTGAACCGTGATCGACAAGGACTGGGGCACCTCAATGCCAAGCGCCTCCTTGATCGCAGCCTTCGGGTCATCGATCAGGCGCGCCCGAAAGCCTGCGTCCGCAGCGGCCCGATTGATGAGCTCCACCCGCATTTCTCCGTGGGTCTTCGTCGTCATGGCATTTTCTCCTTAAAAAGCTGTGTGGTGTCGTGAACACCGCTGGGCTCCGCCCTTGTGCCACGCTCTCACGCTATACCTGCACCCCCGGCATGTCAACGCGATTGTCGATAGCTGTCGATGTCGATGGCAAATTGATCTGTCCGCTTTTGGCAGCACGTCATCTGTCCGGTTCTCCCGCTGACCGGACGAGCCCTGCGGGCAACCGTCCCACCAGCGTTTTCAGCAGGGTACGTTTTGCTGAAGGCTGCCCCGATCCGCCGTCGGCGCCTCCTCACCACGACCACGCCATCGGCTAGCGCAGTGCCATATCTACCTGAGCCGGCACAATCCGGCCAACCGTGAGGAACGTGGTGGCCCGTCGGTGGGTGCCGCGGCATCATCCCGGCGTCACCTGTCATGTAAGAGGGAACGGTGACACCCGCTGAGATGCGGCGGCCGGTTGGTGGGCACCGAGGCCTCGCCTTTCCACCAAATGCTCGCCTTTAGCCCCAACGGAGCCGCTGATGCATGGGCTTCCCGGGCAGTTCATCGCCAAGCCTGACCCGTGCCATGCGCAGCGGCAGAAAATGTTAGGAGATTGCGTAAAACCTTTTGCTTTTGCAGTTTCCTTATGGCATTGTTTTGCATACCTTCAGCGGATCAATCGGCGGCTATGGATTTCAAGACGTTTCGCGACAATGCGCCCGAGGCGAAGAAAGGGTTGCTCCAACGGCGCAAAGACATTGGCAACGACATCAACACCTTGGAGCAGCAGGTTCAAGCAGCCAAAACGGAACAGGCGCGCATCGACGCGGAGTTGTCCGCCATGGAAGCCTTCGAGTCTGCGCTGTCTGGCGTTCCAGCCAGCCAGGCACGGGCGAAGCCGCGCGCGAAAGCCGGCGCCAAGCGCGGCGTGCGAGGCAAGGCTAGGCAAGGGGGCCGCATCGGCCGCAAGTCTTCCCGCCGTGTGCAAATCGTCGAAATCATCCAAGCCGCAGGAGCGGATGGCATCGGCCGCAGCGCCATCATTGCGGCGCTTGAGGAAGGCGGCGACGCCATCAACGACAAATCTGCCAAGCAATCTGTCAGCAACGCCTTGGCAGCGCTCAAGAACTCCGGCGAAGTGTCCCACGCTAACCGCATCTACCGAATGCCGTGAGCGCGGCGCCTAGCGCCAACGTTTGACAGATACGCCCTAGATGGCCTATGCGCCTGTGGCGGGCCGCCGTCGCGGGCGTCTGTTGCAACCATGATTGGCATGATGGGCTGACAACCTGCGTCGCCGGCAAACAATTGCTCAGTGCGTGGGCAGCTTTTCGCTGGCGGCCAATCGGCGGTGATGCTGCTTCCAATGGCTCAGTCGCGGCTTCAATGGCACGGATGCGGGTTCTAATGGCGCATAGGGTACGGTGTCGTTCAATGCGCCAGCGACGCGGACGCAGCAAGGCCGTGACGGCGGCACATCGCGCAAGCAATTGATGCCGCACCGTTAGGCCGCGCAAACCAGCACAGGCCATCGGCGCAGCAGCACACGAAGCTGACGCGCCCATGAAGCCGCGTGGAGGAAGATGGAGCGGGAAACGGGATTCGAACCCGCGACCCCCACCTTGGCAAGGTGATGCTCTACCAGCTGAGCTATTCCCGCTTAAGCGCCCTATTCTGCACAAAACCCCCGGCGAAGGAAACCGCACCGTGAAGACGCCGCGCTTGCCGCATCGCCAGTCCCTTTCGCCACGCGAAGCCATCGCCACCCAGCGACGGCTCGCGCAGCGGGTGTCGCTCGCGCCGACGGGGCACGCCGTTCGCTACATGGCGGGGTTGGACTGCGCGTTCACGACAGACCGCGCCTTCGCCGTGGCGGTGGTGTGGGACATTCAGTCGCAATCGATGGCGCAGGCGCGGGGCGCGAGCGCCAAACTTCGCTTTCCCTACATCCCCGGCCTCTTGTCCTTCCGCGAAGCCGCGGTGCTGCTGCGAGCGCTCGCCAAGGTGCGCCACCAAGTGGACGCGCTCTTATGCGATGGCCAAGGCATTGCCCATCCGCGGCGCTTTGGCCTTGCCTGCCATCTTGGCGTCGCAACAGGCATCCCGGCATGTGGGGCGGCCAAATCATTGCTGGTTGGCGAACATGAAGACTTGGCGCCAGCGCGCGGGGCCACCACGTCGCTCATGCACCGCGGCGAACGGGTGGGCACCGTGGTGCGCACCCGAGACGCCACGCGACCGATCTACTCAAGCCCAGGGCATCTATGCTCCATCCCGCAAGCTGCGGCGCTCACGCTGCAGTGCGGCGCCGGCTATCGAATGCCGGAACCGACGCGCCTCGCAGACCGGTGGGCCGGCATGCTGAAGCGTGGCGAGATCACCCAGCGCGGGTTGAGCGACTTGTAGCCCTCTCTCAGCAGAAACACACACCAGAGATAGCAGGAGCGAGGCCGCTGCGCGCGAGCTCAGCCAAAGCAGTTTGAGCGCCGTGCAGCCGCTCGGCGCCAAACGGATGGCTGGCGCCTTGTGCCCGGCGACGGGCGCTTGTGTGGACAGGCGCTGGCCATGCAGGTAGCTTCGCCCACATCTCAATGCAGCGACGGGGGAGGTTGCCTTGCCAAGACCATTGGATGGCATACAGGTGCTCGACACGGGGCTCTTAGTGCAGGGGCCACAAGCAGCCGCGTTGCTCTCGGACATGGGCGCCGCGGTGATTAAGGTGGAACTGCCTGGCTTCGGAGACCAAGCGCGCTTCATTCCACTTTCCGCGGAGGATTTCCGCAGCGCGTACTTCACCGCCTGCAACCGTGGCAAGCGCGGCTTGACGCTGGACTTGCGCACCGAGGCCGGCGCAAACGTCTTCAAACGGTTGGCGAAGACTGCCGATGTGGTGGTGAGCAACTTCAAGCCCGGCACCATGGATGCGTGGGGGCTCGGCCATGAACAGCTCTCAGCCATCAATCCAGGCATTGTGTGGGCCGCCGGCAGCGCGTTTGGCCCCGTGGGGGTGGACGCGCAACGGGAAGGGGCAGACCTCGCCGGCCAAGCGGCGGGCGGCCTCATCAGCACCACCGGACGCGATGGAGACCCGCCAACGCCGGTGGGCGTGACCATCGCCGACCACATCGCCTCATTGAACATGGTTGCGGGGATACTCGCGGCGCTGCACGCGAGGCGCACCAACGGCCGCGGCCAACGGGTGGAGGTTTCACTGCTTGGCGGGCAAATCTGGGCGCAAGCGGCCGAATACTCACACTTCCTGCTCACCGACCAAGTGCCCGGGCGCGCCAACTACGGCCATCCCCTGCTGCCCGCGCTGTACCGCATCTTCCCCACCGCCGATGGATGGCTCGGCCTCATCGGCGTGCCGCCAGACGCAATGGACGCATTCTTCGCCGCGTTGGGCAAACCGGAACTCGCGTTGGATGAACGACTGCACGGGGCGCTCCCCACGCAGGAAACCATGACTTGGCTGGCCGGTGTTGTGGAAGCCGCATTCAAAACCAAGACAACAGAGCACTGGTGCGCCACGCTCCGCGAAGCTGGCGTGCGGTACGCACCCGTGCGCGACTACCGCGCCGTGGTCGCAGACCAAGGCACCTGGCAAAACGGCTACTTCGCCGAAGCCGCAGACGCCGCCGGCCAAACGCACCGCGTGGTGGGAACGCCCATCCGCATGAGCGAAACGCCGCTGGCACCAGCGGCCGCCGCCCCGGCATTGGGCGAGCACACGGACGAGATTCTGCACGAGGCGGGCTATGGGGAGGAAGAGATTGAGGGGTTTCGGAAGGCTGGGGTGGTGTAGGTGATCCGAAACGGGCGGGGCGGGTGGTTACTGGGGATTGGAGTCTTCCGGCCACCTCGTATTGCGAACATCCTCTACGGTGTGAGCGTCCCCGCCAACGACTCCCCTACGATGGCGGGACAACGCGGCTCCGCCCAAGGCGCGGCAAACTGCTAGAATCCATCCGTGAAGGGGTGCGAGGGGCCAAGCTCCCTTTCGCGGGAGCTTGGCCTCGTGGCCACTGACCAGTTCGGTGGCTGTGCCAGTCCCCATTTGGATGTGCGCCGCGCCAGACGGCGGTTGTGTCGTCCATCGCGTTCCGCTCTCGACCCGCCTACTGGCGCGTCAACGGCGGACAGCGAACAGCGCCGGAGAGGTGGCCGAGCGGCTGAAGGCGCTCCCCTGCTAAGGGAGTATGGGTTGATAGCTCATCGAGGGTTCGAATCCCTCCCTCTCCGCCAACCCACTGTCCGTATCCGTCCGTAGTCTTCCGCGTTCTCCCTTAACACCTTGATTCGACGTGACATAAGTGCCCTGTCCGTAGCCGTCCGATTATGTCTACAAGGGTTGCATGCATCCGCGTCTGGGCCGGCACCAAGCTCGCGTTCGAGTTCCTAGTGCTGACGGCAGTACGGTCCAGCGAAGTGCGCCTGGCGACATGGGGCGAAGTGGACATGGAGGCCGGCGCTTGGACCGTTCCGGGCGAACGAATGAAGATGGGTCGCGAGCACAGGGTGCCATTGTCCGCACGGTGGGTTGACGTTCTGCGCAAAGCGGCAGGGCTCCAAATGGTGCCGATCTAGTATTCCCCCAGCATCCGTGACAAGGTGCTCTCGGACGCCGCGATCGGCAAGCTGCTGCGCGAACGCGGCATCGACGCGGTGCCGCACGGGTTCCGGTCGAGTTTTCGCAATCGGGGCGCGGAGCAGACGGACTTTCCGCACGAAGTGCTCGAAGCCGCGCCGGCGCACAAGGTGCTGAACGCGGTCGAAGCCGCCTACGCCGCGCACCGACCGCCATGAGCGGCGCAGGGCGCTGATGGACGCTTGGGCCGCGTACCTGCCCGCGCAAGTTGGCGGTCAGCAGAACCGACGGACGGGTGACGGTACCTAGGATCTGGAGCAAGCGCTCGTTCGCTGAAAGTGTGCTTCAAGGTAGAGTATGGGACAGCAATGGTCGTGGGCTGGCGTCTTGACAGCCAATCTCGCCGACCTATTTGAGTCGATATGTGCCTGTACAGACGCGAACGAAGAGCTCTGTGTTGCCGTCGCTATTGCCGACGCAATGTTTCGAAAGGAAGTTGCGCGACGTGTTAGGGGCCCAGCTAACGCCCGCTTTACTGACAGCGGCTCGGTCGAACGGTTCGGCAAGCCGGCCGTCTTGCACAGCTTGCCGTATCTCTTGGATGATACGGCCCTCTATGCGTTTCACGCTTCCCTCCCGTCCTGCCCGCAACACGCCGACGTCGAGAGCCGCAGTCTACCATCGGACCTCAAGGTGCAGGCGTCACGCGCGTCACGCCACTCAGGATGCTGAGGCCGACCGTATCGTGCCGATGAGATGGAGCCAAACGCTACCAGTAAGATGGCGGCCGAATGCGTACCGAGTTCGATGGACTGTGCTACTCTGGCAACTGGCGAGTATGTCGGCTCGATTGCGTAGGGAATGAATGAAAGGGAAGAAGGTTGTGCGGGGTGTCGTGGGTTTCTTATCGCTGTTGAGCACCTTTGCTGCGATGGGCGGATGGGGCGCCGACGTTGGTGCCCTTGCTATGACGTCGCAGACGGACGCCTTCAAAGTGTGCGAGGCGCTCAAGAGAACTGACGAACGCATACCGCTTTGCACAGTTGGCGAGGACGTCATTGACGTCACCATCTACACCAACGCCGGGGAAGCGCGTAAATTCTGCATCGGCGTGGCGGAAATGGTTCCTGGATTCGCTCCTTCCTTACGCGGGTGGCGTATTGTCATACGCAGTTTGGCAGGGACATATTTGCACACTTGTACGATTTAGGTTTGCAGCTACTTGGTGATAGGTGAACGCGACTGTGGGCGTCAAGGGGCGCAATCCGCTGCGCAATGCGTTTTTGTCGCCGTAGACCACACCCAACGGCAAGGAGGATGGGGGGTGGCCGAGCAGCGAGGATTAGGGAAGGTCTGAACAGGACGCCGACGGCGGCTGACGGTCGGCGAAGGCGGCTTCGGCAGCGCCTTGGGCGCGGAGTCGCCGTAAAATGGCGCGGTTCCGACGCTTTGGCCGCCTTCCGGGCACACTGGCGCCGCGGTCAAACCGCTAGCCTCCACTCCGCGATCAGCAGGTTGGCGAAGCCCAGCAGCAGCGCGACCCGCTACGCGTTCTTGCGCAGCCCCCGATAGCGCACCTTGCCGCATCCAAACATCCGCTTCATGTATGTGCGCTGCGGTCGACCCGCGCCGCTGCGGGATTGTCCGGAAACGGTGCCTCGCGGCCCGACGCGCGAACGTGCGCGGAACCTATGAGCAAGCAGGTAGGCGGCCTGGGACGTCCTTCAACCCCGTCAGCCCTGAGCACTTCCGTCATTGGCAGGAACGTCCGTCGAATCGGAGACGTCGCCGTCCGCGGCCGGCTCTCCGTCGCTATGGCGAACCCTGCGCTTCAATCGGCCCCAGTATTCCCGAACGACATAGCCGCCGGCGGCCAGAGCGCCCAGCGCACTGGTGATGACGAAGCCGGCGGAGCCAGGATCGACGTAGGCGTGAGCCGCGGTCGGCACGAAGACAAACGCGGCGGAGGCAATCAACAGATCGCGCCGAGTTGATCTATTCATAGAGAAAATCCTCGTAGTAGGGTTTGCCGTACACACCCCGAGGCGTAGTTGCCGGCTTATGCACAGGCTGCGCATATCTTCGCGGCTTGACGAGCGGGCTTTCGCCGCCAGACAGGCAGCGAAGCAGGGCGTGCACGGCGTCCAGAATCGTCATCCAGCCTTGGGCCGACGCTTCGTCGAACCAACCAGCGCATGTGTCGCGGGGATAGACGCCGCCCAGAATGCCGTAGTTGTCCTGGAAGACGAACTCCGGATCGTCCTCAAATTGTAGCCCCTTAGACAGGAACGGGCCGTGGTCGCCGTACACGAGCAAGATGGCATCGGGGTCATTTTCTTCCAAGTGCCGGATGATTAAATCCAGGTAGCCAGCTGCTCGTTCGCTATTGTTGATGTATCGGCGTCTATATGCCTCGGGCTGGCCCGCATCACCATACCGGTATGATTGACGAGTATGTCCCGGTGCATTCAGGTGGGCGATCACGAATTGAGGCTTGTCGTCGACATTCACCTTGGTGATCTGCTCGGCGCTAAGTGCCGAGTCCTTCAACCTGTTAACAATCTCGTCTCCAACAAGAAGCCGGCAGTATCCCCAGAAAGAGAAAACCCGTATGCCGGGGTCCAATAGATTGCAGACGGTCTTGTCGTAGAACGTAATGTAGTTGTTGATATGTTGACCTTTTTCGTGCCCGAAATAGCTGTTTCTATAGATTGATGTTGTCTCGTAGCCGTTCCCGTGAAGGATTCCAAGGAGATTTGACGGGTTTTGACCAGAAAAGAGTTGCGGATCAGCGTCTTCACCTCTTGCAATCAACTCCCTTAGTTGTGACGAATACGCGTCCACGTCGAGCGCCAGGACGGTGTCGAGAGATTTTTTAGTGGGTACGGAGTTGGCGAAGAAATTCGTAAAGCGGCGGAAATTGATGTCGAACAGATCATGAAATTCGGTGGTTTCCAAACCAAGGTATTTCTTGAGCAATGCGCGTGGGGCCATGGCATCGAACGAAACGAAATACAGGTTTGGTGTCTCCCGGAAGGAGATGTGCCGAATGTGCGTCGCATCTACCGTTGCGGGGACATCGCTGGTCTCCGGGCGCCCGCCGGCAGTAATCCCGAGGCCCAGCAATGCCGCCGCCGAGAGCGCAACGCCACCCCAGCGCCACTCGTCGATGACACGGAAGGCGACGAACAGCCCTGCGCCGGATCCGGCGCAGAGTGCAATGAGGGCGGCCCCGTTTCCGGTCAGATAGAGGTCGGTATGGATGATGTACGCCGTCGCAGCGCTGGCCAGCACAATCAGCGACAGGACGGCGTTCGCTATGACCTTGTAGCGCACGAGGAACAGCGTGGCGAGCAAAAGGACGGTGTTGACCGTCCCGCCGAGTACGAGAATATCTCTCAGATCCGACTCAGAGAAGGCCGCCTCGGACGACGCATACGTAGCGGCAAAGGCCACCGCCACGAGCAAGGTAGCGAAGACGAACTTAAGCGCTGCCTTCTCAACGCTGGTTTTGTCCCCCCTTCCCGGGAATGCTGGTTGTGTTGGACGTATGAGAGGCTCCATGACCTTCCTGTATGTGGCGCTCGTAACTGTAGAAGGAGATTCGTCCTTGACGAGTTCCCCGGAGGCGCCGAATAGGCACTGTGGCCTCGCGCCAGTCTTCAATCTACTTCATCCGGTGCCAAAGCTGCAAATCTCCCGCCCGAACGTACAGGGCCGGTGACGCTGCGGCGATGGTGAGGCTCGGCGCGAGCATCTGGCTGCAGCGCAGAGACACGGTCAAGTGGTCGTGGTAGCACGACCACTTGCCGCGTCAGCCCGCTGACCGATAGACGGCGAAGTCGCTGTCGTCGCTGTCGAAGGCCGCGTAGACCCCGCGCGACTGCGTGTGCGCCAGCGGTCAGGCGGCGATTGGCGGCGGCTTGTGCCAATGGCATCAGAAGTCGTCGTAGCGTTCTCTGCGGACACAGGAGCGCAAGGCCATGACGTCGTTTGCGCCGGCCTTGCTCCAGCGCATGCGGCTGCTGCTCAACGACCCGCCCTCCTGGACGCGACCTGCCCTTGCACGACCTAGACCCAGCACTTCGCGCCGCTCGGCGCGAGCTGCAGGAACAGGGTGTCGCTGTCCGAGAGGCGTTCGTGCGCCCTGGTCCTGCCGCTGTGCCTGGCGGTCCGCACCGGCGCCGCCGTGAACTTGCCGATCGGCGTTCTCCGTGAAATTGCTCCGCCTTGGCGCGGACCGACGCCCTTTCATTCTCCCGCAGCGCCGCCTCGCCGCCGGCCTCCAACTGCCGCCGCAGGCCCGGACGCATCGCCACCCGCCAGTCCACGTTCCGGCCCTATCTCTCCGGGCGCTTCTTCACCCCGCGGTAGCCCGCGTCTGCCCGGACGCGCCTCTCGCCGCCGTGCAGGAGGTGGTGCGCGTGCGCCACGTCCGACTCGCCTGCCCGTCGTCGCCGCAAAGCTGTGCGCCACCCCGTCTCCGCGTCAGCCCCATGTGCATCTTCATCCCGAAGTGCCACTGCTTCCCCTTCCTCGTCTGCCGCATCTCCGGATCCCACTTTCCCCGAATGGTTCTTCGTCGACGACGGTGCCTTCACGATGCTCGCGGGCCGCCATGCACACCAGAATCTACGCACGGAGAAACTGCGATAGGCTATGCCCTTAAGCCATGAGCGTGGCGCTCCTCATCGCAGTGGGGCCCAGCGCCAGCGGCGCCTACGAAGCGAAGGGGCATAGCGTTGGATCATCCAACGGACTTGATATTGCGAGATGTACGCTGCTTCGGTGGCGAGCAGCGTGGACGACTGCGGCCCATCACTCTGTTGGTAGGGGAGAACAGCACCGGCAAGACTACGTTCCTGGGCTGCTACGGTGCGCTCCTTCGGATGCTCTCTCCAATCGGCTTGCTGGATGAATTGCTGGATTTCAACCAAGAGCCCTTCGCCATGGGCTCTTTCCGGGACATCGTACGGTCACGTCGCGGCCCGAGTGGCCGAATCAACGAATTCCAGATCGGGTTTGCGCTTGACACGCGGCGAAACGACCTGCCATACGAATACTTGACCGCCACTTTCCGAGAGGAAGGCTCCCAGCCGACTATCTGGTGTTTGCGTTTCCAGTTCGACAGCGAGTCGTTCCTGGAGCTGCAACGAAACGACGATGGAGGAACCACCATTCAGATTCCAAGCCATGCTTTGCAGAAGATGGACGTCCCCTTTGATAGGGCGTGGTTTCGGCTCACAATCTTGATGAGGGACTTAGACGAGGACAATCGCGCACTTCGCGCGTTACCGGACCTGAAGCCCGTTTTCGAATATCTCCGTAGCATTCGCCCTTCCATTAGAAGCGACAAACGCAGTAGTTCAAGTCCGCGCCGTACCTTCGCTATGCCGAACCTTCCAGAACTGGTTCCGGTAGCACCGCTGCGCTCGAAGCCCAAGCGCACCTACGATCCGGTACGCGAAACCGCATCGCCCGAAGGCGAACACATTCCGATGTTGATGATGCGGCTGGACCGCACGGACAAAAATCACTGGGATTCGCTGCACGACGATCTCGTCGAATTCGGCTCCGACGCCGGGTTGTTTTCAGACATCAAGGTGGGGCGTCATGGCAAGCAGATGAGCGATCCCTTCAAACTGCAGGTGAAGGTTCGCTCCGGCCCCTATGCCAACATCGTGGATGTGGGCTATGGCATCAGCCAAAGCCTCCCCATTCTGGTCGACATCATGGCCGGGAGCGATCGTCGGTCACGTCGCCGCGGGCACGGGCGGACATTCCTGTTGCAACAACCGGAGGTTCACCTGCACCCTAGCGGCCAAGCGCAACTCGCCAGTTTGTTCATCAAATCCCTCAAGAAACACGGCAACCGATTCTTGATCGAGACGCATAGCGACTACATCGTGGACCGCGTTCGCATTTCGGTGCGGCAAGGCTTGCTCAAACCTCACGACGTATCCATCCTCTACTTCGAGCCAAAGGGCAATGCCGTGAAAATCCACAACATGGGTTTGGACGAGAACGGCAATCTGGAAGGCGCTCCGCCCGGCTACCGCGAGTTCTTCTTGCGTGAAACTGACAAACTACTAGGATTCGCAGACTGAGAACCATCAGCCGGAGTGCGCAAAAGGGCTCTGTGAAATGTGCATCATCGTGGACGCCAACAAGTTGGGCGAGTTTCTCCCTAACCCGCCCAGCGATGATGCGATGCCGATACACCATTGGCTGAGTCGACGCACCGGTGGCGGCGTGCTTGTGTATTCCACCGGAGGAAAGTTCGACAGCGAGTTAGGACGCAAGGCCCGAACGAAACTGGCCGATTACGCTCGAGCGGGTAGAGCGCGGCTCGTGCCCGCGGACCGGTTCTCGGACGATGCGGACCGGTTGCGAACCAGCGGCCAACTTCGTTCTGATGATCCCCATGTGCTTGCCTTGGCCAGAGCGAGTGGCGCACGCCTCGTCTACACTGGAGACAAAAACCTTATGGCGGACTTCAACAATCCGCACCTAATCCGCGGTCCCAGAGGCAAAGTCTACTCAAGCGCCTCCAACGCCAAGCTCCTAACTCGGTCCGCCTGCTCGAAGCCCAAACTGGCGCAAGGTGCCTAACGCTCAGTCTGGTGTTTTGCCGCCATGCCAGCACTCTGTTCTCTGGAGCATCGCGCCCACTGGCCGAGCGATGTTGGGACGGCTCTTGCTGGCTCTCGATGCCAAGAGCCGCTTTCCCCAAATGTTCAGGCAGAAGGAACCAGCTCGGCAGGCTCCGTGCCTCCCCCATCAACCGCCTCAGCAGCAACCAATTCCCAGCCGCGGAACACCAATGCCAGCCCGATGAACCGAATCGACGGGTGCTGTCGCGCCAGCCGCTCGTCCGCCAGATAGCGACCTAGCTGTTCCTTGGCCGCGTCGAGCGCCGAGCGTACAGGCACCTCTCCGCCGCGCTCGCGCTCTAGATACTTGAGTTCAACCACATAGCCGTAGCGCAGAGACGGATAGCGCGCCGCAAGCGGGGCCAGCACCATGTCTGCGTAGCCCTTGCTTAGCTCCTGCTCCGTGTGGAACACGAAACAGTTAGCCGCGCCCAAGTAGGCCGCCAAGAAGCCCTGCAGCAGCCGCTCGCCCTGCACATAGTCGCGCACGCCAGTCTGCCGCCGCACCGCATCCGCCAGATAGTCCACCGCCGGGCGCCAAGCGCCGTCGCGGGCCATCGCCCAAGTGAGGTCTTCGAACGCCAGCAGATCCACCGAGAACACGCCCACGTCGCGGTAGGCGTCGCGCAGGTAGCCGTACATCAGCCGCCGCACGGTCTGGTTCGGAACGCCGAGGCGCAGCCGCCCGTCCGTCGCCCCGTGGATGGAGAGCAGCCCGAAACAGTGCAGCAGCGTCAGAAAGTTCTCGCGCTCGCCAAGCTGCTCCACCGGAAAGCTGGGGTTCAGGTCAGAGTCCACCCGTCCTTCGGCGATCACCTCGCGCAACACATCGAAGTTGCCGTTGAGGCCGAGCGCTCTCGCGTCGCGCAGCTCCGCGCTGTTCGAGACCCGCCGCGGCACTTCGGCGCTAGCGGCCCGCTCGACGGCAACCACGGCGTCGCGATTCACCACCACCAAATGCCGTAGCTTGACATAGTCCACGCGCACGTTGGAGTCGATCAGATAGTCCGGCCCTGCCTTGTTGGGGATGCAGTGCTTGAGGTAGTACAGCACCATGTCGGTGTTGTACATGTCTTCCGCGGCATCCTTGGCGAAGCGGTAGCCGTTGTACCACTCGCGCATCACGTCCATAGCCGTCTCGGCCGGCTGGTCGAAAACGCCCAAGCCCCCGTACATCGCCACCAGATCGCCCACTTCCTTCTCGGTAAAACCCACCATCTGGTTGTACGCGGCGTCGAAGCTGATGTTGGCACCGACGTTGAAGCCGCTGGTCACGTCGTCCATCGTCACCGGCGAGACGCCGGTGATGAACAGCCGCTCTAGATTGCCGGATTCCGTGCCCGCCTTCAGCGTGGCGAAGAAGTCGCGAAAGAAGCCGCTGCCGTGTGTCACCGCGTGGTACGCGGCCACGCCTTCGCCGGCCAGAATCGTGTTGGCGAAGTTGTCGTACTCGTCGATCAGCACGTACAGGCGAACGCCGAGCCGTTCGGAGTGCAGGAACAGCTCGTTCAGCCGGCCGCCCATCGTCGGCGGCGCCAAGATGCGCTGCGCCAGCTTCTCGGGGAACAGGTCTGCGTTCGCCTCCAACATACCCCGCAGCCGCGTATGGCAGTACTCCTCGAAGCGCTCTTCCAACGTCTCCAAGCGCTTGCCGAATGCCGAGAAGTTGAGCCGCAGCACCGCGTAACGGCTGCAGTTCGCCGTTGGCTCACGGCCGATGTCCGTGCCCGCGAACAGCGCCTCAAAGCCGTCCTTGCGCGTGCGGTCGTAGTAGTGCTCCAGGATCGACACCCAGCACGTCTTGCCGAACCGCCGCGGGCGCAGGAAAAACACGTGACGCTCGTTCTCCAGCTCGCGCACGAAGCGCGTCTTGTCCACATAGAGGTATCCCTCGCGGCGGATGGCGCGAAAATCCGCCATGCCGTAGGGAATGGGCGGATAGGGCTTGCTGTCGGCGCTGGCCACGGCTCTTGCGTCACCAAGGGTGGTCGATGGGTCGGATTCTCACACCAAGGCCGCGCCCTGTCTAACCGACGGGCACGTTCGGCAACAAGCGCCGTCTAGCACAGCGCTGCGGGGCCGGGCGAAGACGAGCGTTGGACAGGGCGGCGATGCTTCTCGGCCTGCTGGCGGGAGCGGACTCGCCAGCCAGCCGACGGAATAGGGCGCGAAGCAGGTTAGGCGGGGTCCGCATAGAGCGGGGCGGCCACCGATAGTTCCGGTGTTGCAGAAGGCCGCCGAAGACGCGAGAGACGAAGGCCGCAGTGTGCAGGGCGTTTTCGCTCAATGAAGCTGGTTGAGGCAGGAACATAAACATCTACCTCTCCGCAAAACAGCATTCAACCACTCCCATCAAGCCTCTCCTCCACCATCCCGCTGGTTTCTTGCTCAGAGGCGTTTAGCGTTGCCACAACTTGCCGATTATAACACAAGTTGTCGACCTTTTGCTTCTCATACACCACGAAGATATAACTCCTGTCCACAACGGTACGGGCACAGGACATGGTATTCAAGAGCACAGCAAGTGGCGCTGCACAGCAAAATACTCAAGCAACGGGCTGCAACGCCGACACTCAGACGGAGCTGGAGGCAATCCGCGCCGCGGCCGAGGGGGGTGATGCGGTGGCCCAGTGTAAGTTGGGGCAGCGACACATGGACGGAGATGGCGTTCCCAAAGACGGCCGGGAGGCGATATTTTGGTTCCATCAAGCTGCTGAGCAAGGGCTAGCGATTGCCCAACACAACTTGGGATACATGCACGATACTGAAGCGAGCGCCAGAGATCGTAGTGTCACCATTTCTTGGTTCCAAAAGGCCGCCAAGCAGGGATTGGTGCAGAGCCAGCTTTCGTTGGGCGCTGCTTACTTCCTTGGCAGAGGCGTGGCCAAGGACGACGTGGAAGCCATGCTGTGGTATCGCATGGCGGCCGAGCGAGGGGACGCCGCCGCCCAACTCAACATGGGAACCGCGTACGCCCTCGGACAAGGTGTCCCCAAGGACTATGGCGAGTCCACACGGTGGTACCGAAGAGCCGCCGAGCAGGGAAATGCCCATGCCTCGCACAACTTAGGAACAGCGTATCATCAAGGCTTGGGCGTGCCCAAGGATCACGACAAGGCCGCATATTGGTTCCAAAAGGCTAGAGAGCAACGCCGCTCCCCTAGCATCAACGGGTTGCACGAGGTGTGTCCCGCCACATCAGGAAACTAGGGGTGGGGAGCTACGAGACTGCCGGTGGTACGGAGGGGACACCAAGCAGAAACACACGGCAGCCGAGTAAAACGTGGCCGCACTATGCGACTCCGGCAAGGCTTTGCCGTGGGCAGGCCGAAGCCACGTTGTGATACCGTAGAGTGGCAGAGCGGAGGTAGCGGAGGCGTGGCCCCGTGTGGAACGGGCACTTCGCCGGCTTGGAGATAGCGAAGCCACCCGCCCAAAAGAGAACCAAGGGGGATGGCTAGGTGGCCAAGTCTGGGCGCGGGACATATGAACACTACGCTGGATTCATGTACGCCGATGGCGAAGCGCTTCCCGCAGAGTATCACAGAGCCACATTTTGGTTGCAATTTCGGTACAACCACGTCTCCGTTGATGAGCAATCGGCTACCAAATGGATGCAGGGCGCAGCCAAGCGAGGCCACCGGCTAGACCAGCACAACCTCGGCCTCGCGTACTACCTTGGATTGGGCATCGAGCGAGACCTCCACCAAGCGGAGCGGTGGTTCCTCAAGGCTGCCGAGCAACGGCTCGCGCAGGCTCAGCACAACCTAGGCGTTCTGTACCGTCTCGTCGACGGCTTCATTCACCACCGGCTAGCGGTGAAGTGGTTCCGCCAAGCCGCCGAGCAAGAGCTCCCAGAGGCGCAGCATCGCTTGGGGGTGTGCTACTATGAGGGAGAAGGCATCGGCAAGGACTTGAGCCAGTCCCTTGCTTGGCTAAGTGTAGCCGCAGCAGCGGGCGTCGAATCTGCTAGCGAACTCAAGACATCATTGGCCGCAAACATGAGCGCGGCGCAGCGGTCAAAGGCCGACCAGCTAATCGCGGCCCGCCAGCCCGTCGTAGATCGCCAGCTTGCGCCCAGCGTGACCCCAGTCAAAGTGAGCCCACATCGGTCGCTGCTCTAACCCGCTCGGCACACCCTCTGCGCATGAGAACGCCTCTCACTTCCACCCAGCACGGTCAAACACTTTCACCGCAAGGGACTGGTTGGCACTGAACACGGCGGCTTTGGCGGCATCTTCCTTGAACGTGCCGAGTTGAGCGACGGGGCCGGTGGCGGCGCCCACAACCGGATACTCGTTGTTGCCTGCGGCGAACAGGCGCTGGGCGAAGTCGCTGGTGAGGTATTCCAAGAACCCAATGGCCGCGTCACGGTTCGGGGCATGCCGGGCGATGCCCGCGCCGCTGATGTTCACATGCGCGCCCCGCCCTGCTTGGTTCGGAAACAGCACGCCCAAGCTCTCCACCACGGCTTGGTCCGCGGCCGCATCCGAACCGAGCAGGCGGCCGATGTAGTAGGTGTTGGCGATGGTCACGCCGCACTCGCCGGCTGCGACGGTGCGCAGCTGGGCGGTGTCGTTGCCTTGTGGCCGACGGGCGAAGTTGACCACTCAGGTGGTGTCTCAATCCCTTCTTCGTCAGGGCGAGTGCTCGAACTTGTGGGCGACATGCCCATCAAGGAAGTTCGGGCATTGGTCTCACTCCCTTCTTCGTCAGGGCGAGTGCTCGAACGGCTCCGCGGTGTTCGTCGGGCGAAGCTATGACCGTCTCAATCCCTTCTTCGTCAGGGCGAGTGCTCGAACAGAGGCCGCGCTAGAGCAATACATCGCATCCGCGCTTGCTGTCTCAATCCCTTCTTCGTCAGGGCGAGTGCTCGAACCGACGGTGTTCGGCGCGGCGGGGGGTCAGTTGGTGTCTCAATCCCTTCTTCGTCAGGGCGAGTGCTCGAACGGTTGCTTGACCAACTCACCAGCTAGTCTCTTTTCGTCTCAATCCCTTCTTCGTCAGGGCGAGTGCTCGAACGGCCAGCGGCGGCTCACCTCCGCCAAGTCCAGTTCGGTCTCAATCCCTTCTTCGTCAGGGCGAGTGCTCGAACCGACTCGAATGGGCGCGTCGTATCGTGAGGTGTACGTCTCAATCCCTTCTTCGTCAGGGCGAGTGCTCGAACCGGCACAGGAGAAAGACCATGAGCGAACACTTCAGTCTCAATCCCTTCTTCGTCAGGGCGAGTGCTCGAACTTGTCAGCATCGACTTAAACGGCAAAGCCGTCTACGTCTCAATCCCTTCTTCGTCAGGGCGAGTGCTCGAACGTAGAACTGCCCGAGGAATTGGTACTGATGATGGGGTCTCAATCCCTTCTTCGTCAGGGCGAGTGCTCGAACGGCCCTCTCGAAGTCGCGGTCCACGGCAGCTATCCGTCTCAATCCCTTCTTCGTCAGGGCGAGTGCTCGAACCGAGGCCTTCGCGGGCACCGGGCGCAGCGCCGATCAGTCTCAATCCCTTCTTCGTCAGGGCGAGTGCTCGAACAAGAGCACATCAATCGCGCCAAAGGGCTGCGGCTCACGTCTCAATCCCTTCTTCGTCAGGGCGAGTGCTCGAACCTCGCGCAATGTCTGCGACTCCGTAGACCTTGCGTCTCAATCCCTTCTTCGTCAGGGCGAGTGCTCGAACAATTGAGGCTGATTGATGCGTGTCGAACGGGCTGGGTCTCAATCCCTTCTTCGTCAGGGCGAGTGCTCGAACGGCGCCCAAGTTGCCGACGCCCCGCACATGCAAGACGTCTCAATCCCTTCTTCGTCAGGGCGAGTGCTCGAACGACAGGGCGCGACGCGAAGGGTTTCATCCGTTGGCGGGTCTCAATCCCTTCTTCGTCAGGGCGAGTGCTCGAACGCGCTCCAAAGCGCCACGGGGCAATTCTGGCAGGTGGTCTCAATCCCTTCTTCGTCAGGGCGAGTGCTCGAACGGGAGATGCCCTTGGAGGAAGCGGCGGAGGATAAGGTCTCAATCCCTTCTTCGTCAGGGCGAGTGCTCGAACGCCGTGCGGCTGATCTCTGCGGAACGGAGTGCTGTGTCTCAATCCCTTCTTCGTCAGGGCGAGTGCTCGAACCTATCGGGGGAGTGGCGGAGTCGTCCGTGTTCGGCAGTCTCAATCCCTTCTTCGTCAGGGCGAGTGCTCGAACGGCAGCGTCCACGCGATAGCTTGTGACTCGCATCGTCTCAATCCCTTCTTCGTCAGGGCGAGTGCTCGAACCCCCAAGAGGCTGCCAAGATCGTCACCGAGCGCGAAGGTCTCAATCCCTTCTTCGTCAGGGCGAGTGCTCGAACTGGCAGCGTCCACGCGATAGCTTGTGACTCGCATCGTCTCAATCCCTTCTTCGTCAGGGCGAGTGCTCGAACCCCCAAGAGGCTGCCAAGATCGTCACCGAGCGCGAAGGTCTCAATCCCTTCTTCGTCAGGGCGAGTGCTCGAACTGGCAGCCCACTACGACTGCTCGCACCTTATCCCAGGGTCTCAATCCCTTCTTCGTCAGGGCGAGTGCTCGAACTTGGGCGGTGGATGGTGCCCGCCCCATGCAAGTGCCGTCTCAATCCCTTCTTCGTCAGGGCGAGTGCTCGAACCATCAAGCGCAACCGCAAAGGCGATTTGACTGCGCGCGTCTCAATCCCTTCTTCGTCAGGGCGAGTGCTCGAACTTGATGGGGCGAGACTGACATGGACTACCTAGTGAGTCTCAATCCCTTCTTCGTCAGGGCGAGTGCTCGAACCCGACCGCGGCGATCAAGCGCTACATCGAAATCACGCGGTCTCAATCCCTTCTTCGTCAGGGCGAGTGCTCGAACCTGAGCGTGAGGCGCAGCGCCGGCTTTTGGGAGACTGTCTCAATCCCTTCTTCGTCAGGGCGAGTGCTCGAACGTTTCCGCGCCCAAGGAACAATCAATCCATGATGTCTCAATCCCTTCTTCGTCAGGGCGAGTGCTCGAACGCCGCTACGGTTGCGGTTGGGAAAGCCGCAAGCCGTCTCAATCCCTTCTTCGTCAGGGCGAGTGCTCGAACGGCGGCAACGCATCCTCATGCGTATCGCGCATGACGTCTCAATCCCTTCTTCGTCAGGGCGAGTGCTCGAACACCGAGCAATGGGGCGTGATGCCGCCGGAAGCCGCGGTCTCAATCCCTTCTTCGTCAGGGCGAGTGCTCGAACGATTGGGCAATCCGTACAATGGGAACCGTGGATGGCGTCTCAATCCCTTCTTCGTCAGGGCGAGTGCTCGAACTGCAGAAGGGCCCATATCCCAGGCTTTTCGCGCTCCGTCTCAATCCCTTCTTCGTCAGGGCGAGTGCTCGAACTGACAAAAGTGCTTGCATCCTGTTTTCCGTTGTGCCGTCTCAATCCCTTCTTCGTCAGGGCGAGTGCTCGAACCGAGCGCTATGGGCGGTGGCCTGGGTACAACCTTCGCCGTCTCAATCCCTTCTTCGTCAGGGCGAGTGCTCGAACAGACCACGGTCTGTTTTGAGCGACATTTCAATGGCTTGGAGCATGACTCGTGTATGCAAGCACGGCACCGTGGGGTTAACCTTCAAATGGGCACTCCTCCGTTTGGGGCGAACTGTCAAAGAGCGTCTACCGCCAAGCGAAAAGCAAATCCTTGGCAAGCAGGTCTCTACCGTAAACCGACAATGGCGCGGGCGTCAATAGCGGGTACGCCCGAATGTCATCTCGGCGTGGATCAACGATGTGCTCCAGTTCACCGAGCCTTCGAACTACCTCGCGCCGCGTCAGATGGGTTTGAAACACCGAGTACTGGAGCGGCAAGGCGTACCGTTTCACCTGCTTATGCACCTCTCGAAGCCGGCGGGGATCAGCGATGTCATAACAGATCAACCAAGGCCGCCGTCTGTTCGCAGCCATCATGCCTTCTCCCTAATGAGCCGAGCGAGGCCTAGCAGAGCTTGCCTAAGGTGAAAGTCAGTCGTCATCCGATCGCCTTCGAACAGCCTCACCAAGTCGGTTGCGCATCGGCCGATGCGGCCATGGGAGCCGTCTCGGGCGAGGTTCGGATGTAAACCCCACTGAATCACTGTTACGAGGTCCGGTGCCACCACCTCCAGCGAACGGTCAGCGTCACAGCAACCCAGCTTAGCCAACTCTTCAAGGCACCGGGCATACGCTAGGCCATAGAAAACACGCTTCTCTGCACGGAAGCCGGCGTCGTGCGTCGCCCATCGACGCACCGCGCGCAGAACGCGCCCGCCACCCCGACCACCCAGCCCCATACGCAGCGAACAGAGGCCGATCGCGCGGCGTCTCCAAGCGAAGGCCCACTGCCGGTACGCATCGTGGCTACCCGGCCGTTCGAGGAAGTGCCGCCAATCCTCGGAAAACGTGCTTCGGCTGGACGGCTCGCCGATCCAGCGCCGGCAAGGCAGACCATCGGAACCAAGCGCACACACCACGATGCCCGCAGCACCACATGCTAGGAGCGCTTCCGCAGCCCAGTCCACTTCCCCGAATACGACCACGCGAGAGACGCGTTTCAGCGGAAACCGGCTATCGTCCGAGTGTCGTTTGCGAAACCGCAGTGCCGGGCCATCCAAGCACACCCGGATCCGTTCGGTAGCGCGAACATACAGAGGCGTCGCCGCGGTGTTCATACGGTCGCCTCCAAGGCCTTGCCATGCTGCACAAACTCGCGGGCAACCCGGCGCATTTCGCGGCGCAGGAGACGCCGCATCGTTTCGTTAAACGGGTTGAAGTGCTCGTAGAAGCGTCTCCGAGCCGGTTTCCCCAACAACACCGCCTCCCCTTCGCGGCGAAAGCTCTGGTTGGTGAAAGTGCGCTCACGGAATTGCTCCCACACCCATTCATCCACATGGGGTCGAAACGGCTCGATGACATCTGCGGCGAACGACTCCCGCCCATACGCCGGTTGGTGGTAGAGGCCCAACATTGGGTCGAGGCCGGCCGCATGAGCTGCCGACACCGCCTCATAGTGCAACAGCGTATAGGCAAACGATAAGCAAGCGTTCACCGGATCGGGGGGCGGACGACGACGACGCCCTGCAAACCCCAACGACGGTGGGAATAGGCCCGCGTATGCGGAGAAGTATGCGGCCGCGGCCGCGCCTTCAATGCCCAAGAGCCGTGCCAACGTGAGTTCCGTGCATGAAGATGCGCTCTCAAGCGCCGCATCGAGACGGCGGATGGCGGCGAACAATGCGCGGCGCTGGCTCGGCCGTGATTCCATCGCCCGTCGAAGCAAGCGCTGCTGCGCACTGATCTTCGCCTTCACCAGTTCCCGGGCCCAACCGACGCGGGCAACCGGATTTCGATAGGCGTCGAACTGCCCTAGCCGGCGCCATACATCGTTGTGAACCTGACCCACGCACGTGGCCAAATACCGAGAGCGCCTTCCACCTAACAGCGCAATGCTCGCACCCGCCTCCACCAATGCACCGATCACCGACGTGGAAAGCCGCACACGCCCATGCAACACCACGCGGTCTAACCCCGCAAGTGGAATCGAACCGCGGCGGCCCGCAGGCTCGTACACCTCCAACGCGCTCCCGGCGCAGCGAAGCTCAATGTCCTTACGATCGATGTAGAGCGTAGACATGTGCCGTCACCCCACATAGTAGAAACGGGGGTCAGTCGGCGGTGTCGCGATGCCCAGCAACACCGGCTCCGCCCGTTCCTCAACGCGCAGAAGGGCGAATCGATCCTCTCGTTCGTTGATCAGCCGGCGCCCCTGCACCAGCAAAGTCTTCCGCTCCAACGAAGTGAGAAAGCATTCGAACACAGACTTCTGCCCACCCGTCGCGTACGCCTTCACCGCACGATGCACCTGGTGCCGGCGGGAGTCGCTGGCCACATCGTATGCGGCAATGAAGAGTGATCGATTTGACATGGCTCGTCCCCGTGCAAGAAAGATGCACACAGTGAACCATCGCGGAGCGCAGCTCGCATGGTTGGCAAGGTTGCCGGATGAGCGGCATCGGGGATCGGCTGGCGGAACAGTCGCCGTTGGTACCCATCTTCTCTACACCTCTGGCGGCTCAGTGGGTAGCTGGGTAGGCTCCTTGCGCAAGCCTGCATGCTCGCGCAGCATCGGCAGAAACCGGTCCGCCGTCCACTGCTCGAGATCATGCCAAGCACCGCTGGACACCGGATGGAAGCCGTGAGCGAGAATCGAATGGTTGCGCTTTTCCGAGTGAGCGAGCATTCGCTGGGCCTCGCGGTCGGCGAACTGTTGGCAGGCGCCCTTGCACCGGGCTGCAACGATCTTCCAAGCGTTCGAGAGGCCAATCCTTACGTTCCCATCATCGCCTGCTGCGAGATCCATGCCGCTCGGCAGTTGATCGTGTGGAAACGCCTTCGTCTCGAAGCCCAACTGTTCTTTGATTTGCCACTGCGCCGTCCACTCAAGCAGGCGATACCAACGCGCTGTTGCATCATCGAACCGCCCTTGCGCAGCGCGTCGCTTTGCATTCAGCCAGAGGTCGAATAGCTGGGCAGGTTGGCGTCTTTCGCCGGCGCTCGTTAAGAGCTTTAGGTTTGGCACTAGATCGGGATAACGCTCCATCAGATCCGACCGGAAGGGTTCAACCAAGCGCCATGCCTCCTTGTGATCAAAGCGATCCCAACAGGCTAGCGCACGGCTCAAGGAGTGCGCGAAGAAGAACGTCTCGCCCAAACCCGGAGTGTTGATGCGAGGGCTCATCGTCTGCAACCCTTCTGCCGCCTCTTGGTAGGCGAACCGGCGCCAGCCATCCAAATGTACCGCCATGGCACTGCGTAGACGCAACGCATCCACGCTCGCAACCATCGACTGTTCGGTGCCGCCGGACACCTGCTTCATATTGGTTCGCGGGCCGGTCACCAACCGCAACTCCACATCGTCGAACTCCAACGCGGCAACCACTAGCGCCGCAGTCATCGTTTTCGTGCCTCCAGTGTAATCCGCCACAAAAAAGTGCTGGGGGTACTGCTGCAATAGCGTGGTGATAGACCTTCGAATCACCTCGACGGCACCGTCCAAATCGTCGGCTGGCACCGTGCGGCACTCAAACTTGCCCTCTGCAAGGTGCGCTTGCGTTGGAATGTTGGGCAACGTCGGCTTCTCATCTTGTGCTTCGCTTCGAATGACAAGACCGGACCCCTCAATTTGCACGATGGACCCGGGGCGACCAGATTTGCCTGCCGTGCAAAAGAAACAGACGTAATCCGGTTTCAAATCTTTGATCGCCCGCAGAATCGGCTGGTGGGTCCCACCGACGGTGCAGAGGAGAACGGTAGGCATCTTCGATCGGGGCATCGCAGTTCGCCTAGAACGCTAGCTCTCCGTGTCCGGGGGCAAGTAGATTGCCTTCGTGCTCCGAGCCGCCCGGCTAGGCGGGCTATCCCACCAACCTTCCTTCTGCCAACGGCGACGAATGTCCTCAAAGGCCTCTCGCTTGAGATCCAGATCCTCGATCTCAGCCCAACGTCCTGCAAGTGGACGGCCACGCAACGTGTCATCTTTCGATGCACGGTGTTCTTTCATCAGCGCCTCAACGGCGTCGTCCACCCAATTGCAAGTCGGTTCCGGCTTTACGATGGCGTCGCACAGGAAGAAGCCATATCCCGCTCGAGTCTTCGCCCCAATTCCTCGCGTATGCAGTGCGTCCGTCAAAATCTCGCACGCTAGCCCGAGCCATGCGTTAGGACCTTCCATCACAAAGAAGAAATCTCCTTGCACCGCCACCTGTGCATTGGGCACGGGGCTATCCCAATCCGTCGCTGGACACTGGCCTCCGGTGCCGTAGTACTCCTTGTGGTGGCTGGTCACCACCTCCGCCACCAGCGGAGACTCTGCCGAGTCGGGCACCCACCAAACGTCGTGGAAACCGATCAGTCCAGCGAGGCCGGCAGGGTGGTGCTGAGTCGGTTCCGAACCGAAGAGTTCCCTACACACCGCGCGGCCTTCGTCGCCCTTGCTGCCGAATCGCTGTCGCGCACGGGCGCCGACAACACCCTTCACGCTAGAGCCTGGGATGTACGGCATGCCGTAGCTGTGGCTGATGGCGCAACCGATCTCCAAAGCGCCCTCACCCGCGGTGCCGATGAAGAGCCGCGACTCAAGGCGCAGCGTTATCTGGGAAAAGCGCTGCTGGTCCGCCGTTGCATCCTTCCAGCGACGGAAGGCGTTGCGGTACAGGCAGCTTGTAGAGACATTGCATATCTTCTGTATGTGTTTGGTCTTGGCTTCTTCCTTGGCATGCGCTTCCCAGCCTCGCTGCAGGAGCAAGCCGGCGTGTTGGTCGCAAGCCGCTTTGTACAACTCTGGCAGGCTCTTCCTCATCAACGGAGTCGACATCAGGCACTGCCCCCAGCGGCGTGTGTCTGATCTTCAGTGTGCCGGTCTCCCCGATCTTTCAGCAGGCCCTGCGCATAGCGCTTGATCCACCCACTGGCCTCCAACGCATGCCGCGTGAGCTGCATCCACCGTTGCGGGTCGTCGCTGCCGATGATCTCTTCGTGAAGCTGCCCGACGTCGTTGCCTGCACTGACAACGTCGGCGGCCTGCAGCACAGCGTTCAGGTCCCCAAGCAGCGCCTTGTGTTCGGTTTGGCACTTGGCGATGAGAAACCCCGTGGCTTGGGCGAGGCCATTCTGCAAGATCATGCCCGGCAACGCCTGCGCCAAGGATCGGTATTGTTCTTTCTCCTTGTCCGGCAAGCCAACTCGCGCGGCCACCCGCCGGTATGCCTCTCGCGCCATCAAATGTGTGCGGGTGGTGATCACGAGGCGCTCTCCTCGGCGAGAAAGCGAACCAAGCCATGTCCAACGGAAGCGTTGCCGCCAAGTTGCAGCAGCGTCTCGCCATTCGGCATCGCTCTGGCGAGTTCGTCTTCCGAGCGACGGTCACCCGGCCTAGAGGACGCGGAGAGGGTGAAGACACCCCAAAGCATGGATTCGGCGGGCAGGTTTTCCTCGTACCAGAGCGCACCCCTCTTCACCGTTCCCGTCTCTGAATCTATAGCGACGCGCGCTCGTACTTCGGTGGCCGTCTCGGCCAGAAAATCCATCACATCGTCCGGCAGGATCGCGAAGCGGGCCATCACGTCGCACTGTGAATCGTTATCGCCGGGATAGACAACCGCAGCCACATGGTCCGCCCACTTCTTCGCCGATTCAGCCTCGCTCGCTTCTAGATCGACGTCCTCAAGCACGACCTTCGCGTTTGCCTCGCCACGCCCCTTCACTGTGTTGGCAGACCCGGGCGGGATCAGCGCCACGTTCTGCTCTGGCACCTCCGTGGGCGGAGCAGCCCTTCCGGCCCGCTTCAGATCACGCGCATAGCGACCGAGGATGAACGGGGACGTTGCATAGCACACGATGCCGCCAAGGCTACGTACCGGCAGCGCCAATAGGCTCGCGTCGCCAACGGCCAAAGCGCCGGCAAATGCCCCCTTATCGTCAGTCACCCCGCTTGGCCCAAACAGGGCCTCAGCATCGCCGTCGCTCGCGTTGGAAGCAACCTCATCCCGCAGCACGCCGCGCAGCGACGATCCGGGGACGATAGGCAGCTTCGTGGCGCGCGCCCGAGCAATCGGCAAGTCCACCACGCCGTCGGACTGCCCGATTCCGCAGTGCAAGGCGGAGAGGGCGTGCAGATGGAACAATCTAGGCTGCAGTTTCATGCTTGTTTTTTCCTTATGACTTTGCCGCCAGCGGCGTCCAAGGGCCCGGCACGGCTAGGCCGAATCCGTCTAGCCGGTCCTGTTCGTCATCACTCACATTGGCCAGCCACAGTGCCCGCAACGCTTCCTCGTCGACACCCTCGATAAGTCGAAACCAATAAGTCGCGCCACTAGGCACGAGCTTGCGCGTCGGGCGAGGCTCGCGTTTGACGAGATCCCATCCGGAGTGCGCCTGCCAGCGCTCCAATGCCGCGGCGCAGAGCTGTAGCCGCAAGCCCGGAACAGTTGGCGGGCTGCCGATCAACTCCGCGTCCAGCCAACCTGGCAGATGGCCAGCCGAGAAAACGCCCGGCGTCAACAGCGTCAAGCAGATGCCGCCGGAGTTGGCAATGTCCGGCAGCCAGCCAGTTGGGGGAGTTGGCCAGACGGTCGGCGCCATCGGTTCCAGTGCGCTGAGGCGGCGCTCGCCGCCGAGATGCACCAAGGCCGGCCCCAAGGCTTCGCAAGAACGCGCGAGCAGCCGCAGCCCCCCGGTGGCCGCATCGTCAGCGCGTCCGCCATCCAGCACCAAGCCCTCCGTCTGAAACAGCTTGCCGTCGGTGGCGGCCCCTCGCCGCCGATCGATGGCTACATGAGTTCGCCGGTCCGGAGCGCCGGGCGACCAGCCGCATCGACCAAGCGCTTCAACCTTCACGTCCTCACCACGCCGAAAGTCCAGCCAGTGCTTCAGTGTCCACCAGAGGGGGCCGCTAGCCGGTTTCCCATCGACTTGCTGCGTTAGCTGAAGCGGCGACAGGCCGTTCGGCAAGTCTGAACCACAGCCTGCATCAAAGGCGCTTGGCTTGGCGCGAACGCAAACTGTTGATTCACCAACACGGAAGTAATGGGCATCGGCCGGCTTCGGCAACAACACCGTGTCTTGACGGTCGAGCAACAGTGGCCCAGAAACGGCGAGCGCTCGCAGATGCGAACCAAAATCTTGCCCCGTTTCTCGCGCCCAAGCCGTTCGCAAACATCCGGCAAGCGTGGAAGGTGGCGGAAACCGCGGCGCTTCTGGGCCGGATTGGCCGTCGAATGGCCGGCCGGAGCGAATAATGAGGGGCGCAAGCGGATCCAAAGCCACGGTGGTGCTGGCAGCCCATGCGGCCTGTTCCGGTGCCGAAGCCGCCGCCATAGGGGCGCTGGGCGTCTTGGCTCGGGCAGCAATTCGCGCCTGCCTGCTTGGGTTGTGTTGCCGGCGCTGCTTGCCGCGCCCCTTCTTGCGCTTCTTGCTCATCGTTCGCCCAGCTCTGCGGCCACCCTGGCGGAGAGCCAGCGTGCCACGATCAGCAGATCCGCCACCTGGGCAAGCGGCTGCCCGTGAACCCGTCGTTCAATGAGTTCGCGCTGCTCGGCGGCAATTTTCTCACCAACACCGGTTCGAGCCCGATCCAACAACAAGCAAATGTCCGCGTTTCGCATGCCATTGGCGCACTCGCTGCTGTCGCCGCGAAGCCACCACAAACGGCGATCGATGCCGCGCAAGTCGTAAGCGATGCGGGAAGGGAGCTTGCCGTCTCGAAACGCGCCGATGGCGGAGCGCAAATCGTTCAACGCCGCCGCGTCGTCCCATTTCAGGCGCACCCGGTGTTCGCCGCCCGAGCGAATGCCCAAGACGATCGCCAGCGCGTTGCGCGGGCTGTCGCAAAGGCTGCCCTTGGCAAGGCGCTCTGCTTCTTCCGCCCGCGCGCGCAGCGCCCCCAACGGTTCCATGAAGTGACCAAGGCCGAGGCCCACAGAGAGCGTGGGCGAATCGCCGGCATCGATGTTCAACTCCGCCGCGACAGAAGCGAGACGCTCCTTGAAGGCCGCGGCCAATTCCTCCGCGCATCGAATCGACCGCGCCAGCGGTACCAGCGCCAGCACGTCATCGCCGCCGGCATAGATGGCATGGCCGCGGTGATGCTGGACCACTTCGCGAACGCGCGATGCGAAGCTTTGCAGGGCACGGGACATCATTCGTGATTGATCCACGTCGCTGGCCTTGGATAGGAACTGGCCCATCCTGTCTCCATCGGCCTTCAGGATCGCGGCGTAGGGAACCGGATACCCCCGGCCAATCCAACCCACACACTCCTGCAAGCCCCTGAGCTTTTGCTCTTCGTCTTTGTCCTCGGTTTGTGAGAGCGCCCGGTCCAGCCGAGACGGGTACAGCAACTGCGCGTCGTACGGCAAGGCGCGGTATGCGCCATCGTTGCCGCCCACCCGCGTCGCCAGCCCCAGCCCGACCATGGGTTTATAGGCTTGCCGCAGGCGATGTCGCTGTTCCCCGGTGAGCGACTCCTCGATCCAAGGATCAGCCGCAATGCGGGAATACGCGGTGAATTGCTCTGAATCACCGGCCATGCGTTTCATCACGCCAAGCGCATCAAGCTGCTCGTTATCCGACAGGCCGAGTTTCCGCCGGGCGCGGCGGTTTTGTGGCGGCTTGGGCAGCACGGTTTCAAAGGCCCCATCCAACGAAGACTTCGGCAGCCCTGCCGTCGCCAAAGGCGGGCAAGGACGAAAATCTCGTGTCGCCTTGCGGGCCGCGAGCACACGGCCAAGCCGCCGGCCCGCCTCTCCGTAGTCCTCGCCGAGTGGCACCCAAGCCGCGTAGCACTCTAAGATGGTGTCCACTTGTGCGCTCCAAACATCCTCACGCAGCGGTTCCGCGAGCTTCTTCCGAGCGTTTTCGCCAAGCGCGACCAACCACGCCGCCGCAGTGTCCTTCGCTCCTTGGCACAGATCACGAACGGCCTCCGCATCCGGCGCGGCAACTTCGGCCCGAAGGATGTTTGAAACGTTGGGTTCCTCCAACGCATCCAAGGGAGGGAAGATCAAGCAACCCGGATGGTGCTTGTGCAACTCGCGCGCGGCCGCTCGGGCCGCTTCTGACAGGAGCCACGATCCACACCACAGATCTCGGGTGCGGCGGGCGGCGCCGATTAAGCTCTGAACGGGCCCAAGGGACAACGCTAGAAGGTAACGGGTCATGAGCGGTTCCGCTGTGCTTTGAAGTAATGCATGAAGGCCGACAACACGTCTTCGCCTCGCCCCCGCATCGGCTCAATCTGATCCGCCAACCGTTTGCGGTTGTCGGCGTCGGCTGGCCACGCTGCCACCGATTGCCCCTTGCCAGCGGCAGCGCCCCTAAGCGCCACGGTCACGCCGATGCGTTCCTTCCAGCCAGGCAACAACAGGGCTAGCGGGCGATGCGCCTGGCCATCGAAATACGGGCGCAGGATGAGTGGGCTCGCCATGCGATCGTGCTTTTCCGCGGGTTCAAGCGTGGCGTCACTCGGGTCACTTTTGTCCTTGAAATGAAAGACGATCGGCAGGCCAAATGCGGCGCGAGGAAAGAAGCCATCTACTGAGTGCTTTGGCTCAAGCGACCACTGGCCAGCCTTGCGCCGGATCGTGTCTGCCTCGGGCCAGTTGCTGCGCCCAGGTCCCTTGCCACCGCCACGCCCATGCGGCGCTTGACGGAACCCCTCAAGTCGCTCAATGGCGCGTTGCCAAGCATCTGAAGCATTGGCGGCGGCCGGGCCAACCTCCATCCACCCCCCGAGCGCTTGGACTTCGTCGACAGACACCGGCTCGTGGGCAGACGCCGTCACCGCGCCAAAGCCACGCCGCGTTCGCGCCCCCACGCCGCCGAAGCTAGCCCACCAACGAATGCACTCACGTACCCGGCCGCGTTGCCCTTCATCAAGGCGATCATCAAAGCTGATCACAGCCTTGAAGGCGTAGCCCTCTTGTAGCAAGCACGGATCCTCACCGGGTTCCAGAATCAATCCATACGAAGGCAGGCGCAATTCGCTCTTGGGCCGCAAGCGCCTGCCCGCCGGCTCGCCTTGCACACGCAGGCCCACCATGCTGGCTTTGGCGTCACCGCCCGCAAGCCCGCCCCAGAGCTCGCGCTCCTCCCGAAACAGATCCTTGGGGCTGAGCCGACCGTTGCGGTTGTTCAAGAGACGCCACCAGAACCGCAGTTGACCGCGTATGCCGCTCGCGCGTATCGGCATCGCTTTGTCCACCTGTCCGGCGGCCACCCCACCGCCGTACATCGGCGTGGCCAAACTGCACTCCAACATCTCGCTCGATTCGGCACCTGCGGAGCTGGCGTTCCAGAGCTCTCGCGCCCTGTCCGCGCTGATGGTGGGCTGGCGGCGCCTCATGCACAAACTCCGTCAAATCCTTGAAGGCAGAGCATACTCGGTGAGCGCGTTGCCTCGAATCGTCGCAACCTTGCCATTATGAAAAGTGCCGCTCCAAGGACCGCTGCAACGCCTTCTTGAGAGCGGACGGCGTCTGGAGAGCGTTTCGCGCGTCCCTCGCCCAATGCGGAGGGGGCGTGCCATGGGCCAGCGCGTTGCGAATGTGCGTGAGGGTCCAATACGCGTCTCCCTTTGGCCCATGTTCGCCATTCAATTCGGCCTCAAAGTCTTTGACAGCCAGTTCGCGTTCCTTGAACGTTGATGCCCCGCGCTGCTCGCAGACTCGGCTCGCGCAGGCTTCCTTGCCGAACATCGCCGCGCGCACGAAGTCGCCGCGGTTGAGGTACTGATGCGCCAGCTTGCGCTGCTGCTCCCAGAGCGGATGCGCCCTCGCCCAGCGCAGCCGCTCGCTCAAGCGGCCTTGGAAGAGCCCGGAAGCGCCCGGCAGCCGCTCGTCCAAGACGGGCAGGAAGGCGCCGATCTCCCGCGCCGCGTCACGGACGTTCAGCGTCCTCTCAAGGAACGCCGCGGCTTCAAGGCAATTGGCTTGGTCCGCCGCGACGCCGTCCTCCTTGAGGAGCGGCGCGAAGACACCATAGTCACCGGTGGCGTCAAACCGGCCGAGCGCGTCCAACCAGCGGCGCACCCGCAACAACCCATCGAGCCGCAGCACCGGCGTGACGCCATCGTCAGCGGTCATGTCCAGCGCGCCGTACCACAAGCCGCGCACCCTTACGCCGCGCAGGCGCTCCAGCATGAAAGCAGATAAGAATCCCACCATGCCTAGATGCCGAAAGCCGTGCGTGAGGTCGAAATGCAACTCCGTGTTTCCGCCGGCGGCCGCATCGACCGCTTCCAAAATGGCGTGTTGTTCAGCTTCGTCGCGCGCATTTGGAATGAGCTTCGGCTCCACGGACGCATTCATCGCCTGTCCCATCAACGGAGCGAGGCGGTCGAGCAATGGCTGCTGAACTGAGCCGGCGTTGTTCAACTCCTCTCGAGCGTCCATGCCATCGCCCCGGTTGCCGGCTAAGGCATCCACCAGCACGCTCCAAGAACTGCCCGACGTGCCGAGGATCACGATCCTGTCCGGCTGCAAGTGGCGAGCCAGCGCAAAGCCGAAAAAAGGCGTTTGATCAGTCGCGCCGTTCGGAAACCGATAGGTGGCCTCCTTGTATCCCCCGTCGCCATCCGGCACCTTGCCGAGAACGGTGATCATCGTGTGGGTCATGGCACCGCGCTGCCAAAGCGGATTGCGGCCGCGGGGATGTCCAAGCCGTAGACTCTGCGCCGCCCTTCCACGAGATCGCTCACCAGATAGTCTGCTGCGCCCCGGAGACCGAGAGCCTTAGTGAGAGCGCGATGCAGCCGCGACTTGTGCTGCGAAAAGAAGCCGCTGTCCATGCCGTGCTTCAGCCTGTCTGACGTGCGGTCACGAGCGCCCATCGGCCCGACGATCGCATCGTATTCTTGCAAGTAGGCTTTGGCGTACTCCCGGTCTGGCACGCCCTCGACGGGGCACGGCAACCGCCCCAACCCATTTTTTCGCCGCCTAGCCAGCCACGCCAACAAAGCGAGTTGCGCCGGTGGCAGCCTGACGATGCGGCCGCCAGAACGCACCCGCTTGCCGGGCAGGTCGATCACGAGTTGCAGGGGGCCGATGGCTTGCTGCGCCGCAACCACCGCATCATGGAACCGAATCTCCCCATCCAGCAACCCGTGGGGCAAACCCTCCCGCAGGCGCACGAACGGTATCTCAGCGAGTGTCACTTCGGCGTCTTGCGCATCAATGACATCGCCCTGTTCGCCTACCGGATGAACGGGCGCACTCGCCGGCGTTGGGTAGAAGAAATCCCCCGATGATTCGTAGCGCGAGCTTACCAACACATGCGATAGCCGATCTTGTGGACGGCCGTAAAGCGACAGCGCATAGCCTACATAGAAGCCCATCGTCTTGCGTCCGCCGGCAATGGACACATGCAGCGCACTCGTCTCATCCTGTGTGAGCTCGCAGAGCAACTGCGTGATCGCGTCGGCGGCGGCCGTGTTGTCCGCCGGCGTACGAATGTCATCTAGATGGCGGCCCGAAGCGTCCTGCAGCACATGGATGCATTGCACATCGAACTCGATCGGCGGCAGCCGGTAGTCTGAAAGGAGGCGGTGAAACCAACCGGAGTTCGCGTCCAGCAGCTCTTTTGCCGCCAATGCCGCGCCATGCTGCGTCGTCACCAGCCTCACTTCCGTGGGCACGAACGCTGGCGACCCAGCAACAGCAAGCGCGTACACCGTTTCGGTGAGGATTTGCGGCGACATGCCCGTCACCGCCACCAAGACACGCTTGGGGTACGCTTCCGGATGCGCCGGATCAAAGATCATGGCGAAGCCGCGTTCAACTAGCGCCGCCGGGCGATTCGCGGACCGGGCACAGCCAACATCACAGCGACCCCGGGCCCTGCCAGCTTCCCGCAGACTCCGCATCCAGTGGTTCCAGCGTATATTTGCCTAGCCCCATCGTGCAGCCCTTGCCGATGTGTGTCCACTGACCAAGCCACAGGCACGGCCAGAACGCAGCTAGCTCGGGCGCGCGCAGGGTGAAAGTACCCAGCAGCCCACCCATCGGCACCACCGCGTCTTGGCGGGACGAGCGACGGGACAAGTCCCGCCAGCGCAGCTCAGCGTCCCTAAGCGCCACGCCTTCGGCGCTGCGCACCAGCGCGGCGAAATCCACTTCCAACGGCTCTTCACCGCAGAAGTAGGTGAGCAGCGAGATGCGACGCAACAAGTTCGCAGCGAAGGCGCGAAAGTCAAACTTTATCGGCCGCACATAGCCTCCGCCGCGGCGCACGCGCAGCGGCGAGAGCAGGCGCACACGCACCGTCTCTGGCACCGCCGGCGGCCGCAACGGCACCGCCATTGCGGCGGTCAAGTGCTGCTTGGCTGGTTAGATGGTCTCCCAAACCGGGCCATCCGCCCCGGGCCGCTCCATCTGCACTTCCTCCAAGTCGAGCACAACGCCAGCAGGGGTTAGTCCATCTCGACCAGCGCTCTCAAGGGCATGGAGCACCGTGAGCGCGTCGTCATTCGCACGGCCAAACAAAGTGAGGCCAAGGTTGACCGTACTGTGCTTTCCATCGGAGCTTTCGGCTGGTTCGATGACATAGGGATTTGGGGCAGTCGGGTAGAGGCGGAGCTTCTTGGCATCGGCCGGTGGGCGGTTCTCAAACGTGCGCGGATAGACGCACGATGCCAACAAAGCGCACTCATCGCAGCTCGGTGGCAAACCCATGATGCACACGGCGCGACGCAACGCATGTCCGAAGGCCCCGCGCCACGCGGAACCCAAGTACCTCCCGGCCAGCAGGTTGGCGTCGTCAGCCCGAAAACGCAGCCGGTAACGTGCGATGCGCAGTTGCGGCGCCATGTTTGCTGCGGCGCTCAAGGTTTGCGAGTTAGCCACCGCGAGACCACTCCTTACCCACGGTTTGTGCAGCCATTATCGAGGCCGCCACACCACGCGCCAATGCTTGGCAAGGTTGCCGCGGTTCGCCTAGTCCATCCGGAGCCCAGCCTCCTCGCCAAAGCGCGAACGCCGCTCACTTCCACCCAGCCCGGTCAAACACTTTCACCGCAACGGCCTGGTTGGCGCCGAACACGGCGGCGTTGACGGCGTCTTCCTTGAACGTGCCGAGTTGCGCGACGGGGCCGGTGGCCGCGCCCACAACCGGATGCTCGTTGTTGCCTTCGGCGAACAGGCGCTGGGCGAAGTCGCTGGTGAGGTACTCCAAGAACTGAATGGCTGCGTCCCGGTTCGGGGCGTGCCTGGCGACACCCGCGCCGCTGATGTTCACATGCGCACCCCGCCCCGCCTGGTTTGGAAACAGCACACTCAAGCCCTCCAACACGGCTTGGTCCGCTGCCGCGTCCGAACCGAGCAAGCGGCCGATGTAGTACGTGTTGGCGATGGTCACGCTGCACTCGCCGGCGGCGACGGCGCGCAGCTGCGCGGTGTCGTTGCCTTGCGGCGGGCGGGCGAAGTTGGCCACAACGCCTTCGGCCCACGCTGTCGCGGCCGCTTCGCCGTGGTGTTCGACGAGCGAGCCGAGCAGCGAAAGGTTGTAGATGTTGCCGGATGAGCGCATGCAAACCTGGCCCTTGAGCCGCTCGTCCGCAAGGTCTTCATAACGCGCAACGCCATCGGGCAAACCAGCCGATTTGTTGTGGACGATCACGCGAGCGCGCTTGGAGAGCCCAAACCAGCGGCCATCCGGGTCGCGCAGGTGGGCGGGCACGCGCTCGGCCAGCACCGCCGAGTCGATGGGTTGGAACAAGCCCTGTTCCTGCGCGCGCCAGAGCCGGCCTGCATCCACCGTGATGAGGATGTCGGCCGGGCTGAACTCGCCCTCGTTGGCGATGCGCTCCATCAGGGCGTCGCTGCCGCCCTCGATGAGATTGACGGCGAGGCCGGTGGTCTCCTCAAAGCGTTCGTAAAGGGCAAGGTCTGTGTCGTAGTGGCGAGCGGAGTAGACATTCACCTCCGTGGCCGCCGCCGTCACAGCGCCGATGAGCAAGAATGTGAGACTGATGGCTTGGCGAAGCATGAAGAAGACTTCCCTACGAATGAAAATCATTTGCGATGGTAAACGCAATCAGCACGGCGCGGTGGCCGGATAGATGAACGTGCCGCGTGCGTCGAACGTGGCGGCTACACGGTCGCCCACGCTGATGCCGGCCAAGTCCGCGACGCTGGCGCGCAACGTTTCGCCGGCGGCGCTCGCCAGCACGAGATAGCGGTCTCCCAAGAAACGCACGTCCTGCACCACCGCTCCCTGCGGCGCTTTGCGCAACCGCACGGCGCTTGGCCGCGTCACCACATCGCAGGCCGCTCCCTCGGCGATCGCGCCTTGCCAAGGCAACACGCCGAACTGCGTGGTGACCGCGCCGTTCGTGACCGTGCCGCTCAAGCGCTGCGCTTGGCCGAAGAGGGACGCCACCAACGCCTGTGCCGGTGTCTGCCAAACCTCAGCGGGGGTGCCGGCCTGCAAGATGCGCCCGGCGCCGAGGATGGCGATGCGATCCGCGAGTTCCAACGCCTCGTCGGGATCGTGCGTCACCACCACCGCAATGGCGCCGGAGGCGCGCAACGCTTGGCGGGCATCTTCGCGCAGCGCCCGCCTGAGCGTCACGTCCGCGTTGGCGAACGGCTCGTCGAGCAGCATCACGCGCGGCGCCGGCGCCAATGCCCGCGCCAACGCCACCCGTTGCTGTTGGCCGCCGGAAAGGGTGTCTGGATAGCGGTCTGCGAAGGCACTCAACGACACACCGCGCAGGCTCGAGCGGGAAACCTCGCGCCGCTTCGCGCCCGTTAGATGCCGCAAGCCGAACTCCACGTTCTCGCGCACCGTTTTGTGCGGAAAGAGCACATGGTCCTGAAACACCAAACCGACGGGTCGCCGCTCTGGCGGCAGGCCCTTGCCGGGCTCAGCGAGGGCTTCGCCATCAAGGAGGATGCGGCCCGCCTGCAAGGGCTCCAAGCCGGCGGCGAGGCGCAGCAACGTGCTCTTGCCGCTGCCGGACGCGCCGAGCAGACAAGTGATTTCCCCAGCACGCGCCTCCAAGGCGACGTCGCGCAACACTTTACTATCGCCAAAGTGGTGGCTCACGCCGTCGAACAACAAGCTCATGGCTTCGCAGTGTAGCGGCGCACGGGCGCCGACGGGTGCGCCACGAAGGCAGCGTGCTGCACATGGCGCTGAACAACGTCGACGCCCGTTTCGTGGAGGCCAGGGACGGGCGCGGCTACGGTTTGGGCGGCCTAGACCTAGAGGTGGCCGATCGCCAGCGCATCCTCGCCAATGCCAAAGAGCGCGATGCTTACGTCTCCGACGACGAAGTTCGTGTCTGCGACGTGAGGTTCCGGCTGTTGGATGCCTAAGAGGCTGCGCCAAGGAGACAGCGCAGATTCCCAGAAAGCGATCGTATTCGCCAAACGCCGAGCTTTCGCCGGCGCGCTCACGTCCGAACGGCTAAAGCGCCGCTTTCAATTCGTCGAGGAAACGGGCGCGCGCCTCGCCAGCGGTATCGACATGGCAGACCGGGTTGTTGGCACCGGTATTGGCCAGCAACGCACCGAATTCGATGCTCGCCAGCAAATCCAAGGTTGCCAGCATCGTCTTGCGGTTTTTCTTGCTGGCAAGCGCCCGCCAAGCCTTGCCGTCGTGGTAGATGGTGTCGCCCACGAACAGGCAGCGCCGGCCAGCCACCGGAACCAGATAAGAGACCGCGCCGGGACGGTGACCGGGCGTTGGCACCACTTCCACGCCAGCGGTCAGTTCGTGTCGCTCGAACGGAAAGCTCCGCACGTTGCTTACCTTGCGCCGAACGTCGGGCGCTTCGAGTTCGCTGCACATCGTCACCGTGCCGAAGCGCTCGTCCACGTCGTCGTTGTAGCGAGCGGCGAGATGCATATCGCCCAACAGGTGGTGGGCGACACCGCCCATTGCTTCGATCGCATCGAAACTGCCCTCGATGCTGCTGTGGCCGCCGAGACAGGAAAACAGCAGGTTGCCGGCATCGCGCCGCACAAACAGGCTGCTGTACTTCGACGGCGTCATCTTGGTTGGCAAGACACGATAGACATCCTCGAACACGAGCTCCATGGCCAAGCACTCCTCGAACGCTGCTCTTGAAGCCGCTCGATGGTAGCGCCCAACGCCTGCAAGCGACCTTCCAATCGTTCGTAACCGCGATCAATCTGACCGATGTTGTGAATGGTGCTCTCGCCCTCAGCGCAAAAACGCCGCGATCACCAGCGCCATGCCGGCGCAGGGTTCGCCCATGTCCATCCACCTCCCCTGCCCCGCCACGCCGGCGCGGGTTGCTTGGTCATGCGCGTCCACGCACCGGAAGAGATGACGGCTCGCGATGCCGGCGCACAGTTGCTGCCCACGCCAACGGTTCGCCAGCACCGGGATGGCAGCCGCTCAAATGCCCCGCCGTCGGCGTGGGAAAATGCCGCCATGAACCGCCTGTGGAGCGTCATCGCATGCAGCTTGGCCGCCTTGGTGGCGGTGCCGCTCATCGTCGTGCTGAGCGCGTTCGCGGCGCCCGTCGGCGATACATGGGCACACCTCAGGCAAACCGTGCTGGCGGACTATGTCGTCAACACTCTGCTATTGGTGCTGGCCGTCGGCGTGTTGGCCGCCCTGCTCGGCGTCGCCACTGCGTGGACGGTGGCCAGCCGCGACTTTCCCGGCCGTCGCCTGTTGTCTTGGGCGCTCGTGCTGCCGCTCGCAGCGCCCGGCTATGTCACTGCTTATGTCTATACGGATCTGTTGGAATTCGCCGGCCCGCTGCAGACAGCGCTGCGCGATGCCGGTTGGCACGCGGCGCTGCCCCCCATCCGTTCCCTCGGCGGTGCCGCGCTGGTGCTCGGCCTCGTCCTGTATCCCTACGTCTACCTGCTCGCCCGGCGAGCGTTCGCAACGCAAGCCGGCTCGCTCTTCGAGGCGGCGCGCGCCCTCGGCGCGGGGCCGACGCGGGCGTTCACCACCATCGCCTTGCCGGCGGCGCGGCCAGCCATCGTCGGCGGGGTGGCCCTCGCAATGATGGAGGCGGTGGCGGACTACGGCGTCGTCGAATACTTCGGCGTCGCCACCTTCACCACCGGCATCTTCCGCACTTGGTTCGCGTTGGGAGACCGCGCCGCGGCGCTGCAGCTTGCCGCTTGGCTGTTCACGCTGGCCGCGGCGTTGATCTTGATGGAACGCGCCGCGCGCCGCGGGCGCGTGGGCAACCCCGTTGCGCACAGCGCCGCCGCGAAGCCTACCGCGCTCATCGGCTGGCGCGGTTGGCTCGCGGCCATCGGCTGCGCCCTGCCGGTGCTGCTCGGCTTCGTGGTGCCGCTCGTGACACTCGCCCGCTACGCCATCCTCGTCGGCGACCCCCTTTGGGGGCGGGGCTTCGCAGACTTCGCGGGAGCGAGCGCCAGCGTCGCCGGCGCCAGCGCACTGCTCGCCACGTTGGTGGCGCTCACACTTGCCTATGCCGAACGCTTGAGCCGCCGTCCCGCCACGATGTTGGCGGTGCGCACGGCCACGCTTGGCTATGCGCTGCCCGGCGCCATGCTGGCGGTTGGCCTGCTCGTGCCCCTCACCGCCATCGACAAGTCGCTGGCGCGTTTTCTCAACGCCCGCTTCGACTTGGACGTGGGGCTCCTGCTCACGGGCACCGTCGCCGCGTTGGTGTTCGCCTATGTGGCAAGGTTCCTCACGGCGGCCTACAACGCCTGCCACAGCGGGCTGGAGAAAATCCATCTGCGCTTGGATGACGCCGCGCGCAGCTTGGGGGCGAGCCCAGGCCGGGCATTGCGCGAAGTGCATGCGCCGCTGATGCGCGGCGCCGTGGCAAGCGGCATCCTGTTGGTGTTCATCGACGTGATGAAAGAGCTGCCGGCCACGCTCATCCTGCGGCCGTTCAACTTCGAGACGCTGGCGACGCGCACCTATCGGCTGGCCGCGGACGAGCGCCTCGCCGAGGCTTCCACTGCCGCGCTCACCTTGCTGCTCCTAGGCGTTGTGCCAGCCATCCTGCTGGCTGCGGCAAACGCGCGCCGACACGGCGGTTGAGCCACCGCGTCGCTGGCGAGCGTACCGGCGCCGTGGCAACCATCTCCGCCCGATGCAAGGCGCAGCAGCTGTTGCGCCAGCGACGCCGGACAGCCCCTTCGACCTCTGCGTCCTTCACACCGGGCGCAGCGAGCCGATCGTCTGGCGACGCCGGCGCGTTGCCCGCAACGGCCGCCGGTTAGCGCTCACGCTCTGTCGGGGCCTCTTCGCGAATGCGCCGATAGATCTCTTCCCGGTGTACCGGGATGTCGCGTGGCGCCTTGATGCCCAAATGCACTTGATTGCCCTTGACGCTGAGTATGGTCACGGTCACGTCGTCACCAATCGTGAGCGTCTCTCCGGCCCGCCGAGTAAGAATCAGCACGGAACCCCCTTGGCTTGCGTTTCCGAGCGCCCATTCCCCACTAGGCGCTCCCACTTCGCGCCACGCTCCGGCAGCGCTTCATCAACGCATCCGGCGCGGCCACGCCGACGGACATGGAGCAAGCCATCGCCTGCCTCTTGAAGCCCCGTTGGTGCCACGCGCCAGCCCGGCCACCCCCCGTGGCCGCGGCGCATCCAAGCGGATGCCCCCGCGCACATCGCTGGTTGCTCATGCAACGTCAGCGACCCACGCCATGCCGAGCCGCTATTGTGACGCAGGAAGGCGCATAACGCATCTGCCGTGACGCTGGCTTTTCTTCCGGCACATGCAGTCCGAGCAGCCTGCACCCCACCGCGGCTCGCCCCGCAGGGGCGCCGCGCAACGTCCCTCACATCAGCGCAACGCGCCCGGGAGCTTCAATCGGTCGCCACCCCGGCCGCCGCCAGCCCGAAGGCGCCATGAATGGACCGCACGGCAAGCTCCAGATACCGCTCCGCGACGATGACGGAGATCTTGATTTCCGATGTGGAGATCATTTCGATGTTGATGTTCTCCGCCGCCAATGCGTCGAACATCCGCGTGGCGACGCCGGCGTGGGAGCGCATGCCCACGCCCACCACCGACACCTTGGCAATGCGGTCATCGCCAGCGACGCCGCGCACGCCCAAGCTGCCCTGCACGGCCTCGAGGAGCTCCCGCGCGCGCTCATAGTCGCCCCGCTTCACGGTGAACGTGAGGTCCGTGGAGCCATCCACGCCAACGTTCTGCACGATCATGTCCACTTCAATGCCCGCCGCCGCGATGGGGCCAAGAATCTTCGACGCCGTGCCAGGCGCATCCGGCACGCCCAAGAGCGTGAGCTTGGCTTCGTCCCGGGAATGGGCGATGCCAGACACCAAGGGCTCTTCCATGCTGCTTTCCTCCGTCGTGATGAGGGTGCCCGGCCCCTCGTCGAAGCTCGACAGCACGCGCAACGGCACGGCGTACTTGCCGGCAAACTCCACGGCGCGCGGATGCAGCACCTTGGAGCCCAAGCTGGCGAGCTCCAGCATCTCCTCAAAGGTGGCGACATCGAGGCGCGTGGCGTCGGGCACGATGCGCGGATCTGCCGTGTAGACCCCGGCGACGTCAGTGTAGATGCGGCACTCATCCACCCCAAGCGCCGCCGCCACCGCCACCGCGGTGGTGTCTGAACCGCCTCGGCCCAACGTGGTCACGTCGCCCGCGGCGTCAATGCCTTGGAAGCCGGCGATCACGGGCGTGACGCCGGCGTCAAGGTCTTCAACCAGGGCCGCCACTTCCACCTGCTCGATGCGCGCCCGGGTGTGCGCGCCGTCCGTGCGGATGCGCACCTGCGAACCAAGATAAGACTTCGCCGGATGGCCGCGCTCGATCAGCGCGATGGCCAAGAGCGCAATGGTCACTTGCTCGCCAGACGCAAGCAGCACATCCCGCTCGCGCGTGTCCGGACGCCCGGCCATCTGCGTGGCCAAGCCCTCCAAGCGATCCGTCTCGCCCCCCATCGCCGACAGCACCACGACAACCTGATGCCCCGCGGCAACGGTGTTCGCCACACGGTTGGCCGCCGCCAAGATGCGCTCGGCGTCTGCCAGCGACGTGCCGCCGTACTTGTGAACGTAGCGAGCCACTGCGTCAATCCGCGCCGTCGGCGACGCGCGCCTGCACCCAATCCGCCACGGAAGCGAGCGCGGCGGGCAATGCCTCTGGCCGGTCGCCACCGCCGGCGCGGGCCATGTCTGGGCGCCCTCCGCCCCGGGCGCCCACCTGCTTGCCGACAAAGGCGATCACGTCACCAGCTTTGAACCGATGCGTCAAATCCGCGGTGACGCCGGCGATGAGGTTGACCCGCCCGGCATCGGCTTGGCCGAGCACGATGACGGCGCTGCCCAAGCGATCCTTCAAGCTGTCCAAGGTTGCCAGCAGCGCTTTGCCATCACCGCGCACTTCTGCGCCGAGCACCTGCACGCCGGCCACGTCCTGCGCCTGCGCGGCAAGGCCGACCCCTTGGGCCTGCGCCAAGCGCCGTTTGGCCGCCTCCAGCTCCTTCTCCAGCGACTTCGCGCGCACTGAAAGCGCCTGCACGGATTGCGCTGCTTCCAACCGCGCAGACTTGACGATGGCGGCCACTTCCGCCACCTCGCGCTCAGCCCCCTGAAAGTGCGCCACGGCCGCGCCGCCAGTGACCGCTTCGATGCGGCGCACGCCGGCGGCGATGCCGCTTTCGGACACGATGGCGAACGCGCCGATGTCGCCGGTGCGCTCAACGTGGGTGCCGCCACACAGCTCCACGGAGTAGCCATCGCCCATGTTCAACACCCGCACTTCGGCACCGTACTTCTCGCCAAAGAGGGCGATGGCGCCCTGCTCGATGGCGTCCTCATAGGGCAGGCGCTGCGTCACCACCGGCGAGTTTTCGCGGATGCGGGCGTTCACTTCGGCCTCGATTTCGCGCAATTGCGCCGGATTAACTGGCGCAGGATGCGCAAAGTCAAAGCGCAGGCGCCCTGGCGCGACCAGCGAGCCTTGCTGCGTGACGCTTTCGCCAAGGGCGCGACGCAACGCCGCGTGCAACAGGTGCGTCGCCGAGTGGTTGAGCGCGATGTCCCGCCGCCGCGCCGCCTCCACCCGCGCCACCACGGCTTGACCGACGCGCAGCGCCCCGCCGGCGACCGTGCCCCGGTGCAGGTGTTGGTCTCCCCCTTTTGTCACGTCGGCGACGGTGAAACGCCCGCTCTCCCCGGTGAGCTCGCCGGCATCGCCCACTTGCCCGCCGGCTTCGGCGTAAAACGGCGTCCGATCGAGGACGACGAGCCCCTGCTCGCCCGCTTCAAGCACCTCCGCCTTCGCCGGGCCCGCCGCGGTGGAACGAAACAGGGCCAGCACCGAGGCGGGGCTTTCCAGCGTCGCGTAGCCCTCGAAAGAAACCGCAGAATCCACTTCCACACGCTGTTCGTCGCTGGCCGTAAAGCGCGCCGCCCCTTGCGAACGCGCCCGCTGTTCCGCCATCGCCGCGTCGAAGCCGGCCATGTCCACTGCCACGCCGCGCTCCCGCGCCACATCTGCCGTGAGATCCGTCGGGAAGCCGAAAGTGTCGTAGAGCTCGAAGGCGATGGCGCCGGGCAGCTCAGCGCCATCCAGGCCGTCCAGAGCGCGGGTGAGCATCTCCATGCCACGCGCTAGAGTGGCGGCAAAGCGCTCTTCCTCCGCGAGCAACGCGCCTTCAATGTGTGTTTGGCGTTCAACGAGGCGCGGATGGGCGGCACCCATTTGCTCCGCTAGCGGCGCCGCCAAGCGGTGGAAGAAAGGTTCGCGCAAGCCGAGCCGATGCCCGTGGCGCAGGGCGCGGCGCACGATCCGCCGCAGCACATAGTTGCGCTCGCCGTTGCCCGGCAACACGTCCTCCGCGATGAGGAAGGCCGCGGCGCGAATATGGTCTGCGATGACGCGCAGCGACACGTCGTTCAGCATCTCGCGCTCGTTGCGCAAACCCGCCATGTCGCCAGCGTGGAGAACGAGGCTGCGCAGCGGGTCTACCCAATAGTTCGCCAACACCCCCTGCGCCAAGGCGGCGGTGCGCTCCAAACCCAAGCCAGTGTCGATGCCGGGCGTCGCCAACGGCGCGAGCTCCCCATCCGGCTGGCGATCGAACTGCGGAAACACCAAGTTCCAGAACTCGAGGAAACGATCGCCATCTTCTTCCGGTGAACCGGGCGGACCACCGGCCACGTCGGATCCTTGGTCGTAGAAGAGTTCGGTGTTCGGGCCGCAGGGGCCGGTTTCGCCCATCGCCCAAAAGTTGTCTGGATGGTCGATGACGCGTTCCGGCGCCAAGCCGATCTTCTGCGTCCACAACGCGCGCGCCTCGGCGTCCGTGGGGTGTACCGTCACCCACAGGCGCTCCTTGCCCCAACCCAGCACGTCGGTGACGAACTCCCAAGCCCAGGCAATTGCCTCCTCTTTGAAGTAATCCCTAAAGCTGAAGTTGCCGAGCATCTCGAACAGCGTGTGATGGCGCGCCGTGTAGCCGACGTTCTCCAGATCGTTGTGCTTGCCGCCGGCGCGCACGCACACTTGGCAGGAAGCCGCCCGCGCAAAGCCAAGATCTTCCCGGCCTGCCAAGGCGTCCTTGAATTGCACCATGCCGGCGTTGGTGAAGAGCAGCGTCGGGTCGTTGGCCGGCACAAGGCTGCCAGACGGCACGATTTGGTGGCCGCGGGCGCGAAAGAACTCTAGGTACGCGGAGCGGATATCCGCCGTCTGCATGGCTTGGGCCCCGCCAAGGAGTGTGCGGCAAAACCTGCGATTATACGGGCTGCCTCTCTTCAACACCTGCTGCAGTGCCCGCTGCCGCTCGATACGCGACGTCTGCGGGATAGCCGCGCTGGGACAGAAAGCGCAGACGTCGGCCACATTCATGGGCATCCGCCGGCGCCTCGTCTCCAAAGCGCTTGTCGAGCGCCGCGCGGGCGCGTTGCAGCCAGAACTCGTCGAGATGACCGAGGGCGCTGTCGATGAGGGCGTCCGCCACTCCCCGCGCCAACAGGCCGGCGCGGATCTTCACCGGCCCTTGGCCGCGCTCGACGCGGCTGCGGACATAGCTCTCGGCGAAACGCTCGTCTGACAACAAGCCGCTTTCCGCGAGCCGCTCCACCACGGCGCCCACCGCGGCGTCATCGCCATCGCGCAGCAGCTTGCGCCGCAACTCCAGCGCCGAGTGCTCGCGCTGGGACAAGAGCCGCAGCGCCTGCGACGTGAGCGCCTCAACGCCAGCATCGGCAGCCGCTGCGGTGCGGCGCTGCCAAGTCACGTTCGGGCGGCTCGCTCCGACAGCATCGCAACAGCAGCGCCTTCGCCAGCGCCGCCTCTGACGCCGCCCGCCGGCGCCGGCAAGAGCGCGGCGCGCACCTTCGCCTCGATCTCGTCGCGCATGGCCGGCGTGTCTTCAAGGTGCTTGGCGGCGTTGCGACGGCCTTGGCCGATGCGGTCGCCGTTGTAGCTGTACCAAGCGCCGGACTTGTCCACGATGCCTTGCTTCACGCCGAGGTCGACAATCTCGCCGGCGCGGTGGATGCCCTTGCCATAGAGAATCTGAAACTCAGCCTGCTTGAACGGTGGCGCCAACTTGTTCTTCAGCACTTTCACGCGCGTTTCGTTGCCGATGACCTCGTCGCCATCCTTCACGGCGCCGATGCGTCGTATGTCGAGGCGCACGGACGCGTAGAACTTGAGCGCGTTGCCGCCGGTGGTGGTTTCCGGCGAGCCGAACATCACGCCGATCTTCATGCGGATTTGGTTGATGAAGATGACGAGGGTGTTGGATTGCTTGATGTTGGCCGTCATCTTGCGCAGCGCTTGGCTCATCAGCCGGGCCTGCAGGCCGACGTGGGAATCGCCCATTTCGCCCTCGATCTCGGCCTTGGGCGTGAGCGCCGCCACCGAATCGATGACGACGACGTCCACCGCGGCGGAGCGCACCACCATGTCGCAGATCTCAAGCGCCTGCTCGCCGGTGTCTGGCTGGGAGACGAGCAGGTTGTCTGTATCCACGCCCAACGCCTCGGCGTAGATGGGATCCAGCGCGTGTTCGGCGTCGATGAAGGCGCACACGCCGCCTTCGCGCTGCGCTTCGGCGATGACTTGCAGCGTGAGCGTGGTTTTGCCAGACGATTCTGGGCCGTAGATTTCCACCACGCGGCCGCGTGGCAGGCCACCGATGCCAAGCCCGATGTCGAGCCCGAGCGAGCCGGTGGAGATGGATGGGATCGTCGTGGACTCGCGATCTCCCAAGCGCATCATGGAGCCCTTGCCGAACTGCCGTTCGATCTGCGTGAGAGCTGCCTTGAGGGCGCGGTCTCGCCCTGGTTCGCGGGCGTTTTCGGCGCTGGACATCGATTCCTCCTTGGCGGGAAGCCACCACTTCCCATACTGTACATACATTCAGATCACGGCGCAAGCGATCGTCTTGGCAATCTGGCGGCGCCAGTGGCCAACGCGGCAGCCGGCGGCGCCGGCGTCACGACCGGTTCCCCTTGGGTCACGCTTCGCTTGACAGCGCAGGTTCCGTGACAGAATACCTTGGCCAACGTCGCTTCGAGCACATTTCCGCAATCTCTCACGCGAGTTTCAGCATTGTCTCAAGACCGCCCCTTCTCCCTCGCGCCAACGCCCGCCACCACCGCCTCGCACACCCCGATGATGCAGCAGTACCTGCGCATCAAGGCCGAACACAAAGATGCCCTGCTGTTCTATCGCATGGGAGATTTCTATGAACTCTTCTACGCAGACGCGGAGGAAGCGGCGCGCCTCCTAGACATCACGCTGACCGCCCGCGGGCGCTCCGCCGGGCAGCCAATTCCGATGTGCGGCGTGCCCTTCCACAGCTTGGACGGCTACTTGGCGCGGCTCTTGAAGCAGGGGCGGGCCGTTGCCATCTGCGAACAGATGGGCGTCGCCACGGGCGCCACCGGCCCAGTGGAGCGCAAGGTCACGCGGGTGGTGACGCCAGGCACGCTGGCCGAAGAGGGGCTTCTGGAGGCGGAGCGGGAAAGCATCCTCGCCGGCGTGCATGGGGACGGCGAAAGCTGGGGGCTGAGTTGGCTGAACCTCTCGTCCGGCGAATTCCGCATTCGCGATTGCGAGACAGCTGCCACCCTCGCCGCCGAACTGGCTCGCCTCGGCGCCGCCGAGGTGGTGATCGCCGAGGATGTGGAGCTGAACTTGGAGCAACCCGTTCAGCGCCGCCCGGCGTTGGACTTCGACCCAGACCTTGCGGCGCGTTACCTGGCCGACCACTTCGGCGCCCGGGATCTCACCGGCTTCGGCATCGAGCGCATCACGGCCGCAGTGGCAGCGGCGGCGGCAGTGCTGCGCTATGCCCAAGACGCGCGCCGCCAAACTTTGGACTACATCGACGCGCTGAAGGGCTCGACCGGCACCGAACACATCGCCTTGGACGCGGCCACGCGACGCAATCTGGAAATCGATGTCCGCTTCGACGGCGCCGGCGGCGCCGGCACCCTCTACGGCGTGTTGAACGTCACTGCGACGCCCATGGGCGCGCGGCGGCTGCGGGCGTGGCTGCACGCGCCACTGCGCGATGGGCGCCGGGTGCGGCAGCGGCAACGGGCGGTGGCGGCGCTGTTGGAAACCGGCGCCTACGAGGAGCTGCCCCGCCACCTCAAGGCGGTGGGAGACATGGAGCGCATTCTCACCCGAGTGGCGCTCGGCAACGCCTCGCCGCGAGACTTGGCGCGGCTGCGCAGCGCCTTGGAGACGTTGCCGCGCATCGCGGCCACCGTTGTGGATCTCGACGCCCCCGCGCTGGCCACCCGCTTCCAGGCACTGGCGGACTTCGGCGCGGAAACCGATCTGCTGCGCCGCGCCATCGTTGCCGAGCCGCCGGCGGTGATGCGCGATGGCGGAGTGATCGCGCACGGCTACGACAGCGAACTCGACGCCCTGCGCGACCTCACCGAAAACGCCAGCACCTTCTTGAGCAACCTTGAAGCGCGCGAGCGGCAGCGCACCCATCTGGCCAATCTCAAGGTGGGATACAACCGCATCCACGGCTACTACATCGAGCTGCCGCGCAGCGCCGCGGCGGCCGCGCCGGCGGACTATGTGCGCCGCCAAACGCTGAAGAACGCCGAGCGCTACATCACGCCGGAACTGAAGCGCTTCGAGGACGACGCGCTGACCAGCCATGCGCGCGCCCTGAAGCGCGAGCGGCAGCTATGCGAACAACTGCTGGCGAAGCTCAACGAATCTGGCGCCGCGCTGCGCGACGCCGCCGACGCGCTGGCCGGGCTGGACGTGCTGGTGGCGTTTGCCGGGCGCGCCGAGCGCTTTGCGCTCACTTGCCCACAGTTGAGCGATGCGCCGGGCATCCACATCGAGGGCGGGCGCCATCTGGTGGTGGAGGCGCAGTCCGAAGCGGCGTTCGTGCCGAACGACGTGCGCTTGAGCGACGCCCGCCGCATGCTCATCGTCACCGGCCCGAACATGGGCGGCAAATCCACCTTCATGCGCCAAACCGCGCTCATCGTCTTGCTCGCCTGGACTGGATGCTTCGTGCCGGCCGCGGCAGCCGAGATTGGTCCCATCGACCGCATCTTCACGCGCATCGGCGCCAGCGACGATTTGAGCGGAGGGCGCTCCACCTTCATGGTGGAGATGACGGAAACGGCCAACATCCTGCGCAACGCCACCGCCGAGAGCTTAGTGCTGCTCGACGAGATCGGGCGCGGCACCAGCACCTACGACGGCTTGGCGCTGGCGTGGGCGGCGGCGCGGCACCTGGCGCTGGAGCTGCGCGCCTTCACGCTGTTCGCCACGCACTACTTCGAGCTCACCGCGCTGCCAGCGGAACTCGAAGGCGTCGCCAACGTGCATTTGGACGCGGCGGAATACAGCGGCGAGGTGGTGTTCCTGCACTTGGTGCGCGATGGCCCCGCAAGCCAGAGCTACGGCGTGCAGGTGGCCAAGCTCGCCGGGGTGCCCACGGAAGTGCTGGACGACGCCCGCAGTCGGCTGAAGCAACTCGAAGCGAGCCATGCAGCGGGCGTGACGCCAGACGGCGATCTGTTCGCCGCAACGCCGCCAGCGTCGCTGTCAGACCCGTTGCGCGAACGCTTGGCCGACGTGCAGGTGGACGACTTGACGCCGCGCCAAGCTTTGGAGTTGGTGTTCGAGCTAAGGCAGATGGCCACCGCGGCGCCTACCGAGAACGACGGCTAACCCTCCGACGGCGCCGATGTCCCGCGGCATGGTCGCAACCACCCTTCCATGCAAGAATATGCGCCCTGTCGCGAGGAGGCCCCATGACGTTCGTAATCGGAGAAGCCTGCATCAAGTGCAAATTGACGGACTGCGTGGAGGTCTGCCCCGTCGATTGCTTCTACGAAGGCCCAAACATGCTCGTCATCCACCCAGACGAGTGCATCGACTGCGCCTTGTGCGAACCGGAGTGCCCCGTGGACGCCATCTACTCGGAGGACGAGTTGCCGGAAGATCAGCAGGAGTTCTTGGCGCTCAACGCTGAGTTGGCTGAAACGTGGCCGAACATCACCGAGGCGAAAGACCCGCCGGCAGACGAAGCCGAATGGCGCGAAGCGCCGAACAAGCGAACGCTGCTCGAACGCTAGGCCGGCGGCCATGCCCCGCGTTGCGACATGATGCCCATAAGGAAGCAGGCCCGTGCAGCTGCATCTGCTCGACGGCACCTATGAGCTGTTCCGGGCGCACTACTCCAAGCGCCCCACGCACCTGACGCCGACGGGCCAAGACGTCACCGGCGTGCTCGGCGTGATCACCTCCGTCATCGGCCTCCTGCAAGACCCGCGCGAGGCCGTGACGCACATCGCCGCAGCGTTCGACAACCCCATCGCATCGTTTCGCAACGACCTGTTCGACGGCTACAAGGCCGGCGAGGGGCTGCAGCCGGTCATCTTGGCCCAGTTCGATCTCGTCGAAGCAGCCGTGGCGGCGCTCGGCGTCAAGGTGTGGCGCATGCGGCGTTACGAGGCGGACGACGCGCTAGCCACAGGCGCGCAGCGCTGGCGGGATTCCGTCGCTCAAGTGCGCTTGTTGACGCCGGACAAAGACCTCGGCCAATGCGTCACTGGCAATCGCGTCGTGCAAGTGGACCGCATGCGCCGCCGCGTCATCGACGAGGATGGCGTACGCGAGCGGCACGGCTGCGCGCCGCGCGCCGTGCCGGATTGGCTCGCCTTGGTCGGCGACGCCGCCGACGGCATCCCAGGGATCGCGCGCTTCGGCGCCAAGACGGCGGGCATCCTGCTGCGCCGCTTCGGTTCGCTGGAAGCCATCCCCGACGACGCCGCAGATTGGCCAACCAGCGTGCGTGGCGCGCGCCGGCTTGCCGAGACATTGGCGGCGCAGCGGGAGGCGGCAGCGCTGTACAAGCGCCTCGCCACTTTGGTGGAGGATGTGCCGTTCGCGGAATCCTTGGCGGACCTGCGTTGGCTCGGCGCCCGCAAGGCACCCTACGAGCGTCTGGCGCAGCGGCTCGGCACACGGCTGCCGCACCCGCCCCGCTGGCGCGAGGACTGAATCGACCGAGCGCCGCAGCGGCAAGCCAAGCGCTCGCGAGCGGCCAGATTCGCGGTTGGCGGAGCGCGGCCGGCGACGCCCGCTAGGGCTGCTTCAGCGCCCGATCACCTTGCGCGGATCCACCGGCGCGCCGTTGCGCCGAATCTCGAAGTGCAGCCGTCGCGCCACCGCGTTCGCGCCGTCCATCTCGGCGAGTCGGGCACCTGCGGTCACCGCGCCACCCTCGGCCACTTGCGGCGGCGCATTGATGCTGTAGGCGGATAGATAGCCGCCGCCATGCTCAACGATGACAAGATGCTTGTAGCCGCGCAGCCCAGGCCCGGAATAGACGACCACCCCCGGCGCCGCGGCGCCGACTCCCTTGCCGCGGGCGACGGCGTAGTCCAAGCCGTTGTTGCCGCCGCCGAAACCGCGCGCCGGGCGGCCATCGACGGGCCAACGCCAACGCCCGCCGGACGCGGCCGGCTTGGGTGCGGCGGTGGTGGGCGCGGCCGGTGCTGGCGGCGGCGCGGGCCGCGTGGTCTGCGCCGCCGGCGTGCGTTGCGGCGCCGCAGGTTTCGCGGTCGGCATGGGCGGCGCTGGTGAGGGAGGCTGGGCTCGACGCGCAGGCACACGCGCAACCGTTCGATCGGACGGGCGCGGTTTGGGGGTCGCTTGCCGCGGCGGGGCGGCATCCTCGCCGCCGGCGCCGGGCGTCACCGCATCTGCCTGGGCCGTAGCGCCTCTCGTCACCGGCGCCGGCCGCGACCCAGCGCGCACCGGCGCACCACTCGGCAGCTCAAGCGTTTGCCCAGGATAGATCGTGTAGGGCGGCCCAATGCCGTTCAAGCGCGCGATGGCCTTGTAGTCCAACTGGTGGCGCCACGCGATGGCGTAGAGCGAATCCCCAGCTTTCACGGTGTGCTCCGCCGGCACACGGGCGGCATGGGTCGAACGGTCGATCACTGGCGCCGGGCCGCCGCCGGGCGATGCGCAGCCCACGCCGAGGGCCGCCAGCAGCGCGGCCGCGAACCTAAGCGCTGGCCGCTTGTCCACTGCGCACCAAGAGCACGGCGCCGCCGACGCCGGCGAGGGCCGCCAGCACGACGAGGATCAGTAAGGGATCGTCTCCCGTGGCGATGCCATAGGCACCCGGCGTGAGCCAGGTGTCGTCGTGCCGCCACGGCCACAAACGCGCCATCGAACCCGCCATCAGGCCCGTGAGCGCGGCAAGCACCGCGGCGCGATGGCGGCGCAACAGGAACGACGCTGCCTTGGCGAACGCAAGCAGGCCCACCGCCATGCCGGCGCCGGTGGCGGCGAGGATATCGAGGTGGAAGGCGTTCACCGCGGCGACGAACGGCTCGTAGAGGCCGAGCAACAGCAGCACCAGCGAACCTGAGATGCCGGGCAGAATCCAAGCCGTCACCGCCAGCGCACCGCCAAAGAAGAACTGCACGAGGCCCGGCGCAGCGCTCGCCGCGGCCATCGTGGCGACCCCAGCGCCGAGTATCGCGCCGACAAGGCCGAACGTCGCCGTGAAGCGGCGCGGCGTCTCGCGCAGCAGTTGGTAGATGGAGGCGGCAATCAGCCCAAGGAAGAAACTCCACAGCGCGGGGCCGTAGTGGTCGAGCAAGTAGCCAATGACGCGAGCGGTGGCCAAGTAGCTCGCCACCATGCCGGCGCCGAGGGTGAACAGAAAGCCAAGATCGTGAGTGCGCCACAGCGCGGCCGGCCCTTCTCGAAACAAGCGCTGCGCCGAGCGCGGCGACCAGGCTGCGAGCGCCCCAAGCAACCGATCGTAGATGCCGGTGATGAAGGCGATGGTGCCGCCAGAAACGCCGGGAATCACCTCGGCGACGCCCATGGCCAAGCCGCGGGCGAAGGTGCCCCCACGGTGGCGCCAACCGCTCAAGCTGCCCCCTTGGGCGCCAACGCATCGGCAGCGGTGAAGCGGCCAGCCTCGCGCAACACGCTGGTCGCGTAGACGCCTGGCGGCAAGGTGAACTCGACGCGCCACCCCGTGTCATCGGCGCACCAAGACAAGCCATCCGGCACGATGCAGAGGGGGCGCCGCTCGTGGCGCAAGCCAACGTGTTCCAAGGCATCGGTGATGGCGCCGTGCTGCGCCGCAAGCCGTGCCTCAAGGCGTCCCGCGCAGCCGTCGCTGGGTGGCTGGCCGCGCCCCCAAAGGGGGCCGCTGGCGGCGCCCGCGACAACCGCCTCGCCCGGCAACGGAGACCGCCAAGTGCCGTTGGCCACCCGCACCGCCAACACCTCGTTGAAGATGAAGCTGCGCAAGCTGGATAGATGCAGGCCGCGGGCGAAGCGGCTGACCGGCGGGCGACCGGCGCCGAGCCAAGCGACGGCCCGCGCCACATTGCCGCCATCGGCGCCAAAGCGCTGCGGGCCGAAGTAGTTGGGAGCGCCATCGCGGGCCACCCGCTCCAAGTTGGCGGCGACTGGGCCACCCGCGTGCTGGATGCGGATGCGGAACGCGTTGCCGCTGAGCTCGCCGCGGCGGAGTTTGCGGGAATGCCACTCGCGCGCCAGCACCGCCCAACCCTCATCGCCGGCAAAGTTCTCCCTGCGCGGGCGCCGCACGCTGAACCACTGGCGCGCCACGGCGCGTTTGTCCTTCATGCCGGCATACGCAACATCCAGCGGCGCGACGCCCGCCGCGGCCGCAAGGGCCGCTTGCACCGCCGGCGTCGTCATGCCGCGCTTCTCGACGAAGCAGTACAGGTGCTCGCCGGCGCCGCTCGGCTCGAAGGCGAGGGTCTCGGTGACGTCGAAATCCTCCAAGGCGAACCGCAGCGCCCCGCTCGCGGTGTCCGCGGCGGGATTGGCGCAGGGCCAACCGTCGACTGGCGCCGCCACGCGAAATGCAGCGCTGGCGCCCGGCCCGTCACGGGATGCGTCGCTCAGCGCGGCGCCGCGGGTTGGCATCAACGCGCTAGCGCCGGCGGCGGTTCATCCACCACGAGGTAGAAGGTTTCGCCCTCGCCGATCATGCCAAGGTCGGAACGCGCCCGCGCCTCGACGGCTTCCAAGCCCGTCTTCAATGCCCGCACCTCCGCCGCGAGCACGCGATTGCGCTGCTCCAAACGGTCGTTCTGGCGTTCCGCCTTATCCACCTCGGCGGTGAGGGCGTGCTCCGCGAAGTGGCCGGAGTGGCCAAACCAGTAACGATATTGCAGCGCCGCGATGACGACGACGCCGACGACCAGGAAGAGGCGCCGCGTCATGCGCTGGCCCCGAAGGGCGCCAATTCCGCGCGCCCCCGATAGGTGGCGTCTGCCCCCAACGCCTCTTCAATGCGCAGCAGGCGGTTGTACTTCGCCACGCGGTCCGAGCGGCTGGCGCTGCCGGTCTTGATCTGCCCGGCGCCCACGCCGACGGCGATGTCGGCGATGGTGGTGTCCTCCGTTTCGCCGGAGCGATGCGAGATCACCGTGGCGTAGCCATGTTCGCGGGCGGCGCGCACGGCGGCGAAGGTTTCCGTCAGGGTGCCGATTTGGTTGGGCTTCACGAGGATGGCGTTGGCCGCGCCCAGTTCCACGCCGCGCCGCAACAGCGCCGCATCCGTGACGAACAAGTCGTCACCGACGAGCTGCACGCTGCCGCCCAGCTCCTGCGTGAGCGCCGTCCAGCCCGGCCAATCGTCCTCGCCCATGCCATCCTCGATGGATGCGATGGGGTGGCGCTCCACCAGCGCCGCGAGCCAAGCGCGAAAGCCGGCGCCATCAAAGTCCGCCCCTTCCCCGGCGAGCACATAGCGGCCCTCGTGCTCGAACTCGGAGGCCGCGCAATCGAGGGCCAAGGTGACGTCTTCGCCCAAGCGGTAGCCGGCCAGTTCCACCGCCCGAGCCAAAAAGTCCAACGCAGCGTCGTTGGTCGGCAGGTTCGGCGCGAAGCCGCCTTCGTCACCCACCGCGGTGGACAGCCCCTCGCCGGCGAGCAGGCGCTGCAAGGCGTGGAAGATCTCGACGCCGCAGCGCAGCGCCTCGCGGAACGAGCCCACGGCAACTGGTTGCACCATGAACTCTTGGATGTCGATGTTGTTGTTCGCGTGGGCGCCGCCATTCAGCACATTGAGCATCGGCACCGGCAGGCGCATGGCGCCCGCTTCGCCGGCCTGACCATAGAGATCGTGGATGTGGCGGAAGAGGTGGACGCCGCGATGGGCGGCGGCGGCGCGCGCGGTCGCCAAGGAAACGGCCAGGATGGCGTTGGCGCCCAAGCGTGACTTGTTCGCGGTGCCGTCCAAGTCCTTGAGGGTGGCGTCGATGGCCGCCTGATCACATGCGTCCATGCCCCGCATGGCCGGCGCCACCTCGCGCGCGACACCGGCGACGGCGCATAGCGTTCCCTTGCCGCCGTAGCGGGCAGCGTCTCCATCGCGCAGTTCCATCGCTTCCCGGGCGCCGGTGGACGCCCCAGACGGCGCCAACGCACTGCCGGTGGCGCCATCGCCAAGCCGCACTTGGGCCTCGACGGTGGGATTGCCGCGCGAATCCAAGGCCTCCCGGGCCGTGATGGCTGCGATGGCGCTCATCCGGCGACGCGCGTCTCCAAGTAGCCACGCGGCTTCACCGCGGCATCGATGGCCGCGAGATGCTCAAGCAATTCCGGCATCAGCCCCAAGGGCCACGAGTTCGGGCCGTCGGAGAGAGCGGCCTCCGGACGCGGATGGGTTTCCATGAACACACCCGCCACGCCGGCCGCCACCGCAGCGCGGGCAAGCACCGGCACCGCTTCCCGACGCCCGCCGGAGGCGCCGCCCAAACCCCCGGGCAGTTGCGCCGAGTGGGTGGCGTCGAACACCACCGGGCAGCCGGTTGCGCGCAGGATGGCGATGGAGCGCATGTCCGCCACCAGATTGTTGTAGCCGAAGGTGGCGCCCCGTTCGCACACCATGATGGCCTCGTTGCCGGCGCTCTTGGCCTTGTCCACCACATGGCGCATGTCCTCGGGGGCGAGGAACTGCCCCTTCTTGATGTTCACCGGCTTGCCGAGGCCACACACGTTGCGGATGAAGTTCGTCTGGCGACAGAGGAAGGCCGGCGTCTGCAGCACGGACACGACGTTCGCCACTTCGTCCAATGGCGTGTCCTCATGCACATCCGTGAGCACCGGCACGTCCACCTCGTCGCGCACAGTTTGCAGAATGCGTAACCCCGCCTCCAAGCCCGGGCCCCGGTAGCTCGCGCCGGAGGAGCGGTTGGCCTTGTCGAAGGAACTCTTGTAGATGAACGGCATGCCGGCCGCGGCGGCCATCTCCTTGAGCTGCGCGGCGGTTTCCAAAGCGAGGGACTCGCTTTCGATGACGCAGGGGCCGGCAATGAGGAACAACGGGTCGCGATTGCCGGCCTCAAAACCGCACAGCTTCACGGCGACGCCACCACCCCGGCGGTTTGCTGCGTCGCCACCCGGCGCGTCTCCGCGCTCCGCGCCATGCCCTCGGCGCAGCGGCCCGCGGCACGCACGAACCCCGTGAACAAGGGGTGGCCGTCGCGCGGCGAAGAGGTGAACTCCGGATGGAATTGGCAGGCGAGGAACCACCCCTTGGCTGGCATCTCAACCACTTCGACCAAGCCGTCCGCGCTGCGGCCAGCGACGCGCAAACCCAATGCTTCGAAGCGTTGCACGTAGCCCTCGTTCACCTCGTAGCGATGCCGGTGCCGCTCGCCGATGCAGTCTTCGCCGTAGAGCCGGCGCGCCAGCGACCCGGCCGCCAAGTCGCAACGCTGCTCACCCAAGCGCATCGTGCCGCCCAAGCCTTCGCCGCCATCACGCCGCTCGGTGGCGCCGCGCTCATCGCGCCAATCGGTGACGAGGCCAATCACCGGATGCGATGTGTCCGGCATGATTTCAGTGGAGTGGGCGCCGTTCAAGCCAACAACGTTGCGCGCGAAATCGATGACTGCGGCATGGAGGCCGTAGCAGATGCCGAGGTAGGGCACGTCGTGTTCGCGGGCATAGCGGGCAGCGGCGATTTTGCCTTCGACGCCGCGCTTGCCGAAGCCGCCTGGCACGAGGATGGCATGGGCCGATTCCAACGCGCCGACGCCGTCCGCTTCCAGTGTTTCGGCATCCACGAACTGGACATCGACCTGTGTGCGCGTCTGAATGCCGGCATGGGTGAGCGCCTCGGTGAGCGACTTGTAGGCATCCGGCAGTTCCAAGTATTTGCCCACCAAGGCGACGCGCGCCACTCGCGCCGGCTTCGAGAGGTCGGCCACCACGCGCCGCCAATCGCCCAAATCCGCCGCCGGGCATTTGAGGCCCAGTTTGGCGACGACGATGTCGTCCAAGCCCTCATTGTTGAGCTTCAGCGGCCCTTCGTAGATGGTCTTCAAATCCTCGAAAGAGATGACGGCATCTTCCTCAACATTGGTGAAGAGCGCGATTTTGCCGCGGGCGGACTTCGGGATGGTCTCTTCCGAACGGCAGACCAAGATGTCCGGCTGCAGGCCGATGGAGCGCAACTCCTTCACCGAGTGTTGGGTTGGCTTCGTCTTGAACTCGCCGGCGGCGGCGAGATGCGGCACGAAGGTGAGATGGATGAAGAGCGTTTGCGCCGCGCCGATTTGCAGGCGCAGTTGCCGCGCCGCTTCCAAAAAAGGCTGCGACTCGATGTCGCCGACGGTGCCGCCCACCTCCACCAGCACCACGTCGAAACCATCCCCAACGGCCAGGATGCGACGCTTGATCTCGTCCGTGACGTGGGGGATCACCTGCACGGTGGCACCGAGGTAGTCGCCGCGGCGCTCCTTGCGGATCACCTCCGCATACACGCTGCCAGTGGTGAAGTTGTTGCGCTTCTCCATGCGCGCGCGGATGAAGCGTTCGTACTGGCCGAGATCCAAATCCGTCTCGGCGCCATCGGCAGTGACAAACACCTCACCATGCTGAAACGGGCTCATCGTGCCCGGATCCACATTGATGTACGGATCGATCTTGAGGATGTTCACCCGCACGCCGCGGGCTTCGAGGATGGCGGCGAGCGAGCCGGTGAGGATGCCCTTGCCCAAGGAAGAGGCAACGCCGCCGGAGACAAAAATGTAATGCGTCAACTCACCACCTTGATCGAACGCCACATCCCTTGGCGTCGCTCGCTGCGATGCAAGTTGGAACAGCACTATAGTGGAAGGTGCGCCGAAGCTCAAACGGGCGGCGGCGAAATGTGCTCGGCGCTATCCGCCGGCGTCCACGCCGGCAGCCAGCCGTTCTCCTGCACATGGGTGGCGGCGACGGCGATGCCGGGCACGGCTGCCAACGCTTCGCCATCGAACAAGAGCGGCCAAGCGCCACGCCGCCAAGGCGGCACGCCGGCCTCCCGGAACAGGTCTTTCAAGGTTTTGGTGACGCCTCGCCCCGCCGGCGCCATGCGCTCGGCGCCGCGGCGATAGCGCAGCGCCAATTCGCGGCCGGCAGCGACGCCGCCAGCGCCGCGGCGCCAAGACAACACGCCGTGGGCGAGGGCCGCGGCGTCACCGGGCTGCACGGCGCGGCCCTCCGCCTCCGCGGCGACCGTGTCGACGACGTGCAGACGGCCATCGTGGCGGCGCACCGTGCGGCCATCCGGCAACGCGACCACCGGCGCCGCATCTGCGCGCGCCACCGCTTGGCGCAGGATTTCACGCAAGCGTCGCGCCGGCATGGGCGCGCCGAGCCAAGCGCTGAGCGTCGCCGCATCGAGCCCCTGCGTGGGCAGCGGCGCGTGGGCCGCGGCCGGCAATGCCTCGCCGACACGCGCCGCAACAGCAGCGACGGCGTTCGGAAAGCGCGCTGTCAAGCGCGGCATGATTTCGTGGCGGATGTAGGCGCGGTCGAAGCGGGTGTCAGCATTGCCCGGGTCCTCCACCCAAGCTAGGTGATGCGCATTCGCATACGCTGCGAGCGCGGCGCGGCGCACGTTCAAGAAGGGGCGCAGCAGCCAGCCGGCGCCGAGTGGCCGCGCCCGCGGCATCCCCACCGCCGCCCGCCCGCTCGCCAACTGCCACAGCACGGTTTCAGCCTGGTCGTCCGCATGGTGGGCGAGCAGCAGCCGCTCACCGGGCCGCAGAGCGTGGCGCCACGCTTGGTAGCGGGCGCGGCGCGCCTGTGCCGGCAAATTGCCGGCGGCCACGGCGACGCGCAGCGCGACGAACGGCACACCCAAGCCCCGCGCCAATTCGGCGGCGTGGCGCTGCCAAGCCGGCGCCTCGGCGCGCAAGCCATGATTGACGTGCAGTGCCCGCAACGACCCACCCGGCGCCCCCTCTGGCCGGCCGCGCGCCGCGGCATGGAGCAGCACGGTGGAATCGAGGCCACCGCTTAAGGCCACCGCCAGCGCGCCCGGCGGCAGCGCCGCGATGGCTTCGCGCACCGTCGTGGCGCCAGCCGGCATCGCGGTTGCCTCAGGTGTAGGCGACCTCGACGCACTCGGCGCCGAAGGCCGTGCGCAAGGCGGCCAGCAAGTCGTCCGAGGGCGCCACGCGCCACGGGTCGCCCAGCGTGAGTTGGGCCTCGCCTTCGGCGCGACGATAGGCCAGCACCACCGAGCAAGGCGGCACATCGATGGCCGCGCCATTGCCTTGGCCTAGCTGCAGCGCACCCTCCAAGCGGTCGCCAAAGTCCGCCCCAACCGCGTCTCCATCAACGCTCACCTTGATGCGGCGGGCGTACACCGCGCGCGCCTCTTCAATGGTGTGGATGGAGCGTGGGCGCAGCTTCAGGCCACCGGACCGCTCGTCGTCCTGCACCTCGCCTTCCAGCACCAGCACAGCATCCTTGGCGAGCTTGCCGCGGTTGGCCTTGAATGTCTCGCCAAAGATGGCCGCTTCAATGCGGCCGCTGCCATCGTCGAGCTCTGCAAACCCCATCACGCCGCGGCGCGTGCGGTAGGAGACGACCACCCCGGCGACCCGCTGCGGCTTGCGGCTGCTGGCAAGGTCTGCGATGCGGCAGAGGCGGAAGTGCTTCAATTCGGCCGCATGGTCGTCGATGGGGTGGCCGGTGAGGTACAAGCCAAGGGCGCCCTTCTCCGCCACGAGGCGTTCCCGGCACGCCCAAGGACGCGGCGCGGCGACGCGGCGCGGCACGCTCGGCGCCGTCGCGCCGCCGAACATGTCCGTCACGCCGAGGGTCGCATCCCGCGCCACCTGCTCCGCGCCCAGCAGCGCATCGGGCAGTTGCGCCCAAAGCCGCGCCCGCAGGCCATCGATCGGCTCCCCAAGGGCACCGAAGCAATCCATCGCCCCAGAACGAATCAACGCTTCCTGCGCCGCCCGGTTGACGCGCGCGCTATCGACGCGACGGCAGAAATCCGCCAAGTCCTTGAAGGCGCCAGCGGCGTCGCGCTCCGCCACGATGGCGCGCACGGCGCCTTCGCCCACCTCGCGCACCGCGCCCAAGCCATAGAGGATGGCTTCGCCATCCGCGGTCGCCACGGCTTTGAAGCCGAGCTCGCTCAAGTTCACATTCGGCGGCTTAAGCGCGAGCTCCATGCGCCGCGCCTCGTCCACCAACGTCACCACCTTTTCGATGTTGTCGCCCATGTTCGCCGACAACACCGCTGCCATGAACTCGGCGGGATAGTGGGTCTTGAGCCATGCGGTCTGGAAAGTCACGAGGCCATAGGCGGTGGCGTGGCCCTTCGGAAAGGCATAGCCGGCGAACTTCTCCATCTGGTCGAAGACATTGCTTGCGACCACCTCATCAACGCCTTCGGCACACACGCCGTCCATGTACTGTTGCCGCACCTTGGCCATTTCCTCGGGCTTCTTCTTGCCCATGGCGCGCCGCAGCAGGTCTGCCTGGCCCAAGCTGAAACCCGCCAGCGATTGCGCCGCGCTCATCACCTGCTCCTGATAGAGCATCACGCCGTAGGTGTTCTTGACGGCGCCTTCCAAGCGCGGATGCGGGTAGCGCACCGGCGCGCGGCCATGCTTGCGATCTATGTAGTCGTCCACGGCGCCGGATTGCAGCGGGCCGGGACGATACAGAGCCACCAGCGCGATGAGGTCGTTGATGCTGTCGGGCTGCAGGCGGCGCACCAGCTCCTGCATCCCGGAGGACTCAAGTTGGAAGACGCCGGTGGTTTGCCCGGTGCGCAGCATGGCGTAGGTGTCTGGATCGTCCAGCGGCACGGCAGCCAAGTCGATGGGCGGTTCGTCGCCGGCCTCGCGCCGCCGGTTCACCGCCTTCTGCGCCAAATCGATGATGGTGAGCGTTCGCAAGCCGAGGAAATCGAACTTCACGAGGCCGGCGCGCTCGACGTCGTCCTTGTCGAACTGCGACATCACGCCGCCATCGGCTTGGTAGAGCGGCACGAACTCCGAGAGCTTCGACGGCGCGATGACAACGCCGCCGGCGTGCAGGCCCACGTTGCGAACGATGCCTTCGAGCTTGAGCGCCATCTCCCAGACCTCGGACACGGCGTGGTCTTCGGCGATGAGCTGGCTGAGCTCCGGCTCTTGGGCGGCGGCGGCCGTCAACGTCATGCCCACCTCGAACGGAATCAGCTTGGCCACCCGGTCTGCCAGCCCAACTGGCTTGCCCTGCACTCGCGCCACGTCGCGCACCACGGCGCGCGCGGCCATGGTGCCGAACGTGGCGATCTGCCCCACGGAAGCCGCGCCATAGCGCTCCGCCACATGGCCGATGACGGCGTCGCGCCCGGCCATGCAGAAGTCCACGTCGAAATCCGGCATGGACACCCGCTCCGGGTTCAGGAAGCGCTCGAAGATGAGGTCGTAGGCGAGGGGGTCGATGTCGGTGATGCCCAACGCCCACGCCACCAGCGAACCGGCGCCGGAGCCGCGCCCCGGCCCCACCGGCACACCGTGTTGCTTGGCCCAATTCACGAACTCGGCGACGATGAGGTAGTAGCCGGCGTAGCCCATCTGCTTGACCACGCCGAGTTCGTAATCCAGCCGGGCGCGGTAGCGGGCGCGCTCGGCATCCACATCTTCCACCGCGGAGTTGGCGCCGGCGCCATTCGCCGGCACCGCGGCCAAGCGTTCGTCGAGCCCCTGCCCCGCGCTGCGGTCGAGGAGCGTCTCCAAGGATTCGCCAGCCGGCGTTGGGTAGTTCGGCAGGTGATAGGTGCCGAGTTCCAGTTCGAGATTGCAGCGCATGGCGATCTCGCCGGCGTTGGCAAGCGCCTCCGGCACGTCGGCGAAGAGTTCCGCCATCTCCTCGGGCGAGCGCAGATATTGCTGCGGCGTGTAGTCGCGCGGGCGGCGCGGGTCATCCAACGTCCGCCCATCCTGGATGCACACCCGCGCTTCGTGCGCCTCAAAGTCCTCTGCGAGCAGAAAGCGCACGTCGTTGGTCGCCGCCACCGGCAAGCCGCGCTTAGCCGCCAATTCGACGGCCGCGGCCAAGTGCCGGCCCTCGCCGGCGCGGCCCGTGCGCCGAGCCGCCAGATAGAAGCGGTCGCCGAAGGCGCGGGTCCAGTCGTCAGCCAGCGTCGCGGCCTGCTCCATGTCGTCGCCCAACATCGCCCGGCCAACGTCGCTGTCCGCCCCGGACAGGGCGATCAGGCCGCCGGCGTTGTCCAGAATCCAGCTTCGGGGCACCACCCCTTCCTGCCGATCTTGGCTCCAAGCCTGCGAGACGAGCTGCAGCAGCCCCGCATAGCCCTGCCGAGTCATGGCGAGCAGGACGCAGCGATCAATGCGGCCGGCGTCATCGCGAAAGCGCATGTCCGCGCCGACGATGGGCTTGACGCCGGCGGCGTGGCAAGCGTCTTGGAACTTGACCAAGCCAAAGAGCCGCGTGAGGTCTGTGATCGCCACCGCCGGCATGTTGAGTTGCCGCGCGCGCTTGACGAGCTCCGGCACCTTCACCATGCCATCGACGATGGAGTACTCGGTGTGTACCGAGAGGTGGACGAAGGGGCTCATGTCAGCGCCAACTGCGCTTGTCGCCGGCGCACCGGCGCAAAGCTCTTGCGGTGGATGTCGCAAGGGCCGTGCCGGCGCAGGGCCGCCAAGTGGCGCCGCGTCGCATAGCCCTTGTGCCGCTCGAAGCCGTACTCCGGGTGGCGCTCCGCCAAGGCGGCCATCTCCGCGTCGCGGGCCGTCTTGGCGAGGATGGATGCCGCGGCGATGGCCGCCACGGTGGCATCGCCACGCACCACGGCCACTGCTGGACAAGGCAAGGCCGGGGCGATGTTGCCGTCCACCCATGCAGCGTCCGGCGCCACGCCAAGCGCGCTGACGGCGCGGCGCATGGCTGCCAAGGCCGCCGCCAAGATGTTGCTGCGGTCAATTTCCTCCACCTCGGCGCGGCCATAGGCGAAGCTCCGCGCCTTCGCCTTGATTTCCCCTGCCAACGCTTCGCGCCGCTTTGCGCTCAACAGCTTCGAATCTTTGAGGCCGGCGATGGCTTGGCGTGGATCGAGTATCACCGCGGCCGCCATCACCGGCCCGGCGAGGGGCCCCCTGCCGGCTTCATCCACGCCGGCAATCACGGCGCCGTCGCCAACGCCGATGCTGGCGGCGAACAAATCCGCTGCCTTCTTCACTGCCCGCTTCTTCATTGCCCGCGCACCAGCGTCAGCACCGCCCGCGCCGCCTGCGCCGATGCGTCGCCGGCGAGCCGCGCGCGTTGCCGCTCGAACTCATCGAAGTAGCTTGCCTCCTGCTCAGCGCGTCGCATTTCGCCAAGCAGCGCCGTAGCCAGTTTTGCCGGTTCGGCGTCATCCTGCAAGAGTTCCGGCACCAGTTCGCGGCCACTCAAGATATTCGGCAACGCGACGAAGCCCGGCTGCTTGAGCGCCTTCACGATGCGGTAGGTGAGCCCGCCCAAGCGATAGGTGACCACCATGGGCCGGCGCAGCAGCATCGCCTCCAACGTGGCCGTGCCAGACTTGACGAGCGCACCATCCGCCGCCGCCAACGCCGGCTGCGCGTGGCCGTCCACCAAGTGCAAACGCAGATCGGGATGGCCTCCTTCGAGCGCGCGCATCGCCGCGGCCACGCGCTCGTTGACGCAAGGCACCACGAACGCGCAGGGCGCGAGTTCGGCTGCGAGCCGCTGCGCGGCGTCCAGCATCAGCGGCCCAAGCTGCGCCACTTCAGACATCCGGCTCCCCGGCAGCAAGGCGATGACGGTGTCGCGTTCCGGCAAGCCGATGGCCGCGCGGGCGCGCGCCTGCGCCGCGGCGGCGCCGGCCTCCGCGGCGATTTCGTCCGCCAACGGGTGCCCGACGAACACCGCTTTAACCGGGTGGCCGGCGTAGAGCGCCGGCTCGAATGGGAACAGGGTCAGCAACAAGTCCGCAGCGCGGGCGACGCGCTTGACGCGGCCTTGCCGCCACGCGTACACGGACGGGCTCACATAGTGGGCGGTGGGAATGCCGCGCCGCTTCACGGCGCGCTCCAAGAGCAGATTGAAGACGTTGAAGTCCACGCCGATGACGGCGTCCACCGGCGGCGACGCAAAGTGCCGCACCAAGCCGCGCAGAATGCGCAGCAAATCCGGCAGGCGCTTGAGCGGATCCACGAAGCCGTTCACGTTCAGCCGCGACAGCTCCGCGCACGGGCGCAGCCCTGCGGCGAGCATGCGCGGGCCGCCAATGCCGCTGAACTCGACCGCCGGCACATGGCGCTTGAGGGCCGCCATCAAACCGCCGCCCAGCGCGTCCCCGGAGGCTTCGCCAGCGACGATGCCGATGCGCAGCGGCGCCGCCAAGGCTAGCTGAGCAGGCGGCCGCGCCGATAGCGCGACGCGGCGACCGCACCGAGCAGCACGGCAATCGCCGCGGTGCTGACCACCGATGTGAGCACATGCGTCGGCACCAAGTCCTCGCCCTTGACCAACGCCGTTGTGAGCAGGTGTTGCGACAGGCTTGGCACCAACATCGCCGGCAACGACGCCGGCATCGGCTTGATCTGCAGATAGATGATTGGCAGGGTCGGCACCAAGATGCACAGGCTGCTGTACGTCCACGCCTCTTTGGTCGTCTTGGCGAACGATGCCACTAATTTGATGACGCTCGCGGCGAGCAGCGCGAACGGGGCGACGACCAGCCAGATGCCCACCGAGTTGGCAAGGCCCATGTTCGCCGTCATGCCGGCCTCGGCGAGGGGCAACCAGCGGGTTGCGACGGCGAACGTCGCGATGCAAACGGCCAGCGCAATCAACATGAAAGTGGTCGTCGCGAAGAGCTTTCCCGCCACCAACGCGCCGCCTGAAACCGGCATTGCCAACAACGGCTCCAGCGAGCCGCGCTCACGCTCGCCGACGGTGGTGTCCACCGCAACCTGCGAACCGCCCATGAACGTGACGAACAGCAAAAAGTAAGTCATCACGCCGAACAGCAGGATCGATCTACCCTGCGGCGTGGAGAGATCCTGTTCCAACGTGATGATGGGGCGGGCGATGGCCGGGTTCACGCCACGCAGCAGCAATCGGCCGCCGCCGAGCGTTCGGCCGTACTCGTTGATGATTCCTTTCAATCGCATCGAAGGCACGGCGGCCGTCATCTGCGATGAGTCATGCAACACCCATACCCGCGCCGGGGCGCCGGATTGCAGCGCCGCGCCGAAGTCCTCTGCGATCACCACGCCGGCATCCGCTTGCCCCGCCTTCACCGCGGCGGCGAGGCTGGCGCGGTCCGCATAGGCGTCGTGATCCGGCTCGATGCCGTCCGCTTCGAGTTGCGCCATCAAATGCGGCGCGGCGGCGCCGCCCACCACCGGCACCGACAACGGCGCGGTGGCTTCCTGCCAGCGTTCCTGGACCATGAGATAGATCGCGCCGCCGCTCATCAGCGGCATGCCCAACGGCGCCAAGAGCAGTGCGGTCAGCACGCTGCGGCGGTCGCGCAGCGCATCCCTCAACTCTTTGAGATAGACGACGCCGAGCCCTCTCATCGCAGCGCTCCATCGCCGCCGACCGCCGCCACGAACGCATCCTCCAAGTCTTTACAGCCAGTTGCCGAGCGCACCTCGGCGGCGGTGCCGGACACAGACACTCGGCCGTCGGCAACGATGACGATGCGGTCGCAGAGCGCCGCGACCTCCTGCATGATGTGGCTGGAGAACAGGACGCAACAACCGGCGTCGCGCCGATCGCGGATGACCTCCCGCAAGGCGCGGGTGGCAAGCACATCCAAGCCGTTGGTTGGCTCATCGAGCAACAGCGTCGGCGGATCATGCACCAGTGCGCGAGCGAGCGCGACGCGGATGCGCTGGCCTTGCGAGAAGCCCTTCGCGCGCCGCGCCTCGATTTCGCCCAAGCCAAGGCGCTCGATGATGGCGTTCACCCGTTTCTTGGCCCGGGCGCCGCGCAGGCCCTGCAGCGCCGCGTGGTAGGCGATGTTCTCCCGCGCTGAGAGGTTCGCGTACAGGCCGGCATTGTGCGGCAGCGCGCCGATGCGCCCGCGCACCTGCAAGGGCTTGCGCACCACGTCGATGCCGCCGATGCGAGCCAAGCCAGTGTCCGCCTTCAGCACCGTTGAGAGAATCCGCAAGGCGGTGGACTTGCCGGCGCCGTTCATGCCGAGCAGCCCAGTGATCTCACCATCGGCGGCGGTGAACGACATTTCGTCCAACGCCGTGACGCGGCCGTAGCGCTTGACCAGCCCCTGCACCTCGATCACGGCCCTGGCCCCATCGGCGAAGCGAACAGCGGCGCCGGGATCAAACTCTCCATGCAGGACGTGTCGAGCTTCCACTCTGGGTCCGCCGCGTTGGTGATGAACGCGGCCATCAGGCGCGGCACGCAGCCGCTGCCCACCAAGCCATGCCCTTGGCCTTGGCCGATGACGTGAGTGCCCCGCGCGAACCCGGCGCCGGCGCGTTGCGCGTAGCTGGGCGGCGTGATGGGATCGAACTCGCCGCTCAAGAGGAGCGCCGGCACATCCGTCGCCAGCGGCGCCTTCAGATCTGCATCCATGAAGCCCTGCGGCCATGCAGCGCAGACGCGCCGCTGCACATCCATGGCCACGTTGCCCATGTAGGTGCGGCGCTGGGCGTCCACATCAACGGCGCCCCAAAACGGCACGTCTTCGGTGCAGAGCACGGCAAAGTTCAGCCCGTACGCAAGGCTGCCGATGCTGCTTGCCATGTTGACGAGTTGCGCCGCCAAGGGTTGGTAGCGTTCCGCGAACGCTTGGTCGAGCAGCGCCGGCAACAGGCTCATGGTGTCCGGCGTGTAGAGCAGGAGCCGAATCGCAGCCGCGGCGCCGTTGCGCGACAACTGCATGGTGACGGTGGCGCCGGTGAGCGGATGCGGAAACGTGAGTTCCGGCGGCGCTGCATCCAAACGGCCCAAGAGGGCGCCAAGGCGCGCCGGCAGTTCCGCGAAAGCGGCGCCGCATGCGGCGTCCTCGGCACAACGGGCGAACAGGGCATCGAGGGCGGCTTGGCTGTTGAGGGCGATGTCTGGCCCCAACGCCAGCGACGGCGGCACCACGCCATCCAAGATGACGCTGCGCGTGCGCTCTGGGTAGCGGCGCAGGTAATGCTGTGCCACGCGGGTGCCGTAGGACGCGGCGTACAGGTTGAGGCGTTCGTAGCCCAAGGCGGCGCGGACTTGTTCCAGATCCCGCACGGCGGCGCTGGTGGTGAACCAACGCGGGTCGTCTTCCAATGCCGCGAGGCACTCCAAGGTGGCCGCCACCACATCGTCCGCCGAAGCGGCCATGCTCTCGCGCAACTCCCAAGCCTCGACGTTCGCGCAGTGCAGGGGCGCCGAGCCGCCGGTGCCGCGTTGATCCACCAGCAGCACGTCGCGAGTGGCGAGGATGCTGAAGAACGCGCCTTGGACGAGCGGGAACAGCTCGCTGGCCGCTTGCCCAGGGCCGCCGGCCAGCAACGTGAGCGGGTCTGGCTCTGGCTCTGGCGTTAGCGCCGGCACCACCGCCACGGCCAGCTCAATGGTGTCGCCGCCAGCGTCATCGGGGTTGAGCGGCACCGCCAACCGGCCGCACTGCGCACCCACCTCGACGCGGCCCTCGGCGGCCGTCAACCAACATTCGGAGAGCTCCAGCGCGACCGCCGGCGCCCACGCCAAGCAGGCAAGCCACAGCAAGGCGCCATGAATGAAGCGACGGCAAGCGGTTCGTGGCGCGCGCGGCCGGCGCGACGGGAACGCGGCGCGGCGCTCCGGCTGCTGCGGCGCGGCGCGCTCGCGCAAAGTCACGCCGTGCCCAATGCCCCGCGTCGCGGGCGCACGATGCCGTGTTTTGAGGCACGGACGCTAGCCAAGAAAGCCGCCACTTCCGGGCAGCCCGCCGCATCCACCTCCAAGGCCGCGCACGCTTCGCTGACCGTGTGCCCACGCCGATACACCACTTTGTAGGCCCGGCGCAGTGCGGCAATGACTTCCGGCGCGGTCTTGCGGCGACGCATGCCCTCGACGTTCAGCCCCACCGCTTGGGCCGGATTGCCGAGCGCGGTGACGAAGGCGGGAACATCCTTGATGACGTAGGAGAACGCCGCCACATGCGTGCAGGCGCCCACGGTGCGGAATTGCACGATGCCGGAATAACCGCCGATGTTGGCGCCGTCGCCCACCGTCACATGGCCGGCGAGCGATGCGTTGTTCGCCATGATGACGCGATCGCCGACCTCACAATCGTGGCCTACATGGACATAGGCCATGAGCAAGTTGTTGTCGCCGATGACGGTGACGCCGCGATCCTTCAACATGCCGCGGTGGATGGTGACGCCCTCACGGATCACATTGTCGTTGCCGATGCGCAGCGCAGTGGGCTCGCCGCCATAGGCGAGGGCCGGCGTATCCTCCCCCACCGAGGCGAACTGGAAGATGCGGTTGCGTTTGCCAATCTCTGTGGGGCCTTTGACGATGGCGTGGGGGCCAATGTGGCAGTCGTCGCCGATGGTGACGCCGGAGCCGATGTAGCTCCACGGCCCCACCGCCACGCCCGAGCCAAGTTCCGCGCCCACATCGACGATGGCGCGCGGATCGATCATTCGTTCAAGTTCCGTTCGGCGCAGAGAATCTCGGTGTTGCAGGCCACCTCGCCGTCCACCATCGCCGTGCACCGGAACTTCATCACCGAGCGCCGCTCGCTCAATATGGCCGCCTCCATGTCCAGCCGGTCGCCCGGCGTCACTGGGCGCTTGAAGCGCGTTTTGTCCATGCCGGCCAAGTAGTAGACATAGCCGTCCGCAGGCTTCTTGCCGCGAGTCTTGAAGGCCAGCACACCGGCGAGCTGCGCCAGCGCTTCGACGATGAGCACCCCCGGCATCACCGGATGGCCGGGGAAGTGGCCTTGAAAGAACGGCTCGCCGATGGAGATGTTCTTGAAGCCGGCCACGCGCTCGCCGACCGTGAGCGACGTCACCCGGTCCACCAACAGGAACGGGTAGCGGTGCGGCAGGTATTCGTGGATGGCGACGACGTCCATCATGCTCAGCCCACCTTCTGCTCCAGTCGCGCTAGGCGCCGCGCCAACTCATCCAACTTGGCGAAGCGCAGCGCACTGCGCTTCCAGCCCCGCGCGGGGCCGTGCAGCGTGCCACCTGAATACAGGCCTGGCGTGGTGATGGAACTCGTGACATGGGTGGTGGCGGTGACCATCACACCGTCGCATAGCTCCACCGGGCCGTCCCCGGCGACCCCCACGCCGCCGCCCAACATGCAGTGACGCCCAATGCGCGTGCTGCCCACCAGCCCAACTTGGCCGCAGAGGACGCTGTGCGCGCCGACTTCGCAGTTGTGCCCCACCTGCACTTGATTGTCGATTTTGACGCCATCGCCGATGACCGTATCGCGGATGGCGCCGCGGTCGATGGCGGTCAACGCGCCGATGCTCACATCGTCGCCGATGCGCACGCCGCCGAGTTGCGCGATGGCCTGCAGCCGCCCGGCTGCGTCTGGGGCGAAGCCAAAGCCATCGGCGCCGATGACAGCGCCGCTGTGGACGATGCAGCGGCGGCCAAGGCGCACGCCGTGGCAGAGCGTCGCGTTGGGCATGATCTGGGTGCCGGCGCCCACCACGGCGCCCTGCCCCACAAAGGCGCCGGCGCCGACTTGAACCCCTGCGCCGAGTTCGACTTGAGCCTCAATGATGGCGCCCGGGCCGATGGCGACCTCCGCGCCAAGGCAAGCCGCAGGATGCACCGCGGCGTTCGGATGCACGCCGGGCGCTTGGCCTGGGCGCGTGTCAAACAGCGCCGAGGCGACGGCGTAGGCGTGGTAGGGATGCGTCGCCACCAGCGCGTTGGTGGGGCAGTTGGGCGCGTCCGCGGCGGCCAAAATGACCGCCGTGGCAGACGTGTCGGCGAGATAGCGCCGGTAGGCGGGGCTTGACAAGTGGGTGAGATCGCCGGCCTCGGCATCCTGCAGCGCACCGAGGCCGCGCACCGTCGCCGCTGGGTCGCCAATCAGCCGGGCGCCAATGCGCTCCGCGACTTCGGCCAAGGTGATCGGCACGGTGACCTCTTAGCGGGCTACTGCTTTTCGTTCAGCTTCTCCGTGACCCGGCGCGTGATGTCGTGCTTGACGTTGACGTACAAGAGGCCGCCACGCTGGAGCACTAGGTCGTAGCCTTCGATCTCCACCAAGTCGTCCAGCACGGCTTCCAGCTTCGGCGCCATGTCGCGCAACACTTCCTCTTGGCGATCCTGCAGCTCTTTCTGCAGTTTGTTGGCGCCGAACTCAAAGTCCAACCGCTTGTCCTCGATGTCCTTGCCGATGCGGCGCTTTTCCTCATCGCCCAAGATTTCCGCATCTTTCTCAAGCTGCTCTTGCAGCGCCTCGATGTCTTCCCGGAGCTGGTTCAGCGAGTCCCGGTCCTCCTGCAAATCCTGCTGGATCTGCTCCGCAGCCGCCTTCGCCTCGTCGCTCTCGCTGAGCGCGCGCTGCACGTTCAGGACGGCGACTTTGAGTTCCGCCGCGGCGCCAAACGCCGCCGCCATCAACGCGACCGCCGTCAACTTCTTGATCACATCCTTCTCCCTTGCTGAACACCAAGACGATGCCGGCGCCCCAAACGCCACCATGCCATTGTAATGGACGCGCCGTGGGATTAGCAGGGCGGCGGCGCCGACATGCTGACGTTGGCCAGCGACTCCGCGGCTGTTGGCGCAGCCGCAACGCCGGTCGCCACCCGCCGGGGTTGCCCATGCGCCACGCGACGTTAGAAACCGAAATTGTCTGCCGTGAACGCCTCGAACGTGACGCGCGCCTCCGCCGCGCCCGAGACGCCAAGCGGGGCGATGATGTGCGTGTCCACGCCGTTCACCGCGTCTTCGCGCAACCCTTCGCGCACTTCATCCGCGCTGCCGATGAGGGCCACCTCGTCGATCAGCGCCTCGCTGAAGGCGCCCGTGGTGCGGGCACGGTCCCGCGCCGCCCAACCGTCGAGAATCTCCTGCGCCGTGTCTTCGTAGCCAGCCCAAGCGAGGAAGTTGTTGTAAACCGGATTGGCGTAGTAAGGCGCGAAGTGCTGCCGGAAGCGCTCGCGGCCCTCCTCTGGGTCGTCCGTCACCAGCACCATCTTGCGGTTCACCACCTCAACATCTTCGGCGCGCTTGCCAGCGCGTTCGGCGCCGATGCGCACATGCTCCATCATGCGCGGCAGCGCCTTCTTGGGCCAGAGGTTGAAGATGACGCCGTCGCCGTGCTCCGCCGCCATCTCGATCATCTTTGGACGCAGCGCGGCCAAGTAGATGGGCGGCGGGTTTGCCATGGGCGCTTGGCGGTAGCCGTTGCTCGACAGCGTGGTGAGATTGAAGCTCGTGCGGCCGCCGGCGAGCATCTCGCGCACGATGATCGCGGTTTCCTTCACCCGCGTGAGCGGCTTTTCCAGCGCAATGCCGTTGAAGCGCGTCATGATCGTCTCGCTCGACGAGCCAAGGCCCATCACGAAGCGGCCCGGATACACTTGGCCGAGCACGTTCGCGGTGGCCGCGAGCACCGAAGGCGAGCGCGTGTACACCGGCGTGACCGCGCAGCCGACGCGCATCGCCTTGATGTGGGCTGCCACCGCCGCCGCCATCGTCAGCGAATCCGGGGCGCCGGAATCCGAAAACCAAACGTCCGGGTAGCCGTTCGCCTCCGCCCACTTGACCAGCTCGATGGTGTCTTCGATGCGCGGCCCCATCGGCAACGTCACCGCCACGCGCTTCGCATGCGCCATGCTCTCCTCTCCCCCTGCCTCTTCCAGTTAAGCCTGTCTTCGTGATGCCGGCCGCGGGCAACGCGAGCCAAACGCAAGGTTCGCATTTTGCCGCCTTCGCCGGCAACCGCATCGGGCGCCGCGGGTGATTTCGCGCTCAATCGATCAGGGCGCCACGATTGCGCGCGTTCAAGAACTCCTTGTAGCCACCCTCCGCAAGGACGCAGAGCCAGCCCTCGTACATCTTGCGAAGACCCGACTTGGCCATGATGGAAACGCTTGTCGTGCGTCCACCGCCCCGCTTCGGTTGAACGATTTCGCCCCAATCCACTTCCACTAGATCACTCGCATAGAACATCGCGGCGATGCGTGGCCGGCCGTCCACGAAGTCCCACAGCAGCCCGATGAGGTTGTTGGTCTCACGGTGATGTGCCTTCCAGTCGTAACCGGTCAGGCACCCAATCCTTGAGTCGCCAATGTCTGGTCTCCTGATGCCGCGGCCCCTACAAACGGCCGGTGAGGGCACCGCGCCACAGGTTGCCTTCACCTCTATCCCGCCGCTGGCGAATGGGCTGAAAGGCGCTTTTTCGTCTAGCTGATCCGCCAGACGCAGCCAGTCCTTGCGTCCCCGGGCGTCCATCAGAAGCAAGTCCGGATACCCGTCCTGATGCGGATTCGGCAGCAGTTGGTCGCTGCACACCCTAGCCAAGGCCGCGGCGAAAAGCTCACCGACGAAGGCGCTCAGATTCCTTAAGCCCAAGACGGTCGAGATGTCCAGCTCGGCGCCGTGCATGTCGTCCACAAGTTCATGAGTCGCGTCCACCGCGTCCATTAATCGGCCGGTCGAAACAGTTCCGGCAGCGCGGGATACAGACCCCGAGCGGCGCACAACGGCGATGTGCGGCTGCTGCCTCACGGTGTAGTGCGAACCCACCCGCGGGCTGTCCGGCATCGGGGTGCGCAACAGCCCCCGAGGCGTGACGCCCAGACACTCCGCGAGCTTCTCCAATGTGCTGAGCGTGGGGCTCTTATGCGCTCGCTCCAGCTGGCTGATGTACGTTCTATCGAGTCCAGCCGCACTAGCGAGACCCTCTTGGGTCATCGCAGCCAACAGACGATAGTGCCTGAGCGCACCCGCGAATACGGCGTTGATGGACACACGCCAAGCATGGCCACAACAGCTAGCGTGGCCACGGACTATAGTCTACACACGGTGAAACCTAGGCGGGACTAGGGCTGTTCTGCAACGCGAAGAGCGGGCCGGCATCTTCCCACGGAGACTTGGCGTCCGCACAAATGGCCGTCAAGTGATCGGTGATGGCCTGAAGGCCCGCCGGCGGAATGCTCTCGCCGATCACTTCGCGAATGGTCTTATCGCTCAGTTTCACTCCATCCGCTCGTCGCCAAGCATAGTCATAACGATCGAGCGTGTGAATGCGGAACGCCTCCCGAAGCGACAACACGCGGTTCTGCTCGGGGTGGAGCTTGTTATCGCTGCATGCGTAGGAGAGGTTGCGCGTCAACGCGCTGGCTGGCCTGTCATACGACATGCGCTTGTATGCCGACGTGTAGCCATGCATCAACTCGCGCTTGCCATCCCGCTCGACGCTGGGCCTAGGAAGCATTGCGCCGCACCGGCCGCAGAACAATGGCGTCGATCGCGAGGCTCGGTTGATGCCGGCACGGTCCCGTGCAGAGCAGTGTTTTGGATTGTGCGCGAACCCGCAGGCTTGGCACTGGTTATCGAAGGCGCTTCGTCCCGGCGGCGTGTTTTCCACCCACCAGTACTTCATCGTGTCCAAGGTCGGCACCCGATGGAAGGGCACATCGGAGGTGGCCGAAGCCCGACTGCCGGCGTCCAAGGGCGGCAATCCCGCGATGGCGTCCCGAACCGTCACCCACGGGCGAGTGTCGGGGAGAGCCTCCGCTGAGTGCGTACGCGGCGGCATCAGCGTGCGCGCCGTCGCGTAGCGGTCTTTGATGGGGCCGCTCCTCGAATAGACAGTGATGAGCCGCCGCCGGCATTGCGGCACGCCGTAGTCTGCGAACTCCACCACCTCGGCCCCGCCGACGTATTCCGGCCCTAGGCGCCGTTCGACGTAATCCGGTATGGAAACTGCCCGTCCGCGCTCGTCCAAGATCAGCGTCTTGGCCATCTCCGGCACGTTTTCGAGCAAGACCATACGCGGACGAAGCCGCTCAGCAATGTCCATTGTGGGCACAATCAGGCGGTTGCGCTCGTCAAGCGGTGCCTTGCGGCCGGCTCGGACCGCACTCAGCAACTTGCCTTGGCCATTCTTCGACATGCCCTGACACGGTGGGGTGGCATAGAGGAGGTCTAACTCCCGGCCAGCCAGCCGCCGCACCGTCTCCGACTCAATCCGGCCAACCTCCCGCCAAACGTCACCCGTAATCGCCGTGGTCGCGGGAAAGTTGTACGCGAACAGGGCATGTCGATCTGCCAGTTTTTCGTTGGAGACGAGGATGTCGAAACCGCTGCGACGAACTGCAAGGTCGCCAATGCCCGCAGATGTGAACAGGCTCAAAGCCGTGCGCGTCATTTGACCCATTCGCACAAGACTGTGCTTCTCAACAGGTTTCGGATTATAGCCTCGGCGAGCGGGCGTGGCCATCAGGACACGCTCCGTGTGCCACCCGCCGCAACGCGCGGCAGCGGGCGACGCCGAAGCGTTGCCTTTCCCCTCTCACCGGGCCGGACCGGGCGCAGCGAGGAACATCAGCCGGATGCATCCGGCCCTGCATCATTGCGCGTCGAGGCGCCAAGCACTTCGCGGACGCACCAAGCCGCTTTCTCCTGCAAACGCGAGTAGTTCAAACGAACCCGAAAGTCCTCCCCTCGGGTCGGCGCATCGCGCCCCGCCAGCCAGATCGTGTCCGCGGCGCTCGAGTTGTAACGTTCCTGCAAACGCCCATTGGGGATGCAGGCGACGATGATGCGCTGCAGCCTGTGTGATTCGCCGTGTTCGGTGTACACATACTTGGCGATGACCGTCACGACACAAAACGCCTGCCCACCCCGCAAGATCGTCTGCTCCAACAGCCCAGGCTGGTCGATCAGCCTGCCGCCCCGTTCCATCTTCACGCGCATCGATGTCTGGGACATTTGGATCGTCGCCGTCCGATCGCCATTGGGTTTTTCCGCTTTCGCGTCAAGCATCAACGCAACGGGCGTCGCTTCTGGGAGAAAGACGTAGATGGCCTTCTTGTAATCGACCTTCCCATACAGCCGATGGCCCGCGTCCGGCAGCCCCATGGCCTCGACGGCCTCTCTCGTCACGTCCTCGGCGATGTCCTGCGGGAGGTCTGACTCTTCGCGGAAGATGGTCTCAGCTTGTTGTCGGTAGTCTGTCAGCGCCTGAACCACCATCTCAAAGGCAGTTCGCTCGAGCCGCTCCAACTCATCGAGCGTCATCGGTGCGCCGGCGGGCGATTTGCACAGACTCGGCGTCGGCATCGATGCCGAACCATTGGCGACCGAGCAGTTTCGCCACCTTGGTGGTGGTGCCCGAGCCGACGAACGGGTCCAGCACCACCCCGCCCACCGGCGAAAAGAGACGAATCACGCGGGCGGCAAGTTCTTCCGGAAACTCAGCTTCGTGGCGGTCATTGCGGCTCACGGAGCGGATTTGCCAGATGCCGCGAGAACCCCAATCCGCCCACTCGCGGGGGGTGAGCCGTTCGCGGTCGTACTGCGTGATGCCGGGCCGCCAGAAGACGTAGACGTGCTCGAACTCGTCCACGGCGCGATACGAGTTGGAATGCCAGCGGCTGTTCGCCCAGCACGGATCCTTGTGCCAGATGCGTTGGTCGTAGAGGTAAAACCCTGCATCTTCCGCCCACTCGGAGATCAAGCAGCCGGTCAACAACACCTTAGTGGAGGTGGACTGCTTGCCGCCGCGCACGTTGTTGTGCTCGAGGCGCCGTTGAATGGTCTGCTCGCTGCAACCGAGCAGCGCCGCTAGCTCCTGCCGCCTAGCCTGCGGGTGCGCCTTGCGCGCCGCCAGCACCTCCTCCCGAGTGACGGAATTGGTCTTCCGGCGCACATTGTCGGCTTGGAACTTCGGCATCGACGCATCCGGGAAGCACAGAATGTCGCCGATGTTGACGACGAGGAAACCGCCGGGCTTGACAATGCGCGTGTGGCAGCTGATGACGCCCCGCAAGAGTTCGCGCCAATCGGCGAAGGACAGGTGGCGTTCGTAGGACTTGCCGACGTAGTACGGCGGCGACCAAAAACTCAGGTCGATGCTGGCCTCGGGCAACTGCGGCAAGCAAGTTCTAGCATCGCCCGCCCAAATGCGATTGAAGAGGAACTGACCGTTGGCGGCACCGGCTGCCCCGCGATCGCCGCGCCCAGAAGGAGCGCTGATGGTGGCAACGCCAGATGCAGTGCTCGGCGTTTGCTTCGGCATGGTTGTGTCGACTCCTAGTGGTTGGCGTGCCAGCCGCTGCCTCGGCCGAGGCAACCGCCATCCAAGCGCAGCCCGCGCCCTCGCTTCGGCCACGAGGCGTTAGGCTGCCACGCAAATGGTCTTTTGTACAGCATTAAGCCATCAACGCTATGTGAGCACAAACTCACGGCCTGAGTCTAATGTCGCGTGAGCATGAACGTGCGCCGGGTCTCCACACTCGGCGGATGATCTTGACACTTTGAGCGAGCGTTGGCGACTCGGCTGGCACTTGCTGGGCGGTTTCGCCGGCAACCGTATATGCTTTGCGGGGGTGGTCAAGAGTGGAAGGGGGCACCGATGAGCGACGTGGAGATCACGCCGGTGCGCGAGGCGCATCGCTTTGATGAGGACGCCTTGCACGGCTATCTGAGCGAGCGCGTCGCCGGCTACGCGGGGCCGCTGCGGGTGAGGCAGTTCGAGGGCGGGCAGAGCAACCCCACGTTCCTGCTCGAAGCGGCCAGCGGCGCCTATGTGATGCGCAAGCAGCCGCCCGGCGTCCTGTTGCCGTCCGCGCATCAGGTAGACCGCGAGTACCGCGTGATGGACGCGCTCGGTGCCACCGGCGTGCCCGTGCCACAGATGCATGCGCTGTGCGAAGACCCGGCCGTCATCGGCACCAAGTTCTATGTGATGGAGCATGTGGATGGGCGGCTCGTCACCAACACCCTGATGCCGGGCTTCGACCCGGCTGAACGCCGCGCGGTGTACATGGACATGGTGGCGATCTTGGCGCGGCTGCATGAAGTGAACCCGGCGGCGGTGGGCTTGGCGGAGTTCGGGCGCCCCGGCAACTACTTCGCCCGTCAAGTGAGCCGGTGGTCGAAGCAGTACCTCGCCTCCGAGACGGAGACCATCGAGGCGATGAACAACTTGATCGAGTGGCTGCCGCAAAACTTGCCGGCGGATGTGCCGCCAGTGGTTGTGCATGGCGATTACCGGCTCGGCAACCTGCTGCTGCATCCGAGCGAGCCGCGCGTGGTCGCCATCCTCGATTGGGAACTCTCCACGTTGGGCGATGGCTTGGCGGACTTGGGCTATTGGCTGCAAGAGCGGCATGGCGACCCTGCCGACGAGGCCGGCCTGCCCGGCGCGGACATCGAGGCGCTCGGCATCCCCACGGAAGAAGAAGTCCTAGAGGCGTATTGCGCGGCGCGGGGCATTGACCGCGTCGAGAACTGGAACTTCTACATCGCGTACAACATGTTCCGCTCGGCGGGTATCGTCCAAGGCGTGTACAAGCGCGGCTTGGACGGCAACGCGAGCTCCGAGAAGGCCCTTGAGCACGCCGGCGCGGCACGGCGGCGCTCCGAACAAGGGTGGGCGCTCGTGGAGGAGATGCTGCGCGGCTGACGGAACGGCGGGGATCGACCCAATCTCGGATTCACCAAGGAACGGCCGTAGCGGCGGCCGAGCGTCAAACATCTTTCGGCACACACGGTGAACGTCATCGTCTATGTTTGCTTGTTGTCGAAGGATCAGCCGCGGAACGCTGCACACGGCTGACGCCAACCAGTGGAATGTTGGAGGCCGACATTGTTAAGAGCGAGATTCGTGTACTGGAAACAGGACGAAATGTGGCTGGGCTACTTCCAAGAGCATCCAGACTATTGGACGCAGGGCGAAACGCTCGAAGACCTTAAGGAGCACTTGCGCGACCTCCACGCGGATTTAGCCAGCGGAACGATAGCGGGCATCCGCAGGGTCGACGAATTGGCCATCGCCTAGTCCTGAAGTGCCGCCACCGCCCGTGTCGAGACTTGGCGCTTCGGTGCGACCTCCCCGCAGAACGAAGGCATGGCCATCCGTCTGGCGCGGGCGGCGCCGCCCCGCCCGCGACGGCTACCCCTAAAGCATCTCGTTGGCAACGAGCTCCAACGCTTCGCCGCTGCCGCCGCCGATGAGCATCGTGCTCACGCTGCCGGACGCGCCGGCCTGCTTCCAGCGCTGCAGGCGTTCGCGGATGCGGCCGGCGGGGCCGACGAGGTGGCAGGCGTCGATGAGTTCCGCCGGCACCGCTGCCATCGCTTCGTCGCGGCGGCCAGCCAAGTACAAGTCCTGAATCTTCACCGCCGCGTCCTCGAAGCCTAGGCGCTTGGCGTAGTCGTTGTAGAAGTTCTTGTTGCGGGCGCCCATGCCACCGATGTAGAGGGCCATGTTGCCCCGCAGCGGCATCATGCACGCTTCCACGCTGTCGCCCATGGCCAACGTGACGAACGGCGCCACGTCGAACTCCGTGCGCGAGCGGCCTCCGGCAGCTAACCCTTGGTTGATCGGCTCGTCGAGCACGGCGGACTTCTCTGGATCCATCCAGATTGGGAAGACGCCGTCCGCCACTTCGGCCGCGGCGCGCACCCCGCGCGGCGTGATGTTCGCCGCGTAGATGGGAATGTCCTCCTCGCAGTGCAGGATGCTCTTCAGCGGCTTGCCCAAGCCAGTGGCGCCGGCGCCCGTGTAGGGCAACTGATACTGCTCGCCATCAAAAGTCGCCGGCGCTTCGCGGGCAATGATCTGCTTGACGATGCGCACATACTCCTTGAGCCGCGTGATGGGCTTGCCGTATGGAACGCCGTGCCAGCCTTCCACCACCTGCGGGCCAGAAGCGCCGAGGCCCAAGATGAAGCGCCCGCCGGAGAGTTCGGCCAAGGACATGGCCGTCATCGCGGCCATCGCTGGGGAGCGCGCCGGCATCTGCATGATGGCCGTGCCGACCTTGATCTTCTCTGTTTGCGCGAGAATCCAAGCCGCTGGCACCACCGCATCGGCGCCATACGCCTCCGCCGTCCACACGCTGTCGTAGCCCAGCGCCTCCGCATGGCGGATGTGATCCAAGGGGATGCTGAGTTTGCGGCCGCCATAGCCGCCGATCAGGCCCAGTTTCATGGGGCGCCTCCTTTGAACATTGCTGAAACGTGAAGCTTCTCGCGCCGGCCCTCATGGGGATGCGCGCGAGCGCAAGTAACTGATGATGTCCGCGGATTCGTAGAGCCAGCGTTCCGCGCCATCCGCCTCGATTTTGAGGCAAGGCACGGTGGCGCGGCCGCCGCCAGCCATGAGTTCGCCGCGGGCGCCGGCATCGTTGAACGTGTCCCGCATGGGGACGTCCAGCCTCGCTTCCGCCAAGAACGTTTGCACACGGCGGCAGAAGGGACACCAATCGTCTTTGTAGAGGGTGTAGCGCTCGACCATGCAGTTCATTGTGGCACAATCAACGGCATGGCTGACAGGGGCGCATCGCGTCGCAAGCGCCAAGCAGGCGTGCAGGCCGCGCGCCGCGCCATCGTGGGCGCCGTGGCGCTCGTCGCGGTGGCCTTGGGCGGCATTGGCCTCTACTACGGCACTGGCATCGGCGTCGGCGAGGCCGCGCAGGGGCAGCACTACCAAGTGATCGACGCCGCCGCGGCCAACTCCGGCGACGTGGAAGTGGTCGAGTACTTCTCCTACGCCTGCATCCACTGCTGGAACTTCGATCCGTTGGTGGACGAATTCGCCGCGGCGCTGCCCGAAGGGGCCGTGCTGCGGCGCACCCATGTGTATTACAGCGGCCTCGCGCTCCTGGCGCGGGCACACGCCGCGCTGTCGTTGACCGACGCCGCGGCGACCAACCATCAGCGCATCTTCCGCGCCATCCACGATCGGCAGCGCCAGTTCGCCAGCGCCGAGGCCATTGCTGAATTCGTGGACGGCCACGGCATCAGCGCCGATGCCTTTCTGGCGCTGTTGGATTCGCCGCGCGTCGCGCGCGTGGTCGCCGAGAACGATGCGGCGGCGCGTGCCGCCGGCGTGGTCGCCGTGCCGGCGCTGGTGGTGGCCGACAAGTACGTCGTGAACATGGACGTTGGGCGCAAGCAGGCGTTGGCCATCGCAGGAGAGCTGGTGCGGCGCGAGCTGGACGAACGCGCTGCGGCCGGCGCCGACAGCGCATGAACAGCATGACGGCGGGGCGCCGCGGCTTGGCGCCACTTGGAAGGCCTTAAGGCCGCGCGGCGTGAGCGAGCGGCCAGCGTCGGCTGCTCACGGCAAGCGCCGCTGCCATTACAATGGCCGCATGTTGCCCAGAGAATGCGCCCATGCCCCATCGCCTCGCTTGCCGATCGGCTCGTCCACTCCGCTTCGCCGCGGCCTTGCTCGCGGCCGTTGCGCTATCCGGCTGCCAAGACAGCGCCCCGCCGGCAGCCGAGCCGTCTGACGGCGACGCGGCCAAGCCAATGAACGGCGCGACATTCCAAGCCGAGAACGCCCAGCGCGAAGGCGTGGTGACGCTGCCTTCCGGCCTGCAATACGAAGTGCTGGCCGAAGGCGATGGCGCCACCCCCGGCGCCACCGACCGCGTGGTCACCCACTACCATGGCACGTTGATCGACGGCACCGTGTTCGACAGCTCGGTGGAGCGGGGCCAACCCGCCACGTTTCCCGTGAACGGCGTGATCGCCGGCTGGACAGAAGCGCTGCAGCTCATGCAGGAAGGCGACAAGTGGCGGCTCGTCCTGCCACCCGAGCTCGCCTATGGCGAGCGCGGCGCCGGGCAGCAAATCGGCCCCAACGCAACGCTGGTGTTCGAGGTGGAACTGCTTGAGGTGAAATAGCGCCGGCCTAGCCCACGCCGCGGCGATCCGCCGCGCACCGATCGAGGCCGCGGCGGGGAGTAAGCCCCGCCCGGAACTCAGGCCGTGATCACGGCCAGCCGATTGTGCAGTTCCGAGAGATACGGTGGCAGTTGCGACATGTCTCCTTGGATTTCCCCGGCGCTTTCGTCGACGGGCCGCTCCGCGAGTTGCGCCAAGAGTTCCGGCGTGTAGACAAGGCGCGCGCCAGGCAGGCTGGCCTCGTAGTCCGCGCGGATGACAATGTCCGCGTCCGACATTTCGCCCGCGGCCACTTGCGCCGTCTTGCCGTCGACGACGAAGTGCCACGCCGCCACGTCGCCGCCGGCGAGGTGCGTCGGTGCGCTCGTGAACGCTTCCGAGACGGCCACCCGCTTGCCGGCTTCGCCATGCGCGGCCGTCAACTCTTCGAGGATCTGCCGGGCGTACCCGATCCAAGCCGCGCTCACGAATTCAACCTTCTCGCTCACTGTCTTCCTCCACCTTGTTGTTGGGGCAACGCCACGCGGTTGCGTTTGCAGTTCCCGCACAGTTGACGATGCTAGCCTATGCAGGCCGCGCTAGGAGGGCTTCCGATGACTGCACCGTTGCAAGGGCTCAAGGTGGTGGACTTGACCAGCATGGTCTCCGGCCCCTACGCGACGCAGCTCTTGGCGGACCAAGGCGCGGATGTGGTGAAGGTCGAAACGCCCACTGGCGACCTCATGCGCTACGCGGGGCCGGCCCGCGGCGGCATGAGCGCCGTGTTCTTGACGAATAACCGCGGCAAGCGCTCCCTTGTGCTAGACCTGAAAAAGGCCGAAGCCATGTCCATCCTGAAGGCGCTCATCGCCACCGCGGATGCCCTGGTGCAGAACTTCCGGCCCGGCGCCGCAGAGCGCATGGGCATCGGCGAAGACGCCGTGCGCGCCATCAAGCCCAACATCGTGTACGCCTCCATCAGCGGCTTCGGCGAGACCGGCCCCTACGCCAGCAAGCGCGTGTACGACCCGGTGATCCAAGCGCTCTCCGGCGTGATGGCCGTCCAAGGCAGTGCCAGTTCGCCACGCTACATGCGCACGATTCTGCCGGACAAGCTCACCGCGATGACCGTGGCGCAAGCCATCACCGCGGCGCTGTTGGGCAGGGAACGGACTGGCCAAGGCGATCATGTGAAGGTGGCGATGCTCGATGCCACGGTAGCCTGGATGTGGCCCGACGCCATGATCAACCACACGTTGGTGGGCGCCGGCGTCTCGGCGCCGCTCTCCATGGATGCCTACGACTCCGCCTTCGAGACGCAAGACGGCCACATCGTCGCGTTCGCCGCATCCGACGACGAATGGCATGGGCTGGCGCGCGCCCTGAACCGCCCAGAACTGACCAAAGACCCGCGTTTCAAGACCCTCGCGGACCGCGCCGCGCACTTTCCCGAACTCTTCGAGATGCTGGGCGCTGCGTTCCGCGAGCACACCTCCGCCGAGTGGCTGGCGCGGCTGGATGCGGAGCAAGTGCCCTGCGCCCCGGTGCAATCCGTCGAAGACTTGTTCACAGACGCCCAGATCGCGGCCAACGGGCTCATCGTCGAACACGAGCACCCGGAAGCCGGCGCCACGCGCCAACCCCGGCCGGCGGCGCGCTTCCACACCCATGCGCTGGACGCCGGCGCACCGGCGCCGGGGCTCGGCGAGCATACGGAGGAAATCCTCGGCGAACTCGGCGTAGGGGACGTTGCGGGTTTGCGTGAACGCGGCGCGGTGGCTTAGGCGCCGCTCGATGCCCCTAGGGAGCTAGCCCAGCAACTCCACCCAATGCATGACCGGAATGTCCGTCGCCGCGCGCAGGTGTAGCTGGCAGCCGATGTTCGCCGTGGCCACAACATCCGGGCGGTGCTCCGTGAGCGCCTCGATCTTGCGGCCCTGCAAGGCAGTGGCGATGTCCGGCTGCAGCACGGAATACGCGCCGGCGGCGCCGCAACAAAGGTGCCCGTCGCGCACCGGCACGAGCTCGTAGCCGGCGCGGGTGAGCAGCGTTTCCACTTGGCCGGTGAGCCGCTGGCCGTGCTGCAGCGTGCAGGGAGCGTGCCAAGCGACGCGGCGAAACTCCGTGTGGCGCTTGAACTCGAAACCTTCCAGCAGCTCTGCCACGTCGCACACCTTGCTGGCGAAGGCGTACGCGGCAGCAACGCTTTGTTCGTCTTCCGCAAGCGTTTGGGCATAGCTCTTAAGCGTGACGCCGCAGCCGCTGGCGGTGGACACGATGTGCTCCACGCCCTGCCACGGCAGCTCCTCAAGATTGCTACGCATGGCGACGCGGGCCGCTTCGGCATCGCCCAGGTGCAGCGCCAAGGCACCGCAGCAGCCTTCGCCGTCTGCCATTTGCGCGACCACGCCCCGCGCCTTGAGCAGGCTGGCCAAGTGCGTGTTCACCTGTGGCGTTATCACGCTCTGCACGCAGCCGCCAAGCAGCAGCACGCTGGACGCTTCGCTGGACGCCGCATGTGGCGGTGCCGGCGACGGCGTGGCGATCAGCGCCCGCAGCGGCTCTGGCGCGAAGCGACGGAAGGCAACGCCTAGGCGCAGCCAAGCGCGCAGCCGCGCTGGAAAGGGCACCACCGCCTTCAGCCAACGTCGCTGCAGGCGCTCAAACCAAGTTCTTGGCACGGCGTCTTCGACGATGTCGCGGCCGATTTCCAATAGTTCGCCGTAGCGCACGCCGGACGGGCAAGTCGTTTCGCAGGCGCGGCAGGTGAGGCAGCGATCGAGGTGGGTTTGCGCGGTGGCGTTGGCGACGCCGGCCTCCAGCATTTCCTTGATGAGGTAGATGCGCCCGCGCGGCCCGTCTAGCTCATCGCCGAGCAACTGATAGGTCGGGCAGGTGGCGTTGCAGAAGCCGCAATGCACGCAGGAACGCAGGATGTCGTTGGCGCGGGCGCCGGCCGGCGTGGCGAGCGCCGCGGCCGGCAAGTTAGTGCGCATCGTTCATGACGTGCGGGTTCAGGATGCCGTTAGGGTCAAACGCGGCCTTGATGCGCTGCATGGCCGCGCGCACAGACGCAGAACGCTTGGGCCATCCGCCACCATGAAACGGCGCGGCGAAACCGCCTAACGCCTGCGCCCGCGCTTGCACCTGCTCGGCGTCCAAGGCGGTGCGCCACCACGCTTGGGCGCCGGCCCACTCCACGAGCGCACCCGTCTCGGTGAACACGGCGCCACGCGGCAGAGACAGTCGCCACAAAGTCGGGCCGGCCTCGGCTGCGGCGGCGTGAGGTGTACCCGCGTGGTCTGCGGCCGCCTCGGCTGCAGCGACATCGGTGGCGGCGGCTTCGGCAAAGAACGGCTGCGCATGATCGCGCACGGCGTCGAAGAAGGCGTCGCCCTCCTCTTCGACATCCAGCGGCAACGCCTCGCAGGCGCGCCGGACGCCGGCTTCGCTGCCGGCCACGCGCACACGCAGCACCCCATCCACATGGCAGGTGGCCGTCACCGGGAGCGGCTGGCGCAGCAGGCGCTGGCAAGTGCTGGCCGCAGCCTCGGCGGAGCAGGCGCTGGCCAGCGTCGTCACCGCCTCCGGCCGCGGCTGGACGCGCACCGTCACCTCAAGCAACAGCCCCAGCGTGCCGAAGGCGCCCACCATCAGCCTCGACACGTCGTAGCCGGCCACGTTCTTCAACACCTGCCCGCCAAAGGCGAGGCGCTGCCCCGTCCCGTTGACGATGTTCGCGCCCAGCACGGCGTCTCGCGTGGCGCCAAGCCACGGCCTTCCAGGGCCGGAGAACCCTGCCGCCACCGCCCCGCCGAACGTGCCGCCGCCACCAAACCTGGGCGGGTCGAAGGGCAGCATTTGCCCCTCGGCGGCCAGCGCGGTCGAGAGTTCCTGCAATGACGTGCCGCAACGCGCGGTGACGACCAACTCGTCCGGGCGATAGTCCACGATGCCGGTGTGGCTCCGAGTGGCAAGCGGCGCACCGGGGCCGCAGCCAGTCAGATGCGCCTTGCTGTCGCCACCGCGCAGGTAGAGCTCCCGCCCTGCGTGGTTCGCTTCCGCCACAGCCGCTGCGAGCGACCCCGCGCTGTCGCACCCAGCAGCCACGTCAGAACCGCTCCAACTCGGGATGCGGCAGCGCCCCGCCCCGCACATGCATGCCGCCGAGCTCGGAACACCTAGCGAGCGTCGGAATGGCTTTGCCGGGATTCATCAGGCCGGCAGGGTCGAACGCGGCCTTCAAGCGGTGGAACTGCTCGATCTCGCCGGCGCCGAACTGCACGCACATCTCGTTGAGCTTCTCCACGCCGACGCCGTGCTCACCCGTCACCGTGCCACCGGCGGCCACGCAGCGCTTGAGAATGTCGCCGCCGAACGCTTCCGCCCGCTCCGTTTCGCCGGGCTTGCTGGAATCGAACAGGATGAGCGGATGCAGGTTGCCGTCTCCCGCGTGAAAGACGTTGGCCACCGGCAAGCCATGGCGCCGCGAGAGCGCGGCAATGTCTTCGAGCACGACGCCGAGTTCCCGGCGCGGAATGGTGCCATCCATGCAGTAGTAATCCGGCGCCAGCCGCCCCGCCGCCGGAAAGGCGGACTTGCGGCCGCGCCAAAAGGCTTCCTGCTCGACCTCGGAACGGGCCAAGCGGATTTCCTTGGCGCCGGCATCGGCGAGAATGGCCTGAACGCGGGCGGCATCCGCGTCCGCTTCCGCCTCGTCGCCATCGAGTTCGCACAACAGCACGGCCGCGGCATCGCGTGGGTAGCCCGCCTGGGCGAAGTCTTCCGCTGCCTGAATGGCGAGCGCATCCATCATTTCCAGCCCCGCCGGCACGATGCCGCCGCGGATGATGGCGCTCACGGCGTCTCCGGCGCGGCGGATGTCGTCAAAGGCCGCGAGCAGCACCCGCTTCGCCAGCGGCGCCGGCAGCAGCTTCACCACGGCTTCGGTGACGACGCCGAGCATGCCCTCGGAGCCGATCATCGCTGCCATCAGGTCGTACCCCGGCGCATCGAGCGTCTTGCCGCCGAGCACGAGTTCCTCGCCGTCGATGGTTTGCACGGTGATGCCAAGGACGTTGTGCAGCGTGAGGCCGTACTTCAGGCAATGCACGCCGCCGGAGTTTTCGGCGATGTTGCCGCCGATGCTGCACGCGATCTGGGAAGAAGGGTCTGGCGCGTAGTAGAGGCCATGCGGCGCCGCCGCCTCGGTGATCTTCAAGTTGACGACCCCCGGCTCCACCCGCGCCGTGCAGGACGCCACATCCACCTCAAGGATGCGGTTCATCTTGGTGAGCGTGAGCAAGACGCCATCGGCAAGCGGGCGGGCGCCACCGGAGAGGCCCGTGCCGGCGCCCCGAGTCACCACCGCGACGCCGTGCTCGCGGCACGCCTTGAGCACCGCGCGCACCTGCTCCACGTTCTCCGGCAACGCCACCAGCCACGGCCGCTGCCGAATGGCGGTGAGGCCATCGGTTTCAAACGGGGCGAGCGCCGCCGGCGCCGTCAAAAGATTGCCGGGGGCCAGCGCGGCCTTGAGCGATTCGACGACTGCTGCGCGGCGCATGACCGGATTGTAGCCGCAACAACCGGCAGGCACTGTCGCCCGCCAAGCGGGGTCAGCGACCTTCCGGACGCTTGGGGTCGAAAAGCCTCGTCGGTCATCTTAGCGTCATGAACTCCGATCCGCTCCCTTTGGGCGCGGCACCGTCCAGAACGTGCCACGCCCGCACGTGACCGCGTGCGTTGGAGTAGAATGGCCAGTGGAGGGTCGCAAATGGACTTCAAGCTAGTTGCCAAAGCGCTGGACATCGCCATTGCTAAGGTGGCTGAGGCCGAGTACTCGCGACTTAGTGAAGGAGTGTCTCCGGATGAATGCGCTGCGCGAGTCGCAGATGCCTTGAAATCATTGTACAGGCTGAGGTACGGAACGCCGCCGGAGTACAACGAGTGGGATTCACTGTTCTATCTGACTTGGTATCAACCTCGCCAGATCAACTTCGCGCTTGCCATTGCCCACCCGTTCCGTGAAAGTCCGGAACCTCTACACGTCATTGATGTCGGGTGTGGTGCATTGGCTACACAAATTGCTATGGCGATAGCGGTAGCAGAAAGCGATACATCGCCATCAGACATTCCTGTTGAGGTATATGGAGTCGACCCAAGCGGACCGATGAGGTCCATCGGCCATCTTTTGTGGCGGACGCTGTTAGCCGTCGCTCGACAAGTTCCCGAACTCTCTCGCCTGAAGCATGGAATGCAACGTATTTCCGGAAGAACCTATAGTTCTTTGGCCGACTACTACAAGTCTGGTCATGCCCATGAAGGCTGGATATACCCCAGTCTAGGCTGCTGGTTTACGGCGATTCACGCTGTATACGCCTCCAACATCCACCTTTTGCGGCAAGATTTCGCGACCATTCGCAACACGTCCGATCCCGCGTACGAGGCAATCACATGCCATAAGATCGGCTTGCGTTACGCACAGTCACTCTGTCGATCGGACGCTAGAGTAGTGCCTCCCATACGAGAACGCTTCACGTTTGAGGGCTCCCTCTACAGAACGGCCGACTGGCGCCGCCAACTAGTCGAACAATTGCCACTCGGCCCGACTTCTGAAAAATTTCTACAACGCGCCGTACTTTGGAACCCTCCACAAAAGGACATCGCGATACTCTGGGATCGCTTTAACGACGAATATCGAACATGAGCCCTCCAGCGCAAACATCTCTGCTCTTCGAACAGCCGGTCGCTCCCAAAGACCAGCCAGATAGAATCGGTCGGGTAATCGTGGAATACGCCCCTGTCCGCGACATCCTAACGAAAGCAACAGGGTTTATGGACGCGTACGACTTCACGCTTAATCCATACTCGGGCTGCTCGTTTGGCTGTACCTACTGCTACGCGGCGTTCTTCTCGCACAGCACGGCCAAACGCGATTCTTGGGGGCAATGGGTGAAAGTCAAGGAGAACGCGGTAGAGCGCCTGCAACAGAGACGTGGCAGCCTTGATGGCAAGCTGATTTACATGAGCAGCGTCACCGACCCCTACCAACCCATCGAACGCGAGCTGAAGTTAACCCGCGGACTGTTGGAAGTGCTGGCCAGTCACCATAGGCCCAAACTGGTTGTCCAGACAAGAAGCCCTGATGTCGTTCGCGACGAGGCCCTGTTCCGCCGCATTGTGGCCAACGGCGGGCGTGTTCAAGTCAACCTGACCGTCACGACCGATGACGAGGAAGTTCGTCGGACCTTCGAGCCGTCCTGCCCGAACAACCGCGTTCGGCTGCAAGCTGCCGGCGAGTTGCGTAAGGCTGGCGTGGACACCTGTATCACGATGACGCCACTGCTGCTAGTAGAGAATGCCGAACGATTCGCGGACAGCCTCTTGAACACCGGAGTCGAGCGTTTTATCGCTCAGCCTTTCCACTTCCAACGAGGAAAGTTCCTTGCAGGAACACGGGACACGGCTCTCGCCTTGATGGCCAAAAGGCTAGCGAGTCACCCAGCGAAGTTCCGGCAGGCGTATCTGGATCACTACCATCTCGTACGGGACATTCTGCTTGAGCGACTTCCGAGTCTCGGGGAGGGTAAGGACGGTTTCCGTCCACCGTTCTAGTGTTTCCGACTCAACCCCCACTTGGCGCTGATCGCTTGATGGCTTAGCGCGTGAGCGCTGAGTTTGCGCCGCCAGGTCCGGCGCAGTCGGCTCCTTCCCCGCCCACAGCATCTCGCGATGGACGCGCAGCACTGGCTTGGCCTTCGGCAGCGGAACCGTTGCCGGAGCCGATACAGCACCCCCGTGCCGTTCGGCCTCCAAAAGCTCTCTTCAAACTCATGGGTCGCTGAACGGTCGCGCCCAAGGTCTCCCTTGCGCGCGTATGCCGTCCAGGAGGTGCTGATCCCAACCCACCGGTTGCCCTCGCCGCACGCCTGCCCGCACACTACGCGGGTTGCAAGGGCGCGGGGGCGGCGTGGGAACCATCATCAAGAATGCGCGCATGGTGAACGAAGGCGCCGTGCAGGAAGGCGACTTGGCCATCCGCGGTGGGCGCATCGAGCGCATCGGTGGCGTCATCGACGGCAGCGCTGGGGACGCGACGGTGGACGCTGAAGGCGCGTGGCTCCTGCCCGGCATGATCGACGACCAGGTGCATTTCCGCGAGCCGGGCTTCGAGCACAAGGGCGAGATCGCCACCGAATCCCGCGCGGCGGTGGCCGGCGGCATCACGAGCTACATGGAGATGCCGAACTGCCAGCCGCAGACCATCGACGCGACTGCCCTTGAGGACAAGCATCGGCGCGCCGCCGCCAAGTCCCTCGCCAACTACGCCTTCTACTTTGGCGCCACCAACGACAACTTAGAGGCGATCAAGGCCGTGGACGCGACGCGCGCCTGCGGCGTGAAGGTGTTCATGGGCGCCTCCACCGGCAACATGCTGGTGGATGACGAGGCGACGCTGGAGGGCATCTTCGCCTCCACCCCGCTCGTCATCGCCACCCACTGCGAGGACACGCCGACCATCCTCGCCAACGAAGCGCAGGCGCGGGCGCGCTACGGCGACGCCATTCCGTTCGCGATGCACCCGGAAATCCGCTCGGAGGAAGCGTGCTACAAGTCTTCCAGCTTCGCGGTGGAACTGGCGCGGCGCCACGGCAGCAACCTGCATGTGCTGCATCTCACCACGGCCCGCGAGCTAGACCTGTTCGCCCCCGGAGACTTGGAAGGCAAGCGCATCACCGCCGAGGCGTGCGTCCACCATCTGTTCTTCGATGATGCGGACTACCCCGCCAAGGGCGCGGACATCAAGTGCAACCCCGCCATCAAAGGCCAGGCAGACCGATTGGCGCTGCGGGCGGCGGTGGCCGACGGGCGCATCGACGTCATCGCCACGGACCACGCGCCGCACACCCGCGCCGAGAAGCAGCAGCCCTACGCCCACGCGCCGGCCGGCCTGCCGCTGGTGCAGCACGCGCTGCTGTCGTTGTTCGAGCACATGCCGGCGGAACTCATCGCGCACAAGACGGCGCACGCCCCGGCGCGGCGCTTCGACGTGCGCGAACGGGGTTTCCTGCGCGAGGGCTACTGGGCGGACCTAGCCATCATCCACCCGAACCGCAACACCGTGGTGGATGAGGAGCCAGTTTGGTCGAAGTGCGGCTGGACGCCGTTCGCCGGGCAAACCTTCAGCCACCGCGTGACGCACACATTCGTGAACGGGCAGCTGGCCTATGCCGACGGCACGTTCCGCTCCGCGCAGCCGGGCATGGCGCTCGCGTTCGAGCGCTGAAGGGTGAGGCCGCCAGCCCCAAACTGAGGATGGGCGGGCGAAGCGGGACGGCAAGCGGCGCAGCCCAGCGATGCAGGGCCGAGCAGGCAGCGGGGCCGGAGGAAAGCCAGCCGCTAGCGCAGGCTCGGCAGCTTGTAGCCCTCGGCCGCGAGCCCGGCGCGGACGGTCTTCTTGTCCATCTTGCCGGTCGAGGTGAGCGGGATGTCCTTAACATGGAGCACATCGTCCGGCAGTTGCCATTTGGCGAACGCCGTCGCGCAATGCTCCAAGATGCGGGCCGCCGGCACGTCGGCGCCGTCGTCCAAGATGACGAGCGCCACCGGGCGTTCGCCCCAGCGGGGATGCGGCTGCGCCACCACGCAGGCTTGGGCGACGCCGGGCAGCGCGACGATGTGGTTTTCCAAATCCACGGAGGAAATCCACTCGCCGCCAGACTTCACCAAGTCTTTCGAGCGATCCGAGATGATCACGTAGCCATCCGCGTCGATCTTGCCCACGTCGCCGGTGATGAGCCAGTCGCCGTGGAAGCGGTCTGGCTGCGGGTTCTGGTAGTACTCGGCGCAAATCCACGGCCCGCGCACGAGAATCTCGCCCACCGCTTCGCCATCGTGGGGGAGCCGATTGAAGTCGTCATCGAAGATGCCAAGCTCCAGCCCCGGCATCACTTGCCCGGCCTTGGCCACATTGGCCGATTGCTCGTCCGGCGACAGATCGATGTGCGCGCGCTGCATCACACGGCGCGAGAGCGTGGCCAGCGGGCTGGTCTCCGTCATGCCCCAGCCTTGAATCATCTCCACGCCCAACGCATCCCAATACCAGCGGATGAGCGACGGCGGCGGCGCCGCGCCGCCACAGGTGAGGCGCGACAGCTGCGATAAGTCGTACCCACTTGGATTCGCCTCGTAGGCGGCCTTCGCCCCTTGCCAAATCGTCGGCACGCCGGCCGAGAGCGTGACGCCTTCGTCCGCCATCAGCCGCAAGATGCGCGCTGGGTCCATGAAGCGGTGCGGCATCACCTGCTTGCAGCCGAGCATCAGCCCCGCCCACGGCATGCCCCAGCCCATCACATGGAACATGGGCACGATGCCGCACACGGCATCGGTGGCGGAGAGGCCCATCGAATCCGTCATGCAAATGGCCATCGTGTGCAGGTACTGCGAGCGGTGCTCGTACTCCACGCCCTTTGGCCGCCCGGTGGTGCCGCTGGTGTAGCAGAGGCCCAGCGGAGCGGTTTCGCCGATGTCTGGCCACTCGTATCGCGTGGGCTTGCCGGCGATGAACGCCTCGTAGTCTTCCGCCGGCGCCACGGTCGTGTGCCAGTCTTCAAAGCCATCCTCCACGGCGACGACCACCTTCTGCACCGACGGAATGCGGCCGGCGATGGCTTCCAGCAGCGGCAGCGCGTCTGCGTCCGCGATGATGACCTTATCCTCGGCGTGGTTGATGATGTACTCCAAGTCATTCGCGGAGAGGCGGATGTTCAGCGTGTGCAGCACCGCGCCCATGCCGGCCACCGCGTGGTACGCCTCCAAGTGCCGCGAGCCGTTCCACATGAAAGTGCCCACGCGGTCGCCGATGCCAACGCCGGCGTCCGCCAGCGCATGGGCGAGCTGATGGGCGCGGTTCCTGCTCTCGGCATAAGTGTGGCGGCGCGTTCCGGATGCCGTGGCGGTCACGATTTCAACGTTCGGCGCCAACTCCGCGCCGCGATCGATGAGGCGCGACATCAACAGGGGGGTGCGCTGCATGGCCATGAGTCAGGTGCCTCCGCGGACGTCCATTGGGAAGCCAGCGAGTTTACCCTGTGCGGGGGGCGCGTCCGTGGGCGCGAGAGCCTTGGCGAGCCGTTGACGCGACGGGGCAACGCACAGACGCCGACATGGACATGGAGGAGCAGCAAGCATGAACGCCGTGACCATTGCGGGCCCTGCCGGGCCGCTGGAAGCCATCGTGGCGCCAAGCCAATCAGGGCGCTGGGCCGTGCTCTGCCATCCTCACTCCTTGTACGGGGGCAGCATGCACGACGCGGTGCTCGACGTGGTGGATGACGCGCTGGCGGCCAAGAGCTGCGGCCGGGTGCGCTTCAATTTCCGAGGCGTGGGCGCCAGCGCCGGCCGCTTCGACGACGGCGCGGGCGAAACCGAAGACTTGCTCGCCGTTTGCGCGTGGCTCGCCGCCGAACACGCGCCGGCGGCGTTGTGGCTCGCCGGCTACTCGTTCGGAGCGAGCGTGGCGTGGCGGGCGCACACACGGCTTGCCAATGTGGAACGGCTCATCTTGGTGGCGCCGCCGAACGTGATGTTGAATCTCGAAAACAGCACATGTCCGGCAACGCCTGCCACGGTGATTGCTGGGGATGCCGACCCGTATTGCGCGTTGGCCGCATTCGAGGCGGCCCCAGACGCCTTCGACGTGCGCCCCATCGCCGGCGCGGATCACTTCTTCGCCGGCCAGTGGGATGCGCTGGCCGCAGCTTTGGCCGACTTGCCGCCAAGTTAGCGGCAAGGGCAGACGTAGAGCGGGGCGGCGCCGGATATCAGAGCCCGGCTGGGGCGCGCCAAACATCAGGCCGCGCCTCCTCACCGCCACCCTCCCCGGTCGCCTCGAACCGGCCCAGCGCCATCCGTCCCGGTGATACCATCCGGCGCTTCATTCGTGACGCGAGGGCAGAGACATGCGGGATGTGGCCGGCAAGACAGCGTTCGTCACCGGCGGCGCAAGCGGCATCGGCCTCGCCATGGCGCGTTCATTCGCGGCGGCTGGCATGAACGTGGCCATCGCAGACATTGAGGAAGGCGCCTTGGAAGCCGCCGCCACCAGCTTGGCGCCGACCAACGCCGAGGTCATCCCGCTGCAGGTTGACGTGACAGACCGAGACGCGATGGCGCGCGCCGCGGACGCCACCGAGGCCGCCTTCGGCAAGGTGCATGTGGTGTGCAACAACGCCGGCGTGGCGGTGGGCGGCCCCACGGACGCCATGTCCTATGCGGATTGGGATTGGGTGGTGAGCGTGAACGTGAATGGCGTCATCAACGGCGTGCAAACGTTCACGGATCGCATCAAGGCGCATGGCGAAGGCGGCCACTTCGTCAACACCGCCTCCATGGCCGGCCACTTGGCCATCGGCGGCCTAGGCGTTTACAACGCCACCAAGTTCGCTGTCGTCGGCATGTCTGAGGCGATGCGGATGGACTTGGCGCCCCACCACATCGGGGTGTCCGTGCTCTGCCCAGGCGTCGTGAACACCAACATCTTCGAATCCGGCCGCAACCGCCCGGCAGCGATGCAGGCCGAGACAGACACCGCGGATCTCGCCAATTTCCGCGGCGGCGAGCAAGGCCGCGAGGCGATGCTGGAACAGTTTCGGCGCAACGCGCTGGATCCAGCGCACGTGGGCGACATGGTGTTGCACGCCATCATCCAAGACGAGGAATACATCTTCACCCACCCGGAGTTCGCCGAACAGGTGACAGACCGACATCAGGCCATGTCCGCCGCGTTTGAGCGGTGGCGGGCGTATCGGGAGTCTGCCGGCATTTGACGGCGACGTTCCAACCCCGCGGCTTTGCGCCGGCCGCGGATGGCACCGAGGTCGATGCCTTTCTGAACGCCACCGACGGCGCGCCGGGGGAGTTCAACCTCGCGGCCCTCGGTGACGTGAGCGTGGCCGCCGGGCGTTTGCGTCCCGGCGTGCGCTCGGCCATCCACGCGCATCCGGTGGTGACGCAGCTCACCTATGTGATCGCCGGCAAACTCGCAACGCGCACGCAGGATGCCGCTTACGCGCCGCCACGCGAAGCCATCATAGCCGCCGGCGAAGCGCTCCTCACCACACCCGGCACGCTCCTAGAGCTGCGCAACGACGGCGCAGAGGATGTGCGTGTGCTGTACATCGTGACGCCGAGCTATGTGGTGGAGCGGGCAGGCAGCCGCGTGATCTATGAAGACGCCGTGCTGTTGGACGATTGGCATGGTCCGCTCTCGGCGGCCGTGCGGGCCAAGGCGCGCGCGGCGCGCGCGGCGGCGTTGGAGCGTCTGGCAACCCGCGCGGCAGAGCCAACCTTGGCTTAAGCGACCGCCTCAGCAGATCTCCGTGAGCGCGTCCAACACCTCGTTCGGGCGCTCGGCCAGCATGGAGTGGCCGCACCCCGCCAACGTGACGACGCGCGCATCCGGCAGCGACCGCGCCACGTCGATGCCCGCCCGCCGCGGCGTCATCCGGTCCGCATCGCCGGCGATCACCAGCGTCGGCGCCGTCACCGGCCCCACGGCCGCGGCATCGAAAGCGTTGCAAGCGGCGAGGTCTGCATGGAACACGCCCGGGCCGGCACGCTCGATCAGCCGCTCGCCAGCGCTCAACATCCAGATGCCGGGGTTGCGGTTGCCGCCCAGCGTGGCGCCGGCGCTGTGGCTCCATGCGTTGGCCATGTCGATGGCGGCGTGGTGATCGTCCGCGGCGGCGGCAAGCAGCGCGTCCGCCACCGGCATCGGCATGGATGTGCCGAGCAACGCCAGCGCCCGGCAACGCGCCGGGAAGTCTGCCGCGAAGCGATAGGCGACGAGGGACCCCATGCTGTGCCCGGCCACCGCGGCTTGCGTCACGCCCAGCGCGTCGCACACCTCGGCAAGCCACGCGCTCATCGCCTCGATGCGCGTGAGGGCCGGCCCGTCGGTGCGGCCATGCCCAGGCAGATCAACGGCCAGCACCCGATAACCGCGGCGCGCGAAGCAACGCGCCGGCATCACCCAAATCGTGTGATCCATGCCGGCGCCATGCACGAAGATCACCGTCGGCGCATCCGCGGCCGCATGGCCCGAACCGGTGCCGGCAAATGCCACCTTGCCGCGAACCTTGAACCTCATGATGCGGCGGCGGCCTTCGCGGCCGGGCGCGCGGCGGCGGGAGCGCGTTGTGAACGCCGCAGGGCGCGGTTCAAGTCATCAACGAGGTCCGCCGGGTCTTCAAGGCCCACGGAGAGACGCACCAGCCCCTCGCCGATGCCGGCAGCGGCCAACGCTGCGTCATCCATGCGATGGTGGGTGGTGCTGGCCGGATGGATGACCAAGGACTTCGCGTCGCCGACATTGGCAAGATGCGAAAAGAGTGACAACGCCTCGATGAAGCGTCGCCCGGCGGCGCGGCCACCCTTGATGTGGAAGCCGAACACCGCGCCGGCGCCACGCGGCAGCAGCCGTTGCGCCAACTCGTGGTCTGGATGGCTCGCCAAGCCCGGATAGCCGACACTCTCCACAGCGTCTTGCCCAGCCAAGAACTCCGCCACCGCCAAGGCGTTCGCCACATGGCGCTCCATTCGCAGCGGCAAGGTTTCAAGCCCTTGCAGGATGTGGAATGCGGTGGTGGGCGCCATGCAGGCGCCGAAATCACGGATGCCCTCCTTGCGCGCCCGCGTGATGAACGCCTGCGGGCCAAACTCCTCGGCAAACGTGAGGTCGTGAAAGCCGGCGTAGGGCGCCGTCAGCGTGGGAAAGCGGCCCGACGCCTCCCAATCGAAGGTGCCGCCATCCACCACCAACCCGCCGATGACCACGCCGTGGCCGCTCAGGAACTTCGTTGCCGAGTGCATCACGAGGTCTGCGCCGAGGCGAAACGGCTGGCAAAGCCAAGGTGTGGTGAAGGTGGAATCCACCAGCAGCGGCATGCCCGCGGCATGGGCGACGGCAGACACAGCCGGAATGTCCAACACCTCAATCCCGGGGTTGCCCAACGTCTCGCCGAACATGAGCTTCGTGTTGGGCCGCACCGCGGCGGCGAAGGCTTGCGGAGAACGCGGATCGACGAACGTCGTCTCGATGCCAAAGCGCGGCAGCGTGTACTCCAACAGGTTGTGCGAACCGCCGTACAAAGAGCGCGACGCGACGATGTGATCCCCCGCGGAGCAGATGGTGGCGATGGCGAGATGCAGCGCCGCCTGCCCACTCGCCACCGCGATGGCGCCGACGCCGCCTTCCAACGCGCTCACCCGCTCCTCCAGCACCGCGTTGGTGGGATTCGAGAGCCGCGAGTAAACGTGCCCTGCCCGCTCGATGTTGAAGAGGCCCACCGCATGGTCGGTGTCTGGAAACACGAACGACGCGCTTTGGTAGATCGGCGTGGCGCGTGCGCCGGTGGCGGAATCCGGCACCTGCCCGGCGTGCAGCGTCAAGGTGTCGAAGCCGGTGCTGCGCGGTGCGCGATGTTCTCGTGTTGCCATGCTCTCGCCGGATGCTGACGTGTCTCGATGGTATCCGACTTGACGCGAGGGGTGCCGCTGGCGGATGGGCCCCGTCGCGGCTCCCCGAGCCCCGCCCCACCTCCGCCCACTGCGAATATACTGCCGCGCCGTCGGTGGCGTAGCGGGGCGTCAACATGGCTGAGTCGGCAGTGGGCAGCCAGCCCAAGATCGCTTTTGGGCCGCGGGTGCGGAAGTCTCCCTTTCACGCGGCGACGCTGCGCCACGGCGCCAGCGCCTTCACGGTCTACAACCACATGTATCTGCCGATGGCATACGCCGCGCCAGAGGAGGACTATTGGGGCGCGGTGCGGAACGTGCAGCTTTGGGATGTGGCGTGCGAGCGCCAGATGCAGGTGCGCGGCGCCGATGCGCTGCGCTTCGCCCAACTGCTCACGCCGCGAGACCTGTCCAAGCTGCAAGTGGGGCAAGCCGCCTACGCGCTCATCACCAATCCTGACGGCGGCATCCTCAACGATCCCGTTGCGCTGCGGGTAGCCGAAGATTGCTTTTGGTTCTCCCTGGCGGACAGCGACACGCTGCTGTGGGCACAGGGCTTGGCCGCCAACGGGGATGACGCCGTGACCGTGAGCGAGCCGGACGTGTCGCCGCTGCAGGTGCAGGGGCCGAGCTCCACGGAGCTCCTGGCCGGCCTGCTTGGCGACTGGGTGCGCGAATTGGGCTTCTACCGCTTCCGCGAGTTCGATTTCGATGGCATTCCGCTCTTGGTGGGGCGCATGGGCTACAGCCGCGAGCGCTGCTTCGAGCTGTTCCTGCGCGACGCCGAACTTGGCGAGGCGCTTTGGCAGCGGCTCTGGGAGGCCGGGCAGCCGCTCGGCATCTCCGCTGGCGCACCGCACCTCGCCCTGCGGTTAGAAGCCGGCATCTATGCCTATCTCACGGACCTCAACACGGCCACCAACCCATTCGAGGTGGGCTTGGGTTGGACCGTGCAGCTGGATTCCGAAGCCCCCTTCATCGGCCAAGACGCCCTGCGCGACATCGCAGCCAAGCCGCTCACACGGCGCATGTTGGGGGCGGAGATCGAGGGCGAGCCGCTGTGGAACGGGATCGAACATCGGCTGCCGGTGCTGGCCGATGGCGAGGAGGCCGGCCATCTGACGAGCGCCGGCTACTCGCCCCGCCTAGAGCGGAACATCGGCTTCGTGATGCTGAACCGGCCCTACGACGAACCCGGCCGCGAGATCGCCGTGCAGTTCCCAACCGCCACACTCAGGGCCAAGGTCGTCAACATGCCTTGGATGAAGCGGCAGCGCTAAGCAAGCGACGGGCTAGCCAAGCGCCTGCGTCAGCGCTTCCGGCAGCCGCGGATGGCGGAATGTGAAGCCGCTCGCCACCGCCCGCGTCGGCACGACACGCTGCCCGCCAAACAAGAGCTCCCGCGCCAAATCCCCCAACAGCCAAGTGACTGGCGCGCGCGGCACGCGCAAGAAGGCCGGCCTGTCCAAGGCCTGCGCCAGCGCCCGCGTGAACGCCTGGTTGTCCACCGGATGCGGCGCCGTGGCGTTGACGGCGCCGGCTAAGGAGCCGTCCGCGGCAACATGGAAGATGAGCCGCACAAGGTCGTGGCGCTCAATCCAAGACATCCATTGCCGCCCAGAGCCGAGCGGCCCGCCCAAGCCGAGTTGGAACGGCGGCAGGAGCCGCGCCAGCAAGCCGCCCTGCCGGGCGAGCACGAGGCCGATGCGCAACTGCGCCACGCGCACGCCAAACTCTGAAGCCGGCACCGCCGCCGCTTCTGTCGCCGCGCACACCGCGTGGCTGAAGCAATCCCGGTGGGGCGCCGTCTCATCCAAGCACTCATCGCCGCGCAGCCCATACCAGCCAACGGCGGAAGCGTTGATCCACACCCTGGGCGGCGGCGGCGCGCGTTCGAGCAACCCCAATAGCTGCTGCGCGATGCGTGGCCTGGAAGCGAGGATGCGTTCGCGCCGGGCGCGCGTCCAAACGCCAGCGGCGATGGGCGCGCCGGCCAAGTGAACGACGACGTCGAAACTCGCATCAGCGCCAAGTTCGTCCAAGGATTCGACCAGCCGCACCCGCGACGGCAGCGCGGCGCACACCGCATGGCGGGTGAGCACCGTCACATCCTGCGCAGACAACGCCTCCACCAGCCGCCGCCCGATGAACCCGGTGCCGCCGGTGACGAGCCAGCGCTCGCCGGGCGGCGCGTCGGTGCTGGGCGGCGGCCTCACTGCGGGCGGCTCCCGCCCCCTGGCCGCAGCGCCCGCACCACTTGCGAGCCCAAGCTGATGAGCGCCACCCAGCTCGTTTTCGGCAACGTCAGCATCTGTTCATACCAGCTATTCATCGTCTCGATGAAGGCCATCATGTCCGCCAGCCGAGTCATGGCGGTGCCGTCGACGTCTGGGTCGGCCTCCGCGGCGGCAACGCACTCCTTCAAAGCTGCCCGCGCCGGGTCCACTTCGCGGGCTTTGCGGCCTTCGGCGATGCGCTTCACCACTTCCCAGAGGTCCGTTTCGGCCTCGAAGTGGTCGCGGCGATCACCGCGCATCGGCACGCGGCGGATGAGCTTCCAGTTCACCAGCTCGCGCAGCGAGTTGCTGACGCCAGAGCGGGCGATGCCAAGCCGCGCCGCGATGCGTTCCGCGGTGAGCGGGCCGTCCGAAAGGTAGAGCAGCGCGTGAATCTGGGCGATGGAGCGATTCACCCCCCAGTGATTGCCCATGTCGCCCCAATGCAGGATGAACTTCTCCACCGGCGCCGGGAGCGGCTCGATGGTGCTTTCTGATGTGTCAGTCATAACAGAAGTATCAGAGCAGACCAACTCGCCGTCAATTGCCTGTCGACGCAAAGAGCAGGAATATCCTGCTTTGCGGGCGAACTCAGCCGATGGGATGCCCGTAGGAAGAATCGTGCAGTTCGGCCCCGCCGGTTCGGACGCGCCATTCGCGGCCCAATGGGACCCTCATGCCGCGGCACGCTCGACCACGGTATCAACAGGTTCCACTTCGTCCCGCGCCGCCCGGTCCGACTCTGCCGCGCCCTCCCAACTCCGCGCCCCCCTACGGACGCCGCCGAAATGTCAACAGCTTCACCTGTCCTTCTCGAGAAGAAACAAGAACTCTCTATTTGGCTTCTCGGCGTCTTGCAGCCACTTGTTTGTCCAAGTCATGCTAGCCATCACGTTTCTCGAGTGATCAAGTTCAACGACGTCCTCCAGCCTGCCGTGGCGGCGCATTACTTCATTCAACTCCGCGGCCGTCGCCCGCCCACCGGAACCGTATGACAGCATGACGTAACTCGCGTTGGTCGCCGCAATCAATCGATCAACGGCTTCAACGGCAGCGAGCTTTCCGTCGGCATTCCGACGAAACTCCTCGAAGGGGGAAGCGGCGACTGGATCGGACGTATCCTTTCTTCGCATCGCCTTGCCGAACAATGCAGGGGCGTCCGACAGAACAACAGTCTTCCAGACATGGTAGTAGGCTGCATAGCGTACTCGCGACGGAGGCATTTTCTCGTTGTTCGATCCATAGGGCGGGTCATAGTACGCTAGATCGATTTGCTGAGTCGGTAACAGATCGAATATGTCGCTCCGGGACACTCTATGTTGGCCGTGCGAAGATAGCAACGCCGGCAATCGCAGCGTCAAGTCTTGGTATGACCGCGGCGACCAGTCCCGCAGATAAGAAGCAAAGTGCCCGACGCTACTGTCCACTCTGTCCAATGCCAAAATTAGGCTCGTCAATGCCACCGCCTTCTCAACGGCATCAAGCCGCAGCACTTCGATCTCCTGTCGGATCGCGTCGAGGCGTCTGGTGTTCTTGATCTGCCATGGCCTTTTGAGGCCGTCGCTCTGCACAGAGCAGCCACCATTTGGCAGTCCCCCATAGTGTTCCGTGAACCAGCCGTCGGTCGGCGGAACGGCGTTGAGGTGGTCAAGCAGATCTTGGTAATGTTCCTTGCTCTTCTCGTTCCTCAAATAGCAATTGCCGAACGCCTCCGACCAGACGGCGATGTCGTTGCAGCGTACCTCGTATCCCTGCTGTGCGAATGCTTGCGACACTCTAGTGGTGCCCGAGAAGCCGTCCAGCACCGTTCGCGCCCCAGTCCTTCTAGCAAGTTTGAGGATGTAGGGAATGAGCTTGAGCTTGGATCCGGCGTACTTGATACCCTCGGTGGGAGGCGCATCAATGCGATCTTCCAAGAGTTGAAGCTGGTTCATGGTGCGTTGCTTGGATCGCGCTTAAGGCGATCGATGTCGGCCTTAACCGCTTCCAATGCGGCCAAGTGCCCATGCTCGGACGCCACCAGCCCATGGGAGAACAGTTCGACAAGCGTATCGCTGGTGGAATAGTCGATCCAACCGCCCGTAACGCTACGGAAGTACGCCTCGCTGTTCCTCGTGTGAGTCCACAGACCCCGTTGAAGTGCGTTTGCCGTAGCGTCACCGTAGCGTACCTCGCAGATATAGTTCCGCGCCTCGTCATAGAAGCGATAGACAGGGTGCTTTCGGCGCTGGCCCGCTGCATGTCTGGCAATCAGCGAGGTTCGCCGCACCACACGGTCGTAGTCAAAGACGAGGATGTTGCATCGTCTTCGTCTCTCGTCGTAAATCAGTGGTAGAACGTTGACTTGCTTGAAACCAGAAAAAGCAGCGGTTCCTAGGACCCGCTGCACGGCCACCTTGCCTCGGATCTCCTCGCCTTCCTGTTGCAATCTCGGGTACATGCGGAACTCCTTATCCGTAGAGAGTTGGAGCGGGCCATGTCCGTACGCTTTCAAGCTAACAGGAAACTCGTCATTCGTGAGTTCGTTGACTATCTTGATGTCCTCTTCCTTCGACTTCGCTCGGAACAGATCCTTGCCGACATGGACTGATCGGAAGTCATACATATATTGATTGATGAACTCGGAAACGGCAATCTCCGCTAGGTCGCCGTGCGTTTTGTTGCCGATGAGGCGCATGGTGAAGATATTGCTCAGCGTCGTCGTGATTAGCAGCGGGCGCTTTCTGATCAGGATCGCCAGCCGATCAACGAAGTCGTCGTAGGAACTGTCGCTCTTCATAGTCAGTCCGCGAAAGTCGGGGCAGCCCGTGACATCACATCGTGTGCGCACAGCGATCCGTCTCCGGATGCGTCCTGGCTCCCGCGGAGTTGTCTCGTGCCAGTCAACAAGCGTAACGCATGGTCGTGGCCAGCGATAGGCAGTCAACGCACAGCCCGAACGTCCCTGTGCCGGCGACCGCAGCCGATGAAGGCGCTTGCGTGAGTTGAGCCGCCGAGTTCATCCGGGGCGCGTTCGGACCGGGCCCAATGTGGCCCTCATGCCGCGGCTGGTACCACCGCCGCCTTAAGCGCTAGGTGCCGCGGATGTTCCGCGCCGGCTCCAGTCCTGCTTCGTCGCCTGTCACGCCTCACGCTGGGCAGCGCTGGGGCCACCCAGCCCCAGCGAACATGCCAAGTTTCCGTTTAAGCCCACTTCGGGCAGAATATGCGCCCATGCCCCGCGTCACCTTCATCGAACATAGCGGTGCCGAGCACACCGTCTCCTTGGAAACAGGCCAATCGCTGATGCGCGCGGCGGTGGACAACCTCGTGCCCGGCATCGATGCGGATTGTGGCGGCGAGTGCGCCTGCGCCACCTGCCACGTCATGTTCGACGAGCGCTGGTTCAAGGTGGTGGGCCCGCCGAGCGAGCGGGAGGCGGAAATGCTGGATTTGACGAGCGAGCGCCATGAGCGCTCGCGGCTCTCGTGCCAAGTCACCATCACCCCGGCCTTGGACGGCCTGAAGGCGCAGCTGCCGGAGTTTCAGTTCTAGGCAGCCAATCGGCGGGCCGTCTAGGCAGCCAATCTAAGCAGACAGCGCCCTACCACCACGCGCCGCTTCGCGCCCGCCTTCGTCCCGCTGCAGGTCCTCCCGAATCATCAGCAGCGCCGGCACCAAGAACAGGATGACGACGCTCGCGAACACGATGCCCGTGGCCAAGCTGATGGCCATTGGGATGAGGAACTGCGCTTGGATGCTGGTCTCGAACAGCATCGGCGTGAGCCCCAACGCGGTGGTCGCCGTCGTCAGCAAGATGGCACGGAAGCGATGCCGCGAGGCAGCCACCACTGCCTCCCTCGGCGCGAGCCCAGCGGTGCGCATCCGGTTGTAGCGATCCACCAGCACCAACGAATCGTTCACCACCACCCCGCTCAGCGCCACCACGCCGAAGATGGAGATGAACGACAAGTCGTAACCCATCGCGAAATGTCCGATGAAGGCGCCACCGGCCCCAAACGGCACCGCCGCCAGCACGATCAACGGCTGCACATAGCTCTTGAGTTGCGAGGCGAGCAGCGTGTAGATGACGAGCAGCGCCACCGCAGCCAAGCGGCTCAGGGATTCGATGTCTTGCGCCTGCTCGCGGCCAAAGCCGGCCTGCGCCACCTGCAGGCCTGCGTAGTCCCGCCGCATGTTGGGGAAGTGCGCTTCAACCGCTTGGCTCGCGTCCGTCGGCGTGGTGACGGTGGTGTCCACCTTGCCAGACACGGTGACCACGCGGCGCCCATCCACCCGGTTAATCTCCGAGTAGCTGCGCGATTCGCGCACCCGCGCAACGGTCGAGAGCGGCGCCTCCACCCCATCCGGCAGGCGGATGCGCACATTGAAGAAGTCCCGCGCGCTGCTGCGCTGCTCCCTGGGGTAGCGCACCATCACCTTCAACTCTTGGCGCCCACGCTGGATGCGATGCACTTCATCGCCGAAGAAGTGCTGCCGCAACTGCCGCGCCACGCCGGCCGGGGTGAGGCCCGCCGCCTCGCCGGCCGCGGTGAGCTCAATGTCGTACTGCCTTTTGCCGAGGCTGATGGAATCCTGTATCTCGGTGACGCCGGGGGTGTTTGCGTATTGGCCCTTCAAGAACTCCACCGCCTCCATCAGCACCTCTTCGTCCCGATGCGAGAGCTCGTACTCCACCGCTGAGCCGCTGAAGAAGTCCGCCACGAACGTGAGCCGTTCCACACCCGGCACCGCGCCCACCGCGCGGCGCCAGAGGCTTTCGAGTTCGCGCGCGGAGAGCTGGCGCAACGGCTCGGTGTTGAGCTGCGCCTGCACTGTGGCGATGTGGCTGCCGAACCGGGAGGCGCCATCGCCCGCGGGGCCGCCACCCCCGGTTTGGATGCGGCCGCCGATGGTGACGCTCACCGCCCTGATCGACGTGCCCCCCACCTCGGCGTTCATCTCGTGCAGCGCTGCTTCGATTTGCGTCGCGGCGGCGCGGGTGGTGGCGAATGGCGTGCCGACGGGGAACTCCAAATTCGCCCGCATGGAATCCGCCTCCAAGGTTGGGAAGAAGATGAACCGCACGGCGCCATTAGCCACCAGCGAGAACGCCAGCCCCGCAAACGCCACGCCGGCAAGCAACGTGAGGTAGCGCCGGCGCACGGCGGCGCCGACGGCCGCGGTGAGGTGGACGTCCCGGAAGCGGCGCACACCGGCGCCAACCTTCGCTTGCACGACGTCGAGCGGCCAGCGGCTCCAAGTGCCGTGGTGGGAGAGGTGCGCCGGCAGGATGAGAAACGCCTCAATGAGCGACATGCCGAGCACCGCGATGACGACCACCGGCACCTGCCCCATGATCTGCCCCATCGTGCCGCTCACCAACAACAAGGGCGCAAACGCCGCCATCGTCGTGAGCACGCCCACCAGCACGGGGCCGAAGACGCCGCGCACGCCGACGATGGACGCCTCGGCGCCAGCGAACTCGCCGCTCTCCCGCTCGGTGATGATGTTCTCGCCCACCACCACCGCGTCGTCCACCACGATGCCGATGACGATGATGAGCGCGAACAGCGACACCATGTTGATGTTCACGCCCACGTACTCGAACAGCAGGAACGCGCCCATGAAGGAGATCGGCACGCCCATCGCCACCCAGAAGGCGAGCCGCAAATCCATCATCAGCACGAGGAACAGGAACACGAGCACGAAGCCCAGCGCACCGTTGCGCAACAGCAGGCTCAAGCGCGCGTTCAATATCTCCGTTTGATCGTCCCACACCGCGATGTCGATGCCCGGCGGGGGCTCGAACGCGGCCAAGCGCCCCTGCACCGCTTCCGCGATGGCGATGGCGTCCTCCGCCTCAGACTTCTGAATGCGCACGAACACGCTGTCGCGGCCGGCGTAGCGGTTGATGAGGTCGACGTCGGCGAAGCCGTCGCGGATGACGGCCACGTCGCCCAAGCGCAGGATGCCGCCATCCGGCGTGGCGCGCAGCACGATGTTCTCGAACTCCTCGCCCCGCTCACGCTTGGCGTTGGTGCGCAGCAGCAAATCCCCGGCGCCAGTGCGGATCTCGCCGGAGGAGAGATTGAGCGAGGACGCCCGCACCGCCGCCGCCACATGGCTCATGGAGAGGTCATGCCGGCGCAGCGCTTCCTCGCGCACCTCGATGGCGATTTCGTAGTCCCGAGCGCCGACCAGCGACACCAGCGACACGGCCGGCAGCGCCAACAGTTCTTGTTCCAAGAGCTCGGCGGCTTGACGCAGCGCCCGCTCGCCCAATTCCGAAGACATCACCAACGTCATCACGTCGCTGATGGTCTGGGCGACCACGATGTCCGGCTCTTCGGCATCCTCGGGCGGAAAGTCCGCGATGCGGTCCACCGCGGTGTCCACGTCGTTGCGCACCTTGATCTTGTCGACGCGGTCCTTGAGCTCCACGGTGACCACGCCCATGTTCTCCGAGGCGGTGGAGAGGACGCGCTCCACGCCGTCAATGCCGAGGGTGGCCTCCTCAACCCGCCGCGTGATGCCCTCCTCCACCTCGGTGGGGGTGGCGCCCGGATACGGCACGGTGATGCGGATGACGCCCGGGTCGATGGTGGGGAAGACCTGTGCCGTCAACCCGAAGGCGGCCAACGTGCCGCCAACGAGCATCACCGCCATCACCAAGTTGGCGGCGACGGGATTGTGCGAGAACGCGGCGACGAGGCCCCGGCGCTGCGGCCGCGGCGCGACTGCCGCCCTCGGCTGCGCGGCGTCGCTCACGGCCCGGCGACGCTGCGCGGCCGTGAGCGGGGATTGCCCAGCACACGCACGGCGAGGCCTTCGCGGGCGCCGGGCGCAGCGCCAACCACCACCCCTTGGCCGGGGTCGAAGGCCGCCACCTGCAAGCCGTCGGCGGAGCGTCCGAGAATGGTCAGCGCTTGCTGCGCGAGCTGGTCTTCAACCACTCGCCAGACACGACCGCCGGCCTGTTCGGCAGCTTCCGGCAGCACGAAGACATCCTGCAGCGTTGGCCCCTGCACCACGACGTCCACGAACGTGCCGGGCGGAATCCGCGCCGCGCCATCCAAACTGAGGTAAAGCCGCGCAAAACGCGTGCGTTCGTCCAGCTCGGCGGAGACGCGCCCCACCGTGGCGGCGAATGTCACGCCACCGCTCTCGACGGTGGCGCGGCGGCCGGCGACCGGTGCTAGCCGCCGCAGGTCCTCTTGCCCAATCGGCGCCGTCACTTCCAGCGCGTCGAACGCATACGCTTGGCCGAACGACTGGTTGCGTGTGAGGATTTGGCCCAGCTCCGCGGTGGTCTGCGTCACCTTGCCGGCGAACGGCAAGGAGAACCGCGTGCGCGAGAGATCCAAAGCGGCGATGGCTTGGCGGGCGCGCGCCGCCGCCAAGCGCGCTTCGCTCTGCGCGATTTGCGGCAGTTTCGCCACCAACGGCGGCACCTCCTCACCAGGGTGCAACAGCGTGTAGTTGGCGCTCGCCGCCTCACTCTCGGCGCGCCGCAACCGCATGTCTGCCAACGCCCCGGCGACATCGGCTTGGGCTTGGTTGAAAGCCAAGACGAAGTCTTCAGGATCGATGACGAGCAGCGTTTGGTTCGCGGCGAAGGCGCCGCCGTCGCGCAAGGCATCCGACACTTCGATGACGCGCCCGCCCACCTGCGGCGTCAGCGCCACATAACTGCGCGCCGTCACCGTGCCAGTGGCTTCCACCGACACCGCGGCGGTTTCCACGCGGGGCAAGATGACGTTGACAAGCGGCGCCGCCACGCTCGGCGACCGGGCGCCGGCACCAGCGCCCGGCGCCGGCGCGCCGCCGCGCTCTCGGGAAAACGCAAGCGCCACCACCACCAAGGCCAGCACGGTGGCGATTTGCGTGACGCCCACCCATGGCCGGCGGCGACGGGCGGGGGTTTCGTCCGCACCTTCGGCGGCATCCGCGAGAGGCGGTTCGGCATCCGGCGCGGCGGCCGGCGGGATCCCGAGCGCTGGTGCTTGGCTTTCCACGCGCACCGGGCCTTCGTCCACACCAACGGAATGCGGTTTGGCATCCGACTCGGGGGCCGGCGGCGCGACGGCGGCTTGGTCTTCCTCGCCGGCAGCGCGACGCCGGGCGAACCAGCGCGGCTTCTTGATGATGGGCATGAACGATGTAGCGTTCCATGCTGGGTGCCACGGATTCTAAAGGAACCAGCGGCGGCGCGAGCCGTTATCATCACCGCATGTTCTCCATCGACGGCGCTTGGCCACGCTTTCGCGGCCGCACCCAGCGCATCCTCGCCGTCTACGAGACGTTGCGCGACGATCCGGCGATCGGCCTGCATCCACGCCAGATCGGCTTGCGTGTCGGCATGTCCGCGCTGGCAGCCAAGCGCCTGCTGGACACGGTGCCGGAGCTGTTCGTCAAGCTGCCCAAGCGCGATGGCCTCACGCGCTATCGCTTGAACAGCTTCGCCACCGCCGCTTCGCCAGACGCCGTGCGCGCCCTCGTCCTGCGTGGGGCGCGGTGGGAAACGCTGGCGATCTACGGCATGGTCGGTGCCGTCTTGCTCGCGGTGTTGGCGGCTGTCTTTTCCCTGCAAGGCACCCAAGGCATCTAGCAGGCAGGCGCAGCGCCTCCCCGCCGCGGGCAACAGCCACGCGACGGCGCAGCGAGCGCACCAAGCTGTCCCCGACCCTGCCCGCGCGCTTCAGCCATACCGCCCCAAAGCGGTTTCCCCTATCATTTTCGCCTTCTCCACTTTAAGGGCCCCGCCATTGTCCGCACCAGACACCGCGCACACCGAAGACAACGCCGTCGACGTCTATGGCGAGCGGTTCGTGGTGCCCGGCTTGGACAAGTGGCTTCAAGCCATTGAGGAAGATGGCTATGTCGTCATCCCCAACTGGCTCGACGCCGAGCGCACACGGCGCCTGCGGGATGACTTGCGGCGCGAGGTGAATCCGCTGCGCGAGACGCTGCCGCCGGAGCGCACGACGGTGCGCGCCCACAACCTGTTGGCCAAAACCCGCTGCGTGGACGACTTGGTGTGTGATCCGCGCCTGCTGGCATTGGCGCAGGGAGTGCTGAAGGATCGCGTGCAGGTGTCCGCAGCGGTGCTGTTCGATCTCCTGCCCGGCGCCAAGGCGCAGCCATTGCATCAGGACGACAGCATCTGGCCCATCCCACGCCCGCATCGGCCATTCCTGATGAACGTGGTGATCGCCGTGGAGGAGTTCACCAAGGCCAACGGCGCCACGCGGCTGGTGCCCCGCTCGCATCTTTGGCACGACCAGGCCGTGCGCCAGCCGCCGGATGTGGAGACCGTGCAAATCGAGATGCAGGCCGGCTCGTTGGTGGGCTGGAGCGGGGCGATGTGGCACGGTGGCGGCACCAACACCACCCAAGAAAGCCGCATGGCGCTGAACCTGAACTTCAACTTGGCCTTCCTGCGCCAGCAGGAGAACCAGTACATCGGCGTGCCGCGCGAGGAGGTGGCCAAGATGCCGCGCCGCCTGCAGCGCGTGCTGGGCTACCAAGGCGGCTACTCGGCGGCTGGCCCCGGCATGGTGGACCTGCGCGATCCATTGGTCATGCTCGACAAGGTGCATTTCGGCTACGACGTGAAGGCAGACGGCATGCCGCGGCTCGACATCCATCCTCACCCGCGCCGCCCCGAGAAGAAATGACAGCCGGCTACGAGCGTTAAGCGCCTCTAGGACAACACCTCTAGGACAACGAAGGAATGGAAGCAAACCGTTTTCGAGGCAGAACCGTGGCCGTCACCGGCGCGGGTTCAGGTTTCGGCGCCGCCATGGCGCGGCGCTTCGCCGCCGAAGGCGCCAACGTGCTGGCCGCGGACATCAATGCGGAAGCGGTCGCCGCAGTGGTGGCAGGGATCGTCAGCGCCGGCGGGTCTGCGCAAGCGTTCGGGGCGGACGTTTCCCAAGCCGAGGACGTTGCCGCGATGATCGACGCCGCGCGAGGCATGGATGGCCGTCTCGACGTGCTGGTGAACAACGCCGGCTTCTCGCATCTATCCGGGCCGGCGTGGGAACTCGAAGAGGCAGAGTTCGAGCGCGTCTTCGCCACCAACGTGAAGGGCGTGTGGCTCGGCGTGAAGCAGGCGGCGCCCATCATGATCGAGCAAGGCGGCGGCGTCATCCTGAACACGGCTTCCATCGGTGCCGTGGCCCCGCGCCCCGGCGTGACCGTTTACAACGCCACCAAGGGCGCCGTGATGACGATGACGCGCGGCCTTGCGGTGGAACTGGCGCGCCACAAGATTCGCGTCAACGCCCTCAACCCGGTGGCAGCGGACACCGGCTTCATGCGCGGAGCGCTCGGCGTGGAAGCACTGCCGGAAGAGAACCGCGCCGCGCTGATTCGAGGCATCCCCCTGCGGCGGCTGACGAGCCCGGAAGACGTGGCCGCCGCGGCTGCGTTCTTGGCATCCGACGACGCGAGTTTCCTCACCGGCGTGTGCCTGCCCATCGACGGCGGGCGCAGCATTTCCTGACGGCTCCTGACGGCGGCCGCCCTGCCCGGCCAGCACCTGCCGAGTTCGCCCGCGGCGCCCCGCTCGGCGCTCATGATCCAGATTCGCGCCGCCCCTCGTCTCGTCGCTCGGCAATCAGTTCCTCGGCAAGGCTGCGGCCGCTGAATTTCTGAAAATAGGCATGAAGCCACCGCTCCGCGGACTCGGCGTTTGCTTCGGTCTGGTCGGAAGCGACGAGCGCGACAGCGTCGGCACCTAGGGACCGCCTAAGCCCCGCGGTGAAGTCTTCGACCCAGCCCTCGGTGGCGTTCAACGGCCGAAAGTAGAACTTCTCCTCCGCTCGTTCTGCCATGCTTCTATATCCGTCCCGCTGTCGCGTACAGACCCAGAACGTTCATCAACGCTGATCCCACGCTCTCAGGCGGGATATCCCGCCCCAAGTTGAGAGCCCTGATCCTCTCCGTCTCTCGCGAGGCGATCTGCTCGGCCATGGCTCTGCTCATGTGGACTTCGACGGTCACCTCAGACCGCTCGTGGGCACCCATATACACGGTCCACCTCCTGTCATCCGACTTGAACACACTTGCCATGCTACTGCTCCGCCGAACCGAGGGCCGATACTGCAACCTCCTCTGGTTCACCAGATTCAGGCAGCGGCGCGGATGCCTTCGCTGCAAGCAACCGAGCCGTCGCCGCCAACGGGCTCCCCTTGGGCGACTAGCTGGAAGGCGCTGATCCCCCGCACCGCGGTGGAATGCGCCCTCGCGTTGCAGTATACTGCCGTGTCGCATCGGTGTTTCGCGCACGTTGCGACTGAACGCTTGCCTTTATGGGGAGCGGCGCCGCACCCGGCGTCGGCATGACATGAAAGCCACCGACATTCGGGATCCATCCTACTTCCACAAGGTTGTGGACTGTCAGTGGGCGTGCCCGGCGCACACGCCGGTGCCGGATTACATCCGCCTCATCGCCGAAGAGCGGTACACCGAGGCGTACATGGTGAACTGGGAATCCAACGTGTTCCCAGGCATCTTGGGACGCACTTGCGACCGGCCTTGTGAACCTGCCTGCCGCCGCGTGCGCACCGAAGAGAAGCCCGTCGCCATCTGCCGCCTGAAGCGCGTCGCGGCAGACCACAAGGGCGACATCACGCCCTACATGCCGGCGCTGCCCACACGCAAGAATGGCAAGCGCATCGCCTTGCTCGGCGCTGGCCCGGCATCGCTCGCGGTGGCGCGAGACTTGCTCCCGTTGGGCTACGAGGTGGATTTGTTCGATCGGGATCCGGCCGGCGGCGGCATGATGCGCAGCCAAATCCCCGCCTTCCGCCTACCGGCGGACGTGCTCGAGGAAGAGGTGGACCTCATCCTCAACATGGGCGTCAACGCCCACTTCAACTACGAAATCACCAGCATGAAGGACATGCTGGACATGAACTACGATGCCTACTTCGTCGGCACCGGCGCCCCGCGCGGGCGCGATTTGGACCTGCCCGGCCGCCAAGAAGTGGACGCGCACATCTCCATCGGCATCGATTGGCTTGGCAGCGTCGCCTTCGGCCACACCCACTCCATCTCCGGCAAGGTGATCGTCATGGGCGGCGGCAACACCGCGATGGACTGCTGCCGCACCTCCAAGCGGTTGGGCGCGGAATCCGTCACCGTCGTGGTGCGTTCGGCGTTCGAGGTGATGAAGGCGTCGGATTGGGAGAAGGAAGAGGCGCTGGACGAGCGCATCCCCATCGTCAACAACCGCCCGCCGAAGGAGTTCGTCCACGAGAACGGCAAACTGAAGGGCGTGGTGTTCGGCTGCGTGAAGGCAGTGCAGGACGAAGCCAGCGGGCGTCTGCGCTATGAGCCCACCGGCGAGCCGGACGTGTACATGGAGTGCGACCACATCCTCATGGCCATCGGCCAAGAGAACCACTGCCCGTGGATCGAACGCGACATCGGCCTCGAGTTCGATAAGTGGGATTGCCCGATCTTGGACGAGACAACGTTCCAATCCACGCATCCGAAGGTGTTCTTCGGCGGCGATTCCGCGTTCGGGCCGGAAAACATCATCTGGGCATCCGCGCACGCGCATCAGGCCGCCATCTCCATCCACTTGTTCTGCCAAGGGAAGGACTTGAAGGGAGACCGTCCGCCCGAAGGCTTGAACCTCATCAGCCAAAAGATGGGCGTCCACGAGTGGAGCTACGACGCCGAGCACGATCCGGCGCAGCGCTTCATCGTGCCCCACGCAGACAAATCCAAGGCGCTCGGCAACATCAAGGTGGAGGTGGAGCTCGGCTTCGACCGTGCGTTGGGCGCGCGGGAGGCGCAGCGCTGCCTCAATTGCGACGTGCAAACCGTGTTCGTGGAGCCGCTCTGCATCGAGTGCGACGCCTGCGTGGACATCTGCCCGATGGATTGCATCACCTTTGCGAGCAACGGCAACGAAGACGACTTGCGGGCGCGCCTCACGGCGCCGGCCGAAAACGCCGAGCAAGACCTGTACGTTTCCGAAGAACTCCCCACCGGGCGCGTGATGGTGAAGGATGAGGACGTCTGCCTGCACTGCGGGCTGTGCGCCGAACGCTGCCCGACGAACGCTTGGGACATGCAGAAGTCCGCCATCCACATCCCGCAACTCGGCACCTACGCCGCCTGACGGCTTGCGTGAAGCGAGCCACGATACCCATGGCATGACCGTCTACAACGACTTTGTCATTCGCTTCGCGAACGTTAATGGCTCCGGCTCGGCGAGCGCCAACGGCATGTTCGCCAAGGCCTTGTTCCGCATGGGCGTGCCCATTTCCACGCGCAACATCTTTCCGTCGAACATCGAAGGGCTGCCCACTTGGTTCGAGGTGCGCGCCAGCCAAGCCGGCTACCAAGGGCGCCGCGAAGGGGTGGACTTGATGGTCGCCATGAACGCGGAAACCTACGCGGAGGACGCAGCCGCCGTGGTGCCCGGCGGCTACCTCCTGCATGACAACTCAAAAGGGCTGGATCGGCGCCTGCTGCGGGCGGACATCAACGCCATCGGCATTCCCATCGCCAAGCTCATCCTGCCGGAGTTCACCAACCCCAAGCAGCGCAAGCTCTTCAAGAACATCGTTTATCTGGGCGCCCTGTCCGCCCTCTTGAACATCGATTTCGACGTCATCACCGGCATGGTGTCCACGCAGTACAAGGGCAAGGACGAGCTCATTCAACCCAACATCCATGCGTTGGAACTCGGCCGCCGCTACGCCAAGCAATACTTGGAGTGCCCGCTGCCAATACAGGTGCGCCGCACAAAGCAGCTGGACGGCAAGATCATGGTGGACGGCAACGCAGCGGGGGCCCTCGGCGCCCTGTATGCCGGCGCCACCATCTGCGCTTGGTATCCCATCACGCCGTCCACCTCCATGGCGGAGGCGTTCGAGAAGTACGCCAACCAATTGCGTACAGACGCCGAAACCGGGCAGCGCAAGTTCGCCATCATCCAAGCTGAAGACGAGCTCGCCGCCATCGGCATCGTCATCGGCGCCGGCTGGAACGGCGCGCGGGCCTTCACGGCCACCAGCGGCCCGGGCCTCTCGCTCATGTCGGAGTTCTTGGGCCTCGCCTACTTCGCCGAAATCCCCGCGGTGCTGTTCGACATTCAACGAGCAGGGCCCTCCACTGGCATGCCGACGCGCACCCAACAGGGAGACCTGCTCTCTGCCGCGTACGCCTCGCACGGCGACACCAAGCATCCGCTGTTGTTCCCAGCGACGCCGAAGGAGAGCTTCGAGTTCGCCGCAGATGCCTTCGACCTGTCAGATCGTCTGCAAACGCCGGTGATCGTGCTGTCAGACTTGGAGCTCGGCATGAACGATGCGGTCTCCGACGCCTTCACTTGGGATGATGCCCGCCAGTACGACCGCGGCAAGGTGCTCTCCAAGGAAGATTTGGACGACATCGAAGTGTTCGGACGCTACTTGGATGTGGATGGCGACGGCATCGGCTATCGGACGCTGCCCGGCACACACGCAGAGAAGGGCGCGTTCTTCACCCGCGGCACGTCCCGGGATGCCTATGCTCGCTACACCGAAGCGCCCGAGGCCTACACCGAGAACATGGACCGCCTCGCCAAGAAGTGGCGCACCGCCGCAAGCTTGGTGCCGGCACCGGAGATCAGCGGGCATCGGCATCGCGCCGGCGTCGTGTTCTATGGCACCACCGCGGCGCCCATGGTGGAGGCACTAGTGCGCCTCGCGGACGACGGCGCACCGCTCGACGCCATGCGCCTGCGCGGTTTTCCGTTCGCCGCCGACGTGGCGGACTTCATCGATGGCCACGAGTTCGTGTTCGTGGTGGAGCAGAACCGCGATGCGCAGATGAAGACGCTGCTCGTGAACGAACTCAGCATCGATCCAGCGAAGATCGTGCCGGTGCTCTACTACGGCGGCCTGTCCATCTCCGCGGATGCCATCGCCGAGCGCATCATCGAGCACTTCGACGAACACAACTTGCCGCGCCTGAAAGAAGTGCCAGGAGGGCTCGGGGCATGACTTTCGTCGCCAAGCCGCGGGTGCATCACCCGCAATTGCCGCTGAACGACCTCGGCCTCAACCGGCGGGACTACGAAGGCGCCGTGTCCACGCTGTGCGCCGGCTGCGGGCACGATTCCGTGAGCGCCGCCATCGTGCAGGCGTGCGCGGAACTCTCGTTGCCGCCGCACCGCTTCGCCAAGGTCTCCGGCATCGGCTGTTCCTCGAAGACGCCGAGCTACTTCTTGAACGCCTCCCACGGCTTCAACGCGGTGCATGGGCGCATGCCGTCCGTGGCCACCGGCGCCAACTTGGCCAACCGCGAACTGCATTGCATCGGCGTCTCCGGCGACGGCGATTCCGCGTCCATCGGCATTGGCCAGTTCGCCCACATCGTGCGGCGGCGCATCAACATGCTCTACATCGTGGACAACAACGGCACCTATGGCCTCACGAAAGGCCAGTTCTCCGCCACCAATGACAAGGGCTCCACCAGCAAGAAGGGCGCGCCGAACCTCTACGAACCCATCGACCTCGTCTCCATGGCGCTGCAAATCGGCGCCAGCTTCGTCGCCCGCAGCTTCTCGGGCGACAAACAGCAATTGGTGCCGTTGCTGAAAGGGGCGTTGCTGCACCGCGGCTTCGCCTTCATCGACGTCATCTCGCCGTGCGTGGCCTTCAACAACCACAACGGCTCCACGAAAAGCTACGACTATGTGCGCGGCCGCGGCGCGAGCGTGGTCACGGCAGACTTTCTGCCGAAGGACTTCATCGCCACCGCGGCCGAGACAGTGGTGGACTACGCGCCCGGCACCACGGAGACGGTGGCGCTGCCGGATGGCTCGCGCTTGCGGCTCAGCAAGTTGGACGAGAGCTACGACCCGCACGATCGCGCCCACGCGCTCGCCCATGTGCTCGAAGCGCAGCAGCGTGGCGAGGTGGTGACCGGCCTCCTCTATGTGGACCCAGACGCGAGCGACTGCCACGAGATTTTGGACACGGTGGAGACGCCGCTGAACGCCCTCGGCGAAGCGGAACTCTGCCCCGGCCAAGGTGCGCTAGACCGCATCAACGCCGGCTTGCGCTAGCCACGGCGCCCGGTGCGCTCGCCGCGCCGCCAAGAAGACATGCCGCCATCGCCTGAAGCGCGTCTTTTTCGGTTGCCGGCAGGCCGGCCAATCTCGATAATTGCGCCCACCATCCCTCCACCGATAGCGACTGACCACCGTGGCACTGCCGACGCTTGACGACTACTTCCCGGATTGGAAAGAGCGCGAAGCGCTCGCCGAAGCGATGATTCCCATCATCGGCAAGTTGTACCGCAACAACGTCGTGGCCTATTGCTACGGAAAGGCGCTGCATAATCAAAGTGTTACGCAGCTGATGAAGGCGCACCGCTACGTCCGCCAGATCGCCCACAACGAGCTGTCGGAATTCGAGAGCTATCCCATCCTGTGTGCGCTTCAAGAGCTGGATCTGGGCCCGTCGCACGTCGACGTGGGCAAGCTCACGGTGCGCTACATGGAGGAATCCGAAGGGAAATCCAACGGCCTGACGCCGACCAAGTTCGTCACCCGCGAGTGCGCGGAGATCATCGGCCGGCATGTGCCGCCCTTGGAGCGGCCGCAAGACATCGTGCTCTACGGCTTCGGCCGCATCGGCCGGCTGCTTGCGCGCCTGCTCATCGAGAAAACCGGCGGCGGAGACCAGTTGCGCCTGCGCGCCATCGTGGCGCGCAAATCTTCCCCAGACGATCTCTTGAAGCGCGCGAGCTTGTTGCGCAGAGACTCGGTACACGGCAGTTTCCGCGGCACCATTCGGGTGGACGAAGAGAATCAGTGCATCATCGCCAACGGCAACGTCATTCACATGATCTACGCCAACGACCCAAGCGAGCCTGATTACGAGCGCTACGGCATCTCAAACGCAGTCGTCATCGACAACACCGGGGTGTGGCGGGATGAAGCGAGCCTCTCGCGGCACCTGCAGGCCAAAGGCGCAGCCCGCGTGGTGCTCACCGCGCCCGGCAAAGGCGCCATGAAGAACATCGTCTCCGGCGTGAACTCACATCTAGTGAACCGGAACGACCGCGTCCTTGCCGCCGCCTCCTGCACCACCAACGCCATCGTGCCGGTGATGAAGGCCATGAATGACGGGTTCAGCATCGAGCACGGCCATATGGAAACCGTGCATGCCTACACCAACGACCAGAACTTGACCGACAACTTCCACAAGAAGAACCGCCGCGGTCGCAGCGCGGCGTTGAACATGGTCATCACCGAGACGGGCGCGTCCTCGGCGGTGGTGCAACTGCTCCCAGAGCTCGCCGGCAAGCTCACCGGCAACGCCATCCGCGTGCCAACGCCGAACGTGTCGCTTGCCATCTTGAACCTGACGCTGGCGCGGCAGACGACGCTTGCGGAAGTGAAGGAGTTCCTGCGCGACACGGCGCTGCACTCGTCGCTGCAGCGGCAGATCGAGTATGTGGACGCGCCAGACTTCGTCTCGTCGGACTTCATCGGCCGGCGCTACGCTTGCACCGTGGACGGCGCCGCCACCATCGTGGACAAAAACCGCGCCGTGCTCTATGTGTGGTACGACAACGAGTTCGGCTACGCCTGCCAAGTGGTGCGCGTGGTGCAGAAGTGGGCGGGCATTTCCTACCCGCTCATTCCAAGGGACGTGGCGCGCACTGGCTTCGGCTGAGCGCCGCCGGACAACGCGATGCCGCCGGCGGGGGGCGACGAACATGCCGACACTGTCCACAGAGCGCCTCAACATTCGCCCCTTCGTGATGGCGGACGACGAGGCCCTGCGCGCCTTCTGGGCAGACCCGGACGTGCGCCGCTATCTGTGGGACGGCGAGATCCTTTCCATGTCCGCGGTGCGGCAGATCATCGAGCAGAGCATCAAGGACTTCGAGCAGCATGGCTACGGCTTCTTCTCGCTCGACCTGAAGGCGACGGAGCCCGTGGCCGTGGGCTTCTGCGGCTTCCGGCGCTTTGAGGATGGCGAGCAGATCGAACTTCTGTACGGCATTTTGCCGGAGCATTGGGGCGAGGGCTTCGTCACCGAGGCGGCGCGGGCAGTGCTCCGCTACGGGTTCGAGACAGCCGGCGTCGAGCGCATCGTGGCAGCGACGGACACGCCGAACCAACGCTCCGTGCAGGTGCTGCAGCGTCTCGGCATGTCGTTTGATTCGCGGCGGGTGTGGCACGGCCTAGACACCGTCTTCTACACGCTCACCGCTGAGGATTTCCGCGAGGCATGACATGCACATAGGCGTTCTGGGGCTGGATTTCCACCTGCCCGGCTGCGCTTCGCTGAAGGAGAAACGCAGCCGTTTGCAGCGCCTGCGCGACAAGTTCGGGCGGTCGCCGAACTTGGCCGTGTGCGAGAGCGGCTATCAGGATGCGCATCAGCGGGCGCGTTGGGACATCGTGGCCGTGGCGGCGAGCGCCACAGTGGTGGAGCGAGCGCTGGGCGATGTGGAAACTTGGGCACAGGAACGCTTGGACGCCACGCTCATCGGCGTCGAGCGGGAAATGCTCAATTGACCGCCGCGGTGTAGGCGCAGGAAGGGGCAACTCGGCATGATCGTCTGGCTCCTCGCCATCGTCGCGGCCATCGGCGCGTTCACTTGGCTGCGCAGCGTGCGCATGAATCGGCAACGCTGGCTGCAACGGCTCAACCTGCCCGGCAGCTGGGAGCTCGAAGGCGCGGACACGGCCACCGTGCTGGAGTTCCGCGATGGCTTGGCGGCGGGACGCTATGCCGCGCAAACCGGGGCCGGGGCGGAACGGGGCGATTGGCACCTCACCGGCGACGTGCTCACCTTGACGCCAGACGGCGGAGACAGCGAAGACTACGCCCTGCGCGTGTTCGAGAACGGCGCCATCGGCATTGACGGGCCGGGGCGGGAGCGCCAGATCTATGTCCGCCGCAACGACAACGTGGTGCAGCTCACGCGCGGCTCTTGATGTCCGCTGGGCCTAGCGTGCTAGCGTCGGTGCCACACGCCGCTTCTGTGCCAATCCTATCAGACAATCGGCTTGGTGCGCCCGCTTCGGGGCCTACGCCGCTTGAGGAGCAACTTCGGTCACGCAACGGGCTTGGCGCCTAGCGCCGGTGCGCTCGATTCGGCGGCGCTCTGCCCGCTGCCATCCAACCGGCTCACGACGAAGATGGCGAGGGACGCCAAGGCGAACGCCGGCAAGAGCTCATACAACTCAAACAACCCGCCTTCCAAACCGCGCCAGGCGACCACCGTGGCGGCACCCGTCAACATGCCGGCGACGAGACCCTTGGCCGTGACTCCGCGCCAGAACAAGGCAAAGATGAGCGCCGGGCCGAAGCTCGCGCCGAGGCCCGCCCAAGCGTAGGCGACAAGGCCCAATACCTTGCTCGACGGGTCGCTCGCCAGGGCCCCGGCCAACGCCGCGACGCCAACCACCGTGGCACGGCTCCAACCGAGCGCCCGACGTTCCGTGAGGCGCGGGCGTGCGGGGCGCACGACGTCATCCACCAATGTTGTCGCGGCGACCAGCAATTGCGAATCCACCGTGCTCATCACCGCGGCGAGGATGGCCGCCACCACGACGCCCCCCACGAGGGGATGCAGCATCAGCTGGCTCGCCACGATGAACACCGTCTCGGGATCTGCGCGCACGGCTTCCGCCACCGCCGGGTGCTGAGCGCCCAACGCCCCCACCGCGATGGCGCCGATGCCGGAGACGACCATCCAGCTCATGCCGATGCGCCGCGCGTGGGGCACCGCATCGGCGGACTCAATCGCCATGAACCGCGCCAACACATGCGGCTGCCCGAAATAGCCCAAGCCCCAAGCCAACGCGGACAAGAGGCCGAGGACGCTGAATGCGGTGCCCGCCGCCACGATGCCGCCGCCGAGCGCATCGGCAGCGGGTGACGCAACGGCGCGCAAATCCACGAACAGCATGGCCGGCACCACGACGAGGGCCGCCACCATCAAGAGCGCTTGGAAGAAATCCGTCCAGCTCACGGCGAGAAAGCCGCCCACCGCGGTGTAGAGCATGATGATCCCCACGCCGAGCCACAGCGCCACCGTGTAGTCCAGCCCCATCACGCTGGCAAAGAGCTTCGCCCCAGCGACGAACCCCGCGGCCGTGTAGAGCGCGAAGAACCCCAACGTAATGGCGGCGGCGACGCCGGTGAGCGCCCCCGCGCGGCCACCAACGCGGCGGGCGAAGAGCTGCGGCAAGGTGCGGGCGTTGTCGAGGGCGGCGCTCTCACGCCTGAGAGGCGCCGCGACAAACCGCCAGTTGCACCAAGCGCCGACGACGAGGCCAACGACGATCCAAGCCTCGCCCAACCCCAATGCAAACACGGCGCCTGGCAGCCCGAGCAGTAGCCAGCCGCTCATGTCTGACGCGCCGGCGGAGAGCGCCGCGACCGGCGCTTTGAGCGAGCGCCCGCCAATGGCGTAGCCATCGAGGCCCCGCGAGCGCCGCAACGATGCCGCGGCAATCGCGGCGATGGCGACGAAGTAGGCGGCGAAGGCAGCGGCTGTCGCCAAGGTCATGGCGCTTGCGCTCCGTTGTTCACATGGGTGGGCGATTGGCGGTGCATTCTACGGGGGCGGGCGGCACGGGGCGGGTTAGCGAGGGCCGGCAGCGGCGCGGGCAGGCGTGGCGGCAACACTGGCGGTTGGTGAGCGGAGTTGGGGTTGATCGTGTGCAACGGCATCCAGCGCCGTGGCACAGCGTCAACACTTGATCGCCGGTGAGCCTGCCAAGTGCTCGGTCGTGAGCGGCAGGCGGCAGGCGCCGGCATCGCTCCAAGCACCACCGGGGCCACAGGTACAATGGCCAAAACCCCCTGCCCAACCGCTATGAAGCACAGCATCGCAGAGCTGGTGTCGAGCGGCATCGCGCTCATCCGCAAGGTGTCCGCGCTGCTGCCGCCGGCACCGCAACTCGATTGGACGCAAACCCTCGCCGCAACATGGCAACGCGATGCCGGCGGGCGATTCGTCGCGCTGGACGCCATCGACCCCATCGACTTGGACGATCTGCTGCAAATCGACCGCCAGAAAGCACAGATCGAGGCGAACACCGCGCAGTTCGTCGCTGGCTACCCGGCGAACAACGCCCTCCTCTGGGGCGCCAGGGGAACGGGCAAATCGTCGCTCATCCACGCGCTGCTGAACCGTTACCACCACGCCGGGCTGCGCCTCGTGGAAGTGGACAAGGGAGCGTTGGCGAGCCTCGGCCAACTCGCCGCAGCCTTGCGCAATGCGCCGCAGCGCTTTGTGATCGTCTGCGACGACCTCTCCTTCGAGGCGGAAGACCCCCACTTCAAGCAATTCAAGAGCGCACTCGAAGGTTCCGTCTTCGCGCGCGGCAACAACGTGCTCATCTATGCCACGTCCAATCGGCGCCACCTCATCCCGGAGCATCACCAAGACAACCTCGGGGCGACGCGCCGCGGCGGTGAAATCCACGCCGGCGAGGTGGTGGAAGAGAAGATTTCGCTCTCAGACCGCTTCGGCCTATGGCTCTCGTTCCATCCATTCCGCCAAGACGAATACTTGGCGGTGGCGCACCATTGGCTGACGCGCCTCGCCCAAGAGCACGGCGCAGACTGCGCATGGAACGACGACGCCCGGCGCACCGCCCTTCAGTGGGCGCTGGCACGGGGCGCACGCAGCGGCCGCGCGGCACACCATTTCGCCCGCCACTGGGTGGGCCAAGCGTTGCTGGAAGGTGGCCAAGCTGCGCGTGGAGACTGACGCGCTGGGGCGCTGCAAAAGCCGAGCAGGCCGACCGCTCAGAGCCGCCGGTGACGAAACGGCACCGCAAGAGTGGCGTCCCCTAGGGGAGTCGAACCCCTGTTACTGGGATGAAAACCCAGTGTCCTAGGCCTCTAGACGAAGGGGACATGAGGAAGGCGCGTATTCTATGGGGGCGACTGCGCGGATTCAACTTGAAGGGCGAGCGAAAACGGCCATTCAGGCCGCCTTCACGGAGGCACCCGGTGCGAGCGAGGCAACACACATGACAACGAGACAGATCACGGCCAACGGCGCAACGCTCCACGCCGAGGCGGACGGCGCCGAGGAGGCGCCGGCGGTGCTGCTGTGGTCCGGCGCGCGTTGCACGGTGCGCATGTGGGACCGTGTGATGCCGCGCCTCACAGAGCGGTTTCGCGCCATTCGGTTCGACGTGCGCGGCACCGGCAGCAGCACGCCGGCCGCGGATCCATCCCAGTACGCGCTTGACGTCTACGCGGAGGACGCCAACCGCGTGCTCGATGCCTTCGGCGTCGCGCGTTGCCACATCTGGGGAATGGCTTGGGGTTCCCGCGCGGCGCTCGCGCATTGCCTGCTCCACCCGGGGCGCACACTGTCCGTGGCGCTGTACGATGCCAGCATCGCCACACCAGACCCAGACGCCCAGCGCGAAGGCGCCCGACGCGCCCTAGAACGCCAAACCGCCGCCGGCATCCCGCGTTTCGACCGCCCCGCCGGCTGGCGCGAGCACGCGCATCCCGACGCCGTGCCGGCAGCGATGGCCGCGGCCGGCCGCTTCGACTTCGCAGACGCCCCGATGCGCGTACACGCACCCGTGCTGGTGGCCACCGGCGACCACGACCCCAATCTCCCATCAAGCCGCGACATCGCCGCCCGTGCGCCCAACGCCCAGCTAGTGGTGTTCGAGAACGTCGGCCACGGCTCGGTGCTGCAGCGGCCGGACTTGGCGGTGGAGACGTTTCTAGATTTTCACGGGGGCCTCTAGATGGGGTGGCCTGCGGGCAACCGCTCCACCCCTACTCGGCACCGACGACCGCAGAGCCGGCTCCGAGCCCCCTTTGCTAGAATCCCCCGCTCGGAGAGGTGTCCGAGAGGCTTAAGGAGCGCGCCTGGAAAGTGCGTATGGGTTAACAGCTCATCGAGGGTTCGAATCCCTCCCTCTCCGCCAATCTATGGTTGCCCGCCTCCATCCAACGTCGCCCGTCCTTCTTTGTGGCGCATTGACTTGACTCTCAACAGATGTGGACGCGGCGTGAGGGGTTATCAACTGTCTCGAGCGCCATTGGCGACCGTTCTGCTAACGAGCCTCCAGTGAGAGCTGATGACCACAAGCAGGCCCGTTGCCAGAGCGTGAGGGCCGGCGCGGATGCTTGCCACAAGCCGTCACCGATCGACCGAAATGGCCCCCAAACATCTGCCTAGGTGCGGTGGCTGGCCGGCATGGTATCGGCACCTCCGGCAGCGCTTGCCGTAGAAGACCCGCCCAAGAGCCTAGACGTTCCCGATGACCGCCAAGCCGTGCTGCAGATGCGCGAAGCGGCCGAGCAAGGAGAGGCGGAGGCGCAGTGCAGGCTAGGAGTCAAGTATGCCAACGGCGAGGGCGTTCCCCAAGACGATCGCGAAGCCGCACTGTGGTTCCGCAAGGCGGCCCAGCAAGGATACGCGGCCGCGAAGTTCAACCTAGGGGCCATGCACGCCAACGGAAGAGGCGTTCCCCAAAACGACAGGGGTGCGGTGCGCTGGTTCCGCCAAGCAGCGGAGCAGGGAGAGGCGCATGCGCAGTTCGCTTTGGGGGCCATGTATGACACCGGCAGGGGCGTTCCCCAAAACGACCGCAAGGCCCTGCGGTGGTTTCGCAAGGCGGCAGAGCAAGGAGACCCAAGCGCACAGTTCGAGATAGGGGGCCATTACGCCGATGGTTCAGGCGTTGCCCAGAACGACAGCGAAGCCGTACGCTGGTACCGCAAGGCAGCTGAGCAGGGACACGCGATCGCGCAGGCCCTTCTAGGAATCGCATACGTCGACGGCAAGGGCGTTCCCCAAGACGACCGCCAAGCCACCCTGTGGTTTCGCAAAGCGGCCGAGCAGGGAAATGTGAATGCACAGTCCATCCTAGGGGCTCGGTACGCCAATGGCTCGAGCGTTGCCGAGGACCACCGCGAAGCCGCCCGCTGGTATCGTAAAGCGGCCGAGCAAGGGCACGCGGGCGCACAGTACAGCTTGGGCGGCATGTATGAATGCGGCAGCGGCGTCGCCGAGGACCACTGCGAAGCGGCACGTTGGTATCGCAAAGCGGCCGAACAGGGAAACGCGGACGCACAGTACAACCTAGGGGGCATGTACGACTTCGGCTGCGGCGTTCCCGAGGACCAGCGCGAAGCCGTGCGGTGGTACCACAAAGCGGCCGAGCTGGGAAACGCGGATGCGCAATGCAGCTTGGGACTTCGCTATGCGACAGGAAGGGGCGTTTCTGAGGACGATCGCGAAGCAGCACGGTGGTACCACAAGGCGGCCGAACAGGGAGACGCGGGCGCACAATGCAGCTTGGGACTTTTCTATGCGATAGGAAAGGGCGTTCCCGAGGACGACGTTCAAGCCTATGCTTGGCTCAATCTCGCTGCCGCGCAAGGAGATGAAACGGCGAGGGAAGCCCGCGAAGACTTGTCGGAGCAAATGACCCCGGCCCAGATCGCCAAGGCTCAGAAGCTTAGCCATAGGCTTGCCGATTGACCGCTGGGTAATCGCACACCACTAACAACTGCCGGGAGCAATCCGAGCGCCGGGCGGCCGCCCCCAAGCCGAGATAGACTCTCCCCATGCCGTCCGCCACTCCATCCGCCCTCCCCAAAACAACGCCGGAGCATCCGCCAAAAGTCGGCGATCTGGTGCGCGTGCGGTCCCGCGAGTGGCTGGTGGAAGAGGTGGTGCATCCGCCGGAAGGCGGCAGCCCGCAAGTGACGCTCGCCTGCGCGGACGACGATGCGCAAGGCCAGTCCCTCACGGTGTTCTGGGATTTCGAGCTGGATCGCGCCATCCTGCAAGAAGAAGGCTGGGCAGACCTTGCCAGCCGGCGATTCGATTCGCCACGCTACTTTGCCGCCTTCTTCAATACCCTGCGCTGGAACTGCACCACTGCGACGCGGGCCAACCTGTTCCAAGCGCCGTTCCGCGCCGGCATCCACTTGGACGCCTACCAGATGGAGCCGCTGCGCAAAGCGCTGTTGCTGCCCCGCGTCAACCTGTTCATCGCCGACGACACCGGCCTTGGCAAGACCATCGAAGCAGGCCTCATCGCCAGCGAACTGCTGCTGCGCCGCAAGGTGAAGCGCATCGTGGTGGCCGCGCCGCCTTCCGTGCTGGAACAGTGGAAGGCGGAGCTCGCGGATCGCTTCGGCCTGTTGTTCGAGATTCTCGATCGCGCCTACATGGCGCGGATGCGCCGCGAACGCGGTTTCGGCGTGAACCCGTGGCGCACGCACAGCCGCTTTCTGGTCTCGCACAATCTACTCATCGATCCCACCTACGCAGACCCACTGCGCGAATGGCTGGGCGACATGCTGCCCGGCAGCCTGCTGATTCTGGACGAGGCGCATCACGCAGCACCCTCCTCCTCCGGCCGCTACGGCATCGAGACGAAGTTCACGCGCGCCGCGCGCGATCTGTGCCCGCGCTTTGAGCATCGGCTGTTTCTTTCCGCCACGCCGCACAACGGCCATTCGAACAGTTTCTCCACGTTGCTCGAACTGTTGGATCCGTATCGTTTTACCCGCGGCGTGAAGGTGCGCGGCAAGCGCGACTTGGAGAACGTGATGGTGCGGCGCTTGAAGGAAGACATCCGCGCCGTGCATGGCGGTTTTCCGAAGCGCCAGGTGGTGCCGGTGGTGATAGACGATTTGCCGCCGCACGCGCCGGAACTCGTTCTCTCCGAATTGCTCAACCGCTACCGCACGCTGCGCGACCAGCGCCACGCCAACGCGCCGAGCAAGTCCCGCGCCGCTGCCGGATTGCTCGCGGTGGGTTTGCAGCAACGGCTGCTGTCTTCCACGGAAGCGTTCGCACGCAGCCTGAAGGTGCATGAACGCACCGCGAGGCGACACTGGGCGAAGGCGCAGGCAGCGCAGGGCAGCGAGAGCACGCCGGACATTGACGAAAACCTGTTTCTCACGCCCGCCGACGCGAACGACGAACGAGCCGAGTGGGACGAAGAAACTGCCGAGGCGTCCGAGGCCGAACAGATCGAAGCAGTCACCCTAGCTGCACAGGCAGACACTGCCCAAACCGCGCTGTGGAGACGCGAACAAACACTTCTCGAAGAAATGCAGGCGATTGCCGAAGAAGCCCGGCACAAACCGGACGCCAAGACGCTCCGCCTGATCGCGTGGATACGCGCCAACCAATGCCCCGCGCTGCCGCCGTTCGGAGAAGGCCCAACGGGCACCACGCCCATGTGGAACAACCGCCGCGTGCTCATCTTCACGGAAAACCGCGAAGGCACCAAGCGCTACTTGAAGAACATGCTGGAGCAAGCCATCGAATGCACGGACAACGCCGACGAGCGCATCGCCGTGATCGACGGCCTTACCAGCGGCCCGCGGCGCGAGGAAGTGCAGCGCCGCTTCAACACCGACCCGGCCAAAGACCCCCTGCGCATTCTCATCGCCACGGATGCCGCCCGCGAAGGCCTGAATTTCCAAGCCCACTGTGCCGATTTGTTCCACTTCGACCTGCCGTGGAATCCCGGCCGCATCGAGCAGCGCAACGGCCGCATAGACCGCAAGCTGCAACCGGCCCCGGAAGTGCGCTGCCACTACTTCGTGTTGCCGCAACGGGTGGAGGATCGTGTGCTGCAGGTGCTGGTGACCAAGACGGAGACCATCAAGCGCGAACTCGGCAGCCTGGCCAAAGTGATCGATGACGACGTGGAGCGCCGGCTGCGCCACGGCATTCGCCACGACGAAGCGGACAGGCTGAAAACCGAAATCGAACGTGCGGACTTGGACGCCGCCCGCAAAACCGCCACCGCCGAGGAGTTGGAAGACGCACGCGAACGGCAAGAAGACCTAGCCGGCCAGATCGAGCATTGCCGCACGCTGCTCGACGAATCGCGGCGCTGGGTGCGATTCGACGAACAGCCCTTTCGAGACGCGCTCTCCTGCGCACTGGAACTGCTCGGCGCGCCACCGCTGCAAGAAAGCAAGGACGAACACGGCCAAACGGTGTGGGCGTTCCCGCACCTCGAACGCCGCGCCGCCACCGACCCGAGTTGGACCGCCACCCTAGATTCCCTGCGCCCGCCGCGCGAGCCAGATCAGAAGCTCGCAGACTGGCGCAAGCACGTATCCATTCGCCCGGTCGTGTTCAAGGACGCCGCCGTGCTCACCGAAGACACGGTACACCTGCACTTGGAGCAGCGGGTAGCGCAACGCCTGCTGGCGCGATTCCGGTCGCAAGGCTTCGTCTACCACGATCTCTCGCGCGCCTGCTTGGCACAAACCAAAGATTCGATACCCCGCGTGATTCTGCTCGGCCGCTTGGCGCTGTATGGCCAACGCGCCGAACGCTTGCACGAGGAATTGGTGCCAGTCACCGCACGCTGGGTGGAACCGAGCCGCCGCCGAGGCCCGCTGCGCGCCTACGCCCGCGATGCCCAAACCCGCACGTTGGCGCTGCTGGACGATGCATTGGGCAGCGGCCCGGTGCCAAACGAAGTGATTCAGCAGCGCTTGCTGGAAGCTGCACCCGCCGACATCGCCGCCCTGCGCCCGCAACTCGACAGCCGTGCCGAAGAGTTCGCCGCCACCGCAGCCGCGCAACTGGCTGAACGGGGCCGGAGCGAGGCGCGGATGTTGACCGACACCCTATCCACGCAACGCAAGCGGGTGTTGGAGGAGATCGAACGGCACGATGCCGAGTTCAAGCAGCTCACGTTGGGCTTCAAGCAAGAGGAAGCCCGCCAGCTACAAGCCGACATGCGCCACTGGCAACGCCGCCTAGAGCAGTTCGACCGGGATTTGGAGCAAGAGCCGGGGCGCATCAAGGCATTCTACGAGGTGCGGGCACAGCGCGTGGAGCCGGTGGGGCTGGTGTATCTCTGGCCGGAGACGAACTGACGAAGGGCGGGCAGGAACTCTCGTGCTGCTCTAAGCCGGAAGACACTCTGGAGCGGTATGCTGTTGTCGCTCTATCCATGAAGAGATTGACATGGCCCCAACCTCTTGGACCGCCGTGATAGGTCAAGACACTGGCTGGTGGATCGGTTGGATAGCCGAAGTCCCTGGAGTGAATGCCCAAGAGCGCACCCGGGAGGCGCTTCTCGAAACACTTGCCGACGTTCTTCGAGAAGCCCTCGAGATGAATCGGCAAGACGCGCCGGCACACACCGAAAACACCTCGCTAGGACATGGCACGCCGGCGACCAATCCTATGGGGCACAAGTAGGCCAAGGACGAACGAGTAGGTAGCTTGAGGTGGTCCCCAGACCACCCCATGGTGGTCGAGCGTCAGCGCCACGCCGTGTCTGCTAGGCTTCCGTCATGCCCAAGCAAGACCCAGCCATCGCCGCCCATCTCGAGTGGCTGGGCTTCGTCCGTCCCACCGGCCTCGTCGTTTCCGCCCCTGCGCTAGCGCGGCACGGCGCGACGCTCAACCGTCGGGATGCGGAAGGGCAGAGCCGGCTGCGAGCGTGTGTGGAGGAACGCCAAATCAACGGCGGCCCCAACACCCAACCCATCCTGCCGGACTTCCGCACCTTCGCCTCGAACGTGCTGGACTGGCGCTTCTCGCCCACTGGCTACGCTGGCACTGCCGAGGCACCGATACCGCCGGAGCTCGAAGTGCGGCTGCCGGACAGCGGCGAGGTGCTCCGCCCACAGTTCGCCGTGCGTAAAGCCGGCCACACACAAGCGCGGAACGACGCGGACACGCAGCCCAACGACGACAACCCAACCTCACCGTGGCAACTGCTGGTTACCTCCACCGACCCATCCGTAGACTTCGATCGCGTAGTCCGCGCCAAAGGCGGCACTGATGCATCCGCTCACGGGCGCATGGAACGCCTGCTGCGCGGCACGGATACACCCGCCGGCCTGCTCTTCAACGGCACCTCGCTGCGTCTGGTTTCCGCCCCCCAAGGCGAGAGTTCCGGTTGGTTGGATTTCCGCGTGGCAGACATGGTGCAAACAGCCGGGCGCCCCATCGCCGCCGCCATGCGCCTGCTGCTGAACGAACGCCGCTTGCTCGCCGTGCCGCGGGAACAATGCCTCGCCGGCCTCTTGGCGGCAAGCCGCAAGTTCCAGAACGAGGTGAGCGAAAGCCTAGCCGAGCAAGTGCTGCACGCGCTGTATGAGCTGTTGCGCGGCTTCCAAGCGGCGCACGACACTTCCAAGGGCGAACTGCTCGCGGCGCCCCTGCGGGACAACCCAGATGACATCTACCGTGGCTTGCTCACTTTGGTGCTGCGGCTAGTCTTCCTGCTGTACACCGAAGAACGCGACTTGCTGCCGCAGGACGACACCTATCTGAGCGGCTACTCACTCGCCGGCCTGCACCAGCGCTTGCGCGAAGACGCGGCGCTTCACCCAGACACGATGGATCAACGCTACGGCGCCTACGCCCAACTGCTAGCCCTGTTCCGCATGGTTCACGACGGTGCCCACTCCGGCACCATGAGATTGCCGCCACGTCACGGCGCCTTGTTCGACCCGGACCGCTACCGTTTCCTGGAAGGCCGCAGCGATCAGATGGGCGGCGCCCGGCAAGTGAGCGAGCGCATCGAACCGCCGCGGGTGAGCGACGGCACCATCTACCGTGTGCTCGAAAAGCTCATCGTGCTGAATGGAGAGCGCATCTCCTACCGTGCGCTGGCCGTCGAACACATCGGCTCCGTCTATCAAACCATGATGGGCTTTCGCCTAGAACCAGCCACAGGGCAATCCATCGCCATCAAAGCGGCAAAGAAGCACGGCGCCCCGACCACGGTGGACTTGGAGGCGCTGCTAGCTCAAGAACCGGGGCACCGCGCCAAGTGGGTGCAGAGCCAAACAGACCGCAAGCTCACCGACAAAACCCGCAAAGCCGTGGACGAGGCGAAAACCATCGCAGACGCGCATGCGGCGTTGGACTCGATGATCGACAAGAACGCCACGCCAGACTTGGTGAGCGCCAACGCCATCGTGCTGCAACCGAGCGAAGAACGCCGCCGTTCCGGCTCCCACTACACGCCCCGCGAACTGACGGAACCCATCGTTCGCACCACCGTGGAACCCATCTTGGCCGCGAAGCGCGAAGAGCAAGCCGGGCCGCTGCTGCCAGCGCAAATCCTAGACCTCAAGATATGCGACCTCGCGATGGGTTCCGGCGCATTCCTGGTGGAAGCCTGCCGCCAGCTCGCAGATGCTTTAGTGGACGCATGGCACGCTCACGACGCCGTGCCGACGATCCCACCAGACGAGAACGAGATCATCTTCGCCCGCCGCTTGGTGGCGCAACGCTGCCTGTACGGCGTGGATAGAAACCCGGCGGCGGTGGATCTCGCCAAACTCTCCCTGTGGCTCATCACGCTGGCCCGAGACCACCCGCTAACCTTCCTCGATCATGCGCTCCGCCACGGCGATGCCCTCGTTGGCCTGACGAAAGGGCAGATTGGCGCCTTCCACTGGAAGGGAGATGCGCCGAGCTTCCAGATCGGCTTCGAGGCGTCGGAAGCGCAGGAGCGGCTGGCCAAAGCCAGCGAACTGCGGCAGCGCATTCGGGAAGCGAAGGATGATGTGCCGGATTGGGAACTGCGCCGGCTGTTGAAGGACGCACGGGACGAGGCGAGCAACGTCCGCTTGCTGGGGGATTTGGCGCTGGCGGCGTACTTTGCTGGCAGCAAGCCGAAGGAACGGGAGCAAAAGCGGTTGGAGTTTGCCGCTCAAGTGAGCGCTCGCAAGGCGGAGAGTTATCGAATCTGGATTGCGGAACAACGGGACGGTGACCCGCCGCTAGCTCCGTTTCATTGGGAGATCGAGTTTCCGGAAGTGTTCGAGCGGGAGAACCCGGGATTTGATGCGATTGTTGGGAACCCGCCGTTTGCCGGGAAGAACACCGTGGCGGACGCGAACATGGCGCGTTATCCACAGTGGCTGAAAGAACTGCATGTGGAGAGCCACGGAAACGCGGACTTGGTAGCGCACTTCTTCCGCCGTGCCTTCAATCTGATCCGACAGCGAGGCGCGTTCGGCCTAATCGCCACCAATACCATCGCCCAAGGAGACACGCGCTCTAGTGGTCTGCGCTACATCTGCGAGGAAGGCGGCGAGATTTACGATGTGCATACCCGAGTGAAGTGGCCAGGCTTGGCTGCCGTGGTGGTGAGCGTGCTCCACATCGCGAAGGGTCGCCTTCCGAGCGGGAAGCGTCTCGACGGTAGAACCGTGGAGAAAATCACAGCCTTCCTGTTCCACCGTGGCTGCAACAGCGACCCAGCGCGGCTGAAGGCGAATGCGGGCAGGAGCTTTCAGGGGACCATTGTGCTGGGCATGGGCTTCACCTTCGACGACAGCGACCGCAAGGGCATCGCCACCCCGCTTGCCGAGATGCGGCAGCTGCTTGAAGACACTCCACACAATCAGGAGGCAATCCGTCCCTACATCGGCGGCGAGGAGGTAAATGCCAGCCCAATCCACGCGCACCATAGGTACGTTATCGATTTCAAGGACTACCCGCTTCGACGGGGCGACTTCGGGGAGTCGTGGGCGCAGGCCGATGAGGGACGCAGGCGAGAACTGCAGCGGCAAGTCGTGGTGCCGGAAGACTATCCGGGGGCGGTGGCGGCGGATTGGCCGGAGTTGCTGGGGATTGTCGAGGAAAGGGTGAAGCCAGAGCGCTTAGCCCAAAAGGATGCCATCGGAAAGAAGCTGTGGTGGCAATTTCTGCGACCCCGCCCCGAACTGCATGCAGCTATTCACGGGGCGAAGCGGATACTAGCCATAAACTGTGGCGCGACACCTCATCACGCCTTCACTATCTTGCCTACCAGCATGGTGTTTGCCAATAGTCTAGCCGTTCTCTCATTGGACTCCCTCGCCGCCTTCTGCACCCTCCAATCGCGTCCCCACGAAGTCTGGGCACGCTTCTTCGGTTCGTCCATGAAGGACGACCTCCGCTACACGCCTTCGGACTGCTTCGAGACTTTCCCTTTCCCAACGGTTTGGGAAACAAACCCGGATTTGGAAGCCCCCGGAAAGGCCTACCGCTACCGCTGGCCTAACGAAGTCCGCGACGAAGTCCTCGCCCGCCTCTTGGAACTCAACGCCGAACGAGCGGCACAGGAGCGTACCGCGGATGGTGCGTCCGGAGGAAGAGACACTTCGGTCCCTGTTTCGCACTTGGAGGACTCCGTGTGAATAGCTTGCTAGATAATGCTGTCCAGTCACTGCAGATTGGTATAGAGGACTACCAAGCCAATGATCCAAGAAGGGCACTCTCCGCCGTGAGGAACTTCTACGCCGGTATTTTGCTACTCGGCAAAGAGGTCCTTGTCAGGCAGGCTCCGCACGCCGACCCAATGGAAGTACTAGGCATGAGGTATAGCCCTAGGCCGAATGGCATCGGTGGCGTGAAAATCGTGACGGACATGCGGACAATAGATTTCGCGGACCTTGGCAATCGGCTAAAGGATTTCGGTGTGCGTGTGGATCAAGCCGCCCTTCAAAAACTCAATCGTACTCGAAATAACATAGAGCACTACTTTACCAAGGACTCAACTGATGCAGTTCGGGCGAGCATCGCTACAGCTTTTCCGGTTGTGGCCGAGTTGTTCCATCACGCGCGACTGGCACCGGAGGAGCTACTTGGTGAAGCTTGGCAGTTCTTGCTCAGCGATCGCAAGGTTTATGAGCAAGAAGTGGAAGAGTGCATGAGGACGTTTTCCGAAGTCCGTCGGATCGCAGACATTCTGGATGGGGTGGGGATTCATTGCCCATACTGCGAGCTTGACTTAGTTTTCCAATCGGATGCCAAGAACCGCGACCCAGAACTCATGGAATGCAGATGCCGAGCTTGCGGCGCGGAGGTGCCTCCCCGGCAAGCTGTGGGGGCGACGTTGCGCGCACACTATGCATCGGAAATGTACCTCGCGGCCAAGGACGGTGAAGAACCGCCGCTCAACACCTGTCCGACGTGCAACGTAGACGCATATTTGCTGACTTCGGAAGACACCGGCTGCGTATGGTGTGGCGAGGAGCTCGAAAAGTGTTGGCTTTGTAACGAGCAGTTGACTCCTGATAACGTCAGTTGGGACGATACGAGTTCGTGTTCCTACTGCGCTTACCAAATGGCCAAGGACGACTAGGCATGGCCAACGGCAAGCTGCTCCGGCAACTCCTCCGCTCCGGCACGGACGGCGATATTGCGGCGTTCCGCGGCGTCGCCAAGGAGTTGATCGCCGAGGAGCGTCAGAAGCACCATCACCTGCTGGCGAACGACTTGGAGACGATACTCTACGGGCGCACGCAGTCACCGGCCTCGCCGGCGCTCCGGCAATTGACGGAGGCCATCCCGGAGGACCGCGAGCGCAATCTTCCGTTGTGCGCGGTGCAGGAGCCCGCCCGATGCATTGAGGACGTAGTGCTGTCGCCGACGAACCTCTCGCTGGTGAAAGACATCCTCCACGAATACAACCGCGACGACGTGCTGCGGGCACATGGCTTGCAGGCGTGCGACCGCGTGTTGCTCTGCGGGCCACCGGGCTGCGGCAAGACGCTCACAGCCGAGGTGATCGCCCACGAGCTCGGTAGGCCATTGGTTGTTGTACGAACAGATAGCGTCGTTTCGTCCTTCCTTGGCGAGACGGCCGCGAACCTCCGCAAGGTGTTCGACTTTGCTGCCTCATCGCCCTTGGTCGTGCTGTTCGACGAGTTCGATGCGTTGGGCAAGGAACGCGAGGACGCCACCGAGCATGGCGAGTTGCGCCGTGTGGTGAACGCCGTCCTGCAGATGTTGGACGCCTACCGCGGACGCAGCCTCATCATCGCGGCCACCAACCACGAAGGCTTGCTCGATTCCGCCATCTGGCGCCGTTTCGAGGAAGTTCTCTACCTCAAACCCCCCACGCCCGCGCAAGTCTGCCAACTGTTGAAGGTGAAGCTACGGGGCGTGCGGAAGCAGTTCGACGTTCGCGCAGTCGTGGACACGGGCATCTTCAACGGCGCTAGCCACGCCGATGTAGAGCGCATGGTCCGACGGGCCTTAAAGATCGTAATCCTTAGCGGACGCGAGCTGTGTTTGACCGCCGAGGACCTCGAAATGGCCGCGCGCCGAGAGAGCGCCCGGACGCAACGGCGGAACAAGCGCTAGCCCTCACATGGCGGAGAGTGACGACAGCCACCCGCACTTGGAGTTGGCGCGAGAGGAACCAGTCACCGAGCGTCGAACCCGACCCTTTGGAGCCGGGAGAGAGAGGCCCGATGGCTTTCAGACCCACGCCGACACGCTAAGAAGGCATCTGCAGAGTGCGCGACGGGCCACAGACGAAGAAGTGGGCGGTTATGACGAACGCCGCCTCATCAAGATCAAACTGACGGACAAGGTGCCGCCAGAAGAATTGGCGAGAGCCGCCAGTGGAATCGAGATCGTCAGCCAAGAAGAGGGGCATCTCGTCTTGGCCTTTGCGACCAACGATCAGCTCGACGAGTTCGAGGCAAAACTGGTCACACTTGCGGATGGCGGCAATGTGTCCTATCGGAACGTGATGTACGCCCTTCAGGACCTAGGCTATTGGACGCCCGACGACAGGAAGGGATGGGCGCTTAGGCAAGAGGGATTTCCTGAGGACGAGCCTTTCCTGCTGGATGTTGAGCTTTGGCCGCTTGATCGAGACCTCAAGCAAGCACGCGAGGCATTCGAGGGTTGGTTGGTCGAGAACCATGGCGAGCAGCTCGATGCCGTGAGGCAGCCTTACCTCACGCTCTACCGCGTTCGATGCTCCGCCGGCGGCGCCGAACGCCTGCTGAACTATCGGGATGTTCGCACAGTTGACCTGCCGCCTCGCCTGGGCTTGGAGCTATCTCTCTTGCGTCCAGACGTAGAAGAGTTCGGTGAAGTGCCGCCTCCCCCCGATGACGCGCCAGGCGTAGTCGTGTTGGACACGGGCCTCGCTACCGGACATCCGATGCTGGCACCCGCTGTTGGCGACGCCCAGACGTTTCTGAAAGGAACCACCGAGGCCGACGAGCATGGGCACGGCACGATGGTCGCAGGCATCGCGTTGTACGACGATGTTGCCGCATGCGTCCGAGATCGGCGTTTTACGCCCACCTTGAGGCTGTTCAGTGGTCGGATCCTCGATGACCGTAATGAAGGCGACCAGCACCTCATTCAGAACCAAGTTGAGGAGGCCGTTAGATACTTCGTTGACCAGTACGGTTGCCGCGTGTTCAACCTCGCGTATGGCGACCTGAACAAGCCCTATCAGCAACGCCATATCACGGGATTGGCGGTGACGTTAGACGCCCTCAGTCGCGAGCAAAACGTGCTGTTCGTAGTGCCTACTGGCAACTTCGGAGGGGACGAGGCGGGGCCGGTGGACTGGCGTGCGGAGTATCCCGCGTACTTGGGCAATCAACGGGCACCGCTGCTTGACCCGGCTCCGGCTCTCAACGTACTCACGGTCGGCGCTTTGGCACGGTACGACCAAGGCCACCAAGGTGCCCGACACCCCAACGATCCCAACTACCAGCCGGTGGCCCGCGTCGACCAGCCTTCGCCCTTCACACGGGCTGGCCCGTCCGTAAACGATGCCATCAAGCCAGATTTAGTGGATTATGGCGGCAACTACAGCATTGACACTCGTGGCGCGGGCGACGCTTGGCCAGAAACCATAGGCGAACTCTCGACTTCGCGCGAGTTCGCCGCCGGCCAGTTGTTTGCACAAGATGCCGGAACCAGCTTCGCCACACCGCATGTGGCCCATGCCGCGGCACGGCTATTGGCGGAACTCCCCGAAGCAAGCCCAGACCTCTGCCGAGCGCTGCTGGTAGCCCACGCCCGCCCGCCACAGGCTTGCACAGACCGGTTCGCCGACGACGCCGACGTACTTCGCAACCTTGTTGGCTACGGCTTGGTGGATCGGTCTGCCCTTTACCGGTCGCTCGACGGGTGCGTCACCCTTTGGGCCGAGGAGGCGATCGAGAATCGCCGCCATCACTTCTACGAAGTGCCCCTACCAGCCGAGTTCTGGGAAGGAGCCAGGCGCGAGCGGAAACTGACGGTTGCGCTTGCCTACAGGCCACCGGTGCGCACGACGCGTATCGAGTACCGTGCGGTCAGCATCAGTTTCAACCTCGTCAAGGCCGATTCGTTGGCCGAAGTGGCACGTTCTTTCGACGCTGCTACGGACCGGGACACGAACCCGAGCATGAGCGAGCGGGGCAGCAACCGAGAAGTCACCTCGCGGCAACGGTCACGCGGCACGGTTCAGTCGTCGACTTGGACGTTCAAACAACCTTCACGAAGCACACGGAACAGCTCTTGGTTCGTCGTCGTAACGCGCAACGACCCCGCTTGGGGAGCGCCCCTTGCGTCCGAGCGAGAATCCTATGCCTTGACGGTTACGCTAGCGGATCGGCTTGCGTACCGGCCGCGCCTCTATACAAGGATCGAGGCGCGAGTCCGTGCAAGAGCTCGGGCGCGAGCGACGTCCTGAGAAGTCTCCTCTCGGGGTTCACTCCTTCGGCGAAGCGGCGCCCCCGGTCGGCGCCCCCCTGCTTGCCGATCTGCTGATGTCGAGCACGTTCACGGATGCATCTTGACCTGTCACCCGCTCCTCCACGAAGCCCGTCGGCACATTCGCGAAAATGCTCTTCGTCGCTGCTGTTAGCACAGCGTCGCGAGTCACCGGATCGTCTGTAGCTTTGACGAATGCCTGAAAGGTCTTGAGGCTGAGCGCTCGATGCCGGTTGATCGAGCGTTGGTGCATCAGAGCACGGTAGATTCGCCCACACCAAACAGTTCCCGTAAAGAGGATGGCGATGACAGAGACCTTGGCAACAACATGACGCAGCGTGATCCAGCCATCGGCGTCCTCTGGGAGGGATGGCCAATAGAACGACAAGACGGCACAACCGACTGTTGCAACGGCCAGCACCACAATCGCCCAAAGCCATCCTTTGGAACCACTTGCCAACATCTCCGCCTCTGCGTCGAACTCGCTCGTAAACGTGGCAACGCCGGCGCTGGCGGCCGCCTCGCGGGCTGCATCTACGATCTCGTCGACTTCCGCCCGTTTCTCCGTAGCGTAGCTTTCAGCCTCGGCTTCTCGAGTCTCAGCCCTTTCGACAGCTGCCTCCATCTTGCTGAGGTTCTCGGAAAAATCACCGCGCTTATACGCAAGGTAGGGTATCCAAGGGCTTGCAGCGGTATGAAGGCCTGCTACAGCACCTTGGAGACCGGTAGCTATGCCGTCGCGGTTTCGGAAGGCATCGCCTTGTAGATTGAATTTGTGGATCCGGTTCAAGTACTCAGAGACATCCGGAATGTATCGCACGATTTCTTGGGCCGCTTGATCCGTGAGTTAGCGCAAAGACATGGATGACAAGTCGGCGGCGATGGATAGCGCTAGTTCGATGTCCTGAGCAGCTAATTCAAATGTGATTGATCCCCAATTGTCCCGACGGCTAATCAGCTCAACATCCTTGTACTGGTTGATCGTTTCTAGCTGTTCTTCCAGATGCTGAATGACGTCTTGCGAAGCCATGTCATCTCCCTTCTACACAGTGCCGACCCGCTGGGGCCATGGCATCACCCGACCACACCGCCCGTGCTGAAGCCCTAGGCGACCCCGCGCGGAGCTCTCGTCAGCATCCCGCCCTCGCTGATATAGGGATGGTTGGCGGATTCTCAATCCCCCAACTGCCTTCGACCGCCACGATGCGGTGGAACCCGCAACTCGGTAGACTTCAGACGACGCCGGACGAACTCGCGCAACGCGAATAACGCAGATGCACCCCGCCAACTTCACAGATGCTCATCGTCGCCACTGGGCAGACGCGGAGTTGCTATTCGCCCATGCCCGTTGGGCCAACGCGGACCAGTTGTACGGCTACAGCGCCGAATGTGGTCTGAAGCTGGTGATGGAGGCGCTCGGCATGGTGGTGGACGATGCCGGGGTGCCCGCGGAGCAGCCGCACCGGGTGCATGTGCAGGAGCTCTGGCCAGAGTTCGTCGCCTTCGCTGGCGCAAGGCGGGAAGGAGTCCGGTATCTCGATCTGCTGCCACCGGACGCGCCCTTCCGGGACTGGTCGCATCACGATCGCTACGCGCACCGGAGCTGTGTTGAGGACCGAGATGCCATTCGGCATCGGGAAGCCGCGAGCGCGGTGTGCATACTCGTCGATCTCGCATTGGAGGATGGCGCTCAATGAGCGCAACGGTCTGGTTCGATTCCATTCGCGGCCGCATCGCCGAGATTGTCGAGAGCGCGGTGATACCCGAGCCGTGTGTCTATTTGATCCGCGATTTGCACGGCCGAGTGCGCATCGCCGCTCCGGCGCATCTTGAAGATCAGGGCGAAGCGCTTGCCCAACTCGGGCGTCTTGCCCAGGCACTCGAGGCCGCTCTCGCGGCCCACAGCTGCCCGGCCGAAAGCGCTGTGATGTTCGTGCGCGAGGAACGGCTGACGACGTTGCGGGGCGAATCACGCCAGATCGCACCCGGCGTGTTCTGGGCAGATCGGCTGCTAACCGGCCAGGATTGGTGGTCGGTGGGCGGTGCCTTGCCCGGCGCAACGAAACGTTACACGCTCTACTCCGTCAAAGGCGGCGTGGGGCGCAGCACCACCGCGGCGGTTCTGGCATGGCACTTGGCGCACAAGGGCGAGAAGGTGCTGGTGGTCGATCTCGATCTTGAGTCCCCAGGCCTCTCCAGTGCCATCCTGCACCCGTCGGCGCAGCCGCAATTTGGCGTTACCGATTGGTTCGTGGAGGATCTGGTAGGTCAAGGCGAAGGCGTCTTGGATCGGATGCTGGCGTCGCCCGCTTGGCGAGAGGACTTCGAGGGCGACGTGACCGTGGTACCGGCCCACGGCTCGGCCCCGGGCGAATACCTCGCCAAGTTGGGCCGCGCCTACATGGGCGGGGGCGGCCTCTGGAACGAACGCCTTCGCCGGCTGTTGAGCGGCCTTGAAGATCGATGCGCCCCAACGGTTGTGCTCGTGGAATCCCGCAGCGGCTTACACGACATTGCCGCTGCCACAGTGATGGACATCGATGCCCAAGTGCTCCTTTTCGGCGTGGACTCCGCGAGTAGCTGGGCGGACTACGGCCTGCTGTTCCGCCATTGGCAGGCCGAAGGCTTGGCAACGAAGATTCGAGAACGCCTCTCGATGGTCTCCGCGCTCACGCCTCCCGATCGGTCAATGCGGTACTTGGAAGGATTCCGGCAACGCTCTTGGGATCTCTTCCAACACCTGTACGACAGCCAGACGGCAAGCGGCCAGCCCGCACCGTTCAGTTTTGATGTACACGACACCGTCGCCCCTCATCAACCAATGCCGGTCTACTGGAACCAAGGATTTGAGGCCGGCACGTCGCTTCGTCGGATTAGCGAAACCGCCGTGCTCTTGGCGTACACGCATTTCTTGGATCAGTTCGACCAAACAGTGCATGAGACGACGGACTCCGCATGAGTTCACGTGTTGATGCGTCGATTGCTCGCTTGGCTCTGGGCAAGCTGCCCGCCGACACCAGTCACGGCGAGAGGTTAGAGCCACAGGATGTGTACTTGCCGCGTTCCCACCTGAAGGCGGTGGAACCTGATGTTCTGTTAGTCACCGGCATGCGCGGTGCGGGCAAGACGTTCTGGTGGAGTGCGCTGCAAGAAGGCATGGTGCGCCAGTTGATGGCACAATCCGGTGAACGCACGACATTGAGCGAGAACACCGACGTGCGAGTTGGTTTCGGCGTCAAGCCAGCGCCGGACAACTACCCGGGCGTTGATTCGATGAGGTCGCTGCGCATTAGCCGAGAACCGCGAGACATCTGGCGTACCGTGTTGGCCTGGCAACTGGCAAGGGGTACGGAACACCCGTTGGCCGATCTTGCGTCGTGGGAGTCCCGCACGCACTTCGTGGCTTCCAATGCAGAAGCCGTGGACGTGCTCCTACAAGAGCGCGATGCCGAGTACGGCTGGAACGGCGTGGATTTCCTGCTCCTGTTCGATGGTCTGGACCGGTGCGCCGAAGACTGGGCCGAGACGAACAAGATGGTGCGCGGGCTGCTGCAAGTGGCGCTGGAAGCACGTTCCTACCGGCGGCTTCGCGTCAAGGTGTTCCTGCGTTCTGATCAGGCCGGCGACCAAGCCGTAGCCGCCTTTCCCGATGCTTCCAAGGTGCTGGCCACCAAGGTGGAACTCACTTGGCCAACTCGCGAGCTCTACGGCCTGCTGTGGCACCACTTGGCCAACGGCCACTACGGCGACATCTTCCGCCCGTACCTGTGGGAGAACTGGCCGCGCGCCGCAACCAAAGAGCACATTGTGTACCCCGTGCCCCGCCGCTTGGTGATGGACGAAGATGCTCAGCGTGAGAAGTTCCACGGCCTTGCCGGTGAGCGCATGGGCGGCAGCTTCTGGCGTGCACAGCCGTACTCGTGGATCGCAGACCATCTCGCCGATGCCCAACGGCGCGTCAGCGCCCGCTCCTTCCTCGCCGCCTTGCGCGCCGCGGCGCACCACACCGAGGACGAGCATCCCGATCACGACCAAGGCCTGCACCCAAAGAGCATCATCCACGGCGTGCAGGAGGCCTCGGCCATCCGCGTACGGGAGATGCAAGAGGACCACCCGTGGATCGACCGCGCCATGTCCGCCTTGCGCGGCATGAGCGTTCCGCTGCAGTTCGAGGAGTTCGCCGAACGCTGGCGCGAAGAACGGATTGTGGAGAGCTTGTCCGCGGACGCCGAACTGGCCCCACGCCACCTCGCAGACGGCGAGGAAGGTGTTCGGCGCGATCTGGAAGCCCAAGGCGTGTTCCAGCGCCTGCTCGACGGGCGCGTGAACATCCCGGATGTGTACCGCGTCGGCTATGGGCTGGGAAGGCGGGGCGGTGTGCGGCCCGTTCAACAACGGGGCTCGTCAAGCCATTTGTGACTCGACGGCGAATGGGGTGTATGGCGACGCGGGCTGCGACAAGAACGTAGACACGATTTCCTGTCCCCACCGTTCGAGGGCCGCTGTCGCTGCTGGCACCAACTCTTCCACCGCGCGTTGCCAATCATCGAGCGCGATGGCCTCCGTCGGAACCGGCGGCGCCACCCGTGTCACATGGGAGGCACTGCGCGTGGATTGCCACGGCCTCCTCTGGCTATTGGATGAGATGCTCTCGTCTCACGCGGCCAAACCGCAGGCGCTTCATCGCGGCCTGTCGGCCATCAGCGAACATCCGCGGTGCCGGCTGCCCAAGGCCGAAGTCCGCCAGCGGTTGGCCTCGTTCGGGACCAAACTGAACAACGGGGCGGGACGCTGATGCCCCCATCCGTCCGCTAAACTGCCTGAAAGACATCGACCGTCGCAGCGACGCCATGACAGATACCGTCGGCAACTCCATTCCCGCTCCAACCACCTCTGCGGAAGTCCGCGCCTACCTTGCTCACGCCCTCAACCTAGACCTCATTGGCCCACCCGCCGGCAACGAACTTGCCGATGAGCGCATTCCCGGCTGGGTGCGGCCTTCCAACTGGTATCTCACCGGATTTCTTGTGCCTTCCGATGCGCCGTCGGAACAGAACGCCGATGCGGACGAAGAAGAAGAGCTAGACGAAACACCCGCCGTCGCAGGGCTGGCGGAAGAGTCCACGGCGGATCGCAGGCCGGCGCGGCGCGGCTTCTTCCCTTCCTCCATCGGCATCAGCTTTCTGGTTGCCGAGAACGTCGATGTGCTTGAGGTCACCGCACGCTGGGGCGATTACGCGGTCGCGGATGCCGAAGACGAGAGCGGCAAGCCGATTTCGTTGTGGCAGCGCAAACCCAACGAAGCCAAGCTGCGGCTCCAACTCGGCACCGAGGGCGCCCACCCGGTGCCGAACTCCAACGGCCTTCTCGTCCATGTCCGGGAACGCCCGATAGACGCGAGCAAGCTGCGAGACATGCCAAGCGGTACCCGCGCCGTCTCCATCTTCCTAGTGAACCAACGGGAGCCGGCATCGGAGGACCGCCTAGCGGACACTGCCTACGCCTTCCAAGCGGAACTCGAAGTGCGCAGCGATCAGCCTTTCGTGCCGAGGCCGAATCCGCGCCATCCGCAGGCAAACGATTGGGACGATAACGTGGCGGACCTGCACTACGCCGATACGCCCGAATACGCCACCGGGCACGGCATTTCGGCGGATTGGGAACTGCTGAACGGCGCGTGCCGCAGCGTGCGCACCGCATGGATTGCCCGCGCCCACGTCCAGCGCACGGCAACCGCACAGGTACGGGGCGCGGAACTGTCGATGGAAGCACTTGGCGAACTGGCTGACGGCCAAGCCGCCGCGGCGGCGTTGATGCCGCTCGTGCAGCAATACCGCACTTGGATCGAATCGCAGCGCGAGGGCTTGTCTGCACTCGCCGGCACCCGCCACGAGACCGCTGAGCAACTGTTGCGGCGGGCAGGCTCGGCCGCCGAACGAATGGCCGCCGGCATCAACGCCTTGGTGAAGGACGAAGACGTGCTGGACGCCTTTCGCATCGCCAACCGCGCGGTAGCCCGCGCCTTGCGGCAGCGTCTGCCAGAGAGTTTCGAGGACGAGCCAACCTGTTGGCGCGCCTTCCAACTCGCCTTCATTCTGCTGAACTTGGCAGGCATCGCCGATCCCAACGATCCACACCGGGACACAGTGGACTTGCTGTTCTTTCCCACCGGCGGCGGCAAGACCGAGGCGTACCTTGGCCTCGCCGCGTTGGCGATGGTGCTGCGGCGGCTGCGCCATCCGCAGGCCAATGGCAAAGCCGGCGCTGGCGTCAGCGTCGTGATGCGCTACACATTGCGCCTGCTCACGCTCGATCAGCTAGGCCGCGCTGCCGGCTTGGTCTGCGCCTTGGAGCTCGAGCGCGAGGAAAACGTGAGGCGCTACGGCGATTGGCCATTCGAGATCGGCCTGTGGGTGGGCAAGGCTGCCACGCCCAACGTGATGGGCAAGAAGGGCGAGAACCGATCCGATACCGCTCGCGCCAAGACCCGCCAGTTCAAGGCCAACCCAAGAGCTAGGCCGGCACCGATTCCGCTGGAGAATTGTCCGTGGTGTGGGGAACCCTTCGAGCCAGAGTCCTTCACGCTGCTGCCCAACGACGACAAGCCAACCGAATTGCGGGTGGTGTGCGCCAACTTCGAGTGCGAGTTCAGCGGCGATCGGGCGCTCCCCGTTCTGGGGGTGGACGAGCCCATTTACCAGCGTTTGCCAGCGTTTCTGATCGCCACCGTGGACAAGTTCGCTGCCCTGCCGTGGGAGGCGAAATCCGGCAAGCTGCTCGGTAGCGCCAAACGGCACGACAAACACGGGTTTTATGGCGCTGCAGAATCCGCCGGCCTTGGGGAGAAGCTGCCCCAGCCATTGCCACCGCCCGATCTGGTAATCCAAGACGAACTGCACTTGATCTCCGGGCCGCTCGGCACGATGGTCGGGCTGTACGAGACAATCATTGATGCCCTGTGTACACGCGAGCTCAGCGAGGGCGTGCGTGTGCGCCCGAAAATCGTCGCTTCAACGGCCACGGTGCGCCACGCCCAAGAACAGATCCAAGCGCTGTTCGCACGAGGCAACACGCAGATATTCCCACCCTCAGGCGTTAGCCGGCAGGATTCATTCTTCGCGCAAACCATTCCGGCGGATGATGAAGCACGGCTCTATCTCGGCATCACGGCGACCGGGCGCAGCCCCAAGGTGCTGATGCGCCGTGTTTGGCTGGCGCTGATGGCGGCCGCGCAGAAGGCACATCAAGACGCCGGCGGAGCCAAGAACGAAAGCAATCCCGCAGACCCGTACATGACCGTGCTTGGGTACTTCAACAGCCTGCGCGAGCTCGGCGGCGCCAGACGCATTCTGGAAGAGGAAGTGAGCAACACCGTGCAACACTACGGCGCGCGCAAGCGTGTCGGCGAACAGCGCGGCTTGTTCAGGGACCGGCTGCAGCTATCAGAGGTTCTGGAGCTCACCTCCCGTGTTTCCACAGACAAAGTCGCAGACGCGCGGCGCCGCTTGGAAGCCATGTTCCACGAAAGGCGCCGCGTGGATTGGGCCATCGCCACCAACATGATCTCGGTGGGCTTGGACATTCAGCGGCTCGGCCTGATGCTAGTGCTGGGGCAGCCGAAGTCTCACGCCGAGTACATTCAAGCCACCAGCCGAGTGGGGCGGGACCATCATCGCCCCGGCTTGGTGGCGACGCTGTTGAACACGCACAAACCGAGAGACCGCTCCCATTACGAGCGCTTTCGCCACTTCCACGAGACGTTCTATCGTTCCGTGGAAGCCTCCAGCGTTACGCCGTTCTCGGCACGGGCGCTGGACCGGGGTTTCGCCGGCGCAATGGTCGGTCTGTCGCGCCACCTCGTGGGTCGGCTAACACCAGCCGAAGGAGCCGATCGCATCGCGGAAGCAGGCGCCGAGCTGCAGCGCCGCCTAGCTGCCGCCTTTGCCGAACGCGTCGCCAAGCAGCCGTTCGAGGAAGAGCGCGAGCGCACTGAACGCCAACGCAACGTGGAACTTCGCGTGCAGGAACTGCTTGCGGCTTGGGGATCCATCGTGGAGGACTACCACCAAGCCAACGTGCTTGTGAAGTATCAGCAATACGAGATGAAGGGGCGCCGGCCACTGCTGCGCGAAATGCTGGACACGCAGTTCGAATCCGACCTGCACCGTCTGTTTCGCGCCAACCGCTCCCTGCGGGACGTGGAACCCGAGGTCAACCTGTACCTGCGCGAGCTAAGCGGACGGGACATTCAGCCATGAGCCGCGCTTTCGGCAGCATCCGCCAAAGCCAAGTGATCACCACCTACGGGCCAGGTGCGCTCATCGACTTGCCGACACATTCCGCCATCGTCGGCGGACTGGACACATGGCCCAAGGACTTGCAGGAGATCGTAGAGCCGCGGCTCTCGCAGGCCCTGCAGCGCGTCACCGCGGTGCCGGCACCGCGGCTCTACGCGCCACCACCCGCGCCTTCGGAACCGTGGGCACCAGCCAAGGGCATCGGCGCGTGGCGGTTCCCCGAGTGGTTCGTGGTACAGGAGGGTGGTTTCTCGGCCAGCAGCGAAAGCGCGGGCCGGCCACAGTCGCGCCGCTTGGTGCAGCGCAAGGCGCTGGATGAGCGCGGCAGGTTCGAGGGCGTGGACGTGGTACCCACACGCTTCGTGCGCGCCTGCCCGCGTGGACATGTCGACGACGTGGATTGGCCGGCGTTCGTACATGGGCCGGAGGTGCGTTGCCGCCGGCAACTGTGGCTGGATGAGCGTGGCACCACAGGCGGCCTTGGCGAACTTACCGTGCGTTGCGAATGCGGCAAGTCGCGGAACCTCTCGGAAGCATCTGATATTGGCGCGAATCCCTTGGGCCAATGCCGTGGCAGCCGGCCTTGGCTGGGACGCAACACGAACGAGGAGTGCGATCAGATCAGCCGCCTGCTAATCCGCACAGCCACCAACGCGTACTTTCCACAAGTCGCTAGCGTACTCTCGCTACCAGACACTGGCTCGGCCGTGCAGGAAGCCGTTGTTGCCGTTTGGGATGTGCTGCAAGCGGTTCAGGACGCCAGTCTGCTCGCCCCATTCAAGTCCGTGCCGAAAGTTGCCGAAGCGCTCGCTCCCTTTGAGGACGACCAAGTGCTGCGCGCCATCGAGGAGGTGAGAAGCGGCACCGGCCAACTGCGGCCGCTGAAAGAAGCGGAACTCGAAGCGCTGCTGGGTGCGGACGAGGGCTATGGCGATGAACCGGCAACGGACGCCAACTTCCACGCCCGTCGACTGCCGGAGTCCGCTTGGCGAAGCGGCACCGACAACGGCGAACGCATCGCTGCGGTCGTCCAACTGCATCGCCTGCGCGAGGTGCTGGCGCTCATCGGCTTCACGCGCTTGGACGCGGTGACGCCAGACATCCACGGCGATTTCGAGAGCGACGTCATGCGCGCCGAGATCGCCTTGGCCCCGCGCTGGTTTCCGGCTGTCGAGAACCGTGGAGAGGGCGTGTTCGTGGAACTGCAGGCCGATGCCTTGGCGGCGTGGCTGGAACGTCCCGCTGTGGCAGACCGCGTGGCCAAACTGGCCAAGGGCTACGAAACGTGGCGGCAAACGCGCACCACGCAGCGTCCCTTTCCGGGCGGCGCGTATGTGCTGCTGCACACGCTCGCCCATCTACTGGTGCAGGCCTTGGCCATGCGCTGCGGTTATCCGGTCAGCTCCATCCGCGAACGAATCTACGCCGAAGATTTGCCGAGCGGGCGGCGCTACGGCGTCCTGCTGTATACCGGCACGCCAGACGCCGAGGGCACTTTGGGCGGCTTGGTGCAGCAGGGCCGCCACATCGAAAACCACTTGGCAGATGCGTTGCGTGGCGCGGCGCTGTGCTCCAACGACCCCATCTGCGCTCAGCACGCGCCCGATGAGAGTGCGGCAACGCTGGAGAGCCGCCCACTGCACGGCGCAGCTTGCCACGGCTGCTCGCTGATCGCCGAGACGTCGTGTGAAATGCGCAACGACTTTCTAGACCGCGCATTGGTCGTGCCTGTGCTCGGCGTTGAGGACGCCGCGTTCTTCACTCTGCCCGAGTGAGGCGTGCGGCAACGGTGCGCGCGGCCACCATGGCCACGCCAACAGAACCCCGTGCGAGCGCACGCGACGATGAACGTCAACACGGCCTAGCTGTCAGGGAGGCTGGCTCGGCAATCCGATGGCATCGATATTCTCCAAAGAGCGGACTGTCGCTCCCCACCACTTCAATCGGTGGCTGGCGCCGCTGGCGTCGGTTGCCATCCACCTTTGCATCGGCGCCGTCTATGCGTGGAGCCTGTTCAACGCCCCGCTAACGCGGGTCCAAGGTGTTGTTGCCAGCGCCAGCGGAGACTGGAACCTCTCGCAAGTCGTCTGGATTTTCACAGTCGCAATCGTCTGCCTAGGGCTGGCTGCGGCTTTTGGCGGGCGCTGGTTGGAACAGGTGGGGCCGCGTCTGGTTGGAATGGTGTCCGCAGCGTGTTGGGGCGGCGGCTTTCTGGTGGCAGCGGCCGGCATCCATGCCCAGCAATTGTGGCTGCTCTATCTGGGGTATGGCGTGCTGGGTGGTTGCGGTTTGGGCCTAGGCTATGTGTCGCCGGTGAGCATGCTGCTGCGCTGGTTCCCGGACCGGCGCGGGATGGCCACGGGGCTGGCGATCATGGGTTTTGGTGGCGGCGCCATCATCGCGGCGCCGCTCAAAGAGTTTCTGATCCGCACGTTCTACCGGGCGCCGGAGTATCTGGGCGATGTTGCCAACGTGGAACTGGTGACGATAGCGGGGCGGCGTTTTGCGGAAACGGCCGGCGGCCTGCGGGAAGTCGTCATCGTGGCCGCGCACGACGTGCCGCAGATGATCGTTCCCGGCTCGGAAGGGGTCTATCTGGTCGGGACGGGCAGCGTCGGCATATTAGGGACGTTCATCGTCCTGGGCGTGGTGTATTTCGCGGTGATGGCCGCGGCGGCCTTCGCCTTCCGCATCCCGCCACCTAGCTGGCACCCGCCCGGCTGGACGCCACCGGATGAGAACAAAGCAATGGCACGCATGATGACGCAGCGCAACGTGGACATTGACCAAGCGTTGAAGACACCGCAGTTCTATTTGCTGTGGCTGGTGCTGTGCCTGAACGTGACCGCCGGCATCGGCGTATTGGGCGTGGCCAGCACGATGATGACCGAAATTTTCGGTTCCACACTGCCTCATATAGTAGATGGCGCCTTCGTTGCCACTTATGTCGTGATGATTAGCGTGTTCAACATGGGTGGACGGCTTTGCTGGGCCAGCGCATCGGACTATCTGGGGCGCAAACAGACCTACTGGGTATTCTTTGCTCTGGGAAGCGCGCTGTATCTATCCATTCCGCTCGCCGCCCACCAAGTGAGCATCAGCCCGTCGGTCATTTGGCTGGTCTACTTCTATGCGGCAACGATGCTGATTTTCACAATGTACGGCGGCGGCTTTGCCACCATCCCAGCCTACTTGGCGGACGTGTTCGGCACACGTTTCGTGGGAGGCATTCACGGCCGGCTGCTGACAGCTTGGAGCGCGGCGGGGCTGCTTGGGCCGTTGGCGATTACCACACTGCGGCAGCGCGCCGAGGTGCGCGCGATCCGAGACCTAGCCAGCCAAGCCGACCCAGAGACATTCCGCGAACGATTCGGCGCCGGCATCGACCAGCTAGAGCTGCTGATACGAGAGAAGACCGTGACGGTGGCCAAGCTGATGGACATCGCGCCCGCCGGCGTGCCGCATCCCGGCGCCTCGCTCTACGACTCGACGATGTTTCTAATGGTCGGGCTGTTGCTGCTGGCGCTGGTCGCCAACGCGCTGATGCGGCCCGTGACCGAGCGTCACCATATGCCAGTGGAAGGCGGTCCGCCTGCCTAAGGGTTTCAATAGCGGCGAGCGGCTCGGCACGACGGCGGGAAAGCTGACACGCCGCAGCCGCGGAGAGGTCATTCCGCGCCGCCTCGATCCCTTCCAAGATCCGCAGTCGGCGCAGCGCCTCCGGATCGTCCGTCCCGTCCACACGCAGATTCAGGTGGAACGCCCTGTCTCGTGCCAACATCCGCATCGTTCGGTCTCCCATGTTGCTTCTCATCTCATAGGCTGCCGAACCGCCGCGCCCAAGGGCTTCCTTGGGCGCGGCACTGTCCAGAAGGTGATGAGCCCGTTGAAATGCTTGACTGCAACGGCGGTCAGACGGAGAATCTTGCTACTGGAACAGTCGCCTAGGTTGCCCGCGCGCGACATCGCGTTCCGTCTAGGTTTGCGGCGTTTGATAAATCTTCCTGCTTCCCACATTGCCCGCCGCCCCCCAGCGATGGGGGTGTGGTGGGCGAAGGCGAGCTGCGCCAACGCTGTGGCGCACCGCAAGGGCTGAACAGCCCCGCCAACGGGAGGCCCAACCTTGAGCTCCGCCAACCCAGCGCGCCCGCTGGCACTCCGGCGGCTCTCGCCCGCTCGCGTGATGCCGATGTGGGCGCGGCGCCTCGTGACGCGAGACAACAGCGTGGCCTTGCTCGCCGCCTTGCTCGTCGCCAACTGCTTGCGCGTGTATTACAGCGGCTGGGCGACAGATGCACTGCTTGGCGGTGTGCTCGCGCTGTTGGGATGGGCGCTGCTGCACGACAGGAGGCTGGCAGCAAGCCACCAACCTTTGCCGGCGCCGAGGGCCCCAAGCCCACCCGCCACGCCCCCGAGCAAGCCCTCGCCGCCACCTCAGGGCGTCAAGCCGACGCCGCGCAGCGTCGGAGCAACGCATCGCCTCTGGGCATGGCTCTTGGGGGGCTTCGGGCGCACCCAACGCATGGCCGGCGCAGCCGCCCGCCGTTCCCCGCAAGCGACCCGCGGCGCGTGGCGCGTCCGCCTGCCGGGTCGGCGGCTTCGGCACCGCCGGAAGCCGCGGCCCGACAGCGGGATGCGGCGTCTATGGCTCACGCCGTTCGCCTTCCTTGCGCTCATCGCGGCCTATGCGGTGGGCTTGGCGCATGAGTTCACCAAGCAGGGCTTCCGCAATCTAGCCGCCATCGTCGCGGCAGCCGCCGTCTTCCTCTTTTGCTACGCGCGGGGGCCGCAACTGGCTCGCTCCAAGGCCACCATCCCCGTGGTCATCGCCGCCCTGCTAGCCCTCTTTCCCTCTTATTTGACTGACACGGTCATTCACTCGCACATGTTCGCCGCGATGCTCGGCTACTCCCTGTTAACCGTCGGCATCGTGCTGGCGGCGCGAGCGAAAAGCACCCGGGCGCAGCGCGTGTGGGGTCATGCGGCACTGCTCTTGGCGCTGCTTTGCGGGTTGATCTATGGCAGCCGCGCCCAAGTGCTCGTCACGATGCTGGGCTACGGCTTCTACTGGGCAAGCCATGTGCTCCTCAATCGCCGCCTCGGCACCCTCGCCATCGCTGGTGTTGCCGGCGTTGTGGCGGGCGTCGCAGTCTTCTGGTACGCCTCGCCCCGCTTCGACGAATCCCTGCGTCGCCTAGATCCTTGGAGTTGGGGCTACACCGGCAGCCCCATGCGCTCTGGGCGCGAGACCTTATTTCGCGCCACGTTGGCCGGCATCGCTGAGGCGCCTTGGTGGGGCCACGGCCCCGGCGTGGACATCACCACCTTGACGGACACTGGCGATGGCATTGACGCCGGCGAAGAAACGGACGCCGGCGATGGCCGGTCCTCCTCCGCCGGCGCACCTGAAGACGCAGTTTGCATGACCCCCACCCCCTCCAGCTTACTGCGCGATTGCCGCTTGCTGCTCACGGTCCGCAACACCTTGGCAGGTACCCGCCCCGAGTCGCTTTGGTCTTGGAACTTCAACCTGCCGCTCAGCCGTTGGCAGGGCGTGTCGATCGACGGCCAACCACCGCGCATCGTCAGCATCATACTGGGCGGCGTCAGACTGACCGGCCAGATTCCGCCAGAACTCGGGGCTTTGGATCAACTCACCGTACTGAGTCTAGACACGAACCGTCTCCGCGGCCCCATCCCCCCGGAGCTAGGAAACTTGCAGCAATTGAAGAGGTTGCGGCTCGATAGCAATGCGCTCAGTGGCACGGTGCCCGCGACGTTGGGCAAATTGTCGCAGCTTGAGGTGCTGAGCTTGGCGGACAATCAGCTGCACGGGCCTGTGCCGGCCGCACTGGCAGGGCTGAGCAAACTCAGACGGCTAAGGCTCGCCGGCAACGAGTTCTCCGGGCCCGTGCCGGCAGCGCTCCACCGCACCGCCGAACACGACCTCTACAAGGAACTGCTTTGCCAGAACGCCTTGCGCGACTCGTATCCCGAGCTCTTCGAGGATTGCTCCGCGCTGCTCGCGGGACGCGACGAGCTCGCTGGCACCGGCAGTTTGAACTGGAGTCGAGCGACGCCCATCTACGATTGGCAGGGCGTCAAAACACACGGCCCGCCGCCTCGCATCAAAGGTCTGCGCCTAAAGAATGCGAAGCTCAACGGCCGCATTCCGGAAGAGCTCAGCGCTCTGGATGCGCTGGAAGAGATCCGCTTGGACGGCAACATGCTGGTCGGACAAATTCCTCCAGACATGGGACGCCTCTTGAACCTCGACGAGGTGCAACTAGCCGGCAACGACTTCAGCGGAATGCCGCCAAGTCAATTGTTCCAAGTTGAGACCAACGATCTGCGCGGCATGTTGTTTTGCGCCCGCACCGACACGCTCAACCAAGGTTTGCTGGCCGATTGCGAGACATTGCTTGGCCTGCGCGACACGTTGGCCGGCCAGGCACAGCTCAACTGGCGTCGCGGCGAACCGATCGGCTGGTGGCAAGGTGTGCGACTCGGCGGCCAGCCCCTGCGCATCATCGGGCTGCATCTGCAAGACAGCGGCCTGAGCGGACAGTTGCCAGCGGCGCTCGGCAACCTCGACCGGCTAATCACGCTCTGGCTGGATGGCAATCGGCTGCGGGGTGCGTTGCCTGCCGAACTCGGGCAATTGCAGCGCTTGCGCCAACTGCGGCTCGACGCAGCGCTTTTGGACCAAGGCGCACCCGCCGCCATGTGTCGGCTAGATGCGCTGACAGCGACGCTCGCCGACGCTTGCGCGCGACCAGCCGAGCCGAGTCCGGGCCTGCGCACAGACATCGACGCGCTGCTGGCAGCGCAACGGCAACTCGACGCCGGCGACGTTCTCAACTGGCAACCTACGCTATCCATCGAGTCATGGGATGGCGTGATCTTGGCCGGCGAGCCGCGGCGCGTCGCCGCCCTGCTGCTTGGCCGCCGCGGGCTGGCAGGACAGTTGCCACCCGAACTCGGGCGGCTCACACAACTCGTTGAACTGCGCCTCGAACGGAACCGATTGCAGGGGGGCATACCAGCCGAACTGGGCCAGCTGGCCACGCTCGAGTCGTTGGATCTCAGCAACAACGCGCTGCGTGGCGCTATCCCGCCCGAGTTGGGAAACCTCAAGCAACTCTTGGCCCTGAACTTGGCGGAGAACCGCTTCACAGGCACCGTTCCCAGCGAACTGGGCGCGCTCGGGCGCCTAGTCTGGCTACGCCTCGCCGGCAACGATTTCGCCGGCGACATGCCGGCGGCGTTGCGCAACGTCGCCGACCATGACATCGACGACGACGTTTTCTGCCTGCCGTCGAAGCGGATCAATCCCGCGCAACTGGAAGACTGCAAAGCGCTCTTGGCTGCGCGCGACGAGCTGGCCGGAAACGGCGATCTGAACTGGCGCGCCACGACGCCGCTTGGCGCGTGGCAGGGCGTCTCCCTTGACGGTGCCCCGACGCGGGTGGTGGCGTTGAACCTTGCGGGCATGAGGCTCACCGGCCGCATCCCAGCGGCCCTCGGCCGGCTGACCGCGCTGCAATCCCTCGTCCTCGATGGCAATGCCCTCAGCGGCTCCATTCCCGCGAACTTGAGACGGCTGCCAAGCCGCCAAACATCTGGCGGTCAAGGCAGTTCGGCAACCGGAGGCCTGCCGTCAGCCCGGGTGGCACAATCCCCTCCCGGCTTTGGCTTGGCGGTGCCCCCGGCCATGCATGGCACGGCTTGGGGCACAACCCCATGCGGCTTCCCAGCAGCGAACCGCGGCCTCATAGGCGATTGCCGCACACTGCTCGAGGCGCGGGACACTCTGGCTGGGGCCGGACGCCTGAACTGGAGCGCTGCGCTGCCGGCGCAGGCTTGGCAAGGCGTGGAACTCGGCGGTGTGCCGGAACGGGTGGTGAGCTTGAATCTAGCGGAGGCTGGCCTGCAGGGCCGCATCCCAGCTGCGCTCAGCCGGCTGTCGCAGTTAGCGGCGTTGCGCCTGAACGACAATGGCTTGCGCGGCGGCATTCCCGCGGAGTTGGGTCAGCTCGCCAATCTGCAGGTGCTCTGGCTCCAGAACAACTCACTTGACGGCCCATTGCCGCAGCAGTTGATCGAGTTGCCAACGCTCCGCGTCGCGCGACTCGCCGGCAACGAGTTGAGCGGCCCGCTGCCGCGCACACATCCCGCGCTCGACCACGACTTGGACGATTACCTGTTCTGCCTGCCCTTGGCGACGGCCAACGCCGGTTTGCTTGAAGACTGCAATGTGCTTTTGGCCAGCCGCGACGCGCTGTCCGGCGCTGCGGAGTTGAACTGGCGGCGGGATCTGGCCCTCGGTCGTTGGCAGGGCGTCGAGCTGGGCGGCGACCCTCCCCGCATCATTGGCCTTGACGTGTCCGCCCTTGGGCTGACCGGGCAGATTCCGCCGGAGTTCGGCCGGCTCGTCGAGTTGCGACGGTTGGCGGTTGGCGGCAATGCACTCACAGGGCCCGTGCCTAGGGCGCTTGCTCGGTTGCCGAATCTGGAGAAGCTCCACCTGTTCCGCCCGCAGAACACGGCGAGGACTGTCACGATCAGTGTCGAGGCACGAAACACTGATCCCTCTGCACTTGCCAGCGCACCAAGCGCGACAACCAGCGCTAACCCTCACCTAAGCTGCACATCCTACCAATCAGGCCTCATGGCGGACTGTGAGGCGTTGTTGGACATGCGCGACACGCTGGCAGGGTCCGCCACATTGAACTGGCACGCAACCGTGCCCATCGAGAAGTGGCCGTGCATTCAGGTGAGCGGCTCCCCGCCGCGGGTCACTCGGTTAGCTTGCATCAAAGAAGGCCTCAATGGACGCCTGCCATTCGCATTGGGCGACCTTGACGCACTCGAGATTCTCAATCTATCGAGCAATGCGCTCAGCGGCACCATCCCACCGTCTCTCGGGCGCCTCAGCAAGCTCAAGCACTTGAATCTGACAGCCAACCAATTGACGGGCGCCATTCCCACGGAGCTATCGAAGCTCGCGGCGCTCGAGAGCCTCTTGCTGCGCGCAAACCGCCTGACCGGGCACATTCCCCCAACGCTGGCCGACTTGCCAAAGCTCACGACGCTCAGGCTGAGACACAACGCGCTCAGCGGATGTTCGCCGCCACCGCGTCTGCTCGGTGTGCAGACGCATGATTTGGGTCGCGACGCATTCCACTGCTTGCCGCTGGCCGATGGGAAGGCAGGGTTGAAGCGCGACGCCGCGATCTTGCTCGCAGCCCGGGACGAGCTTGCCGGCCAAGGCGAATTGAACTGGAGTGCTCAGACGTCGGTCGCCGATTGGCAGGGCGTGACACTGGCGGACGTCGAATCCCAAGGCATCATCGGCGTGGACTTGACCGGCGCCGGCCTCACCGGCCGGATTCCCAGGCAATTGAGCGGCCTTGCCGTCCTGCAGACGTTAAGCTTCGGCGGCAACCAGCTCACTGGGCTCGTCCCCTACGAGCTCGCGCAGCTACCCGACCTCCAAGAACTCAACCTGGCAGGCAACTCCTTGACCGGCATCTTGCCCCCCGCGTTGTTGATCGGGCGGCCGGGGCTCGTTGTAACCGGCTTAGCCTCTAACTCGTTCGCGGGCCCCGCACAACTGGAGCGTCGAGCCTCCACCCAGCTCACGCCTTCGTTGGTGGGCGCGCGGTGTCAGCCTGTGGCGAACATCGACATGGAATTGCTTGCGGATTGCGGAACATTGCTTGCACTGCGCGACGCTCTCGCCGGCGCGGGGACGCTGAACTGGAGCGCCGCACTGCCCATCGCCGCTTGGCAGGGCGTGACCATCGGCGGCGAGCCCGAGCGAGTGCTCGCACTCGACTTGCCAGCCGCCGGGTTGGCCGGCCGGATTCCAGCGGAACTGGGCAAGTTGACAGGCCTGCGCCGTCTAGTGCTCTCGGAGAACGCACTGACTGGCACCATTCCGCGTGAATTGGGCGAACTTGAGCGTCTGGTCGAACTGCGTTTGGAAGGCAATGCGCTGACTGGCGCGGTGCCCCCCACGGTCGCCATCGCCGCGGATCCGGACCGGCGCGGCGATTGGTCTGCGACAGCTTCTGCGACACCCAGGGTGGCCAACATCGCTAGGGGTCTGGGTGCTGGCGAGCTCACCGATGGCGACCAAGAGAACGCCTTTGCCACACCCCTTCCGGCAGCTTTGCGCCAAATCGCCGACCATGACCTGCCGCCGGCGTGCCCCAACGTCCCCCGTACGAACACGGGGTTGTTGCGGGATTGCGAGAGCCTCCTCGCGAGCCGTGACGCGCTGGCGGGAACAGCCAAGCTGAATTGGGGCGAAGGGCTCCCCATGGCCACTTGGCACGGCGTGACGCTGGGAGGAAGTCCGCTGCGGGTCACGGCCTTAGAGCTTCCCGACGCCGGATTGGACGGCCGGCTTCCCCCCACGCTCGGCAGCCTTGAAATGCTGGTGACGCTCCGGTTGGACGGGAATCGGTTGGTTGGCCCGATCCCGCCGCAACTCGGAGAGCTGCAGCGACTCGAGAACTTGGCGCTGGCGCGGAACCAGCTTACTGGCCACATTCCTGCAGCACTGGGCGCGCTGCCCAGCTTGGCATCCTTGGCGTTGGGCCAAAACAACTTCCACGCACCAGCGCCGCCGGCGCTGCGGGCGGTGGAATGGCACGACCTGGATGTCGAGGTGTTTTGCCCGGCATCTGGGGGCGACGCGCCAAGCCTCTTGAGCGACTGCCAGACGTTGCTTTCTGTGCGCGATGAACTGGCGGGGCGGGAAAGCTTGAACTGGCGGCGCTCCGTGCCGCTGGGCGTTTGGGCTGGCGTGCGTCTCGGCGGCGACCCGTTGAGAGTCGAGGCATTGGAACTCGCCGGCAAAGGGCTCGACGGACGCTTGCCGGCAGCATTGGGCAACCTCGACGCTTTGCTCAAACTCGATCTCAGCGGCAATGCGCTGCGCGGGGGTTTGCCCGCCGAGCTCGCGAAGCTAGCGCGGCTCGATGAACTGCGCCTCTCGGACAACCGTTTGAGCGGTGACATTCCCGTCGCGCTGGAGGCGCTTGATTTGCGTGTGCTGCGGATTGCCGGCAACTTGCTGGCGGCGCCGCCGGATGGCTTGCGCCAGTTGCCAGATACCGACTTCGGGCGCCGCGAGCGCTGCATCGGCGTGCCGCCCGACAATCCCAAACTTGTGGAAGACTGCTGGCAGCTCTTGTCCCTGCGCGACGAATTGGCACCCGGCGGCGATTTGAGCTGGAGCTCGGAGCAACCCATCGAGCAGTGGCACGGCGTGCGGCTTGGCGGCACACCGCCGCGGGTCACTGCGCTCCGTTTGGCTAACCTCGGCCTCGGCGGTCGGCTCCCCGCAGGGCTTGGCCATCTCTCCCGCCTAGCGGCCATCAATCTTTCCAACAATGGGTTGACGGGCCCCATCCCGGCTGAGCTCGGCAAGCTGCGGTGGTTGGAGTTACTGCGCTTGGGAAGGAATCGCCTCGTTGGCCCCATACCCATCGAACTGGGGCAGCTTCCTAGGCTCAAAGTGATGAACCTCGCCTACAATCGGCTGACCGGGCACGTTCCAGCCGCGCTGGCACAGCTGCCGGCGCTGGCCGTACTGCGGTTGCAAGGAAACCTCTTCCTCGATTGCTCCGCCCCCGCGGCATTGGCCGCTTCCTTGCCCAACACGGACTTCGCCGCCACCTTCCTGTGCCATCCGCTTGATTGGTCGCGCAGCTTGGCGCCGGACGCCGCAGCCTTGCTAGCCATGCGCGTCGTCTTGGCGGGCGCCGGCGCCCTGAACTGGCATGAACGCACGCCCGTGCCGGCCTGGGAGGGCGTGACGCTGTCGTACGGCCAGTCTCCCCGCGTAGAGCGCTTGGAGTTGTCCGGCAAGGCGTTGACTGGGCGCATCCCAAGAGAAATCGGCAACTTGGACGCTCTGAAGACCTTGCACCTAGACGGCAATGCGTTGACCGGCACCGTGCCACCAGAGCTTGGCAAGCTCACGCGCCTCCGATCGCTGCGGCTGGACGGCAACCGGTTGCATGGCCCCTTGCCGCAAGCATTGGGGGCGCTCAACGCGCTCACGCTGTTGCGGCTGGCCGGCAACAGCTTCGAAGGCCTTGCGCCAACCGCGTTGCGCCAAGTACAGGATCATGATTTGGGCTTCGGTCCGCGCTGCCGGCCCGGCATTGCCGGCACCACAGGGCTGCAACGCGACTGCGGCGTCCTGTTGGCCGTTCGCGACGAGTTGGCGGGCGACGTGAAGTTGAATTGGGGCGCGGCGGCGCCTATCGACTTCTGGCGCGGCGTGACGTTGGGCGGCGCGCCGCCGCGCGTGATCGCGCTGGACCTGACCAATCTGGGCCTCACCGGTTCCATTCCACCTCGGCTCGGAAACCTCGACGCGCTCGTCTCGCTGCGCCTTGGCCGCAATGCGCTCCTCGGGACGATCCCTGACACGCTCGGCAAGCTGGCCAATCTCTCTGAGCTGGTGCTCGACGGCAACGCCCTCACCGGGCGCATTCCCGGGGAACTGGGCCGCTTGGCAAACCTCGCCACGCTGCGCTTGCGCAACAATCGCCTGCACGGCGCCATTCCAGCCGAGTTGGGGCGTTTGGGCAACTTGCGCCAGCTCGCGCTCGACAACAACGCCTTGAGCGGGCACATTCCGCGCAGTCTGGGCGAGTTGAGCGCCCTGCAGGAACTCTGGCTGGCCGGCAATGAGCTGGCCGACGCCACCTCACACATCCAAGTGACGCCGACGCTGTCTCGGGCATGGCGGGATGCTTCGCCAGCGCCGCAGGCCGAGGCACTCGCGCCCGCCGCCGGCGCGGGATTGCCGCCTTCGCCCACTCGCCGCATTGCGGCGCCAAGCCAGCCGCCGGCAACGGGAACGGAGCTGTTCTGCACCTCAAACGGAGCTGGCAACGCGGAACTCTTCGGCGACTGCACACAGCTACTGGGGATAGGGAGTGACTGGGGCGGTGCCTCCCTGCTCAACTGGCGTGTCGATGTGCCAATCGGACGCTGGAAAGGCATCGAAGTGAGCGGACACCCAGCAAGGGTCACCGGCATCGATGTGTCGGGGTTGGGGCTTCGCGGCCCCCTGTCGCGGCGCCTCACCCGTTTGTCCGCCCTTGAGACGCTGCGGCTGGCCGACAACCAATTTTCTGGCCACATCCCCCCACGGCTCGGTCGGTTGCGCGCTTTGCGCACAATGGCGCTGGAGCGCAACAACCTGACCGGCCCCGTGCCGACTTCCATTCAGAACTTACTCGCGTTGTCGGAGTTGCGCTTGAACGACAACGCCATGACCGGCCACTTGGTGGACCGGCTCGAGCGGCTGCCCAGCCTCTCGACAATGCGTCTGGGCGGCAACAACTTCCTCGGCTGCGTACCAGAACTGGTGCGCGGCCTTGGCGACCGTCGCCTCGAGTTGGACCTTGATTGCGGCCCAACGCCTTGGAGCAAACCGCCGCTGTTTGAAGACGCGGCAGCGCTCATGGCCAGCCGCGCCGCCCTCGAGGCAGCCGCGCGGCTGAACTGGAACTATGACTTGCCCATCAACGCGTGGCAAGGCGTGATGGTGGATGGTTCGCCACCCCGGGTGGTCTCCCTCGACCTCGCCAACATGGGCCTGGCCGGCCAGATTCCAAGCGAGCTGCACGCGCTGTCCGCCCTCGTGCGCCTCGACTTGAGCGGCAATGCGCTGACTGGCGGCGTCCCTCCCCAACTTGGCCAGCTAAGCAACCTGCGCACACTGTCGCTCAGCGCCAACAGACTCACGGGGGAGTTGCCCAAGGCGCTCGACCATCTCGACAGGCTGGCCAAGATCGAGTTCGAGGGCAACGACTTCGTTGGCTGCCCGCCCACAACCTTGCGATCGCGCCTGCACTCGGCGTTCTTGCCCTTGAGCTTGGCGCATTGCCCAGAGACTTGGCAGTACGACACTGCTGGACAAGTGGGCGGCACGTTGCTTTCCATCAACAATGTGGTCGATCAAGGCCGTGAGACGCATCTCGCTCAGGGCGCCCACAATCTGTTCCTGCAGATGGGTCTGCAAACCGGGTTGGTGGGCGTTGGCGCACTCGGGCTCTTGTGCATGTCGTTAGTGTTCAATCTGCGTGGCCGCCTTGGCCGCAAAGTGACGCCCGTGCAGTGCTTGGCCGCCGCCGGCACCGCCATGGCCATCACGCACAGCGCCTTCGACGTTTTCCTTCTTCAATACGTGATGACGGTCGCCGTGTTCGTGTGGATGTTCCTAGGCATCGGCACGGGCCTCGCGCGCAGCACCCAAACGGAGGGCGAGGCGCAGCCGGTGGGCGACGGTCGGCGCATTGCAGGCGACTGACGCCAGATCAATCCGAGCTGGTTGCGAGGGCCGCGTTGCGGTGGGCAACGTAGGCAACGATGGCATCCGCTTCGGCGGCGGTGACGTCGCTTGCCGGCATGGGCGTGCCGGGCGCGAAGCCGGCCGGGTCGAGAATGAAGCGCCGCAAGCTGCCCTCATCCCACACAGCGTTACGGCCGGCCAGCGCCGGCGAAGCCATCGGGTCAGCGCCAGCGCGCCGCCCGACGATCCCCACCAAATGCGGACCTAGGCTGTACCGCTCTTCCTCCAACTGGTGACAACCGCCACAGTGTCGGCCAAACAAGCGACTGCCCTCGCGGGCCTCGGCATCCAACGGCAGCGCTGTCGTCGCCATCGGCGCGCGGCGCGGCGGCGAGTCTGGTTCGCTAGCTAGGTTGGGCGCGCAGTGAACCGCATGAACATAGTTCGGCGGCTCCACGCCGCACCACTGGTCCGAGCGACGCACCAGCAGCACTCGCGCAATGTCGAGCAACAAGGCGAGGTGGCCGTCGGGGCCATGGGCCAAGTCCCGTATTTGGTGGCCGATTTCAATCCGTTCCACATACTTCACTTGTTGTTTCCGGTGCCGCACGCGAAACAGTGAAAAGCCATGGGAACGCCCCCACAGGGACGCGATCAACAGGTCGTCCCGCCACAACGGAAACGCCGCGGCGTCGTTGGCGACGATGGCCGAGATGCCAACGGAAGGCACCCAAGCAAAGGTTGGTTTGACGAAGCCCTCGTGCTGCCCCGGGCGGCGCTCTTCCGGCTTCAGCGTCAAGCGAGGATATTGATAGCCGTAGCTCACTTCCGGCCAGCCATAGTTGGCCCCGGGTTCGATCAAGTTGAGCTCGTCACCGCCTTGGGCGCCATGCTCCGTCAGCCAAACGTCGCCGTGCCCATCCCGGGTGAGCCCCTGCGGATTGCGATGGCCCAGCGTGTGAATCGCTGCCACGCCGGTCGCGAGGTCCACGCGCAGCACCTTGCCGAGGTGCAGCGCCGAATCCTGCGACGGCGCCGGCGAGCCGGGTTGGCCTGTGTCTTGGCCGAAATGGCCGACCGTGACGAGCAGGTGACCAGAGCCATCGGCCAGCATGCGGCCACCCGCTTCGTTGCCGGAGAACGGCGGCGCGAGGCAGGGTTTGGCGTCAAAGATGGTGCGCCATGCCGGCAGGACTTCAATGCCGTCGTCGGAGACGCGCAGGGTCGTGGCGGAGAGCCTGAAGAGCACACAATCACCGTTGAAGAAGTGATGCGTCACAAATAGATCGTGGTCGCGATTCCCCGTCTCGCCCACGCGCCCCTCCCCCACGAGGATGTCCATCACGCGAAAAGTGACCGCCCCGATGGCCGGATGACTGCTCATGGGCACGCCTGCTGCGAGATAGCTCAACTGCCCGTCGGTACCGACCGTGGCAAACCGGCCGCGTGGCGTCGCCACCAGCAACTGCTCACCAACCCGTTCAATGGCACCGCCAGTGTCGGCAAACGGCTCCAAGGCGACGGTCTTCACGTCCAACGCATAGAGATGGGTGCCTAGACCGACGGTCTCTCCGGGCCGAAATACAATGTTGTCACTGCGGATGGGGTTGCCCGTCTTCTCCAGTGCGATGTCCCCGCCCCACAGCTTGCCATCGGCACCATATTGGCCGGTTGAGATGCGATCGATCGGATAGTCGGGCAGCTGCTTCTTCGCCCGGCACACCCCAGCCGAGATGCCGCCAACATCGTCAAAGTGAAAGTCGAGGTTGGCGAAGCCAAACGTCTTCCTCGTGACGGGGAGATCGCCCACGTCCAACGGGATGATGTGCAGAAAGAAAGGGGCCACCGTATCCGACGGGTTGCACTGTTCCCGCACATAGGTGAGCTCGCCATCGTCCAAGAACACATTGAAGTGCGCTTCGATGTCTGCGCGCCGCAAGCCCGCAAGCTCGCCCGCCCTTTGCATGGCGGCGCGGGGCGACTCCAAGCCCATGCTCCAGATCGCCGCGGCCGCGGCGGCCGCGCCGAGGGCGAAGAGGCCGAGCACCCAGAGCGCCCGCAACGCGGGCAACATCGCCTTCATCGTTTCTCGCTTCCTCCGCCGTGCAAGGGCACAGTCCTCCAAGCCCCGCGAACCCATCGCTCGTGCTTGGTTCGTCCCGGAGGACCCGGCCTCAAGGCCCCCTTGCAGAATCACCCCTAGGCCGTCGCGAGATGTGATGGAAAGTCGGTTGACGATGTTCGCCGCCATCACCTAGTGGAGGCAAACTGCCACGCGCTCATCGAACGTTGCAGGGTAACATGCGCACCGACCGGCCTGACGCCCCGGTCGCGGATGAATCTGGCCCTCGCAAACCGGCGGCGCCGGGAAGACGCTGTCCGGCTGGCTAGACTCGCCACGGGCGCTGCCGGTTCAGGCTTAAGGCGCTGCTCTGTTAAACTGGCGTTCGAGCTTCATCCAGTGCAACGGTGCGCCCTTGCCCACATGGTTTCTCAGCGTGCCGGCATGAGTCCACTCGCGGTTGCGCCGGCGCCGGCCATGCGCTTTGCTTCAAGCCACTATCGCTTGGCCTGCGTTGGCCTGCTGATACTCGCAGCGGCGCTGCGCTTCTACGATCTCCCAGCACAGATCCTCTCGCACGACGAAGCGGTCACCGCAGAGATCTCCAAAGGTACAGTGCTGGAGGTCATCCGCGACACGCGGCGCAAGAGCTCATCACCCATCCTGCATCCGCTGCTGCTGTACATCGTGCAAACAGTGGACAGCTCACCACTCGCGCTGCGCCTGCCGCCCGCCATCGCCAGCGTGCTCACCATCGCCGCTCTGCTGTTCTGGCTGCCACGCGTCGGCATTGCGCCAGCGGTGGCCTTGCTGGCGGGACTCATGGCGACGCTCTGCGAGCCGTTCATCCGACACGCGCAAAACGCACGGGAGTATTCCCTCGACACGCTGGTTGCGACGCTGTTGCTGATCGGCTTGCTGAGATGCTTGCGTGATGGCCGGCAGGCGCTGCTCTGCGTCGCACTGGCCGTTGCCCCATTGGTGCAGTATGGCCTAGCCCTGTTTGGCGTCGCGGTGCTCGCCACGCTGGCGTTGAGTTCCCACGCCGGCGGCGATGTCGGCCATGCACCGATGCGCGAACGTCTTGGCCGCGCTGCCACCCCAGCGGGTTGGTTCGCGCTGGGTGCGGCCGTGAGCTACGCCGTCACGCTGAGCGGTCAGGGCTTGATGGCCGCAGCCCAAGGCGCTTTCGGCCCGATTCCGCAACGCCACCTCTATGGCGGCGGCACCGAGTTCCCGGCCATGATCGGCTTTGCCGTGGAACACAGCGCTCACTTCGTTGGGCATTACGCACCGCCGGTGGTGGCAGGAGTTGGCTTTGTCTCGCTCGCCGGGCTGTTGGTGCGCCGCATCGCCCAGCGACGCCCCCTTGCGCCCGTGCCCATGCTTTGCCTGTTCGCCGGCGCCGTGGCCGTGGCGGCCGCGCTGCTGCGGCTCTACCCGCTAGGGGGCCTGCGTCAGTGCATGTACCTCGCACCAGCGTTGTTCGTCGGGATTGCCTACGCCATTCATGCGGTGATGAGCCGCCTGCCCACGCGGCCACGCCATGCCCTGACGGCGATGGTCGTGACGGTTGCCGCCATTGAGGGAGCGAGTGCGGTGGGGCAAAGCTTCCCAAGTCAGTTCCGCGGCAAATCGGAGACCATCATGGCCGCGCTCGATGAGCATCTTGGGGACGATCCCGTGTATCTGCCCAGCATTTCGGTTCCCATCATGGACTACTACTATCCCGGGCAAGCGGAGCGGTTCTATCAAGGCAGTAGTTGCAGCTGGCGCGAAGACCAGCAATGCGAACAGGACTTCATCACGGAGTTGCGCAACATGCATTTGGACGGCGCGCGGCGCGTTTGGGTGGTCTTCTTCAACTATCGCACTTGGAATGTGGTGGAGAGGTGGCGGGATGCGGGGCTCGCTCAGCACACGGTGAAGAGCACGTTCTTCAATCTCTTCCTCATCCCAAACATCCATCCCATTGTGGCTCACCACCACACCGAGCCAACTCATTCTCCCGCAGAGCCGATGCCACCGAGCCGCCAAGCAACGCGATGCTCGCCCGCAGGGCCGCCGCGGAGCGATCGCGGCGGCTGACAGCCCAAGTGCGCCAACGTCAACGCCGCCGCGGCGCGCCAGTGCCCGGCACCCACCAATACAAGAGCAGCCCGGCCACCGTGTAGGGCACCCAGAGCGCGTGGACGGCGAAGGCAAAGGCGGTCGCCGTCGCCAAGGAAGCCCCATACGCGACGAGGCCTTGCGCGACGAGGTAATCGAACGTGCCGATGTGGCCAGGCGCCAACGGGAGCGTCGTCGAGAGCGTGCCGACACCCAGCGCGAGCCAAGGCCCCAACAGCGGTTCGGCAACGCCAAGCGCCACAGCCACCGTCACGAACGCCGCGCCCTCGCAGGCCCATATCACGACGGAGAGACCGGCAAAAGCCAACATGCCACGGTCCGACCTCACGAGCCGCAACGCGGCGGCCAAGTGCAAGCCTTGGCGCGCTGCCCACTGCGCCGAGCGGGCGCCGCTCAAGCCCTCGGCCAAGCGCCGCAGGACGGACTCGACCCACGGCAGCCCCACCACTGCGGCCAGCAACGCGATTAGGCCGATCGCGGCGAGCGTTCCGACGGCGATGACGATGCTGCGCGGCAACGCCCCGGCCGGCAGGGCGAGCACACCAACGAAGAAGATGCCGGACACCACAATGACATCGACAACGCGCTCGATGACGAGGGTGCCGACCACCCGCATCGCCGGGGAACGCAGCTCCTCTTGGAACGCCAATGCGCGGAATGCGTCGCCGGCGCGGAACGGCAGCACATTGTTGATCGCAAAGCCACAGAGAAACGGCCGCACGCATGCGGCAAGCGGCAGGCGCGGCTCAAGGACGCGCAACAAGCGCCACCAGCGCACGATGCGCACGCCGTGGCCGGCGCCGGCGAAACCAAGCGCCAGCAGCATCGTAAGCACTGAGAGCTGCGCGAACGCCGCGCGCAGGGCGGCCAATTCGCTGCCCTGCGCCAAGAGCCACAGGAAGACCGCGGCCACGATCACGCCGACAACGAACTTGAGCCAGCGACGGACCGTTTGGCTCAGCGGTCTGTCCCGTTCACTCGATGCGGTCTCAGTTGGAGGTTGCGTCAAGGGTTCGCCACGCTCACCCGCGCTGACGCTCGCCGTCTGCGGCAACGAGCGTCACCTTGAATGTCGCGCCGCGCTCAGACCGCGCCAGTTCAATGCCGCCGCCGACGCTCTGCGCAAGGCTGCGGCAGATGGCGAGGCCGATACCCGTGCCACCGTCCTCATGGCGAGTGGTGAAGAACGGATCGAACACACGTCCGCGGTTGGCCGCGGAGATGCCCGAGCCGTTATCCGCCACGATAAGTTCAATGGCTGCGCCGAGGCGACGGGCGCTCACATCCACGCGGGTAGCGCCATGTCGCGCCGCGTTGTCCAACAAGTTCTCCAACACCGCCACAAGGGATGCGCGAGCCATGCGGGCAATCACTGGCGGCGTGCCGGCGACATGCACGGCCGGGTGGCCAAGCGCCGCGGCGACGGCAAGCACATCCGTGCTCTCATCGCTCGACGTCGTCATGTCCGCTTGGGCAAGCTCGACCAAACGCGAGGTGAGCCGGTCCAGCCGCTCCACATCCGCGGCAATGTTGTCCACGAAGTGCTCGACTTCGGCCGGCGTCATGTCCTGCAAGTGATCGCGCAGGAGTTCCACGGCGCCGCGCGCCGCCGCGATGGGCGTTTTGAACTCATGGCTCACGTGATGGGCAAAATCACGCACATAGCCGGCGCGCCGCTGCAGGCTCACCACCATTGTCTCGATGCTGTCGGCCAAATCTGCCAATTCGTGAACGCGATAGTGCCGACCACGCTCGAAGCGGTTGGTCTCGCCCCGCGAGACGCGCCCCGCTCCTTTAGCGAGGCGTTTGATGGGCAGCACCAAGGTGCGCGCAGTGACCAGTGCGATGCCGACCGCCATGATGAGGAACACGGCGCCGCCCTGCATGAGGAGGAAGCGCTGATTGTGGAGCGTGTCCAAGATGTTCCACGGCGCCCGCGAAACCAGCGCCGCGCCGATGATCCGATCGCCGGAGAGAATGGGCAGCGCGAGGAACACCTCCACCGCGGCGCCGCGCACGATCGGGGCCACGCCGGCCGCCGCGCCGGGGTTGGCCACGTTGCGCAATGTGCCGGCGGGTGCGCCGCCAAGCGCGCGGCGCACTTCGCGGGCATGGGCGAGCGAGCGCCCCAAATCCGCTTCGGTTGTCGCCACCACCACGCCGCGCGCATCCAATAGGCGCACGCTTGCATGGGTGACAGTGCGAGCGTCCGCGAGCAGCGGCGCCACCTCTGCCCCAATGCGCTGCGCCAGCCCTGCCGCGGCGCCCGCTGGATGCGCGTCGGGAAACGGCGGCAACACCGACACGGCGCCGAAATCCAGTTCCGGCAATTGCGGCAGCGGGCTTGCCGGTGCTTGGCGCCGTGGCTCGCCGCCCCCGCCGGCGTTGTGGAACGCGGCGCGATAGGCCGTGGCGACGAACGTGGCGACCATCGCCAGTTCCGCCTGCGTCTGTCGCAACAGTGTGCTCTCGTGCAGTCGCAACGCGTAAAGGCCCACCAACGGCATGGCGAGTATCGACAGGCTGACGACGATGAGCAGCGTCCGCAACCTGAGGCGCAACCGCGGACGGGCGGATGCGCCGCGAGGCGTTCCGCGCGGTTGGTCGGCCGCCGGCGCTTCGCTCCACGGCGCCTCGGCGGCACCGACAGCAACAGGCGGCAGGCTCGCTGCGCCCTCGACAACGCGGCCCATCGCCGCATCTTAACACCGCGCTCTTGGCGGCCACGCGAACGGCAACGCCGCTAGCCCCCGAACGCAAACGATCTCGCGCATGATCAACAAGCGAACTTGGACGCCGCGGCGCACCCCTGCTCCACCGCATAGTTGGTCCCGCCCTGCGCCTATCCTTGTGCCCTTGCGTCGCATGCGACGACTTGGACGCTTGCCTGATGTTTCGGGCGAGAAGGTCGTCTCCGGTGGAATATCCAGCCTCCATCTGATTGAAGGCGCCGAAGCCTTGATGAACCTTCACGCCACCGCTGCGGTGAAGGACGTCGAGGCGATCTTGACCCGCCAGCCGTCAATCCGCTCCACCTTCAGACGTCCATCTCAGCGAGGACGCGTTGATCTACTCCAAGGCGCCGTGCGGCGCCGGGGACGTGCGGGACACGTTCTTCCTGCACGTCGACCCGGCTGACGCGAGCGACCTGCCCGAACATCGCAGGCGGCACGGCTTTGACAACCTCGACTTCCGCTTCAACGGCCGCGGCGGCCGTTGGCTTCGGTCCGCCGAGCGGTGCGCCGCCCTGCGGGAGCTTCCCGACTACGACTTCGTTCACATTCGCACCGACCAGCACGACGACGCAGCCCCCCTCTGGGTCGGCGAGTTCCGCTTAGATGGGTAGCCGGGGCAGCGCCTCCCGGCCCGCATCGCAGCTTCACCAAGCCAACCGGGCGCAACAGCCTTTAGCCGGCACTGTCCGGCCAGCCGCGCCAAGCGTCCATTCGTGCCGCGTCTGGACAAGTGAGTTGCTTGGCCAACCGGCGCGCCGCGTCCCGCCCCTGCTCCACCGCATAGTTGGTGCCGCGGTCTCCCGGGTGGATTTGCGCCATGCTGGCGAGCAGCAGGTTGGAGAGCGGCGTGGCCGTGGGCGGCACCAGCCGACGATAGCCTTTGACGGCCACCGGCTGAGCGTAGCGGGCGCGCCAAATGTGCGCCGCAAGGACATTGTCGTCGGTCAACGTGGGGAACATCCTGCGCAGGTGCGAGAGCGCGTAGGCGACCGCGGCGCCATCTTCCATCGCGTAGAAGGCATCCGATTCGGGCATGTAGCGGGAGAGGTAGACGATGTGGCGCCCGGCATAGCCAGAGGCTGGCTCCAAGTTGGTGTGTTCCACCACCCCGACGAACGGAAAGGCTGGATCGTTGACGTTGAGCCAGTAGATTTCGGAGAGGCTGCGGTCCAGCTCCAGCACGACGCAGGCGTTGGCGAGATAGCGGACGCGACGCAGCGCCCGAACGTAGCCGGCCGGCGCCACAGCCGCCAACAGATCGGCGACGATCGGCAGCGCCGGCGTCGCGATGACGCCATCCACAGGCAGCGTCGCGTCGTCCATCAGCACTTCCGTGACCCGACCCTCTCCCACGCGGAGCCCCGTGACCTCGGCGTTCAACCGCACATGGCCTCCCTGCGCCCGAACGGCCGCCGCCACGGCGTCCGTCAACTCGGCGAAGCCGCCGCGGTAGTAGGCGAGTTGCTCCGCGCCGCTCCGCTGGCGGCTGCCGCCGCGCAGTTTGATCTTGTTCCAAAACCAAGCGGCGCTCACGGCCTCCGCCAAGTCGCCAAACTTGCCCTGCAGCAAGGGCGCCCACATCACCTCGTAGGCGCGATGGCCGACCATCTGCCGCAGCCAGTCCGCCGCGGCGCGGTCATCGAGGCGCTGCCAATTCCGCACCCGCCGCGCCCAGAGGGCAAACATGCCCAAGCGCAACCGGCTCCAGATTGGCAGCGGAGCGAAGCGCAGCAGGTCGACCGGGGTGGAGAGGTTGAAGAAATTGCCGGCGTAATACATCCCGGTGCGCGAGGGCCGCAACGCCACCCGGCCGGCGTGCCCCAACTCGTCCACCAGCGCCATGACGTGGACGTCGCTCACGAACCAGTGATGGTAGAACTTCTCAAGCCGCCCGGCTTCGGTGTCAAAGCTGCCGGCGAGGCCGCCCAAGCTCCCGTCCGCTTCCAGCACCGTGGCGCGGATGCCGCGGCGGCCGAGCTCATACGCCGCCGCCAAGCCGCAGAACCCGCCGCCAATGACGGCGACATGGGGCGCCGCCGCCAAAGAGTTCGATGCAGCGGGGGGCACTAGCGGGGCTGGCCGCCGGCGGCGCCCCACTCGGTTGGCGCATGATGACCCGGTGCGGCATCGACCGCTTCAGCAGACGCCGGCGGGAAACCGACTCGCTCCTGCACGACATAGAGGGGGCGACGCTTCACCTCCGCGTAGATGCGGCCCAAGTACTCGGCCAACATCCCGATGAGCACCAGCTGGGCGCCGCCCATGAACAGGATGGCGATCAACAGCGTCGCCCAGCCCGGCACCCAAACATCCGTCAGCAGGCGCTGCGCCAAGGCAAAGAGCGTGCCGACCACCGCAGCCGCCGTGACCAGGAAGCCGAGCCAGACTGCCAAGCGCAAAGGCGCGGTGGTGAACGACAAGAGGCCATCCACCGCCATCCGCACCGAGCGGCGAAACGGCCACTTGGATTCGCCGGACGCGCGCCGATGGCGACGGAAAGGAACGGCTTCTTGCCGGAAACCGACCCACGGCACCATGCCGCGAAAAAAGGGATCGCGTTCCGGCATCGCCAGCAGCACATCCACCACCCTGCGGTCCATCAAGCGAAACTCTCCCACATTCAACGGGATGGGAACGTCTGAGAGCCAATTGACGAGGCGCAGCAGCGCATTGGACCGCCATTGCTTGAGTCGGCTCTCCCCCTCGCGCGCCGTGCGCTGGCCAAACGCCACGTCCGCGCCGTCGCGCCAGCGCGCCAGCATGTCGGCGATGACCTCGGGCGGGTCTTGCAAGTCGCAGTCCAGCACGGCCACCGCATCGCCCTTGGCGGCGGCGAGGCCGGCGATGATGGCGATATGTTGGCCGAAGTTGCGCGACAGCACGACGACGCGCACGGTCGAATCCGCCTCGGAAAGCGCCCGCAGGATGGCTCGGGTGCCGTCGCGGCTGCCATCGTCGACGAACACGATTTCCACCTCGACGCCTTCCAAGCCCGCGCCGAGGGCCTGCAGCCGCCGGTGCGTGTCCCGCACGACGGACTCTTCGTTGAAGCAGGGAACGACTAAGGACAGCAGCGGCACGGGTTCGGCCACCGAAGGGTTTGAAAAACGAGCCAAGCTATCACGCCGGCGCACAACCCATCAACGCAAGCGCGGCTCAAGGGCGGATGCCTCATACCCCCTTCGCGGCGCCGGCGCCGCGTGGGTCTGCCATGCCAACGAAGCCGCCATCCACGCGCATCACGGAGTTGGCGTCGCCGATGCCGCGGCCCCAAGAGACCGTCACGATGTTCCGATGGCCCATCGCTTCGAGGCGGGCGCGGGTGTCCGGCGACAGCCCAAACCGCTCCACGACGATGCGGTCCGGTTGCCATTGGTGGTGAAAGCGCGGCGCGCTCACGGCTTCGGAGAGATCCATGCCGTGGTCGATGACGTTGACGATCACTTGCAGCACCGTGGTGATGATGGTGCTGCCACCGGGCGAGCCGGTGACCAACAGGGGTTCGCCGTCGCGCAAAACGATGGTGGGCGACATCGAGCTCAGCATGCGCTTGCCGGGCGCGATGGCATTCACGGCGCCGCCGATCAGGCCGTAGGCGTTGGGGGCATCCGGCATGGCGGAGAAATCGTCCATTTCGTTGTTCAGCAAGAAACCGGCGCCGGCCGCGACGATCTTGGCGCCGTGGCTAAAGTTCAACGTGGTGGTGTAGGAAACGGCATTGCCGGCCGCGTCCATGACGGAGACATGGGTCGTGTCTGGGGATTCTTGCGGAACACTGCCGGCGAAGATCTCTTGGGAACGCGAAGCCTGTTCGGGGCTGAAGTCCGCGAAGCGGCGCACCGCGTACGCCTTGTCCATCAACGCCGCCACCGGCAGCGCGTGGAAATCCGGATCGCCCAAGTGCTGGGCGCGGTCTGCATAGGCGCGGCGCTCCGCCTCCACCATGCGATGGGCAAGCGCCCCGCTGCCGAAGCCGAGTTCGCCGACGTCGATGGGTTCCAGCATGTTGAGCATCTGCACCAGCAGCACCCCGCCGGAAGACGGCGGCGGCATGGAGATGATCTCGTGGCCGCGATAAGTGCCCCGCGTGGGTTCGCGCCAAACCGAGCGATACGCCGCCAAGTCTTCATGGGTGATGAGACCACCGCCGCGCTCCATCTCGGCCACCAGCAAGTCCGCCGTTTCGCCGTTGTAGAAGCCAGGCTTGCCGTGGTCGCGGATGCGCTCCAAGGTGGCGGCCAAGTCCGGCTGGGTGAAGTGCTCGCCGGCGGCCAGCGGCGCCCCGTCGGCGCCAGCGAACTTAGCCGCCGTGCCCGCGTGGCGGGACAAGCGCTCCCACTGCGCCGCCAACTGCGCCGCCACATCCGCAGGCATGGCAAAGCCTTCCCGCGCCAACCGGATGGCCGGCTCGATGACCGCCGGCAAATCCAGTTCGCCAAGGCGTTCCTGCACATCGATCAAGCCCGCCACCGTGCCGGGCACGCCAACCGCCAAGTGCGAATCGGTGGACAGCCCTGCAACGAGTTCGCCGGCATCGTCCAGATACATGTCGCGGTGCGCAGCAGCAGGGGCGCGCTCCCGATGGTCATTGGCCAAAACCTCGCCGTTGGCCAGCCGGATAACCATGAAGCCGCCGCCGCCAACATTGCCGGCACCCGGATAAGTCACCGCCAGCGCGAAGCCCGTGGCCACCGCGGCGTCGATGGCGTTGCCGCCCTGCGCCAGAATGTCCGCCCCCACTTCCGAGGCAAGTGGCGCACGGGACGCCACCATGCCGCCCTTGGCGCGCACCGGTTCCGGGCTGGCCGACCATGCCAGCGGCGCACCGACCGCGGCGACGAACACGACGAGGCAAGCGAGGCTGCGCATGAGCACTCCTTCGGCAGACAATCCTGAGTTGCAGCAAGCGCCGTTGCTTTCCGATGGCGACCCCGGAGCACCGCACTGCGGGTGGCGAGTATGGCCCGCGCTATGCGTGGATGGAAGCGGAATCGGAGACGTCGCGCAGCCGGCTCCACGGCGGCTGGCCCGCTTTGCTCTGGTTAGTCGGACAGCGGGAGCGTCATGGCCAACCGCGCGGCCGCGTCCCCGAGTTCGCCTGTCGATCATCCGTGAGGGCGTTCGCGTCCGGCGGGCCATTCATCGCGGTCGCTCCGCCGTTGGCGACATGATGATGTCGTAGAGCCTACTCCAGTTGATCAAACCGGACGGCGTCGCCGCACCCGACCGCTGCAGGTACTCCACCAGTCCGGCGCGGGCGGACTCGAGAACGTCGGTCAGGCCGTTTCCCGCATGGTGCTCGATCAGCGCGAACACGGCGCGGCCAGTGTTGTCCCAACCGGAGATGTCATGCCAAAAGGCGTCGCCGGTAAGGCGGATGTGCGTGCCGCGATCGGTCGAACCGCTAGGGCCGTAACAGACGCCTTCAACGCAACGAATGTGAATGGGTCCGCCTTGGCGCAGCACTCGGGTCGCCGTTTGGAAATCCGCGGCCAGTTTCTTGCGTTGGCTCGCATTTCCCCAATTCTGGCCGGATTTGATTTGCATGATCGTCCGCTTGCCCCGTTCATCGTACTCGACGTCAATGCCGGCAGTGCTGGACTTCCAGCCGCCCTTGGCCTCGCGGCATATCGCTACCGCAATCCGTTCGAGGATGTTTCCGAAACGCGTTTCCTCGCTGGACGAAAGGAATGCATCGATGAGCCGGTCTGCAAACTGGCTTGCGCCAACCGGCGCCCGGGCACGGAATAGAAACGGGTTCTTCTCGATCAACTGATGCGGTTGGATGTTGGACACCTTCTCGCGCATCCACTCCGCGAAGCCGCTTACTTCAGCATGTATGTCGGGTTCGGGCTGCGCCCACCAACTAGGCGCAGGCATGGAGCCCAACGGCGTCTCTCATCACATCGCAATAGTGGGGGTCGGTGTCGATTCCGATTGCGTCGCGGCCCAATTCGAGTGCGGCCACGAGCGATGTGCCGCTGCCGCCGAACGGGTCCAGAACCGTGTCGCCCGTATCTGTGAACAGGTTGATGAACCACGCCGGCAGAGCCTTCGGGAACGCGGCAGGATGTCCCTTGTACCCGCACTCGGTCGCCATGTGCAGGACATTCGACGGGTACGCCATGTCGCGCCCCACCCAGTTCTCGACGCGCTTACCAAAGCCGTTTCCGTGCTTCGAAAGATCGCGGATGCGGTCGGTGTCCGACAGATTCGAAAGCCGCGCCTTATGCCAATCTCCTGTAGGCACCATGACCGCTTCTTGCCGCATCTTGAAGTTGGCGGCCAGAGTGAAGTGGTATAGCCGTTCCCACGCATCGCGGAAGCGGTTTGGCCACTTGCCCGGATAGCAGTTCTTTTTATGCCAGCAATACTCATCAACGAGCCGCCAGCCCTGTTGCCGCATCGCGAGAACAAGTTCGTAGACGTAGGGATGTCTCTCGCCGCGGACCGCCTTTTCCTTAATGTTCAGGACGAACGAGCCGTCCTTCGCCAAGCACTGCTTGAACGCCGCAGTCTTCGGCAGAAACCAATCGACATACTTGTTAGGATGGATGCCGCCGTAGTTCCCGGCCCTCTGATCTGCGTAAGGCGGCGACGTGACAATCAGGTTGACGGAACGCGAAGCAATTTTCTCAGCAATGACTTCGGCGCAGTCGCCTTGGCAGACCATCGCCTTCCTCATGTCGTGAGCTTCGCGCAAGCGACAGCCTTGCCGACCAAGCCACAGCACAGCAATTCGAGCCAATCCTTCGTGTCGATTTGGCAGTTGGCGTCTAGCGCCTCCGCCGGGCCGATGCAACCGCGGCGCAACCAGTGTGGCATGTACCAAGCGGGTGGGTAGGCCGCCGACCGTTCGTTCCTCAACTGCACGACGCTGATGCTTCGCGGACGGTCATGAGCAGGTAGGCTGTAATGGGCTTGGCCGCCCCTAGTTCGTTCAATTGACACAGTTCAATTTGCTCACTGGTGGACCGTTTGTCAACTTCCCTTTGCATTTCCGAGTGCTGAGCCAACGCGAGACCACGCATCGAACGCACCCGGCATCAAGAGACCCCTCCTCAGGAACGCCTAACGCCCGTCGGTCGGGTACTGGACGGCCCGCAGTGGCGAGCCGGTTTCGACGTAGCGGCGCAGGCGCTCCATTTGTTCGCGCATCACCCGGTCCACAGGATCGGCCCACGCGGTGAGTTTGCGGCCGGTGACAGTGTAGCGATAGGTCAACTTCGTGCCGACGAGGGAACCCTCTAGATCGAAGGCCATGCTGCCGGCGACGGCCAGCGTTTGCAGCGGCCCCAAGCCACCGCGCAACCGGAGGCGAACGCCGCGCTGGGCGAAATCGACGTTGAGATGGCGCGCGAAGTTGCCCTCCCCCGGCAGCCGCTCCCAGAGGGCGAAGCCAAGCCCGACCTCGCCATCGGGGCGCGGGCTGTTGGGCGCGCCGGCAAACGCCAGATTCAAGGCATTGCCGGAAAAAGTGTGGACAGGATCCCACCAAGTGCCCGTCTCGCCGACCAACGCATCATAGACGCGCTCGGGCGTCGCGCCGAATTGCAGTTCGAAGGCCGAGACGAAGCCGTCCTCGTCCACCTCCGCGACCTCTGCCGCCACGGGCCAAGCAAGGCCGGCGACAAGCAGCAGCGCCAATACCATTTTCAGTTCCCCAATGTTCTCTGCTGGGCCAGTGTGAGTGTCGCACAGGGACGCAGGGACTCAAGGCCCAATCGCATCGGGCATGCAGCTTGGAAACGCATCCGCGCGACACCGGCGGCCACTCGCGCCGTGCCCACGCCAAAGCATCAGCCTTCCGCAGCAGCGTCGCCGGCGCTGCCCGGTGAACACCCCTGCGCCTTGCGCCGGCGCGAACGGCGCCGCCATGCCCAGCGACGCAGTGCGCGGCGCCATGCCCGGCAGGGGCCAGCCCAGTCGCGGCGCTTTCCCAAACCGGGGGCGCCAAGTTGCCCGTTGGCGGTGGCCGCCGCGCGCGCCAAACCGTGCTGGCCACTCGACGCGGCGGACGACCGCGGCCGGCGTTTCGAGCGTCGCATCAGGCTTGGGTTTTCTCGGCCGGCGCTGCCGCAAACCCCAAGCGTGTCAGCGCGATCAGCGCATAGGCGCGTTCCCCTGCACGGCCGCCGCGCACCCCGACCGGCTGATCCTTGCGCAAGCCCTCCGCATAGGGGCGCAAGGCCGCCAAGGGCATCTGGTCCAGATCCACCAGTTGGGCGTTTGGCGGCGCGGTGAGTGGATAGCCGACCAACAATTCCCGCACCACTTCGCCGGGCAACACCAACAGCCGCGTCGCCCGCACCGCCAAGTAAGCCGAAGCGCCGGGCACCACGCCATCGCCGGCGAAGGCGATGTCTTCGCCAAAGAACTCCCCCGTCTGGTACATGCTGCCGTCCCGCTCGACGGCGCCGGACTGCACGATGTACACCGCGTCCTCCGGCCGCAGCCGTTCGCCGGCAGCGAGGCGGCGCTCCCCGGCACCGCGCAGCAGGCGTTGCCATGTGACCGCGGGCATGGCTTGCACCAAGGGGGACGCCAACAGGCGCTCAAGCCAATTCGCCACGTCTGCCACTTCCGGCTCCGGCAACGTGGCGGGGCTCCACAAGAACTGCAGCGGCGCAAGGTCCACGGATAGCACTGTGGTCGCGGCGCGGGTCTCGATGGCCAGCGAATCGCCCGCGCGATAGATCCCGCCCTTGACATTGCGGGTGCGCCCCGTCTCATCCACGGCGCGAACTTCGCCGGAGACCAGATACAGGTGGCGGTTGAGCGGGCGGCCCAAGCGCACCAGCCAACGGCGCGCCGGCAGTTCGATGAGGCGGGCGTGAGCGGCTGCCGCGGCCAGCCCGGCCGCATCCAACTCCGAGAATGGCGAAAAGCGCTTCAGCGCGTCGGCGAGCATGGCGACCATGCTTGCAAACCGCGCGCCGCACCGCTGTCAGCCGATCGCCATGAAGACTGTCAGCCTCGGCAGCTGCGTTCTGTGCGAGTTTGCCCGTGCATGGGCTGGCCGGTGGCGCTGCGCCGGCGGCGCCATGCAGCGGCGACCGCCATCAATGCCGGAAATGCCGCACACCGGTGAAGACCATGGCCAAGCCGCGTTCATTCGCCGCGGCGATGCACTCTGCGTCGCGCTTCGAACCGCCAGGCTGGATGATCGCGGCGACCCCGGCTTGCGCTGCCACATCCACGCCATCCCGAAACGGGAAAAAGGCATCGGAGGCTAATGCCGCGCCGGCGATGGCGTGACCCTCTTCCCGGGCCCGCCCGACGGCGGCGCGAACGCTCCCCACCCGGCTGGTTTGGCCGCCGCCCATGCCGAGCGTCGCGCCAGCGCGGGCGATGACGATGGCGTTGGACTTCACGAATGTCGCCACCCGCCACGCAAACAAGAGGTCTTCGAGCTCCGTGGGGGACGGCCGCCGCTCGGTCACGGTGCGCGGCGTCCGTTCATCCGCAGGCAGCCCATCGGGCTCTTGCACCAACAAGCCGCCGCTCACTTGCCGATACCCCAACGATGGGTGCCGATCATCCAGTGCTCCCACCTGCAACAGACGGACAGACTTCTTGGCGCCGGCAATGGCCTCCGAGCACACCTCCGGCGCCACCACGGCTTCGACGAACTGGGCGCTGAGCACCGCTTGCAGCGTGTCGCCGTCCAGCGCCCGATTGAACGCGATGACGCCGCCGAAGGCTGAGGTGCGATCCGCGGCGAACGCTTTGTCGTACGCATCGCGGGGGGTGTCGCCGACCGCGACGCCGCACGGCCCGGCGTGCTTGACGATGGCGCACGCCGGCGCGTCGAACACGGCGACGCATTGCAGCGCCGCATCAACGTCCACCACGTTGTTGTAGGAGAGCGCCGCCCCGTGCAACTGCTTGAGCCCGCCCACCGTGCCGGAACGCGGCTCGTCCTCCACATAGAACGCCGCGCGTTGGTGAGGATTCTCCCCATAGCGCATGACGCCGCGCTTGGCGAAGGACAGGCTCAGGGTTTGCGGGAACGGCGACGCATCCGCCGCGCCAGCGTTCTGGGCACCCGCGAACCAAGCAGCGATGGCAGCATCGTAACGGGCGGTATGGGCGAACGCCTTCGCGGCGAGTTCGAAGCGCTGGGCGGCAGTGAATCCTCCCGCTCGCAAAGCATCGATCACGTCGCCGTAGTCCGCAGGATGCGTCACCGCCGCCACGCGGGCATGGTTCTTCGCGGCGCCGCGGAGCAGCGTCGGGCCGCCGATGTCGATGTGCGCGAGGGCTTCCTGCGCGGTGACGCCGGCGGCCGCCGCCCGTGCGAAGGGGTACAGGTTCACCGCTACCAAATCGATCGGCGCAATGCCGTGTTCGCGCAGTGCGCCGGCATCCACTTCGCCGCGCGCCAAGATGCCGCCATGCACCTTGGGGTGCAGCGTTTTAACGCGGCCATCCATGATCTCGGGAAAGCCCATGTGGTCCGAAAGCTCTGTCGAATCGATGCCGGCCTCCGCGAGGGTCTGCCGGGTGCCGCCCGTGGAGAGCAGTTCCACGCCCAAATCCGCCAGTGAGCGAGCGAAAGCCACGATGCCGGTTTTGTCCGAAACGCTTAAGAGCGCCCGGCTGGGCATGCGGCGGGCAGGTTCAGACATGCGAGGTGGCCGCTGGAGCGCCGCCGGCCCTCGCATCCGGGCGGCGCGCGCATGGCACGCCCGCTGCATTTGCGCAGCCACGCAAATGGGGAAGCCAAGGCTCTTTCGCGCAAGTTTGGCGTGCAGGAAGCATCCGCGGCAGCAATGGCACAAGGGACGGCGCAGGAGACTCGCCCTGGCACCCATCGCCTGAGGTGCGTAGGCGGGGCAACGCCGGCGACGGGGAAGTTAGCCCTGACGCATCGGCTTTGCAACGCCGAGAACCGACCAATGGCATCTGCGCCGCCTGCACATCTCCATCCGCTCCGCCGACGATGTAGACCGGTCGCGCGCCGACAGTCTCGCATTTCGTGTTGCCTTGGTTCAACATAACCGACTCATTCGTTGATGCAAATGCCCATGCCTGCGTTGTCCCACATCAGTAAAGCCCCGCCCGCCGCGGTGGTGGCCGCCCTCGAACGGCTCGGCGCCAACCTCCGCATCGCGCGTTTGCGGCGGCGCCTGACGCAAGCTGAACTGGCCGAGCGCATCGGCGTTTCGCGCTTCGTCGTCGCCGACGCGGAGCGCGGCAAGGCCACCACCGGCGCTGCCGCTTACGTCGGCGCACTCTGGGCGCTCGGTCTCGCCGACCAGCTGCGCTCGGTGGCCGATCCAGGTTTGGACGCAGAAGGCATGGCGCTGGAGATCGCGCGCGGCGGCAAACGCGCCAGACGCCGCCAAGGGCTGGACGATGACTTCTGACGCATGGGCGCCGCGCGGTGGTGTCCAACCTAGACGACCATCTCCGCAACCACGGCGTCATCGCTTTGGCAGCGCCAGTCGCGCTGAGCCCGGCCTGTGATTTGGTGCCCTCGCCAGTCGTCGCGACCGCGACAATCTGCTCAGCGGCGTGGGCCGGTTTCTGCTCTCCCAAAGCGAAGCCGCCGCGATTTTCGACGCTGTGCGCACAACTGTGAACGCGTGGTGGCGAGAGGTGTTGCGGCACGCTGGCGCCAGCAACGCGGATTGCGACGCCGTCGCCAGCGCCTTCGACTATGTCGGGTTGACGCAGCGCTGCGCTGCGGCACTATGCTAGTGTAGTGTCGCAAGCAAACCATTGATTACGCTCGGGCGGTTGTGTCAGGATGCGGTCGGCAAGGTTTTGGGGAGCGAGGGCATGCGGGCAGCGCCGAGGATAGAGGTGCCGGAAGGGGATCGGGAGAAGCTTGAGCGGTGGTCGTCGTCGCGCAGCGCATCGGTTCGGCTGCGGGAACGGGCGCTGATCGTGCTGAAGGCGTCGGAGGGGATGACGAACAAGGAGATCGCGGCGGAGCTGGGAGCGGAAGCGAACAAGGTGGGGCGCTGGCGCCGGCGGTACGCGGAGGAGGGCTTGGCGGGGATCGCGAAGGAACGGGCGCGTGGCGGCAACCAGGGCGGCCGGAGCGACGCGGAGCGGGCGGCGCTGCGCAGCCGGATCGTGGAGGCGACGACGACGCGGCTGCCGAAGGACGCGACGCAGTGGTCGTGCCGGTCGATGGCGCGGGAGACGGGGGCGTCGCGGGACTTCGTGAGCCGGACATGGCGGGCGCGCGGCCTGAAGCCGCACCTGTCGCGGACCTTCAAGCTGAGCAGCGACCCGCGCTTCGAGGAGAAGCTGCGCGACGTGGTGGGCCTGTACTTGGATCCGCCGGAGAACGCGGCGGTGTTCAGCTTCGACGAGAAGAGCTCGATCCAGGCGCTGGACCGGACGCAGCCGGGGCTGCCGATGAAGAAGGGGCGCTGCGGGACCGCGACGCACGACTACAAGCGGCACGGCACGACGTCGCTGTTCGCGGCGCTGAACCTGGCGTCGGGCGAGGTGGTCGGCCGGTCCTTCCGCCGCCACCGCCACCAAGAGGTGCTGCGCTTCCTGCGCGAGGTGGAGAGGGCGGCGCCGCCAGAGCAAGACATCCACATCGTCCTCGACAACTACGCCACCCACAAGCACGAGAAGGTGAGGAAGTGGGTGGAGCGGAAGAAGCGCGTCCACCTCCACTTCACGCCCACCAGCGCGTCGTGGCTGAACCTCGTGGAGCGCTTCTTCGCGCGGCTGACCGAGCAGCGCCTGCGGCGCGGCGCGTTCACCTCGGTGTGCCATCTGGAGAAGAGCCTCCGGCAGTACTTGGACGCCTGCAACGAGAACCCGCGGCCGCTGGTCTGGACGAAGTCGGCCGAAGAGATCCTCGACAAGGTCGGGCGCGCGCGGGCGAGCTTGGCAGCAGAGACTTAATCAACGCTATGTTGGCGACACTACACTAGCTGCGATCTGAAGGTGGTCGGCGTCAGCACGGGAATGTCGAGAGTCCCGTCAAGCGCCAGCAGGTCGCCATCGCCGGTCACGAGAGCGTCGGCAGCGGCCGAAAGGGCCAACGCCAAGAACATGCGGTCGCCCGGGTCACGGCAATCTGGCACATCAACCGGCTCGCGAACGATCACGACCTCGCACCAAGGCAGGTACTCTCCGAGCATATCGTCGCGTTCGGCGGCGCTGAGCCGGAATTTCGGGTAGCCGAGCACTCGAACAAACTCTGTGGCGGTCTGAGCGCTCGCCAGTGGCGTCATGCGCCCAAACTGCCAAGCATCGACAAGCCACCCCAGCGAACGATGGCCAAACAGCAGAGCGGAGACAAGGACGTTGGTGTCCAGCACGACCCGCGGTCGGATCAGTCGTGTCGCCTCGCCCACGCCACGGCGTCCTTCACATCCTCTTCGGTGATGCCGAGTTCCGCCAGTTTCCGGCGCACTGCGTCGGCCCGGCTGAGCCGCAAGGGAACCAATACGATCCGACCGTTCTCCTCGCTCGCGCTGAAGCAGTCCACACCCGGAAACAACGCCAACAGCTTATCGGGCAGCGTGAGTTGTTTCGTTGCCGTTAGTTTCGCCAACATCGTGATGGCCCCATCCACATCACAGTCCCCGTAGTGTAACTCCAAGCTCGCGACTTCTAGCTGGCAGCCGGCGCCGGCTTGCCGCGCGATTGGGCTGCGGCGGAGATGGGGCAGTGGCGGATCGGTGCCTAGCGCGCCAAGCAACCCGTCTTGCTACAGCGCGTTTCAGGCTTCCTATGCTGACGCGCATCGAGCGAGGGGCGCGACACCACCGGCAACTCACTCGGTGGATGGCGGCTCGAGCGCGGGCCATGCAAAGCCCAGTTCGCAGTTCACGGCGCTGGCGCCCGGGTCATCCACGATCATTTCGATGGGGAGCGTTGCGCCGGCCGGCAGCGACTCGAGCGCTGCGCCACCGCGCCAGTACGCCGCCGGCGCGCGGGGCTGTTCCGCCACCAAGCCGCCGTCGATGTCTGTGAAGCGCGCCAAGAGCGTCGGCAGGGGCTGCGGGTACTCGGCGTGGTTGGTGATGGTGGCGCTCACGATGAGGCCGGGGCCGCGGGGATGCCACCGCGCCTCGACGGCACCGGCCGACCAAGCCGCGAGTGAGCGCAGCGGCGGCAACTCGCAACCGAAGACCGCGCAGCCAACCGCATAGACCGGGCGCAGCGCCGGCGTTCGGGCACCGTGCTCGAACCACAGCCACAGCGCTTGCGCGGCGAGGGCGACCACGCCGAGGGCCGCAGCAGACGCGAGCCAAGCCACGCCGACGCGCCGGCTGCCGGCCGAGCCTCGACGCGCCGGCGCCAAGGCATCCCCAGAGGCTGGCACCGCTAGCGCTGCCCCGCGGCGTCATCGCCGCTCCAACAGGCGGCACGGCAGCGGCGCAAGCGGGATGCGCCCAGCGGCGTCACGCCAGCCGCCGCGAACCGCTGAGCAAGGCCCAGCCGTCCATGTTGCCCGAAGCGGAAACGACTAGGCCCTGCGCCGCGTACTCGGCTTCCACCCCCGGCACCTGATGCTCAAGGATTCCGCTCAACGCCAGTTCCCCACCGGCAGCGACGCTCTCGACAAGACCCTCGACCAGCGCCACCAACGTTGCGGAGAAGATATTGGCGATCACCACATCAAAGGCCGCGGGCCGATAAGCATCGCTGGCCATCGTTTCCACGGCAACGCCATTGCGGCGAGCGTTGTCGGCCGTCGCCACAAGCGCCTGCGGGTCGGCATCCACGGCGACGACGCGCTCGGCGCCCAGCAGTTTCGCGGCGATGGCGAGGATGCCGCTGCCACAGCCAAAGTCCAGCACTGCCTTAGCCATCAGCGAGCGCGATGCCAGCCAATCGAGGCAGAGTTGCGTGGTTGGATGGGCGCCCGTGCCGAACGCCATGCCGGGATCCAGCCGCAACACCACGGGCGCCGCCGGCGCCGGCGCGTCCAGCGGCGCAACGGCCAGCCGCCCAAACTGGCGCGTCGGCGCGAAACGGCGCCACGTCTCGGACCAATCCCGGTCTGCCACGAACTCGACTTGCACCGCGGCGCCGGCGAACGCTTCCCGCGCAACCGCGAGCTCCGCATCAAGGGAAAAGAGGGCAGCCACCCGCGCTTGGCGCCATGCAGCCAGGTTCGGGGGCGCATTGGGCGCTGGCTCGATGATGGGCGCATCGCCGGCGTCCTGCCAAGTCACGGCCACCGCGCCCCGCGCCGTCAGCGCTTCGCCGAGCGCCGCGGCGGCGCTGCCCGGAACGCTGCCAGAGAGCCGCAACCAAGGCACCGCCGGCTCAGGCGATGCGGAACAACGGTGTGCCAGCCTCGATGGCGCGGCCGTTCTCGAGCAACACCGCCACCACCTTGCCGGCGGTGTCGGCTTCCACGCGGTTCATCATCTTCATGCTCTCGATGATGCACAGCACGTCCCCGGCCTGCACGTCCTGCCCCTCAACGACGAAGGGTGGCTCGCCGGGCGCCGGCGAGCGATAGAAGGTGCCGGAGACCGGCGCCGAGACCACTTGGCCACGCGGCGGCGCATCCACCGCCGGGGGTGCCGGCGTCGAGGCGGACGTCCCGGTCGCCGGCACCAGCGGCGTGGCCGAGGGCGCACTCACAATGCGCACAGATTCGTCGCCGCCACGCACCTCCAGCTCGGCAATGCCGGCTTCGCGCACCAGCTCGATGAGCTTCTTCACCTTTCGCAAATCCAATCTCGTGGCCCTCGCTGCTTCCTTTGTTCGCCCGTGTCCGTGCGCTTTAGGTCTCGTTCGGCGCCAGCTGCCCGGCATCCACATCCGCCTCCGAGGCCGCCATGGCGGCTGCCAGCGCGTACTCGTAGCCAGCGCTGCCAAAGCCGCAGATCACCCCACGCGCGATGTCCGACAGGTACGAGTGGCGGCGGAACGCCTCGCGCGCGTGGACGTTGGAGAGATGCACCTCGATGAACGGCAGCGCAACCGCCAGGAAGGCGTCGCGCAACGCCACGCTTGTGTGCGTGAAGGCACCGGGGTTGATGATGACAAAACTCATGCCACCCGCCGGCGCGCCCTGCACGGCCTCCACCAATTCATGTTCGGCGTTGCTCTGCAGCGTCATGACCTCATGGCCGCGCTTGGCCGCCACCTCGCGCAGCCGCGCTTCAATATCTGCCAAGGTGTCCGCGCCGTAGTGCTCTGGCTCGCGGGCACCGAGCAAGTTCAGGTTCGGGCCGTTCAGCACCAAGATGCGCGCCATCCCAGTTTCCCTAGCCAGCGGCGCGGGCTGCGTCAGCGCCCACTCCGTTTCTGATGCAGTTAGCCGCAAGATAACCGCAAGTTAGGAGAAGTTCCAGCCTTCATGTGCGAGCATCGGCAGATTCCACCGTGTCGATGACGATGGCCGGCGTGAGCACCTGCGGCAACAAGACCGGCGCCCCGTCCGGCGGATAGTAGACATACAGCGGCACGCCGTTGCGGCCGAAGCTCTCCAGCGCTGTGGTGATGGCCGGATCGGCATTCGTCCAGTCTGCCTTCACCTGCTCGATGCTGCGTTCCCCGAAGAAATCTTGGATGCGCTCTGTGCCAAGCGTGGAGCGTTCGTTGGCGAGGCAGGTGATGCACCACGCCGCCGTGAAGTTCAGGAACACGGGGCGGCCCGCGGCGCGATGCGCGGCCACCTCGTCCATTGCAAAGCTGTCGCTGGCCGGCGCCGCTTCCGCTTTCATGCCCGGCGCGGCCCAAATGGCGACGGCGGCCACCACCGCCACCCCGGCCCAAGTGGCCGGCAGGCGGGCGCCCCGCCCCCACGCCAACCACGCGAGAAAACCCGTTGCCACGCAGGCGCTCAGCGTTGCCGCCACGGCCCCGGCGCCAGACTGCCGCGCCGCCACCCACAACAGCCAAACCACGGTGAGCAGCATGGGGAACGCCATCGCCTGCTTCAAGGTCACCATCCACGGCCCCGGCCGCGGCAGCCGCCGGGCCACGGGCGGGAGGGTGGTGACGAGCACATACGGCAACGCCATGCCCACCCCCAAGGCGGCCATTACGCCCAGCAGCGCCCATGTGGATTGGCTCAAGCCGTAGCCCAGCGCCACGCCCATGAACGGCACGGTGCAGGGCGTGGCCGCCACCACCGCCAGCACGCCGGTGGCGAAGTGGCCGACTTGGCCGCCGGACACGCCGAACGCCGGCATCTCCAAAAAGCCCAGCAGATTGAGCGCCAGCACGAAGAAGAGGATGGCCATGCCGGCCACGAACCCCGGCGCCTGCAGCTGAAAGCCCCAGCCCACCGCTTCTCCGCTCGCCTTGAAGATGGCGAGGGCCGCGCCGAGGGCGATGAACGCCGTCAACACGCCGGCCGCGTAGCCCAGCGCATGCCGCCCGCGCCCGACGCCACCACCCAACAGCGACAGCACTTTGATGGAGAGCACCGGAAAGACGCAAGGCATCAGGTTGAGGATGAGGCCGCCGAGGAACGCGCCGCCGAGCGCCGCCAGGAGGCCGGCGTTCGCCGTCGCCACCGCGCCAACGGCAGCGCCATCCGCGGCGACAGCCTCGCCACCCTCAGCGCCCGCGCCGCCCAGTGATGCGACAGCAAACGTGAACGACCTCTTCTCCGGCGGATAGCACAAGCCATAGTCCGCGCAGCCTTGGTACTCGATGCCAACCTCAACGTGGTCGCCAGCGGTGGCCAGCACCGGCGCGCTCACGGTCACGCCACCGTAGTACACCTCGACATCGCCGAAGAACTCATCGGTCTTGTCGATGCCGGCTGGGATGACGAGCTCGCCCAACTCGGCCCCGCCCTGCGCCTCGAACCGGAACCGCTCCCGGTACAGGTAGTAGCCATCTGGCATGCGCCACTGCGCCACCACCTCGCCATCCGGCGCCAACGCGGCCTCCAAGACGAAGGCTTCATCCACGGGCAGGAAATCCGGCGTCGCCAAGGCATCGCCTTGGCTAGAGAACGGATTTTCGGCGGCGTGCGCGAACACGGCGACGAAGGCCGCGAGCAGCGGCCAAGCGATGCGTGGCGACATGGCTTGGTGTGGAATGTCGTAGGTGTGCATATCGTGCATCAAAACGCCGGCGAAGTGGGCGACCCCAGCGGCGGGCACTGCCAAGGGCCACTGGCTTGCGCCATCGGGCCCAAGCGGCAGCGCTTCGGCGCGCCGCAAGCCATCCACACTGTGCCGGTTCAGATGTTCTGGTTCGGATAGATGCGGCACTGCACCGGCGCCATGATGCCGGCGGAAGGCGCATGGTTGTTCGATGCGAGAAGAGGTCGATGACTTTTTCTGCATGAGCTGTGGTTCTTCATGCGGGCGCGTAAGGCGCGTAAGAAGCACTGGCTGTTTCCGGCCGTGGTGACGATGCTCGCGCTGGGCGGGCTGATCGTGCTGGGACAGAGCAGCGCGGTCGCGCCGATGGTCCACACCGTCTTCTAGCCCTCCGAAAGACGTGCATGTCCTCGGCCTCTCGGCCTTCCTTCGCGACAGCGCCGCGGCCCTAGCGGATGGAGGAATCGTCGCCGCCTAGGATGAGCGCTTCAGGCGCAAGCAGCGCGATTCGGACCATGCCGTCACCTTCGCGGCCATCAGGAGCGCCGGAGTGCCAATGCCCCCCCCACTCCAACGCGCTGCGGCTGGTCGGCTGCAGCGCGGGCGCGGTGAACCGGCACACACTCGCGTTAGCCGCGCTACACTTGTCGCTTCGCCAACGGTTCCCGCGAGGAGTGCCAGCCCTGCGTTGCGTACGCCCCCAGCCGCTGTGGCTCTGCATCGTCCTGCCCATCTTGGCCGCTGGATGCCAAGTGCAGTCGTGCCCGGCGCCACCGCCTACGCCAACGGCGCGGACGCCGCAGCCCACCGCCGAGCAGCTGCGCGCCGCCAGGGTGGAGGGGCTGCTGTTGCGCGCCGAGCGCGCGGTTGACGAGGGACGCCTGACGCAACCACCCGTAGACAACGCGCACGATGCGTATCGTTCGGTGCTGGCCGTGGCACCAGACAATGCCGACGCACGCAACGGCCTAGAGCGCATCGTCGAGCAATTCATTGAGGCAGCGCGCCACGCCATCGACGAAGAACGCTGGAACGCTGCTGAAGTGCTGCTAGGTGAAGCCGCTGCCGTGGATGCGGAGCATCCGGGGCTGGCGTCGGTGCGCAGCCAACTGCACAACATGCGCCGCGCCGAACGCCGCCACTTGGACTTAGCCGTCGCCGCAGTGCGTGAGCAACGGCCGGCTGCCGCCGCGGAACTGGCCGCATTTGGCGCGTTGGCGCGAAATCCGCAAGCCAGGGTGGTGATTCGCGCCGGCAGCGACGCGCAAGGGCGTTGGATGTACGAGCAACTCAATCGCGCTCCAGGGGAGCGACGCATCCGCGGCGAAATCGAGATCGGCTCACCGCCCCGCGTGACGCTGATGATCCTGCCAGCGGGCGCGTGAAGGATGGCCATGCTTAGGCCGGCCGCGCACCGCACTTGGAGCGCTTCATGAACGGCAATCCCAGCTTGGCGAACGCTCGCTTGGCATGGCGCATCGTCGGTGCTGTGCTGGGAGTGTGGCTCCTTGCCACATCGGCGTTTTGGTGGTGGTGGGACCATGAGCCGCCGGCCTTCGACGTGGTCGCGCAAGCGGAGGACCGCGCCACTGTGACGGGCGCCGTCACCACCGCGACGATGATTCGCTTGGGGCAATCGTTGCTGCGCAAGCGCGGCGGCTACCTGTCCAACGACATCTTCCCGCCCGGCGTGTGGATGGACAACGTGCCGGCATGGGAGTTCGGCGTGCTGGTGCAGATGCGCGACATGAGCCGCGTGCTGCGCGCAGACCTCAGCCGCTCACAGAGCCAATCCGAAGAAGACCCTGCGCTCTCGCAAGCGGAGGGCAAGTTCTTCTTCGACAACAACAGTTGGATCTTCCCGCGCTCCGAGAGCGAGTACGAAGACGGCATCGCCCTGTTGGAGGACTACCTGGCGCGCCTTGCAGACCCGCAGGTGCCGACGGCGCAGTTCTACGCCCGCGCCGACAACTTGCGCGCTTGGCTCACCGCCGTGGAAACGCGCTTGGGCAGCCTCTCGCAGCGGCTTTCGGCGAGCGTCGGCCGGCGTCAACTTGAGCTGGCCCTCGCTGGCGATGCGGCCGCAAGCCAAGCCACGCCGACGCCGGCGGACGCGGAAGTGAAGACAAGCTGGTTTCAGATCGACGATGTGTTCTACGAAGCGCGCGGGCAAACTTGGGCGCTGCTGCATTTGCTGCGCGCCGCCGAACAGGATTTCGGCGCCGTGCTGGACGACAAGAACGCGCGCGTCAGCCTGCGGCAGATCGCCCGCGAGCTGGAGGGCACCCAAGAGAGCATCTGGAGCCCGATGATCCTGAACGGCACGGATTTCGGCTTCGTCGCCAACCACTCGCTGGTGATGGCCTCCTACATCTCACGCGCCAACGCAGCCATCATCGACTTGCGTTCGCTGTTGGCGCAAGGCTGAAACGACGCCGGCGCGGGCAGAGACGCCGGCGGTGCCTTTGGCTGCCCTGCCCAACCGACCTGCCCGACGCCTCAGGATGCCTCAGCGGCAACGCCCACCGCGCCCGCGGCGGCAAGCGCCTCCACTTCGCCAGCCGAGTAGCCAAGCTCGTCGAGCAACTCCGCGGTGTGCTCGCCGAGCAAGGGCGCGCCGCGCCGCACCTCAAACGGCGCCTCGAAGCGGGCGGCGTTGCGGGCTTGGCGCAGGCGGCCGGCGTGGGGATGCTCCGTCTCCACCATGATGCCGCTGGCGCACAACTGCGGATGCGCGATGGCTTGGGAACGGGTGAGCACTGGCGCGCACGGCACCCCCTCGGCGTCCAACAGTTCCAGCCACTCCTCGGCCGGCTTGGTGTGCAGCGTCTCTTGCATGAGCGTCAGGCGTTCGTCGCCGTAGCGGTGGCGCCCGCCCACCGTCTTGAAGCGTTCGTCTGCCAGCAGGTCTGCGCGGCCAGCGGCGCGGCAGAAGCCCTGCCACTGGTCGTCCGTCATCGTGGAAACGGTGATGTAGCCCGTTGCGGTTTCGTAGATGAGGTCGATGATGGTGGCGGCGCCTTGGGCGCCCACATCGCGGTCCAGATAGGTTTGGCCGCCCATGTCGGAAGACCACATGAACGCCACCACCGCATCCAGCATGGAGAGCCGCACATGCTGGCCCTCGCCGGTGCGCTCCCGGGCAAAGAGGGCGCTGGCGATGGCTTGCGCCGCGGTGATGCCGGTGAGCTTGTCCGGCAGGATGGTGCGGATGAGGCGCGGGCGGTTCTCGTCCGAGCCGCCCTGCACGCTCGCAAGCCCAGACAGCGCCTGAATGAGCGGGTCGTACACGGGCTTGTGCGCGTAGGGGCCCGTTTCCCCAAAGCCGCTCATGGAGACGTAGATGATGTCTCGGCGCACTTGGCGCAGGTCCGGCTCGTCCAAGCCCAAACGCGCCATCACGCCGGGCCGGAAGTTCTGCACGAAGACATCCGTGGTGGCGGCGAGCTTGAGCAGCGCCTCGCGGCCGGCCTCGCTCTGCGCATCCACGCAAAAGGAGCGCTTGTTGCGGTTGTTGTTCAGCAACACCGGGTTCAGCTGTTTGGCCCCGGCGCCGCCGCCACGCGCGAAGTCGCGCCGCCGCGGCCCTTCGACCTTGATGACGTCTGCGCCCTGGTCGCCCAAGATCATGGCCGCGTAAGGGCCGGCGACCACACTCGTGAAGTCGATGACGCGCACGCCGTCGAGGGGTGCTGCCATGTTGACGCTCCTCTGGTTGCCCAATTGTGTCCGGCGAGCCGACGCGAGCCGGCGCGCTATTCCTCATGCAACGCGATGAAGTTCCCGCAGGTGTCGTCCAGCAGGGCGTCGAAGCCCCACTCGCTGCGGGTCGGCTCGCGCTCAAAGCGCACGCCCAACGCCGTCAAGCGGCGATGCTCGGCCGCCAAATCTGCAACGAAGAACATCGCTGCCGGAATGCCATCGGCGCGGAGCGCTGCGCAGTCAGCGCGCGCCGCTGGGTGCCCATCCGGCTCAAGCAGGAGCTCCACGTCGCTGCCCGGCGCCGCCACCGTCAGCAGGTGCGCCTCGCCAACCGGAATGTCCTGCCGCTTCTCGAAGCCGAGCAGCCGAGTGTAGAACTGCAGCGCGCGCTCTTGATCGTTCACATGCACGCTGGTGAGCTTGATCTGCATTCCAATCCTCCGGTTGCGCCGCGCCGTCAGGGGCGCCCAGCCACCGCGTTGGCCCGCGCCACAGCTGCGAAAAAGCCGCTCACGCGCACATCATCCACCGGGCGCGTCCAACAGGCGAGCACCACATACACCAAGGTGGACGCCGCCAACGCCGGGAACACCTCGTGCAGGCGATCTTGCCAACCCAATGCGAGCCACGCCAGCAGCACAGTGATGCCCACGGCGCCGCCGGCCAGCGCAGCCACCGCGCTGCCGCGTCGCCAGTGCAAGCCAAACAGCACCGCCGGCGCGAAGCATACGGCATAGAGGCTGCCGGAGAAGATGGTGATCTCCACGATGTCCCCCGGCGGCTTCAGGGCGATGAGCGCGGCGAGGGCCGCAAAGCCGATGATGCCGCCGCGCGTCCAAGCCACCGCGCCGGCGCCGGAGAGGGGCGCCAACTCCATGCGAATGTCCCGGGTGACCACCGACGCCGCCACCAACAGCACGCTGTCGAGGGAGGACATGGCGGCGGCGATGATGGCAACCACCAGAAAATCGCCAACGACGCGCGGGAACACCGCCGCGTCCGTGACCAAGAGCGGCACCACCAAATCCGTGTCCGTCACGCCCTCCAAGAGGAAGCGGGCGTAGAGGCCCACGGGCAACAGCGCGAACTGCACGACGAGGATGCCAAGCACCGCTACCCAAATGCCAACGCGCAGGCTGCGCTCGTCCTTCAAGCCATAGAAGCGCGTCATCTGGCGCGGGTCGATGAGGAGCTTCAGGGACCCCGCGAGGACGATGCCGACCAGCACGATGTACGGAATGCCGGCGTTGAGCTCCAAGAGATGCGCCGTGTCCGGGCGCTCGTCGAGGCGGGCGATGGCGCCCACGCCGCCGGCAGCATGGGCGACGAAGCCAAACATCAGCAACGCGCCCACCACCATCAAGGTGCCCTGCAGCACATCCGTGCGCACAACGGAGACAAAGCCGCCCACGGAGGTGTAGGCCATCACGATGGCAAACGTCACCCCCACCGCAGCCGGATAGGGGATGTCCAAGAACACCTGAAACAGGTTGCCGGCGCCTTTGAAGATGGCGATCAGGTAGAGCAGGCTGGCAAAGCCGATCACCCCGGCCGCAGCCACCCGCACCGCGCGGCTGGCGAAGCGGACAGCGAGGAAATCCGGCACCGTCACGGATTCCCATTGCGCGGTGAAACGCCGCAGCCGCGGCGCCACCAAACGCCAAGACAAGTAGGCGAACACCACCAACACCACGGCTTTGGTGAGCCACGGCAAGCCGTACTCGTAGCCTTTGCCGGCGTGGCCGATGTAGCTGTTGGTGCTGGAGAATGTGGCATAGAAGGACACCCCGATGACGACGCCGCCCATGGAGCGGCCGCCAACGAAGAACTCGCCCATGCCCTTGCTGCGGCGCAGGCCGGCGCGCGCGTGGGCGACGAGGAACGCCGTGTAGACGGCGAACAGCATGAGCGCCACCCAGTGCTGCGCAGCCCAGTTCACGGTTTGCTCCCCAACGCGGTGGGAGGGTATGCTCGGCCCATGTTCCTCAACCGGTGACGCGATGCGTTATCTGGTGCAACTGCTGCTCCCCGCGCTCATCCTCATCGGCGTCATCTACGCGGTCTCCAGAAGCCGAAAAAGGCACTCGTCGGACGAGCGTTCGAAACGCGACGAATTGCTTTCCACGCCCAGTTTCCTGCTTGTCTTGGTGGTCGGGGCCGCCTTCACGGTGGCGCTCCTGTTCGGCGTCGGGGCGTGGGCGGAACCGCTGCCCGCACCTTAGCCGAGCCAACGCCGCACCGTGTCAGTCCTTGTCTGGCAGCCCCTTCGTGACGTCGCCGCGGCGGTTCATGAGGCGGTCCGGATCCGCGTGTTGGGTGTTGCGCATCGCTTGATCGACCATCTTGTCGTACCTCGGATCCATGCGTTCCACTTTGGAGAGCTTGGAGAGGTGTACCGAAGGCTTGGAGACGATGCGCCGCGTGAGGGCGCTGCCGCAATGTTCGCAGGCGCACGGGTCACGCGAGCGCGACACCGGCGCCAGCACCGTCGTCACCGCCCGGCATTCGTCGCATCGATGCTCGTAGATGGGCACGCCGTCAGGCGGCGAGCTCCGCCCCCTTGTCGATGAGCATCTGAATCGACATGTGGTAGCGCAGGAACTTCAAACGCAACAGCGGGTTGTGGCCGCGCACGATTTCCTTGTCCAAGTCCAGCGAGAGCAGCGACGGCCCGGCGCCCCGCCCACGCCGCTTGAGGTAGTGCCGCCAATCCGCCGGCGTCATCTCGATGACAAGTTCACAATCCCGCAGGTCGTCCGCGCCAATGGGTTCGATGGCGCCAATCTCGAACGCCTCGAACGTCACCTTGCGAATCGTCTTGCCCCACTTGAACGCCACCACCACATCCGCATTGCCGAGCTTGCGGTAACTCGCGTCTGCATTCACGGCGCCCTTCGCCGGCGCCAGCCAATCCAATTGCGCCATGTTCCCTCCTACGCGCCTACGCACGCGCCGTCTTGACGCGGGCAGAGGCGTCGAAAAAGAACTGCAAGGTCTGGTTGTAGCGAAAGAACAGGTCTTCCCGGTACTGATCGCCGTGGACGGACGTGGCGAGGCCTTCCTCGCGGTTCAAGTCCAAACTGTTGAGCGTGTGGTCTGCGGTGGCATGACCGTGTGCTTGGATGTCGCCAAGCATCTCCTGCCAATCCGCGAGCGGCATCTGCATGTAGAAATCCACATCGGCAAGCGCCGCCGCGTCCGCCGGTTGGCCGCCCAAACACTCCGCGCCCTCGAACGTGAGCACGAACACATCCGCCGGCGCATCGTTAGGCGCTTCCACGACCACCCCAGCGCGGCAATTGCACTGCCCGCCGCCGGCGCCCTGGTAGCGCTCGTCGCCGTTGAAGACCGCCGCGACCGCCCCGAACCACTGCTCGGAAGGAAACCTCGGCATGTCAGCGCGCGGCCGCCTGCGCGGCTTCGGGAATGTCCGCACCCGCCTCATCGGCGGCGTCGGGCGGCAGATAACGGCTCATGGCCTTTGGCATCCCCGCAACGCTGCGGGGAATGTCAAGCCACGCGCAGGTTTCCTGCAAGCTGGACATGAAGTCGCGCATCATCGCATCCCAAGTGTCGAGGCCGGTGGCGCGGGCGCCTTCAATGCCGTTGCCGAAGATGATGGCCAACGCCTCGCGCAACACCGGGTCGCGCAAGTCTCGGGCGAAGATGCGGTCGCCCACGAACAGCACCGTCGCCAACACGCCGGCTTGGTGTTGAATGTGAGCAATGGAGTACTGCAGGTGCTCGACGCCGTAGGCGAGGTGGCGGGCTTTATCCTCGATGACGCGGGCGTAGATGTAGCGTTCGGCGTCGTTGTGGGCGAAGCGCTCCAGGTAGCGCAGCATCGTCATCGTGAAAGTGCCGCGCAGCAAGAACAGGTAGGCGACGGTTTCCGTCCAGCCACCGTAGCTCTCGATGATCATGCGGTTCACTTCACCCGGGCCTTCAAGGCCCAGCCCGCCACCGTTGTACAGCGCCCGTTTGCGGAACGCCTCATAGTGTCGGGCGGCGTCAAAGGTGGCCGTGGCGAGGTACTGCTTCACCTCGTGGTAGCCATACGCCATTTGGTGTTGCCAGCTTGATATCGCCTCGATGTCGACATTCGCGTACTGGCACAGCTCGGTACACACTTGGCAGACGGCGTGTTCGACGTCATCCGCCAACGGTTCGATGGAATCCCACGGCACGTCGGTGGCCGGCGCCCAGCGGCGCTGGATGGCCTCTTCGTAGAGGTCTGCCGCGCCATCCGCCCACATGGCGGCCTTCTCGCGCACCGCATAGCCCACTGGCGGCATGCCGCGGCGCGGAATGGCACCACGTGGGTTGCGGGATTGATCCGGCCAATCCGTGGGCACTTCGCCATAGATGCCGACGTTCAGGCTGCCCAGCGTCAGCCCCTTCTTGCCCGGCTTGACGCGCACGCCCCACTGCCGCGACTGATTCATCCAGTCGTACTTCGGCTCTGGCACCGCAGTGAGGATGTTCGTCCCGCCACCGCTGACATCCTCCACCCGTTGGCTGGAGGACTTCGCCTGGGCGCGTTCTTTTTGCTTGCCTGTGGCCGGTTGCTTGCCTTTGCCCGGTTGTTTGGGCTTCGCGGCCTGTTTGAGTTGGGTTGCCTTCTTGGCCGGCTTCGCCGCCGCGGCCTTCGCGCCTTGCTTCGCCATGTGCGCCTCGCGCTTAAGCGGCGATTTCCGCCAAGAGTTCAGGCACTTGTGAGCGGCCGTTCTCGAAACGGTCGCCAAAGCCAGCAGACTTCACGCGCTTGATGTACTCCTGCAGCTGCCGCTTGCGGATGGCGATGAGCCGGTTGCGCCCCTCGTCGAAGTTGGCCTTGCCGCCGCCGAGCAGGATGGCCATGGATTCGGAGGTTTGCGTGAACTGGCCGGCTGGGTTCTGCGAGCCGGAGAGAATGCCGCGCTCCGCTTCGTCCAGATAGCAGTGGATCTCCTCATGGCGCTCCGGCGCCGTCTCCGCCATGTAGCGCATGTGCATCACGCCGAAGGCCACATGGCGCGCCTCGTCTTGGGCGCAGAGGCGATAGATGGCCTTTTCCGCGTCGTTATAGGCCATCAGCTCGCCCAACCGGAAGATGGTGAGCACCGCGCCCTCGCCGGAGATGTGCAGGCGCGAGGACATTTCGGTGAAGTCCCGCGAGTGGTCGATGCTGCCGACGACGCCGGCGGTGCCGCCCGTCGCCCGCATCAGGCCGCCGCCGTTCGCCAGCGCCCGCTTGCGGAACACATCCATGTGGCGTGATTCATCCATCACTTGGCAGAGGAGGACGTTGCGCGCCTCGAAGAAATCTGGCGTGGTGCGCGCAACCCAGCGCGCCGGCACGTCTCCCGCGACGAACTCGACCTCGGTTAAGAACGTGTCCATCGCGCACTGCGCCTGCTCGATGTCGTCCGGCAGGGGATCAATGGTGTGCCAAGGAATGTCAGTGGCCGAGCTCCATTGGCGCTGCAACGCCTCCTCATAGAGGAACGAGGCATTGTCCAGCCAGATTTCACTCTTGGTGCGCACGCCATAGGCGCCAATGCGATAGGAGCCATCCCGCTTCGCGGCGCCGCGGGGCACGCCGGTTTGATTTTCACTCACCACCGGCGGATCGCCGTAGTCGCCGATCTGAATGTCCGCGAGGGTCAGGCCGTTCTTGCTTGGCCGGGCTTGGGTTTCCCACTCGCCCCGACGGCCCATCCAGCCCAAATCCAGATCGCGCTCGACGTCAAGCTGCGCAGCTTCGCTCATGCTTTTCTCTCCAAGGTCAACCTCTTGGGGGGATGCCCTTGGGCCTCCCCAAGTGCGGTTACTATAGCCGCCCTCACGGGAATCTCAAACCATTTTCCTCACAATGGCCTTCGTCCTGCACCCGCGCCTCGAGGCAGACTGCGAACACATCGGCGACCTAGCTGTTTCCACGCTGTTGCTCGTGCGTGACGAGCGCTTCCATTGGGCGATTCTGGTGCCGCGCATCGCCGCGCTTGCCGACCTGCACGACGTTCCGCCGGCGTCGCGCATGGCCGTGTTCGAGGAGATCGAGAGGGTGTCCCAAGCGCTGCAACGCATCACCCGCGCCGACAAGTTGAACGTGGCGGCGCTCGGCAATCAGGTGGCGCAGCTGCACATCCACATCATTGCTCGCCGCCTCGACGACGCCGCGTGGCCGAACCCCGTTTGGAGCGCGCCGCCGCCAGCCACGCCGCTCGCGGGCGCGGCACTCGCGGCGCGCGCCCAACGCATCAAACAGGAGATGGAACTGTGAACGCCAGAAAGTGGCAGTGCATGACATGCGGCTTCGTTTACGACGAGGCGTTGGGAGCGCCGGATGAAGGCATCGACCCCGGCACCGCTTGGGAAGACGTGCCGGAGGGTTGGCTCTGTCCGGAGTGCGGCACACCGAAGAGCGACTTCGAGATGATTGAGGTGGGCTAGCGCGCCGCGCTGGCATCACGGCAACGCCGGCGTTACCGCCCGCGCCGCGGCGGCGACATTCCAAGGCAGGGTGTCCGCACCGCTGGCGGATTCTGCGCCGCTGCCTGAGAGCGCCGCGCTCACCAAGGCCAACCGGCTGGTGACGCCGTCGATGCGGCCGATTTCGAGGGGCACGCGCCAGCCATGGCGTTCACCCAGCTCAACCCAGCCGCGAAACCGCCCGCCATCGTCATCGACGATGTCGTAGTCGCAGCGCTCCGAACCATCCCCCCGCACTCGATGCCGGCGGCGCGTCATCGCATACACATGGCGGCCGTTGTTCAGCACTTGCTCCGCTTGGCATTGGCCGCCCGCCCACAAAGCAGACACGATGTCCACGCCTGGCGGCGCCGGCCGCTGCGGCCGCAAGCGCCCATTACGGAGTTGCCGCAGCGTACCCTTCGCCACATGGATGGTGCGTTCCTTGCGCCGCGCCCATTCCTGCAGGCCAAGCTGCACGGGCCGCGCAAGCCCTCCTTGCAGCCAACCATCCACGGCGAAGCGGGCGCGCCAAGGCGCTAGGCGGTGCCAGAGGCCTTGCGTCGCGATGGCGCCATGCACCGCGTAACGGCCGGCATCACGCTCGATGTGGACCTGCGCCGTGCCGGCCCTAGTGCCGGCAATGAACGCTTGATACTCCAAGTAAAGGCCGTGGCTGTGCCCGGCGCCGAGCATGGCCACCGCGGCCGCGGCGCAGCGCAGGAACCGGCCGAACGCCACCGCCGGACGGGGCTGGGCGAGGGGCTGTCCGGTGCGGCGGCGGCCCACGCAGCCGGCGGGGCGCGCGAGCCGAGAAAGGAGGAAGGTTCGCCCGCGCGCCGCCGGCTGGCTGCGCCGCCGTCGCGCGGGCGGCATCACGCCGCACTAGCCCCCACTAGGGGCGTTACTCAGCCGGCTTGGTGAGCTTGTACAGCACCCGGTCCGTGTAGCCGCGAATGGCGGGGTCGAAGACGCCCATTGTGCGGTCGTCCGCCTCATTGCGCAGCAAGTCTGAAGATTCGATGGCGAAGCCAGACGCTTCAAGGATCGGCATGGCCGCCGCGACATCGAGGCGATGCAGCTCTGCATTGTCGTTGCCGGGGTCGCCGTAATGGTCCACAACGCCGAGCACACCGCCGGGCTTCAGGAGCTCCATCACTATCGCGAGCACCCCCGCCGCGGCTTCCGGGCCACCGTTCTGCAGCACGTCATGGAAATTGAGGGCCGTGAACGCCGCGTCCAACGAGCCTGCGGCCATCGTCGCCACTGGAAGGTCTTGGTCGACGCGCTCCACGTTGGGCAGCCGTCCGTCCGCCAGCCGCGCCGTCATCGCCTTGTCGTTCGCGCCATCGCGGAACTGCAGCACGAAGGGAGGGTTCTGCGCATACACCTTGCCTTCCGGCCCCACGGCGCGCGAAAGCACTTCCGTGTAGTAGCCGCCAGCGGCAATCAAGTCCATCACGGTCATGCCCGGGCCGATGCCGAGAAACGCCAGCACTTCCGCCGGCTTGCGGCCAGCATCCCGGTCACGGTCTTCTTGGGGACGATCCGCCGCCGCCAAATCCGCGGCGAGATCTGCCTGGGCGCCGAAGCAGAGTGCTGCGATGGCGCCGGCAAGAGCGAGTTTCGTTTTCACTGTGTCTCCTTTGCGTCAAAAACGACGCGGCAGTTGGTGACGCGCAGGGCTCGAACGCGACAATCCGGCAACCCGACGGAGTTGTCAAGGCGATTGTGCATTGAGTTCGTTGTGAGGTGGGAGGCTATGCCGAGCCCGCTGACGCATCCCCTTCTACCGGCGCCGCGGGCTCGGCCGCATCCGTGGCCGGCGTTGGCGCGTCGTCAGCGCTCTGCTCGCCGCCCAGAGCGGGTTCGCCCGCAGCGGTTTCGGCGTCAATGGCGTCGCCCTCGGTGATGTCGCCATCCGCGGCCACCAAGTCGGCCAGCGCTTTGTCCAGCTGCTCCACGACGTAGGTCGCCACCTCAAAACGCTCCGCAAAGCGGCTCGACACCGCGATGTAGTCCCCCTCTTCCTCCAAGCGATGGAAGGCCAGCTCATGCTCGCCATCGTCATCCACCGTCAGGAAGCGCAGCGCTGGCGCCGCCGGCAGTTCGGCTGCCGCGATGTCCAACACCGTCAGCCCCTCGAAGCGCCCGACGAGGGTGGCGACTTGGCCCTGGTCCAGCAAGGTGTCTGGCGCAACCCAGCCGTCCTCGGTGGCGGTGAGCGTCCACGGTTCATCGCCCTGCCGGGTGACGGATTGCAGTTCGCCAGCAGGCTGCAGGAGGGATTTCTTCAGCCAATCCGAGGCGTCAAGCCCGGCCTCGTAGTTGGCGAACTCGATGGCATACGCTTCGCCGCCGGAGACGTGACGGGCATGGGTCTTCTGATACCCCGGCGAAGTGCCGAGGTAGATGTCCGCCACGATGTCTTCGCCAGCGCCCAGCGTGATGCGGCGCTGGTGGGCGGACTCCGCCACCTCAAAGCGCGCCATGGCAGACTCCGTGGTCGCCACTGGCCAGCCACCGGCGGCGCCGGCGAGCTTTTCCAGCACACGGTCGATCTTGCCGGCATCCGCCGGCAAACCGTTCGCCAATTGCCATGCATCGTCGTTGCGAGCGAGGCTCACAGCACCCTCTTCACCTGCCACGGTGATCGCATCCACCTTCGCCGCATCGAACTCCAGAAACGCCGCCAGCTCGCCCTCGTCGCCCCACTCCACGCCCCAGACCAAGGCGATGAGCGCGACTTGGACGGCAAGCGCGACGATCAACCAAGCCTGTTTCATGACCGCTCCTTCAGCCACTGCGCTTGCGCTTGGCGGCGACGCGAGCGGCGACCCGCGTTGACGCCGAAGGCGCCAAACACGGCGAGCGCGGCGACGCCGTAGTTGATGTATTCCCACACGCGCTGCTGGTCTTCAGGCATGGACGGCAATGTGCGGTTGAAGTGGCCGCGGCTGCGGATGCTGAGCAGCGCTTGATCCTCCACCGACAAATCCACGAGGTTGGCGATGAGCTGAATGGAGTTCGTGTACACGGTGCCATCCGCGGAACCCATCATGCGCAGCGTCTGATCGTCCACGAACGCGGCCGAGCCGGCGACGATGAGCCGCGCAGACTCCGGGGAACGGGCAATGACGCTGCCGATGTCGCCTGTGTCCGCGGCGTCGTCATCGGATGCCTTCTCGGCGTCTGCGGCGTCTGCGTCGTCTTGCGCGGCCGCATCGTCCAGCGTGTCGCCCTCTGCCTCGGCGGCCGCGGCGAGCAGCGGCGACTCCTCGAAGAACGAGTCGAAGCGCCCCTCGATCATCACCGCCAGCGGATTAGCGCCCACCGGGCCATCGGGCTGGAACGCCGCGAGGCCCGTCTCGCTGACGCGCGGCATCACTTCGGTGGAGGTAGAGCGCCACGAATCCGGCGAACTCGTGAGCAAAGCCGTGACCGAGCGCGCGGCATTGACCTCCGCGTCCACATCCACCGGCGAACCCCACGGCACCGTCACTTGGGGCAACTCCGCAATCGCCGCGACGTCTGCGTTCAACCCCGCATCACGCACGTCGACGAAGTACGGGTAGTCCAGCATGACAAGTTCCTGGAACGTGAAGCCGCCCACTTGCCGTTGCACCGGCACCGGGAAGGCCGCGTTGCGGGGGTCCATCACCAAGGCGGCGTCGATCGTCACGCCGTGGTGCGCGAGCCAAGCGTCCAGCCCGCTGTCGGCTGGCGTCGCATTCAGGAATTGCCCGCTCAGGCTCACATCGTAGGCGCCGCTCAACACCACCACGGTGCCGCCGCGCATCAGGAACTGATCGATGGCGAACACTTGCTCGTCATCCAACCCTTGCGGCCCAGCCACCAGCAGCACGCCGGCGTCCGCGGCGATGGCGCCGCCATCTTCAAGCGAAGCGCTGTCGACATCGAAGTCTGCCCGCAAGAACTGCTGCAGCTCGCCAAACTGGTTCCCCGGCGGCGTCGGCATCTGCTGCTGCATGTAGGGGTTCGGCGGCGTGGGCGCATGGACGGCCACCGTTTGCAGCAAGCCGTCCGCGAAGCGCTTCAAGCCTTCCTCGATGCCCCGCTTCAAGCCATCCGCGTCGAAGGCTTCCGGTATCGGCAACGGCAGCACCGTCTCGCCATCCGACAAGGTGAGGTAGAAATAGAACGTGTTGGCGTCGAAGAGGCTCGCCGCCATCGGCGCAAAGCCGTAGCGCTCTTGGATTTCCACGGCCAAGGCGCCGTCCGCCGCCTCTGGGTCGCGAACATCCGTGCTGAGCTTGCCGCCGGACTCGGCCTGCAGCGCGTCGAGCACGTCCGCAAGGTCTGCCTTCAACGCTGCCAACGTCGGCGGCAGCCGGTCGTCGGCAGAGATGTAGCCGGTGAACGTCACCGGGCTGGCCACGCTGTCGAAGATGCTGCCCCCGCCTTGGAAGCCGTACAGCACCTTCTTGATGCTGCGCGTCAAATCGTACTCTGGGTTGCGCAGGCGCACGTCAAGGTCTGCCTCGCCGCGCACCTTCACCTCGATCAAGTCGCGGAAGCCCAACGTCTCATACTCGTCACCGTATTGGATGAGCACGTCGAAGTAGGAGTTGACGAGGCTCGCCTGATAGCGATCCGCCACTTGGAACGGCACTGGCCGGATGCCGTACTTGGTGTTGGCCTCGTCTTCGGCCTCCGGGGCGTCCGCTGGATCCACGAGCTCCAAGCGGAGCTTGCCATCGGCGGCCACTTCGTATTCGCGCAGCAAGTCTTTGAGGCGCGGCGCCAGCGGGGCTAGCAGCGGGTGGGTTTTGGCGCTGAAGTAGCCACGCACCAAGAGCGGCTCCCGCAGTTGCGCGAGGTAGGAACGGGTGGCGTCCGAGATGGAGTACTGATCGCCTTGCGTGGTGTCCCAGCGCAGGAAGCTGACGCCGGCCAGCCACACGTTGGCGGCGACCGCATTGAGCACCACCAAGGCCGTGACGCGCTGCGCCAGGCGATGCCGCGCTTGATCGCCATCCGCCGCCCAGCCGTGGCGCTCCACCACATAGACGTTGAGCGCCAAGAAGACCGCGGCGAGGGATCCGTAGTAGTAGAGATCCCGCAGGTCCAACACGCCGCGCGCGATGGACTCGAAGCGCGCGCCGGCGCCGAAGCCGCGCAGCGCCTCGCCGATCTCGTTGTTGAATAGCTCCACCACGGCCGGGCTGCCAACGAGATAGAAGGCGCCGCAGAGGAACGTGGCCAGAATGAGCGCGACGATCTGATTATCCGTTTGCGCACTGACGGACAGGCCAATCGCGATGTACGCGGCGCCCAAGAGCGCGGCGGCAAGATAACCGGCGAGCACCGGCCCCCAATCCAGATCTCCAATGGCGCCCACCGTCAGCGCCAAGGGCAGCGTCATGGCGAGGGCCAACGCGAGCAGCGCCCAGCAGGCGAAGAACTTGCCGATGACGAAACGCCATGCGGAGACCGGCACGGTGACGACGAACTCCAGCGTGCCGCTGCGCCGCTCGTCGCTCCACATGCGCATGGTGAGCGCGGCGGAGAGGAAGATCAGCAAGATCGGCAGCCACTCGAACATGGGCCGCACATCGGCGATGTTGCGCGCGAAGAACGCCTCGCCCCAGAAAAAGACGAACAGCGTGACGCCCAAGTAGGCCAACAGGAACAAGTAGCCGATGGGCGAGCTGAAAAATTGGCCGAGCTCCTTGCGGGCAACGGCGGCGACGCTCTCAAACATCGACGCTGCCCCCCGCGCTGACATGCCGAAACACGGATTCAAGATCCCGCTGCTCCGGCTGCAACGAGTGGAACTCGACGCCCGCGGCAGCCAGCCGCCGCGCCACTTCCGCCGCATGCTCCCGCGTCAGTTCGCCGTTGAAGGAGAGGAATGCCGCCCGGGCGAAGTCGCTGCTCGCGACGCTGGCGAAATCCCCCACCGCCTGTTGCACTGTGTCCCGCGAAGCCGTCGTGCCGACATGCAGCCGGTGGCTCGCCTGCAAATCCGCAAGGCGCGCGTCGAGCGCCAGCTTCCCGGCGCGCAAAATCATCACGCGCCCGCACACCGCATCCACCTCTTGCATGATGTGCGTGGACAGGATGATGGTGGCTTGGCGCGCCAAGCGGCGGATGAGGTCTCTCATGCCGGCCGTCTGCCCAGGGTCAAGCCCGCTGGTCGGCTCGTCGAGGATCAGGAAGCGCGGCTCATGCACGATGGCCTGCGCCACGCCCACCCGTTGCCGGTAGCCCCGCGACAACGTGCCGATGACATCCAAGGCGCGGTCTCCCAAGCCGGTTGCCACCACCGCCTCGCGGATGGCGCCGCGCCGCCGCGCCGCGGGAATGCCGCGCACGGTGGCCGCGAACTCCAAGTAGTCCAGCACCGTCATGTCGTGGTAGAGGGGGACGTTTTCGGGCAGGTAGCCCAAGTTTGCCTGCACCGCGGCGCGTTCCTCAGTGACATCGCGGCCATCGATCTGCGCTGCGCCGGCGCTCGGCTCCAGATAGCCGGTGAGGATTTTCATGATCGTGGTTTTGCCGGCGCCGTTGTGCCCCAGCAAGCCGACGATTTCGCCGCTGCCAATCGAAAAGCTCACCGAGTCGACTGCCACCGTTTCGCCAAAGCGGCGCGTCAGATTGTCGGCTTCGATCACGTTCGAAGGCTCCTTCGCGATTGTTGTCCGTCGCCCCGAAACTTGGGGCGGCGCCTATAGTAGGGGCGCAGTGGCGAGTTTCAAGTGCCTATCCCGCCCTCCGCCCAACCGGGGCGCTGCGCCAAACGCTCCCGAGCGCTCGTGTGCCGCGCCCTCAAGCCATATGGCTGGATTGGCGGCAAGTCAGCCCGCTGGTTGCTCTTCCGATGCCGCTTCCGCCGCCGCATCCATTTCCGAAGCCGAGTGCGCCGTGAGCGCGGAGAGCGCGTTCGCCGGCTGTTCCTGCATGGCCGCGGCGGCGCGCTTGTTCTCTTGGATCTTGCTCATGATCGCCGCGCCGGCGCGATTCCAAGCGTCGCGGTGCTCGATGACGAAGGCGTTGGATTCCTCATAGCCGGCGAGCAGGCCGTTCACCTTCGGCATTACATAGCGGGCGACCAAATCCCAACTGCGCAGGGTGTCCTCGCGGTTTGCCCAATCGTGCGCGAAACCGATGACGCAGCCGAAACCGCCAGTCAACGCCTGCATTTCCTGGATGCGCGTCACCAGATCGTCCGGCGTGCCGATGACGTTCACCGCCCCATCGCCGAACGCCGTGGCGTCCACCGCTGCGTCGCCGTTCGCGAATTTGGGGCCCACGCCAGCGGCCAAGGTGCCCGTCGTGTAGTCGTTGATGTGGTGCATGAGGCCATCGCGGGCTTGGCGGCGCGCCGCGTCGCGGGTCTCGGCGATGTGCCAGCTCAGGACGATGCGCCAGTTGGCGCGGTCCACCGTCTGCCCGTGCTTGGCGGCCGATTCCTCGGCAAAGCTCCATTGCAGCGGCAGGGCTTGCAGGCCGGCGGTGGTGGTGGAGCCGATGGACAGCACGCCGGTGCCGTGCTTGCCGGCCAGCGTCATGCCAGACGGGCTGACGAGGGAGGCCACGGCGAACTCCATGTCGTCCTGCACGGGCAGGAGCTGCAGCTTCGCGTCGCGCAGCGTGAACCACTCGGATTCGTGGCTGAAGCGGTCGCCGCCCTCGAACAAGCGCCGAATCACCCCCATCGCCTCATCTTGACGGTCGCGCAGCACCATCGGGTCTACGCCGAGGGTGTGGGCATCCGACGGCAGCGCGCCCGGCCCGGAGCCGAAGATGACGCGGCCGCGGCTCTGATGGTCTAACTGCACCAGACGCTGCGCCACCATGAACGGATGGTGGTACGGCAACGAAACGACGCCGGTGCCGAGGCGAATGCGCTGCGTGCGCTCCGCGGCGGCAGCAAGGAACAGCTCCGGCGAGGCGATCACTTCCCAGCCGGTGGAATGGTGCTCGCCGCACCAGAACTCGTCGTAACCCAGCCGGTCTAAGTGCTGCACGACCTCCAAGTCGCTCTGCAGCTGCAGCGTGGGGTGTTCGCCAATGGGATGGTGGGGCGCGAGAAACGCGCCGAACTTGAGCTGCGCCATGCCGTTCTCTCGTGAGGATGACTTCGGGCGGCAGATTGCCACACTTTGGCCGACGCCGCCGCTCGGCGGTGGCCGGCGGCGGCTAGCGCGGTGGGCGCGGGGTCGGCGTGGCGCGCGCCGCCGGCAGGATTAGACCGCGAACGGCCGCGCGGCGCGGATCAAGCGGCTAGCGGCGCCGCAGGGCGGTAAGCGCCCAAGGCTGGGCCATCCAACGTGACCCGATGCATCCGCCGCCGCTCGCCGGGGTAATCGTTCAGCGCGTAGTGCCAGGTGGCGCGGTTGTCCCAGAATGCGACGCTGCCGGGTTCCCAGCGGAAGCGGCAGGTGTGCTCCGGGCGCGCCGCGGCGCGATACAGCGCCTCCAGCAACGGGCGCGATTCCAGCTCCGTCCAGCCATCGAACCGCAGCGTGAAGCCGGGGTTCACATACAACGCTGCGCGGCCCGAACGCGGATGGCGGATGACCACCGGATGCACCGCGTCTTGCGTGGCCAGCGCCGGGTTGTGATAGCGGTCGTCCCGCCCTCGCTCGTGGTAGGCGCCCTGCGCGCCGAAGACATGCCGGCTCGAATGCACCGCTCGCAGCCCCAGCAGCGTCTCCTTAAGCCCATCGGAGAGCGATTCGTAGGCCGCGTACATATTGGCGAACAGGGTGTCGCCGCCACGCGACGGCACTTCCACAGCGTAGAGGATCGAACCCATCGCCGGCGCCTCATCGTACGAGTGGTCCGTGTGCCAGCCGCCGCCAATGTTTGTCTCGTGATGCGGCTCTTTCAGCACCAGCGCCACCCGCGGTTCCTCTTCGATGGGCGTGAAGAAGCGGTTGACGTTGACGGCGCCGAACCGCTGCGCGGCGCGCAACTGCGCTGCCGGCGTCAGCCGCTGGTCGCGCAGGAACACCACGCCGTATTCGGCATGGGCGTCCGCAATGGCTTGCGCTGCGCTGTCTGAAAGGGCATTCAGGTCCACGCCATCGATCTCGGCGCCGCAACCGGCTTGCAAGGGGATGACTTCCACGCGCCTGCCTCCGCAGAGCTTGCCACAAGTTGCTCTATGATGGGGTGAAGGCTGGCGCGGCGCAACGGGCTTGGAGCGGTGATGCGGGCAGCGTGGTTGAGCGTGGCGCGCAAGACGACGGGCTATGTCCTGTTCGTGCTCTCCTGCCTCGGCTGGGCGGTGTTGCCCTTCATCCCGTTCTTCCCGATCAGCACCGCGGCGAAGGCGGCATGGGTGGCTGGGTCGCTCATCTTCGCCGAGGTGACATGGTGGCTCATGGTGCTGCTGTTGGGCAAGGAAGTGATCGACTACTGCCGCCGCGCCTGGCGACTCCTGCAGGCAGCGTGGGCGCGACGCCGCCGGCAGCCCTGTGCGGTGCCGGAGGCCGGAGAGGTGGCTTGGCCGGCGGCATCAGCGGGTGCTGCACACAGCGCCGATAGCCAGCCCCAAGCATGATCCGAGACCGCTTCGACCAACCCATCGCCACCGCGTCGCCGCAGGCAGCCGACGCCTATGTGGCTGCGGTGGATGCGCTGTTCGCGGCGGATGTGGATGTCCTCGAGCGCAGCGCGGCCGCGGTGGCGCTGGACCCGGGCTTCGGCCTCGCCCACTGCATTCACGCCCGCGCCCTCGCCCAAGATGGCCGCACCCGCGACAGCATCGCGGCAGCGCAACGCGCCCGGCACCTTACCGCCGACGCCTCGGCGCGAGAGCGCGCCCATGCCGAGATCGTGGCCCTCGCTGCCGAAGGCGCGAGCGTCGCCGCAATGGCGATGCTGCGCGAACACTTGCGGGAATACCCCCGCGACGCGCTGCCCCTCTCGCTCGCCGTCGGCGTTTACGGGCTGCTCGGCTTCAGCGGCGACGTCGATCATCACCAGCAACAACGAAACCTGTTGGTGGGCTTGGCGCCCCACTTCAACGAGGATTGGTGGTTCGATGCCAGCCTCGGTTGGGCATTGGTGGAGGCCGGCCAAGCAGCGCAAGGCATCGACCTGTTGGAACGCTCTTTGTCCGTTCGGCCACGCAATGCCAACGCGGCGCATGGACGCGCCCACGGTTACTACGAACAAGGCGAGGCGGAAGCCGGCGATGCGTTCCTAGCCCGTTGGCTGCCAGACTATGACCGTCGCGGCGTGCTGCACTGCCACCTTTGCTGGCACCGCGCCATCTTCGCCTTGCAACTCGGTGCGCCGGAGCGGGCGCTCGCGCTCTACCAAGACGGCATCCGCCCGGCGGTGTCCCTGACGTTGCCCATGTTCACAATGATTGATGGCGCATCGTTCGCATGGCGCACCGCGTTGCACCAGCATCCACTGCCGCGGAATGAAATCGATGCCTTGGAGGCGTTCTTGGGCGAACGCTGGCGCACCGCCGGCATCCCGTTCGCGAACGTACATGCCGCGTTGATCTTGGCTACGTCCGGCGCAGCCGCAACCGACGCGCTCGCTGCGCTCATCGCCGAGTTGGAGGAAGCGGCCGCCAAAGACCAGCAGCAGGCTTTCGCCACCGCCGCGCAACTGTGTGCGGCCATTGCTGCATTCGCCGCTGGCGAACATCGCAGCGCCGCCGAGCGGCTCGCCGCCTCGCTGCCTCAATTGCCAAGGCTCGGTGGCAGCCACGCGCAGCGTGACGTGTTCATCGACACGCACATCGCCGCGCTCTTGAGCCAAGGGGGGCGTAGCGCGGCCCTTGATGCCATGCAGCGGCGCAGCGAACGCCGTGCTCAACACTTGGGCGAGGATTGGCTTAACCGGCTTGAACCTTGAGAAAGCAGGCTGGCACGCAACTTGGCCGGGTCGGCGCGGAAGTCCGCTCTGCCCAACATGTGCTTGACGACCACTTCCCAAATGCTCGCGACGCTGAAGATCAAGCTGTTGCCGTGGTCTGCGATCAGGTTCTTGGCGGCGGCGGACAAGCGCTGCGAATCGCCTGCCGCCCATAGCAAGATGTGTGTATCGAGCAGCAGCTTCACGAACCACGCTCGAACATCTCTCGGATGTCCTCTCCTCCCATCGTGTCGAAGTCCTCCGGCACTTCGATTTCGCCGACCATGAAGCCGATGCGCTGGCGTTTGCGCGGCTGCGATTTCGCCTTGAGGATGTCGTGAACGTCGCTCGGGTTGTCCGTGTGCGCGTAGTTCTCGATGTCCCGCTTGCGCGGCTCGCGCGGCTGCCCCGTCTTCGCCATCAACGCCCCGTCAGAGTTGTCCGAGAGTGAACGCGCAAAGATTGTAATGGTTCGTAGCGTTCATCCTAACTCGGCAGCGCCCTCAGAGTCGCACCGCCGGCGCTTAACCCTGCCGGCTGGTTGGGGCGTCTGTCGGTTCAACGGTATATTGGCCGCCATGGAGTGGCCCGAAATCGCGCACCGCATCGCGTCCGGCGAGGACGAACGCACGGAGTTCAAGCGCGAGTTGGCGCTCGCGCAGTTGGGCAGGGCGATCTGCGGCTTTGCGAACATCGAGGGCGGCGTCGTGGTGTTGGGCGTTGATGGAGCCGGCGCCATCGTTGGCGTCGCGGCAGACGCGGACGGCATCCAAGAGCGTTTGACCAACTTCCTGCAGAACGGCTGCAACGCCCCGGTGCGAGCAAACTGCGGCCGCCACCGGCACGATGCTGGCTGGGTGCATTGGGTGCGCGTGCCGCGGCAGCGGGGGTTCGAACCGCTACGCCATGGTGGGCGCGTCTGGGTTCGTCGTGGGCGCAGCACCGTCGAGCCTTCGCCAGTTGAACTGCAGGAGCTCTACAACGCCTTTGGCTACATCCTCACCGAGGAACAGACCATTCCGGCGGCCGACGTGACGCACCTTGACCTGCAGGCGTTCCGCGCCCATCTGGCGAGACAAGGCCTCGAGATCGTCGAAGAGCCACAGCCGGCGGTGGAGGACGACCTTTGCAACCGCGGCCTGTTGGCGGAGTTCGACGGTGCCTTGCGGCCAACCTTGTTTGGGCTGTTGGCGTTCGGCAAGCATCCGCAGAGCCTGCCCCAAACCGGCAACTTTTGGATTGACTGCGTGGCCTACGGCGGCAACGACCAAGCGGCCGACGTGATCTTGGTGGGCGAAGCCAAGGGCCGGTTGGACGAGCAGGTGCAGCGGGCGTTGGGCTGGGCGCAGGGGCTTGGCCGTTTCGAGCGCTATGAAGGTTTGCAGCGCCAAGACACGCCGTTGCTGCCGTTGGCCGCCATCCGCGAAGCCTTGGTGAACGCCGTGGTGCATCGAGACTACGCCATCACCGGCTCCAAGGTGTTGGTGGAGGTGTTTTACGATCGGGTTGTGGTGACCAGCCCCGGCAGCTTGGCGAACCACATGTCGGTAGATGCCGTTCGCGCAGGCGGTCGCACCCGGTCGCGCAACGAACTGATGGCAAACTACATGTTCGACCGGCAGTTCATGGAACGACGCGGGCGCGGCTGGATGGTGATGAAGAAGGCGATGGCCGCGTTCAACGGCACTGAGCCAGAGCTCAAGCACGACCAGCAAAGCCGCTTCGTCAGCGTCACCTTCCGCTTGTGACCAGGATGCGGTCAAAGCCGCACCGCATTTTGACAAGCCCAACCCACCGGCTTTACGCTGCTTGAAGGAGCCCACGGCACGGAGGAGCAGTGGCCAAGGCGCGACCGATCACCACCCTCGACGAGTTCGAGGAGGAATATCGCAAAGGCATCGGCGTCACCTTGCCGGCGCGAGGGCGCCCGTGCGAGGCGAGCGTGGACAACATCCAGCGGTTCGGCGACGGCATCGGGGACTAAAACCCGCTCTACCGGAGCGAATCCTACGCGGCGCAGAGCCGTTTCGGGATGCTCACGGCGCCGCCCACGTTCGTGTACGGAGCAAGCCTAGGCATCATGGCCGCCATCAATGGCACCATCGACTCGGCGCGGCTCTCGTCCGCCAATTTCCCCATGAACTATGCCGGCGGGGAGCTCACCATGCACCGCACGATCTGGCTTGGGGACAAGATTTCCGCGCAAGAAGAAGTGCTCGACGTCGAGCGCAAGCACAGCGACCGCATCGGCCCCTTCTGCATCTGCACGGCCGGCGTCTCGTATTACAACCAGCGCAAAGAGCTAGTCGCCACCAAACGCACGCTGATGGCGCGCTTCGCCAATCTGCGCGAGCGGGGCACGATCCCATACGACCGCGAGAAGAAGACCCAAGCGGTGGAGCAGGCGCCGGATGCCTTGGTGTTCGAGCGCACGCGCCGCGGCGCGGACACGCGGTATTGGGAGGACGTGGCCGAGGGCGAAGAACTGCCGGTGCTGGACAAGGGCACTTATACGGTGACCGAGTTGTTCTTGTTCACGCACGGCGTGGTTGGCACTGGCCGCGTGCCGCGCGCCGCCCTAGAAGCGGAAGACTCGAAGGATCTCGGTGGCGGTGGCCGCTACGACAAGGAACACGCAGCGAAACGCCGCAACATGCCCGGTCAGTTCGACTGGGGGCCGCAGCGGGTGTGTTGGCTCGGCCAAATGGCGACGGATTGGATGGGCGATGCCGGCACTCTGCGGAAGATGAGCACCAAGGTGCGGCATCCAAACGTCGTCGGCGACACCAACACCATCTTCGGCAAGGTGGCGAAGAAGCACGTCGAGAACGGCGAGCGGCTAGTGGAGCTGGACGTGCGGAACGAGAATCAAGCCGGGCTTGTCACCGCATTGAGCCGCATCACGGTGGCGTTGCCGAGCCGGGCAGACGCCGCGGGCTGACTCGGCGGCTGGCATCTGCCGGGCCGGCGCCGCGTCGCGCCCCTCAGCACTCGTCGGCGCTACCTCGAACCGCCACCCAACCCGGCCTTGGCGCCACCGCGGCCCTAGCTGTCGTCCCAATCCAAATCCGCATACACGGGGGCATGGTCTGAGGCGGTCAGCCCGTTGCGCTTCTTGCGGAAGTCTCGGTCAATCCGCACATCGGTCACCCGCTCGGCGACACGCGGCGTGCCAAGCAGCATGTCGATGCGCAAGCCTTGGCCACGATGAAAGGCACCGCCCCGGTAATCCCACCAACTGAACGCTTGCTCGTCGCCGCGGCGATCGCGATACAAGTCCACAAGGCCGAGCTCGAGCAGCGCCTGAAAACGCCGGCGCTCGTCCGGCGTGTGGAAGAGGCGGCCATCGGCAGCGGCGCCGCGCCAGCTATCGATGGACGCCGGCACCACGTTGAAGTCTCCACACAGCACCGCGGCTTCGCCGGCATTGGCGTCGCTGCGGCCATCGCGCCAGAACGCAGCCAAATCGTCGAACCAACCGAGCTTGCGTTCGAAGTCTGGGTGGGTGAGTTCCTTCCCGTTCGGGCAATAGGCGGTGAAGAAGGCGAGGCCGGCGATGCGGGCGCCAATCAGCCGGGCACCGAATGATTCCTGCCCCGGCAGCCCCCGCCGCACCTGTTCCACCGGCAGCCGGCTCAGGATGGCAACGCCATTCCAGCCCTTTTGGCCATGCAAGGCCGCCTCATAGCCCAGTTCTTGGAACGCCGTGCGCGGAAACTCCTCGTCGGTGGCCTTCAGCTCCTGCAAACCCACCACATCCGGCTGACGGGCTTGCAGCCACATCAGCACGAAGTCCAGCCGGGCGCGCAAGCTGTTGACGTTCCATGTGGCAATGCGCATGGTGTGCGGCGGACTCGCGCCGGCGCCGTCAGCGCAGCCGGTTTTGCGCCATGAAGCGCTCGTTCAACAACTCCAAGTAGCGCTCCACATGGGGCAGTTGTTCCGCCATCAGCACCGCAGACAAGGATTCAGAGGTGCGGGACGCGATGCGACGCAGCTCGCGCGCCGCGCGCACTTCCGTGTCGCCCCCGCGGCGCTCGAGGCGGCGGAACATGCCGCGGCGATCGTCGTAGTAGCCTTGCAGCGCTTCACGGAATGGCTCCGTCTGCGCCGGCGTCAAGGCGATGCGGCTGAACTGCAGGGCCAAGGCGTTGTCGAAGTCCTCCGCGCCCCATGCCAATTGGCAGCACGCCAGCAAGGCGCCGAGCGCCCACGCCACAACTCCTCTCATCAACGCTTCCTCTCCACTTGCGAAGAGGGATGATACGCGCTGCGTGGCGCAACCCCAACCAAGCGGACCATCCCCCGCCGATGCCAAGACGTGCGGACGACCGGCATGGCGGGCGCTCTTACGCGAAGTTCCACCCCATGCAACGATCCGCCATGCGCTGCGTGTGGTCGATGCGCCGTTGCCGCGCCTCGGCCGCATCCACCGCCTGCGGCGGCTCGTCCGGCGTCACCCGAAACAATGTGTCCCCCGGCCGCACCACCATACCCTCGGCCTCGCCAAGCACACATTCTTCCACCGTGCCGGCGAAGGTGGCCGTCACCTTGGTGAACATTTTCATCACCTCGATGACATACAAGGTGTCGCCCACGTCGAAGTGGACGCCAACCTCCAGAAAACGCGCCATGCCCGGCGCTTCGCGGGGATAGAACATGCCGCCGAGCTCCGCCACGATCTCGTTCTCTGCCGCCGCCGGCGCCGGCGCCAGCGTCCGGCGCGCCGCTGTGAACACCTCATCGCCGTACAGGCCTTGCGGCACCTCGACGGTGAGGTCCGCCCGCGCACCCAGCCGCTGCAAGCCAGCCTCCCGCCCCAGTTCGCGGGGCAGCGCCAGCAACTGCAGGCCGTGCAGAAAACCGGCGTGGCGGGCGCGCAGCGCATCCCATTCCGCCGCGAACGCCTGCGGCGCTCCGACCGGGCACTCCGGCCCGCGCAGGAGCCGATGCAAGTCGCCAAATGTCTTGGCGCTCAAGCCCGCCGCCAGCCGGGCATGGAACCCTAGGGCGCGTTCAAGGAGCTCCCGGTCGTGGCTCCAGATCGCTTCGGCAGCCGGGCCTTCGCCTCGGTCCATGTCCAGAAAGCGGTACAGCTCGGCCAGCACCTCGAAGGGACTCGAGCGCCAACGCACCTGCCCATTGGCGGAGTCGAAGTGGCGCTCCGAGGCGGCGGCCCAGCCGGCCAACGCATGGGGACGCTTGAACAGCAGCCGCAGCGGGCGCAGCACCAGCGTGGATTTCAACGCCAGCGCGCGGGCATAGGCGGCCGCCACGGCGCCGTCCTGGGCCGGCACGCGCCCGACTTGGCTGAAGGCAGCATCGAGGTCGATGTCTTGCGCGCTCGCATGCAGCCGCGCCACGGCGACTAGCCAAGCCTGCACGAAGCGCGTCTCGATCTTGGCGCGCGGATGCTGGGCTGCAAGCCAGTTCAAGAGGCCATAGTGGAAGTCCAGATTGGTTTCGAGATCGCGCCCCTTGATGCGCGAGCGGCGCAACACCTCCAGCATCGCTTCGAAGGCTTGTGCGCGGGTGTCGCCGGTGGTGAGCAACAGCGCGATGTTGCTGTCGTAGGCGCCAGCCAAGTAATACGGCACAAACAAGTCCGTGTCTGGATTGTGCGCGCAAATGCCCTGATCATCCCGGATTTCACTGGCCAAGGCGTTCGACCAAGCCTCAATGGAACCGCCAGCGGCGGGCCGCAGCGCCGCATCGGTGGCGTTCAGCCGCACCTCGACAGCGTCCGCATGGCGCAACGCCCGGCGCGGCCTCGGCAGCTTGGCGCCGTGGCGGGCGATGAGCGTCATGGCTTCGATGAGCGAGTCCACCCGCAGGGTGTCCGCGGGGTCATCGGGGTTAGTGAACTCCAGCGCGTAGCAGAGCTCGGTGACGCGATGCTCCACTTGGATGCGCGTGTTCATCTCCATGAAATAGTGATCTGCGCCGTCGACGATGCACTCGAACGTGGAAACGGAATCCAACCCAACCGCTTTGCCGAAGCGGGCGGCCTCGTCCTCCATTGCCAACAGAATGTCGAGGTCCGTCTCAAGCGCCTCCGCCGTGTCCCCTTGGCCGGCCTCGCGGCAAGCGGCGATTTCGCGGCGCAGGGATTCCTCGGTGACGGAGGTTTCCACCAGCTTTTGCTCATGCATCTGCGCCGAGCAATCGCGCAACCCCAAGGCGACGCACCAATCGCCGTTGCCGAGCACCTGCACTTCCTGATGGCGGTTGGCATCCACGTTCAGTTCGATGAGCACGTTCTTGTTGGCGCCCGGCTGCATGGCCTTCACTTCAGACCAGATTTCGCGCGCCCGCACGGCAGCGTCCTCCGCCACCGCGGCGATGCGCTCGGCAAGCTCACCGCCGGGAAACGCCGACGCTGGCGCCAACACGCGCTGCCCCTTGCCGCCGCCGCCGCCAACAGCCTTCAACCGCAGCCGCCGGTCTGGGTAGCGGTTGAGCAGTTGCGCCACTTCGCGCCGCACGGCGGCGAGGATGTCGTCCGCATCCACCAAATCCACGCCGCGCTTGTAGCCAGCGTCGAGCAGCGCATCCGCCGCCAGTGCGACATCGCCGGCGGGGGGCGCCGGCAGATTGTGCTCGGCGGCGATGGCCGCTATGCCGGCGGCGCCATCCACCTTCGCCAACAAAGCCAAGGCCGCCACGTTGTCCACGCCCGGCGTCACGCTGATGGATTCGGCGAGGGCCGTGCGCTTGGCCACATCCTTGCGCCCGGCCGCGCGCACGGTGGCCGCGCCGGGCCCGATGAACGCGAGGCTGGCCTGCTCCAAGGCGCCAACAAGGGCTTCTTCCTCTGCCATGAAGCCGTAGCCGGCAAAAACCGAGTCGTACCCGTGGGCTTGGGCGATGCCGATGATCTCCGCGATGCGCGCCTCGCGTTCCGCGGCATCCGCGCCGGTGTAGTCCGCCACGCGATGCACCTGGGCGCGGTCGCGCATGGCGCGCAGTTCCGGCGCCACCGCATTGGTATGCACCACGCAGTCTTTGTCTGAAAGCAGGATGCCGTAGCCGGTGATGCCCATCTGCTCGAACACGTCCATCGCTTCTTTGCGCACCGGGCCGCGGCAGATGATGAGGGGCTTCAAGTCCTCGCAGGCGAAGCCGCGCACCCACGCCGATGCACTCAGGGAGCAGCGCCGGTCTCGATGCGCGCTCGCCTGGCCAGCCGGCGCTTGCGCGGCGCCCTGCCCCGCTTCAGCCATCAGTGGAACTCCCGTTGCGGCGCCGCCATCGGGCTGGGTTGATAGTGGCGCATGCACAGGCCGATGGCGTCGGCCAGCAGCCGCCGCAGGTTGCGCGGCATGACGATCTCGGAAATGGAGCCGAGGGAAAGCGCCTCGCGCGGGTTCATGATCTCCGCCTCGTAGCGCGCCACCAATTTGGCGTCTTCCGCGGCGAACCAGCGCGCCGCATCCCGCTCGGCGGCGCGGCGCGCCTCGGCTTCGTCCGCACCGGCGCTGCGCGCTTCGAGCGCTGCCCGAAACCGGCGGGCGCGTTCCGCGCTGAGCTTGGCCAGCTCTTCCTTGTAGACGAACTCGCGCCCCGCCGGCCCCATCACGGCGACGCGGGTGGTCGGCAACGCGAACACGAAGTCCGCCCCGGTGGCGTAGTTGTTGAACGAAGCGTAGGCGCCGCCAAAGGCGTTGCGCACCAGCACGAGGATGCGCGGCGTGCGCAGGTCGACGATGGCGTCGAGCATGGCGCGGCCGGCCTGCACCACGCCGCGCCGCTCCTGCTCGGTGCCGGGCAGGAAGCCAGTGGTGTCTTCCATGAACACCACCGGGATGTTGTAGAGGTTGCAGAAGCGGATGAAGCGGGCGTTCTTGTACGCCGCGTCCACATCGATGAAGCCGGTGGAGAACGCGCTGTTGTTGGCGACGAAGCCCACCACATGGCCGCCGAGCCGGCCGAACGCCGTGACGGTGCTGCGCGCCCGCCGCGGCTGCACCTCAAGGAAATCGCCGTGGTCGCAAACCTCTTGGATGATGAGGCGGATGTCGAACGGGGTGTTGAAGCCGGATGGCGAGTTGAACGTGGCGCGGAACAGCACGTCCAAGTTCTCGGTGTCGCGGGTGACCGGATCGCTGGTGGCGACGAACGGCGCGCCGCTGGTGTTGTTGTCCGGCAAGTAGGTGAGCAGGCGGCGTACCAAAAGGAGCGCGTCCACCTCGTCTTCCACCGTGAAATCCGCCACGCCGGAGGCGCCATGCACGCTGGGGCCGCCGAGTTCGTCCGGCGTCACGTCCTCGCCCAGCACTTCGCGCACCACCCCCACCCCGGTGAGGCCGAAGAAGGTGTCGTTCGGTTGAATGACGAAGCTGCCTTGGCGCGGCAGGTAGGCGCCGCCGCCAGCGTTGAAGCCGAACATGCACATGATGCTCGGCACGATGCCGCTCACCTTTCTGAGCGCGGTGAACGCTTCCGCGTAGCCATCCAGCCCGCCCACGCCGGCCGGCACGAAGGCGCCGGCGCTGTCGTTCAAGCCGATGAGCGGGATGCCTTGCTTGGCCGCCAGTTGGTAGAGCGACGCCAGCTTCTTGCCATTGGTGGCGTCCATGGAGCCGGCGCGCACCGTGAAGTCGTGGCCATAGACGGCGATGTCCCGCCCATCCACCTTGATGATGGCGGTGACGAGCGAGGCGCCATCCAACGCCGGGCCCCAGTTCTGGAACAACGTCATGGGCGGCGCGTCCGCCAACACGTCGATGCGCTCCCACACCGTCATCCGGTTCTTTTGGTGCTGGCGCGAGATGTTGCGGAAGCCGCCGGCCTTCGCCGGGCGCTCCTTCAGCGCTTCGGCTTCCGCCAGCGCCCGCTCGTAGGGCTGCGCCTCGCCGTCCGCCGCGGGAAGCGCTGCGGGGGCGTCGAACGGCTCCTCGAGAATCGGCGCCAGCGCCTCGAAGCGGACGCTCAAGCGGCCACCTCCTCCAACTCGACGAGGGTGCCGCAGAAGTCCTTCGGGTGCAGGAAGACGACGGGCAGGCCGTGGGCGCCAATGCTCGGGCGGCCATCGCCGAGCACGGTCATGCCGGCGGCGGCCAAGCCTTGGATGGCGGCGTTGATGTCCTGCACTTCATAGCAGACATGGTGGATGCCGCCCTTCGGGTTGCGTTCCAGGAACTTCTCGATGGGCGAAGCGTCGCCCAACGGATGGATGAGCTCGATCTTGCTGTTCGGCAGCTCGACAAAGACGGTGGTGACGCCCTGCTCCGGCAGCGGCGCCGGCGCGGAAACGGCCGCGCCCAAGACGTCGCGATACACCGCCGCCGCCGCTTCGAGATCCGGCACGGCGATGGCGACATGGTTGAGTTTTCCGATCACGCTTGCACCTCCGCGGCAGCTGCTGGCGCCCTTGCCCACGCACGCCGCGCCGGCTGCGAAGCCCTGCCATCGCGCAAAGCCAAGCTGCGCCCGCCCGCCCCTCAGCCACGCGGCACGGCGATTATAGCCGTGGACGAACCGGGTGCCCCTCAACGTCCATTGGCGGCGGCTATGATGGCCAGATGCCCGACGCCGCCCCAACCGCCGCGCGGCAAAGTGACGCTCGGCACCAAGCCGGCATTCTCCTCCAGCGCGCTGTGAGGAGGCCATGATCGGCGCCGCCAGCATCGCCACGACAACTTGATGGCGACGCTCAAAACGCGCCGCGCCGCGGTTGAGGCGCAGGCCGCGGCCCCATGAGCCAAGGCGCGCGCCGCGCCCTCAGCGGTTGCGGCCGGGGATGAGCCTGAGTATCTCGCTCGCGGCGTCGAGCACATTGGCGCCCGGCCCGAAGACCGCTTGCACGCCAAGGTCGCGCAGGAACTGGTGATCGCGCTCCGGAATCACGCCGCCGCACACCACCACCACGTCCTGCCCGCGAGTTTCGAGGGCCTGCATCAGTTCCGGCATGAGCGTCTTGTGGGCGCCGGCCAGCGTAGAGACGCCCACGATGTCCGCGCCGAGTTCGGCGCTGCGGACGGCCGCCTCGGTCGGCGTCAGGAACAGGGGGCTGAGCTCCACGTCAAAGCCCAAGTCGTTGAATGCATTGGCGATGGTCTTGGCGCCGCGGTCGTGCCCGTCTTGCCCCATCTTCACCACGAAGACGTTGGGCGCCCGGCCTTCCAAGGACGCGAATTCGCCTACTTCGTCGCGCACGGCTTGGAAGCCATCATGGTCTCCATAGGCGCTTGAATAGACGCCGGCCACCAGCGCCGGGCGGGTGTCGTGGCGCCCCCAAACGGATTCGAGGGCACTCGAAATCTCGCCCACCGTGGCGCGTTGCGCCGCCGCCGCGACGCTGGCGGCGAGCAGGTTGCCGGCGCCGTTCTTGGCGCTGGCGGCGAGGTCGGCCAGCGCCGCATCGACGCTCGATTGGTCGCGCAGCGCCTTCACGCGCTCAAGCTCCTTGATCTGCGCCCGGCGCACTTCGGAGTTGTCGATCTCCCGCGCCTCCACTTGGCCATCTGCCTCGGCGCGGTACTTGTTCACGCCCACCACCACATCCTCGCCGCGTTCCACCCTTGCTTGGCGCTTGGCGGCGGATTCCTCGATGCGGCGCATGGGCATCCCCGCGGCGATGGCTGCGGTCATGCCGCCGAGCGCCTCCACTTCCTCGATGAGCGCGCGCGCCGCGGCGGCCACATCGTGGGTCAGCCGTTCCACGAAATAGCTGCCGCCCAAAGGATCCACCGTGCGCGTGATCTGCGATTCCTCGGCGAGGATGGTTTGGGTGTTGCGGGCGATGCGGGCGGAGAACGGCGTCGGCAAGGCGATGGCCTCGTCGAACGAGTTGGTGTGCAGGCTTTGCGTGCCGCCGAGAGCGCCGGCGAGGGCCTCGATGGTGGTGCGCACCACGTTGTTGTAAGGGTCTTGCGCCTGCAGCGACACCCCCGACGTTTGGCAGTGCATGCGCAGCGTGCTGGACATGGGGTTCTTCGGGTTGAACTGCTGCATCAGCTCCGCCCACAGGAGGCGCGCGGCGCGGAGCTTGGCGATTTCCATGAAGAAGTTCATGCCGATGCAAAAGAAGAACGAAAGCCGCGGCGCGAAGGCGTCCACGTCAAGGCCGGTCTGCCGCGCGGCGCGCACGTACTCCAAGCCATCGGCGAGGGTGAAGGCCAACTCCTCCACCGCATCGGCGCCGGCTTCCTGCATGTGGTAGCCAGAGATGGAGATGGAGTTGAAGCGCGGCATCTCCGTCGCGCAGAAGCCGATGATGTCCGCGACGATGCGCATGCTTTGTTGGGGCGGGTAGATGTAGGTGTTGCGCACCATGAACTCTTTGAGGATGTCGTTCTGGATGGTGCCCGCCAACGCCGACCGGGCCACGCCCTGCTCGTCTCCGGCAACGATGTAGTTGGCCATCACCGGCAGCACCGCGCCGTTCATCGTCATGGAAACGGACATGTCCGCAAGCGGAATGCCGTCGAAGAGCACCTTCATGTCCTCCACCGAATCCACGGCGACGCCGGCCATGCCGACGTCGTCCGCGGCGCGGGGATGGTCTGAGTCGTAACCGCGGTGGGTGGCCAAGTCGAACGCGACGGAGAGCCCCTTCTGCCCCGCAGCGAGGTTCGCCCGATAGAAGGCGTTTGATTCTTGGGCGGTGGAGAAGCCGGAGTACTGGCGCACCGTCCACGGCCGGTTCGGATACATCGTCGCCCGCGGGCCACGCACATACGGCGCCGCGCCGGGCAGCGAATCCACATGGGGCACGCCGGCCAAGTCCCCAGCGGTGTAGAGCGGCTTCACCGGGACGCCTTCGGGGCTCGTCCAAGCCAAGTCGTCGAGGGGCCGGCCACGCAGTTCCCGGGCCGCTTGTTCGGCCCAAGCGCCAAGTTTGTCAGAGGCTGTCTCCGCCATTGCCCTCACCCCCTGCGCGCCGCGCACTGGAACGCTCGATTATAGCCAGCGGCTCGCCACAGCCCTGCACGGCGCGGCGGCACACCAAGCCATCTTGGAGGAGTACACTTCGGTTGGAATCAAGGTGGAAGGAGCAAGACATGGCGGAACCACAAGTAGACGTCTCCCACCCCGGCAGCGAAGCGCCGCAGAGCGCCGCAGAGCGCCTCGCAGTGTCCAACGCCAAGATCGCCGCGGAGTGGGACATCGACCCGTCGGAGGACATCCGCGACCTGCCCCTTGAGGCGCTGAACCCGGGGCATCCCGTGCGCTTCGAGGCAGACACCATTTGGCCGCTGTTCGACCGGCTGCGCGCCGAAGCGCCGGTGCATTACACCGCGGACAGCCAGTTCGGGCCCTACTGGTCGGTCTCCACCTACAACCTTTGCAAGCACGTGGACACTCACGAGAAGCTCTTCTCGTCCGACGTGCTGAAGGGGGGCATCGCGCTCGGCGGCCAGCCGCAGGAAGAGATTGACCCCACCTACAGCCTGCCGATGTTCATCCAGCAGGACCCACCCCGGCACACGGAGCAGCGCAAGGTGGTGGCGCCGAGCTTCGCGCCGCGCCGCTTGGCCGCCTTGCAAGGCCTCATCCGCGAACGCGCCGGGCAAATCCTCGACGAGTTGCCTGACGGCGAGGAGTTCAACTGGGTGCGCAGGGTGTCTGTGGAACTCACCGGCCAGATGCTCGCCACGCTCTTCGACATCCCGCAGAAAGACCGGCACCTCCTCATTCACTGGTCCGACACCGTTCAACGCCTGAGCGACCCCAACTACTTCGAGACGGCCAAGGATGGCTTCCAAGAGCTGTGGGAGTGCTGGGAGTATTTCGACGCCGTGTGGAAGGAGCGCGTCAAAGCCCCAGGGGATGACTTGATCTCCATCCTCGCGCAGGGCGAATCCACCCGGAACATGGCACCGAACGAGTACCTCGGCAACATCCTGCTGCTCATCGTGGGCGGCAACGACACCACCCGCAACTCCATCAGCGGCGGCGTGCTGGCCTTGAACCGCCACCCGGCCGAGTACGACAAGCTCTGCGCCAACCCGGAGCTGATCCCCAACATGGTGCCGGAGATCATCCGCTGGCAGAGCCCGGTGGCGCACATGGCGCGCACCGCGCTGGTGGACACCGAACTGGACGGCCAGCCCATCCGCGCCGGCGAGCGCGTGGCGATGTGGTACATCTCCGGCAACCGCGACGAGACAGCCATCGAGGACGCGGGGAGTTTCCGCATCGACCGGCCGAATTCGCGCCAACACCTCTCCTTCGGCTACGGCGTGCATCGCTGCATCGGCAACCGGCTCGGCGAGATGCAGCTCAACATCGTGTGGGAGGAAATCTTGAAGCGCTTCAAGCGCGTGGAGGTGGTGGGCGAGCCGCAGCACCTGCGCTCAAGCTTCATTCACGGCATTCTCGAGCTGCCGGTGAAGGTGTGGCGGTGACCTAGCGGGGACGCAGCGCCCCCCGCATCGCCACGCCGCGGAACGCTCCACTGCGGCTTACGCGGCGTCCGTCGCGCTACGGCGGCGCGCGCCCAACCCAGCGCACCACCGCGGCGACGCACAGGCTGCCGACCGCGAGGCAAAGCCACCACGGCGCGCCATAGGCCGAGGGGATCGACCCCACCAAGACCGCGATGGCGCCCACCACCAAGGCGTAGGGCGCCTGCGTTCGCACATGCTCGATGTGGTCGCAGGATGCCGCGACGGAGGAGAGGATGGTGGTGTCGGAAATCGGCGAGGCATGGTCGCCCATCACGGCGCCGGCGAGCACTGCCGAGACCGACGCATAGAACAGGTGCTCAGCGCCTTCCAAGCCCTGCAAGCGCATGGTCGTCCAAGCCAGCGGAATGACGATGGGCATCAGAATGCCCATCACGCCCCAGCTGGTGCCGGTGGCGAACGCCGTCAATGCCGCCAGCGCGAACACGATGGCGGGCAACAGGCGCGCATCGAGGTGCTCGCCCAGCAACGCCGTGAGGTACCGCGCCACGCCCAGTTCGGCGTTGACGCTGGCGAGCGCCCAAGCCAGCAGCAACACGATCACCGCCAGCAGCATGGAACGGCAGCCGACGTACCAAGCGTCCATCGTCTCCGCAAGGGTGAGGATGCGCCGCCCCACGCTCAAGGCGATGGCGGCGATCACGGCGACGAGGCTGGCCCACAACAGCGATAGGTGGCTGTCCGCGGCGCCCACCACCTCCGCCAAGCTCGCGTCCGGCCCCACCGCGGCCACGCCGGTTGCGTAGAGGCTCGCCAACATCGTCACCATCAGCACCGCCAACGGCAGGTAGGCGTTCGCGGCCCGCTGGGGGATGCCGGGCTTCGGCTCCAAGTCCTCCGCTTGGGCCACGAACCCCGTGAGCGCCGGTCCCTGATCGCCAGTCCGCGCGCGGCGCTCCGCCCGCGCCATCGGCCCGAAGTCTCGCCCAGAGACCGAGGTGGCGAGCGCGAACACGAGCATCAAGATGGGATAGAAGTTGTAAGCGAGCGAGTTCAAGAACACGCTGTACGCGCTGCCGCCCAAGCCATCCGTGGCGGCGATGGCATCCTCGATGAGGCCGAGCTGAAAGCCAATCCAACTGCTCACCAACGCCAACGTCGCCACCGGCGCCGCGGTTGAGTCCACCAAGAAGGCGAGCTTCGCCCGCGACAGCCGCGCTGCGTCCGCAATCGGACGCATGGTCTTGCCCACCACCAAGGTGTTGGCGTAGTCATCAAAGAAGAACACCAGCCCCATGCCGACGGTGGCGCCTCCGGCGCGGCGTGGCGAGCCGGCCCACGCCGCCACCCGCGCCACGATGCCGCGGGCACCGCCATTGCGGGAGACGATGGCGACCAAGCCGCCCATCATGAACGTGAACACGAGGAGCGTGGCATGGCCGGGGTCTCTCGCGGCAGCGACGACATGCACGCCGGCAGCATCCAGCAAGCTGCGCCACGCCCCCGCCAACGATGGCCCCTCGATGAGAAACGCGCCAAGCCAGACAGCGACGAAGAGCGCCGGAATCACCTGCCGGAGCGCCAACGCCAGTGCAAACGCGACCAGCGGCGGCAACACGGACAGCCAGCCCGGCAAAGCGCGCCGCTCCACCACTGCGAGCGTGGCGCCGGCGGCGTCCCGCAGGGTGAGGCGCGCGGCACCAACGGGCACCATGACATCCGCGAAGAGCACGGCAGCGCCGGCGTCGGTGGGCGCGCCGTGCAGCTGGGAACCGGCCGCTTCGAGCGAAGCCCCCGGCGGCGCCTCGGCAGCCACCACATCGAAGGGAATGTCGGCGAGCACCACGCGGGGCACTTCCAAGCTCACCGCACGCGCACTCGCGGCCGCTTGCGTGGCTTGCAACGCTAGAGCCGGCGCCGCTTGTGGACTGCTGACCGCCGCTGGAACGATCTCTGCGGACACCGCACTCGGCGCCGCATTAGCGCCGGCCGGCGCCGCGGCAAGCGAGCTGGCCAACGCCGCGACGACCAAGGCGATGCGCTTCGCTCTGAAGCTGCCGGCCAGAAGGGTTGGCGCCAAAGGCTGGCCGCCGTGGGGAAGCGAGTGCGCGGCTATGCCAAGGCCTCGAACCAATACGCCCCCGCGCCGCCACGTTTGACATAGCCGGCGGTGGGCGTCGCGAAGTGCGTGCCGATCAGCATCACATCGCCATCGGCGTATTCCGCCAGCAACGCCTCGCGGGTGGCGCGCGCCTGCTCGGCGTCGTAGTCCGCCGAGCTGCACCAATCCGTGCGCGCCATCTGGCATGGATGATGGATGCAGTCGCCGGTGATGAGCGCCCGCTGACCTTCAGACTCGATGCGCACGCTCACATGCCCAGGCGTGTGCCCCGGCGTCGACACCAAGCGCACCGCGTCGCAGAGCACATGATCCACCGGCACGAAGTCCACCAGCCCCGCCGCCACCACCGGCCGCACCGAGTCTGTCAGCACCGGGCCGTAGGTGGCGTCATCCCCCTCCGCATCCCAATGCCGCCACTCGTCCGCGCCCACCAAGTAGCGGGCGTTCGGGAACGTCGGCACCCATTCGCCATCCACCAGCATGGTGTTCCAGCCGACGTGGTCCACATGCAGGTGCGTACACAGCACCGTGTCGATGGACTCGCGCGGATAGCCGGCCTCCGCCAAGTCCGCCAGGAAGTTCGTCTGCAGGTGGCTCCAAGCCGGGATGGCGCGTTCCTTGTCGTTGCCGATGCAGGTGTCGACGACGATGCGCCGATCGCCGGTGTCCACCACCAAGGCGTGGACGCTCATGATGAGATTGCCGGTGGCATCCATGAAGTGCGGCTGCATCCACGAATGTTCCAGGCAAGCCTCGCGGGTGGCGTCCGGCAGGATGAAGCGGCTGCCGCCAGTGGCCTCCAACTCCACGATGCGCGTCACCCGCGCCTTGCCGATCGTCCATCCATTCGCTGCGCCAGCCATCGCTCAACCCTCCCTGCCCGGTGCTTCCAACCACGTCAATCCTATCTTGCTTGGCTGCCGCTTGGTTCACAAAGGGAGGTGAAGGGGGATTCGCGCCGTACAGTGCCAAGGGCCGCTCCGCCGTCAGGGCCAAGGCGGACCAGCCCCCGAAGCCGGTCAAGCGGGCGCCTGCGAACTCGCGTTCGATCTGGTTCACAAGATAGGCTTCCTGCAGGTCTCGTCCGAGATGACAGCATCGGTTTACAAACGCCTTCAAAAATCGCACCATTGGAAACAGTCCGTCAAGAGGCGATGGTGGATGATTGGACGGAGGCTGAAGATTGCCCGCACCGCGGCTGGGTTGTCACTCAGGGGATTGGAAGCTGCAATTGGAAATCGTGTCACGGCGCAGGCGATCGGCAAGTACGAGCGAGGCGAGTCGATGCCGGGCTCCGGGATGCTGATCGCGTTGGCCGGCGCGCTCGGCGTTTCCGTGGACTATCTGGTCGGCGATCAGGAAATGGTGCTGGAGGCCGTCGACTTCAGGAAAAAGACGATCACGAGCAAGCGTGAGGTGGCTCAGGTCGAGGCACAGGTGCTGCGTATGCTCGAAGGCTATCTCATGGTCGAGGAATTGCTCCGTCTGCCCAGCGTGGAGTGGGACAAGCCCCGCGATGCGCCATTTCCGGTCGTCGGCGACGTCGCGGAAGCAGACTGGGGCGCCAGCGCGCTACGGAGCCATTGGGGCCTGGGGATCGATCCGATCCCCGACTTGGTGGGAATTCTGGAAGGGCGTGGAGTGAAGGTGCTGTCCGTCACCCTCGCCCGGAGCATCGACGGCCTGACGGCTCGGGTCCGCCGTGAGCGCGGAGGCGCCGTGCCTGTCATCGTCGTGAACGGCGCCCACTGGGGCGAACGGCAACGCTTCACGATCGCTCACGAGCTCGGCCACATGGTGCTGTCCGTCATCGGGGGGAAAGTGGACGGCGAGAAGGCGGCACATCGTTTCGCCGGCGCGTTTCTCATGCCGGCCGAGTCGCTGTGGTCGGAAGTCGGCAAGCGCCGCACGTCGGTCGGATGGGACGAGCTCTTCAAGCTCAAGCAGTTGTTCGGAGTAAGCGTGCAAGCCCTCACTTACCGCTGCAAGGACCTCGGCATATTCAACCAGACCCTCTTCCGGCGGCTATTCGACGAGTTCAAGCGTCGCGGTTGGCGCGACTCGCCCTACGAGGAGCCTCTCGCGATTCGGGAGGGCGAGAAGCCCAGGCGATTCGAGCGGCTGTGCCTGCGCGCCTTGGCGGAGGGGATAATCTCCGAGCCGAAAGCTGCCGAGTTGCTGGGAGTCCCGGTTCGAGAGCTGGATCGCCGAATGCAGGAGCCACCGGAGAGCGGCGCCGCCTAAGACCGGGTGCCGGAACGCCATGAAGGCATTGGTCTCCGACACTTCTGTACTGGTCGATCTTGAACGCGGGTCATTGCTAGATGCGGCCTTCCGCCTGCCGTTCGAGTTCGTCGTTCCGGATCTGCTGTACGAGCGCGAGTTGAAGGGCCACGGCGGCGAGAGATTGCTCGAACGGGGAATGCGTATCGCGGAACTGGATGGAGATGGAGTCACGCAGGCGCTGAACTACCGGCGCCGGCGGCCTGCGCTCTCCTTGCCGGACTGCTTCGCCCTTGCCCTCGCCGTGCGTGGTCACTGGATTCTCCTTACGGGGGATGCCGAGTTGCGGCGCCTGGCCGATGCCGAGCGCGTGGATTGTCATGGTGTCCTGTGGCTGATGGACGAGATGCTTAATGTCGCCAGTGCGTCTGCCCGGCAACTGCACGATGGGCTCGAAGCCATCAGCACCCATCCGAGATGCAGGCTGCCGAGAGGGGAGGTTCGGGCACGATTGACACGTTACGCGGCCCTTCTGGCAGACATGGGCAAGTAGATTCCCGACGACAGCCCCGCGCCACGCCTCCCCTCGAAAGCTGGCCGCCCGACGGGTTCGCGCCACGCCGCCGCGGGACACGAATGGCGCGGCTCAACCAGTGCCCCGGTCCAGCCCGGCCCGGCGGCCCGCCACGTTCTTCCAACCCCGTCAATGCTATCTTGGGCGCCGCTTGGTTCTCAAAAGAGGAAAGGTGATGGGATCCGCGATGTTGCGACCACCCTCGCGCAGGTGAGGTTTGTCGTACAGCCTCTTGTCGAACCCGTGAGCGGACGCGCATGTGGTGAGCCGATGACCGGCACCACCCGCCGGAAGTGGAGCCGCGTGCTGCAGCATTTGGACGGTATCCAGTTGGCCCTGACCACGACGTGCCGCACGGGCAAGGGCTAGCTGGCATCCTAACGAGTCTACAAAGGCCATGGGGCATGACCATGCGCCATTTGCTTCATGATCCCTCTAGCGAGCCAACAACCATTCAGGTGGTGTGATGCCGATAATTCGCAATATCAATAGGAGTTCCCTTTGGACGGCATGGAAGAATATCCGCAAGCAGTTGCCCAGAACTTCAATGCGAGACATTACCGATTATGTCGAATTCGACATTGATCCTGATTGGTGGATCGGAAAACTGCTGAAAGAAATCAAGGCCGGCCGATACGAGCCCGCTTCGCCATATCGTTTCACGCTGGCCAAAAAAATCGGCTTCAGCCGCCAGATGACTTTTCCGCACATACCGGATCTCGTACTCTATCGAGCTATCACCGACTACCTCTATGTGCGAGCGAAACGCTTGGAAAAGGGTCACGTCTATTTCGCCCGGAACGAACTTTCGAAGAAGCGGAAAAACCGTCCTCATGATATCGACAACGTAGATGAATCCGGATATACATTTTCGTCCGCAAGTTCCTTTGAGAAATGGCGAGAGTTTGATCAGTATAGAAAACACCTGTTATTGGACGACGTATATCCGTACATCGTTCTAACCGACATCAGTAACTACTTTGACTCTGTCCTGTACGGTCGCGTCATTGATGCCATACATGAGGTCAATGTAGATAGAAATGTCGTCGGTCTCTTGTTTTTCATTCTGGAAAGGCTCTCAATTCGAGAGGCGTTCAATGAGTCGCCTCGGATCGGTTTGCCGGTTGATGAATTCGACTGTTCGAGGACGCTCGCTCACATGGTTCTCTTTCCTCATGACCGTCGAATGGTAGAGTTGGTAGGTGAAAATGCGTACGTTCGATGGATGGATGACCAAGGCTTCGGCACAAGCAGTTGGGCGAGCGGATTGAACATTCTGAAGAACTGCGGCCAATCTCTGGCAAGACTTCACTTGACGCCGAATGCGGCCAAAAGCAAAGTGCTCAGCTTCAAGAAGGCTTTCAGACACTTCCATTTCGACGTTAATGAGAAGTTGGACAACATCGAACGTCTACCAAAGGACTCGGCTTGCGATCGCATAGCAATACGGACGGCAGTTGGCTGCGTCTGGAGGCAGTCGCGATATTTTGCCAAGGCTGGTGGTGAATGGGGAAAGGTTCTGAAGCGATTTTATCGGTTGGCAGGCATCGGCGGCGCACGTTTCCTGCGTCATCGCGCTTTGCGAGACGTTTTGGACGAGCCGACCCTTGCAGCGCGTGTGAGCGATTACATGCGGTTGACGGGCGACGCTCAACAGTACGAACATTTCGTTTCTCGTCTTTGGAAGCATGAGGAGCAGGTCTATCCTGATGTCAACCGGGCGTTGACCGAAGGGCTTCTGCGCGTGGAGGCAAGTGGAGAGGACGCTCTTCGTTATCGAAGACTTGCGACAAGCCTTCTGGAGAAGCGGTTCCAGTTTCCTGGCTGGGAAGCCTGCGCGGCGGTTGCGCCCCTGCTGATTCTCCGATTAGGTGATCGCAGGTCTCTTCCTCGCCTACGGAAAATAGTAAAACACTTGTCAGACTCCACGCATCCGGCAATCGGGAAAGCGGTAGCAGTCGTATACGCTTCCTTTGGAATGGAAGAGTACAAGGAAGTGGTAGAGGCAGCGAGTACGCTTCGGAATAACTATCTTTTCTCAGTTCCTTCGGATGTTGGAAGTTGCGCTTGAGTACACGGAAGTTCCCGATCGATTCAAAATTCGACGAACGCCCGTTTATGATCCCGTCGCCGGGCAATGCGTAATAGATATGCGCAAACTCCTTGTTCTGAGACTGCTTCGTCTAAACCGCGAGAAGTCGGTGATTAACTGGATAGACGGCACTCGTCAATGGATGGAAAAGCAGAACATCTCTTCGTTCGACAAGGCGTTGGTCAGAAAAGTCCTTTCATAAGGACTACATATTTCGAACAGGAATCATGGCCGAATATAGCTGGTTGGCGATTCGGAGGAAGCGCCAGGCTATGATGGTCAACGGGAGCTGTCGACGGCGCGACGAGATGATGGCAGGGATCGACGGGCGGAACACCAAGCCTGAACTCTGTGTTCGTTGTATTGCGCATCTGTTCGGGACTCCGTTTCCGTCTGCATAGGGAGGGAGGAGCTCCCCGGTCGCCCTGATCTCGTCTTCCAACGGCACAGCTGCTTCTGGCATCGTCACGACGGCCATTTGTATACGCCCAGGTCCAGACGTGGAGTTCCCGACGCGGCCTAGCGAGCCGGCTCAAGCCGCTAACCGCGCCATGAGCCTTGGGCACGGCGCTTCCGAAACAGTCGCGATCACCCGCTACGGCACTTGCCGCCCATCCGCGCCGACCGACAGCGGGGCACGCGTGCAAGCACACGCCAAGAAGGTCAAGCCAACGCGCCTCGAACCAGCACGCCCCGGCGGCGCGCTGCGTTCTTCCAACCCCGTCAATGCTATCTTGGGCGCCGCTTGGTTCTCGAAGAGGAAAGGTGATGGGAATCCGCGATGTTGCGGCCACCCTTGTGCAGGTGCCGGATCTCCTGCGGTTGAAGAAGGGCATGCGGCCGCGGCCGGCGAACGAGCGGGATTGCGTCGCGCTCTTGGCCGAGCGCAATGCAGCGCAGTTGGGCGACCATGTGGCCCTCGTCTGTGAGGGCGCCCAGGCCACTTGGGCGGAGCTCAACGCGCTCGCCAACCGCTATGCGCACACGCTGGCCGCGTCCGGCGTCTCCCGCGGCGACGCGGTGAGCGTCTTGATGGAGAACCGCATCGAGTTCCTCGCCACGTTTCTCGCCCTGAACAAACTCGGCGCCATCGCCGCCCTCATCAACACCAACGTGCGCGAACAGGCGCTCGCCCATTGCATCGCCGTGACGAACTCGAAGCGGTGCATCGTCGGCGAGGAACTCACCGCGCCGATTGAAGCGATCAAGGCAGACTTGGGATTCGAGGAAGGCGCGGACTACTTTTGGGTGCCGGACAAGGGCGAGCGCCCGCCGCCAAACTGGGCGCGGGACCTCGCCGCGGAGAGCGCCGATGCGGAATCCGGCAACCTCGCCGGCACCCAAGACCTCACCTTGGGGGACACGGCCTGCTACATCTTCACGTCCGGCACCACTGGCTTGCCCAAAGCCGCGGTGGTCTCCAACCAGCGCTGCGTCGCCGCCGCCTTGATGTCCGCGCAGGCGGGGCTGAAATGCGGCCCCCAAGACCGCATCTACAACTGCTTGCCGCTTTACCACGGCACGGGCCTCTTGATCGGCATCGGGGCATCGCTCGGCTCCGGCGCGTCGATGTTCGTGCGCCGCAAGTTCTCGGCCAGCAACTTCCTGCGCGAAGTGCGCGAACAAAACGCCACCTGCCTCATCTATATCGGCGAACTGTGCCGCTACCTGTGCAACACCGAGCCGGCGCAAGACGATCATGTGAATCCGCTGACGCGCATGATGGGCAATGGCCTGCGCCCAGATGTGTGGATGGACTTCAAGGAGCGGTTCGGCATTCAGCGCATCGTCGAGTTCTACGGCTCCAGCGAAGGCAACGTGGCCTTCGCCAACCTGTTCAACAAAGACCGCACCATCGGCATGACGTCGAGCGAAGTGGCTTTGGTGCAATACGACGTGGAGGCCGACGCCATCGCCCGCAACGCGGCTGGGCGCTGCGTGGCGGCGGCGCCCGGCGAGCCCGGCCTGTTGCTGGCGCGCATTTCCGAGCAAGCGGCGTTCGAGGGCTACACGGACGAAGACGCGACGGAGCAGAAGATCATCCACAATGCCTTTGAGGACGGCGACGCATGGTTCAACTCCGGCGACCTGCTGCGCACCGTGGACGTGGGCTTCAGCCTCGGCTTCCCCCACTATCAGTTCGTGGACCGGGTGGGAGACACGTTCCGCTGGAAGTCTGAGAACGTCTCCACCAACGAGTTAGGGGAAATCTTGAACGGCTGCGACCAAGTGGAGTTCAGCAACGTCTATGGGGTGGAGGTGCCCAAGGCGGACGGTCGCGCCGGCATGGCCGCCATTCGGCTCACGCCGGGCGTCGCCGAACTGGATGTGGACGCTTTCACGGACTATGTCTCGCGCACGCTGCCGGCCTATGCGCGGCCCGTGTTCGTGCGCGTGCAGCCAGACATCGACGTCACTGCCACCATGAAGCTGTTGAAGAAAGACCTGCGGCGGGAGGGGTACGATCCGGCGCAGGTGGCGGACCCGCTTTATGTGTTGGCGCCGGACACCCGGCGCTATCAGCCCCTCGACGCCGACATGCACGCCGCCATCCAAGCCGGCGAGGCGGGGCTGTAACCGCATGACGACCTGCCGCGCACTCCTCTTCGACTTGGGCGGTGTCGTCCTGAGGCTCCGTCCCCGCGACTGTTTCGAGCATTGGGCGATGTGCGCCAACGTGCCAGCGGCGCAGTTGGCCGCCCGCTTTGGCATTGACGATGCGTACAAGGAGCACGAGACCGGCGCCATCGGCTTTGCGCAGTACGCGCAGCGGCTCGGTGCGCGGCTCGGCATCGAGTTGCCTGAGGAGGAGTGGCGCCGCGGCTGGAACGCCCTTTTCGCGGGCTGCTTCGAGGCCGTGGTCGAGCGCTTGCCGAACGCGGCTCAAGCGCTGCCCACCTACGCCTTCACCAACACCAACGCCGAGCATCAGACGGCGTGGCAGACGCACCACGGCGAGTGCCTCGGCGCATTCGAGAAGATCTACGCCTCGTGGCAGATTGGCCGTCGCAAGCCCGACCGCGACGCCTTTCTGTGGGTGGCGGGCGACATGGGCGTGGCCCCAGCGAACATCTTGTTTCTGGACGACAGCGCAGAGAATGTCGACGGCGCCCGCGCCGCCGGCTTGCAGGCAGTGCATGTCACCAGCGAGGATGTGACGCGACGCGCCATGGACGCCGTGCTTCACCCGCCACTCACTACCCCCCGCCAGCCAGCCAGCGTTTAGGCCGCGGACGTTGGCGCACGCCGGCGGCACACCCTGAGCCCTGAAGCCGGCGCACCACCGCCCGAACCAGCAGAGGACCCCGAAGATGAGCGCCAAGCTGCCCCAAGATCCAGGACTCTTCGCCACCCTGTACAGCGCGCGGGCGCTGCGCCGCTTCAAGCCAGACCCGGTGCCGGACGCGGTGTTGTTCCAGATGCTCGACGCCGCGGTGCGGGCGCCCTCCGGCCAAAACGCCCAGGATTGGCGCTTCATCTTGGTGCGCGACCCGGCGCACAAGGCCCGGATGCAGGAGTGGGCGCAGGAACCGTGGCGACGTTATCAGGGGCGCTACGGAGACATCAGCGCCCTGCCCCGCTCGCAGCGCCTGTCGCTGCGCAGCGTGGAGCACTTGGTCCATCATCTCGCCGCGGCGCCGGCCATCATCATCGTGCTCGGCCTCAAGGGCCGCCACAGCACGCCCGGCGGCAGCGCGTTCCCCGCAGTGCAGAACCTGTTGCTGGCGGCGCGGGGGCTGGGGCTGTCCGGCTCCATCTTCAACCTGCCCCTCGGCCACGAGGCGGAGCTCCGGGAGCTGTTGGCCATTCCAGACAACAACCAGATCCACTGCTGCCTGCCCATCGGCTACCCCACCGACAAACACGGCCCGCTAGGCCGCAAGCCAGTGAAACAGGTGGCGTACGACGGCCGCTTCGGCCAAACGTGGGCCTTTGCGGCGCAGCAGCCAGACAACGGCTGGGAGGATGAGTGGCTGTGACGCTGCCAATACTCGCTCGGCGAACCCTTGAGCTTGGGCGCGGCGGTCAGAAGTCGACTCGCAGCCGCCCTTCGGCGAAGGCGTCGGTGTCCAGACACTCCGCCACCGCGTCCGCATCGGTCACCGTCGCCCACTCGCAGCCGCGCCCGTAGCCGGCCAGCCCGATGTCCCAGAGCCTCCGGACCCGCCGCCCGAGATCGGCCGGCGTGGTCAAGGCACCTGCTCCTGCTTCCCGGAGTATGGTGGACGGGGTAAGACACTCCCCTGCTCCCCCTACGGGCGACAAGGGGAGAAGTGGTTCTGGGAACATTGGGGCATGATGTCCGAAGCGGACTGCCGCGCCCACCGGCAGGCCAAGTTGGCGTGGTACGACGAACACTTTCCCAGACACTTGATCGAGACGTTCGAGAGCGCGACGCTGAGCCGGGACGCGGCGCGAATAGTGGAGGAGAAATTCGCTGAATGACCGGATCGTACGCCATGCCCAAGGCGCTCCTTGGCCGCCGTCCCTGTTGCGTGACTACGGATCGCGGGATTCTTCTGACCTCCATACAGGAGGCAAGACCCGGGGCTTGAGCTTCTCCAGCGCCTCCTTCACCCAACCGAACCCGATACGCTCCTGCTCCAGGCGCAAGTTGACGCCCAGGCGGTCGTGCCGGAGGTCTTCGTACAGCGCATGTTCATGGGCCGTGAGCCTCGATAGCTCCCGGTCGGCGGGCGCGGCCTCCGTCACCCACAGGGGCCGAAATGCGAGGAACGTGTCGCGGTCCATTAGGAAGGAGCGAGCGTGGCTGAAATGGTGGCGCAGTTCGTCGAGGATCGCGAAACCGTGGGTGTCGATGTCCCCCCAATAGTAGAGCCGGCAGTGCGCCAGCCAGCGGGCCTTGCCGAGGGTCTCGAAGCCGTAGCCGGAGCCGAAGATCACCATGCCGTCGTCCACAGGCGGGAAGGCGAGGAGATTGATCTCGTTCTCCGTGACGAACACCGTCGAAACGCCGGTCCTGAGCGCGGCGAAGCTGTCCGCGTCCAGCGTAAGGTCCTGATTGCCGCCGCCGAGAAGCAGGGAGTGCTTGCGGTCCAGAATGCGAAAGCGGATGCGTTCGGGCTTGTCCAGAAAACCGTAGCGGCGGGCGAAGCCGGCAACCCCGGTTGCGCTTCGGTCGATGCACTCCGGCGGCATGGCGGCGTCCAGCAGCTCGCCGAGTGTCCCGCGGTGGGCTTCCACGAACTTGGTGTGTACCCCCACCACGTCCATCTGGCGCAGATGGACGCCCGGCCGCGGGTGATCTTGCAGCCAGCCGACGACGTCCAGCAGGCGTTCCCAATCGCCGGCTGTCGCCAGCGCCCGCATAGGCTTCCTTTCCAGCCAGACGAGCAGGGAAGGCTGCCGGCGCTTCGTCGACTCCACCACCTGCCGGAACCGCCTGGCCTCCGGCCCTTTGCCGATCATCGCGAGGGCATCTTCGGCGGTGTCGATCCAGGCTTGGTGCGGCAAGGTGTTGAGGCCGAGGATCCGATGCCGGAACTCGCGCATCGTGAAGCGCACGTGGGTCATGGACCGAAGCGATGCACTCCAGCTCCGGGCTTCGTCAAAGCACTCGCCGAGCTCCGCCGAGGTCGGACGCTTCAACACCAGGCGTCGCGGAAAGAGCGCTTCGCCGGTGACTAGGCCGGCGAGGATGGAGCCGCGGTCCCAGAGCCTCCGGACCTGCCGCCCGAGATCGGCCGGCGTGGTCCAGTTCACGGTACGGCTCACCCCGCCACCCTTGCCCTCTCCTCGCGGTATTCCTCAATGGAAAGGTTGCGCAGCCTAGAGGTGCGGCCGTCTTCGTTGTGGACGAATCCCACGCTCGCGACGAAGGGCTCGATGATGTGGATCTTCTGCAGCGGGGTGACGATCAGGAGTTGCAAATCGAGCTCGGAGAACAACCGCAGAGCGTATTGCGTGGACTCGTCAGAACCGCGTCCGAATGCCTCGTCGATGACCACGAAACGGAACGAGCGCGAACGCACCCGCCCTGATTCCAGACCGAACTGGTAGGCGAGGCTGGCGGCGAGGATGGTGTAGGCGAGCTTTTCCTTCTGGCCGCCGGACTTGCCGCCGGAGTCCGAGTAGTGCTCGTGCTCGGTATCGTCCTCGCGCCAGCGTTCGCTGGCGGCGAACGTGAACCAGTTGCGCACGTCGGTCACCTTGGCGGTCCAGCGGCGGTCCTGTTCGGCCATGCCCTCCCGGCCACGGAAGCGCTCGATGATGCGTTGCACCTGAAGGAACCTGGTCTCGGAATACTGATCGTCCCCGGAGCCGGACAGCGCGTCGTCCGTGCAGGCTCGCAGATCGGTCTGAAAGTCTCGAATCTCCGCGTCTTGCGTGCGCTGGGCTTCGAGCCGGATGTACCGGCCGGGGTTGTAGGGGATGCGGTTCAGGGACTCGTTGATCTGGCCGATCCTGTCCCGGATGACTTCCCGTTCGCGGTTGAGCTGGGAGTGGAAGTTGGCGATCTCGCGGATGGTGTTCTCGTTCAGCAGCCTCTTGAACCGCGCCTCGAACTCCGGCAATGCGTCGGCTTGCAGCCGGCCGAGCATCTCGGTGTATTCCGGGGCCGCTTCGACGTTGGCGTCGACCTCCGCGGTTTCCAGCTTGAATGCTTCCTTGAAGGTCATCATCGCTTGGTGGATCTTGTCGCGAAGCCTGCTCAGGCGGATGTCGCCCGCGTCGATCCGCTTCTGCAGCCACTCGCGCATGTCCTGCTGGCGGTGGTCGCAGGATTCGACGGTCAGCGAAGCCTCGCCCAGTACGGTGTTCCGCATCCCGTCGAGTCGTTCGAACCCGGATTGCAGCGATTCGCGGTCCACGTCCCGAAACGCCGCTTGCGTCCGCTCGCGCAACGCGCGGGCAGCGTCCTGCCTCTCCCCGGTCCTGGAGCGTTCGTCCCGGCGCGCCACCAGTGCCGCCTCGGCGGATGCGAGGGCTTCGTTCGCTTCCGCGAGCCGGGCGTTCAGCTTCCTGAGCACATCGGACGTGGCCTCGAGCTGCCGCTTCTCGTCGCGCAACCGTGCGGCCTCGGTTGCGGGCGCGGACCAGTCGAGCTCCTTGAAGTCGGTGTATTCGTCGAGGCGCAGCAGGTTGTCGAGGCGTTCCTGCACGATCCGCCGGGCCTTTTCGGCCTCGGCGATGCCGCTGCCCTGTTCGCCAAGGCGGGCTTCGAGGCGGCGCGCACTGGATTCGAGCGTGGCGATCTTCTCGACGTTGGTCCAGCCGAGTACGAATCGGGCGCGGTCGTCGATACGGTGCCGATCGTCCTTTTCATGCCTTTCGCCGGGCATCTTGATCTGTCCGGCGCGGGTGACGGCGCGCGGCTCGCGCCGGAACTGCTCACCGTTGGCGCAGCAGGCGACGTTGAAGCGATGAGCCAGTTCCAGCTCCAGCCAGGGGTAGAACTCCGAATCCGGCTTGATCGACAGCTTCCGTACCAGGGAGTCCGGATGCAGGGACGGCGGCTCTCGCCGGCGGGATTCGCGTATCCGGAAATAGACGAGCCGCCTCTTGAGGTCGGTCTTGTCCACCCACCCTGCCACCCGTGCATAGTGTTCGTCCGGCACCAGCAGCGACAGCCCGAAGTTTCTGAGCAGCCGTTCCGCGGCGCCTTCCCAGTCGCGTTCGCCTTCCCGCACCTGCAGAAGTTCGCCGGCAAACGGCATGTCCGTTTCGTCGGCGCGCAACGCCTGGCACAGCGCGGTTCGCATGGCGATCTGCTCCGCCGGGATGTTGCTGCGCCGCGCCTTGAGGCTCCGGATCTCCGCCATGAGCGCGTCGCGTTCCTGCCTGCCCTGGCTGAAGGCGACGCGTTGCTCCACCAATGCGTTTTGCAACCGGTCGCCTTGTGAGCGCAGTTCGCCGGCCAAGTCGGCGAAGCACCGTTTCTGCGCGAGGAACCCGGCATCGTCCGCGGCGGGGGTCTCGCCGACCACTTCGACCAGATCGGCATAACGCCGGGCTTTGCCCGCCCGTCTCTCGCGTTCCTCCTCGAGGTGCCGGATATCCGCCGCCAGGCGTTCGAGACGGTCGCCGCCGTTTTCCGCGAGGTCGCGCCTGACGTCCTCCACTTCGCGCCGCTCGCGGTCCCGGCGTTCCTCGGCGCGTTCGACCCGCATGTCCTGCCGAGCCAGCTCTTCGCCGAGTCTGTCGAGGCGCTGGTTCAACAGGTCGAGCTTCAGCGCCGCGAAGTATGGACTCAGGGCATCCCGGCAACCGCGCAACGTCTCGACCTCCGCGCTCGACCCGGCATGACGTTCGCAGTCCGCGACCAGCGGCGCCAGCATCCCGATCTGGCGCTTGGCCCTCAGCACCGCCTCGTGGGCGCGGCTCAAGTCGTCGAAGTGATCCACCAGGGCCTTGATCCGCGGCGCCACGTCAAAGGGTTCCAGCATGTGTCCGCGTACGAATTCCGTGAGATTTCCGACGGACTTCATGGATACCGTCTGATGGAACAGATCGAGCGCCTGCTCGTTTTCGATGCCGAAGTGGCGGCGGAACCAAGCGCCGTAGGGTGGAAAACCGTTCCATATCTCCACCTCCCGGCTGCGCAACCGCTTGCGCAACTGCGTGATGTCCGTGCCGAAGTGCGCAAACTCGCCGGCGATCGACAGATCGCGCTTGGCGGCGGCGAAGAACCGATCCGGCTGGTTCTGCGCGTCGGCGATCCAGAACACCTGGGCCAGCGTCACGGATTGCCGGTAATCGACGTTCCTGAACACGCCGAGGATGACCGAGTAGCTATTGTGGTCGCGCAGCGAGACGGGACGGGCGGCGCTGCCGGCGTCGTTGCGTTCCGACTTGTAGTGTCCCAGCACATAGGAACGCAACGTCCGCTCCCGGACCCCGGCACCGGCGGCCTTGTTGTAGGCGGCGCGGCGCGACGGCACCAGCAACGTCGTCACCGCGTCCACCAAGGTGGATTTGCCGGAACCGATGTCGCCGGTGACCAGGTTGTTTCTGCCGTCGAGCTCCAGCGTCCAAACACGTTCGCCGAAGGTGCCCCAGTTGAAGAGTTCCAAGCGCTGCAGGCGGAAGCCCACGCGCCCGGGGTCCGTCACCAGATCGAGTTGCGGGGGTGCGGAATCGGTCATCGTGCCGCCCCTCCGGTTCGAGACCCGGGGGCATTCGCGGCGTCGCCGCCGTCGAGCGCTTCCCGGTATTCCGCCAGCTTCGCGTCGAACTCGGCCAGCCACTGCGCATCCACGAACGCCTTAAGGATGCGCCGCACCTCGAACGTCTCCTCCGCGCCCGACGCCTTCATGCGACGGAGAAAGCCGAGCTCCACGATCCGGTTGAGGCGGCTGTCGATGCGGTCCGTCACCCGCGCCTCGTTGCTGCTCTCGGGCAGGAATACCCGCACCATTTCGACGATCTCGTCCTTGGACAACACCAAATGCGTATCGTCCCCGCCAGCGTCGAATTCCGCGAGCTTCTTGCGCAGCAGCGCCAGCATGAGGCTGACGGGGAAGGAAAGCGGCCGGCGCGCCATCAGGCGCGGCGTCCTGATCCCGGATTCGCCCTCAACATTGGGCCGCGAGCGCAGGAAAGCATAGCCCTCCGCATCGTCCAGCGTCAGCTCCAGTCCCAGCACGCTGGCGTGCTCCCGCACCCGCGTCTGCAGATGAATCAGGTTGTTCCAGAGATCGGCGTCGTCATCCCGGTATAGGACGCCCCTGAGCAGGGATACGAGCAGGCTCGGCAGCGCGTCCGGCCGGCCGGCCTCGTTGACGGGTTCGGCCGTGTTCACCGCACGAAAATGACCCGCGGCACGCGAGCCCGACGCACAATCGGCTCGCCGTCCGCGCGTGCGCCATGCCAAGAGACAGGTTCCGACACAGTCTCGTCCACGGTCGTGCGGAACGTTTCGCCGGCGAGTTCCAGATATCCCACCAACTCCGCCAATCCGTGCTGCAAAGGATGCTGTTCGCACAGCTCACGCAACGTGACCTGGGAGCGGTTCTGCAAGGCGTTCCGCACCTGCCGCGCCAGTCGCGGCTTGTCGATCGGCACTTGCGAAAAAAGCGCGGATGCGTCCACGTCCTCACCGCCGGCCTCCAGCTCGACGTCGGCGATCAGCGGTTTGACGGACGGCCTGTATAGAGGCCGCTCCATGGGCAGGCGGACGTCCGCTGCGGGACCGGCGATATACATGAACGCATCGCGAGGCGGTGACTGCCGCAACTCCAAGGCCTTGGTTTCGATGCCCTGCAGGATGCCCATGATACGGCGATTCTCCAGCCACACCCGATCGTCGAGGAAGCGCCGAAGCTGCGCGGAGAGCCGGGCGACGGTGCGTTGCGTATGTTCGCAGGCTTCCAGCCAGTCGTAGTGGACGCGACGGGTGCGGGTGGGTGGGTTCATCCCGGCGACGGCGTCCAGCGCCAGCACATGCTCCAGGAGCCGCGTCAACTCCTCCTGTCGGGCGCTCGACATCAGGAAATCCCAGAAGGCCTGGAAGCTCCGTCCCTGATCGGAGTCCGCGATGACGTCGCGTTCTTTCATGATGCCTTCGAGCAACTCCCCCTTCGAGCCCTCCCACAGTGCGATGTGCTCCCGCGTACGCCGATCCAGCGACCGGAAGTTCTGCTCGACCTCCCGAAAATCCGCGAGCAGTTCCTGAGCCATCTGCATGAACTGCTGGAAGCGATCCTTCAGCGCGGTGTCGTCCAGCAACGGCAGGTCGCCGGACCGCACCCGTTCCATAGCGGCATCGATCTCGTCCCGGCGCCGGCGGAGCTCTTCGATCCGCACCTCGGGGTCGGCCTCGGTCCCGGTACTCATCTGCCGCAACAACTCGAAAAGGGTCAGCAGCCGCGACTCGGTGCCGACGAAGCTGCGCTCGGTGAGCGAGGCGAGCCAGACAATGGCCTTCTCGGTGGCCGGGGTCAGGTCGAAGCAGGGCTCGTCGACGCCTTGCCGGTAGAATTTCCGCAACCAGCCCTTCTCCGGATCCGCCCAATCGTTCAGGTAGTCCAGTGCGGTCTTCGGATACACCCCGTCGCCGGCGCGTTCGCGCAGGGTGAACAGTTCGTCTTCCAGCGCTTCGGCCAGATCGCTCTGCATCAGCAACCGCTGGTTCGGTGCAATGAAGGCCCGATGCAGAAAGCTTGCGATCAGCGGCACGTGATCCGACCGCAAGAGACGCCACGCCGGGTGGTGCTGGCGCAGACGGTCGAGCATGTCGTAGTCGAGATCCACGGCATCGCCGTCGGTGGCGGGTCTGTCCCGACCGGGAGCGGCCATGTTATCTCATGGGCGAGCAGCGCAGGCTGATGCTGCCATGCTTCCAAGGCGCGGGGAGAGGAGGGAAGAAGACGGCCATCAACGTAAAACGCGGCGGAGCGGTCCCGCTCGCGCTGACCGCGTCCTTCATGGTGGACGGTGGAGCGCGAATGGCAAGGCGGATGAGGATAGTGTCGATGCAGGCGATGAGGCGCCGCCGGCTCCTGCGGTGTGGGCAGTGTTTCGATGTCGATGTGGAAGACGCGGCCGAGACGCGGCCGAGGCGCTGCCTCCGGATCATCAGGGGCAGCGGGCGTGGTTGCATATGCCCTAGCAAGACATTGCGGATTGACTCGCGCCATCGGTCTTCCCCTTGCCCTCGGCACCCGACCCATGACCACGCGGCCCGTCCTCGGCACCACCGCCTAGGGCTTGCTGCTTGCCTTGTCGCTGGTCTGGGGCAGCTCGTTCTTCTCCGCGAAGATGAACGCACCGACACACTCTTGGACGGTGCCCAAGGCGCAATTGTGGAGACGATGGGCTGCTTGGCCTTAGGTTTGGTGAGACCCGCTCTCTCTTCATTGAGATCCGAAATCGACATGATGCTAGGTTGGCTGTACTTCAAGGATCACCGAGTGGAGTGGAATCACCTCCGTGATACGGGCCGGGGGTTTCAGACGAAGGCGCAAGTGCTGACATATGTTGGAAATCACTGGCCTAAGTTCCAGGCTCGATTCAAACTGCTGGAGCAGCGGAAAACTCGTGAGGAGCATGATCCCTATCGGTTGTTGTCGGTCCACATTCATGGGCAGACCGACTTCACAGCGCCAAAGGTCAGTCCGCTAGTCGAGTTGGTAGCGGATGCGAGCCTGTGCGCTGAGTGCGTGGCATTGCAAGGGGACGTGGCAGAATACGTCAGCGACGTCTTGCTGGCCATTTACGGAGACAAGTGGGTGTCCTTGCCCGCTCCGGTCATGGCCGGGCTCGATGAGCGAATCAGCGCAAAGCAGCGGAAGAGGCTCTTTGGCTAGGGCACGAGCCATGCGGCCGGCGCTGAACCATGTAGCAAGTTGAACCTCCGAGGCCAACATCGGATGCCACCCGGGAGGTGAGTTCGACGGCTGCATCTACTGCTCACGCTCCCGCGGCGCCTTCCCCGGCCAAGAACGTCTCGGCCTCGCGCAGATAGCCGAACCGCTCCATGACCGGCCCGTGCGCGTCCACCAGCGCCCGCACCTGCCGCGGGCGGAGCGCGGTCCTCCAAGACCCCGCCACGCCGGCGCGGAAGAAGGACGGCGCCGTCGGCTGCTTCTCATGGAATCCGAATTCCTCCTCCTGGGCGCGCAAACGGGGGAAGGCGGCGTGGCCGATGGCCTCTCCGAGGCGAGCGGCATCCCAATCAAGGCCGGCGAAGCGGACGATCGCGCCGAACGCGGCCCGCGGGTTCGCCAGCATGTCCTCGTACCGCGTGACATGCACCGGCAGCTCCCCTTGATCCAACCAACTCGACGCGTGCCCGCTCCACGTCAGCATCGGAGCCGGCAACCAATTGGTAATGCCCCGCGGGCACTTCCCCACCAAGTTGGCAGCGGGGTCGTTCATGTGCGTCACGATCCTGTCAATGGTCCGTTGATCGTGGTGCGCGTAGGAAACCGCCACGTCAAGGGGATTGCGGACTAGGTAGACCACGCCGGCCGTCGCCGACTTCGGGAACAGCGCCGCGCCGCCTGGCGCCCGGACGCATGCCTCGTGGACCTTGACGAAGGCCGGCGGCGGCATGGCCTCGGCCAAGGCCTCGTGCAGCAGCGGGCGGCAGCGCAGGATTTCCTCCGGCGTCATGTCCGACGACGGCAGCCCGAGAAACTCGTCGAACGTATAGCGGAAGCTGGCGGTGGACCAGCCGATCAGCGCGTTGATCGAAGCCGGCCCGCCGGCCTCGGGCAGGTAGTTGGTCAGCACCGTCCGCAGCCAGGTGTTGCCGGACTTCGGGTAGGAGGCGAGCCAGACGATCGACACGGACGCTCCCTTCGCGTCACCCGGAAGCGACGGCCGCGGGGGAGGCCGCCTCAGCGCCGCGCTCCCGCAGAGACCGCTCGATTTCGTCCGCCAGCGCATTGATCTGCAACGGATGCACCACGGGCCGCTTCACCCTTAAGACCGGCAACTGCTTCGCCATTGCCGCGACGGCGCGAAAGTGCGTCGGATGCTGGCCGAGCCCAGACAGGTACCGCCTGCGGTAGGCGTACCTGCTCAACAGAAGCTCGAAGGCCGCGTGGCGCGTGCATGGCTCGATCTCGATGCCGCCCCCGGGGGAAGGCGTCAGCATGTAGGCGGCGCGCACGGCCAGGGGGGTGGCGCGGAACCGCTCCACTGGCGCCAAGTACTTCTCCAAGCCTTCCCGCACGCGGCCCCGCGTCGGGGCCTGCCAGCCCAATGCGTCCAAGGCGTCCGCCCACAGGCGTGCACAGGGAAACGCGGACAGCGCCGTTGGATGTCCGCCGGAGTCCAGGACGACGCCGGTGACGTCGTCCGCAAGCATCGCGTACCCCCGCTGCACCATCGCCGCGAGCAGCGAAGACTTGCCGTCGCCGGAGCGGCCGAGGAACAGCACGGCGCCGGACCCGGTCTCGATGGCGCTGGCGTGGAAGGTGACGACGCCGCGCTGCTGTAGCAGCGCGGCGAGCACCGAGCCGGCGAGGAACACGCCCATGTCGCGGTCGCCGCCGCCGCGCGGCTCGACCAGGATGTCGCGGCCTGCCGTGACCAGGTACCGGGCCACCCCGTCCACGTTGAGCAGGAACGCGCCGGGCGCGCTTTCCCAATGCCCGCGCTTGTCCGCGGGGGCGGGCAGGGCTGGGGGCACCGCGCCGACGCGGATGGTGACGTCCGGCTCGTCGTCCGGGGCGCTGGAAGCGGGGACGAAGGGCAGCGCGATGGGCGATTGCACCCGCAGCCCGTAGGCCGTGTAGCGGTGGAGCAAGCGGCTCACGCCAAGGTCGCTCCCTCGGCCTCAAACACCTCGAAGATGAAGTGGACGCGGTCTTGGTCGCCGCCGTTGAACGCGCCGTGCGGGACCAGATTGTTGACCTCATAAGCGTGTCCGGCCTGAAGCCGGAAGTCTGTGTCGCGCACAGTCAGCGTGGCTCGCGGGTTGGTCTGCAAGGGGACGTGGATGCGGTGCGTCACCGGGTGCGAGCCAGCCCCGTCCACATGGCGGTCAATGCCGCGGCCCGCCTCAAGCCGCGCCAGCATCGCCTTGGGGTAGACCGGCTTGGCGTACCCGTAGGTCGCCGCCGCCCGCGCCATGACCGGCAGCAGAATCCGCTGCCAAACCGCCCAGATGGGCTTCGAGTAGAAACAGAGGGGCGTTTGATTGCCGTCGATGAACCGGAACACGATGTGGCGCGTGAAAGCGAAGCAAAAGTAATCATTTTCCTTGGCCGCGTCTTCCTGCCGCCACACCTTTTCGGACAGCCGCTCAACGTTGCACCGGAGCGTCTCGACGTCAACCGCCCCAAGATGCCGCACCAAGGCCGGTTTTTCGACGCGCGGCAACGCTGCCGGCTCGCGGTCGCCCTCGGGTGCCGCGACTGTGCCTTCAAGGGTCACGGCCGTTGTCGTAGACGCAGGACGAACACCCGCGTGGCTTGGGACGGGTCAGGATCAGAATGATGACAGCTGATTTCCATGGCCAAGCAGACGCCGGAAGTGGGCGGGGATTTCACCGGTGGGATGGGATGACGCAGCTCGCGTCTACAATCGACGCAACATCATCATCCATCATCCATCCATCATCATCGGGGGGGGGGGGGGGCATCTCCGCTTTCATCTCCTCGCCATGCCCCACTCTTCGCCATGCCCCACCGATCCTGCGGCGGCGGACAGGATGCCTGCTTGCAACCTCTTCCCGAAGCATTGTAGCGAAGATGAGCCGGATAGGAAGTCATTGAACGGGATCAGCCAGGGCCATCCCGAAGTCAGCGCATTGGCGGGCGTTGGGCTCGGGCTAGCCGCCGGGAAGGGGATTCGACTGGCCCGGAGCCCGGCGGAGTGCGGTTTTCGGAGTCGCGGGGGTTGTTTCTTCTGCCGGCCAGGAAGCGGGCGGGGCGGCGTCGGGCCAGAAGGCCGGGGCAAGCACTGCGCGCGCAGGGCGTCGGCCTGCTTGGCGGCGCACCCCGCTCCGCTGGCCACGGCGTGCCGGCTTCCCGGGCGGTCGGATCGGCGTCAGGAGATTAGCCTATATGTGCCGTTTTCAACTCTGGAGCTGTCGCTGTCTCCAGATCGGATTTCGCCGTCCACTGTCCGGATGGTCGGCTTGGCCCAAGGCTTCTTCGACGCATCGGCTGGCGAGGCCGCGTGCGCAGCAGCTGCACGGGGGGGGGGGGGGGGGGGGGGTAGCCATCTTCACTGTCATCTCCTCGCGGCGCTCCCGCTGCGGGCAGAACGCCTGACTGCAACCTCTTCCCGAAGCATTGTAGCGAAGATGAACCGGACAGGAAGTGAATGAACCGGTTCACGACATCTGGCACTGAGGCTGGGCAGCCTCGTGGGCGACAAGGCAGTCGTTGGGGGAACGGCAGTCGATGGCGGAGTGCGGGCGCTGATGGTTGTGGAAGAACTCGTGCTTGAGGAGCCTCTTGGAGACGGCCTCGACGGTGAGGTTGCAGTCGAGGAGGTTCCTGAACTCGATGCGGTTGGCGCGCTCGACGCAGCCGTTCCACTGCGGCCGTCGCGGCGGCAGGACGCGGAGCGTGACGCCGAGCTTCCTGCAGGCGTCCTCGAAGCCGGCCATGAACTCGCTGCCGCCGTCGATCTGGACGAGCTGGCCGGGGCGCTTGGGCTTGGCCCGTCCCTCGCAGAGGCTGGCGGGGGGCACGGCGCCGTCCGCGATGGCGCACGAGAGGACACGCCCGACGGTTGACACGCTCAGCCGCAGGCCTTGGCGTTCGAGCAGACGCTGGATGGGCGCCTTGCCCATGAACGGGTGCTTGCGACGCATGGCCATGACCGCCTCCATGTCGCCCGGCGAAGGGCTACAATGCGGCCATGAGCGCCCCCGACGACGGCGCCGCCAAGCGCCGGCTGCCCATCGGCATCCAGACCTTCCGGGAAGTTCGCGGGGAAGGCTACTACTACGTGGACAAGACCGCCCACGTCCAGCGCATGACGGACGGCGGCAAGCACTACTTCCTGTCCCGCCCGCGGCGCTTCGGCAAGAGCCTGCTGCTGGACACCATCAAGGAGCTGTTCGAGGGCAGCGAGGAGCTGTTCCGGGGGCTGGCCATCCACGACCGATGGGACTGGGGCCGGCCCCATCCAGTGCTGCGGTTGGACTTCGGGGGCGGCGACTTCGAGCAGCCAAGCTGGCTGTCGGAGGACTTGACGCTGCAGTTGGAGGCCATTGAGAGGAGCGCCGGCATCGCCGTCGGCAGCGGCAGCGCTCCGGCCCGCTTTCGCCGGTTGATTGCGGAGCTGCGCGAACGCAGCGGCCGGCGAGTGGCGGTCTTGGTCGATGAGTACGACAAGCCGATTCTGGATGCGTTGGGAACGCCGGAGGTGGCCCGCGCCAACCGCAGCTTCCTGCGCGGGCTGTACTCCGTCATCAAGTCCTGCGACGCGCACATCGAGTTCACTTTGCTGACGGGAGTGAGCAAGTTCGCGAAAGTCAGCATCTTCTCCGGCCTGAACAACCTCACCGACATCACGCTTGATCCAGCCTACTCCGCCATCTGCGGCTACACGGAACGGGACTTGGACGAAGTGTTCGCGCCGGAGCTTCCGGGCTTGGACCGCGATGAGGTGCGCCGCTGGTACAACGGATACAGCTGGCGGGGTGCGGAGAAGGTGTACAACCCCTTCGACATCCTGCTGCTGTTCCGGCAGCGCGAGTTCAAGGCGCACTGGTTCGAGACCGGCTCGCCGAAGTTCCTCATCGACACGCTGCTGCGGCGCGGCGTCCCCACCCCGAACTTGGAGGGCATGGTTGGCTCGGAGGCGCTGCTGTCGGCCTTCGACATTGATGAGATGTCCGTGGAGGCGCTGCTGTTCCAGACTGGCTACCTGACCATCACCGGCGAGGATGCGCAGAACGGCTTGGCCCAATACCGGCTGGGCTACCCGAACCGGGAGGTGCGCCAAAGCCTGAACGAGCGCCTGCTGTGGGCCCTGCTGCCGCATGCCGCCCGGCGGCGGGCCGACGACGCCCCGCTCCGCGAACTGCTGGCCGCCAACGACTTTGAGGGGCTGGAGGCGTTCTTCCGCTCCCTGTTCGCCGGCGTCCCCCACCAGTGGCACGTCAACAACAACATTCAGAACTACGAGGGCTACTACGCCAGCGTGGTGTATTCCTGCTTCGCGGCGCGCGGCTTCGACCTCGTCCCGGAGGACAGCTCCAGCGCGGGCCGCGCGGACATGGTGGTGCGCTCTGAAAGCGGGGTTTACGTTTTCGAGTTCAAGTCGGTGGAGAGGGCTTCGGGGCGGGCGCTGACCCAAATCAAAGATAGAGGATATGCGGACAAGTACCGGCACCGGGGCCAGCCAGTGTATCTGATCGGCGTGGAGTTCAGCCGGGAGGACCGCAACATCGCGACCTTCGAGGTGGCGCGGGCCGCGTAGGGGCAAGGCTTCTTCGGCGCATCGGCCGGCGAAGCTGTGCGCACATCAGCTACGCGGGGGGTCATCTCGTCGCAACCTCTACTCGACGCATTGCAGCGCCGATGAAACGGCCAGAAGATGCTTGAACGAGGCGGGGACTGGCGCTGTAGGCTCTTCAGGTTTCGCCGACGCCTTCACGCCGGCTCCCGCTCCGACGACCGGGCGAAGCCCTCGAACATGCCCTCGAGCCGCGCCATCCGCTCGCGCAGCTCGCCGAGCTCCTTGCGCAGCTCGTCGATGTCTTTGCGGACGTCCCGCAGTTCTTCACGGACCTCCCGCAACGCCGATAGGATGAGCCCTGCCACCACCACCACGACGCCGAACATCGTCGCCCCAACCGCGAGAACAGCCGTCAACTCCGCGCTCATGGATGCAAGTCTACCGCCACTTGGGTTCGGGCGCATCGCCTGAAACCGTTTCGGGGACGGCGGGCCTCTGGTTCATCATCGCCGCCACCACCCCGGCATTCAGCGTGGTCGCCGCCCACCTGCTGACGGACGACGAGAAGATGCCCCCAATCGGCTTGCCGGCGTGGAGTTCAGCCGGGAGGACCGCAACATCGCGACCTTCGAGGTGGCGCGGGCCGCGTAGGGGCAAGGCTTCTTCGGCGCATCGGCCGGCGAAGCTGTGCCCACATCAGCTACGCGGGGGGGCATCTCGTCGCAACCTCTACTCGACGCATTGCAGCGCCGATGAAACGGCCAGAAGATGCTTGAACGAGGCGGGGACTGTCGCTGTAGGCTCTTCAGGTTTCGCCGACGCCTTCACGCCGGCTCTCGCTCCGACGACCGGGCGAAGCCCTCGAACATGCCCTCGAGCCGCGCCATCCGCTCGCGCAGCTCGCCGAGCTCCTTGCGCAGCTCGTCGATGTCTTTGCGGACGTCCCGCAGTTCTCCACGGACCTCGCGCAGTTCTTCACGGACCTCCCGCAACGCCGATAGGATGAGCCCTGCCACCACCACCACGACGCCGAACATCGTCGCCCCAACCGCGAGAACAGCCGTCAACTCCGCGCTCATGGATGCAAGTCTACCGCCACTTGGGTTCGGGCGCATCGCCTGAAACCGTTTCGGGGACGGCGGGCCTCTGGTTCATCATCGCCGCCACCACCCCGGCATTCAGCGTGGTCGCCGCCCACCTGCTGACGGACGACGAGAAGATGCCCCCCAATCGGCTTGCCGGCGTGGAGTTCAGCCGGGAGGACCGCAACATCGCCGCCTTCGAGGTGGCGCGGGCCGCGTAGGGGCAATCAAGACACCCGATTGCCCGCCTGTTGATCAGCATCTCCCCGCCTCTCCATCCATGAGGTCGTAGCCGAAGTAGTCGAGCGCACTCCGATGCTCCCGGAACACGCCGTTGAACACCGCAATCTGCGAGGCGTCGAGGCGAGCGATCTGGCGTTCGTTCATGTCGGTCAGCATCGCGTCGTACGAGTTCTCCTTCACCGGCAGCCTCTGGCGCAGGTTCAGGTCGTCGAGCTCTGGAACCAAGACGCGGATCCGCTGCGCCACCCGCCCGGGCTCGGCGCACATCTCCTCGTAAGTGAAGAACACGCTGCAATCCCGGTATGCCTGCACGTTGCGACGCTGCCAAGCGAGGCAGCGGACGACGTGCAGGGCAGCCTCCTCCTCGAGGCTGCGTTCCTCGGCCACGAACTGGCTGCGGTAGTTGCGGCAGATGCCCTCGCAGACCGCGTAGGGGTTGCGCACCATGAACAGGAACTTCGCGTTGCGGAAGTGGCGACGCAATTGATCGACGAGCAGCAGGAACGGCGGAGATTTGGTGACGAACACCGACGCGCCGGGGTCTTGGGCGCTGGCCTGGAAGTACCATGCCTTGCGGTTGCGCGGCCAGTCGTAGCTGCGGGGGTCCGCGAAGCGGTCGATCCAGTGCTGGCGGGCACCCCAGATCAGCCCGGGCTTCGGCTCTCCCGGCAGAGGGGGCCGATAAGTCGTGGGCCCCACATAGCCAAGCATCCTCTTGCCTTCGCGGGCGAGGCTCCAGGCACCCCGGCAGGTGGCCAAGGCGTGTCCCAAGAAGGTGGAGCCGCTGTTGTTGGGGCACACGGCGAACAGGTGGGTGGTCACCGCGTTGGCCAGATCGCGGCCGGCGCCGCTGACGCGCGTGCTGGGAGCGCGCTTGGCGGCCGAGCCCGTCCGAGTTGCGGGGGGAGCCGCCTCGGCCATCTCGTCGCGGGCATCACCCCAGAGCTGGAAATGGCGCGTGGGCACGCGGGCTGGGTGAGCCCACACCCATCGCAGCATGGCGTCGGGCGCCCAAGGTTTCACCGGATAGTTGAAGTGCAACGCCTTGGCGTGTTCGGGGGCGAGGTTCTCGCGCGCGCGGATGGCGGGAGCGGAGGCGAGGAGGTAGTTGTAGGTGGAGCTGACGAGGGTGCAGCGCCCGGCGAAGTAGCGGTTGAGGAGGAGCTGGTCGGTATGAGGCGCGAGGGGGCCGGGCCAGGTGTGCGGGTGGATCATGTCGAGGAGGTCCGCGTAGCAGGTTCCGTCGGCGAGCCGTCCGTCGAGGAGGAAGAAGCCGCTGTTGAACGTGTTCGAGAGTGCGGGAGCGTCGGCCGGGTCGGCGCAGGCCAGGGGCTCGAAGGTGCGGGCGTCGCGTCGCCCGCCGCCGAGGGCGACGTGGTCCGGGCAGCACAGCAGCGTGCCGGGAGCGTCGAACAGGGCGTCGAGCGGGGCGCGGACGAGCACGTCGCTGTCGTAGAAGAGCACCTTGCGATAGCCGTGCAGCCGGAAGGCTTCGAGGGAGTAGAAGTACTCGAGCCCGCCGGCAAAGGCCGGATGGCCGGCGGACAGATGGGCGAGCCGGTCCCTGAGCCTGGTGGACACCGTCTCGAACCGCACGCGGTCGGAGAGGGCCTGGAGGGCGTCCCGCGCGGCCTGGGGGAGTGCGTCGTGGATGATGACGAGGTCGCCGTCGAAGCGTGGATGGTGCTTGAGGAAGGAGCCGAGCATGACGAGGGCGCCCGGGACGAAGGACTCGGTGGTGGCGGTGGCGAGGCAGACGCCGGAGGTGGACGGGGACTTCATCGGTGCGATGGGAAGGCGCAGCTCGGGAGCCGGGGCGCCGGCTCCCGAACGGTCGGCTCGGCGTCAGGACGGCCTGTAGTTGGCGTTTTCAATCGCCTTGCCGCCTGTCGGGCCACTCCTGACTTCGCCGTCCACTGTCCGGATGGTCGGCTTGGTCCAGGGCTTCTTCGGCGCATCGGCCGGCGAGGCCGTGCGCGCATCAGCTACACGGGGGGGGGGAGGGGGGGGGGGGGGGGGGATTCCGACATGACTCGATTCTCCGTCAGGTAGTCCACAAGCCATCAGCGCCGACCTTGGCGAACTTGTCGATGAGTTCATCTGCCCTTCCTCCCGAAGACCCGACAAGCGTAGTCCCCCGGAGACCCGGTGCGGTTCACAGGCATCGGCGCGTTGCCAAGCTGCGGCACGGTCAATCCTCCTTGGCGATCGCCCGTCCTTGGTCTCGGTGGCGGGATGGTAGTCGAGGTTCAGGAGGTCGGCGGCCAAGTGTTATATGCTGTTTCTATGAGGGGGACCGATGTTCTTGAACCGCTGCGGACTTCGCCATCTACCGTCGTGATCTTCGGCCTGCTCCAAGGCTTTTTGGGTGTCCCGGACGGGGAAGCCTTGTCCGTGTGCGTCTCGGTCTCTAGGGGGGGGGGGGGTCGGCATTGTCATGTCTCGGCGCCTAGCGGTGACCGCGGCCAGTGCAATGCCGGCAAAGATAGCGCAACAGCCAAACTGATACAATGGGCTATTGCCAACAGACAAGGCGGTTACGTGGAGCTGGACTTACCCCGATCTCGTAGCCGGTTGATGGCTTTCGCCTGGTGTGGTGATGGGCGAGGGCCGACGAGGTTGAAGTCTCCTCATGGACGGGGGTAGGGAGTCTTGGTTCGGGGCCTCCGGCCGCGCGTTCGCGCAGGTGCGCCTCGACGTAGTCCGCCAGCGCGTCCAGCAGGAACGGATGCCGCGGCCTCGTCATCCGCGCCACCGGCACTCGCCGCGCCGTCGCCGGTGACGGCGCGGAAATGCCCGAGGCGTTGTCCCATCGCGCTCATCACCCGCCGGCGGTGGGTGTTTTTCCACAGCAACCAGAAGGCGCTGCCGGGCGACGCGGGCTCGATGCCGATGTCCGGGTGGTCGTTGGCTTCCAGCACGAAGGCGGCGCACACCGGCAGCGGCACGGCGCAGGCCCGTTGCGACGGCACCAAGTACTTCTCCAACCCCTGCTGCACCCTCGACTGCGCCCGCCCTCGCCAGTGCATCTCGTCCAGGGTGTGCCCCCACAGCCGCTGGTGCGCGAACGCGGGCAGCGCCACGGGACGACCGCCGGCGTCCAGCATCACGCCGGTCACGTCGTCGGCGAGCAAGGACGAGCAAGGAGTAGCCGCGCTCGACAAGCGCCGCGGCCAGCGAAGACTTGCCGATGCCGCTCCTGCCGAGCAGCATCACCGCGCCGGCCTCGGTGGCGACGGCGGCGGCGTGCAGCGTGGCCACGCCGCGCTGTTGCAGCAGGGCGGTGAACGGGGAGCTTGTGAAGAAGGCGACGACATCGCCATCATCCGTGCCGAGCGGGTCGATCAACATGTCGCGTCCGCCGGTGACCAGATACCGGGCGACGTCCTCCACGCGCATTAGGAAGGCGCCGGGTCGGGCCTGCCAGCGATTGCTGCGGATCGAGTGGCCGTTGCAGGCGGGGAGGGTCTCGGGAACGGCGCCGAGGCGCACGGTCACGTCCGGTTCGAAGGCGCCGGGATCGGGCAGGGGGTCAAATGGCAAGGCGGCGGCGGAGCGTATGCGCAGACCGTAGGCGCGATACCAGTGAGTCGGGCCGCTCATGGGATGGCGCCTCGCACGGTGAGCGTCGTGTTCGCCGTGACGATCGCCGGCCAATCCGCCGCATCCGCCGGGACGCTGGAAGTACCGATGATTCGCGCGGTTGACGAGGCGGGGATACGTGCGGTGTGGCGGATGGAGAAGGGGACTTTCCGATGAATGCGCTCTGCGGATTCCACCTGCACGATGCGCGGGCCACGCACGGGCTGGTCGCCATGCTGGCCGCGCTGTCCGACTACGGGAAGACCGGCGCGCAATGGACGGAGGGAGGCGTCGGCCTCGGCTGCCGGTTTGCGGCGGCCACGAACGGGGACGGCGCGGGGCGCTTCCCCTGCCTCGACCGCGACGCGGGCATCGCGGTGGCGGCGGACGCCCGCCTCGACGACCGCGACACGCTGTTCAGCGCGCTCGGCGTTCCCCCCGCCGAGCGTTCCGCCCTCACCGACGTCAGCCTCATTCTCCGGGCCTGGAGGCGCTGGGGCCGGGAGTGCCCGAACCACCTGCTCGGCGACTACGCCTTTGTCGTGTGGGATGCGAGGAAGCGCACGCTCTTCTGCGCCCGAGACCACGCCGGCGCCAGGCCCTTCTACTACGCCTTTCCTCCGAGCGGCTTCGTCTTCGCCAGCGCCGTGGAAGCCGTCCTCGCCATGCCGGGCGTCTCCGGCGCGCTGGACGAGGCCACCGTGGCGACCTTTCTGACGGGTTCCGGCTGGTGGAACACGAACACCCGTACGTTCTTCAAGGAGGTGCGCAAGCTGCCGCCCGGCCATACGCTCACCGTCGAGGGAGAGCCATTTCCGGGAGATGGCCCGCGGACGCGCATCGAGCGCTATTGGCGTCCCGAATGCACGCCGGCGGCGCGGCCGGCCTCCGACGACGCCCATGCCGAGGAGTTCCTAGATCTGTATGCACGTGCGGTCAAGGACCGCCTGTGCGGCGGGCCGGTGGGCGTACACCTGAGCGGCGGCCTGGATTCGTCGAGCATCGCGGTGCTCGCGGCCCGCGAGCTGCGCCGCCGGGGGCGCCCGGCGCCGCTCGCGTTCAGTTGGCTGCCGGCGTTGGACGGCGAGGCGCCTGCGCCGGCTCATGCGAAGGAGTACGCGCTCATCGACGCGGTGTGCGCCCAGGAAGACCTGCGGGTATCGCACTGCGCCCTGAGCCCCGGCGACGTGCTTGCCGTGCTGCGTCGCGACGGCGCCTTCCCCGGGGTGTACGTCCAGATGAACGAGGAAGCGGTGCAGCGCTGCGCGGCGGCATCGGGGGTGCGGGTGCTCCTGTCGGGCTGGGGCGGGGACGAGGGCGTCTCGTTCAACGGCCGGGGACATCGCGAGCAGTTGCTTCTCGGCGGGCGCTGGCTGAGGCTGGCCGCCGAATGCCGCGCCGGCCCCCACCACCCGTTCAGAGCCTTGGCGCACGTCGCGCTGTCGCTCGCGCATCCCCACCTCCCGATCCACCTGCACAGGCGGTTGCGGGGAAAGGAGCCGCGCCGCCGGCGCTGGCTCATCGACCCGGCGTTCGCGCGGCGTGTGAAGCCCTTGCCCGTGGAGGTGTTCAGGCCGATCGGCGTGCGGCGTACGCAGGCGCGGCTTCTGCGCAGCGGGCATCTGAGCCAGCGCATCGAGGGCTGGGCCGCGAGCGGCGCGCGCCACGGCCTCGAGTACCGATACCCGCTGCTGGATCGCCGGCTGCTGGAGTTCGCCCTGGGCCTGCCGCCGGAGCAGTTCCGGCGCGGGCGGTGGAGCCGGTGGCTGATGCGCCACGCCTTGGACGGCGTCCTGCCGCCGGAGATCTGCTGGAACTCGGACAAGGCCGACCCTGCCCGATCCGAGCCGTTGTTCGACGCCTTCGCCGGGGCGGCGCCGGCGCTGAGACGGATCCTCACCGCACGTGCCGAACCTCCGTCGCGGGCGCGCTATGTCCACATGCTTCGCCTCCTGGAGCGTCTGGACGCCGATCGGCCGGACCGCTGGTTCATGCCGACGTGGAAAGCCTTGCAGCTTCTCGACTTCTGATCGGGTCCAGCCGCTACCCCAGCCCTGCATCCCCACCCATGAGGTCGTAGCCGAAGTAGTCTCCCGGAACACGCCGTTGAACACCGCAATCTGCGAAGCGTCGAGGCGAGCGATCTGGCGTTCGTTCATGTCGGTCAGCATCGCGTCGTACAAGTTCTCCTTCACCGGCAGTCTCTGGCGCAGGTTCAGGTCGTCGAGATCCGGAACCAAGGCGCGGATCCGTTGCGCCACCCGCTCGGGCTCGGCGCACATCTCCTCGTGTGCAGCGCCTTGGCGTGCTCTGGGGCGAGGTTCTCGCGCGCGGAGGCGGGAGCGGAGGCGGGGAGATAGTTGTAGGTGGAGCTGACAAGGGTGCAGCGCCGGGCGAAGTAGCGGTTGAGGAGGAGCTGGTCTGTAGGGGGGCACGTGGGCCGGGCTAGGTGCGCGGGTGGACCATGTCGAGGAGGTCCGCGTGGCAGGTTCCGTCTGCAAGGCGTCCGTCGAAGAGGAAGAACCCGCTGTTGAACGTGTTCGAGAGCGCGGCAGCGTCGGCGGGATCGGAAGCGCTCAGGGGTTCGAAGGTGCGGGCGTCGCGCCGCCCGCCGCCGAGGGCGACATGGTCCGGGCAGCACAGCAGCGCACCGGGAGCGTCGAACAGGGCGTCGAGCGGGGCGCGGACGAGCACGTCGCTGTCGTAGAAGAGCACCTTGCTGTAGCTGCGCAGCCGGAAGGCTTCGAGGGAGTAGAGGTACTCGATCCCGCCGGCAAAGGCCGGATGGCTGGCGGACAGATGGGCGAGCCGGTCCCTGAGCTTCGCGGACACCGTCTCGAACCGCACGCGGTCGGAGAGGGCCTGGAGGGCGTCGCGCGCGGCTTGGGGGAGCGCGTCGTGGATGACGACGAGGTCGCCCGGGACGAAGGATTCGGTGGTGGCGGTGGCGAGGCAGACGCCGGATGTGGAGGAGGACTTCATCGGCGCGATGGGAAGGCGCAGCTCAGCTGTTGCACCGGCTCCCGAACGGTCGGATCGGCGTCAGGACGCTCGCGTGTAGCGGGCGGTTTCAGCATTAGCAATGCGATCTGTGCCAGACTGGACTTCGCCGTCCACTGTCCGGATGGTCGGCTTGGCCCAAGGCTTCTTCGGCGCATCGCCCGGCGAGGTCGTGTGCGTATCAGCTACCGTGGGGGGGGGTACTTTTCTCCATCCTTCTTGCTCTCATCTCCTCGCGGCGCTCCCGCCGCTTCTCCGGCGGCCGGCAGGACGCCTGCCTGCAACCTCAACCCGAAACATTGTAGCGCGGACGAACGGCCAGAAGATGCTTGAGCGAGGCAGGGATTGGCGCTTGTTGAGACCTCCCCTAGAGCAGCCGGCCACCCACCCGGGCGGCGGGGGCGATGCCCTTGCGCCGCTCGTAGCGTTCCGCCAGCGCATGGCTCGCCTGCGCCGCCTCCGGCTCGCCCAGCATCTCGTGGGCGCGGCCCTTCAGGCGGTGGAAGCGGTGGTCGTCGCGCTTCAGTTCCAGCGCCCGCTCCACAAAGGCGACGCTCTCCCCATAGCTCAGCCGGTCGAAGGCGACCTGCGCCAGCGCGAAGTGGTAGTACGGGTTGCGCTTGCGGTAGCTCTGCATGCGTTCAGAGACGGACTGCAGGGCGTCGCGCGCGGCCTGGGGGAGCGCGTCGTGGATGATGACGAGGTCGCCGTCGAAGCGTGGATGGTGCGCGAGGAAGGAACCGAGCATGACGAGGGCGCCCGGGACGAAGGGCTCGGTGGTGGCGGTGGCGAGGCAGACGCCGGATGTGGAGGAGGATTTCATCGGCGCGACGGGAAGGCGCAGTTCAGGAGCCGCAGCGCCGACTCCCGCACGGTCGGATTGGCGTCAGGACGGTACCCTGTAGTTGGCGTTTTCCGTAAAACCAAGATCGTCGCCACTCCGGACTTCGCCATCCACTGTCCGGATGGTCGGTTTGGTCCAGGGCTTCTTCGGCGCATCGGCCGGCGAGGCCGCGGGCGCATCAGCTACACGGGGGGGGGGGGGGGGGGTACTCTTGGCCATCTCTCCACTTTCATCTCTTCACGGCGCTCCCGACGCTCCTCCGGCGGCCGGCAGTACGCCTGCCTGCGCAACCTCGACCCGAAACATTGTAGCGCGGACGAACGGCCAGAAGACGCTTGAGCGAGGCGGGGATTGGCGCTTGTTGAGACCTCCCCTAGAGCAGCCGCTCGCCCACCCGGGCGGTGGGGGCGATGCCCTTGCGCCGCTCGTAGCGTTCGGCCAAGGCGTGGCTCGCCTGCGCCGCCTCCGGCTCGCCCAGCATCTCGTGGGCGCGGCCCTTCAGGCGGTGGAAGCGGTGGTCGTCGCGCTTCAGTTCCAGCGCCCGCTCCACAAAGGCGACGCTCTCCCCATAGCTCAGTTGGTCGAAGGCAACCTGCGCCAGCGCGAAGTGGTAGTACGGGTTGCGCTTGCGGTAGCTCTGCACGCGCTGCGCATAGCGCGTGGAAAGCGCGTGCTGCCCTAGGCCCTCGTAGGCCACCGCGAGGCCGCCCATCGCGGGGCGGTTGAAGCGCTCGATCTTGAGGGCCTGGCCATGCGCGGAGATGGCGTGGCGATAGAAGCCATGCTTCGAGTAGAAGGCGCCCAGGTTCACCCACAGGTTGGCGTTGCGCGCATCCGTCTCCAAGGCGCGGCGCAGGTAGGCGAACGCCTCGCGCCGGTGCCCATCGCGCCAGCGCTCCACAGAGAGGTTGTTGTAGTAGAGCGCCAGCGCGTGGGCGTCCGACACCACCTGCTTCGGGTAATCCGTGGTGTCGATGGCGTTGAAGTCCACGGTGACATCCCCGCGGTTCATGCCACGCACCTCGCCATTGGTCACCAACACGTTGATGTGCGTGTTGCGCAGCAACAGTCCTAAGTCTGCATCGAAGCGCGGCGGCACATCGACGATCTGAAAGCGGGCATCCAGGCCGGCGAGCCGCGCCAGCGCGACGAACATGTTGGTGTAGGAAAGGCAGTTGCCAGCCTTGGCCGCAAACGTGTCCGCAGCGTTTTGGGTGAGGCTGGGCCGATAGCCTTGAGCGAAGTAGTCCTCCTCCACCAACTTGCCAAGCAGGCGCGCCAAGCGGGCAACGGATGTCTTGCCGGCGAGCACGCGCCCCGCCACGAACTCGCGCATCCCCGCATCTGGCTCGATGAGCGCGGCGTCCGCCACATCCCCCGGCACCGGGGCGCCGAACACCGCCTCGCCAGACAGGAGATGCTCAACCGACACGGCGTCGCCCGGCACCTCCACATGCAATACTTGGCAACCGGCGGTGAGCGCCGCGAGGAGCACGAAAGACGCGATGCGAAACGGCATGGGCCGCGCCATGCTAACGCCGGCACAGGGGGCGGACAATGCGCGTCGGCGGCGCTGGCGGCAACCCATCCGCGCCTGCGCGGCGGCGGCCATCGCGCTCGGCGGCTGCGCGCTGCAGCCGTCCCCATACGGCGCCTATCCGTTCGACGGCGGTGAGTTTCTCGCCACGCCGGCGCATTGGCCGGCGTGGGCGGACATGCTGTCGCGCCAAGCGAGCCAAGCCGCGGCGGTGCGCGCTTGCATCGACGATCGAGCCGCCTGTTCGCGCCGCATGCGCTCGCTGCACATCGTGGTTGGGCAAGGCGCCGACCTGCCGCGGGAACAGCAGATTCAGCTCGTGAACCGCTTCATCAACAAACGCGGCTACGAGCGCGACCGGCGCAAGACCCTGGATGGCGAAGACGGCAAGATCGTGCAGCGTTCACACTGGGCGACGCTCAAGGAGTTCCTGGAGCAAGGCGGAGACTGCGAGGATTACGCGACGGCCAAGTACTTCATCCTGCGGCGCCTCGGCTTTCCCGCCGCGAGGTTGCGGGTGGTGGTGGCCTATGACCGACGCTACCGCGAGCACCACGCCGTCGTCGCCGTGCGCCAGGACGACGGCGTCGCCTGGGTGCTGGAAACCGACAACCACATCCATCGCCAACGCAAACCCGTGGACTTGCGCTACGTGTATGCCGTGAACGAAGCGGGAGTGTGGGATCACGGCGTCACCGTCGCCGGTCGCTGACGCGCGGCGCCGCGGCGACCCACGCAGCCGCTGCGCATCAAGCGCGTCACCTCGCCAACCTCACCGCGCCGACGTCTCCGCCGCTGCCCCCGGCTAGGGCTCGCCGCGGATGTAGCCCTCCAACTGGTCGATGGTTTCCGCCTGCTCGGCAATGACCTCGGTGAACAAATCCCGCAGCGAGAGCATGCCGACCACCATGCCTTCGTCCTCGACAACGAGGTGGCGGATGTGGTGCTCGCGCATCTTTTCGATGCAGCCGTCCACGCGGTCCCTAGGCGTGACGCGGATGACTTCGCGAGTCATGATCTCCGACACCCGCGTCTGCTTGGAAGATTTGTCCTTCAGAATCACTTTGCGAGCGTAATCCCGTTCCGAGATGATGCCGACGAGCTTGTCGTCCTGCAGCACCGGCAGCGCCCCGATGTGGCGCGCTGCCATCATCTCGATGGCCTCGTAAACGCTGGCAATGGGCACGATCGAATGGACGCCGCCGTTGCCCTTGTGCCGCAAGACGTCGGTCACCGTTTTCATCGCGCGTCTCCTGTGTGCGTTCGAGCCTCGATTGTGCTGCGTCCCGACGGCAAACGGCAAGCGCAAATCTCGCCCCGGCGCCGGCTTGGCCGTGTGTGCCCCGGCAGCCGCCCAAAAACGCCGGCGCCAAGCCCAGCCGGAGTAACATGCCGCGCAAGGAGAACCGATTTGCAAGCCGACCCGTTCGTCGCCAAAACCGAAGCGCTGGCGCCGGTGATCAGGGCCCATGCAGACCAGGCCGAGCGCGAACGCCGCCTGCCGGCGCCGGTGGCGGCAGCCTTTGCCCGCGAGGGCCTGTACCGGGTGGCGGCGCCAAGGGCGTGCCACGGCCACGAGGCAGACCCGCTGACGCAGATGCGCGTCATCGAGGCGGCGTCGCGCATCGATGGCAGCGCCGGTTGGAACTTGATGATCGGCATCGAAACGTTCGGTTTGGTGGCGCCGGGCCTCGCCACCTGTCCGGAGCTCATCGAGGATCCGCTGGTGGTGATGGCCAGCTCCACCGCCGCGGTCGGGCGCGCCGAGCGCGTGGCCGGCGGATGGCGGGTGCGCGGCCAGTGGCAGTTCGTGAGCGGCATCCACAACGCCAGCATCTTCGGCGCCACCGTGCGCCTCTTTGACGGCGACGAGCCGGTGGACGCAGTCAACCGCTATGCCGTGGTCCCCGCGGAGAACTACGAAATCGTCGACACCTGGCATGTGAGCGGGCTGCGCGGCTCCGGCTCCCACGACGTGCGCATCGAAGATGCGCTGGTGCCAGACGAGCGCATCATCGTGGCGCTAGGCGGCGCCACCGGTGACGGCCCGCTCGGGCGCATTCCGCTCGGCACCCGCTTGGCCTACAACAAGGTGGCGGTGGCGTTGGGCATCGCCCGCGCCGGCATCGATGCCTTCATCGACCTCGCCAGCGCCAAGACTGGCCGCTTTTCAGACCGCAAGGTGCGGGAACGCCCCTTTGCGCAACGCGCGCTGGCCATAGCCGAAGCGCGGCTGCGCGGGGTGCGGGCTTCCGTGTTCGAACTGTTGGCGAGCCATTGGGCCAAGATCGTGGCCGGCGAAAGACTGACGCCCCGCGACCGCGCGTTGTTCCAGATCGTTTGCTCGGACGCCGTGTTGGGCGCGGCCAACGCCGTAGACGCCATCGCCGAGGCCGCCGGCACCACCGCCAACCAAATCGGCCACCCGCTGGAGCGCATCTGCCGGGATGTGCGCGTCGTGCGGCAGCATTTCACGGTGGCGCCGCACCACATCGAAGACGGCGGCCGGGTGCTGTTGGGATTGCCGGCGCAAGGGCTGATGCTGGCCGGGCTCGGCAACTAAGCGGTTCGCCCGCGGCGCGGCAGCGAACCGCGCTCCGCTGATCGCAACAATCGTCAACGCACCGCCTGCATCCCGCTAGGGCCGCGCCCAGGCGCTGCTTGAACGGCGCGGTCGAACCACTCATCCGCCGGTGCATCGTTGTAGGCGCGCAGCGTCGCCTTGATGCGCCCGAGCGACCCTGCCGGATAGCCGGCGAGCGTTTCGGCCAAGCCCCGCGCCGCGGCGAGCACCTCGGCATCCGGCACACAGTCGTGGACGATGCCAAGGCTGAGCAGTTCGGCGCCGGGAAACCGCCGCCCCACCAACGTGAGCCGCGCGGCCAAGGCTTCGCCGTGGCGCAGCCGCAACCAAGCCATGTTGTAAGGCGCGGCGAGGCCTTGGCGCACTTCGCCCACCTGCAGGAACGCCCCTTCGCCGGCGACCAGCAGATCCGCGGCCAGCGCCAGCGCTGCGCCGCCGTTGATGCCGAAGCGCTCCAAGGCGCCGATGATCGGCTTGGGACATTCGTACAGCGCCCGATGGACATCGCGCCACATTCCGCTGAACCGCGGCATCCACGCCGGTGGCGGCTCTGCATTGAAGTCCTTCAGGTCAAGCCCCGAGCAGAATGCGCCGCCGGCGCCCCGCAGCAGGATGACGCGCACGGCGACGTCCGCCGAGAGGGCGCGCAGGCCGTCCACCATGCCCGCGGCGAGTTCCCCATTGATGGCGTTGCGCCGCTCTGGACGGCTCATCACCAACTCGGCCCAGCCGTCTTGGGCCACCACTTCCACTGCGTTCACGCCACCTCCTCACCACGCTACCGCGCCGCAACCCCAGCGGGCATCTTAGGCCATCGGCTTCACACCTTCCTGCCAGGCGCGCATCACGCCAGCACCAGCGCCAGCCCAGCGACGACCAAGCCGGCGCCGGCGAGTTCGCGCAGACGGGCGCGCTCGCGCAGCACCACCGCACCGGCGACGAACGCGAACAACAGCTCGACCTGCCCCAGCGCCCGCACATAGGCCGCCTGAGTCAGCGTCATGGCCGCGAACCAGCCCGCCGACGCCACGGCCCCGGCGCAGCCCACCCACAGCGCCACGCGCCAAGCCCGCGCCACCTCGCGCAAAGCGCCCGGCTGGCGCCACGCCAGCCACAGGCCCATGCCGACGGATTGCAGCGTGATCACGGCGAACAGGGTGACGGCGACGCGCACATGGAACGCGCCCGTCGGCAAGGCCAGCGCCGCCTCCCGGAAGCACACCGCGGCAATGCCGAAGCCAGCGCCGGCGCCGATGCCAAGCCACGCGCCCCTGCCCAACGCGAGGGCCGCACGCACGCTGGCGCCCGCTGAAAGCAGCAGCACGCCCACCAAGCTGACGAGGATGCCGGCGCCGGCGAGCGCACCCACCGCCTCGCCGGCGATGACGAAGCCGAAGATCGCCGTCTGCACCACCTCGGTTTTCGAGTAGGCGGTGCCGACCGCAAAGCGCCGGTGGCCAAAGCTGCGCACCAGCGCCACGGTGCCCATCGCCTGCGCGAAGCCGCCCACGGCGACGGCGGCGAGGAAGCGTCCATCCGGTGCCGGCAGCGGCACATCCGACACAGCCGCCAGCGCGAGCAAGAAGGCGGCGGCAAACGGAGCGCCGTAGCAGAAGCGGGCATAACTCGCGGCCTCTGGCGACAACCGCCCGGTGAGCCGCTTTTGCAGCACCGAGCGCAGGTTCTGGCAGAACGCCGCGCCGACCGTGAGCCAAATCCAGAGTTCCATGCCAGCGCCGCCGCCCGCCGCGGCGTGGCGTTAGCCGCCCCCTGCGACGGCCGCGGTGGCTGCGAAGTGCCCGTAGCCGCCGCGGAAGAACAATAGCGGCGCGCGCACACCGTCAAGAATGTCGATGTCGAGCACGCGGCCCACGGCGATGGTGTGGTCGCCGGCGTCGTGCTCCGCTGCCAACGCACAGTCCACATAGGCCAACACGCCGTCGAGGATGGGGCTGCCGGAAACGGCCGGCCGCCAGCCAATATCCGCCACCTTGCCGCGCTGGGCGAACACATCCGAGATGCGCCGCTGGTCGTCGCCGAGCACATTGACGCAGAAGTGGCCAGAATCCCGCACTTTCGGCCAACTCGTGCTGGCCTTGCCGGGACACACAGCGACGAGCGGCGGATCCAACGAGAGCGACACGAAGGATTGCGCCGCGAATCCCGCCATCACAGCGCCGCTCACGCCCGTGACGATGACGACGCCGGTGCAGAACTGCCCCATGGCATCGCGGTATTCCCGACCGTGGAACTTCGTCATGCCGAATCCTTGGATGGCTGCGCGACAATGCTACCCCTTGCCGCGGCAACGCCTCGTTGCGTCTAGCAAGGCGACAGCCGGTGGCCTCACCGCGGTGCAATTGGCCGCCGCCGGCGCCCTGCGAGTCGGCGGCGGCCAAACGTGGTGGCGCCAACTTGCCTACAATCCCTGCTCGCATGGCCCAACTCACCGCCCCCTCCCCCACCTCCCTCAAGCAGACCCTCGCCGCGTTGGACTTGGGCTCGAACAGCTTCCATCTGATCGTGGCGTTGGATCAGGGCGAGCGCCTGCAAGTGGTGGACAAGCACCGCGAAATGGTGCGGTTGGCAAAGGGCCTCAACGCGGACAACGCGTTGACGGAGGCGGCCCAGAATCGCGCCTTGGCCTGCCTCACGCGGCTGGGCCAGCGGCTGCGCGGCCTGAGCGCGGCCAATGTGCGCGTCGTGGGCACCAACACCCTGCGCAAGGCGCGCAATGCAGAAGCGTTCATCGAGCGCGCCGAAGCCGCCCTCGGGCACAACATCGACATCATCAGCGGGCGGGAGGAAGCGCGCCTCGTCTATCTCGGCGTGTCACATTCCTTGGAGGACGACAGCGACTGGCGGCTGGTGGTGGACATCGGCGGGGGCAGCACCGAGCTCATCCTCGGGCGCCGCTTTCAGCCGCGGTTGACGGAGAGCCTGCAAATGGGCTGCGCAGCCCTGTCTGAAGCGCACTTTGCGGACGGCCACATCAATGGCGAGCGGCTGGACGCGGCGGAGCGCGCCGCCTGCCAAGAGCTAGAAGTGATCGAGCGCATCTACCGGGCGCGAGGGTGGAACCGCGCCATCGCCTCCTCTGGCACGGCCCTCGCGGCGCGCGGCGTCATCGAGGCGGAGCTCGGTGGACGCGAGATCACGCGCCCAGGGCTCGACCACATCAAGCGGCGCATGATCGACGCCGGATACATCGAGCGCCTGAACTTCGCCACCGTCAGCCGCGAAAGGGCACCCGTCTTTCCCGGCGGCGTGGCCATCCTCGCGGCGATCTTCGAATCCCTGCAGCTAGAGCGCATGAGCGTCTCGGACGGCGCCCTGCGCGAGGGGCTGCTGCACGACCTGTTGGGCCGCGTCCACGACGAGGACATCCGCGAGAAGACTGTGCGCGACATCGCCAAGCGCTACCATGTGGACCGTGACCACGCCGCCCGCGTGGCGCGCACGGCGCTCAATCTGCTTGAGCAACTGCGGCATGCATGGCGCATGGATGATCCCGAGCTCGAAACTGCGCTCCGCTGGGGCGCGGCGCTGCACGAGATCGGCTTGGACGTCGCCCACCAGCAGTACCACAAGCACGGCGGCTACCTGCTCGACAACATGGACTTGCCGGGCTTCTCGCACTCGGAGCAGCATCGCGTGGCACTGTTGGTGCGGGCGCACCGGCGCAAGTTTCCGGCGGAAGATTTTGCCGGCGCCCCGCGCCTCGCGCACCTGTGCGCGCTGCTGCGCATCGCCGTGGTGCTGCACCGCAGCCGCGCAGACGGGCCGCTGCCGCCGCTCGGCGTGGCGCCGGTGGAAGGCGGCGTGCGGCTCTCGCTGCCGAAGAAGTGGCTGCGCGCGCATCCTCTGACGGAACTGGACTTGGAGCAGGAAGCCAGCCACCTCACGGCGGGGCCGGTGCGGCTCTTGGTGTCGGCGCAGTAGCCACGCTCCGCCGACGCCAAGACATGCGAGCGCCCGTGGCTCGGCCGGGGGCGCTAGGCGCTAGGTGACCCTTGCCAGCCGGCTCAGCCTGCCGCCCTCGGATGGCGCGTGTGGCAGGCGCCGTCGGCCGGCTCACCCTTGCAGCAACGCCTCCTGCGCGGCGCAGTGTTCCGCTCCCGACTCGCGCTGGACGTATGTGCCGTCCGCACGCAGCTGCCACGCCGTGGAATCCGCCAAGTACAACTCCAAGTCGCGGATGACGGCCGCGCGCAGCGCGTCGTCTTCCACGGGAAAACAGGTCTCCACGCGATCAAAGAAATTGCGCCCCATCCAATCCGCGCTGGAGAGGTAGACGCGCGGCGCACCGCCATTCTCGAAGTAGAACACCCGCGTGTGCTCAAGAAACCGGCCAATCACCGAGGTGACGCGAATGTTCTCGGACACCCCTTCCATGCCGGGGCGCAGTGCGCACATGCCGCGCACCATCAGGTCGATGGACACGCCGGCTTGGGACGCTTGGTACAGCGCTTCGATGACGCCCGGCTCAATGAGGGCGTTCATCTTGGCGATCACGCGCGCCGGCGCGCCAGCCTTGGCGCACTCCACCTCCGCGCTGATGTATTCCAAGATGGTGTCGTGCAGGGTGAACGGCGATTGCAGCATCTTCTTCAAACGCCGCGCGCTGCCCATCGTGGTGAGTTGCTTGAAGACACGCTGCACGTCCTCGCCAAAGTCATCGTCGCAGGTGAAGAGCCCGTAGTCTGTGTAGAGGCGCGCTGTGCGGGCGTGATAGTTGCCGGTGCCGAGGTGGACATAGCGCTTGAGCTTGCGCCCCTCGCGGCGGATGACCATGCTCATCTTGGCGTGCGTCTTGTATCCCACCACGCCGTACACCACCTGCGCCCCCACTTCCTGCAGATTGGTGGCGAGTTCGATGTTCGCCGCCTCGTCGAAGCGCGCCCTCAGCTCGATGACGACAAGCACTTCCTTGCCGGCCGCGGCGGCATCCACCAATGCCTTCACCACCGCGGAATCCGCGCCGGTGCGATACAACGTCTGCCGGATGGCGACGACGTTCGGGTCGCTCGCGGCTTGACGCAGAAAGTCGATGACCGGCGCGAACGAATCGAATGGATGATGCAGCAGCACATCGCCTTCGCGGATGGCGGCGAACATGTCCGCGGCGCGTTGAATGCGCCGCGAGATGCGGGGCGTGAAGCCGGGGTACTTGAGGTCTGGCCGGTCCACAAGGTCTGGAATCTCCATCAGACGCATCAGGTTCACCGGCCCGTCGCAACGCACCACGTCCGCGTCCGCGAGGTCGAATTGCCCCTGCAGGAAGTGCGCGACCGGGCGCGGGCATTCGTCCGCGAGCTCCAGCCGCACGGCATCGCCGAAGCGCCGCGACGACAGCTCGCCCTCCACCGCCCGCAACAAGTCGTCCACTTCTTCTTCGTCCACGAACAAATCGCTGTTGCGGGTGACGCGGAATTGATAGCAGCCCGACGCGCTCATGCCCGGGAACAGCTCATCGACGTGGGCGTGGATGATGGAGGACAGGAACACGAACTGGTAGCGCGCGCCGTCTCCTCCTTCTTCGCCTTCCGGCAAGCGCACCACGCGGGGCAGCGCGCGCGGCGCTTGCACGATGGCCATGCCGCTGCTGCGCCCGAAGGCGTCCTTGCCGTCCAGCGTGACGATGAAGCTCAAGCTCTTGTTCAGGACACGCGGGAACGGATGCGCCGGGTCCAGCCCGATGGGCGTCAGGATGGGTTCCAACTCGTGGTTGAAGAAGCGCTTCAGCCACTGGCGCTGTTTTTTGTCCCATTCGTCCCGGCGCAGGAAGCGAATGCCTTCGGCGGCAAAGCGCGGCACGACGACATCGTTCAACACGCGATACTGCTCGGCCACCAGCTCCCGCGTGCGCTCGGCGATGCGCCGCAACTGCTCCGCCGGCGTCAGGTTGTCTGGCCCGCGATGGGTGCCGCCCAACGCTTCCTGCTGCTTCAAGCCGGCGACGCGAATCTCGAAGAACTCGTCTAGGTTGGAACTCGAAATGCACAGGAAGCGCAGCCGCTCAAGCAGCGGCACGGCGTCCTTCTTCGCCTGCTCCAAGACGCGGCGGTTGAACTCCAAGAACGCCAACTCGCGGTTGATGTAGAGCGATGGCGCGGCGAGGCTCATGGTCATGGGCGGCGCATGTCTGCGATGGCGGACATTCTGCACAATCTTCGCACGACGCATCCGGGCATGGGCAGCCGGGCGGCCAAGGCGCCGTCGGTCAGTTGGGTTCCACCATGAAGCTGCCGGCCGCCTCCACCACCAAGGCGTCGTCGGCGGCGCGCAGCACTTTGCCTTCCAGCACCGCCAACCGCCCCTTGCGGCGGATGAGGCGCCCCTCCAGGCGAATGGGCGTGCCCACCGGCAACGGCTGGCGATAGCGCACCTCCACCTTCGCCGTGAAGCACTGCTCGCCATCCAGATACAGCCAGTTGGCCATCACGTCGTCGAGCAGGCTGAACAGGATGCCGCCGTGGGTCACGCCGTCGTACCCGGCGTGTTCGGGGCGGGGCGTGAACTCCGCCCGGCAGACGCCTGCGTCGAGGCGAAACGCCACCTGCAAGCCGTGGGCATTGCCCGGCCCGCAGACGAAGCAGCGGTTGGCGGAAGATTCGAGCGACATGGCCGCGCTATGATATAGGCGCGTGCTTCCCATCGCCGACATTGAGGCGCGGCTCGCCGCCAGCGAGCCGTTGCGCCATGCCGTCACCGCGGCCACCCGCCAAGCGGCGGTGGCCGTTGTGCTGCGCGAGTGGGGCGAAGACACGGAAGTGCTGTTCATCAAACGTGCCGAGAAGCGCGGCGATCCGTGGTCTGGCCAGATGGCGTTCCCGGGCGGCCACCGGGAGCCTGACGATGCGGACTTAGCCGCCGCCGCAATGCGCGAGACCCATGAGGAAGTTGGCCTCGCCATCGCCCGCTCGCAGCTCATCGGCGAACTGCCGCCGCAGCGCCCCGCCGCCTATGGCCGGCGCCCAGACATGCTGGTGGCGCCGTATGTGTTCGCCATCAAGGGGGATCCAGCCTTCGTGTTCAGCCACGAAGTGGATGCCGCAGTGTGGACGCGCTTGGCGCCGATGCGCACCGGGGACAACCACACCCAAGAAGATCGCTTGATCGGCGGCACGCCCACGCCCTTCAACGGCTACCGCGTGCGCGGCGGCCACTTTGTGTGGGGGCTCACCTACCGCGTGGTGCAAACGTTCTTCGCCGCGCTGGATCCGGAGTTCGCGCCCGAGGCGTGACGCGGGCCGACGCGGCGCTTGCAGCGCCACTTCACGCAGCAGCGGCAGCCTTCTCCATCACGCCCGATCTCGCCCTCTCACGGGGCAGCGGCATTCTCCCCTCGCGCTATCTCGCCAGCGCCTGTGCGCCGAGCGTCGCCAGCGGCCCGATGTCGCAGGAAACGCCGGTGCTGCCCAAGCCGCAATAGCCGTTCGGCACCTTCGCCAAGTACTGCTGGTGGTAGTGCTCGGCGTAGTAGAACGTCGGCGCAGCGGCGACCTCCGTGGTCACTGGCTCGAAGCCGGCCGCGTTGAGCGCGGCGCCGAACGCCTCTTTGGAGCGCTCAGCCGCCTCGCGCTGGGCAGCGTCGTGCCAATAGAGCGCCGAACGATACTGCGTGCCCAAGTCATTCCCTTGACGCATGCCTTGGGTGGGGTCGTGGCCTTCCCAAAACACTTTGAGGAGCGTCGCATAGCTCACCACCGCCGGGTCAAACACGGCAAGCACCGCCTCCGTGTGGCCAGTGAGGCCCGAGCAGACCTCCTCGTAGGCCGGGTTCGGCGTGGCGCCGCCGGCATAGCCCACCGCGGTGACGAAGACGCCGGGCGTTTCCCAGAACTTGCGCTCCGCCCCCCAGAAGCAGCCCATGCCCACCAGCAGGCGCTGCAGGCCGTCCGGGAACGGCGGCTGCATGGGATTGCCGTTGACGAAGTGACGCGGCGGCACGGGAACCGGCTGGTTGCGGCCGGGCAACGCTTCCGTCGCGGATGGCACGCGCAGCTTGAATTGCAGTGACATGGTGAAATCCTGAAGAGGTAACGCCCGAAAATCCAAGGCGCTATCTTAAGAGATGCTGCCGCATCCCTCAAAAGCCAGGGCGTTGGCTCACGCGCTTCATCCGCTACGGCGCACGGGCAAATCGCCTGAATGCGCTACACTGCGCCGATGCGATTGATGCCCTTCGCCATCGTGGCGCTCGCCGGCGCTGGCTGCGTCAGCAATCCGCCCCTTTCCTACGAAGCGCTCATCGCGGCCATGCAAGCCGGCGAGGCCGTCGATGCGGCCGAGTTGCGCACCGCCTTCCGAGCAGCGCCAGACTTCCCCGCCCGCGCCCAACGCCTCGCGCCACTAGAGCGTCAAGCGATGCGCTTCGTCGACGAAGAGCCGTTGCGCGCCGGCCCAGTGGGGTCCGCGATTCTCGATCAGCATCGCGCCAGCATCGTCGGCCACTATGCGCTCACCAAGTTCTACGAATACGTGGAGCGCAACGACGCAGCCGAGGAACACCAAGCGTGGGTGGCGCGGCTCAGCGCTGCCGTCGCGGCCGGCCATGATGGCAGCGAAGCGTCGCCCTACCCTGTGTTGTCCGCGCCGGAGGCGTTGGCCTATCTCCGGGCGTCGGGGCGCCAGCCGGTGGGGTCCATCTACAGGAACAGCGAAGAACGACCGTTCACGATGGTCGTCGCCGCCGCGGCGCCGGGCGAGGCCATGCAAACCATCCATTTCGACATGGAGCCGGCCTACCGCGCCGCGGCATGGCAGGCGCCCGGCCAAACATTGCTGCCGGGGGCACTCATCGGCCACCTTGCGCGGCAGGACGACCCGGCGGCGCAGGCGGCGGTGGGCGTCTTCCTCGCGGCTCAAGATCGGCTTGAGGAAGCCATCGATTGGCTCACCGCGTCCACGCGCACTGGCAACGCGCTGGCGAACCTGATGCTGGCGGACGTCTACCTGGTCAGCGCCCGCCGCTTGGAGGCAGGCCCCGCGCAGGACGATTTCTTGGCCCTCGTCAAACAGCACTATTTGCAGGCGATTGATGCGGGTTCGGATGAAGCCATGCTGCGGTTGGGCGGCTTGCACATCGACGACGCGCTGGGCGAGGGGCAAGCCGACCAAGGCGTCGCGCTGCTGCGGCGCGCCGCGGCGCTTGGCAACCCGCGCGCCCACCTGTATCTGGCGCAGCTGCACCTCGCCGGCCAGCACGTTGAGCAAGACGACGACGCCAGCGATCGGCACTTCGCAAGCGCCGCCGAGTTGGACTATGACCGTGCCAAGGTGCTCTACGCCCGATTCCTGCTCAGCGCCGATGCCGGCAGGGAGTTCAATGCGCGGGCCTACGATTGGATTGCCGAGTTGGCCAAAGGCGAAGCGGACGAGTGCGTCGGCATTTCGGAAGCGGCGGCTGCCATGCAAACGCGGCCCTGCCCGGCCGCCGAGGCACGGCTCATTCTCGCCGAGCTGCATGCCCGTGGCCAATATGTCAAACGCAGCCACAGAAGGGCGCGATCTTGGTTCAAGTCTGCGGTCGCGGCGGCGCCAGAGACGGCGAGCATCGTCAACGAGGTGGCGTGGTGGCTGACCGTGACGCAGATTGAGCGGCTGCGGGACGAACGCTACGCCCTGCGCATCATGGATCATGTGATGCAGCGCGATGCCGCGGCGCGGCGGCAACCCGCCTACCTGGACACTTGGGCCGCGGCCCACGCCGCCAATGGAGACTTCGACCGCGCCGTCGCGCTGCAGCGGGAAGCGCTGCGCGAGGCGAATGACCAAGGGCTCACACAAGTGATCGAAGAACTGCGCCAGCATTTGGCGGCCTTCGAGGCGGGCGAGACGGTCACCGACCCTTTGGTTCCATAGCGGCATCTTGGGCGGGCTCACCGCAGATTACGCGGGGCTCCTCACCAGCCAGACGCCCCTCATCGACCTGCGGGCGCCGGCCGAGTTCGCCCGCGGCGCGCTGCCCGGCGCCATCAACCTGCCGCTGTTGACAGACGACGAGCGCCACCAAGTTGGCATTCGCCACAAGCAAGACGGGCCACGCGGGGCATTCGAGCTGGGCGAGCGGCTGGTGAGCGGCGCCGTCCGGGCGGCGCGGCTGCGCGGTTGGACGGCCTTCCTCGACGCGCACCCAAACGCCGTGCTGTATTGCTGGCGGGGCGGCGCCCGCTCGCAAATCGTCCAAACGTGGCTGGGCGAACAAGGCCGGGACGTGGCGCGGGTGGCCGGCGGGTACAAGGCGTTGCGGCAGTTTTGCCTCGCCGAGCTTGAGATGCCGCGGCAGTGGATCGTCCTCGGCGGGCGCGCCGGCAGCGCCAAGACGGAGCTGTTGCAGGAGATTCCCGGCCATGTGGACTTGGAAGGCTTGGCCAACCACCGCGGTTCGGCGTTCGGCGGGCGCGCCACGCCACAGCCAACGCCCATCGATTTCGAGAATGCGCTGGCGGTGGTGTTGGCCCAACGCGGGCGCGCCGGCACGCTCGCCGTGGAAGACGAGAGCCGCACCATCGGCCGCTTGGCGATTCCCCAAGCGGTGTTCGCGGCCATGCAGTCTGCGCCGCTGGTGGTGGTGGAGGTGTCCCGCGAAGCCCGCGTTGACCACATCGTGCAAGGCTATGCGTTGGCGCCAGACGCATCTCAAGCGCACCTTACCGCGGCACTGGACAACATTGCGCGGCGGCTGGGAAGCGAGCGCCACCGACAGGCGCGCGCGGCGATGGCGGCCGCCTTCGTGGACGGCAGCGCGGCGGCGCATCGGCGTTGGGTCGGCATGTTGTTGGACTGGTACTACGACCCAATGTACGACCATCAGCTGGAGCAGAAGCGCGACCGCATCGTCTGCCGCGGCCACGCGGCGGCGGCCAAGGCGCAGCTATTGCGGGCCACGGCGCAACATCCGTAGGCGCCGGCCGGCGCCTGTGCCGGCCCAAGTCTATTGGAGCTTCGAGTAAGGCAGCGGATTCAAGTAGAAGAGCGACTCTTCCGGCGCGTGGTCGCGCAGCGGCCCCAAGATGTCGTGCAGCGGATCTCCCGCTTGATAGTCAAAGCCGCCAAGGCCACGCGGCATGATCCAAAGGTCCGTGATCTCTCCAGTGCGGCCGATCATGGAGGCGTAGGCGGTGACGAGCTGCAGGGCGCCGGCGCCCTCCGCCACATCCGCCAGTTTGCCGACTTGCTCCATCGCCGCCGGGGCGCCGCCGCTCGCTGTCTGCAGCACGGCGAGCATGTATTGGCGGGGCTTGTCCGGTTCGGCCGCCAGCGCTGCCTCCAACCGGGCGTCCGTGCCGTAAGGCACACGGCGGGCGAACTTCGTCACCTCCTCCACTTGCACCTCGCCCTGCAGCCGCTCCGCCGCCGCCCACAGCGCCTTGTCTTGGCCGAGGGAAGCCAGCGCCCGCTCCGCGTGGGCCATGTCTTCGTAGCGATGCAGGCTCAAGTCCCACCCCATCTCGCCGCCGCTCACCTTCCAGCCGCCGACGAGGTCTATGCCGTGGCGCTCCATGCGCGGCGCCACGGTTTCGGCATAGAAATCCACGAACACATCGAAGGCGGTGTTGGTGAGGGGCTTGATGCGATGGCGCACTTCCAGAAAGACTGTCATGCGGGGCTCCTTTGGCGAGAGTTAACTTGCTCGGCTTAGCCTAGCAGCGAAGCGTTGCCCCGGCCAACGCGCTGCCGGGATGCGCCAAGCACCGAGCAGCCAACCGGGTCGGCAAACTCAGGAGCGCCCGCGCACCTCAGCGTTCGCCTTTGCGCAGGTCGAAGTGCTTGAGCGCCCGTTCCACCATCGGGCGGCGGCGGCCTTGCGGCACCTGCAGCGCGTAATCCGGGTCTTTCTCACCCTCCGAGGACATCAGGTGCATGAGGTGGGCGCCGGTGATGTGGGCGTGGAAGCCCTGGCCATCCTGCATCTGGTTCACCGCCAGCTTAATCATGCGTAGTTGGAACGGATCGTTGCCGGCGATGCGCTCGGCGTACTCCAACACCGCTGCCTCAAGGCGCGCTGCGGGCACGACGCGGTTCACCAGCCCCAACGCCTTGGCTTCTTCGGCATCCACGAAGCGAGACTCGAACAACAGTTCCTTCGCCTTGCGCGGATGCATGTCCCACGGCACGGTGAAGAACTGGAAGTTGCCGGCGAGGAACATCGCGGACTCTGCCGCGTAGATGATGTCCATGGCCGAAGCGAGCATCCAACCGCCGTAGATGCAATAGCCCTGCACGGCGGCGATGGTCGGCTTCGGCACGTTGCGCCAGCGCAGGCACTTGTCCACGAATTGCTCGCGGGAATGGTCGAAGCGCCCGCGCAGGCCGCGCTGCAGCGGGCGTCGCTGCAAGTCTTCGCGCTCTTCCGGCGTGCCGAGATCATGCCCGCCGGAGAAGTGCTCGCCGGCGCCGAAGAGGGCGATCACGCGGACCTCGCGGTCTGCCGCGGCGGCGGCGAACGCAGCGTCCAAGGCCTCGAGCAGGGCGCGGCTCTGGGCGTTCCGGTAACGCGGCCGCTGCGTCGTGATGCGGGCGACGTGGTTCACCACTTCGTAGGTGACAGGCGCTTCGCCATCCCTTGGCGCTGCCTCCGCCGTTGCCGCCGGCCGAGCCCCTTCAGCGCGTTCCTTCATGGCTGGTAATCCCCCTTGCCGGTGACGCCCCGTGCTTCCAGCGCATCGTATTCGGCCCGCGTCATGCCCAAGAACTCCGCAAACACCTCGAACGAGTGTTCGCCGTGCAACGGCGCCGGGCGGATGCCGTCGGCTCGCGCCCCGCTGAACGCGGCCGGGGAACCAGCCTGCCACATGGGGCCGGTCTCGGCGTGATGCACCTGCGCCAAGGCGCCGCGTTGCCGCAAGCCGCCGTCCTGCGCCACTTCCGCGGCGTCCAACACCGCCGCGGCCGGCACGCCGACGCGGCAGAGGGCGTCCTCCAGCGCGAGCTTATCGCGATCGCGCACACTCGCCGCGATGGCCGCATCCACCTCGGCCTCGTGCGCTTTGCGAGCGGCGTTGTCCGGCCAGACGGCTGCGTCAATGCCCAGCACGGCGCAGCAGGCGAGCCATTGCGCCTCGGTTTCGGCGGCGATGGCGATCCACTGATCTTCGCCGTCGGCGCGATAGATGCCATGCGGCGCATGCAGCGGATGCCGGTTGCCGAGCGGCCCGCGCACCCGCCCGGTGGCCTCGAACTCCAGCCAAGCGTCGCCGATGAAGGTGAAGTTCGCTTCCTGCATGGAGAGGTCGATGACCTGCCCGACACCGGTACGGTCTCGGTGCAAAAGGGCAGTGGCGATGGCCGCGAAGCCACAGAACCCCGCCACCGGGTCTGGATACATCTGGCCAGAGTTGAGCGGGGCGCCGCCCTCGTAGCCGAGCAAAGAGGACATGCCGCACGATGGCTCGATGGTGCCGCCGATGCCCGGCACGTTCGCCCATGGGCCAGTGGCGCCGTAGGCGGAGAGGCTCGCCATCACGAGGTTGGGCTTGATGGCGGCGAGGGTGTCGTAGCCGAGGCCCAAGTTGCCCATCACGCGCGGCGAAAAGTTCTCCGCGACGAAATCCACATGTGGCACCAAGCGCTTGAAGAGCTCGACGCCGGCGGCATCCGCCAGGTCCAGCGTGATGCAGCGCTTGTGGAGGTTGACGGAGTTGTAGAGCGGGTTGCAGTTCCACGGATGTTGCGCCGTCTGCACCGCGCGCAACCGCTTGGGCATCGGATTGCGATAGGTGCCGCGCCAACTGTCGAGCCGCTTGCGGGATTCAACTTGGATGACCTCAGCGCCGAGCAGCGCGAGCAGCATGGTGGCATAGGTGCCGGCCCATGCTTGGGTGAGCACCAAGCCGCGAAAGCCGCGCAGCGGGCCGCGTTCCGGCGATGGCCGGCGTTGGGCATGGGCGGCGCGGGGTGGCTCTGCAGGCGCTTTGAAGCCGGCGGCGTCCACGCTGGTTTCACCCATCTCGCGGCGCAACTGCCACGCGCTCGCGCCGAAACGCGCCGGCGGCCCCGGAAAGCGCGTGCCCGCTTGCGAGCGGACGAAGAAGTCGCGCGCACCGAACTGCGGATTGTTCGCCATTTCGTCCAACCGCAACACGGGGCCGGCCACAACGCGTTCCCGCGCCAAGGCCGCAAAGAGATCGAGCCGGTTCCATTCGGCCATGCGTTCCTGCACCGGCGCCGCATAGCGCTCTTTGAACTTGCGGCGCAAGCCCGGCTCGCGCAGTTGCGGATCGTCCGCAAGTTCCGGCAGGCCGAGCAGTTGCATTGCCTTCTGCCAGAACGCGGGCCGCGACAGCGGCAGCGCGAAGTAACCATCGCGCACCGGCACCGGGCCAGCATCCATGTCGATGTCCGGCTCGTGGCGCGACCACACGACGCCAGAGTACTGCGCGCGCAGCAACGGTGGCCCAAGGCTTGACACCAGCGTTTCCCATTCAGAGATGTCGATGAGTTGGGCAGCGCTGCCGGCGACATTTTGCTCGGCCAAGGCGCAGACCACAGCGCCGAAGGCGAGCGTGCCGGATTGATAGGCCGCTTGGTAGCCGCTGCCCTTAAGCGGTGCCTTGCCGAGGACGCCGTTGACGGATGCCCAGCCAGAGCGCGCCGCGGCGGTGAGTCCGTTGCCCGGCAAGTTCCGCTTGGGGCCGGTAAGACCGTGCGGCGTGATGGCGCAGACGATGGCATTCGGGTGGGCGCGGGCGAGCGCCGCCGCCGCCACGCTGCTGGTGACGATGACATGGGCGGCTGCCGCCAACCCTTCATCCTTTGGCACGGACGCCTTGTTGGCGAGGAAGTACCGCGCCGGGATGCTGCGCCCCGCGGCATCGAACGGCGGATGGCAGCGCAACGGATGGCCATCCGGCGGCTCCACCGCCTGCACCTCGGCGCCGAAATCCGCCAGCAAGCGCGAGCACCAAGCCGTGGCCGCCCGGTCGCCCAAGTCCAAAACGTTGATGCCGGCGAGGGTGAACATGAGGCGATGATATGTCGGTGGCGTAGGAACCAACAACAGACCGTTGCACGCTTAGCCCACAGCCGGTATGGTTGCCCTCTCACTAAGGTTCGAATAGATGAAGAAACGGGAACGAGGGATTTTGCAATCGAAAACGTCTGGTTTGGGGAGTCGACGCGATGCTGTCGAACTAACCCTGCGCCGAGCTAAAGAAGCACCTCGGCTTCAGACTCATGATCGCCAATTAGCGAACCGAATTCGTGAAACTCTCTAGTCTCCGAGCCAACAGTTACAGAAGTCTGCTCGACGCAGACATCAGGATTGGTGGATTCAATCTCTTCATAGGTGCCAACGCGTCCGGCAAGAGCACCATCCTAGACGCTCTTCGGTTCCTCAACGAGGCAGTACAAGCGCGTGACTTCAAAGGGCCGGTGTTCTCGCGTGGCGGCCTGATCCACTTGGCGTGGAAAGGTGGTGTGGCTTCCAGAGTGGAGATAGCCGTGCGCGTTGCTAGGGACAACGATACGGTTGATTGGAGCGTCCACCTCCAACGTCGAAGTTACGAGTTCGATGTAGAGGAACGACTGCATCAAACTCGAGAAGGCTCGCCGCCGATGCAGTTGCTAGAGGCAACCGGCGGCAAGGGCTGGTGGTGGTCTGGCGAGAGGGGCGAAAGGGTGCCGCTAAGTCAGAGTCCAACCTCCTGTGCATTGGCAGCAGCGGCCGCGGATGCGTCATTCCCCGCCCACGATGTGGCGCAGTTCATCGCACGATGGGGTTTCTTCGATCCCAACCCCTTCTTGCTACGTCGGGATTGGAGCAGCGTCGAGGCGCGGGGGCTCGATCACTACGGGCGCAACCTCGCGGAGACGCTCTACGGTCTCGATGACGCTACACGAGAGCGGATTCTCCAAGCGACCAGAGCAATCATCGGGCTGCCCGAGGCCATTGAACCGAGATTGGCCGAGGAAGAGGACCGCTTCTACTTCTTGCAACAAGAGGCTGGCCTAGAGTATCGCGTGCATCAGATGGGGGTTTCCAGCGGCACTCTGCGTATGCTCGCGCTAATGACCGCGCTGCATACCAGCCCCGAGGCTAAGCTCATCGGCATCGAAGAGCCGGAGAACTACGTTCACCCCGCCGCGCTGTCTGCCTTCGTGGAGTATCTCGGCAACGTGCGCGAGAACATTCAGCTTGTCATGACGACCCATTCGCCGTTAGTACTGGATTCGTTGGGCGATCCTGAAGTTGTGCGCGTTGTGCGACGCGATGAGAGACGCGGAACTGTCGTTGAGGCGGGGAACGCCGAGGGTGTCCGCCGAGCTTTGGAAGCATCAGGTTTTGGGTTAGGCGAGTACTTCCAAACACGAGGCTTCGGGAATTGACATGTCGAAGCGTGTGGTAGTTATCGCGTCGGGGGAGACCGAACGAAAAGCGCTGCCGTTGCTGGTTGAACACTTGGCTGCCACCTTGAGGCATGGTACTTCGCCGACGCCACGGGGTTGCGCCGTTATCTCCGCCGCGATCTAGGCGGCGTGGATGCTACCCAGCCGGATGAGATACCGAACCCGAAAAACCATCTCAAGCAGTTACTTGGCTCCGATATCTATACCTCGCTGGTATCCAAAGACATCGCTGCAACGCTAGACGCCGAGACCATCGCGCAACGCAGCCCCAGCTTTCGTGGTTTCGTGACTGCCGTGAAGAACGGTGACGCAAGCGAGTCTTAGGCATCGACAAGATCGTGCAGTGCCTGTCGCCGTGACGCCGGCTGCGGTTGACCCGGCGTAACGCCCACTTGCCGAGGGCCGCCAGTTAGCGGAAACTGCGCTCAACTCCCTCGCCAACGTGCGACCGGCGATGATCCATCAAGACCTGCTCGGCGCCATCGGCGACACGCCCGTGGTGCGGCTCAACAACGTTGTGGGCGATTCGCCCCACGAGTTCTTCGTGAAGCTCGAATGCTTCAACCCCGGCCACAGCGTGAAAGACCGTGCTGCGCTGCGCATCGTCGAGGGCGCGGAGGAGCGCGGAGACCTGCGCCCAGGCTCCACCATCATCGAGGCCACGTCTGGCAACACGGGGCTCGGCCTCGCCATGATCGGCGCCATCCGGGGCTATCCGGTGACGCTGGTGATGCCAGACAAGGTGAGCGAAGAGAAGCGCGCCATCCTGCGGGCGTTCGGGGCGAAGGTGTTGGTGTGCCCCACCGCGGTGGCGCCAGAGGACGCGCGCAGCTACTACACGGTGGCGAAGAAACTGGTGGAGATGACACCGAACGCCTTCTACGCCAACCAGTACTTCAACGAGGACAACCTGCTCGCGCACTACGAGATGACGGCCCCGGAGATTTGGCAGCAAATGGCGGGGCAACTCGACTGCGTGGTGGCGGGCGTCGGCACCGGCGGCACGTTGTCCGGCCTTGGCAGGTGGTTCCGGGAGCACCAGCCCAGCGTGCGCATGGTGGGCGTCGACCCAGTGGGGAGCATTCTGCACGACTTGTTCCACCACGACAAAGTGCTCGACCCGCCGCACACCTACAAGATCGAGGGCGTCGGCGAGGACATGCTGCCCGGCAACGTCCACTTCGACGTGATGGACGCCTTCGAGAAGGTTTCAGACTTGGAGGCGTTCGAGATGTGTCGCCGCCTCGTCAAGCAGGAAGGCATCTGCGTGGGGCCATCGGCGGCGATGGCAGTGGTCGGTGCCGTGAAGCACGCAGCATCCCTCGCCACGCCAAGCCGCTTGCTCATCATCCTGCCGGACCACGGGCGCGCCTATCTCAGCAAGGCGTTCAACGAGGATTGGCTGCGAGAGAATGGCTTCTTGAGAGACCTGTTGGCGGGCCGCACCATCGGCGACGTCATCCGCTCCAAGCCGCGCTCGCCGGTGGTGACGGCGCACGTCGAGGACAGCGTCCAAGAGGTGGTGCAGCTAATGAAGCGCCACGGCATTTCGCAGGCGCCCGTGTCCTCCGACGGCCAGATCGTCGGCGTGCTGGACGAATCCGATCTGCTGCGGCCGTTGGTGGATGGGCGGCTGCAGCCTAGCGAGCCAGTGATTCATTTGGTGAAGGGCAGCGTGATTTGGGCGGCGCCCGAAGACTCCATTGGAACCCTTCTATCGCAACTCGATGAAGGTTTTTTCGCGCTGGTGAGAGACGCCGACGAGACGCTGCATGTCCTCACCAAGATCGACGTGCTGGACTATGTCGGCACGACGCTTGCGACGCTGCGCGAGACCTGACTAGACGCTGGCCACTGCGTATCAACTTGGCTCAGTAGCCTCCCGCAATGCGGCGATTTCCGCGCCGGCTGCATCGGCAGCAGGTGCCTCGCGCCCGGCACGGCCGAACCAATAGGCCGCGTTCTTCAAGTCTCCCTCCAGCAGGTGGACGATGCCGTGCGCCCAACTCCCTTCCGACGACGAGTCCTTCTGGACGATCTTGTGCGCCGCCTCCCAATCGCCGCCCTCAAGCATGGCGATCACCTTGTCGCGTTCGTTCATCGTGGCCTCCGCACCGCCATCTTGGCACATGGTCTCGGCCACATGGTGCGGCGGCGGGATGCGGCGGTCAACACGGGAGGTGGTGACGCATGGCCAATCGCTGGACGAGATGCTCCGCAACCTGCGCGAGGCGGTTGGTCTTTTCTTGGCGGACGAATATCTTGCTGCACTGGGTCTTACCGCTGACCCGCGCCTCGCCATCAGCTTCGAGACGGCGAGTTGACGCCGCGAGTAGAGGGCGTCTGACATCTCGTGAAGTGCTGCCGCTGTTAAGGGTTGGCTGTCGGCAGAGGCGGCACGCGGCAGCCACGCGAGCTCGCATCCGTCGCGGCCTGCTCAACCGCTCAGCGCGTTGCGCAGTGCTTCCACTAGCCTCCGTGCGTGGCTCGAAGCCGCGGTCACCTTATTGGGGTCGAGCCGCTGGAGAATCTCGAAGGAGTGGCTTCCCTTGTGGTAACGGCCCTTTTTGGATTGATGAGTGGCCGCCTTTAGGCCGTTTAAGACGTCCTCTTTCGGGATGTCCTCGATGTTCGGATTACCCGGCAACGCACTGGCGTTGAAGCCGCCACGAAAGAAGCCCTCGAGAGCGCCCTTGTCAGCGTAGAACCAAGCCTCCATGCATTGCACCATCAAGTGGGCACTGTCGGCGGCGGCGGTTGGCGGACGTTTCCAGCCGTCGCAGTCTTTCAAGTGCTGCCACGGTTCGCTGTTCGTCACCGGAGCCTCGCTGTCCACGAGCAAGAAGACGGCACGGCCTTGGTCGGTGTTGGACTCCACGGCGTCATGGAAGTCGCGATACGCGCCGTCTCTGCCGCCGCAGGCGACGACCTTCGGCAGTCGGCCAGCCAAGCCGGCAGCAGCGAAGAACTTGATGAACGCAATACGACACGTGGTTCGCAGCAGCTTGCCGTCTCCTCCGCCTTCAACGTAGACCGTCGCCCTCACCAGCGGTTGCCGCCCAACTCGCCCTTGGTCCACAGCTCGCCCAGCGTGTAGCGTTCCAGCCACTGCTTGAGGGCATCGCGTTCCAAGCGCCGCATCTGCGTTTGGCCATCGTGCTTTTCGCAAACCACCACACTCTCCGGGGTATCCGAGAGCCTGTCTACCAGCACGTCAGAATGCGTAGTGACGATTAGCTGACAACGCGTTGAGGCATCCTTCAGCAAGTCTGCAAGCCCGGGCAGGATGTCTGGATGCAGGCCGATCTCGGGTTCTTCCAGACAGACCACCGGCGGGGGCCGTGGATGGCAGAGAATCGCCAGCAGACACAGATAGCGGAGCGTGCCATCTGAGAGCCGCGCCGCGGATATCTCCACATCCCCCTCGCGCAGCACGATCTTCACCGAGTCGTGCTCGATGTTGATGCGGAAGTCGGTGATGTTGTCGTAAAGCTCCCGCAGCGCATCGAGAAGCCTACTCTTGGCCTCTTGGTCTTGATTGAGCTGATTCAGCACGAGCCCCAGATTGCCGGCATTGTCGTCCAGGACGTCGCTGCCCAAACTCGGCTTCTGTGGCCATCTTGCAGGCGCTGAACGCCCGATGGCCCAATCGCGGTAGATGCTCAGTTCGGCAAACGCCCTTTGTGTTCTATGCACCTCGGCATACTTATAGGTTTGTTTGACCTCAGAGAGAAAGGATTGATCCTCCTGCGCGGTGACGATTTCATCTTCTCCTCCAAGCGTATGTGCCTCGCCGCCCCATGGACTTGAACGCGAGAGGTACTGCCGCTCCGCATCCGACAATTGCTCTCGATCTACGACGGCGTCCAGATGCATTTCGACGAACGCCAGCTCGTACTCAAGACACTCCGCTTCTCCGTTCGAGAACGTCGCATTAACCGAAGCGAGCCCGTGGCCGCTGGTTCCATGTCGCCAGATCCAATGTGTCGCATCACCATTCTCCTGGAGAGCCGCGGCCAAGTCCGTGGCCGCCGCCTTGAGCAGCCCAAGCACATGGATCAAGTTCGACTTGCCCGATCCGTTCGGCCCGATCAGCACGTTCAGCGGCTCCAAGGCAAGCTCCTGCGAGTCTGGCCCGAACGAGAGGATGTTCTTCGGCTGGATCGTTAGGAACCGCACGTCTCGCTCCGTGAAGGCACGTCATCGACCTCGGTTAGCTGCTGACAGCCACGCTGGTGCTCGCCCCGTCGCGTCGGAAGCATTGCCGAGTCGTGGTCGGCGGTCAAGCTCAAGAACTGCCCAACGCCATGCGAGCATCCAAGGCCGTACGCAATAGACGGGTTCGGGTGTCAAGCAAACGCTGGGGCAGGAGGCCGCCATCCGCCGCTGCCTCGGAGCGCTAACTCGCCTCACTCGCACCGTCGAGAACGCCATTGAGCAGGTCGCGCCAAGCCAACCTGCCGGCTGGCTTGGCGTATCGATCCAGTTGACTGCCGATTTCCGAGATGAACTCTTTGCGGCCGGCCTCACCCGCTAGGCTCATGAGGATGCCAACAAGGGGTTCGATGGCGTGTTGATAGAGATTCGTGCCCTGCCGCCACATCAGGCGCAGTCGTTCTCGTATGTCCTCTGACTCCGCGGGATTGGGTGCCGGCCCACTAAGCAGCGCCTCCGTCAACGCGCTGCTGGCCAACTTTGCCTCGAAAGAACGCACATCCGCCAACGTGACCTGGCGTTCCTTGACTTCGACGGCAAAGACAAGTCTGCCCTCACTGCGACATTCGATGTCGCCCACCATGCCGGATGCCTGATCGGTGGTTGTGGACGCTTCGCGGTCCACACGATCCCAGAGCCCAAAGCGGCGTCCGACAACCGAGAGGAGGGACGCGACGACGGACATGGCGTGTTCCCCCGCTTGCGACGCATCAACGATCTTGCCCGCGAGATACAGGACTTGCTCCAAGCTGGGTCTTCCAAGCGTCGGATATTCGAACTGCTGGCTCGCGAGCTTTTCGTACACGACTTGCAGGACCGCTCGAAGAACGTCCTTCGTGTAGTCAGGGTCGTCACGGTCCTGCGCCTCGCTTAGCACATCGTGCAGCGCTCCCCAGAGCGGCAGCATGTTCGACCTTACATTGGGCGGGTCGGGGCGAATGCGCGGTTGCCGCAAGGGGTTGCTCACATAGGGGTCTGCGCTCTTGCCAAGAACGTTCTGGTTGTCTCTGACCCAAGGGACAACAACGCTGGATGCGAACCCTCTCGGATCCCACTGCGACTCACCGTTGTCGCCCCGCTGCAGGCACAGCGCGTCGAGCCTATGGTCAGTCAGCTTGCCCAATAGCTGAGTCGGTAAACAGTAGCTGAAGGCAACCGTCTCGGATGCGATCAGTTGAGCGATCGCCTGCCGTATGTGGTCAGGAATGTCCGGCAGGGCCGCGCCAGCAACGACCTCTCGCCATTGCTGCTCTAGCAGTTCTCTGCCGCGTTTGCGATCAGGCGCTGCCACTGGCGAGCACCTAGCCTGGCGCTGGCTCGAAGTTCATCCACAGCGATTCTTGCCGCTTGCCCTTGGAGGAGTTGCAGAGCTTCTCGTCGGCGTCAACGCGGTGCCAGCTTGCAAATAGTTCGTCGTACAGCGGTGAGCGGTAGCCGGAGAGCACCGCGCGGCCTTTGAGGTGCTGCAACAGCACGGCCAGTTCGCGGTGGTCGTCGTCGGACATTTCGTAGCCGTAGGCGGCTGCGTCGCCGCGGCTACCGTGGACATAGGGCGGGTCAAGATAGAATAGTGTGCCGGGGGTGTCGTAGCGCTGGATGACTTCCAACGCGGGCGCGTTCTCGATCTGTACGCGCTGCAGCCGTTGGGCGATCTCCGGCAACCCTTCCACCGCCCCCAGCCAACGGGACACGGCCCCTGCCATGCCTGCGCGGGAAGTCAACACGCAATGCGCCCAACGCCCCTCACTGCTCGTCTGCGCCAGGCCCGTTCGCGTCTGTCGCGCCCGCACATAGAAGCGCCGGGCGCGCTCGAGCGGCGCCAACCCAGATTCAGGCTCGCACGCCTTCGCCAGTTCCTCGCGTGAGAACGGCGTCAGGCCGATTTGGCGCACCAAGTCCTCCGGCTCGTCGCGCAGCACGGCGAAGAAATTCACCAAGTCCGAATCCAAGTCATTGTAGGTTTCAACCGGTGCCGGCCGGCGGTTGACGAGCACCGCGGCCGAACCGCCGTAGACATCGCAAAAATGCTCGGCGTCTGCCGGCAAGTACGGCAGGATGAAATCCAAATGCACATATTTGCCGCCGTACCAGCCGAACGCGATCATCTTTCTGCGGCGGCGGCTGGCATTGCCAACCAAGCGGCGCCCCTTGGCACCGGCCAAGGGCAAGCCTGTTTGTCGGGCGGAGCCTAGGGAAGCGCGGGCCAATGTTGCCTCCTTGCCAAGCAGCTACGGCACCAAGCAGCCACCGCGGTCAGTGCGTGGCCTTCTGTAAGAACATACAGCTAGTGAGCCTACACCGTCAACTGCCCAAGAATATCCAACACGATGTGAGCGCTGCAGTCGCTCAACGCGCATCAATGCCTCGCGGCGCTCGCCCCTCCAGCACCGCTTCCTCGGCCTTGAACGCTGCGGTCAGCACCTTCATGCACTCGGTCACGCGGGCTGTGGAGCGCAGGTCTGGATGCGTTAGCAGCCAGAGCTCGCCGACGACGGTCGGCGTTGTTCCGGCAGCGCGGACGAAGCCCGACGCCACATCTCCAATGGCACAGGGCAGCGGCCCAATCCCTAAGCCAGCGCGGAGCGCGGCAAGTTGGGTGCCGAGGTCTTGCGAGCGGGCAATGAGCGGCATGTTCGGAAAGTCTCGCTGCCGCAGTTCGGTGCGCAGCTCGGGCGGGCCATCGAGCTCCACCCAGCCGGCAGCCTCGGCATTGGCAGCACCCGCACTGCCATATGCAGCCATGGCCACCTTCCCCACGCAGCGCCCAACCAAGTGCTGCGGCGGCGCGTCGGTGATGGTCACCGCGCAATCGGCTTCCCGTTGGCCGATGTCTGGGCGCGACTCGGCGGGGGCGAACTCGAGGCGGATGTCTGGCCAAGCGCGCACGAAGGCGACGAGTTCCGGCATGACGACGCCGATCATTGCATCCGGCAACGACAACAGCAGCGGGCCCGCCAAGCGCCGGTCGCTGCCGGCCACGGCGCGCTCGATGTCTGCGACGCCGGCCGCAATGTTCTCCACACGCGCCAACACGTCCGCGCCGGCCGGGCTGATGCGCAAGCCGCCGGGGTTGCGGTTGAAGAGTTTCACATCGAGTTGGCGTTCGAAGTGCTCCAAGCGCCTTGTCACCGTGGAAGCGTGAACGTCCAGCGCCTGCGCCGCTCGCCGCACGGAACCAGCGCGGGCCAGCACCGCGAAGAGGCGCAGGTCATCCCAATCCAAGTCATTCGCTGCCATGAGCATCGTCCGCAATGCCAATGCTGCTCAAACGCAACATCGCGTTGCATTGTTACCATATTGCCCGTTTCGATACTAAGCGTAACATAGCCAGCGATCCCCTCCCCTCGCAGGCTGCGTAGGGTCCTCCCCGGACCCTCCAGCCTGCACTTTTTTCGGTCTGTCGCTCCGTCTCCCCACTCAGCCCCCGTTCTCCGCAACCCGCACTCCCCGCCCAACACCTCGCTACGTTGGGCTCCTACCACCCGGCGCACCTTGCCACGCCGAGGCCTTTGACAAGATCATGTTCGGCACATACCAACCCAATACGGTGCCGAGGAACGCCCATGTCCGCCCAGTACGAGCATCTCTTCGTCGAGCGCGACGGCCATGTCGCGGTGGTCACGCTGAACCGCCCAGCCAAGGCGAACGCGCTCAACGGCGCACATTTGGCGGAAATCGAGGCGGTGGCCCTCGCGTTCCGGGACGAGCCCGACACCCGCGCCGTCATCTTCACCGGCACCGGCAAGCACTTCTCCTCCGGTGCAGACCTCACCGATCGCACAGCGCCAGCCGGCGGCGGCCTCGTGCAGCGACGGCGCGACCTGCGCATTGGCGAACGCGCCGTGCAAGCGGTTTATGACATGGACCAAATCACCATCGCGGCGTGGAACGGCGGCGCCTTGGGCGGCGGCGCTTGCCTAGTCACCGCGATGGACTTCCGCATCGGCGCGGACGATTGCTTCATGCAATACCCAGAAATCGACATCGGCGTGAATCTGATGTGGAAGAGCCTGCCGTTGGTGACGCACTTGGCTGGCCCAGCGCGGGCGAAGCAGCTGGTCGCCGGCGGTGTGCGCGTGCATGCCGAGACGCTGCGCGCTTGGGGGCTGGTCGATGAAGTCACCCCACGCACCAAACTGCTCGACGCGGCGCGCGAATGGGCGCGCCACTACGCCGCCAAGCCACCCATCGCCGCGCAGATGATCAAGCGGAGCGTGAACGCCATTGCCTCTGCCTTGGACAATGCCGTGATGCACATGGATGTGGATCAGAACCTCCTCGCCGCCATGACGGAAGACCGCAAGGCCGCGTTCGAGGCGTACATGGCGAAGACGGCACCGACGTTCAAGGGGAACTGACGGGCGGGGGCACCGCATCGGTCGGTTTGACCCCGACGCCGCGCCGCGAGGATACTGCCGCCCATCCCCGCAACCCCAAGAGGCCCTTGCATGGCCACGCTCGACACCGGCACCAACGAACTGCTTTGCGACATCACGGAGGGCGTGGCCACCGTCACGCTGAACAAGCCGGACAAACGCAACGCCCTGGGCGACGTGTTGACGCCCGCGCTGCGGGCCACGCTCCTCACCTTGGAGGCAGACCCGCGCTGCGACGTGGTGGTCATCACCGGCGCCGGACGCGCCTTCTGCGCCGGCGGCGACGTTTCTGGGATGGGCGGCGGCGCGACGGCGCCCAAACGGCCTAAGCCCACGGCCCAAGAGAGTGTGCGCGCCCTCATTCACAAACAGGAGACGCTCACCCTGCGCCTGCAGGAACTGGCGAAGCCCACCATCGCCGCCCTGCCCGGCCCCGCCGCCGGCGCCGGGCTCTCCATCGCGCTGGCCTGCGATTTGCGCATCATGGCGGACTCGGCGTTCATCACCACGGCGTTCGCAAACATCGGGCTGTCCGGCGATTACGGCGGCAGCTGGCTGTTGACGCAGCTAGTCGGCCCGGCCATCGCGAAGGATCTCTACATGACGGCGCGCCGCGTCAGCGCCGCCGAGTGCCTGCAGCTCGGCATCGCCAACCGCGTCGCCGCCGCCGAGGAGTTGCCCACAGCCACGCAAGCCCTGGCTCGCCAATTGGCGAATGGGCCGCGCACGGCGCTGCGCTACATGAAGGAGAACATCAACCGCGCCATCACGGCAGACTTCAAGACGTGCCTCGCCTTGGAGGCAGACCGCATGACCCGCTGCGCGGCCACGGAAGACCACCGGGAAGCCGTGCGCGCGTTCATGGAGAAGCGGCCGCCGCAGTTTCAGCGGCCAGCCTAGACGCACACGGGCGCAGCGCGGAATCCGAACGCGCCCAGCGCCGCCAGTTCAAGCCGGCGGCGGGCAGCGCCAAGTCGTCCACTCCCACGCCGGGGCTTCTCCGCAGCAGGCCCGGCACCAACGCCCGCGCACCCGCAACGGTTAGGCGCGGCCGGGCTTCCCGCGCACTACGGCAAGTCCAACGCTGGGTTGCGGTCAAAGAAGTCGAACGGCCGCAGCTCGAACCCTTGCCACATCACCGGCATCACCGGCCAATCCTCCGCGCGCGGGAAGTGATGCATGCCGAGGGTGTGCCACAGCACGATGTCCGTGTCCGCGATGTCGCGGTTGGCCGCCGTCCAAGTGGGCAAGCCATGCCCGCGGTCGCTCAGCGTCGGATGATCCCCCGCCGCCCAACGTTCGTCGTCGCGCTGCGGCGTCACCCACAGGTGGTGGCTGATGAAGCCGGCGCGGCGGCGCGGCCAGTCGTCCTCCGTCAGCAGCGTGCGCGCGTTGCGGCCCGGCATCAGGTGGTAGCTGGTGGGATAGCCGACATGGTTCGTCCGCTTCTCGCTCGCCACGCGCCAGAGCGCGGGGCGGTCGAGGTTGATGTCGAGCTTGGCATCCGCTTCGGTTTGCGCCATCTCGGTGGCCACCGTCCAAAGGCTCCTGCGCGGATGTTCTTCTGGCAGCATCTGCGTGCGCAGGCGATCCGCTACGAAGCTGTTGCGCTGGCCATCCACGTCCACATCCAGCCGAAAACTGAAGTAATGGTCGTGGTTCACCGCCACGATGTGCCGCGCCATGAAGTGTCCGTGCGCATCCGCCTCTGGGTCTTCGCCGGCGGTGGCAGCGGCCACGCCTTTGGCTTCAAGAATGCCCGTGGCGCCCACGGCGGCGGCAATGCTGCCGTCTTGGCGGAACACCCAATCGAGCAAGTAATCGTAGTTGCCGATGACCATTGCCGCCCGCGCCACCAGATCCCGCGCCGCGCGGCTCTCCGCCTTGCCCCCGGCATGGCGCCACGACGGATCGCCCACCTCCCGCTCAAACAGGCAGATGTTGTTCGGCGAGGTGGTGGGCCGACCATTCGGCCCGAAGCGCACCGCATCGAAGTAAACGGCGTGGTTCGGGCAATCCCTGCCCGGCATCAGCGGCTGGGTGAGGCCACCGGCGGAGAACTCGCCAGAATCAATGAAGTTGCGCCGGTACCACGTGAACGATGGATCCATGTACGGCACGAACACTTCGGATAGATGCCCTTCATACAAGACCTGCCGTTCGCTGCCGTCGTCATCCACGTAGCGCGCCAGCGACACCACGAGGCCGGCACGGTCGTCTGGGCGCACATGGAAGCGCCACTTCTGCCACGACACCTGATAGCCGTCGAGCTCAAAGCCGGGGCCCAGCGGCTGGCTCACATGGATGGGGCCGCGCATTTCACGCGGCTTGCTGTGCGGCGTGGCGTGATAGTCCGAGTTCGTCATGGCGACGGTGGCGTCGCCGCCTTCATCGACCACCCGCACCACTGCGTCTGTTTCGAGATCGACGACGGCGGTGAGGCCGGGCACGCCCCGCGCCCAAGTGTTGCGCACGCCGCGCACGTCCGAGCAGTTCACATACCCCAAGCGCCGGCCACGCTCTTCCTCGGTGTCGTAGTAGCCCGGCGGAATGGTGGCGCACTGCAGGAACGTCACGTCCTCGATGCCGCGGCGCTTCAACCCAGCGACGAAGTCGGGGTGCTGCAGCACTTTGGCGACCACCTTGCCGAACTCTTCCTGATGCCAGTTCGGCTGCACGTCCTCAAGCGGTGTCCACGACGCGATTCCCCCGGCGGCCAGATCGATGACGGCCTCGAATGAATCATTGCCTTGGCGAACCAAGGCATAGGCGGAGCGCGGCAGTGCATCGCCCTCGCGCCACGCGAGCACGGCCTCTTTCGGCGGTTCCTGCAACGCGAACCGGGAGAAGCGCGTGGCCGCATCGAGCCGCTCCGCGTCGCGCAGGATTTCCAGCGCCTGCCAGAACTCCTCGAAACTCAGAGGGTCTAACGGATGTTCGGCGCTGCGGGCCGGCACTGCCAACAGCAAGGCGGCGCCCAAGGCGAGCATGGCTGCGCGACGAAGGGGCTGGCGCATGGTTGGGCGTTCTCCCGAAGACGATGAGGCAGTTTGGCCGCTCGCGGGGTGGTAAAGCAAGGACGGCGTGATGGCCGGGCCCGACGGCGCCGGCTCTCGCCCCAGCGCCTGCACGCGAACGCTCCCGCACCAAGTCGAAGGCGGCGGCCGGGCCAGCCGGCCCGCTTCAACTCGCCCGCGGCACTAGACAACCACGCCCTGCTCCGTCAGTCTCCCCCGCTTCATGATTGAGGCAGGAGCAGAGACCGCCGTGTCAGCGTTGAATCGCGTCCTCATCGCCAATCGCGGCGAAATCGCCATCCGCATCGCAAGGGCAGCTTCCGCATTGGGCATGGAATCCGTCGCCGTGCATGCGCCCGTGGATGCCCTCTCCCTGCATACCCGGGTAACCACCGAAGCGGTGGAGATCCAAGGCCCCCGAGGCCCGGACGACGCCGTAGGCGCGTACCTGAACGCCGCCGCCATCATCGAGGTGGCCAAAGCGCACGGCTGCGACTGCGTCCATCCCGGCTACGGTTTCCTTGCGGAGAACGCCGCGTTCGCCGAAGCCTGCGCCGCGGCCGGCCTCGTTTTCGTTGGCCCCTCCCCTGCCGCCCTCAAGCTGTTTGGCGACAAGGTGCGCGCCCGGGCGCTCGCGGCGTCCATCGACATCCCCGTGGTGCCCGGCAGCGACGCGCCGCTCGCAACGGCAGAGGAAGCGCAAGCCTTGGCCGCGGACATTGGCTATCCCGTCATGCTCAAGGCCGCAGCCGGCGGCGGCGGGCGCGGGATGCGCGCGGTGCATGGGGCGGATGAGTTGACGGCCGCATTCGAGCGCTGCGCCAGCGAGGCGCAGGCGGCGTTCGGCGATGGCGCCTTGTTTTTGGAACGCTTGGTGCAGCGCCCCCGGCACATCGAGGCGCAGGTCCTCGCGGATGCGCAGGGCACCGTCGTCCACCTCCATGAGCGCGATTGCTCCGTGCAAATCCGCCATCAGAAGGTGTTGGAAATTGCCCCAGCCCCGGCCTTGCCGGCGGCGCTGCGCGAAGCCTTGCTGGCGGATGCGGTGCGGCTCGCCCGCGCCGCCGACTATGTGAACGCCGGCACCGTCGAGTTCCTAGTGCTGCCAGAACGCGACGAGCGTTTCTTCATCGAGTGCAATCCGCGCATCCAAGTGGAGCACACCGTCACCGAGCAGGTGACGGGCTTCGATTTGGTGGAAGCGCAATTCCACATCGCCGCCGGCGCATCGCTTGCGGCCCTCGGCATTGGCGATCAAGCGGCGGTGCCGCCGCCACGCGGCTTCGCGGTGCAAGCGCGGGTGGTGGCGCGCGGGGCGGGAACCCTAGATGCCTACAAGGAGCCTTCCGGGCCGGGCATCCGGGTGGATGCGTGCGGCTACGCCGGTTACACGCCGGCGCCACAGTTCGACCCGCTGCTGGCGAAGGTCGTCGGTTCATCGAACGCCACCAGCCTCGCCACCGCCGCCGAGCGCACCCGGCGAGCCCTCGATGAGTTCCACATTGCCGGCGTGCAGACGAACTTGGCGCAGCTGCGGGCGCTGCTCGCGGATGAGGACTTCCAGGCCGGCGATGCCCGCACATCCCTCTTTGACGAGAAGCCAGAACTCAATGCCGTCGCCGATGGCGGGGCGAACGGCGGCGCCTTGGCCCTCTTCGACCAACAAATGAGGCTGGCCGGCGGCGCAGCCACGCGGCACGGCGCCGAGGCAAGCGCCGGGCTCGCGCCAGTAAGCGCCGCGCCGGCGCTGCATGTGCCTCCAGAGCAGCGCGCGCTGACGTGTCCAATGGCCGGCACGGTGGTGGAATGGGCCGCCGAGGTCGGCGCGACCGTGGCGGCCGGGGCGCCGGTGTTGGTGTTGAGCGCCATGAAGATGGAAAGCGTGGTCGCGGCGCCCTGCGCCGGCGTGTTGACGGCGACGCAAGCGTTGCGCGCGGGCGATGGCGTCGCCGCCGGGCAGACCATCGCCGCCTTGGCACCGCTTGACGCCGCGGCAGCCGACGCCGCGGCGCCGGCAAGCGCGGACACCTGGGCGCCCATGCTCGAAGACGTCGCCGCCATGCGCCGCCTCGCCTTGCAGCGCTTGGCGCCCGGTTCAGAAGACCTAGGCGTTGTGCGCCAGCGCAGCCGCGGCAAGCTCACCTGCCGCGAGCGCATCGATTTGCTGCTGGACGAAGGCTCCTTCCGCGAACTGGGCAGCGTGGCCGGCTTCGCCGCCTACAATGAAGAAGGCAAGGTCGCCGCGTTCACGCCGGCCAACCACGTCGGCGGCTGGGGCCACATCGAGGAGCGCCCGGCGGTGGTGTGCGCGGACGACTTCACCTCACGCGGCGGCCACGCCGATGGCGCCATCGGCCAAAAGAGCCGATATCTGGACCAACTCTCCATCGAACTGCGCATGCCGTCCGTGCGCTTGCTCGACGGCTCCTCCGGCGGCGGCAGCGTCGCCTCGATGGTGCCGCAGCAGAAGGCGGCCGGCGAATCCGCGGCCAAGGAGAGTTCCGCCGCCATCACCGCCGGGCGGCCGCGGGTGGCCGGTGGCGGTGGCTCGCACCTGCCGGGCGAGTTGGGCAGCATGATGTACGCCGAACAGCTTTGCACGGTGCCGGTGGTGAACATGCTGCTCGGCAGCGTGGTGGGCATCGGCGCGGCCAAGGCCGTGCTGGGGCACTTCTCGGTGATGGTGCGCGACATCTCGCAATTGTTCGTGGCCGGCCCGCCGGTGGTGAGCCACGCGATGGGCTACGACATCACCAAGGAAGACTTGGGCGGTTGGCACATCCACTGCCGCAACGGCTCCGTGGACAATCTCGCCGAAACCGAGGAAGAAGCCGCGGCGATGACGCAGCGCTTCCTTTCCTACTTGCCGTCGAGCGTCTTCGAGGCGCCGCCGGTGCTGCCGCCGCGCGCCGACGACCCGCCGCACCGCCGCGAGGAGGAGTTGTTCTCCTTGGTGCCCCGCAAGCGCACCACCACCTTCGACATGCGCCGCGCCATCGCGCTGTTGATGGACAAGGAATCGTTCTTCGAGATCGGCTCGCTATGGGGCACCGATCAGATCACCGGCCTCGCGCGCGTGAATGGCCACCCGCTCGGCGTCATCGCGTCCGACAGCCGCCACGCCAACGGCGGCGCCCTCACCGCGGACGGCTGCGACAAGCTCACGCGCCTGATGGACCTGTGCGACCTGTTCCATCTGCCGGTTCTGAACTTGGTGGACAACCCCGGCTTCGCGGTGGGTTTGGAGCACGAGGTCGCCGGCACCATCCGGCGCGGTGGCGAGTGGATGGTGGCCTTCGCCCAAGCGCAGGTGCCGATCTTCACCGTGTTGATGCGGCGCAGCTTCGGCGTGGCCGGGAACAACTACGCCACGCCCCGCGCCCGCCCATCCATGCGCGTGGCGTGGCCGGCCGCGGATGTCGGCGGCATCCCGCCCGAGGGGGGCATCGAAGCGGCCTACAAACGCCAACTGGCAGAGGCTGAAGACCCCGTGGCGTTCCGCGCCGAGCTGATGGCGCGCATCGAGAGCGTGCGCGGCCCCGTGGGGCCGCTGTCGAAGTTCCAGTTGGAGGAGATGATCGACCCGCGCGACACGCGCCGCTACATCTCGGAGTGGGTTGGCATGGCCTATCGGATCGCCACGCAGCCAGCACAGTTGCAGCCGCGGGCGCTGCAGTTCCGGCCTTAGCGCCGTGCCTTAGGACAAGGGCGGCGCTTCGCTCGCTGCCCTGCGTTGCGGCTTGGGCCGAAGACTGGGGCGAGCCCCCGCGAGGGGGCGGAGCCAACCGGCGACATCGTTCCGTCGAGCTTGTGTTGCAGTGCCACCTAAGGGGCCGGCGGCGCATACTCTATCGTGCCGATTCCCCTTCAACCACCCGTTCGCCACCGAGCAAACCGAGGGCCAAGGCGGCGCGCTCTCGCCAGCGGGCGTCTGGATCCCAGTTCATCGCCTTGCGCAGGTGAACGCGGGCGCGAACGTCGTCCCCGGTGAGCCGATACGCTTCGCCCAGATAGAAGTTGAGGCGCGGCGCCCACGGCGCGCGCTGCCAAGCCACGCGCAGGTAGTTCAGCGCGTTGCCGGCTTGGCCCGTGTTGAGATAGACGACGCCCAAACCATACGCCGCATCCACGGCGTCCGCCTGTCCGTGCAGGGCGCGGCGGTAGTAACGGGCGCTTTCCGCCCACACGTCCCAGCACTCCTCGGTGCCGAGGCCGCGACATTCCTTCGCCTTGAGTTGCGCCATGCGCGTGTTGGCGAGGACATGGGCCGCATCAATGGCCAACGCGCGCTGCGCGGCTTGGCGGGCCGGCGCCACCTCCTGCCGCGCTTGCGCGAGCGCCGCCCAAGCGTCCGCGCTGCGCGGATTCGCCGCCACCACCTCGCTCAAGCGCCGCGCCGCAAACTCGTGATTGCGCGATGTCGCCGCCACGCCGAGCTCATAGGCCGCTTCCGTCTCGGTGAGGCAGTTGCGCTCAAAGCCTTCGCCTGGGCGCGTCTCGATGGCGAGCCGCCTGGTGGGCAACGTGCGGCGACCTGCGTAGCGGCGCGCTTGACGCTCCAACGTCGCCGCCCCCGCATGCAAAGCCATCGCCAACGCTTCGCCAGACCCCACGCCGGCGTCTGTCAATTCCAACAGGCGCGGCAACCGTTCCCGGTATGGGGGCAAACCGGCGGCGTCGCCGAGCTCCAGCATGTGGACGAACAGCCACGCCTTCGCATACAGGCGCGTCAAGTCATGCCGCCCCCAGTTCAGGCTGTGGCGTTCGCCAACCAGTTCCGCCACCGGGATTTTCTTCACGTTCAGCCGGCGAAAGTGGTGCAACGGCGCCGCGCCAATGGTCACCGCGGCGTCCGAAAAGCGCATGGTGGAAAGGAAGCTGGCGAAGCCTTCTTCGTACCAGACCGGATAGTTCATCCCCTGGCGGCTGCGCATGAGGTAGTGCGTGTACTCGTGAAAGGCCGTCTGCGTGATGGCGCCGGCGGCGGGGTCTGGGCCGAAGGCGAGGGTGTGGCGCTCCAAGCCAGATTGCATGAAGCCGGCCATCTTCTCCGCCGCGAACACGGTGCGGAAGTCTCCGCTGCGGCGCATCGCCACGATGCGCAGCGGCGGCGGCGCGGAGGACTTGCCGCGCGGCACCAGCGTCTCGGCGGCGATCTTGAAGCGCATCAACGAGTCCGCCAAGCGCAGGGCGCGGCGGGCGGGCAGATCCGTCAGCAAGCGGAAATCCGGCGTGCTGATGGCGCACCAACGATCTAGGCGCACGTCCGCCTGGGCTGCGTTCGGCAACGCGAAGGCCGCGAGCCAGGCGATGACGGCGCGGCGCTTGACGGCGCCCCGTGATGCCGAGCGGCGCGTGAGCGGCACCGGCCAGCGCCGTCGGCAGACACGCCCCTGCAACGCTTTCAACGCATAATGCCGTGCCGTGGAACGAACCCGTTGGCGAAGTGCGATGCGGCCCGCGCTGGCGTTGTGGATGTCGTGGGCGCTCGGCGCGCCGGCGGCGGGCGCGGATTGGCTGCCGCTCGACTGCAAGGCGGCGCAGACCGTTGGCATGCATGACCTTCCCGGCGAACCGGAAACCTTCGAGCCGTCGGTGTTCGTGGAGAGCGAGTTCGCCTTACGCGAAAATGCGCTGTTCATGAAGCACCTCTTGGGCACGGCAGACGCGGCGGCCGCGCTCTATGTCACGATGACGGCCGCGAACGGCGACGAGACGGAGTTCGAATGCCGCGCCGTGCGTGGCGCCGGCGCGGCCACTGGCTATAGCTGCGTCAACAATCCGCCGGCGGAGATTCTGATGCTGAACCCGCAGCGCGGCCGCTTCACGCGCAGCGCAGTGGGAGGCTGGACGTTCCCTGCGACGCACCGGGGAGGCGCATCGCTGTTCGTCGAATACGGCACCTGCCAGCCCGCCGCGGCGGGAAGCGAAGCCGAGTAAGCCGTTCGCGCCGACTGCCCAAGTTCGCGACTACTTTTCGCGCCTACTGTTCCTCAGCGTGGGCGGCGGCTTCCAAGATGGCCGCGACCTCCGCGTCCATCTGCGCGCTCGCCTCAACGTCAAGCTCCTTCTGTGCCGTGACGTTGATCACCTCAATGGCGCGCAGGCGTTCCTTCACGCTCAGGCTCGCCACCTCAACGGTCTCGGCAACGCAGGTGGCCCCCGCCGCCAACGCCGCGGCGGCAAGCAAGGCGTGGCTGGCTCGCTTCATACTCTTCACCTCTCTCACCCTCTCTCGCCCTCCAAGGGGCCTCCCTAACGGCACCAACCTTATACCCCGTTCGACGCGCCAAAACCATCGGTTCGCATGGCCATGTGTCGCGCCGCGGGGGTGGCATCGGCATCGGCGACATCGCACACTTGCCCCATGCCCATCTCGCGCGCGGCGAAGAAGCTCTGGCGCAAGGCGGCGTGGACTGCGCGCATCGTCCTGCACGGCCAACGCATCGTCGTGCGCTCGCCCCACATCGACGCCGAACTGCGCCGCGCACTCCTGCGCGGGCGCTACGAGCGCCACCGGACGCGACAGTTGCGCAACCGCATCGAGCCCAACGATGTCTTTCTCGACGTCGGCGCCGGCATCGGGCTGACGGCCCTTTACGCGGCTGGCATCGTCGGGCCGGACAACGTGCTCTGCGTCGAGCCAGATCCCCGCGCCGCGGCCCTCGCCCGACGCAACTTCGCCATCAACCGCCAACCAATCCGGCTGCTGGAAGCGGCGGCAGCCCCACCTGGCGCGCCTGCGCGACTGGATTTCCATCTAAACGAGGCGCTCAGCCGGTCTTCCCTCACGCCGCGCGCCGGCACGATTGAGACCATCGCCGTGCCCACGCTGGATGTCGCGCCCATCCTGCGCGAACGCAACGTTTCCGCCTTGTGCGTGGACGTGGAAGGCAGCGAGTGCGACCTCCTTGAGGCCATCGGAGACTTCGCCGGCGTGCGCGTGCTCCTGCTGCGCGTCAACGAGCAGGCACTCGGCTACGGCCGCGCCAATCGCCTCTTCGAGCGCTTGTTCGACGCCGGTTTCGCCTTGGATTTGCCAGACACCCGCGGCCGCCAAGTCGCATTGACGCGCCATCGCGCCTGAGGCACGCCGCGCCCTCGGCAAGGAAGCGGCCGCCCACGCCCGAGCGCGGCAAGAACGGCACACCCAACAGGGGCGGCTACTGCCGTTTCGCGGCAGCGTGGATGAACTCCTCGTACTGACCGAGGATGCGCGCCTTGGCGAACCGCTGCCGGTAGCGCTCGGCGCCAGCCGCGGCCATCGCCGCGGCACGGGATGGATCTCGCAACAGCGCCTGCACGCCACGCGCCATGTCCTGCGCGTCCTCGTTGCGGCACAACCATCCGGTGACGCCATGCTCGATGAGCTCGACTGGGCCGTGCGTTGCCGCCGCGAGAATCGGACAACCATGCGCCCAAGCTTCAAGGACGATGTTGCCGAGAGGCTCGTGGCGCGACGGGCACACGAAGAGATCCGCGGCGCTCAGATAAGGGTTGACGGACACCTGCCAACCGAGGAAGCGCACACGCTCGTTAAGCCTAAGCTCGGCGCACAGCGACTTCAGCGTTTGCAGACAGGGGCCGTCCCCGGCAATCCAAAGGTACGCGCTGGGCACACCGGCAAGCGCCCGCAGCAGCACGTCGAAGCCCTTGTTGGGATGCAGCCGCCCGCAGGCGAAGATGAGCGGCGCGTCCGGCGGCGTTTGCAAAGCATCGCGACCTGCCGGCGCGGCGGGCGATTCATCAATGAAGTTGCCGATGAGGTGGATGCGCGCCCGCGGCACGCCACCCGCCTCGATGTGTGCCGCCAAGCCCCGCGTGTTGGCGATGAATTGGTCGCAGTGGCGGAAGTTCTTGAGTGGATAGAAGCCACCCAGCCGCGCCGCGATGGGGCAGGCGCCCGGGCGGGTGAGCTGGCTGGCGCGGCTCATCCAAGTGATGGCGAGGCTAGCCCCTTCCGTCACGAGAGTGCGGGCGACGCCACGGCGCGTGCGCCAATCCAGCCGCGGATTGCCAAAGCGGAAGCGGTGCGTGGGCACGCCAACGGCTTCCAACGCATCGGCGCGGTTGCCCTCCGGCCGCACGATCGCCACCTGCGGCACCCGCTCGTTGAGGGCCGGCACCAACCGGTCGTAGAAGAGCTCGGCGCCACCCTGTGCGCGCCCAGCGAGAACTTGGGCAACCTTGACGGCCATGCGCCCCGCCTGCAGTCTTGCCGCGGATTATCCCACTGGCGTCGCCCATGCATGTGCTGCAAATCCTCCCCGCGCTCGGCGACGGCGGCGTGGAGCGAGGCACCGTGGAGATTGCCCAGGCGCTGGCGCAGGCCGGGCATAGGGCGAGCGTCGTGTCGTCCGGGGGACGCCTCGTCGCTGCCGTGGAAGCCGCGGGCGGGCGGCACATAGAGATGCCCGTGCATGCCAAGCGCGTCGCCACGTTGGGGCAAATCGCCCCCTTGCGCCATGTGCTGTCGCAGTTGCGGCCAGACATCGTTCACGCCCGCTCGCGGCTGCCGGCATGGCTCGCCCGGCTTGCATTGCAGCGCCTGCCGGCGGCGCGGCGGCCGCACTTCGTCACCACCGTGCATGGCCTCTACAGCGTGAACGCCTACAGCGCCGTGATGACGCGGGGCGAGCGCGTGATCGCCATTTCCGCCGCAGTGCGAGACTACATTCTGGCCAACTACCCGCGTTGCGCCGCAAGCGACGTGCGCCTCATCCACCGCGGCGTGGACAGCGCCGAGTTTCCGCGCGGCTTCCGGCCCAGCGCGGCTTGGCTGGCGCACCGGGGCGCCGAGTTCCCGGAACTCGCCGGCAAGCGCTTGCTCATCCTCCCCGGGCGGCTGACGCGCTGGAAGGGCGGGTTGACATTCCTGCGTCTCGTGGCTCAGGTTTGCCGCGCGAGAACGGATGTCCACGGCGTGCTGGTGGGCGGGCCGGACACGCCCCGCAGCCGTTTTCCGGAAGACCTCCGCGATGCCTGCCGCCAACTCGGCGTCGCCGACCGCATCACCTTCGCCGGCCCGCGGCCAGACATGCGCGAGTGGCTGGCGACCGGGACGCTCGCCTTCAACCTGTCAACGCACGCGGAGCCATTTGGCCGCACGGTGATCGAAGCGCTCAGCTTGGGGACGCCGGTGGTCGCCTTCGACCGCGGCGGCCCCGCCGAAACGCTGGCCGCGTGCTTTGCCGACGGCTTGGTGCCGGCCGGCGATTTCGACGCCCTCGCGGCGCGGGTGGGCGAGCTGCTCGATGGGCCGCCGCCAACGGTGCGCCCTTGCCCCTTCGATCTTGCGCGAATGCAGCGCGAGACGCTCGCCGTTTATGAGGAGTTGCTGTAGGCCGGCGCGGGGGACTCTCAGGCCGGGGCCGAGGCGACACGCATCAAGCCAGCCGCCAACGCTTCGCCGCGGCAGTCGGCTGCTTGAAGAAGCGCTGCGCGACGATGCCGGCGCAACGCCGCGCCTCGCTGAAGAAGTGTGGCGGCGCCAAGCTGTCCTGCAGCCGGTAGCCGTCGCTGGAAAGATAGACATGGCCTTGCATGGTGAGCAGGCGGATGCCCCGCGAGAGCTTGTCGCTGCGGCGTGGGCGCTTGCGCTTGAGGACAATGACGCCCACCGCGGCGCCAGCGGACAACGCCTCGTAGAGCATGGAGGCGCTGTCTGCCGTCACCCAGACATAACGCGCCGCAGCCAGCTCGTTGGCGACGAAATCTGAGGCCACGTCGCACCAATGCCTGTAGTCCACGTTCGCCAAGCGGGGCAGCGCGGCGCCGAACCCCGCCGGCGTGCGGCGCGAGTCGCACACGCGCCAAGTGATGTCTGGGGCGGCGCTGGCAATGCGCTCCACCTGCCGGGCGATGTCCTCCGAGCGCCACTCAAGGTGCCGGTTGGCGCCGCCGAGCAGGATTAGGCCAGCGCGGTCGCGCTTCTCGGCGTCGGCCTGTGGGCAAATCACGCCGCGGGTCTCCACGATGTTGCCTTTGCGCAGGCAACGATCGTGACGCGGCACGAACACGAGGTCGAACAAGCGATGCGGCAAGCTGGGCTTCATCAGCACGATGACTTTGCCGCCACAGATCAAGCGCGACAGCAACATCGGCAGGTGCGTGCGCGTGCCGGCGCCGATGATGAGGTCTGGGATGGGCACATCCACCTCCCCGTGCAGCGCGTGGCCGCGCAACTGCCGCCACAGCACGGGCATGAAACGCACATCAAAGACATGCACTTCCAGCGGCGCCAGTTGCGTGAGCGCCTGCACCAAACCCAAGGACTGCTTCTCGTGGCCCGCCTTGCCGTCCGTGAACTTCCAAACCACCACTCGCCTGCGTCCGCGCACTCGCTGCCTCTCCTTAACGCTTGTCGCCCCGCGCCCCAAGATGGGTGAGATGAACTATAAACGGCGTTGCCCCGCTCGCGCGAACCTTCTAGAGTGCGCGGCATTCCCAAGGCGCGGAATCTCATGCGGCACAAGCGGCGCTCAGCGGTGGGGGCGTATCTGCGGGCGCTCAAATTGGCGCACTCCCGCCGGGCGTTTCCGCACACCAGCGGGCTGCTGCGTTCATTCCGGGAGCGGCGCCCGATGGACGCCGCCGGCCGGCCGCTGCCGTGGATCAACCACGCGGCCATCCACCTTCTAAGCGAACGCCTCAAACCGACGCATGCGGTGTTCGAGTACGGCTCGGGCTACTCCACCCTGTTCTTTGCCGCGCGCTGCGCCGCGGTGACGTCCGTGGAGCATGATCGGCGTTGGTTCGACGAGGTGCGGCAAACAGCGCCCGGCAACGCCACCCTGCTGCATCGGAACGCGGGGCCGGCGTACTGGGAGGCCATTGGCGAACATCCTGCCACCGCGTACGACCTTGTGCTGATCGACGGCATCTTTCGGGAGCGTTGCCTGCCGATTGCCGCCGGGGCGCTGTCGGCGGCGGGCGTGATGCTGTTGGATGACGCGCGGCGGCCGGCCTACACCGAGGCCCTCGCCGCGGTGGTGGCGCAAGGCTTCCGCACACTGCCGCTGAAGAGTTTCCGTCCGGGTGGATTGACCGAATCTGAGTGCGCGCTCATCTATCGGGACGGCAACTGTTTAGGGCTCTAGCCGCTCATTCCAGCCGCCCTTGGCCTCACTCGATGTGCTGGTCCATGTCCAGCGCTGGGGATGCTTCGCGTGGCTTGCCGACCACCACCGCCGGCACGCCGGCCACCGTCACATGGGGCGGAACGTCGGCCAACACGACGCTGCCCGCGCCCACCTTGGCGCCCTCCCCCACCTCGATGTTGCCGATGATCTTGCACCCGGCGGCGAGCAAGACGCCGCGGCGAATCTTGGGATGACGGTCTCCTGTCTCTTTGCCCGTTCCGCCTAATGTGACGGAGTGCAGAACGGAGACATCGTCTTCGATGACTGCGGTTTCGCCGATGACGATGCCGGTGGCGTGATCCAACATGATGCCGCGCCCCACCTGCGCCGCGGGGTGGAAATCCACGCCCAAGCCAACGCTGATCTGGCTCTGGAAAAATCGCGCCAGCGTGTGCCGGCCTTGATGCCACAGCCAGTGACCAACACGGTGCGCCTGCAGCGCATGGAAGCCCTTGTAGTAGAGAAACGGCGTGGACAAATCCTCGCAAGCGGGATCTCGCGCGTAGTTGGAGAGGATGTCCGCCTGCGCCGCGGCGAGGATTTCTGGCGCATCAGCCATCGCTTCCTCGATCACATCCCGGATGAGCATGGTCGGCAACATCGGGTTGTCCAGCTTGCTGGCAAGGCGGAAACTCAGCGCCGCGCCGAACGAGCCGTGGTTCAGGATGGTGGCATGGAAGTAGCTGCCGAGAATCGGCTCTTCCGCCGCCTGACGCTGCGCCTCTTCCCGCAGGCACTGCCACACGTTCGTTTCGCTCGCGGTGGCGAGCCTTCGCCCCGCCGACGAGGGGCTGGCGGATTGCCGCAGTTCGCTCGGCCCGCTCATGGGCAAGCCTCCCAGAGGAACGCGCACCTAGCCTGAACCCGCGGTGGAGGAAATGCAAACGGGACGTGGGGTGGCGTGGTTTGACGGACATGCAAGGAACGGTTGCATCGTGGTCTGAAGCGTCTACAATCGTTACGCAATAGGTAACGAAATACCCGCGGAACGACAAGCCCACGGACAGCGCGTTGAAGATCGAGATTGCGACGCGCCGACTTGCCAAAATCCTCAACTCCGAGCGCGAGATGAGCAAGAGATACGGTCAGCGGATGTCGAGGGTGATTGCCAGCAGGCTCGCCGTGTTGAGGAACGCCCCAAACCTCGCCGCGGTGCCGATGACCACGCCGGAAAGAAGGCATCCGTTGAAAGGGAAGCGCACATCTCAGCAGGCCGTGGACCTCGTCCATCCTTACAGGATGGTCTTTACGCCGGCCCACGAACCACTGCCGAAGCATCCGGACGGCGGCGTGGACGCGGAGCAGGTCACGGCCATTAGGATCATCGAGGTGGTGGACTACCACTGACGACAGGAGCGAGCATGGGGACGACATACGACTACCAGCCGGACTATGCGGCCCCGCCGGGCGCCGTTCTCGAAGAGCATTTGGCGACGCGGGGGTACTCCTACGCCGAGTTTGCGCGCCGGTGCGGTCGGTCGGCGAAGCTCATCAGCGAAATCATCGCCGGCAAAGCGCCCGTGGAAGCCACCACAGCACTCCAGTTCGAGAAGGTACTGGGAGTGAGCGCCCGCATTTGGCTTGGCATTGAGGCGGACTATCAGCTCCACCGGAAGCGCGCCGCCGAGGATCGGGACGAGGAAGGCAAGGCGTGGGCAGAGAGATTCCCCGTCAAGGAGCTGGCGAGGCGAGGCATCATCGACGGGACGGCTCTTGGTAGCGCGCTAACTGCCCGCCTACTGGCCTTCTTCGGCGTAGCCACAGTGGATGCTTGGCACACGAAGTACGGAGCTGGCAACGTCGCCTACCGCCACTCGCCAACCTTCTCAAGCGATGGCTTCGCGCTTGCGACTTGGCTCCGGCTGGCCGAAGTGAAGGCGGCCGATCAAGTGTCTGCAGACTATCGCGAGCCGGCGTTCAAAGACGCGTTGGCCCAAGTACGCACGTTGACCCGCGAACAGGCATCCAATGCCGTACCCGAAGCGGGGCGCCTCTGCAACGACTGCGGCGTTGCTCTAGCGCTAGTGAAGCCCTTGCCAAAGATGCGCTTGAGCGGCGCTGCTTGGTGGCCCTCGCCGCGTCGGCCCATCATTGCCCTGAGTGCCCGCTACAAGACTGGCGATCATCTCTGGTTCAGTTTCTTCCATGAAGCGGCGCACATCTTGCTGCACAGCAAGAAGACTGTGTTCGTCGATGGCGAGAATGGGGGTGACGACGAAATCGAGGCGGAGGCTAACCATTGGGCCGCCAACTTCCTAGTGCCCAGCAAGCCGTGGCGACAGTTTGTTCAGTCCAAGCCATATAGTGCCATCAAAGTCTGCCAATTCGCCGAAGAACAAGGCATCGCGCCCGGCATCGTAGTCGGCAGCCTTCAACATGAGAAGTGTCTGCCTTGGCGCAGCCAGCTCAATGGCCTTAAGGAGCGGCTGCGGTGGGCGGACGAGTAGCCGTGAATCTGCCCGCCTCCCGTATGCTGCTCAAGTTCGACAACAAAGGAGGCTGAAATGGAGCCGATCATGGCAGCGGTCGCGGGGCTGGTCGTCGGCGCGGTGGCTGGGTGGGTCGTCCGAGGAATGTCGGGCAACAACGCCCGCCGTGCGATCGAGGACGCCAAAGAGCGCTTGGGTGAGACCGTCAAGGTTGAGGTGGCTGGGGCGATCCGTGAAAACAGCGAAGTGTTGGTCGGCATGGCCGACGAGAACTTCAAGAAGACGATGGCGGTGGCGAAGGGCGAACTTGACCGCAAGCACCAGTTGTTCGAGGGCTTGGTGAAGCCGCTGTCCGAGGGCTACGAGAAACTGAACCCGCAGATCGAGCAGCTGAGCGCCCACGTGCAGTCCGTGACGGCGGAGACCGCGAAGCTGTCGGGCGCCCTGTTGGACAACCGGCAGGTTGGGAACTGGGGCGAGATTCAGCTTCGCCGCGTCGTCGAACTGGCAGGGATGGCGAAGGGGCAGCGGAGTCCCGTCCAAGAGATTGCCAAAAGAGCGCCGGACGCCCGCAGGCGCTTCATCGGCTGCACCCGCCGGCCAAAGGGGACATCTCTGCTTTGCGTTGACAGAACCGGTTCACGGGTTTGACACTGGCGACGCTGGCTGGCAGCCTCGCCAATTGAGGTGAGACTAGGGGAGAGCAGTATCAACTCGTTGATTCCGCAAGGGGTCTTCCTGGTGACGTCGCTCAAGAAGGGGATCAGGTACCGGGTCGTGGAGAGGCGCGAAGCAAACCGGCGGCAGGGCGTCACGTCCGACCAGACCATCGAGTTCACGAGCGCGCGGGCTCAAGCGGTGCCCGCGCCGGCTGCGGCGGATCGGCTGCCGCGACCCCGAGACCGGGAAGCACTGCGTCCTCCTGACGACCAACTTCCAGCTGTCGACGACCTCCCCGGCAACAAGGCTCACGACCTGCCGGCCCGCCAGCCCTAGACGGAGATGAAGTTCGCGTGGAGTTAATGGGACAGCAATGATGATAGTTATACCCGGCGTGTATCTGGCGTCTGCGGCGTATTTGTCCTATTGGATCACGAAGATTGCGCTGTTTAATGTCAGGATGGCTCGTTTTCGGAAGTGGTGGAGGCTGGCTATCACCCCCGTGGTGTTCTTATTGCCCTTTCTTCCATTCTGGATGATTCTGGCCACCCTAACCGCAATCAAAAAGATCGATGAGTTGGCGTGGCTCTTACATGCTTTTGGAATGGCGTTGGCTGCTACTGTTGTGTTTTTGATTTACAGGGAGCATTTGGCTTCGAAAGCACGGAAGATCGAAGCAAAATTGCTGCGGAAAGGCCAGTCATCCCAAACAAAACGGCGTCTACGGCGAGATTGTCGTGAGCCGCAAGAAAAAGGATAGACGTGTGGATTTTGAGGGCATAAGTCGAATGAGGGGACATTGCGCCCGCTGCCTATCAACACTCGTGGCTCCAATTCTTCTGTTTGTGGGATGTACGGCACCGGGGCTTCAAGGGGTTTTACCATATCAAACAGAAGTTAACGAAGCACAGCATACGATTAATGCGGGGAAACTGCCGCCGTCGAGAATGCTTTTGCCGAGTGAGTGGCAGAGCGCACTAAGTCGAATAATTGTAAAGCTCGGCCCCGCCCTTGTTAAGACCTGCCAGCTAACGCGGGCCACGAATTGTTGGACCATACCCGACGCGGTTCATAATATTTCCATCGTTCAAGAGCCTTCCGTAAACGCTTCTGTTGATCCCAATCATCGAATACAAGTCACTTCAGGTTTGATGCACAAAGCGGGTAGCGATGGTGAAATCGCGGCCGTTATTGCCCACGAATATGGGCACGTTTTTGCCGGGCACTTCAATAGACAGTCGGAAAATGCGGGGATGGGTGCCTTGGCGGGAATTTTGATCGCGAGTGTGATGGCTGCGGAAACAGGAGTTGATCAGTTTGAAGAGTGGAGGTCTTTGGGAGCCCAGGCTGGCGCGGGAGCATACAGTCAACAGTTCGAGCTTGAGGCGGATTATTATGCCGCGTTGATCATGTTGAATGCAGGCATGGAACCAAGCGCGGGACAAGACCTACTGTTGCGTTTGGCACGTCAGTCCCAAGGAATGGCTAGTGGATGGGGGAGATTGGGATCGATGATGGCCAATACGCATCCGTCCAATGATTGGCGTATAGCTAGATGGAGGGGAGTTGTGAGCGCTATTGGAGATAGCCTGTCAGTTTCGCCAAGCGGGAATGATCAGGAGTTGCGCGTTAACGCCATTGACAAGCTGCTTGTTGGACACAATGGTGTTATCAACATTGGACACATGACGCGATGGATCAATCCGAGAACAGGCGCGTCAGGGATGATGACTATTGCCGAGATTCGGCAGATGCCGGAATGCAACAAGATTTGCGTGAGGTATGTGCAGGTCGACTATCAACAAAACGTAAAAGGAGAAGAGTCCCGTTATGCGTGTTGGGTGCCAAAGGGGCGAGCTGAATTTTATGGAAACCGAAAGCCTTGGGGGTTTTGGGGCGGTGACAATGGGGCTTGCGCCTCAAAAAGGTAGGCGTTTGGAATTTGAGGGGTAAGAATCGGATGAGGGCGCGTTGTGCCCGACCCGCTTCCAGCGAATTGACCCAAAGCGGCAACTGGCAGTCCCCACCCAGCGGGCTACTCAGGTGTGCGCCTGCTGCCGGTGCTGCCACCGTAGCGCGATTCGTCATGATTGGATAAACCGCTTCGCCAGATGCGACGCGTGGTTGTGGGATGCCAAGGAAGGCAGTCGTGCCAGTAGCGAACACTGGCATCAGGACAGGTTCTTCAGTCCGTTCCATGTTTGCCGGCGCCGGCGTTACTGCGGCGATCGGTGTGGTCGCCCTCCGAGTCCAGCCCGCCTCCGTGCGCCAGCGCCGGACCCTGCGCGAGGCGCGCGGCGCCGATGGCGAGTCCGGCCTTGTATGTCCGCATCGCCCCACTTCGCCCTTCGCTGATCGGTTGCTGGTTTCCCCTGGCCACCACACCATTGTGCAGGCGTCGCTGGCGCTGGGCCCCACTGCGGCGAGCGCCGTGCCCATGACTCAAGAGCATGGTCTATCGCAGTTTCTCCGTGCGCATGACGGGATGCTTGCGACGGCGCACCGCGGACGAAAGGGCACAAGGATTGGCGAAAAAGTGGCGGTGCCCCTGCGGTCAGTCGGCGAGTTCACGACCGAGCTTCTGCGCCTCTGCGATCTGGGCCCGGGTCATGAGCTCGCGCAACTCTGCCTGGCCCTCTCTCGCATCTCCATCCCCTTGCGCGGCAGCGAGATTGAGCCAAGCATATGCACCCGCAGGTTTGCCACCAGTGTTAGCGCAAAGTCGTAATGTCCCCTTTCTGCAACTTTAAAGTGTCCCCTTTTCGCTGGGCGGGAGGGTGCTGGTTTGGTTGCGGAAGGGGCGTTGATGACGGTGAAGGAAGCGGACCGGGCGGCGGTGGTGCTGGCGGTGGTCGAGAGGCGGCTGAAGCAGCGTGAGGCGGCGGAGCGCCTGGGCCTGAGCGTGAGGCAGGTGAAGCGCCTGGCGAAGCGGCGCCGGGAACTTGGCGCGGCGGGGATGGCGTCCAAGCGCCGGGGCGCGCCGTCGAACAGGGCGTTCGCAGAGGAGGCGCGCCGGGAGGCGCTGCGCTTGGTTCGGGAGCGCTACTCGGACTTCGGGCCGACGTTCGCGGCGGAGAAGCTGTCGGAGGAGCATGGCCTGCCGCTGTCGCGCGAGACGCTGAGGAAGTGGATGGCGGAGGATGGCCTGTGGCGCCCGAAGCGGCGGCGGGGGGCGCGCGTCCACCAGAGCCGTCCGCGCCGCGCGCGGGTTGGCGAGCTGGTGCAGGTCGACGGCTCGCCGCACGACTGGTTCGAGGGGCGGGGGCTGCGCTGCGCGCTGATCGTGTTCATCGACGACGCGACGAGCCGGCTGCTGGCGCTGCGGTTCTTCAGGTCGGAGACGACGGAAGCCTGCATGGAGACGCTGCGGGAGCACTTGGCGGCGCACGGCCGGCCTGTGGCGCTCTACTCGGACCGCCACAGCGTGTTCCGGGTGAACCGGAAGGATGGAGAGGACGCGCCGACGCAGTTCACGCGGGCGCTCAAGACCCTGGACATCGAGCCGATCCACGCGAGCGCGCCGCAGGCGAAGGGGCGGGTGGAGCGGGCGAACCTGACGCTGCAGGACCGGCTGGTGAAGGAGATGCGGCTGCGGGGGATCGACGGCATGGAGGCGGCGAACGGCTGCCTGCCGGAGTTCATGGCGGACTTCAACCGGCGCTTCGCGGCGCCGCCGCGAGACGCGGCGGACGCGCACCGCCCGGTGCTGCACGACGCCGAGGAGTTGTCGCTGATCCTCTGCGAGCACCATGTCCGCAAGCTGTCGAGGAACCTGACGTTCAAGTTCGAGCGGCGCGAGTTCCAGCTGGTCGGCGAGGGCAAGGGCCGCCGGCTCCGCGGCGCCGCGGTGACGGTGCGCAAGGGCTTCGGCGGCGCGGCGTCGGTGCTGCTCAAGGGGCGCAGGCTCGCGTTCCGGGTGCTGGCGGAAGGCGAGGCGGCGGTCGCGGTCGCTGGCGAGAAGGACGTCCGGGACCGGGTGGACGAGGCGAAGGCGGCGCAGGCCGCGCGGCCGGACTGGAAGCCGGCGCCGGACCATCCGTGGCGCCGGCCGTTCAAGCCGGCGCGCGCCGCGGCATGAGGGCCGCGCCGGGCCAGGGACGGGCGCGTCCGAAGCGGCGCCGCGTTTACCACCGCCTTCCCACCGCCGCTCTTTTGGGCGGGGGACCGCGCTCGTGGAAAGACCGTGGAAAACGCTGCTCGGACGGGCTCGGCGGCTCGGCCGTTCACGGGCTGCGTCGCCGGCAAAAGGGGACATTTCTACTTTGCGTTGACACGCAGGTTTGCCACCAGTTTATGCCAAGGGCAGAGGATGGCAAGCTGGAAGGCATCGTCGTGGACGCCTGCGGAACGCACACGACGGTGATTCTGGTTATGAATCAAAGGATTGGCGGAAGGACAGGGGCGGTTGCAGATCGGTACGGAACCGAGAGCGCGGCGGAGACGCTTGGTGAGGAGTTGCCGGCCGAGCGTCGGCTACTGCGCGAGCCTTCGAGTCGCGCTCGCTGCGCTCCAAGCCGAACGGCTCACCGGCGTACAGGTGGCAGTCCGACTGCGACGACCGCCATTGCGCTCTTGGCCGCCAGCTTGGTCTTGTGCTTGCGCCTGCCGGGGCGGCCGGAGAGATCGTGCCTGGCGACTGTCGTCGCGGCGTTCCGCGTCCAGCACCGCCCCCACGCGGCTGGCTGCTACCGCTGGTGAGCTTGGCGGTCGCCATCGCCCGGTCGCGGGTCGGGCTGGCTGGTCGGAGAGAGCGTTCGCTGACATTCCGTTGTCCGCAGGTCTTGGAGGACGGAAAACGGCTTCCCCGCTTCCCAGACACCGTAGGCCGTCCTTCTTGGAAGTGTTTTGTTGCCCATCCCTTGACCTGTATGGTAGTTTGGTCCACGTTCTTTTGATCGACATTGGAGAGTGTGATGAAAGCTTGGCTAGTCAAATGCGTCTCTACGAGTGGCGACGAGGCCATAGCCGCCATTCTGAGTGCGTCCCTCGATGAAGAGGCTGTGCGGTGCCGGGTGGAACAGCTACATACCGACCTGACTGCTTCGGTCGGAGAGATGCTGCGTTATGCTCACGACTTTGGACCGGGAACACTACCCTACCCAGCCGAGGTGGAGTCAATGGTGGATGGTCGCAAAGGAATACATTGTGGACACAATCCCTTTCTTGAGGCTCGGTTAGTTACTGACCTTCGCGTAGAGACGGATGAAGATGGTAGTGAGGTGCTGCTGCATTACGTTGATGGTCAACGAACGCGCAGCATTAGGGCTGTCAGGCCTGATCTCCTTGGACTGCTCTCGGGATGAGATTCGCGTGTGCTGCGCGCGGCGAGTCTGTTTTCGGTCCGTGCGGGGGTTCGGCTAGTCGCTCGCAGACTAATGCCGCCTCGTCGCAGGCGCTCTCCAAGCGCCTCTCAGGTGCGTCTTTTGGCGAGATAGTCGCGAGACAAGGGCAAATCACCCTATTTCATCTTCGCCGCGCCCATTGCTTGGTGGTGGCGATGGTTGCAGGTTCGATCCGAGTCGCTTTCCCCAACCCATCGCGCCTGCCCGCTAGTTCGCGTCCACCGTCCGCCCTGCGGCGTCCTGCAACCGCTCGGTCTCGTCCGTTGCAGGTGCGGAGTGCAGTGACGACAGCTCGGCATGTGGCGGCTCTCGTCGCCGCCGCGCGTAGGCCCGCAAGCGCTCGCTAGCGGCCGGCGGGGGAAGCGAGACGTTCTGTGCCGTGTCGTGGGATGCAGTGGTGTAGGGCCGCTTCGTACCGCGTTCAATGGCGCGGCGGCCGTGAGGGCGCGCAAACGAGTTCGGCGGGCACGAGCTACACGATCACAACCAATCTGCCCGCTTCCGGCGAGAATGTCATCATCGGCGTCTGGGGGCGAAACTCAAGCGGCAATGGCCCGACGGCTTCGATCACCGTTACGGCGGCGTGATGCTGGACCCTGTGGACATTCCCCGTGGGCCCAACGGCGCATAGTGGTGGTGGCGGCGGTCACCCTGTGATTGCCGGCTCCGCCAGATGCCGCCCTAGAGCGGTTTGAAGAACCCGGCAAAGCCATTGCTTCAATGAGGCCGGCGACGCTGGCAAGATGCTCGACGACAAGGCCGTCAGCTGGCGCATCGCAAGAGGGTTCAGGCGGTGGGGGCCGGAGGCTGAACCAGTCGCCGATGCGCAGGCGCGGGCGAGCGCGGTGGGTGATGTCCGTCGAGCAACTCCTCGGCTACGACATCCACTTCACTCGGGCGTGAGGAAGATTGGGGCTGACGGGATCGACCGTCACCTCCTTTCGGCCCGGGTTGACGATCAAATCCATGTCTGCCATCGGAACCGAGCCGAGCAGCACCTCGTCGCCAGGGACCAGCGCACCGACATAACAGAGCCGGTCTCCGAAAGATACTTGGACCGGGCCCGCATGGGGGACGCCGACGCTCCTGCCGTCCCCGACAGACACCTCCCACATCGTTTCCGCTTCGAGTTGCAGTTGAACGGCGATGTGCTCCGGGATGCACACGTCAGCGCGCCAGTGCCAGCCAGCGCTATGACCGCGATGGGCGTCAACACTTAACGCCGCGGGTTGCTGAGCGTCACCTCCGCGACGCCCACCTCGCCGCCAAGCAGATCCAAGACCCGCTACGACGTTGGGGTAAACCGTGCTCTCCGTCAACGCTAGAGCAGTGGTCCAAATGCATGTCCGCAGGGCGGGGCGATGTGGAACACCCGCCCTAGAATTGCAGAGAGGTCATGATCCTTCGTCCGTCACGATGTCGCAGTCTGGCAGGGACTCTTGGAGTTCGCCAATCGCCTCTTGTGGGACGGGTGGAGACGACAGCAATACTGCATCTAGGGCCTCCAAACGAGCAAGTGGTGCAATGTCGTTGACCTGCGTACCTATCACGTTCAAAAACTCGAGCTGCGACATGTTGCCAATCGAAGAGATGTCCTTGACGGCCGTCCCCTCAAGCTCCAGCCAACACAGATCCGGCAGATCCGTGATGCAGTTGATGTCACTTATGTTAGTGTCAGTGAGAATGAGCACCTCCAAGCTGGACAAGGCAGAAACTAGATCGAGGTTGGCGATGTTGGCTCGCCGAAGGTCTAGAATCCTGTGGTGCAGGTCCTCAGTAACCTCGACCCAGCCCTTGCGGATCGAAGCCATCACTTCAGCGGACAAACCCTGATCCCCCGCCGTCAGCAACTCAAACAAGGATCGGTCGGTGACGTAATCGCCATTTCGGAACCAATAGTCCGAGCATATGATTTGTATGCGAACGCACCAGTCGGTCGCTGCCGCTCGATCGCTAGCGCCTAGCCCCGAATACGGATTCGCTACCAAACGCGCCGCCAGATAACCCAAATTGAAGAGTTCCTCACCGGTTTCCAATTCGCCGAGCAAGGAGAAGTCCTCCCCAAACACGCAGTTCATCAACTCGCCGTGCCACTCCGGTCGGTTGGCCAGCATCTCGAACAGGAAGCAGAACGTCTCCAGCCAAGAAGGTTGCCGTGCCCATGCGGCAAGGCTGCTTCTGTTGAAGCCCAAAGCAGATCGGCCATGTTTGGCCCACTTGAAGCCAGTGACCTCGCCTTCGAGCGCAACGGCCGCAAAGTACTCCTGAAATGAGAGGTGGCTGAAGGCGTACTGGTCGTCAGCCCTAGGGACGAATAGCCCGCTCCGCTGGCCAATGAACGAAAGGAACTCAGCGGGAGTGGGCACGTCGACGAACGCCTTGCTGCGCTCCATCTCGCTGCCGATCCAATGCAGCGCGTCAGCGCAGGGAACGAGCAAGTCGGTGTCGCCGTGGTACTCCCGCTGCCTCTGCATCTCATACCCGACGCGAGCCAGCCACATCTTCTTGCGCGGAAGGTCGTGTGCGCTTGTGCCGATACCCCGGTGCTTGTCGATAGATTCCAGATACGCCTCGGCGATTCGCTCGTAGAGCAACCACCGCTCGTGCGGCAGGATGGCTTCATTCCGATGCACCAACGCCATCAGCGCCAAGATGTTGGGAACCCGTGCCAGCCGCTGCAGCGCTTCGTCCTTGCCAATGGCCTGCACCAATTCATCGGCCTTGCCCTCTTTGAGTGCGTCCTTGTCACGCATGGTGTACCAGTTTTGCACGAACCGCTTGATCCGCCCGTCGTTGAAGGGTGCCATGTAGCGCTTGCCGATCTTCGGGGCGGCCGGGTCGGCGGCGTTGCCGCCACTGTTCTTTCCCGGAACCTGCCGGCGTTCAAAAGGCACTTCGCTGTAGCCGACGATGCGCGAGGAGAGCAGCCAAAGGCAGTCGGGAAATCGTCGCATGCCATCGAACACGGCTTCTCGCAAGTTGAGCCGCGCCTCTTTGCCGCCGAGTTCGTCGATGCCATCGAGCATCACCAATGCCCGCCCCTCTTCCAACATGCTTCGTACATAGTCGCCCTCTCGAAGAGGTTCGCCCATGCGCTGCGACAAGAAAGCGCCGAGCAGGCCGTCGAACGTCGTGACGGATTCGAGCGGGAGTTCACGCAGCACCATCGGCACCGGCAGCACCCAGCCGAATCGGGCTAGGGTCGGGCGGTTACCCCCGGCGAACGTGAGCAGCCACGCCAAGTAATCGAAGAACGTCGTCTTGCCGGTGCCGGGATCGCCCAGCAGCAGCACACGTCCGTAGCGTTCGAGGGCTGCGACAAGGCTCTCGCATCGCGGCATCCACTCCTTGGGATTGCTATCGACGGAGATGGGACGCGACGACACCACCGGCGGGACAAGCATGAACTCAATAGGAACTTTGGGGCGGTCGCTGCGATCCGGCAGGCCCAGCAGGCTGACATACCCATGCCGCCTCTGAACATTGGAGAGATAGGCGCGAAGCGGCGGATTGGCGTATATCTCTGCCTCGGGCAAGTTGTCGAAGCGAGCCTCCGTCATGCTGCCTTCCTCTAGAGATACGGAGCAAAATCCAAGAAGTGCTTCGGCGTGGCACGCACGATGTCCTGAATCCAGAACACGTCGGCCGTAGTCGGATCCGGGAACGTGTCCCGTTCGACTCCTCGCGCCTCCTCAGAATCGGCGGGCTCGTCAAGCTCCTTGGGCAGTTTGAGCCCGCCGAGGATGTCTAACTCCGCCCAATCGCCACGACACCATCTCACGATGTATCGGAAGACATCCGGATTGGCCTGCCAGCGTACATAGAGCTCATGATGGAACTGGTGGACATAAGCGACGATGAGCAGCTTCCACATCTCGTTACGTCCCGCCGCATCATCTTTGAGGCCGCTGGGCAGCCGCGAGCACAAGCGAACCACCAGATTGGCAAGACCTTTGAGCTTGCGGGGGTTCGGCGGCAGACACGGCCCATCACCCACAACTTGACGCAGCCAACTTACTTGGTACGCCTCAACACTGTTGTCACCGTCCCTAATGAATTCGCACAGCAGTCGACCCGGCGCTTCGACAGTGGGCAGATGCCAGACGTTCTGGCAGATCTTCTCCAGATAGGATGCGGCGCGTACTTGGGCGTCCTGCCTCGCGTTCTCGTCGGGAAGCCCGCCCGCCAGTCGGCTGGCGATCGCGCCCTCCACCGCCTTCTGATTCAAGCCCAGCACGAAGACGCAGTTGTTCAACGTGAGATAGACCTTCAACCCTTCCAGCAGACGGTATGCGGCCTCTGGTTCACAACGGTCCAAGTCGTCTACGAACACCACCAGTCGGGATTTGCCGCCTCGTCCATCCGGTGCGGTTTCGTCCGTTCCCGGCAAGAGCAGCTGAATGGTCTCCTGCAGATTTAGCCGCAGCGTTTCGGATGGCAGCGTCGCGGCCAAGTTCTCCGCGTCCCACTGGCGGCTTGCCTGCTGGAACTTCGCATATTGGAAGCCGATCTTCTTGGTCAGCTCATCCAGCCCGAGCAAGGCGCCCTTCACCGCTATCTCACCAAGACGCTTGGCTGCCAATCCCTTCAGTGCTTTGGACGACAACTGCGCCCGGATCTCCTGCAGCAATGCCACAACGGGCACGGCCTCGGCGTGGTAGCGCCACGCATCGAACCAGACCGGTTGAATCCTGTCGCCGTATGCCGACTTCCTTGGAGCATTGATCGTATCCAGCTTCTGCGGATTGTCGCCCGTCAGGTACCAGCGCACCTGCTGCAGGAAGCTGGTCTTGCCAAGACCCCAGTCGCCATGCACGCCGAACACCTGCGGTGGCATACAGGTGGCGATGGCTTCGCCAACCTCTTTGATGAGGGCATCGCGGCCGAGCCGGTCCCGCAGAGTTGGTTCGTCGTTGTGCAAGTGGCTCCACTCGCTTGGCACTTCACGCCCGCGGCGCGAGCGCACGTCACAATCATACTCCGCATGGCGAGCTTGCCCGACTAAGCGCGGCCCACCGCGGCGAACAGCCGGTCGGGCTCCTCCTTGCCGTTTTGTCGTGGCGACGGGGCTCGACGCTCCGCCGCGGGCATCGCCGCTTCGCGCCGCCGTGCCGCCCACAACAGCTTGACTTCGCCCGTGCGCTTGCAGCACCTTTGGCGCCGCCGGGCGGCTGTGTGGGGCACATGGAAGACTTCTTCGGGTACTTCACGGAGCGGGGGTGGGCTGCCTACGTCTTCTTGATCGTGGCGGCGACGCTCGCCGCTCGGTACATGGCCAAGCGGCTGTTCGATCGCTTGGCAACCCAAGCTGAGAAGACGCACAACCTGTACGACGACGCGCTGCTCGATGCCGCGCGCCGGCCGCTGGGCATGGGCATCTATGTCGTCGGCATCTCTTGGGCGGCGGAGGTCGTCGGGGAGCGGGCGCCGCCCGGGCTGTTCGACTATGTGGCGACGATTCGCGAGGTGGCCGTCATTGCGCTGCTCGCTTGGTTTGGCGTGCGCTTCATCGGCTTCATGGAAGCCCACCTGTCGGACGAGGCCTACATGAAGGTGCCGATGGACCGCACCACGTCCGTCGCCATTGCCAAGTTGTTGCGCGCGTCCGTCATCATCACCGCCTTCCTCATCGCCCTGCAGAGCTTGGGTTTCAGCGTGACTGGCGTGCTCGCCTTCGGCGGCGTCGGCGGCATTGCCATCGGCTTCGCCGCGCGCGACTTGCTGGCGAACTTCTTCGGCGCCCTGATGATTTACTTGGACCGGCCCTTCTCGGTGGGCGATTGGATTCGTTCATCGGATCGCGAGATTGAGGGCACGGTGGAAGACGTCGGCTGGCGATTGACGCGCATCCGCACGTTCGACGAACGCCCCCTCTACGTTCCCAACAGCGTTTTCACCTCGCTCTCCGTGGAGAATCCGTCGCGGATGCGCAACCGCCGCATCTACGAGACCGTCGGCGTCCGCTATGCGGACATCGGCGCTTTGCGGGCCATCATCGAGGCGGTGCGCGCGATGCTGAAGGAGCATCCGGCCATTGACGTGTCGCGCACGCTGATGGTGAACTTCGTGAACTTCGGCGAATCGTCGCTGAACTTCTTCGTCTACACTTTCACCAAGACCACGGTTTGGGAAGAGTTCCACGAGATCAAGGAAGACATCCTGTTCCGAATCGCGGCCATCATTGAAGGACACGGCGCCGAAGTGGCCTTCCCCACGCAAACCGTCCTGCTGGAGAACGCCACCGATGCGCCCTGAACTTGCGGAGCGCTCCGCGCAAGCCGTGGAATTGCTCGAACGCGCTGCCTGCCTCTACGACAAGGCCGCGGTGGAGCGCACCATCGACCAACTCGCGGTGCAGATGACGTTGGATTTGGAGGGCGATTGTCCCCTCATCGTGTGCGTGATGAACGGCGGCTTGCCGTTCACCGCGGGGCTCTTGCAGCGGCTGTCATTTCCGCTGGAACTGGATTTCGTCCACGCTTGGCGCTACCTCGGCGCCGCGCCGGAAGAAAGCGGCGCCCTGCACACCCGGGTTGGGCTGGGGCGAGACGTCGCTGGGCGCACGGTGGTGCTGGTCGATGACGTGCTGGACGAGGGAGTGACCCTCGCCCGGTTGAGCACCCGGCTGGCAGAGGATGGCGCCGGCCGCGTGCTCACCGCCGTGCTGGTGGACAAGGACGTGCCCGGTCGCGCCACCACCGCGGATTACGCCGGCCTCGCCGCGCCAAATCGCTTCTTGGTCGGCTGCGGCATGGACTACAACGGTTGGTGGCGCAACTTGACCGGCATCTACGCCCTGGACTTGGACGGCGAGGACGCATCGTGAAGGTTGCCGTCATCGGCGGCACGGGGTTGCGCGGCTTGGGCGGCGCAGCGTGGCGGCCGGCCGCAGGCGCCGATGCACAAACGCCCTACGGCACCGCCTCAGCCATCCCGGAGACGGCCACCTTCGGCACCGTGGAGGCGCTGTTCCTGGATCGCCACGGCGCCCAACGCATTCCGCCGCATCGCGTCAACTACCGCGCCAACATTTGGCTGCTGCGCGAACTCGGCGCGGACTATGTGGTGGCGGTGTACGCCGTCGGCGCCATCGACGCCGCCTGCGGCACTGGGCACATCATCGTGCCGCAGCAGCTGATCGACTATAGCTGGGGGCGCGAACACACCTTTGTGGAACCCGATGGCCCGGCGTGGCATGTGGACTTCGGGGAACCCTACGATGGCGCTCTGCGCGAACGCCTGATCCGCGCCGCGGCGTCATGCATCGAGGCAGAGCGGCTGCATCGGCAAGGGGTGTACGCCAGCGTGCAAGGGCCGCGTTTGGAATCTGCCGCGGAAGTGGATCGCTTGGAGCGGGACGGCTGCACGATCGTGGGCATGACGGGCATGCCGGAGGCGGGCCTCGCGCGGGAACTGGAGCTGCCCTTCGCCGGCCTGTGCGTGTCGGTGAATCCCGCTGCCGGACGGGGGGCGGGCGCCATTTCGGAAGCGGACATCAAGGCGGCAGCCGAGCGCGGCGCCACAGACATCGAGAACGTGCTACAAGCCCTCTTCCGCAGCTTGTAGCAACGCGACCAATTCCTGAGGCATCGCCAGTTCCTGTGCCCGCACCACCACGCCGAAGCGCGGGTGGTCGAAGTAGTGAATCTCGCCATCCCGCGCCCGGCGGCTCTCGGCAAGCAGCGCGTAGCCATCCCGCTCAAGCTGCCACGGGGCGCCGCCAGCGGCAGGCGCCGGGGCGATGAGTTCCAGCGCAATGTCGATGTAGCGTCCTTGCGAGACGCTGATGGTGCCCTCCAGCTCGAACACACCGCCCGGCAACCTTGCACCGAACTGTGCGAAGAGCGGCCTCGGCCTTGCGCTGGGGGGAAGCGCCTGCAGCCAGCGCCCATGCGCTGCCACCTCGAAGTCGCTCGAACGGCCGAGGCGGGCGACGGCGCGCGCCAAGGAAAGCTCCTCGCGCCGCCAATTGGCGCGCTCACGCACAAGGCTCTGCTCGAACGCGGCGATGGCGGCGCGCGCCGCCACAAGGGGCGGGACGGCCGGCGGCGTTTCCGGCGGGGCGGTCATGCCCCCCGGCCCCAGCGCATCTTCCTCCGCCGCTGCCGGCGGCGGATCGGCCCACATCCACGCCGGCGGCAGCGGGCCATCCAGCGGCGCTTGGGCGGGCTCGGCGTCCACTAGCGCCTCACGCAAAGGCGGATGCTCCACGCTGTCGACCAACAGCATGAGCCCACGCGGATAGCGCCGGGGCCCGAACAGCACTAGGGCTTCCCCTTGCTCATCCGGGACGCGATGGCGCACCACCGCCACCTCGACGCTGAGCCACTTGCGCGCCAGCAATCGCTCAACATCCAAAGGCGTCGCGGCGCCGAGCGGGACACTGGCCGCAAGCACCGCTGCCACCGCAGCAACGAACGCCCTATGCATTGGCGGCCACGGAGCGCTCCAGGCGATGTGGCGGCAGACCCACACCCGTGCGCCCGAAGCGCGGCACGCGGCGATGCCTGCGGAGCTGGCGCACTACGGCGGCCCCGCTACGCGCCGGCCACCAGACGCGGCGTGTCTGCGCCCACCAAGCGTTCCAGCAGCCCTTCCACGAACGCGAAGCGCTCCTCGGCTTCCGGCATGGGCGCCTCGAACCGCAGCCGGACGCCATCTTGCAGGCGAAACGTGCCAGGGTCGCCGCGCACCAAGTTGACCACTTGGGCGGGTTCAACCGGCGTGTCGGCCTCGAAGTCGATGCGGCCAGACGCGGCGCCGGCATGCAGGCTGGCAATGCCCAAGGCTTGGCAACTGAGCTTCAATGCCGTCATCCGAAATAGGTTGTCGAGGGCTTCCGGCAAGCGGCCAAAACGATCGATCATCTCCACCTTCAGGTCGTCCAAGCGCTCGAAGCCGGCGGCGTTGGCCATGCGCTTGTAGAAGATCAGCCGGGCGTGGACGTCCGGCAGGTAATCGTCTGGAATGAGCGCCTGCACATGCAGGTTCACCTCGCTGCGCCCGGTCAGGGTCGGCAGCGGCGCGTCCAAATCCGGTGTCTTGCCGGCCTTGATGGAGGCGACGGCGCGTTCGAGCAGTTCCATGTAGAGGGCGAAGCCCACCGTCTCGATTTGCCCGGATTGCTCTTGTCCCAACAGTTCCCCCGCGCCACGAATCTCCAAGTCGTGCGTGGCGAGGGTGAAGCCGATGCCTAGCTCGCCCGCCGCCTCGATGGCGTCCAAACGTTTGCGGGCATCGGCGGTGATGGCGCGCAGATCCGGCGTCATCAAGTAGGCGTATGCCTGATGATGGGAGCGCCCGACGCGGCCACGCAACTGATGCAACTGCGCGAGGCCAAAGCGATCGGCGCGGTCGATGAGGATGGTGTTCGCGTTGGGAATGTCGATGCCATTCTCGACGATGGTGGTGCAAACGAGCAGATTGCAGCGGCGATGGTAGAAATCCGCCATGGTGCGTTCCAGCGCCCGCTTGGGCATCTGCCCGTGGCCGACGCCGACGCGCGCGGTCGGCGCCAGCCGACGCAGTTCGTCCGCCACCCGCTCGATGGACTGCACCTCGTTGTGAACATAGAACACTTGGCCGCCGCGGGCGAACTCCCTGGCAAGGGCTTCGCGCAGCAAGTGGTTGGCCTTGCGCACCACGAACGTCTTGATCGACAGGCGGCGCGCCGGCGCCGTGGCGATGATGGAGAGATCGCGCATGCCGCTCATGGCCATGTTCAGGGTGCGCGGAATGGGCGTCGCCGTGAGGGCGAGCACATCCACCTCCGCCCGCAACGCGCGCAGACGCTCCTTCTGCCGCACGCCAAAGCGGTGCTCTTCGTCGATGATGGCGAGGCCTAAGCGCTTGAACGCCACATCCGCGCCGAGCAGCCGGTGGGTGCCGATGACGATGTCCGCCGTGCCGGCGCCGATGCGCTGCACGATGGCGCGCGCATCGCCGGCGGAGCGCAGCCGCGACAGCGCCTCGATGTGTACCGGCCAATCCGCGAAGCGGTCTCGAAATGTCTCGTAGTGTTGCTCGGCGAGCAACGTGGTGGGCGCGAGCACCGCCACCTGCTTGCCGGACTGCACCGCAACGAAGGCGGCGCGCATGGCCACTTCCGTCTTGCCAAAGCCGACATCGCCGCAAATCAGCCGGTCTGCGGCCTTTGGCGAGCACAAATCCGCCAGCACGGCGTCGATGGCGGCGGCTTGATCCGCGGTGGGCTCGAACGGGAACTGCTCGCAGAAGCGGGCGTACTCCGCGTCCGGCGCATCGAACGCCGTGCCCTCGCGCAATTGCCGCCGCGCTTGGATGTCGAGCAGCTCGGCGGCCACATCGAATGCCTTCCGCGCGGCGCGGCGCTTGGCCTTTTCCCACTGATCCGAACCCAAACGATGCAGCGGCGCGTGCTCGGCATCGGCGCCGGCATAGCGCGAGATGAGCTGCAGCGCGGCGACGGGCACATAGAGCCGCGCTTCGTCCGCGTACTCCAAGGCGAGGAACTCCTGCTCGACGTCATCCACCACAAGGGCGCGCAAGCCCCGATAGCGGCCCACACCGTGATCGATGTGTACCACCGGCGCACCGATGGAGAGCTCGGTGAGGTTGCGCACCACCAGTTCTGGGTCGATGCCGCGCTGCTGGCCGCGCGCCGCCGCGTCTTCGTTGCGGCGCCCAAACACCTCGGTTTCGGTGACGACGGCGAAGTCTGGCAGCCACGCGCCGCGGTCGATGTCCGCCACTGTCAGCGCGAGCGGCGGCGCAAGTTCGCGGAACGCCGCAAAGCCGGTGACCGACGCCACCCGCAGCTCGGCACGGCCCAAGAACTCCTCGAAGTGTTGGCGGCGGCCAGGGGTCTCCGCGGTGAGCAGCACTGGCGCGCCCACAGCGGCGAGGAACTCCTTCAGGCGCCGCGCTTCGTCGTGGCCGCGGTGGCTGGCGGTGAGTTCGGGCAGCCGCCGCCCGCCGAGGCTGGCGCGATGACGGTGCTTCTCGCCGTCTGGGTCGAGCTGTACCCGGCTATGCGGCGCGAGCGCCGCCAGCAACTCTTGGCGCGTCAAGTACAGCGCCTTGGGCTCGGGAATGGGGCGCTCCACATCGTGGCCGAGCGACGCGTGGCGCGCCGCGAGTTCCTCCTCGAACGCCGCCGCGGCCGGCAGGGCGCCGGCGCCGAGCGCGATGACGGCGCCTTCGGGCAGATAATCGAAGAGCGTCGCCGTGGCCTCGAAGAAGAACGGCAGATAGCACTCCATGCCTGGGTGCGCCCTGCCCTCGCTCACATCCCGATACGCGGGGCAGCGCGTCGCGTCCACATCGAAGGCGCGATGCCAGCCGTCGCGGAAGCGCCGGACGGCGGCGGCGTCGAGGGGCACCTCCTTGGCCGGCAGAATCCGTATCTGCGCCACGCGCTCGGCGGTGCGCTGCGTCTCTGGATCAAACGTTCTGAGGCTCTCGATCTCATCGTCAAAGAGGTCGATGCGCACCGGCTGCGCAGCGCCCATCGGATAGATGTCGAGCAACGCGCCGCGCACGGCGTACTCGCCGCGTTCCGCAACCGTGCCAACGGCGTGGTAGCCGGCGCGCTGCAGCCGCTCGCGCTCGCGCTCCAAGTTGAAGCGCTGCCCCACTTCCAGCACCAGCGCCTGCCCGGCGACGAAACTCGTTGGCGGCAGCCGCTGTATCAAGGTGCGCATGGGCGTGACGAGGGCGCCCCGCGTGGCCCTGGGCAGTTCCCAGAGCGTGGCGAGGCGGCTGGAGACGATGTCCTGATGCGGCGAGAAGTTGTCGTACGGCAGCGTTTCCCAATCCGGAAACGACAGCAGCGGCGCCTTGCCACCGGCGTAGAAGTCGATCTCGCGGCGCATGCGCATCGCGTCCTCGGTGTCGGACGCGACGTACAGCACAAAGCGATCGCCATCCAGCGCCAGATTGGCGACGGCGAGGCCGGCAGCGCTGCCATGCAGCGACTGCCAGTTGACGACCGCCCCGGCCGGCGGCGCGGCGCGAGGGTCGAGTTGCGGCATGCGGTGGCGGGTGTTTCGGGGGCGAACCGCTCATTCTACCGCTTGCTCGAGTGGCTCGTTATCCACGACGAAGCGCCCCAGCGCTCCGCGTCAATGGCACGGGCAGTGTCGTCTCGGTGCGCTCACCGAATCTTCGCCAGCGGCAAGCCATCGGTGGGCCAGCGCCGACGTCAGCCCTGCCCAGCGCCGCCTGCCACCACACGGCCATGCTAGGCTTGGCCGATGCCAGAAGCCTTGACGCCAGACCTCGCCCGCCTGCGCGACGACGTGGACGCGGTGGCCCGCGACGTGCTCGCCCCGCTCGCGGCCGACGTGGCCGCCAATCGCTCCGCCATCGTCGCCGCCAGCAAAGCCGCTGGGCTGTTCGCCATGACGCAGCCCAAGGCGCACGGCGGCAGCGAAGCCGGCGCCTTGGCGCTCACCGTCGTCCGAGACACGCTTGCGAGCCACAACTTGGGGCACCTGCCGGTGTTCGGCCCCGGGCCCGGCGTGTTGGCCGGCGCCGGCGAGCCGGTGGCGAGCCGCTATCTGGCGCCACTCTTGGCCGGCGAGAAACGCGGCGCCTTCGGCTTCACCGAACCGGACGACGCGCCCCGCGCCACTTGGGGCCGCATCACGGGCGATGCCTTGGTCGTGAACGGGCAGAAGTCCTATGTCACCGGCGGCGTCGAGGCGGACTTCATCAACGCGCTTGTCGAAGTCGAGGGCGCGGGGCCGGCGATGGTGGTGATCGACACGGACGCCGCCGGCGTGCGCATCAAGCGCGTCTTTGGCTCGATGGACGGCACCCGCCACGCCCACTTCGTGTTTGAGGACGTCGAGGTGCCGACGGCGAATCTCGTCGGGCGCCCGGGCGAAGGCCTGCCCCGCGCCCTAGGCCAAATCGGAAACACGCGCTTGGCGTTCGCGGCCGAGTGCGTGGGGCTCATGCGCTGGACATTGGGCTTCGTCACCGCGCACCTTGAAGCGCCGCATCGGAGCGGCGCCCCCTTGGGCGCCCGGGAAGGCGTGCGCATGCGCTACGCGGACATGCGCATCGATGCGTTCGCTGCCCGCAGCATGGTCTACCGCACAGCGCGGCTCGCCGATGCCGGGGAGAACGTCGTCAACGAGACCATTGCCTGCAAGGTGTTCGCCACCGAAGCCGTGGGCAGGGTCGTGGACATGGCCATGCAGCTGGTGGGCGGCAAGTCATTGGACATCGGGCACCCCTTGGAGAGCCTTTACCGGCGTGTGCGCGCCATGCGGTTGGCGGAGGGCGCAAGCGACATTCTGCGCCTCAACCTAGCTCGCGGCCGGCTGGACTTGGGGAAGGGCCGGCTCTGAGGCCGCCACCCGGCGCGCGCCGAACCCTTCACACCACGATCGCTGGGTATTGCGCCGAGCGGGTGCCAGGAATCGGTTGGTTGGCGGCGTCATGGTAGGTGAACGCCACGGACAGCTTCACCACATCGGTGTCGTTGCGCCCCGCGGCATGCAGCAAGCGGCAGTGGAAAAAGAGCGCGTCGCCGGGTTCCAGCGTCAATGCCACCGCAGCATCAATCAGGGGAGCGTTGTCCGGCACGTCCGGGCGCAGGAACAGTTCGCCATCAAAGCGGCCGCGGCGCAGCGACTCGCGGTGGCTGCCCGGAATCACCCAAAGCGCGCCGTTGGCACAAGTCTCCGCGCCCAAAGCCAGCCACACCGACACCAGTTCTGGCCGGTCGAAGCTCCAATAGCGGATGTCCTGATGCCACAGCGTGGCGCTGGAGTGGCCACCATGCTTGGTCATCACGCAGTTGTGGTGGCATTGCGACAGGCGCAGGTCCGCGCTGCCCAACAGCTGCCGCACCATGCGCGCAACGCTTGGGTGCCGGGCCCAGCCGCGGAACGACGCATCGCGGGCGTAGGCGCCGAGCAAGCGCCTCGGCGTGTCGCCGCCGGCGGCGGCGCGGCCGCGCGGCGCCCCGGCATAGCCCACGTCCGCTTCGAACTCCGCCGGCGCCACCACCGGGTTGAGGGCGGCCAGTGCCTGCGCGGCCATGCGCCGGCAATCTTCAGCGGCGGCCAGTTGCCGCAGGATCAGGTAGCCATCGCGGGCGAAGGCGTCTCGCGCCGCGTTGCCGGCGCTGGGAAAAGGCTCTGCTGGCTCGCTCATGCGCGTGGTGGGCGCCAAACCGGCCAAGGCCGCATGGCGCGGGAGGAACCCGGTTAGGATAGCGCCATGTTACGACGCTTAAGCGCCGCTTGGCGCCAAGTCGCCAGCGTGCTCCGTCGTGCGCTGTCGCCGAAGGCCGCGCTGCCCATCGTCTTCCTCGCGGTCGCGGGCGGCGCCGCCTACTGGATGACGCTGGCGCGTCCGCAAGTGGCGCAGGCGCCACCGCCGGAGCCATCGCTCTTGGTCAGCGTCGCCGCGCTGAAACGCGAACCCGTCGCCTTCACCGTTCCCTCCCAAGGCTCTGTCTCACCACGCACGGAGACCACCTTGGTCTCGGAGGTGTCTGGGCAAATCGTGGACGTGTCGCCGGCGTTCGTGAGCGGCGGCTTCTTCAAACAGGGCGACGTGCTGGTGCGCATCGATCCGCGCATCTACGAAACGAACCTCTTGGGCGCAGAGGCTGAAGTGGCCAGAGCCCGCACGCAGGTTGCCACCGAAGAGGCGCTCGCGAGCTACGCGCAGGAGAACTGGGAACGCCTCGGCGAACTGCGCGCCGAGCAGGACGAAGCCTCGGACCTCACGCTGCGCAAGCCCCAGTTGCAACAGGCGCTCGCCGAGCTGGATGCCCGCCAAGCGGATTTGGAGCGCGCGCAGGAGGACCTGCGGCGCACGATCATCCGGGCACCCTACGATGGCATGGTGCGCGAGAAGCTGGCGGACGTTGGCCAATTCGTGAACGTTGGCGCCGAGCTCGCGAGCGCCTTCGCCGTGGACCGCGCCGAAGTGCGCCTGCCCCTAACGCAGCAGGACTTGCGCTTCGTCGATGTCGAGGCCCTCGCCGCCGGCGCGACGCTGCCGGTCACCTTGCGCGCAGACCTCGGCGCCGAAGGCCAGTCTTGGCAAGCCGCAGTCGTGCGTTCAGAAGGCGTCTTCGACGCCACCAGCCGGGTGCTCTACGTCGTCGCGCAAGTGGAGGATCCGTATAACTTGGCGGGCGGAGGGAGTTCACCCCTGCGCATCGGCACGTTCGTGTCGGCCGAAATCAGCGGCAAGGCGGGGGGCGACTTCTTCGTCGTCCCGCGCCACGCCTTGGCGCGCGGGGACACCCTCTGGATCGTGGACGACGACATGCGGATTCGCCCACGCACCGTCGCCGTCGTGCGCGCCGACGAGCGCTTCGCCTACATCGCGGAAGGGTTCGAAGACGGCGAACGCTACGTGACCATTCCCATCGCCCAGCCCCTGCCCGGCATGAAGGTGCGGGTGGCGAACTGAGAGCGCGTACACGTGGCTGACCCAGCAACCAGCGAAGCCCGCGAGCAAGGCGGCCTCATCGCGTGGTTCGCCGGCAACCACGTCGCCGCCAATCTGGTGATGATCGCCATCGCGGTTGGCGGCATTGCCGGGCTCTTCATCATCAAGAAGGAGAGCTTCCCAGACTTCGACTTCCAGCAAATCGAGGTGATGGTGCCGTATTTGGGCGCGGCGCCGCAGGAAGTCGAGGAAGGCGTCGTCATCAAAGTCGAGGAGGCCATCAAGCAGATCGAGGGCATCCAACGCATCGAATCCATCGCTTGGGAAGGCAGCGGCGGCGTGTATCTCACCGTGGGCGAGGCCTACGACGCCGCGGAAGTCACGGACGAGGTGAAGCTGGCGGTGGACGGCATCGCCACGTTCCCCCGCGAAACGGAGCGGCCGGTCATCAGCCGCCAAATCTTCAAGCGCGGGGTGCTCAATCTACAGCTCCACGGCGACATCGACGAAGTGGCGCTGACGACGCTGGCGCAGACAGTCCGCGATGAGGTCACCGGCTTGCCGGGGATCTCCGCGGTGGAGGTGCATGGCGCGCGGCGCTTCGAGATTTCCGTAGAAGTCGCGGAGCACACGCTGCGGCAGTACGGCCTCACCCTCGAAGACGTGGCAACGGCCATCCGCCGTTGGTCTGTGGACTTGCCCGGCGGCGCCATCCGCTCCGAAGCCGGCGACATTCGCCTGCGCGCCAAGGGACAGGCATACACCGGCGCAGAATTCGAACAAATCGTGCTGCTGACGCGCACCGATGGCGCGCGCTTGCGCCTTGGGGACATCGCCACCATCCGCGATGGCTTCGCGGAAGTGGAGTCTTATGCTTCGTTCGATGGCGAGCGGAGCTTGGCCGTCGCCGTCTACGCCACCGAAACGGAGAACGAGGTCGCCATCGCGGAGCATGTGCGCGAGTACGCGGCGCAACGCCAAACCACCCTGCCGCCCGGCGTGAAACTGACAGTCTGGGCAGACAGCACCTACTACCTTGAAAGCCGCATGACGATGATGATCGAGAACCTGGCCCTCGGCGCCTTGCTCGTGTTCATCGTCTTGGGGCTGTTCCTGCGCCTGCGCATCGCCATCTGGGTCGCGGTCGGGTTGCCGGTCGCCTTTCTCGGCGCCTTCATGCTGCTGCCGACGCCGGCCATCGGCGTCTCCGTCAACACCATGAGCTTGTTCGCGTTCATCGTCGTGCTCGGCATCGTCGTGGATGACGCGATCATCGTCGGCGAGAGCGTTCACGCCCAAACGCAGGCGCACGGCTACACGTTGGCCAATGTCATCGCGGGCACGCGGCGCGTGGCGGTGCCGGCCACCTTTGGCGTGCTCACCACCATCATGGCGTTCGCGCCATTGCTGTTCGCCACCGGCATCGTCGCCAAGATCAGCCAATCCATCGGCTGGGTGGTGGTGTTGTGCCTCGTGTTTTCGCTGGTGGAATCCAAGCTGATCCTGCCATCGCACTTGGCCGCCTACACCAAGGAAACCGCCCGCCGACGCGGCATTGCAGACCGCATGGAGCGCGGCCTCAAACGCTTCATCGACAACGTCTACGCGCCGTTCCTCGCCAAGGCCATCGAATATCGCTACGCGACGGTGGCTTTCTTCGTTGCGTTGATGATTCTGGCGGCGGGGCTCGTTTCCGGCGGGGTGGTGCGGATCGTCTTCTTCCCCAACCTCGACATGGATTACGTGGCCGCATCCATCCAGCTGCGGGAAGGGACGCCGCGCTCCCTCGCCCGCACCATCGTCGAGAAGCTGGACGCGGATTTGCGCGAAGTGAACGAGGAAATCAAGGCGGAAACAGGCACCGATCGGGACGTGGCGCAACACATGTTCGCCTACATCACCGGTGGCGACCGCGGCGACATTCGCGTCGAGCTGGACAGATCGCCAGACCGCGTCGCCGGCCCCGCCGACATCGAGCGGCGTTGGCGGGAGAAGGCCGGGGAGATCGCCGGCGTGCGCGAACTGCGCTTCTTCTCAAGCTCGCAGATCGGCGGCAAGCCCATCTCCTTCGCCCTGTCTGGCCGCGACTACCCCACGCTGGAACGGGCGGCGGACGCGCTGCGCGACCACTTGCGCGGCTATGAGGGGCTGTACGAGGTGCAGAGCGACGCCCGCACCGGCCCGGAAGAAATCAGGCTGCGGGTGAAGCCCGAGGCCGAAGCGCTCGGCGTGACGTTGGCCGAGCTGGCGCGGCAGGTGCGCCAGGCCTTCTACGGGGCGGAGGCGCAGCGGATTCAACGCGGCCCCAACGAGGTGTGGGTGTGGGTGCGTTACCCACGTTCCGAGCGGGGCTCCATCGGCAACTTGGAGAACATGTGGATTCGCTTGCCGGATGGCCGCGAACTGCCCTTCAACGCCGTGGCGGACTATGAGATGGCGCAAGGCTACGGCGCCCTGCGGCGCACCGACGGGCAATCCACCGTCACCGTCTCCGCCAACGCAGACCTTGCCATCGTGGAGCCACTGCAGGTGATCAACCAAGTGGAGGCGGAGTTCCTGCCCGACTTGACGGCGCGCTACCCCGGCGTGCGGCACGGCTTGGCCGGCGGCGCGCGGGAGCAAGTGCTTTCCATTCAGAAGCTCGGCTGGGCGTTCGGCGCCGCATTGCTCGGCATTTTCGCGCTCATGGCGATCCCGCTGCGCTCCTATGTGCAGCCGCTGCTCATCATGAGCGTCATCCCGTTCGGCATCATCGGCGCGGTGCTCGGCCACATGCTGCTGGGCTTGGCCATCACCTCGGTCTCCCTCATCGGCATCGTCGCCTTGGCGGGAGTGGTGGTGAACGACAGCCTCATCATGGTGGACTTCGTCAATCGCGGCGCGGCGCGGGGAGATTCCCCCGCCAAAGCCGCCATCGACTCAGGGGCGGCGCGCTTTCGAGCCATTCTGCTGACGTCCCTCACCACCTTCTTCGGCCTGTTGCCGATCATGTTCGAGACCGCCGCGGAAGCGCAGATCGTGGTGCAAATGGCCGTCTCGCTGGGCTTTGGCATCCTGTTCGCCACGGTGATCACGCTGGTGCTGGTGCCGTGCCTCTACAACATCTTGGCGGATGCGCGCCGGGCGCCAAGCGCGGCGACCGCGCCACCGGGCACTCAAGGGTTGCCGGCTGAGGCGGCGAGCGGACGCTGAACGTCGGCGGCGGGGCGCGACCGCTGCGTGGGCGTGGGCGCCGAGGACATGGGGACGCAATGCAGGGAGGTGAGACATGCGCGCAGCCTTGATGGAGCGTGGCCGGCTGTGGGTGGAAGACGTGCCAGACCCGACGCCGGCAGCCGGCGAAGTGGTGGTGAAGTCCCTCGCCTGCGGCATTTGCGGGTCTGACCTGCACGCCGCCCGCCACACCGAGGAGTTCGTCGCCACGAGCCTTGAGGCCGGTGGCGCGTTCAAGCTCACGACGCTGAAGCCCGTTGTGCTCGGCCACGAGTTCTGCGCGGAGGTGATGGAACGGGCCGGCGCGTTCAAGGCCGGAGACTTGGTGTGCTCGGTGCCCGTCTTGGCCAGGCCGGCGGTGGTTCCCGTCGGCTATTCGCCCGATGCGCCGGGCGGATTCGGCGAATACATGCTGCTCAGCGAACGCCTGCTGATGCCCGTGCCGTCCGGCACGCCCAAAGAGATGGCCGCGCTCACGGAACCCATGGCGGTGGGCCGCCACGCGGTGAACATGGCGCGGCTCGATGGCGACGAGGCCATCATCGTCATCGGCGCCGGCCCCGTCGGCCTCGCGGTCATCGCGAATCTGAAGGCGGCCGGCGCCGGGCCGGTGGTGGCGTCCGAACCATCGCCCACGCGCCGCCAACTCGCCGCAGCCCTTGGCGCCGACGCGGTGTTGCACCCCGGCGAGGCCGATGCCTACAAGCTGGACGCAGTGCGCCGCCGGGAGCGCGTCGTGGTGTTCGAGTGCGTGGGGGCGCCGGGCGTCATCGACGACATCTTCCTGCGCGCCCCACCGCACTCACGCATCATGGTGGTGGGCGTTTGCCTGCAAGTGGACCATTCACGGCCGCTCATCGCCGTGAACAAGGAACTCAACGTGCAGTACGTGCTCGGCTACTCGGTGCCGGAGTTCCGGGACACACTGCAGGACATCGCCGCCGGCAAGCTCGACGTGGCGCCGCTCGTCACACATTCCGTGGGCCTCGACGGGGTGGCGGGCGCCTTCGAGGCGCTGGCGCAGCCGGACGCCCACGGCAAGGTGCTGGTGTTGCCTTGGAACAGTTGAACGACGGCGCGCGTCCCACCGGGCTGCCCGGCTAGCGCCCATCGCGCGCGGCGGCCCAGCGGGCTAGCCCACCTGCCCCACATGCGCCGTTTCGCGGTTGACCATCACTTGCAGTTCGCCGCCCCGCGGCCAATACCGCGCTTCGACGAAGCGGTGTTCCTCCCAATGAAGTTCCACGTTCGTCCAAACATAGAGGGGGGCGCGCTCGGAGGGCGCCCGCCGCTTGCGCAGGCAGCCGTCAAGCCATAGCTCCAAGGCGCCATCCTGCGCAATGGCCACCTGCACGGCCTTGTGGCCGACGGGCAGTTCCACCATCCGACGCGGGCTGGCCCGCCCGTCGCTTCCGTCCTGGCCACGCGGCGCGGAATCTTGCGGGGCGCGCGCCGCGCCGCTGCTTTCTTCATGCATGTCGATCAGCGAGAATGGCGGATTATCCAGCCGGCGGAGATTCTGCCATCCCTGAACCCCGTTTCAAGCGGGTGTTGCGCACCCGCGAGGTCCTCACGCTGTCGTTCGGCGCCATGATCGGCTGGAGCTGGGTGATGCTCACCGGGCACTGGGTGGAAAGCGCCGGCTCCCTCGGTGCGCTGGTGGCGTTCGGCGCCGCCGGCCTCGTGATCGCCCTCATTGGCCTCACCTACTCGGAACTTGCCGCCGCCATGCCGAGGGCCGGTGGCGAGCATGTCTACACCCATGAGGGGCTGGGGCCCGGCTGGTCTTTCGTCTGCACTTGGGCGCTGCTGATGGCGTATGGGGTGGTGTGCGCGTTCGAGTCCGTCGCGTTGCCCACCGCGCTCGAATACCTGCTGCCGAACATCCGCCTCACGACGTTGTGGACCGTGCTCGACGCGCCGGTGAACTTGGGCTTCCTGTTGATCGGCGTGGGCGCGGCCATCGTGATGACTTGGATCAACGTCCTCGGCATCCGCGTCGCGGCCATCGTGCAAAGCATCGTCACCGGCGCCATCCTGCTGGCCGGCTTGGTGCTCTTCTCCGGCGCCGCTGCACACGGCGACTTGGCCAACGCCGCGCCGCTCATCGCCACGCCGGCAACCGGCATCTTGACGGTGCTCATCATGGCGCCGGCGCTGCTGGTGGGCTTCGACGTGCTGCCCCAGTCCGCAGAGGAGATCGATTTGCCGGCGCGACGCATCGGTTGGCTCTTGATCGGCTCGCTGTTGCTGGCCGTGGCGTGGTACGGCGCCATCTCCTTCGCCGCGGCCTTGGGCTTGGACGCGACGGCCCGCGCCAACGCGACGATGGCCACCGCGGACGCCGCCAAAACCCTGTGGGGCGGCAGCTGGGCGGGTGTTGCCCTCATCGCCGGCGGCGTCGGCGGCATCCTCACCAGTTGGAACGCCTTCATCATCGGCGGCAGCCGCGTGATGTTCGCGCTGGCCGAATCCGGGGTGTTGCCGGCTCCGTTCGCCCGCTTGCATCCGAAGCATCGCACGCCCTATGTCGGCATCATCACCCTCGGCGTGATGGCGTGCGTGTCGCCGTTCTTTGGCCGCACGATTCTGGTTTGGCTCATCAACGCCGGCAGCTTTGCGGTGGTGGTCGCCTATCTCTTCGTGCCCATCGCCTTCCTCGCCCTGCGGCGCAAGCGGCCGGAGATGGCGCGGCCCTTCCGCGTGCGCTCCCCGCGCCTCGTCGGCGGTGCCGCCATCTTGCTCGGCTTCGCGCTGCTCTGCCTGTACCTGCCCTTCAGCCCCTCGTCCCTCGCTTGGCCTTACGAATGGGCGATGGTGCTCGGCTGGGCGGCCGTCGGGGCGGCGGTGTGGTGGTTCCGGCCAAGCGCCAAGGCACACGCAGCGTAGGGGGCCGCCGGGCACCGAGGCAGATCAAAAGAGCCCGAGCTGCTCCACGCTGGGGCGGAACAAGTCTGTGCGCAACACCGGCATGGACCGCTCCGTGAAGCCATGCTTGCGCCACGCCACCTCAAAGCGCTTGGCCAAGAGCTCGGCATACACGCCCTCGCCGCGCATCCGCGTTCCCCACCCAGAGGCGTAGGCGCGTCCGCCGCGGGTGTCGCGCACGCGATTCATCACATGCTCCGCCTTCATCGGATAGTGTTCGTTTAGCCAATCGAGAAACAGATCTTTCACCTCGAACGGCAGGCGCAGCAGGATGTAGCCCATGCCTTGGGCGCCGGCTTCGGCAGCGGCGGCGACGATGCGCTCCAGCTCGCCATCGTTCACAAACGGGATCATGGGCGCCGCCATCACGCCCACCGGCACCCCTGCATCATGGAGCGTGGACACCACGCGCAGACGCGCCGCCGGCGATGCGGTGCGCGGCTCTAATTTTGTCTTCAAGGCGTTGTCGAGGGTCGTCACGCTCACCATCACGGCAACCAGTTGTTGCTCGGCGAACGCATGCAACAGGTCCAAGTCGCGCAGCACGCCGGCGCCCTTGGTGACGATGCTCACGGGGTGGCGGTACTCGAGCAGCGTCTCCAGCACTTGGCGGGTGACGCGAAAGCGGCGTTCGCCGGGCTGGTATGGGTCTGTGTTGGTGCCCATGGCCAGCGTCGAGCAAACATAGCCTGGGCGCCCCAACGCTTCCCGCAGGCGTTGCGCCACATGGGTTTTGTGGAAGATCTTCGTCTCGAAATCCAAGCCCGGCGACAAGTCCAAGAACGCGTGGGTGGGCCGCGCGTAGCAGTAAATGCAGCCGTGCTCACAGCCCTTGTAAGGGTTAATGGATTGGCTGAACGGAATGTCCGGCGAGCGGTTGGTGGCGATGAGGTTCTTGGTGTCGTCTGGCAGGAACTCGGTTTGCGGAGCGGATGCCCCAAACGCATCGTCCGCGGCGCCCTGCCCCGCCGACGCCCAGCCATCGTCCTCCGGCACGCTGCGGTGCTGCTCGAATCGGCCGGCGGGGTTGCTGACCGCCCCGCGGCCCTTATGCACCTCGCGTCGCTCCATCGCTTGCCCCAAGGGAGATGAACCGATGACTATAACTGTCTATCAGTACAGGTCAAGCATCAAATGGGCGCTGGTGCCGGCGTTCGTCCTTGCGCCCCGCCACCACTTCGGCGAGCATCCAGCCAAGCACGTCAGGGAAGGACAAGAGCCATGGCGCTCGTCTTGTGGGGTGGCGCCACCACGCGCACCATCCGCGCGCATTGGGCGCTGGAGGAACTCGGCCTCGAGTACGAGGCGAAGCTCATCGGCCCGCGCACCGGCGCAACGCAGACACCCGCGTTCCGCGCCCTCAGCATCAAAGAGAAGGTGCCGGTGCTGGTGGATGCCGGCTTGGTGCTCACCGAGAGCGCGGCCATCGTCACCTACCTCGGCGACAAGCACGGCGGCCTCACCCCGCCCCTCGGCAGCGCCGAGCGCGCCCGCTACTACGAGTGGATGTCCTTCATCCTCATGGAGCTCGACGCGCACACCCTCTACGTGATCCGCAAGCACCGCGATCTCGCCGCCTTGTACGGCGAGGCGCCAGCAGCCGTGGAGGCGGCGCACCAAGGCTTCGAGAAGCAGATCCGCTGGGCCGAAGAGCGTTTGGGCGACGCGCCCTACGCGGTGGGCGACGCCTTCTCCGGCGCGGACATCCTATTGGTCTCGTGCCTCGATTGGGCGCGCGCCTATGGCTTCACGCTGGCGCCGGCCCTGGACGCCTACCGCGAGCGCCATCACGAACGCCCGGCCTATCGGCGCGCCGCGGCGTTGAACAACTCCATCCAGCCCGGCGCCTGACACACTGGCGCATCCCCGCCGCTGGCCGGGCCGTCGCTGCGGGCTCAGGCGATCTGCCGCTGCACCAAGTCCCGAAACGGGCCTTCGGCTTCCACGAGCTCGTCGAACGTGCCGGATTGCGCGATTTGGCCATCCTGCAGCACATAGATGCTGTCTGCCATGCGGATGGTCGAGAGCCGGTGCGCACTGACGAAGCGCGTCACGGCAAGCGCGGTCACGCTCTCCATCACCCGCGCTTGGCTCTTGTTGTCCAGCCAGTTCGTGGCCTCGTCCAGAAACAACACGCACGGGTCTCGCGCCAGCGCCGCGGCCAACATGATGCGTTGCACCTGCCCGCCAGAAAACAGCGCGCTCTCGCCCACAGGCGTGTGCATCTGCATCGGCATGGCGGCGATGTCCTCGTCCACCGCAGCCAAGCGAGCGGCCCGCCATGCGTCATCCTCCGTCAAATCCGTGGCGACGCCGATGATGTTCTCGAACACGGTGCCGGGCTGCATCGAGGCATCCTGCACCACCATGCCAATCCGGCTGCGCACGGCGCGTTTGTTGAGGCGCCCCAAGTCCAACCCGTCGTAGCAAACGGTGCCCGCAAGGGGCGTCTCCAACCCCAACGCCAGCCGGAACAAGGTGCTCTTGCCGGCGCCAGATTCGCCGACGATGGCCACGAACTCGCCGGCCCGCGCATGGATGGACAAGTCTCGCAGCACGAGCGGCCCGTCCTCGCCATAGCGGAAACTCACATGATCGAGATGCACCTCGCCGCTCAAGTCCGGCGGTGGCTCGCCGGTGTCGCCGCTCTGCGGCGGCGCGTCGAGAATGGGCTTCGTGTGTTCGTACGCGGGCAACACAGCCACCAACGCGGCCACCGAGCCTCCGAGCCCGGCCACCGCGGCGTAGAACGCCATGAACGCCACGTAAACGGTGAGGAAATCGCCAATGCCAAGGCCGGCGCCATCGCGCAGCGTCGCGGCGAACACCGCCGCCGCCGCCAACAGGGGCGCCGCCGTGAGGAACGCGACGAGATGCTCATTGATCTGGCCCAACCGCATCTCGGTTTGCTTCTGCGCCCGGTAGTCCTTAGCCCACAACGCGAATCCGATGCCTTCCGACCCGGTGGAGCGCAACTTGCCGATGCCGTTCAACAACTGCACCAGCTTGCCGGTCAAGCGTTCCGAAATCGTGAGCAGGCGGCGATGATGCGGCAGTTGACGCAGCGCGAACACGAGCGTCACCGCCGCGGAGCCGAGGCCCAGCGCCAGACCCAACCAGCCGATCGTCGCGTCGTACCAGAACAGGAGCGCAAACGTCGGCAGCAGGAAGATTACCGCCAACAGCGAGTTGGCCACAACGCCGGAGACTTGGTCGCGCACATGCTGGAAGGCCATGGCGCGCATCGCCAGTTCGCCGGCGGCAAAGCGGCGAAAGAACCCTTGCGGCTGATTGAGCACCCGATCCCAAACCGCAGCGCCCAGACGGGCGCCGGAGACCGCTTCCACCCGCATCATCGCCATGCCCTGCAAAACGAGGGCAAGCCCAGTGAAGGCCGCCAGCAGGGCGAGCGTGATGCCGACCTTGGCGAGGAACCAAGGCGAGCCGCTTGGGATCACGCTGTCGACCACGTTGCCGAGGAAGATGGCGGGGGTGAGCATCAGCAAGCCGAACGCGAGCCCGGCGACGGCAAAGCGCGCCACGTCCCATCCAAGCCCGCGCAGCCCGAAACGCAGCAACGCGCGCCCGCTGACGCGTTCCGATGGCGGGAACGGGCTGTAGAAACTCTCGGCGTCTTCTTCCAGTTCCGCGGCGAGCCGCGCATTCACCTTGACGGCCCGGCCCGTGTCTGCATCGATGGCGCGATAACGCCCCAGCGCACCCGGCACCAGCGCGACCGGCGCGCCAGACCCGCGGCGCCGAGCCAACAACGCACCGCTCTTGCCCAGCCACCAGCGCTCCTCGGCAGGCAGCCGCACTTTGCGCGAGCGCACGCCGGAGATGCGCTGGATATCCGCCAAGTCGGCACCGCGTTCGCCGTCATCTCCCGCCGCGGAAGCGGCCGGCGGAAACTGGAACTCGATGCCCTCGTGGCGGCCGATCCGCTGCAGGGCGACGCGCAGCGCCGAGCCGTCCTCACCGCCTCGCGCCGGCGCGGCCCGCTCCGCCTCCAGCACCCCGAACAGCGCATCCCTCGCCCGGGTTTCGCTTTCGCTGCGATGGATGCCTTGGGTTCGCAGCAGGTTGGCCATGTCCACCAGCATCAGGCGGCGGTGGGTGTCCTCTGCCGCCAACGCCACGCGGTGGAACTCGGACAAGGCCGGCAACAGCAGCCCCTGTGACTGCAGCCAGCGCGTGGAGACAACTTGCAAGCGCACCGGGCGAAAGAGCCGCAGCCAGCTGTGCGCGGTGACGGGGATGTAGCCCGGGCCGTCGCCTTGCGTCTCACCCGTGTCCAGGAAGGCCACGTCCTGCGCCGGCGCTTGCACCCACACGACGCCGCCGCGCGTCGTCAGCACGTTCTCCTCTTCAATGAGCACATCGTCGCCGGCGCTCAGGAACCGCTCCGGGCGCGGGCGCGGAATGATGTCGTGCGCGATGGTGGCGGCGATGCCGCGCACCCAAGCCTCAACTTCCCGGGCCAGCGGTTCGGCGGCGTCCGCCCCCATCACGTCCGCCACGGCCAAGCACCGCACTTCGGTGTCTGGCAAGCCCTTGCCGATGTACACCCCAGCCGGGGCGTCTGCGTCTCGGGCGACGCCGAAGATGAGCCGCCCCGGCTCCAAGCGCAGCAACTGCTTGAAGTCTGCCGCGGAGCCATCCTCGGACTGCTGCGCCGCGAACACGTCCACGGCGCCCTTGACGACGTACCACACCATCCCCGGTTCGGAGAGGGCGATGGGCCGGTTGCCACCGCCGACGAGCCGCTCCCCCCGCTGCAGGGCGATTTCGGCCAGCCGGTCGCTCATGCCATCCTCCACGTCAAGGTTGCCATCGCGCTTCAACCGGCGGAAACCAACTCTTGGTAGAGGCCGTCCTCCGCCATCAGCGTCTGGTGCGTGCCCCGCTGCACCTCGGTGCCAGCATCGAGCACCACAATCAAATCGCTGTCGCGAATCGTGCTCAGGCGATGCGCCACGATCAGGCAAGTGCAGCCGCGGCGGCGCAACGCATAGTCGATGCGCACCTCGGTGATGGCATCGAGCGAGCAGGTCGCCTCATCCAAGATGAGGATGGAGGGGTCGTTCACCAACGCCCGCGCGATCTCCAAGCGTTGCCGCTGGCCGCCGCTGAAGTTGCGCCCGCCTTCCTCCACCGGCGCGTCGTAGCCGAGCGGCCGGGCGATGATTTCCTCATGGATCTTGGCGTCCCGCGCCGCTGCCGCCAGCATGTGATCCGGCACCTCCGGCACCCACATGGTGAGGTTCTCGCGGATGGTCTCGGCGAACAGGAAGATCTGCTGATCCACCAAGGACACTGAGTTGGTGAACAGCTCCTGCGGAATGGCGTGGCGCGGGTGCCCGTCGATGAGAATCTCGCCGGACCACGGCCGCTGCAGCCCCGCCACCAACGCCGACAGCGTGGACTTGCCAGAGCCGCTCGGGCCAACCACCGCCACCCGCTGCCCCGGCTCGATGACGAGGTTGAAATCCTTTAGCAACGGCTCTTGATTGCGCTGGTAGCCGAACGTGATGTCTTTGAGCTCGATGTGCCCCCGCAGGCGCAAGCGCCCGCGGAACGTGGCGACCTGCCCCGCCGGCGCACCGGCGGCCGGCTGCTCCACATCTTCCTGCTCCGGCGCGTCGAACACGTCGTCCAGGCGCTGCAAGTCTGCTTCCAGCATCTGAAACAGGTCCGCCAACTGGATGAAAGCCCCCACCGGACGCAGGAAGCTCACAGCCGCCATGTAGAACGCGGTGAGCGCGCCGACGCTCATGTCGCCCGACATCACGCGCCAGCCACCCAAGCCCAGCACCGCCGCGGCGGCGAGTATTTGGAAGGCGGCCGGCAACGCCGCATTGACGTAGCCGAGTTCGGCAAAGCGCTGCCGCGCGGCGAGTTCGCGCGCCTGATACCCCGTCCAGCGAGAGAAGAAGTCATCCTCGGCGGCGGTGGCCTGCAACGCATCGATCTTCGTGAGGCCGGACATGCCGATGCCCATCAGCATCCCCTGCTCGCGGCGCAGCCGGCGGTTCTCATCCACCCGCACACGCGCCAGCAAGCGCATCAACACCGCGCTCAACACCGCCAAGCCCACCACCACGCCAGTGAGCGCCGCGTCGTACGCCAGCATCAGACAAAGGAAGGCGACGCTCGTCAGCAACTCGATGCAGATGCCGACCAAATGGCGCGTCATCACTTGGGACACCGAATCCAGCAAGTGCAGGCGCGAGGTCAAATCCCCCGACAGGCGGTGGGAGAAGAACCGCATCGGGAGGTGCAGCAGGCGCGTCATGAAGCGCTCGGCATGGTCGATGGAGAGGCGTATCGAAAGCCGCCTGAGACAGCGTTCGCGCAGCCAAGTGAGCACATAGAGCAAGGCAGCGGCGCCGACCAACGCGCCCACGATCGCACCGCCCCAAGACGGTTCACGCCCGGCGAGGACGTAATCCACGAACACGCTCACCAAGAACGGCATCGCCAACGCTGGCAGAGCCAATAGCAGGCCGCAGCCAATGGCGAACGCGAGCGGCTGCTTCACGTCTCGCAGCCACGGCAAGATGCGCTGCAGCAAGCCGGGCCGCACCCCGCCAGGCTGGAAATCCTCACGCCGCTTGAACGTGAGGGTGACGCCGGTGAAAGCCTTGTCGAACTCGTCCGCGCTGACGCTGCGATGGCCATTGCCAGGGTCATTGATGAGGAACCGCCCGCGCCGGAACCCCTCAAGCACCACGAAGTGGTTGAACTCCCAGTAGAGGATCATGGGCAACGGCATGTCGCGCAGATGATGCGGGTCTCGACGCCATCCTTGCGGCTCCAAACCATACCGGCGCGCGGCGCGAAACACGTCTGCGGCGTTGCAGCCATCCCGACCTACGGCACACGCCTCGCGCAGCTCCTCGATGGACACCCAGCGTCCGAAGTGGGCCAGCACGATGCCGAGGCAAGCGGCGCCGCACTCCGTCTGCGTGAGCTGCAAGAGCACCGGCGTGCGCAAGCGGCGATCCCCACGCGGCTTCGCACCCATTGAGCCGCTCAACGTTGCTGGCTCAACGCCATGCCCGCGCCATGCCGGCGGTGGCTGCGCTGCCGAAGCGCGGACCCGCGTTGACGCTCACCAGCGCACTAAGCGCCGCCGCCCGTGAGCAAGAGCGACGCCAGCGATTGCTCGGCAAGCGCCACCCGCGCCCGGCCGCCAGCGCCGTCCACCAACCCAGAGGGCAGCGGTTCGCTCAAGGCGAGGCGCAGCAAGTGCGAAGGCGCCCTGGCCGCAAGGCCGAAATCCTCAAGCCAAGCCGGCGCGGCGACGGGTTGCGGCGACACTTCGAGCACCTCTGCCGCCAGCGTGCGCGGCGCGGACTCGCCGGGCAGCAGCGCGAGCACTTGCGCCGCCATGCCGGTTTCAACCTGCGCCTCGTCAGCCGGCGACACGAAGGCGAACGCCTGCCAACCTCCCGCGGCGACGGCGCGAACTTGAGCAACGGTTTCGCCGGCGCGGACCGCTTGGCCAGCCGCAAGCCGGCGCATCGCCAGCACACCGGCGCGGGGCGCCACGATGAGCTCCGCGGTGGCCAGCTCCGCCGCGCGCAGTTCGCCACGCGCCGCCGCGAGCAGTTGCCGGCGCAGGCTGGCGTCGCCTTCCGCCGCCGACATGCCATCTTCAACCACGGCCACGAGCCGCCGCGCGATCCGCGCTTGACGCTCCGCCTCCGGCAGCCGCACCTGGGCGATGGCTTGGCCAGCCTGCACGGCATCGCCAACGTCGGCGAGCAGTTCGACGACGACGCCAGAGACTGGCGACGCCACCGCGACGCGCTCCCCAGGCTGCAGCAGCACCGCCGCGACGGCGACGCTGCGTTGCACCGTGCCGAAGACGCCCCACAGGAGCAACACGGACAAGGCGACGCCAAGGCCGGCCAGCGCGACCCACTCATGCGGCGCGGTGACTTGGAGCCGGGCGTCCAAAGGTTCCGGGCGCGAGCGCCGGGCAACCGCCTTATCTCTGAAAACTTTGCTGCGGAACACGCGCCCTTCCCACCAGCAGTGGCGTTCAGAGTATAGCCACTTGGCAACGGTTCGGTCAGCCGGTACAGGCTGAGGCGCACAGCGATGGAGCCGCGGGCGCGTCTGCGGGCCGAAACGCCGTGGTTAGCAAATGATCTGTCCGCTTCTGCAACACATGGACTGTGCGCTTGCGGAAGACCGTGGAGGGCCGTGAAGAAGGCGCCCCGGGTGGCTTGGGATGAAAACGCCCGCGCAGGCTGCTATCGTCGCAACATGGCTGCCTGACCAGCAAGTTTTGGCCAGCAAGCGTCTGGAAGGTCTGCGAGCTCCACAACCCAAGGAGGTTCCCCATGTCCAGCAGCCCGACCCTGCATCCCGATGGCGTACACCATCTCGCACTCCTCACCACCGACATCAAGGCCCAGCTCCAATTCTTCAACGACGTGCTGGGGCTGCCCTTGAAGGCCCTGTATTGGATGCATGGGGTGAAGGGCTATTTCCACGGCTTTCTGGAACTGGCGCCAGATTCCCATGTGGCCTTCGTCGCCGGACCCGGCGTCTCCGGGGACATCCAGTACGGCGTCACCCATTCCGGCAGCCCAATGGCACCCGGCACGGGCGGCACGATGCAGCATGTCGCCTTCCATGTGGACGGCTTCGACGATCTGCTTGCCATGCGCGACCGCATTCGCTCCCGCGACGTTCACGTCCTGGGCCCGATTGACCACGGCTTCTGCCAATCGATCTACTTCGCCGGCCCCGAATCCCTGAGCCTTGAGGTGTCCTACGGCCAGCACATCGACGCCAACGCTTGGATCGATCCAGAAGTTGTGGCGCTGTGCGGCATCAGCGACGAGGAACTGGCCGCTTTGAAGTCTCCCGCGCCCTATCGGCGGCCAGCCGAACCGGTGCCGCAGCCGCCCATGGACACGGCGGCACCACGCATGCACCTGCCCCCGGAACAGTATCGATTGCTGCTGGGCGCGAGCGACCAGGACGTCTGGGACCGGATGAGCGAAACCACACCGCCGGTTGTCGTTGCGCCTACCGCGGCGGCGGTGAACGAATGACCGGAAAACGGCGGAGCGGCGGGGGCCGGCACCGCGGCTCGAATACGTTTGCCGCATCCATGTTGCCGCGATACGGTTGGGATGTGGACGCGAGGCGGCGGCTCACCGCGTCGCGTCGCGGTACGGAAACACCGGAGCAAAAGGGGAACGCCATGGATAGCGCGAAAACCCACGAGCAGATGCGAGCGGAACTCATCGACAAGGCCGCCGGAGACCAGCACTTCCGAGCGCGGCTCATCGAGCAGCCGAAAGCCGCCATCAAGGAGGCCCTAGGCCTTGACCTGCCGGAGTCCGTGGCGGTGCAGGTTCACGAGGACACGGCGCTGACGGCGCACCTCGTGCTGCCACCGAGCAGCAGCCTGACCGACACGGAGTTGGAGGACGTCGCCGCCGGCCACACCTATCGAACCGGCATCTACCAAGAGGGCCCGCCGGAAGAGCACACGCACTGGCGGCCTTAGGCGGTTAAACGCCGTCGGCGCGTCCGCACGCCCAAAGTGCTGTGGGGCTCACCGGCCATCGAGACAATCCCTGGTCAGCCAGCCATGTTGGCGACCTCGGCAGCCTGCGCCGGCGTTCTCATCCCCACAGACTGACGGCGGACGCCCGTTGCCGGTGCTGACGTATGGCGCAACAGAATCGTTGTCAACCGTTTTGTTGACAACGATTCTGTTGACGCCTGCTGCCGGTGTCTTTCCTAGCAAAAGGCGAAGCAATGAGACCGAACGCAGGTGCTTGGGTGTCCGGCGATGGCGTATTCATCAGTTGAATATGCCGTGCCAGCACCTTTTGGCCGGACGCACCGGACGCGGGATTTCCAGTGGGCGAATGTCCGCCAATCGTTGGTTCGCATGGTTCCACAGGCGTCCGCGCCAGTCCGCGAATACGCCCGACGGCCCGGTCTAAGGCACGGCTAGACGTCGGCAGCTCGCCTTTGTCCTTTCGCTCGGCCATCGTCCAAGCCTCGAACGCGTCGCGGGCATCGGCAATGGCGGCCACCACAGTCTCGCCATGCAGCTAGGGAGATCGGGCACGGTCACAAGATAGCCGCCGCCTTCATCAACGGGAAGCGGATCAATGCGAATGACGTGGTTCTCGAATCTCATTGCGTTGCCTCGATCAACCTGACCGATTGCCGGATACAGACCAGCTTGATCAGCTTGTCGAACGGGCCGCATGCAACACCGAGCCGTCAACTCGCGTCGGGCCGAGAGTCTGCTATGTCTGTGGCATCATTCGTCCATGAGCTGGTCCTTTAAGGTCGTCCACTTCGCCGATCTGCACCTTGACGCAGGATTTGCTTGGTCGGGCGCGTTCAGCGATGCCGCAAGGCACCGTCGCCAAGGATTGCGCGAGACGCTGCGTCGCATCGTCTGCGTGGCGGTAGATGTGAAGGCGGATGCGATCTTCTGCGCCGGCGACCTATATGAACATGAGCGGGCTACCCCGGACACCGCTGCGTTCCTCAAGCGCACTTTCGCGGACGTCGCGCCAATGCGCGTCTTCCTGGCACCAGGCAATCATGATTGGTATGGATCGATGAGCATTTACGCGCTCAACGATTGGAGTGAGAACGTCCATGTGTTCCAAGAACCGCGTTTGCAGCCTATCGACTTGGCCCCGGGACTCACTCTGTGGGGTGGCGCACATTTGGCCCCGCAAAAGGCGGACAACTTCCTGAAGGACTTCCGCACGACCGGCAGTGGAGTGCATTTGGCACTCTTCCACGGATCCGAAAACGCATGGTTCTTGAAACAAGAGGAAGGGAAGGCGCGACATGCCCCGTTCGAGGCTGCTGAGATTCCAAAGGCAGGGCTTGATCATGCGTTCATGGGGCACTACCACCGACCTCAAGATGCCGCTCACCACACTTATCCCGGCAACCCCGATCCACTGGCTTTCGGCGAGGAGGGCGAGCGGGGTGCCGTGATTGCGACGATCCAAAGCACCGGTACCGTTTGCCGGGAACGGCGGCTCGTTGGCTCGTTGGCTGTCCACGACGTGCATCTTGACGTGAGCGGATGTGGCTCACAGCAGGCAGTGCGCGACCGCCTTGCGGGTAGCGTAAAGGGGCTGCGGGGAGTGGCGAGGCTTAACGTGCATGGCGACCTCGACCCAGATGTCGACTTGCGCGATGACGACTTGCGCGAGGTGCTGGTCGAGTGCTTCGACGCCGCAGTCATCCGCTATGGTGACGTGCGTCCCGGCTACGACATTGACGCCATCAAGCTCGAGCGCACTGTGCGGGGGCGGTTCGTAACCGATGTTCTGGCGTCCGACTTGCCGAAAGACGAGCGTCGGCGCGTGTTGACCGCCGGCCTGAGAGCCTTGGATGGCCGTTCTGATCTGGACGTGCGCTGATGCAATTCGAGTCTGTCACCGCCTTCGCCTTCGGCCCGTTCTACAACAAGACATTAGACCTCGTGCCCGGCATGAACGTCGTCTATGGCCCAAACGAATCCGGCAAATCGAGCTGGCATGCCGCGCTCTACGCTGGCCTATGCGGGATAAGGCATGGAAAGGGTCCGCCAAGCAAGCAGGAGAAGGAGTTCGAGAGACGCCGAAAACCTTGGCAAGGCACCGACGGATGGGACGTGAGCGTTGTGGTCTCTCTTGCGGATGGGCGCCGGATCGCACTGCGTCAGGATCTTGCCGCCAAGGCTGGTCAAGCGCAGGACGCAGATTTGGCGGGCAAGGATTACTCGGCGGAGGTCAATCACGACGGCACGCTGGATGGTGCGCGTTGGCTCGGGCTGAACAGGGTGTCATTCCTAAACACCGGCTGCGTTCGCCAAGCAGAGATGCTCAGCGTACGTGAGGGTGCAGATAGCCTTCAGAACGCATTGCAGAAGGCCGCGGACAAAGCCGACAAGGACGCTACAGCCGCCCAAGCTCTGATCGAGTTGGCCAACTATCGGAAGGTGCAGATCGGTTCCCTCAAAGCGCACACTAAGCCGCGCCGCGTCGCAATGAAGGAGGTTGATGACGCCCGCCGTCTGTTAGAAGACGCCAAGGGCCACTTGGCGGAATACGTAGAACGACAACACGAAGCCCAGGAGTTGGAAGCGGAAGTCGAAGCGCATCAGCGGCAGATACGAGCGGTACGAGCGCTCCAAGCTGAGAGGATTGCATCGGAGGCCACTGCTAGATTGCAGCGTGTGCGTGACTTGAGTGAACCATCTGTCGATGGGCCTCCAGCCCCATCCGTGGATGATGCGGACCTCGCAGATCAAGTGGCGGCGGCGATAGCGGCCTGGGATGGCGCACCGGATCCGCAGGGTCCACAAGGCGCGACGTACGAGGAACTGGACGAGCAACGATCGGCTGTGCTGGCCCAGAAGTGCCAGCTCGCTTCGGTTCAACCAAGGCAGCGGCTCAAAGCGTCGCCACTGCTATTCGGGCTCGGCCTACTGGTCGTTGCTGGCACGTGTTTCTGGGCCCAAACGATGGTGTTGATGTTCCTCGGCGGGATGTGCGTAGCCGCGGGGATCGGAACCGTCTGGTTGGGAATAGCCCAGGCCAAGCGCACAGCCGCCGAGACACATGCGGCGCAGCTAGTCGTCTTGACCGAACGCCTTAGCCGCTTAGAAGACCAGATCAACCGCCGCCGTGCGGACGACTTGGCTTACAGCGACGCCATGCGGCGGCGTCAGGCGGACCAACAAACAGTACACCGTGTAGCCACAGCCGCAGGTGTTCAGGAGTCCGACACTAGCGCACAAGTTCGCGCCCTCCGTGACTGGCAGGAGAGGCGGCTAGCGCGCTTGGAACAGCTCGCCGAAGACACCAAGCGATGGGGCGAGCTGCAGAGTGCGCTGGCTGGACAATCGCGTGAGGAGATCGAGCGCGTAGCGGATACCCAGCGGGCGGAAGCAGACGCGCTGCTGCGCGAGTTCGATGAGGCACAACTAGACGCTGCACGCACGGTCGTCGACGATTTGCCTCAGCTCTTGCATGCGGAGCAGCAAGCACAGGGGCGACTGGATCGAAAACGAGGCAGCCTCCGTGCGTTCGCCGATGGCATGCCGAGCGTTGCCGATGCGGAGGATGACTATGAAGATGCCAAACGACGATTGGAACGTCTTAACGAACTCGACGGGACGTTGGCGACGGCAACTGAGTTTCTTGAGAAGGCTCAGGAACGTGTGCATCGGGACGTCGCCGGCGTGTTGCGGCGTACGCTCTTGGAGTGGCTGCCACGAGTCACCGGCGGACGCTACACCGACTGCCGAATCGACCCGCAAACCTTGTCGGTGGAAGTGCGTACCCAGCAAGGAGACTGGCGGAACGCCGAACTGCTGTCGCACGGCACGGCGGAACAGCTATACCTGCTGCTTAGGTTGGCGCTATGCCGACATCTGGTAGCGGACAACGAAACCTGCCCGTTGATCCTTGATGATCCTGTCAGCGCCTGCGATGCCGACCGACAGCGCTTGATTCTGGAGACGCTGCTGCAGATCAGCCCATCTACGCAAGTGATTCTCTTTACCCATGATGATGACGTTCGGAAATGGGGGCTTCGGCGACTCGCCGCCGAGAACAATAGCCAAGTTGTCGAGCTGCCGAGCGCCTAACAGGTTGAGCCCCCGCGACCAGCCCCAAGCCGCAGTCCGAACGTATGACGAGCTGGTGACGCGGTTCGGCGAGAGCAACGACCCCCAAAAATGCGACTGCAGGTCGCCAACGCACTGTTCAACAAGGGCGCGGCACTTGGCCAGATGAACCGGCCCCAAGCGGCAATCAGAACGTACGACACCGCGACTGGCTGCTGTACGCCGGGGATTCGCCTCCACGCCCTCGGCGGCGTCCTGCCGCGGGGCGGCGGCAGTGGAGCGGTCGGGTCGGACCCGCCGCACAAACCGCTTGCCACATCCGCTCTACCGCAGTATTGTCCGGGTGTTGGCGAGAGGCGGCGGCTGCCGCCTTGCGCCACGGTACGGAAACACGAGACCAAGAGGAGATTGCCATGGATAGCGCAAAAACCCACGACGAGATGCGGGCGGAACTCATCGACAAGGCCGCCGGGGATCAAGACTTCCGGGCGCGGCTCATCGAGCAGCCAAAGGCTGCCATCAAGGAGGCGCTGGGGCTTGACCTGCCGGATTCAGTGGCGGTGCAGGTCCACGAGGAGTCGGCGCTCACGGCGCACATTGTGCTGCCGCCGAGTGGCGGCCTCACCGACGAGGACTTGGAAGGCGTGGCTGCCGGCCACATCATGCGGGGTGGCTTCTACCAAGACCGCGAGGTGATCGAGCACACGCACTAAGGCTTCGACCGCCTCGCCTCGGCGCGAGCGGCCTCGTTCCGTGCCGCTCGCGCCTAAACCGGCGGCCGCTTTTGCGGGCGTCGCACGCCATTCGCGCGATTCGGCGTCACTGTGGTGATTTGAGCCCAAGCGCGGCCACGAGGAGGCATGGCTTGCGCCGATCGCACTCCGCGTTTGCGCTGATGGCGCTTCGCTCCTTTTGCCAATCTCTGCGTTGCTCTCGCAGGTGGCGCTTTGCTCTTTATGCCCACCGCGCTTCGCGCTTGCGGGGGGCGAGCGGGCCAAATCCGCCACTCCCATCCGTTGAAATCTGCCACCGCAGCACCCAAATTAGCAGGGTGAGAGCGAATTGGTGCTTGCCTTGAACGCATTGCCCGTCTTGCCGCTGCGCGATTCCCTCGTGTTCCCGGATCTGTTTGTCTCCATCAAGGTGGGGCGTCGCGCCTCCCTAGCGGCGCTCAAGGCCGCGGCCGAGGGCGACCGCCGCATTCTCACCGTGCTGCAGCGGCAGCCGGAAACGGACGAGCCGGCCCTTGAAGACCTGCACGAAGTCGGCACGGTGTGCAAGATCACGCGCATCGAGCAAGGCGATCAGGACGCCATCGTCGTCGTGCAGGGGTTGGCGCGGGCGCACCTGACCGAGGCGGTGCCCAACGAAGCCTGCCTAGAGGTCGCCTTCAACGAGTTGGCGCCGCTCACCACGGCCGTGGACGACGCGGAGCAGCCGCGGGTGGACGCCCTCGTTTCCGAGACCCTCGAAGTGGCGCGGCGCATCGCCAGCCTCATCGACAGCGAGAACGGCGAGCAGATCTTCGCGCAGTTCATGGGCGCCAACGACAACGACGTCACGCGCATGTACCGCATCGCGAGCTTCGCGCAGCAAAGCATCGAGCTGGAAGACCAGCAAACGCTGCTCGCCATCGAGTCTGCCCCCGCGCTGCTTGAGATGATGCTGGAGAAGCTCTCGCATCAGGTCTCCGTGATGAAGCTGCGGCAAGAGATCGCCAACAAGAGCCGCAAGGACATCGACAAACAACAGCGCGAGCAGATGCTGCGCCAGCAGAAGCGCACCATCGAACAAGCCTTGGGCGAGGACGACGGCGACGAAGAACTCGCCGAAGTGAAGGAGCAGCTGCGCCAAGCGCTGCTGCCGGAAGCCGTGCAGAAGGATGTTGAGCGGGAGCTCAAGCGCTTGGGGCGCATGTCGCCGAACGCCGCGGACTATCAGGTGGCGCGCAGCTATTTGGAACTGGTTGCCGAGCTGCCGTGGAACGTGGTCACAGAAGACACGCTGGACCTCGACCATGCCCAGAAAGTGCTAGACGAAGACCACTACGGCCTCGACGACGTGAAGGAGCGGATTCTGGAGACGCTCGCCGTCCTGCAGCTGAACCCAGACGCCAAGGCATCCATCCTCTGCTTCGTCGGGCCGCCCGGCGTCGGCAAAACCTCCCTTGGCCAATCCATCGCCCGCGCCATGGGGCGCAAGTTCGAGCGCATGAGCCTCGGCGGGTTGCATGACGAAGCGGAGCTCAGAGGCCACCGCCGCACCTACGTCGGCGCCATGCCGGGTCGCATCCTGCAGGCCGTGCGCCGCGCCGGGGTGCGCAATCCGGTGCTGATGCTGGACGAAATCGACAAGCTCGGGCGCGATTTCCGGGGCGACCCGGCGGCGGCGCTGATGGAGATTCTGGACCCGGCGCAGAACAAAGAGTTCCGCGACAACTACCTGAACCTGCCGTTCGACCTGTCCAAGGCGTTCTTCATCACCACCGCCAACACGCTCGAAGGCATTCCGCGACCGCTCTTGGACCGCATGGAAGTGCTGGAACTCACCGGCTACAGCGAGTTGGAGAAACTGGAGATCGCACTGCGCTACCTGATTCCGCGCCAGCGCGACAACGCTGGGCTGAAGGAGGATGCGTTCGCCTTCGACAGCGAGGGCCTGAAGCGCATCATCCGCCGCTACACCCGCGAAGCCGGCGTGCGCGAACTGGAGCGCGCCATCGGGCGCGTGGCGCGCAAACGCGCCCGGCAGCTGCTGCAGCAGGCCGAGGCGTGGACCGACATCGACGGCGCCGCCGTGCGCGATTTGCTGGGGCCGGAGAAGTTCAAGTCTGAGAAAGGCCGCGAGAACTTGAGCGCCGGCGTGGCGCCGGGCCTCGCTTGGACGGAAGCCGGCGGCGATGTGCTGTACGTGGAGGCGACGCTCACGCACAAGGACGAGAAAGTCACCATTACCGGGCACTTGGGGCAGGTGATGCAGGAATCTGTGCGAGCGGCGCGTTCCTACATCTGGTCCGCCGCCGAGGGGCTGCGCATCGACCGCAAGCGCATCGAGGAGTGCGGCGTGCATGTGCATGTGCCGGCCGGCGCCGTGCCCAAGGACGGCCCTTCGGCCGGCATCACCATGGCCATGGCGCTCGCTTCGGCATACAGCGACAAGCATGTGCGGGACGACATCGCCATGACCGGCGAGCTCACGCTCACTGGCCTAGTGCTGCCGGTGGGGGGCGTGCGCGAGAAGGTGTTGGCCGCGCACCGCACCGGCATCCGCCACGTGATTCTGCCGCGGGACAACGAGGCGGAGCTCGACAAACTCCCCGCGCGAGTGCGCGAGGAGATGGAAATCACCTTGGTGGACCGGCTCGAGGACGTCGCCAAAGTGGCGATTCCCGATTTGTAGCCGCGCCGAGCGCATCAGCCGCCCACGGCATCGATCAGCTCAGCCAATCGGTCTACGCGCGGTTCGAGGGCGGCTGCCGCCTCACGCCAGAACTCTGGCTGGGACAGGTCCACATTCAAGTGCTTGGCGGCCAAGTCCTCCACCGTCATGCGCCCGGTGTCGCGCAACAGGGCGACGCAGCGCGGAAAGAACTCGCTGCCAAACGCCTCGCGCCGGGCATAGACGCCCAAACTGAACAAGTAGCCGAAGAGATACGGAAAGTTGTAGAAGCTGCGCCCCGAAATGTAGAAGTGCAGTTTGTTGGCCCAGAACATCGGGTCCGGTTCGGCGAGGCAGTCTCCATACCAGTGCGTCCATGCGGCGCTCATCATGTCGCACAGCTCGTCCGGGCGCTGTGGGCGTTCCATCCGCGCCGTGTAGAAGTTGCGTTCGAACTCGAAGCGGGCGGGAATGTTGAGCACAAACCCGATGAGGGCACCGGCCTCTTCCCAAACGATGCCGAGTTCCTCTGCCGGCGTCGCCGCCCGCTTCAGCATGGCGTCTCGCGTGATGGCTTCGCCAAGGGTGCTCGCCGTCTCCGCGATGGACATGCCATAACTGCGCTGCGGCGCCGGCAGGTCGCGCATGGCCCAAGAGTGAAAGGCGTGGCCGAGCTCATGGGCGAGGATGATGACGTTGGGGGCGGCGCCGCTGTACTTCATGTAGACGCGCGGCGAGCGGGACTTCGGAAATGTCATGCAGTACGCCCCGGGTTGCTTGCGCGGCGCGTCCGCGCCCTCGACCCAGCGGTTGGCGGACATCATGCGCACGAACTCGCCCCAGCTGGCGTCCACCCCGCCGCACGCGGTGGCGATGATGTCGATGGCGCCATCGAACTCGATGGCCGGCGCCGTCCCGCCCAGCGCTGGCGCCGGCGCGCGTTGATCCCACGGGCCATAGTCCGCCTTGCCGTAGGCCTTGGCCTGCAGTCGCGCGGCGCGACGCGCCAACGGGCGCGCCGCCTGGGCCGCTTGCATCAACGCCTCCAAGGTGGCGCTCCGCATATGGTTGCCGTGCAGGGCTGGGGCGAGGAAAGGCACCGCTTCGCCGTTGCCGCGTTTGCGGCACATCTCAAGGCGCCACCCGGCGATGGCGTTGAGGGCGGCAGCGCAGCTCTCGACGTGTTCACCCCAGGCCTGATTGATGCCGCGCCAAGCGCGTTGCCGACGCGGCTCGTCGTCCCCCTGCATGAGGTCGCTGGCCGCGGCGAGACCCAAGGGCGCGGGTTCGCCTTCCACCCGACAGCGGATGGTGCCGGCCAATTGGTCGTAGAGGCGCCCCCAAGCGTGGATGCCGTCTTGGCTCAAGGCGCTCACCAGCCGCTCTTGGGCGATCCCTAAGCGTTCGTGGCGGCGTTTGCGGGCATGCTCAACCGCGAACCGGGCTGGCGCGGTGGAGTCGTCTGCCAAGTACGCCTCAACCACCTCGTCCGATGCGCGGTCCAAGAATTGCTCAAGCGGCTCGGCCAATGCGGCCAAGCGTTTGCCGGGGGTTTGCAGGCGCCCCAACAGAGCCAGCGCCGCAGCGTTCTGGCTGTCCACGCTGACGAGGGCGCTCGCGTAGGCGCCGAGGTTGCCGAGCAGCAGCGACGCTTCCTCGCTCACCGCAAACACCGCCCGCGCCAAGGCGATGATGGCGTCTGCACGGGCCAGCGGCAGCGCCTCCACGTCTGCCAGATGCGGCTCAAGCTGTGCGCTTTGCACATCGAGGCGGTCGAGCGTCGCCGCCAAGCGCGCCAGCTCTTCCGCCACCGCGGTTGAGTCCGGCGCGGGGTACTCGGTGGATAGATCCCAAGTCGGCCCTTCCACCACAACGCGGCCCTGCGAAGACGTCATCGTTCCTGCTCCATCGGATGCCATGGCACGCGGCTCGTCACCTGAACCGCCCTAGCCAACTTGCAGCGCATCGTAACGGTAAACGTCGTCCATTAGACGCGAGCCTTGCTTGGCAACGCCGTCGCGCACCCATGCGGCCAGGCCGGCGAGGTGGAACACCTTCGCGTTGCGGCGCGAGCGGCGCTGCATGGACGCGGTGCGGTCGCGCCGCAGCGTTGCGTAGCGGGCGAGCGCGGCGGGGATGTCGGCGCCGCGGCCAAGGCAGGCTGCCAACACCGCGGCGTCTTCAATCGCCGTGGCGGCCCCCTGCGCCATGAACGGCAACATCGGGTGGCACGCATCGCCGAGCAGCGCGGCGGCACCGGCGCTCCAGCTTGGCAACGGCGCACGGTCACAGAGGGCCCATTTGTAAAGCGAGCCTTCATCCATGCAGCCGATGAGCGTCTGGATGTGCGGGTGCCAGGCGGCGAAATCGCCCTGCAACTCGCGGCGCTCGCCACGTTCCAGCCACCCTTCGCGCTCCCAACCGGCCTTCTCCACGACGCACACGCAGTTCACCAGCGCGCCGCCACGCACCAAGTAATGCACGCAGTGGCGACGCGGGCCCCACCACACGCAGGCCGCCGGCGGCGCCAAGCCGGCTGGCAGCCGGCGCGCCGGCACCAGCGCCCGCCATGCCACGTTGCCGGTGAAGGTTGGCGCCTCGGCGCCGAACAACGCCGCGCGCACTGTGGAATGGATGCCGTCCGCGCCAATCAGCACGTCGCCGGCGTGGGTTGCTTCGCCGCCTGCCTCGGCGACGGTCAGCCGCACCTGCCCGCCGCGCTCGGCAACGGCGCGCACCGTGGCATCAGCGTGGAGCGTGATGTGGGATTTGGCCTGCGCGGCATCAACCAGCAGCCGCAACAGGTCGCCGCGATGGATGTGATAGTAGGGAGCGCCGTAGGCTTCTCGGCAAGCGTCGCCAAGGGGCGTTTGGGCGATGAGCTTGCCTCGGCGCCAGTGCCGGAACTCAATGCGCTCCGGCAAGCAGCCCACAGCCGCAAGGCGCGGCGCGAGCCCCAAGTGATGCAACACCCGGCTGGCGTTGGGGCTGAGTTGGATGCCGGCGCCCACCTCGCCAAACGCAGACGCTTGCTCGAACACCGCCACGTCGAAGCCAACGCGGGCCAGGCAGAGCGCCGCCGTCAGCCCGCCGATGCCGCCACCGGCGATGAGCGCTCGGCCGCGGCGCTTGCCGGCGGCGCGTTCCACGCCGACCAAGCCGCGTTCACTGAAGGCGCCAATCGTCATTGTCGCTGAACTCCCTGCCCGGTTGCAGGCCGCCGCCACGCGCGGCCCGGAGCGCCGCCATGACGACCAGCGGCACTGGCCAAGGGCGTGCCGCCGTCCCACGCGATGATATGCCCGCCAGCGAACTCAGCTAGGCACACGTCGCTTGGCGTACGGGCTTGAGGCGCGGCACGACGCGCTTGTCCAAGCGCCGGGGATTGCGATACAAAGGCAGCGTCCGCCGCGTTGCCGGCGCCCGGCTCAAGGAGTCCACGGGATGGTGAAACGAAGAACCCTGCTCATCGGCGCCGCGGTGGCGCCGCTCGTGGCGATCAGCCGCGGCGCCACCGCACAACTTGCAGCGCCGCTCGACGCCTCCAAACTCGTCTACCTCACGCCCATCAAGAGCGATGGCGGAGAGAGCCGGTGCATGGCGGAGATTTGGTTCGCCCATGAGGGCGGCAACGTGTTTGTCGTCACCGCGCCGGACGCTTGGCGCGCCGAAGCGGTGGCGCCGCGGCCTCAATCGGGCGCGGCTGTGGGTCGGCGAGTTCGGCGTTTGGCACGATGCCGACGGCGCATTCCGCAACGCCCCGGAACTGATGGCGAACGCATCATTGGAGGCGAACGCCGAAACGCACGCGCGCATCCTCGCCATGATGGGCGGCAAATACGCCGACGACGGTTGGAGCAGCTGGGGGCCGCGCTTCAAGAAGGGCTTGGCCGATGGTTCGCGGGTGATGATCCGCTACGCCATCGACGCCTAGCCCGAAGGGCGCCTAGCCCAAGAAGTGCCAGCCCCAAAGGCAAAGGCTTCCGGCACAAAGGCTGACCGCGCTGCCCGCCGCTCGCAGCGGCGGGCGACGGGCAGCGCGTCTTGCGGGGCCGGCTAAGCGCTACTGCGCGACCACCTCGATTTGCCGTGCGCGGCGCTGCTCGCGCTTGGGCACCGTCACTTCCAGCACGCCATGATGGGCGGCTGCGGCGATGCCGGCTTCGTCCGCATCCTCCGGCAGGCGGAAGTTGCGGGCGAACCGTCCGAAGCGCCGCTCCGCGCGATGCATGGTCTCGCCTTCACTGCGCTGGCGCTTGCGCTCACCGGTGATGGTGAGCACGCCTTCGCGGAAACTCACCTCGACCTCTTGCGGCGACAGCGCCGGCAACTCGACGTCCAGCCGATACGCATCTTGCGTTTCGCGCACGTCCACCGGCGGCAGCCACTCGCCGCCGTTGCCTTGGGGGGCGGTGGCGAAGAAGAGCCGATCCAACTCCTGGGCGGGGTTCCAACGGATGATGTTCATGTTCTGCTCCGGTTTCAGTGACTGGCGAACTCTGATTTAGGGGTGGGTTGCGCGTTTGCAACGCCTTGAAAGCAAAGAGTTTGTCCCCACCTATCGCCGCTTTTTCGTGCTGGCAGCCGGCGCCTTCTCCACACTGGCCGACGCCTTCCGCACGGGCGGCCCAACACTAGGCCAAGCACCCCGAGGCACTGCCGCTGCCATCCGCCGCTTACGCGCCCTTGCGCGGCAACGCCACCACCGCGGTGCCGAACGCCGTGGTGAGGCCAGACTGATTCACCACCCGCATCCGCGTCTCCACCAGCCCTTCGCCAGCCACGATGGATTTCCCAGCCACCTCGCCCAACACCACGTTCGTGTCGCCCACCACGTTCGGATGCCGAATGGACGCAGAGAGCTTCTGCAACGTGCCGTCGTCCCCCATCCAGTCCGTGACGATCTGCGCCAGCCAGCAGACGCGCTGCGGCCCGTAGTCGAACTGCCCCGGCATGTTGCGGCGCTTGCTGGCGTGCTCGGCGTCGAAGCGACCGCCGCCGCCCAACTCGGCAGACCCAGACGCCTCCAACGCCGCCCGCGTGCTGCGGTAGGTGCCCATCACGCCATGCGTGAAGAGGAACAGCTCCGACACGGAATAGGTGCCCTTCGGCAAATCGGGCAGCGCCTCGCCCTCGCGCACATCCTCCCAGTGGCGCGTCTCCCCGCCACGCCGCGCGCGCTCCCACACCAAGGGGTCCGCTGCTTCAGGCGCGGCCCCAGACGCCTGCGGCGCGCGCTCGTATTCGAGCGCATGGCCGGTGTTCTGGAACCGCGCCATCAGCGTCTTGAACGCCGCAACCCGCTCTTGGCGCTCATTCACATAATCCACGAACGCGGTGTTGAAGTTGATCGCGCCGATGCGTCCGCTTTCCTTGCGCACCGTGGGCCCCACGCGCTCCGTCGCCGTGATGCGATCCCCTCGCCAAATGGTGCCGAAGAACTCGATTTCCACGCCGGCGTAGTTCACCGGCAGGTATTGCGTGGACACGCGGGCGCGGTCGATGGCGCCCGTTTCGCCGGCGATGACGCCGAGGGCCACCGCGTAGGCGAACGTCGGCGGCGCGGTGATGGCGCCGAAGCGGCTCTTGGCGGCGTAGCCTTCGTCCCGCCACAGCGGGTTGTAGTCGCCAACGCCGTCGCCGAAGCGGCGGATGTTGTCGAGGCTGGCCTCTTTGACGGCGCGGTGCGGCAGCGTGGCGCCGATGCCGGCCTTGTATTCGGCCTCGAACTCATCAAGGGTGGTAATCAAGCTTGGCTGTGCCATGTTGCGTTCCTCCGAAGGCGAAGGCGCAGAGCATAGCTTGGCGCGCGCTGGCCGCGCCCTTGTTTCGTCCTGCCCTGCTCGGTTAGCTTCGCTTTCTCAACGGCCCGCGGAGCTCGGCATGAAGTACCTGCACACGATGGTGCGCGTGACAGACTTGGACGCCTCGGTGGATTTCTACGAACGGCTTGGCCTGCGGGAGCTGCGGCGCATCGACAACGAAGGTGGACGCTTCACGCTGGTATTCATGGCCGCGCCCGGAGACGACGCCGCCCAGGTGGAGCTCACCCACAACTGGGATGCAGAGGCGTTGAGCGGCGGGCGCAACTTCGGCCACCTCGCCTACGCCGTGGATGACATCTATGGGCTTTGCCAGCGCCTGATGGATGCTGGCATCGTCATCAACCGGCCGCCGCGGGATGGCTACATGGCATTCGTGCGCTCGCCGGATGGCGTGTCTGTGGAGCTCTTGCAGCGGGACGGGCCGTTGCCGCCGGCCGAGCCTTGGCAGAGCATGGAGAACACTGGCGAGTGGTAGGCTGTCGGCGCCGCGCCACTGCCCAATTCGCCATCTCTCCTTGCGCCTCGCGCCGGGGACATCACATCCAAAGATATGTTACCGTTCGTAACGCCATCGCTTGGTAGCCGTCGCGCTTAGCGGCGCCGCGGGCATCACGGGGGCAGCGGCGCGTACACGCCCTGTGTCGGCGTAAAATCAGCCACGCGCCAACGGTGGACGACCGGAGGCCATGCGCAGAACCTACATCACCGCCATCGCCATCGCCGTCGGCGTCGTCATCTGGATTGCGTCCGGCGTCATCGGCAGCGCTGAGCAAACCGAACAGCCGAGCGTGGCCGAGCGCAACGTGCAGCGCGGCCTAGCCGCGCGGGACCGCGGCCTCGCCACCGTGCGCGCCCGCGTGGTCGAAGCGAGCCCGCAAACCGCCTACGCCAGCATCCGCGGCCGCACGCAGAACAAGCGCACCGTGGAGGTGCGCGCCGAAACCGTCGGGCGCGTGGTGGAGCGTCCCGTCGAACGCGGCGATCGGGTGCAGGCCGGCCAGGCGCTGTGCCGCCTTGCCTTGGATGATCGGAACGCCCGCTTGGTGGAGGCGCGGGAAGCCGTGAACCAAGCGCGCATCGAATATCGCGGCAGCTTGGAGCTCAAAGAGAAGGGCTACAACTCCGAGGCTGCCATCGCCGCCGCCAAGGCGCGCCTCGCAGCCGCCAACGCCCGGCTGAAGTCCATGCAAATCGACATCGTGCGCACCGAAGTGCAGGCGCCGTTCGACAGCGTGGTGGAAGTGACCCATGTGGAGGTGGGCGATTACCTGCGCCCGGGCGAGCCCTGCGTCACCGTGGTGGACTTGGACCCGATGCTGCTCGTGGGCCAGGTGGCCGAACGGGACGTCGGCCGGTTGAATGTCGGCGGGGAAGCGTTCGGCGAGCTCGTCACCGGCGAGCGGCCCAGCGGGCGCATCACCTTCGTCGGCCAACAGGCAGACTCGGCGACGCGCACCTACAGGGTGGAGGTGGCTGTCGCCAACCCGGATTACGCGCTGCGCAGCGGCATCACCGCAGACATCCTCATTCCCGCGGAGACGCGCATGGCGCATCGCGTCAGCCCGGCGCTGTTCACGTTGGATGACGCCGGCGCGGTCGTCGTGCGCACCGTGGATGCAGACCGGCGCGTCGCCATCCACCATGTGGACGTGCTGCGCGGCGATGGCGAAGGCACTTGGGTGACTGGTTTGCCAGCCGTCGCCACGCTCATCACCGTGGGCCATGAATACGTCGTGCCCGGCGAAGCCGTGCATGTGGACTATGAGCGAGCGCCGCCGAGCGCCGGCCCGGCGTCCCGCCTCGCGAGCGGCGAGCAACCGCCGGCGGCGCGGACGCAAGCGAGTTTCAGCCCGGCCGATGAGCCCAACCCGCAGGAGGACGTGCCGTCCTTTTCCATCACCATCGTCCACGAGGGCAGTTCCCCGGAGGACAGCGCCCGCCTGTTGGCGTTGCCCGTGGAGATGGCGCTGCGCGCCGTGGACGGCATCGAGGAGGTGCGCGCCTTCCCTTCGCAGGGCGTCGCCACGGTGCTGGTGGAGTTCAACGCAGACTACGACCTCGACATCGCCCTCGCAGACGTGCGCGCGGCCGTCGCTCGCGCCAAGCCGGAGCTGCCCGTCACCGCGGAGGAGCCGATCATCGTCAAACAAAGCGCCAACGGCTTTCCCACTGCGCGGGTGAGCGTGGTCGGAAGCGGTGTGCCGGCGCGAATGCGCGATAGCATCGCCAAGGCGGCCCAAGAAGGCATTGAAGCCACGCCGAGCACGCTGCGGGCGCATCCGGCTGCTGGCGGCGGCGTCGCAGCCGGCCCATCCAGCAACGCACCCGGCCGCTCGTGAACAACCCGCTCATCACCGCCGCGGTGCGCCGCACCCGCACCACGCTGCTGCTGTTGTTCGCGGTGCTGCTCGCGGGGACGGCAGCGCGCATCGCCATCCCCATGGAGTCCAACCCGCGGGTGGAGGTGCCGTTCTTCACCATCACCATCATCCACCAAGGGATTTCCCCCGAAGACAGCGCCCGCCTGTTGGTGCTGCCCGTGGAGATCGAGCTGCGCACCGTGGAAGGCGTTGAGGAAGTGATGGCCTTCGCCTCAGAAGGCGTCGCCACGGTGCTGGTGGAGTTCGACGCAGACTACGACCTCGACATTGCCCTCTCAGACGTGCGCGAGGCCGTCGATCGCGCCAAGCCGGAGCTGCCCATCACGGCCGAGGAGCCGATCATCCTCGAGCAGAACACCGACGACTTCCCCATCCTGCAAGTGAGCGTGGTCGGCGATGACGCGCCGGAGCGGATGCTCTACAACATCGCCAAGGCCATCCAAGACGACATCGAGGCCATTCCAGACATCTTGGAAGCGCGGCTGCAGGGGCACCGGGAAGAAGTGCTGGAAGTGGTCATCGAGCCAACGCAGCTAGACGCTTACGGGCTCACCAACGACCAGATCATCAACACGGTGCTGCGCAACAACCAGCTGATTCCGGCCGGCAGCATCGACACCGGCCAAGGGCGCATGTCGGTGAAGGTGCCGAGCGTCATCGAGACGGCGCCGGATCTCTTCGACCTGCCCATTGCCACCAACGGAGACTCGGTGGTGACGTTGGGCGACGTGGCCACCGTGCGCCGCACGTTCAAGGACCGCATGGGCCATGCGCGCGTGAACGGCTTGCGCGCCATTTCCATCAACGCGGTGAAGCGCTCCACCGCCAACATCATTCATGCCATCGACCGGGTGAAGGCCGTGGTGGCCACCCATCAAGCGAACCTGCCGCACCAGGTGGAGATCGTCTTCACGCAGGACCAAGGCCCCGAGGCGCGGCAAATGGTCGCCGAACTGGAGGGCAACATCGTCACGGCGCTGGCGTTGGTGATGACGCTGGTGGTGGCGGCGATGGGCTTCCGCAGCGGCCTCATCGTCGGCATCGGCATTCCGGTTTCGTTCCTGTTCGCGCTCATCTTCATCTACCTGTTTGGCTACTCATTCAACTTCATGACCATGTTCGGCATGTTGCTGGGCTTGGGGATGCTCATCGACGGCGCCATCGTGGTCACCGAATATGCAGACCGGAAGATGGCTGAGGGCTACGACCCGCAGGCCGCCTACCTGCTCTCCGGCAAGCGCATGTTCTGGCCAGTCATCGCGTCCATCGCCACCACGCTGGCGGCGTTCCTGCCGCTCATGTTCTGGCCCGGCGTGGCTGGGAAGTTCATGCGCTACCTGCCGGTCACCGTGTTCACGGTGCTCACGGGTTCGCTGCTCTACGCCCTGATCTTCTGCCCGACCTTGGGCGCGTTGTTCGGTCGGCCCACTGGCTCGCAAGACGCGAAGCGGCGCAACCGGCTCGCGGTGCTGGAAAGCGGAGACCCGCTCACGTTGCCGGGCCTCACCGGCTGGTACGCGCGCCTCTTGTCCCTCGCCAGCCGCTACGCCGTCGTCACCATCAGCCTCATCGGCGCCATGCTCGTGGCCTCGTTCTGGGCCTACGGCGAGTATGGCCGCGGCATGACCTTCTTCACCGACACGGACGCCGAATATGCCCGCGTGACGGTGCGGGCGCGGGGCAACCTCTCGGCAGACGAAGTGGACGCGCTGGTGGCGGAAGTGGAGCAGGAGATTCTCACCATCCCCGGCATTCAAGACGCCAACACATGGACGAACGTGCCGGGCGGCGGCGGTGGCGTCTTCATGGGCTCCTCCCAAGCCAAGGACCGCATCGGCGTGATCTTCCTCGACCTGTTGGACCAAAGCGAGCGTGCGCTCAGAGGCAATGAGATCCTCGAACTGGTGCGCGAGCGGACGGCGCGGCTTGCCGGCATCCATGTCGAAGTTCAGCAGCAGGAGATGGGGCCGCCCATCGGCAAGCCGGTTCAGATTCAGTTCTCGGCCGCCCGCAAGGAGGCACTGCAGCCAGTGGTGGACCGGGTGCGCCGCTACATGGATGAGGAGGTGGCTGGCCTGCGAGACCTCGAGGACACCCGCTCGGTGCCGGGCGTGGAGTGGAACATCGGCGTCGACCGCGCCCGCGCGGCGCTGTACGGCGCCGACGTGTCGCTGGTGGGGCTGGCGGTGCAACTCGTCACCGCCGGCGTGAAGGTGGCGGAGTACCGGCCCGACGACGCCGACGAGCCCTTGGACATTCGCGTTCGCTATCCGAGCGACGCGCGCGGCATCGCCGCCCTCGACGACTTGAAGATCGCCAGTGCGCAAGGGCTGGTGCCAATCTCCAATTTCGTCACCCGCGAGCCAGTGCCGAACGTGGACACCATCCAACGCATCGACGGCAAGGTGGTGGAGATCATCCGCGCCGAAGTGGCGCCCGGGGTGTTGGCAGACGACAAGGTGAAGGAAATCAGCGCGTGGCTGGCGCGGCAGGATTTCGACCCGCGCGTCACCATCGATTTCCGCGGCGCCAACGAAGAGCAGGCCGATTCAATGGCCTTCATCAGCATCGCTTTCACCCTGTCGCTGCTGTTGATGTTCATGCTGCTGGTGACGCAGTTCAACAGCTTCTACCAAGCTGCGCTGATTCTGGTGGCGGTGGTGATGTCCACCGCTGGCGTGCTGCTTGGCTTGGTGGTGACGCAGATGCCGTTCAGCGCCATCCTCACCGGCGTGGGCGTGGTGGCCCTCGCCGGCATCGTGGTGAACAACAACATCGTGCTCATCGACACCTACAACCACTTGCGGCGCGAACACCCAGAGCTGGACCACATCGCGTTGATCGCCCGCACCGGCGCGCAGCGGCTGCGTCCGGTGCTGCTCACCACAGTGACGACGGTGTGCGGCCTGCTGCCGCTGGCTTGCAACCTGTCCATCGACTTCATCAACCGCGAGGTGGTCTACAGCAGCCCGGTGTCGCGCTTCTGGGTGCCGCTGGCGCAAGCTGTGGTCTCTGGCCTCACTTTCGCCACCGTCCTCACCTTGGTGGCGACGCCGGCGATGTTGGCATTGCCGCCACAACTCAAGCAGGCGGCGGCGTGGGCGCGCTCACGTCTGCCCAGTGTGAGGCCAGCGCCCACCGAGGCAGTCGCAGAAGCTGCCGGGGGCTGATTGATTGCCCAATCCGGGGGCAGGCCACCGCAAGCATTGACCGGCACCGAGTAGAGTGAGTCCGCATCCGACCGGCTACTCATTGAAGCGGACCTCGCCTTCCCAAGCGGCGCCCGCCAACGCCGTCGGCTGCGTTCGCCGCGGTTTCCCTTCCGCGCACGCTCAGTTAGGCTGCCGTCATTCCAAATGGGATTAGAAGGAGGCGGCATGGCGCTGTCGCTCGGGGTTCACGTTGGTCAGCAGAACATGCCCATGGCCGAGCTGCGCGCCCTGTGGCGCCATCTCGACGCAGCGCAGGTGGATTGGATTTCCGCTTGGGACCACTTCTACGAGGCGCCGCCGAAAGGCGGCACGGAGCCACACTTTGAGGCCCTCGCCACTCTCGGCGCGCTCGCCGCGGAAACCCGCCATGCCCGCATCGGCTGCCTCGTCTTCTATGTGGGCTATCGCAACCCCGCCCTGCTCGCCAAGGCCGCGACCACCCTAGACCACATCTGCGGCGGGCGCTTCGAGCTTGGCTTGGGCGCCGGCTGGCACATCTGGGAAGCGTCGGCCTATGGCTATCCGTTCCCGGACGTGGGCACCCGCCTCGACATGCTCGACGAAGCCGCGGAGATCATCCGCCGCATGCTCACCGAAGACCGGGTCACCTTCTCTGGCATGCACTTCCAGACGGACGACGCTTCCTGCCTGCCCAAGCCAGTGCAGGCGCGGCTGCCCATCTGGGTTGGCGGCTTGGGCGAACGGCGCACGTTGGAAATCGCCGCGCGCCGCGCCGATGGTTGGAACGCAGCCTACGTGAGCCCCGCCGAGTTCACCCGCTTGAACAAGGTGCTCGACCATTGGTGCGAAGTGGATGAGCGCGACCCCGCTGCGGTGCGCCGCGGCGTCAACTTGGTGTTTGCGATGGCCATGGACGAAGCCGGCGTCGCCGCCGAGCGCGAACGCCTCGGCGCCGAGTGGGGCGCGAACGCGGAACGCATCATCGACGGCAGTGTGCTCTGCACCCCCGACGCCGCCGTGGAACGGGTATTGGAATACGTCGCGGCTGGGGCGCAGGAGGTGAACATCGCGCTGCGCGCGCCTTGGAACGCGGAAGCCTTGGACGCCTACCTCGAAGTGGCCATGCCGGCAATTCGCCGCGAAGCAGCGTAGGCGCACGGCCCTTGCCGCCGCGGGTGGACGTCGGCGTTCGCCCGCACCGCCCGCGCTGCCGTCACCCGTCCCCGCGGGCAGCGATCGCCGCCGCAAAGGCCAACGCGCGTTCTGCCTCTTCGACGTGCATGTTCTCCACCAGCCGCCCGTCCACTTCCACGACGCCGCGGCCGGCCGCCCGCGCCGCTTCCCAAGCGGCTTTGGCCCGACGCGCGAAGGCGATCTCTTCCGGCGTTGGCGCAAACACCTCGTTGGCCACCGGCACTTGGGTGGGATGGATGAGCGTCTTGCCGTCGAAGCCAAGGTCCCGACCTTGCTCGCAGGCGGCGCGAAAACCTTCCATGTCGCGAAACTCCAAATGAACGCCATCCAGGATTTCCTTGCCGGCCGCACGCGCCGCAATCACGCAGCGCTGCAGCGCATAGGTGACGCCGGCACGGTCGGCGCGGTGGCGGCCGCGCAACGCACTCACCAAATCGCTCGTGCCCATCGCCAGCACCGTCAAGCGCTCGGTGGCGGCCGCCAAGGCATCGACATTGCGCACGCCCAACGGCGTTTCCACCAATATCCAGACCGCGCGCGCCGCGCCGCCGGCGGCATCCACCCGCGCCACGATCTCGCCCATTTGAGCCACCGTCTCCACCTTCGGGAACAACAGCGCCGCCACCGGCAGTTCGGCCATGGCGGCGACGTCCCCGTGCCCCCACTCCGTGGCCAAGCCGTTCACCCGCACCACCAGCTCCCGATGGCCATAGCCGCCGGCGCGCACCACGCCGGCCACCCGCTCGCGGGCATTCACCTTCTCCTCGGGCGCCACGGCGTCTTCCAAATCGAATACCAGCGCGTCGCAGTCGATGTCGCGGGCCTTCTCAAGCGCCCGCGCATTGGCGCCCGGCACATAGAGGACTGAGCGGCGTGGCGTCATGCGCGGCGCTGTTCGTTGCGGGGCGGGGCCTAGGACGACCCGGTTGGCTTAGGGCGTGGTCTGGGGGACTTGGCGCTGCGCTGGGGAGCGCCGCGGCGCGAAGCGGGCGATGATGCGCGAGGGCAGGCGCCACAAACGCTGCCCCGAGACGCCACGCGCGGCCTCAGTTCCCGGCTCAGCCTTCATGCGGGCGCTGAACTCGGCCAACGCGGGAATCATGCAGAAGGCTGCCACCAGCAAGTTGGTGCTTGAATGGCCTTGGAAAATCCAATCGCCGCGCAGATGCGGCGCAATTTGGAAGAACAGGGAGAAGTAGCAGAACATGGCGGCGGTGGCGGCGGCGGCGCAGACCCACACGACCCAAACGGGCATGCGCGGTTTGAGCGTGGACAGTGCGATGAGCGACCCTGCGGCGTACACGGGCAGCCAGATTTCCCAATCGCGCTCGCCAACCTGATTGAAGGCGATGACTAACAGGGCCATCCCGGCCATTCCGTTCACAAATCGCATGTGCTCCAGCCCGCTCCCGCGTCCGCTCGCCGGAGTAATAGTCCTGTAACAGTTGGCACTATTCAAGCGTTTTTACATCCAGTGACAAGCGATTCGCCGGCTTGACGGCCTCTTAGATCAAACCGGCATAAAGGGTGCGATCTGCTAGCACCAATCGCGTCGATCGAGGCCGCCGCCCCGCAAAACGGGCTGCAGATCGCGTAAGCCGCCCCAAGGTGAGGTGACGCTCGGTCAGGGTGCGCCAGCCACCGCGGCGGCGGAACGCCCAGTGCCCGATCAGAACCCGGGCACCCCTGCGTCCCGCTGCACGCCCAGCGCGTTGAGGCCCATCGCGAGCATGTTGTATTGCCCCACGGTGAAGATGAGATCCATCATCTGGCGCGTGTCGTAGCGGGCGGCGAGGCCGCTCCAAGTGGCGTCGGACAGCATCGCGTCGGCGAACAACTCGTCGGTGGCGCGCAACAGCAGCGCATCCCGCGGATCGATGCCAGGCGCTTCGGGGCCCAACCGCGCCGCCTCGATGTCGGCGTCCGTCATGCCTTCTCGGCGGGCAATGAGCACATGCTGGCCCCATTCGTAATCCGAGCGCGCGTTCCACGCCGTGCGCAGGATGAGCAACTCCCGGTCGCGCACGGACAGCGTCGATTTGCCCAATATGTGGTTGGCGAAGACGAGCCAGCGCCGGAACAGATTCTGGTGATGGATGAGCGTCTTGAAGACGTTCAACGGCTGCCCCTCAAAGCGCTGCATCAATTCCGCTTGGTCGGCGTCCCACTCGGCCGGCTCGGCCGGCGCGATGCGCGGTGCTGACAATCTCATTCCATGCTCCTCCTCTAGTTGATGCGCTGAAGCGAAGGCCCGCGCCCGCCCTCGGGCGGGCGCTCCGCAGTGTCGAAAGGGCCTACTATAGACAAATCATCACCGATTCGGGCACCCGCCATGAGCGTCAAGCAGGAGAAGCACGGCGATCTTGTCATCGTCACCATCGACCGTCCCGAGGTGCGCAACGCCGTGGACCACGACACGGCGCGCGGGCTGTTGGAGGCATTCCGGGCCTTCGACGCCAACAAGCAGCAGCGCGCCGCGGTGCTCACGGGCGCCGACGGCACCTTCTGCGCCGGGGCAGACCTCAAGGCGGTGGCGGAAGGCCGCGGCAACCGCGTCACCCTTGATGGCGACGGCCCGCTGGGGCCGACCCGGATGCTGTTGAACAAGCCAGTCATCGCGGCGGTGGAGGGCCATGCAGTGGCCGGCGGCCTGGAACTCGCACTGTGGTGCGACTTGCGCGTCGCCGCGCAGGACGCGGTGTTCGGCGTCTACTGCCGGCGGTGGGGCGTGCCGTTGGTGGATGGCGGAACGGTGCGCCTGCCGCGCCTCATCGGCCAGAGCCACGCGCTGGACATGATCCTCACCGGGCGTGGCGTGTCGGGCGATGAAGCCCTCGCCATGGGCCTTGCCAACCGGCTCACGCCGCCCGGCGAAGCGCTGCATGGCGCGGTCGAGCTCGCCGAACGGCTGACGCGCTTTCCGCAGCGCTGCATGTTGAGCGACCGTCGCTCCACCATCACGCAGTGGGGCCGCGGCCTGGACGAAGCCCTGCAGCAGGAAACGCTGCTGGGGCGGGAAACGATCAAATCCGGCGAGACGGTGGCGGGCGCGGCGCGCTTCAACGCCGGCGCCGGCCGCCACGGCGAGGGCGTCTGACGCACGGCGATAGACCAGCGCCCTGCCCCGCTTTCACTCCAAGGTTTGCGCCGCGTAGCCGGCGCTTGCGAGCGCCCGCAGCACCACATCCGCCTGCTCTTCGCCGCGCATCCGCAAGGTGACGTCCACCAGCGACACGCTCACGGACGCCGCTCCGAAGGCGCGTTGATGGACAATCTCGATGATGTTGCTGTCGAGCTCGCCGAGGATCGCCGTCATCGCGGACAGGGAACCGGGCACATCCGGCAACTCCACCCGCAGCCGCACCAGCCGGCGACGCCGCACCAAGCCGCGCTGCAAGAGCGACGACAGCGTCATCATGTCGATGTTGCCGCCAGACACCACCACCGCGACGTTCCTGCCCAAGAAGCGTTCGCGGTGCTTGAACACCGCCGCAAGCGCCGCCGCCCCGGCGCCCTCCGCAACCGTCTTTTCGACTTCGAGCAGCGTGAACACCGCAGATTCGATCTCCTCCTCAGACACGGTGACCATGTCGTCCACCCAACGTTGGATCATGCCCAAGGTGAGGGCCGAGGGAGATTTCACCGCGATGCCCTCCGCCACGGTGCCGAACGCCGCGGCTGGGCGGCCGACGCTGCCGTGAAAGCGCTCGCACACCGCCGCGAACCGTTCTGCCTGCGCCCCGATGACTTGGATGTGCGGCACGGTGGACTTTGCGGCAAGGCTCGTGCCCGCGATGAGGCCACCGCCGCCGACGGGGACGACGAGCGCATCCACTTCTGGGGCATCCGCCGTGATCTCAAGCCCCACGGTGCCTTGCCCCGCCACCACCGCTGGATCGTCGAACGGATGGATCAGCGTGAGGTGGCGCTCCGCGGCGAGCTGCTGCGTGAACCCCAAGGTTGCGTCGAAGGTGGCACCTTCGAGCAGCACTTCGGCGCCAAAGACGCGGGTCTGCTCCACCTTGGGGTTGGGGGTGTGACGCGGCATCACGATGACCGTGGGCACGCCGAGCCGTTGACCATGATAGGCAAGCGCCTGGGCATGGTTGCCGGCCGACATCGCGACGACGCCGCCGGCGCGCTGTGCCGCGGTCATCGTCAACAGGCGATTCAGCGCCCCACGCTCCTTGAAAGAGGCCGTGAATTGCTGGTTCTCGAACTTGAGGAAGACGTTGACGCCGGTAAGCGCCGAGAGCGTCTCCGACTTGGCGAGCGACGTGCGGGCGACGCTGCCCTCAATGCGCTGCGCGGCAGCAAGGATGTCGGCGAAGGCAATCATGGGACTGGCCTTCCGACTGGAGCCCCTGCCTGCAAACTTTTGTGCATCGCGCTCGCCTCGGCGCACCGTCGCGCCCTCGGCAATCGCCCCCGCAGGCGTGTCAACGCCCGCGCTTGTGAGCGCCTTTGGAGCGCCGCCCTCGCTGACAGGCAGGGGCATCGTGGCTCGTCGCCGCCATTTTACCGCGCATTCCTATACGGACACGGTGCCTTGCGGATTCCGCCACCCCCAGCGCCCACCACGCCGAGCGTCAAGCCGCATAGCTCCCTTGCGACCGGCAAAGCGACGCTCGAATGGCGCCTGCCAGGGCTTCGGCTAACGGTGGCGGCACCGCGTTCGCCACTTGGCGATGCTGGTCCAAATTGGCCACCGTGCCGGTGCGACGGCGGATGGGGCCCTCGAACACATGCGAATCCGGAAAGCCTTGCAGCCGGGCTGCTTCCCTTGGCGTCAGGTATCGGTCCAGCGTGGGGTGGTAGAGCGCCTCGCCACAACGCAGCGTCAAAGACGGCTGGTGGCGCGCGAGACGGCGGTATTTTGTGGTGTCCTTGCGCGTCAGCCGGCCGAGGATGTCCGGCGGCACGTCGGCCACTTTGGAGAGCCACGATCCCTCGGGCACGTGCGAAATCCGTTCCCGATCGCGCGCCGGCGTGACATCGACATGGTTGGGCACCATCGGCTGCGCGCCCTTCGGCACCGCCGCAGGAAGGTCATCAATCGCTTCGCCAACCGTTTTGGGCGAGCCGAGCAAGCTAAAGGGGTACCGGAAAGCCGACCCTTTGGGCAAACACACCACAATGGTGCGCAAACGGCGCTGCGCCACGCCGAAGGCAGCGGCGTTCAGGGTGGCGCTGTGCATGTCGTAGCCGAGGCTGGCGAAGCGCTCTTCGAGCAGGTCTCCCATGGCCATGCCGGACGCCACGGGCGACTGCAGAAACCTAGGCACCTGCTCGATCATCACCGCCGGCGGCCGCAGGCGCTCGGCGAAGCGGGCCATCTCAAACACCAACTGGCCACGCGGGTCCGCCATGCCCTGTCGCTTGCCGATTTGGCTGAACGGCTGGCACGGCGGCCCACCGTGCAGCAGCGTCAGGTCGCCCACGCCAAGGCCCAGTTCCTTGCCCACTTGCGCGGGGCAAACGCCGCGCACATCGGCCTCCCACACGCGCCGGGCGCCGGCATTGCGACGCAGGGTGGCCGCGCAATGCTTGTCAACCTCGACGGCGCCCACCGTTTGGAACCCCGCGCCTTCCACGCCAACATCCATCCCGCCGGCGCCGGCGAACAGGCTCAATGCCTTGGGCATGGTCAGGCGGCCCGCCCCATCACCAGTTTCAAGACCCTTGGCAGTCGGTGGTTCGCTGGCCATTGTACCTGCCTCCCCGGCCGCGGCTTAGCACTCACGAACGGCCCGCGCCGGGCCCCTGGCGCATCGCGCACTGCCTCACCCGCGCCCAGCCGCCGCCTCAATGACAACGGCGAACATGGTATCGTGCCGCCATTCACCATCGCCCCAAGGCGTCGTGGCCAATGGCGGCGAGCCTACCCGTGAGCGCGAAACACCTTCTCATCGTCTACCACACGCAGAGCGGCAACACGCGACGCATGGCGCAGGCGGCGTGGCGCGGGGCCACGGACGAGGCGGTGGAAGGCGTTGAGACGCGCCTCTTGCTCGCCAAGGACGCGGGGCCGGAAGACCTGCTGTGGGCGCATGGGCTGCTGCTCGGCACGCCGGAGAACTTCGGCTACATGTCCGGCGCCATGAAGGACTTTCTGGACCGCACGTTCTACCCCGTCGAGGGCAAAATCCAAGCGCTCCCCTACGCCATCTTCATCAGCGCCGGCAATGACGGCACCGGCGCCGCGCGCGCCATCCACCGCATCGCCAATGGCTACCCCTTCAACGAAGTGCAGGCGCCGGTCATCGCCGCGGGGGAGCTCACCGAGGGCCACCTCGAGCGTTGCCACGAGCTGGGCTTGGCGCTGGCCATCGGCTTGGAAGCCGGCGTGTTCTAGGCTGCCGGACGCGCCACGCCGCCCCGGAACAGCCGGCCCGCTTCGGCGCCGGTGTGCTCGTTGTCCTCCAAGAACACTTCGCCGTTGACGATGGTGTGCTTGATGCCCCGCGCCACCTGCTTCAGGCGCTTGCCACCGGCCGGCAGGTCATTGACCACCTCCGGCATCGCCGGGCCGACGGTGTCTGGGTTGAACACCACCACGTCTGCATTCATGCCTTCGCGGATTAGGCCGCGGTCGTGCATGCCCCACTGCGTGGCGGGGTTGTAAGTGAGTTGCCGCACGGCGTCTTCAAGGCTGAGCGCCTGCTTCTCGCGCACCCAATGGCCAAGCAGATGGGTTTGCAGCGAGCTGTCCATGATCTGGCTCACATGCGCCCCGGAATCGGAGAACGTCACCACGGAGCGCGGATGGCGGATCATCTCCAACACATCGGCATCGCTTTCGTTGGCGGCCGGCTGGCGGAAAAACTGCTCGAAGCGCGTTTGCACGCCGAGATCGATCATGAGCTCCACCGGGTCCATGCCGCGCTCCTGCGCCAAGTCGCGCAGCAAGCGATCGTCACCGGAGGTGGAATCCATGACGTAGAAGTGGCCGTAGTCCGGCGGGCGCGCTTCCACGCCAACGATTTTCTTCGCCGGCGGAGCGCCGTTGGCCACCTCGACCAGTTTCGCCCGCAGCGCCGGATCGCAGAGTTTGGCGCGCTGTTCCTCCAACGGCAAGGCTCGCACTTCGCGCCACACGGGCCAGCCATCGAACGGCATTTGCGTCTTGAAGGACATCAGCACGTTCAGCGCCCGCGAATGCACCTGCACGAACATGCGCCCGCCGGCCTCCGCCGTCTCGTCCAACAAATCCACGAAGCCGCGCCAATAGTCCGGCGCGAAGCGGGAACTGAACATGCCCCACGTTTGCGGCACGCCGGATTCCACCGCCAGGTCGCGCAATCGCTCGTGATACTCGCGCAGCCGTTCGGCGTCGCGCCCGGTGCGCTCGTGGGCGATCTCGAACACGCCGCGGCCAGTCTCGCCCACGGCGTTGACGATGGCTCGCACTTCGTCCCACGACGCCAGGCGGCTAGCCACCGGCCGGTCGTCCGCGGTGACGTGGTTCACGGTGCGCGAGGTTGAGAAGCCGATGGCGCCGGCTCGGACGGCTTCCTGAGTGAGGCGGCACATCGTCGCGAGTTCGTCCGCGGTGGCCGTGTCGGTGAAGGCGCGTTCACCCATCACATAGGTGCGCAGCGCCGAGTGGCCGATGTAGCCGGCGTAGTTGATGCCCTTCGGCAGCGCATCGATGGCATCCAGGAACTCTGGGAACGTCTCCCAACGCCAATCGATGCCGGCCAGCATGGCCGCGCGGGAGATGTCCTCGGCGCGCTCCAGGCTGCGGAACACCAAGTCTGCATCTTGTTCTCGACAGGGCGCGATGGTGAAGCCGCAGTTGCCCATCACGACGCTGGTGACGCCGTGGTAGCACGAGCAGGAACCCAGCTTGTCCCAGAAGATCTGGGCATCCATGTGGGTGTGGCCATCGACGAAGCCAGGCGCCACCACATGCCCTTGGGCATCAATGGTGCGTTTGGCGCGCTCGCGCAGGCGGCCAATGGCGGCGATCTTGCCGGCTTGGATGCCGACGTCCGCCCGAAAACGCGGCGCGCCGGAGCCATCCACCACGACGCCATTCCTGATGAGGAGATCGAGACCCATGTCCTTGCCCCAAGCGAATCGAGTTGGCGAAGTGTGTCGCGTTGCCGCGTTGACGGCAAGGCGGTTCAGCGCGGCACGGCGTCAATCCCCGCGTGGGCTCGGCTTCTCGTCCCCGCCGCGATGGCGCCAGAACACCTCGGCATGGGCGAAGGCCATCAGAAACCACATCATGGTGTGCAGGTTGAGCATGAACGCTTCGCCAAAGATGTTGAAGTGCAGGTGTCCGCCCCAAATCGACGCGGTGATGCCGCCCGCCAAGAAGACGAACGGCCAGATCTTGGGATAGGTTCTCTTCAACCGCCGCAGCACAAACAGCTCCTTGGCCTGCGGCGCAACGGCGCAGGCGCTCGCGTTTCCTCTTTCCGCTCTAGGGCGTTTCTTGGGCGTTCGCTGCCCGGCTTTACGGCGTTCGCGGTGCGGCGCGGGCCGATGCGAGCCTTGTCCGCCGCTTGGCAGGTTGCGCCGGGCGGATCACTCGCTGCTGCAGCCGCAGCGGGCGCCGGTGCCGCAAGCGCAAGGCTCGCAACGACAATTCGCACATTCACAGGCAGCGTTGCCACATGTGCGCACGCCGAAGCCAGCATCCACGATGGCCGCGTACAGCGCTTCCGGATCCATGCCGTCGTGCTCCACGACAGCACTGCCATGCTCGTGATCAACGCTCGCCGCCGTCACGCTCGCCATGCCCCTGGCCAAGCGCTCCACGCTGGCTGAGCAACCGCTGCAAACCATGCCGGTGACGGCGAACTCCAGTTGGCTCATCTCGCATCCTCCAGCCGCGCCGGACAAGGCTCTCCGGCGCCAAGCGTGTGAAGCGGCAAGCCTAAGGCAGCGCCGCTCAATCCTCAAGGACGGGCACTTCGCTTGGGCTTCAAAACAGGCTGCCATGAGCGCCGCTTCAAGCTGTCAGCGCAAAGCAGTAATGTCCCCTTTCTGCAATTCTAAAGTGTCCCCTTTTGACGACTTCTCCGGGGTGGGAATTGAAGTTCGAAGGGATGATGACGATGGCGGAGGCGGACAGGGCGTTGGTGGTGCAGGCGGTGTTGGAGAGGCGGCTGAAGCAGCGTGAGGCGGCGGAGCGCCTGGGCCTGAGCGTGAGGCAGGTGAAGCGCCTGGCGAAGCGGCTCCGGGAACGCGGCGTGGCGGGAGTGGCGTCGGGTCGCCGCGGCAAGCGCCCGAACAACGCGCTGGCCGCGGAGGTTCGGCAGGCGGCGACGTCGCTGGTTCGCGCGCGCTACGCGGACTTCGGGCCGACGTTCGCGGCGGAGAAGCTGTCGGAGGAGCACGGCCTGTCGCTGTCGCGCGAGACGCTGAGGAAGTGGATGGCGGAGGACGGCCTGTGGCGCCCGAAGCGGCGGCGGGAGGCGCGCGTCCACCAGAGCCGTCCGCGCCGGGCGCGGGTCGGGGAGCTGGTGCAGGTCGACGGTTCGCCGCACGACTGGTTCGAAGGGCGGGGGCCGCGCTGCGCGCTGATCGTGTTCATCGACGACGCGACGAGCCGGCTGCTGGCGCTGCGGTTCTTCAGGTCGGAGACGACGCAGGCGTACATGGAGACCTTGCGGAACCATCTGGCGGAGCACGGCCGGCCGGTGGCGCTCTACTCGGACCGCCACAGCGTGTTCCGCGTGAACCGCAAGGACGGCGAGGACGCGCTGACGCAGTTCACGCGGGCGCTCAAGACCTTGGACATCGAGCCGATCCACGCCAGCACGCCGCAGGCGAAGGGGCGGGTGGAGCGGGCGAACCTGACGCTGCAGGACCGGCTCGTCAAGGAGATGCGGCTGCGGGGGATCGACGGCATGGAGGCGGCGAACAGCTATCTGCCGGAGTTCATGGCGGACTTCAACCGGCGCTTCGCGGCGCCGCCGCGGGACGCGGTGGACGCGCATCGCCCGGTGCTGCACGACGCCGAGGAGTTGTCGCTGATCCTCTGCGAGCAGGCGACGCGGAAGCTGTCGAAGAACCTGACGTTCAAGTTCGAGCGGCGCGAGTTCCAGCTGGTCGGGGAAGGCAAGGGCCGCCGGCTCCGCGGCGCGGCGGTGACGGTGTGCAAGGGCTTCGACGGCGCGGCGTCGGTGCTGCTGAAGGGGCGCAGGCTGGCGTTCCGGGTGCTGGCGGAAGGCGAGGCGGCGGTCGCGGTCGCTGGCGAGAAGGACGTCCGGGACCGGGTGGACGAGGCGAAGGCGGCGCAGGCCGCGCGCCCGGACTGGAAGCCGGCGCCGGACCATCCGTGGCGCCGGCCGTTCAAGCCGGCGCGCGCCGCGGCATGAGGGCCGCGCCGGGCCGGGGACGGCGCGTCCGAAGCGGCGCCGCGTTTGCCACCGTCTTCCCACCGCCGCTCTTTTGGGTGGGGGGACCGCGCCCGTGGAAAGACCGTGGAAAACGCTGCTCGGACGGGCTCGGCGGCTCGGCCGTTCAGGGGCTGCGTCGCCGGCAAAAGGGGACATCTCTGCTTTGCACAAAAAGGGACATCTCTGCTTTGCGTTGACAAGCGCCGCTTCAAGCGTGACGCCGCAAGGCCTCGCTGTTACGCTCACAAGCCCTCGCGCAAGCCGACCTATCGCCATGCGAGCGTCATTTCGCAAGGCTCGCCGATCATGATCCGCACGGCGCTGCATGCGCTGGGCACACTCCTGCCGGCGGCAGCCCTTGCGGCAACGCCCACGGCCGTGCCCGTGCTCACCCTCGCCGAGGCGGAGCGCTTGGCGCTAGCCGAAGAACCGGGGCGCGAAGCGCTCTTGGAGCGGGCGCACGCACTCTCGGACACCGCGGTCGCCGCGGCGCAGCTACCCGATCCGCAACTGCATTTCGGCGCCGCCAATCTGCCCCTTGAAACTGGCGACTTCCGCACTGAAGGCATGACGCACATGCGCCTCGGCGTGCGCCAAGCCTTTCCGCCGCGGGCGCAGCGGCGCGCCGCCAGCGAGCGGGCGTTGGCCGGCAGCCGCGAACAACGCGCCGCCGCCGAAGCGCGGCAGCGAGAGGCATTGAAGGCCGTGCGCAACGCATGGCTGGACGTCTACGCCGAAGAGCAGAGCCTCGCGCTGGTGGCGGAGTCGGAAGCCTTGTTTGCGGATTTGGTGGCGGTGGCGCGCTCGCAGTACGCCGTTGGCCGGCGCAACCAGCAGGATGTGCTGCGCGCGGAACTCGAGCAGAGCGGCCTCGACGGACGGCAAATCGCCATCGAGCAACGCCAGTCTGTGGCGCGGTCGCGCTTGGCGAGATGGGTGGGCGCCCATGCCCAAGCGCCGCGGATGGCCGAGTTGCCAGCTTGGACGCCGCCGCCGGCGTTGGCGGCGTTGCATGCCCGCTTGGCGACGCACCCTGCCGTGGCGGCGGCCGCAGCCCGCCTTGAGGCCGCCGAGGCCGCCCTCGACATGGCGCGGTCGAGCTATCGGCCAAGCTGGAGCGTGGATGTGAGCTATGCCTATCGGGATGGCGCCCTGCCCAACGGCGCCCCGCGTTCAGACCTCTTCAGCGTCACGGCCAGCGTGGGGCTGCCCTTGTTCACGGCCAATCGGCAGGACCGGCGCGTGGCGGCGGCCGAGGCCGAGCAGCGCGCCGCCCAAGCAAGCCTGGACGATCTGCGGCGCGGGCTGGAAGGCGAATTGAGCGGCGAGTATGGCCGCTGGCAGGCACTCACCCGCCGCGTCGCGCTCCACGAAGGCACCATCCGCCCGCAGGCCGACGCCAACGCTGCCGCGGCATTGAGCTCATACCGCAGCGAAGCCGGCGATTTCGCGGACATGATGCGCGCCTACATCGACGATTTGCAGGTGCGCCTCGTCAGCGTGGCATTGCGCGTGGAACGTCGCCGCAGCCACGCGGAACTCGCCTACCTCGGCGGCTTCCCGCTGTGACGAAGGCACTGGGGCTGGGCGTTGCGGCGCTGGCCATCGGCATTGCGGCCGGCTATTGGCTTGCGCCGGCCACGCCCGCTAGCGCCGCGGCGCAACCCGCCGAGCGCCAAATCCTCTATTGGGTGGCGCCCATGGACAAGAACTACCGCCGCGACCGGCCCGGCAAGTCGCCGATGGGCATGGACTTGGTGCCCGTCTACGCAGAAGACCAGGCGCCGGCAGACACGGGCGTGGTGAGCATCGACCCGGCCGTGGTGCAGAACCTAGGGCTGCGCAGCGCCCCGGCGCAACGCGGCCCGCTGCCGCGCCGCATCGAAACCGTGGGCTACGTGCAGTACGACGAATCGGTGATGCATCACATCCACACCCGCGTGGAGGGTTGGATCGAATCGCTGCATGTGCGCGCCGCCGGCGATCCGGTGGCGAAGGGGCAACTCCTGTTTGAGATCTATTCGCCGACCCTCGTGAACGCGCAGCGCGAGTACCTCACGGCGCTGACTGGCGGGCGCCCGAACATGGTGGTGGCGTCGCGGGAACGGCTGGCCGCGCTCGGCATGCCGCAAGCCGAAATCGCCGCGCTGGAGAACGCCAAGACGCCGCGCCAGCGGGTGCGCATCTACGCGCCGGCGGATGCCGTCACCACGCACTTGGGGGTGCGCGAGGGCATCTTCGTCACGCCGGCCGCGCACGTCATCTCCATGGCGGACTTGAGCCGCGTGTGGGTGCTCGCCGAAGTGTTCGAGCGCCAGACGGCGTGGGTGGCGGTGGGGCAACGCGCCGAGGTGGAACTGGATTATCTGCCCGGCCAGCGCTGGGACGGCGCCGTGGACTACGTTTATCCAGATCTGCACCCGGTGACGCGCACCCTGCGCGTGCGCATCGGCTTCGACAACGCCGGCGAAGCGCTGCGGCCAAACATGTTCGCGCGGGTGGTGCTGCTCGGCGCCGACACCGAGCCGGTGGTACACATTCCGCGGGAGGCGCTCATTCGCGGCGGCGCGGTGGACCGGGTGGCCCTCGATCTCGGCGGCGGGCGCTTTCGCGCCGTGCCGGTGGCGGCCGGCATGGAAGCGGGCGACCGCGTGGAGATCCGCTCTGGGCTCAAGGCCGGAGACCGAGTGGTCGTTTCCGGACAGTTCCTCATCGATTCAGAATCCAACCTGGAGCGGGCCCTGGCCCGCGCCGGCAGCGGCGAGGCGTCCCCACCGCTGGCGCAGCCGACGGCCGGCCCCCACGCACACTAGGCGCCGCCAATGATTCCTTGGATCGTCCACTGGTCCATCCGCCGCCGGTGGCTGGTGCTGCTCGCCACCGCAGCGCTCATCGGCTGGGGCATTCGTTCCATGCTGCTGACGCCGGTGGACGCGCTGCCAGACCTGTCGGATGTGCAGGTGATCGTTAAGACGCCCTACCCCGGCCAAGCGCCGCGAGTGGTCGAAGATCAAGTGACCTACCCGCTGGCCACCACGCTGTTGGCCGTGCCCGGCGCTGAGGCGGTGCGCGGCTATTCGTTCTTTGGCGACTCGTTCGTCTACGTCTTGTTCGCCGACGGCACAGACCTCTACTGGGCGCGTTCGCGGGTGCTGGAATACTTGAGCCAGGTGCGCCAGCGGCTGCCGGCCGGGGTGGCGCCGGCGCTCGGCCCGGATGCCACCGCCGTCGGCTGGGTCTACGAATACGCGCTGGTGGATCGCACGGGCCAGCACGACCTCGCAGCGCTGCGCTCGATTCAGGATTGGTTCTTGCGCTACGCGCTGCAAGCGGTGCCCGGCGTGGCGGAAGTCGCCACGGTCGGCGGCATGGTGCGGCAATACCAAGTGGTGGTGGACCCAGATCGGCTGAGCGCCTTCGGCCTGTCGCTGGCCGCCGTCCGCACCGCGATTCAAGCTGCCAATCAAGAGGCCGGCGCTTCCGTCATCGAGATGGCGGAGGCCGAGTACATGGTGCGCGCCACCGGCTACCTGACGGGCCTTGAGGACTTGGCGGCCGTGCCCCTCAAGGTAAACGAGCACGGCGTGCCCATCTTGCTGCGGGACGTGGCGGAACTGCGCGTCGGCCCGCAAATGCGGCGCGGCGTGGCAGACTTGAACGGCGAAGGCGAGGTGGTGGGCGGCATCGTCGTGATGCGGGCTGGCGAGAACGCCCGCGCCGTCATCGCCGGCGTGAAGACGCGGCTCGAGGAACTCGCGGCCGGCTTGCCGGACGGGGTGGAGGTCGTCACCGTCTACGACCGCTCGGCGCTCATCGACCGCGCCGTGGCGAACCTCACCGACACCCTGGCGGCAGAGTTCGTCATCGTTGCGGTGGTGTGCGCCATCTTCCTCTTCCACCTGCGTTCATCGCTGGCGGTCATCCTCAGCCTGCCGGTGGCCATCCTCGCGGCCTTTGCGGCCATGCGCGCGCAGGGCATCAACGCCAACATCATGTCCTTGGGCGGCATCGCCATCGCCATCGGCGCGATGGTGGACGGCACCATCGTGATGGTGGAGAACGCCCACCGCCGCCTGCAGGGCGGCCCTGCCGCGCCCAGCGAGCGCTGGCAGATCGTCGCGGATGCCGCGGCGCAAGTGGGCCGCCCGATCTTCTTTTCTTTGCTCATCGTGACGCTGAGCTTCGTGCCCGTGTTCGCGCTGCAAGCCCAAGAAGGCCGGCTCTTCACCCCGTTGGCCTACACCAAGACTTACGCGATGGCGGCGGCTGCGGTGCTCGCCGTCACATTGGTGCCGGTGCTGATGGGCTTCTGCCTGCGCGGGCGCATCGAGGCGCGCGCCAATCCCGTGGAACGGGGCTTGGGCGCGCTGTACCGGCCAGTGCTCGGCGCCACGCTGAAACGCCCTTGGATCGTGCTCATCGGCGCCGCGGCGCTGACGGCGATCAGCATCTGGCCGGCGCTGCGCCTCGGCACCGAGTTCATGCCGCCGTTGGACGAAGGCGATCTCATGTACATGCCCACCACGCACCCGGGCATCTCCATCGACAAGGGGCGCGAACTGCTGCAGCAGACCGACCGGCTGATCCGCACCGTGCCCGAGGTGGCGAACGTGTTCGGCAAAATCGGCCGCGCCGAGACCGCCACGGACCCAGCGCCCCTCACCATGATCGAGACGATCATCCAACTCGAGCCGCGCGACGAGTGGCGCGCCGGCATGACCATGGACGGCCTGCGCGCGGAGCTGGACCGCGTGGTGCGCATCCCCGGCCTCGCCAACACTTGGACGATGCCCATCAAAACGCGCACGGACATGCTGGCGACGGGCATCAAGACGCCGGTGGGCATCAAAGTGGCGGGGGCAGACCTCGCCGTGATCGAGCGCATCGGCACCAACATCGAGGCGGTGATCGCAACGCTGCCCGGCACCGCTTCGGTGTATGTCGAGCGCGTGGCGAGCGGACGCTACGTGGAGGTGGACATCGACCGCGCCCGCGCCTCGCGCTACGGCATGAACATCGCCGCCGTGCAAGACATTGTGAAGAGCGCCGTCGGCGGCTTGGACGTGACGCAAACGGTGGAGGGCATCGAGCGCTATCCGGTGAACCTGCGCTATCCGCAGCATGTGCGGGATTCAGTGGAGCGGCTGAAGATGCTGCCGGTGGTGACGCCGCGCGGCGCCCGCATCGCGCTGGCGGACCTCGCCGACATTCGGGTGACGGAAGGCCCGCCAGTCATCAAGAGCGAGAACGCGCTGCCGAACGGCTGGATTTACATCGACATCGCGGATGTGGACCTCGGCACCTATGTCGAGCGGGCGCGGCAGGCGGTCGCCTCACAAGTGGCGCTGCCGGCCGGCTACTCGCTGCGTTGGTCCGGCCAGTACGAGTATCTGCAACGCGCTTGGCAGCGCCTCGCCATCGTCGGCCCGCTGACGCTCTTGGTGATCCTCGCCCTGCTGCACTTCGCGTTGCGGCGCGCCGCAACGGTGGCGATGGTGATCTGCACCCTGCCGCTGGCCTTGGCTGGCGGCGTTTGGGCGCTGCATTGGCTGGACTACGACCTGTCGGTGGCCGCCGGCGTAGGCTTCATCGCGTTGGCCGGCGTGGCCGTGGAGTTGGGCGTCATCATGGTGACGTATCTGGAACTGGCCGTTGCCGAGCGCCGCGAACGCGCCCAGGAAGAAGGCCGCCCGCTCACCGCCAACGACATCCACGAGGCGGTGCGCGAAGGCGCTGCCCGCCGCCTGCGCCCCGTGGCCATGACCGCGGCGTCCCTGCTGGCGGGGCTCACGCCCATCATGCTCGGCGACGGCGCTGGCGCCGACGTGATGCAGCGCATCGCGGCACCGATGTTCGGCGGCATCGTCGGCGCCGCCGCCTTGGCGCTGGCCGTCATTCCGGCGTTGTTCCTGCTTTGGCAACGGCAGGAGCTCGGCCAGCCTGCCGGCAACCGCGCCGAGCATTCACCGTAGCGCCGCAAGCGAAGTCAGCCCCTTACGGCCACGCCTCCAAGCCTGGCAGCTTCACTTGGAAAGGCCGCGCGCGCAGGCCGGCGACGAGGCCGAGGAAGTTCACCTCAATGCCCTCCTCCGCCGCGACGAGCACACCGAACAGGCCAAACACCGAGAACTGATAGCCGGTGCCGCTCGGCGCCGGGGCAAACACGTTGCCGTTGGGCAGGAAGTCCTTGCCGATGGCGATGTTCGGCATAGCGACGCGCAGCGCCGGGACGCGCCGCGCCACGAACGCGGTGAAGGTGTTGCTGTTGGGGCCTGGCCAAGTGCGGTACGCGCGGCCATAGGGATAATCTGCCGCGGCGCGCTCGATCTGCTCAATGGCGGCGCTGGCGGCGGCGCCGCGCACATCGCTCAACAACGTTGGATGGTTGGAGAACCAGAAGCCGTCGGGCGGGCGATCGGTGCTGACCGCGAGCGACGAACCGGTGCGCGGCAGCCGCCAGCCGATGACCTCATAGCGGGTGTACTGAGCCGCGCCAGCGCGCTTGACGGCGATCCAAGTGTGGACGGCGACGGCGCCGCGCATGCCCCAAGTGCGGGCGGCGTACACCTGCGCGACCGCTTCTTGGTGCGAGGCAGGCGGCGGCGCTTGGCCTGTGCCGCCGTGCTCCGCGTCGCTCCAATGCGGGCGCTCGGCGAACACCCGCAACGCCACCGCGACCAAGGCCGGCGCCACGAAAACGGCGCACAGCGCCCAGCCGATCAAGCGCATTGGCTGCGACGCTTCACCGCGCCGCGGCAACCGGCATGGCGGGGCGGCGCAGTCAGGCCGGCTCCGCCAAGAAGACCGGGATGACCCGCTCCGTTTTCGCTTGGTAATCCGCGTACGGCGGGTAGGCCGCCACCGCCAACGACCACAGGCGCGACCGCTCGGCGGCATCCTCCACTTCGCGCGCCCGCATCGCGTAAACCTCCGTGCGGTCTCGGATTTCCACGCTGGCGCTTTCGCGCAAGTTGTACACCCACACCGGATGCTTGGGCGCGCCGCCTTGCGAACCCACCAGCACATAGCCGGCGCCGTCCTGCACGCGCATCAACGGCGTCTTGCGGATGACGCCGGTTTTGTTGCCGCGATGAGTGACGATGATCACCGGCAAGCCGGTGTCGAGGAGTTCGGTGCCTTCCAGGCCGCCGCTCCCCTCATAGCGCTCCACCTGCTCGCGCACCCACTTGATGGGCGATGGGACGTATTCAGCCACCCGCGTTCCCTGCAACCAATGAAGTGGCGCACCCGACAGGATTCGAACCTGTAATCCCTGGTTTCGTAGACCAGTGCCTTATCCAATTTGGCCACGGGTGCCTAACGGCGCATTATCGGCGCACGCAGACGGCGACGCAAATCGCCATGAGATCGAGACGGCATGGCGCCGGCGGCGCAAGCGCCCATGAAGCCACCGCCGAAGAACGTGACCGCGCACCCATGCTCATCACTGTTTCCTCAGCCGGCGAGCGCCGGCCTGCACCAGCCGCTGCGTCACTTCCAAGTGCTGCGCGATGGCTTCCCGCGTTACCTTGCCGGCGCGTTTCGCCGCCCGCGCCCACACGACGTGGAAGCCAATGCGGTCAGCGAAACGCCGCCGAGCAGCAGCGCGTCAAGCACGGCCTTCGGCGGCACTTTCGAGGCGACCCGTTCCGCGTTATCGTCCGTTTCCTTGACGCGGCCCTCCGACTTGGCGGGTTGGGGCAAGCCACCTTCAGCCTTGTTGCGGCCGCGCCTCCGTCTCGGCATGTTTCCCCAACGCTCCGTACATGGTTGCGCCGATGCCTTCCAAGTCTCGCCTTTGCCCGTCCCGCGGATACGCAGGAACCACCAAGGTCACATGAAAGTCGCCAGCACCGCTCATTGTCCTCAACAAGGCACCGCCGAACGCTCGCCGACGACCAGCACGGCCTTCGCGCGCGTCCGCTGCCATTGACAGCGCTTTGTCGAGCATGTCGGTTCCTGCCATCGCCAAGCCTCCTTGAGGCACATTCAACAAATTCAACCAGCGTTCGTCAAGCATCGCGGGCTTCAGCTAGACGCTGCCGCCATGCCACGCCCAGCGCCGAGTTTGTTAGTCTCTAACATTCATTTGGACAGGAAGGAAACATGAAGAGCCCGGTCTGCGACATGTTCGGCATCGAGTTCCCATTGTTCGCGTTCAGCCACTGCCGCGACGTGATCGCCGCGGTGAGCAACGCCGGCGGCATGGGCGTGCTCGGCGCCGTGGGCCACACACCCGAATCCTTGGACATCGAGTTGAGCTGGCTGGACGATCATGTCAACGGCAAGCCCTACGGCGTGGACCTGCTCGTGCCCACCAGCCTCGACAGCAAGGAAGATGCCCTCTCCGCGGCGGAGATCGAAGCGCGCATTCCCCCACAGCACAAGGCGCACGTGGAATCCATCCTCGCCCGTCACGGCATCGACACCAAGGGGCTGTGGGAGCGCCAGCTCGGCGACAACTTCGGCGACCACCTGCGCGAGAAAGGCGCCTCGGTGGTGCTGGACGCCGCTTTCGACCATCCGGTGAAGTTCGTCGTCAACGCGCTCGGCGTGCCGCCGCCGTTCATGTTGGAGCGCGCCCGTTCGGCAGGCGTTCCGGTCGGCGCGCTCACCGGCGCCAAGGAACACGCCGTCAAGCACGCTGAAGCCGGCACGGATGTGCTCATCGTTTCCGGCACCGAAGCCGGCGGCCACTGCGGCGAAGTGTCGACGATGGTGCTGATTCCGGAAGTGCTGGAGGCCCTCAAGCCGTATGGGGACATCCCCGTGTTGGCCGCCGGCGGCATCGTCACTGGCCGGCAAATGGCGGCGGTGATGGCGATGGGCGCCGCCGGCGCGTGGTGCGGCTCCGTGTGGCTCACCACCGCGGAAGCCGAAACGGCGCCGGCCGTGAAGGAGAAGATGCTGGCCGCCAGCTCGCGCCAGACGGTGCGTTCGCGCAGCCGCACGGGCAAGTACACGCGGCAACTGCGCTCCGCTTGGACGGACGCCTGGCATGACCCAGACAGCCCAGACCCCCTGCCGATGCCGTTGCAGCAGTTGGTGAGCGAGCCGGCGCTGGGGCGCATCAGCAAGCTGGCGGAGGGCGGCCACGCCGGCGCCCGACAATTGGCGACCTACTTCGTCGGCCAAGGCGTCGGCTTGATGAACGCCACCATCTCCGCCCGCCAAGTGGTCTACGACTTCATGGAAGACTTCGCGGACTCCGCCGAACGGCTGACAGGGTTGATGGAGTAGCGCGACGGTCGCGGCCGGCCGCGGCAGGGCTTTAGGGCTGTGGCGGCGGGCTTGGCTCGCCGGCAGCCCCCATGTGCATGTGCCGGCGCAGCCACGGCGCCAACGCGAGCAGAACCAAGCCCACCGCCAACGCCACAATCATCAGGTATTGGAAGGTGTCGGCGTAGATGGCCAGCGAAGCGGCGCGGTTCAGCCCCTCGCTGGTGTCCACGCTCGCGCCGGCGGCGATCCAGCCCGCCACATAGTGCGAGAAGGCCGAAGAGAGGAACCACACCCCCATCATCATGCCGGCGACCCGCGCCACCGACAGTTTCGTCACCATCGACAACCCCACCGGGGAGAGACACAGCTCGCCGGTGGTGTGCAGGAGATAAGCGAGGGCCAACCAACCGGCGGCCACGAGCTGATCTTCCCCGGCCAAGGCTGCGCCGTACACCAGCGCCCCGAAGCCAAGCCCCACCTGCACGATGCCAAGGCCGAACTTCGCCGGCACGCTGGGTTCGGCGCCGCGGCGCGCCAACCACGGCCACAGCATGGCAAAGCACGGCGCCAAGAAGATGATGAAGAGCGGATTCAGGGATTGGAACTGCGAGGCTTGCACGGTGACGCCCACCACTTCCCGATCCAAGTTGCGGTCCGCGAACAGGCTCATGGAACTGCCGGCCTGCTCGAACAGCGCCCAGAACACCACCGAGAACGCGGTGAGCGCGAGCAGCACCAACATCCGGCCGCGCTCCACCGCGGTGCAGCGGGCAACCGAGAACCACACCACGCCCACCACCACCGCGGCGCCGCCGGCCAAGAGCAGGCCGCCGATCACGCGCTGATATTGAATGAGTTGCCAAGTGAACAAGACGCCGACCAAGGCTGCCAATTGGATGACCCGTTCCCGGCTCAGCGGGCCGAACAGCGGTTTGTCGAGCTGTCCGCTAGGTGGCGGCTCCCCGGCGCCCAACAGATGGCGGCGCCCGCGCAGGAAAGTGATGAGCCCCACCAACATGCCAATGCCGGCCAACCCGAAGCCATAGCGCCAGCCAAACGTCTGCCCCAAGTAGCCGCACAGCAGCCCGGCCGCGGCGGCGCCAAGATTGATGCCCATGTAGAAGAGCGTGAAGCCGCTGTCCCGGCGGCTGTCTTCCGGCCCATAGAGTTCCCCCACCATGTTCGAGATGCTGGATTTCAAGAACCCCACGCCAATGACGATGAAGGCCAGCGACAGGTAGAAAATCTGCAGCCCCACATCGTCCCGCAGCGCCGCGCCGTCCACCATCTGCGCCGGCGTGCCCTCGAAGGCCATGCCGAAGTGCCCCACGCACAACAGCACCGCGCCCACGATCACGGCTTTGCGGAAGCCCAGAAAGCGGTCTGCCACCATGCCGCCGATGACGGGCATCAGGTACACCATCGAGCCATAGGTGGCGTAGATGCCGGCCGACATCGCATCGTCGAACAGGAAGTGCTGCGTCAGGTAGAAGATGAGCAGCGCGCGCATGCCGTAGAAGCTGAAGCGCTCCCACATCTCGGCGAAGAACAACACGACAAGGCCACGCGGATGGCCGAGGACATCATCCCTTGCAGGGGCGAGGGCGGCGTCACTCATTGCAACTCCTTAAGCGCAGGCCAGCGCGACAACCTCACGGCGCCGTCCTGGTGGAAAGATTGGCCAAGTTGCCGGTGGGGCTCTCCAGCAGGCTCAACACGAATATCGGCTGGTCTGCCGTCACAGACAGACGCCACTTGCCGGCGCCGTCGCCGAGGCGGCCGGCCAAGGTGGCCTGCCCGGCTTCCAACTCCTGCGCGGCGAGCGTGCGGGAACGCGCTGGGCCCAGCGTCAAGCGCACCTCCCCGCCCGGCGCCGGCGCCCCGGCATCGTCAATGGCGGAGATGGTCACCCTAGCCGTGCCGGCGCCGCGGTTGATGAGACGCAAGCGGCTCCGCTGATCGCGGTTGCTGCCCGGATTGAACGTCGGCACGGTGTGCCGCCCGTCCGCGCGGCGGACGAAATCGGCCATGCTGGTGACGAACCCATCCTCGGTGCGCACGTAGGCGTGTCCCTGCACCGATTCCAGATTCGTCGTCAAGATGAGCCGCCAATCGCCAACGCCGGCGCCGAGGCCGCCGACGAGGCCCTTCTCCACATTGCCCTGCTCCAGATCCGTCGAGTTGAAGTGGGCCGTCTGCCATGGGCCGAGCGTGAGCTCGGCGGGGCCGAACACGCGCCCGGTGTCGTCTGCGGCCTGGATCGTCACAGTGCCCCGTTCACCAGTGCCATTGCTCACCCTGGCGAAGCCCTGCCGACCGGGGCTGGACGCCGGCAGAAACAGCGGGAACCACAAGGCGCCGTCAACGGCGTCGCCGGCGCCGAGCGAGGACAGGTTGGCGAGGTTGCCGGTGGGCGCCTCAAGCAGGTTCATCACTTGGATGGCACGGTCCGATGCCACCGTGAGCGACCATTTGCCGGTGCGGTCGCCGAAGCCGCGGCTCAACCCCTCGCCCCGCTCCAACTGGCGCGCCGTGAGCGTCCGCGCCGTGCCCGGCGACAGCGAGAGCCGCGCGGCGGCTGGCTGGAAACCTGCATCGTCCCGACCCATGATCCGCACGTTGGCCGCGCGGTCGCCTAGATTCACGAGGCGCAACTTGCTCACCTGCCGAGCGTTGCTGCCGGGGTTGAAGAACGGCACCGGATAAGTGTGCTCGGATTCGGTGGCGGCCTTTGGCACCACGTCATGCATGGTGGTGACGAAGCCATCCGCGGTGCGCACATACGCCAGCGCCTCGATGTTGAGGGACGTCGCAAGTTCCAAGCGCCAATCGCCTTGGCCCGACCCCACCCCTCGCGGGAGGCCCTTGGCGCGGTTGCCCAGCTCCAAGTCATCCGAGTTGAAATGGACGGTGCGCCCCGCACGGAGCGCCAAGGTGACGGGGCCGAACCGCTCGCCAGCGTCGTCGATGGCGGTGATCTGCACGTCGCCATCCCAATCCGAGTGATTAACGATGCGGGCGAAGCCGTGCCGACGCGGGTGCGAGGCTGACAGGAAGAGGGGAATGGCGCGGCCGGCGCAGGCATCATCCGGGGTGAGCCACGGACAGACTTTCGGGTGGAAATCTGCGAAGTTGCCGTACACGTCGCCGCCGCCGCACTGTTCCTCGCCACCGCCGGACAAGACGCCAACGAGGCGATCCCCCTCAAAGAGGGCCGAGCCGCTGCTGCCCGTCTCGGTCAGGCCCTCCACCCACTCCACTTCAATGGCGTTCAAGGTCACCTGCGGCGGGGCGGCATCAGAAAGCTCCGCATTGATGTTGCCTGTGGTCGCGCCAGCCGAGTACTTCTTGTAGTCCCCTCGCGGGTGGTGGATGCCAAAGACCGCGGTTCGGTGCGATAGCGGGGCGGAGCTCCAGCCCGAATAGGTGGCGCGGATCGGCACACGGTGGCCGAGCCGCAACAGCGTCGCATCCTGATCCACGGACGTGGCCAAGAGTTGGGCGCTGCCGGTCGTCGTCACACCGCGCTCCGCGGGCGCCGTGGAATTGCAGCTTGGGCGCTCAAAGAACCAAGTGGCGATGATGGAGCGCGCCGCCGCCGGCGTCGAGACGCAGTGGTTGGCCGTGAGCAGATACGGCGCAAAGTCCTCCAATTGGTTGTTCAACAAGGTGGCCGAGCAGAGCCCGGATCGCCCGTCCTGCTCGAACTCGATCCTCACCACGGCGTCTTGCAGCCCGTCCGGAATCCTGCTGATGCGGCATTGCACATCAAGCTGGCCCCGGCATTGCGCGGCGGGTGGAGGCGGAGAGCCGAGGCCGCGCGCATGCCGATGGGAGACCTTGGGAAGGCGCAGCGAGAAGCCGGCGATGGCGGCGCGGGAGGGCAACATCACCTCGATGCCGATGGCATCGCCTTGGATCACCGGCGACCAAAGCGGCTCCATCGCTCCATCTGGCCGAATGTGGAAATCCCCTGCGGCGGTGACGCGGAAGGCCCGCTCCGGTTCCGCTGGGCGGAAGAAGCGAATCTCGCCCCGCGGCGGCAGCTGCGCCAACAGCGCCACCCGGATGGCTGCCGCGCCGGGCGAAGCGACGGTGAGGGAGGCGACCACGCCGCCGCCGGCCACCGCCGTCCACTCAAAGCGCCTGGCCAAGTCCCCTTGGAAGCGCGCCGGCAGCGCGCGATGCAACCCGATGCGCGCTGGGCCACCCCTGGCTCGCGGTGCCTCGAGGCGGCCCGGCGCCGCCGCCGCGAGGGCAATGCGAAGCCCGGGCTCAACGGCCGCATAGTCCAGCCGCGTGCGGCGACCCTGCTCCGCCTGCGCCGCGGCCGGCGCCGCCGGCCGCACGGCGCTGCCTAGCTGCCGCTCTTGGGCGCCGGCCGCAGGGCAGATGGCCAGCGCAGCGAGCAACGTTGCCGCGCACCGCCAAGGCACGCGCTTCACGCGCCGCTGCAGGTGGCCGCGAACGGCGTTTCTGCACAGGGAACGCAGCATGTCACCCCTCCGCTGAGCGATGCGGCTGACTCTACACCAGCAAACCGCGCCGGCAAAAGCCGCAGCGCCGAGCATCAAGGCGGCAGCGCTCCGCCCAAACGCCGGGAGCGCCAAGCCACACCGCGCTGGGCACTTCACCGGCAAACGCGGCTAGCCGACCTTTGGCGTCCACTCCGCCGCGTCTTCAGAAGGCGCGTCAAGCTGCGTGCCGGCGATGCGCTCAAAACGGGCGCAAACGCATGGCGGCGGCGATGTTCCGATGCGCCGCCGAGCCAGCCAAGCTGCGTGTTCACGAGATTGCGCTCCCCATGCCGCGGCCGCGGGTGCGCCAACTAGAGGAAGCCCACGGCGCGTGGCGCCTCGGCCTCCCTCGCATCCACCAGCCGCCGCGACACTGCGACGCCCTGTTGCGGACACAGCGTCGCGATGGCCACATGGCCGCCAGGATCGCTCGCGTAGCCGGCGACGGGCGAACCCGGGTAAAACGCGGTGGTTGGCCCCTCGCTCATGTCCGACCACACATGCACATGGCCCAAGGCCAAGTAATCGAACCCGGAATCGCGGATTTCGCGCCGGGTGATTTGTGAGGAGCCAATGCCGGCGCGTTCCTCCACCACCAAGCCGTGCGCCAAGCCGATGTTCCAGACGCCTTGGCGGCGCGCGGGGGCGCCGTCAAGCGGTTCGTTCTCTGGCGTGTGCGCCTCCATCGCCCGGCCCCAAGCGGTGACGCCAAGTTCGGGAAAGTCGATGCTCGCCCCGGCGACATCGAGCAGCAGATGCACATGGTTGGCCGTGCTCCGGGCCACGATTCTGCGCCACACCGATTGCGCGTCATGCACGTCGTGGTTCCCCGGCAGCGCGATGACGGGGCAGGCGACGCGGGCGAGCTGCGCCGCCACGAAGGTGAAGTCCTCCTCGCGCACCCGATTGTTGTCGAATAGGTCGCCAGCGATGAGCAACAGATCCGCCGCCTCGTCCAAGGCGACATCCACCACCGCCGCGAACGCCCGTTCCGCCGGATTGCGGAAGCCGCCCGGCGCTTCACTGCTGAAGCGACCATCGAGGTGGACGTCCGACGTGTGGACGAGCTTGACGCGGCGCGGCGGCATGGGTGGGCATGTTAACCCGACTTGCGCCCGCTACGGCCCCTGCCTCGCCCCCCGGCCAACCCGCTCGGGCCGGCAGTGGGCGGCGGGTTGGCAGCGAGATTGCGGCCCGGCCTTACCCCGTGTCCGCCATCTGGGCGACGCGCGCTTCGATGTCTTCTGGCGTGAGCTGCTCCACCACCGCGCAAATCGTCCAGCGGTTGCCGCCGACATCGCGCACCGTGCCAGAGCGGTAGCCGTAGAACTGATCCACCGGCTCGGCGAGCGACACGGCGCCGGCATCGAGCGCTCGCTGAAACGTCGCGTCCACCGCCGCCGCGTCATCCACATAGAACGACAGCGAGGCCGGCATCGGCTTATCGCCCGCCATTGGGTCGCCGATCATCACCACCGAATCGCCAATGCGGATCTCTGCGTGGGCGATGGAGCCGTCGGGATTGTCGTGGCGTTCGGTGAGGACGCCGCCGAACGCCCGGGCAACGAACTCAAGCACCGCCGCCGCGTTGGGCACGCTGGCGCCCGGCGTGATGACATGATGGCCTTCGGGACGCGGAAAAGACATTGCTGCCTCCTAATCTGCGCTGTTGCGCAACCGCGGCTACCGTAACACGGCGACGGGTTAGGCCGGCGTGGCCGCTTGGAGCGGCTTGGCGAGCGGCGGTTCAAGCGAAGCGCTTGGCGGCGCGAGCGCGGGCCTTGGCCGCCTCCGTCTGCCGGTCTTTCACCGGCGCCGCGGTGACGAGGCCGGCGAGCAATCGCTGCGCCGCTGCCGACACTTCCCGCACGCCAAGATCGAAGGCCGCCGCGTTCGCCTTGGACGGGCGATTGAAGCCGCTCAGCTTGCGGACGAACTGCAGCGCTGCGGCATGGACTTCCACTTCGGTGGCCGGCGGCTCAAAGTTGTAGAGCGTGCGGATGTTGCGGCACATCGTGGATCTTCGCTCCCGGCTGCCCCTTGCGGCGGCCATGATGCGCAATGCGCAGCGGACGGTAAACCCCAAGGCGCGCCCGCGGCTCGGATGGCGTTTGACGCCGCGGCCGCCGACCGCGGCAGCTTGCCATGACGCGAACCCCCTGCAGGCATCCGCTCGCTCACGCACAGCGGTGGAACGAAGTAAGATATGCTGCGATGAAGCGGTGCCATGCGTTTGGGAGGTCGTCTTGAACGTCGCAACCTTCTTGCCAGTCTGCGCCCGCCTGACCGGCCTCGCCGCAGCGTTGGGCGCAGCGACCGCCGGCGCGTCGGAACTTGCCCAAGCCGTTGCCCAAGGCAGTGTGGATTTGAGCCTGCGCTACCGCTTGGAGCGGGTGAATCAAGACGGCTTCGACGAACGCGCCACCGCCTCCACCGCGAAGGCCCGGTTCACTTGGGCGTCGGGAGACTTCGGCCACACCAGCTTCGGCATCGAAGCGGACTACGCCTTCGTGGTCGCCATTGAAGACTTCAACTCCACCGACAACGGCAAAACCGAGTTTCCCATCGTCGCAGACCCGCAAGGGTTCGACCTCAACCAAGCCTTTGTGCGCCATCAGCGCGGCGGCGCCACGATCACCGCTGGCCGACAGCGCATCCTGCACGGCTCGCAGCGCTTTCTCGGCGGCGTCGCATGGCGGCAAAACGAGCAAACCTACGACGCCTTGCGGATGCAGTTTGAGCGCGGGCGCGCTGCCATCGATTACAGCTACATCCACAACGTCAACCGCATCTTCGGGCCGGGCGACGGCGCGCAGCCTGGGGACTGGTACGGCGACACCCACGCCATCTACGGCACGGTGCAGCCAGCCGAAGGCCAGACGCTGGCCGGCTTCGCCTATTTCATCGACCTGACGAACGACAACGGCCCACCCAATTCCAACCGCAGCTACGGCATCGATTACACGGGAGCGTTCGGGCCGCTGACGCTCACCGCATCGGTGGCGCGGCAAGCTGATTGGGCGGACAGCCCACTTTCCTATGACGCCACCTACTACATGGCGCAAGGCGCTTGGCAACTGCCGGCGGCGACGTTCACGGTGGGCTACGAGGTGCTCGGCAGCGACGACGGACAGGCCGGTTTCCGCATGCCGCTCGCCACCCTGCACAAGTTCCAAGGCTGGACCGACCGCTTTCTCGGCACCCCCGCCAACGGCGTTCGGGACGCCTACTTCACATTGGGCGGCAAGGTGCGGGACGTCAACGTCTTAGCCGCATGGCACCGCTTCAGCGCCGACGAAGGCGGCATGGACTATGGCGACGAGATCGGCTTTTCCGCGGTGTGGGCGCCGAACGACCACTTGGATTTGCAGTTCAAGGCTGCGCAGTACAGCGCCGACGAGTTCGCCCGCGACATCACCAAGTTCTGGTTGATGGCAACCGTCAAGTTCTAGACGGGCGCGCCTCTTTCAACGCGCGTCGGTTGCCGCCGCCGCGCGCTGCGCCATGGAACGAGACCACTCCCGGTAGCCCAGCACCGCGAGGCCCAAGTAGATGACGTAGAGCACTGCGTACAGCGCCAACTCCTGCGCGAAGTACACAGCCACGGAAATCACATTCACCACGAACCAGATGATCCAGTTCTCGATCTTCTTGCGCGCCGTCAGCCAGAAGGCCGCCAAGCTGAGGGCCAGTATGGCGCTGTCCCACAGCGGAAACGCGGCGTCCGTTTGCGTGTGGAACCATGCGCCGAGGCCGGCCGCGCCGACCGCGCACAGCGCCATGACCGCCGCCAGCGCGCGCCGGCTGGCCCGCGTCACCGGCAGCTCGTCGCGGGCATCGCCGCCGAACAGCCAGTGGTACCAGCCATAGAGGTTGAGGGTGAGGAAGCCGACGAGATGCAGCAGGAGGTTGGCGTAGAGGCGCGCCTCCCACAGCACGGTGATGGAGACCAGCACATACACCACGCCCACAGGCCAAGCGAGGGCGTTCTCGCGCACAAGGAACCACACCGCGAGCGTGCCGAGGGCCAAGCCCGCCCACTCGTCAGCGACGAGCCAGCCGTGCCAGACGGCGCTTGCGGCCTCCACCGATCGCCCCGCTAACGGGGGCTGCGGCCCAAGGGCACGGCCTCAGCTCGCCCGCGCGCCGCGGCCAAGCCGCGCCGGGCGCCGGCGTTGCCGAACGACGGCAGTTGGGGCTGGCTCATGCCGGTCACGGCGTCAATCTGGCAAGCCGAGCACGCGCTTCGCGATGATGTTGAGCTGCACTTCGTTGCTGCCGCCGGCGATGGAACGCGCCTTGCCGGCGAGCCATGCGCGGGTCATGTCCGCGATGCTGGGATCAACCGATGCGTCCTCGCCGGCCACGCCCCGGGTGCCCAAGATCGACACCTGCAGCTCGCTGCGCCGTTTGGCGAGGCTGGCGCCGTAGTACTTGAAGATCGAGGTGGCGGCGCCGGGCGTGCCGGCTGCGGATTCCTCTGCGACGCGGCGCTGCGTCAGCCGGAAGGCATGGGTGTCCATCCGCTGGCGGGCCACGTCGTCGCGCAGCCACGGATCGCTGATGCGGCCTTGGCGTTCGCCCACATGCGCCTTCGCCAGTTCCGCCGGGTCTGGCCCGACCTCGCGGTTGCCGCCGGCCATCAGCGCGCCGATGCCGGAACGTTCGTGCTGCAGCAGGCGCTTCGCCACCGTCCAGCCCTTGTTCAAGCCGCCGATCAGGTCATCCTTGCGGGCGACGGCGGCGTCGAGGAACGTCTCGCAGAAGGGCGATGCCCCGGAGATGAGCCGGATGGGCTTCACCGTGACGCCGCTCTGGTGCATGGAGAAGAGCACGAAGCTGATGCCTTGATGCTTCGGCGCTTCCGCATCCGTGCGCACCAGACAGAAGATCCAATCCGCGAACTGCGCGCCGGTCGTCCAGATCTTCTGGCCGTCGATGACGAAATGGTCGCCCTTGTCCGTGGCGCGGGTGCGCAGGCTGGCAAGGTCGGAACCGGCGCTCGGCTCCGAGTAGCCCTGGCACCACCACACCTCGCCGCGCGCGATCTTGGGCAGATGCCGCGCCTTCTGCTCTGCGGTGCCGAACTCCAACAGGGTCGGCCCGATCATCGCGGTGCCCATGCCGGCCACCGGCGCTGGCGCTTGGATGCGGCGCATCTCTTCCAGCAAGATGAGGTGCTCCTCGCGTTCGAGGCCAGCGCCGCCGTACTCCGCTGGCCATGCCGGCACCGTGAAGCCGCGTTCCGCCGCGCGTTCGAGCCATAAGCGTTGATCCGCCGTCATCGGCGCCTTGGTGCCGCCACCGGGCGCCTCGCCGGGGCCGCGGCAGCCGTCCGGGCAGTTCGCTTCCAGCCAAGCGCGGGTTTCTGTGCGGAAGCTCATGCCGCTGCCAACTCGGTGGCCACGTCGCCATCGACGCGGGTGTGGCACATCACGCGGCGCTCCGAGGGGTGCCACGGGCGGCTGCGGTGCAGCACCCGGCGGTTGTCCCAGATCACCGTGTCGCCGGGTTGCCAGCGGTGGGCGAGGACCCGCGGCGGGCGGCACGCGAAGTCCATGAGATCGGCGAGCAGCTCCGCGGACTCCTCTGCGGCAAGGCCGGGGATGCCACAGGCGTGGCGGCCAATGAACAAGGCGCGCCGCCCGGTGACCGGATGCGTCTTCACCAGCGGCCGCAGCGGCGGCTTGCCGTCGGCTTGGCCGTCCGGGCCAGGGTCGGCATTGGCTGTGTCGGTGCCGCCCGGCGCCACGGCCCGGAGCTGGACGAGGGCATCCTTCACCTCTTCGGCGGCCTGCCCCATGCGCGCCTGCGACTGCCGCAACGAGTGATGGGCGCACAAGCCATCGATGCGGGCGCGCAGCGCCGGCGCGAGCGCATCGTACGCGGCGGCCATGTCCGCCCACTCCGTCTCGCCGCCGCGCTCCGGCACTTTGCTGGCGGAGAGGATGGACGCCTTCGCAGAGAGCCGCCGAAAGGAGCTGTCCGTATGCCAATCCTCATTGCCGCGCAACAGCCGCATCACCGGATCGTCCGGTTCGCGCAGGGCGCCGTCTGCGCGCTCGTTGCCGAGGGGCTGCGCCGCGATGGACAACTCGCCGAAGCGCCGCCCGAAATCCATCTTCTCGGCCACGCTCAGCCACTGGCCCGGAAGGATGAGCACGGCGCGGTTGCTGAAGGCCGTCTCCACGCGCCGCCATTGCGCCTCCGTGAGGTCCGGCAGGCGCGCGCCGGTGACGACGGCGCCGAGCGTCGCCGGCGTGTGTTCGACGCTGAGTTCAGCCATGTGCTGCGTTCCTCCGAGGACTTCGCAAGGCCTTTAGTATTGAACAAGCGGGCGTTCAAGGCCAACATAGCCGTTTGCGACGGCAACCTTCAACCGGGGAGCAGCTTGGACGACGACATCTTGGCCTTGCGCGAGGAGTACCTGGGCCGCGAGTTCGATGAGATCACCTTCGCCATCGACGGCCGGCGCTTCTCGGAGTACGCCCGCGCCTGCGGCGAGCAGGACCCGCGCTTCACGGATGCGGCGCATCCAGACTTCCAAGCGCCGCCGACCTATGTGTCCACCCTCATCGGCGGGCGCTCGCGGCCAGACGGCTTTCCGCAACTGTCCGGCGTCGGCATGGACGCCGGCAAGGGCGTGCAGTGGATGGCGCCCATCCGCGACGGCGCCACGCTCACGGGCAAATCCCACCTGCACGACATCTACGTCAAGACGGGGCGCTCGGGGCGGATGATCTTCTTGGTCGCCCGCATGGAACTCTATGACGAGCATGGCACCCACGTCGCCAACGCCGACACGCGCACAGTCATCCGGGAGCGGCCCAGTGAGTGACCTTGTGAAGACCATCGCCGACGTCGAGTTCGGCGCCGAGCTGCCGGCGTTCCAGCCAGACACCAGCCTCGACAACGTGAAGCGCTTCGGCAAGCACGTCGGCTGGGACAGCCCGCGCTTCACCGACCACGAGGCGGCGCGCAAGGAGGGCTTCCCCGCCGCCTTGGTGCCGGGCGTGATGAGCCAAGGCTTCTTGGGCGCGATGATCCACCGCTGGGCGCCGGCGGCAGAGATCGTGGAAATCGATACGGTGTTTCGGGCACCCGTGCTCGTCGATCAACCGCACTCCGTCGTGGGCGTGGTGACAGACGTGGACGAAGACACCGGCACCGCGGAGATCGACATCACCATCACGAACGCCGCGCAGGAAACCCGCGTCTTCGGCACCGCCAAAGTGCGCCTGCCCACCGGATAGCGCACCCTTCACCGCCGCGCGCGCCGATGCTGGCTGCTAAGAGTGCCGCCAGCATGGCCCCAATTTCTCGCGCCACTACAACGCTGGCAGCCCCTAGCGACCGCCCGGTAAAGCTCCACATGAACATCCGCAACGTCGCCATCGTCGCCCATGTCGATCACGGCAAGACCACCTTGGTGGACCGCCTGCTGCAGCAGACCGCGCAGGACGCCCGCGTCGAGATCGCCGAGCGCGCCTTGGACAACAACGAGCTGGAGCGGGAGCGGGGCATCACCATCCTCTCCAAGACCACCGCGGTGGAGCACGCCGGTTGCCGCATCAACATCGTGGACACCCCCGGGCATGCGGACTTCGGCGGCGAGGTGGAGCGCATCCTGTCCATGGTCGATTCCGTGTTGCTGTTGGTGGACGCCGTGGAGGGGCCGATGCCGCAGACCCGCTTCGTCACCGACAAGGCGTTCGCCGCCGGGCTGAACCCGATTCTGGTGGTGAACAAGATCGACCGCGACGCCGCCCAACCGCATCGCGTGGTGGACGCGGTGTTCGACCTCTTTGACCAACTCGGCGCCAGCGAAGCCCAGTTGGACTTCCCGACGGTATTCGCCTCGGCGACGCTGGGCGTCTCTGGGACGGATCCAGATCACTTGGCGCCTGACATGACGCCGCTCCTTGACGCCATCGTCGAGCGCGTGCCGCCGCCCAACGCGAGCTTGCGCGGCCCGTTCCAGATGCAGGTGAGCGCGCTGGACTACTCGCCCTATGTGGGCGTCATCGGCATTGGCCGCGTGCAGCGCGGCGAGCTCGCGCCGCGGGCGCCGGTGGCGGTGGTGGACGCCGCTGGCCGGGTGCGCAAGGGGCGCGTGTACTCCATTCACTGCAACCAAGGGCTGGCGCGCGTCGAGTTGCCGCAGGCGCGGGCCGGCGACATCGTGTGCTTGGCCGGCGTGGAGGGCGTCGGCGTGTCCGACACCATCTGCGACCCCGCCGCCGCCGAAGCGTTGCCGACGCTGACGGTGGATGAGCCAACCATGACGATGACCTTCTGCGTCAACGCCAGCCCCTTCGCCGGGCGGGAAGGCAAGTTCATCACCAGCCGCCATCTCAAGTCGCGGCTGATGCGGGAAGCGGCCCACAACGTGGCGCTCCGGGTGGCGGAGACGGCAGACCCCAACCGCTTCGAGGTGTCTGGACGCGGCGAACTCCACCTCTCCGTGCTGATCGAGACCATGCGCCGGGAGGGGTTCGAGTTGGCCGTGTCGCAGCCGGCGGTGATCTTCCGCGAAGCCGACGGCAAGCGCTTGGAGCCGTTCGAATCTGCGGCGTTCGAGGTGCAGGCTGGCCACCAAGGCGCATTGATGGAAGCCGTGGGCCAACGCAAGGGCGAAGTGCAGGACATCGCCGCCGCAGGGCCGGGGCGCACCCGCATCGTCTGCCGCATCGCCACCCGCGCCCTGATCGGCTTTCGCGCCGAGTTCGCGTCGCTCACCTCCGGTTCCGGGGTAATGACGTTCGCGTCCGCCGGGTATGGCCCGTTCACGCACGGCCTCGCGGCGCGGCGCCAAGCCGGCGCCCTCATCTCCAACGCCACCGGCAAGACGGTGGCCTATGCGCTCTTCAACCTGCAAGACCGGGGGCGGCTGCTGGTGCGCCCCGGCATCGATGTCTACGAGGGCATGGTGGTGGGCATGCACAGCCGCGGCAACGATCTGACGGTGAACCCGCTGCGGGAGAAGAAGCTCACCAACATCCGCGCCGCCGGCAGCGACGAGAACATCTTGCTGACGCCGCCGACGCAGCTGTCGCTGGAGCAGGCGCTGCAGTTCATCAACGCAGACGAACTCGTGGAGGTGACGCCGAAGTCCATACGGGTGCGCAAGCTCCTGCTCAAGGAGAGCCAACGGCGGCGGGCGTAAGGGCCGGGGGCATCTCTCCCGGCGGGGGCCGGCTGGGCCCGGCCCGAGGCAACGCAACAGGCCGCATGCGCCCATAGCGTCGCGCGGCCCACACTATCGCACCACGCGCCGGCGACAGCGCGATCAGGCGTTCTGCAGATACCAGCGCGTGCCGCAGACATCCACGCGATCATCGGAGACGTGGCAACCCCGCGCCCGCGCCGCTTCCAGAACGTGGCCGCGATCGCGCACCGCCAAATCAATGCCACCCAACCCGGCACCGCGCCCATCGGTTGCTTCCACGAAGCGCAGCGTCACGTTGTTGAGGGCGATGTTGAGCGCCGCGCCATCGCGTTCGACCGGCAGCCCGGTGACGCGGCCCCAGAGTTCCGCCATGGCCACTGGGTCTTCCCCCTGCAGTTCCACGCCGCGGTAATCCTGCGTGACGGCTTGGGTCACGGCGCCTTCCCAGCCCGTGCCACCGGCAGGATGCCAGTTGCCGTTGAAGTCGTTGTTCACGTCCCAATCGATTTCGAGGAACGCAGCCACCATGTCGCGCGGGTGGAGTTGGCAGATGCTCCACGTTTCGCGGTCTGCCTCGTGGGCGACGCGCACCCCGGCGTCCAGCGCGCGCTGGCGCACGGCTTGCTGCGCGTCCTTGCTGCTGGCTTGGCAGATCACCATGTAGCCGCCATCGCCGCCCCGACGGTCTAGGTAGCGGCCGCCGGCGGTGTGCTCCTGCACCGGCGCCACCACCTCCAAGAAGTTGCGCCCCACCGGCATCAGCGTGTTCTCCAGCCCGAACACGCCCACGCCAGGATCCACGAAGCAGGGCTTGATGCCGAACACGGCGCACAAGTCGTCGATGACGGGCTGCAGCCGCCGGGCGACCAAGCAGATTTGGCGAAGTTGGATGGTCATGTTGGCTCCTTGTCTCTCTATGCGTCTTGTTTCGGGCCGCTCTCAGGCCGCGCCCCTTCAGCCGGCGACTCTGCAGCCACCCCACCGCGCTATGATGTTCCACCATGCGCATTGAAATCTATTCGGACATCGTCTGCCCTTGGTGCTTCATCGGCAAGCGGCGGCTGGACGCCGCGCTGCAGACGCCAGCCGGCAATGGCGTCGAGGTGGTGTGGCGGCCCTATCAGTTGCATCCCAACCTGCCGCCGGCGGGGCTGGACCGCGAGGACTATCTGGCGCGCCGGTACGGCGAAGCCGCAGGGCGTGCCCGCGCGCCGCGACGCATCGTCGCCGAGGGCTTGGACGCCGGCATCCACTTCAACTTCGACGCCATGCGCCGGATGCCGAACACCCTCGCCGCGCATCGCCTGCTCCACTGCGCGCAAACCGAAGGCAACCAACACGCCTTGGCAGAGACGCTGTTTCGTTTCCACTTCTGCGCCGGAAGAGACGTCGGCGACATCGAAACGCTGTGCGAAGCGGCCGAAGAAGCCGGCATGGACGCTGCCGCTGCCGGCGCTTGGCTACGCAGCGACCGCGGCGAGGCGGCCGTGCGCGAACAGATGCAAGGCGCCTTGGCGCACGGCGTGGCCGGCGTGCCGTGCTTCCTGCTCGGCGGCGGATTCATGCTGCCGGGAGCGCAGGATTCAGCGACGATGGCGCAGTTCATCGAACGGGCGAAAGCGAAGCTGGCGGTGAACACACCAGGCTAAAGCCAAGCGGCGGGGCGAGCCCAAGCCGGCGTGGGGCATCTTCGCAATTCGGCGGTGACCTCGGTGGGCGGTTCAGCCGGGAAAGCCGTGCTCGAACTGGCGCGCGCCCTGCGCCTCAACCACGCAACCCTTCCAGACACCCCACCTCGGCCAATAGTTCGTCGAGCCCGGGAGCGCCTTGTGCCGCGGCGTACCTAGCCTGCAGCGCCCGGAGCGAACGGGCGTGGTACTTCTGCGGTTTCTGCGTCCACGCTTGACCGCGCAAGGCGACGGTGAACTCTTCATCGCCGCTGCCGATGGCCTGAGCGTTGGCCAAGCTCCACGGCAAGAACAGCGCACCCACCTGCTCCGCGAGCAGGGGCTTCAGCGTGTCCGCCAGCGCCGGCCACGGCTCAAACGCCCCTTCGTTCGTTGGCTGCAGCATGCGCTCCACCCACGCGACGACGTTCGGTGCGCCCGATTCCATCAAGGCACGCGGCGTTGCGTCCCGACGACAGTTGTAAAGCTGCCCCCACAGGCCGAAATCCGCGAACGCTGGGCGGCCGCCAAAGAGGTAGGGCCGGTGCGCCAAGTGCGCGTCCAAGCGCATCAGCGCGTCCGCGTAGGACTGTTCGATCTGCGGCGCAGTGCTGGCATTCGAGCCGACGAACCAAACGCGGTTAACCATGCGCTCGCGCAGCGCCGCGGCGGCTTCCTGCAAGGCTTCGCCGGCCAAATCCGGGCGGTTGGCGCTCACCAACCGCTTCGCGCAACCGATTTGATCCACGGGCCGCGCCCAGCGGAAGTGGAACATCCACTTGTTGCCCCACTCGTCGCCAAACTCTTCGAGAAGCGCCGACGCGAAAGCCGCCAGCGGCTCGTCAGGATGGATGGAAGGCGTCGGGAAAAGCGGCTCCAACGCCTCGATGATGGGGGTGGAATCCTGCATGCCGCGATCGTCTGGCGTCACCACCAAGGGCACCAGCGGCAGCCGCGCGTGGCGCTCGAAGAGGTTGCCCGCCTGCGCGCGGCCCAACCACTCATGCTCGATGCCCTTGTAACGGAAGTACGCCCTCACCTTCACCGAATAGGGAGATTCCTCCGAACCGATGACGCGATGCACGTTCGCCATGTCTGCCCCTCAAGCCTGTGATACCGTGACGCGACGACGCCGACGGAGTGATTATCTTGGAAATTCATGGCCTGTGCGACGAACGCTTCGGCCCGGTGCGGGAGTGCTTCGAGCGCAACTTCACCGAACATGGAGACATCGGCGCCGGCTTCGCCGCGACCGTGGAAGGCGAGTTCGTGGTTGACCTCTGGGCCGGCTGCCGAGACGCCGCAATGAGCGAACCGTGGCAGGAAGACACCATCGTCAACGTCTATTCCACCACCAAGACGATGACAGCCTTGGCGGCGTTGCTCCTCGCGGACCGCGGCGAGCTGGACTTCGACGCGCCGGTGGCCAAGTACTGGCCGGAGTTCGCGCAAAACGGCAAAGAAGCCGTGGCCGTGCGGCATCTGATGAGCCACAGCGCCGGGCTCGCCGGCTGGGAGCAGCCCGTTTCGATGCTGGACATTTGCGACTGGGAGAAAGCCACCGCGCTGCTCGCGGCGCAGGGGCCGTGGTGGGCGCCCGGCACGGCCAGCGGCTACCACGCATTCACGCAGGGGTATCTCATCGGCGAGGTTGTTCGACGCATCAGCGGCGTCTCCTTGGGCACGTTCTTCCGCCAAGAGATTGCCGAGCCCCTCGGCGCGGACTTCCACATCGGCGTGGATCCCAAACATTTCGAGCGCATCGCGGAGTTGGTGCCGCCCTCGGGCAACATCCCCCTCGACATGACGCCCGGTTCCATTCCCGCCCGCACCATCGGCAACCCGCCGGTTGAGGTTGGCGACACCAAGACCGCAGCGTGGCGCCAAGCCGAGATCCCGGCGGCAAATGGCCACGGCAACGCCCGCTCCGTGGTGCGCGCGCAAACGCTGTTGGCCAATCACGGCACGGCGTTCGGCAAGACGCTGATGTCCTCCGCAGGATGCACCGCGGTGATGCAGGAGCAGACCAACGGCAAGGACTTGGTGATCGAAGTGCCGCTGCGCTTCGGCCTCGGCTACGGCCTCACCAGCGACGAGTTGCCGATGGGGCCAAACCCGAACATCTGCTATTGGGGCGGCTACGGCGGCTCCTCCATCGTCGTGGACTTCGACGCCCGCGTCTGCTTCTCGTATGTGATGAACAAGATGGGCGACGGCGTTCTCGGCGACGCGCGCGGTTTCGGCTTGGGCGAGGCGGTGTACGCATCCTTGGCTGGCTGAGGCCAGGCCAGCCAGGGCGCTGACGGCGCTGCGCTGAGGGGGAGCGGCTTTGCGCTGACGCCGGCGACCGTGGTGCAGGCCATCTTGCGGCCAGCCGGGGCACCTCCGGGCCGTGGGGCGTTCTTCGCACCCGCAAGCGCGTCACCGGCAAGGGCCACGATTGCCGCGAATGGTGGCATCCGAGTGTCGTTGCGTAGAGAATACTCAGCTTGGCTTGGGGGGACGCGGCAACGCGCCTGGCCATCATCATCGTCTTCGGAACTGCCGATCAGGGAGGCCAACCGTGAGCAATCGCCAACAGTTCTACATCAACGGAGAGTGGGTGGCACCATCCACCGACGACACGTTGAACGTCATCAATCCCGCCACCGAAGAGCCGATCGACGCCATCGCCCTCGGCTCGGCGGCGGACATGGACGCTGCCGTCGCCGCCGCCAAGGCCGCGTTCGAGACGTTCTCCAAGACCAGCCGCGAGGAGCGCGTTGCGCTGCTCGAGAGGATCATCCAGTGCTTCCAAGCGCGCTTGGGCGACCTCGCCGGCACCATCAGCGCAGAGATGGGCGCCCCGATGTCGCTGGCCAATGGCGCCCAGGCGCCGGCCGGCCTCGGGCACTTCATGACGACGCTGAACATCCTGCGCAACTACGAGTTCGAGGAAGACATCGGCACTTCGCGGGTGGTGAAGGAACCGGCCGGCGTGTGCGGCTTCATCACGCCGTGGAACTGGCCCATCAACCAGATCTGCTGCAAGGTGGCCCCAGCCCTCGCCGCCGGCTGCACCATGGTGCTCAAACCCTCGGAAGTGGCACCCTTCAACGCCATCATCTTCGCGGAAATCCTGGACGCCGCCGGCGTGCCGCCGGGAGTGTTCAACCTCGTGAACGGCGATGGACCGACGGTTGGGGCGGCGCTTGCCGCGCATCCAGACGTCGACATGATGTCTTTCACTGGCTCCACCCGCGCCGGCATCGACGTGGCCAAGAACGCCGCGCCCACGGTGAAGCGCGTGGCGCAGGAGCTCGGCGGCAAGTCTGCGAACATCATCTTGGACGATGCAGACTTCGGCAAGGCCATCTCCCGGGACGTGTTCGGCATGTGCATGAACTCCGGCCAATCCTGCAACGCGCCGACGCGGATGCTGGTGCCGCAGTCGCGCATGAACGAGGCGGCCGCCATCGCCAAAGCCGCCGCGGAGCAAGTGAAAGTGGGCGATCCAAGCGCCCAAGACACGACCATCGGCCCCGTCGTGTCTGAGGCGCAGTTCAACAAGATCCAAGGCCTCATCGACAAGGGCATCGAGGAAGGCGCGAAGCTGGAGACGGGCGGCGTCGGGCGCCCAGACGGCTTGAATCGCGGCTACTACGTGAAGCCGACGGTGTTCTCGCACGTCACCAACGAGATGACCATCGCCCAAGAGGAAATCTTCGGCCCGGTGCTGTCTCTGATTGGCTATGAGAACGACGAGGACGCCGTGCGCATCGCCAACGACACCATCTACGGCCTATCTGGCTACATCTCCTCCGGCGACCCGGAGCGCGCCAAAGCCTTGGCGCTGCGCATCCGCACCGGCAACATCCATCTGAACGGCGCGCCGGTGGATCCATCGGCGCCATTCGGCGGCTACAAGCAGTCTGGCAATGGCCGCGAATGGGGCGCCTATGGCTTGGATGAGTTCCTCGAGGTGAAGGCCATCATGGGTTACAACGCCGCCGCCGGCTGATGCCTCCGGAGGGGTTGCGGGCCGGTGCCTGCAACCCCTGCCCCACCTGCTTGGCCATCCCGCAAAGGAATCATTCACTTCAAGGAGCAACGATGAAGCTTTACGACAGCAAACTCGCGCCGAACCCCCGCCGGGTGCGCATGTTCATGGCCGAAAAGGGCGTGACCTGCGAGACCGTTCCGGTGGACATCATCAAGGGCGAGAACCTCGACGCGGCGTTCCTCGCCGTGAATCCGCGCGGGCTCGTGCCAACGCTGGTGCTGGACGACGGCACGGTGCTCGATGAATCCGTTGCCATCTGCCGCTACCTTGAAGAGATTCACCCAGAGCCGCCGCTGTTGGGCACGGATGCGGTGAGCAAGGCGCATGTGGAGGCCCGCCAGCGCCACATGGAGTTCGACGGGCTGTTGGCGGCGGCGGAGGCGTTTCGCAACTCCTTTCCCGGCTTCAAGCACCGCGGCCTGACGGGCAACGCCGGGCCGATAGACGCCATTCCCGCCTTGGTGGAACGTGGCAAGGCGTCCGTGAGCCGCTTCTACGCAAGGCTCGATGCGGACCTCGCCAACTCGCGCTTCGTGGCCGGAGACACGTTCAGCATCGCCGACATCACCGCGCTCTGCTCGGTGGACTTCGCCACCGGCGCGGCCCGGGTGGCGGTGCCGGACGAGTGCGCCAACATCAAGCGCTGGCACGGGGAAGTGGCTGCGCGGCCAAGCGCGGCGGCTTAGTTTCCGCAGTGCTCGTGGCGTGGCGCCGGCGGCGTCGCGCTGCGTCTGGCGCTGGGTTGTTCATCGCTGCGGTCGCAAGGAGACCCGGGGCGCGGCTCGGCCGGCGTTGCGCCGCTCAGGGCGTTGGCGGGCTTCGGAACCAGACCCTGCTTGGCATCTGGCGGCATCGACCAACAGACCAATCCATGTGGCGCTGCCCAAGGCGTTGTCGGGGGCGGGCTTAGGGGCTTAGAACGGCGCGTCTCCCGCCACGGTGACGCGCTCCATCCGCCGCCGTTGGGGGAAGTAGTCCGCCACGGCGTAGTGTTGCGTGGCGCGATTGTCCCAAAAGGCGAGCGAGTGCTGCCGCCAGCGGAAGCGGCATTGGTGCTCCGGAATGGCCGCTTGGCGATAGAGCCGCTCAAGCAGCGCGTCTGACGCTGCCTTCGCCATCCCCTCGATGGCGGTGGTGAAGTTCGTGTTCACATACAGCGATTTGCGGCCAGACTCTGGATGCGTGCGCACGACCGGATGCCGCGCCACCGGATACTTCGCGCGGGTTGCCTCAATCACTTCCTCGGCCACGCCGCGCCGCCTCATGCCCGCACGGAACGGATGATGGTCGTGCAGCGCGAAGCGGCCGTCGATCTCAGCCTTGGTGTCATCATCCAAGTTTTCATACGCGGCTTCCATGTCCGCGAACAGGGTGTCGCCGCCCACCGCCGGCGCCTCGTGGCAGAGCAGCAGCGAACCAAGCGAGGGCTCGCGTCGCCACGTCACATCCGAATGCCAGCGGTTGATGAAAGGAGGCCGCTTCTCATCGTTCTCCAGCACGAGGAGCTCCGGATAACCCTCCGGCGCCTTGCTGAACGGGAAGAGTTCCAGTTCGCCGAAGCAGCGGCCGAGCGCGAGATGCTGTTCCCGCGTGAGGGGTTGATCGCGGAAGAACAACACCTTGTGCTCCAAGAGCAGGCGGCGCAGCGCAGTGGTGAGCGCCGCGTCCGGCGTGTGGCGCAGATCGACGCCGTGGATCTCGGCGCCGATGCTCGGCGTGAGCGGGAAGACTTCGAGTTCGCTCTGCCATGCCGCTTCGGCCATGTCTCTTGTGCTCCTCCTAGGCCAATCCTTGTCTGGGCAAGCGCTTGCGCTGGCTGCAATGGTGCGTCAGCCGGACGCGCAGCAGACCGCTTGCCGCGCTTCGCCACTCACCGCTGCGGGTGCCTCGCGTGGCTCCGATGACGCGGCGGCATCCGTCGGCACAGCATCGGGCACCCGTGCCGCCAACATGTCCGGGTTGTCATCCGTGATGGCATAGACCTCCCAGCGAATGCCGCCGGGATCCCGCACCCACACTTTGTCCTGCTCGGCGTGGCAGCACACCACTTGGCTCTCCACCTCGTTCGCCAAGCCGGCCGCCGCCAACCGCCGCGTCTCGCTTGCGACTTCCGCGGCCTCGCCTACCTCAATGCCCAAGTGGTTCAGTGCGCCGCCACGCCCGTTTTCCACCAACACCAGCTTGAGCGGTGGGTCTGCCACTTCGAAGTTCGCGTAGCCGGGCCGCACCTTGTGGGGCTCCGCGCGCAGCAGGCGGCGGTAGAAATGGATGGCTTCGTTCAACTCTGGCACATCAATGGCCAATTGCACTCTGGACATACGCCCGCTCCTTAGCTCGCGGCTCGTGGCTCAATGCGGGGCATTAGGCGACGTTTGACGCCGCGAGTCAAACCACGGAGTGGGATGGATGTTGTTGATCGGCGCGGTTCTTTGCAGCGGCAAAGTGCGACCGTTTGGTCAGCCGGGGCCGCTGTGACGGCAGGTAGCCGTAGGCTTCGACGTAGGGGTCTTGAGGAGCCGATGGTTTATCAAGCGGAGGTGCTGTCCAGCGCCGACGCTCCTAGGGACATGGTTCTCGTCGCAAGGGCTCCACCCGCAAGCGCAGCCCACGGCGCTCACGGTCAGCCGCGCGATGGACGCCCTGCGAGCCGAGCGAGCAGCGCTTCGCCGGTGTCGCACTCAAGCAGCCATTCGCCGGCCGCGTCCAAGCGCGACAGGTCCGTCTCGTCCGCCAACAGAGTCGTCACACGCCCCGCCACGCCCACGCCGAAGCGCCGCTCCGCCATCCGGCCAAGCAGGGCCACGCGCCCTTGGGCTAGGCCACGCTCGACGCCCTGCGCGACCTCCGCCTCTTTCCAACGCGCCAGCGTCGCGTCCAACATCGCCGTCATCCGCTCTCCTCCTCTCTCCGCGAGCATCCGCTCGAAATCTGCCAGCGGTGGCAGTCCCGCCGCAAAGCCGTCCCGCTCCAGCGCGGACTCCACCCGCAGGTGCAGCCCGCGGCGGAACTCCGACGAACCCGCCCCGCCGTGCCGCCGGAACGCCTCCAGCAGCAGCCTCGGCAGCGCCTCCGCCGGCGACGACTCCAACTCCGCCAGCGTCGCCAGGCAGCCGCTAGGAACCAGCCGCCGGCCGGCGCCGTCCACTCCCCGCGCCAGCGCCTGCAAGTCCACCGTAGCATACATCCGCACCTGCGCCGGCGCTTCGTCCCCCGTCAGCGGGCCGGCGCACTCCGCCGACGCCCGCCACGGCCGCTCGCCGTTGTGGACCACGATGGACAGCATCCCCGGCACCTCCCCCTCCGCCCGCGCCGTGCCGGACTGCCGCAGGCCGGACTCCACCAGGTGCAGGTAGTCCCGCATCCGCCAAGCCATGTCCGCGTCGTGGCCGGACTGGAACTCGAGCAGCGCCAGGACGTAGCGGCGGCGGCCGTTCGCCAGCTTCCCCGACTTGCGCTCCACGCGGCGCAGCTTGTCCTGCACGCGGGTGCGCGACAGCGCCGTCAGGTGCTCCTTGTCCAGCGACGCGGCGGCGCCGAAGTCCAGCCCGCCGGCCAGCCGCGGAGCGACGAGCCGCACGGTCTCCTCGAAGAGGCGCCGGTCTTGGAACAGCACCTTGTACGGCGCGTCGCTGGCCTGCATCGGGTTCCGCCGAGTTCCGTGCGCGAGGCGACAACTGTGCGCCATCCGGCGAGCCAAATCCCGCCCAAACGCCACGCCGGGCGGATGTCCCACGCAAATCAAAGACATCTGCCATGCCAAGGCAGCAGACCGGCCTCCGTGATCCATACCCACGCCCACGGACGCCACCCCGCTTCGCCTCCGCCCCCCATCGCTGGCTCGTTGCGCTCATGTGGCAGCTTGGCGCAGAATGCGCCTCGGAGAGGTGCCGGAGTTGGTCGAACGGGCCTGACTCGAAATCAGGTGTGTCCTTTGGGCACCCAGGGTTCGAATCCCTGCCTCTCCGCCAACCAAATGGCCGTCCGCTCCGTTGCGGAGCTGCGTTCATCAGCATCAACGTGATACAAATGGTGCAACAACGGAACGAGGCATCCTTTGGGGCAAAGACGAGGATGACGTGGAGTTGAACCGCTGCCCGCTCGAACATACGTTCATCCACCTCCCTAGGATCGGCCTGCGCACGGAGAGGCGCTTGTGGGGAGAGGGCATCCTAACTTGGTCTGATCTCGAAGAAGCCCGCCGGCCGCCAGCCGATCTGTTCGCTCCCGCTCGTGACGACTGTTTGGCTGCCATCGAAGCTTCCCGATGTGCGCTCTCCAATAAGGACGCGGACTACTTCGCCGCTAGGCTCCCATCTCGAGAGCACTACAGAATAGCCACAACCTTCCCGGACGACACGGTGTTCTTGGACATCGAAACGACCGGCCTGAGCCTCTACTACGACGAAATCACGCTGATCGGCCTGTCGAAGGGCGAGCGCTACGCCTGCTGGTTCCCGAATACGTCCGCAAGCATCTGGCATGATCTGTTGAACGACGCCAAGTGTCTCGTTACGTTTAACGGCACCGCTTTCGATCTGAAGTTTCTGGCGAGGCTAGAAAGTGGCGCAAACCTGCCTCGCGCACATGTTGACCTACGCTACTTCGCCCGGCGGGCGCAATTGAAGGGCGGCCAAAAGAAGATCGAGCGCGAGTTGAGCTTTGAACGCCCCGAGCAAATCAGCGATGCCACCGGTGCGGATGCCGTGCGGCTCTGGTACGAGTACAGGAATGGCGACTTACGCGCTGGCCACGATTTGGTCCAATACAACCATTCAGATGTGGAAGGCATGAAGGCCATCCTCGACGAGACCATCCGGCGCGTCGGCGAGAATCAGCGACTTAATCCGCCCGCCCCATTCGCATCTGCTAGGGCACCTGTATGTTTCAAGCGCGGTGCCAAAGGCATCAACGTCATTGACGTGCCGCAGTTCCGAGGCCGAACTGGCCCCAAGGCGACCTACGAAGACTTGGTGGACTACATTCGTGGTGATGCCATTACCGTGATCGGCATCGACCTCACCGGCTCGGAGCACCGACCATCCGGATGGTGCGAGCTTAAGGGCCGCCACGTCGAAACGCGCATGGTCAGAACGGACGCGGAGATGCTAGAGGCCATAGCCGCCATCAAACCCCAGCTCGTGTCGATCGACTCGCCACTTTCGCTGCCGCGAGGCCGCACCCGTGTTGATGACGACGACCCTGGTCGTGCCGAATTTGGCATCATGCGGGTGTGTGAGCGCATGTTGAAACGCCGAGGCATCAACGTGTACCCCTGCTTGATCCCCAGCATGCAAAAACTCACTGATCGTGGCATGGGCTTAGCGGCCAAAATCCGAACTTTGGGCATCCCGGTGATAGAGAGTTATCCCGGCGCCGCCCAAGACATCATGGACATCCCGCGAAAACGGGCGAGCCTTGTGCAATTGAAGGAGGGTCTCCGCCGTTTTGGCCTCGAAGGGCGCTCGGTTTCAGCGGACGCTAACCCCAAACACGACGAGCTCGATGCCATCACCTCCGCCATCGTTGGGCTGTTCTTCTGGTCAGGCCGTTTCGAGGCGCTAGGGAACGAGGATGAAGACTACTTGATCATTCCGAGAGTTTCCGACGAGGGCCGGGAGACGCAGTGGCACGGCCGGCTCGTAGTCGGCGTCAGTGGCCCGATTTCATCGGGCAAGACAACCGTCGCACATGGGTTGGAGAAGCGGGGCCTCGTTTATGGTCGCTATAGCCAAGTGGTAGCGGACGAAGCGGTGAAGCAAGGCCGGGGCACTACTAGGCAGGCGCTCCAAGAGGTCGGTCAGATGATCCACGTTGAGCTAGGGCAACGTTGGCTCAACCGTCAGCTACTTGGCCGTTACGGCGATCGCGGGCAGATGTTCGTTGTGGATGGCCTGCGATGGCCGGAAGACCGCGCTTTCTGGCTAGAGCGCTACGGGCCAGCGTTCACCCACATCCATCTTGATGTGTCCGCCGATATCCGACGACAGCGGTTTGTCCAGCGAAACGGGCCTCATGCCGACTTCGACGACGCAAGCCACCATGATGTTGAGCAGGGGGTCGAAAAGCTGCTGCAGCTAGCGGATCGTATCCTTCCTAACGAGGGAGAACATCACGCTCTTTGTGCTTGCGACGAGATCGTGACGACACATCTTCGCAGAGACGGCCAATGCCCGTAACCGTGGTAGCCGGCGCCCAGTTTGGCTCTGAGGGCAAGGGCAAGGTCGCGCTGTTCTTGGCGCAGCACCAACAGGCCACCATTGTTATCCGCGTGGGCGGCTCAAACTCTGGCCATACGGCCTACGGTAGCGATGGCCGCCGGCATGTATTCCGCCACCTCCCAACAGCCGCGCTCCTTCAAGATACCCTATGTGTGCTCGGCCCCGGCTCCTACATTGACGCCGAAGTGCTGCGGCAAGACATGGAGCGCATCGACTTTTCCCCGGATAGGTTGGCGATAGATCCACATGCGATGGTCATCACCGACGAGCATAAGAGCAAGGAGAGAAGCGCCAACCTTAGGGCTCGGATTGGATCAACCGCTAGCGGCACGGGCGCAGCAGTAATGGATCGAGTCTCACGTTCCAACGCCGTGCATTGGGTTTCCGACGATCCCTACGCTGCCCGGTTCGTTCGGCCAACCCGCCCGATGATCCGCGCCGCCTTGGATCGCGGAGAGCGTGTTCTGATCGAGGGTACACAGGGCTTTGGGCTATCCAACCTACTATCTCGTCACTACCCTTTTGTCACGAGCCGAGACACCACAGCCGCCGCGTTCGTCGCCGAAGCTGGACTCAGTCCCGTCGACGTCGACAACATTGTCCTCGTCGCACGGGCATTCCCGATCAGAGTCAGTGGCAATTCGGGCCCGCTCCCTTTCGAGACAGACTGGCGCACCATCGGCGGCAACTGCGGTCGCCCGCACCTATCCGAGCTTTCATCGGTGACCAAGTGGGTCCGCCGTGTGGCGCGATTCGATCCAGCTATTGTCAAAGAGGCTATCGACGCCAACGCCGCAACCCACCTAGTGCTTAATCATGTAGACTACTTTCGTCAGACAGTCGCAGCCTCTACCTTGCCCTCGTCGTGGGAAGTCACTGTCGCCTCGTTTGAAGCAAGCATCGGCAGGACATTCAATTGGATCGGAACTTCCCCCTCTCAGCTCGTATCACGTTCTGACATCCAAAATAGTATATGCTCAGACGCCCAACAGCCGCAGGAGAACGGCCGGACTCGCCACCAAAAACGAACCTACTTGGAGTCGCCATGATGGCCCACAATCCCTCAAACACCACACATGACGATCTCAGCGACCTAGAACATGACCCACACACCCATGAGCAAGGCGTACTGCTCAGCAATCGAATAGAGTGTTATGTCCACAGCCACTCTATGATACGGCCTTTCTGCAAAGCCAATCTAGAGCCAGCTGGCTACAAAGTGCGAGTGGGGGAAACCTTCTTCCGTGGCCCGCACAGAGGTAGGTTGCAAGACGACACCCCGTTGGAAATCAAACCTCACGAGGTGGTCATCATAGAGACAGAAGAGTGCTTTCGCATTCCCAGATTCATGATCGCACGGTGGAACATCAAAGTTAAGCTTGCGTACAAGGGGCTCCTTTGGGTAGGAGCAGCGCAGGTTGATCCCGGATATGTGGGACGCTTGGCCTGCCCCATCTACAATCTCTCTAGAAAGACCATATGGCTCAAGAAAGGCGATAACGTCGCCCTAATCGACTTTGTAAAAACCACTCCTTACGACAACCAATGCAAGCAGTTTGAATCGCTACCACCACGAGGCATTGACAACGTTGCTAAGAACGAACTTCGATCTGCGTTGTCTGATTATGGTGAGAGGGTTAAGAAAGTAGACAAGACAGTGAACGAGGTGAGATCACAGGCGGTCTACTTCTCTACGCTCGTCATCACATTGCTCGGAGTCTTGTTTGCTGTTTTGGTCGGTCGTGAAAGTGGTGCCCTACAGTCCATTCCTGAGTTAAGCGCTTGGGTCCGAATTGGGGCAATTGCTCTATCGCTCGCACTCTCTACTTCCGCCTTAATGCTTGTTTTGCGCGATGCAAAACTGGGGAGATGGACTCTTTTGCCGATTGTACTCGTACTAGTGTTCCTTTTGGGTAACTCTCTTGGCGAGATCTCCTGATACGCTCGTTGCGATCAAGACTTGCTACTACTGCAAGATGCCTTTGAGGTCATCGCGCAAAGAGATCAATTCGCTATTCGTCATGCTCGCAACGGTGTCGCATAGCAAGTGCAACTTGTCGGACCGAGAACGAGAGGTCACTTCGTACGCTTGACGGCTAATCTCAGGCAAGCGCGAATAAGCGTGACCTCGCTCCGGATTCGCGACGCTACACCAGAGGTAGTCCATCGTTTCTTTAAACTGCTTCTTGTCCTTACTTCGCCCGCCGACATACATCTCGATGCTTGAATCCTCTACGTCGGCCAAGTTTCTTGAGCCGGCTGCATAGTTTCGCAACGTCGGACTTTTGAATTAGCTTGTACTCGCTATCTATTTTTCCCTTGAGCATCTGATCGACATGGCGGACGACGGTGCTGGTAACCGATTCTATCATCCCGAAAAAACGGATATCATCCTAAACACCCGCATAGACTGCTCATCTAAGTTGCCGCTGGCTCTTCTTAACTTGCAAACTCCTTGCAATCCCTTTTAGGACTCTTTTCCGCACTTCTCTAGTCTTGGCATCTGAATTTTTCGCAAGGAAGTCCATGACGTTGTTGAAGGACGCGTACCCCATTCTCAAGATGTCTTCGACATCCATTACGGAGTAAACAATATCGTCGCAGGCTTCCACGATGTAGGCCAAAGGGTGGCGCACTTCCACGGGGAGGCCGGTTTGTTTCCATACTTCACGAGCTATGTAGCGCTCGCTCCTAAAGATACCGAACTTCCTAAAGCCCCTTCGGTTGTTCGCGAAAACGCGGTACTTGAGTAGCACGGTCAGCGTGGCGCACGTCAGGTCTAGGCCGAAATTGCCGTCAAGGTTCTCAAGGCGCGCCAGGAGGCGGAACGTCTGGCAATTGCTGTCGAACTCGGCAAAGTCCTTGAGTTTTGATGCCGCGGGTCTTGCACCACCGGCGAGTGGCCTTTTCGCCTGGATGGCCGAAGGGTGGAGTGCTAAGGTCGTGTGCAAGACCGGCGGCAGCTAGCAACGCCGGAACCGTTCGTTCCACTTGGAGCTTATCGGCGAGGTCGCCAAACACGTTGTGGCGATGATCATGGGCAAGCCTAACGCCGATGCTGCGGGCTAAGTTGCTTACCTCGAGCGAGTGCGTCAAACGGGTACTAATTGAGCGATTCGTATCAGGAGGGAAGAGTTGCGTCTTGTCAGCCAGCCGACGCGTTGATGTCGAAGAGAGGATACGGTCGTAGTCGTGCTCAGTCTCTTCGGCGCAGACGTTGGTGCCGGCGGATGCGGCTTGACCGCAGTGCCGTTTTCGTGCGATCTCCTTCCGCCGCGTCGAGCAGAGGAGCTTCCGCCAATCTAGCTGGCTATCTGGCATCGCTGTGGGTCCAATTGTCGACGCAACCTAGCGCCAAGGCTCGCACGAGGTCAAGGGGCTTTGGCGGGTGACGTCGCACGGTATCGTACACAGGAAGGAAATGGGAAGGCGATACGCCGTACACTTGGCTCGGTCCGTACTTCACTTACGGGTGCTCGCCCCATGTCGCCGAGTTCGTTGGAGTCGGCCACATGGTCCCACTTCTTCATCGAGATGATGCCGCGCTGGCGCTGACCGCCAGCCAATCGCAACCGAGGAACGCAAATGAAACTCAAGCTCTATCACTGTCCCGGCGCTTGCTCGCGGGTCTCCATGAACGCGCTCGAAGAGGCCGGTTTGGACTATGAGGACCAAGTGGTCAACCTCGTCACCGGCGAGCAGAAACAGCCCGACTACCTCGCCATCCATCCCGGCGGCAAGGTGCCGGCGCTGGCGGTGGACGGCCGGGTGCTCACGGAGAATGCCGCAATCGTGCTGTATCTCCATGACGTCGCCCCGGCGGCGCGGCTGCTGCCAGAGGTCGATGCGCCGATGGCGCGGGCCGCGCAAATCTCAGACCTCATGTGGTGCTCCGGCACCGTCCATCCGGCGGTTCGCCAAGTGCGCATGCCCATCCGCTACACGGACGGCGACCCGAGCGGCGTGCAAGCCAAGGGGCGCGAGACCTTGCACGGCATGTGCGCCCAAATCGACTCCCGGCTGGACAGCAACCCGTGGTGGTACGGCGAGCAATGGTCGATTGTGGACGTTTACCTCTGCTGGCTGCTCACGACGGCAGCCTCCGCCGGCTTCCCGACACAGCAGTACGCCAACATCCCGCCACTCATCGATCGTGTGCAGCAACGCGCTAGCTTTCAAGCCGCCAAAGCGCGCGAGGACGCGGCCGCCGCCGGCATGAAATCCCAACGTTAACGCGCCGGGTGCCGTTTCCCCATGCTGTTCCTGCATGGGACGCGCACCCTACATTTGATTGTGGCCAAATGGCGAGCGGGCGGTGGCGAGAGCCTAGATCATGGCGAGAGCGCAACAGTATGACCTGCTGGTCGTCGGCTTAGGCCCCGTCGGCGCGGTGCTGGCGGCGTTGTGCGCGACGCTCGGCCTGCGTGTGCGCGCCGTCGAGAAAGACACCGCCATCTACAAACTGCCGCGCGCCGTGCAGATCGATCACGAAGTGCTGCGCTTGCTGAACTTCGTCGGCGTGGCGGACACGGTGCTGGCGAACAGCTGCCCTGGGGAGGGCTACGAGTTCGTCAACCGAGACGGCGAAGTGCTGATGTCGCGCTATCCGCCGCCCGGCGTCGCTCCAACCGGCTACCCGTGGACCAACATGTTCCACCAGCCGAGTTTGGAGGCCGCGTTGCGTGGCCGCCTCAAAGAGCTCAAGCACGTCAAAGTCGACCTCGGCGCCAAAGTCGTGAGCATCAAGCAAGATGACGACGGCGTTGTGGCAGCGGTGGAGACGCAACGCGGAACAGAGCGAGTGCGCGCCGCGTACGCCGTCGGCTGCGACGGTGCGCGGAGCTTCGTCCGCCAAGCCTTGGGCATCGACATGGTGGACCTTGGCTTCGACGAACCGTGGGTGGTGGTGGACGTCAAACTGCCGCTGGGCATGCGCCGGCTAGCGAAGGTCAGCATCCAGCTATGCGACCCCGCGCAGCCGACCACATCGGTGCCGTCCAGCCCCGGCCGCCACCGCTGGGAGTTCATGCTCCGCCCAGATGAAGACCACGCCGAGGCCACCGCCACGGAGACGCTGAAGGCGCGTCTAGCCGCTTGGGTGGACACGGACAGCATCCAACTGGAGCGCAGCGCCGTTTACGAGTTCCACGGCCTGCTGGCACGCCAGTGGCGAGCAGGCCGTATCGTGCTCATCGGCGACGCCGCGCATCAGATGCCGCCGTTCATGGGACAAGGGCTCTGCTCCGGCGTGCGCGACGCCTACAACTTGGCGTGGAAGTTCGCCGCCGTGTTGCGCGGCGACGTGGCGCTTCCGTTCCTCGACACGGTGCAGGGCGAACGGGCGCCTCATGTCGCCGCCATCACCCGCGGCGCCATCGCCCTCGGCAAGATCGTTTGCGTGGCGGACGAGGCCGAGGCCGCGGAGCGCGATCGCAAGATGCTGGCGGACCTCGCCGCCGGACGCCCGCCGCCGTTTCCATCCATGCCCTACATCGAAAGCGGCGTGCTGGACGACAGGAGCGCCGGCAAGCCGATGCCGGAACCGATGGTCGCCGGCGCAGGAGCACTCCGCGTTGATGACGTCACGGGCTTCAAGCCACTGCTCGTGCTTGCCAACGGCGACGCCGCGGCGGCGGAGGTGCAAGCCTTTCGGGCACGATTTCCCGGCATAAGCGTGGCCAGCCTCGACAATGCGCAACACGGTCAGATCCGCGTCCAAGACGAATCCGGCTGGCTGAGGCGGATGCTCGGCGACGCACCGGCGCTGCTCGCAAAGCCAGACCGGGTGGTGTTCGGCACAGCAAGCGTAGAGCGGCTGGGCGAACAGTGGGATGCCTACCTACGCGGCACATTGTCGTTGCCGGGATCCTTGAACAGCGCCAAGCCGCGCCCAACACCGCGCTGATTGGCGAGACATAGGGCATCGTCCGTATTGCCCCGTGCTTAGACAATGGTACCCAGCCAGCGCCCAAGCCGCCGCACAGCCAATCACTCTTGCCTAAGCTGACGACGATGCGGCTGGCCGTGGCGGTGATCTTCACGGGCCCCATTGGTGAGACAGCGTGCCGATGTTGATGGCAGCAACGCCAGAGACCACAGCGCTGTCGATGACGCGCAGCGCGGAACGCCCGAGGCGCGCCGCAAGATCGACGATGCACAGCTATTGCATTGGTACTATGTACCGCGAGCGGCAAGATGATGTTTTCGGTGGTGCCGAAGGCGACCCGGCTGTTCGATGCGAATGTGTGCCGCGGTGCCGTGGTTGACCGCCGCGCCCACACTGGATGCGCTGTCGCTATGCGAGTTCCGCAACAGTGCCCGGTGTTTCCTAAGCGAGGTGGCAATACATGATCGAGGGCATCAAGGCGCTGACGTTCGATGTCGGCGGCAGCATTTTTGATTGGCAAACCGCCACTCGCAGCGCCGTGCGCGAGCTGGCACAAGCCCGCGGTGTGGTGGTGGACGACGCGGCGTTCGCGTCGACTTGGCGGCGGCGCATGTTCGAGCAGCTTGCTGAAGTGCGCTCCGGTGCGCAGCCTTGGCAAAACGCGGATCAGATTCACCGGGCTGTGCTCGATGAACTCGCAGAGCAGTTCCCGGCGCTGAGGCTCACTGCGGCGGACCGCGACCAGCTGAATCGCGCCTGGCATCGCATGGGCGTGTGGGAGGATGTGCCGGATGCGCTGCTGCGGCTGCGCGAACGTTATGTCGTGGCAATTCTCACGGTGCTTTCGCTGTCCATAGTCGTAGATAGCTCCAAACATGCCGGCATCGATTGGGATGCGTATCTGTCTTGCGAGTTCTTGGGCGTCTACAAGCCGGAAGCGGCGGCGTACCAAACCGCCGCTCGGCTGCTCGGCGCCGAGCCGGGAGAGACGATGATGGTGGCCGTGCATCCGCCGGACCTCACAGCCGCCACCAAGGCGGGGCTGAAGACGGCGTATGTGAAGCCCAAGCTCGAGGAGGCGGGTAGCCGCGGCGCCACCGACGCCTTCGACATCCGCGCCGAGGATTACCGAGACTTGGCTCGCAAACTGTGCTGAAGGGCCCGCTTCGCCTCATGTGGAGCGTTTCGGGTCCGGCAAACCAAAGCAAAGGCACGAAGCGGCCATCGCTCTCCTTGTCGCGGGCCGTCAGCCGCGCGGCGGACGCTCGGCGAGCCGTGCGAGCAGCGCCTCGCCGGTGTCACATTCGAGCAGCCATTCGCCGGCCGCGTCCAAGCGCGACAGGTCCGTCTCGTCCGCCAACAGAGTCGTCACGCGGCTCGCCACGCCCGCGCCGAAGCGCCGCTCCGCCATCCGCCCAAGCAGCGCGACGCGCCCTTCGACAAGCCCCCGCTCGACGCCTTGCTCCACGCCCTGCGCGACCTTCGCTTCTTCCCAACGCGCCAGCGTCGCGTCCAACATCGCCGTCATCCGCTCTCCTCCTCTCTCCGCGAGCATCCGCTCGAAATCCGAAAGCGGGCGGCAGCACCGCCGCCAAGCCGCGCCGACGCTCCAGCGCCGACTCCACCCGCAGGTGCAGCCCGCGGTGCTGGCCGTCAGCCGCGCGGCGACCGCCTTGCAAGCTGCGCGAGCAGCGCCTCGCCGGTGTCGCATTCGAGCAGCCATTCGCCGGCCGCGTCCAAGCGCGACAGGTCCGTCTCGTCCGCCAACAGAGTCGTCACGCGGCCCGCCACGCCCGCGCCGAAGCGCCGCTCCGCCATCCGCCCAAGCAAGGCGACGCGCCCTTCGACAAGCCCCCGCTCGACGCCTCGCGCCAAGCCTTGCTCGAGGCCCCGCTCCACGCCCTGCGCGACCTTCGCTTCTTCCCAACGCGCCAGCGTCGCGTCCAACATCGCCGTCATCCGCTCTCCTCCTCTCTCCGCGAGCATCCGCTCGAAATCTGAAAGCGGCGGCAGCGCCGCCGCCAAGCCGCGCCGGCGTTCCAGCGCCGACTCCACCCGCAGGTGCAGCCCGCGGCGGAACTCCGACGAACCCGCCCCAGCATGCCGCCTGAACGCCTCCAGCAGCAGCCTCGGCAGCGCCTCCGCCGGCGACGACTCCAACTCCGCCAGCGTCGCCAGGCAGCCGCCAGGAACCAACCGCCGGCCGGCGCCGTCCGCGCCCCGCGCCAGCGCCTGCAAGTCCACCGTAGCATACATCCGCACCTGCGCCGGCTCAGCGTCGCCCGTCAGCGGGCCGGCGCACTCCGCCGCCGCCCGCCAAGGCCGCTCGCCGTTGTGGACCACGATCGACAGCATCCCCGGCACCTCCCCCTCCGCCCGCGCCGTGCCGGACTGGCGCAGGCCGGACTCCACCAAGTGCAGGTAGTCCCGCATCCGCCACGCCATGTCCGCGTCGTGGCCGGACTGGAACTCGAGCAGCGCCAAGATGTAGGAGCGGCGGCCGTTCGCCAGCTTCCCCGAACTGCGCTCCACGCGGCGCAGCTTGTCCTGCACGCGGGTGCGCGCCAGCGCCGTCAGGTGCTCCTTGTCGAGCGACGCGGCGGCGTGGAAGTCCAGCCCGTCGGCCAGCCGCGGGGCGACCAAGCGCACGGTCTCCTCGAAGAGGCGCCGGTCTTGGAACAGCACCTTGTACGGCGCGTCGCTGGCCTGCATCGGTTCCGCCGAAGTCCGGGCTGTGGAGGCGCAACTGTGCGCCATCGGGCGAGCCAATTCCCGCCCAAACGCCACGCCGGGCGGATGTCCCACGCAAATCAAAGACATCAGCCACGCCAAGGCAGCGGACCGACCTCGCTTGGAACGCCACTGTGCGCATCCAGCTATCGCAGGGGCAACGTTTGATCTCGCCGTGCGTCGCCATCGGCCGCGGCGCCACACGCATGCCGGTCGATGCCGCGAGGGAACAGCGCTCGGAACACGAAGACGGCGAGGCCGAGCCCCAGCACGCGCCTACTCAGGCCGGCCCCAGCCGCCGCGGGGCGGCAAAGCCACGGTCTGCCCGGCGTAGACGAGCCCTTCTGGGCGGTCTTGGGCCAAGAGCAACGGCCCGTCGAGGTCCACGAAGCGCGCGCCATTTGCCAACAGCAGCGCGGGCGCCATGGCCAGCGAGGTGGCGACCATGCACCCGATCATCACGCCGACGCCGTGGGAACGAGCGCGCGCGGCGAGGGCGAGCGCACTGGTGAGGCCACCGGCCTTGTCCAGCTTGATGTTGAGCACGGCGTACTTGGCGGCCAACGCTGCCAATCCAGCCGGGCGGCCGGTCGCGTCCGGCGCGCCGCCGACGGCGTCCGCCGAGCGAGCGGCCAAGCCGAAGTCTCCGTGGCAGCTCTCATCCGCGCCGAGCGGCACGGGCGATTGATAGCCGATGAGGGCATCGTCGGCAGCGGCGGGCAGCGGCTGCTCGATGAGCGCCACGCCAAGTTCGGCCGCGGCGGGTGCCACGACGCGCAGGTCTCGCATGGACCAGCCCTCGTTCGCGTCCACGATGAGCTGCGCTGCCGGCGCCCCGCGTCGCACCGCCCGCAAGCGTGCGATGTCGTCCTGCGCGCCACCACCCAACTTCACCTTGAGCAAGCGTCGCCCAGCATGGCGCCGAGCTGCCTCGCCCATCGCCGCAGGGCTGTCCAAGCTCAGCGTGTAGGCGGTGACGACCGGCTGCGGCGCCGGCACGCCAGCAAGCTCCCACACCGGGATGCCAGACTGCTTGGCCTGCAAATCCCACAACGCGCAGTCCACCGCGTTGCGGGCGGCCCCCGCTGGCAACGCCTGCAACAGGGCGCCACGCAGCCGCGCCGCAGCCGCCACCTCCGCACCCGCAACCAAACCTGCCGCGAAGGCTTCAATTTCCGCGACGACGCCGCCCACGGTCTCGCCGTAACGCGGATAAGGCACGCCCTCGCCCTGCCCCGCGAACGCGCCGTCGCTCACCGTTGCCACCACCACGTCCGCTTGCGTCTTGGCGCCGCGGGCGATGCTGAAGGCACCGGCGATCGGCCAACTCTCGGCCTTCGCCGTCAACGTGACCTGCTGCGCCGTCACGGGTTCACCACGTCTGCCTGCACACCCGGCCGCAACGCCAAGCACCACATGGATGAACTGTACGGCGCAAGACGGCGCGGCAGGGGTTCACCTTCCCTTCAGCGCGTGGTGGAACATGTCTTGACGCGCCGCGCGACGCCGCCGCGGGCTTCAGGGCTATCATCCGGCCATCCTGGGAAAACGAGGCGGCTACCGCCCCCGCGCCTGTGTATCCGCTGCTGCGCCAATTGCTCTTCGCGCTGCCTCCAGAGGCCGCGCACCGATTGGCGGTGAGCGCGATGGCCGCGTGGGGAAGCGTGGCGTCGCAACGCCCAGCGCCCGGCCGCGGCATCAACATCATGGGCATCTCGTTCTCGAACCGCATCGGCCTCGCAGCGGGGCTCGACAAGGACGCGCTGGCGCCGCGCGGCTTCGCGAGCCTCGGCTTCGGCTTTGTGGAAGTGGGCACCGTGACGCCTCGGCCGCAATTTGGCAACCCGCGCCCGCGCCTGTTCCGCTCCGCCGCCGATGCAGCCCTCATCAACCGCTTGGGGTTCAACAGCGCCGGCGTCGAAGCCATGCGAACGCGCTTGGCGCGGCTGCGCCGCCGCGGGCCGCTCGCCGCCAAGCTGGGAGTGAACATCGGCAAGAACCAAGCCACGCCGTTGGCGAGCGCGACGCAGGATTACCTCACATGCCTGCGCGCCGTCCACCCATACGCAGACTATGTGACGCTGAATCTCTCCTCGCCAAACACCGCCGGGCTGCGCTCGCTGCAATCGACCAAACCCGCCAACGCCCTGCTCGGCGCCGTCGCGCGCGAGCGGGATGCGCTCGATGCCGCAAGCGGGCGGCGCGTGCCCTTGGTGGCGAAGGTGTCGCCAGACTTGGATGCAAACGGCTTGCAGGAGATCGCCGCGGTGCTGCGGAGCACACGCTTGGATGGCGTCATCGCCACCAACACCAGCACCCACCGCCCAGCCACCCTCAAACCCAGCTTCTCGGCGCAAACAGGCGGCTTGAGCGGCGCCCCATTGTTCCCGCTGGCGGTGCAGGCGGTGCGCACACTGCGCGGCGCTTTGGGGGCCGATTTCCCCATCATCGGCGTCGGCGGCATCCACGATGGCAACACGGCGCAGGCCATGTTCGAGGCCGGAGCAGATCTTCTGCAGGTTTACACCGGCTTGGTGTTCAAGGGGCCAGGGCTCTTGCGCGAGCTGCGCGACATTGCCGCACGGCAGCCACACCCGCGGCGTGGCGGCCAAGCCGAACTGGGCAGGGCGCCGCAGACCGACGACGCCCAAGGGCAGCTCCCAAGCAGCAGGTAGCCATGGCCGCATCGCGCCAAAGACGACGTGACCTCCTGCGACAACCCCGAAGCGGCCGGCAGGCAAGGCGGTGCGGCCCACGCCGTCGCGCAGTTTCGTGGACGCAACCCCCACGCGACGCCGGCGGCTAGGCACGGCCCGCCAGACGTGCAGTTGGAACGCCATCGCGCCAGCCCGACGGAATCAACGACAGGGCGGACGGCCAAGCGAGGCTCGCCAGATGGGCAGCCAGAACGCCATCGCCAGCCAGACGGCAGCAGCGGCCGCCACGCGCTCAGCACGGCCGGCCAGAGGCGCAGTTGGAACACTCCCACCGCACACCCACGCCATGCCGGCGCCCTCATGTGCGCCCACAACCGCAAAGCAACGGGAGCACAGGGCGCAGTCACCACACACAGGGCACACCCGTTCCACACCCGCCCCCACAACTGGATTGCCGCGTGACAAACCGTTAAGTTTCGCCTTTCGCGTGTTTGACGAGGGGCAGCGGACGATGCAGAGCCAGCGCGACGGGGCGGGCGGCCGGGCAAGCAGGTTGCGCCGCCTGCAGATGGCGGCCGCGGGGTTGGCGCTGGGGGCCGCTCCGGCAGCCCTAGCAGACACCCTCGATGGCGGCGACACCGCGTGGGTGTTGAGTTCCACCGCCCTCGTCTTGTTCATGACCATTCCGGGGCTGTCGCTCTTCTACGCGGGCCTCGTGCGCACTCGCAATGTGCTGAGCGTGCTGATGCAGTGCTTCGCCATCTGCTGCCTCGTCACCATCCTGTGGCTCCTCGTCGGCTACAGCTTGGCATTCGATGCTGGCAACGCCTTCATCGGCGGCCTGTCGAAGGCGCTGTTCGCTGGCGTCGGCGAAGAGGCGTTGAGCGGCACCATCCCGGAATCCGCCTTCGCCACCTTCCAGTTGACGTTCGCCATCATCACCCCTGCCCTGATCGTCGGCGGCTTCGCGGAACGGATGCGGTTTTCTTCCGTGCTCATCTTCACCACGCTGTGGTCGCTCTTGGTCTATGCGCCCATCTGCCATTGGGTGTGGGGCGGCGGCTGGCTGCAGGAACTGGGCCTGATGGATTTCGCCGGCGGCACCGTCGTACACATCACCGCCGGCACCGCGGCGGTGGTGGCCGCCATCACCCTCGGCTCCAGACGCGGCTTCCCGGGAACGATGATGGCGCCCCACAACATGACGCTGACGGTGGCCGGCGCCGGCATGTTGTGGGTGGGCTGGTTCGGCTTCAACGGCGGCAGCGCGCTGGCCGCCAACGGCGACGCAGCGATGGCCATCACCGTGACGCACATCTCGGCGGCGGCCGGGGCGTTCGCGTGGATGGTGGCGGAGTGGCTGCGCTTCGGCAAGCCGAGCGCGCTCGGCGCGGTGACGGGCATGGTCGCCGGCCTCGGCACCATCACGCCGGCATCCGGCTTCGTCGGGCCTGCCGGGGCGCTGGTGATTGGCCTCGCGGCCGGCATCGTCTGCTTCGGCGCCACCAACTTCATGAAGCGCACGCTGCGCATTGATGATTCCTTGGACGTGTTCCCGGTGCATGGCATCGGCGGCGTGCTCGGCACCGTGCTCACCGGCATCTTCGCCAGCAAAGCGCTCGGCGTGTTCAGCGGCCAAGAGGACATCGACATCGGCGCCCAGCTCGGCGTGCAGGCGGTGGGCGCCTTGGCGACGCTCGCCTACACCGCCATCGCCACCTTCGTCATCCTGAAGGTGGTTGATGCCCTCACCGGCAACCGGGTGACGGAGGAACAAGAGACCGAGGGGTTGGACCTCGTGCTGCACAACGAGCGCGGCTACGACCTGTAGCGGCGGCTGCGCGGCCACCGGCTCGGCCGCACCCGCGCAGCCACGCGCACCGGCGCGGCCGCTGCCTTGGTCGGCGCGGCGGGTCGGCTCACCCGATGGGGCGCTCCCGCAGCCACCCGCACCAGCACCGGCCGCCACCTCGATCGCCGCGGGTCGCCAAGGCGGCGACGTTGCTTGGCATAATGCAAGCCTTGGCAGACGCTGCAGCGGGGGACGGCGGGCATGGGCGAAGCGCATGCGGCTCGGCAAAGCGCGGCGGGAAGCGACGCAGCGCTTGGCCCCAAGGCAAAGCTCCTCGTCTTCATTCCCGCCTATCGCTGCGAGCAGCAGGTGAGGCGGGTGCTCGATCAATTCGACGCCGCAACGCAGCGGTGGATACACACGGTGCTGCTGGTCGATAACCGCTCCCCGGATGGCACTTTGGCAGCGGCCATCCGGCACGGCCGGCAACGCCTCAAGCACTGCCGATTCATCGCTTGGCGCAACGCCGGGAACTATGGCTTGGGTGGCTCGCACAAGGTCGCCTTCGGCTATGGCCTAGAGCACGGCTTTGATTACCTCATCGTGCTGCATGGAGACGACCAAGCCTGCATCCAAGACATGGTGGCGGCGCTTGAGCGCGGCGCCCACGCAAATGTCGATTGCTTGCTCGGCGCCCGCTTCATGCCCCAGAGCAGCCTAGAGGGCTACTCGCGCCTGCGCACCATCGGCAACCGCGTCTACAACCTGCTCTTCAGCGCCGCGGTGGGGCGGCACGTGCAAGACTTGGGGTCCGGCCTGAACCTCTACCGCCTCGCCGCGTTCAAGAGCCGCCATTACATCAAGTTCCCAGACGACCTCACCTTCAACTATGTGATGTTGCTGGCGAGCTGCCACCTGCGGCAGCGCTTGACATTCTTCCCGATCACTTGGCGCGAGGCAGATCAGGTTTCGAATGTGCGGCTCGTGCGCCAAGCAGTGCGCGTGCTCGGCCTGCTGCTGCGCTTCATGGTGTGGCGTGGCGCCTTTCTCGCCACGGACATGCGCGAGCGGCCAATCGCTGAGTACGCTGGTGAAGTGATGTTTGAAGCCGCGCCGCAAACGACGCCCGCTGCGCCGTGACGGCGCGCATCCCCCTCATCTACCTAGTGGCGCTGGCCGGCCTCGTGGTCGCTTGGGCGGCGCCCCGGTTTGAGGACTTGGCCGCAGCCGCCATCCTCGCCCCGGCCTTGCCGGCGCTCACCGCCGGGGCGCTGTACCTCGCGGCCCATGCGCTGCGCATGTTGCGTCTCGGCCTGTTGGCCTTGGATGAACGCGAGCGGGTGGCGCCGCTCATCCTGTGCCACGGCCTCACCGCCTTCCCTTGCAGCTTGCTGCCATTCAAGATTGGCGAGTTCCTGCGCCTCGCCGCGTTCTTTCACGTCTTTGGCTACCGCCGCAAGGCATTGGCCGTGTGGCTGGTGGAGCGCTTCGGCGATCTCGTCGTGTTGACGGCGGTGCTCGCCGGCTTCTTCCTGTTGGAAGGCAACATCGCCGCCCAATCCAAGGGCGTGCTCGCGGTGATGGTGCTTGGCATCTCGTTGGCGCTGTTCTCGCTCTTTGCGTTGTCCAAACTGCTCTACTTCCTGAACCACCACCTCGTGCTGAGCGGCCGCCGGCAACGGCGAGACCTGCACATTCTGCGCGCCGGCGAGTTCTTGTTCGGCTTGGAGGCGGAAGTGCGCAACTCCATCCGTGGCCGCTGGGTCGCCTTCCTCTTGCTCTCAGTGTTTGTGTGGGCTTTGGAACTGCTAGCCTTCTGGCAATTGCTGGCCACCTTCACCCATCAGGAAGCGAGCTTGGGCGCCATGTTCGCCGATGGCTTTCTGGCCGGCTTCTCCACGAACGGGCAGGGCTTCGCGCCGAGCTTTGAGGCGCACCGCTCAGCAACCCTCATCGCGCTGGCCGCGCTGGCGGCATTGCCGCTGTGGTCCATGCGCCGACGCGGCGCAGCCACGCCATGAACCGCCACATCCACATCGTGTTTGACGACCGCGAGCTGGTCAGCGATGCCTTGCGCCGGTTGGTGGGAGACCGCCGCTATGGAGACATCGTGTTCCAGCGCCGGGCGGTGTTCGAGCACTTCCGCGCCGCCTTGCCGGCGTGGGCCGCCGGCAAGCTGCTGCGCCTGACGGACGCCGAATCCGTCGCGAGCCTGCGCTCGACGCTGGAGCGAGGCAGCGACGACGCCGCGGTGCTCATCGTCTGCGCCCGCGCCGCGGTGCCGAATCAAAGCGCGTTGACGCAACTCATCGAACGCCTGCCCTACGCGAAGGAGAGCTTTGCGGACCGCTTGTACAGGCCGCTGATCGTGTTCCTGCACGACGCCCATGGCCTGATGGAACAGTGGCAGCGCTTCGAGCAGGCGCCGCTCAGCGCTTGGGAACAGCCTTGGCGGGGCTACGCGCGCCTTGAATCCGTCACCGGGCAAGACTTGGGGGACTTCAACCAGTTCCTCACGCTCTTCGCCGCCTCCACCGCCACGCGGCACTTCAACCGCCTCGAGACGGATCAATACCACTGCGTGAAGTCATCCACGGATCGAGACAAGATTGCGGCGGAACACAAGTTTTACACCTTGGTGCCGGAAGCGATGCGGCCGTGGCTCGTGCAGCCGTTCGATTTCCAAGACGACGGCGCCAAGGCTTCGTATCGGATGCTGCGCTACTACATGGCGGATGCGGCCTTGCCTTGGGCGCATGGCGCGTTCGATGCGGATAGCTTTGCGGCGTTCCTTGAGCGCTTGTTCTTCTTCTTGGCCGAGCGCCCGCGCCGCCCCTGTGACGGCGCGCAAGCCAGCGCCATGGCTGAGGAATTGTTCGTCCAGAAGCCCACGGCGCGGATAGAGCAGTTCCTGGCGGACGACGCCGGCCGGCGCATCGATGGGCTGGCGGCCAACTTGCCGCTTGCCGGGCTGGACGCGGCAAGCCAATTGGAGCGCTACCTCAAGCTGTATGGCCAACACCAACGGCAGATGACGCTCGACCACGCGGTGATCGGCCACGGCGACCCATGCCTTTCCAACATTCTCTATGACCAGAGCAATCAGCTGCTGATGCTGATCGACCCGAAGGGTGCATGCGACGCGGAAGCGCTGTGGACAAACCCCTTGTATGACTACTGCAAGGTGTCGCACAGCGTGCTCGGCGACTACGACTTCATCAATGGCGGCATGTTCGACTTGGCCTTGGATGCAGACAACGCACCCACCCTGCGGCTGATGAACTACCCGCATCACGCGGCGCTGCAGGGCATCTTCAAGGAAGCCGCACACAAGACGCCGTATGACTTCCGCGCACTGCGGCTCGGCGAGGCGTCCTTGTTCCTCTCCATGCTGCCCCTGCACTTGGACTATCCGAGCAAGGTGACGGCATTTCTCCTGCGCGCCAAGGAGATACTCGACGAGGTTGAACGTGGCTGAAGGCGAGGGCGCCGCGGACGCCTTGCTCGTGGTGGACGTGGACGGCACCCTCTGCGAAGTCAAGGGCGCGGATCAGTCCTACGCGGACGCCACCCCGAAACAAGACGTCATCGCCAAGCTGCGCGAGTACCATGCGAACGGCTATCGGATACTCCTTTTCTCCTCCCGCAACATGCGCACCTACGGTGGCAACTTGGGCGCCATCAACAAACACACCGCGCCAACCATGCTGCAGTGGCTGGAGAAATGGGACGTGCCTTACGACGAGATCTTGTTCGGCAAACCTTGGCCGCGGCAGAAGGGCTTCTACATCGACGACCGCGCCATCCGCCCAGACGAGTTCGCGCGGCTATCTGAACAAGAGATTCAAGCACTGCTGACGCCGAAGGCGCCGTGACGGCCACCGCCAGTGGATTGCAACATCTTAATCACCATGGCCGGCCGCGGGCAGCGCTTCCGGGATGCCGGCTTCCGATGCCCGAAGCATGAAATTGAAGCCGGCAGCCGCACGTTGTTCGATTGGGCGATGGCGTCGCTGGAACACTTCATCACCGGCGGGACACGGCTGATCTTCGCCTGCTTGCGCGAGCACCGCGCCACAGCCCTGCTCGATGCGCACCGCGCCGCCTGGCCGACGGATGATGTTCATGTGAAAGAACTCACGCAGGTGACGGAAGGCCAAGCGAGCACTGCCTACGCCTGCCGCCACCTGTGGCGCCCGCAACTGCCCCTGCTCATCTACAACATCGACACCCATGTGGAACCGGCTTGGCTGTCTCCGACGCACATCACCCCCGGCGCAGACGGTTGGATTCCCTGCGCGCGGCTGCCCGGAGACCATTGGAGCTTCGCGCGCCCCGGCGCCGACGGCTGGGTGGTGGAAGTGGCGGAGAAGCGCCGCATTTCGGCGCACTGCTCCATCGGCCTGTATTGGTTCGCCCGGCCGACCGATTTCGCCGCCGCCTACGAGCACTCGCTGGCGGACACCCCGGACCAACGCGGGGAGCGCTACGTGGCGCCGCTCTATGCGCAGCTCATTGGCTCCAAACGCAAGATCGCCATCTCAAACATCCCCGCCGAGCATGTTCATCCGCTGGGCACGCCGGCTGAATTCAAGGCGTTTGCACAACGGGCCGTATCGTGATGCGCCGACGAACACCGCTGCCGCAGCTCCAACGCCCCGCCGGCGCGCGATGACAGCAGCGCGGGCGCCTGACGAGGCATCGACGGCACCGCCGTTGGTCGTTGACGTCGATGGCTCATTGATCCGCGGCGATCTGCTGATCGAAGGGATCGCCCGGCTGCTCTCGGTCTCGCCGCTCAGCCTGTTCGCCCTTCCGTTCTGGCTCGTCGCCGCCGCCGTGAGGGGCCGTGCCGGCCTGAAGCGCAGGATCGTGGAGGCGGTTCCGCTGCCGCCAGACACGCTGGCGTTGAACCCCGCCGTGCTGGAGGAGATTGCCGCCGCAAAGGCTGCCGGCCGTTCGGTGTACCTAGCCTCCGCTTCCGATGCACGCGCCGTGTCGCCGCTCGCCAAGACGGTTGGGGCGGCAGGCTGCATCGCCTCGGACGGGCGCACCAACCTAGCCGGCGACGCCAAGGCCGCCGCGTTGGTCGCGCGCTTCGGCGAGCGCGGGTTCGACTACATCGGCAACGAACGGCGCGACCTCGCGGTCTGGAAGCGGTCCCGGCACAGCATCGGGGTCGGTCTTTCGGCGCGTCTCGCGCACAAGCTGAGAGCGCTGGACGGCGGGGCTCAGTTCCTGCCCGGGCTCGGCGGCGGGCCGCGCGACTGGCTCCGGGCGTTGCGCCCCCACCAATGGGTGAAGAACGTGCTCGTGTTCGTGCCGCTCATCGCGGCGCACGACACCAACGCCGGGACGTATCTGGTGGCCGCCGGGGTCTTCGCGGCGCTGTCGGCGGTGGCATCAGGCACCTATGTTCTGAACGATCTGCTCGATCTCCCACACGATCGCGGGCACCCTGCCAAGCGCCACCGCCCGATGGCGGCGGGAAAGGTGCCGCTGCTGCCGATGATCGGCGTCGGCGCTGCGTTGGCGGCGGGTGGGCTCGCTTTGGCGTTCTGGCTTTCCACCGCAGCGGGGCTTTGGGTCCTTGCGTATCTGGCGCTGACCTGCGCCTACTCGCTGTCGCTGAAGCGTCGGATTTTCGTCGACGTGACCGTCCTCGCCATGCTCTATGCGGTGCGTGTCCTCGCCGGTGGGGTGGCGGCATCAGTGCCGCTGTCGCCTTGGCTGCTCGCCTTCTCGCTGTTCCTGTTCCTCGCCTTGGCCATCGTCAAGCGCCAAGGCGAGCTGACGGGGTCTGGCCGGCCCGCCCGCGGCCGGGGCTATCTCGCCGAAGACCTGCCGGCATTGGCGGCGCTGGGCGCGGCGAGCGGCTTCGCTTCCGTGGTGATTCTGGCTCTCTACATCCAGAGTCCCGAGACGGGAGAACGCTATGCTAGCCTGGAGTTCCTGTGGCTGATCTGTCCGCTGCTGCTCTACTGGCTGGGGCGCCTGGCGCTCCTCGCAGGCCGCGGGAGGAACTTCAACGGCCACGGGATAAACGATGACCCGCTGATCTTCGCGCTGCGGGATCGGACGAGCTGGCTGACTGGCCTCGGCGTCCTAGCCGCGTTCGCGGCAGCGCTATAACATGCGCGTGGTGCCACCCGCGTCTCCAACCCTGTGCTTTGCCGCCTTTGCCACGCCCACCACAGTGGCTGACGCCGCAGCCCAATAGACCGCAACATCCTCAAACTGGCGGCATGTTCCAGCGAAGTTCCGCATGATGCTCTCAGGCTGGGGACGGCATCCGGCTCTCGATTGCCGGCTGGAACGCCTGCGCCGATGGGAGGACCTCCCCGGTCTGCTGCATCGCGGCACGACGCTGATCGCCCGCGGCAACGGGCGTGCCTACGGCGACGCCGCGCTCAACCCGAATCTCACGCTGTCGACGTTGGCGATGAACCGGATGCGGGCGTTCGACGCCGGCACCGGCCTGCTCGACTGCGAGGCCGGCGTGCTGCTCGCGGACATCTTGGAAACCTTCGCGCCACGCGGCTGGTTCCCGCCCGTGGTGCCTGGCACCCAGCTCGTCACCGTCGGCGGCATGATCGCGGCGGACGTACACGGCAAGAACCACCACGCCGAGGGGACCTTCGGCGCGCATGTGGAATCGCTGACGCTGGCGGGCGCGGACGGCGCGATGCGGACTTGCAGCCGCGCAGAGAACGCCGATCTCTTCCGCGCCACCCTCGGCGGGATGGGGCTGACCGGGTTGATCTTGTCCGCGCGCTTTCGCTTGCGGCCGATCGAGACCGCTTTCCTCATGGCGGAGACCTTGGCCGCTCGCAACCTCGACGAGGCGATGGCGCTGTTCGAGGCGTCCCGCGACTGGCCCTTCAGCGTGGCTTGGATTGACTGCTTGGCGCGGGGCGCCGGGCTGGGCCGTTCGTTGCTGACGCGCGGCGCGTTCATGGACGCCGGGGCGCTGCCGCCGAGCCTTGCGTCCAGCCCCCTTGTCCCGGCTTCGCGGGGCAAGCTCCGGGTTCCCTTTGATGCGCCGTCCGCCCTGCCCAACCGGGTCTCGATCGGCTTCTTCAACGAGCTCTACTACCGGCGTGGGCGGAGACGTGTGCGCACCGGGGCGCGGCCGGTTCATTTCGACCGCTTCTTCTTTCCCCTCGACCGCATCGAGGCGTGGAACCGCCTCTACGGGCGGCGGGGGTTCGTCCAGTACCAGTGCGTGCTGCCCAAGGGCAAGAGCGCGGCCGGGGTGGCCGCCCTGCTTGAGTGCGCCGCCGCGTCGGGGCAAGGCTCGTTCCTGGCGGTGCTCAAGCTGTTCGGCTCCGCCGGCGACGGGCTGATGTCGTTCCCCATGGAAGGCTACACGCTGGCGCTCGACTTTCCGGTGCGCCACGGCACCGCCGCGCTGCTCGACGGCCTCGACGAGATCACCCACCGCCACGGCGGCCGCGTCTATCTTGCCAAGGACGCCCACTGCGCGCCGGAACGGGTGCGCGAAGGCTATCCCCGCCTCGGCGCCTTTGAGGCGGTTCGCGCCGAGGCGGCCGGCGGCCGGCCCAGGTTCGTCTCCGAACTGTCGCGGCGGCTCGCGTTGTGAGGGACGTTGACAAGCTGACCGCGCCGGATCTCGCCGCGCGGACGGTCGCTGGCACGCCCCTGGCCGCGGGCTGCGCGAGCCCGTCCTTCTTGGGGGGGGGGGGGGGGGGTAACTCTGTCCTCCCAGTTGCGCAACGCGCTGTTCGTCCTGTTCATCGGGGGGATCTTGGCCTATGGGGCCGGGTTCGCTTGGTACATGCTCAGCCGCTTCGACTTGATCGACCTGATCCGCAGCGTGAACGGGGACGACTCCTTCTACTATTTCCAGATCGCCTTCAACCTGGCCGAAAGAAAGTTTTCGACCTTCGACGGCGGCATCACGCGCACCAACGGGTACCACCCCCTCTGGCTGTTTCTGATCACGCCGTTCTACTGGGCGTTCGACAAGGAAGCGGCACTGTTCGCCATCAAGGCGTTCGAGGTGATGCTCGTCGCCGGTGGCGTGGCCCTCATCGCCGCGGCCGCCCGGCTGGCGCGCCTGCCGTGGTATCTGCTGTTCGCCGCACTGCCGATGCTCTACCAGCGGGAATCGCTGTTTCATGGACTGGAAGCGGCGGCGGCGCTGTTCATGCTGTGCCTGTTCATTCTGGCCGCCTGTCTCTTCGCGTGCAGCCCGGCGCGGTGGAAGTGGCCACTCGCCGCGGTCGCCTTCGCCCTGCCTTGGGTACGGTTGGAGTACATCGCCATCTCGCTGGCCACGACAGCGGCGCTGTGGTTCATCGAGTGGCGGAGGCAGGAGCGAGCGCCCGGCGCGCTGATCGGAGAGCGCGCCCGGTCAGCGCTCTCGGCCAAGGCGCTGGCCCCGTCTCTCGCCGCCGGCGCCGGCGTCCTCGTGTACTTCGCCTACAACCGGCTCGTCTTCGGCGGCATCGTGCCGGTGAGCGGCGCGACCAAGCAACTCTGGTCGCAACGGCGATGGGAATCGGAAGGTGGATGGAGCCTGACGCGGAACCTCTCAGACGCCTTGCAGATCGACATCTTCGACCTCGAACTGTGGGTTGCGCTGGAGGTCTGTGCCTATCTGCTGCTGGTCTGGTGGTTCGCACGCCGGTCCCGCAACCGGGAGGACTGGCTTCTGCTGGCCTTCCTGGCGGGCACAGCCGGCTTGGCCGTCGGCCATCTGGCCAAGTTCGGGCAGACCGCCCTAACCTTGCATCCCTTTTTTGGGGACAACAACTGGTACTTCGTCCCGGCGTACCTGATGATGGCGCTTGCCATTCCCGTGAGGTGCTATGTCGCCATCCACTTCATCCGCCGTTTCATCGGGCCGAAGTCGCGCCGCGCGGCCAATGTCCTGAGCCTGGGCGTTGTCGTTGCCGGCGCGGCCGTCCTCTTCCCAAAGGCGGACTTCGCCAATCCGTTCCGGTTTGTTGACGGGATGAGTGGATTGTCCGAGCGCAATCGCGAATGGGAGGTCACTTCTTGGATGGGCACGCTGGTCACGAATCGCCTGCTTCCCGAGGGCAGCGTGGTCGGGTCGTGGAGCGCCGGCGTCATCGGGTACTTCTCGCGCCTTCCCGTGGTGAACTTGGACGGCTTGGTCAACTCATACGACTACTTGCGCGCCCAAAGGGAACGAACCGAGGTCTCGCTTTATCCACAGTGGGGGATTAGCCACTTCGCGAATGTCCTTGATGTCAACACGATCCAAGATGCCACGCTGTTCGAAGGGCCGCCATACCGAGACCAATCGGGCGAGCGTCAATTCAAGCTCTGGTCCGCCGAACCGCCAGAGACGTCATCAGGCGGGCTCAGTCATTCCGACTGGTTCTGGCAGCGGATGGAGCCGCACTTCGATTACCGGTCGGATGACATGGGGCTGATTGTGGACGGACAGATGGCACAGGCGTTCATCAGAGATTGCGCAACGGCGGAAATGCACGGCGAACCTCTGGTGTTTTCCCATTCGGACGAGGACGAAACGGTTTCGCGCCTTTGGCATCCGTGGGAGGACGCGAGCAAGAACAATCTTGGCTTTTGCGTGAACGCTTTTGAGTTACCCAATCATGCCCGACCTCCCATTCAGATCCCAACGGTGCCGGCCGACATTGTCACTCCCCACACACCGGCGCCCGCGCCCTCTACCATCATTGACGGGGACCATGTCTATCTCGGCGAGCAGGTGTTGGCGCGTTTCGAAGACGATTTCGACGGCTGGCTTCTGGAAGGCGAAGCGATCACGAATCATGGTCAACATGAACGCTACAGAGGGCAGCAGCCGATCAGCGGCAATGCGGGCTTGGGCTTCCTGACGAGTTACCACCCGGACAAGGGAGACCAAACCACGGGGCAAGCACTCTCGCCGACGTTCACCGCAGAGTCTGGCCAGTATCTCGTATTCCTGATAGCCGGCGGCGCGGGCGACAGCGTCGGGTTGCGCCTGTTGGCGGACGGCGACGAAGCCGCGACTTGGCGTGGTGAGAACACCGAACGGTTCAATTGGGTCATCTACTCCCTAGACGAGATCGCCGGCCAGCGTCTGCAATTGGAACTGTTCGACGATGAAACTGGCGGATGGGGACACATCATGCTCGACCATGTGATGCTGGCACGGCGACTGCTATTCGACAAGCAGCCAGAGAAGCCGTAGTGACGTCGGGCACCCATGTGTCGCTGGCACGCCCCTTCGCCGCGCTGCCCGAATCCGCTGGGGAGGAGGAGGTAACTCTGTCCTCCCGGTTGCGCAACGCGCTGTTCGTCCTGTTCATCGGGGGAATCCTAGCCTACGGGGCTGGGTTAGCTTGGCACATGCTCGCCCGCTTCGATTTGATCGACCTGATCCGCGGCGTGAACGCGGACGACGCCTTCTATTACTTCGAGATCGCCAGCAACCTCGCCGAGGGGAAGTTCTCCACCTTCGACGGCGGCATCACGCGCACCAACGGATACCACCCCCTCTGGCTGTTTCTCATCACGCCGTTCTACTGGGTGTTCGACAAGGAAGCGGCGCTGTTCGCCATCAAGGCGTTCGAGGTGATGCTCGTCGCCGGTGGCGTGGCCCTTGTCGCCGCGGCCGCCCGCTTGGCGCGCATGCCGTGGTATCTGATGTTCGCCGCCCTGCCGATGCTCTACCAGCAGCCGGGGCTGATTCAGGGGATGGAAGCGGCGGCAGCACTGTTCATGTTGTGCCTGTTCATTCTGACCGCCTGCCTCTTCGCGCGCAGCCCGGCGCGGTGGAGGTGGCCGCTCGCCGCGGTCGCTTTCGCCTTGCCTTGGGTGCGGTTGGAGTACATCGCCATATCGGTGGCGGCAACAGCGGCGCTGTGGTTCGTCGAGTGGTCGAGCCGGGAGCGAGCGCCCGGCGCGCCAAGCGGAGAGCGGGCTCGATCAGCGCTCTCCGTCCAGGCGGCCGTCCCCCTTCTCGCCGCCGGCGCCAGCATCCTGGTGTACTTCGCCTACAACCGGCTCGTTTTCGGCGGCATCGTGCCGGTGAGTGGCGCGACCAAGGCTGCTTGGTCGCAGCGGCGATGGGAATCGGAAGGCGGGTACAGCCTGACGCAGAACTTCTTAGACGCCTCGCACATCGGCGTCTTCGACCTCGAACTGCGGGTTGCGCTGGAGGTTTGCGCCTATCTGCTGCTGGTCTGGTGGTTCGCTCGCCGGTCCCGCAACCGGGAGGACTGGCTTCTGCTGGCCTTCTTGGCGGGCGTGTCCGGCTTGGCCGTCGGCCATCTGGCCAAGTTCGGGCAGACCGTCCTCACCGTGCATCCATTTATCCAAGGGGACTTTCCTTGGTACTTCGTCCCAGCGTACCTGATGATGGCGCTGATCATTCCGGCGCGATGCTATGTCGCCATTCACTTCATTCGCCGTTTCATCGGGCCGAAGTCGCCCCGCGTGGCCAATGTCCTGAGCCTGGGCGTTGTCGTTGCCGGCGCGGTCTTCCTGCTTGCAAAGGCGGATTTCACCGCCCCGTTCCGGGGGGTTGAGGCGAGCAGTGGCTTTACCATACCTGGCACTTGGGGCGCAGCCGTCTACAGCGGCACGCAACTTGCGAATCGCGCGCTCCCCGAGGGCAGCGTGGTCGGGTCTTGGGACGCCGGCGTCATCGGATACTTCTCACGCTTCCCTGTGGTGAACTTGGATGGCCTGGTCAGCTCCTATGACTATTTTCATGCGACAGACGCGGATGGAGACGGATACGCCATATGGCACGAAAAGTTCATTCCCCTCTATCGAGAACTCGGGATCACTCACTTTGCCAACCTGACGAAAGTGGGCTTTGAAGGCAAGGCGCTTCTTGAAGGTTCACTAGTCAGCGCCTCTGGACAAGAGTTCTATCTTTGGCCCATCGAGCCCCTGGAAGATGACAACACTGCCACTCGAATCTGGAATAGGGTCGCGCCGCATTTCGAGCACCGAGCGGACGACTTCGGGCTCCTTGTTGACGGGCGGCTGGTGCAGACCATCGGCCGGGAATGCGATCCGAATGAACTGGTCGTATGGCACTGGCCCGGGCCGTCGGATGGAACAGTCGTCAATTCCTGGACGCGAATGCAAAACGGGTTGTGCGTGGCCGCGCACGTACTGCCCGGCAATGCGCTCCCGCCGGTGAGGGTTGAAATGATGCCGGCGGACGATTACTTGGCAAGGCTGGTCGGAGACCGCGCTCCGGTCATCCGCTCCGACTGGGATGTGTACCTCGTCGAAAACCGCCTCGTCTACGCCAAGGACCAATGCAGCCCGGAGGACGCCGAACCAATGTTCTCCCTCCACCTAGACCCGGTTGAGGTGAACGACCTTCCCGGCCACCGCAAACAGCACGGCTTCGACAACCTCGACTTCGCAGCCGCGGATCACGGCTTCATCGAGGGAGGAGTCTGCATGGCGACGCGGAAGCTGCCAGACTACGCCATCGCCGAGATCCGCACTGGCCAATACGCCGGCGAGCACCGCATCTGGCGGGGCAGTTTCTATGTTGTCGAGCCGGCGGATGACGGGAGAGCCACGCCGGTTCGGTTCGAGGCAATGCCAGCAGGCGATTGGGCGTCGGGGCCGCTAGTTGGCGACCGGCCAGTCATCCGCTCCAGCTGGGATGTGTATCTCGTTGAAGACCGCCTCGTCTACGCCAAGCACCAATGCAGCCAAGAGGACGCTGAACCGACATTCTTCCTCCACCTAGACCCGGTTGAGGTGAATGACCTCCCCGTTCACCGCCGGCAGCACGGCTTCGACAACCTCGACTTCGCAGTCGCGCACGACGGCTTCATCGAGGGAGGAGTCTGCGTGGCGACGCGGGAACTGCCAGACTATGGCATCGCGGAGATCCGCACCGGCCAGTACGCCGGCGAAAACCACATCTGGGAGGGCCGTTTCAATGTTGTGGGGCCGGCGGATGACGGGCAAGCCACACAGTGAACGACAGGCCAAGAACAGCGCTTGTGATCGGCGCCACCTCGGATATCGGCCGCGCCATCGCGCACGCGCTGGCGGAGGACGGCTGCGCGTTGCAGCTCGCGGCCCGCGACGCGGCGCGGCTGGAGAGAGAGACGCGAGACCTCCGGGTGCGCACGGCCGCCGCCGTGACCGCTCACCCGTGCGACGTGCTCGATGAAGACTGCGGCGTCTCGTTGCTCGACACGCTCGACCCCCTGCCCGACGTGGCAGTGTGCGTTGTCGGGCTGCTCGGCAACCAAGCGGAAAGCCAGCGGGACGGCGCCGCCGCCGAGCGGGTGATGCGCACCAACTATGTCGGCCCCGCACTGCTGATGGGGGCGCTGGCCGAGCGCTTCGAGCGGCGCGGCAGCGGCGTCCTCGTCGGCGTGAGCTCGGTGGCCGGCGAACGGGGCCGAGCCACAAACTACGTCTATGGCTCCGCCAAGGCCGGGTTCACCGCGTTCCTCTCCGGCCTGCGCGGCCGGCTGGCCGCCTCGGGCGTCCACGTGGTGACGATCAAGCCGGGCTTCGTGCGCACCCGCATGACCGATGGGATGAACCTGCCGGCGCAGCTGACCGCGACCCCCGAAGAGGTCGCCGCCGCGGTGCTCACAGCGATTCATCGGCGCCGCGACATCGTTTACATACGTCGCGTCTGGCGCCCAATCATGCTGCTCATCCGCGCCGTTCCCGAACGGGTACTCAAACGGATGAAGCTGTAGGTGCTTTCGCAACGCCGCCATAGCCACCGCCAAACGAGGCTTCCTTTCCCAACTCGCAGGCTACCGAACGGCCGCGCCCGAGGGCTTCCTTGGGCGCACCACCGGCTGCGCCTGCACAAGGCGTGTTAGCGCAAAGCAGTGATTCCAGCTGGTCGGGGAAGGCAAGGGCCGCCGGCTCCGCGGCGCTGAGGTGACGGTGTGCAAGGGCTTCGACGGCGCGGCGTCGGTGCTGCTCAAGGGGCGCAGGCTGGCGTTCCGGGTGCTGGCGGAAGGCGAGGCGGCGGTTGCGGTCGCTGGCGGGAAGGACGTCCGGGACCGGGTGGACGCGGCGAAGGCGGCGCAGGCCGCGCGGCTCGTGCCCCATGGGGCTGCATTGCCGCTGTTGTACTTGCTCTACCTGTTCTAGCGAACCTACTCGCCAGCGGAGCTTCCCGTAGGCCAACGGGCTAAGGGGTGCCAGCGGAACCACGATGCGCGACCACAAGCGGCATTGCACGACTCCGCAGTTCGTGGCGCTGAACCTAGCGTGGGGCTAAGGCTGCGGGCCGATTTTGCCGCAGAGGGCCGACCACGCCCATCGTCAACCGATAAGCGATCCGTCGCTCAGCAGCCGGCGCACTCGGCTCAGCAGTTCTTCCGCGCTTGAGCAGTCGATCACCAAGTCGCCGGCAAGCGCCAGCCGATCGGCATCCTCCTCGTCCGCCAGGAGCCGGCTGAACTCGTCCCCCGCCTCAAGGCCGAAGCGCCGGGTGGCTTGGCGCCGCAGCAGCGTCCTCCTGCCCTCGGATGTGCCCTCCCTCAAGCCCTCGGTTCTGCCTTCGGCTCTGCCCTCGGTTCTGCCCTCAGTTCTGCCTTCGGTTCTACCCGCGGCTCTGCCCTCCGCAATTGCGTTTTGCCGCCATTCGGTGATTGCCTCGGCGAGCATGGTGGGTTCCTCCATGTATCGCAGCGCTTGCTGCATGTGGTGTCGGTGCTGGTCGCTCTCTTCGTCTCCGGCGAAGCGGGCGATCAGCAGTTGCATCAACGCCCGCGCCAGTCAAAGCCTGCCGCCCTTCGCCATCGCTGCCGCCGCCTCCGCGTCTCGGTCGCCCTGCGTGGGACATGGGCGCCAAGCGTAGTGCTGGCGGCAGCGCAATGCCGGTGCAGCGAACTAGCGCATTTCGCCGTCGCCACCCCTCAGCAAGCGTCGCGCCCGGCGCAGCAATTCTTCCGCGCTTGAGCAGTCGATCACTAGGTCGCCGGCAAGCGCCAGCCGATCGGCATCCTGCTCGTCCGCCAAGAGCCGGCCGAACTCGTCCCCCGCCTCCAGGCCAAAGCGCCGGGTGGCCAAACGCCGCAGCAGCGTCCTCCTGCCCTCGGATGTGCCTTCGGTTCTACCCTCGGCGATTGCGTTTTGTCGCCATTCGGTGATTGCCTCGGCGAGCATGGTGGGATCCTCCATGTAACGCAGCGCCTGCTGCATATGTTGATGCCGGTCGCCGGCCTCGTCTCCGGCGAAGCGGGCGATCAGCAGTTGCATCAGCGCCCGTGCCAGTCTGTTCGCAAAAGCCTGACGCTCCGCGCCCGAACCGGCCGCCCGCAGCCCGTCGAACAGCGCCTTCGCCATCGCCGGCACGGACTCCGCCTGCCGGCTCGCCAGCAGCCGCAGCAGCGCGGCGACCGGGTTCGAGCGTCCATCCTCCGCCGTCAAGTCCGCAGCGTCAAGGCACAGGAACTCGAACCGCGCCTGCCAGCCGCCCCAGCCCGCTGGCGTCGGCGCCGTCAGTTCGTCGAGGGTCTCTGGACGCCAGCGCCGGCCTCCGGTGTAGACCACCACCGGCAACACCCGCGGCAGCAGGTCGCCGGCGCGCAGTCCGCCCTCGGCGGCCACCTCTTGGCGCAGCAGCGCCACGTAGATCTCCATGCGCAGCGCCATGGCGCGGTCTGGCGAGGACTGGAACTCCAGCGCCAGCAACGCCTCCCCTTTCAACCCGGCCGCGGCGCCAGCCTCTTCTTGCGAGGGGAGGCGCGTACCGCCCCTTGGCTGAAGGTTCCCCTGCAATTCGTCCCTTCGCCCTGCCCGGCCACCGACGGTTCCAACCGCCCAAGCCATGTCGGCGCGGCGGCGCTGCCCGCCTGACGCGACATGCTCCGTCGGCAGACGACGCAGTCGGCGAGGGTCCAGCCCGGCCGTGACGCCCTCTGGCAGCAGTTCCAACAGGTCGCGCGTCATGTCGGCATCCGCGAATGCAGTTCGACAGATGTCGTCTTCGTGCATGCCGGCCAGTTTGGTCGGCGGCGAGTGTGCGGCGCTAGCGACATTTGCCCGATTCGGCCCGCGACATCGCTGCAATCGTTGTGCGCCTGCGCATCGGGCCGCAGGGCCGCGTCGTCGATTGGCCGAGTATCTCAATGGACATTGGTGCGGCATCGAGGTGCAGCATCTCGGCGCGGTTGGGGCAGGCGCTGCCGCATGGCGGGTGTCACTTCGACAGGACGCAGCAACAGGCGATGGACAACAAAGTGCGAGTGGTTTCCGGCCCGATCTTCGGCTTGGGCACCACCATCTCATTGCTGGTTGCCGTTTTGGGATTTCGGCACCGTCCCGACCTCTACGACGCCATCCGCTTCGCGCTGCTCGATGGCTGCGGACGAACGGACTGAGCGGCGTCATCAAGGTCGCCAGAACGACAGCCAGCGTCTGGCAATGGCCAGGACTTTGCAGCTAGCGCAATCCGCCAGTTGATCGCTGCCGACTTTGGACGCCAAAGTACCGCGGCCATCCATCTTGCGGAATCGCAAGACTATTGGCTCTCGTCGGGTCACTATCGTTCACCGTCAGGTCGCTGCCCAACAGACCGGCATCCGATGCCCTCGCGTCCAAGGCCGTTCGCGGGCTTGGCGAGTTGACGACGTTCGGAATTGGTCTCGCAGCTCTGCAAGCTCTGGAAGGTCGCATTCATACCGTTTACGGGACCCTACCCACGCCGGTGCAACCCGCAGGATACGTACCCCACAGCCACCGTCACCCCGAGTGCTGCGATTCCACTTCCCGCTCGGGCGCGGCGTCCTGTTGCTGGAGCAGTTCCGAACGCGACCAGACGCGCAGTTCGCGCAGGCGCTTCATCGGCTGCGCCGGCCGGCAAAAAGGGGACATTTCCACTTTGCACAAAAGGAGACATCTCTGCTTTGCGTTGACAAGCCCGCACAAGGCGTTGACTTCGGCTCTACACTCCGGTTACGTTGGCGTTATTGGTTGGCGACCTAACCGAAAATAGGGGCGGTGGCTCGCCCGGTGGCCATTTGGCGTAGATCGCCAAGCGAACTCGCGGGCGGTCATCGATCCCTTCCTCACAATGTACTTCCCCACAAGCAGCGACTTGGACTCCGCGAACGAGTCGTCCGCGCTGGTCGCGCTCGCGTGGCAAGAGATGTTCGATGCGGACACGCCGGATTCCTACAGGCCTAGGCTGTTCGACACGCACTTTCTCGTGTCCGAGCTGGCGGAGCTCACGACGCTGCCATCTCGTGACGCACGGTGGAAGCGCCATGTGAAGCTCGTTCAGGACGAGGTCCGGCAGGCCATCCGCGCCGAATCGCATTGGCTCGCCGATCATCGCTGGTGCTGTGAGCTGCTAGGGAATCTGGTGAAGTCGGACAGCCCGAGCGACGACGACTTTAAGGGCTTTCACCCTTGGCAACGGTGAATAGTGAAGCACGGTTCCGTCCTCACGCGGCGAACGCGTTCCAAATGACGATAGCGAAGCGGTGCTGTCGCCCCGCAGACGCACGATGACCGCGGCACGCCTGCGCTCCAGCTTCCTTATCGCCCTAGGCGTCTGCGCCGGTGCGCTGTACGCCTTCCATCTGGCTGCGGCCATCTTCACCGAGCGGGCGTTGGCCGTCGATGGTGCCAATTTCTTGCTGAACCTGCTGAGCCGCGAGTTCGCTTGGCCATTGTTTGACGACGGCAAGCACATTCGGCTCGTCGTCAACCTGATCAACCAGTTCCCCGCTGCGCTGGCCATCAAGGCCGGCGTCGAAGACCTCCGCATGCTCAAGCTCTTGTTCGGGGCAGGCTTCTTTCTCACGCCGCTGGCGCTGTCCCTCGTTTGCCTCGCGCTCTGCCGTCGTGCGCGGGATTACCGCCTCATGGTGTTTGTGGTGGCGAGCCTCATCACCGCCACGCTGCCCTCCGAGCAGTTCAAGATCAACCCCGCCTTCACGGCGGCCGCCCTGTGCTGGGTGCCGCTGGCCTACGCCACGTTGCGCCTGAAGGCCACGCGGTTCGACCAAGCCTTGGTGGTGGTGGTGCTCATCGCGCTGTTTCGATCTCACGAAGGGATGATCGTGTGGGGCCCGATCCTCACCGGGGCAGCCATTTGGCGCCTTGCCCAAAGCGAAACACGCCGCCCAACCAGGGACACTTGGCACATCCATGCCATCGCTGGGGGCGCGGTTGCGCTCACTTTGTTCGTCTTCTATTGGCAAATCACGCACCCGGTGGCCAGCGCAACGCAGCGGTTTTTCACCCAAGCGGCCGTCGCCCTGCCTTGGGAGATGTGGCGCAACACCGGCGCCAGCCGGATCAGCTTGGTGGTGAGCGCAGCGTTGATCGCCATACTCGTCACCATGGCCGTGCGCCCGCTTCGCCAGCGCCTGCATCGGGGCTGGCGAAGCTCTGTGCATTGGGCGCTGTGGGCAGCGGCGCTCGCAAGCGCGGCACTGGCCCTGCACGTTGCGGTGCGCCTCATCGTCGAGCCTTGGCATGTGGGCGCTTACATCGAGTACGAATACCGCACGCTGATCGTGTTCGGCTCCGCCGCATGGATGGGCCTCGCCGTGGCGACGCATCGGCTCCGGTTCACTTTGGCGCCCACCGAGCGCGCGTTGATTGGCTTTGTGTTGGCCACGGGCTTGGGCGCGGCCAGTTTGTGGCAGTTGGGGAACACCAAGCTCTGGCACGAAACCCAACGCGAACTGCGCGCGCTCATCGAGCGCTCCGAAGAGACAATCATTCCGGCGAGCGACGTGTGGCGGCGCTTTCAGGAGTTGAAGGCACCGTGGTGGCGCGAGCAACACGCATCGGGCTGGCACTGGCCCACCTACTCCATCGCCATTCAGGACAAGCGCAGCATTGAACGGTTCATCATGGCTTTCGATGAGCACTTCGCAGTGCGCAGCGATCTCGAAGCCGGCGGCGCAGTGTTGCACATGAAATGGACGACGCTCTTTCCGAGCGGCTATTTCGATTTCAGCCAATTCGTTGCCAGCTATGAGCGCAGTCCGGAAAAGCAGATGATCGAGATGAGGCAGACCGTCTTGGCTGAATTGACGGCCATTCGCGCCATCGTCGGCACCGGCACTGTCGTTGCGATGCAGAATTCAGATTGGTTTCGCGCGCACGCTTGGGCCGTGGAGAGGGTGATGGACGCGCCGACGCTTGCGCGTGGGCGGGCAGATTGGGGCCCGGCCTCGGGGGACTTTGTTCTCAGCCCCAACGCGCACCCGAAATCGCTCACGCCGGAGCACCAGATCGCCTTCCTCTATAGAGCGAGTGACCTCGCCCAGTTGGAGCTAGACGAGTTTCGCTCCATCGCCGCCGAGCCGCCGGCCGCACTAGGGCCATTCAATGTGTACTGGGTGAACGATGGCAGGCAACTCGCTTGGCTGCGCGCACCCTGCGACTCCGCGGACACCGCCGCAACTTTCCACTTGCACCTTCAGCCCGCCGACGTGGCGGACCTGCCCCAGCATCGCCAGCGACACGGCTTCGACAACTTAGACTTCACGTTCCAACGCGCCGGCGGCAGGATGGTTGGCGGGCGCTGTTGGGCCATCGTCAACATGCCAGACTACCCGATTGTGGGGGTAGTGACCGGCCAGTACGACGCAGAGGGAGTGAGGTGGAGCGTGTACTTCCCGGCGGAGTGAGAGGCCCAGCGTCTACGCCGTGGCCACTTAGGTACGTAGCACCAAGAACGGTTCGTTTGCCTGCTCCCACCGACGCATGTCTTCCCACAGGCCGGTGGATTGCAGATCCCGCAGTTCCATCGCTTGGCGCAGCAAGCCCGCGATTGCCTGACGGCCGATGCCCGTTTGCAGGCTACCCAGCACTCCACGGAGGCCGATTTTGAGAATCTCAATCAAATCGTGGCCGTGGACGACGTGCCAAGGGTCCCTGGGCGGCAACTGCGCGATTTGGCGCTGGAGCGCTCGCGCGTCGATTTGCGCGTTGGAACTTGCCACCACGCGAACCATCTCTTCTTCATCCACGATCCACGCACTCTCATCAGTAAACCGGGTTGGATTGATGTCTCCCAAACCAAGGTTCGGCTCGAACCGACGGGCAGCCCATCTCAAACGTCCGAAGACCAAACCTCGATCGAGCAACGCCCTGCGCACGTCCACGCCGTGTCGTTGCTCGAATCTAACGATCTTGTCGGTGTCGCCATACTCCGCCAACACGCGCTCCAAAGCCGGCGACCTGCACAACAGACACTCCAGATCATGCGCGTCCGTGCGGACGAGGTTCGCAGACGGCAAAGGCGTGTCTTCTAAGTAGTCATGGTTACTGTCGACGACACCCAACGCACGTCGGAAATTGATCTCATCAAGGCGTTGCAGGCCGCGGATGACGTTCTGCTTGCCCATGGCGTCAATCAGTCTGCAATCGCAATGACACCGATCTTTCCAAAACCGCTCGTCATCCTTCCCTTCAACCACCAAGAACGAACCATCATGCGCCGCGCGGCGTATCTTGATTTGCACCACCAAGTCACGATGGGCTAGGCCGGATTGCATGTAGGCAGATCCTTGCGGTCAACGCAGATACGCTAGACTGTAAGCGCTACCATCAGATCCTCCCTCGTGCCAACTATATCAGGCGAGTGGGTTGCCACAAGGGCATCGAAATCCGAAAGTTCAACGATCGCCATGAGATCATCGAGGAACCTGCTCTGCCACTCAACATGGAGGGACAGTTCCGGCTCGTCCAGCAATACAACGGTGTTGGGCTGAACTCTGAACAAAAGGTCGTAGTGCAAGATCAGTTCGTGCTGTTCGCCTGACGACAGCGAGTCTAGGGGCAATGGTTCACCATTGACCTTAACGGCCAAGCCTTCCTTACGATCCACAAGAATTTGTTTGTTCTTGAACTTTTCGTTCAAGCTCTCCAGCAAGAGCCGCGCACGTCTAGCCAAGTCCTCCAAGACTTGCAGCTTCGCCGCCGTATCGTCCACATACAGGGTCATCACGCCCGCTTGTGATGGATCCATATCATCGCCAAGCTGGAAACGATCGATGGGCGTCCCTTCCAAGATGCCGATCTTCTTTAGATATTCCGTCTGGCGATCCAAGTCCTCCATCTGCTTCCGGATGTCGTCAACGGGCAAGTTGTCGCCAGCGGCGCTATGTTGCAGCAGGCGCTGGGGAAAAGACTGATCCAGAGTCTGCGCTCGCCTGCCGTACTCGGCCATGGTGTCGTCGATCTCCCTCTTTAAGTCGCTGCTACATTCGACTACTCGCGACGTCCCAGCATCCGGCGGACGGCGGGACCGTCTTGGGAGGTAGGGCCACCGCACAAGTCGTTGTGCCTCAATGAAATGGGAGTTGGCCGTATCAAGGAACTCGCGAAGCCAAGGCACATCTTGTTTGTCAGAGTAGACGGCCCGCGCGGCTGAAACTAAACCAAGGCGCGGAGGGCCGTACCTTCGCACGACTTCCAAGTCGGTCAGCAACTCGCCATCTCGCCTGTCTATCCAAGCGCCCTCCCCCATACGCTGAAGGAAATCATACTCCGCGGCTGTCACCTCAGCCATAGAAGGCGTCAGCGGTACCGATGTGGACTTGTTGACTCCGTTTGCCGTCAGCTGGAGCGTTCCGACTTCGGCGTCCGTGCCGCCATCGTCCCTGGTTAGCTCCAGCTCAGCCCCATCGTGGAATCTAAGCAGCAATCGTTCGAAGGGAACTTGCCGGAGGTAGCTGAACTCTCGCGTCAGCAGAGCATGGACCATCTTCAGGATGGTCGTCTTGCCGACGCCGTTGGGGCCATGCAGCAGTGTCACTCGCGCATCCAACTTCAAGTCGATGTGGTGGTTGTAGATGCCGAAGAGGCCGTCGACCTCAACCCGCTCGAGGCGGCGGAGCGGTGTCAATGCCATCATGTCGCTAGGTCTCTCTATGATGCTCCGAAGCGTAGCACAGCCGCCTTCGACAGCCATCGCCTCATTCGCAAGGGCTGTGGCCCCTGCCCGAACCCCGGCGATCGGCCTTCGTTGAGGGGACGATCGCGCCGCATGTTGATCGCGCCTTAGATGACGAGCCCGCCGCTTCGCGGCAGCCCGCGCGGCCGCCCACAGCAGGATGCGCCCCACCGTCGCGTCACTCAGCGAGCTTTCCGGCCACCGCGCCGCCAAGTTCAACGCGATCCTCGCCTTGCGCGGCCGGCGCGGTCTAGGCGTGTCGCGCTACAGCGTCCAGACAACCATGTCGCCGCTGTGTTGAGGCTCGCCTGCGGGCGATTGCGCCTCCCTACCGTCGCGGCGGTCGAACACCACCAGGTGCCCTTCCTCCGCGCCGCACTTCCGCATGTAGCCCAACGTCTGCTCCACGCCGCGTTCGGCGGCTCGGCCCGCGCAGGCGGCTTCATCGGCTGCGCCCGCCGGCAAAAAGGGGACATTTCTACTTTGCGTTGACAATTCCGTTCACACACTTTTGCGGCGACGCAGGCTGCATGTAAACTTCGTCATCATGAACGATACGGAATCGCAAACATGCCAACCTCCCCGGCGAGCAGTTTCGATGAGAGGCTACGGGCGGCACGAGAGTCACGCCAACTGAGCCAAGGCGCACTTGCCGCGCGTGCAGGGCTGCAAGCGTCGGCGGTTTCTCATTTCGAGACCGGCACGCGCAAACCCTCATTCGACAACTTGCGACGACTTGCAGATGCACTGCGCGTGTCCACGGACTACCTGCTCGGCCGCACGGCAGCGCTAACGGGGTCGGGCGCGAACGTCGATCAACTTCACCGCCGTTACGCCGGCCTGTCGGCCGAATATCAGGAGGTTGCCGACGACCTCTTGAGGGTGCTCGCAGCCAAGGCCAATAAGAACGCAAAAACGGAACAAGTACACCGCTTGGTGGACGCGCTGCCGGATGACGCGCTGGACGCCGCCGAGAAGATGCTCAATGGGCTATCCGCGGGATCGCTCGCTGACTCGGTGACATCTACCTTGGCCAAGGCACCGATAGACGATGAACCAGTCACGGTCGGCGAAGCGCAGGCGATAGCGGAAGGTGAGCGTGATGTCGAAGACGGGAAGGTCATCACTGCGGCTGCGCTCCGTGTGCGCCTTGGTCTGTGACGGTCCGATACACCAGCCGAGCCGGGAAGGACATGGAGAATCTACCGTTGAGGGATCGACAACGAGTGCTCGACGCGGTGGATCGTTTCGCGGCGAGCGGCGTTGGCGATGTACGAGCCCTTGGCGGCCAGTGGCGTGGCCTGTTCCGGCTGCGGATAGGGAGCTTGCGGGCGGTTTTTCGAAAGGAAGACGGCATCGTAGTCCTTCGCGTGTTGCATCGGCGGGAGGCGTATCGTTGAGGTTTCGGCACGCCACTCATCCGTCCTACCACGCGTTCACAAACTCTGGTGGCTCGCAGCTTCAACCTCGTATTGCCTCGGCGAACCCCCTAGCCGGCAAGCCCGTCCAAGACCCGCTCCGCCAAGTCATCCCCATCCTCGCCCTTCGAATGCACTCGCCAGCCCGCGTGCTCGAAAAGCGGCTGCCCCTGCCATTTGCTCGCCGTGGAGCACGGTCACGCGGTGCCCGGGCCACGCTAATTCCGCCTCGGCCAGCACGCGGCCGCCAGTTCGTAGCCCACTTCTGGGCACGCGCAAGCCGCGGGTTGACCAGACATCCATCGCGCTGTGGCAACGTCTCCACAGAGAGTTCCATCGCGGCTTCCCACTCGCCATGCACCCCTACTGCCGCCGCCTCGGCCGGCGGTAGCCCGGCGGACGTGCGCAAAACAACTCGGCAGCAAGCGGACGCCGGGAGAGGGCTCGCCGACGAGGCCGGCATCGCGGCCTCAAGCGGTGCTGTGCGCCGCCCGCGCCTGCGCTAGGTCGTAGATGGCCTGCACGCGAAGCCAGTGCTCCGCGGTGCTCCAGCCCACGCCTTCCAAAGCCAGCGCCATCGATGGCGAAATCCCGTGCTTGCCGTTCAACAGGCGCGACAACGAGGAGCGTCCGACGCCAAGGCGCTCAGCTGCACGGGCCACCGTCCAAGTGGACTCGTCGATGCAACTCCGCACGAGTTGGCCCGGATGGGGAGGATCGAACATTGGCAACTCCCTCGGTGGTAATCGGTTAAGTCTGGCAAGGGCCGGTTTGCCCCCGCGGGGGGTCGCGCACTTCCAAATCGCACGAGTCATCGAAGGCATAACGTTCGACGGTGCCGTCTGGCCTAGTCCGCTCGACCGCACGGGTGGACGTTCGATGCTCCTCAAGGACATGCCAACCGCGCCGGCGCGGTCAAAGGGGGTGTTGCGCTACAGCGTCCAAACATCCACTTGGCCGTTGCGCTGGGGCTCGCCCGCGGGCGACTGCGCCTCCCTGCCGTCGCGGCGGTCGAACACCACCAGGTGCCCTTCCTCCGCGCCGCACTTCCGCATGTAGGCCAACGTCTGCTCCACGCCGCGTTCGATGGTTCCTTCCAAGCTCTTGCGGCCTGAGTCGCGCAGCACCTTGCACTCGATCACGAAGCGCCGCCACAGGTCCGAGGGCTGCCCCGCTTGCCGCGGCCACAGCACCAGCAGATCGGTCCTGCCGCGCCCCAAGCCGTACTCCCGCTCGATGCGGCCGCCGCCGTTCACCACCCGCTGCAGGTACGCCTGCAGGATCAGTTGGGGGCCAGCCTCCCGGTAGTCCCCAAGGTGGTCGAGCCAGTGTTCGGCGTGTTCGCCGAAGAACGTGGCGAACGCCGCCAGCAGTTTGTGCATGTCCAACCCCCCCGCATCGTCCACATACCAAGCGGTGTTCTGGTCCAAGCTGTCCTGCAGGACGTAGCCCAGCTCCCGCGGCACCACCTCCTGGTAGATCGGGTTGGCGATGCGCGGCGGCGAATCCAGCGCCAACAGGCCGAGGTCCCGCACATAGGCCAAGTCATGGGCGCTGTGCTGAGTCTCGCCGCCGCTCAGGATGGGCGCGACGACGCGCCGCACGCGCTCTTCCTCCAGCTTGTGCGCCAACTGGTCCAAGTGCGTGCGGCGGGAGAGGATGAGCTCTTCCCGCGCCGCGTGGATGGCGTTCACGTCGATGGCGCGGGACCGGTCCCGCCCCGCCTTGTCGTCGAAGCACGCCCCGGCGCAGAGCGCGTTCACCAGCCACGGCTGGCCTTGGGTCTGCGTCCACACGGCGTCCCGCGCCGCCGGCGTGAAGCGCTGGCCGGTCTCCTCCGTGTGCTGCGACAGCAGGTTGGACGTGTCCGCCTCGGTGAAGTCCCCTAGGCGCAGAGACTTCGCCGCGATGTTGAACGGGCTGCCGCCGGCGATCACCTCGCCGGCGCTTGAGCGAATTCGGTAGTCGCGGATATCGCGTACGCCGCAGAGCACGATGCTTTGCGGGAAACTCTGGGGGCGATGTTCGTAGCCGGCGCGAAGTTGGCGCAGCACCGAGAGCAGGGTGTCGCCCACCAAGGAATCGATCTCGTCCACCAACAGCACCAGTGGCGCGGGGTTCGCCAAGCACCAGCCGGCGAGTACCTGCTGCAAAACGTTGCTAGCACCCGCCTCGGCGAGCACATTTGGCCACACGTTTTTCAAGTAGTCGTCACCGAGCCGTTGCGCGTTCATGTCCAAGCTGCTCAGGATGGCGCGCATGCCCTCTGCCACGTCGTCGCGCGCCACTTGGGCTGGCTCAACGTTCACGTTCACGCAGCGGAAGCTGCCGGCCTTGCCGCTGTTGAGCAGGTCTCGCAGGGCAATCAGGGCGGAGGTCTTGCCCGTCTGCCGCGGCGCATGGAGCACGAAGTAGCGCTCCGTCTGGATCAAGCCAAGCAGGCCATCGACGTCCATCCGTTCCAGCGGATCGATTGCGTAGTGCTTGTCCGGACGAACCGGCCCTTCCGTGTTGAAGAAGCGCATGAGGCCGATTGTGACACGTTCCGTGCCGGGCCACCGCACCGCGCTGGAACGTGGGCAGGCTTGACCAGAAAATCTGCGCCGCAAGAATGGGCGCCGCCTCCTAGCGCCAACCGCGCCGGCACGGTCTAGGGGTGTTGCGCTACAGCGTCCAGACAACCACGTCGCCGCTGCGCTGGGGCTCGCCTGCAGGCGACCGCGCCTCCCTGCCGTCGCGGCGGTCGAACACCACTAGGTGCCCTTCCTCCGCGCCGCACTTCTCCATGTAGCCCAACGTCTGCTCCACGCCGCGTTCGATGGTTCCCTCCAGGCTCTTGCGGCCTGAGTCGCGCAGCACCTTGCACTCGATCACGAAGCGCTGCCACAGGTCCGAGGGCAGCCCCGCCTGCCGCGGCCACAGCACCAGCAGATCCGTCCTGCCGCGCCCCAAGCCGTACTCCCGCTCGATGCGGCCGCCGCCGTTCACCACCCGCTGCAGGTACGCCTGCAGGATGAGTTGGGGGCCGGCCTCCCGGTAGTCGCCAAGGTGATTGAGCCAGTGTTCGGCGTGTTCGCCGAAGAACGTGGCGAAAGCCGTCAGCAGCTTGCGCAGGTCTAGCCCGCCCGCGTCGTCCACGTACCAAGCGGCGTCCTGGTCCAAGCTGTCCTGCAGGACGTAGCCCAGCTCCCGCGGCACCACCTCCTGGTAGATCGGGTTGGCGATGCGCGGCGGCGAATCGGGTGCCAGCAGGCCAAGGTCCCGCGCGTACGCCAAGTCATGGGCGTTGTGCTGAGTCTCGCCGCCGCTCAGGATGGGCGCGACGACGCGCTGCACGCGCTCTTCCTCCAGCTTGTGCGCCAACTGGTCCAAATGGGTGCGGCGGGAGAGGATGAGCTCTTCCCGCGCGGCGTGGATGGCGTCCACATCGATGGCGCGGGAGCGGTCCCGCCCTGCTTTGTCGTCGAAGCACGCCCCGGCGCAGAGCGCGTTCACCAGCCACGGCTGGCCTTGGGTCTGCGTCCACACGGCCTCCCGCGCCGCCGGCGTGAAGCATTGGCCGGTCTCCTCCGTATGCTGCGACAGCAGGTTGAATGTGTCCGCCTCGGTGAAGTCTCCCAAGCGCAGAGACTTCGCCGCGATGTTGAACGGGCTGCCGCCGGCGATGACCTCGCCCGAGCTTGAGCGGATTCTGTAATCGCGGATGTCCCTCACGCCGCAGAGGACGACGCTCTGCGGGAAGCCCTGGGGGCGATGTTCGTAGCCGGCGCGGAGTTGGCGCAGCACCGAGAGCAGAGTGTCACCCACCAGCGAATCGATCTCGTCCACCAGTAAGACTAGCGGCACGGGATTCGCGAGGCACCAGCGGGTAAGCAGCTCCTTGAGGGCGTCTTCCGGGCCTACATTGGCTAACGTGTCTAGCCAGACGCCGTCCGGGAAGTCGTCGCCCAGCAGACGCGCACTGGTCGCCAAGCTGCTCAAGATGGGACGCAGCCCGCGGGCCACGTCGTCGCGCGCCACTTGAGCAACCTCCACGTTCACGTTCACGCAGCGGAAATTGCCGGCCTTGCCGCTGTTGAGCAGGTCTCGCAGAGCGATCAGAACAGAGGTCTTGCCCGTCTGCCGCGGCGCGTGGAGCACGAAGTAGCGCTCCGTCTGGATCAAGCCAAGCAAGCCATCGACGTCCATCCGTTCCAGCGGATCGATCGCATAGTGCTCGTCCGGACGAACCGGCCCTTCCGTGTTGAAGAAGCGCATGAGGCCGATTGTGACACGTTCTAGGCTGGGCCACCGCCACCGCCACCGGCACGGGCACGGGCAAGGCCACTCCCTCAGCCGCTGCCACCGTTACTCATGCGGGCTTCCGCTCTCGCTGTAGCCGGACCAGCGCCTGCAGCCGGTGGATGCTCATCGGCGGGTCTCCAAGTGAACGATGGCGTGGCAGTTGGGGCGTAGGGGCACCGATCTTAGGGGTGGTGACCGGCCAGCATGACGCAGAGGGAGTGAGGTGGAGCGTGTACTTGCCGGCGGAGTGAGGGGGTGCTCACGCTGTGACCGCTCGTGGCAGGCATCTTTGAGCTGATGCGGCTGCCGCCGGGGCTTCGTTCCGTTGGCCACAGCAGTTCCTCCATGGCCAACGTTTCACCGCGATCGGCCCAGACGAACACACAATCCACAACGTAACATGGCCACCCATGCCTGAGCTGATCCACTACGCCAATGAGCGGGGGCAAGTGCCGTACCAGCGCTGGCTGGACAGCCTTGACAGCCGCACCATCAACCGCATCAAGTCAGCCGTGACACGATGCGCCGACAATCCCCAACGACTCGTGACAATGGCGAAATCGCTTGGCGGCGGACTGCACGAGATCAAACTGGCGACCGGTGCCGGCTACCGCGTGTATTACGCCATCACGGACAGGGATCAGCTTATACTTCTAGGCGGAAGCGACAAGAGCGACCAGCAACGGGAGATCGAACATGCCCGCGAAAGACTGGCCGACTGGCAGCGTCGTGAAACGCGACCTTGACGAGGAGATCGTTCAGGCGGCCATGGCGGACGATGAAGCCCGCAAGGGGCTCCTTGATGGCATAGAAGACGCCAAGACTGATGGCGACCAGCCGGGGGTCGGCAAATTGACAGCGCTACTGCATGAAGCGGACCGCCGCCGTCTAGCCGACTTGAGTCCAAGACTCTCGACCACATCCTCAAGGAGAAGTTCAGCCTCCTATGTCGTTCACATGACAAAGACAAAGCACAGCCACACTGGCTATCGTTCGTCGAAGACGGGACGGTTCGTACCGAAAAAGCACGCCGAACGGAACCCATCGACCACGCAAAAAGAGTCCATCCCGAATCCAGGACGGGGCGACACAGGCCGTAGGAAGTAGAGCCGCCCCCGACGCGGCTCGCGGCCTTCTGCCACCGGGATGAGGATGCCGGACTGGTGGGTGTGGCTTTCGCCCACGTCGGTTTTGCTGAGGCGCTTGGTGATGCTGGCTACAGGCATTGCGCGACTGTGGCGGCGACCGCCTTGGCGGCTGGCACGGCCACCGCATTGCCGAACTGCCGGTAGGCTTGGTTGTCCGATACGGGGATGCGGAACGCGGATTTCTGCCGTTGTCGAAGCCCATGAGCCGCGCACATTCCCGGGGCGTCAGCCGCCTTGGGTTGCCGCCCCGCCGCCTCACGAGTATCTCGCTGCCGTCCTTGTAGTACCTGGCGGACAACGTGCGGGCACGGTCGCCAAGCCCCACCAAGCCGAAGCCGAAGCCGTTGCCCCTGCCTTGGTGCTTGCGCTTGTAGGCTTGGAGATAGCCCCACATGTGCGCGCTCAACGTGTACTTCGGGGCAACGCGCAGGCGCGAGGGGCCATGCGTGTAGGGCGGCTCTGCGTCCTCCTTGCCGTCTGCTTGGTGGAGCACCGCCCGCATGGTCGGCCAAGTAGCCTCGGCGGGCACGGGCACGTTCGCTAGATCGCACTCGTCGCCGCCGCTCAGGGCCACGATGAAGATGCGCTCTCTGTGCTGCGGCACCCAAGCGGCCGCGTCCAGGATTCGGTGATGGAAACCGTAGCCTAGGCCATGCAGCGTCTCGCCGATGACAGCCAAGGTTTTGCCGCGGTCGTGCCGCAGCAGGTTCTTGACGTTCTCCAGCACCACCGCCCTAGGCTTCTTCGCCGCGATGATCCTGGCGGCCTCGTAGAACAGATTGCCTTGGTCCTGACAGGCCATGCCGGTCGCCCTGCCGAGGGCCCGGCGCTTGGAGATGCCGGCGACGGAGAAGGGTTGGCAGGGGAACCCGGCCAGCAGCACGTCGTGGTTGGGCACGTCTTCGTCTTGCACTGCCCGCACGTCCCGCGTGTCCACCGCGACGGAGGGGTTGTTGGCCTGATAGGTGGCGGCGGCGTACTTGTCGTACTCGTTGGCGTACACACATTCGCCGCCGACCGCCTCAAAACCGGCACCTAGGCCGCCAATGCCCGCAAAAAGCTCCGCATACCGGAAGCTCACGCCGTCCGTTTCCCTCTATGGCCATGCCGACCCGTGCGCGACATTCGCATGCACTCTAGCCGAATACTGGTTGTGCTTACAAGGGTGATCGGCTGGCTTTGCTGGTGGCGCGGGCAAAAAAAGACGGGGCAGGGCGTGGTGCCCTGCCCCGTCTGGGGTTGGTTGCCGTTTTGGCGGACGGCGGTTAGTTGGGCATCGATTCGTAGACCACCGAGTCCGTCTCGCCTCGGCTGTTGATCTGGGTGGTGAACACGTCGACTTGGCCTGACGTGGCGACCACGTTGAGGGTGGCGGAGGCCTCCGTGCCGCCGGTGATGGTCACGACATCCCTAGCCATCACCACCATGGTGGTGTTAGCCGGGATGGTGCCGGACGCCATGTCGCCAAGGGCCACCGTGGCGTCGTCCATCGCCGTGATGACGAAGTTGTAGCTCGCAGACCTCCCCAATCGGTTCACGATGGAGATGCGCTGGTTGTACTCCGTCGCCGTCGTGAGGTACGGAATCTGCACCGTGGTGCCGTCCCGGCGAATCCGTCCGATCTGGGCTAGCGCCAGATCAGTCGGGCCGAAGGCGGCGTTCGCCAAGGGCGCATAGTCTGCCTCCACCATGAAAGCCCCGGCTGCGATCGGCGTCGTGTTGGTGTTTGGCACCATGATGCAGAGTGAGCGAGCACCTGTATCCCATGACGTGGGAGCCACCGTCGCTTCGTCATTCGCGGCGTTCATCCTCAGGGCGCCGGCCAAGGAGGTGGCGCAACCGTCAGCGGAAAGGCTGAACCTGCCGACGGAGAAATCGCCCGAGAACTTCATCTCGGAGTTCGCCGGCCGCATCACATCCTCCAGCGTGGACACGGCTGTTCCGTCTCTCGCATCTGTATGTATGCCCCTAGTCGGGCCAACGCGGATATTCACGCTGCCGAGCGGTTGCGGCGAATTGGGGGCCACTCTGCCGAGCGAAGTCAGCTGCGTGAAGCTGCTGGCCACGCTTGCCGTCACTGGCGCACCGGGCGTCACGCTGGTTGAGACGCTGTTAGCCGTGGTCGCGGCAGTCTTCTCCTTGGAGGCGACGGAACTGCCACCGGACAGCGCATCGCTCAATTCCAAAAAGACAGACATGGCGATGTCGCCACGCGTATTCGGCAAAATGGCCAGTTCACCGTCTGCAAAGAACGCGGACACGACGGCATCCGCGTCAATCACTGCGCCGTCTGCGGCCGAATAAATGACGGAAGCGCTGCCCGCAGCGCCGCCACTCTCCCTTGTCATGACGAGAGCCGGGCCGGGCGTGCCGTCGTTGTTTGCATCGGGAATTCTCACCGTGCCTGTGGTGGTGCTGCCCGTGTCACTCGCAGCCGTCGCGAACACCATGTTGGTGAGATCGTGCCGGATGTATATCTGGCGGCCAGTGGTGCCGCGGATGCCGACCGTGCCGTTGACCTGCAGATCGGTGCTCGTGGCAGCGGCGAGCGTGTAGTACACCTGCCTGCCGGCGGTGACCGTGTTGGTGTTGAGGAACGTCTCGTTGGAAAGCGTGACGGTGCCGACCGGCATCGTGCCGGTGGCGTCCAAATCGATCACTTGGCCATGTGCCATGCTTGACGCAAGCGCCAGAAACACCGCAGCCAAGCTCGTGAGAAAGGTTTTGTCCATGCGCATCCTAGCCAATCCCCTCATACATTCAGTGCCACCGCCGGAGAGCCGCGACGGAAAGCGCACCCGGAAGCGTCATTATCACCATATCTTGGGCAATGGCAAGGCGCTGGCGGTTGTCGATGGCAAATTGATTTGTCCGCTTTTCCAGCGCTCCATCTGTCCGGTTCCCCGCTGGTCCATGTGCGTCCGGAACGACCGTGGGCACACCCCCAAGCAACTCCGCTTCCTACCGAGGATGTTCGCGCGGGCGAGCGCCGCTAGGCTCTAACACGCCTTGCAAGGCAGTTGGCGCTTGACACCGGCGGAGCAGTGGCCGGTAAGGGCGAGAGCGATGAAGCGCCGGTGGCGTACCTTGTGCTTGGCGGCAAAGGGGGCCACCTGTGACATACATCCCGAGGCGGGCGGGTCGCCGCGGATGTGGCGACGCGACCAAAGAAAAAGGGGGAGAGCGCGAACGCTCTCCCCCTCTGACCAGTTGGCCGGTTTGGCCGCGATGGCTCGCGGAGTGCCCCGGTCAGTTTGACAAGGATTCGTAGATGACGGTGTCCGTCCCTTGGGTGTCCATGTTCACCTGAGTGGTCGCGACATCCACGCTGCCAGACGTTGCCACCACATCAAGGGTGGCCGCCGTGCGCGTCCTGCCGGTCAAGGTGACAATGTCCCCCGCCCTGATCGACACCGTCTCCATGGCCCCCACCGTGCCTGTTGCCATCGCACCCTCCGCGGCCGTGGTGCCGTCTTCTGGCGTGAAGGTGAAGGCATAGGTCACCGGGGTGCGGTTGCGGTTCACGATGACAACGCGCTGGGTGTAGCCACTAAAGGTGGTGAGATACGGAATCTGCACCTGAGTGCCATCGCGCCGGATGCGACCGATCGTCTGCGCCGCGATGTCCGCCGGCGGGAAAGCGGCGTTGCTGATGCCGGCGTAATCCACGGCCACCGTGTACGAGCCACTGGGAATCGCGGTCGTGTTGTTGGCGGCCACGCCGATGCAGAAGGAGGTGGTGCCCACCGCGGCGGGAATGCTGACGCTCTCCAACACTTCCCTCTGGGCGTTTCGCGTGGCGAGCGCAGTAGCTCCGCATGCCGCCGGGGATGCGGTGTTGGCGGAGAAAGCGCCGACCGAGAAATCACCAGAGAAGGTCACCAAGCTACCCGTGCCAGCCGCCACATTGCCTGCCGTGGCCACTTGGGCGAGCGTGTTCACGGCCGCCCCGGTTGTCGCATGGAGGTGGGTGCCGGCCACGGGGCCAACACGAACGGACAGCGAGCCGATGGTGTTGGCACCCGAGCCCGCGAGCTGGTTGAAGCTCGAGGCGACCGTTGCGGTCACGACCCTAGGCGTCACCGAGGTGCCCAAGCTCTGAGCCATCGTCGCGACAGTCTTGCTCTTGGTGGCCAAGGACTGGTTGCCAGCAATCGCGTTGGACAGGGTGAGGTAGGTGCTTTGCGAGATCGATCCCGGTGCGCCGGCGCGAAGCGCCATGTTATTGTGAAACATTGCCACCACAACGGCGTCGGAGGCGATGACCGCGTCTTCAGGCCACGAGACGATGACAAAGTCGTTGCCCCTCGCGCCACCGGCCTCGACCGTGATATCCGCAGCAGCTATGCTCCCCGTCGCGGCCCCGTTCGCGTCAGGGATCGCCACGCCGCCACTGCCAGTGGTGGTAACTGCCCCCCAAAACCGCATGTTGGTGAGATCATACCGAACGAAGACCTGCCTGCCGGCAGCGCCACGAACGCCGAGCGTCCCTTCTATCCGGAGATTCGCGGGGGTAGTAGTCGGGTAAATCCGGTAGTAGGTTTCGCTACCTTGGACAAACGAAGAGCCGGAGGCCGCGAAGGTTTCCGAGGAGAACGTGACGGTTCCATCCGGGTCTGCGAGAGTGCCGGTGGCGTCGAGGTTGATGACCGCGTGCGCCGTGCCGGTTGCCAACGCCAAGGCCAACCCGAGCAAGGCCGCCACGGCGTTCCTAAAAGTCTTTCTGAAGAGCATCTGTAACTCCGAGTCATCCCAAGAAAAGTGCCATCGCCAACCGGCCCGGAGGACGGAAACCCCCGCGTCGAGAAGCTCGGCGAGCAATTATCCACGCGCAAACCGGATTCGCAACCCTTTTTGCGGTTTTTTTTCGGCTGCCGCCGCATGATGGGGAGGCCGCCCGCGGAATGAGTTGATTCGCCGCCGGAAGCCGCTCCAACCCAGCGGGTTTGCGGCTGCGCAGCGGCAATGCTGGAAACATCAATCCGAGAACTCCTTATGCAGGTCTAACTCGGCCTTGATGCGTTCAGTGAGCTCCCAGCCTTCGCGATGATCCGCCACCACATAGGGGATGACGAGAATGACGAGTTCCGTGCGGTCTACATTCAGGGTATCGCGCCGGAACAGACGCCCCAAGCCCGGCACGCGCCCCAAGCCCGGCACCCCCGTTTCGCCGAAGGACTGGCTGTTCGAGACCAGCCCGCCCATCAACAGCGAGCCGCCGTCGCGCAACGTGAGGTTGGTGGCGATGCGGCGGCTCAAGATGGTGGGCGTTCCAGTGAGGCTGGTGGCGGCGGAGGGGCGCGCCTCGCTCAGCTCCTGCGAGATGCCGAGCTCCACCAAGCCATCCGCCTGCACCACGGGCTGGATTTCCAGCACCACGCCGGTGCGCCGATACGTCACCTGCTGCAGGAAGTTGGTGGAGCCGCCGGTCTCGGTGCCGGAATCCGCCGTTTGCGTCACCGTGGGGATTTCGTTGCCGGCATCGAAGGTGGCGGTTTCGCCGCTTTTCACCATCAAGCGCGAGGCGGAGCGGATGGCCACGCGGCTGTTCTCGTAGAAGAGGTTCAGCACGGCGCGGGTGACGCCGGCGCTGTCCAGCGTGAGGGAGAGGCCCCTGGCCCTTAAGCCCAGCGCATCGCGGGTGCTGCTGCTGATGCCGCGGTCGCCACCGATGCCGTTGCGGAACAGGAAGTCCATGCCAGAATCTTGCTCGTCGTTCAGCGTGATCTCGGCGATGAGCACTTCGATGAGCACGGAGGGCACGGGTTGATCCAACTGCTCGATCACGCTGCGCAACTTCGCCCATTCCCGGCCAGCGCCGCGGAACAGCAGCATGTTGCGGTTCTTGTCCACGACGATGCCGCCGGCGCGGCGGCCGAAGCCGGACGCCGCGCCGGCGGGGGGCGCGGCCGCGGCTTCTCCGCCTTCGAGTTCGCGGCCGCCGGTGCCGGCGCTGGCGCTGGCGCCGAAGAGGATTTGGTTGAGCGTTTCCGTCATGCTCTCCGCTTCTGTGTGCCGCACTTGGTAGGTGAACACCGCGTCTTCCACCGCGGCTTCCTCCCTGGCGTCGATGCGCCGCGCCCAATCCTTGATGTGGTCGAGAATGGCGCGATCGGCCGCGAAGGCCACCACCTTTTCCACGCTCTCCAAGGCCAGCACGATGACGGCGCCGGTGCTGCGGCCTTCGGTCACTGCGTAGCCCTGCGCTTCGAGGATGGCCGTCAGGTCTTCCGCGAGGGCTTGCGCTTCAAGAAAGGCCGGTTCGATGATGATGCCGTGGCGGCCGCGCAGCAGGGGTTGATCCAACACCTCGATCATGTCTGCGGCGCGGGACACCATGGCTGGCGTGCCACGCAGCAGAATGGCGTTGAACAGGGGATATTCGTCCAGGCCGAGGCCATCTGGGAATGCTTGCCGGAGCAGGCCGAACACGTTCGGCACGCGCAGCGCCGCGAGCGGGACAAGCTGGAAGACGATGCGGTGGGTGGCGGGCACCGCCGGCAAGGTGCGGCCGCTGATGAGCAGCGGCACGTCCGTGGCGGCCACCTCTTCGGTGGACACGAAGCGGATGAGGCCATCGGACGCCTGCAAGCCGACGCCGTAATCCTGCAGCACGCGCCGGGCGGTGGCGAACAGCTGCGCCGGGGGGACGGGTTCGGTGAGGCGCAGGGTGACGAGATCTGCCTGCTCCCGCAGATCTGGCGAGATGGAGAACGACAGGCCCAAACGCTCGGCGAACACTTCGTTGATGAAGGTGGCGAGTGGCACGTCGTTGAAGGAGACGGCGATGGCGTCTCCGGTTAGGTCTTCCCCCAAGCGATCGGCAATGCCTTCCGCCACCGAGCGCTGGATGACCACGCCGGGGGCCGGGGCAATGCTGGTTTGCCGGCCGCTGGCTTCGGCGGTTTGCGCCTCGGTGCGTTCGGGCAGCGTCTTGGGGGGGCGCACGGGTTCGGGCAGCGGCTGCACCTGCAGCCCGGCGCAGCCGGCGAGGGTGATGGCCGCGAGGGCCGCGGGGGCGAGCCAGCGGGCACGGCGGGGCCGCCGCATGGACCTCTGCGGATAGAAGCGCTCAATAGCGAGGAGGAGCCAGCGGGTGTGGCGGGGGCGCTGCATGGTCCCCTGCGGATGGAAGCGCTCAACGGCGAGGGCGAGCCAATGGGTGTGGCGGGGCCGCCGGCGGCGGGGGGCGCGGGGCGGTTTGGAGGCGGTGATGGCGAGGGCCGCGAGAGCGAGCCAGCCACGAGCCTGCCTGTGGCCACCGGCGCGGCGCGGGCGCAGTTCGGAGACGACGGATGCCAACACGCTAGGAGCGTCCACCAAGGGATTGCTGGGCGCCGGGGGGCGTTAACGCATCGGCGTTCGGCGCTGGGAACAGCCGCAGTGTCTTTTCCTCGCCGGCGGTGGCCAAGGTGAGCGCGTTGGCGGCGATGGCTACCAGCCGGCGGCCATCCGGCAGGCTATCCCCGGCGGCGAGGCGGGCGATGCCGCCATCCGGCAGCGCGAGCAGCACCACCCGTTCCGTCCACTCCGGGGCGCCGCTGGCGCTTGGACGCGCTGTGGCGCTCACGCCGAGAAAGCCGATGCGGCGCAGCTCGGCGCGGGCTTCAGATTCAGACTGCGCACCTTGCTGCGCGGCGCGCGCCGCGTCCGCTTCGGCGAGCGACATCCCCCAGCGGTTGCTTGCCAAGAAGGCCGCAAGGTCTTCCTCTGGGGCCAAGGCAGGCGGCGGTGCGGCAAGCGGGTTGCGCCCTGCCCCGGCCCCGCCATCCGCCACCTGCGCCGGCAGCGCCAAGGCCGCGATGGCCGTGACGGCGATGGCGCCGGCACCGCCTGCCAACAGGCGGCGATGGCGTAGGGCGCTGGCGCGGATGCCCGCGACGAAGGCTGATTGCATCATGGTGCGTGAGGGCGGCGCGAGTGAGCCAAGTACACCAATTGTCGCCTATTTTGTGTTTTGGGTTTGGGGGGCGGTAGGGGCAGTGCGTAGGGGAATGATGGGGCTGGCGGGGGCGGGGTGGGCGGAGCTGCGTAGGGGACGCCGGGGGTGGTGCTCGGCGCGGGGTGGGGGCGGAGTGGCGAGTGGGGCGAGTGAAAGCAACTGTCGCTCATTTGGCAGGTTGGGTTGGGTGACGGGGCGATTGGAAGTGGCGGGGGCCGGGGCGTGGCGGCTGGGCGGCTTGATCGGGCCGCGAGGGCGTGTTCCGCGCGGCGGCGGGGCGGGGCGGCAGCGGCACGAAGCGACCAGACCAGCAGGCAGCGGATGCCGCGTTTCACATCGGCCGCAGCGCAGGTGGATGAGCGCCCCGCAGCCATGCCGCGGCTGCCAACGGCGATGTTCGATGTGCGGCGGCCTTCATGGATTGGGTGGAATGGCTGCCGCTGGCCTGCATCGTCTTGGCGTTCAGCGGCGTGGCGGCGAGGGCTTTGCTGGGCTTGTCTCTGGCGCTGGCCATGCGGCAGATGCCGAAGACGGACGGCGGCGCGGCCGATCGCCGCGTTGCTGGCTTTGATGCGCGTCGCCGCGTCATCCTTCGTCCGGCGGGACTGGCTGCGGGCGCCGGAGGCGGCGGCGGTTGCCGGCCAACAGCGGCCGCTGCGGGTGTGGGATCAGGCGGGCGCCAGAGGCGGGCGGGGGCGCCGGGGTTGGGGCGTGTGCGGGGTTGGACTGGCTGCGGCCGCGGTCAGCCAGCTAATCCTCATCTTTGCGGCTCGGCCTGTTCACGTGCATCGGCTTGGCTGTGCTGGTGTTCCGGTGGGTGCTGGCGGACAGCTCTCGTGGCTAGGGCCGCATGGCTGCTGCCAGCCTGCGCGGGGCCGGGCGGCTTAACCGGCGCCGAGGCCCGCGTTCCCTGTGTCAGCCGCCAGCCGCGCCTTCCTCTGGCGGTGCCTGCACGCCGTCGAAGTAGGCGGAGAGCAGCACCGTGAGCCGTGAATCGCGGCGGCGCACATGCAGCCGATCGATCACCAGCTTGCGCGGCCATGTGGCGATGGCGCGAATCACTTCGAGTTCCGCGCCGGGGCTGGCGATGCCGCTGAACTGCGCTTGCGCCTGCCAAAGGCCGTCTACTTCCGGCACCGGGCGGCTGATGCCGGCCTGAACGATGGGGTTGCGGAACTCCAAGCCCTCTGTGATTTCCGTGACGGCGGCTTGCAGGCGGGCTTGGGCAAGGCCCGGGGACTCCGCTTGCCACGCGCGTTCGGCGAGGGTGGCGGCGCGGGCCTGCTCGGCGGCGAGCAATCCGGGCCAATCTGCGTCTTGCGTGAGGCCCTCAGCGCGCGCGAGTTGGCTGGCGGACGCCGCGTAGGCGGCATAAGCGGCCTCCACCCTATCTCCCTGCATCAACAGCCCCTGCAATATCAAAATGCCGGCAATCGCCCAAGCGCCGGCGCGCAGACGGGGATTGGCGGCCAGTTCCTTGCGCAAGGAGGCCAGGGCGCGGGCTGCCAAGTTGCTTGCGGCGTTGGAGGGGGAGGCGGCGCCGGTGCCAGTGCTGGCAGGGGACGGGGCGTTGCCGGGCGCGGGGGCGCCGGGGTGGGCCGCGGCGCCGGGGCGGGCGCCGGTGGGCGGCGCGGCGGCGAGGGTGACGCCAATCGGCGATGGGGGAGTGCCGGCCGCGGGGCCGCCAGCGGGCGATGGGGCGGCAGGCGTGGGACCGCCGGTGGGCGGCTGGGCACCGCCGGCGCCGCTGATGGGGCGCACGCTCACACCCGCACCCGCAACGTGATGCGCACGCGATCTTCCCCTTGCGTGCGCCCAACGCGCACCTGCTCGAACAGGGGCTCCGCCTCCAGGGCGCGAACGTAGGCAACGGTATCGAGGTTCTGCTGCGTGTCCTCCACGATGACGGTGAGTTCGCCCTGCTGATAGCGCCACTCGAAAAAGCGCGTCGATTCGCTGGGAATGGCCGCATCGACCAAGCCCATCACATACGCTTGGGAAGGCACGTTCAGGATGCCGGCCACGGCGTCGTTGCGGCGGCGCAGGCGCACCGCCTCGGCGCGGGTGCGGGCGATGGGGCCGAGCTCGGCTTCCACTGCAGCGAACGTTTCGGCTGCGGCAGCCTGCATGTGCGTGAGCTTCCAAAACCGCGTTTCCTGCCACACGGCGGCCAGCGCGATGGCGAGCACGGCGGCGACGGCCAGCGGGCGTTCGTTGGCGATGAGCCACTCGGCGGGCGTTTGCGGGCTCCGCCACGGTTGCGCGGCGTAACTGGGCGCGGCTTGCACCGCCGCTTCCGGCAGCGTGGCTGCAATGCCGTGGCGCGCCAGCGCGGCGGAGACCTCGGCGGCGTCTGGACGTTCGGGATACCACACGGAATGACGCAACGCGCCCTCGCGCCAGTGCTGAAGCTCCCAACCGCGGGCGCACCGCTGCAGCGACACGCCGCCTTCCCGGCGCGGCAACAGCGCGGTCTCTGGGCAGATTTGTGCCCGCGCCAAGTCGATCGGCGTGGCGAAGGGTTCCGCGCGGGGCCTCACCACCGCGTCGTCCCAAAACCACACCATCGCCAAGCCGCCGGCCCACACGCAGTGCCAACCGGTGCGCTCGAACGGGCTCCACACCGGCACCTTGAGCGCCAAGGCGGCGCGGCGGCGGTTGCGCGGCACATTGGCGAACTCCTCGCAGCGGAACATGCACAGGTCTCTCCCCACGACCCAGTGCGGGCGCAGCGACTGCACCGGCAGCCGCTCGACGCCGGCGCGGGTTTGGATGACGTTAGGTTGGTGGGAAAAGCGCTGTCGCAGGGGTGCGAGGCGTTCCCGCAGCGTCATCGACAAAGTCCCAATAACGGTACTCCTTGCGCCAGGGCGCGGTTTGGGCCGAGGGCGTGAGTGAAATGCCGGTGACCGAGCGCATGGCGGCGCCTTCCACCCACACGGAAAGCCTCAAAAAGGGCGATGGCTGGGCGCGCACCAAGTCTCCATCCACGGGGGGGAACACGCCGGTGAGCGTCGCCACGTCTTGCAGGGATCGGATGGGGGCGGTTTCACGCGCTTGCAGCACTCGGGAGACGGCCTCTGCGCTGACACCGAGCAGCGCTTGCAGCACCAACGGATGCATGGTGTTGAAATTATAGCCAGTGCTGCCGCGGGTGGTGAGGAGCCGCCGCAGCGTGCGCCATTGCTCCGGCGCGACGGTTTCGTTGACGCCGAGCACTCGCGTTAACTCCCCGGGGCCCATCATCAGCCAATTCGCTGGTGGGCGCTGTTGGCGGCGGCCATAGTCGTGGCGTTCGGCGCCGTCCAGCGTGAGGGTGTCGTCGAGATCTATGTAGTCCTGGACGCGGGGGACGATCCAGCGCAGGTTCGTCCTGGTGACGCCGACGCGCTGCAGGGCGGCGTGGAACTTCGGGTCTCGCGGGGCGTTCACCGACGCGAGGCCGCTCTCTTCCTGGATGGCGAAGCGCATCCGGCCTAGGCCGCGGTATGCCTCGCCGGAGTAGGTGAGCTCGCCATCGCCGCGGCCGGGCACGGGACGCTCTGGGTCTTCCGTGAAGCGCTGGGTGGGTTCCAGCACGAGGCCGCGGTGGCTGGCGCGGCCGGTGGCGATCAAGTACAGAAGCGTGGCCTCGGTGGCGCGGCGGTCTAGCTCGTCCTGCACGCTTTGCTTGGCGGCGAGGCCGCGGCCGATGTCTTCCTGCACGGCTTGGTTGATGTAGGCGCCAGCCACCGCGAGGGCCGCGATGGCCCAGAGGGTGGCGGCGAGGATGAAGCCGTTGGGGGCGGGGCCTTGGGGCTGGGCGCGTCGGGCGGAGGTGGATGCGGCCAGCGCTGAACTCGGTGGGGAGCCGAGGGGGCGGGACGTGAAGTGGCGTGCAGCCAGCGCGTCGGGGCGGGGGGAGAAGGTGCATGCCGCTGGCGGGGGGCTCGGCGGGAACGCGGGGGGGTGGGGGGAGAAGGGGGTTGGCGTGGGGGCACTGAGGCGGCACACGGCGCGGGGGGCGGTGGCAATGGCGGTGGCGCCAAGGCGGCTGCGTCGCGCGGGGGCAGGGGCAATGGCGGTGGCGTCCGGGCGGCGCACCGCACGGGGGGCGTCCTCGCGATGACGGCTCGCGGACTGTTGGGCGCCTGTGTTCATCGGAGCGTCGACTCCATCCTTCATGTGGAGCGGCGCCGGCATGGAGGGGGCGGAGGCGGAGCGGCGAGGGGGAACCGGCGTGGCGTCCTCGCGGCGACGGCTCGCGGCGCGTTGGACACTCGCTTTCATCGGAGCGTCGCTTCCGTATGGAGCGGCAGTGGCGCGGCTTCCACCCGCGCCAACCACAAGTCGCCACGGGTAGCCGACGTGAGGCGGATGAGCGTTGGCGTCCACTCAAGCGGCGCCGTGGCGGCCGGCCAGCGCTCGTGCCATTGGCCGGCCGCATCTGCGTACTGGAACACGAGTTCGCCCTCGGCATCGGCGAAGATCGGCCACTCCGCGCCGTCCTCCTCTTGATAGGCCACTTGCCAGGCAGCGCCGGTAGCCGTCCCGCGCGGGGCAATCGACCAGCGTGCCCGCACCAGCATCCCAGGCTCCGCGAACAACGGCTGCAACGTGACGCCAGCGAAGGACGCCCCATCCCCGACAAAGCGCTGCGCCGCCATCCCGTACGGATGCAGGCCCTGCACGGAATCCACGAACCAACGCTGACGCAGGCTCGACGCGAACGCTTGGCCGTTGCTGCGCTGCGCGACGGCGTACTGGCCGGAGAAGAACCCGATGCCCTGCAACATCGTGGTGCCCAACAAGGCGACCAGCACCAAGACGACCAGCGTTTCGAGCAGGGTGAGGCCGCGGGGTGGGGGCGTGGGGGGTTTGGGGGGGTGGTGGGCGCGGTGCCTGTCCCCGAGAGCGGGGTCCCCAGAAGCGTGCCTGTCCTGCAAGCGTGCCTGTCCCGGCAAGCGCGGGGCCTGTCGCTGCAAACGTGCCTGTCCCTGTATGAGTGCCTCGGCCGGCGCGGAGCCTGTCCCGTAAGCGTGCTTGTCCTGCAAAGGTGCCTGTCCCCCGCAACGGTGCCTGTCCCCGCAAGCGGGGCACTGCCGGCGCGGTGCCCGTCCCGCCGCATGATGGCCACGCGCTGTGATGCAAACACCCCGCTTCAAAACAGCCCTTCCCCAAAGCCGGGTTCCGGGCGCAGGCCACGCACCCGCTCGAAGCCCACCTGCCGAGTGCGCCACACGCCAATGCGGCGTCCCTGCCTGGAGACCTCGAACTCCACCTCATACAGGCCAACGTCGAAGCCGTTGCGAATGCCGGTGCCGTTCTGGCCGTGGCGCACCGGCTCTACCAAGGTGGCGGCCCAAGTGATGTCGTAGCCATCCACCACGAAGCTGCCCGCCTGTTCACGCCACGGATCCACGGTGGCAATGCGCTCCAGCGCGTAGCGGGCGATGGGCACCTGCTGCGCCACGTCCTGCACGCGCAGGAGCGAGATGAGGTTGGTGTTGTACAAGCTGTACATCGCCATGCCGGCGATGGCGAAGAGCGATAGCGCAACGACGGCTTCAAGCAGCGTGAAGCCAGTTGCGGCGTACCGGCTGCGCGGCGGCGGTGGCTGGCGGGGGGTTGCGCGTCGCGGGTTCGTCAACGTCACTCGGTTAGGCGGCGCGGTGCGGCGGGCAACCTTACCAACACCGGCGCATTTCCTACAGTGGCTAGGGGCACTGGCTGCCCTGCCCCGGCGGCGAAATCGCACGCGGATTGCAGATTCTCGCCATTGGAATGGCACCGCGGCGGCCAATAGGCTGTTCCCATGTGCCATTCCATCGTTTCGCTAGCCATCCACTGCTGCCGTTGGTAGCAGGTCAGCCTGAGAATGGCAAAGCGTGTGGAGAGATACCTCCACACGTACTTTGCCTTTATTGGTTCATGCTTGCCCGATGAATCGCTGGGACATTCATGGGCGCCGGCTTAGGCGTGGCAAGCCCGCCTAAGCAAGAAGCCCGTCCGGACGACTCGGGATTCCTCCGCACGAAAGGCCGATAAGGAAGAATCTTGGCCATCAAGACATAGTGCATTGCCGCAGTCAAGGAGTTGAACCGGTTCATGACATCTGGCACTGAGGCTGGGCAGCCTCGTGGGCGACAAGGTACTCGTTGGGGGAACGGTAGTCGATGGCGGAGTGTGGGCGCTGATAGTTGTAGAAGAACTCGTGCCTGAGGAGCCTCTCGGAGACGGCCTCGACGGTGAGGTCGCAGTCGAGGAGGTTCCAGAACTCGATGCGGGCGGCGCCGTTGGCGCGCTCGACGCAGCCGTTCCACTGCGGCCGCCGCGGCGGCAGGACGCGGAGGGCGACGCCGAGGTTCCCGCAGGCGTCCTCGAAGCCGGCCATGAACTCGCTGCCGCCGTCGACCTGGACGGACTCCAGCGGCACGGGGAGGGCTTCGGCGACGTCGGCGAGGAAGCGGGCGGCGTTGAAGGCGGTGGCGCGGGAGAAGGCGCGGGCGACCATGAACCGGCTGACGGGGCAGATGGCGCGGAACTCCTTGATGGTCTGGCCGTCGCGGGAGACGGTCATGTGGTCGATCTGGACGAGCTGTCCGGGGCGCTCGGCCTTGTCGCCGTACTTCCACCGCCGCGCCCAGCCGTTGAACCTGCGGGGGCGCTTGGGCTTGGCACGTCCCTCGCAGAGGCTGGCGGGGGGCACCGTTCCGTTCGCGATGGCGCGCGAGAGGATGCGCCCGACGGTTGACACGCTCAGCCGCAGGCCCTGGCGTTCGAGCATGCGCTGGATGCGCGCCTTGCCCATGAACGGGTGCTTGCGGCGCATGGCCATGACCGCCTCCACGTCGCCCGGCTTGCGCGCCGGGCGGCGGACGCGGCGCGGTCGGGTGGACTTCGGCGCAAGGCCGCGCTGGCCGCTCGCGGCCAGCGCGGCCTTCCACCGATACATCGTCCGGCGGCTGACGCCGACCTCCCTCAAGGCGGCGCGCTCGGCGCAGCCGGCGGCGCGCAGCCCATCGAACCGGCGGATCGCCGACAGGCGCCCGCGGGCCTCGGCCGGCAGGTCGGCGTCGTCCACCCTGAAACTGCGGTACGATCTGATCCGCATCGATTCGATTCGCATGGCTCGGGTCTCCACCAGTGACTTCGCATTCACTGAGGCTGCCCCGATCCGGCGCTGGCGGCGGGTTCCCGTCGCCAGCGCCACTTCACCCCGCCATCGGCTGGCGCAGTGCCATATCTATCTGAACCAGAACAGGAGTGTGCGGGTTCGGTACTGTCTCAGTTTGAAATTATGACCTGAAACCGCCTTTTCGAGGGCGGCATGGCCGTCGGCGTGGCGGTTGGATGGATTGCCAGAGGGCTATTCGGCGGCGGCGTCCGGTGAGCCATCGAAGACGCCAAGGGACGTCTGAGCGACGCGGTCAAGGTCGAGGTGGCCGGAGCGCTCCACGACAACGGCAACGTGCTGGTCGGCACGGCCGGCGAGAACTTCCAGAAGACGATGGCGGCGGCCAAGGGGGAACTGGACCGGAAGCACCAGATGTTCGAGGGCTTGGTGAAGCCTCTGTCGAGCGGCTACGAGAAGTTGAACCCGCAGATCGAGCAACTGGCCGCGCAGATGCAGTCGGTCACGGCGGAGACCGTGAAGCTGTCGAGCGCCCTGTCCGACAGCCGGCAGGTCGGGCAGTGGGGCGAGATCTGCTCGCCAACACCGCCACCAAGCTGTTCTTCCGCTCGACGGACGGCATGGCGCAGCGGCACGTCCTCGACCTCTGCCCCTGACGCCCGGCAGGCCGAGCGTTGCGGACGTGCGGCCACTCTCCACGCTGTGTCCGGGCCAGTGATACGCGGTGCTGGCTGACGGGCGGATGGAGCGGAGGCGGTTCGGTCAGTTCGACTCGGCAACTTGCTGAAACGGTAATTTCCATCGTAGGACAAATTCGTCAGTCGTGTCGCACACGCAATAGGCGCGGGCTGACACGAGAAGCCCTTGAGTCGTCTAGAGGAAATCTTTTACCACCGCTCCGCGTTCTTAACGCCGGATGTCCAACTCTGCATCACCGTCACAAAAAAGATGGGGAGCATTGCTGCGATCACCATTAGATGAACTATCAGATGCCACCGCTGAACTTGGATCGACAACGCGGGGTATGTCGTTGCTACGACTTGCTCCTTGCCCCATGTGTCATATGCTAAACTAATCAAAGCCGCCATTAGGTGTGTCCACGCAAAGAAGATTAGGATGCAGGTGCCGCCCGCCAACCGACGGGCTGTTGCCTTGCTCGTATGCTCTTCGGGCGACGACCGGAGGTGAGTTGCGACGACTGATGCCAGTGTTGCGGCAAGGGCCAGTACAACATAAAGTTGAATGTCTGGAAACACTACGTCGTCACCCAAATCCCACGATCCATCGCATGCTCTTTGCATCGTCGCAGCAAGATGCCTGTGACGTGAGCCTTCAAGCGATCAGGGACGCTGTTGCAATCAATCACTCTGTACCGCCGATCTTCAGAGGCCAATTCGTGGCGGGAAAGGTGCGCCTTGAGACCACCATCAATGATCTTGTAGTGGACATCATCGTCGGGTCGGTCGCCTTGACCGAACTCTACACGAAAGCCACGACATTCTTGAAGTTCTCTTGTGAATGGCATGGCGGCATTGAAGTTGAAGTAGCACGAAAGTCTAAACCCCGGGTTGTTCGACAATTTCTGACGCGCGGCGTTAACGACATCTCGGTTCCAGTAGATTGAACCCTCCATCTCATTGCCGTCGTCATACACCACCATGTTCTCTTTGGCCTCATCCAACAGCGCGACGAAGTGCTTTGCTGCCGTCTCGTTAGAGTTCCGATCCGACGTTACCGACACCTGTAAGAACGCCCATCCTCGATAGACGACTATGGCAGCCACAGCAGCGCACAGGATCACGCCCGTGCCGACAAAGAAGATGATCACCCACCAGACGATGTCGTAGTTGAGCATTTCGCCTCCGTGTTCCCGTTTGATGAAATCAAGGCCCTGGCTCAATGGGCCTCACTATAGTCCAATGGAGCTTCGTGTCCCCATCGCATCCGCGCCAGACAAGGTTGGAATTGCCGCGCTCGACCGGAGCTAATCTGGGACGCGGCGAGGAACGAAGACGTACGAGCGCGAGGCGGCGAACGGTAGCGCCGCCAACCACGCACAATGAACGTAGTCTGCTTCACAGCCGTCCATGGCGCTCAGCGCACGATGTGGACGCGGGACGAACCCGCGGGCATCCCGGCCTCCCTGCCTCTCTCCTTGAACGCCGTGTGACCTCCCCACCTTGAGCGCCATCGGCATGAAACCCCCCTTTTCCGCACTGGCTCGCCACGTCGACGAAGACGACATCACGCCGACCACGAGCGGCCACCATTCGGCACCTCAACGCACGGCTGTGATTACAAAACTTAATACAACATAATGTCAAGATATTTTGACAGGTCGCCAGTCAGGGTCCTCAACGGGTGCCCACGGCGCAGGTCTATGATCGTCTTCACGTCGCTCGGCCGGCGCACCGGGCCCTGCGCGAGCAGCGGACGCGGCGCGGGCGGGCGGCCTTCGACGCCAAGCCGTCGACCGGCGGATTGCCGACAGGCAGCCGCGGGCCTCGGCCGGCAGGTCGGCATCGTCGACCTTGAAACTGCGGCGCGATCTGATGCGCATCGATTCGATTCTCATGGTTCGGGCGTGGGTTTGCGTTCGCCAAAAGGCTGGCCCGATCTAGCGGCGGCAGATTCCAGCCGCCTGTGCCCCTCGGCCCACCGACGGCTGCGCAGCGCCAAACCTATCGGAGCAGGCATAGTGGCGCGCGCATCGGCTGCCCTGTCGCGGCGGCGAAATCGCACGCGGATTGCAGATTCTCGCCATTGGAAGGGCGCCGCGGCGGCCAATAGGCTGTTCCCATGTGCCAGCCAGCCCCACAGCCATGACGCCAAGCGCATCCGCCAACTGCCCACGCGCGCCAACCGGCCCCACCCCGGCAAGGCCGTGCCCGCCGCCGGGCAGCCGCCCGCAAGAAGGGATTGGCCACGCGCCGTGGGAGGCAGCGTCGCAGCCGCTCAATCCGCCTCGGTGGGCCGGCAATATGGCGGCGCCAACGCGAGCTCGATGGCCTCGCCGCCGGTGTGCGCCAACGCCACTTCACCACCCAAGCAGAAGCCGTTCGCGCGCACCAGCACGGGACGCTTCACGCGCAGCGCCCAGCCGGGCGGCAGGTCAATGGAGTACGGCTCATAGTCGGCGTATGCCTGCGCGTCGGCGGCGTCCGCATCCAGGACGGCGTAGGCGCGGCCGGCGGCCAGGGCGCGTTGCCCCAACGCGGCGAACTGATCGATGATGCGGGCGCGTTCCGTCTCGCGCACGAAGGCGTCGTACAGGCGCTGCAGGTTCGGCAGCGCCACCGCGGCGACCAAGCCGACCAAGGCGAGCACGATGGTGAGCTCCAGCAGCGTGAAGCCGCCGGCGCGGCTAGCTCTTGTCCGACAGGTAGCCGACGTCCTCATTGATGCCTTCGCCGCCGGGCGCGGAATCCGCCCCCAACGAATAGAGCGCAAACCCTTGCAGGTTGCTCGCTGGGAACTCGTACCGGTACGGCGCCCGCCACGGGTCAAGCGGCACTTCGTCGTCCAAGTACGGGCCGCGCCAGTAATCCGCCACGTCTGCCGGGGGGCGCATCAAAGCCCCCAAGCCATCGCTCGTTGAAGGGAACTGCCCCACATCCAGGCGGTAGGTCAAGAGTGCGCTGCGGAGCATCTTCACCTGCGTGTCGGCGGTGGCCACCTTCGAGGTGTCCACGCGGCTCAACAGCCGCGGCCCCACGAGGCCTGCAAGCAGCCCCAAGATCACGAGCACCACCATGAGCTCGATCAGGTTGAAGCCGCGCTGGCGTCGGGCAGCATGCAGCGGACGGCGCCGCCAGCGGCGACGGGCGATGTCGCAGCGCGTGGCAGCGCGCCACGCCCTAAAGCACGATTTCATTGACGCTCGTGATGGCGAGGATGAGTCCCACCATAATGGTGCCAAGCACCCCGCCAATCAATAGCACGGCCAACGGTTCGATGAGCGTGAGGACGCGCTTCATGCGCCGGGCGCTGTTCTCTTCGTAGAGCGCGGCGAGGGCTTGCATGGTCTCGGCCAGCTTGCCGGATTGCTCGCCAACCCGGATGAGGTTGTAGCCGGTGGGCGTGAGCGCGTCCTGCTGCTCTAGGGCCGCCGAAAGCGCGGCGCCTCCCCTCACTTCAGCCACGGCCCGGGCCAAGCGCTCCGCGCGGGCGGAAACGCGCACGCCGCGGGCGGCGAGGGCCAGCGCGTCCATCAACTCCACGCGGCTCGCGAGCATGGCGCCCATCACCGCGGCCCACTTCGCGGTGTCCGCTTCGGAAAGCCAATCGCGCAGCAAGGGCAATGTCGCCAAGGCATCCACCATCCGACGCCGCACGGCGCGGCGGCGCAACGCCGCGGCGAGGCCGAGCGCGGCCAAGGCAGACACCGCGGCGAGGCCCCAAACGTTGGCGTTGAACCACACGCCGGCGTGCAGCACGGCCGCGGCGAGCAACGGCAGGTCATTCGCGTCGTCCAGCAGATTGGCGAACTGCGGCACCACGAACACGAACACCAGCAGCACCGCCGAGACGCCAGCGGCAACGAGGATCGCCGGATAGGTGAGCGCGGCGCGAATGTCCGCAGAGACGCGCTTGTCGTACTCCATCTGCTCCACCGCCCGGCGCAGCGCCTGCGGCAAGCGCCCGCTCAGCTCGCCCGCCTCGACAAGCTGATGCGCATAGTCTGGCAAGCGCAAGCCGCTCGCGCCCAAGGCTTGCAGGAAGCTCGCGCCGCGCGTCAAGTCCTTGGCGATGGCGCCGAAGGCGGCGGCGACTTGTGGATGGTGGCTGCCGCGGCTCTGCGCGAACACCGCATCGCTCAAGGCGACGCCAGATTGCAAGAGCGTCGCCAGCTCTTGGAAGGCGACCACGACGTCCGCGGCGCCTGGGGCGCGGCGCAACAGGCCAGATTCCTTGCGGGCTTCGTCCACGCTCAGCACCGTGAGGCCGGCCGCGCCGAGGCGCCGCACCACGTCCACTGGCGAATCGGCCTCGAGGCGCCCCTTTTGCGCCTGGCCGTTGGCGTCCACCACCTCGTAATCGTATGCCTGCATGGTGCGCGAAGGCGTGGCGGCGCCGGCTTCAGGCAGGCGTCGCGCCCAACGTCAGCCGGGTGACCTCCTCCACCGTGGTGAGGCCCTGCGACGCCTTGATGAGGCCATCTTGCCAAAGGGTGCGGCAGCCTTGGCCATGCGCCAAGCGCTTCAGTTCGCTCAAGTTGGCGCCGCCGACCACGGCGTTCTGCAGCGCGTCCGTCATGGACGCCAATTCATAGACGCCCATGCGCCCGCGATAGCCCGTGTGCTGGCAGGCTTCGCAACCTTCCACCCTCACCCAATCGTTGCCGAGCAAAGCCGATGGGATGTCGTTGAGGGCATCTGCCGCCAGCCCGGTGGGTGTGGTCGGCACCGCGCAGCGCCGGCAACTGCGGCGCACCAAGCGCTGCGCCTGCACGCCGCGAATGGTGTCTGCCACCAAGTAGGGCTCCAAGCCCATGTCGATGAGGCGGGTGAAGCTCGACAGCGCGTCGTTGGTGTGGACGGTGGAGAGCACCAGATGGCCAGTGAGCGCTGAGCGCAAGGCGATTTCGGCGGTCTCCGCATCGCGGATCTCGCCGATCATGATGATGTTGGGATCGTGGCGCAGGATGGCGCGCAGCGCCCGCGCGAAGGTGTAGCCGATTTCCGCGTGGGTTTGGATTTGCGTGATGTTCGGCATCTGGTATTCCACCGGGTCTTCCACGGTGATGATCTTCTTGATGCCGTCGTCCACTTCCTCCAAGGCGGCGGCCAACGTTGTGGATTTGCCGCAGCCCGTGGGGCCGGTGACGAGGACGATGCCGTTGCTGGCGTGGAGCCAGCCGCGAAACATCGCCAAATGGTCTGCCGTCATGCCGAGGTTGTCGAGCCGCAGGTCATCCCGCTCCTTGGCGAGCATCCGCAGCACGATGGATTCGCCGAACGCGCACGGCACCGTGGAGACGCGGATGTCCATGTCCTTGCCGGCGATGCGCTCGGTGATGCGGCCATCTTGGGGCAGGCGGCGCTCGGCGATGTCGATGCCGGCGACGAGTTTGATGCGCGAAGCCACCGCCGGGAAGCGTTCAATGGGTTGGGTGAGACGCGTATGCAACACGCCGTCCACACGCATGCGCACCGCGAATGTTTCCTGCGCCGGCTCCACATGGATGTCTGAAGCGTCGAGGTCCACCGCCTGCGACAGCAGGTTGTTCACCAACTCGATGACGGGCGCTTCCTCTGCCATTTCGCGCAACTGCCGGGCATCGTCGCCGGAGAACAGCGTCTCCATGGCGCGTTCCTTGCGAACGGCATCCAACAGACGGTCTACATGGTGGTTGGGGGCGAGGAAAAACGCGACGCGCTCGCCGGGGTAGAAGTACGCCAAGGCCTCAAGCAGGGGTTGATGCTGCGGGTCTCGCGCCAAGCAGCAGAGGGCTTCCGCATCGTCGCGCCACAGCAGCGCGGCGTTGTCCAGCAGCCAATCCAGCTTGACGGGCGCTTGCGCCATGAAGCCGTAGGCCGCGAGATGATCCGGCAGGTCATCCGGTTCGCTCAGGTAAGGCGCGCCGAGTTGCGCGGACAGCGCCCGCAGCAGCGCATCCTCCGAGAGTGCGCCGGTGCGCACCAACAGAGCGCCGAGCTTGCCGCCAACAGACCGCTGAATCTGCAGGGCGCGCTCGATGTCCGCCGGCTGCGCGACACCGCGTTCGACGAGCAACTCACCGAGGCGCCGCCGAGGGGCCGCTTCCGTGGGCTCCGGCTCGAGCCGGGCTTCAGCCACGGCTGCCTCGCAGCGACGCGGCGACGCACGCGGCCCATGCACACCCAAAGGGGGCGCGCCGCCTGCCAAATCCGTCTGCCAACCCATGCAGGTTTTTCATCATGCGTCCATCATACGCCCAACCTGGGGTGGCGGCAGCGTGGGGAGGCAGTGGCGCGGTGGGCGGGGATGGTGTGGGGAGAGCGGCTAGGCGGGCGGGGCCGACCTTCGGGGGCACGGCAGGCGGACCGAGTGTCGGTGCCGCTCGACACATCCTGACCCAATGCGCCGACGGCCGCCTCCGTGTCTTGCCGATGCCGATCTATCCCTCGATTTCGAGATGCTGCTCCGCAAGGACAAGCCGCCTCTCCCTAGGCATTGAGGACCTCCATGATCGCGTCTTGGAAGGACTCCTCGCACAGTTCCAAACATCGAACCCTAGGCGGCGGCGTTGCAATCTTCCATGCCCAGTGCTTCAACGGCTCAATAGGTTCCGACACAGGCTCGGCACGCTCGATGATGCGAGGCCCACCGATCTCCGCAGCATCTTCCGATACGAGCACAAATTTCACCGTGCCCCTTGCACTGCACATGTCCACGCGCCCCTTCGCTCCGATCACATTCGTGCCGACCGGATCGAATTCGATCTTGTTGAGGCCGATTTCTAGGGTCATCGTTTCTACGGCATATCTACCGATGAACTCCTCGTGCAACTCTTTGGTTCCTCGTCGCACACGCACCTTACCCTGATCGATGTATTTGCCCATGAACGCTCTGACTAGTTCGTAGAACTGGCTTAGGTTTTGCTGCCACTCTTGGCGTTCCTTGTCCCAATCCACTTCGGGTTCGTCAGTTGGGGCAATCTGCTGATCGATGAAATCGTCGAAAGTGATGTTGGCCACGATGACTTCCTATATTCTCAATGAGACCCCCGCGGGTGCGCAAATCGAAACATAGTTCTTACGCCAGTTACGTTGATCCAAACCCTTGCCCTAGCTCACACCGCGCTGCCCCGCGAAAGTGGCGGCTCTGCGGGCGTGGCACTCACCTCTCGCGCCGCGCCAAGACTCCTTCCTGCTCTGCCATGCTCTCGAATGGCATCGGCTAGCGGCGCCAACTGAGCAGGCCCCGAAAACGCGTTTTCGTCCAAAAGCCTTTGGACCTCGTTGGTATCCATCAACGCTAGGTATTTGAACAACCTAGGTATCGCCCCTGTTCTCGATTTCGAGACTGTTTGGTCGATGCCGTGGATGTGGCAGAAATTCCGGATGTCGGCACATCTCGGTAGGAATGACTTCGTCTCAAACCGTTCCGCCAACACCGACAAGGCAGCAAGTCTGCCGCCATCGATACCCATCTTCGCCACATACTCTGGTGCCTTGACTCTGGGCCTAGATCGCCGCGCCTTCGTCATCAGCGCACCACTCGGTGTCGATTTTCGTCCTGTCGAGACAGCCGGTTGTCTAGCCGCCAATCTCCGTAGTTCAACATCGATCCTATCGATGCCATAGCGGCCAACGAGCGACTGAAGTTCGTCAGTTAAGGTGCTATCCCTCATGTCCGATCATCCAAACCAATGTGCTTGAAGAACTCACTCGCAAAGCTCGCGGAGCCTGCGGTTCTCGATCTCCCAGTGTCCACGGTTGAGGGCGAGGATCTCCTAGGCGCCTGCGCACTGCGAGAGAGCGAGGTCAGTCCGTGAACGTTTGCCGGACTTGAGGACGGTGCGGCGCCGGAACGTCCTTGAGTTCTCAGTCGAAATCGAACTTCAAGCCCAGCGACACGGCCCAGAAGCCAAGCTGCGTCGCGGCAATGCCGTAGTGAACCGGCGCGCCGCCAGGGCCGACGGTGGATTCATGCCCGCGCAACGGCTTCCAAGGATTGTCCGAATCCTCGAAGTCTTCAAAGGCGTTGGCGTAGCGCACCTTCAGGTTCAGCGAATGCTTCTCGTTCAGCGCATAGCGCACGCCGCCGATGAGTTGGTAGCCAAATAGGGTGTCCGACAGCGATTCATCGGCCCGCGACACGGTGCCAGCGGCATTGGGGTTGCGGTTCAGTTGCCGCAAGGCGTCACGGTCGCTGTTGCGTCTCGAAGTGCCGGAATAATCGATGCCTAGCCGCATGGCACCGATGCCGACGCCGACGTAGGGCGTGATCTTGTTCGATTGGCGCGCTGCGAAGTCGTAGAAGACGTTGGCAAACAAGCTGTCGCCTTGCACATCGTGGATTTCTTCGCTGCGTTCGACGAACTCCGCTTGCTTGTCGTCGCCCGGCACGACCAACGGTTGCAGCTCGCCTCCCTGCGAGCGGCGGGAATACTCCATCTCGAAGCGCATGTTGGCGCGTTGATAACCGACGGCGAAGCCCACAAACGAGCCAGCATCCAAGTTGAAATCCACCGCCCTCGCCGGCAACGCCCGAGGTCCGCCGCCACAGGAGGGGTCGCTGAGCGGCAACGGCACGGTGCGGCCGTTGGGCAGTGTCGTGCCGGGCGTCAGCCATTGGTCGCAGTTCGTCGGCACGCCAACATTCGTTCGCGTGGACGACAGATCACTTGCCACAGATGTGCCCAAGTCCACGCTCCAATACAGACCATCCTCGCCGGCGGCAGGCAGCGCGATGACGGCCGAGACAGCACCGAGTGCGAAGGCGAAAAAGGTTTGGCGCATGGACATTCCTCAGGGGTGTCAGCAATTCCGTAGGGGGCGACTGAAAAACGCAGCTAAGTCAATTCACGAAGGATGTTCTCGAACGTTCACGGGCCGATGCGGACTCATGCGGGAAACACGGGTTGGTGCCCAGGGTGGGATTCGAACCCACACGCCACGAGGGCACAGGAATCTAAATCCTGCTTGTCTGCCAGTTTCAACACCTGGGCGGGGCGGGCGTCATTCTAGGCGCCGCCGCTTGGGCAGCAGCCCGAGAAAGCGGAGAAGGCACAGAAAGCAGAACGCGACGCCGCGGGACAACGCCCTCGACTTCACGCCGCGCCCGTCAAGCGCTCGGTGGTGGCTAGGAGCGGCGGCTAGAAGGCCCAGCCGACGCCGGCGCGCACCGTCGTCTCGCCGCTGCTGTTCGCCACGCCCGCGTTGACGAGGATGTTCTGCTTCGGCCCGACGCGGCCAGACAGGCCCACGGCGAGGCTCGATTCGCCGGAGTGGTTGCCCACGCCAACGCCAATGAAGAACTGCTCGCCAACGCTCGGCGCATTGGGCACCGCGGAGAGCGCGGCGGCCATCGCGGCCACTTGGTTCACGCGCTCATCCAGCATCTCGATGGCCGCGGTGTTGCCGTCGATCAGGCTCGCATGGCGGCTCAACATCTGATCGTGGCGCGCCAGCGTCGCCCCATGCTCCATCAACCGGCTGCTGTTGTTGCCGATCATGGTTTCATGCATGCCAAGCCGCTCCACATTGGCGGCGATGTCCGCGTCGTTCGACATGATCATCTCCGTGTTCCCGGCGATGTCCGCGTCGTTCGACATGATCATTTCGCGGTTCGCCTCGCTCATCATCATGGTGGTTTCGATGGCTTGGCCGTTCTGGTCAATGCCCTCGGCGTTCGAGCAGAGCAGGTTGCCAAAGTTGGACTGGCGCTCTGGTGGCCGCGCCGCATGAGCGTCGCAATAGCGCTCTGACGTGAAGCCGACGTCGTGTTGATCGGCTTGGGCCGTCATGCCGGCGAGCGCCACCGCCGCCGCGGCGATGAAGGCATTCGACAGTCCGTGTCGCACCGTCATTGACTACTCCTCGAATCGCGGATGGGGAAGCGGCGAAGATACCGTGGATGGCGCTTGGCTGTCAATTTTCAGGCGCCGGGCGGTCACGGCGAAACACGCTGCGAGATGCGGCTAGCGAACAGCGCCACCGCGCCCGTGTCGATGAGCGCGCCCCCGCCTGGGGTGCCCCGTCCTGCGTCCCGTCAAAGCGGCGCCAAGGCCACCTATCGGCATCCCCACAGCAGAACGAGGGACAGCGCCGGCGCGCTGAACTCGATCTGCCGGTCGCCGGCGCGGCGTACAAGGAAGGGTTCCTTGCCGAACATCGCGACGCCCTTCGCAACGGCCTTGTCCAGCGTCTCGAAGTGGCCAACCAGCTCCTCGCCGTGGACCAGTAGCCAGCGGTTGGGATGCCGCAACAGCAGCGCCTCCCGGTTCTCGTCGTAGAACGCCTGCTCGCGAACCAGCAGGCCTTCAGCTTGGTTGCCCTGCATCGTCACCCTCCTTCCTCCATCGGGCCGCCAACGGCAGCCTCAATCCTCCGGCAACCGGCGCCGAAGGTCAAAACGGATGTGCGAGTCACGGCAGCCGCCCGCGGCAAATCCGGGCTGGCGTCGACGAAGCGGAAGGGAGATAACCCCGCCGGGGCCTTGCGGCAAGTCCGGCGGGGAGGAAGTGTGTCTATTGTCGCGCCTAGTTTGCGCTTGTCAACATCGACGCTTGCGCGTCCGACGAAACGCCTCGCCTTGAGCCTCTAACCCCGGCCCCGCGCGATGCCGGCGTTGGCAAACGGCGAACCGGGGCGATACGCTGGCGATGCGGCCCGGGTGGTGAAACAGGTAGACACAAGGGACTTAAAATCCCTCGGAGGCGACTCCATGCCGGTTCGAGCCCGGCCCCGGGCACCAGTGCCTTGAGGAGACGCCAAGCCTAGCGCCCTCGGCTGACGTCGAAGGTCCGCCAAGGTGCCGCCGCCCTACCCTTTCTCCTGTGTACGCCCTACTCGTTCGCCCCGCCGTCCTGCCTTGGAACCCCCGCTTCCTGCCCGTAGATCGCCCGCGCCGCGGCCGCCGACACCAACCCGGCCTGCACGTCCGCCTGCACCGCGGCTGGATCGCGGCGGCGCGGATCGCCAATGCCGCCGCCGCCGGGCGTCTCGAAGACGAGCACGCCGCCGGCGGGCACCGTCTCCTTGCCCTTCGCGCGCAAGCGTGTCCTAGCGCCCGCGTTGCCCGGCGTCTTCACATACACCTCACCGGCGCGGCCGGCGACGCCGCCATGCCGACCGCGCGCGGGGTGGCGGATGCGCTCGAACATCTTCGACGCCTCGAATGGCTCGCCATCGGCGTGGGCAATCTCCACGATTTGGCCCAAGCCACCGCGCCGCTCGCCAGCGCCGCCGGAATCCGTGATGTATTCCTTGCGCCAGATCACTAGCGGCGCGGTGGCCTCGTTCACTTCCACCGGCGTGGCGCGCACGCCGGAGGGGAATGCGGTGGCGGAGAGGCCGTCCTTGGCCGGGCGGGCGCCGGCGCCGCCGTTGAAGATGGGATTGGCCACGAACGGCGCCTTGGCGCCGGTGGTGGAAAGCAGCACCGGATTCCAGATGCAGGCGGCGCCCTCGGCCGGGGCGTGGCCGGGCAGCGCTTGCTCCAAGCAGCCGAGCACCACGTCTGGCAGCAACTGGCCCAAGGCGTGGCGCGCCGACACCGCCGCCGGCCGCTGCGCATTCAAGATGCTGCCGGCCGGCGCCGTCACGCGGATGGCGGCAAGCGAGCCGGCGTTGTTCGGCACGTCGTTGCCCACCACGCAGCGCACCCCAAAGGCGGCGTAGGCTTCGGTGTAGTTGAGCGGCACGTTCACGCCATGCGCGGACGGGCCGGAAGAACCGTTGAAGTCCACCTTCACCTCCGCGTCCGCAACGGTCACCGCGCAGACGAGTTCAACGGGATCGTCATAGCCATCCACGGTCATCGCCTGACGATAGATGCCGTTGGGCACGGCGGCGATCTCTTCGCGCATGGCGCGTTCGGAACTCGCCAAGATGGCGGCGCCAACGGTGTCCAGAGAGCGCAGGCCGAAATCCGCCAAGAGCGCCAGCAACTGCGCGGCGCCGGTGGCGTTGCAGGCGGCGAGCGAGTGCAAGTCTCCCTCCGCCGCCAGCGGGTCGCGGACGTTGGCGCGCACGATTTCCATCAGCGTCTCGTTGAGCGCCCCGGCGCGGAACAGGTGCCCGATGGGGATGTTCAAGCCCTCCTCGAACACTTGGTTGGCATCCGGGCCGAAGCCGCGCCCGCCCACATCCGCGATGTGGCTGGTGCTGGCGAACAGCGCGATGGCGCGCTCGCCAAGGAACACCGGCGTCACCACCGTGAAGTCGTTGAGGTGGCCGGTGGCGTGCCATGGATCGTTGGTGAGCAGGACATCGCCCGGCGCCAGTGAGCGCAGCGGGTACTTCGCCAAGAACTTGCCGACGGCCGCGGCCATGGCGTTGACATGGCCGGGCGTGCCAGTGACGGCCTGCGCCAGCATGGCGCCGCGGGCGTCAAAGACGCCGGCGGAAAGGTCTCCCGCTTCGCGCACCACCGGCGAGAAGGCCGTGCGCATCAACGTTTGCGCCTGCTCCTCGACGATGGCAAGCAACCGGTTCCAGATGAGTTGCGTTTGGATGGCGGCGTGGCCGGACGCGGCGCTCATGCTTGCCCCTTGCTCGCTGCGGCAACACGGCGCATCACGATGTCGCCCTGCGCCGACGCCGCGGCGCGGAAGCCGGCGCCCACCACCGTGGTGGTCTGCGCTTCGACGATGAGCGCTGGGCCATGCAGAGATTGCTCCGGCGCCAGCGCCTCGCGCGGGTGGCGTTCGGCCGACGCAACCGCTTGGCGCGTTGGGTCGTAAAGCTGCGCGTCCTCCAGGCGCGCCGCCTGGGCTGAGGCGGGCGACGCGGACATGGCCGCCGGCAAGGGCGGCGGCGGGGCGCTCAGCGTCAGCGTCCAGCTCAAGGCTTCCACATCCAAGCCGGGGATAGCCCGGCCATACAAGGCGCGGTAAGCCTCCTCGAAGGCGGCGCCCAACGCCTCCGCGCTGGCTTCGGCGCCGTCCTCCAGCTCCACGGCGATCTCGAACCCCTGGCCGACGTAGCGCATGTAGGCACGTCGCGTTTCCTTGAAGGTTGCCCCGGCGGCGAACGCCACCACCGCCTGCGCCTCCGTGCGCATCTCGGCCATCACGGCGTCGATGGCGGCGGCGTCGAAGGCCGCAAGCCGCATGTAACGGCTGCGCGCCACCTCATAGGCCACGGGCGCGGCGAGAAAGCCGAGCGCCGAGCCGACGCCGGCGCCCGGCGGCACGACGATGAGGTCGATGCCGAGCTTGTCCGCAAGTTGCGCCGCATGCAGCGGCGCCGCGCCCCCGTACGCGATGAGCGCCCGCCCAGCGAGGGCCTTGCCCCACTCCGCAGCGTGGGCGCGCGCGGCCGCCGCCATGTTTTCGTCCACGATCTCGCCGATGCCGAAGGCCGCGGTCAGGCCATCCATCGCCAGTGGGGCGCCGACATCGCCCTCGATGGCGGCGGCCGCCGCGGTCACGTCGAGGCGCATGGCGCCGCCGGCGAAGCGCTCCGCATCCAGCCGCCCCATCACCGCATCCGCATCCGTCACCGTAGCGCGGTCGCCGCCGCGGCCATAACACGCCGGACCGGGTTCGGAGCCGGCGCTGGCGGGGCCCACTTGAATGCGGCGGAGCTTGTCCACTTGGGCGATGGAGCCGCCGCCGGCGCCGATCTCCACCATTTCGATGACCGGCACGCGCAGCGGCAGGCCGCTGCCCTTCTTGAAGCGATAGCTGCGCCCCACCTCAAAGGAGCGCGACAACAGCGGCGCATAGTCATCGATGAGGCAGATCTTCGCCGTGGTGCCGCCCATGTCGAAGGAGAGGGCCTTGGCGAGGCCCAAACGCTCCGCGACGCGGCTGGCGAGGATGGCGCCGCCGGCGGGGCCGGATTCGACGAGGCGAATCGGGAAGCGGGCTGCGGTGTCGATGTCTGTCAAGCCGCCGCCAGAGGTCATCATCAGGAACGGGCAGCGACAGCCGCGCGCCGCGAGGTCGGCTGCCAGTTGGCGCAGATAGCGCGCCATGAGCGGCTTCACATAGGCGTTGGCGCAGGCGGTGGAGAGACGGTCGAACTCGCGGATCTCCGGGCATACTTCACTGGCGAGCGTCACCGAGACATCCGGCAGATGCTCGGCAAGGATGGCGCCGATGCGTTGCTCATGCGCTGGGTTCGCATAGGCATGCAACAGCCCAACGGCCACGCTGGTGACGCCTTGCGCCTTGAGCGCTCGCACGAGGCCATGCACTGCCTGCTCGTCCAGCGGCACCAGCACCTGCCCGGCAGCGTTCAACCGTTCCGGCACGGTGTGGCGGCGTTCCCGCGGCACGAGCGGCGGTGGCCGGTCGATGTTCACGTCGTATTGCTCGAAACGGTTCTCGTAGGCCATCTCCAAGGCGTCGCGATGCCCCGCCGTGGTGATGAGCGCCAAGGTGGCGCCGCGCCGCTCGATGAGGGCATTGGTGGCCAGCGTGGTGCCATGCAGGATGACGTCAATGTCCTCGGCGCGGCACCCGCCAAGGCGCAACACCGCGTCGAGGCCAGCCAACGCGCCGCCCGCCGGCGCGTCGTGAGTGGTGAGCACCTTGGTGGCGAATCGCTCGCCGCCACCATCGAGCACCACGTCCGTGAAGGTGCCGCCAATGTCGATGGCGACGCGCTTGCCAGTTTCAACCATTGTGAAGGCACCGCGGCGGCGTGGCAGATGGCTGGCGGCTGCGTTCCGCCGCCGTGAGCGCGAAGTACAGGTGATGGTGCTTGACGCAACCTGGATTGAACGGCTCGGCGCAACGCGGGCAGCCAGCGGGCGCGGCGAGATATTCGCGAATGCTCAGGCGACCGCCGCAGGCGCCACACAGCACCGCGGTGGCATGGCGTTCGGAGACCGGCCAGACGGCAGCGGCGTGGTTCGCCAACGCGGCGTGGCAAGCGAAGCATGGAACCCACATGCCGCAGCATCTCATCCTGAGCGCCACCACGTCCGCGGCGCCGTGCCAGTGCCGGCAGCGCGTTTGCGCATCCACATCGATGCCTTGCACGGCGATGCCATGAATCCAACGCAACTTCAGGGCGCTCCGTTGAGTCAAAAGGCGTGGCACGCAGGCGTTCGGCGACGGGCGAGACGGCGGCGGCGTGGCACACGGGCGTGGCCAATGGTATCAAGGGCACCCCAAGGCCAACGCAGGTTGGCGCCGGCGTCGCCCCGGAGTGACGGCATGATCCACGTCTGCACGCCCCGCTCCGCCTAGGTTGGCCTGCGGGCATGTCTTTCCACACCATCGGCCACATCACACAGGATCGCATCCGCAGCGGCGCTGACATGCGCGAGCAGCCAGGCGGCGCCGCCTACTACGGGGCGCTGACGCTGCTGCGGTTGGGTGAACGGGTGGCTGTGACGACACGGATGGCGGCGGCGGACCGCGCTGCCCTCACGCGGGAACTCGACGCCGCCGGCGCCAAGCTGACTGTGGGCGCAAGCCCAGCGACCACCACGTTCGACAACAACTGGATTGGCGCGGCCATGACACGCCGCGAGCAAGCCGTTGCCGCGATCGCGGCACCGTTCACCGTGGAGGATCTGGCCGCTGCGGACGCTTCCGTCCTGCATTTAGGGCCGCTGTTGGCGAGCGACATGGACGTTCACTTCATCGAGTGCGCCGCCGCGCGGGGAAGCGTCGCGCTGGACGCCCAGGGCATGGTGCGATCAGCCCGCGAGGGCTTTGTGAAGGAGGAGCCGCAGGACGACGCGGCAGCCGGGCTCAAGTGGGTGAGCTTTCTCAAGGTGGATGATGCGGAAGCGGCGGCGTTGACGGGCGAAGCAGACCCTGGGCGCGCCGCGCGGCGCTTGGCGGATCAACTGGGCAGGCACCCGCACGAGGCCATCGTCACTTTGGCCGAGCGCGGCGCGTTCATCGCCGGGCCACACGGGCTGCGCCACATCGCCGCCCTGCCGGCCAAACGGCGCGTCGATGCCACCGGCTGCGGAGACACCTTTTTCGCGGCGTACTTGGCGCGGCGCCAGCGGGGCGACGATGTGGCGGCGGCGGGGCGCTTCGCGGCGGCTTGCGCCACGTTCACGCTGGAACGGCGCGGGGCGTTCGATGCTTCCGAGCGGAGGGTGCTGGCGCGCCTTGACGCCGCGGGAGGCGTGACGGCCAACGCCTAAAGCGGGCTAGACGGGCGTTGGCCGCGGGCGCCGCGACCGTTGGAGGCTGGAGCCGGAATCGAACCGGCGTACGCGGATTTGCAGTCCGCTGCATCACCACTCTGCCATCCAGCCACCGGCGCGGCGGCGATGCTATCACTCTTGCACGTCAGCGCGCGCCGGCTGCGCTGGCGCGCGTGGGGTGCCGCTAGCTGCCGGTGAAGCCGTCGCGCAGCGCTGGCCAAGCCGCGCGCAGGTACGCCACCATCGACGCCAATGTCAGCAGCGCAGCCACATAGCAAAGCACATAGCCGACGATCACCCAAGGCCGATCCACCTGCGGCGGATTCGCCAGCAGCACGACGATGGCCATCATCTGCACGGACGTCTTCACCTTGGCGATCCACGACACCGCCACCAGCCCGCGGCCATGCATCTCAGCCATCCACTCGCGCAACGCGGAGATGACGATCTCGCGCCCGACGATCACCACGCCCGGCAGCGTCAGCCACAGGTTGGCGTGGTTGCCGATGAGGATGACCAGCGCGGTCACCACGATGAGCTTGTCGGCCACCGGATCTAGAAATGCGCCGAAGCGCGTGGTTTGGCCAAGGCGGCGCGCCAGATAGCCATCCAGCCAATCCGTGAACGCGGCCAAGGCGAACAGCACGGCAGCCAGCGAGTACCACTCATCCGTCGTGACATAGACCAGCGCAAACACCGGAATGAGGCCGATGCGCGCCGCCGTGAGGATGTTCGGGAGGTTAAACGGCATCGTCCGGTTCCGCGCAACCGATTGTAGCGCCTCGGCCAACCAGCATTAGGCCGGATGCAGCGCCCCGTATACCGCTTCCGCCAAGGTGCGGCTGACGCCGGGCGCCTTGGCGATCTCTTCCGCGCTCGCGCCCTTGATGGACGCCACGGAGCCAAAGTGGGCGAGCAGCTCGCGCTTGCGCTTCGGCCCCACGCCGGGAATGCCATCCAACTCCGAGCGGCGCGGGCGCTTGCCGCGGCGGCCCCGATGCCCGGTGATGGCAAAGCGATGCGCTTCGTCGCGCACCTGCTGCAGCAAATGCATGGCGCCGCCGGCCGGCGGCAGCGCCACCTCGCCTTGGCCGGCGATGAGCACTCTTTCCAAGCCGGGCTTGCGCGACGGCCCCTTGGCGATGCCGACCACGCAGGCGCCTTCAACCTGCAGCGCATCGAGCACCTGCGTGGCGCGGGCGAGTTGGCCTTGGCCGCCATCCACCACCAGCACATCCGGGAACGGCGCTTCGCCCTGCTTGAGCCGCCGGTAGCGGCGCCGGAGCGTTTGTTCCATGGCGGCGAAATCGTCCCCGGCGGCCACGCCTTCCACGTTGAAGCGCCGATAGTCAGACTTCAACGGGCCGTTCATGTCGAACACGACGCACGACGCCACGGTCTCGTCGCCGCCCGTGTGGCTGACGTCGAAGCACTCGATGCGCTGCGGCACGTCCTCCAAACCCAACGCCTCTTGGAGATCGACGAACCGCGCGAACACGTTGCGCCGCGACGCCGCGTACGAGGCGAGCGCCAGCTCGGCGTTTTCAGTGGCCATTTCACGCCACCGCGCCGAACGCCCCTTGGCGCCGGCAGACACCTTGACGCGACGCCCAGCCTGCTCGCTCAAGGCTTCCGCCAACAGCGCACGCTCGGCCGCCGGCACCGCGGCGACGACGCGGCGCGGCAGTTCCCGCTGGACGCTGCCGAAGTAATACTGCGACAGAAAGGCGGACAGCAGCTCGGGGGCCGGCGCGTCCAGTTCGTTCTTCGGGAACCAAGCGCGCTGGCCAAGCATCCGCCCGTCGCGCACGAACAACCCCTGCACACAGGCGTGGCCGGCCGCCGTCGCCACGCCGAACGTGTCCACGTCGCCGCCGGCGCCATGCACATATTGGCTCTCCTGCACCCGCTGCAGATGGCTGATCTGATCTCGGTAGCGCGCCGCCCGCTCGAACTGCAGGTCTTCCGCGGCGGCCTCCATCTTGCGCCCGAACTCCCGCAGCACGGCGGCGCTGGAGCCTTCCAGGAACATCACCGCGAGGCGCACGTCTTCGGCGTACTGCTCCGGCTTGATGAGGCCCACGCAGGGCGCGGTGCAACGGCGGATTTGATGCTGCAGGCAAGGCCGCGAACGGTTGCGGAAGAAGCTGTCCTCGCATGAGCGGATGCGGAACAGCCGCTGCAGCAGGTTCAGGCTGTCGCGCACGGCGTAGGCGCTGGGAAACGGGCCAAAGTACCGCCCAGGCTTGTCGCGGGCGCCGCGGTGGAACGCCAAGCGCGGAAAGTCGTGCTCCGTCAGATGGATGTAGGGGTAGGACTTGTCATCCCGCAACACCACGTTGTAAGGCGGCCGCTCGGCCTTGACGAGGCTCTGTTCCAGCAGCAGCGCCTCGGTTTCGCTGCGCGTGACGGTGACGTCGATGGCGTGGATGCGCGCCACCAAGGCCATGGTCTTGGCGGTGAGGCCAGAGGCGCGGAAGTAGGACGTGACGCGCGCCCGCAAGTTGCGCGCCTTGCCCACATAGAGCACGTCGCCGTCGGCATCGAGCATGCGATACACGCCGGGCTTCCGGGTGAGCGAGGCGAGGACTGGCTCGGGGTCGAACCGCTCGGGGAGCGCCATCCCCGAAATATACGGCGGCGTTCGCCACGGAGGCAACGCCAGCCTGGGCTTGGATTGGGCGGCGGGCCGCGCGGTTCACCCCTTGAACCAGCGGCTAGGCCTCGCTGAGCGCCGCGGCCGCAGGCGCCGGCCGCACGGCCCGCGGCGGCAGCGGCGCCATCGCGGTCGGGACGGCCGGCGCGTTGGTGGCAACCACGCCATGCTTCACTGCCAGCAGCGCAAGCTCCACGTCGCTCGATACGTTCAACTTCTCGAAAATGCGGTAGCGGTAGCTGTTGACGGTTTTCGGGCTCAAGTGCAGATTGGCCGAAATGTCCTGCACGCGGTGGCAGTTGACGACCATGAGCGTCACCTGCATTTCGCGGTTCGAAAGCAGCTCGAATGGACACCGCGCCGTTTGCTCGAACGAGCGCAGCGCGAGTTGCTGCGCCACGTCCGCGCTGACGAAGCGCTGCCCTTCGCAAACTTGGCGCACCGCCTTCACCAGCTCCGAGACGCTTGACGTCTTGGTGACGTAGCCGCACGCGCCGGCCTTGAGCGCCTGCGACGGATACGGCTCGTCCCGGCGGGCGGTGAGCACGACGACGCGGGTGTCCCCCGCCAAGCGGACGATGCGCCGCGTGGCCTCAAAGCCACCGATGCCCGGCATGGCCAAATCCATCAGCACCACATGCGGCAGCATGTCCCGGCAGATGTCCACGGCCTGCTCGCCAGTCTCGGCGTCCGCCACCACTTCGAATGTGCTGACGTCGGCCAATACCCGCGCCAGCCCGATGCGGAACAACTCATGGTCGTCCGCGATGAGTATGCGAATCACGTCTTTGGTCCCCCCCAGTTTGTTTTGTGCTTTGCATGCCGGGCAACCTTAAATGTGGGGTTCGGGGGAAGGAAGGCGCGGGCGGTGCGCTGCGGAATATCTCCACGTTCTGATATCGGCCTGATATCAGCCGCCCGGCTTGCCGATGGAGGGTGCGGGCGGCGCGGCGGCTGGGCCGCGGCTTGGCGTCAAGCGCCGGTGAACGCCTGCAGCCCGGTTTGCGCGCGGCCCAATATCAGGGCGTGGATGTCGTGGGTGCCCTCGTAGGTGTTGACGGTTTCCAAGTTCATCAGGTGGCGGATGACGTGGTATTCGTCTGAGATGCCGTTGCCGCCGTGCATGTCCCGCGCCGCGCGGGCCACTTCCAGCGCCTTGCCGCAGTTGTTGCGCTTCATCAGCGAGATGCTCTCCACCGGCAGGCGGCCGGCGTCCATGAGGCGCCCCATGCGCAGGCAGCCCTGCAGCCCCAGCGCGATTTCCGTTTGCATGTCTGCGAGCTTCTTCTGCACCAGTTGGTTCGCCGCGAGGGGACGGCCGAACTGCTTGCGATCCAAAACGTACTGGCGCGCGGCGTGCCAGCAGAACTCGGCGGCGCCCATCGCGCCCCAAGCGATGCCATAGCGGGCGCGGTTCAAGCAGCCGAACGGGCCGCCCAGGCCACGCGCGCCCGGCAACAGGTTGTCCGCAGGGATGCGCACATCTTGCATGGCGATTTGGCCGGTGGTGGAAGCGCGCATGCTCATCTTGCCCTCGATGCGGGGTGTGCTGAAGCCGGGCGTGGGCCGCTCGACGAGGAAACCGCGGATGTCGCCATCGAGCTTCGCCCACACCAACGCGACATCGGCGATGGGCGCGTTGGTGATCCACGTTTTGGCGCCGTTCAACACGAACTCATCGCCATCGCGCACGGCGCGGGACGCCATGCCGCCTGGGTCTGACCCATGGTCTGGCTCTGTCAGGCCGAAGCAGCCGACCCAGTCCCCGGATGCGAGCTTCGGCAGATAGCGTTCGCGCTGCGCCTCGGTGCCGTAGGCGTGGATGGGATGCATCACCAGCGAAGACTGCACGCTCATGGCGGAGCGGTAGCCGCTGTCCACCCGCTCGACCTCCCGCGCCATCAGGCCGTAGACGACGTAGGACGCGCCGGCGCAGCCATACTTGGGCGGCAGCGTGGCGCCCAGCAGCCCCAGTTCGCCCATCTCGTTCATGATGTCGCGGTCGAACCGCTCGCGCCGGTTCGCTTCGAGGGCGCGCGGCATGAGCTGCGCTTGGGCATAGGCGCGGGCGGCGTCCCGCGCCAGACGCTCCTCTTCGCTGAGTTGCTCTTCCAACAGGAAGGGATCGTCCCAAACGAATGTCGCACGCTCCGCCATCGAGCTCCTCGCCAACCGCAAACGGCAAGGCTAATGCATGGCCCACAGTTCATGCAAAGGCGGGGCACAGGCTGTCAACACGCAGCGCGGGGCCTTCCATGCCGTGTCCATCATTGAAATCTGAACGGTCGGCGTTCAGATTTCAATGCAAGTAGCGGATGGCATGCCTCGGTTTCAGCATTGAAATCTGAATGTCCAGCATTCAATTTTCAATGCAAATGGACGTCCGCGTTCATCGGGAGTTATCATTGAAAATTGAACGGCCAGCGTTCAGATTTCAATGATGGATGTTCCTCGAACCGCTCATCTGCGCCGCCTCAAGCTGCTGCTGCGGGAGTTTCCGGTGGTCGCGCTGCTCGGCGCGCGCCAAGTGGGCAAGTCCACCTTGGCGCGGCATCTGGCCGCGCAGCGCCGCGGGGCGGCGACTTGGTTCGACTTGGAAGACCCCATCGACCTCGCGCGCTTGGCAGACCCCGGCCTGGAACTGCGGCCATTGCGCGGGCTGGTGGTGCTCGACGAAGTGCAGCGCTTGCCAGAGGTGTTTCCGCTGCTGCGGGTGCTTGCGGACCGCCCGCGCACCCCGGCCCGGTTCTTGGTGCTGGGCAGCGCCTCGCCAGAGCTCCTTCGCCAAACCTCGGAAACCCTTGCCGGACGGCTGGCATTCCACGAACTCGATGGCCTCGGGCTGCGCGAGGCCGGAGACTTGGAGCGGCTATGGCTGCGCGGCGGCTTTCCGCTTTCCTACCTTGCTCGGTCTGAAGCGGCCAGCCGCCGTTGGCGGGATGGGTTCATCCGCACGTTCCTCGAGCGGGACTTGGCGGAGCTCGGCAGCTTGTTGCCCTCCACCACCCTGCGCCGCTTCTGGACCATGCTGGCGCATTGGCACGGGCAGCGCTGGAACGGCACCGAGTTTGGGCGCGCGTTCGGCATCTCGCACACCGCCGTCCAGCGTTACTTGGACCTCTTGACCTCTGTGTTCGCGGTGCGGCAGTTGCAGCCGTGGCACGAGAACATCGGCAAGCGGCAGGTGCGTTCGCCGAAGGTTTATGTCGGAGACTCCGGCATCCTCCACGCGCTCCTACAACTCACCGGCCGGGAAGAAGTGGTCTCCCATCCCAAGGTGGGCGCATCTTGGGAGGGGTTCATCGTGCAACAGATCATTCAGTTGCTGGGCGCGCAGCCCGACCAGTGCTTCCACTGGGCCACGCACTCCGGCGCGGAACTCGATCTGTTGGTGACAGCCAGCGGCCAGCGCTACGGCTTCGAGGTGAAACGCGCCGAAGCGCCGCGGCTCACCCGTTCGATGCACTCGGCCTTGGAAACGCTCCGTCTCGAACGCTTGGACGTGGTTCACGCGGGAACGGAGCGCTATCCGCTCGCGCCGAACATCCGCGCACTGCCGGCGGCCAACCTCGCCGCGGCGTTGCAGCCATTGTGAGGGCAGCGCCACGCTCGAAATGCGCCCAAAGCCTGCGGATTAGGCGGCCGGCAGCCTTGGCAACGCTGGCCGGAAGCGGGGCTACGCTGGTTGCGGCGCGGCCGGCAGCCGCAGCGCCCGATGCAGCGCTTCGGCGCCGGCGCGCGCTGCGGCTGCAAAGCCGGGCCCAACCTCGGCGAAGATGACGCTGCGCGATGCGTTGACCACGAGGCCGCGACCGACCGCGTCGCGCCCGGCGGCCAAAGCCTCGCCAAGGTCTCCGCCTTGGGCGCCCACGCCTGGCACCAGAAACGGCACATCCCCGGCAACGCCGCGCGCGGCGGCGAGCGCCGCGGGGTAGGTGGCGCCGAGCACGAGCAGCAGGTCGTCCGCGTCCCGCTCCTGGGCGGCGCGGGCGATGCGCAGATACAGCGGATCGTCCGGCGGGTGGTCCTGCAGCCAAGCGCTGTCCGGGTTGCTGGTGCGGCACAGCAGCGCGACGCCACGCCCACCGTGGCGGCGATACGGCTCGATGCTCTCCCAGCCAAGCAGCGGATTCACCGTCACGCCGTCTGCGTTGTAGCGCACGAACGCTTCCTCGGCATAGCGTTCCGCGGTGGCGCCCACATCGCCGCGCTTGGCGTCGAGCAGCACCGGCACCTCGGGATGCGCCGCGTGGATGTGGGCGATGAGTGCCTCAAGGTCTTGCTCCGCGCGGGCCGCGGCGAAACAGGCGATCTGCGGCTTGAAGACGCAGGCCAAGTGCGCCGTGGCATCAACGACAGCGCGGCAGAACTCGAAGATGGGGCGGCGGCTCTCCGGCAGGCAGGCGCTCACCTGCTCCAAATGCGGGTCCAGCCCCACGCAGAGCATGCCGCCGGAGCGTTCCCAAGAACGCCGAAGCTGCTCCCGGAAGGGCGGGCGGGCGCTCAACGGGCGAGACCTAACGCTGCGCGAACTGGAACAGGCGCTCCTTGGCGAGCTCGCCCATGAACTCTGGCTCGTACACCGGCTCTGGGTCTTCCCGCACGAGGCGATCGATCACATGGGCATCGTGGCCCACCAAGATGCGCCACTTGCCGGCGCGCACGCCGTCCAGAATGATGGTGGCCGCTTGCGCAGCGGTGGTGGGCGCGGCGTCGCGAAAGTCGATGGCGCGCTGCGCCACGGCGGCGCGGATCTGATCGTCCGATTCGTTGCCGACCGGCAAACCGCTCGCCACCATTTGCTCGCGAATCTTGGCCACTTGGTCCGCCGGCAAGTCTGCCGGCGCGGGTTGCCCATGGATGCGCCCCGAGTTGATGGCGATGGAGGTGCCGATGTGCCCTGGCATCACCACCGCCACTTTGACGTGCGGCGCATGCATCCTGAGGTCTGCAATGAGGGCTTCGGAAAAGCCCTTCACGGCGAACTTGGCCGCGCTGTAAGCCGTGTGCGGATTGGCGGGGCCGACGCTGGCCCAGAAGCCGTTGACGCTGGAGGTGTTGACGATGTACCCCGCGTCGCTCGCCACCAGCAGCGGCATGAAGGCGCGGGCGCAGTAGTACACGCCGTGCCAGCAGACGCCGAAGGTGCGTTCCCACGCCTCGCGGTCGCCATCGACGAACTCGCCGCCGCCGCCGATGCCGGCGTTGTTGAAGAGCAAGTTGATGTGCTCGGCGCCGTGGCGTTCCACCACCGCGTCGCGGAACGCGAGCACCTGTTCTTCGTCGGACACGTCGCACTCGTGGGCGCTGACGGTGACGCCGCGGTCGCAGAGCGCCACCGTTGCCGCCATGTCATCCGCGAACACGTCGCAAATCGCGACATGGCAGCCAGCGGCGGCGAGCTGCACCGCAAGTTGCCGCCCCATGCCCGCGCCGCCGCCAGTGATGACGGCTAGTTTGCCCCGAAAGTCCTGCATGTCGATTCCTCTTCGTCGCCGCTGTCAGGTTTGGCGTTCCGGCATCCGCACGACGATGCCGTCCAAGGCCGGCGTCATGCTTATCTGACAAGCCAAGCGGCTATTGTGGCGCCTATGCCAAGCGTATTCGAGCAGGGCGCGTTCGTCGTCGATCATCGGCGGCAAGCGTTCCAGCCACGGGGAATCCACATAGCAGTGGCAGGTGGAGCAATTGCAGGCGCCCCCGCACTGCCCCACCAAGCCGGCCACGCCGTTGTCCAAGGCGCAATCCAACACCGTATCGCCCAGCGCGACCGGATGCCGCTCGCGGCGTCCATCGACAAGCACGAATGACACGGCGGGGGGTTTCACAACGGCATTGTACGGCGGCGCTGGCGCTCAAGACGCGGCGCCAAGAGCGGCCGCAGGCCAAAGGGGGCGCTGGGGTTCGGGCGCCTCCCTCGCGCAGCGGCTTCTTCCGCCCGCAGTGTCTGGCAGACGGGTGCTGTCCTGTGCGAACATCCGCATCGTGCGACCTCCGATGCTGCGCCAAGGGCTCCCCCTAGGCGCGGCACCGTCCATGAGGCGCTGAACCGATGCCGAGGGAATCTCGATGACGACTACGCTTGACCCGTTCAACCCCGACACTTGGAGTGAAGAAGAGAAGGCTTACTTCGAGAAAGTCGACACGGCGCTGGCGCAGGGGGCAGATCTGCTATTCAGCAATGGCCGACCGCAGCATGCCGTGTACCTGATCGAGAAGTTCTTTACGCATGCAAAGAAGGAAGTCCGCCTTTTCTCTGGCCGCCTAAGTCGAACCGTCCGCGGTGTTGAGGTCTACGGAAACCATCGGATCGCCGCGGCAGTTGAGAACTTGCTGACTGCCAATGTGAAACTCCAAGTCGTCCTTCAAGATGACATTGATGTCGACGCCGGCCAGACATGGGTCGACCACCCACTCGCTCGGATCGAAGCCCGCTTGAAACAGGCGGGGAAGCTATCAGGCTCTTTGGACATACGCCAAAGCTCGCCGGACAGCATTAGGCACCTAGAGGAGTTCAGTTTCCTTAATCATTGGATGGTTATGGACAGGACCGCCTATCGTCTCGAGACCAACGTTCGCAGAGCTGCAGCCCATGTGAACTTCGGCGACGGCAAAATGGCTAATATGCTCGCCGACATTTTCGATGACGTCCTGTTTAAATCGGCAAAACAGTTGACGTGAACAGCCTGGCTTAGGAGATCGAACCAAGAAGGACTGCGCAGGTCGCTTACGGGCGTCCCAGTCGATTCTTCCATTTGGGCTGGAACGAAAACTGCCGTGGTGAGCGACACAACATCTTTGCCCTTGTGCTGGCCTAGCGACGATTGCACTCTGCACGACTACGCCACTTTCCTGAGCGTCACCTCCGCACTCAATCTAACCTTCTTCATCTGGTGGGATCGAATCTACGAACTCCTCCGAGTTCGCCGCGAGGAATCTAGGAGCAGGCTGGATGAGAAACTCGCAAGAGTCGACGTGGTCAAAGAGGATGATAGTGGCCGCGCCAAATGCGATACCTTCGTCACATGGGCTAGGAGAGTGGGCCGCAGCTTGAGCGCACTCGTTACCATTGTTGTCATAGGGATTCTTCTCATCTTTCGCTCCAATACCCCTATGTCCTTCGTGTGGACGGCATCGACGATCTTGGTAGGGCCTCTACTCATGGTCATTACGCTACTCATTCATTGGCTGTGGATGTTGACAATCGAATTTAGGGAGAAGCATTTTGTTGATGGCGTTGAGGCCGCCAAAAGGAACGTAGAGGAACTCTTTTCATCATCCAAACAGCCCAAGTGAAGCTGGATAACGATGTTGGCACGTGATCGCCTGCCATCATCACCTATTCGACGTTCCCCGAATCGCCGGTTTCGGCACCCACCCCGTTGCGTGTAACATAAGCTCGTTTCTTCGGGGCACTGCGTTGATCATCGGCCTCACAGGCGGCATCGCTTCCGGCAAGTCCACTGCGGCGCGGCATCTTGGCGCGCTTGGCGCACACGTCATTGATGCGGACCAGCTCGGTCATCGCGCCTACGAACCGGGCACTGGGGCGCACCAAGCGGTCATCGAGACGTTTGGCGAGGAGGTGCGCGGCGACGATGGCCGCATCGACCGCAAGCGCCTCGGCGCCAAGGTGTTCGGCGACGCGGATGCGTTGCGGCAGTTGACGGACATCGTTTGGCCAGAGATACGCCGCTTGGCCGAAGCCGACATCGCCGCGGCGCAGGCGGCGCGGCCAGACGCCGTGGTGGTGCTGGAAGCCGCCGTGCTGCTGGAAGCCGGCTGGCAAGACGCCGTGGACGAAACTTGGGTAGTGGGCGTCGACCGGGAAACGGCGATTCGCCGCGCCATGCAACGCGATGGCGCCAACGCCGCAGCCGTGGAAGCGCGCATTGACGCGCAGCTATCGAACGCGGAGCGCGAAGCGAAGGCGGATGTGATGATCGACAATTCCGGCAGCGAAGCGCAGTTGCTCGCCCAGTTGGACGCGGCGTGGCGGCGCGTGGGAGGAGCGGCGGCATGATCCTTGACCTGCACGCGCACTCGGTGAAGTCCGATGACGGCCGCGCCAAGGTGCGGAACTACTGCCAATGGATTCGCGCCCGCGACATCGGCATCGACGGCTTCGTGCTCACCGAGCACCGCCAGTTCGACTTCGAGTCGGACTATTCAGACCTTGCCCAAGAGTTCGGCCAAGTCATCCTCAAGGGCAGCGAAGTGGAAACCGAATATGGCCATGTGCTGGTGTTCGGGGTGACCGAAGCGTTGACGCAAGCCTTCGATTTCGGCGCCATCGGCTTGCCCTTGGCGGAGGTCATCGCCGCATGCGAGGCCAACGGCGCGGTGGCGGCGCCGTGCCATCCTGGCCGCAAGCGCGTCGGCATGAGCGCCCACATCGGCACCCTCGGCGTGCCGGCAGGAGTGCGCATCGTGGAAGTGCGCAACGGCGGCAGCCGCGGCGAGGAAGACGTCATCGCGCAGCAGATGGCCGCCGAGCAGAACTATCTTGGCATCGGCGGCAGCGACGCGCACATCGTGAGCCACATCGGGCGTTGCGCCACGCGCTTCGCGCGCCGCATCGAAACGGAAGCGGAACTCGCCGCGGCGCTGTGCGAAGGCGACTTCGAGGCGATCTCGCTGCGCGACTGAGGCCGGCGCCGGCGCCCGTTCGACCTAAGCATGACGATGATGCCCCAGCGCTTGCCGCTGGCGGCGTCCGCGTCAGCCCGAGAAGCCGATCCAGCGCCCCGCGGCGGCCACCGTGAACCACACGCCGATGGACGCGACGCCAAGCAGCGCGGCCGCGGCGCGGGGCGGATTGCGCCGCGCCAGCGGATGCTTGACGGCAAAGGTGAACACCAGCGCGATCGGCAACGCGATCATCTTCACCCAAAAGGAAAAGTTGTAGAAGCACTTCACGGCTTCCGACAGGAACAGCGGAATGCCGGTGGCCAGCATCACGCCGATGGCGATCAACAGCCAAGGCCGCGCATCCGCCACCACCAAGTTCAGCGCCCGCCCGCGCAAGCCCATGCCGAGCAGCCGCAGATCCACCATCAGCACGGCGCCGCCGAGCAGGGCGAGGCCCAAGAGATGGACAGCTTCAATGGCAGGAAACAACCACAGGGATTCGCGGATGGCCATGCCGACGGGGCCGCGCTCCAAGGCATCAAAGCGCTCCACCCAAGTCATGCGCTCGCCTCCACCACGCAGCCAGCGAGCCACTGCACGAAGTTCGACTGCGGGCGATAACAGTCGAACCAGTTGTAGGCGATCATGCGGCCAAAGACGATGATGCCCGCCCACAGCGCCAGCGAGGTGGCGGCGGTGACGCGCGCGTTCAGCGGCGGTTTGGGGGCGGCATCCCACCTCTCCCGATTTCGCGACACGCGCTTGTGGAAAATCCAGACGTTCACCGCCGCGGCGATGAGGAAGATGACCTTGGCGCGGAACCAAACGCTCTGATAGGTGCGCACCGGGATGGCGTAGAAGAGCAGGATGCCGGTGCCGATCATCACCACCGCGCCAACGATGGTCCAAGGCAGGATGCGGGCGTTCATTTCGGAGACGGGCACCGCCTTGAACGCGACGCCGAGCAGCCGCAAGTCCACCATGGCGATGGTGCCGGCGAAGAGCAGCAAGCCGAGCACATGGCTGGATTCGATGAGCGGGTAGGCGTAGAGGCTCTCGTGCAGCGCAATGCTCCATTGCGTGCTTGCGAGCCACTCGCAGAAGGGCAGCAGGCTCATGGCGATGCCGCCTCGAAGGCAGCCGGCGCATCCTCGCCCTGGCCGAGCGGCGCCGCGCCCTGCCCCGACCCGTCGCCGCGCACCGCCGCCAAGGTCGCTGCGTCTGGCACCGCCGCGGCGGGCGCGCCCGTGGCTGCCGGCCGCGGCGCACGCACAGCGCGGGTGCGCTTCACGCCACCAAAGTACTCGAACGCGGTGGAATAGAAGCCGGCGCTGCGCAGCGTGAGGGTGACGTCCTCGGCGCCGCGATTCTCCCAGAACCAACCGTGGATGCCGGGGAACGGCGCCACGTAGGCACCGGCGCCGGCCGCGGCGCGCGCCCTGTCAAACGTTTCCGCGAAGCCCGGCTCGGCGCCGTCCGGCTCGCTATGCAACTCGTACAACAACGCGTCGCTCGCTTCCCATGCGTAGACCATGCTGTCTCCGGCTTCGAGGCGATACTTGTACTCGAAGGACTCGAACGGCGACAACACCCAGCGCGCCTCATCCGTGGCGAAGCCATCGTCTTGGCGCGCCAGCACCGCCGTCACGTCCCGCGACAGGCCCTTCAGGCCGAGCGCCGCGCCGAAGCCGAAAGGGTCGTATCCAAACTCGGCCGGCAGCACCGCGCCGAACAGCGCCAAGGCCGCGAACACCGCGGCGCCAGCGGTAGCGGCGACGATGCGCCAAGGGCCGCGTCGGGGCGCCGCAGTCATGTCGGCGCGGGCGCCAGCGCCATGCCGGCCAACTGATAGCCGGCAAGCAGGAATCCGCCCGCCATCAGCAGGACGTTGGCGGCATAGGCATGGCCGGCGAACCCACGCCTGGCGCGCCACAAGGCGAACGCTGCCAGCAACGCGGCCAAGGCCGTGAACTGGCCGATTTCCACCCCAGCGTTGAAGCTCAGGAGATTGGCGAGGCGGCCGTTCGGCGACACGAGCAAGTCCTGCAGCTTGGTGGCGAGGCCCATGCCGTGGCACAAGCCAAAGACGAACACCGCCGCCTTGGCGTTGGGCGACACGCCGAAGACGCGCCGCAAGCCATCCATGTTCTCGAACGCCTTGTAGACGATGGAGAAGCCGATGATGGCGTCCACGAGCCAAGGATTCGCCCGCCAACCGCCCACCACGCCGGCGAGCAAGGTGAGGCTGTGCCCAGCGGTGAACAAGGTGACATAGAGCGCGACGTCGCGCAGGCGATGCAAGAAGAAGATGACGCCGGCGAGGAACAGCAGATGGTCGTACCCCGTGACCATGTGCTTGGCGCCGAGGTAGATGAATGGCGCCACGGCCACGCCGTCGATGGCGCCGACGAACGCCGCGTCGCTGCCCGACACGGCATGGCCGAACGCGGGGACGGCGACGAGCGCCAAGCCAAGGCGAGCCACGAGCCGCGCACCCCGCCAAGCGTGATGACGCGGCGCTACGGCGCGATGGCCGTCCGCGCCATGCAGGCGCCTCACGTCTCGCTCGGGCGGACGGGCCGGTTCACCCAGTAATGCTGATGACAGGACACGCAAACGTTGTAAAGCAACCCGCCGGCTGCGAACAGCGCATCGGCGTCTTCAGCCAGCGCCGCAGCCTTCGCGCGCTGCGCTGCCGCGGTGAGGCCGCGGGAGATTTCCACCCAATCCTCTTGATCGAGCGCGCGCGGCGGCATCATCAGGAGATTGCCGGATTCCGCGAGCACCGCCGCGGCATGGACGACTGCAAGCCACCCTTCCTCGGTGGTGGGGGCGAGATCTTCCACGCCTTCCGCGGTGATGATTTGGCCTGCCGAATCCCAAATCACGTCCGCGGCGGGCTCCAGCACGAGGTTCATCGTGTCCTGCATGTCATGCACGGCCTCGAACGCCGGCGGCGGCGCGGCATCCTGGCCGCAGCCGGCGACGAACGCAGCCAATGCGACGCCAAGCAGCGGCGCGCGCGACGGTGTGCGGGAACTTTGGGAACGAGGCATGGAGCGTGGATGGGCGGGGTTGGTGGAGCCAGCCGGGATCGAACCGGCGACCTCTACAATGCCATTGTAGCGCTCTCCCAGCTGAGCTATGGCCCCGTCGAGTGAGGTTTGGATGCTACGCCCGCGGCGGCGCGGGTGTCAACGACGGGCAGCGCCGGCGGCGCAACGCCGGCCCTAGTTCGCTGGCGCTGCCGAAGGCCCCGCAAGGGGCAGCGCGTCGAACTCGGCGTCAAGCCGCTTGGCTGCCTTGTTCGAGACGCCGCCCAAGGCGTCGAGGGCGGAGCGCAGGCGGGCGCGGGTGAGCTCTGCGCCGAGGAGCGCCATCGAATCAAACAGCGGCAGCGCCGCGGCGCGGCCGGCAATCGCCACGAACAAGGGAAACAAGAAATCCCGCAGTTTGAGCTCCAGCGCCGCGGCAAGGGGCTTCATGCGCGCCATCAGCGCGGCGCTCTCCCATTGCGCTTCAGACTGAAGGGCGCGCAGCGCATGGTGCAGAATCCGCCGACAATCCTCGGCGGACAGCGCCTTGTGCGCGAAGGCATCGGCCTTGAGTGCCGGACGCTCGCCGAGCAAGTAGTCCGCCAAGGGCACCACGTCGCTTAAGCGTTCGGCGCGGGGCTGCACCAACGGCGCCAAGCGCCCTAGGCGTTCGCGGTTGATGCCCCAGCGCTCCACCCGTTCCACGAACGCTGCCGGCGAGAGGCGGCGCATGTGCTGCCCGTTCAGCCAGTTCAACTTTTCCATGTCGAACACCGGGCCGCCGGTGGAGACCCGATCTAAATCGAACGCTGCGATCAGTTCCTCCAAACTGAAGAGCTCGCGCTCGTCCGGCATCGACCAGCCCATCAGCGCCAAGTAGTTGAGCAGCGCCTCGGGCAGGTAGCCGGCGGCGCGGAAGTAGTCGAGGCCAGTAGGGTTGCGGCGCTTCGAGAGCTTGCGGCGCTGCGCGTCGCGCAACAGCGGCAGGTGCGCGTGCTCCGGCAGTTGCCAACCGAAGCACTCATGGATGAGCTGCGCTTTCGGCATGGAGCTCAGCCACTCATCGCCCCGCAGCACATGGGTGATGCCCATCAGGTGGTCGTCCACCGCGGCGGCCAAGTGATAGGTGGGGAAGCCATCGCGCTTCAGCAGCACCTGCATGTTCACTTGGCGCCACGGCGTTTCGATGGCGCCGCGCAGCCGGTCTTGCACCGAGCACACCCCTTCCGCCGGCACACGCAGGCGCACCACATGCGGCGCGCCGGCGGCGGCGCGCTCTGCGGCCTCGCTAGGGTCTAGGCCAAGGCAGTGGCCATCGTAGCCCGGCATCTCGCCACGTTTGAGCTGCGACGGGCGCAAGGCATCGACCCGCTCCTCGGAGCAAAAGCAGCGGAACGCGGCGCCGGCTTCCAGCAGTTCCTGTGCGTGCCGTTGATAGATGGGCAGGCGTTCGCTTTGCCGATACGGGGCGTGCCGGCCGCCGATGTCCGGGCCTTCGTCCCACTCGATGCCCGCCCAGCGCAAAGCCGCGAGGATGCGTTCCGCGGACGCCTCGGACGAGCGGGCACGGTCCGTATCCTCGATGCGCAGCACGAAGCGCCCGCCTCGGCTCTTGGCAAAGGCCAAGTTGAAAAGCGCGACGTAGGCGGTGCCGACGTGCGGATCGCCGCTCGGCGATGGCGCCACACGGGTGCGAACGGTCATGCCGGGAACACGCTGGCGCGCCGCCGGGCCGAATGCTTGGCGGCTAACCTGCCGCGGATGCGAGGCTTTGCTCGACGACGGCGCTGGCCGGCACATTCACGGGCGCCCACGCATCCGCGCAGCGCAACACCGCCCGCGCCAGCTTGTTGTTGAGCGCATGGCCGGATTTGTACCCCTCGAACGCGCCAATCACCGGCATGCCGAGCAAGTACAGGTCGCCAATGGCGTCGAGCACCTTGTGCTTGACGAACTCGTCGTCGCAGCGCAGCCCTTCCTCGTTCAGCACCGAGCGATCGCCGATGGCGACGGCGTTTTCCAAGCTCGACCCCAAGCAGCGATTGATGGCGTGGGCGTCTGGCAGTTCGCCGATCAAGCCGAACGAGCGCGCCGGGCTGACATCCGAAGCGAACGAGGCTTGGGCGAAATCCAAGTCGGCGCGCTTGGGATAGCGATTGAAGACGGGATGGTCGGCCACGAAGGTGTAGCTCACCCGGAAGCCATCGTAGGGCACCAGCGACGCCTTCGCGTCTCCTTGGGTAACCTCGATGGGGCGCGTGATGCGCATGTAGTTGCGGGGCACGGGCAGTTCGCGGATGCCGGCGCTCTCGATGAGGCTCACGAACGGCGCTGCGCTGCCATCCATGATCGGCACTTCCTCGCCGGATAGCTCAACGAGCAGATTGTCGATGTCGAGCCCCCACAGAGCGGACATGAGGTGCTCGACGGTGGCGATTTGCACACCGCCTTCAACGATGCTGGTAGATAATGTGGTATCCGACACATTGCGCGCGTGGGCATGAACGAAGCGCCTTGGCACATCCGTGCGGGCGAAGCGGATGCCGGCACCGGCCCTCGCTGGGCGCAGCGTCATGCGAACCGTCTTGCCGGTGTGAACGCCCACGCCAATGGCGTAGACGGGTGCGCGAATGGTCTTTTGACGCTGCATCTGATCTGCTCTCGATGGCTTGTTGTCGGAAGAAGGCCGACGATCAATTCGCATCATACACACCCCATTTGCCAAAATGAAGGAAAAATGGAAAAAAATAGGAAAAATGGAGACGCGGACGCTGGGGACGCTTTCCGCAGGCGCACGCACGCGCTCTGCGTGGCGCCCATGATGGCATGGACAGACCGGCACTGCCGCGCCTTCCACCGCTCCCTCGCCCCCCACGCCCGCCTCTATGCCGAGATGGCCACCACGGGCGCGGTGCTGCATGGCGGCGCGGAGCGCGCGCTGGCGTTCGATGAGCGCGAGCGCCCGCTGGCGGCGCAGTTCGGCGGCGCGGAACCCAGCGACCTGGCGCGCTGCGCGGCACTCGCCGCCGAACACGGTTTCGACGAGGTGAACCTGAATGTCGGCTGCCCGTCGAGCCGGGTGCAGCGCGGCGCCTTCGGCGCTTGCCTGATGCTGCGGCCCAAGCGCGTGGCCGCCTGCGTTGCGGCGATGCGGGATGCGGCGCCGACGCCCGTCACCGTGAAGTGCCGGCTCGGCGTGGACGACCATGCGGACTACGGCTTCCTGCGAGACTTCGTTGGCCACTGCGCGAGCGCCGGGGCTGGCACGGTGATCGTTCACGCCCGCATCGCGGTGCTGGCCGGGCTCACGCCAGCCCAGAACCGCAGCGCGCCGCCCTTGGACTACGGGCGGGTGCGGCGCTTGAAGCGGGAACTGCCGTTGCTGCGCGTGGTGTTGAACGGCGGCTTGACGACAACCGGGCAAGTAGACGATGCGCTGCGTTGGGCCGATGGCGTGATGATCGGCCGCGCCGCCTATCGCAACCCGTATTGGCTTGCCGAAGTGGAGCATCACCTGTTCGACACCGCGTTGCCGAATGGCCCGCACGACGCGCTGGCGCGGCATCTGGACTATGTGGAGCGCGCGCTGTGCGCCGGCGCGCGGTTGCACGACGTGACGCGGCACATGCTGGGGCTATTCCAAGGCATGCCCGGCGCACGCGCTTTTCGACGCCGGCTCGCCACGGCTGGCCGGGCGCCGGGCGCCGGGCCGGAGACGCTGCAAGCCGCCGCAAAGCTGGTGGCGCAAGCGGCCTAGAGGGTTGTGACGGGCGAGTTTGTCTACGGCCCGCCGACTGACGGACACTTCATGCGAGGGGCGGGGGCCTCGCGCTCGCTTTCTTCAATGCGAAGGGGGGCGGGGGCCTCGCGCTCGCTTCCTCGTGCGGAAGGGCAAGCCCCTCGCGTTCGCTTCCTCGTGCGGAAGGGCAAGCCCCTCGCGCTGCTCTCCCATGCGAGGGGCAAGCCCCTCGCGCTCCCCGGGGGTTAGGGGGGGTTAGGGATCCGCCTCCAACGTGGCCACCAAATCTCGGAAGGCGGCGGTGTTGGATTCATTCAGCGCCATCAGGGTGCGGTGCGCGTCGAGCACGCGCTCGCGCAGATCTTCCGGCGTCGTCTCCGCTGGCGGCAGTTCACCGAGTTGCCCCGCCTCCTGCAATGGTTGTTCGACGATGTGGAAGATGTCGTCGAACCCCATGGTGCGCAACAGCCGCGTGATGTCGTATTTGGGCGACACGAGGGTCGGCTTGAAGCCGAACAAATCCCGCGCCTTGATGGAGAGCTTGGCGAGGATGCCGAGCGAAGTGCTGTCGATGCCGTCGGTGCAGGTGAGGTCCACCAACACAGACTTGAAGCGCGCGTCGCGGTACATCTCCGCCAAGAAGCCGTCCACGGCGGCGCACAGATTCACCCGCACGTCGCCGACGAATTTCATCAAGTACATGCCGTCGCGGTCCGCGACGAGGATGCGCCCGCTCAACTCAAGGCTCGCATGTCACCGTGAGGCAAGTGATGTCGTCTGGGCCGGCCGAATCTGTGCTGACGCCGAGGTCTGCCCACAGCCGGTCGATGTCTGCGCCGCACGCCGCCGCGGCGTCGCGCAAGTGGCGTTCTTTGCCATCCAAGCCGGCATCCCGCATCACTTCGAGCACGCCATCTGACATCAACACCAAGGCGTCTCCTTCGCTGAACGCCACCGCTTGGGATTCATAAGCCACTTGCTCGAAGAGGCCCACGGGCTTGCCCATGAGCTCCAGCAACGTCGCCTCGCCATCGCGGACGCGCATCGCATGGGGGAAGTGGCCGGCGTTGGCATAGTGCAGGGTGTTCTCGCGCATGTTCACCACGCCAACGAACATGGCCACATGCTTGTCGATGCGATTCTCCAGAATCTCGCGGTTCAGGGCGACGAGTATGTCGCCGGGCGCCCGCAACATGCGCGGGCGGTACTCGCGCCGCAGCCGCCGCGAGAAGTTCTTCAGGATCACCGTGACGAACGCCGACGACGCGCCATGCCCAGACACGTCCGCGATGTAGAAGACGAAATGGTCGTCGGTGATGCGGAAGTAATCCACGAAGTCTCCGGAGAGTATCAGCGAGGGGTGGATGCGATGGCGCAAGCGATAGTGGTCGATGGCCATCGGGCTGGGCGGCAGCATGCCGAGCTGGATGTAGCGCCCAGCACGTTGATCGCGCTGCAGGTCGCTCACTTGTTGCGCAAGCAACGGATCTGCGGCGCGCCGCGCCTCCGCCCGGCGCAGGTTGCGCTCGATCACCTCGGTGACGTTGGCATCCGCGCCGGGCCAATCCAGCGCATCGTCAAAGCCCAAGGCCATCGCCAACCGCAAATCTGCAGCGCTCGGCGACGCCACGCAGGCCAGCACCGCCGGCGCGCACTCCAAGAGCGTCTGGGATGGCGCGACGCGGCGCTGCAGGGACTGGGCGTCGTGGAATGGGCACACGAGCAGATCGACGCCGCCGATGGCGGCGATGCCACCGGCGCCGCAAAACGCGGCGTCGTATCCCAGCTCGCCAAGGCGCTGCACCAAAGACGAGGCGACGCCTGCGTCGTCCCCCATCACCACGATCGCCATGGATGTCCGTGCCGCGGCCGCAACCGGACGCGAACCCTACTCTTTTGCGACGCAGACAACAACAATCTGTTCGGGTTGGACGCCTTCTGGAAGGCGCTGCGCCCAAGGAAGCCTTGGATGCGGCGGTTCGGCAGCCGTCCAGCGGCTCGACATCCGCGCCGCGCAGGTCGACGGCGGCGCGGAGTCATGGCCGCCTTCAAGGACAGGCGCAGGGCGCTCGGCCTGCCGCGGCCCCTGCCGTCGCCCCGCTCGCCGCAGCTCAACGGCATCGTCCAGCGCGCCAACCGCAGCGCACGTCGAGCGGAGCCAGCGCCGAGGAGAGATCACCGGCGCGGCCACGAACGAAGCCCTCACGCGCTGCCCCAACGACTGCAGCAACCGCCGCCGGCACCGCGGCCTCGGCATGGATCATTGGGGCCGGCTTGCTGCCTTGGCATGGCTGATGTCTTTGATTTGGGTGAGACATCCGCCCGGCGTGGCGTTTGGGCGGGAATTGGCGCGTCGGATGGCGCACAGTTGGCGCCCCCGCAGCCCGACGACGGCAGAATCCCATGCAGCCCAGCGACGCGCCGTACAAGGTGCTGTTCCAAGACCGGCGCCTCTTCGAGGAGACGGTGCGCCTGGTCGCCCCGCGGCTCGCCGACGGGCTGGACTTCGGCGCCGCCGCGTCGCTCGACAAGGAGCACCTGACGGCGCTGGCGCGCACCCGCGTGCAGGACAAGCTGCGCCGCGTCGAGCGCAGGTCGGGGAAGCTGGCGAACGGCCGCCGCCGCTACGTCCTGGCGCTGCTCGAGTTCCAGTCCGGCCACGACGCGGACATGGCGTGGCGGATGCGGGACTACCTGCACTTGGTGGAGTCCGGCCTGCGCCAGTCCGGCACGGCGAAGGCGGAGGGGGAGGTGCCGGGGATGCTGTCGGTGGTGGTCCACAACGGCGAGCGGCCGTGGCGTGCGTCGGCGGAGTGCGCCGGCCCGCTGACGGGCGACGCTGAGCCGGCGCAGGTGCGGATGTATGCTACGGTGGACTTGCAGGCGCTGGCGCGGGGCGCGGACGGCGCCGGCCGGCGGCTGGTTCCTGGCGGCTGCCTGGCGACGCTGGCGGAGTTGGAGTCGTCGCCGGCGGAGGCGCTGCCGAGGCTGCTGCTGGAGGCGTTCCGGCGGCATGGCGGGGCGGGTTCGTCGGAGTTCCGCCGCGGGCTGCACCTGCGGGTGGAGTCGGCGCTGGAACGCCGGCGCGGCTTGGCGGCGGCGCTGCCGCCGCTTTCGGATTTCGAGCGGATGCTCGCGGAGAGAGGAGGAGAGCGGATGACGGCGATGTTGGACGCGACGCTGGCGCGTTGGGAAGAAGCGAAGGTCGCGCAGGGCGTCGAGCGTGGCTTGGCCCAAGGCGTCGAACGGGGCCTCGCGCAGGGCGTCGAGCGGGGGCTTGTCGAAGGGCGCGTCGCCTTGCTTGGGCGGATGGCGGAGCGGCGCTTCGGCGCGGGCGTGGCGAGCCGCGTGACGGCGTTGTTGGCGGACGAGACGGACCTGTCGCGCTTGGACACGGCCGGCGAATGGCTGCTCGAATGCGACACCGGCGAGGCGCTGCTAGCGCAGCTTGCAAGGCGGTCGCCGCGCGGCTGACGGCCAGCACCGGGGGCTGCATCCTGCGCGTGGAGTCGGCGCTGGAACGCCGGCGCGGCTTGGCGGCGGGGCTGCCGCCGCTGTCGGATTTCGAGCGGATGCTCGCGGAGAGAGGAGGAGAGCGGATGACGGCGATGTTGGACGCGACGCTGGCGCGTTGGGAAGAAGCGAAGGTCGCGCAGGGCGTGGAGCGGGGCTTGGCGCAAGGCGTCGAGCAGGGCCTCGCGCAAGGCGTGGAGCGGGGCCTCGAGCAAGGCTTGGCGCGAGGCGTCGAGCGGGGGCTCGCGCAAGGCTTGGCGCAAGGCGTCGAGCGGGGGCTTGTCGAAGGGCGCGTCGCGCTGCTTGGGCGGATGGCGGAGCGGCGCTTCGGCGCGGGCGTGGCGGGCCGCGTGACGGCGCTGCTGGCGGACGAGAAGGACCTGTCGCGCTTGGACGCGGCCGGCGAGTGGCTGCTCGAATGTGACACCGGCGAGACGCTGCTCGCGCGGCTTGCAAGGCGGCCGCCGCGCGGCTGACGGGACAGCGCCAAGGAGAGCTATTGGCGCTGCACGCCGCGGAACGCTGCGCATGAGGCTAAGCGTGTGCCTCAGCTCAGCATGGCGGCGGCGGCGCGGCTCACCGTCTCCTTGAACCGGCTGACGGGGCAGATGGCGCGGAACTCCTTGAGGGAGCTGCCGTCGCGGGAGTAGGTCATGTGGTCGCGGCCGAGGCGTTGCCGCCGGCGGCGGCCGCCAAGCCGCGGCCGCCAAGCCGCGGGCGCGCCAAGCCTTTTCGCTATCATCGCCTGCCATGCAGCAAGCAGACGCACACTTGGATGCCATCGGCCTCTTGTGCCCAGAGCCGCTGATGATGGTGCGCAACCGCATGCGCGAGATGCGCCCCGGCGAGCGGCTCCACATCGTGGCGACAGACCCTTCCACGCGCCGCGACTTGCGGGACTTCTGCCGTTTCATGGGCCACGAACTGCAAGATCTCGGCGCCGCCGAGGGGCGCCTCCGGTTCATCATCAAGAAAGGGGGCAAGCCCTGAGGACAGATGGCTGAACGCTGCGACGCCGTGGTGATCGGCGCCGGCGTGATTGGCCTCGCCGCAGCGCGCGCCCTCGCCTTGGCCGGGCGCGAGGTATTGGTGCTCGACCACGCCGACGGCATCGGCACCGGCATCAGCAGCCGCAACTCCGAAGTGATCCACGCCGGCATCTACTACCCCACGGATTCCCTCAAGGCGCGCCTCAGCGTGCGCGGCAAGGCGTTGCTCTACGACTACTGCGGGCGCCGAGGGGTGCCGCATCGCCGCTTGGGCAAGATCATCGTGGCGACGGCGGCGGCGCAGCTTGACGTGCTGCGTGGCTATCAGCGCCAAGCCCGCGCGAATGGCGCTGGGGAGCTGCAGTGGCTCACCCAAGCCGAGGTCGAACGGCTGGAACCAGCGGTGCGTTGCCGCGCTGGGGTGTTCTCGCCAACCACCGGCGTCGTCGACAGCCATGCCTTCATGCTGAGCCTGCAGGCGGACGTCGAAGCCCAAGGGGGTGTCATCGCCCTGCTCACCGACGTGACAGGGCTCGCCCAAGATAGCGGCCGCCTGCTGGTGCGCTGCGGGGATTTCGCGCTGTCAGCGGCGTGCGTGGTGAATGCGGCCGGCCTCGATGCGCCACGCCTCGCCAACGACTTGGGCGGCGCGTGGCGCGCGCACTTCGCCAAGGGGCATTACTACGCGCTGGCTGGCTCAAGCCCGTTCAGCCATCTCATCTATCCCGTCGCCGAAACTGGCGGCCTCGGCGTGCATGTCACGTTGGACTTGGCGGGCCAAGCGCGCTTCGGCCCGGACGTCGTGTGGATGGACGCGCCGAGCTACGAGTTCGACGCCAGCCACTTGCCCCGCTTCGTCTGCGCGATTCGCCGCTACTACCCAGACCTCGACGCCGAGCGGCTGCATCCAAGCTACACGGGTGTGCGCCCCAAGCTCGCTCCGCAAAAAGCGCCGACGAGCGATTTCGTGATCGAGGGGCCGGCGCAACATCGCGTGCCCGGCCTCGTCAACCTGCTCGGCATCGAATCCCCAGGGCTCACCGCGGCGCTGGCCATCGCCGAGCGCGTGGCGACGCTCGCCGCGGCGATGCGCGGCTAGCGGCGAACGGGCCCGCCAGCGCAACCGCGCTCAATACGGGCGGCGCATCTCCAAGAACCGGCGCAGCCGTCCAATGCCTTCCGTCAGGTCTTCGGCGTGGGGCAAGAACACGAGGCGGATGTGGTCTGGCTCGGGCCAGTTGAAGCCGGTGCCCTGCACGATGAGGATCTTCTCTTGGCGCAAAAGCTCCAAGGCGAACCGCTCGTCGTCAAAGATGCCGAAGCGCTTCACGTCCAGCCGCGGAAAGAGGTACATCGCCCCGCGCGGCTTCACGCAACTCACCCCTTCGATGTCTTCCAACAGCGCGTGGGCGAGGTTGCGCTGCTCGCACAGGCGCCCGCCCTGCGACACCAAGCTCTCAATGCTCTGGGTGCCTCCCAGCGCCGTCTGGATGGCGTGCTGCGCCGGCACGTTCGCGCACAGGCGCATGGAGGCCAGCACATTGAGCCCTTCAATGTAATCCGTGGCGCGATGCTTGGCGCCGCTCACCACCATCCAGCCAGTGCGGAAACCGGCGGCTCGATACGCCTTGGAGAGGCCGTCGAAGGTGATGGTCAACACGTCCGCGGGGATGGAGGCGGCCGGCACGTATTCGGCGCCGTCGTACAGCACCTTGGCGTATATTTCGTCCGCGAAGACGATGAGGTCTTCCCGTTCCGCCCAGCGCACGATCTCCTCGATGCAAGCGCGGTCGTAGACGGCGCCGGTGGGGTTGTTCGGGTTGATGAGCACCAACGCCTTGCTGCGGCCGGTGGTGAGCGACCGCAGGTGGTCCAAATCTGGCATCCAACCGGCGCCTTCGTCGCAGCGATAGTGCCGCGGCACCCCCCCGGCCATGCGCACCGCGGCCGTCCACAACGGATAATCCGGCGCCGGCAACAGCACTTCGTCGCCGTTGTCCAGCAGCGCCTGCACCGCCATGACGATGAGTTCGCTGACGCCGTTGCCGATGTACACGTCGTCCATGTCCACGCCGCGGATGTCGAGCCGTTGGCAATGCTGCATGACGGCCTTGCGCGCCGAATAAAGCCCCTTGGAGTGCGCATAGCCTTGGCTCGCCGGCAGGTTGTGGACGACATCCCGCATGATCTCTTCCGGCGTCTCGAAATCGAACGGCGCCGGATTGCCGATGTGGAACTTCAGAATGCGGTGCCCTTCCTCCTCCAAGCGGTGCGCCTCGATGGGCACCGGGCCGCGTATGTCGTAGCAGACCTTGTCCAGCTTGTTGGATTTGGTGAACTGCCGCCGCAGCGTGGGCATGATTTCGGCGACGGTGGCGACTGCTTCAATACCTTGCATGGTGGTGGCGCCTGCGTAGAATCCGCGTGAAGCGTGTGACGGCGCAGTGTAGCAGTGAGGAGCGGGTTGATGGGCAAGGGTGAAGCAGCGGCCGTGGCCGGCGCCGCGGAGCGCGTCGAGAAGACCGACGCCGAGTGGCGGGCGCAATTGACGCCGGAGGAGTTCCACGTCACGCGGCAAGGCGGCACCGAGCCCGCCTTCACGGGCGTCTATTGGGATGCGAAGGTCGAGGGCACCTACAACTGCAAGTGCTGCGACGCGCCGCTCTTTACCTCCGACGCCAAGTACGACTCCGGCTCCGGCTGGCCGAGCTTCTACCAGCCCATTGCGCCGGAGTTGGTGGCCACGCGGGAGGACAACTCCATGTTCATGCGCCGCGTCGAGGTGCTGTGCGCGGCCTGCGACGCGCATCTCGGCCATGTCTTTCCCGATGGCCCGGCGCCGACCGGCCTGCGCTTCTGCATGAACTCCGCCTCGCTCACGCTTGACGCGGAGTGAGGCGGCGCGCCTGCCAGCAGCGGCGCGCGCCGGCGTGGAGACGCCGCCGCGCCACTCAGAACCCGGCGGCCATGCCTTCCTTGCGGTGGTCTGACGCGGCGCAGTAGCCAGCGGCCATCCGATAGATGAGCTGGGCGCCGCCAAAGCGCTCTGGCGCTGCGTCTGGGGCTGCGATCTGGTGGCCGCGCTCGGCCAAGGCTGCCGCAACGCGCTGTGGAAAGCCTGACTCGAACGCCAAGCTGAAGTCCGGCAGCACCTGCCAACGCGGCGCGTCGGACGCCGCTTGCGGGTTCTCGCCCAAGTCGAAGATGCGATGGATCATCTGCACATGCCCCTGATGCTGCATGTGCCCTCCCATGACGCCGAAGCTCATGCGCGGGGCGCCGGCCTCGGTGACGAAGCCAGGGATGATGGTGTGGTACGGACGCTTGCCGCCGCCGACTTGATTCGGATGGCCGGGTTCCAATGTGAAGCCGCGGCCACGGTTCTGCAGGGCGATGCCGGTGTCTGCCACCACGATGCCGGCGCCGAACCCCATGTAGTTGGACTGAATGAAGCTCACCATTCTGCCGGCCGCGTCCGCCGCGGTGAGGTACACGGTGTCTTGGCTCACCGGCAGCGCGACCGGCGGCGTGGGCGCCGCGGTGGCGCCGATGGCGCCGGCGGCGCGCGCGATGGAGGCCGGGTCCAAGAGTTCCGCCACGGAGCGCTGCATGGCGCGCGGCTCGGCAAAGTGGTCGAAGGCGGCGCGGATGGCGATCTTCATCGCCTCAACTTGCAAATGCACCGCCTCGACGCCGTTCGGCGCCAGCGCCGGCAGGTCGAAGTGGGCAAGCAATGCCAAGGCGATCTGCGCCGCCAAGCCTTGGCCGTTGGGGGGAATCTCATGGAGCGTGACGGCGCGGTAATCCTGTGCGCTCGGCGTCACCCACTCCGGCGCGTGGCTGGCAAGATCTTGCAGCGTCATGGCACCACCCTGCGCCGCGGCGTCCTTGGCGATGGTTTCGGCCAAGGCACCGCGGTAGAAGGCTTCGCCGCGGCTCTCCGCAATCTGCGCCAGTGAGCGCGCCGTCGCCGGCAGCCGCACGCGCTCGCCCGGCTGCGGCGCTCGCCCCGCCGGCGCGAAGTGCTCGAGGAAGTTTGGGAAGCCGGCATAGACATCGAGCGCCATGCGCCAGTGGCGCGCCGTGATGTGGCCCACCTGAAAGCCCTCTTCGGCATAACCCATGGCATGTTCGAAGAGCGCCTTGAAGGGCAACGCGCCGAACCGCTCGGAGAGCGCCACCCACGCGCTCACCGCGCCGGGCACGGTCACGGCGTCCCAGCCTTGGGTGGGCATCGCGTCGCGCCCAGCGAAGCGCTCTGGCGTCCAAGCGGCGGGGGCGCGGCCCGATGCATTGAGGCCATGCAAGCCGGCGCCGTCCCACACGACGGCGAAGGCATCGCTGCCGAGGCCGTTCATGTTCGGCTCCACCACGGTGAGCGCGATGGCCGTCGCGAGGGCCGCGTCGATGGCGTTGCCGCCGCGCCGCATGGCGTCGATGCCGGCCGCGGCCGCCAGCGGTTGCGAAGTGGCCACCACGTTGCCGGCGAACACCGGGGCGCGCTGCGATGGATAGGGGAACTCGCTCCAGTTCAGCATCGGCAATCCGCCTCTTCGGTTACTCCGCGGCGCGCAGCAAGTTTGCGGGATGGTACTGATCCGTCAATGGGCGCTTGCTCCGGTCCCAATTCTGCTTGCGGCTGAAGCCGTCGGGAAAGTCGGCGACGCGAACGCCGTAGCGGTGCAGCTTCGAGCGCCATTGCCGCGCCGCCGCCTTGACTGCGGCGGCGTCCGGCAGCGGCGCGACAGAAGCGAAGACCACCCGGTTCAGGCTTAATCCCGTGGTGAAGTTGATGAACGCGCCAAAGGCTCGGTAGTAGGTCTCGGACTCATGGTCGTAGAGGCGGCTCTGCTTGAAGGTGTTGGCGGCCACCACGCCGCGCGGCGACAGCAACGCGCGGGTTTCCTCAAGGTACTCCACGGTCATCAGGTGCTCGGGGATGTAGTCTGCTTGGAACGCATCGAGCAGGATGAGATCGTAGCGCGCCGCCCGGCTGGCGGCGCGGCGGGTGAAGACGCGCGCGTCCTGCACCGCCACGCGCATGTTTGGGCTCGGTTCGAAGCCGAAGAAGCGCTCGGCCACCGCGGCCACCGCGGCATCGATCTCCACCACGTCGATGCGCGCCGCCGGCAACAGTTCAGCGAAGGCCGTCGGCAGCGTGCCGCCGCCCAAGCCAACGACCAAGATGCTGTCTGGGTTCGGCATCAACAGCAGCGCCCCCATCATCATGCGGGTGTAGCTGAGCACCATTTGGCGCGGCCGCCGCTCGTCCATGCAGGACTGGTAGCGCCGCTCGCCGCGTTGCCGGAACTGCAGGCAAACGCGGGAGTCTTCGCGCGTGACCAGCACGTTCTGGTAGAGCGAACGCTCCTCGTGGATGACCTCCGCAACGACCTTCGGCGCGAGGATGGCCGCCGCGGCAAGGGCGACGGCCAGCGCGGTTCGGGTGCGCCGCACACCGAGGCTTCGGCGCGGGCCGGCGGGCAAGCCTCGTATTGTTGGCACCTGCATCATCGTGGAGTTGGTCGCCGCCACTGCCACCCACATGATCGATTTGGGGCATTATGCATATCCCCTGTTTCGGGGCAGAATAGGAAACTGCAGTTTCGGAATCGGGGCGTGCTGATGCAGCTTCAAGAACTGGTTGACAAAGGCAGCAAGGCATTTTCGCCTGGCCTCATTGCCGGTGAGTTGCGGACGACCAAGGCGGAAATCGCGAGCACTTTGGGCCTTAGTCGAGACGCCCTTACGCGGACCTCGCGGATTCACGGCCGAAAAACCCAAACCCGGCTTCGAGAGATGGTGGAGATACTGCATCGCGTGGAGTCTTACACCGGCGCACCGCCGCTCGTGGCCTACGCTTGGTTCCGGTCGGAAACGTTGCCGGGTTTCGCCGGCAAGACCCCTCATCAGCTCGTGCGGGAGGGCGACGCCGAGCACGTCCACGCTCATCTCGACCGAATCATGGCGGGCGGATACGCCTGACAAAGCAACCGTCTGGTGCAGTTCCAAGGCATCGTCTATCGTGCACACAATCCGCGCTGGTCTTGGCCGCCAACATCAGGCGAAGGTGCGCGCCGTCACGGTGGTCGATTCAACCGGGGCGACGTTCCTGCCCTCTACACATCCTTGTCTCCCATGACCGCGGTGCGGGAAGTCAGCCCCCTGCGGCAGCCCATGCAACCCATCTTGCCATGCGCCTATGAGGTGGATGCGGAGCCGGTCTTTGACGCACCGAACATGTCCAAAAGAAAGGCGTTCGGCGTGACCGACGAGGACTTGGCGTGCCCCAACTGGGAAAGGGAAATGCTGGACGGCACTATTCCCGCGTCGCAAAAGTTGGCGGATCGGCTAATTGCAGCCGGATATGTCGGCATGCGCATGTCCAGTTTTGCGCAAGGCACAGGGCCGGAGGATCATAATCTCGTGTTATGGCGCTGGGGTGACCACCTGCCCAGCCGCGTTCTGTTGATCGACGACGAACGCCGTCTGGCTTCGACTTGACGAATGCGAGGACGGGCTCAAGGGTGGGCGGCGGCGCAAGCTCACTCGCTGCGCCCCGCAACAAACGCGATGGCGGCGCCGCCGAGCAACGTGAGGGCCAACCCCGTGAGGATGGCGTTGGTCTCGAACCACAACACGAAGTAGAACGAAGTGGCCAGCGTGCCCACCGCGCTGCCCAGCGTGGAGACGAAGTACAGCGTGCCGGCCACCCGCCCGGAGGCTTCCACCGCATCGACCAAGAGCCGCACCGCGTATGGCGAAATGACGCCCAACGCCACGGTGGGCGCACCAAAGAGCGCAAACGCCGCGACGAGCGACCCATGGCGCGGATCTTCGATGCGCTCGAAGATCCAAGCCATGGTGGGTTCCGCGACATGGCCGAGGGGATGCAGGAACGCGGCGCCGACGAGAAACGCAACGCCGAGCTTGCCGAGGGTCGGGCGCTTCAGCGACAGGCGCCCGCCGAGCAGATAGCCACCCGACAGCGCCAGCATGAACACGGCGATGACGCTGCCCCAAACATGGACGCTGGCGCCGAACCAAGGCGCCAAAGCGCGGCCGCCGAGCAGTTCGAGGGACATGATGACGAAGCCGCCGACGAAGGCGAGGACGTTGACGGCGATGATCCTTGCCGGCGGCATCAGGAGATTGTACGGCGCAGCCGCCCTGCGCCACGCTTTGCCGCCCTGCGCCGGCCCGCAACAGCATGGCTTTTGGGCCGTTTGTCCGATCGGGCACGGCTGGCGACCCGCGGCGAGCCGTGCCGCGACAGCCATTCGGAGCGATCCAATGCACATCGGCGCCACCCTGCGCAACATGGGCGAGCAATCCGCCCAAGGCTATTTCACGCTAGCGGGAAGACATTGACGGCCGCAGGCATCCATGCAGGGGCTGTGCGGGTTCAGCACCTTCTGGCAGTGCTTGCGCCCATGCCCCGGTCATCGATGATGGGCAACCGGGCTTAAGCGGCCTCGAAGCAGCGGCGGCTTGGAAGGCATCCGGATTCGACGGCGGGCGCGCGTCGGTTCAACCCGTTCAAGCCACCAGATCAATTCGAGGGCGGCGCCGCGGGGGCCGCGCCCCCCGAGCCGTCGCTGAACTTCAGCAAGACGCCATGCGCGGGCGGCTCGCCCCAGCGCTCCCGGCGGTCCAGCTCCAGGCTCCAGTCCAGCCGCCCGCCCTTCATCCCGCCGCCCAGGCGCCAGCTCCTGCTCCCCGGGCCATCCTCCTCCAGACCCCCGTACAGCCTCAGCAAGCTCGGCCCGCGCGTCTCGAACCCATAGCCCAGCTCCATCCGCAGCCGGCCCGGACGCCAGCCGCCGCGGCCAGCCCGCTCCGCCTGGCCGCCCAGGCCCGCGCCCAGCAGCCGCTCGCTCCGCCACATGTTCTCCACCCCGCTCGACGCCTCCCCCCAAACCGGCGACAGCGACAGCGACGCGCCAACCCCCTCCTCGCCCGGATCCAACGCCACCGACACGCTCGCCCCCCATTCCTCGAACGCGCTCTCCGCGTGCCCAAGCAGGCGCCGGCCGCGCGCCTCGACCCCCAAGCCCCAGCCCGCATGGCGGTACGCCAGGCCGCCGCCCAGCTCCGCGCCCATCCCCGCGTCCGCGTCGCCGCCGTCCCAGCGCCCGCCGAACTCCAGGCTCAGTTCCAGGCTCTGACGCGCCGACGGCTGCCAGCCGCGCCTCCCCTCCACCATCACGCGCAGGCGGCGCGCGTCCGCGTCCACGTCCGGCATCGCCGCCGCGCCGCCGACCGCCGCCGACCCTTCCATGCCCACCAAGAAGGCGTCCCCCTTCAGCGCCAGCGCCAGCCCCCGCCACGGCGCCAGCTCACCGCGCCCGCCCAGCGCCGCCATCCGCATCGACGTGTCCGACTCCGACCGACCGAACCGGTCCGTCAGCACCGCCTTCCCCCAGCCGACGCCCAGCAGCGCCCACAGCGACGCCCGCTCGCCCACCGACCAGTGCCCATAAGGCAGCGCGCTGCTCAGGTCCACGTCCACCCGGCCCCCTTCCAGCCCGGACGCCGACCCCCGGTAGCCCAGCTCCCCGACGCTGTGCGACAGCGCCACGCCAAGCAGCGGGCCGCCCTCGGACAGCCGCGCGTCCGCGCCCAGGTAGCCCGTGTCCACCTCCCCGTCCAGCGTCAGCCGCGCCCCGGACTGGCCGCTGAACCGGGTCCTCGAACCGCGGCCCCACACCGTCCACTGGCTCCCCTCCCCGCCGTCGGCGTCCTTCGCGCCAAGGCGCGACTCGAAGGCGGCCTGGGACAGGAACTCGCCCAGCGGCGAACGCTCGGCGCCGGGGCCGCCGGGGGGCAAGCCCGCCGCGGCGGAACTGCCCGGGGGAAGGCCCCGCCCCGCACCGGGCACCCCGAACGCGCCGGGCGCCCCGAACGACCCTGCCGCCCCGCCGCCGGCCCGCGGCAGCGCGTCCGACCCCGCGGCGCCGGGCCTCCAGCCCGCCCCGACGCCGGGCCGAGGCGGCGCATCCAGCGCATCCAGCTCCTCAGCCCGGGGCGCGGCCGCCGCGGCCGCCGCGCCGCCGGGCCGGAAGCGCTGCCCGATGGCGTCCACCGCCTCGGTCGCCACCGTCCTGCCGAACGCCGCCAAAGACCATTGCAGCGCCTCGCCGCGCAGCCGCGCCAAGTCGTCGTCGACGATCCGGCCCTCGGCCTCGGCGTCGCCCAGCTCCGCATGGCCGGCGCTCACCAGCGTCACCGTGAACGCCTCCTCGCCCTCCGCCGCGCCGTCGTCCACTGTCTGGACCGCGATCGCCGCCGCGTCCTGCCCCGCCGCGATCGTCAACTCCCCGCGCCCGCCCGCAGGCGGCGCGTAGTCGGACGGCGCCAGGGCCGTGCCGTCGGCCGTCCGCCAAACCACCAGCAGCGACCCGCCATCCGGCACCGGCTTCGACAGCGTGACCCCGAACTCGGCGGGCCCGCCCTCCACCGCTTGGGCGTCCGCGATCGACGCCACGACCGGGCCGGTCACCTCGATCGTGAAGCTCAGCGCCGCCACGTCCCCATCCCCGTCCGTGGCCGTCAGGCTGTATTCGGTCGCCGCCTGCGCCCGCGTCGGCGTCCCCGACAGCTCCCGCGTCGCCGCGTCGAAGCTCAGCCCGGCGGGCAGCGCCGGCGCCAGCGCGTAGGTCAGCGCCCCGTCGCCGCCCGTCGCCGCCGGCAGCGTCAACGCCGGAATCGGCCAGTTCCGGGTCCACGACTGGTCCGGCACCGCCGCGCCGCCGAAGCTCGGCACCAGGTCGTCGTCGTCGATGATCGTGCCGACGCCGCGCGCCGTCCCCAGGACGGCGTTCGCCGGGCGGCTCAGGACCGCCACCACGGCCTCGTCCGCCTCGTCCAGGACGTCGCCGGTCACCGCCACGTCGAAGGTCTGGCTGGTGGTTCCCGCCGCGAAGGTCAGCGTCCCGCCGGCCACCGCCGCGTAGTCCGTCCCCGGCGTGGCCGTGCCGGTCCCGGCGTCGGCCCAGTCCACCGTCACTTGCTTCCCGCTCGCCGCGCTCAGGGTGACCGTGAACGTCAGGTCCGCCGAGCCGCCGTCCCCCTCCGCCACGCTCGGCGAGTCGATCGACAGCGTCGGCGCCGCGTCGTCGTCCGCGATCGTCCCCGTCCCCGTCGCCGTCGAAATCGTCGCGTTCGTCGGGCTGCTCAGGGCTGCCACGACGGTCTCGTCCGCCTCGTCCAGGACGTCGCCCGCCACCGACGCCGTGAACGACTTGCTCGTCTCCCCCGCCGCGAAGGCCAGCGTCCCGCCGGCGAACGCCGCGTAGTCCGTCCCCGACGTGGCCGTGCCGGTGCCGGCGTCGGCGTAAGCCACCGTCACCTGTTGGCCGCTTGCTGCGCTCAAAGTCACCGTGAACGTCATGTCCGCCGCGCCGCCGTCGCCCTCCGCCACGCGCGGCGAGTCGATCGACAGCGACGGCGCCGCGTCGTCGTCCACGATCGTCCCGATCCCCGTCGCCGTCGAGACCGGCGCATTCCCGGCGTTGCTCAGCGACGCCACCACCGTCTCGTCCGCCTCGTCCAGGACGTCGCCCGTCACCGACGCCGTGAACGACTTGCTCGTCTCCCCCGCCGCGAAGGTCAGCGTCCCGCCGGCGACCGCCGCGTAGTCCGTCCCCGGGGTGGCCGTGCCAGTCCCGGCGTCGGCCCAGTCCACCGTCACCCGGTGAATGCTCGCCGGGCTCAGGGTCACCGTGAAGGTCAGGTCCGTCGCGCCGCCGTCGCCCTCCGCCACGCGCGGCGAGTCGATCGACAGCGACGGCGCACCGATGCCACCGTCGTCGTCGGCGATCGTGCCGGTTCCCGTCGCCGTCCCGATGGCCGCGTTCCCAGCGTTGCTCAGGGCCACCACGACGGTCTCGTCCGCCTCCTCCAGGAAGTCGCCCGTCACCGACACGTTGAAGGTCCGGCTGGTCGTCCCCGCCGCGAAGGCCAGCGTCCCGCCGGCGATCGCCGCGTAGTCCGCCCCCGAGGTCGCCGTCCCGCTCCCGGCGTCCGCGTAGTCCACCGTCACCCGCCCGGCGCTGGCCGCGCTCAGGGTCACCGTGAACGTCAGGCTCCTCGAGCCATTGTCACCCTCCACCACGCGCGGCGAGTCGATCGACAGCGACGGCAGAGGCGCCCCGTCGTCGTCCGTCACCGTGATCGGGGCCGGGGTCACCGCCAGGCCGGCGGCAACGCCGCGCACCGTCACCGTCTCGTCGGCGTTGATCAGCCCATCGTCCGTCGGCGTCAGCGTGAACGTCCCGGTACCGCTCGCCGCCTCCGCCGGGATCACGATGTCGAACGCCGCCACCGCCGCGAAGCCCACCGTCCCCAGCGCGCCGCTGCCCAACACGCTCACCCGAACCGTCTTGGCCGCGGCGAACCGCGTGCCGCCGTTCACCGTCGCCGTCACCGTAATCGTGGTCGCCCCGGTGCGCTCGCTCACCCTGTCGTTGTTCACCGTCAAGGTAATCCCGGTCGGGGCGGCATCGTCATCCGTCAACGTGATCGTGGCCGGGCTCACCGTCAGGCCGCTTGAGACGCCGCGCACCGTGATCGTCTCGTCGATCTCGTCCACGATGTCGTCTGTCGGCGTCAGCGTGAACGTCCCGGTGCCGCTCGCCGCGTCCGCGGCGATCGTGATGTTGAAGTTCGGCACCGCCGCGAAGTCCACCGCCGTCGCCGTGCCGCTGCCGGTCACGCTTACCCCGACGGTCTTGGCCGCGGCGAACCGGGTCGCGCCGTCCACTGTCGCCGTCACCGTGATCGTCGTCGCGCCGTCGCCCTCACCCACGCTGTCGTCGTTCACCGTCAAGGTGATCGCGGTCGGCGCGGCGTCGTTGTCCGTCAGCGCGATCGTGGCCGAGTTCACCGTCAGGCCGCTTGAGGCGCCGCTCACCGTGATGGTCTCGTCGGTCTCGTCCGTCGCATCGTCGGTCGGCGTCAGCGTGAAGCTCCCGGCGCCGCTCGCCGCGTTCGCCGCGATCGTGATGTCGAAGTCCGTCACCGCCGCGAAGTCCACCGCCGTCGCCGTGCCGCTCCCTGCCACGCTCACGGTCACCGTCGTGACCCCGGCGAACTGCGTTGCGCCGTTCACCGTCGCCGTCACCGTGATCGTCGTCGCCCCGTCGCCCTCGGCCACGCTGTTGTCGTTCACCGTCAGCGTGATCGAGGTCGGGGCGCCGTCGTCGTCCGTCAGGCTGATCGTGGCCGAGCTCACCGTCAGGCTGCCCGAGGCGCCGCTCACCGTGATGGTCTCGTCGACCTCGTCCGTCGCATCGTCCGTCGGCGTCAGCGTGAAGGTGCCGGTGCCGCTCGCGGCGTCCGCCGCGATCGTGATGTCGAAGTCCGTCACCGCCGCGAAGTCCACCGCCGCCGCCGTGCCGCTGCCCGCCACGCTCACCGTCACCGTCGTCGCCGTGGCGAACCGGGTCGTGCCGCCCACCGTCGCCGTCACCGTGATCAAGGTCGCCCCGTCGCCCTCACCCACGCCGTCGTCGTTCACTGTCAAGGTGATCGTCGTCGGCGCGGCGTCGTTGTCCGTCAACGTGATCGTGGCCGAGCTCACCGTCAGGCTGCCCGACGTGCCGCTCACCGTGATCGTCTCGTTGGTCTCGTCCGTCGCATCGTCCGTCGGCGTCAGCGTGAACGTCCCGGTCTGGCTCGCCGCGCCAGCGGGGATAGCGATGTTGAAGTCCGCCACCGCCGCGAAGTCCGCCGCCGTCGCCGTGCCGCTGCCCGCCACGCTCACCGTCACCGTCGTCGCCGCGGCGAATCGGGTCGTGCCGTCCACCGTCGCCGTCACCGTGATCGTCGTCGCTCCGTCGCCCTCGCCCACGCTGTTGTCGTTCACTGTCAAGGTGATCGTCGTCGGCGTCGCGTCGTCGTCCGTCAGGGTGATCGTGGCCGAGCTCACCGTCAGGCTGCCCGAGGCGCCGCTCACCGTGATCGTCTCGTCCGTCTCGTCCGCCGTATCGTCCGTCGGCGTCAGCGTGAACGTCCCGGTCTGACTCGCCGCCCCGGCTCCGATAACGATGTTGAACGCCGACACCGCCGCGAAGTCCACCGCCGTCGCCATGCCGCTGCCCGCCACGCTCACCCCAACGGTCGTGGCCGCGGCGAACCGGGTCGCGCCGTCCACCGTGGCCGTCACCGTGATCGTGGTCGCCCCGTCGCCCTCGCCCACGCTGCTGTCGTCCACCGTCAGCGTGAGCGACGTCGGCGCGGCGTCGTTATCCGTGATCGTCCCAGTGCCGCTCGCCGTCGAGATGGTCGCGTTCGTCGGGCTGCTCAGGGTCACCACGACGGTCTCGTTCGACTCGGCCAGGACGTCGCCGGTCACTGCCACGGCGAAGGTCTGGCTGGTCGTCCCCGCCGCGAAGGTCAGCGTCCCGCCGGCGATGGCCGTGTAGTCCGTCCCCGAGGTGGCGGTGCCGGTCCCGGCGTCGGCCCAGGCCACCGTCACCTGCTGGCCGCTCTCCGCGCTCAACGTCGCCGTGAACGTCAGGTTCGTCGAGCCGCTGTCGCCCTCCGCCACGCTCGGCGAGTCGATCGACAGCGTCGGCGCATCGTCGTCGTCCGTGATCGTCCCCGTGCCGCTCGCCGTCGCGATCGTCGCGTTCGTCGGCGTGCTCAACGTCACCACCACGGTCTCGTTCGCCTCGTCCAGCGCATCGCCGGTCACCGACACGTCGAAGGTCTGGCTGGTCGTCCCCGCCGTGAAGGTCAGCGTCCCGGCGGTGAGCGCCGTGTAGTCGGTCCCCGACGTGGCCGTGCCGGTCCCGGCATCCGCGTAGGCCACCGTCACCTGCTGGCCGCTGGCCGCGCTCAACGTCACCGTGAACGTCAGGGTCGTCGAACCGCTATCACCCTCCGTCACGCTCGGCGAGTTGATCGACAACGTCGGCGCATCGTCGTCGTCCGTGATCGTCCCCGTGCCGGTACCCGTCGAGACCGCCGCGTTCGTCGGGCTGCTCAGGGTCACCACCACCGTCTCGTTCGCTTCGTCCAGCGTGTCGCCCAGCACCGCCACGTTGAAGGTCTGGCTGGTGTCCCCCGCCGCGAAGGTCAGCGTGCCGGCGGTGATCGCCGTGTAGTCGGTCCCGGACGTGGCCGTGCCGGCCCCGGCGTCGGCGTAAGCCACCGTCACCTGCTGGGCGCTCGCCGGACTCAACGTCACCGTGAACGTCAGGTTGGTCGAACCGCTGTCACCCTCCGTCACGCTCGGCGAGTTGATCGACAGCGACGGCGCGCCGTCGTTATCCGTCAGGCTGATTGTGGCTGAGTTCACCATCAGGCCGGGCGAAGCGCCACTCACCGTAATCGTCTCGTCCGTCTCGTCCGTTGCGTCGTCCGTCGGCGTCAGCGTGAACGTCCCGGTCTGACTCGCCGCCGCCGCCGCAATCGTAATGTCGAAGTCCGCCACCGCCGTGTAGTCCGTCCCAGACGTGGCCGTGTCGCTACTATCCCCCACGCTCACCGTCACCGTCGTGGCCGCGCCGAACCGGGTCGTGCCGTCCACTGTGGCGGTCACCGTGATCGTCGTGGCCCCGTCCCCCTCGCCCACACTGCTGTCATCCACCGTCAACGTGATCGATGGCGTCGCGTCGTTGTCCGTGATCGTCCCCGTGCCGCTCGCCGTCGCGATCGTCGCGTTCGTCGCGCCGCTCAGGGTCACCACGACGGTCTCGTTCGCCTCGTCCAGGACGTCGCCCGTCACCGATACATCGAAGGTCTGGCTGGTGGTCCCCGCCGTGAAGGTCAGCGTGCCGCCGGTGATCGTCGTGTAGTCCGTCCCCGACGTGGCCGTGCCGGTCCCGGCGTCCGCGTAGGCCACCGTCACTTGCTGGCCGCTCGCCGCGCTCAACGTCACCGTGAACGTCAGGGTCGCTGAGCCACTGTCCCCCTCCGTTACGCTCGGCGAGTTGATCGACAGCGTCGGCGTCGCATCGTTATCCGTGATTGTCCCCGTCCCGTTCGCCGTCGAGATCGTCGCGTTCGTCGCGCCGCTCAACGTCGCGATCACCGTCTCGTTCGCCTCGTCCAGGACATCGCCCGTCACCGATACATCGAAGGTCTGGCTGGTGGTACCCGCCGTGAAGGTCAGCGTGCCGCCGGTGATCGCCGTGTAGTCCGTCCCGGACGTGGCGGTGCCGGTCCCGGCGTCGGCGTAAGCCACCGTCACCTGCTGGCCGCTCGCCGCGCTCAACGTCACCGTGAACGTCAGGGTCGTCGAACCACTGTTCTCCTCCGTCACGCTCGGCGAGTCGATCGACAGCGTCGGCGTCGCATCGTTGTCCGTGATCGTCCCCGTGCCGGTCGCCGTCGAGATGGTCGCGTTCGCCGGGTTTCTCAGGGTCACCACGACGGTCTCGTCCAGCTCGTCGGTCGTGTCGCCCGTCACCGCCACGTCGAAGGTCTGGCTGGTCGTCCCCGCCGCGAAGGTCAGCGTCCCGGCGGTGATCGCCGTGTAGTCCGTGCCGGACGTGGCCGTGCCGGTCCCGGCGTCGGCGTAGGCCACCGTCACCTGCTGGCCGCTGGCCGCGCTCAGCGTCACCGTGAACGTCAGGTTCGTCGTGCCGCTGTCGCCCTCCGTCACGCTCGGCGAGTCGATCGACAGCGTCGGCGCGCCGTCGTCGTCCGTGATCGTCCCCGTGCCGTTCGCCGTCGAAATCGTCGCGTTCGTCGGCGCGCTCAGGGTCACCACGACGGTCTCGTTCGCCTCGTCCAGCGCGTCGCCCAGCACCGCCACGTCGAAGGTCTGGCTGGTGTCCCCCGCCGCGAAGGTCAGCGTCCCGCCCGTGATCGCCGTGTAGTCCGTCCCGGACGTGGCCGTGCCGCCCGTCCCTTCCGCCCAGGCCACCGTCACCTGCCGGCCGCTCGCCGCGCTCAGCGTCACCGTGAACGTCAGGTTCGCCGTGCCGCTGTCGCCCTCCGTCACGCTCGGCGAGTTGACCGACAGCGACGGCGTCGCGTCGTTGTCCGTGATCGTCCCCGTGCCGCTCGCCGTCGAGATGGTCGCGTTCGTCGGGCTGCTCAGGGTCACCACCACGGTCTCGTTCGCCTCGTCCAGCGCGTCGCCCGTCACCGACACGTCGAAGGTCTGGCTGGTCGTCCCCGCCGCGAAGGTCAGCGTGCCGCCCGCGATCGCCGTGTAGTCCGTCCCCGACGTGGCCGTGCCGCTCCCGGCGTCGGCGTAGGCCACCGTCACCGGCTGGCCGCTCGCCGCGCTCAAGGTCACCTTGAACGTCAGGTTCGCCGTGCCGCTGTCGCCCTCGGTCACGGTCGGCGAGTCGATCGACAGCGTCGGCGCGCCGTCGTCGTCCGTCAGGCTGATCGTCGCCGAGTCCACCGTCAGGCCGCCCGACGTCCCGCGCACTGTGATCGTCTCGACGGCCTCGTCCAGCGCGTCGTCCGTCGGCGTCAGCGTGAACGTCCCGGCGCCGCTCTCCGCCCCCGCCGCGATCTCGACGTCGAGGTCCGCCACCTCCTCGTAGTCCGTCCCCTCCGTGGCCGTGTCGCCGCTGTTCCCCACGATCACCTTCACCGTCGTGGCCGCGCCGAACCGCGTCGCGTCGTCGTCCACCGTGGCCGTCACCGTGATCGTGGTCGCCCCGGCGCCCTCGGCCACGCTGCTCGGATCCACCGTCAACGTGATCGATGGCGTGTCGTCGTCGTCCGTGATCGTCCCCGTGCCGGTGCCCGTTGAAATGGTCGCGTTCGTCGGCGTGCTCAACGTCACCACGACGGTCTCATTCGTTTCGTCCAGCGTGTCGCCCGTCACCGCCACGTCGAAGGTCTGGCTGGTCGTCCCCGCCGTGAAGGTCAGCGTGCCGGCGGTGATGGCCGTGTAGTCCGTCCCCGACGTGGCCGTGCCGGTCCCGGCGTCGGCGTAGGCCACCGTCACCTGCTGGCCGCTCGCCGCGCTCAGCGTCACCGTGAACGTCAGGGTCGTCGTGCCGCTGTCCCCCTCCGTCACGCTCGGCGAGTTGATCGACAGCGTCGCCGTCGCCGCGTCGTCGTCCGTGATCGTTCCCGTGCCGGTACCTGCCGTACTTGATACGGTTGCGTTCATCGCGCCGCTCAGGGTCACCACGACGGTCTCGTTCGCTTCGTTCAGCGTGTCGCCCGTCACCGCCACGTCGAAGGTCTGGCTGGTTGTCCCCGCCGCGAAGGTCAGCGTCCCGCCGGTGATCGCCGTGTAGTCCGTCCCCGACGTGGCCGTGCCGCCCGTCCCTTCCGCCCAAGCCACCGTCACCTGCTGGCCGCTGGCCGCGCTCAACGTCACCGTGAACGTCAGGTTCGTCGAGCCGCTGTCGCCCTCCGCCACGCTCGGCGAGTTGACCGACAGCGACGGCGCGCCGTCGTCGTCCGTGATCGTCCCCGTGCCGCTCGCCGTCGAAATGGTCGCGTTCGTCGGAGTGCTCAGGGTCACCACGACGGTCTCGTCCGCCTCGTCCAGCGCGTCGCCGGTCACCGCCACGTTGAAGGTCTGGCTGGTCGTCCCCGCCGCGAAGGTCAGCGTCCCGCCCGTGATCGCCGTGTAGTCGGTCCCGGACGTGGCCGTGCCGCCCGTCCCTTCCGCCCAGGCCACCGTCACCTGCCGGCCGCTCGCCGCGCTCAGCGTCGCCGTGAACGTCAGGTTCGTCGAGCCGCTGTCGCCCTCCGCCACGCTCGGCGAGTTGACCGACAGCGACGGCGTCGCGTCGTCGTCCGTGATCGTCCCCGTGCCGTTCGCCGTCGAAATGGTCGCGTTCGTCGGAGTGCTCAGGGTCACCACGACGGTCTCGTTCGCCTCGTCCAGCGCGTCGCCCAGCACCGCCACGTTGAAGGTCTTGCTGGTGTCCCCCGCCGCCAAGGTCAGCGTCCCGGCGGTGAGCGCCGCGTAGTCCGTGCCGGACGTGGCCGTGCCGGTCGTGGCGTCGGCGTAGGCCACCGTCACCTCCTGGCCGCTGGCCGGACTCAACGTCACCGTGAACGTCAGGTTCGTCGAGCCGCTGTCGCCCTCCGCCACGCTCGGCGAGTTGACCGACAGCGACGGCGCGCCGTCGTCGTCCGTGATCGTCCCCGTGCCGGTGCCCGTCGCGATCGTCGCGTTCGTCGGGCTGCTCAGGGTCACCACGACGGTCTCGTTCGACTCGTTCGTCGTGTCGCCCATCACCGCCACGTCGAAGGTCTGGCTGGTCGTCCCCGCCGCGAAGGTCAGCGTCCCGCCCGTGATCGCCGTGTAGTCCGTCCCCGACGTGGCCGTGCCGCCCGTCCCTTCCGCCCAGGCCACCGTCACCTGCCGGCCGCTCGCCGCGCTCAGCGTCACCGTGAACGTCAGGTTCGCCGTGCCGCTGTCGCCCTCCGTCACGCTCGGCGAGTTGACCGACAGCGACGGCGCGTCATCGTCGTCCGTGATCGTCCCCGTGCCGTTCGCCGTCGAAATCGTCGCGTTCGTCGGCGTGCTCAGGGTCACCACCACGGTCTCGTTCGTCTCGTCCAGCGCATCGCCCAGCACCGCCACGTCGAAGGTCTGGCTCGTCGTCCCCGCCGCGAAGGTCAGCGTGCCGCCGGTGATCGCCGTGTAGTCCGTCCCGGAAGTCGCGGTGCCGCCCGTCCCTTCCGCCCAGGCCACCGTCACTTGCTGGCCGCTCGCCGCGCTCAACGTCACCGTGAACGTCAGGTTCGTCGAGCCGGTGTTCCCCTCCGTTACGCTCGGCGAGTTGATCGACAGCGTCGGCGCATCGTCGTTGTCCGTGATCGTCCCCGTGCCGCTCGCCGTCGAAATCGTCGCGTTCGTCGGCGTGCTCAACGTCACCACGACGGTCTCGTTCGCCTCGTCCAGCGCGTCGCCCGTCACCGACACGTCGAAGGTCTGGCTGGTCGTCCCCGCCGCGAAGGTCAGCGTCCCGGCGGTGATCGCCGTGTAGTCCGTCCCCGACGTGGCCGTGCCCGTCCCGGCGTCGGCGTAGGCCACCGTCACCGGCTGGCCGCTCTCCGCGCTCAAGGTCACCTTGAACGTCAGGTTCGTCGAGCCGCTGTCGCCCTCCGCCACGCTCGGCGAGTTGACCGACAGCGTCGGCGCATCGTCGTCGTCCGTGATCGTCCCCGTGCCGCTCGCCGTCGAAATCGTCGCGTTCGTCGGCGTGCTCAACGTCACCACCACGGTCTCGTCCGGCTCGTCCAGCGCGTCGCCCAGCACCGCCACGTTGAAGGTCTTGCTGGTGTCCCCCGCCGCGAAGGTCAGCGTCCCGGCGGTGAGCGCCGCGTAGTCCGTGCCGGACGTGGCCGTGCCGGTCGTGGCGTCGGCGTAGGCCACCGTCACCTCCTGGCCGCTGGCCGGACTCAACGTCACCGTGAACGTCAGGTTCGTCGAGCCGCTGTCGCCCTCCGCCACGCTCGGCGAGTTGACCGACAGCGTCGGCGTCGCGTCGTTGTCCGTGATCGTCCCCGTGCCGTTCGCCGTCGAGACCGTCGCGTTCGTCGGGGCGCTCAACGTCACCACCACCGTCTCGTTCGCCTCGTCCAGCGCGTCGCCCAGCACGGCCACGTTGAAGGTCTTGCTGGTGTCCCCCGCCGCGAAGGTCAGCGTCTCGCCGGTGATCGCCGTGTAGTCCGTCCCCGACGTGGCCGTGCCGGTCCCGGCGTCGGCGTAGGCCACCGTCACCTGCTGGGCGCTCGCCGCGCTCAACGTCACCGTGAACGTCAGGTTCGCCGAGCCGCTGTCACCCTCCGTCACGCTCGGCGAGTTGATCGACAGCGTCGGCGTGTCGTCGTCGTCCGTGATCGTCCCCGTGCCGGTGCCCGTTGAAATGGTCGCGTTCGTCGGCGTGCTCAACGTCACCACGACGGTCTCGTTCGTTTCGTCCAGCGTGTCGCCCGTCACCGCCACGTCGAAGGTCTGGCTGGTCGTCCCTGCCGTGAAGGTCAGCGTCCCGCCCGTGATCGCCGTGTAGTCCGTCCCCGACGTGGCCGTGCCGGTCCCGGCGTCGGCGTAGGCCACCGTCACCTGCTGGCCGCTCGCCGCGCTCAACGTCACCGTGAACGTCAGGGTCGCCGTGCCGCTGTTCCCCTCCGTCACGCTCGGCGAGTTGATCGACAGCGTCGGCGCGCCGTCGTCGTCCGTGATCGTCCCCGTGCCGTTCGCCGTCGAAATCGTGGCGTTCGTCGCGCCGCTCAGGGTTACCGCGACGGTCTCGTCCGACTCGTCCAGCGCGTCGCCCGTCACCGACACGTCGAAGGTCTGGCTCGTCGTCCCCGCCGCGAAGGTCAGCGTCCCGTCGGTGATGGCCGTGTAGTCCGTCCCCGAGGTGGCGGTGCCAGTCCCGGCATCGGCGTAGGCCACCGTCACCTGCTGGCCGCTCGCCGCGCTCAGCGTCACCGTGAACGTCAGGGTCGCCGTGCCGCTGTCACCCTCCGTCACGCTCGGCGAGTTGACCGACAGCGTCGGCGTCGCATCGTTGTCCGTGATCGTCCCCGTGCCGGTGCCCGTTGAGATGGTCGCGTTCGTCGGGCTGCTCAGGGACACCACCACGGTCTCATTCGCTTCGTCCAGCGCATCGCCCGTCACCGCCACTTCGAAGGTCTGGCTGGTCGTCCCCGCCACGAAGGTCAGCGTCCCGTCGGTGATGGCCGTGTAGTCCGTCCCCGAGGTGGCGGTGCCGGTCCCGGCGTCGGCGTAGGCCACCGTCACCTGCTGGCCGCTCGCCGCGCTCAACGTCACCGTGAACGTCAGGGTCGCCGTGCCGCTGTTCCCCTCCGTCACGCTTGGCGAGTTGATCGACAGCGTCGGCGCGCCGTCGTCGTCCGTGATCGTCCCCGTGCCGTTCGCCGTCGAAATCGTGGCGTTCGTCGCGCCGCTCAGGGTTACCGCGACGGTCTCGTTCGCCTCGTCCAGCGCGTCGCCCAGCACCGCCACGTCGAAGGTCTGGCTGGTGTCCCCCGCCGCGAAGGTCAGCGTCCCGTCGGTGATGGCCGTGTAGTCCGTCCCCGAGGTGGCGGTGCCAGTCCCGGCATCGGCGTAAGCCACCGTCACCTGCTGGCCGCTGGCCGCGCTCAACGTCACCGTGAACGTCAGGGTCGCCGTGCCGCTGTTCCCCTCCGTCACGCTCGGCGAGTTGATTGACAACGACGGCGTCGCGTCGTCGTCCGTGATCGTTCCCGTGCCGGTACCCGTCGAGATCGTCGCGTTCGTCGGGCTGCTCAGGGTCACCGCGACGGTCTCGTTCGCTTCGTCCAGAGCGTCGCCCAGCACCGCCACGTCGAAGGTCTTGCTGGTGTCCCCCGCCGCGAAGGTCAGCGTGCCGCCGGTGATCGCCGTGTAGTCCGTCCCCGACGTGGCCGTGCCGCCCGTCCCTTCCGCCCAGGCCACCGTCACCTGCCGGCCGCTCGCCGCGCTCAACGTCACCGTGAACGTCAGGGTCGCCGTGCCGCTGTTCCCCTCCGTCACGCTTGGCGAGTTGATCGACAGCGTCGGCGCGCCGTCGTCGTCCGTGATCGTCCCCGTGCCGTTCGCCGTCGAAATCGTGGCGTTCGTCGCGCCGCTCAGGGTTACCGCGACGGTCTCGTTCGTCTCGTCCAGCGCGTCGCCGGTCACCGCCACGTTGAAGGTCTGGCTGGTCGTCCCCGCCGTGAAGGTCAGCGTCCCAGCGGTGATGGCCGTGTAGTCCGTCCCCGAGGTGGCGGTGCCGGTCCCGGCGTCCGCGTAGGCCACCGTCACCTGCTGGCCGCTCGCCGCGCTCAGCGTCACCGTGAACGTCAGGTTCGTCGTGCCGCTGTTCCCCTCCGTCACGCTCGGCGAGTTGATTGACAGCGTCGGCGCGCCGTCGTTGTCCGTAATCGTTCCCGTGCCGGTGCCCGTCGCGATCGTCGCGTTCGTCGGGCTGCTCAGGGTCACCACCACTGTCTCGTTCGCCTCGGCCAGCGTGTCGCCGGTCACCGACACGTCGAAGGTCTGGCTGGTCGTCCCCGCCGTGAAGGTCAGCGTCCCGCCGGTGATCGCCGTGTAGTCGGCCCCCGAGGTGGCGGTGCCGGTCCCGGCGTCGGCGTAGGCCACCGTCACTTGCTGGCCGCTCGCCGCGCTCAGCGTCACCGTGAACGTCAGGTTCGTCGTGCCGGTGTTCCCCTCGGCCACGCTCGGCGAGTTGACCGACAGCGACGGCGCGTCGTCGTCGTCCGTGATCGTCCCCGTCCCGCTCGCCGTCGAAATCGTCGCGTTCGTCGGCGTGCTCAACGTCACCACGACGGTCTCATTCGTTTCGTCCAGCGTGTCGCCCGTCACCGACACGTTGAAGGTCTGGCTGGTCGTCCCCGCCGCGAAGGTCAGCGTGCCGCCGGTGATCGCCGTGTAGTCCGTGCCGGACGTGGCCGTGCCGGTCCCGGCGTCGGCGTAGGCCACCGTCACCTGCTGGCCGCTGGCCGCGCTCAGCGTCACCGTGAACGTCAGGTTCGTCGAACCGCTGTCGCCCTCCGTCACGCTCGGCGAGTTGATCGACAGCGACGGCGTCGTGGCGTCGTCGTCCGTGATCGTGCCCGTCCCGCTCGCCGTCGAAATGGTCGCGTTCGTTGGGCTGCTCAGGGTCACCGCGACGGTTTCATTCGCCTCGTTCAGCGCGTCGCCCAGCACCGCCACGTTGAAGGTCTTGCTGGTGTCCCCCACCGCGAAGGTCAGCGTGCCGCCCGTGATCGCCGTGTAGTCCGTCCCGGAAGTCGCGGTGCCGCCCGTCCCTTCCGCCCAAGCCACCGTCACTTGCCGGCCGCTCGCCGCGCTCAGCGTCACCGTGAACGTCAGGTTCGTCGAGCCGGTGTTCCCCTCCGTCACGCTCGGCGAGTTGATCGACAGCGACGGCGCGTCGTCGTCGTCCGTGATCGTCCCCGTGCCGTTCGCCGTCGAAATGGTCGCGTTCGTCGCGCCGCTCAGGGTCACCGCAATCGTCTCGTTCGCCTCGTCCAGCGCGTCGCCCGTCACCGCCACGTCGAAGGTCTGGCTGGTGTCCCCCGCCGCGAAGGTCAGCGTACCCGCGGTGATCGCCGTGTAGTCCGTCCCGGACGTGGCCGTGCCCGTCCCGCCATCAGCGTAGGCCACCGTCACCTGCTGGCCGCTCGCCGCGCTCAGCGTCGCCGTGAACGTCAGGGCTGCCGAACCGCTGTCCCCTTCCGTCACGCTCGGCGAGTTGATCGACAGCGACGGCGCGCCGTCGTCGTCCGTCAGGCTGATCGTCGCCGAATTCACCGTCAGGGTGCCTGAGGCGCCGCTCACCGTCACCGTCTCGTCCGCCTCGTCCAGCGCGTCGTCCGTCGGCGTCAGCGTGAAGGTTTCGTCCTCGCTCTCCGCCCCCGCCGCGATCGTGATGTCGAAGTCCGTCACCGCCGCGAAGTCCACCGCCGTCGCCGCGCCGCTGCCCGCCACGCTCACCGTCACCGTCGTGGCCGTGCCGAACCGCGTCGCGCCGTCCACCGCGGCGGTCACTGTGATCGTCGTCGCCCCGTCGCCCTCGGCCACGCTGCCGTCATCCACCGTCAAGGTGATCGAGGTCGGCGCGCCGTCGTTGTCCGTGATCGTCCCCGTGCCGCTCGCCGTCGCGATCGTCGCGTTCGTCGGGCTGCTCAGGGTCACCATGACGGTCTCGTTCGACTCGGCCAGGACGTCGCCGGTCACTGCCACGGCGAAGGTCTGGCTGGTTGTCCCCGCCGTGAAGGTCAGCGTCCCGGCGGTGATCGCTGTGTAGTCCGTCCCCGACGTGGCCGTGCCGGTCCCGGCGTCGGCGTAGGCCACCGTCACCTGCTGGCCGCTCGCCGCGCTCAGCGTCACCGTGAACGTCAGGTTCGTCGTGCCGCTGTCACCCTCGGTCACGCTCGGTGAATTGATCGACAGCGTCGGCGCGCCGTCGTTGTCCGTGATCGTCCCCGTGCCGTTCGCCGTCGAAATCGTCGCGTTCGTCGGCGCGCTCAACGTCACCACGACGGTCTCGTTCGCTTCGTCCAGCGCGTCGCCCAGCACCGCCACGTCGAAGGTCTGGCTGGTCGTCCCCGCCGCGAAGGTCAGCGTGCCGCCCGTGATCGCCGTGTAGTCCGTCCCCGACGTGGCCGTGCCGCCCGTCCCTTCCGCCCAGGCCACCGTCACTTGCCGGCCGCTCGCCGCGCTCAGCGTCACCGTGAACGTCAGGTTCGTCGAGCCGCTGTTCCCCTCGGCCACGCTCGGCGAGTTGACCGACAGCGTCGGCGCGTCGTCGTTGTCCGTGATCGTCCCCGTGCCGGTCGCCGTCGAAATCGTCGCGTTCGTCGGCGTGCTCAGGGTCACCACCACCGTCTCGTTCGTCTCGTCCAGCGCGTCGCCGGTCACCGCCACGTTGAAGGTCTGGCTGGTCGTCCCCGCCGTGAAGGTCAGCGTCCCAGCGGTGATGGCCGTGTAGTCCGTCCCCGAGGTGGCGGTGCCGGTCCCGGCGTCCGCGTAGGCCACCGTCACCTGCTGGCCGCTCGCCGCGCTCAGCGTCACCGTGAACGTCAGGTTCGTCGTGCCGCTGTTCCCCTCCGTCACGCTCGGCGAGTTGATTGACAGCGTCGGCGCGCCGTCGTTGTCCGTAATCGTTCCCGTGCCGGTGCCCGTCGCGATCGTCGCGTTCGTCGGGCTGCTCAGGGTCACCACCACTGTCTCGTTCGCCTCGGCCAGCGTGTCGCCGGTCACCGACACGTCGAAGGTCTGGCTGGTCGTCCCCGCCGTGAAGGTCAGCGTCCCGCCGGTGATCGCCGTGTAGTCGGCCCCCGAGGTGGCGGTGCCGGTCCCGGCGTCGGCGTAGGCCACCGTCACTTGCTGGCCGCTCGCCGCGCTCAGCGTCGCCGTGAACGTCAGGTTCGTCGTGCCGGTGTTCCCCTCGGCCACGCTCGGCGAGTTGACCGACAGCGACGGCGCGTCGTCGTCGTCCGTGATCGTCCCCGTCCCGCTCGCCGTCGAAATCGTCGCGTTCGTCGGCGTGCTCAACGTCACCACGACGGTCTCATTCGTTTCGTCCAGCGTGTCGCCCGTCACCGACACGTTGAAGGTCTGGCTGGTCGTCCCCGCCGCGAAGGTCAGGGCGCCGCCGGTGATCGCCGTGTAGTCCGTGCCGGACGTGGCCGTGCCGGTCCCGGCGTCGGCGTAGGCCACCGTCACCTGCTGGCCGCTGGCCGCGCTCAGCGTCACCGTGAACGTCAGGTTCGTCGAGCCGCTGTCGCCCTCCGTCACGCTCGGCGAGTTGATCGACAGCGACGGCGTCGTGGCGTCGTCGTCCGTGATCGTGCCCGTCCCGCTCGCCGTCGAAATGGTCGCGTTCGTTGGGCTGCTCAGGGTCACCGCGACGGTTTCATTCGCCTCGTTCAGCGCGTCGCCCAGCACCGCCACGTTGAAGGTCTTGCTGGTGTCCCCCACCGCGAAGGTCAGCGTGCCGCCCGTGATCGCCGTGTAGTCCGTCCCGGAAGTCGCGGTGCCGCCCGTCCCTTCCGCCCAAGCCACCGTCACTTGCCGGCCGCTCGCCGCGCTCAGCGTCACCGTGAACGTCAGGTTCGTCGAGCCGGTGTTCCCCTCCGTCACGCTCGGCGAGTTGATCGACAGCGACGGCGTCGCATCGTTGTCCGTGATCGTCCCCGTGCCGCTCGCCGTCGCGATGGTCGCGTTCGTCGGCGTGCTCAACGTCACCACGACGGTCTCGTTCGCCTCGTCCAGCGCGTCGCCCAGCACCGCAACGTCGAAGGTCTGGCTGGTCGTCCCCACCGCGAAGGTCAGCGTCCCGGCGGTGATCGCCGTGTAGTCCGTCCCCGACGTGGCCGTGCCGGTCGTGGCGTCGGCGTAGGCCACCGTCACCTGCTGGCCGCTCGCCGCGCTCAGCGTCGCCGTGAACGTCAGGGCTGCCGAACCGCTGTCCCCTTCCGTCACGCTCGGCGAGTCGATCGACAGCGACGGCGCGCCGTCGTCGTCCGTCAGGCTGATCGTCGCCGAGTTCACCGTCAGGGTGCCCGAGGCGCCGCTCACCGTCACCGTCTCGTCCGCCTCGTCCAGCGCATCGTCCGTCGGCGTCAGCGTGAACGTTCCGGTGCCGCTCTCCGCCCCCGCCGCGATCGTGATGTCGAAGTCCGACACCGCCGCGAAGTCCACCGCCGTCGCCGCGCCGCTGCCCGCCACGCTCACCGTCACCGTCGTGGCCGCGCCGAACCGCGTCGCGCCGTCCACCGTCGCCGTCACCGTGATCGTCGTCGCCCCGTCGTCCTCGGCCACGCTGCCGTCGTCCACCGTCAACGTGATCGATGGCGTCGCGTCGTTGTCCGTGATCGTCCCCGTGCCGTTCGCCGTCGATATGGTCGCGTTCGTCGGCGTGCTCAGGGTCACCACCACGGTCTCGTTCGCCTCGTCCAGCGCGTCGCCCAGCACCGCAACGTCGAAGGTCTGGCTGGTCGTCCCCGCCGTGAAGGTCAGCGTGCCGCCGGTGATCGCCGTGTAGTCCGTCCCCGACGTGGCCGTGCCGCCCGTCCCTTCCGCCCAGGCCACCGTCACCTGCTGGCCGCTCGCCGCGCTCAGCGTCGCCGTGAACGTCAGGTTCGTCGAGCCGCTGTCCCCCTCCGTCACGCTCGGCGAGTTGATCGACAGCGTCGGCGCATCGTCGTCGTCCGTGATCGTCCCCGTGCCGTTCGCCGTCGAGATGGTCGCGTTCGTTGGGCTGCTCAGGGTCACCACGACGGTCTCGTCCAGCTCGTCGGTCGTGTCGCCCGTCACCGACACGTCGAAGGTCTGGCTCGTCGTCCCCGCCGGGAAGGTCAGCGTGCCGCCGGTGATGGCCGTGTAGTCGGTCCCGGACGTGGCCGTGCCGGTCCCGGCGTCGGCGTAGGCCACCGTCACCTGCTGGGCGCTCGCCGGACTCAACATCACCGTGAACCTCAGGGTTGCCGAACCACTGTCCCCTTCCGTCACGCTCGGCGAGTCGATCGACAGCGACGGCGCGCCGTCGTCGTCCGTCAGGCTGAGCGTCGCCGAATTCACCGTCAGGCTGCCTGAGGCGCCGCTCACCGTGATCGTCTCGTCGGCCTCGTCCAGCGCGTCGGCCGTCGGCGTCAGCGTGAACGTCCCGGTCTGGCTCGCCGCCCCCGCCGCAATCGTGATGTCGAAGTCCGTCACCGCCGCGAAGTCCACCGCCGTCGCCGTGCCACTGCCCGCCACGCTCACCGTCACCGTCGTGGCCGCGCCGAACCGGGTCGTGCCGTCCACTGTGGCGGTCACCGTGATCAGGGTCGCCCCGTCGCCTTCGGCCACGCTGCTGTCATCCACCGTCAACGTGATCGCGGTCGGTGTCGCATCGTTGTCGGTGATCGTTCCCGTGCCGGTGCCCGTCGCGATCGTCGCGTTCGTCGGGCTGCTCAGGGTCACCACGACGGTCTCGTCCAGCTCGTCGGTCGTGTCGCCCGTCACCGACACGTCGAAGGTCTGGCTCGTCGTCCCCGCCGCGAAGGTCAGCGTGCCGCCCGTGATCGCCGTGTAGTCCGTCCCCGACGTGGCCGTGCCGCCCGTCCCCTCCGCCCAGGCCACCGTCACCTGCTGGCCGCTCGCCGCGCTCAGCGTCGCCGTGAACGTCAGGTCCGTCGAGCCGCTGTCCCCCTCGGCCACGCTCGGCGAGTCGATCGACAGCGACGGCGCGTCGTCGTCGTCCGTGATCGTCCCCGTGCCGTTCGCCGTCGAGATGGTCGCGTTCGTCGGCGTGCTCAGGGTCACCACGACGGTCTCGTCCGCCTCGTCCAGCGCGTCGCCCAGCACCGCCACGTCGAAGGTCTGGCTCGTCGTCCCCGCCGCGAAGGTCAGCGTCCCGCCCGTGATCGCCGTGTAGTCGGTCCCGGACGTGGCCGTGCCGCCCGTCCCTTCCGCCCAGGCCACCGTCACCTGCCGGCCGCTCGCCGCGCTCAGCGTCGCCGTGAACGTCAGGTTCGTCGAGCCGCTGTCGCCCTCCGTCACGCTCGGCGAGTTGACCGACAGCGACGGCGTCGCGTCGTCGTCCGTGATCGTCCCCGTGCCGGTACCCGCCGTACTTGATATGGTCGCGTTCGTCGGGCTGCTCAGGGTCACCACGACGGTCTCACTCGACTCGACGTCGGTGTCACCCGTCACCGCCACGTCGAAGGTCTGGCTGGTCGTCCCCGCCGCGAAGGTCAGCGTCCCGCCGGTGATCGCCGTGTAGTCCGTCCCCGACGTGGCCGTGCCGCCGGTCCCCTCCGCCCAGTCCACCGTCACCTGTTGGCCGCTGGCCGCGCTCAGCGTCACCGTGAACGTCAGGTCCGTCGAGCCGCTGTCCCCCTCCGTCACGCTTGGCGAGTTGATCGACAGCTCCGGGGCGTCGTCGTCGTCGGTGATCGTCAGCGTCTGATTGGAAGGCTGCATCACTCCCGCGCTGTTCGATGCCGTGCCGGACACGATGACGCTCTTGTCCGGTTCGTCGAGGGCGTTGTTCACGGCGGTGACCGTCACCGTGCCGGTACTCGTCGTCTCGCCCGCCGCGATCGTCAGCGTGTTCGCCGCGCTCAGGGTGAAGTCGGAAGCGTCCGTGTCCGTCCCCGCCGCCGCCGACACCGTGATCGTGGTGGCCGCGGCCGAAGCCCGGTCCAGCGCCGCCGTCACCGTGGCCGCCCCGCCGTTCTCCGAGACCGACGGCGACGACAGCGACAACGACACGGCCGGCCTGTCGTCGTCCGTGATCGTCCCCGTGCCGGTACCCGCCGTACTTGATATGGTCGCGTTCGTCGGGCTGCTCAGGGTCACCACGACGGTCTCACTCGACTCGACGTCGGTGTCACCCGTCACCGCCACGTCGAAGGTCTGGCTGGTCGTCCCCGCCGCGAAGGTCAGCGTCCCGCCGGTGATCGCCGTGTAGTCCGTCCCCGACGTGGCCGTGCCGCCGGTCCCCTCCGCCCAGTCCACCGTCACCTGTTGGCCGCTGGCCGCGCTCAGCGTCACCGTGAACGTCAGGTCCGTCGAGCCGCTGTCCCCCTCCGTCACGCTTGGCGAGTTGATCGACAGCTCCGGGGCGTCGTCGTCGTCCGTCAGGGTGATCGTGGCCGAGCTCACCGTCAGGCTGCCCGACGCGCCGCTCACCGTGATCGTCTCGTCCGCCTCGTCCAGCGCGTCGTCCGTCGGCGTCAGCGTGAAGGGCTTGTTGCCGCTCGCCGCCCCCGCCGCGATCGTGATGGAGAAGGGATCCGCCGCCGCGTAGTCCGTCCCAGACGTGGCCGCGTCGCCGCTGTCCCCCACGCTCACCGTCACCGTCGTGGCCTCGGCGAACCGGGCCGCGCCGTCCACCGTGGCGGTCACCGTGATCGTCGTCGCCCCGTCGCCTTCGGCCACGCTGGTGTCATCCACCGTCAGCGTGATCGTCGGCGTGTCGTCGTCGTCCGTCAGGGTGATCGTGGCCGAGCTCACCGTCAGGCTGCCCGACGCGCCGCTCACCGTGATCGTCTCGTCCGCCTCGTCCAGCGCGTCGTCCGTCGGCGTCAGCGTGAAGGGTTCGTTGCCGCTCGCCGCCCCCGCCGCGATCGTGATGGAGAAGGGATCCACCGCCTCGAAGCCCACCACCCCCGCCGCGCCGCTGCCCGCCACGCTCACCGTCACCGTCGTGGCCTCGGCGAACCGGGTGTCGCCGTCCAACGTGGCGGTCACCGTGATCGTCGTCGCCCCGTCGCCCTCGGCCACGCTGCCCTCGTCCACCTTCAGCGTGATCGCGGTCGGGGCGGCGTCGTCGTCCGTGATCGTCCCCGTGCCGGTATCTGACGCATTTGGCACGGTCGCGTTCGTCGGGCTGCTCAGGGTCACCTTGACGGTTTCGTCCTCCTCGTCCAGGACGTCGCCCGTCACCTTCACGTTGATGGTCTTGCTGGTGTCCCCCGCCGCGAAGGTCAGCGTGTCGGCGGTGATGGCCTCGTAGTCCGTGCCGGACGTGGCCGTGCCGGTCGTGGCGTCGGCGTAGGCCACCGTCACCTCCTGGCCGCTCTCCGGACTCAAGGTCACCGTGAACGTCAGGGTCGGCGCGTCGCCGGCGTCCCCCTCGGTCACGCTCGGCGAATTGATCGACAGCGTCGGCGTCGCGTCGTCGTCCGTGATCGTCCCCGTGCCGCTCGCCGTCGAGATGGCCGCGTTCGCCGGCGTGCTCAAGGTCAGCACCACCGTCTCGTCCGCCTCGTCCAGCGCGTCGCCCGTCACCTTCACGGGGATGGTCTTGCTGGTTTCCCCAGCCGCGAAGGTCAGCGTGTCGGCGGCGACCGCCTCGTAGTCCGTCCCGGACGTGGCCGTGCCGGTCCCGGCGTCGGCGTAGGCCACCGTCACCTGCCGGCCGCTCGCCGGGCTCAAGGTCACCGTGAACGTCAGGTCCGCCGTGCCGCTGTCGCCCTCCGCCACGCTCGGCGAGTCGATCGACAGCGACGGCGCCCCGTCGTCGTCCGTGATCGTCCCCGTGCCGCTCGCCGTCGAGATGGTCGCGTTCGCCGGCGTGCTCAAGGTCAGCACCACCGTCTCGTCCGCCTCGTCCAGCGCGTCGCCCGTCACCTTCACGGGGATGGTCTTGCTGGTTTCCCCAGCCGCGAAGGTCAGCGTGTCGGCGGCGACCGCCTCGTAGTCCGTCCCCGACGTGGCCGTGCCGGTCCCGGCGTCGGCGTAGGCCACCGTCACCTGCCGGCCGCTCTCCGCGTCCAGCGTCACCGTGAACGTCAGGGTCGGCGCGTCGCCGGCGTCCCCCTCGGTCACGCTCGGCGAATTGATCGACAGCGTCGGCGTCGCGTCGTCGTCCGTGATCGTCCCCGTGCCGCTCGCCGTCGAGATGGTCGCGTTCGCCGGGGTGCTCAAGGTCAGCACCACCGTCTCGTTCGCCTCGTCCAGGACGTCGCCCGTCACCTTCACCACGATCTCCTGGCTGGTTTCCCCAGCCGCGAAGGTCAGCGTGTCGGCGGCGACCGCCTCGTAGTCCGTGCCGGACGTGGCCGTGCCGGTCCCGGCGTCGGCGTAGGCCACCGTCACCTGCTGGCCGCTCTCCGCGCTCAGCGTCACCGTGAACGTCAGGTCCGTCGTGCCGCTGTCGCCCTCCGCCACGGTCGGCGAGCCGATCGACAGCGTCGCCGTCGCCGCGTCGTCGTCCGTGATCGTCCCCGTGCCGGTCGCCGTCGAGATGGTGGCGTTCGCCGGCGTGCTCAAGGTCAGCACCACCGTCTCGTTCGCCTCGTCCAGGACGTCGCCCGTCACCTTCACGGGGATGGTCTTGCTGGTTTCCCCAGCCGCGAAGGTCAGCGTGTCGGCGGCGACCGCCTCGTAGTCCGTGCCGGACGTGGCCGTGCCGGTCGTGGCGTCGGCGTAGGCCACCGTCACCTGCCGGGCGCTCTCCGCGCTCAGCGTCACCGTGAACGTCAGGGTCGTCGAACCGCTGTCGCCCTCCGTCACGCTCGGCGAGTTGATCGACAGCGACGGCGCCCCGTCGTCGTCCGTGATCGTCCCCGTGCCGCTCGCCGTCGAGATGGCCGCGTTCGTTGGGCTGCTCAGGGTCACCACGACGGTCTCGTCTATCTCGTCGGTCGTGTCGCCCGTCACCGACACGTTGAAGGTCTGGCTCGTCGTCCCCGCCGCGAAGGTCAGCGTCCCGCCCGCGATCGCCGTGTAGTCGGTCCCGGACGTGGCCGTGCCGCCCGTCCCTTCCGCCCAGGCCACCGTCACCGGCTGGCCGCTCGCCGCGCTCAACGTCACCGTGAACGTCAGGGTCGCCGTCGAACCGCTGGCCCCCTCGGTCACGCTCGGCGAGTCAATCGACAGCGTCGGTGTCGCATCGTTATCCGTGATCGTCCCCGTGCCGGTACCCGCCGTACTTGATACGGTCGCGTTCGTCGCGCCGCTCAGGGATACCACCACCGTCTCGTTCGCCTCGTCCAGCGTGTCGCCCGTCACCGCTACGTCGAAGGTCTGGCTGGTCGTCCCCGCCGCGAAGGTCAGCGTCCCGGCGGTGATCGCCGTGTAGTCCGTCCCCGACGTGGCCGTGCCGGTCCCGGCGTCGGCGTAGGCCACCGTCACCTCCTGGCCGCTCTCCGCGCTCAAGGTCACCGTGAACGTCAGGGTCGCCGAGCCGCTGTTCCCCTCCGTCACGCTCGGCGAGTCGATCGACAGCGTCGGCGCGCCGTCGTCGTCCGTCAGGCTGATCGTCGCCGAATTCACCGTCAGGGTGCCCGAGGCGCCGCTCAACGTCACCGTCTCGTCCGCCTCGTCCAGCGCGTCGTCTGTCGGCGTCAGCGTGAAGGTTTCGTCCTCGCTCTCCGCCCCCGCCGCGATCGTGATGTCGAAGTCCGACACCGCCGCGAAGTCCACCGCCGCCGACGCGCCGCTGCCCGCCACGCTCACCGTCACCGTCGTGGCCGCGCCGAACCGCGTCGCGCCGTCAACTGTGGCAGTCACCGTGATCGTGGTCGCCCCGTCGTCCTCGGCCACGCTGCTGTCATCCACCGTCAACGTGATCGAGGGCGTCGCGTCGTCGTCGGTGATCGTCCCCGTGCCGGTACCCTCCGTAGCTGATACGGCCGCGTTCGTCGGGCTGCTCAGGGATACCACCACGGTCTCGTTCGCCTCGGCCAGGACGTCGCCGGTCACTGCTACGGTGAAGGTCTTGCTGGTGTCCCCCACCGCGAAGGTCAGTGTGCCGGCGGTGAGCGCCTCGTAGTCCGTGCCGGACGTGGCCGTGCCGTTCGTCACGTCCGGGTCATCCACGGCGTCCGCGTAGTCCACCGTCACCTGCTGGACGCTCGTCGCGCTTAACGTCACGGTGAACGTCAGGTTCGTCGTGCCGCTGTCGCCCTCGGTCACGGTCGGCGAGTTGACCGACAGCGTCGGCCCGTCGTCGTCCGTGATCGTCCCCGTGCCGGTACCCGCCGTAGCTGATACGGCCGCGTTCGTCGGGTTGATCAACGTCACTTCGACGGTCTCGTTCACCTCGTCGGTCGTGTCGCCGGTCACTGACACGTCGAAGGTCTGGCTCGTCGTCCCCGCCGCGAACGTCAGCGTCCCGCCGGTGATGATCGTGTAGTCGGTCCCGCGCGTGGCCGTGCCGGTCACGGCGTCCGCGTAGTCCACCGTCACCTGCTGGCCGCTCGCCGCGCTCAACGTTACCGTGAACATCAGGTTCGTTGAGCCGCTGTCACCCTCCGTCACGGTCGGCGAGTCGATCGACAGCGTGGCCGTCGTCGGGTCGTCATCCGTGATCGTCCCCGTGCCGGTTGCCGTTGAGATGGCCGCGTTCGTCGGGTTGCTCAGGGTTACCAACACCGTCTCGTTCGCTTCGTCCAGCGTGTCGCCCGTTACCGCCACGGTAAAGGTCTGGCTGGTCGTCCCCGCCGGGAAGGTCAGCGTGTCGGCGGGGAAGGCCGTGTAGTCGGCCGGCGACGTGTCCGTGCCGGGCGACGGTGTGGCCGTGCCGGTCCCGGCGTCGGCGTAAGCCACCGTCACCTGCTGGGCGCTTGCCGGACTCAACGTCACCGTGAACGTCAGGTTCGGCGTGTCGCCGGCGTTCCCCTCCGTCACGCTCGGCGAGTTGATTGACAGCGTCGCCGCGTCGTCGTCCGTGATCGTCCCCGTGCCGGTCGTCGTTGAGATGGTCGCATTCACCGCGTTGCTCAGGGTCGCGATCACGGTCTCGTTCGCCTCGTCCAGTGTGTCGCCGGTCACCGCTACGTCGAAGGTCTGGGTGGTCGTCCCCGCCGGGAAGGTCAGCATCCCGCCGGTGATCGCCGTGTAGTCCGTCCCCGACGTGGCCGTGCCGGTCGTGGCGTCGGCGTAGGCCACCGTCACTTCCTGGCTGCTCGCCGCGCTCAAGGTCACCGTGAACGTCAGGTTCGTCGTGCCGCTATCACCCTCGGTCACGCTCGGCGAGTCGATCGACAGCGTCGGCGCATCGTCGTTGTCGGTGATCGTTCCCGTGCCGGTCGCCGTCGAGATGGTCGCGTTCGTCGCGTTGCTCAGGGTCGCGATCACGGTCTCGTTCACTTCGTCCAGCGTGTCGCCCGTCACCGCTACGTCGAAGGTCTGGCTGGTCGTCCCCGCCGGGAAGGTCAGCGTGCCGGCGGGGAGCGCCGTGTAGTCCGTGCCGGACGTCGCCGTGCCGGTGCCGGCATCGGCGTAGTCCACCGTCACCGGCCGGCCGCTAGCCGCGCTCAAGGTCGCCGTGAACGTCAGGTTCGTCGTGCCGCTGTCGCCCTCGGTCACGGTCGGCGAGTCGATCGACAGCGTCGCCGTCGTCGCGTCGTCGTCGGTGATCGTTCCCGTGCCGGTCGCCGTCGAGATGGTCGCGTTCGTCGCTTCGCTCAGCTTCAACACGATGGTCTCGTCGTCCTCGTCCAGGACGTCGCCTATCACCCGTATCGCTGTTCTCAGCGAGGTAGCCCCCGGATGGAAAGTAACAATGCCGGTGCCGGGGTCTACGTAATCCACATTCACAGTGGCCGTGCTGGTCGCATCGACCGCCCAGCTCACCCTCACCGTCTGGGTGCTCGCCGCGCTCAACGTGAACGTGAACCACAGCTGCGTCGTGCCGCTGTCGCCCTCCGCCACGCTCGGCGAGTCGATCGACAGCGTCGGCTCGCCGTCGTTGTCCGTCAACGTGATCGTGGCCGAGTTCACCGTCAGGCTGCCCGACTCGCCGCTCACCGTGATCGTCTCGTCGGTCTCGTCCGTTGCGTCGTCCGTCGGCGTCAGCGTGAACGTCCCGGCGCCGCTCGCCGCCCCCGCCGCAATCTCAATGTTGAAGTCCGACACCGCCGTGTAGTCCGTCCCAGACGTGGCCGTGTCGCTACTATCCCCCACGCTCACGGTCACCGTCTTGGCATCGCCGAACCGGGTCACGCCGTCCACCGTGGCGGTCACTTCGATCGTGGTCGCCTCGGCGCCCTCTGCCACATTGCTCTTATCCACCGTCAACTTGATCGCGGGCGTCGGGTCGTCGTCCTCGATCGTCCCCGTGCCGGTCCCCGCCGTATTTGATACGGTCGCGTTCGTCGGGCTGCTCAGGGACACCACCACCGTCTCGTTCGCCTCGTCCAGCGTGTCGGGCGTCACCGCCACGTTGAAGGTCTGGCTGGTCGTCCCCGCCGGGAAGGTCAGCGTGTCGCCGGTGATGGCCGTGTAGTCGGTCCCCGACGTGGCCGTGCCGCCGGTCCCTTCGGCCCAGTCCACCGTCACCGGCTTGCCGCTCGCCGGGCTCAAGGTCACCGTGAACGTCAGGTTCGTCGTCGTTTCGTTGTCGTCGCCCTCGGTCACGCTCGGCGAGTCGATTGAGAGCGTCGGGAGGCCGTCGTTGTCGGTGATCGTGCCGGCGCCGGTCTCTGTCAAGATCGTCGCTCGCAGCGCGTTGCTCAGGGTCACCGTGATCGTCTCGTCGGTCTCGTCCGCCACATCGCCGATCACCGGCACGTCGATGGTCTGGCTCGTCGTCCACGGCGGGAAGATCAGCGTGCCGGGGGGGATCGCCATGTAGTCGGCCCCGGGCGTGGCCATGTCGGACGTGGCGTCCGAGCCGGCCGTGGTGTCGGCGTATTCCACCGTCACCGTCCGGCTGCTGCCTTCGCTCAACGTCACCGTGAACGTCAGGTTCGTCGTGCCGCTGTCGCCCTCGGCCACAGTCGGCGAGTCGATCGACAGCGCCTGCCCGTCGTCGTTCTTGATCGTCCCCGTGCCGGTCGCCGTCGCGATCGTCGCGTTCGCCGATGCGTTGCTCAGGGTCACCACGACGGTCTCATCCGGCTCGAAATCGTCGTCGCCGGTCACCGACACGTCGATGGTCTTGCTGGTGTCCCCCGCCGCGAAGGTCAGGGTGCCGCCGGCGATGGGCGTGTAGTCGGTCCCGGACGTGGCCCTGCCCAGGGCAGCCCTCCGCCTGGCGTCGGCGTAGTCCACCGTCACCGGCCGGCCGCCCGCGGCGCTCAAAGTCACCGTGAACGTCAGGGTCGTCGTGTCGCCGCCGCCGCCCTCCGCCACGCTCGGCGAGTCGATCGACAGCGTCGGGTCGCCGTCGTCGTCCGTGATCGTCCCCGTGCCGGCGCCCATCGCGAGCGTCGCGTTCGTCGAGTTACCCAAGGTCACCACGACGGTCTCGTCCGCCTCATAGATCGCGTCGCCCAGCACCTCCACGTCGATGGTCTGGGTGGTCGTCCCCGGCGGGAAGATCAGCTGGCGGGCGGCGGTGATCGCCGTGTAGTCGTCCCCGGATGTGGCCGTGCCGGGCGCGACGTCCGGGTTGTTCACGGCGTCGATGTAGTTCACCGTCACCCGCTGGGCGCTCGCCGCGCTCAACGTCACCGTGAACGTCAGGTTCGTCGTGCCGCTGTCACCCTCCGTCACGCTCGGCGAGTCGATCGACAGCGACGGCGTCGCGTCGTCGTCCGTGATCGTCCCCGTGCCGGTCGCCGTCGCAATCGTCGGCACCGGCGTCCCCGATGGCCCCGCGATCGTCGGGGCGCTCAGGGTCACCACCACCGTCTCGTTCGCCTCGTCCAGCGCATCGCCCGTCACCGGCACGTCGATGGTCTTGCTGGTTTCCCCCGCCAGGAAGGTCAGCGTGCCGCCCATGATCGCCGTGTAGTCCGTCCCGGACGTGGCTGTGCCGGTCGTGGCGTCGGCGTAGTCCACCGTCACCTGCTGGGCGCTCGCCGGGCTCAGGGTCACCGTGAACGTCAGGTTCTTCGAACCGCTGTCGCCCTCCTCCACGCGCGGCGAGTCGATCGCCAGCGTCGGGTCGCCGTCGTTGTCGATGATCGTCCCCGTGCCGATCTGGGTCGCGAACGTCGCGTTAACCGGGGCGTCCAGGACCACCACAACGGTCTCGTTCAACTCGTCGACGTCGTCGCCCGTCACCGCCACGTCGATGGTCTGGCTGGTCGTCCCCGGCGGGAAGTCCAGCCGGCGGCTGAGGAACCCCGGGTAGTCGGTCCCGGGCGTGGCCGTGCCCGCAAAGCCGCTGACGCGCACGCCGTCGTGGTAGAAAGTCGTCACCTCCCGCTCGCTCGCCGCGCTCAAGGTCACCGTGAACGTCATGGTCGTCGTGTCGCCGGCGTCCTCCTCCGTCACGCTTGGCGAGTCGATGGAGAGCGTCGGCATGGACTCGTCGTCGGTGATCGTCAGCGTCTTCTCGTCCGGTTGCCGAACTCCCACGCTGTTCGTCGCCGCGCCGGACACGGTGACGCGCTTGTCCGGTTCGTCGAGGGTGTTGTCCACGGCGGTGACCGTCACCGTGCCGGTACTCGTCGTCGCGCCGGCCGCGATCGTCAGCGTCCGCGCCGCGCTCAGGGTGAAGTCGGAAGCGTCCGTGTCTGCCCCCGCCGCCGCCGCCACCTCGATCGTGGTGGCCTCGGTCGAGGCCGCTTTCAGCGTTGCCGTCACCGTGGCGACGCCGCCGTTCTCCGAGACCAACGTCGGCGACAGCGACAGCGACACGGCCGGCGCGTCGTCGTCGATGACCGTGACCGTCACCCCATTCTGACGGAACCCGGCTCTGGGGCCGTAGCCGGGCGTCCGATAGCGGATGTACCTGATCTCGTTCCGGAAGTTGTCGTCCGCGAGGGCCTCGACGGTGAGCGACAGGGGGCTGTCATCCGCGCGGGTGACCCTGAATCGCCGAGTGTTGTTGTTCACCCTGAGCCCGGTGGGCGGATAGATATCGACCGCAACCCCGTTCCTGGGATTAGTGGCCAGCGCCATGGAGAACGTCTCGCTGGCGCCGGCCTCGGTCACGGTCAGGGCAGTGGGGGTGAAAATAACGCCGGCGTCGTCGTTCCTGATCGTCCCCGTGCCGATCGGCGTCGCGATCGTCGCGTTCGTCGATGCGGCGCTCAGTTTCACCAAGACGGTCTCATCCGGCTCGGCGAAGCTGTCGCCCCTCACCACCACGTTGATGGGCAGGCGCGTCACTCCTGCGGGCCTGAAGGTCAGCGCGCCGCCGGCGATCGCCACGTAGTCCCTCCCCGACGTGGCCGTGCCGGCCCTGGCGTCGGCGTATCTCACCGTCACCGGCTGGTCGCTCGCCGCCTCGGTCAACGTCACCATGAACGTCAAGGTCGTCGAACCGCGGTTGCCCTCGTTCACGGTCGGCGAGTTGATCGACAGCGTCGGCCCTTCGTCGTTCGCGATCGTCCCCGTGCCGGTAGCGGTCACGATCGTCGCGTTCGTCGCGTTGCTCAGGGTCACCACGACGGTTTCGTTCCGTTCGGGGGTCGCGTCGCCCGTCACCGTCACGTCGATGTTCCGGCTGGTTGCCCCCGCCGGGAAGGTCAGCGTGCCGGCGGTGATGGCCGTGTAGTCCGTGCCGGTCGTGGCCGTGCCGGTCGTGGCGTCGGCGTAGTCCACCGTCACCGGCTGGACGCTCGCCGCGCTCAGCGTCACCGTGAACGTCAGGGTCGGCGTGTCGCCGGCGTTCCCCTCCGGCACGCGCGGCGAGTCGATCGACAGCGTCGGCCCGTCGTCGTCCGTGATCGTCCCCGTGCCGGTACCCGTCGCGATCGTCGCGTTGGTCGCGTTGCCCAAGGTCACCACGACGGTCTCGTCCACCTCGTCGGTCGCATCGCCCGTCACCTTCACGGTGAAGGTCTGGCTGAGGCTCCCTATCGGGAAGGTCAGCGCGCCGCCGGCGATCGCCTCGTAGTCCGTCCCCGCCGTGGCCGTGCCGCCGGTCCCTGCCCCCCAGTCCACCGTCACCTGCCGCCCGCTCGCTTTGCTCAGCGTCGCCGTGAACGTCAGGTCCGTCGTGCCGCGGTCGCCCTCCGTCACGCTCGGCGAGTCGACCGACAGCGTCGACGCGACGGTGTCGTCATCCGTGATCGTCCCCGTCCTGGTCCCCCTCGTACTTGATACGACCGCGTTCGTCGCGCCGCTCAGGGCCACTATGACGGTCTCGTCCTCCTCGTGCAGGACATCGCCCGTCACCGTCACGTCGATGTTCCGGCTGGTGGCCCCCGCCGGGAAGGTCAGCGTGCCGGCGGTGATCGCCTCGTAGTCCGTCCCGGACGTGGCCGTGCCGGTGCCGGCGTCGGCGTAGGCCACCGTCACCTGCTGGTCGCTCGCCGGGTTCAATATCACCGTGAACCTCAGGGTCGGCGCGTCGCCGGCGTTCCCCTCCGTCACGCTCGGCGCGAGTCGAATCGACAGCGTCGGCGTCGCGTCGTCGTCCGTGATCGTCCCCGTGCCGGTGCCTGCCGTGTCTGGCACGGTCGCGTTCGTCGGGTTGCTCAGGGCCACCACGACGGTCTCGTCCACCTCGGCGGTCGTGTCGCCCGTCACCGCTACGTCGAAGGTCTGGCTGAGGCTCCCCACCGGGAAGGTCAGCGTGCCGCCCGTGATAGCCGTGTAGTCGGTCCCGGACGTGGCGTTGCCGGTGCCGGCGTCGGCCCAGTCCACCGTCACCTGCCGGACGCTCGTCTCGCTCAAGGTCGCCGTGAACGTCAGGGTCGTCGAGCCGCTGTCCCCCTCGGTCACGCTTGGCGAGTCCACCGACAGCGTCGGCTCAGGATCGTCGTCTGCGATCGTCAGCGTCTGGTCGGCGGGCTGCATCACGCCCACGCTGTTCGTCGCCGCGCCGGACACGATGACGCGCTTGTCCGGGTTGTCGTCGTCGTTGTCCACGGCGGTGACCGTCACCGTGCCGGTACTCGTCGTCGCGCCCGCCGGGATCGTCAGCGTCGTCGCCGCGCTCAGGGTGAAGTCGGAAGCGTCCGCGCCCGTCCCCGCCGCCGCCGACACCGTGATCGTGGTGGCCGCGGTCGAAGCCCGGTCCAGCGTCGCCGTCACCGTGGCCTCCCCGCCGTTCTCCGAAACCGACGACGGCGACAGCGACAGCGACACGGCCGGCCCGTCGTCGTCGATGACGTTGACCGTTACTCCAGCCAGAATGCCCATGGGGCCGTAGTTTGTGGGCACCCTATATCGGATGACCCTGGTCTCGTCCTGGCTGTTGCTGTCCGCAAGGGCTTCGACGGTGAACGTATCTTCGTCCCCAGAGACTATTGAAGAGGCTAATCGGGTGTTTGATGGGCCGCCCACTTCAACATCTCTAGACAAGTCGTCAAACACCTTGAGCCCGGCGGGCGGAAAGATTTCGTATGTAATGCTCCTCCCGGGATCAGTGGCCAGTTTTACTTTGAAGGTCTGGCGGGCGCCTTCCTCGGTCAAGGTCAGGGTAGTGGGGGTGAAGATCAGGCCGGGGGGGACGTCGTCGTCGTCTGTGATCGTCCCCGTGCCGGTTGCCGTCGCGATCGTCGCGTTCGTCGGGTTGCTCAGGGTCACCACGACGGTCTCGTCCGACTCGACGTCGGTGTCACCCATCACCGACACGTCGAAGGTCTGGCTGGTCGTCCCCGCCGCGAAGGTCAGCGTTCCGCCGGTGATCGCCGTGTAGTCCGTGCCGGACGTGGCCGTGCCGGTCTCAGCGTCCGCGTAGGCCACCGTCACCTGCTGGGCGCTCGCCTCGCTCAACGTCACCGTGAACGTCAGGTTCGTCGTGCCGCTGTTCCCCTCGGTCACGCTCGGTGAGTCAATCGATACCGTCGTCCCGTCGTCGTTCGTGATCGTCCCCGTGCTGGTCCTGGTCGCGACCGTCGCTCCAGACTCGATGAGCAGGCCCACCACGATGGTCTCGTTCGGCTCGAAGGTCGTATCGCCGGTCACCGACACGTCGAAGGTCTGGCTGGTCGTCCCCGCCGCGAAGGTCAGTATCCTGTTCGTGATGGCCTCGTAGTCCGTCCCGGACGTGGCCGTGCCGGTCATGGCGTCGATGAAAGCCACCGTCACCTGCTGGCCGCTCGCCGGGCTCAGGGTCACCGTGAACGTCATGGTCGTCGAACCGCTGTCACCCTCGGTCACGCTCGGCGAGTCGATCGACAGCGTCGGCGGCGCCTCGTCGTCCGTGATCGTCACCGTGCCGGTACCCGCCGTACTTGATATCGTCGCGTTCGTCGGGCTGCTCAACGTCACCACCACCGTCTCGTTCGCCTCGTACAGCGTGTCGCCGGTCACCTCTACGTCGAAGGTCTGGGTCAGGCTGGTCGTCCCCGCCGGGAAGGTCAGTGTCCCGCCCGTGATGGCCGTGTAGTCCGTCCCCGACGTGGCTGTGCCGGTCCCGGCGTCAGCCCAGGTCACCGACGCCTCCCTCTGGCTCGCCTCGCTCAACGTCACCGTGAACGTCAGGGTCGTCGTGTCGCCGTCGTCGCCCTCGGTCACGGGCGGTGGCGAGTCGATCGACAGCGTCGGCGAGGCGTCGTCGTCGGCGATAATCCCCGTGCCGGTCGCCGTTGCGATCGTCGCGTTCGTCGCGCCGCTCAGGGTCACGACGACGGTCTCGTTCGCCTCGTCGATCGCGTCGTCTATCACCGCCACGTCGAAGGTCTTGCTGGTTTCCCCCGCCGCGAAGGTCAGCGTGCCGGATGCGGGTACCGTGTAGTCGGGCGGCGGGTCCGTGCCGGTCGTCGTCGACGGCGTGGCCGTGCCGTCGTTCGTATCGTCCAGGTCGGTCGTGGCGTCGGCGTAGTCCACCGTCACCTGCTGGTTGCTCGCGGGGCTCAGGGTCACCGTGAACGTCATGGCGCCGCTGCCCTCCCTCGCGCTCGGGGAGTTGATCTCCAGCGTCGGGTCGCCGTCGTCGTCGATGATCGTCCCCGTGCCGGTCGCCGTCGCGATCGTCGCGTTCGTCGCGCTGGTCAGGGTTACCACGATGGTCTCGTTCACCTCGTCGATCGTGTCGCCCAGCGCCAGTACCTGGAAGGTGTTGCTGGTCGTCCCCGGCAGCAGGCTAAAGGAGCCGCCGGTGATCGCCCTGTAATCCGTCCCCGACGTGGCCGTGCCGCCGGTCCCTTCCGCCCAGTTCACGGTCACCTGCTGGCCACTCACCGCGCTCAACGTCGCCGTGAAATTCATGATCACCCCGAGGCTGTCGCCCTCCGTCAGGCTCGGGGAGTCGACCGACAGCGTCGGCGGGTCGTCGTCGTCCGTCAGGCTGAACGTGGTCGGGGTCACCGTCAGGCTGCCTGAGACGCCGCTCACCGTCACCGTCTCGTCCGCCTCGTCCAGCGCATCGTCCGTCGGCGTCAGCGTGAAGGTCGCGGCGTTGCTCTGCACCCCCGCCGCGAGCTCGATGTCGAAGTCCGGCACTGCGGCGAAGTCCACCGCCGTCGCCGCGCCGCTGCCGGCCACGCTCACGCGCACCGTCGTCGGCGCGCCGAACTGCGTCGCGCCGTTTACCGTGGCGGTCACCGCGATCGTCGTCGCCCCGTCGGCCTCGCCCACGCTGCTCTCGTCCACCGTCAACGTGATCGATGGCGTCGCGTCGTCATCGGTGATCGTCAGCGTCCGGGCGGGGGATTGCCTCACGCCCGCGCTATTCGCGGCCATGCCGGACACGGTGAAGGTGCGGTCAGGTTCGTCGAGGGTGTTGTTCACGGCGGTGATCCTCACCGTGCCGGTACTCGTCGTCGCGCCCGCCGCGATCGTCAGCGTCGTCGCGCTCAGGGTGAAGTCGGAATCCTTCGCGTCGGCCCCCGCCGCCACCGCCACCGTGATCGTGGTGTCCGCAGTCGAAACCTGGTCCAGCGTCGCGGTCACCGTGGCCGCCCCGCCGTTCTCCGCGATCGACGCCGACGACAGCGACAGCGACACCTCCGGCAGGTCGTCGTCGATGACGTTGACCGTTACCCCATCCCGAATGCCCGTGAGGCCGTAGCCGCCCGTCTGATATCGGATGACGCTGGTCTCGTCCCGGAGGTTGCTGTCCGCGCGGGCCTCGACGGAGAGCTGGAAGCGGTTCCCGAAGATTACGAAGGCGTCGATGTTCCCAGTGTTGCCATTCACCGAGAGCCCGGGGGGTGGAGTGACCCGGATCGAAACCTCACCCCCGGGATCAGTGGCCAGTGTCATGATGACCAGTTGGCTGGGGCCTTCCTCGGTCACGGTCACCGTCGCGGGGGTGAAGAGCACGCCCGCGTCGTCGTTCGTGATCGTCCCCGTGCCGGTACCAGCCGTCGCTGATATGCTCGCGTTCGTCGGGTTCCCCAGGGTCACCACGATGGTCTCGCTCGGCTCGGCCGGGAGGTCGCCCGTCACCGCCACGGTGAAGGTCCGGCTGGTCGTCCCCGGCGGGAAGGTCAGCGTGCCGCCGGTAATCGCCGTGTAGTCGGTCCCGGACGTGGCCGTGCCGGTCCCGGCGTCGACGTAATCCACCGTCACCGGCAGGCCGCTCGCCGCGCTCAAGGTCACCGTGAACGTCATGTTCGTCGTGCCGCTGTTGCCCTCGGTCACGGTCAGCGAGTCGATGGACAGCATCGCCGTCGCGGCGTCGTCGTCCATGATCGTCCCCGTGCCGCGCGCCCTCGCGATCGTCGCGTTCGACGCGCCGAGCAGGGTCACCACCAGCGTCTCGTCCGGCTCGTGCAGCGTGTCGCCCGTCACCGGCACGTTGAAGGTGCGGCTGGTCGTCCCCACGTCGAAAGTCAGGGCGCCGCTGGCGGCGGGGTAGTCCGTCCCGGCCGTGGCCGTGCCGCCCGCCACCGTCTCCCAGCTCACCGTCACCGGCTGGAAGCTCGCCGCGCTCATGGTCACCGTGAACCTCAGGTTGGCCGTGCCGCGGTCACCCTCCGTCACGCTCGCCGTCGGGCTGATCGACAGCGTCGGCCCGTCGTCGTCGGTGATCGTCAGCGTCTTGCCGGCGGGTTGCAGAACGCCCACGCTGCCCGCTGCCGTGCCGGACACGGTGACGCTCTTGTTCGGTTCGTCCAGGGCGTTGTTCACGGCGGTGATCGTCACCGTGCCGGTACTCGTCGTCGCGCCCGCCGGGATCGTCAGCGTCCGCGCCGGGCTCAGGGTGAAGTCGCCAACGGTCGCGCCCGCGCCCGGCGCCGCCGCCACCGTGATCGTGATGGCCCCGTCGGCCGCGTCCAAAGCCTCGCTCAGGGTCGCGGTCACCGTGGAGACGCCGCCGTTCTCCGGGACCGACGTCGGCGACAGCGACAGCGACACGGTCGGCAGGTCGTCGTCGATAACCTCGACCGTCACCCCATTGCGCCGGCCGGTGGCGCCGTAGCCGGGCGCTTCATATTGGATGTACCTGGTCTCGTTCCGGCTGTCGTCGTCCGCGAGGGCTTCGACGATAAACGGCGCGCTGGCCCCAAAGGCGAGATTGGGGACGGTGAATTTCTCAACGCTGTTGTTCACCCTGAGCCCGGCGGGCGGATAGATGTCGATCGACACGGGATCCCCGGGATTAGAGCCCAGCGTCGCGGTGAACACCCCGGCGGGGCCTTGCTCGGTCATGGTCAGGTTGGCGGGGCTGAAGACGACGCCGGCGTCGTCGTTCGTGATCGTCCCCGTGCCGGTTGCCGTCGCGATCGTCGCGTTCGCCGGGCCGCTCAGGGTCACCCGGACGGTCTCGTGCGGCTCGGCGGTCGTGTCGCCTCTCACCGCCACGTTGAAGGTCTGCCGCCTCGTTCCCGCCGGGAAGGTCAGCGTGCCGCCCGCGATCGGCGTGTAGTCGGTCCCGGACGTGGCTGTGCCGGTCCCGGCGTCCGCGTAGTTCACCGTCACCTGCTGGTCGGGATTGGCCGCGCTCAACGTCGCCGTGAACGTCAGGTTCGTCGTGCCGCGGTTGCCCTCGTTCACGTTCGGCGAGTTGATCGACAGCGTCGGCCCGTCGTCGTTCGTGATCGTCCCCGTGCCGGTTGCCGTCGCGAGCGTCGCGTTCGTCGGGTTGCTCAGGGTCACCTCGATGGTCTCGTTCGGCTCGGGGGTCGTCTCGCCCGTTACCGCCACGGTGAAGGTCTGGCGCGTCGTCCCCGCCAGGAAGGTCAACACCCCGCCGGTGATCGCCGTGTAGTCCGTCCCGTCGGCCCCGGACGTGGCCGTGCCGGTCCCGGCGTCGGCGTAAGCCACCGTCACCGGCCGGCCGCTCGGCGCGCTCAACGTCGCGGTGAACGTCAGGTTCTTCGTTTCGCCGTCGTCGCCCTCCGTCACGCGCGGCGAGTCCACCGACAGCGTCGGCAGGGGATCGTCGTCGAGGATCGTCCCGGTCACGCTCTGCGTCAGGAGTATCACGTTAGCTCTGCCTGTCCTTGTCATGCGCACCCCGACGTCTTCGTCCGCTTCGTCCAGCTCGTCGCCGAGCACCGATATATCGAAGGTCTTGCTGGTTTCCCCCGGCGCGAAGTCCAGTTGGCCGTTGATGTCCGTGTAGTCCACCCCACGAGTGGCCGTGCGCCCGGCGGTGAAATAGCGTACGGACAACCGCCGCCGGCTCGGCGCGCTCAACGTCGCCGTGAACGTCAGGTTCGTCGCGCCGCGGTCCCCCTCCGTCACGCTCGGCGAGTCCACCGACAGCGTCGGCGGGGGATCGTCGTCGGTGATCGTCAGCGTCTGGGCGGACGGCGGCATCACGCCCACGCTGTTCGAGGCCACGCCGGACACGGTGACGCGCCGGTCAGGTTCGTCGAGGATGTTGTCATTGGCGGTGATCGTCACCGTGTCGTCGCTCGTCGTCTCGTTCGCCGCGATCGTGATCGTGTTCGGCGTGCCCAGGGTGAAGTCGGAAGCCGCTGCGCCGGTCCCCGGCGCGGCCGCCACCGTGATCGTGGTGTCCGCGGTCGAGGCCGCGTCCAGCGTCGCGGTCACTGTAGCCACCCCGCCGTTCTCCAGGACTGACGTCGGCGACAGCGACAGCGATACGGCCGGCGCGGCGTCGTCGATGACGTTGACCGTCACCGCAGTCCGACGGCCCGGGGGTTGGGGATCGTAGGTAAACGTCTGATATTGGATGATCCTGGTCTCGTTCCGGCTGTCGGCGTCCGCGAGGGCCTCGACGGTAAACGACGCGCTTCGCCCAAAGGCGAGATCGCTGGTGATCATCCCGGTAGTTTGGCCGTTCACCCTGAGCCCTTCGGGCACAAAGACGTCGAACGACACTTCAAACCCGGGATCAGTGCCCGGTGTGACGGTGAAGGTCTGGCTGGCGCCTGCCTCGGCCACGGTCAGGACAGGGGGGTTGAAGATCAGGCCCACGTCGTCGTTGTTGATCGTGCCCGTGCCCGTGCCGGCGCCCGTCGCGATCGCCACGTCGGACCGCGTGCCGAGCGTGGTCAGGGTCACCACGACGGTCTCGTTCGGCTCGACGTCCGCGTCGCCCGTCACCGCGACGTCGATGGTCTGGCTGGTCGTCCCCGGCGGGAAGGTCAGCATCCCGCCCGCGAGCGCCTCGTAGTCCGTCCCGGACGTGGCCGTGCCGGTCCCCGCGTCGGCCCAGATCACCGTCGCCGGCGAGCCGCTCACCGTGTTCAACGTCACCGTGAACCTCAGGGTCGTCGTGCCGCGGTTCCCCTCCGTCACGCTCGCCGAGTCGATCGACAGCGACGGCTGCACGTCGTTGTCGAGGATCGACCCCCTGGCGGTCGGCGTCGCGATCGTCGCGTTCGTCGCGCCGCTCAGGGTCACCGCGACGGTCTCACCACCCACCTCGTACAGCGTGTCGCTGAGCACCGGGACGCTGATGGCACGGCTGGTCGTCCCCGGCGGGAAGGTCAGCCGGCCGGCGGGGATGGCCGTGTAGTCCACCCCGGACGTGGCCGTGCCGGCGCCGGCGTCGGCGTAGAACACCGTCACCGGCCGGCCACTCGCCGCGCTCAACGTCACCGTGAACGTCATGATCGGCTGCTGACCTCCGTCAACCTCCTCCACCACATCCGTCGCGCTGATCGACAGCGTCGGCGTCGGCATCGAGTCGTCGTCCGTGATCGTCCCCGTGCCGGTTCCTGTCGCGATCGTCGCGTTCGTCGGGTTGCTCAGGGACACCACGACGGTTTCGTCCACTTCGTCGGTCGTGTCGCCGGTCACCGCCACGGTGAAGGTCTGGCTGGTCGTGAAGGTCTGGCTGGTCGTCCCCGCCGGGAAGGTCAGCTTGCCGCCGGTGATGGCCGTGTAGTCGGTCCCGGACGTGGCCGTGCCGGTCGTGGCGTCGGCGTAGTCCACCGTCACATCCCGGACGCTCCCCGCTCCCGCCAACCTCACCGTGAACGTCAGGTCCGTCGGGCCGCTGTCCCCCTCGGTCACGCTCGGCGAGTCGATCGACAGCGACGTCACGTCGTCGTCGACGATCGTTCCCGTGCCGCGGTTTGTCGTGATCGTCGCGTTCGTCGCGCCGCTCAGGTTCACCGTGATGTTCTCATTCGACACTATCCGTCCAAGCGCGTCTTCCGTGCGCTCGTCGAGCGTATCGCCGGTCACCGCCACGTCGAAGGTCTTGCTGGTTTCCCCCGCCGCGAAGGTCAGCGTGCCGCTGGTGAGCGCCTGGTAGTCGGTGTCGGCCCTGGACGTGCCGGGACTGGGCGTGGCCGTGCCTCTCCCGGCGTCGGCGTAGTTCACCGTCACCTCCTGGGCGCTCGCCGGGGTCAGGGTCACCGTGAACGTCAGGGGCGTCAAACCGCTGTCGCCCTCCGTCACGCTCGGCGAGTCGATCGACAGCGACGACAGCAACGGGCCGTCGTCGTCGATGATCAATCCCGTGCCGTCCCTCGTCGCGATCGTCGCGTTCGTCGGGCTGCGCATGGTCAGCACGATGGTCTCGTTCACCTCGTCGGCCGTATCGCCCGTCACCGCCACGTCGAAGGTCTGGCTGGTCGTCCCCGCCGGGAAGGTCAAGGTCGTTGTCGTCACCGCCGTGTAGTCCGTCCCCGACGTGGCGCGGCCGTTCCCGGAGTCGCCGAGGCGCACCGTCACCGGCTGGCTGCTTGCTGCGCTCAAGGTCACCGTGAACGTCAGGGTCGACGTGTCGCCGTCGTCGCCCTCGGTCACGCTCGGCGCGTCGATCGACAGGGTCGGCGGGGGATCGTCGTCGGTGATCGTCAGCGCCTGGGGGCCGGGATTCAGGACTCTCAGCGGCATCGAGCCGTTCGCCGCCGCGCCGGACACGGTGATGCGCTTGTCCGGGTAGTCGTCGGGGTTGTCATTGGCGGTGATCGTCACCGCGTTGGCGCTCATCGTCGCGCCCGCCGGGATCGTCAGCACGTTCGGCGAACCCAGGGTGAAGTCGGAAGCGTCCGCGCCCGTCCCCGCCGTCGCCGCCACCGTGATCGTGGTGGGCACGTTGATAGCCTCGCTCAGCGTCGCCGTCACCGTGGCGACCCCGCCGTTCTCCGGGATCGACGCCGACGACAGCGACAGCGACACGGCCGGCTTGTCGTCGTCGATGACGGTGACCGTCACCGCACGGCGCCTCGTCCCGGCAAAGCCGCCGTACGCAATGTCGATGAACAGGGTCTCGTCCAGGCTGTCGCTGTCCGCGAGGGCCTCGACGAAGAGCGACCGGGTGTCCTCAAGGCGAGGACCAATAAAGACGAACGATGGTCTAACGGAGCCATTTATACTGAGCCCGGCGGGCGGCCAGAAAGTGACGTTCGCCTGAAACCGGGGAATGGCCGGCGCCAAGGTGACTGTCTTGCCGGGGCCTTCCTCGGTCAAGGTCAGGACGGTGGGGTTGACGATTGTGCCCTGGTCGTCGCCCGTGATCGTCCCCGTGCCGGTCGCCGTCTCGATCGTCGCGTTCGTCGCGCCGCTCAGGGTCACGACGATGGTCTCACTCACCTCGACGGCCTCGTCGCCCCTCACCGACACGTCGATGGTCTGGGTCAGGCTGGTCGTCCCCGCCGGGAAGGTCAGCGTGCCGCCGGTGATGGCCGTGTAGTCGGTCCCGGACGTGGCCGTGCCGGTCCCGGCGTCGGCGTAGTTGACCGTCACCGTCTGGCTGACCGCCGCGCTCAACGTCACCGTGAACGTCAGGGTCGGCGTGTCGCCGCTGTCCCCCTCCGTCACGGTCGGCGAGTCGATCGACAGCGTCGACGCGCCGTCGTCGTTCGTGATCGTCCCCGTGCCGGTACCCGTCGCGATCGTCACGTTCGTTGGGCTGTTCAGGGTCACCACGATGATCTCGTCCTCCTCGTTGGCGTTCGTGTCGCCGATCACCGACACAGTGATGGTCTGGCTGGTCTGGCCGGGCTGGCTGGGCGTCTCCGCTGTGAAGACCAACGTGCCGCGCGTGATCATATTCATCACCGTGTAATCCGTCCCCAACTCGGCTATCCCGCTCCCGGTGCTGGTCGTGTCGATGGCGTAGTCCACCGTCACCAGCTGGACGCTCTCCGCGCTCAAGGTCACCGTGAACGTCAGGTTCTTCGTGCCGCTGTCCCCCTCGGTCACGCTCGGCGAGTTGATCGACACCGTCGGCCCGTCGTCGTCCGTGATCGTCCCCGTGCCGGTACCCGTCGCGATCGCCGCGTTCGTCGGGTTGCTCAGGGTCACCACGACGGTCTCTCCCAACTCGTCGGTCGTGTCGCCCGTCACCGATACGTCGATGGTCTGGCTGGGCGTCCCCGGCAGGAAGGTCAGCGTGCCGGATTCGGGTACCGGTACCGTGTAGTCGGTCCCGGGCGTGGCCGTGCCGGTCGCGGTGTGGGCCCAGTCCACCGTCACCTCCTGGGCGCTCGCCGGGCTTAACGTCACCGTGAACGTCAGGGTCGTCGTGCCGCTGTCGCCCTCCGCCACGCGCGGCGAGTCGATCGACACCGCCGGCCCGTCGTCGTCCGTGATCGTCCCCGTGCCGACACCCGCCGTACTTGATATGACCGCGCCGGGAGACGCCCTGCCAAGGAGCACCACGACGGTCTCGTCCGCCTCGTCGGTCGTGTCGCCCCTCACCACCACGTTGAAGGTCCGGCTGGTCGTCCCCGGCGTGAAGACCAGCTGGCCAGCGCGGATCGCCACGTAGTCCGTCCCGGACGTGGCCGTGCCGCCCCTGCGGGCGAGCCTGCCGTCGGCGTAGTTCACCGTCAACCGCTGGGCGCTCGCCGGGTTCAACGTCACCGTGAACGTCATGTTCGTCGTGCCGCTGTCTCCCTCCGTCACGGTCGGCGAGTCGATCGACAGCGTCGGCGTGCCGTCGTCGTTCGTGATCGTCCCCGTGCCGGTCGCGGTCGCGATCGTCGCGTTCGTCGCGCCGCTCAGGGTCACCACGACGGTCTCGTTCGTCTCGACGTCCGTGTCGCCCGTCACCGACACGTCGATGGTCTTGCTGGTTTCCCCCGCCGCGAAGGTCAGCGTCCCGGCGGTGATCGCCTCGTAGTCCGTCCCGGACGTGGCCATGCCGCTCACGCCGGTCCCACCATCCGCGTAGTTCACCGTCACCTGCCGGGTGCTCGCCGGAACCAGGGTCACCGTGAACGTCAGGGTCGTCGCGCCGCTGTTGCCCTCCGTCACGGTCGGCGAGTCGATCGACAACGACGTCGCGCCATCGTCGTCGATGATCGTCCCCGTGCCGGAGCGCGTCCCGGCGATCGTCGCGTTCGCCGCGTTGCTCAGGAGCACTATGACGGTCTCGTTCGACTCCTCGGTCGCGTCGCCCGTCACCGCCACGTCGATGGTCTGACTCAGCGTCCCCGCCGGGAAGGTCAGCGTGCCGCCGTTCTCGGGGATGGCCTCGTGGTCGGTCCCGGGCGTGGCAGTGCCGCTCGTCCCCCGCGCCCAGTCCACCGTGACCTCCTTGCCGCTGGCCGCGCTCAAGGTCACCGTGAACGTCAGGGTCGGCGTGTCGCCGGCATCGCCCTCGGTCACGCTCGGCGAGTCGATCGACAGCGCCGGCGGCGGATCGTCGTCGATGATCGTCAGCGTCTGGTCGGCGGGCTGCCTCACGCCCACGCTGTTCGTCGCCACGCCGGACACGATGACGAGCTTGTCCGGTTCGTCGGCGGTGTTGTCCACGGCGGTGATCGTCACCGTGTCGGCGCTCGTCGTCGCGCCCGGCGCGAAGGTCAGCGTGTTCGCCGCGCCCAGGGTGAAGTCCGAAGCCTCCGCGTCGGTTCCCGCCGTCGCGGACACCGTGATCGTGGTGGTCGCGGTTGACGCCGCGTCCAGCGTCGCCGTCACCGTGGCCACCCCGCCGTTCTCCGTGACCGATGTCGGCGACAGGGACAGCGTCGGCTGCGGGCCGCTTTCGTCGTCGTTCGTGATCGTCCCCGTGCCGGTCGCCGTCGCGAGCGTCGCGCCCGTCGCGCCGCTCAGGGTCACCACGACGGTCTCGTCCTCCTCGTCGTCCGTGTCGCCCGTTACCGCCACGTTGATGGTCTGGCTGGGCGCCTCCCGCGTCCCGCTGGTGATGGCCGGGAAGGTCAGCGTACCGCCGGTGATGGCCGTGTAGTCGGTCCCGGACGTGGCCGTGCCGCCCGTCCCCTCTGCCCAGTCCACCGTCACCGGCTGGTAGCTCGCCGCGCTCAGGGTCACCGTGAACGTCAGGTTGGTCGAGCCGCTGTCGCCCTCCGGCACGCTCGGCGAGTCGATCGACACCGTCGGCTCGTCGTCGTCAATGATCGTCAGCGTCCGGTCGGCGGGCTGCTTCACGCCCACGCTGTTCGTCGCCGTGCCGGATATGGTGACGCGCTTGTGCGGGTTGTCGTCGTCGTTGTTCACGGCGGTGATCGTCACCGTGCCGGTAATCGTCGTGTCGCCCGCCGGGATCGTTAGCGTGTTCGGCGAACTCAGGGTGAAGTCGGAAGCGTCCGCGTCGGTCCCCGGCGCCGCCGACACCGTGATCGTGGTGTCTGCGGTCGAAGCCCGGTCCAGCGTCGCCTTCACCGTGGCCTCCCCGCCGTTCTCCGAAACCGACGACTGCGACAGCGACAGCGATACGGCCGGCTTGTCGTCGTCTACGACCGTGACCCTCACCCCATTCCGACGGCCGGTGGAGCCGTAGCCACCCGCGTCATACTGGATGTACCTGATCTCGTCCTCGCTGTCGCTGTCCGCGAGGGCCTCGACGAGGATCGGCACGCTGCGCCCGAAGACGACTTCGACGGAGAGTCTCCGGGTACTGTTATTCACCCTGAGCCCGGCGGGCGGATAGATATCGATCGTCTCGCTATTCCCGGTTCTGGGGTTGGCGGCCAGCGTCATGGTGAACAACCTGGCGGGGCCTTGCTCGGTCACGGTCAGGTCGGTGGGGCTGAAGATGACGCCGGCGTCGTCGTTCGCGATCGTCCCCGTGCCGGTTCCCATCGCGATCGTCGCGTTCGTCGGGTTGCTCAGGGTCACGACGACGGTCTCGCTCGGCTCGAGGGTCGTATCGCCCGTCACCACCACGTTGATGGTCTTGGTTGGGGGGGTCGTCCCCGGCGGGAACGTCAGCGTGCCGCCGGCGATCGCCCTGTAGTCGGTCCCGGACGTGGCCGTGCCGGTCCCGGCGTCGGCGTAGTTCACCGTCACCTGCTGGCCGCTCGGTGCGCCTCTCAAGGTTACCGTGAACGTCAGGTTCTTCGAGCCGCTGTCGCCCTCCGTCACGAACGGCGAGTTGATTGACAGCCTCGCCCCGTCGTCGGTCGTGATCGTCCCCGTGCCGGTTCCCGTCGCGATCGTCGCGTTCGTCGCGCGGCTCAGGGACACTACGACGGTCTCGTTCGGCTCGATGGTCGTGTCGCCCGTCACCGTCACGTTGAAGGCCTGGCGGGTCTCCCCCGCCATGAAGGTCAGCGTGCCGCCGGTGATGGCCTCGTAGTCCGTCCCCGACGTGGCCGTGCCGCCGGTCCCTTCGGCCCAGGCCACCGTCACCGGCCGGCCGCTCGCCTCGCTCAACGTCGCCGTGAACGTCAGGTTCTTCGAGCCGCTGTCGCCCTCCGTCACGAACGGCGAGTTCACCGACAGCGTCGGCTGCACGTCGTTGTCGAGGATCGTCCCCGTCACGCGCGGCGTCAGGATTACCAGGTTACTCGGGCTTTTCATGGCCACCCCGATGGTCTCGTCCGCTTCGTCCAGCTCGTCGCCGATCACCGATATATCGAAGGTCTTGCTGATTTCCCCCGGCGCGAAGTTCAGTTGGATGACGGAGATGTCCGTGTAGTCCGTCCCCGCCGTGGCCGTGCCGCCGAGGGTGGTATAGCGCGTGAACGCCGGCAGGCGGCTCGCCGCGCTCAACGTCGCCGTGAACGTCAGGGTCGTCGTGTCGCCGCTGTCCCCCTCCGTCACGCTGGGCGAGTCCACCGTCAGCGTCGGCAGGGTCTCGTCGTCGGTGATCGTCAGCGTCCGGGCGGCAGGCTGCATCACGCCCACGCTGTTCGTCGCCGCGCCGGACACGGTGACGAGCTTGTCCGGTTCGTCGAAGGCGTTGTCCACGGCGGTGATCGTCACCGTGCCGGTACTCGTCGTCTCGCCTGCCGCGATCGTCAGCGTGTTCGCCGCGCTCAGGGTGAAGTCGGCAGCGTCCGCGCCCGTCCCCGCCGCCGCCGACACCGTGATCGTGGTGGCCACGGTCGAAGCCCGGTTCAGCGTCGCCGTCACCGTAGCCACCCCGCCGTTCTCCGGGACCGTTGCCGGCGACAGCGACAGCGACACGGCCGGCCCGTCGTCGTCGATGACGTTGACCTGTATCCCGTTCTGAAGGCCCGCGGGGCCGTAGTCGTCGGTCACCCGATACGGGACGTACCTGGTCTCGTCCCGGCTGTTGTCGTCCGCGAGGGCCCTGACGCTGAACGACCTGGACGCTTGGGGGCTGTTGATCGACTGCCTCCCAAACCTGAGAAGCGAGAACAGCGTCGCGGTGCTGTTACCCACCCTGATCCCGGGGGACTGAAAGATCTGGAACCTGACAACGCCCCCGGGGACAGCGCTCCCGGGATCGGTGCCTAGTGTGACGGTGAAGGTCTGGGGGTCGCCTCCCTCGGTCAAGGTCAGGACAGGGGGGTCGAAGATCAGGCCCACGTCGTCGTTCCTGATCGTTCCCGTGCCGGTACCCGTCGCGATCGTCGCGATCGTCGGGTTGCCCAGGGTCACGACGACGGTCTCGTTCCGCTCGCCGGTCGCGTCGCCCGTCACCGCCACGTCGAAGGTCTGCCTGGTCGTCCCTGCCGGGAAGGTCAGCGTGCCGCCCGCGATCGCCTCGTAGTCGGTCCCGGACGTGGCCGTGCCGGTCCCGGCGTCGGTGTACGCCACCGTCGCCGGCAGGGCGCTTGCCGCGCTCATCGTCACCGTGAACGTCAGGGTCGTCGTGCCGCTGTTCCCCTCCGTCACGGACGGCGAGTTGATCGACAGCGTCGGCCTCGCGTCGTCGTTCGTGATCGACCCCGTGCCGGTCGCCGTCGCGATCGTCGCGTTGGTCGCGGCGCTCAGGGTCACCACGACGGTCTCCGTGCCCTCGTGCAGCGTGTCGCCGGTTACCTTCACGTCGTCGATGCGCTGGCTAAGCGCCTCCCCCGGATTGAAGGTCAGCTTCCGGCCGGCGGTGAGGGCGGTGTAGTCGGTCCCGGACGTGGCCGTGCCGGGGTCGGTGTTGGGGTCGTTGTCGGTACTGGCGTCGGCGTAGAACACCGTCACCGGCCGCTGGGTCGCCGCGCTCAAGGTCACCATGAACGGCAGGTTCTTCATGCCGCTGTTCCCCTCCGTCACGGACGGCGAGTTGATCGACAGCGTTGGCGTCCGCATCGAGTCGTCGTTCGTGATCGTCCCCGTGCCGGTTCCCGTCGCGATCGTCGCGTTCTCCGCGTTGCTCAGGGTCACCACGACGGTTTCGTCCAGTTCGTCGGTCGCGTCGCCGGTCACCGTCACGGTGAAGGTCTTGCTGGTTTCCCTCTTCGCGAAGGTCAGCGAGCCGCCGGTGATGGCCGTGTAGTCGGTCCCGGACGTCGCCGTGCCGCCAGTCCCTTCGGCCCAGTCCACTGTCACTACCTTCTCGCTCGCCGCGCTCAAGGTCACCGTGAACGTCAGGTCCTTCATGCCGGTATCGCCCTCGGTCACGGCCGGCGAGTTGATCGACAGCGTCGGCTGGGGATCGTTGTCATAGATCAACCCCGTGCCGATCGCCGTCGCGATCGTCGGCGCAGGCTCCGATCCATCCACGTTCTCCGCGCCGCTCAGGGTCACCACGACGGTTTCGTCATCCTCATCGGTCCTGTCGCCCGTCACCCACACGAGGAACTTCTGTTCGTTACCCCCCCGAAAGGTCAGCGTGCCGCCTTTGTGCACCCTGAAGTCGGTCGTGCGGATGCTGCTGAAGGTGCGCACCGTGTAGTCGGTCCCGAGCTTGGCCGTGCCGGTCCCGGCGTTGGCGTTGACCCTCACAGCCTGCGTCGACCCGGTCCGCGTCACCGTGAACTCGAGTATCGTCGTGCCGTTGTCCCCCTCCGTCACGCTCGGCGAGTTGATCGACAGCGTCGATCCGCTAGCGCTGTCGTTGTCGATGATCAATCCCGTGCCGGTCGCCGTCGAGATCGTTGCCTTCGTCGCGTTGCTCAGGGTCACGACCACCGTCTCGTTCGGTTCCTCCGTGGTGTCGCCGGTCACCGTCACGTTGAAGCTCTTGCTGGTTTCCCCCGCCGCGAAGGTCAGCGTCCCGGCGGTGATCGCCGTGTAGTCCGTGCCGGACGTGGCCGTGCCGGTCGCCGCGTCGGCGTAGGCAACCGTCACCGGATAGCTGCTTGCCGGGATCAACGTCGCCGTGAACGTCAGGGTCGCCGGGGTGACGTCCTCCTCCGTCACGGTCGGCGAGTCGATCGACAGTGACGGTGGGAGATCGTCGTCGGTGATCGTCAGCGTCTGGGGGGAGGGCTGAATCACGCCCGCGCTGTTCGTCGCCGCGCCGGACACGGTGACGCGCTTGTCCGGTTCGTCGATGACGTTGTCCCTGGCGGTGATCGTCACCGTGCCGGTACTCATCGTCGCGCCCGCCGGGATCGTCAGCGTGGTCGCCGAACTCAGGGTGAAGTTGCCCGCCACTGCCGGGGCCACCGCCGCCGCCGACACCGTGATCGTGGTGGCCGCGGTCGAAGCCTGGTTCAGCGCCGCCGTCACCCTGGCCACCCCGCCGTTCTCCGCGATCGACGCCGGGGACAGCGACAGCGACAGCGCCAGCTTGCCGTCGTCGTCGATGATCGTGCCCGTGCCGCGGGTCGCCAGGATCGTCGCGTTCGTCGGGCTGCTCAGGGTCACCACGATGGTCTCGTCCGTTTCGTTCAGGATGTCGCCCGTCACCGACACGTTGATGGTCTTGCTGGTTTCCCCCGCTGCGAAGGTCAGCGTGCCGGCGGTGATGGCCGTGTAGTCGGTCCCGGACGTGGCCGAGCCGGTCGTGGCGTCCGCGTAGCCCACCTTCACCTCCTTGCCACTCGCCGCGTTCAACCTCACCGTGAACGTCAGGTTCGTCGCGCCGCGGTCGCCCTCCGTCACGCGCGGCGAGTCGATCGTCAGCGACGGCGTCGGGTCGTCGTTCGTGATCGTCCCCGTGCCGGTCGCCGTCGCGATCGTCGGCGGCGTCGTCCCCGATGGCCCCGCGGCGTTGCTCAGGGTCACCTTGACGGTTTCGTTCAACTCGTTCCGCGTGTCGCCGGTCACCGCCACGTTGAAGGTCTGGCTGGTTTCCCCCGCCGCGAAGGTCAGCGTGCCGCCGGTAATGGCCGTGTAGTCGGTCCCGGACGTGGCCGTGCCGCCCATCCCCTCTGCCCAGTCCACCGTCACCTGCTGGCTGCTCGCCGGGGTCAGGGTCACGGTGAACGTCAGGTTCTTCGAGCCGCTGTCGCCCTCCGTCACGCTCGGCGAGTTGATCGACAGCGTCGGGTCGCCGTCGTCGTCGATGATCGTCCCCGTGCCGGTCGGCGTCGCGATCGTCACGTTCTCGATGCTTCTAAGGTTGACCACGACGGTCTCGTTCGACTCGTCGGTCGTGTCGCCCGTCACCGACACGTCAAAGGTCTGGCTGGTCGTCAACCGAGGGACCGCCAGCAGGACGCGGGAGAAGGCCGTGTAGTCCGTCCCGGACGTGGCCGTGCCGGTCCTGGCGTCTTCAAGGCTCACCGTCACATCCTGGTCGCTCGCCGCGCTCAACGTCATCGTGAACGTCAGGGTCGTCGAGCCGCTGTCCCCCTCGGTCACGCTCGGCGAGTCGATCGTCAACGTTGGCTGGAGATCGTCGTCGGTAATCACCAGCACTTGATCGGAGGGCTGCAAGACTTTCAGCTCCGGGCCGTTCGAGGCCAAGCCGGACACGATGACGCGCTTGTCCCGTTCGTCGATGGTGTTGTCCAAGGCGTTGATCGTCACCGTGCCGGTACTCGTCGTCTCGCCCGCCGGGATCGTCAGCGTCCGCGCCGAACTCAGGGTGAAGCTGGGAGCGCGCGTGGTGCCGGTTTCCTGCGCCACCGCCGACACCGTGATCGTGGTGTCCACGTCGTTCACAACCCTGTTCAGCGTCGCCGTTACCGTGGAGACGCCGCCGTTCTCCGAAATCCACGCCGGCGACAGCGACAGCGACACGGTCGGCTGGTCGTCGTCGATGACTCTAACCGCCACTCCCTGCTGGCGGCCCGCGGGGCCGTAGCCGGACGTCTCATATTGGATGTTCAGGGTGCCGTCTTGGTCATCGTCGTCCGCGAGCGCCCCGACCAGGAATCCCAAGACACTCCCTGTACCAAAGCGGAGAACGTCGACTACTGGCCCGGTGTTGCCACCCAAGCTGAGACCATCGTCCGGAAAAACTGTGATACTGACAGTTCTCCCGGGATTAGTGGCCGGCCACAGGGAGAACAACCGCGTGACGCCGCTTTCCTCGTTCAAGGTCATGGTAGTGGGGCTGACGAGCACGCCATCGTCGTCGTTCGTGATCGTCCCCGTGCCGGTCGCCCTCGCGATCGTCGCGCTCGTCGGGTTGCTCAGGGTCACTACGACGGTCTCGCTCGCGTTAAACTCGAAGTCTCCGTCGCCCGTCACCGCTACGTTGATGGTCTGGCTGGTCGTCCCCGCCGGGAAGGTCAGCGTGCCGGTGGTGAGCGCCTCGTAGTCGTCCCCGGACGTGGCCGTGCCGGTCCCGGCGTCGGCATAGGCCACCGTCACCGGACGGACGCTCGCCGCGCTCAACGTCACGGTGAACGTCAGGTTCTTCCTGCCGCTGTTGCCCTCCGTTATGCTCGGCGAGTCGATCGACAGCGTCGGCTCGTCGTCGTTCGTGATCGTCCCCGTGCCGGTCGCCGTCGCGATCGTCGCGTTCGTCGCGTTGCTCAGGGACACCACGATGGTCTCGTTCGTCTCGTCGGTCGTGTCGCCGGTCACCGCCACGGTGAAGGTCTGGCTAAGCGTCCCCGCCGCGAAGGTCAGCGTCCCGGCGGTGAGCGCCTCGTAGTCCGTTCCCGACGTGGCCGTGCCGGTCGTGGCGTCGGCGTAGTCCACCGTCACCTGCTGGCCGCTCGCCGCGCTCAAGGTCGCCGTGAACGTCAGGGTCGTCGAGCCGCGGTCGCCCTCGGTCACGCTCGGCGAGTCGATCGACAGCGTCGGCGTGGGGTCGTCGTCGGTGATCGTCAGCGTCTGGTCGGTGGGTTGCCGAACTTGCGCGCTGCTTGAGGCCGCGCCGGACACGGTGACGCGCTTGTCCGGTTCGTCGAGGGCGTTGTCCACGGCGGTGACCGTCACCGTGCCGGTACTCGTCGTCTCGTTCGCCGCGATCGTTAGCGTCCGCGCCGAGCTCAGGGTGAAGTCGGAAGCGTCCGTGTCCGTCCCCGCCGCCGCCGACACCGTGATCGTGGTGGCTGCGGTCACAGCCTCGCTCAGGGTCGCGGTCACCGTGGAGTCGCCGCCGTTCTCTGAGACTGACGACGGCGACAGCGACAGCGACACGATCGGCTGGTCGTTGTCGATGACGTTGACCCGCACCGCATTCGGGCGGCTGGCGGTAGCGCGGTCCACGTCGCCGTAGTCGCGCGTGCTGTAACTGATGTTCCTGGTCTCGTCATTGCCGTTGCTGTCCGCGAGGGCCGTGACGGTGATCGTGCGCGTGCGGGATCTTTCAGTCGACCACCGGAGATCGAACGGGAGGTTCTGAAGGTTCGTGACGGTAACGATGAGACCGCCTGCATCGGTGCTCAACTCGAGGCCGGGGTCCGGGTAGAGAGTGATCGTAGCCACGTCTGAGGGGGGACTGTCGCCCAGGGTCACGGTGAAGGTCTGGCTGGCGCCTTCCTCGGTCACGGTCAGGGCAGTGGGGGTGAAGATTACGCCCGCGTCATCGTTCCTGATCGTCCCCGTGCCGGTGGCCGGCGCGATCGCCGCGTTCGTCGCGTTGCTCAGGGTCACCACGATTTTCTCGTCCGGCTCGGTCAGCGTATCGCCCGTCACCGATACGTCGAAGGTCTGGGTCAGGCTGGTCGTCCCCGCCGCGAAGGTAAGCGTGCCGCCGGTGATGGCCGTGTAATCGGTTCCGGACGTGGCCGTGCCGGTCTCGGCGTCGGCGTAGTCCACTGTCACCTGCTGGGCGCTCACATCGCTCAACGTCACCGTGAACGTCAGGGTTGTCGTGCCGCTGTTCCCCTCCGCCACGGGCGGCGGTGAGTTGATCGACAGTGTCAGCACATCGTCGTCCGTGATCGTGCCCGTGCCGGTACCCGTCGCGATCGTCGCGTTCGACGGGTTGCTCAGGGTCACCACGACGGTCTCGTCATCCTCGATGGTCGTATCGCCGATCACCGCCACGTTGATGGTCGTGCTGATGTTCCCTCGCCTGATGCCCAGATCGCCGCCCGTGATGGCCGTGTAGTCGGTCCCGGACGTGGCATTGCCGCCGGTCCCTTCGGCCCAAGCCACCTTCACCTCCTTGCCGCTCGCCTCGCTCAACGTCACCGTGAACGTCAGGTTCGTCGTGCCGCTGTTCCCCTCCGCCACGCTCGGCGAGTCGATGGACAGCGTCGGCGGGTCGTCGTTGTCCGTGATCGTGCCCGTGCCGGTATCCGTACTTGATATGGTCGCGTTCGTCGGGTTGCTCAGGGTCACCTCGACGGTCTCGTTCCCCTCGTCGGTCGTGTCGTCGGTCACCGCCACGTCGAAGGTCTGGGTAAGCGTCCCCGCCGGGAAGGTCAGCGTGCCGCCGGTGATGGCCGTGTAGTCCGTCCCGGACGTGGCATTGCCGGTGCCGGCGTCGGCGTAGTCCACCGTCACTTCCTTGCCGCTCGCCGCGCTCAGCGTCGCCGTGAACGTCAGGTTCGGCGTGTCGCTGTCCCCCTCCTCCACGCTCGGCGGCGAGTTGATGGACAGCGACGGCGGATCGTCGTTGTCCTCGATGATCGTCCCCGTGCCGGTGATCTTCGCACCTGGCACGGTCGCGTTCGCCGGGTTGCTCAGGGTCACCTTGACGGTCTCGTTCACCTCGTCGGTCGTGTCGCCGGTCACCGCCACGGTGAAGGTCTGGGTGGTCGTCCCCGCCGGGAAGGTCAGCGTCCCGCCGGTGATGGCCGTGTAGTCGGTTCCCGACGTGGCCGTGCCGGTGCCGGCGTCGGCGTAGTCCACCGTCACCTGCTGGCCGCTCGCCACGCTCAGGGTCGCCGTGAACGTCAGGTCCGTCGAGCCGCTGTCGCCCTCGGTCACGGTCGGCGAGTCGATCGACACCGTCGGCCGGTCGTCGTCCAGGATCATCAGCGTCACGGAGTCGGGCGGCGTCACGCCGCGGTGCGACACTTTGCCGCGCACGGTGACGTACTTGCCCGGATCTTTGTCGTCCCGGTTGCTATTGACGTTGTGGATGGCGGTGATCGTCACCATGCCGGTGCTCGTGGTCGCGCCCGCCGCGATCGTCAGCGTCCGCGCCGTGCTCAGGATGAAGTCGCCCACCACGTCTGGGAACGCCACCGTCGCCGACACCGTGATCGTGGTGGCTGCCGGCGACGCCTTGTCCAGCGTCGCCGTCACCCTGGCCACCCCGCCGTTCTCCGGGATCTTGGTCCTGTTGTTCACGGACGACGGCGGCGTCGTCGGCGGCGGCGATATCCTCGAAAGCAACAGCGACGCGGTCGCCCGGTCGTCGTCGATGGCGGTGACCTTCACCCCATTCCGACGGCCCGGGGGGCCGTAGTTGTACGTCCGATAGCGGATGTACCTGGTCTCGTTCCGGGTGTTGGCGTCCGCGAGGGCGTCGACGGTGAGCTCGAAGGGGTCGTCCCCATACCTGAGCGTGGCGGTGGTTGTCCCGGTGATGCCCGCCACCCTGAACCCGTTGGGCGGAAAGATGTCGATCAGGACACTGCGGCCAGGATCAGAGTTCAGCGCCACGGTGAACGACTTGCTGGCGCCTTCCTCGGCCAAGGTCAGGGCGGTGGGGTTGAAGACGACGACGGCGTCGTCGGCGTCGTCGTTCGTGATCGTCCCCGTGCCGGTACCCGTCAAGATCGTCGCATTCGTTGCGCCGCTCAGGGTCACCACGACGGTCTCACTCGGCTCGAAGGCGTCGTCGCCGGTCACCGACACGGTGAAGGTCTGGCTGGTTTCCGCCGCCGCGAAGGTCAGCGTGCCGCCGGTGATCGCCGTGTAGTCCGTCCCGGACGTGGCCGTGCCGGTGCCGGCGTCGGCGTAGTTCACCGTCACCTGCTGATTGGCATTGGCCGGGCTCAGGGTCACCGTGAACGTCAGGGTCGTCGTGTCGCCGGCGTCGCCCTCGGCCACGCGCGGCGAGTTGATCGACAGCGACGGCGTCGCGTCGTTGTCCGTGATCGTCCCCGTGCCGGTGGCCGTCGCGATCGTCGGTGCCGGTGTCCCCGCTGGCCCCGCGATCGTCGGGTTGCTCAGGGTCACCAGGATCGTCTCGTTCGCCTCGTCCAGGACGTCGCCGGTCACCGCTACGTTGAAGGTCTGGCTCGTCGTCCCTGCCGGGAAGGTCAGCGTGCCGGTGGTGATGGCCATGTAGTCCGTCCCAGACGTGGCCGTGCCGGTGCCGGCGTCGGCGTAGTCCACCGTCACCTGCTGGTCCTTGGCCGGGCTCAGGGTCACCGTGAACGTCAGGTTCTTCGTTTCGCCGTCGTCGCCTTCGGTCACGCGCGGCGAGTTGATCGACAGCGACGACGGGCCATCGTCGTCCGTCAGGCTGATCGTGGCCGGGTTCACCGTCAGGCTGCCTGAGGCGCCGCTCACCGTGATCGTCTCGTCGGTCTCGTCCTCCGTGTCGTCCGTCGGCGTCAGCGTGAACGTCCCGGTCTGGCTCGCCGCCCCTGCCCCAATCGTAATGTCGAAGTCCGACACCGCCGTAAAGCCCACCGCCGTCGTCGTGCCGCTGCCCGCCACGCTCACGGTCACCGTCGTGGCCGCGGGGAACCGGGTCGTGCCGTCCACCGTGGCGGTCACCGTGATCGTGGTGTCCCCGGCGCCCTCGGCCACGCTGCTCTTATCCACCGTCAAGGTGATCGAGGGCGTCGCGTCGTTGTCCGTGATGGTTCCCGTGCCGGTGGCCGTCGCGATCGTCGGCGCCGGTGTCCCCGCTGGCCCCGCGATCGTGGGGTTGCTCAGGGTCACCAGGATCGTCTCGTTCGCCTCGTCCAGGACGTCGCCGGTCACCGCCACGGTGAAGGTCTGGCTGGTGGCGCCCGCCGGGAAGGTCAGCGTCCTGGCGGTGATGGCCGTGTAGTCGGCCCCGGACGTGGCGGTGCCGGTACTGGCGTCCGCGTAGCCCACCGTCACCTGCTGGTCGCTCGCCGCGCTCAGCGTCACCGTGAACGTCAGGCTTGTCGTGTCGCCGGCGTCGCCCTCGGTCACGCTTGGCGAGTTGATCGACAGCGAGGGCGCGCCGTCGTCGTCCGTGATCGTTCCCGTGCCGGTGGCCGTCGCGATCGTCGGCGCCGGTTTCCCCGCTGGCCCCGCGATCGTCGGGTCGCTCAGGGTCACCACGACGGTCTCGTTTGACTCGTCCAGGACGTCGCCGGTCACCGCCACGGTGAAGGTCTGGCTGGTGGTGCCCGCCGGGAAGGTCAGCGTCCTGGCGGTGATGGCCGTGTAGTCGGCCCCGGACGTGGCTGTGCCGGTACTGGCGTCCGCGTAATCCACCGTCACCTGCTGGTCGCTCGCCGCGCTCAGCGTCACCGTGAACGTCAGGCTTGTCGTGTCGCCGGCGTCGCCCTCGGTCACGCTTGGCGAGTTGATCGACAGCGAGGGCGCGCCGTCGTCGTCCGTGATCGTCCCCGTGCCGGTGGCCGTTGCGATCGTCGGCGCCGGTTTCCCCGCTGGCCCCGCGATCGTCGGGTCGCTCAGGGTCACCACGACGGTCTCGTTTGACTCGTCCAGGACATCGCCGGTCACCGCCACGTTGAAGGTCTGGCTGGTGGTGCCCGCCGGGAAGGTCAGCGTCCTGGCGGTGATGGCCGTGTAGTCGGCCCCGGACGTGGCTGTGCCGGTGCTGGCGTCGGCGTAGCCCACCGTCACCTGCTGGTCGCTCGCCGCGCTCAGCGTCACCGTGAACGTCAGGTTCTTCGCGCCGGTGTCGCCCTCGGTCACGCTTGGCGAGTTGATCGACAGCGAGGGCGCGGCGTCGTTGTCCGTGATCGTTCCCGTGCCGGTACTCGCCGTACTCGATACAGTCGCATTGGACGGGTTGCTTAGCGACACCACCACGGTCTCGCTCCCCTCGACGTCGGTGTCGCCGGTCACCGCCACGTTGAAGGTCTGGCTGGTGGCGCCCGCCGGGAAGGTCAGCGTGCCGGCGGTGATGGCCGTGTAGTCGGTCCCGGACGTGGCGGTGCCGGACGTGGCGTCCGCGTAGTCCACCGTCACTTCCTTGCCGCTCGCTGCGCTTAAGGTCGCCGTGAACGTCAGGTTCTTCTCGCCGGTGTCGCCCTCGGTCACGCTTGGCGAGTTGATTGACAGGGACGGCGCGGCGTCGTCGTCGATGATTGTGCCGATGCCACCTTCCTGCGAGAGCGCCACGCTCCCCTGGCTGAGCAGGGTCACCACGATGGTCTCGTTCGGCTCGTCGGTCGTGTCGCCCATCACCTTCACGTTGAAGGGCTGGCTGGTTTCCCCCGGCGGGAAGGTCACCCGGGTGGAGCGGAACGCCACGTAGTCCGTCCCGGGCGTGGCCGTGCTGCCTACCCCCAGCACAAAATCCGCCCCCCCCGGCAAGTTAGTGGCCGGGATCAGGGTCACCGTGAATATCAGGTCCGTCGTGCCGCTGTCCCCCTCCGTCACGCTCGGCGAGTCGACCGATATCGTCGGCTGGCCATCGTCGTTGATGATCCTCCCCGTGCCGGTCGCGGTCGCGATCGTCGCGCCTGTCGCGCTGCTCAGGGTCATCACCACCGTCTCGTTTGACTCGTCGGTCGCGTCGCCGATCACGTCTATGGGGAAGGTCTGGCTGGTTTCCCCCGGATCGAAGGTCAGCGTGCCGCCGGTGGTGGCCGTGTAGTCGACCCCGGACGTGGCTGTGCCGGTCCCGGCGTCGGCCCATGCCACCGTCACCTGCTGGGCGCTTGTCGCGCTCAACGTCACCGTGAACGTCAGGTTCGTCGTGCCGCTGTTCCCCTCCGCCACGCTCGGCGAGTTGATCGACAGGGTCGCGGCGTCGTCGTCATCGATGATCGTGGCCGTGCCGGTGGCTGTCGCGATCGTCGCGTTGGTCTCGTTGGTCAGGGTCACCACTACCGTCTCGTTCGCTTCGTTCAGCGTGTCCCCCCTCACCGACACGTTGAAGGTGCGGCGGGTTTGCCCCGCCCGGAAGGTCAGCGTGCCGCCGGTGATCGGCCTGTAGTCTGTGCCCGACGTGGCCGTGCCGGTACCGGTGTTACCGGCGTCCGCGTAGTCCACCGTCACCTGCCGGCCGCTCGCGGCGCTCAGGGTCACCGTGAACGTCAGGGTCTTCGAGCCGCTGTCTCCCTCCGTCACGCTCGGCGAGTCGATCGACAGCGTCGCCGTCGCGGCGTCGTCGTCCGTGATCGTCCCCGTGCCGGTCGGCGTCGCGAGCGTCGCGTTCCTGGCGTTGCTCAGGGTCACCACCACCGTCTCGTTCTCTTCGTCCAGGACGTCGCCGGTCACCGCCACGTCGATGGTCTGGCTGGTGGTGCCCGCCGGGAAGGTCAGCTTGCCGCCGGTGAGCGCCCTGTAGTCCGTCCCGGGCGTGGCAGCGCCGGTGTCTTCGTCGACCCAGTCCACCGTCACCTGCCGGGCGCTTGCCGCGCTCAAGGTCACCGTGAACGTCAGGGTCGTCGTGCCGCTGTCCCCCTCCGTCACGCGTGGCGAGTTGATCGACAGCGTCGGCGTCGTGGCGTCGTCGTCCGTGATCGTGCCCGTGCCGGTGGCCGTCGAGATCGTCGCATTCGCCGCGTCGCTCAGGGTCACCACGACGGTCTCATTCGACTCGACGTCGGTGTCGCCCGTCACCGCCACGGTGAAGGTCTGGCTGGTCGTCCCCGCCGCGAAGGTCAGCGTCCCGCCGGTGATCGTCGTGTAGTCCGTCCCCGCCGTGGCCGTGCCGGTCGTGGCATCGGCGTAAGCCACCGTCACCTGCCGGCCGCTCGCCGCGCTCAACCTCACCGTGAACGTCAGGTTCGTCGAGCCGCTGTCGCCCTCGGCCACGCTCGGCGAGTCGATCGACAGCGTCGGCGTCGCATCGTCGTCCGTGATCGTCCCCGTGCCGGTGCCCACCGTGGCGGATACGGCCGCGTTCGTCGGGCTGCTCAACGTCACCAACACCGTCTCGTTCGCCTCGTCCAGCGTGTCGCCCGTCACCGACACGTCGAAGGTCTGGCTGGTCGTCCCCGCCGCGAAGGTCAGCGTCCCGCCCGTGATGGCCGTGTAGTCGGTCCCGGAAGTCGCGGTGCCGCCCGTCCCCTCCGCCCAGGCCACCGTCACCTGCTGGGCGCTCGCCGGACTCAAGGTCACCGTGAACGTCAGGTCGGTCGAGCCGCTGTTCCCCTCCGTCACGCTCGGCGAGTTGATTGACAGCGTCGGCGCGCCGTCGTCGTCCGTCAGGCTGATCGTGGCCGAGTTCACCGTCAGGTCGCCTGAGGCGCCGCTCACCGTGATCGTCTCGTCGGTCTCGTCCTCCGCATCGTCCGTCGGCGTCAGCGTGAAGGTTGCGGTCTGGCTCGCCGCGCCAGCGGGGATAGCGATGTTGAAGTCCGCCACCGTCGCGAAGTCCACCGCCGTCGCCGTGCCGCTGCCCGCCACGCTCACGGTCACCGTCGTGGCCGCGTCGAACCGGGTCGCGCCGTCCACCGTCGCCGTCACCGTGATCGTCGTCGCCCCGTCGGCCTCGCCCACGCTGTTGTCGTTCACCGTCAGCGTGATCGACGTCGGGGCGGCGTCATTGTCGGTGATCGTCCCCGTGCCGGTGGCCGTCGCGATCGTCGCGTTCCTGGCGTTGCTCAGGGTCACCACTACCGTCTCGTTCTCCTCGTCCAGGACGTCGCCGGTCACCGCCACGGCGAAGGTCTGGCTGGTCGTCCCCGCCGGGAAGGTCAGCGTCTCGCCGGTGATCGCCGTGTAGTCGGTTCCGGACGTGGCCGTGCCGGTCGTGGCGTCCGCGTAGTCCACCGTCACCTGCCGGGCGCTCGCCGCGCTCAACGTCACCGCGAAGGTCATGGTCGTCGTGCCGCCGTCGCCGCCCTCCGTCACGCGCGGCGAGTCGATGGACAGCGTCGGCGGCGCGGCGTCGTTGTCCGTAATCGTTCCCGTGCCTGTCGCCGTCGCGATCGTCGCGTTCTTCGGGTTGCGCAGCGACACCACCACCGTCTCGTTCGGCTCGACTTCGGTGTCGCCCGTCACCGCCACGTTGATGGTCTGGGTCTGGGGGGTCGGGCGCCCCGCAGGGAAGGTCAGCGTGCCGCCCTCGATCTCCGTGTAGTCCATCCCGGGCGTGGCGGTGCCGCCGCCGCCTTCCGCCCAGTCCACCGTCACATCCTGGTCGCTCATCCCTTGCAACGTCACCTTGAACGCCAGGTTCTTCGAGCCGCTGTCGCCCTCGGTCACGCTCGGCGAGTCGATGGACAGCGTCGGCGGGTCGTCGTCGTTGGTGATCGTTCCCGTGCCGGTACCCGCCGTCGGTGATATGACCACGCGAAACGGCATGCTCAGGGCCACCTCGATGGTCTCGTCCGCTTCGCTCAGCTCGTCGCCTATCAGCGTCACGTCGATGGTCGCGCTTGTGGCCCCATCCCTGAACTCCACTATCCTCCCGGTGGGGGGGGGGAGGGGCGTGTAGTCGCTGTCCGTGTCGGTCGCCGGGCCGGGCGTGGCAGTGCCGTTCCCGGTATCGGCGTAGGACGCCACCACTACCGGGTAGCCGCTCGGCGCGCTCAACCTCGCCGTGAACTTCAGTTCCTTTGAGCCGCTGTTCCCCTCCGTTACGCTCGGCGAGTCGATCGACAGCGTCGGCGTGGGATCGTTGTCGAAGATCGTTCCGACGCCGACCCGCGTCTCGATCGGCGCGTTCGTCGCGTTGCCCAGGGTCACCTGCAGGGACTCGGGTGGCTCGTTCAGGAGGTCGCCGATCACCGTCACGTCGATGGTCTGGCTGGACGTCCCCGGCGGGAAGGTCAGCGTGCCGAGTCTGCTCGCCACCACGTAGTCCGCGCCGAGCGTGGCCGAGCCGCCTAAGGAGAGGAGGTGTTCCACCGTCACCTCCTGGGTGCTCACCGGGCTCAACGTCACCGTGAACGTCAGGTCCTTCGTGCCGCTGTCGCCCTCCGTCACACTCGGCGAGTCGATCGACAGCGCCGGCGCGTCGTCGTCTATGATCGTCCCCGTGCCGGTAGCTGTAAAGATATTCGCGCCCACCGCGTTGCTCAGGGTTATCACGATGGTCTCGTTCGCCTCTTGCACCGTGTCGCCCGTCACCTGCACGATGAAGGTCTGTCTGAGGTCGTCCGCCGCGAAGGTCAGCGTGCCGCCGGTGATCGCCGGGTAGTCGGTCCCGGACGTGGCCGTGCCGCCCGTCCCCTCCGCCCAGTCCACCGTCACCTGCTGGACGGGCGACGGGTTAATGATCACCGTGAATATCATGTCCGTCGTGCCGCTGTCCCCCTCCGTCACACTCGCCGAGCGGATCGACAGGTTCGAGGTCACCTGCGCGGCGACCTCACCCGCCCCGCCAACAGCCAAGGCGAGGAGCAGCAAGGGGACAAGACCAGCCCGCCCGCCGGCGAACCACCGCTTCATGGCAGCCTCAGGGTTGGCGGGCCGCTGTCGCCCGTCACGCTCGGCGGGTTGATGGAAAGCAACGGATTCGGGGCCTGCATAGCGGCATCCGGGGGGGGGGGGGGGGGGGGGGTATCAACCGGATCACGCCCGCAGCCGCAGCGAAAAAGGAATATAGAGAAGCGAGAGGGGAATTATAAGGAAAAGCAAGCGGATGTTGGCACAGGGCGTTCAGCGGTCGGCATCCACTTTAATTTAGTTCAAGGCCGCGCCAAGCGCAGCGCGTTCAGGTTGCGCAAGCAGCGGTTCAGATGCTCGGCAAGCTGATCGAAACGTTGGACGCCGAACAGGCTGAGAAACCATTGATGCAGCACCACCGCCTTGCCGCCACGCGCCCGCCCGCAATAGCATGGCTTTGGGGGCCGTTACCCAACCCGCCGCGGCGCCCTTGCCGCGGCCAACCTTGGCGCGACAACCATTTGGAGACACCCAATGCACATCGGCGTCACCCTGCGCAACATGGGCGAGCAGTCCACCCCGGCAACCTTGGCGCGCTGCGCCGCGTTGGCCGAGGCGGCCGGCGTTGAATCCATCTGGGTGGTGGACCACATCGCCATCCCACCGGATGACGCCGAAGGCTCCGGCGGCCGCTATGTGGATGCCCTCATCGCCTTGGCATGGCTCGCCGGCGCCACGCAACGGGTTCGATTGGGCGTTGGCGTGCTGGTGCTGCCGTACCGGCCGGCGCTGCCAACGGTGAAGCAGATCGCTTCCTTGCAGGAGCTCTCCGGCGAGCGCTTGATCGTCGGCGCCGGCGTCGGCTGGATGCAGCCTGAGTTCCGCGCTTTGGGCGTGGCGCGCTCACAACGCGGAGCGCTCTCAGACACCACGCTCGACTTGCTGAACCGCTGCTTCGCCGACGACGAGGTGGAGCACAACGGCCAACGGTTCCTGTTCCGGCCGCGCCCGGCCAAGCCGCCGGTGCTGATCGGCGGCGGCCCGCCCCACGCCCTGCGCCGCGCCGCCCGCTACGGCGACGGTTGGTTGCCGATGGGGCTGCGCGCAGACAAGTTGGCCAAGCACTTGGCGACGTATGCGGCGTTCTGCGCCGAAGCGGGGCGCCAACCCGGCGCCGCCACGGTGATGGGGGCATTGCCGCTCAATGATCCCAGCCAAGCGCGGGACACCTTGGCCGCCTATGAGGCGGCCGGCGCCAACCGCTTCGTGCATGGCGGACGCTACGCAGACGCAGACGACTTCGCGCGGCAGCTCGACGCGCTGGCAGGGCTGTCTGGCTGAGCCGGGCGCGGGCCGCCGACCAACCCGGCCAGCGGGCGGCGCATGGCGCCAGAGACAGCGGCGTCAGCGCCCCTGCCAGTTCGGTGGCCGCTTCTCGGCGAACGCCTTCGGCCCTTCCACGAAGTCTTCGCTTTGCGACAGCGTGCGCACCGAATCGTACGGAACCTCCATGGAATCCTGCAGGGACGCCATGCTCAAGCTGCGGTAGACGACGTCCTTGCTGGCGCGGATGGAGAGCGGCGCACACTCGAGAATCCAACCGGCCCACTTGCGCGCCTCGGCCATGAGCGCGTCGGCCGGCACCACCGCGTTGACGAACCCCAAGCCGTAGCCTTCCTGCGCCGGCACATGGCGGCCAGTGAGGATCATGCCCAGCGCCCGCTTGGAGCCAATCTGACGCGGCAGCCGCTGCAGGCCGCCGGCGAGGGCCGCGAGGCCCACCTTCGGCTCCGGCAGCGCGAAGATGGCGCTTTCCGAAGCGAGGATGATGTCGCAAGCCAGCGCAATCTCGAAGCCGCCGCCCATCGCCACGCCATTCACCGCGGCGATGACTGGCTTCTCGAGGTCGAACCGCGAGGTCAGGCCGCCAAAGCCGCGCGGCATCGGCGTGCGCTTGCCGCCCTCGGCTTGATAGCGCAGATCATTCCCCGCGCTGAAGCCGCGCCCGGCGCCGGTGATGATGGCCACCCACATGTCCGCATCCTGCGCATAATCGTCGAACACCTCGCCAAGTTCCGCGTTGGCGGGCGGATGCAGCGCATTCAGGCGCTCCGGCCGGTTCAGGGTGACTGTCATGATGTGATCGGCCTTGTCGACCTTGCAAAACTCCATTGCTCCTCCCCTTGGGTACTGTCTCAGTTGGAAATTATGACGCAAAAACTCGACCGGAAGCACCAGCTGTTCGCGGGCTTGATGAAGCCCCTGTCGAGCGGCTACGAGAAGTTGAACGCGCAGATCGAGCAACTGGCGATCCCCCGTGAGTTCGCGTCATCTCCCTGAACGAGCGCCAGATGCTCCGTCGGCCTACGACCCGCACGACATCACCGTCGCGCAGCTTCGAGAAGGGGTGATCACAGGCGTTCGCGCCTCCTGTTTCCACCAGTGTTAGCGCAAAGTCGTAATGTCCCCTTTCTGCAACTTTAAGGTGTCCCCTTTTCGCTGGGCGGGAGGGTGCCGGTTGGGTTGCGGAAGGAGCGTTGATGACGGTGAAGGAAGCGGACCGGGCGGCGGTGATGCTGGCAGTGTTGGAGAGGCGGCTGAAGCAGCGTGAGGCGGCGGAGCACCTAGGCCTGGGCGTGAGGCAGGTGAAGCGCCTGGCGAAGCGGCGGCGGGAGGCGCGCGTCCACCAGAGCCGTCCGCGCCGGGCGCTCAAGACCCTGGACATCGAGCCGATCCACGCGAGCACGCCGCAGGCGAAGGGGCGGGTGGAGCGGGCGAACCTGACGCTGCAGGACCGGCTGGTGAAGGAGATGCGGCTGCTGGGGATCGACGGGACCGAGGCGGCGAACAGCTGCCTGCCGGAGTTCATGGCGGACTTCAACCGCCGCTTCGCGGCGGCGCCGTGCGACGCGGCGGACGCGCACCGCCCGGTGCCGCACGGCGCGGAGGAGCTGGACCTGATCCTCTGCGAGCAGGCGACGCGGAAGCTGTCGAGGAACCTGACGTTCAAGTTCGAGCGGCGCGAGTTCCAGCTGGTCGGGGAAGGCAAGGGCCGCCGGCTCCGCGGCGCTGCGGTGACGGTGTGCAAGGGCTTCGACGGCACTGCGTCGGTGCTGCTCAAGGGGCGCAGGCTGGCGTTCCGGGTGCTGGCGGAAGGCGGGGCGGCGGTTGCGGTCGCTGGCGGGAAGGACGTCCGGGACCGGGTGGACGCGGCGAAGGCGGCGCAGGCCGCGCGGCTCGTTCCCCATGGGGCTGCATTGCCGCTGTTGTGCTTGCTCTAACTGTTCTAGCGAACCTACTCGCCAGCGGAGCTTCCCGTAGGCCAACGGGCTAAGGGGTGCCAGCGGAACCACGATGCGCGACCACAAGCGGCATCGCACGACTCCGCAGTTCGTGGCGCTGAACCTGGCGTGGGGCTGAGGCTGCGGGCCGATTTTGCCGCGGAGGGCCGACCACGCCCAGCGTCAACCGACAAGCGATCCGTCGCTCAGCAGCCGGCGCACTCGGCTCAGCAGTTCTTCCGCGCTTGAGCAGTCGATCACCAAGTCGCCGGCAAGCGCCAGCCGATCGGCATCCTCCTCGTCCGCCAGGAGCCGGCTGAACTCGTCCCCCGCCTCAAGGCCGAAGCGCCGGGTGGCTTGGCGTCGCAACAGCGTCCTCCTGCCCTCGGACGTGCCTTCCCTCAAGCCTTCGGCTCTCCCCTCGGCTCTGCCCTCGGCTCTGCCCTCGGCTCTGCCCTCGGCTCTGCCCTCGGTTCTGCCCTCGGTTCTACCCTCGGCGATTGCGTTTTGCCGCCATTCGGTGATTGCCTCGGCGAGCATGGTGGGCTCCTCCATGTAACGCAGCGCCTGCTGCATGTGTTGATGCCGGTCGCCGGCCTCGTCTCCGGCGAAGCGGGCGATCAGCATTCGCATCAGCGCACGCGCCAGTCTATTCGCAAACGCCTGACGCTCCGTGCCTGACCCGGCCGGCCGCAGCCCCTCGAACAGCGCCTTCGCCATCGCCGGCACGGATTCCGCTTCGCCGTCGCCCTGCGTGGAACGTGGCCGCCAAGCGTAGTGCTGGGCGGCAGCGCAATGCCGGCGCAGCGAACTAGCGCACTTCGCCGTCGCCACCCCTCAGCAAGCGACGGGCCCGGCGCAACAATTCTTCCGCGGTGGAGCAGTCGATCACCAAGTCGCCGGCAAGCGCCAGCCGATCGGCATCCTCTTCGTCCGCCAGAAGCCGGCTGAACTCGTCCCCCGCCTCGAGGCCGAAGCGCCGGGTGGCTTGGCGTCGCAACAGCGTCCTCCTGCCCTCGGACGTGCCTTCCCTCAAGCCTTCGGCTCTCCCCTCGGCTCTCCCCTCGGTTCTGCCCTCGGTTCTACCCTCGGCAATGGCGTTTTGCCGCCATTCGGTGATTGCCTCGGCGAGCATGGTGGGTTCCTCCATGTAACGCAGCGCCTGCTGCATGTGTTGATGCCGGTCGCCGGCCTCGTCTCCGGCGAAGCGGGCGATCAGCATTTGCATCAGCGCCCGCGCCAGTCTATTCGCAAACGCCTGACGCTCCGCGCCTGACCCGGCCGGCCGCAGCCCCTCGAACAGCGCCTTCGCCATCGCCGGCACGGATTCCGCTTCGCCGTCGCCCTGCGTGGAACGTGGCCGCCAAGCGTAGTGCTGGGCGGCAGCGCAATGCCGGCGCAGCGAACTAGCGCACTTCGCCGTCGCCACCCCTCAGCAAGCGACGGGCCCGGCGCAACAATTCTTCCGCGGTGGAGCAGTCGATCACCAAGTCGCCGGCAAGCGCCAGCCGATCGGCATCCTCCTCGTCCGCCAGAAGCCGGCTGAACTCGTCCCCCGCCTCAAGGCCGAAGCGCCGGGTGGCTTGGCGTCGCAACAGCGTCCTCCTGCCCTCGGACGTGCCTTCCCTCAAGCCTTCGGTTCTGCCCTCGGTTCTGCCCTCGGCTCTCCCCTCAGTTCTGCCCTCGGTTCTACCCTCGGCGATTGCGTTTTGCCGCCATTCGGTGATTGCCTCGGCGAGCATGGTGGGTTCCTCCATGTAACGCAGCGCCTGCTGCATGTGTTGATGCCGGTCGCCGGCCTCGTCTCCGGCGAAGCGGGCGATCAGCATTCGCATCAGCGCACGCGCCAGTCTATTCGCAAACGCCTGACGCTCCGCGCCTGACCCGGCCGCCCGCAGCCCGTCGAACAGCGCCTTCGCCAATGCCGGCACGGATTCCGCCCGCCGGCTCGCCAGCAGCCGCAGCAGCGCGGCGACCGGGTTCGAGCGTCCATCCTCCGCCGTCAAGTCCGCGGCGTCAAGGCAAAGGAACTCGAACCGCGCCTGCCAGCTGCCCCAACCCGCTGGCGTCGGCGCGGTCAGCTCGTCGAGGGTCTCTGGCCGCCAACGCCGGCCGCCCGTGTAGACCACCACCGGCAACACCCGCGGCAGCAGGTCGCCGGCGCGCAGTCCGCCCTCGGCGGCCACCTCCTGGCGCAGCAGCGCCACGTAGATCTCCATGCGCAGCGCCATGGCGCGGTCCGGCGAGGACTGGAACTCCAGCGCCAGCACCGCCTCCCCTTTCAATCCGGCCGCGGCGCCAACCTCTTCTTGCGAAGGGAGGCGCGTCCCGCCCCTTGGCTGAAGGTTCCCCTGCAATTCGTCCCCTCGCCCTGCCCGGCCACCGGCGGTTCCAACCGCCCAAGCCATGTCGGCGCGGCGGCGCTGCCCGCCTGACGCGACATGCTCCGTCGGCAGACGACGCAGTCGGCGAGGGTCCAGCCCGGCCGTGACGCCCTCTGGCAGCAGTTCCAGCAGGTCGCGCGTCATGTCGGCATCCGCGAATGCAGTTCGACAGATGTCGTCTTCGTGCATGCCGGCCAGTTTGGTCGTCGGCGAGTGTGCGACGCTAGCGACATTTGCCCGATTCGGCCCGCGACATCGCTGCAATCGTTGTGCGCCTGCGCATCGGGCCGCAGGGCCGCGTCGTCGATTGGCCGAGTACGGCATCGAGGTGCAGCATCTCGGCGCGGTTGGGGCAGGCGCTGCCGCATGGCAGGGCGTCACTTCGACAGGACGCAGCGCAATCCGCGAGTTGATCGTTGAGCCCCGACGGCCAGGACCGGGTAGCCGAGCTTCAGTTGCAGGAGGAGATGCCCGCAATCCCTCAATCCACGCCGCGGTATGAGGGACGCGTCGGGCTTGGGGACGGCGCGCCCGAAGCCGCGCGTTTTCCACCGTCTTCCCACCGCCGCTTCGATGGGCTTGGGGGCCGCGCCCGTGGAAAGATCGTGGAAAACGCTGCTCGGACGGGCTCGGCGGCTCGGCCCGCGCAGGCGCTTCATCGGCTGCACCCGCCGGCAAAAAGGGGACATTTCTACTTTGCGTTGACACTCCTGTTTCCACCAGACCCGCTCTGGGCCGGGACGTGCTACTCTTCGAGCGTTACGGTGCGCATGGGCAACCACATGCCACTTGGCCCAACGGCGAGAAGCGATCAGTCGACGTGATCCTCAACGTCGCGCTCGTCGGCAAGATCGCCACGCGGCAAGCCGCGCGCCGAAGCGTTGAGCGCCGAACGGCGCAAGGAAACAGCCGAGCACGGCTCCGACGCTCGTTGGGACTAGCCGTAGCTAACGCGGATAGCATCGGAACAACTGATTGGCCATGAAATCGGAGCGTCGGTCCGAACGTCTGCTCGACGAATTGCTTGCATCGCAAGGGTGGGTTTTGCGCAAACCCCCGCGGGGAGATCAGTACCTGCAATCAGAGTACAGAGACGATCCGGGATTGGCATCTGCGCTACGCGCGGCCAGCAAGTCAGGGGATGGCCCCGGCATCCCGGAAGCAATTCTCGTAAACGACAGGGAGCCGCTCCTCGTTGTCGAGACCAAGGCGTTGCCAGACTCCATTGAGCAGGCTGTACAAGATGTTGCGGGATATGGCGATGCCCTTGTTGCCGAAGGCTATCACCCGCTCACGGTCGCGCTTGCTGGTACCGACGATGAGTTCGAGTTGCGGGTGCAGAAGCGAGACGGCGCACAGCGCGGCCCCCGCCCCTCGAACCAGTCGTGCGGCGAACCGTCGACCTGCACCAGCTCGCCGACCCGCGCGCGGCGCGGACGGCTCTGGTGGACGCGCGCCTCCCGCCTCCGCTTCGGGCGCCAAAGCCCTTCCTCCGCCATCCACTTCCTCAGCGTCTCGCGCGACAGCGGCAGGCCGTGCTCCTCCGACAGCTTCTCCGCCGCGAACGTCGGCCCGAAGTCCGAGTAGCGCTCCCGAACCAAGCGCAGCGCCTCCCGGCGCGCCTCCTCTCCGAACGCCCTGTTCGACGGCGCGCCCCGGCGCCTGGACGCCATCCCCGCCGCGCCAAGTTCCCGGAGCCGCTTCGCCAAGCGCTTCACCTGCCTCACGCTCAAGCCCAGGCGCTCCGCCGCCTCACGCTGCTTCAGCCGCCTCTCGACCACCGCCAGCACCACTGCCGCGCGGTCCGCTTCCTTCACCGTCATCAACGCCCCTTCCGCAACCAAACCAGCACCCTCCCGCCCAGCGAAAAGGGGACACTTTAAAGTTGCAGAAAGGGGACATTACGACTTTGCGCTAACACCTGTTGTTCGGGCTCAGCGCCTTCTGGACAGTGCCGCGCCCAAACAAGTTGGCGGCCATACTTCTCGGAAAGTGGCCGGCAACGGGGCTTGCCGGCCATGCGTGACCGCCAAACGGGTTTGCCGGCCATATTTCTCGGAAAGTGGCCGGCAACGGGATTTGCCGGCCATGCGTGACCGCCAAACGGGTTCGCCGGCCATATTTCTCGGAAAGTGGCCGGCAACGGAGCTTGCCGGCCATGCGTGACCGCCAAACGGGTTCGCCGGCCATATTTCTCGGAAAGTGGCCGGCAACGGGGCTTGCCGGCCATGCGTGACCGCCAAACGGGTTTGCCAGCCATATTTCTCGGAAAGTGGCCGGCAACGGAGCTTGCCGGCCATGCGTGACCGCCAAACGGGTTCGCCGGCCATATTTCTCGGAAAGTGGCCGGCAACGGGATTTGCCGGCCATGCGTGACCGCCAAACGGGTTTGCCGGCCATATCTCTCGGAAAGTGGCCGGCAACGGGGCTTGCCGGCCATGCGTGACCGCCAAACGGGTTCGCCGGCCATATTTCTCGGAAAGTGGCCGGCAACGGGATTTGCCGGCCATGCGTGACCGCCAAACGGGTTTGCCGGCCATATCTCTCGGAAAGTGGCCGGCAAATCGGCGCCAGTGGAAGGGATGACCGTCAAAATATCTGCCTTCCCTCGGCAATGTTCAGCAGGTCCGGGAATACGAGGATGGTTCCCCGGCGGCCGTTCGCGGGCTTGATCACCCGCAGGATTTCATGTTCGCGCAGGCCGTTCAGCAGCCGTCGCGCCGTGCGGCTGGGAACTTCAGCGCTGGTCGCAAAGCTGGTGCTGTTGAAGATCGGGTACTCGAAGATCCAATCTAGGATGTGGATGGCGTATTGGGAACGGGTGATGTGCGCCACTTGGCCTTTCATGTCCTCGTAGAGGGTTAGGATTCCCTTGGCCTTCTCCAAGTTTTCCTCAGCCTGCGCCCGCACCGCCTCTAGGAAAAATCGACACCATTCAGTCCAAGCGTCGTCCCGGGAGACGGCGAGCAGCCCATCGTAGTAGGCGTTGCGGCGGGCCTCGAAATAGGCGCTGATGTAGAACATGGGTTGGCTGATGAGGCCGCATTGCCAGAGGAACAGAGGCACCAGCATCCGGCCCAAGCGGCCGTTTCCGTCCAGAAACGGGTGCAGGGCTTCAAACTCCGCGTGCAGAATGGCGAGCTGCACCAGCCGGTCCGGCGCATCTTGGTTCAGGTAGCTCTCCCATGCGCCCATGGCGGCGGGGAGCTTGTCCGCCCCAATGGGCACAAAGGTGGCTTGCTCCACCGTGCATCCAGGCGGGCCGATCCAGTTGGGGAGGCGCCGATAGTCCCCGGGGGATTTGTTCTCGCCACGCACCCCGGAAAGCAGAATCTGGTGCGCTTCGCGGACCACCCGCTGACAGAGGGGCAGCGATTCCAGCGCCCGCTCCGCCGCCCGCATCGCGTCGCGATAGTTGAGCACCTCATGGATGTCATCTCGGCGTTGAGGAGATGCCGCCTCTTGGCCAGCCTCGAACTCCAGAACCTCACCCATGGTGGCTTGAGTGCCCTCGATGCGCGAGGAAAGCACCGCCTCGTGGGTCGTCAGGGGCGAGAGTAGAACCCGTGGATTGGGAACGGCGCCGAGCGTTCCGTCGTAGCGCGCCAAAGCCGCCACTGCGGGGCCGATCAGCGGGATGAGGGCCGGCCAGTCAAGACGCGACTCGGGCGGGAAACGCCCCTCGTGGTAATGAACCGCCGCCATCACTCACCTCCAAGCCACTCGGCGTGGGGATTATGCATCCTCCCCGCTCGCATCCGCGCGCGAGCTAAGAGCGCGAGAAGGACAGCCAACGCGCCGCTTCCCCGGGCGACGTGCCTTTGCGGAGGGCGTAATCCTGCAGTTGATCGTCGCCGACTCGGCCGACGCCGAAGTACTTGGACTCCGGGTGCGAGAAATACCAGCCGGCGATGGTGGAAGCCGGCCACATGGCATAGTTTTCCGTGAGCGTCGCGCCGGTGTGGCGCGTGGCGTCCAGCAATTGGAACAGCGTCGCTTTCTCGGAGTGGTCCGGGCAGGCTGGATAGCCCGGCGCCGGGCGGATGCCGCGGTAGCGTTCGGCGATCAATTCCTCATTGCTGAGCCGCTCGTCGGCGGCGTAACCCCAAAGCTGCTTGCGAACGCGCTCATGCAGGGCCTCTGCGAAGGCTTCCGCCAGACGGTCGGCCAGCGCCTTGCGCATGATGTCGCGGTAGTCGTCCGGCGCTGGCGCATCATCCGCCGGCGCAACGGAAACCGCGAAGCCGCCGAGGTAGTCGCAGTGGGGCGGGGGCGCGATGAAGTCTGCCAGTGAGAGATTCACGGGCGCGCTCGCGCTCTGCTGGCGCAGGTGGTGGAGGCGCGCCGCCTCGACCGCGCGTTGTTCATTCTCCCACGCCACGAGGTCGCCCTCAGCGGTGCGGTTGGCGGGCCAGAAACCGATCACCCCGTTGGCGACGAGCGAGCGAGCGGCGACGATTTCGGCGAGCTCGGCGCGCGCGTCTCGATACAGGTCGCGGGCTGATGCGCCGACCACTGCGTCGTCCAGAATGGCAGGAAAGCGGCCGGCCAGTTCCCAAGCGCGGAAGAACGGCGTCCAATCGATGTAGCGCACGAGATCGGCCAACGGGAAATCCGCGAACGCCTTGACGCCGAGGAACTGCGGCTTGGGCGGAGCGTAGTCGTCCCACGGCCAGACGAGCGCGTGCTGCACGGCTTGAACAAAGGGGCGCAGCGGGCGATTGCGGCGCCCGCGCGCCGTGCGTTCGCGCGCCTTGGCATAATCCGCCGCCACCGCGGCGAGAAACTCGTCCCGGCGTTCCGGGCTCATGAGCGCTTGGCAAACGCCGACGCTGCGCGAGGCGTCAGTCACATACACCACCGCTTGGTCGTAGGCCGGGTCGATCTTCACCGCAGTGTGCGCCTTCGATGTGGTGGCGCCGCCGATGAGCAGGGGAATGGCCATGCCGCGCCGCTGCATCTCGCGCGCCACATGCGCCATCTCGTTCAAGGATGGCGTGATGAGGCCAGACAGGCCCACCATGTCTGCGTTGAGCGCTGCGGCGGCGTCCAAGATCTTCTCCGCCGGCACCATCACGCCCAAATCGTGGATCTCGAAGTTGTTGCACTGCAGCACGACGCCAACGATGTTCTTGCCGATGTCGTGAACATCGCCCTTGACGGTCGCCATGACGATCTTGCCATTGCTGCGCGGCGCCTCGCCGGGGCGTTTTTCAGCCTCGATGAAGGGCACCAGATGCGCCACCGCCTGCTTCATCACGCGGGCGCTCTTCACCACTTGCGGCAGGAACATCTTGCCGGCGCCAAACAGATCGCCGACGGTGTTCATGCCGTCCATCAATGGGCCTTCGATCACGTCAATGGGCCGGGCCGCAGCGCGGCGCGCCTCTTCCGTGTCTGCGACGATGTGGCGATCCATGCCCTTCACCAACGCATGGCGCAAGCGTTCGTGGACGCCGGCGTGACGCCAAGCCAAGTCCGCCTCGCGAGTTGCCGCGCTCGCCGTGCCGCTGTAGCGCTGCGCCACCTCGAGCAGCCGCTCGCTGGCGTCGGCGCGGCGGTTCAGCACGGCGTCTTCCACCGCCTCCTTGAGGTCCGCGGGAATCGCATCGACGATCGCCAACTGGCCAGCGTTGACGATGCCCATGGTCAGCCCGGCAGCAATGGCGTGATAGAGAAACACCGCGTGGATGGCTTCGCGCACCCGGTCGTTGCCGCGGAACGAAAACGACACGTTGCTGATGCCGCCGGAACTGTGAACAAGGGGATATTTGGCCTTCAGCCAGCGCACGGCGTCGATGAAATCGCGCCCGTAGGCGTTGTGTTCCTCGATGCCGGTGGCGATCGCGAAGACGTTGGCGTCGAAGATGATGTCTTCGGCGGGAAAGCCGGCCCGTTCCACCAGCAGCCGGTAACAGCGCGCGATGATTTCCTGCCGGCGCGCCAGCGAATCAGCCTGGCCGTGCTCGTCGAAGGCCATGACGACGGCGGCGGCGCCATAGCGGCGGCACAGTTCGGCTTGCCTGAGGAACGGGCCCTCGCCGCCTTTCAAGCTGATTGAGTTGACGACGCACTTGCCTTGCACACAGCGCAGGCCGGCTTCGATCACTTGCCAATCGCTGGAATCGATCATCACCGGCACACGGGCGATGTCCGGCTCCGTCATGGCGAGTTCGAGGAAACGCTGCATGGCGGCCGGGCCGTCCGTCATGCCTTCGTCCATGTTGACGTCGATGATCTGGGCGCCGTTCTCCACTTGGTCGCGGGCGATGTCCAAGGCGGCGGCGAAGTCGCCAGACTTGATGAGCCGACGAAAGCGCGCCGAGCCCGTCATGTTGGTGCGTTCACCGACGTTCACGAACAGTGAACTGGCGTCGATCTGCAGTGGTTCCAAGCCGGAAAGAGCAAGGCCCGGGCGCGGCCGCGGAGGGATTCGAGGCATCGCTTGGCGGGCGCGTTCGACCAGCGAGCGAATGTGATCCGGAGTCGTGCCGCAGCAACCGCCCACCAGATTCACCAAGCCGCGATCGATGAAATCGCCGACGACCGCCGCCATCTCGCCGGGCGTCTCGTCGTAGCCGCCGAACTCGTTGGGCAGGCCGGCATTGGGATGGACGCTGATGAAGGTGGGGGCCACCCCAGCCAGCGCTTCCACATGCGGGCGCAGCGCCTCGGGGCCCAAAGCGCAGTTCAGGCCGACGATGAGCGGTTCGGCGTGGCGCACGGAGTTCCAGAACGCCTCCGGCGTCTGCCCGGAAAGCGTGCGGCCGCTGGCGTCCGTGATGGTGGCAGAGACCATCACCGGCAGGCGAACGCCGGCCTCGAAAGCCTCTTCCAGCGCGAACAACGCCGCCTTGGCGTTCAAGGTGTCGAACACGGTTTCCACCATGATGAGATCGACGCCGCCACGCACAAGCGCGTGCGCCGCTTCGCGGTACGCCTGAACCAGATCGGTGAAGTGGATGTTGCGAGCGCCGGGATCGCTCACGTCGGGCGAGAGGCTCGCCGAGCGGTTGGTGGGCCCCAACACGCCAGCCACCCAACGCGGCCGCCGCGGCGTGGCGAAGGCATCCGCGGCGCGCCGGGCAATCGCAGCCGAGGCGAAGTTCATCTCCGCTACCGCGCCCTCCAAGGCGTAGTCCGCCTGCGCGATGCGGGTGGCGGTGAACGTATTGGTTTCGATGATGTCGGCGCCGGCTTCCAGATAGGCGCGGTGCATGGCTTCGACCACATCGGGCCGCGTGAGTGACAGCACGTCGCCATTGCCGGCGAGCTCCGCGCGGTGGCCGGCGAAGCGCTCGCCGCGATAATCACCTTCGTTGAGGCCGCAGCCTTGCTGCATGGTGCCGGTGGCGCCGTCGAGCACCAGCACGCGTTCTTCCAGCGCCGCGGCGAGAGGATGCGTCATCTATCTCGGTTTGATGGTTGGGCAATGTGCGATTCTACAAGCCTGCCGCATGGCGCCCATCTTTCCATGCTGTTGATTCAATCAGGTTCTGCTGATACGGGTTTGGCATTGCGACGGGCCGAACAGTTTCAACTGGCGTCAGCGCCTTCGCCGCGGCGTTAGCCGGCGCGCGACCAGGGGGCGAAGTGGCTCAGCAAGTGCATCGTTCGCGTTCGTTCGCCAGAGGCCATGCGCACCGATGCAGACCGCCTCGGCGTTCGCGCTTGCTCGCCGGCGCATCGCTTGTGGCCGCGGCGCTGCTTGGCGGCTGTGGCGACGCTGGCTGGCAGCGTTTGGCCGGGGCGGCGATGGGCACCACTTGGCGCGTCCAAGCGCATTGCCCTGCGCCGCTGCCGGCGGCGCTCATCAGCGCGGAGTTGGCGCGCATCGACGCCTCCATGTCGCACTGGCGCGGAGATTCTGAGATCAGCCGTTTCAACGCCACGCCGGCCGGCACTTGGGTGACGCTTTCGCCCCCCTTGGCGACGGTGCTGCGGGCGTCCATCACACTCTCGGCGCAGTCCGAAGGGGCCTTTGACGTCACCGTGGGGGCGCTTGCCAGCGCATGGGGATTCGGGCCGGCGCCACGCAGCGTTCCCGCGCCCGCCGCGGCGCTGGCCGCGGCGCGGGAGCAGGTGGGCTTTCGCCGCTTGGAACTGGTGGGAGACCGGCTGCGCAAGATCGACGCCGTCCACATCGACCTCTCTGCCATCGCCAAGGGCTACGCCGTGGACGCTTTGGCCCTTGCCCTTGACGAACGGGGCTGCGGCCACTATCTGGTGGAGATCGGCGGCGAGGTGCGGGCGCGGGGCGAGCGGCGGCGCGGCGGGCCGTGGCGGGTGGCGATTGAGCAACCGGACGCGGCGACGCCGGCGCCGCATCGCGTGATCGTCCTCGCAGACGCCGCCATCGCCACTTCCGGCGACTACCGCAACATCATCGAGCGCGACGGCGCGCGGCGCTCGCACATCTTGGACCCGCTGCAGGGCGCGCCGGTGGGCGATGGGCTGGCGTCCGTGTCCGTCGTCCACGAGTCTGCGATGTGGGCGGACGGCTACGCCACGCTCATCATGGCGTTGGGCAAAGAACGTGGCCTCGCCTTCGCCGCAGAGCGCCAACTGCCGGCATTTCTTGTGGCGCGGACGCAAGACGGGTTGCGTGGCGAAGCGACGGTGCCGATGCAGGCGCTCTTGGCGCGGCGCGGGCCGACCTGAGGCGGGGCGCTGGCCGGGCCGGGCGAGGACGCGCCTTCGCCGGCGCCCCTGCTAACATCGCCAGCTTGAGCGACCCCTTGCAGGCGCCCTGTGTTCCGTCCCCTTGCCGTCAATGTCGGTCTGCGCTACGCCCGCTCCAAGCGCAGCTTCATCTCGTTCGTCAGCGTGGTCGCCCTCGCCGGGCTGGCGCTCTCCGTGGCCGTGCTGTTGTTCGTGCTGGCGGTGGCGCATGGGTTCGAGCGCGAACTGCACGAACGGTTGCTCGGCGTCGTGCCGCACTTCACCGTGTTTGGCAGAGACCCGATCGTGGACGTGGAGGGCGCGCTGGCCACCGTGCGCCAAAGCCGCGAGGTGGAACGCGCCACCGCGGTGGTGGTCGGCAACGGCCTTGCGGCCACGGACAAGCAGTTGGTCGGGTTGGAGCTGCGTGGCATCCGTCCCGGCGAGTATGCGCCGGTGATCGGGCAGTTCATCGCAGAGGGCGCGCTCGAAGGCCTGGCGGCCGGCGCCTTCCACATTCTGCTCGGCCACGGCGCCATCGAGAAGCTGGAACTCAAGGTGGGCGACGCAGTCACCGTGGTGCTGCCGGAAGCGACGGTGACGCCGTTCGGCGCGTTCCCGCGGCGCAAGACCTTCCGCGTGGCCGGAGCCGTGCGGACGCACTCGCAACTCGATGAGCGCAGCGCGTATCTGCACATTGCAGACGCGCAGACGCTGTTCCGTTTGGGCGGCGCCGTGCATGCCATCGAAGCCCGCGTCAGCCGCCCCCTCGACGTGGGCGAGACCGCCGCCGCGGTGCGCAACGCCCTTGGCGCAGAGGGGTTCAGGCTCGTCACTTGGTTCCGCTCGCTCGGCCCGCTGCACCGCACCATTCAAATCACCAAGGGCACGATGTTCGTCGTGTTCTCGCTGCTGGTCGCGGTGGCGGCGTTCAACGTCGTCTCGAGCCTCGTGATGATCGTGCATGAGCGCCGCTCGGACGTGGCGATCCTGCGCACCGTGGGCGGGCGAACCGGGCTCATCGTCGGCATGTTCGTGGTGTTGGGGTTCCTCATCACCAGCGTCGGCGCAGCGCTCGGGCTGTTGCTGGGATGGGCCTTGGGCGCGTTGGCGGAGAACGGCTACGCTTGGGCGCAGGCGGCGTGGGGGCTGGACTTGATGAGCCAGTACCTCGTGCATCGCCTGCCCGTGGAGTTCGCCGCGGCGGACGCCGCGCGCGTCGCGCTCACCGCCGGCGCCTTGGGCCTCTTGGCGACGTTCTATCCGGCGTGGCGGGCGGCGCGCGTCAATCCTGCCGAGGTGCTGAAACATGAGTGACGCGCCGGCCCTGCGCTGCCGCGGCATCGCCAAGCACTATGTGCAAGGCGGCGCGCGCATCGAGGTGCTCACGGAGGCCGAGATCGCCCTCGCCGCCGGGGAACGCCTAGCCATCGTCGGCCGCTCTGGGGTGGGCAAGAGCACGCTGCTGCACATTTTGGCGGGGCTGATGGACCCAGACGCCGGCTCGGTGCAGGTTTGCGGCCACGACATCACCACCGCCGGCGCGGCGCGGCGCGCCGCTTTGCGCAATGCGCACATGGGCTTCGTCTATCAGCTGCATCACTTGCTGCCGGAGTTCACCGCGTTGGAGAACGTCGCCATGCCGCGCTTAGTGGCCGGCGCCGCGTTCGGCGAGGTGGTCGCGGACGCCCGCGCCTTGCTCGCCGCCGTCGGCTTGGGGCACCGCGTCGCGCATCGTCCGCACGAGCTCTCCGGCGGCGAACGGCAGCGCGTCGCGGTGGCGCGGGCGTTGGCGGGCCGCCCGGCAGTGGTGCTCGCCGATGAACCCACCGGCAATCTGGATCGCGCCAGCGCAGCCCAGGCGCTCGATGCGGTCGATGCGCTCATCGCCGACACCGGCGCCGCGCTCATCGTCGTCACCCACGACGAGGCCTTGGCGGCGCGCATGGATCGCATCGCCGTGCTCGAAGACGGGCGCCTCGCCGCCTAGTCGAGCGGCGACGACATGCGCTTGGCAAACGCGCTGTGGATGGCTCGCCGGCATTTGTTTGCCCGGCGCAACGCCCACGCGGCGTTCATCAACTGGGCCTCGTTCACCGCCCTGGCCCTTGCGGTGATGACGCTCACCGTGGTGGCGAGCGTGATGAATGGCTTTGATGCGGAGATCCGCACGCGGCTGTTGGGCGCCACCCCCCACGCCTTGGCGATCCCGCCGCCCGGCGCCGCCCCGGGCCAGTTGCCAGCGCCTCCCGCGCTGCCAGACGAGGTGGTTGCGGCAACGCGGTTCTTCGCCGGCGCCGCCATGCTGAGCGCCCGCGGCGCCATGCATCCGCTCGCCCTGCAGGCAGTCGATCTAGATGGCATGACTGGCTTGGACCTCATCTTCCAGAGCGTCGCCCAAGGCAGCTTCACGGATGCCCTCGCAGCAGCCGGCGGCATCGCCCTCGGCGAGCCGTTGGCGCGGGCGTTCGGCTTGGAATTGGGCGACGCGGTGGTGCTGGCATTGATGACGCCCAGCCCGGGCGGTGGACAGCCGCGCCTAGAACGGTTTACGCTGCGGGCAACGTTCGCCGTGGGCGCCCAGCCAGATTACTCCCTCGCCGTCATTCAGCTTGCAGACCTTGAACGCCGCGGCCTCGCCGACAGCGGCGAGGTGGGATGGCGCCTGCAGTTCGCAGACCCGATGGCCGCGCCGGCCACCGCGGCCGCCTTGGCGGCGCGCTGGCCAGGGGGATGGACATGGCGCACTTGGGCCGATGCCCACGGCGACCTGTTCCGCGCCGTGCGGTTGGAAAAGACGCTGATGTTCGCGCTGCTGGCCCTCGTCATCGCCATCGCCGCCTTCAACATCGTGGCCGGGCAAACCATGCTCGTCGCCGACAAGCGCGCCGACATCGCCATGCTGGCGACGATGGGCGCGACGACGCGCTTCCTCGCGCAGGTATTCATCACCCAAGGCTTCGCCATCGCGCTGGCCGGCGTCGGCGTCGGCTTGGCTGCCGGCGTGTTCATCGCTTGGAACGCCGGCCCGTTCGCCAACGCCTTGGCGGCCCTGTCTGGCGGCAGCATCCTGGAGGGCACGATGTACGCCGCGCTGCCGTCCAAAGTGTTGCCCACGGACCTTGCGGTGATCGCGGCGCTGTCGCTCACGCTCTGCTTCTTGGCGGTGCTGCGCCCGGCGCTCAAGGCCGCCCGCGCACACCCGGCGCAAGCGCTGCACGAGGGCTGAACGGTGGGTCGCAAAGTGCCCGATTTGAAGCCGCCGCGCTATCTCAGACGCCGTCGCCGGCTGCACGAACGGTTCGTCAAAAAAGGGCTGGAGAGTTTCGCGGAGCACGAGGTGATGGAGCTCCTGTTGACGTTCGCGATGCCCCGTGCAGATGTGAAACAGCCGGCCAAGCGGCTGCTCGCCGAGTTCGGCCGCTTGCGGGCGGTGCTGGACGCGTCGCTCGATGAACTCACCGCGGTGCATGGCATCGGCCCGGTCGCGGCCACCGGCTTGCATGTCATCCGCGCCGCGGCGACGGCCTACTTGCGTCAAACCGCCGAAGGCCGCGCCCTGCTCGAACCGCGAGACCTGATCAACTTCTGGCGCCTGCATTTCGACGGCCTGCGCCACGAGGCATTCGCCATCGGCTACCTCGACGCCGGCTACAGGCTGTTGCCAGACGGCGTGGAAATTTTGCAGCAAGGCACCATCGACCACAGCGTCATCTGTCCGCGGGACGTGGTGGCGGGAGCGCTCAAGCGAGAGGCCGCGGCGCTGATGCTGGCGCACAACCATCCGCACGGGGACGTCGAGCCCACCGAGAGCGATCGCCACCTCACCGATGTCATCGCCACCGCGGCGGAAACGGTGGACGCGCGTGTGGTGGACCATGTGGTGGTGTCCGCTGCCACCGCCTTCAGCTTTCGCGCGATGGGCTGGTTGTAACGGAGCCGGCGCGGGGGCACGAGGGCGCCACGCCGGCGCCCGCCATCAGCGAAGCGCCGCCCTCCGCGCCGCGGCCTTGGCCCGCAACCGCGCCGCGCGCCGCGCGCGCCACTGGCGCATCACATGGAAGCGCCACAGCAACCGCGCCGCCACCATCAGCGTGAGCCCGCTCACCCAGCCACACACCAAGCTGCCGAGCAACAGCGGCTGCCACAACTCCTTGAAGTGGCTCGAGAGGAACCCCCACGACAGTTCGAAGTTGGGGAGCGTCGCATCCGTGCCCATGAGCCACGCCCCCAATCCAAAGGCGAAGAAGAACATCGGCGCCATCGTCAGCGGATTGGTCACCTGCACGAGGGCCAAGGAGATGGGCAGGTTGCAGCGGCTCGCGATGGCAAGGCCGGCCGCCACCACCGTCTGCCCAGGCAGCGGTAAGAAGGCGCTGAACATGCCGATGAAGCAGGCGCCGCCGACCGAGCGGCGATGCAAGCGCCACAGCTCCGGGTCACGCAGGAGATGTCGCACAGGACGCAACAGCGGATGCTCACGCACCGCATCGGCGTTCGGCATGTACCGCTGCAATAGCTGGCGTGGCATAAGCGCATTATGCCCGCCTGCGCTTTGTGTCCCGTGGCCCCCAGCGCGGCGCCATGCCACGCTCCGCCGCGCCGGCTACCATGCGCCGCGCACTAGCTGGGTTCGCCATTGGCGTGATCGCGGCCCATGCACAGCCCGTGGCGCCGTTTGCCGCAGCCATCGTCGCCGCCGGCGGCACCGTCCTCCTGCCTTGGCGGCGCTGGCGATTCTGCGCGGCCCTCGCGCTGGGCGCGGCTTGGGGCTGGCTGGCCGTGGACGCAGCGCTTGCGAGCCGAGCCACCGCGTGCCCCACGCCGGTGGACTTGGCGGTGCGCATCCAAGGCTTGCCAGTGCGCCAAGGGCAGACGCTGAACTTCCAAGGCGCGTTGGCCGCGGATGCGGCGTGTGGCTTGACGCGCGGCGATGGCGTGCGGCTCTCTTGGGTGGACGCCGAGCAGCCGCTGCCGCGCCCCGGCCAGCGGTGGGCGCTCACCGCTCGGGTGCGGCCATCCCGCGCCGCCGCCAATCCACATGCGTTCGACTACGAGCGTTGGCTCACCCGCCACCGCATCGTCGCCACGGGCTATGTGGTGGCCGGCCAACTCAGCGTTGACAGCCGCGACGCCGTGGACGACTTTCGGCTGCGGTTGCGCGAGCGCATCGCAGCTGCCGGGCTTGCCCACGGCGGCATGGCGCTGGCGCTCGCCACCGGCGACGGCGCACTGCTGCCGCCGGCGGCGTGGGCGCGGCTGCGCGACACCGCCACGGTCCACCTCTTCGTCATTTCAGGGTTGCACGTGGGCATGTTCGCGGCGCTCGGCATGGCGTTCGGCAACCTGCTGGTGCGGGCGACGCCGCTCACCCGGCGCTGGCGCGCGCGCGGGCTCGCGGCGGCGTTCGCCATCATCAGCGCGTTGGCATACGCCACGTTGGCTGGCTGGTCGCTGCCAGTGACGCGGGCGGCGACGATGGCCTGCATCGGGGCGCTGGCGGCCAGCGTCGGACGCCGGATGGGGGCGTCCACCGGGCTCGCGGCGGCGCTGGCGTTGGTGCTCGCCATCGACCCGCTGGCGCCACTCGACACGGGGTTCTGGTTGTCCTTCTTAGCGGTCGGCGCCTTGGTGGCCTTCTTCGCGCCGCGCGGCGGCAGCGACAAGGCGGGCGTGGGGCTGCCGCCGCAGCGGGCAGGGTTCGGGCGGCGCTGGCTGACGCGCATCGGCGCCGTGGTGCTTGCGCAAGCGGTGGTCTGCGTCGGCTTCGCTCCGGCACTGGGCACATTCGTCGGGCACTTCCATCCGCTCTCCCCGCTCACCAATTTGGCGCTGATCCCCATCGTCACCCTCGCCGCGGCGCCGCTGTCCGCCGGCGGGGCGCTGCTGCTGCCTTGGCTGCCAACGCTCGGCGAACCGCTGCTCGGCGCCGCCGACGCCACGCTCGGCTTGGTGCTGCGCATCGTGGAACTCGCCGCCGCGGCGCCAACCATCGCCGTTGACCCGCGGCCGCAAACCCTCGCCGCCGCCGGCGCACTGGCGGCAGCGTTCCTGTTGCCGTTGCCGCTCGGCAGCCGCGCCGCCTTCGCCGCGGCCATGTTTGTGGTGATGACGCGGGCGCCGCCGGCGCCGGCGAGCGGCTTTGAGGTGGCGACGTTGGATGTGGGGCAAGGCACCGCCATCCTCGTGCGCACGGCGCGACACGCGCTCTTGTACGACGCCGGCGCCCGCTATCCTTCCGGCTTCGATGTCGGCGACGCCATCGTGACGCCCTATGTGCGCGGCGCCCATGGCCGCGACGTGACTGAGCTCGTCCTGAGCCATGCCGACATCGACCATGTGGGCGGAGCGCCGACGGTGTTGCGCAACTTGCGCGTGCGCGGCGTCAGCGCCGGAGAGCCCGTCGCCGGCATCGAAGCGCGGGCCTGCCGGCGCGGCGATGCCTGGCTGTGGGATGGCGTGTGGTTTCGCACCCTCGCGCCGGCGCGGCGTGAAACCGGCAACGACGCATCTTGCGTGATCGAGGTGGCGCACGGCGAACGCCGCGCCCTCCTCACCGGCGACATCGAGCGCACCGTGGAAGCGACATTGCCGGTGCGCCCGGTGCAGCTGCTCATCGCACCGCACCACGGCAGCCGAACCTCGTCCACGCGCTCGTTCGTGCAGCAAGCGCGGCCGCGCATCGTCGTGTTCAGCGCTGGGCACGGCAACCGCTTCGGCCATCCGCACCCCGCGGTGGTGGAACGCTACCGCAACGTCGGCGCGCACATCGCCGCCACCGCCACGTTGGGCGCCATCGTCTGGCGCAGCGCGGAACCGGAGCGGCTGCTGGCCGGCCGCGACGACTGGCGCCATTGGCGCAGGGAGCGGCGGCACATGGCGCAATGACGCCGGGGCGGCGCGGCGGCGAGGACGGCCGCGGCAGTCCCGCGGGAACTGGCGAGACTCCCCTATAATCCGCCCGCCGGCGTCTCCGCGCACCCTTGCGCGGGCGCCGGCAACGGAGGCGCAAGTGCTCGAACTGGTGCAATCCGGCGGTTGGCTGATGGCGCCGATCCTGCTGTGCAGCATCGTGGCCTTAGCCATTTGCATCGAGCGCGCGTGGGCGCTGCGCGTCGCCAAGGTGGCGCCCGATGGATTGGTCGGCGAGGCGTTCCGCAGGGCGCAAGATGGCGCCGGCGCCGGCGCCGCAGCCCAAGACGGCTTTGCGAACTTCGGCCGCGGGCAGCCCCTAGCGCGGATACTCGCCGCTGGCTTGGCACAGCGCGACGCCGGGCAGTGGCGCCGGGAACGCATGAAGGAGGCCATGGAAGAAGCCGCCGGCCCGGTTCTGCACGAGATGGAGCGCCATCTCACGGCGCTCGGCACCATCGCCTCCATCAGCCCGCTGTTGGGGTTGCTGGGCACGGTGATCGGCATGATCGAAGTGTTCGCGCTGCTCGTCGGCGAAGGCGCCGGCAATGCCGCGGTGTTGGCCGGGGGCATCTCCAAGGCGCTGGTCACCACCGCGGCGGGGCTTGCCGCGGCGATTCCGGCGCTCATCCTGCATCGCTACTTCCTGCGGCGCGTGGACGAGTTGGCCGTGACCATGGAACATCAAGCCAGCCGCCTCGTGGATTTCCTTTGCCGAGAGCCAAGCCAAGCGCCGGGGCGGGCGGCGTGAAGTTCCCGCGCCGGCGGCGACCGGGCGCCGCCATCGAATTGACGCCGCTCATCGACGTGGTGTTCCTGCTGCTCATCTTCTTCATGACCTCAACCGTCTTCGCGCGCCAATCCCGCCTGGAGATCAACCTGCCGCCGGCCCTCGGCGCCGCCGCACCGGCATCTGCCGCGCCGCGGCTCACCATCGACGCCGCCGGCGCCTATGCCTTGAATGACGAGCCGCTGGCGGATGGATCGCCGGCCACGTTGGTGGCCGCGTTGCGGGCGGCGGTCGGCGAGCCGCCGCGGCTCGTCATCGCCGCAGACGCGGAAGCCGCCCATCGCACCGTGGTGGCGGCGTTGGACGCCGCCGCCCAAGCCGGCATCCGGCAGGTGGGCGTGGCCACCGTGCCACCAACGCCGTGAGCGCGCCGGCATCAGCCGCCGCCGCGCAAGCCACGCCAGCGGCCAGCGCCAGCCCGGCAACGACGGCGAGGCCGGAAAGCCAAGGCGACCTCGCCCGCTACCGCCGTCTGCTGCGCTACCTCACGCCACATCTCGGTTGGTTCGCCCTCGCCGTGTTCGGCTTCTTGGCGGCCGCGGCCGGCGAGGCGTGGTTCGCGCGGCTGCTCGGCGACATCGTGGACGCCTACGAGGGACGCACCGTCGGCGCGGCGGTGCTGCTGCCGGCGCTGATGCTCGCCGCGGCCACCATGCGCGCCGCCGGCGCGGTGGTCGGGGAGTTCCTCATGTCGCGCATCTCGCACCGGGTGGTGCATGAACTGCGCCGCGAGCTGTTCGAGAAACTGCTCACCCTGCCGAGCGCCTTCTTTGAACGCGCGGCGCAAGGAGCGCTGGTTTCGCGCCTCACCTACACCACGGCGCAACTGCGCGACACGGTCACGGACGCCATCAAGATGGTCGTCGCCGACGGCGGCAAGGTGCTGGTGCTGCTCGGCATGATGGTTTACGCCAACTGGCGGTTGACGCTCATCTTTCTCGCCGTGGCGCCGGCCGTGGCCGGCATCGTGCGCTATGCGTCGCAGCGTTTCCGCCGCATCAGCCGCCGCATGCAAGATTCGATGGGCGCGGTGACCCACGCCGCTTCGGAGGCCGTGGCCGGGCACCGCGTGACGCGCGCCTTCGGCGGCGAAGCGTACGAACGCGGGCGCTTCGTCGCCGCGAGCGACCGCAATCGCCGCCAGAACGTGAAGATGGCGGCCGCCAAGGCCAGCAGCGCGCACATCATCCAGCTATTCGTCGCGGCGGCGCTGGCGGCGTTGGTGGCGCTGTTGTTCAGGCCGGAGGTGGCCGCCGGCATGTCGTCTGGAGACCTCGTGGCCTATCTCGGCTACGCGGCGCTGTTGGCCAACCCCATCAAGCGCCTCTCGGAAGTGAACGCCCGTCTGCAGCGGGGGCTGGCGGCCGCAGAGGACGTGTTCTGGCAACTCGACCAAGCGCCGGAAGTCGACGCCGGCGAGCGCGTCGTCGCACGGGCGCAGGGCCGCATCGAGTTCCGCAACGTGGCGTTTCGCTACGAAGGGGCGGCCCGGGATGCGCTCCAAGATGTGTCCTTCACTGTCCAGCCGGGGCAAGTGCTCGCGGTGGTGGGGCGCTCCGGCGCCGGCAAGACGACGCTGGCAAGCCTCATCGCCCGCTTCCATGACCACGAGCAGGGCGAAATCCTGCTCGATGGGCAGCCGCTTGCCAGCTACGCGCTGGCGAACCTGCGCGATCAGATCGCCTTGGTGCCGCAGCAAGTGACGCTCTTCAACGACACCCTGCGCAGCAACATTGCGTATGGGCGGCTCGGCGGCGCCGCCGCGGCCGACATCGCCGACGCGGTGCGCCGCGCCCATGTGGATCAGTTCTTGGGCGATCTTCCTGAAGGCCTCGACACCCGCGTTGGCGCCGATGGCGCCCGCCTCTCCGGCGGCCAGCGCCAGCGCGTCGCCCTCGCCCGCGCGTTGTTGAAGGACGCCCCGATCCTCATCCTCGACGAAGCCACGTCTGCCCTCGACGCCGAGAGCGAGCGCAACGTCCAAGCCGCGGTGGAAGCAGCGATGCGTGGCCGCACCACCATCGTCATCGCCCACCGCCTCTCGACCATCGAACGCGCGGACACCATTCTCGTGCTCGACCACGGGCGGGTGGTTGAGATGGGTGGCCCAGACGCGCTGCTCCGTGCCGGCGGCGTCTACGCGGAGCTCTACGAATCGCAGTTCGCCAATGGCGCCGAGCCGGCCTCACCCCGCGTGGCGGCGCTGCCGGCGCCGTTGGCGATGCCCTTCGACGAACCGATGGCAAAACGCGTCGGCGCGTTGGAACGGGCGTGGCACGCGGACCGCTTTTGGCCGCGCTTGCTAGCGCCGCTGGCGTGGCTCTTCGCGTACCTCGTTCAGCGCCGCCGCAAGCGCTTCCAAAGCGGGCGCGCCAAACGTTGGCGGGCGCCGGTGCCGGTGGTGGTGATCGGCAATGTCACCGTCGGCGGCGTCGGCAAGACGCCGCTCACCATTTGGCTCGCCAATTGGCTGCAGGCCCGCGGGGTGCGGGTGGGCGTCGTCTCGCGGGGCTATCTGGGCGCTGGCCGCCGCTTGCCGACCGGGCGCTATCCGCTCACGGTGACGGCACACACGCCGACATCGCTCGCCGGGGACGAAGCGCCCCTGATCGCCCAACATGCCGGCTGTCCCGTGGTGGTGGGGCCAGACCGCGTGGCGGCAGCGCAGCGCCTGCTGGCCAATGCCCCCTGCGACGTGTTGCTGAGCGACGACGGTTTGCAGCACTACGCCCTGCAGCGCGACCTTGAAGTGGCCGTGATCGATGGCGCCCGCGGCCTCGGCAACGGGCGCTGTCTGCCGGCAGGGCCGCTGCGCGAGCCGGCAGCGCGCCTGCGCGACGTCGATTTGGTGGTGGCGAATGGCCCCGCAACCGGCGTCGTGCCCGACGAACACACGATGGCAGCGCGCCCGGTGGCGTTTCGCAACCTCGCAAGCGGCGAGCGCGTGCCGGCGCAGCGGTTCGCAGGGCGCGTCGACGGGCCGCTCTACGCCATCTCCGGCATCGGCAATCCAGATCGCTTCCAGCGCACCTTGACGGAGCTGGGCCTTGCGCCCATAGCGCGCGCCTACCCAGACCACCATCCCTTCGTTGCCGCGGATGTGGCGGTGCCGCCCGGCGCTTGGGTGGCGGTGACCGAGAAGGATGCCGCCAAGCTGACGGAGTTGCGGCCCACGCCAAACTGCTGGGCACTGCAAATCGAGATGGCGCCGTCACCGGCGCTGGCGGCGGCGCTGGCGGCGGCGCTCACGCGCATCGGCGTGAAGACATGACGTTCTGCGTGGTCATCCCGGCGCGCTACGCTTCCACCCGCCTGCCCGGCAAGCCGCTGGCAGACCTGAACGGCACGCCCATGATCGCCCGCGCGGCGCTGGCGGCGGCCGGCTCCAACGCCGCCGAGATCGTGGTGGCGACGGATGACGAGCGGGTGCGGGACGCCGTGCCCATGCATGCCCGCGTGCGCGTGGCAATGACCAGCGCCAACCATGCTTCCGGTTCGGATCGGGTCATGGAAGCTGCCGGCAACGCCGGCTGGCCGGAGCACCGCATCGTGGTGAACTTGCAGGGCGACGAGCCGCTCATGCCGCCGGCGCTGATCGATCAGGTCGCCGCAGCGTTGGCGGCGGCGCCCGATGCCGGCGTGGCCACGTTGGCCGAACCGCTGCGGCGCATCGAGGAAGTGTTCGACGAGCACATCGTGAAGGTGGCCGCTGCCTCGAGCGGACGGGCGCTCTACTTCTCGCGCGCGCCGATTCCGTTTGCACGCGGGCGCTTCAGCGCCACGGCGGCCGGAGACCTCGACGCCAGTTGGGGGCAGTGGCGGCGCCATGTGGGCATCTACGCCTACCGCGTGGGAGCCCTGCGCCGCTTCGTCGGTTGGCCGCCCAGCCAGCTGGAGCGCACCGAATCATTGGAACAGTTGCGCTTCCTTGAGCACGATGTGGACATCGTGGTGCGCGACGCCGCGGCGCCAGCGCCGGGCGGCGTGGACACGCCGGCAGACCTTGAGCGGGTGCGCCAAGCGCTGCGGGAAAGGGACCGGGGGGACTGACGCGCGTTCCCAAGCCGGTGGCTGTCAAGGCGGCGTCGCGCCGGCCGCCACCGCTCTTTTCGTTCTGCCAGTGTGCCGCCAGTGGTGCCCCTCTTGGCCGGGTGTGTCCGGCCACTTGGGTTGCCGGGGCTGCGGGCGCCCCCGAACGGTCAGCGCGGCTGCATGCGGATGCCGGCGTCGAGGCGGATGGTCTCGCCATTCAGATAGGGGTTGTCGACGATCTGCTGCGCGAGCAATGCGTACTCAGACGCTTCGCCCAAGCGCTTCGGGAACTGCGTCATCTGCATCAGCGGTTCGCGCACCGCCGGCGGCGCGCCCAGCATCATGGGCGTTTCAAAGATGCCCGGAGCGATGGTGCAGACGCGGATGCCGGCGCGGCCGAGGTCTCGCGCCACCGGCAGGGTCATGCCGACCACGCCGCCCTTGGAAGCGCTGTAGGCGGCTTGGCCGATCTGGCCGTCAAACGCCGCCACCGACGCCGTGTTGATGATGACGCCGCGCTCGCCGTCCGCATTGGTCGGCGCGTTCTTTTGCATCTGCGCGGCGCACAGGCGCAAGGTGTTGAACGTGCCGATGAGATTGACTTCGATGACGCGGTTGAAGTGTTGCAAGGCCAACGGCCCGTCGCGCCCAACCGTGCGCGCCGCGGCGCCGATGCCGGCGCAATTGACGTTGACATGGATGGCGCCGAACGCCTCGATCACCGCTTCGACGGCCGCTTCGCCGGACGCCGCGTCCGCCACGTTCACGGCAAACGCCGCCGCCCCGGCACCGATTTCCTGCGCCGCCGCGCGCGCCAATTCCTCGTTCAAGTCGAGCAACGCGACCTTGGCGCCGGCGGCCGCAAACCGTTCCGCGGTGGCGCGGCCGAGGCCCGATGCGCCGCCAGTAATCACCGCCACTTTGCCTTTGAGGTCCATGCTCCATGCTCCGCCAATGACTTGTCCGCTAGTATAGCGGGGATGGCCTGCCGCCCCCTGCCAACCCTGCCGCGTCGCCCCGCATGACGACGCCGCGACGGGGGGTGTCGCTGTGCGCCGCCACCAGCCTCGGCGTCGACAGCGTGGCCGATGCGCTCATCGAAGCCACCGACGCGGACGGCATCCTCAATGCCCTCGATCGTGCCCAGCGCGACGGCGCTCCGCTCACCGTGCTTGGCGGCGGCACCAATGTCGTGCCGCTCGCGCGCATCCGCGGACAGGTGCTGCGCATGGCGTTGCGCGGCGTCGCCTTCGAGCGCTCAAGCAACGGCGAGGTGCGCGTGACGGCGGCAGCGGGGGAAACGTGGCAAGCGCTCGTGCGGCGTTGCCTCGGCAACGGCATCGCCGGCCTCGAAAACCTCGCCTTGATCCCCGGCGCGGTGGGCGCCGCGCCCATTCAGAACATCGGCGCCTACGGGCGCGAGCTGAAGGCGTTCGTACACAGCGTGAGCGCCATCGATCGCGGCGCGATGGCGCCGGTGTCGTTGCCACCCGCGGCCTGCGCCTTCCGCTATCGAGACAGCACGTTCAAGTCTGCCCCGCGCTACATCGTCACCGGCATCACCCTGAACCTCGGCGCCGTCGAGACAGAGGCGAGCTACCCAGACCTCGCCTTGGAGCTGCGGCGGATGGGACGGCCACCGACGCCGGCATGGGTGGCGGAAGCAGTCGCCCGGGTGCGACGCCGCAAACTGCCGGATCCGCGCCGCATCGGCAACGTCGGCAGCTTCTTCAAGAACCCCACCTTGAACGCGGCCACGCTCGACCGCTTGCGCGGGCGCATGGAGATTCGCGCGGCGCGGGGAGAGGGCGGCTTCCGGGTGCCGGCCGCGCGGTTGATCGAGGCATGCGGCTGGAAGGGCCACCGCGACGGCGCCGTGGGCGTGTGGCCGCGCCATGCGCTGGTGCTGGTGAACTACGGCGGCGCCAGCGGGCGGCAGGTGCTGGATTTGGCGCGGCGCATCGCCGACTCCGTGCAACGGCGTTTCGACGTGCCGCTGGAAATGGAGCCGACGGTGCTGGGCGAAGACTGAGCCACGACGCGGCGCGGCGCTGTTCGAGAGGGCGCGCGACCGCCAAGCCACGCGCCCTCCCCCGATCAGCCGCTGCTTTCCTCGACCGCGGCGCGGCGCTTCGCGCGCGGGTCATTGGACGCGCGCTCGGCAGCGTCCTCGGCGCCTTGCAGCACGGCACTGCTTGGCGCTGGCGCCGGCGTCGCCCCGGCGTTCTCTTCGGCCCAGCTCACCGGCGAATCGAGCTGGGTGGTGACGGGGCGCACACGCGCTGCCTCATCCGCAGCGGCAGCGGCGCGCCGGCGGGCGCGCGGGTCATTCGCAGCGCGTACATCTGCCGCGGCCGCGGCAGGCCCAGCAGCGCCACCTCGGCCATCGCCAGCTTGCGGCGACGGCTGCACCTCGGCGGCGCCTTGGCGCGGCGTCGGCACGGCTTGGCTCGCACCCGCAGCCGCAACTTCGGGCGTCGCCGGCGCAGCCGGTTCGGCTGCCACTTCACTTTGCGCCGCGGCACCGGCGCGCGGATCATTGTCTGGCCGGGCGGCACCCACAGCGGCGGCTTGCGGCGGCGGCGAAGCAGTTTCTTCCACTTGCGCCGCTAACATCGCCGCGGCGACGGAATCTGCTTCCACTGGAGCCGGCGCGGCCGTCCCCACGGCCGCGGGCCGGCTCTCGCCACCCGATTGCGAGATGGCGCTGCGGTCGCGGCGCGGCTTGCGCTTGGCGGCCTCGCCAACGGCTGCCGGCGGCGCTGGCCGGCGGCGCGGCGCGCCATCCTCGGCGGCCGTTTCTTCCTGGCGCTCCGGTCGCGGCGCGCGCTCTGGTCGCTGGCGGTTCTGCCGGCCGCGCTCACCGCGTCGCCGGCCGCCCTCGCTGCGTTCACCGCGTTCGCCACGGTCGTTCCGCTCACCGCGCTCACCCCGGTCACCGCGTTCGGACCGTTGGCCACGGTCACCACGTTCGGACCGTTCACCGCGCTCACCGCGTTCGGGCCGCTGGCCACGTTCGCCACGTCCGCCGCGCTCTTCGCGGGCCTCGGTGGCACTGCCCTGCTCCCGTTCCCTGCCACGCCGCTGGCGGCCGCCGCGCGACCGTTCGCGACCGCCGCGCTCCCGCCGCCCGGCGTTGTCACCCTCGCGACGCCGCTCGCGGTTGCCGGCCCCATCTTCCCGTTGGCCGCCACGCCGCTGCCGCGCCGGGGGTCTGCTCGGCGCCGGCGCAGATGGCGCGGGCGCCTCGCCAGCGCCGAAGAGCGCGGTCCAAGCGCGGCGCAAAATGGAGGGCCCTGCGGGTTGCGTCGGCGTTGGCGCCGGGTGCGACACCGCGACGGACTTCACCACCGCATCCTCTTGTTGGCGTGATGGCTGTTGCCGTGACGGGCGCCGGCCGTTGTCGCGGGACTTGGGCAGTTCCGCTTCAGCCGGGCCGTCGGCCAACTCATAGCTCAGCACTTCGCTCTCGGCTTCGGCTTCGTCTTCGCGGATGCGCTGCACCTCGTAATGCGGCGTCTCCAAGTTGGCGTTCGGCACGATCACCAGATGGGCGTCGGTGCGCTTTTCAATGGTGGCCACCTGGCTGCGCTTCTCGTTCAAGAGGTACGCGGCCACGCTCAGCGGCACGAGCGCGCGCACGCTGCTGCTGCGCTCCTTCAGCGCCTCTTCCTCCATCACCCGCAGTATCGCCAGCGCCAACGAGCGAATGTCGTGAACGCGGCCTTGGCCGGCGCAGCGCGGGCAGATCTCCGTCGTCATCTCTTCCAGCGACGGCCGCAAGCGCTGCCGCGACATCTCCATCAAGCCGAAGCGGGAGATGCGGCTCACCTGCACCCGCGCCCGATCCGCCTCCAGCGCGTCGCGCATCTTCGTTTCCACCGCGCGCTGGTTGCGGCCGATGGACATGTCAATGAAGTCGATGACGATGAGGCCGCCCATGTCGCGCAACCGCAACTGCCGCGCAATCTCCTCGGCCGCCTCCAAATTGGTGTTGAGCGCCGTCTCTTCGATGTCTGCGCCCTTCGTGGCCCGCGCCGAGTTGATGTCGATGGACACCAGCGCCTCGGTGGGATCGATGACGACGCTGCCCCCGGACGGCAGCCCAACCTGATGCTGGAACGCCGTCTCGATCTGGGATTCGATCTGATAGCGGGTGAACAACGGGGTGTCGTCGCCGTAACGCTTGATGCGATCCTTGTAGTGGGGCATCACGCGCTCCACGAAGTCTCCGGCTTCGGTGAACGCCTGCTCGCCGTCGATGAGCACCTCGCCAATGTCGTTGCGCAGGTAATCCCGGATGGCGCGCACCACGACGTCGTTTTCCTGATAGATGAGCGCCGGCGCCTTGGATTCGTCGCCGGCGGCTTGGATGGCGTTCCAGAGCTTCAGCAGGTAATCCAAATCCCACTGCAGCGCCTCGCTGCTGCGGCCGATGCCGGCGGTGCGCACGATCACGCCCATGCCATCCGGAATGTCCAAGCTGCTCAAGGCTTCGCGCAGCGAATCCCGGTCTGCGCCTTCAATGCGGCGCGAGATGCCGCCGGCGCGGGGGTTGTTGGGCATGAGCACCATGTAGCGCCCAGCGAGGCTGAGGAAGGTGGTGAGGGCCGCGCCCTTGGTGCCGCGTTCCTCTTTATCGACTTGCACCAGGAACTCTTGGCCCGGCGCGATCATTTCGGCGATGCTTGGCCGCCCGCCCTTGCTGGATTGCTTGGCGGACTGCGCGTTGCGGCCAGAGCGGGCAATCAGGTCTCTGGCGACCTCCTTGATCGGCAGGAAGCCGTGACGCTCCGAGCCGAACTCGACGAACGCGGCTTCAAGGCTTGGTTCGACGCTGCAGACTCTCGCCTTATAAACGTTCCCTTTCTTCTGCTGATGGCGCCGCGACTCGATGTCGAGATCGTCGAGGCGTTGGCCATCCACGAGCGCGACGCGCACCTCTTCGGGCTGCGTCGCGTTGATGAGCATGCGTTTCATGTTTGGTGTATCCGTGTTCAACGGCATCTAAAGGCGCGCTGGAATCGAGGCCGCGGCGCCGTGGGGCGCCACTGTCGCCAAGCATGCCCACGGCCTTGTTCGGGCCGGGCATGTGGAAAGGCCAGTCTTTCGGGGCGGCCCGCTCGGGCCCGGGTTGTCGGTACGAGGCGTTCACTGCTTGAACGATCCTACGTTCCCACCGCATGCCGCGGGGGTTATCTTGCACGGGTTGCGGCTTGGCTCAACGCCCCGGTGGTTGGCGACGAATCTCGAGCACAGCGCTGGTCGTCTGCCGTCAGTAAAGAAGCGCGGCATGGATGCCGCGGCCATTAGCCTAGTTGCAGGCCGTTGCGGCGAGGCAAGCCCTTGCATTGGCGGCCCGCCAAGCCACGGCAGGCACTATAACAGACTTCGCGCCCAAAGCGCCAACTGCCCGGCCAAGCGCAGCGGTGCGGAACGCGGTGCGTGCCGATACACTCCAAGGCACTCCACCCGGAGCCCGCAACATCAGCGCCACCGTGCCACCCATGCGCCGCTTCAACACTGCCGGGCCCGTTCGGCCGGCCGAGCATTACGCCATCGAACCGTTGCAGCGCGCAGCGGTGGCCGGATTCCTGGAGCTGATCCGCGAGCAGAGCTACTTCGTGCTCCACGCGCCGCGGCAGACGGGCAAGACCTCGGCATTGCTCGCGCTGCGCGATTCGCTCAACAGCGGCGCCGCCGGCAACTTCCGGTGCGTGTATGTGAACGCCGAAGTGGGCCAAGTGGCGCGCGACGACACGGCGCGGGGCATGCGCTCGATTCTGAGCAGTTTGGCCAGCAGCGCGAGGTTGCTGGGCGACGACTACCCGCGCCGGGTGTGGCCGGAAGTGCTGCAGCGCGCCGGGCCGGACGATGCCCTGAAGGAGTTGCTGACGGAATGGTGCCTGGCGAATCCAACGCCCTTGGTGCTGCTGGTAGACGAGGTGGATTCGCTGGTCGGCGACACGCTCCTTTCCGTGCTGCGCCAGCTGCGCGCCGGCTATCCGCAGCGCCCGCAGGCATTTCCACAAAGCGTGGTGCTGTGCGGCGTGCGCGACATTCGGGATTGCGGGATATGTGCCAGTTCCGGCGAAGTGATCGCTGGTGGCAGCGTGTTCAACGTCGCAGTTGAGTCGCTGCGGCTGGGCGACTTCACCGAGGCGGAAACGCTTGCGCTGCTGCGGCAGCACACCGAGGAGACTGGCCAGCGCTTTTCGGACGCGGCGAAGGCGGCGGTGTGGGAACAGACCCAGGGCCAGCCGTGGCTGGTGAACGCGCTGTGTGCCGGCGCTTGTTTCGACAACCCCGCCGGGCGCGACCGGAGGCGGGAAGTCGGCGCGGACGACATCCACGCGGCGCGGGAAGCACTGATCCTCTCTCGGCGCACGCACTTGGATCAGCTGGCGCACAAGCTGGAGGAGGATCGAGTGCGACGGGTGATCGAGCCGCTCCTGAGCGGCGGGGACGCACACCACCACTTGCCGGACTTGGAATACGTTCGGGATCTGGGCTTGTTGGCGCCCAATGCACCGACGCGGGTGGCCAACCCCATTTACCGCGAGGTGATTCCACGCCAGCTCGGCTATGTGCTGCAAGACAGCTTGGATCAGAACGCCGCATGGTATGTGGACGCCGCCGGCCGCTTGGACTTAAGCAAGCTGCTCGGGGCATTCCGCACCTTCTACGCGGAGCACGGCTCGCATTGGCTGGGGCGCCTCAAGGACTACAGCGAGGCCGGGCCGCAGTTGATTCTGCAGGCGTACCTGCAAAGGGTGGTGAACGGCGGCGGGCGCATCGAGCGCGAATACGGGCTAGGCCGCGGCGCGACGGACCTGCTGGTGATGTGGCCGCGCGAACCCGGCCAGCCATCGGACACTTGGGAGCGCTTCGTGATCGAGTGCAAAGCGCTGCGCGACACAGACCGGCAGAGCATGGCGAGCATCATCGAACGCGGCTTGGCGCAGACGCTGGGCTACATGGCCCAATGCGGGGCGCAGGAAGGGCATCTGGTGGTGTTCGACCGGCGCGCCGAAGGCGGCCGAATCCCTGCTGGCGATGATCAAGCTGAGCGGGGTGACGCCGACGGGCAAGTGACGGTCTGGATGCTGTAGTCAGCGGTCGTCGCATCCATGGTGCTTGCGTGGCTGAGAGTGGGCACTGCCAAGAGCCGAGGCCAACGCCACAGGAGAGTCAGGATGATCGAGTACAAGGCTGGCGACATCTTCGGCGAAGATGCAGAAGCCTTGGTCAACGCCGTCAACTGCGTCGGCGTGATGGGGCGCGGCGTTGCACTGCAATTCAAGCGCGCATTCCCAGAGAACTTCATTGCGTATGTGGAGCGGTGCAAGGGCGGGGAGATGCGCCCAGGGCAGGTGTTCGTCTTCGAGACGGGCAACCCCGGCAATCCACGCTACATCGTCAACTTCCCGACCAAGCGGCACTGGCGTGAAGTGAGCCGCTTGGAGGACATCGAATCTGGCCTTGAATCGTTGGTAGCCGAGATCAAGACACGCCGCATACGATCGATAGCGCTGCCTGCGCTAGGCAGCGGGTTGGGCGGCTTGGACTGGGGCCAAGTGCGCTCGAAGTTGTCGGCAGCCTTGGAGAACTTAGAGGGCGTGAGGGTCGCGATATTCCAACCTGGAGGTGGCCCAAAGGACACCTTCTGGCGAACGGATACAGCGATGCTCCGGAGATAACAACGCCGCTTCGCCGCCAGCTTGACCCCACTGCCCCACTAGCCTACCCGTTCCCCGTGAGGGTATTGCCGAGGGAAGCTCCTAGTGTAGTGTCGCCAACATAGCGTTGATTAAGTCTCTGCTGCCAAGCTCGCCCGCGCGCGCCCGACCTTGTCGAGGATCTCTTCGGCCGACTTCGTCCAGACCAGCGGCCGCGGGTTCTCGTTGCAGGCGTCCAAGTACTGCCGGAGGCTCTTCTCCAGATGGCACACCGAGGTGAACGCGCCGCGCCGCAGGCGCTGCTCGGTCAGCCGCGCGAAGAAGCGCTCCACGAGGTTCAGCCACGACGCGCTGGTGGGCGTGAAGTGGAGGTGGACGCGCTTCTTCCGCTCCACCCACTTCCTCACCTTCTCGTGCTTGTGGGTGGCGTAGTTGTCGAGGACGATGTGGATGTCTTGCTCTGGCGGCGCCGCCCTCTCCACCTCGCGCAGGAAGCGCAGCACCTCTTGGTGGCGGTGGCGGCGGAAGGACCGGCCGACCACCTCGCCCGACGCCAGGTTCAGCGCCGCGAACAGCGACGTCGTGCCGTGCCGCTTGTAGTCGTGCGTCGCGGTCCCGCAGCGCCCCTTCTTCATCGGCAGCCCCGGCTGCGTCCGGTCCAGCGCCTGGATCGAGCTCTTCTCGTCGAAGCTGAACACCGCCGCGTTCTCCGGCGGATCCAAGTACAGGCCCACCACGTCGCGCAGCTTCTCCTCGAAGCGCGGGTCGCTGCTCAGCTTGAAGGTCCGCGACAGGTGCGGCTTCAGGCCGCGCGCCCGCCATGTCCGGCTCACGAAGTCCCGCGACGCCCCCGTCTCCCGCGCCATCGACCGGCACGACCACTGCGTCGCGTCCTTCGGCAGCCGCGTCGTCGTCGCCTCCACGATCCGGCTGCGCAGCGCCGCCCGCTCCGCGTCGCTCCGGCCGCCCTGGTTGCCGCCACGCGCCCGTTCCTTCGCGATCCCCGCCAAGCCCTCCTCCGCGTACCGCCGGCGCCAGCGCCCCACCTTGTTCGCTTCCGCTCCCAGCTCCGCCGCGATCTCCTTGTTCGTCATCCCCTCCGACGCCTTCAGCACGATCAGCGCCCGTTCCCGCAGCCGAACCGATGCGCTGCGCGACGACGACCACCGCTCAAGCTTCTCCCGATCCCCTTCCGGCACCTCTATCCTCGGCGCTGCCCGCATGCCCTCGCTCCCCAAAACCTTGCCGACCGCATCCTGACACAACCGTCCGAGCGTAATCAATAGTTTGCTTGCGACACTACACTAGCCAAACACCCCGTGGCGAAGCCGGCCAACGAGGTGCTCCACATCGCGTGCGCCGGTCTCGGTGGCGGCTTGTTGCAGTGGAGACTCTCCATCGAGCAGATCGTGGGGCGTGGTCAGCCACTGCCTTGTCGCATCAAGATCGCCAAGCATCAGAACGCGAGAAATGTCCACCACACGCGCGATTCGCGCCACGCGATCTGATTCCTCCTGGGTTAGGTGGCTGGCGCTCTTCCAGCGTGTCAGCGTGCTCGCGGGTATGCCCATCGCTTGCGCCAGTTGCTGTTGCGAGCCGATTGCGGCCGCTAGTTCTTCCATCACGGAATACGGCAGGCGAGGTCTCGGTGTAGCGCTTGTTGCCATTGGGATCTCCCGTGGCTACCAGAAGGTTGGCGACTTTTGGCTTCCGTTTGCGACCAACCCAGCGCCTATCCGCACTCCCCCAGCTTGCTCCCGGCTTCCATAACGAACGTCATCAGCGACGGGATGCCGGCGCTCCAAGCGATTGGCCGCACTTGTCCCGGCGGGCGCCAGACGTAACCTACACGACTCAGAGCTTGCAGTTCGCGGAAGCGGCTGGTTGCGTCTTCGATGCCAGCTTTCGCGAGCGCGGCGTCTAGCTCATGCTCTTGCGCCGCGGCGTCGATGCCCGCTTGGAAGAGGGGCGCGACCGCCATCGCCGCGGGCAGCACCCCTGCCGCACGCAGTTCCTCGTAGCGGCTCTGGTAGTAGTCGTCCACCCTAGCGACTACTCTGGGCCGTGCCGAGGCCACAGCGGCGGCATCAATGGGTGTCGCGTCCGCGGTGGCACGTTGCTTCCACAGCGCATCGCCCCAGAGTTGGATGAAATAAGGATAGCGTTGGCTGTGTTCGATGACGGCGTCCAGGGCATCCGCGTCGATGCTGACGCCATGCGCCGCCAATGGTCTCACCAGCGCTTCCCGAGCCGCAGCCTCGTCCAAGCGCCCAATGCCCAGCAAGCCCTCGCCCAGCCGCGACCAGAATGAAGCATCCATCTCTCTCAGGCGATCTGGCAGGCCCGGCGTGCCGGCCAACACAAGCAGAAACGGTGCTTTGGCGCGCACCCGCTGGCTGGCGTTGAGCAACGCGCCGCCGACCTTGCTGTCCAACGCGTGCGCTTCGTCCACCAGCAAAGCCAACGGCCTTCGGCGGCAACGCGCTGTCAACGCGCCTGTGAGGTTCCTGTGCGCCGGGCCGTGGGGTTGCCACTCGGCAGAGGCCACGGACGCCAAGCCAATCTTACGCGGCAGCCACTTGGCAATGCCCCTCCTTGACGCAAGCGCATCTGCTAGTGCTTGGTGATTGAGGATGTCCGGCGGCGTCAAGGCCACCACATCCACCGGTGCCTCGGCGCAAACACCCTCGAACCAATTCAACAGCGCGGTCTTGCCGTTTCCCCGCGGACCCAACATAACGACGTTATGGGGTGGAGCGAACCCGCCCACCAAGTCCGCCAAGCAGCGCGACAACTCCGCCTGTTGGTCATCGCGCCCCGTAAGCGCCGGCGGCAGCGCACCGTCGCCGGGGCTAAAGAGGCGCGGCACGATCGTGTTCATGGAGTCAGTATACGCCCGGCCGCAAGGCGCTTCCCGCGACGGCAGTTCCGCGAAGACTGCACAGCGACCGACTGTTCGTCCCACTCACCCTCGCTCGCCCCTCACCTCCCGTACACCCTCCCCCTCACCTCCCAAACCCCGCCCGAATTCTCCCAATCTCCTTAAGCGGCAACGCACTGATGTTCTCAGCAAGCGAATAGGCGAGGTCGCCGGGGTAGATCACCCAGAGGTGATGCAAGCCCAGGTCTTCAGCGACGATGTGCATGGATTTGGTGGTGCGCGGGGCATCCGTACATTTGAACTCGAAGCCCCAGCGTTGGCCGTGGCGCAGCAGCAGCAAGTCCAGCTCCGCGCCACGCTGGGTGGCGTAGAAATAGGCGTCGCGTTCACCGTGGGCCAGCAGCGTCTGCTCTAGCGCGAAGCCCTCCCAACTAGCGCCGTAGCGGGGATGCAGCCGCAGTTGCGCCAACTCTGCGAGGCCCAGCAGGAAGTGCAGGATGCCACTGTCCCGCAGGTACACCTTGGGGGATTTCACAATGCGTTTGCCCACGTTCTCGAACCACGGCGGCAACATCCGCACCATGAAGGCGCCGGCCAGCAAGTCTCGATAGCGGTTCGCCTGGCGGGGGCTCACGTCCAAGGAACGAGCCAGTTCAGCGGCATTCCACACTTGGCCGTGGTAGTGCGCCAGCATGCGCCAGAAACGGCCGAGCGCATCGGGCGGCACGCGGAAACCGAGGTTTGGCGCGAGGCTTGGAATGTCACGTTCGAGGAAGGTTCGCGTGAAGGACTCCATCCAGCGCCGCCATGCCGCCGCCGAAGGCGCCAGCCATGCGCGCGGAAATCCGCCACGCATCCACAGCCGGTCCTGATGCTCCGTGCCAGTCTCCGCGAGTGCTAACCCGCCTACATCAACGAACTGCACCCTGCCAGCGAGCGTCTCGGAAACGCCCTTGATGAGGTCCCAAGAGGCGCTGCCGAGCAGAAGATAGACGGCCCGCCGGCCACAATCGTCGCAGATCGGGCGCAAGGTCTCGAACAGGGTTGGAAGCCGCTGCACTTCGTCGATCACCACCAATCCCTCGCAGTCCCGCAGCGTGGTTTCCGGCGTGTGCGAGAGTGCCTCGCGCACCGCGGCCACCTCCAAATCGAACACGGTTGCCGGCCCGTGCCAGCGCGACGCCACGTCTTGAGCCAACGTGGTTTTGCCGACTTGGCGGGCACCGAGCAAGGCCACCACCGGTGCTTCCGAGAGGCCCTGCCGCACCGCATCGAGCAGTGCATTGCGGAGCACATGTTGTTGTAAATCCACCCTAGACAGCTCGATTTACTACAAAAACCGAGCCTGAACCACAAACTACGCACCTGTCAAGGCAAGGATGGTTTCTCCAAGGCTAGGGCTGAGACTGACATGGCGGCCACTGTCACGCTCACCCTGAAGAACGATCTCTCGGAAGTCGTGCGTGGCGCCCGGGCAATCGAGGCACAAGGCGAAGCCCGCGGCTGGCCGCGTTTGATCCCTCCACCGATGCGCCAGAGCCACCAAGCCCCCCAAGTGGACATCCGCGCCTTGCGGGGTATGGTTGGCTGATGCCGGTCACCCATCACACCGTGAGCGAGCACGCCGGGCAGCGGCTGGACAACTTCTTGACGAGCCGCTTGAAGGGCGTGCCGCGCAGCCGCGTCTACGCGATGGTGCGCAAAGGCGAGGTGCGCGTGAACGGCGGCCGCGCCCGTCCCCACACGCGCCTTGCCACGGGCGACGTGGTGCGGGTGCCGCCGCATCGGCCCTTGGAGCCGCGAGCGGCCACGCCAGGCGAGCGCTTCATGGCGGAGCTTCAGGCGTGCGTGATTCACGAGGATGAACGGCTCATCGTGCTGAACAAGCCCGCCGGCGTCGCTGTTCATGGCGGCAGCGGCATCGTGGCCGGCGTCATCGAAGCGCTGCGGGCGGCGCGGCCCGGCGCCAGCTTGGAGCTCACGCATCGGCTAGACCGGGGCACATCGGGCTGCCTAGTGGTGGCCAAGGAACGGCGCACCCTGCTGGCCGTTCACGAAGCCTTCCGCACAGGCCAAGTGACGAAGAGCTATCACCTGATCGTCGCCGGGCGCTGGCCGCGGCGCTTGCGAACCGTGCAGGAACCGTTGCAGCGCTATGTGCTGCCGAACGGCGAGCGCCGGGTGCGGGTGAGCGCCGACGGCGCCGCCGCGCACACAGATTTCGAGGTGTTGAAGACAACCGCGAACGCCACTTGGCTGCGCGCCTTCCCGCGCACCGGACGCACCCATCAAATCCGCGTCCACGCCGCGAGCCGGGGGCACGCGATTCTCGGCGACGAGAAATACGCCAAGCGCGACGGCGGCCCAAGCGCGAACCGCCTCATGCTGCACGCCAGCGCCATCGCATTGACTTTGGACGGCGTCCGCCAGCGCTACGAAGCACCGCCGGGCGCTGGCTTCACCGAGGTTTGGGAACGTTACGCCGCATCGTGACCATCTAGGGCAGCCAAGCACCAGCCCACGCGGCACCGAGAGGCAAGGCACCGCGCCGCTTGGCCGCCAGCAACGCGGGCTTAGCCCGCACCGCGCCGGGCGCAAGCGCATGGCAAGGGCAGACGCCACGCCGGCGCCTCGCCCGTCAGCCGCCCCCCTCCACCAGCAGGCCAACCCCCTCCGCCCGCAGCATGGCGCCGAGGCGGATGAGCGGCAGGCCGATCAGGGCCGTCGGGTCTTGCGTTTCGATGCGCCGCAACAGCAACACCCCGCGCCCCTCGGACTTGATGGCGCCGGCGCAGTCCAAGGGCCGTTCCAGCGCGACGTAGCGCCGGATTTCTTCCTTGTCCAGCCGGCGAAAGAACACCCGCGTCTCGTCCACATGGCGATGCGTGCGCCCCGTGTCCGCATTCGCCACCACGAGGGATGTGAAAAAGGTGACGGTGCGCCCCGATAGGGATTCCAACATCGCCACCGCGTTCGCTTGGGTGCCGGGCTTGCCCAAGATGCGCCCGCTATGCGCTGCCACCTGGTCAGACGCGATGGCGATGCAGCCCGGCCGCCGCCCCGCCACCGCCTGCGCCTTGGCGAGCCCGAGGCGCATGGTGAGGTTGGAAGGCGCCTCGCCCCGTTCCGGCGTCTCGTCCACATTCGGCGACACCGTCTTGAACGGGATGCCCAAGCGCCGCAAGAGTTCGCGGCGATGCTTGGAAGAGGAAGCGAGGATGAGCTGCACGGCTTTCGCGGGTCGGCTGCGCCGAGCATGTTGGGCGGCGGGAGCGTGGGGGATGCTAGCACATGGCTCGCGGTGATCGACCCTATGGCGAAGGCGAAGCGGCGCTATCCGCAACGTGCTGAGCCCCCACACAATTTGACGCCCAAGCCGGCCACGCCCTATCATCGCTTCCTTATGGCGGAAGCTGCGCAGCCGAACGTCGCGGGGGGCGCGGCGCCGGGCAAGGTGAACCCTTGGAAGTTGGCTTGCGCTGGCGGCCGCTGGGTCGGCGAGGTGCCGGCGGAACGCTTCCGGCGGCTGGCGACGGTGGTGTGTGAGCTCGGCGAAACGGCGCAGATAGATTTGCGCTTCGCCTTGCATGCCGGCGGCGGTTGCGAAGTTGCCGGCACGGCGCGGATGGCGGCGCGGCTCCTGTGCGAGCGTTGCCTCAATGACAAACCGTGCGAGCTCTTCGCGGAGATCGGCTCGCTGGCGGTGGTCGGCGAGGAGGCAGCGGAGGGCGCAACGGCGCAAGAACGCGAGATTTGCGTGCTCGCCGGAAAGGAGACGAGCATCGAGGCGCTGGTGGAGGATGATTTTCTGTTGAGCTTGCCCAACCGCGTTTGCCCGGAACCGGAGCATTGCCCCGACGCACCGGCGCTGTCCTTCGCGCCGCAGGGGTTGTCCTCCGCGCCGCTGGGGCGTTCTTCCTCTCCGCCGAGCGCGGCGAGGCCAAACCCGTTCGCGGCGCTTCGCGGTCTGCGCCACGCCAGCGATGTGGAAGACCGTGAGCCAAACTTGCTTGAACCGAGGGATTAACCGATGGCCGTTCAGCAGAACAAGAGCACGCGCGCCCGCCGCGGCAGCCGCCGCTCCCACGACACGTTGCCGAAGCCGACGCTCTCCAAAGACCCGGTGACGGGCGAGACGCATCGGCGGCACCATGTCACCGCGGATGGCTTCTACCGAGGCCGCCAGGTGCTCGACAGCTGACGCGCCAGGGCGGCGCCGCGTCGCCCCGCATCGCCGTCGACACGCTCGGTGGAGACGCCGGCGCGGATGTCCTTGCCGAGGGCGCCCTTGAGTTCGCCGCTGGCCACGATGTCGCGCTGACCCTCGTTGGGGACTGCGCTATGTTGCGCGGCATCGCCGGCGCCCACGACGTAGTACATGCGCCGCGTGCCATCGCGCATGGCGATTCCCTGCGCCAAGCGCTGCGCGACGCGCAAGACACCTCCATGGGCCGCGCGTTGACGCTGCTCGCCAACAAGCAAGTGGGTGCCGTGGTGAGCGCCGGCAACACGGCGGCGCTGATGGCGCTCTCCCGCCGGTTCCTGCCGATGCTGCCGGGCATCGACCGGCCGGCCATCGTCAAACCGCTCACAGGCCGGGACGGCGCCTGCTGCTGGCTGCTCGATGTCGGCGCGAACCTCAACTGCGCCCCCGAGCGCCTGCGCCAATTCGCGCACATGGGCACGGCTTTGGCGCAAGCCGTCGGCGGCGCGGCGGCGCCACGCGTCGCGCTCTTGAACGTTGGCGCCGAACACAGCAAGGGGCCGCACACCATCCGCTGCGCCGCCGAACTCTTGGCAAGCGATCCAGCAATCCACTTCGTCGGGTTCCTAGAGGCCAACGGGTTGTTCGATGGCGCGGCAGACGTGGTGGTGACAGATGGCTTCGCCGGCAACGTCGCGCTGAAGGCCATCGAAGGCGCCGCCGGCATGGCGGAAGCGCTGTTGCGCCGCGAGCTGGCCAGCGGCACCCAAGGCGCGCCGTTGCGCGGCGTGTTGGAACGGCTGAGCGCCGCATACAATCCACAGCACTACAATGGCGCGAGTTTGATAGGCATCCGCGGCGTGGTCGTGAAGAGCCACGGCGGGGCGGATCGCACCGGGTTCCGGCACGCGGTGGCGCAGGCGCATCGGGAACTTCTAGGGGGCGTCGCAGAGCGTCTGGGCGCGAGCTTGGCGGCGGCGGCCAGCGGCGACCAAGCGGGCGAATAGGGGCAAGCATGAGTTTGGGGTTTGTCTTTCCGGGCCAAGGCGCCCAAACCGTCGGCATGGCCAGCGATTTCTTGGAGAGCGACCCGTGCGTGCGCGAACGCCTCGAAGAGGCCAATGACGCGCTGGGATTCGATTTGGCCGCGGTGATTCTCTCCGGGCCGGCAGACCGGCTTGCCAGCACCGAGGTGACGCAACCGGCGCTGCTCGCGGTGGGCATCGCGCTGTGGCAAGCGTGGCGCGCGCGGGGCGGCGCCCTGCCGACGGCCATGGCCGGGCACAGCTTGGGCGAGTACACGGCCCTCACGGCCGCCGGCGCCATCGGCTTCGCAGACGCCGTGCGGCTGGTGCATGCGCGCGGCCGCTTCATGCAGGAGGCGTCGCCGGTGGGCGAAGGCGCGATGGCAGCCATCATCGGCTTGGACGATGACGCAGTGATGGCCCATTGCGAGGCCGTTGCCGGCGTCGTGCAGCCGGCGAATCTCAACGCCCCAGGCCAAGTGGTGATCTCCGGCGCCGCGGCAGCTGTGGCCGCGGCGGTGGACGCCTGCACGGCAGCCGGCGCGCGGCGGGCGGTGCCGCTCAACGTCAGCGGGCCTTTCCACTGCGAACTGATGCGTCCGGCCGCCGAGCGGTTGCGCGTGGCCTTGGACGAAACGCCGATCCATGCACCGGACGTCACCGTGTTGCACAATGTCGACGCGCTGCCGGCCGAGGGCGCGGACGCCATTCGCGCCAAGCTCATGGAACAACTGTGCCGCCCGGTGCGCTGGAGCGACTGCGCGCGGGCCATGGGCGAGCGCGGCGTCACGCGCATGGTGGAGTGTGGCCCCGGCAACGTGTTGGCCGGCTTGGAGCGCCGCATCGACCGTGCCATCAAGGTGCTGGGCATCGGCACGCGGGATGGCATGGAAGCGGCGCTGGCATGAACTCGGCGGCGCCCTGCACAACCACCCGCGCTGGCTCCCCGTGAGCGGCCGCGTCGCGTTGGTCACCGGCGCGAGCCGGGGCATCGGCGCCGCCATCGCCCAGCGCCTGGCCGCAGAGGGCTGCTTCGTGCTCGGCACCGCCACCACCGCCGCCGGCGCCGCCGCCGTGACGGCCGCCCTCGGCGAACACGGCTTGGGATTGGCGCTGCAACTGCGAGACCCGGCCTCCATCGACGCAGCGCTCAAGCGCGCCGCGGACGGCCGCGAGGCGCCATCAGTGCTGGTGAACAACGCCGGCATCACCCAAGACAACCTGTTGCCGCGCTTGGGCGAAGACGCTTGGCAGGCGGTGCTGGACACCAACCTCGGCGGCGTTTACCGGCTCACCCGCAAGCTCCTGCGCCCCATGATGCGCGCCCGTTGGGGGCGCATCGTCAACGTCAGTTCGGTGGTGGCGCGGATGGGCAACGCCGGCCAGACGAACTACGCCGCCGCGAAGGCCGGCATCGAGGGCTTCACCCGGGCGTTGGCGCAGGAGGTGGGCTCGCGCGGCATCACCGTGAACGCGGTGGCGCCCGGCTGCATCGAAACGGACATGACAGCGGCGCTCAACGACGCTGCCAAAGCAGCGCTCACCGAGCGCATCGCCCTAGGGCGCTTGGGCCGGCCCGAGGACGTGGCGGCAGCGGTCGCGTTCCTCGCCAGCGACGCCGCCGCCTATGTGACGGGCGAGACGGTGCAAGTGAACGGCGGATTGCACATGGCATGAGGGGTGCTTAAAATAGCCCTTCTAGGCGCGAGGGCCAGGCAAGGGGACAATACGTCGCCTTGCGCGGGGGATACGGAGGGGAAATGAGCAGCGTGGAAGAACGAGTGAAGAAGTTGATCTGCGACCAGCTGGGCGTGAAGGAAGATCAAGTCAAGGATGAAGCCTCTTTCGTTGAAGACCTCGGCGCAGATTCCCTCGACACCGTCGAGTTGGTCATGGCCCTTGAGGAAGAGTTCGAGACGGAAATCCCAGACGAGGAAGCCGAGAAGATCACCACCGTCAAGCAAGCCATCGACTACATTCTGGCGCAGCAGTAGCGCCTCCCGCCAAGGCAACCGGGCGTGGAGAAGCGCAGGGTAGCCGTCACCGGCTTAGGCTTGCTTTCACCGATTGGCAATTCGGTGCAAGCGGCTTGGCGCAACGCTCTTGCCGGCGTGAGCGGCGCCGGCGCCATCGACATCTTCGACACCTCCGCGCACAGCGTCAAAATCGCCGCGCTGGTGAAGGGTCTGAACATTGGCGACCACTTGGACCGCCGGGAAGCGCGGCGGCTGGACCCGTTCATTCAATACGGTTTGGTGGCCGGCATCGAAGCGGTGGAAGACGCCGGCCTGACCGGCTTGGACGACGCCACCCGGCGCCGCATCGGCGTCGCCATCGGCTCTGGCATCGGCGGCATCGGCACCATCGAGGACACCCACAGCACGCTGTTGAAGGGCGGCCCGCGCCGCGTCTCGCCGTTCTTCGTGCCGGCGAGCATCATCAACATGATCTCCGGCAACCTCTCCATCCGCTATGGCTTTGGCGGCCCCAACATCGCCATCGTCACGGCCTGCACCACAGGCACCCATAACATCGGCTACGGCGCCCGCACCATTCAATGCGGCGACGCGGATGTGATGGTGGTGGGCGGTGCGGAGCAAGCCACTTCGCCGTTGACCTTGGCGGGGTTCGCGGCCATGCGCGCCCTCTCTACCCGCAACGACGACGCCGAACACGCCAGCCGCCCGTGGGATAGAGACCGTGACGGCTTCGTGCTCGGCGACGGCGCCGGGGTGCTCGTGCTCGAAGAGTGGGAACACGCGCGGGCTCGAGGCGCGAACATCTACTGCGAATTGGCTGGCTTCGGCATGAGCGGCGACGCGCACCACATCACCAGCCCGCCGGACGACGGCGCCGGCGCCGTGGCCGCCATGGCCCATGCGATGCGGGACGCCGAGCTAGCGCCGGCGGACATCGATTACGTCAACGCGCATGGCACTTCGACGCCGCAGGGCGATGTGGCGGAAACGCTGGCCATCAAAGCGGCTTTCGGCGCGGCCGCGGCGCAGGTGGCGATCAGCTCAAGCAAATCCATGATCGGCCACCTGCTTGGCGCCGCCGGCGCGGTGGAAGGCATCTTCACGGCCTTGGCGGTGCGCGATCAGGTGGCGCCGCCGACGATCAACTTGGAGAACCCCAGCGACGATTGCGACTTGGATTACGTTCCCAACGCGGCGCGGGAAATGGCCATCAATGCGGCGCTCTCCAACTCCTTCGGCTTCGGCGGCACCAACGGCACGTTGATCTTCAAGCGCGTTTGAGGGCGGTGGCAGCCCGGCGCGCGCAAGCGGGCCACGACGACGAGCCGAAATCCATCGCGGCAAGTGCGTGTGGCTGGCACGGTCAACTTGTGCTCCGCGGAAAACGCGACGCGACGCCACATCCATGCGGCATCGCTCCCACGCAAAGCGCACCGTTCCTGCCACTAGCCCGGAAAGCCCTGCCCGCCGAGCTGCCCAACACGCGCCCAAGGTTAGAATCAACGGCATGTCCGGCTGGCGCGTGGTGATTTGGCTGGCGACGGCGACGCTCGCCGGCCTCGGCGCCGCGGCGTGGGCGCTCTTTGCTTGGGCTGAACGGCCTGGGCCCAGCGACGCCCCGGCTGTGGTGACGGTGGCGGCCGGCAGCGGCGTCGGTGCGGTGGCGCAGGCGCTGGCTGGCCACGGCGTCATCGCCCACGCGCCGTTGTTTTCTTGGCTCGCCCGGCTGCGCGGAGACGCGGCGTCCGTGCGCGCCGGCGAATATCGCTTCCCTGCCGGCACCACGCCCAACGCGGTGCTGGCGCAGCTCGTCGCCGGGGACGTGGTGGTGCATCGGCTGCAGATCGTCGAGGGTTGGACGGTGCGGGACATGCTGGCGGCGGCCAATGCCGCGCCGGGGCTGGGGACGACCCTCGCCGACGCTGACGCCGAGAATCTGCTGGCTCGCCTGCAACTCGGCGACGGCCACGCCGAAGGCCAGTTCTTTCCAGACACCTACCACTATGTGGCCGGGGATTCGGCGGCGGAGGTGCTGCGCCGCGCCCACGCCAAGATGGAGGCGGTGCTGGCCGCCGAGTGGGCGCAGCGCGATGACGGCCTTCCTTACGGGGACGCGCACGAGGCATTGGTGATGGCGTCTCTCATCGAGAAGGAGACCGCGCTCCCCGCAGACCGGCCGCGCGTCGCCGGCGTGTTCGTCCGTCGGCTGGCACGGGGCATGCGCCTGCAGACAGACCCATCCATCATCTACGGCCTCGGCGCCGCTTTCGATGGCGACTTGAAGCGCACCCACCTGCGCGCCGACGGGCCGTACAACACCTATCGCCGCCGCGGCCTGCCGCCAACCCCCATCGCGCTGCCCGGCCTCGGCGCCATCCGCGCGGCGTTGCGCCCCGCCGACGGCACCGCCCTCTACTTCGTGGCCCGCGGCGACGGCGCCACCGTCTTCTCAGACACCTTGAACGAACACAACCGCGCCGTGCGCCGCTACCAACTGGCCGGCGGATGACGCGCCGGGGCCGTTTCGTCACGCTGGAAGGCGCCGATGGCGCCGGTAAGACCACGGGCCTCGCGGCAGCCGAGCGTTGCCTGCAACGGCGCGGCATCGACTTTTTGGTGACGCGGGAACCAGGCGGCACGCCCCTTGCGGAGGAAGTGCGCGGGTTGCTGATCGCCCCACGCGAGGAGCGCATCGCGCCGCTCGCCGAGACGCTGTTGCTGTTCGCGGCACGGGCGCAGCATGTGGCGGCGGTCATCACGCCGGCGCTGACGGCTGGCCGCTGGGTGCTGTGCGACCGCTTCACAGATGCCACCCGAGCCTACCAAGGCACCGCGCGGGGGGTGCCCAGCGCCACCATCGAAACGCTCGCGGCCTTGGCCCATCCCGGCCTGCAGCCCGATCTCATCCTGTACTTGGACGTGTCGCCAGAGGTGGCGTTTCAGCGCGTGGACGGCGCCGGCAGGCCCTCGCGGGACCGCTTCGAGAGCGAAGACGCCGAGTTCTTCGGGCGCGTTCGCGCCGGCTACCTCACCCTTGCCGAAGGCAACCCGCGCTTCTGCGTGATCGACGCCGCAGCGCCCCGCGAAGTGGTGGCCGAGCACATCGTCGAACGCCTCGACGCGCTGGCGGACGCGGCGACATGAGCCTGCCGGCTTGGCTGCGCGAACCTGCAGCGGCGCTGCAGCGGTTGGTGGATGACGGCCGGGCGCCGCACGCCGTGCTGATGCAGGGGCCGGGCGGCTGGGGCGAGCCGCTGCTGGCAAGCCACTTCGCCCTGACGCTGCTTGAAGAGGACGTGGAGAAGGATGCCAGCGCCATCGCCCATCCAGACCTGCGCTGGGTGGAGCCGGCAGCGCCGGGCAACACCATTCGCGTGGAGGCCATCCGCGAGCTTTCCGCCTTCATGCACCAGACCGCGGCGCTCGGCAAAGCCAAGGCAGCGGTGCTGAACAGCGCGCACCGGATGAACCCCAACGCCGCCAACGCCCTCTTGAAGACCTTGGAGGAACCGCCGGGGGACAGCTACCTGATCCTCGTCACCCATGCGCCGGCGCAACTGCCGGCCACTGTCCGCAGCCGCTGCCAGCGCGTGGCCGTGCGCCCCGCCGACACCGTCACGGTCGAGGCATGGTTGGCCGGGCAGGGGGTGCCCATCGAGCGCGCGGCGCCGATGCTGGTGGAGGTGGGGGGAGCGCCCTACCGCGCCCGGGACGCATTGGAGCGCGGCGAAGAACCGATGTGGAACGCCTTGGAAGCGGTGGCCAGCGGCAAGGTGACAGCGCTAGACCAAGCGCTCGCGTGGCGCCGGGAAGAACTGTTGGAACTCACCGCGCGTTGGCAGCGCCATGTCCATCGCCTGGCGCGGGAAGCCGCCGAGCCACGCAGATTGCTCCGTTTCGATGCAGAGCTCGCGGCACTGCGCGCCGCGGCCGTGGCGTCGAGCGGCCTCAACGCCCAAGCGCAGTTCGAGCGGCTGCTGCTGATGTGGCGCCGGGCGGCGGCAATCACTTAGGCCACGCCGGGCGAATGTCTGCCGCCTCAAGGCGGCAATCACCCAAGCGGCGCCCAGCGAATGTCTGCTGACTGCGCCCGGCGGCGCGCGCATGATGGGCGCCGGGCTCTCGCGACGGAAGCGTCAACATGGCCACAAAACAGGGTGCGCTCTCCCTCACCATCAGAGATCGCAACGTTCTGTACGCGGCTTACATGCCATTCATCGCCAACGGCGGGCTGTTCGTGCCCACGGTGGACGAATACCAGCTCGGCGACGAAGTGTTCCTGTTGTTGCGGCTCATGGATGAGCCAGAGCCCATTCCCGTGGCCGGCCGCGTGGTCTGGATCACCCCGCCGGGCGCGGAGCATCAGCGCGTGGCTGGCATCGGCGCCCAATTCAGCGACGGCGATGACTTGGTGCGGGCGAAGATCGAAACGTATCTGGCCGGCATCCTGCAATCCGGCCGGCCCACGCACACGCTGTGAGCCTCAAGCGTCTGGGACTGGCTGCCAAGGGCGCTCGCGCCTTCTATTCGTCCCAAGGGTTCGGCCCACTGCAAGGGCGCGGCGCCACCAAGCGCGAAGACCCGCTAAAGCCGTCGGGCAAAGAAATCCAAGATGGTTTCGTGGCGGTGGATGGCCACATGGCGTTCGTGCAGCGCATGCTTGGCGCCCGGATACGCCATCAGCTCGAACAGGGCACCGCGTTCCTGCAGCGCCTGCATCAACCGCGTCGAGTGGTCGAACAGCACGTTGTCGTCCGCCATGCCATGCATGAGCAGCAGCGGGCCGCGCCGGCCATCGAGCCACGGGAACACGGCGCTCTGCCGGTAGCCTTCCGGATTCTCCTGGGGCATGCCGAGATAGCGCTCAACGTAGTGGGTGTCGTAAAGCGCCCAGTCCGTCACTGGCGCAATGCTGACGCCGGCGGCGAACGCGGCCGGCGCCTTCGCCATGCAGAGCAGCGCCATGTAGCCGCCGTAGCTGTGGCCGAGCACACCGATGCGGCCGCCGTCCACCCACGGCAGGCCGCGCAGGAAGGCGACGCCGGCGAGTTGGTCGCGCACTTCCACATCGCCGAGCCGGCCGCGAAGCGGGGCTTCAAAGCGCTTGGCGCGTCCAGCGCTGCCGCGATTGTCCAACTCGAACACCCCGTAGCCGCGCTGCGCGAAGAGCTGGGTGACGAGCGGCCCCCACTCGCGGCGCACACGCTGCACGCCCGGGCCGCCATAGACATGCACGATCACGGGATGCTTGCCGCCGGCGTCCGCGCCGACCGGCGGCGTCAATCGATAGTGCAGCCGCTGGCCATCCTCCGCGGCGATGCTGCCGAACGCGGCGGGGATGTGGCGGGACAGGAACGGGTGGTAGGGATGGCCGGGGGCCACTGCGCCATCGTGGATGCGGGCGCGTTGCTCCCCGGCCAAGTCGATGGCCTCCAAACGGCTGGGCACGTCCGGGGCCGTCGTCGTCACCACGCACACCGTGCCGGCGGCGTCCACCGCGCCATCATGCCAAGCGTCGCCGGCGGTGAGCGCTGCGGAGGGCGCCCCATCGCGGTGTACCCGGTAGAGGTGCTGCGCCGTCGGGTCATCCAGCCAGCCAGCGACGATCGCGGCGCCGGTATCCGCCCAGAGCACGCGGCGCACACCATCCAAGCCGCTCGGCCAACGTCGCAATGCGCCGTCCTCGCCATCGTGCAGGTAGAGGTCTGCGTGGCCATCGCGTTCGGATGTCCACACGAACGCATCGCCGGCGCCGGTGAAGGTGAGGTTGTCGTGCAGGTTCACCCAAGCGTCGTGCGCCTCCTCGAACAGGGTTGTCCACCCTGCCTCGGTCGGCGCCCAACGCTTCACCGCCAAGCGCTGTTGGTCGCGGCTTTGCACCTGCGCGATGAGGGCGCCGCTTGGCGCGAACGCCACGCGGGCGAGGTAGTCGAAACCGCCTTCCCGCCAATCGAGTTCGCGGCGCTGCCCCACCGCGCCATCGGCGTCCATGTCCAGCACGATGAGCCGCACATCGGCATTGGCCCCGCCGGCATGGGGATAGCGTTGCTGCACCACGTCCAGCCGGTCGCCATGCGCCGCAAAGCGCTGCGAGACGGGAATGGGCGCGGTGTCCACGCGGGTGAAGGCGAGGCGACGGTCATCCTTGGCCCACCAGTGGCCGCTGAAGCGGTGCATCTCCTCTTGGGCGATGAACTCCGGCAGCCCGTTCGTCACGGTGTCGCCGGCATCATCGGTGAGGCGCCGCTCTTCGCCGGCGGCGATGTTGCAGACGTGCAGCTCGCCATCGCGCGTGTAGCTCACAAAACGCCCGGTGCGCGAGAGCGTGATGCCCAAGGGCACTTCGCCGGGCTGCGTCAGGGCCGACATGGCGCCCGTCTCGGCGTTGCACAGCCACGCGCCGCCGTCGATGGTGGCCACCAAGCGTTGGCCGTCGGCATGCCACGCATACGCGGTGACGCCGCCGCTAAAACGCCGTCGCCGCTCGCGTTCGGCACGCTCCGCAGCACTCGGTTCGACGTTGTCAGATGGCGCGACGATGAGGGGTTCAAGCCGCCCCGCGCGCAGGTCATAGCGCCAAAGGCTCAAGCGTTCCCGGTTCTCGTCCGCCGGGCGCAGGAAGGCGACATGGCGGCCGCCGGGGGCAACGGTTGCTTGGCTGGGCGTCGCCCCGGCGAGGGCCGGGTCCTCGAACAGGCGCCGCACCGAGAAGCGCTCGGCGGCGGCCGATGGATCAGCCATCAGCCCGCGCCGGCGCCGGCCGCCGGGCCAATCGCCCGCGCGCTACTCATTCGCTCACGCCAGCCGCGCAAACGCATCGCGTGTCAGGTTCTCGACGCCGTCCGCCGTCACCGCCACGTTGTCTTCCACCCGCACGCCGCCACAGGGGAGGAACGCCTCGACCTTGGCCCAGTTCACGTCGGCGCCGCGCCGGTCGCCCCGCAGCGCATCGAGCAGCAGCGGGATGAAGTAGATGCCCGGCTCCACCGTGAACACCTGCCCCGCCTCCAAGCAGCGCGTGAGACGCAATGCCGGGTAGCGCTCCGGCGGCGGCGCGAGGCGACCCTCCGCGGCAGCCATCCAACCGCCAACATCGTGGGTCTGCAGGCCAATCAGATGGCCCAAGCCGTGGGGGAAGAAGGCGTCGGTGATGCCAGACTCGAAGGCCACCGCGCCGCTGCAGGACACGAACCCGAAGCGAGCGAGCAGTTCGCCCACGCTGCGATGCATCTGCTCGTGCAGGTCAACGTAGGAGATGCCGGGGCGAATGTCCGCGATCAGCGCTTGCTGCGCGGCGTCCAAGGCGGCAACGAGTTCCCCGAACTCATCTGCCGCGGCGCTGTAGGTGCGGGTGATGTCTGCGGCGTAGCCCAAGTGCTGCCGGCCGGCGTCGATGAGGAGGCTGCGCCGGCGCGGCGGCGGCTCGGCGTCATAGCGCTGGTAGTGCAGCACCCCAGCGTGTTCGTTTTGCCCGACGATGCCCGGATAGGGTTGTGCTGCGTCCGTTTGGCGGCTCGCGGCGAGGAACGCGAGGTGGACTTCCAACTCGCTCGCCCCGGCCATGAAGGCGTCCCGCGCCGCCATGTGGCCGCGGGCGCCGAACGCAGCGGCGACGCGCAGCGCGGCGAGTTCGAAATCATCCTTGATGGCGCGCGCATAGTGGATGGGGTTGAGCAACGCCTCTGGGTTGGTGGCTGCGAACGAAAGATTGCTGGCGCCTTCGGCGGGCGGGCCGACATGGGCAACGCGGCCGGCTCCGGCAGTGTGCTTGGCGAGGGCCGCGGTCAACGCCTCGGCGCTGGCGTGGCGCTCGACGGCGAAGCACTCGTGCGCCCAATCCGGCAGCGCCGGCGGCAGGTGCCAGTAGTCCGCCGGCTGATGGAACAGGAGCCGCGGCGTCTCGCCGGGGCGGAAGAACAGCACCGACCCCTCGGCGCCAGCGACCGGCGCCCACTGGGCGAAGTTCGGGTTGGGGCGGAACGGCGGCCCTTGGTCGTCTTGGAAGTACCGCGGCGACGTGCCGGCCGGCACCGCCGCGGCATCGAAGCCGGCGCCCTGCAGCGCCGCTTCCCAAGTGGCGGCCACGGCGGCGACATGGCGCGCATAGGCCGCGCGGGGGAACTCTAAGGCTTGGCTGTCTTCCATGCGCGTCATTCTATGGGAAGCGCCGCAAGGCGCAGGAGGCTGCTTGGCCACGACGGCGCGAGCGCCCCATGCACCGGAGTGGCGCGCCGGCGCTTTGCCCGCCACCGAGATGGCACAAGCCGCGGCGTTTCTGTGATATACATAACGGCATCCAAACGGGCTGAAGGGGGAGGCTGAATGGAGGGTTACGCCTACGCGAGGCCGACGAGCGTGGCGGAGGCGATTGGCGTCCTGCAGGCAGACGCCGCGAGCGGCCGACGCTCGCAACTGCTCGCCGGCGGCACAGACGTCCTCGTGCAGATGCGTTCCAACGACCGCGAACCGCGCACGTTGGTCGATGTGAAGCACATCGCCGAGACGAACCGCGTCGACATCGGCGACGAGGAAGTGTTCATCGGCGCGGCGGTGCCGTCCGCCGTGTTGAACGAAAACGCGCAGCTCAAAGCGCTCTTCCCAGGTTTGCTCGAATCGGCAGACCTCATCGGTTCCACGCAGATTCAAGGCCGCGCATCCATCGGCGGCAACCTCTGCAACGCTTCTCCCGCCGGCGACACCATCCCGGCCATCATCGCGGACGGCGGCATCTGCGTCATCGCAGGGCCCGGCGGCTCGCGTGAAGTGCCTTGCGAGGAGTTCGTCACCGGCGTCGGGCATAACGCGCTCGGCGCCGCGGAGTTTCTGCTTGGCCTCAAGTTCAAAACGCCCGCGTCCGGATCCGGCGACGCCTACCTGCGTTTCATCCCGCGCACAGAGATGGACATCGCCGTTGCGGGCGCGGGCGTTGCTCTGACACTCGATGGCGGCGGCGCCTGCACCGCCGCGCGCGTGTCCATCGGCGCCGTCGCGCCTACCGCCTTGCTCGTGCCGGAGGCCGCAGCGGCGCTCATCGGCACGCAAGTGGACGCCGCCGCGCTCGCGGCCGCCGGGGCAGCCTGCTCCGCCGCCGCTTCACCCATTGCAGACAAGCGCGGCACCGTGGCGTACCGGCGCAAAGTGGTCGGCGTGCTGTGCCGCCGCGCCAGCGCCATCGCCCGAGACCGGGCACTGAACAACATCGGGGGCAGCCAATGAGCAGAGTTCACGTCACCTTGAGCGTCAACGGCGAGCCGCGCGAGATGCTGTGCGAGGCGCATCAATCGCTGTTGGACGCTCTGCGCGACGAGCTCGGCATGACCGGCACGAAAGAGGGCTGCGCCACCGGAGACTGCGGCGCCTGCTCGGTGCTCGCGGATGGCCGCCTCGTGTGTTCCTGCCTGATGCTCGGCGTGGAGGCCGAAGGCATGGACATCACGACCATCGAAGGCATCGCGCAGGGTTCCGAGCTGCATGTGGTGCAGCGCAAGTTCTTGGAAGCCGCCGCGTTGCAATGCGGTATCTGCACGCCCGGCTTCATCGTCGCCGCCAAGGCGCTGCTGGACCAGAACCCGAATCCAGACGAAACCACCATTCGCTACTGGCTGGCCGGCAACCTGTGCCGCTGCACCGGCTATGACAAGATCGTCCGCGCGGTGCAGGATGCCGCGCAAGAGCTTGCCTACGAAGCATAGGCCGCGTCGGCAAGCACTGAAGACCTGAACAAACGACAAGGAGGCCCACCGTGGCGGAAGCGCACGACTACAAGGCAATCGGCACACGTCCAGTTCGTCCGGACGGCGTGGACAAGGTGACCGGCCGCGCCAATTTCGGCGCAGACCTCAACCTGCCGAACATGCTGCACGGCAAAATGCTGCGCAGCCCCCACGCCCACGCCCGCATCAAGCGCGTGGACGTGAGCCGGGCGCTGGCCATGGATGGGGTGTACGCCGCCTGCTCCGGGGGAGACTTCCCCACCAACGAGCGCACGACGGACTTGGCGAAGAACTGCATGGCGCGGGACAAGGCGCTCTACCACGGCCATGCCGTGGCCGCCGTGGCCGCCCGCACGCCCTACATCGCCGAACGCGCGCTGGACTTGATCGAGGTGGAATACGAGCCCCTCGCGCCAGTGTTGGACGTCGATGCGGCCATGGCCGACGGCGCCGTGTTGGTGGACGAGAACCTGCGCACCAACGGCGATGCGAGCAAGCCGCCAAGCAACGTCGCGGCGATCGTCAAGTTCGAGCGCGGCGACGTGGAGCAGGGCTTCGCCGAAGCCGACGTGGTGGTGGAAGTGGATTGCCGCGTGCCCACCGCGCACCAAGGCTACATCGAGCCACATGCCTGCACCGCCACCATCAACGAAGAGGGCGAGGCGACGGTTTGGTGCTGCACCCAAGGGCACTTCGACGTGCGTTCGCTAACGGCCAACGTGCTCGGCAAGAGCGTCGGCGAGATCAAGGTGATTCCCTCGGAGATCGGCGGCGGCTTCGGCGGCAAGACGATCATCTACCTCGAACCCATCGCCGTGAAGCTCTCCGAAATGTCTGGCCGCCCCGTGAAGATGGTGATGACCCGCGAAGAAGTGTTCCGCGCCACCGGCCCCACCTCGGCCACCCACTGCCGAGCGAAAGTGGGCGCCAAGCGGGACGGCAAGATCACCGCCGCATCGGCATGGCTCGCCTACGAGGCCGGCGCCTTCGCCGGCGCGCCGGTCGGCCCCGGCTGCATGTCCATCCTCGCGCCGTACGACTTGGAGCACTTCAGCATTGAAGGCCACGACGTGCTGGTGAACAAGCCAAAGGTGGCGGCGTACCGGGCGCCGGGGGCGCCGCAGGCCATGCACGCCATGGAATCTGCCATTGACGACTTGGCGCGGGAACTCGGCATGGATCCCATCGATCTGCGCCTCAAGAACAGCGCGGACGAAGGCACCCAAGCGCCCTATGGCCCAGTGTTCCCAGCCATCGGCTTCAGGAAGTGCCTGGAAGCCACCAAGGCGCACCCCAACTACACCAAGCCCAAGGCCGAAGGCACGGGCCGCGGCGTCGCCGCGGGGTTCTGGTTCAACATCGGCATGCAGTCCAGCGCCGAGGCGCGGCTCTCCGAGGACGGCACCGTCACGGTGGTGGAAGGCAACCCAGACATCGGCGGCTCACGCGCCTCCATGTGCCTGATGGCGGCGGAGACATTGGGCGTGCCCTACGAGACGGTGCGCACCCATGTCGGCGACACCGAATCCACCGGCTTCTGCAACGTCACCGGCGGCAGCCGCACCACCTTCGCGACGGGCCTCGCCGTGGTGCAGGCGTGCGAAGACATCATCGCCCAATGCAAGCAACGCGCCGCCGCCACTTGGGACGTTGACGTCGAGCAGGTGGATTGGGCGGATGGCCAAGCCATTCCCAAGCCCGGCGTGAACGTGGACGCGAACCCGCTCTCCTTGAGGGACATCGCCAAGAACGCGGGACGCACCGGCGGCCCCATTCTGGGGCGGGCCAGCGTGAACGCCCAAGGCGCCGGCGCCTCGTTTTCCGTGAACTTCGCCGACGTGAAGGTGGATAGGGAGACGGGCAAGATCGACGTGTTGAGCTTCACCGGCATCCAAGACGCCGGCACCGCCATCCACCCGGCCTACGTGGAAGGCCAGATGCAGGGCGGCGCCGTGCAAGGCTTGGGCTGGGCGCTGAACGAGGAGTACATCTACGACGAGAACGGCGTGATGGAGAACGCCGGCTTCTTGGACTATCGCGTGCCCGTGGCCTCGGACATGCCGATGATCGACACGCAAATCATCGAGGTGCCGAACCCGTCGCATCCGTATGGCGTGCGCGGCGTGGGCGAGACGCCCATCGTGGCGCCCTTGGCCGCCACCTCCAACGCAGCGCGGGATGCGCTGGGCTTCCGCATTGCGGACCTGCCGCTCTCCCCGCCGCGGGTGCTGGAGGCCATCGACAACCAAGCGGACGCCTAGCGGCCACGCGGCGGGCAGTTCAGGCCGCGCTTCGGCGCCGCCGCTGGGTGGCGCTGAGCGCCTAGGGGAAACCGGCGCATGGCCAAAGTCGTCTTTCCGGACCACCTGCTGCAACAGACGGGCGGCACGCAGGAAACCACCGTGGAAGCCACCAACTTCCGCGGTGTGCTCCGCGCCTTGGAACAGCTTTGGCCCGGCATCGAGGAGACTTTGCAGAAGACCGCCGTCGCCATCGACGGCCAGATCTACCAAGACGCATGGCTGGAGCCCGTGCGCCCAGACAGCGATATCTACTTCATGCAGCGCATCGAGGGCGGCTGAGGGAGTGCCGCGCGGCCGCCTCGTCAACCTCGGTTCCCTCTGCGTCGACAACGTCTACGCCGTTCCCAACATCGCCGCCGCCGGCGAAACTGTCGCCAGCCTGAGCCACGCCGTGCATCCCGGCGGCAAGGGCCTCAATCAATCGCTGGCCGCGGCCAAGGCGGGGGCAGCCGTGGCGCACTTTGGCTGCATCGGCGCCGATGGGCGCTGGCTCAAAGACGTGCTTGCGAACGCCGGGGTGGATGTGCGCGGCGTGCGCGAAGTGGCCGGGACGTCTGGCCATGCCGTGATTCAGGTGAACCCGCGCGGCGAGAACGCCATCACCATCGCCGGCGGCGCCAACCGGCGCTTGACCGAACAGGACTTCAACGCCGCCTGCGTTGGCTTGGGCGACGCGGATTGGCTGCTGCTGCAGAACGAAATCAACGATTTGGAGCGGGTGCTGGCCCGCGCCGAAGAGGCCCCCGCGCGGGTGGCGTTCAACGTTGCGCCGGTGGATGGCCGCGAGCAGGCCTATGACTTGGCGGCGGTGGACCTCCTGATCGTGAACGCAGTGGAAGCCGCGGCCCTTGCCGGCGGCCGCGTCGCCGAACCCGAAGCGGCGCTCCGCGCCCTTGCGGCGCGTTACCCAGATTGCGACGTGGCGCTCACCTTGGGACGGGATGGGCTCCTGTTCGCCCGCGGCGCCGAGCGCTCGCGCCTTGCCGCTTTCCCAGTGCAAGCCGTGGACGAAACGGCCGCCGGCGATGCCTTCGTTGGCTTTCTGATGGCCGCGCTCATCGACGGCCAAGACATGCAAGAGGCGCTGCGGCGCGGCGCCGCGGCCGGCGCGTTGGCGGTGACCCAAGCCGGGGCCGCCACGTCTATTCCTGAGCCGGCGGCGGTGTCCAAGTTGTTGGACGGCTGACACGCGGCGGCGGGCACCCGGTGTGCAAGCAATCGTCGACTTGTCTGGCCGGAGAGGACGGTGCGGGGAGGGGGGCTTTCGCTTCCTCGCGTGGGACAAGCTGGCCGGAAAGAAGTCGTGGGCCGGAGGGGGCGAGGCAGCGGCGCGCCTTTGCCCTTCAGCCCACGTCAATCCCGGTGGCCTGCGCGAGCTCCGCCAGCGCTTGTGTCGGGGATCAGCGACCTTCTGGACATTTGGGGTCAGGCAGCCGCGGCCATCATCCTAGCGAACTCGGCGGGTGTTTTCATGCCGAGGGAGCGGTGCCGGCGCCGGTTGTTGTACAACTCGACTCTCGAACACCCACGGCACCGCCGAACGCAGGATTCTCTACGAGTTCCACCCGTGGCACGGGCAGGAGGTCGCCATTGACCAAGTGTTCGCCAAGGGCGGAGTTTCCGTAGCCCACTGCCGCCTGGCCGGCCGGGCGCGAGGTCCGCGGCTCGAAGTGCCGTTGTGGATGTTCGACCGGCAGAGTTGCTCGACCGTTCGCAGACGGGAGCGGCCCCATGTCGATTTGGCGGCGCTCGAAGCGCTGGCGGACTTGCTGGCCGCGGCTGTCCGCGGCGATGGGGGCGCTTCCGTCTCTCCGTCGGTCGTTTCCGACCGGCAGGCAGACTTGCGGTCCTGCGACCGGAGCCGAGGAGCCGATCATGCGCCCGTCCCCCCCGAAGTCCATTCAGTTGGATCTGTTCGGTCCGTCGAACGACCGCCGACCTCTCGACGCGCCGCGGTGGCGCGGTCTGCCGGACCGGACGCGGCGGCGGGCGACGGTCCTGATGGCTCGGATGCTGCTGGAGCATCGCGGCGGCGAGGCCGGGGAAGCGGAGACCGGGACCGGCGGGGAGAGCGGTGATGTCTGACAAGATCCAGCGCCGCCATCTGGAACGCAAGGCGATCCTGTACGTTCGCCAGTCTTCCGCGCATCAGGTTCTGCACAACCGCGAGAGCGGCGCGCTGCAGTACGCGATGCGCGACCGCCTTCTGGGGTTGGGCTTTGCGCGGATCGAGACCATCGACGACGATCTCGGCCGCTCGGCGTCCGGCAGCGCGGAGCGCGCCGGATTCAACCGCATGGTGGCGCAGGTCTGTCTCGGCGAGGTCGGCGCGGTGGCCGCGCGGGAGGTGTCGCGGTTCGCGCGCAACAGCCGGGACTGGCAGCAGCTGATCGAGATGTGCCGGGTGGTAGACACGGTTCTGGTGGACCAGGAGGCCGTCTACGCGCCCCGGCAAAGCAACGATCGTCTGCTGCTGGGACTGAAGGGCTCGCTGAACGAGTACGAGCTCGACCTGCTGCGGCAGCGCTCGCTGGCGGCGCGCCACGAGAAGGCAAGGCGCGGCGAGTTGATCGTCGCCGCGCCGGTCGGCTACGTGAAGAACGGCGATCGTCTGGAGAAGGACCCGGACCGCCGAGTGCGGGAGGCGATTGCGCTGGCCTTCGACAAGGTCGAGGAGCTGGGCAGCGCCCGCCAGGCGCTGCTGTGGTTTCTCGAACACGGACTCGACCTGCCCGCCAAGCGTCCGGACGGCAGGATCGTGTGGCGCCGGCCCAGGTACGCTACGATTTACCAGTTGATATCCAACCCGGCCTACGGCGGGGCCTACGCCTACGGCAGGAGCCGCGCCGTGGCGGCCTACGACGAGTCGGGCGTTCGGGTCGGGCGCGAGCGCAGGCCGCGCGACGAGTGGCTGGCGCTCAAGCCCGGAGCCCACGAGGGGTACGTCGACTGGGACCGCGCCGAGGCGATGCGCACGATGGTCAGCAACAACCGGCCTGCCAGCAAACACCATGGCGCCGCCAAGCACGGCGGCGCGCTGTTGGCCGGCCTGGTGCGCTGCCGGCGTTGCGGACGCAAGTTGACGGTTCGGTACAGCGGCCGCCGGCACGACATTCCTCGATATGCCTGCCGCCGGGGCTGGCTGGACAACGGCGAGCCCAGCTGCATCTCCTTCGGCGGCCTTCGCGTGGACGACGCCGTCGAGGCGGCCCTCCTCGAAGTCGTCGGGCCCGGCGCGGTCGACGCCGCCGCGCGGGCGGAGGCCGAGGCGGCCGCCCGGCGCGACGAGGTTCGGGAGGCGCTGGCGCGCGACCTGGAGGCCGCCCGCTACGCGGTGGACCGCGCCTTCCGCCAGTACGACGCCGCGGACCCGGCCAACCGTCTGGTGGCCTCGGAGCTGGAAGCGCGCTGGGAAGCGGCCCTGGAACGGCAGCGCGAAGTCGAGGCGAAGCTTTCCGCCCACGGCGCCGGCCTTTCGAGGCGCGATCCGAGCCCGGTGCCGTTCGCCACGCTGGCTCGGGATCTCCAGGCGGTCTGGAACGCGCCGGCCACCGACGCCCGCCTCAAGAAGCGCATCGTGCGCACTCTTGTCGACGAGGTCGTCGCCGACATCGATGCGGACGCCGCGAACGGGACGGGCGAGGTGGTGCTGGTGGTTCACTGGGCGGGGGGCGTGCATGCGGAACTGCGCCTGCCGAGAAGACGACGCGGACAACGCAACGGCGCGCCGCTCGAAACGGTCGAGGCGATCCGCCGCCTCGCCCTGATCGCCCGCGACGACGTGGTCGCCGGCGTGCTCAACCGCAACGGGCTGCGCACCGGCAACGGCAACCGCTGGACGCGCGAACGCGTCTGCGCGTTGCGCGGCTACCGCAGGATCCCCGCGTTCCGCCCGGCTCCGGACGGCGTCGAGCCCTGGCTCAACCTCGCCAACGCGTCCGCGCTGCTCGATCTGACTCCCCGGACGCTCAGACTCGCCGCGCAGGCCGGAGAACTCGATTCGCTCCGCCCCTTGCCGGACGGTCCCTGGCTCTTCAAACGCGCGGATCTCGAAGGTCCGGCCGGACAGTCGCTTGCCGCGAGAGTGAAAAGTCGGCGCAAGCACGCCGCAGTACCGAACCCGAACCAGCAAAATCTAATCGAATCAACAGCATAGAAAGATGGGTGCTATGGAACAGACTTGTAGTAGTCGAGGTAGGCGGCGAGCGCCTCGTTCATGGCGGCGCAGGTGAGCTCTCCGCGGTACTGGCTCCAGCACTCGACGCGCGCGGTGCGGTTGGCGCGCTCGACGATGCCGTTGAGCTGGGGCGAGCGCGGCGGCAGCACCAGCAGCGGCAGGCCCAGCGCCCTGCACTCCTCCTCGAAGGCGGCCATGAACTCCGAGCCGCCGTCCACCTGCACGGCGTGGATGTCGAGCTCGCGGACGGCCTCGCGCAGGAACGCCCGCGCGACGCTCGCCGTGGCGCGCGAATAGACCTTGGCGTGCTGCTGCCGCGTGTTCGGGCACACGGCGCGGAACTCCTTGAAGGTCTTGCCGTCGATGCGCACGGTCATGTGGTCGAACTGGACGCCGAAGCGCATGTCGCGCGGCTTCCACCGGCGCGCATGCGCGCCGGTGAAGTCGCGCCGCCGCTTCGCGGCGGCACGCCCCTCGCAGAACGAGCATGGCCGCGCATGCCCCCGCTCCACCGCCCAGCGCAGGATGCGCCCCACCGTCGCCTCGCTCAGCGCCCGCTCCGGCCAGCGCGCCGCCAAGTCCGGCGCGATCCTCGCCTTCCCCGCCCACGGCGTCTCGCGGCGGATGCCCACCACCCGCCTGGCGTCCGCCCTCGTCCACCGCCTCCCCGGATGGCTGCGCGGGCGGCTGCTGCGCGGAACCAGCCCCGCCACGCCGCCGTCCTCCAAGCGCCGCCGCCACGCGTAGTACGTCGCCCGCGAGACGCCGAACGCCTTGCACGCCGCAGCCGCGGAGAGGCCCTTCCGCACCGCCTCGATCCCTTCCAAGATCCGCAGCCGGCGCAGCGCTTCCGGATCGTCCGTCCCGTCCACCCGCAAATTCAGGTAGAACGCCCTGTCCTGTGCCAACATCCGCATCGTTCGGTCTCCCATGTTGTCCTTCAACTCATAGGCTACCGAACCGTCGCCCCCAACGGCCTTCCGTTGGGGGCGACTGTCCAGAAGGTGCTGATCCCTTTCACTTGCTCCTCGCTCACCACCTTGATCGTGCGCATCCCCAGCGCCCGCGCCGGTTTCAGATTGATGCCCAAATCATCGAGGAAGACGCACTCGTCCGGCGCGACGCCCAAGCGCTCGCAGGCGCGCCGGTAGATCTCGGGGTTAGGCTTGCGCACACCCTCGACGCTGGATTCCACCACCACGTCAAAGAGCGCCATCGTGGCCGCCATGTCGGCGCTGTGCCCCGCATCCTTGGGGGCCATGGACGGTTCGTTGGGGCGCAGGTTGTTGGTGATGGCGCCCACCTTGAAGCGCGCCTTGCATGCCTTCAGCGCGGCGACCATGCGCGGGCGCAAGCTCCCACTCAGGAGCTCCACCACCTCCTTGCCGCCCAAAGGGTGCCCCAACGCCGCGCTCTCCGCACGAAACAGCCCATCAAACTCGTCCAACGTCACCTGGTTAGACTCGAACTGCGCCCAAGCGTTGGTGTCTGGATTGCGCGAGTTCACGCCGCGGATGAAATCCAGCGGCAGGCCGGCGGCGGCCTCGAAGCGATTGAACGACTCGAACGGGCTCGTCGTCAGCACGCCGCCGATGTCCCACAACGTCGCGGCAACGGGCATGGCAGGGCCTCCTGTGCAGATGCGGCGACACTGCCGCGGACGGTGCGCGAAGCATAGCCGATTGATATAAAGCTCCCGAACTTGTGCCTCAAAGAAGGGATTATGGCGGCCTCTGCATCTGCGTCTGATGTTCGGTCACTTCCGCACCAACCACCGCAATACTCTCCCTTGAGCAGCGTCTGGGAGGGCTCGGATGGCGAACTGCTGGAAGCCATGTTCGCGTTCTACCCGACCATCGATCCAGAGCCCATTCTCGACGCTACACACAATGTCGGGCGGTTTTGGCAGGGTTCGACACGCGAGGTCGTTTCGATGGACATTGACCCGCAGTACGAGCCGATGATCGCGGCCGACAACCGTGTAATGGCCGGTGTACCTGACGACGAATACGGGGTTGTGGTCTACGATCCTCCCCATGTCGGCCCACAGGGACGTGACAAGAGCACCAAGCGATTCGACGTGGACTTCGGTGCCACCATGCGGTGCGGTGCTGACGAGCAATGGACGCTCAGCTACCTGTATCCGCCCTTTCTGAAGCAAGCGAGGCGGGTGCTGAAAGCGGACGGGCTCCTGCTGGCAAAGATCACCGACATGGTGAACAACCACCGTTCCCGATGGGCGCACTGCGACTTCATGCGGATGGCGGAAGATGCGGGGTTCACCGTCTGCGATCTGATAATCAAGACTAGGACCGGGCCGATGGTCTCCAACAAGTGGAAGACCGCCCACCACGCACGCAAGCGGCATTGCTTCTGGATTGTGTGCCGCAACGGAGGCCGTTGCGAGCGGTAGGGTTCCATGCGCTCCTACGACCCTCTCAGCGTGGACGAGCTGGGGCGGAATGCGGCCCGTGCCCTCATGGGGTACGAGCCCTCCGCCTTGCCGCCCGATGAGCAATTCGACGGCGCAGGCGTCTATACGATCCACTACGGTGGGGACTTTTCTGCCTACGCCGACATGGACGAACACGAACCGCTCTACGTCGGCAAGGCTGAGTCCTCGGGCAAACGCCAAGGGAGAACAGAAGCCGAGCAAAGTGCCCCAGTGCTCTATCGCCGTCTCGTTGAACACGCGGGATCGGTAAGGGACGCACGAAATCTCAATCCGAACGACTTCCGGTGTCGCTGGCTAGTGCTCGACCCGGTGTGGATCAGACTCACCGAACAAGTATTGATCGCCAAGTACCGCCCGATTTGGAACGCCGCGGTTGACGGCTTCGGCAACCACGACCAAGGGAAGACCCGTCGCAGCCAGCAGCGCTCCCGCTGGGACACTCTGCATCCTGGCCGCCCTTGGGCAGACGCATCCCGCGAACGCGAGGGCGGTTCCCAAGCCATCATCAATGCCATCATGGCGCATCGAACAGAGCGGGACCGACATGACCGATGAGGCGGTAGAAGCGCTCATCGGTTGCGTAGAATCAGCTACCTCCGCCGCCCGAAGAGATGGGCGCATTTCGGTACTTCCCAAAATGAATCCCTAAAGGAGGGGCAGCGTGGACTTGCAGGAAGGCGTCGCCATCGTCACCGGGTCGTCATCGGGGGTGGGCGCGGCGTGCGCCCGCCAACTGGCGGAACGCGGCTGCCACGTCGCCATCAACTACTCGCGCAACGCCGCCGGCGCCGAGGCGACGCAAGAGGCATGCGCAGCGTTCGGGGTGGAAACCATCGTCGTGCAGGCGGACGTGGCAGACGATGCGCAATGTCGGGCGCTCACGCAGGCGGCCATCGACAAATGGGGCCGCCTCGACGCGCTGGTGAACAACGCCGGCACCACAAAGTTCAACGCGCACGAGAACCTGGACGGCCTGTCGCGTGAAGACTTCGAGCACATCTACGCGGTGAACGTCGTGGGCCCCTATCAAATGGCCCGCGCCGCGGCCCCTTGGATGCGCCGCGCGGGACGCGGCAGCATCGTCAACGTCGCCAGCATCGCCGGCATCATGGGCGTGGGCAGTTCCATCGCCTACGCGGCCTCCAAGGGCGCCCTGTTGACGATGACCTTGTCGCTGGCGCGGGTGCTGGGCCCCGAAATCCGCGTGAACGCCGTGTGCCCCGGCTTCATCCAAGGGGATTGGCTGGAAGCGGGGATGGGGGCGGAACGCTATGCCGCGGCGAAGAACTTCTTGGAAACCAACGCGCCGCTTCAGCTCACGACGACGCCAGACACCATTGCCGAGGGCGTGCTCTACTTCATCGCCGGCGCCGATGTCATCACCGGGGAGCGCTTGATCATGGATGGCGGGATGCACCTGAGCCAAGCCGCGCGCTGATCGGGCAGCAGCCGAGCAAGCCGGCGCCACGCTCGGGTCGGTTCATCCGATCGTTGGGGCGGGTCGCGCCTGCTCCGGCGGAAACTCGCAGTAGAAGCGGCTGCCCTTGCCCAGTTCACTCTCCACATGCAGCACGGACTGGTGCCGCCGCAGCACGTGCTTGACGATGGCAAGCCCAAGGCCGGTGCCGCCACGCACCCGCGAACCGGCAAGATCGATGCGATAGAAGCGCTCGGTGAGCCGCGACATGTGCTCCGGCGCGATGCCCAAGCCCTCATCGCGCACCTCGAAGCGCGGCCCGACGGCGCTTTCAAACCAGCGCACCTCAATCGACCCGCCGTCGGGGCTGTAGCGCACCGCATTGGTGACAAGGTTGTTGAAGGCGCTGTACAGCTCGGAGCCAACGCCGCGCAGGGCGAGCGCCGTCTCCGCCTCCACAGCGACCTTGTGCCGCTTGTCCGTCAAGCGCCGCGCCTCCGTGGCGATGGTGTCGAGCATCTGCGCCACGTTGATGACCTCAATGGTCGCTTCGTTTGGCAACGGCGCCGACTCCAAGCGCGTGAGCGTCAACAGGTCATCGACGAGCGCGTGCATGCGGCGCGCTTGCGGCGTGAGCTTGGGCAGCATGGCCTTCAGCGTGGCAAAGTCGATGTCCTCGTCCGCGAGCTCCTCCAGATAACCCACGATGACCGTGAGCGGCGTGCGCAATTCGTGGGAAACGTTGGCGATGAAATCCTGCCGCATGGTGAGCAGGCGATTCAGTTCCGTGACATCTCGCGCCATGACGATGGCACGTCCCTCGTCCATGGGGATGCGCCGCAGCTCAACGCGGCGAGTTTCGTCCGTCGGCGCCGTAATCTCCGCGAGTTCGCTTTCGATGTCGCCCTTCAATAGCGCCGCCAAACGCGGATTGCGCGCCAGCGCCGCCAAGTTCCGCCCCTGATCGTCGCGGGAGAGGCCAAGCACCGCTTGCGCGGCTTGGTTGTAGGTTTCGATACCGCCGTCGGCGCGGACGATCACCCAGCCATCAGGAATGGCGTCGGTGGTGCTGCGCAGCCGCCGCTGCGCACCCAGCAGCCCGCGACTGCGCTCGCGCCCAGCGAGGATGGCGCGATGCAGGCGCCCCGCCGGCCGCTGCCAAATGCCGTCGCCAAGGCGCGGGCGCGCCAACGGACGGCGAGTCCAGCGGGCGAACGCTCGATAATGCGCCGCGTGGTAGGCCAACAGCACGGACGTGAGCGCGACCAAGCCCCACGCCACGCTGCCAGTGATCCATGCCACGAGTCCTGCGCCGGCGCTGAGCGCGACGCCGCGTGCCGCGCCCCGGGCTCTCATGACGAAGGGTGACGCGACGCCTTGCGCCGCGCGAGCCGGGCCCGCGGCGGCAAGGCGCCTGGTGATGTTGAAGGAGCTTGCCGGCGCCGATGGCGTGGCCGCGGCGTCACGCGGCTTCGCTATTCGTGGAGAAGCGATATCCCACGCCGCGCACGGTTTGAATGAGCTTGTCCATGCCGAACGGCGCGAGCGCCTTGCGCAGCCGCAGCACATGCACATCCACGGTGCGCTCTTCGACGTAGACGTTGCGGCCCCACACCTTGTTCAACAGCTGGGCGCGGTCGAACGCGCGTTCCGGGTGGCGGATCAACGTCTCGATGAGGCGAAACTCGGTGGGCCCGACGCGCACGATGGCACCGTCGGCGGTGACGCGACGGCCGTTGCTGTCCACCTCGATGCCGCCGGCGCGGAACTTGCCATCGCTGGAGGCGCCGGCGCGGCGCAGCAGGGCGCGCACGCGAGCGACGAGTTCTCGCGGCGAGAACGGCTTGGTGACGTAATCGTCCACGCCGGCGTCGAAGCTGTTCAGCTTGTCGGACTCTTCGCCCCGCGCCGTGAGCATGAGCAGCGGCAGGTCTGCCGTGCGCTGGTCGCGGCGCAGCCGCCGCGCCAGCTCGACGCCGCTCATGCCGGGCAGCATCCAGTCGATGATGAGCAGGTCTGGCAAGGCTTCATCGAGCGCGCGCAGCGCCTGTTCCGCGCTGCCGGCGGCACGGACGGTGAACCCGGCGCGCCCCAACGAGAAGCTCAGCATCTCGCGGATGTCCGGTTCATCTTCAATCAGCAGCACCGAGTGGTCAGCCATGACGCTCCCTCTCCGTTTGCCCACGCCGCCTCATTACACGACGGCAGCGTGACAGTAGCGTTAACGAGGCGCCGGCGCCACCGCGCTGGAACGCCTGCTGGCCACCCGGCCGACATCGAGCCGCTGTCGCTGATGACAACTCAAGGAACACCGCCATCAAAGGGCCGTACAATCAGCCGTCACTCGGCGGCGGGGCACAGCGCGGTCCCACACGGCAAGGCCGCAAGGGGTCCTTCCCCCCTGCCCCCTCCCTTGCGTTGTCGCTGCATGCTCCGCCAGCGGCGCGCGGAGGTCAAACCAAGCGCGGAGAGGACAGGGCAAAAGAGGCCACCATGACAATCACCGCAACCATTGAAACCAAGCTGGCGGATGCGTTCGACCCAGCGCATCTCGAAGTGGTCAACGAGTCTGGCAACCACAACGTGCCGCCAGGTTCCGAATCCCACTTCAAGGTGGTGATCGTGGCGGCGCAGTTCGAGGGCAAACGGCTCATCGAGCGCCATCGCATGGTGAATGCGGCGCTAGCGGACGAATTGGCCGGGCCCGTTCACGCACTCGCGCTGCACACCTACACCCAAGCGGACTGGGCAGCCCGTTTCGGCGCCCATCCCATGTCGCCGCCCTGCCGCGGCGGCGCACGCCGAGAGCCGGCCTAACGGCGACCGGGCAAAGCATGGCAGAGCGCTCGTCGCCAGCCACCCAGCCCGGCTTCAACATCCAACCCCCGCCGCGGCCAACAGCGGGGCGAGCACTCGCCACACGTTGTCGAGCAATGTCGGTTGCGCGGCGGCGGTGGGGTGGATGCCGTCTTCCTGCAGCATCGTCTCAAGGTCGATGCCTTCCAGCAGGAACGGCACCAGCGCTGCGTCCGTTTCTGCGGCCACCGCCGTGAACGCCGCCTCAAAGGCCGCGGTGTAACGCTGCCCATAGTTCGGCGGCAGCTTCATGCCGACTAGGATGACCTTGGCGCCGGCGCGCTGCGCCAAGCGTGCCATCGCCGCCAAATCTTCCCGCATGGCCGCGATGGGATGGCCCTGCAAACCATCGTTGCCACCTAGCTCAACGATGACGATGCTCGGCGCATGCGTGTCCAAGGTGACGGGCAGCCGGCCAAGGCCGCCGCCCGTGGTCTCGCCGCTGATGCTGGCGTTCACCACGCGATGGCCGCACCCGGCCGCGGCAAGGCGGCCCTGCAGCAGGCTCGCCCAGCCATCCTCTTCGGCAATGCCATAGGCCGCGCTCAAGCTGTCGCCGTAAATCAAGATGGTGCGCTCGGCGCCGGCGGGCGCGGCCAGCGCGAGCAGGAACGCGAGCAGGAGTGGCAGTGGCTGCAAGGCAAGACGCCGGTGACGCGGCAACCGCGGGGCGGCGCAATGGTAATCTAACGCGCTTTGCGCCACCCCTCGGCGCCGCGGCTCCAATGTGAAAGACGTTCCGAACAATTCTTGCATCCTGCATGCGCAGCGACTGCGCAAGTCCGTCCCCACCGCGGAAGGCGAGCTCGTCATCTTGGACGGCGTGGACTTCGACGCCGCCGCCGGCGAATCCGTGGCGGTGATGGGCGCTTCCGGCTCTGGCAAAACGACGCTGCTCGGCATCCTCGCCGGGCTGGACTTGCCGACGGACGGCAGCGTCTGGCTCGATGGCGACGAAATCAGCGCACTCTCCGAGGAGGCGCGGGCGCGTGTGCGCGGGCGCTGCGTGGGCTTCGTGTTCCAGACCTTCCAGCTGATCGAGAGCCTCTCGGCCTTGGAGAACGTCATGCTCCCCTCGGAACTGCGCGGCGACCGCGGCGCCAAGGAAGACGCCCGCGCGTTCCTTGATCGCGTGGGCCTCGGCCATCGCCTCACGCACTATCCACGGCAGCTCTCTGGCGGCGAGCAGCAGCGCGTCGCCATCGCCCGCGCCTTCGCGTCGCGTCCCAAGGTGCTGTTCGCAGACGAGCCCACCGGCAATTTAGATACCGGCACGGGCAAGCGCGTGGTGGAGCTCTTGTTCGACCTGAACCGCGATTCCAACGCCACGCTGGTGCTCGTCACCCACGACGCCACGCTGGCCGAGCGCTGCGACCGCACCATCACCCTCGATGGCGGCCGGCGGGTGGCATGAGCCCCGCGTTCGCGCTCCGCCTCGCCGCGCGGGATGGCCGCTCCGGCGAGCTGCGCTTGCTGCTTGCCTCCATCGTCGTCGCGGTGGCTTCCGTCACCGCAGTCGCGCTGTTCGCGGATCGGCTGCAGCAAGCATTGTTGTCTGAATCCACCACGTTCCTCGGCGCAGACCGCATCATCGGCTCCAGCCGCCCGGTGCCGGATGCCTTCCGCGCCGCCGCCGCCGCCCGCGGCCTAACACAAACGGACACCATCGCCTTCCCCTCCATGCTGTTCACGAGCGACGCGGCGGACGCCCGCAACCAACTCGTGTCGGTGAAGGCGGTGGGCGCCGGCTACCCGCTGCGCGGCGTGGTGCGGGTGGCCGAAGAACCGTTCGCCCCCGGCCGGGTGGTGGACGCTGTGCCGGCGCAGGGCGAGGCGTGGCTGGATTCGCGCCTGTTTCCCGCCCTCGGCCTGAGCTTGGGCGATACAGTGGCCATCGGCCGCTTGCAGTTGCGCATCAGCGCCGTGCTGGTGACCGAGCCAGATCGCGGCGGCAGCGTGTTCGACCTCGGCCCCCGCGTGTTGATGCGCGTGGAAGACGTGCCCGCCAGCGGCATCGTGCAGCCCGGCAGCCGCGTCTCGTACCGGCTGCTGCTGGCCGGCGATGGCGCGGCGCTGAATGGCCTAAA